>NZ_QDGZ01000004.1 GCF_003076135.1 Nocardioides gansuensis | reverse complement strand
ATCATGTCACTCAATCAAAGAAACCATCAACCACCCACCCAAAAAAGGGCAAGCAATCAACGGGGCAAAACAAACTAATCCGTCGACTATCAAAACGCACTGTTGAGTTCTCAAGAATCAGACGCACCCAAGCGCCGCTCTTGCGAGCCTTGTCTTGGGACAACCTGCAGTAACTTACCGGAACGTCTTGCCCGCGTCAAACCCGGGCGAGGCCGTGCCGTGTCGTCTTCGGGCTCTCCCCTCTACGAGGGCCTCGTGGGCCGGGGGCGGGAGCCGCACTGGGCGACGAGAAGAAACATTAGACCCCTTGGCGCGATCGCACAAATCCGGGTCGGCCTCCACGCGTTTGCGCAGGTCAGGGCCCTGTCCGGCGGCGCCGTGGCGCGGCCGGACGGTAGGTGGAGACGGTCCGCTCCTCCGCCAGCCAGAACCGCCAGGGCCGCTCGGGAGCATCCCGCAGCCCGACCCGCGGTCCGGTGCCGACCTCGCCGGGCTGCGGCGGGTCGGGCAGCTCCAGGCGCACCCGGCCGGTGGCCAGGTCGTCACCGTTGTGCTCGATCGTCAGCCCGAGGGCCTGGCACAGCATGGCCGGGCCCCGGGCCAGGTCCCGGTCGGCGGCGCCGTTGCGGCGTACGCGTGCGGTCTCGATGCCGTCGACGACCTCCCCCGCGCGGAGCAGCACGGCAGACGCGCGGCCCTCCGGACCCGTCACGACGTTGCAGCAGTAGTGCATCCCGTAGATGAAGTAGACGTAGAGGTGCGCGGGCGGCCCGAACATCACCTGGTTGCGCGGCGTCGGACCGCGGAACGCGTGCGACCCCGGGTCGTCGGCGCCGTCGTACGCCTCGACCTCCGTGAGGCGGACGGCCACGTCGCCATGGCGCAGCACCGCGCCGAGCAGGCGCGGTGCCACCTCGAGCACCGGCCCGCCCAGGGCCGAGCTCAGCTCACCCGAGGCGCTCACGACGGAGGGCGACCTCGGCGCCGAGCTCGGCCAGCTGCTCACGAACGCGCACCGGCGCCGTGCCACCACGGCCGGACCGCGCCGAGACGGAGCCCTCGACGGTCAGCACGTCGCGGACCGCCGGCGCCAGGTGGGGCGAGATCGCCGCGAGGTCGTCGTCGGAGAGCTCGTGCAGCTCGATGCCGAGCTCCTCGCAACGCCGTACGCACGCGCCCGCGACCTCGTGGGCGACCCGGAAGGGCACGCCCTCGCGCACCAGCCACTCGGCCACGTCGGTGGCCAGCGAGAAGCCCTGCGGGGCGAGCTCGGCCATCCGCTCGGCGTTGAAGGTCAGGGTCGCAACCATGCCGGTGAACGCCGGGAGGAGGACTTCGAGGGTGTCGACCGAGTCGAAGACCGGCTCCTTGTCCTCCTGCAGGTCACGGTTGTAGGCCAGCGGCAGCGCCTTGAGGGTCGTGAGCAGGCCCGCGAGGTTGCCCACCAGCCGGCCGGCCTTGCCGCGGGCCAGCTCGGCGATGTCGGGGTTCTTCTTCTGCGGCATGATGCTCGACCCCGTCGACCACGAGTCGTGCAGCCGCGCGAAGTCGAACTCGCGGGTGGTCCAGAGGATGACCTCCTCGGCCAGTCGGGAGACGTCGACGCCGACCATCGCGGCCACGAAGGCGAACTCCGCGACGAAGTCGCGCGAAGCCGTGCCGTCGATGGAGTTGGCGCTCGAGGAGGTGAACCCCAGCTCCGCTGCGACCGCCTGCGGGTCCAGGCCGAGGGAGGAGCCGGCCAGCGCGCCGGAGCCGTACGGCGAGTCCCCGGCCGTGCGGGTCACCCAGTCCTGCAGCCTGGAGACGTCTCGCAGCAGCGGCCACGCGTGTGCCAGCAGGTGGTGGCTCAGCAGCACCGGCTGGGCGTGCTGGAGGTGCGTGCGCCCCGGCATGGTGGTCGGTCCGTCAGGTCGGTCGAGGTGCTCCTGCGCCTGCTGCTGGAGCACCTCGACCAGGTCGAGCACGAGGCCGCCGATGGTGCGGGCGTGGTCGAGCAGGTAGGACCGGAAGAGGGTGGCGACCTGGTCGTTGCGGGAGCGCCCCGCCCGGAGGCGTCCACCCACCTCGGGGCCGACCTCCTCGAGGAGCAGTCGCTCCAGGGCCCCGTGCACGTCCTCGTCGGACGGGTCGGGGACCAGCTCACCCGTCTCGTATCGCTGGGCCAGGACCGTCAGGCCCCGGTGCAGCTCGGCGAGGTCCTCGTCGGTGAGCAGCCCCGCCGCGTGCAGGGCGTTGGCGTGCGCGTGCGACCCCGCGAGGTCGTAGAGCGCGAGCCGCCAGTCGAAGTGGGTGGACCGGGACAGCGCCTCGAGCTCCGGGGAGGGGCCGCCCTCGAAGCGGCCGCCCCACAGCTTGCCGGTGTTGGTGGTGTGCATCAGTCGGTTCCGAACTCCATGGCAGCCTCCTCGAGGGCGGCCTCCTCGTCACCGGTCAGCGCCGGGTTGGCGGCGATCCTCTCGGCACCGCCGGCGGGGAGCGCCCCGAAGAGGGTGCCGTGCTCGACGAGCACCTGGCCCTGGTCGAGCGGCTGCGCGGCGTACATCTCGAGCTTCGCCCGGCTGTCGGCGATGTCGAGGTTGCGCATGGTGAGCTGGCCGATGCGGTCGGTGGGGCCGAAGGCGGCGTTCTCGGTGCGCTCCATCGAGAGCTTCTCGGGGTGGTAGGAGAGCGCGGGGCCGTCGGTGCGCAGGACCGTGTAGTCCTCGCCCCGGCGCAGCCGCAGCGTCACCTCGCCGGTGACCAGCGAGGCCACCCAGCGCTGGATGGACTCGCGCAGCATCAGCGCCTGTGGGTCGAGCCAGCGGCCCTCGTAGAGCAGCCGGCCCAGGCGGCGGCCCTCGGCGTGGTAGTTGGCGATCGTGTCCTCGTTGTGGATCGCGTTCAGCAGTCGCTCGTAGGCGATCCACAGCAGCGCCATGCCGGGCGCCTCGTAGATGCCGCGCGACTTGGCCTCGATGACCCGGTTCTCGATCTGGTCGGACATCCCCAGGCCGTGCCGCCCGCCGACGGTGTTGGCCTCGTGGACCAGGGCGACGGGGTCGTCGAAGCGGATGCCGTTGATCGAGACGGGGCGTCCGGCCTGGAAGGCCACGGTCACGTCCTCGGCCTCGACGGCGACCGAGGGGTCCCAGAACTTCACGCCCATGATCGGCTCGACCGTCTCGAGCGAGACGTCGAGGTGCTCCAGGGTCTTCGCCTCGTGGGTGGCGCCCCAGATGTTGGCGTCGGTGGAGTAGGCCTTCTCCTTGCTGTCCCGGTAGGGCAGCCCGTGCTCGGTGAGCCACTGGCTCATCTCGGCGCGGCCGCCGAGCTCGGTGACGAACTCGGCGTCCAGCCAGGGCTTGTAGATCCGCAGGTCGGGGTTGGCGAGCAGGCCGTAGCGGTAGAACCGCTCGATGTCGTTGCCCTTGAAGGTCGAGCCGTCGCCCCAGATGTCGACGCCGTCCTCGTGCATCGCGCGCACCAGCATGGTGCCCGTCACGGCACGACCGAGGGGTGTGGTGTTGAAGTAGGCGCGGCCACCGGAGCGGATGTGGAACGCCCCGCAGACCAGGGCCGCCAGGCCCTCCTCCACCAACGGGCCCTTGCAGTCGACCGCACGCGCGATCTCCGCGCCGTACTGCGTGGCACGGCCGGGGACGCCGGAGATGTCGGGCTCGTCGTACTGCCCGATGTCGGCGGTGTAGGTGCACGGCACCGCTCCCTTGGCGCGCATCCATGCGACCGCGACGGAGGTGTCGAGGCCGCCGGAGAACGCGATGCCGACGCGCTCGCCGGCGGGGAGGGAGGTGAGGACCTTGCTCACGTGGTGGGTTCCTTCTGGTCGAGGGTGCTGGGGTCGGTGGTGCGGTGGTCGGCAAGGGCCAGGAAGCGCCGGGCCAGGACGTCGCCGCCCTGAGGGTCGCGGCCGATGACGAGCACGGTGTCGTCGCCGGCGATGGTGCCGAGGACGTCGCCGAGCTCGGCGCGGTCGAACGCGCTGGCCAGGAACTGGGCGGCCCCCGGCGGCGTGCGGAGCACGACGAGGTTGGCGCTGGCGTCGGCGCTCACCAGGAGCTCGCCGCAGAGGCGGGCCAGCCGGTCGAGTGCGCCGGCGTGCTCTCGGGAGGTGTGCGGAGACCGGTCGCCGCCCTCTGCGGGCACGGCGTAGACCAAGGCACCGTCGCTGTTGCGGACCTTGACGGCGTCGAGCTCGACGAGGTCGCGGCTCAGCGTCGCCTGGGTGACGTGCACGCCGTGCCGGCCGAGGAGCTCGGCGAGCTCGGTCTGCGACCGCACGTCGTGGTGGGTCACCAGGTCGATGATCCGCTGGTGGCGCGCGCGCTTGGTGAGGGGGCTGACGGCACCGGCCGTCTCGGACCCGGAGCTCACGAGTGCTCCAGCAGCCAGGCCAGGATCGCCTTCTGGGCGTGCCGCCTGTTCTCCGCCTCGTCCCAGACGACGCTCTTCGGGCCGTCGAGGACCTCGGCGGCGATCTCCTTGCCGCGATAGGCAGGCAGGCAGTGCATCACGATGGCGCCGGGGCTCGCGTGGGCGAGCAGCTCGGGCGTGACGGCGTACGGCGCGAAGAGGCGCAGCCGGTCGGCTGCCTCCTCCTCCCGGCCCATGCTCACCCAGGTGTCGGTGACGACCACGTCGGCCCCGGTGACTGCGGCGACCGGGTCGGTCTCGAGGGTGACCGATCCGCCGGTGCCGGCGGCGATGTCGACGGCCCGCTTCACGACGTCCTCGTCCGGCTCGTAGCCGGCCGGGGCGCCGACGACGAGGTGCAGGCCGGCCATCGCGCCGGCGAGCACCCAGGAGTTGCCCATGTTGCAGGCGCCGTCGCCGACGAACGCGACGCGGGTGCCGGTGAGCCGGCCGACGTGCTCCTGCACGGTCAGCAGGTCGGCGAGCAGTTGGCAGGGGTGGAAGTCGTCGGTGAGCGCGTTGACCACCGGCACCCCGGCGTAGGTCGCCATCGTGTCGAGGTCGGCCTGGTGGGCCGTGCGCCACACGATGGCGCTGGCCTGGCGGCCGAGCACCCGACCGACGTCCTCGACCGACTCGCGCTGGCCCATCGCGGCGAGCCCGCCGTCGACGGTCATCGGGTTGCCGCCGAGCTCGGCGATGCCCGCGGTGAACGAGACCTGGGTGCGCAGGGTCGGGCGGTCGAAGACCAGGGCCACGGTGCGGGGACCGGCCAGCGGCTTGTGGTCGTACGGCGCGGCCTTCATCTGCGCCGCGAGTGCGAGCACCTCGGCCTGCTCGGCGGGCGTGAGGTCGTCGTCGCGCAGGAAGTGGCGGGTCATCGTGCCTCCTCGAGACCGGCTGAGGCGAGGATGGCCGGCCACGCCTCGACGAAGGCGTGCGCCTGCTCCTCGCTCAGGACCAGGGGCGGCGCGAGCCGGATGCCCTGCGGGGTGGGGTTGTTGATGATCCAGCCGGCCTCGAGCGCCGCCGCGGCGACGTCGGCCGACGGGCCGGTCAGGTCGAGGCCGATGAGCAGCCCCTCTCCCCTGACGTCGACCACTCGCGGGTCCTCGGCCAGCCCGTCGCGCAGGGCCTTGCCGAGCCCGGCGACGTGGTCGAGCAGGTGCGTCGACTCGATGGTGTCGAGCACGGCGAGCGCGGCCGCGCAGGCGACCGGGTTGCCGCCGAACGTCGTGCCGTGGTTGCCGGGCTGGAAGAGGTCGGCAGCCGCTCCGAGCGCGATCGTCGCGCCGATCGGGATGCCGCCGCCGAGGCCCTTGGCGAGGGTGACGACGTCGGGGGTCACTCCCCCGCCGAACGGCAGCTGGTGGGCGAACCAGGCGCCGCACCGGCCGATGCCGGTCTGCACCTCGTCGAGCCACAGCAGCGCACCGTGCCGATGGGTGAGCTCGCGCGCGGCGGCAAGGTAGCCGTCCGGCGGCACGACGACGCCCGCTTCGCCCTGGATCGGCTCCAGCACCACGGCAGCCGTCTCGTCGGTGACGGCCTCGGCGAGCGCGGCCTCGTCGCCGTACGGCACGAAGGTCACGTCGCCGGGCAGCGGCAGGAACGGCTCGCGGTAGGCCGCCTTGGAGGTGAGCGCGAGGGCGCCCATCGTGCGGCCGTGGAAGGCGCCCTCGGCCGCGACGACGTGGGTGCGGCCGGTGAGCCGGGTCAGCTTGAACGCAGCCTCGTTGGCCTCGGCGCCGGAGTTGGAGAGGAAGACCTTGCCGGGGGTCTCGACTTCGCTCGACCGCCCGGATCCGCTCGACCGCCCGGATCCGCTCGACCGCCCGGATCCGCTCGACCGCCCCGTCAGGAGGGAGACCAGACGCTCGGCCAGCTCGAGCTGCGGCTCGGATGTGAAGAAGTTGGAGACGTGGCCCAGGGTCTGCAGCTGGGTCGTGACGGCCTCGACGATCGCCGGGTGGGCGTGGCCCAGGGCGTTCACGGCGATCCCGCCCAGCAGGTCGACGTACTCCTTGCCGTCGACGTCCCACACCCGCGCGCCCTCGCCGCGGACGAGGTCGAGCTTCGGCAAGCCGAAGGTGTTCATCAGTGCGCCCTGGTAGCGCTCCTGCCAGCTCATGATGCGCTCCTCACCTTGGTCTCGACCCCGGGCAGCACCTGGGTGCCGACGCCCTCGTCGGTGAACAGCTCGAGGAGTACGGCGTGGGGCTCGCGGCCGTCGACCACGGTGGCGCGGGCGACGCCCTGGGTCACCGCCTGGTGGCAGGCCTGCATCTTGGGGACCATGCCCGACTCCAGCGTCGGCATCAGCTCCGCCAGTGCCTCGGGCGAGATCTCCTTGATCAGGCTGCCCTTGTCCGGCCAGTTGCCGTAGAGGCCCTCGACGTCGGTGAGCACGAGCAGCTTCTCCGCGCCCAGCGCGACCGCGAGGGCCGCGGCGGCGGTGTCTGCGTTGACGTTGTGCACCTGGCCGAGGTCGTCGGGCGCGACGCTGGAGACGACCGGGATCCGGCCGGCCTCGATCAGGTCCTGCACCGCCTCGGGCCGCACGTCGCGGACCTCGCCGACGAGGCCGAGGTCGACCTCCTCGCCGTCGACGACCGTGTTGGTGGGCATGGCGGTGAAGAGGCCGGCGTCCTCGCCGGACAGCCCGACGGCCAGCGGGCCGTGCTGGTTGATCAGGCCGACCAGCTCGCGCTGCACCTGGCCGACGAGCACCATCCGGACCACGTCCATGGCCTCCGGCGTGGTGACGCGCAGGCCGCCGCGGAACTCCGACTCGATGCCGAGGCGGTCGAGCATGCGCGAGATCTGCGGGCCGCCGCCGTGGACCACCACGGGCTTGAAGCCGGCGAAGCGCAGGAACGCGATGTCCTCGGCGAAGGCCCGCTTGAGCGTGTCGTCGGTCATCGCGTTGCCGCCGTACTTCACCACCACGATCTTGCCGTGGTAGGCCTTCAGCCAGGGCAGGGCGCCGGCGAGGACCGCGGTCTTGGTGTTGGGAGCCTTGGTGGTGGTCATGAGCTGTAGGCGCTGTTCTCGTGGACGTAGGCGTGGGTGAGGTCGTTGGTCCAGATCGTGGCCCGCTCGGTGCCGGCCTTGAGGTCGATGGTGACCGTGACCTCGCGCGGCGTGAGGTCGACCTCGGCCGGGTCGGCGTGTGGCGTGGAGTGCTTGCACACCCACACCCCGTTCATCGCGACGTCGAGGTCGGCGGGGTCGAACGCCGCCTGGGTGGTGCCGATGGAGGCGAGCACCCGACCCCAGTTGGGGTCGTTGCCGAAGACGGCGGCCTTGAACAGGTTGGACCGCGCGACGCTGCGGCCGACGTCGAGCGCGTCGTCCTCACTCGCCGCGTTGAGCACGGTGATCGCGATCTCGTGGTCGGCGCCCTCGGCGTCCTTGAGCAGCTGCATGGCGAGGTCGGTGCAGGCCTGCGTGAGGGCGGCGGTGAAGTCGGCCAGCGGCGGGGTGACGCCGCTGGCGCCGCTCGCCATCACGGTGACCGTGTCGTTGGTCGACATGCAGCCGTCGGAGTCGAGCCGGTCGAAGCTGACCCGGGTCGCGGCCCGCAGGGCGGTGTCGAGGTCGGCAGCGGGGACGACGGCGTCGGTGGTGAGGACCACCAGCATCGTGGCCAGCTGGGGCGCGAGCATGCCGGCGCCCTTGGCCATGCCGCCGATCGACCAGCCCGGGCCTTCGACGACGACGTTCTTCGGCACCGAGTCGGTGGTCATGATCGCCTCGGCCGCGGCGGCCCCGCCGTCCGGGGAGAGCGCGGCGTGGGCGGCGTCGACCCCGGCGAGCAGCTGCTCGCGCGGGTTGGCCAGCCCGATCAGGCCGGTCGAGCAGACGACGACGTCGATCGCGCCGATGCCGAGCCGCTCGGCAACCCTTTCAGCGACGGCGTGCGTGGTCTGGAAGCCCTCGGGGCCGGTGTAGCAGTTGGCGCCGCCGGAGTTGAGGACGACCGCCTTGACGGTGCCGTCCTTGACGACCTCCTGCGACCACAGCACGGGGTTGGCCTTGCAGCGGTTGGAGGTGAAGACGGAGGCGGAGTCGAACGTGGGGCCTTCGTTCACGACGAGGGCCAGGTCGGGCTTTCCTGTGGACTTCAGGCCGGCGGCGACGCCGGCGGCAGTGAAGCCGGCGGGGTGGGTCAGGGTCATCGGGGCTTCTTCTTCCGGGGAGCCTCGCCCTTTCCGGACGAGGGGGACTTGCGAGGAGGCTTGGCGGGTACGGCGGGGGTCACGGTGTGCCCTCGTCGTCGCCATTCCTCTGCCGCCCGGGCCCCGTCGGTGAGCCGGACCATGATCCAGTCGGTGTCGAAGGTGGACATCGTGTAGACCGGGATCTGCGCCTCCGCCAGCGGCACCAGCAGGCCGGCCAGGATGCCGACCGCGTCGGGGGCGAGCTGGCCGCCCACCTGGAACGCCGTGAGCGGCCCGATGTGCGGCGTCTTGGTCGGCACGCTGCGGGTGGCGCAGACCAGGCTCGTCTCGGTGGCCGTCGCGGTCACCGAGAAGAGGCTCGCCGACTCGGCCCACTGGGGCACCTCGGAGCCGGGGCCAAGCCGCACGATGGCGAGCTTCTCCGGGAACTGCAGCAGCGTGAGGGAAGCCCTGGTCGGGGTCTCGGTGGTGGGCTCGTCGGTCATGGGGCCAGTCCGATCGTGGAGAGGCCGACGGTCTCGTCGAGCCCGAGGGCGAGGTTCATGCACTGCACGGCGGCGCCGGCGGTGCCCTTGGCGAGATTGTCCATCGCGCCGACGGCGACCAGCCGGCCGGCCCGCTGGTCGACGGCGACCTGCACGTGGACGGCGTTGGAGCCGAGCACGGCCTGCGTCTGCGGCCACTGTCCCTCGGGCAGCAGGTGCAGGTAGGGCTCCTTGCCGTACGCCGCGTCGTACGCCTCGCGAGCATGCTCGAGCGACACGTCCCCGGCCAGCGGCGCCGACACCGTGGCCAGGATGCCGCGGCTCATCGGGACGAGGAGCGGGGTGAAGCTGACCGTGACGGCGCCGTCGTGGACGCGGCCGAGGTTCTGCGCGATCTCGGGCGTGTGGCGGTGCACGCCGCCGACGCCGTATGCGCTGGCGTTGCCCATCGTCTCGCTGCCGAGCAGGTGGGGCTTGGCGGCCTTGCCCGCCCCGGAGGTGCCGGAGGCGGCCACGACGGTGATGTCGGGCTGCACCAGGCCGGCCGCGAGGGCGGGCGCGATGGTGAGCGTGGAGACGGTGGGATAGCAGCCGGGCACGGCGATCCGCCGGGCGCCGCGCAGCTGGTCGCGCTGGCCCGGCAGCTCGGGCAGGCCGTAGGGCCACGAGCCGGCGTGCTCTCCTCCGTAGAACTCGGTCCAGGTCTCCGCGTCGGTGAGCCGGAAGTCGGCACCGCAGTCGATGACGATGGTCTCCTCGCCCAGCGCCTGGGCGATCGCCGCGGACTGGCCGTGGGGCAGGCCGAGGATGACCACGTCGTGGCCCGAGAGCACCTCGACGGTCGTCTCCTCGAGCACCCGGTCGGCGAGCGGCAGCAGGTGGGGCTGGAGGGCGCCGAGCCGCTCGCCCGCGTTGGAGCCGGCGGTCAGGGCGCCGATCTCGACCTGCGGGTGGGCGAGCAGGAGGCGCAGGGCCTCTCCCCCGGCGTACCCGCTGGCTCCTGCGACGGCGACCTTGTACCTCATGTGCATGACTATACATGTTCCTGCATGTCCATGTAACCCGGGTGCGGGCGTCGGTGGCCGCCCCTAGCGTGGCTGCATGATGACGCGCCTGAGGCCCGAGCAGTACCTCGACCATATCCGTCTGGAGTCTGCCGCCTTCCGGGCCGCGCTCGCCGACTGCGACCCCGGCGCTCCGGTCCCCTCCTGCCCCGACTGGACCGCCGCCGACCTGCTCCACCACCTCACGGACGTGCAGCACTTCTGGGCCGAGATGGTGCGCAACCGCCCGGCTGGCCCTCACGGCTACGTCGAGGTGGAGCAGGCGCCGGACCACGCCGCGGCGCTGGCGGCCTACGACGCGGCCTCGGCCGGGCTCCTGGCCGCGCTGGAGGGCCTGGCGCCCGACGTCGAGGCGTGGACCTGGGCCGCGGAGCCGGGCGACCACTCGGTCGGCTTCATCCAGCGCCGGCAGGCCCACGAGGCGCTGATCCACCGGCTCGACGCCGAGCTCGCGGCGCGCATCTCGACGCCGGTCGACCCGCTCCTCGCGGCCGACGGCGTCCACGAGGCCATCGGGGTGATGTACGGCGGCTGCCCGCCCTGGGGCTCGTTCACGCCGTCGGGCCAGCACGTCCGGCTCGACTGCACCGACACAGGCCACTCCGTCTGGGTCGCCCTCGGCACGTTCAGCGGCACCGACCCGCGCACCGACACGACGTACGCCGACGAGCCGGACGTCAACCTCGCCGACGACCCGGGCGTGGAGCCCGACGTCGTGGTCGACGGGGAAGCCGCTGCGCTCGACGCCTGGCTGTGGCACCGGGGCGACGACGCCGGGCTGACGGTCGCCGGCGACCAGGCGGTGTTCGAGAGGTTCCGCGAGGTCGTCAGCACGCCGATCACCTGAGCGGCCTGCCGTCGCGATGGAGCTCGCCGCCCCTAGCTCCGCTGCACGGCACCGCACCGCTCGGCGGCCAGCGCCACGGCGGCGTCACGTGCGGCGGCGGCCTCGCCCTCCTTGAGAGTGCGGTCGGGCGCCCGGAACCGCAGCGCGTAGGCCAGCGACTTCTTGCCCTCGCCGATCTGGTCCCCGGTGTAGACGTCGAAGAGCCGGATCGACTCGAGCAGCTCGCCGGCCCCCTCGCGCAGCGCCGCCTCGACGTCCGCCGCGGGCACGGAGGCGTCGACGACCAGGGCAACGTCCTCCTTCGCGACGGGGTACGCCGAGTGGTGCGGCGCCTGCCGCAGCTGCACCGCGTGCTCGATGAGCACGTCGAGGTCCACCTCGGCGGCCACCGAGCGGGCGGGCACGCCGTAGGCGGCGCACACCCGGGGGTGCAGCTCTCCGGCATGGCCGACGACGGTCTCGCCCACCAGCAGCTCGGCGCAACGGCCGGGGTGCCACGGGGCGACGGACGCGGCGCGCACGGTGAGCTCGACGCCGAGCTCGTCCGCCACGGCCAGGACTGCGGCGACGGCGTCCGACCACTCGACGTGGCGACCCTTGCCCCACCAGCCGGAGAGCTCGGCCTCCCCCACCCCGACGAGCGCGAGGTGGAGCGGCTGGTCCGGCAGGGCCTTGACCAGCTCGTCGAGCTCAGCGTCGGTCGGACGGCGGTCGACGGGCAGGATCGGGGCCGGTCCGACCGCCCGGGGCAGCGTGACCGTGGCGTGCTCGAAGATCCCGAAGGACTCGGCTCCGTGGCCGACGTTCTTGGCCGCCGTGCGCAGCAGGCCGGGCAGCAGCGTCGTCGTCATCGACGGCGCCTCCGAGCTCAGCGGGTTGCTCAGCCGGAGCATCGTCCGGCGCGCGTCGTCGGCGGGCAGCCCGAGCGCGTCCAGGTCTCCTTCGCTGACGAACGGGAAGCTGACGACCTCGACGAAGCCCTCCCCCGCGACCGTGCGGCCGATCCGGCGGCGCAGCTGCTGGACTCGCGTCAGGCCGCGGCCCGACGGCGGGGTCGGCAGCACCGACGGCACCCGGTCGTAGCCGACCAGCCGGATGACCTCCTCGGAGAAGTCCTGGGCGTCGGTGAGGTCCGGCCGCCACGGCGGCGGGGTGACCTCCAGGGCGCCGGAGCCGCTGACCTCACAGCCGACGGCGCGCAGGCACTCGGCCGTCGTCTCCTCGGAGATCTCCATGCCCGAGACACGCGTAGCCAGGTCGCCCGGCACCATCACCGTCGGCATCGCCGGAGGAGTGCCGACCACGGTCACGCCGGGGTCGGCCTCTCCCCCGCCGTAGGTCGTGAGCAGCTCGACCACGCGGTCGGCCGCGGCCTCGCAGATCGTCGGGTCGACGCCCCGCTCGTTGCGCTTGCCGGCCTCCGAGCTGATCTTGTGGCGCTTGCCCGTGCGGAACATGGAGACCGCGTCCCAATGTGCGGACTCCACGAGGATGTTGCTGGTGGACTTCGAGAGCTCGGTGGTCTCACCGCCCATGACGCCGCCCAGGCCGATGAGCCCCGAGTCATCGGCGATCACCAGGTCCTCGGTGTCGAGCGCGCGGACGGTGCCGTCCAGGGTGGTCAGCCGCTCGCCCTCACGCGCGCGGCGTACGACGATCGGTCCCTGCAGCTTGTCGGCGTCGTAGCCGTGGATCGGCCGGCCGGTCTCGAGCATCACGTAGTTGGTCACGTCGACGGCCAGCGAGATCGGGCGCATGCCGGCGGCGGTGATCCTCTGCGCGATGAAGTCGGGCGTCGGGGCAGCGGGGTCGAAGCCGGTCACCCTGCGGGCCACGAAGACCGGGCAGCCGGCCGGGTCCTCCACGACGACGGGGTAGCCCTGGTCGTTGGCGGGGGGCGTGTCGCGGATCGCGGGGTCGCGGAAGTCGGCAGCACCGTCGACGGAGACCAGCACCTCGCGGGCGATGCCGCGCAGGGACAGGGCGTAGGCCCGGTCGGGGTTGACCTCGAACTCGACGATCTCCTCGTCGAGGCCGAGCACGCCGCGCACGTCCTCACCCGGCTCGCCGGCGTCGGCGGGCAGCACGATGATGCCGTCGTGGTCGTCCCCGAGGCCCAGCTCGCGTGCGGAGCAGATCATGCCGGCCGAGACGTGGCCGTAGGTCTTGCGGGCGCTGATCTCGAACCCACCCGGAAGCACGCCGCCCGGGAGGACGACGACGACCAGGTCGCCGGGCTCGAAGTTGTGCGCGCCGCAGACGATGCCCTGCGGCTCGCCGGTGCCGTTCGCGTCACCGACGTCGACGGTGCACCAGCTGATGGTCTTGCCGTTCTTCTGCGGCTCGGGGTCCTTGGTGAGGACGCGGCCGACGACCAGCGGCCCGGTGATCTGGCTGCCCGGGGACTCGATGCCCTCGAGCTTGAGGCCGGTCAGCGTCAGTCGCCGGGTGAGCTCCTCGGTCGTGACGCCAGCGGGGACGTCGACGTACTCCTTGATCCAGGACAGGGGCGCCTTCATCGCTCAGATCTCCGTTCCGAAAGCAGCGCTGAACCGGACGTCGCCCTCGAAAAGGTCGCGCAGGTCGGCCATGTTGTGCCGGAACATGAAGGACCGGTCGATGCCCATCCCGAAGGCGAAGCCGGTGTAGACCTCGGGGTCGACACCGCACGCGATCAGCACGCGCGGGTTGACGACGCCGCAGCCGCCCCACTCGATCCAGCCCTCGCCCTTGCACGTGCGGCACGCGGGGGAGTCGACCCCGCGGCAGACGAAGCAGCGCACGTCGACCTCGGCGGATGGCTCGGTGAACGGGAAGTAGGAGGGACGGAAGCGGGTGTCGATGCCGTCGCCGAAGAGCTGCGACGCGAAGTGGTCGAGGGTGCCCTTGAGGTGGGCCATCGTGATGCCCTCGTCGACGACCAGGCCCTCGACCTGGTGGAACATCGGCGAGTGGGTGGCGTCGTACTCGTCGGTGCGGAAGACCCGGCCGGGGCAGACGACGTAGATCGGCGGCTTGCGGGTCAGCATCGTGCGGGCCTGGACCGGCGACGTCTGGGTGCGCAGCACGACGTGGTGGTCGGCCGGCTCGGTCCAGAAGGTGTCCTGCATGGTGCGCGCCGGGTGGTCGGGCCCGAGGTTGAGCGCGTCGAAGTTGAGCCACTCGGCCTCGACGACCGGGCCCTCGGCGACCTCCCAGCCCATCGCGACGAAGAGGTCGGCGATCAGGTCGGACTGGAGGGTGATCGGGTGGCGGCTGCCGCGCCGGCGCCGCTCGGCCGGCAGGGTGACGTCGACCGCCTCCTCGACGAGCATCCGCTCCTCGTGCTCGGCCTCGAGCACGGCCTGCCGCTCCGCCAGCGCCTTGTTGACGGCCCCACGCGCCTGGCCGACGCGCTGGCCGGCGTCCTTGCGGGCCTGCGGGGGAAGGGCACCGATCTCGCGGTTGGCCAGGGCCAGCGGGGAGCGGTCACCCGCGTGGTCGAGGCGGACCTGCTTGAGCGACTCGAGGTCGGTCGCCGCCGCGATCGCCGCGAGCGCGGCGTCGCGCATGGCCTCGACCTCGTCGGCCTTGAGCGGGGTGACCTCGACGGGGTCGTAGTCGGTGTTGGGGCCGGACATGGCTCCCTTTCCAGCGCGGCTCTGATGGACGCGCTGATTCTAGGTGTGGAGGTCCCGCCGCCGCTCCTCGGTTCCCACCGACGCTATCCGCGCTCGCCGAACTGCGTGTAGAGCGCGCTGCACGGGTCGTCTGCGGGCCCAGGTGGAGCCGGCAGGTCCACGCCCTCCAGGGCGTCGGCCGCCCGTGTCCGGCCGAGGTTCCACGCGAGCGGGCTCTGGCCCTCCTCGAGCCGGTCGGCCGGCAGGTACTGCAGCACGCACCCGGCGACCTCCTCGGGCAGCCGCTCGACGATCACGGGCGTGGCATCCGCCGAGAGCGACTGGAGGTAGCGCAGGTCGAGCCTGCCGGTCGCCTCGTAGCGGTCGATGTTGCGGCCGGCCACCCAGGCGTCCGGGTTGACCGCCGCGAGCGCGAGCAGGGACAGCGCGCCGCTGAGCAGCGCGAACCGGGGCAGCCAGGCGCCGCGCCCCAGGACGCCCAGCACCATCACCGCGAGCACGACCAGGCCGAGCCAGGCCTCGAAGACGTCGACCGTGACGCGCAGCGTCGTGAAGCCGTAGGCCTCCTGGTAGAGGCGCATCCGGTTCAGCGCCGACGCCACGACCACCAGGGTCAGCACGCACAGCAGGCCGATCGACAGCCGCAGCCACAGGCGGTCGGCCGCGGTGTCACCGGCCCGGCGAGCCGCCGCCCAGACGACCAGCAGGGTGAGGGCGGTGGCCACGGTCAGCTGGCCGAAGCCCTGGTGCACGTGCTCGGCGTACGTCAGGCCGGTGGTCTCCTCGATGTAGGCATGCCCGCCGAACACGGCAGCCGCCTGGGCTGCGAGGAAGACCAGGAACACCGCGTCGACGAGCAGCACCGGCACCAGCCACTCGAAGCGGTTGCCCAGCGGGGCCGGCCGGTCACGGTCAGGGTCGACTCGCGGAGGGTTGAGGGCGAGGTACGCCGCGGCGAGCGTCAGGCCGAAGACCAGGAACGCCACGAACGACCGGAGCACCAGGTCGTTGAACGTCAGGTTGGGCACCAGGGCGTCGACCCAGGTCGCGAAGAGCGCGTCGGCCGACGCGAAGAGCGCACCGAAGACCAGCAGGCCGAGCAGCGACCACACGACAGTGCGCACGACCGCCGGGGCACGGCCGCCGGAGCCGACGAGGCGGACGCTGCGGCCCAGCCAGGGCAGGCCCCGCAGGGAGGCCAGCGGCCACGAGACGCCGGTGAGGAGGAAGCCCGGCAGGGTCCGCGCGCCGGTGACGCCGATGAGGAAGACCCCGGCCGCGGTGAACACGCACAGGCCGACGAACGGCCAGCTGTCGAGCAGCGCCACCGGCAGGACGAGCAGCACGCTGAGCGCGGTGCAGGAGATCGTGAAGGCGTCGGCACGGCGGCGAGCGGTGGCGAAGGCCGCGGCGCCGGCGGCCAGCATCACCAGCAGCCAGGAGAGCCCCGGCAGCGTGTGGGTCACCAGTGCCCCGCCGAGCACGCCGACGGCGGCGCTGGTGAGCACGACGCGCAGCCCGTAGCGATCCCCTCCCTCGGGCCAGGACCGCCCGAAGACGGCGTCGAGCGCGGACGGCGCACCGACGTCCCGGGCGGGCGGGGCATCCGTCATCCCGACCCGAACCCAGGGCTTCGGGTCTGCACGACCGACCGGCTGGGGCTCACCCGCGAACGGGACCTCGGGCGCAGGCGCAGGCGCCTCGGGCAGCTCGAGCCGGATGCGCGCCCCGGCGGAGTCCGGGGCGGGGTCGAGGAACCGGAGCGTGCCTCCGTGCAGCGTCGCCACCCAGCGGGAGATCGCCAACCCGAGCCCCGTGCCCCCACCCCCGGTGGCGTCGGTGCCGAACCGCTCGAAGGCGCGCTCCCGGTCGGCCGCGGGAACCCCGGGCCCGTCGTCGACCACCTCGAGCCACCAGCCGCCCTCGTGGGCGCCAGCAGTCACCCGGATCGGCTGCTCACCCGAGCCGTGGCGGGCGGCGTTGTCCAGCACGTTGACCAGCAGCTGGCGGAGCCGCCCGGGATCGGCGGCGACCTCGAGGTCGGCGGGCACGGCGACGTCGTACTCCCCTGCCCGGCCGGACGCGACGACCACCTCGACGCACTCGGCGACCAGCGGCGCGACCGCGACCGACTGCGGCTCGAGGTGGGTCGCGCCCGCCTCGAGGCGCGAGAGGTCGAGGAGCGCGGTCACCAGGTCGCGCAGCCGCTCCGCCTGGGTGAGCGCCTCGGCCAGGCGGGGCGGGTCGGCGGGCACGACGCCGTCGGCGAGGTTCTCCAGGATCGCGGTCATCGCCGCCAGGGGCGTGCGCAGCTCGTGCGAGACGGTCGCGATCAGGTCGCGCCGCTCGTGGTCCACCCGGGCCAGGTCGGCGGCCATCGTGTTGAAGGCCGCGGCCAGCCGGCCCACCTCGTCGCTGGCTGTCGCGTGCACCCGGCCGCTGTAGTCGCCCGCCGCCATCTGCTGCGTCACCTCGGTCATCCGGCGCAGCGGCGCGACCATGCCCGCGGCCAGCAGCTGCGTCACCGCGAGGGCGAGCGCGACGGCGACGGGGACGGTCAGCAGGGCAGGCACGCCCGCCGCCGAGCCCAGGGCCGAGAGCAGCGCGGCGACGACCACGGAGGCCGCGACGAGGACGCCGAGCTTGGTCTTGATGCTGGTGAGGGCGTCGAAGCGGGCGCTCACGCCGGTGGAGCTCACTGGCCGGCCTCCAGGGCGTAGCCGACGCCGTGGACCGTGCGGATCCGTCCCGCCCCGATCTTCGCGCGCAGCGCCTTGACGTGGCTGTCGACCGTGCGGGTCCCGTAGGCGTCCGCCCAGTCCCACACCTCCGCCAGGAGCCGCTCGCGGGTCAGCACCTGGCCGGGCTCCCGGGCCAGGCAGACGAGGAGGTCGAACTCGGTCGGCGTCAGGTGCACCTCGGCGCCACCGACGGTCGTACGCCGCGTGCCGGGGTCGACCCGGAGGTCACCGGCGACGAGGGTGGCCCTGCCGGGGGCGGCCTGCAGCTCGGCCGCCCGCTCCACGCGCCGCAGCAACGCCGCCACCCGGGCCACGACCTCGCGCATCCGGAACGGCTTGGTGAGGTAGTCGTCGGCCCCGACCCCCAGGCCGACGAGGATGTCCGCCTCGTCGTCGCGGGCGGTGAGCATCAGCACCGGGACGGGTCGGGTGGCCTGGATCCGCCGGCAGACCTCGTGGCCGTCGAGGCCGGGGAGCATCACGTCCAGGAGCACGGCGTCCGGCTCCTCGCGGGTGACGGTGTCGACCGCGCTGGGCCCGTCGAACGCCTGCGTCACGGCGTACCCCTCCGCCCTCAGGCGGTCGGCGAGCGCGTCGTTGATGGTGCGGTCGTCCTCGACCACCACGAGCCGTCGCTGCGCAGGGGACGGGTGGGTCATGCCCCGACCCTAGGAGGGCGGAGCGGGTGGAGACGGGGACGACTCGTGAAGGTTCTGTGCAGATGGCCAGTGGACGGTGATCCGGGCGCCTCCGGAGGGCGACTCCCCGATGGCGATGTCTCCCCCGTGGGCGCGGACCAGGCCGTGGACGATGTACATGCCGAGGCCCGAGCCGCCGGCGCCGGACGTCCAGAACTTGGTGAAGACCTGCCGGCGCAGCTCCTCGGGGATCCCGTCGCCCTCGTCCTCGACGACGATCCTCGCGCCGGGCCAGGTTTGCTCAGGCGGGAGTGCCTCGAGGGAGACGCGCACGACGCCCTCGCCGTGGCGGACGGCGTTCTCCACCAGGTTGGTGAGGACCTGGGTGAACTTGTCCGGATCGGCGTGGATCCCCGGCACGTCGTCGGCGAGGACCACCTCGATCGGGCGTGCGGTGCCCGCGGCCACCGAGTCGGCGACCCTCTGCACGAGCACCCGCCCGTCGCAGTCGCGCGGGTAGAGCTGCAGCCGCCCGGTGTCGATGCGGGCCACGTCGAGGAGCTCTGCGATCAGGCGGGCCAGCCGGTCGGCGTCGCTGTGGACGGTGTGGAGCATCAGCTTGCGCTGGTCGTCGCTGAGCTTGTCCCAGCGGTTGAGGAGTGCCTGGACGAAGCCCTTCACGCCCGTGAGGGGCGAGCGCAGCTCATGGGCGACCGTCGCGACCAGGTCGGAGCGCTCCCGGTCGAGCCGGGCACGGCCGCGGCCGGTGCGCAGCCCGATGGCCACGCCGGTCACCGGGCCCAGCGGCACGTCGCGCAGGATCCGGGCGGTGGTGAGCACCTCCTCGCCGGCGTCGTTGAGCCAGGACTGCTCGGGGATGCCGCGCCGGATCGAGATGCTGCCGAACGGGTCGTTGACCTCCAGCCAGGTGCGCGCGTCCTGGTCCTGCAGCCGCAGCACGTCGGCGAGCTGCTGTCCCCGCGACTCCCGTGGCACGCGAAGCAGGCTCGCCGCCTGGTCGTTCAGCACGGTCACCACGCCGTCCGCGCGCGCGCCGAGCACGCCGTCGGGGTAGGAGTCGGCGAGGTCCCGGGTCGGCTCCTCGGGCGTGGGCACGATGCAACCCTAGTCGGAGGCAGCCGCTGATATCGGCTCGCAGGGCGCGCCCGGGACTGCCACCATGAGGCATGCCCACCGCGTCCCAGCTGCTCGCCTTCGTCGTGGCCTCCCTGCTCTTCATCCAGGTGCCGGGACCGAGCCTCCTCTTCACCATCGGCCGCGCTCTCACGGTCGGCCGCCGCGACGCCCTGCTCTCCGTGGTCGGGAACGCCCTCGGCCTGGTCGCGCAAGTGGTGCTCGTCGCGGTGGGGCTGGGCGCGGTCGTGGCGCAGAGCGCCGCGGCCTACACCGTCGTCAAGCTCGCGGGAGCGGCGTGGGTCGTCTGGCTGGGCATCCAGGCGATCCGCCACCGCCGGGACGCCCGGATCGCACTGATCGCCGGCGTCGGCCGCACCACGGAGTCCACCGCCCGCGCGCTGCGGACCGGCTTCCTGGTCGGCGTCACCAACCCGAAGACGATCGTCTTCTTCCTGGCGTTCCTTCCCCAGTTCACCAACGCCGAGGCCGGGCGCGTCGGCCTGCAGGTCGCGCTGCTCGGCCTGCTGTTCGGGCTGATGGCGGTGGCGTCCGACTCGCTGTGGGCGCTCGGCGCGAGCCGCGCGCGCGACTGGTTCGCCCGCAGCCCGCGCCGGCTCGACGCGATGGGCGCCGCCGGCGGCGCCATGATGATCGGCCTCGGCGCGACGATGGCGGCGAGCGAATGAGCCCCCTCCCGACCCGCCTCAGGCGCGGTGCGTGCGCGTGGGCTTCGGCCGCCTGAGCCCCGCCTTCCGCAGCCGGATGACCAGCTCGCGCGAGGTCACCGGCACGGCGCCCGCCTCGACCATCGCGTCGTAGTAGTCCGACGGGACGTCGTAGTGGTCCCCGTCGAAGCCACGAGCCGGGACGCCGTTCGCCAGTGCGAAGGCGTGCAGCTCGTCGTACGACGTGTCGCTGGCCAGGTGGGACCAGAGCCGGTCCCAGCGGGGCACGGCGGGCGGGTCGATGAGGATCATGGTCGGCCCAGCGTGCCAGATCGGCCCCCGCGAAGCCGGCTCACGCTCCGTCGCAGGACTCCTGCTTCGCCTCCCCGAGCTGCTCGCGATAGGCGTTCAGCTCATCGACACCCTGCCTCCAATACCTCCGCCACAGCTCGAGCGCGAGCTCGGGCGACAGCTGGCCGGCGCGGAGCAGGTCCATGTCGATGACGTGGTGGTGCCAGGTCCGGATCGACACCCGTGCGGCATCCAGCGTCTCGTCCCGTGCCTCGATGCCCTCATCACACGCGGCGAGGGCCTCGGTGTCCACGGCGATGCCGTCGGGCGTGACCGGCGTCGGGCATGACGGGTCGCTGGCGACGTACTCGCCATCGGCCTCGGTGAACGCCGTGACGTTGTCGGTAGCCAGGATCCGGGTCTGCTCCCAGAACGCCGTCGCCTGGGCGAAGGTGATCTCCCCGGCAACCAGCTGGTTCATCGCGTCGACATGCACCTGCCACTGCGCGAGGGAGATCGCGGCAGCCTGAAGGGGCTGCTCCTGTGCTTCCCAGACCCTTCGGCATTCCTCGACCGCCGCGTCGATGGCGGCCTGGAACGACTCCGTGTCGAGGGGGGTGGGCGGCGACGTGCTGGGTTCGATCTCGACCGTCGCTCTGTCTGGTGCCTGGGGGGACCGCTCCTCCTCGAGGCTCAGCCAGGACAAGGTCGTGGTCATCGCAATCACAGCGACCACGACCGCGATGGTGCCGAGCCAAGGATGCGGCCTGAGTCTGGTGTGGCGCCTGTCCTGACGCACTTTTCCTCCCCATCACCCCCAGAACCACGCTACGCCGCGTTCGACGCACCGAGGCCGACTGCGAGATGTCTTCCCTGAAATGGGGTGAGGATTGGGGTGAGTCGTCGCCCTCGGCGAGACGCGGCCGGATGAACCCGACGGACCTGATGCAGCAGCTCCACGGGCGCTCAATCCGGCGACCTCTTCATGACGCTACGTCTTGCCCCCGCTGAGCGGGGGCAAGACGTAGCGTCGCGCTGGCGGTGTTCTCGTGACAGGCCCTCGTCCCTCCACGGCCGGCCGGTCAGCCACGCTGGGCGCGGGCGCTGGCGTAGAGGCAGACCGCGGCCGCAGTGGAGAGGTTGAGGCTCTCGGCCCGGCCGTGGATCGGGATGGCGACCCGGTGGTCGGCCAGCGCGGCGAGCTCGGCGGGCAGGCCCCAGGCCTCGTTGCCGAAGAGCCAGGCGGTGGGGCCGGCGAGGACGGTGTCGGAGAACGACGCGTCGAACAGGTCGACCTCGCCCTCGCCGTCGGCGGCCAGCACGGTGAGGCCGGCAGCCTGGGCCGCGGCGACCGCCGCGGCGGGGTCGGGCTCGACCGCGATCGGCAGGTGGAACAGGCTGCCGACGGTGGCCCGGACGGTCTTGGGGTTGTAGGCGTCCACCGAGCTGCCCGCGAGCACCACGGCACCGGCGCCGGCGGCGTCGGCGGTGCGGATCACGGTCCCCGCGTTGCCGGGGTCGCGCACGTCGGCGCAGACCGCGACGAGCGCGGGGCCTCGATACGCCTCGCTCGTGCCTCGCTCGGCTACTCGACCAGCGAAGAGCGAGTCCAGCGGGACGTCGAGGAACCGGCAGACGGCGACGAGGCCAGCGGGCGTGACCGAGTCGGACAGCGACGCGAGGGCCCGGTCGTCGACCAGGCTCCAGGCGACGTCAGCGGCACGCGCGGCGGCCGCCAGCCCGGCGTACTGCTCGGTGGCGGCGATCGTGGCGAAGACCTCGACCACGCAGGAGGCACCGTCCTCGAGCGCATGGGCGAGCGCGCCCTCGACGGCCTTCGGGCCGTCTGCAAGGAAGAGCCGCCGCTCGGCGCGGGCCGAGCGGCGGCTCAACTTGCGTGCGTCCTTGACCCGAGCGTTGCTCGCGGCCAGGGGGGTCTCGATACGGCGCTCGTCCCTCACGCCTACTCGACCACCGATCCGGCGCGGATCAGGCGGAGACCTTGGGCGCGTTGACGTCCTCGGGCAGCGCGGCCTTGGCAGTCTCGACGAGCGCGGCGAACGCCGGGGCGTCGTTGACGGCGAGGTCCGCGAGGATCTTGCGGTCGACCTCGACACCCGCGAGGCCGAGGCCCTGGATGAAGCGGTTGTAGGTCATCCCGTTGGCGCGGGCAGCGGCGTTGATGCGCTGGATCCACAGCTTGCGGAAGTTGCCCTTGTTCTTGCGGCGGTCGTTGTAGCTGTAGACCAGAGAGTGGGTGACCTGCTCCTTGGCCTTGCGGTAGAGGCGCGACCGCTGGCCGCGGTAGCCGCTCGCCCGCTCGAGGGTGGTGCGACGCTTCTTCTGGGCGTTCACTGCGCGCTTGACGCGTGCCATCTTCTTTACTCCTTGTTGCTAAGACTGGAGGCGGTCTCGACTTCGCTCGACCAACCGGTGGGAAAGCGGATCAGAGACCCAGCAGCTTCTTCGCGCGGGGGACGTCGGCCTTGGCGACCTCGGTCGTGCCGGACATGCGGCGGGTGACCTTCGAGGGCTTCTTCTCGAGGTTGTGGCGCAGGCCCGCCTTCTGGCGGCGGATCTTGCCCGAACCGGTCACGCGGAAGCGCTTGCTGGCGCCCGAGTGGGTCTTGTTCTTCGGCATGGTGTCTCTCTACTTCCGTGTCGTTGATTCGGGTGGATCGATTGCTCGATCGAGTCGTGACGTCGTCACGCGATCGTTGCTCGATCGAGTCGTGACGTCGTCACGCCTCGATCTCGGGATCGAGGTTCTCGGAGCGGCCGCGCTCCTTCTTGGCCGCGACCGGCCCGGCGGCGTGCGCCGCCTCGCGCTCGGCGCGCTCCTCGGCCTCGGCAGCGGCACGCTCGGCGGCCCTGCTCTCCTTGGCGGCCTGGGCGTCGACCTTGGCGTCCGCCTTCTTCTTGTGCGGCCCCAGCACCATGATCATGTTGCGGCCGTCCTGCTTGGGAGCGGACTCGACGAAGCCCAGCTCCTGCACGTCCTCGGCGAGGCGCTGGAGCAGGCGGAAGCCCAGCTCCGGGCGGTGCTGCTCACGACCACGGAACATGATCGTGATCTTCACCTTGTCGCCGGCCTTGAGGAACCGGACGACGTGGCCCTTCTTCGTCTCGTAGTCGTGCGCGTCGATCTTGGGACGAAGCTTCATCTCCTTGATGATCACGTTCGTCTGGTTGCGCCGGGCCTCGCGGGCCTTCTGCGCGTTCTCGTACTTGAACTTGCCGTAGTCCATGAGCTTGCAGACTGGCGGCCGTCCCTGCGGGGCGATCTCGACGAGGTCGAGGTCGGCCTCCTGGGCAAGCTTCAACGCCTGGTCGGTCGGCACGATGCCGACCGTCTCGCCGTTGGGTCCGACGAGCCGGACCTCGGGAACCCGGATCCGCTCGTTGATGCGCAGCTCGGTGCTGATGTGTCCTCCAGTGGTGGAATGGCCCTCTTGGGTGGTCTTCGCGGGAGTGCCATCACCTGAAATGCACGATGGCTCCCACTTGTCCCAAGCGGAAGCCAGTCAGCACGCGCCTCCCCGGACAGGGGAACACGTCCTCATGGACCGGACCCGACGACCTGTGGTGCGTTGATCCGGGGATCGGCGGTCGATGCGGGTGGGAGACGCGTGGTGTCCGAGCCTCCGCTTGGAAGATCGGTCCCTCTCGGGACTGATCGGTCAACGCCCAAGCCTAGGGGATCATTCCCCTGAGACGCGAATCCAGGCGCTCCGCTCCCCCGCGCGGGCCAGCTGCCAGCCGGCGGCCAGGCCGGTGAGGTCGTCCCCCTCCACCACGAAGGTGGCCGGGCCGGCGACGTCGATCACCAGCGCCGCCGCGTCGTCCTGGATGGCCGACTGGGCGGCGACCCGCGCCGGCACGGCGACCGGCCGGGCCTCCGGGTTCCAGGCCGCGAGCGCGTCGGTGGAGGTGAACGCGAGCAGCGCGAGCCGGCCGTCGGCGCCCTGGAGCAGCACCGCGGCCATGTCGCTGGTCTTGTCGTGCGCCAGCCCCTGCTCGTCGTACTCCACCTCGCCGAGCAGGGCGACCACGGGGACGAGCAGGCGGGAGGAGCGCAGCGCCATCAGCGCGTCGACATAGGCCCCACCGCGGGCGTACGCCGCGAGCGCGGCCGCCACGGCCGGGTCGGCCGAGCCGTCGTCGTCCGGAAAGGAGGACTCCAGGATCCGCCGCTCTGCACTCACGGCGTCATCGTCCCACGCGCCGGCGAGCCACGGATGCGGTGGCCTGTGACAACCTGAGGGACATGACTGAGGTGACGTGGGGCGCCCTCGCCCTGGCCCTGACCGTGGTCGGCGTGATCTGGACGTGGGTGGCCTTCCGGCGCCGCGGCGCGGCCAACGGGCTGCGTGCCCTCGGGTTCACGCTGCTGCCCGCCGCTGCCTGGCTGACCGGGACGCTGGAGATGTTCACCGAGATCGCCGGCTCGGTGACCGACTGGGCGACGGGCCTGGTGTTCAACCCGTTCGTGTGGACCGGCGTCGGCCTGGCCGGCACGTCGCTGCTGCTGTTCCTGGTCTCCGGCATCCTGCGCGACCGGCAGCTCGCGCGCGGCTCGAGGAGCGCCCAGGCTCGCCCGGTGGCCGAGCGGCGAGACCCTCAGCTGGGCGCAGCCGCGAGCGCGCAGCCCGGCCGCCCGGTCATCGACGACGACCTGAGCGACGTCGAGGCGATCCTGAAGCGCCGCGGCATTGAGTGAGCACGACCGAGTGACGGGTCACGACTTCGTCGACCGCAACCGGCTCTGGGCGCGACTGCGCGCCGCCGTCGAGGGACGCGACTTCCTGCCCAGCCCGGTGCTCGTGGTCGACGTCGACGCCTTCGACGCCAACGCGGACGACCTGGTGCGACGCGCGAGCGGCAAGCCCGTCCGGGTGGCCTCGAAGTCGCTGCGGGTCCCGGCGCTGGTCTCCCGGGCGCTCGCCCGCGACGGCTTCTCGGGCGTGCTCGCCTACACCCTGCGCGAGGCGATCTGGCTGCACGAGCACGGCATCAGCGACGACGTCGTCGTGGCCTACCCGACCGTCGACCGGGGCGCGCTCCGGGAGCTGGTGATGTCGCCGTCGGAGGCTGCCGGGATCACGCTCATGATCGACGACGTCGCCCACCTCGACGTCGTCGACTCGGTGCGCGCCTCGCGGGCGGTGCCGGTGCGGGTCGCGATCGACGTCGACGCCGGCCTGCGGATGGGCGGCCAGCACGTCGGCCCCAAGCGCTCCCCGCTGTACGACGCCCGGGAGGTGCGGGCACTCGCCGAGACCGTGGCGGCCCGGCCGGGCTTCGAGCTCGTCGGCCTGATGTCCTACGAGGGCCAGGTCGCCGGCGTCCCCGACGAGGTGCCGGGCCAGCGGACGAAGTCGCTGCTGGTGCGCCGGCTCAAGCAGGCGTCCCTGGCACAGGTGGAGGCCCGCCGCCGCGAGGTCATCGACGCACTGCGGGACGTGGCGAAGATCGAGTTCTTCAACGGCGGTGGGTCTGGCTCGGTCGCGGAGACCGCCGCCGACCCCAGCGTCACCGAGATCGCCGCGGGGTCCGGCCTGCTGTGCCCGGCGCTCTTCGACCACTACACCTCGTTCAGCCCGCGGCCTGCCGCCTTCTACGGCCTGCGCGTCACCCGGCGGCCCTCCCCCGCGCTCGCGAACGTCCACGGCGGCGGCTTCGTCGCCTCGGGTGCCGCCGGACCCGACCGGCTGCCCACGCCGTGGGCGCCTCCAGGGCTCCACCTGACGAGCCTCGAGGGAGCCGGTGAGGTGCAGACGCCCCTCACCGGCCATCCCGCGGCCATGCTGGCCGTGGGTGACCTGGTCTGGTTCCGCCACGCGAAGTCGGGCGAGCTCTTCGAGCACGGCAACGAGGTGCACCTCGTCTCGGGCGAGGAGATCGTCGACACCGTGCCGACCTACCGCGGCGAAGGACTGGCCTTCGGATGAGCAGCGCGGCCCAGCACGATCGGGCCACCGAGGCCGCCCGTGAGGTCGTCGCGTTCGTCCGGTCGCGACCGCCGACCCTCGGCACCGGCCGCCTGGTCTGCGTGGACGGTCCGGCCGGCTCCGGCAAGACGACGCTCGCGGCTGCGGTCGCAGCCCTGGCGCCGGACGCGGTCGTCGTACACACCGACGAGCTGCTGGAGGGCTGGCCCGGCCTCCCCGGGCTGGCCGCCACCATCGAGGCCCTCCTCGTGCCGCTCGCGGAGGGCCGGACCGGCCGGTGGCGGCGCTGGGACTGGCACGCCTCGGCCTGGGCCGAGACCCACGAGGTCGCGCCGGGCGGACTGCTGGTGGTGGAGGGCGTCGGGTCGTGGGCGCCGGCCTACTCGGCCCTCGTCGGGTGCCTGGCCTGGGTCGAGGCGGACCCGGACGTCCGGCTGGACCGGGGCCTCGAACGCGACGGCGAGCAGATGCGCGGCCACTGGCTGCAGTGGCGGCAGGACGAGGATGAGCTGCACGCCCGGCTCCGCACGCGCGAGCACGCCGACGTGGTGCTCACCACCTAGGGTTGGCCCATGCTGGCACCGAGCGGGGAGCAGTACGAGATCGAAGGCGGCGGCTACCGCGCCGTCGTGACGGAGAGCGGGGCGGCGCTGCGCGTGCTGGAGTACGCCGGGCGGCCCCTCGTCGACGGCTTCGGACCCGACGAGATGGCATCCGGGGGCCGGGGGCAGCTGCTGATGCCGTGGCCCAACCGCATCCGCGACGGCAAGTACTCCTTCGGCGGCCGGGAGCACCAGCTCCCCCTCACCGAGCCGTCGCGCCACAACGCCTCGCACGGCCTGGCGCGCTGGGTGGCGTGGACCCTCGAGGAGCACACGTCCAACTCGGTGTCGCTGGTCTACCGGCTGATGGCCCAGACGGGCTACCCCTGGCTGGTGGACCTGCACGTGCTCTACGACCTCTCCGCCGAGGGGCTGCAGGTGACCCAGACCGCCACGAACATGGCCGGCGAGCCCGCGCCGTACGCCTGCGGCGCCCACCCCTATCTCTGCGTCGGCGAGGGGATCGACCACCTCGAGCTGACCCTTCCGGCCTCGCGGCGGATGACCAACGACGAGCGGCTGTTGCCGGTGTCGGTGGACGACATCACCGGCACCGACCACGACTTCCGCAAGTCGCGGGTGATCGGCTCGACCGTCTTCGACAACGCCTACACCGACCTGGACCGCGACGACGAGGGCATCGCGACCGCGGTGCTCAGCGATCCCGCCACCGGCCTGGGGGTCGCCCTGTGGGCCGACTCGCACGTGCGCTGGCTGCTGGCCTTCAGCGCCGACGCCACCCCCACGGCTCGGCGGTCACTGGCGATCGAGCCGATGACAGCGCCGGCCGACGCGTTCAACTCCGGCCAGGACCTCGTCACCCTCGCGCCCGCGGGGCAGGAGGGTGACGAACTGTCCGTCTCCTGGGGGATCCGCGCGGTCGACTAGGGCTCGTCAGTCCGAAGTGGCAGCAGTCGCCGGTCGACCTTGAGCGGCTCGGCCAGGGTGATCACGACGTACTCGTTCGGGTCCGGCACGGTCGCCGACCGGCCGCCCGTCGCGGGGAAGTTGTTGTCGTTCATCACCGCGATCGTGCGGCGATCGAGGATCTCCACGTCCTCGATCGTCCAGAACGGGAACGTGAACGGGTCGCCGAAGCCGCCGAGGCCCTCGGGGTTGGCGACGTCCATCAGGTCGACGAGCAGTCGCTTGGAGACATAGCCGTCACCGTCCCGGTCGCGCAGGTCGGCCAGGTAGATCCGCTTGAACCGCGCGGCGTCGCCCTGGAGGTTGTCCCGCTCGATCACCAGCGCCTCGTGGCGGTTGACCATGATGAAGTCGCCCAGGGCGTGCTGCTCGCTCTGCATCCGGTAGCGCAGGAAGCCGTCCTGGAAGGCTCCGTCGCGGACGGTGTAGATCCGCAGGTCGGCATCCAGCCCGGCGGCCTTGTCCTCGGCGATCGCGCCCTCGAGCATCGGGTGCAGCGTCCGGCCGTCGGGCGTGACCGCGAGGCCCTCGTAGCCCTTCGAGTTGGCCAGGTTGGCGGTCTCACCGGCCGCGAGCGTCGGGTTGGACAGGCTCTTCACGCCGGGCGTCGGGATCGGCGGCTCGAGCAGCGCGCCGTCGGACGAGAGGTGCAGCAGGAACGGGCCGAACTCCTCGCCGACCCACCACGTGCCGTCGGCGGCACGCTGGATCGACTCCGGGTCGAAGTCCCAGCCGGTGAGCTTCCGGTCCGGCGCCGGGCAGGTGTAGCCGGCGGGCAGGGTGCCGGCCGAGGCGGCGGCTGCACAGCCGCCGTCGCGCCAGGTGGTCCACGGGACCAGCCGGTCGGGGTCGCTGAAGGTGAAGAGGGTCTCGTCGTACGACGTCTCGCCGGCACCGTCCGCGTCGTCGGTCTCCGGCGTGATCCGGTGGACCGAGAGCAGGAAGTCGGCGCTGATGGCCTTGGCACCGAACCCGTTGTCGGAGAGCACCACGAGGCTGCCGTCGGCGAGCGCGTGGGTGCCCGAGAAGCCCTGCACCGGCTGGCCCGGGTAGGGCGCAGGGACGGCCGCGTTGCCAGTCGTCCAGTGGCCGCTGGTCTCGCTGCCGGGGACGTAGGTCTCGGCCGGCAGCACCGACCAGGCGGACAGGGTGGCTCCCTCGGGGTCGACCTGTGACCCGGCGGTGGCCGGGGCGACGGCGGCGATCGGCGCCACGAGCGCGAGGGCGAGGGTGGGTGCGAGTCTCATGGCCCGACCCTCTCGGTCACGCGTGACGTGATCATGACACCGAGAAGAACATCAGCGACCGCCCACCTCAGCCGGGCCGGTCGATGAGCGAGCGCAGCTGCCGTACGGCGGTGCGCGCGCGGTTGCCGTCGGAGCCCTGCAGCGCCATGACGGCGGCGGTCGTGCCGTCGGCCAGGTCGAGCGTCGCCCACGGCGCGCCCTGCGGCAGGTGGATGGCGACGACCTCCGCCCACTCGTAGTCGCGGCGGCGGTAGCCGTTGACGACCGTCAGCCCCGCCTCGCTCGCCGTCACCCGTGAGCGCACGAGGGCGTAGCACGCCGACCCGGCGAGCAGCGCCAGGGCGACCAGCGTCGTGCGCTGCAAGAGCGTGAACCGGGCGCGGGTCTCGGCGTCGAAGCCGAACCAGGCGAAGGCGCACAGGAGCAGCAGCAGGCCGCCGAAGAACAGCATCGCCAGCCGCACGCCGAGCGGACGCCAGGTGTGCGGCAGCGGCGGTGCGTCAGAGCCGGCAGGCATGGATGTCCGTGAGCAGGATCGCCCGCGCGCCCACGTCGTACAGCTCGTCCATCAGGCGCTGGGCGCCCGCGCGCGGCACCATCACCCGGACGGCCACCCAGCCCTCGCGGCCGAGCGGCGAGATCGTCGGGCCCTCGAGCCCGGGGGTCACCGCGACCGCGGCCTCGACCCGGTCCCGGGGGATGTCGTAGTCCATCATCACGTAGCTGCGAGCCACCAGGACGCCGTCGACGCGGCGCTTGAAGACCTCGAAGCCGGGCGGGACGTCGCCGCCGCGGGTGATGAGCACGGCCTCGGACTCGAGGATCACCTCGCCGAAGGTCGCCAGCCCGGCCGCCTTGAGCGTGGAGCCGGTCTCGACGACGTCGGCGATCACGTCGGCGACGCCGAGCTGGATGCTGGTCTCGACCGCGCCGTCGAGGCGGGTCACCGTCGCGTCGATGCCGCGGTCCTGCAGGAAGGACTGCACGACCCCGACGTACGACGTGGCGATGCGCAGGCCGTTCAGGTCCTCGAGCCGCGTGTAGCGACCAGCGGGGCCCGCGAAGTGGAAGCGGGAGCGGCCGAAGCCGAGGCTCATCACCTCCTCGGCCTTCGCGCCCGAGTCGAGCAGCAGGTCGCGGCCGGTGATGCCGACGTCGAGGGTGCCCTCGCCGACGTAGAGCGCGATGTCGCGGGGCCGGAGGTAGAAGAACTCCACGCCGTTGTCGGCGTCGATGAGCGCGAGCTCCTTGGAGTCGTGGCGCTGCCGGTAGCCCGACTCCCGGAGGATGTCGGACGCGGCCTGGGAGAGGGCGCCCTTGTTGGGGACGGCGATCCGGAGCAGGTCGCTGCCGTTGCCGTTGCCGTTGCCGCCGAGGGATGCGCTTGTCATCAGGGCCTCACAGGTGTGCGTAGACGTCGTCGAGGGTCAGCCCGGTCGCGATCATGAGCACCTGGGCGTGGTAGAGCAGCTGGCTGATCTCGAGCGCTGCGGCGTCCTTGCCCTCGTGCTCGGCGGCCATCCAGGACTCGGCGGCCTCCTCGACCAGCTTCTTGCCGATCGCATGGACGCCGGCGTCGAGCTGCTGCACGGTGCCGGATCCCTCGGGTCGGGTCTGGGCCTTCTGGTTGAGCTCGGCCCAGAGCTCCTCGAACGTCTTCACGGGTGACAACCCTAAGCCCCGGCGCGCTCCGGTCCGGCGCAGGTCTCACGCGCAGCGCCCGACCGTGTCTCAGGCGGTGACGCCCTGCGACGCGGTCTCCACCCTGCCCGTCACGCGACGCCGGAAGGTCTCGTCCTCTGCGGCGACGACCTCGAGGTCGTACCAACCCCGGTCGGTCCCCCACGCGATCTCCCGACTCGCCCCGGGGGCGAGCTTCACCTTCACGGCGGAACCCACGTAGGCCAGCGGACGCACGGTCAGGGTGACCGGTGCGCTGCCGTCGTTGGTGAGTGCCAGCTCGAGGCTGGAGCGACGGGCGCGGGTGGACTGCCGCACGTCAACGCCCGCGGCAGCCCCGGTGAGGGTCCCGGACGCCTCGTACCAGTACTGGTTGGGCCCCTGGACCACGAGGTCCCAGCGGCCTCCGGCGGGAATCACGGCCAGCTCCTGCTGTCCCCAGGCCGGCACCAGGAGATGCTCGACCCGTGGCAGCTCGCCGGCGAAGCCGTAGACGTGGGCGGCCAGAGCCTCTGACCCGGCGTTGCCGAGCCGGAGCCGCAGGACCCCGCCGGCCAGCCCGGCCGAGGCAGTCGGCCCGTAGGCCAGCCGGCGCGATCCGCTGCGGCCGGCCTCCTGCTCGGGCAGCTCCTGGTCGGCCGGAGGCACCGGCCGCCACCGGGCGACCGGAGCCGGGACGGCGTCGGGCTGGGTGAGGCTCGGCGGGCTGCCCGCGCGGGTGAAGTCGAACGCCGAGGTGAGGTCCGAGCAGACGGCGCGACGCCACGCGGAGATGTTGGGCTCGGCGACACCGGTCCACCTCTCCAGGAAACGGAGCGTCGAGGTGTGGTCGGCGACCGCGGATTCGACGTGACCGCCGATCGTCCACGGCGACACGATCGTCATCGGCACCCGGGGCCCGAGGCCGATCGGCTGGCCGGCGTACCAGTCGTCGCCGTTGCCGGAGGCGGGGCGGGGGGCGATGGGCGGCGGCACGTGGTCGAAGAAGCCGTCGTTCTCGTCGAAGTTGATCATGATCGCCGTCCTGGACCAGGTGTCGAGATCGGAGGCGACGATGTCGAGGAGGTCGTAGATCAGATTGGCCGAACCGACCGGGGTCGAGGCGCCGGGGTGCTCGGACAGCGCCGCGGTTGGCACCAGCCAGGTGACCCTCGGGAGGGTGCCGGCGGCGATGTCGTCACGGACGCGCGTGAGTAGCGTGCCGGGCCGGCTGCGGTACATCGCCTTGTCGAAGAGGGACCGCTCCTCGGCGGTGAGCGCGGCGCGCCCCACCTCGAGCTGCGCCAGCAGCCGGTCCTGCTCGGCGGCCGGCTTCGCGTGCAGCGAGTCGTAGAACTCCTCTGTCGTGCGGTAGGTCCCGTCCACGTGGGCCAGCATCTTGGTGCCGATCCGCTTGAACGGGAGGAAGTACTCCACGGCGTTATCGGTGAAGTTGTCCCACTCCTGATAGATCTGCCATGACACCCCGGTCCGCTCGAGGCGCTCGGGGTACGTCGTCCAGTCGTAACCGCCGTGTGAGTAGCTGTAGGCGGCGTTGGTCACCGCGCGGCGGACGCCGTCGGGCTCGTAGCCGGTCGTGCCGCTCCAGAAGTAGTTGCGGTTGGGGTTGGTCGAGCCGAAGACCGAGCAGTGGTAGGCGTCGAGGGTGGTGAATGTCTCCGCGAGCTCGTACTGCAGCGGCACGTCGGTGCGGTCGTAGTAGGTCATCGTGGCCGTGCCCTTCGCCGGCACCCAGGCGTCCCACCAGCCGTCCGCCCAGGCGCGGGTGGCATCGCTGAAGCCGTGCGGGAGATCGCCGAGGTACTGGATGTCGGTCGTGGGCCGGCCCGCGGCGGCCGCCGCCTCGCGCACCGAGAAGGGCAACACCTGGCCCGCTGGACCGCCCGGCTGGTGCATCACGTCGCTGCCGGCCCGGCGCCGCAGCGGCGTACGGTCGCCGTACCCACGGACGCCGCGCAGTTTGCCGTAGTAGTGATCGAAGGAGCGGTTCTCCTGCATCAGCAGGATGACGTGCTCGATCGCGTCGAGGCCGCCCGCTCGCATCGGCGCCGCCATCGCCCGGTGGACCGACGGGGGAAGGAGCGAGCCGGCCACCGCGAGCCCGGCGGCCGCGCCGCCCGCCTTGATCACCTGTCGCCGGGTTGCCTCTGGACGCCTCGAGTCAGTCATGTGCGGCATCCCAGCAGCGGGCGTTGAACGCGCGGCACCGAGATGCCGAACGCTGGTCGTCCGCGGGCTGGCCGGCTAGGCGCGCAGGTCGGTGAGGGTGCGCGCAGTCGCCAGCGCGGCTGCCGTCGCCTCCCAGCCCTTGTCCTCGCTCGACCCCTCGAGGCCGGCCCGGTCGAGGGCCTGCTGCTCGGTGTCGCAGGTGAGCACGCCGAAGCCGACGGGCACCGTGTGGTCGAGCGCGACCCGGGTGAGGCCGTCGGTCGCGGCCGAGCAGACGTACTCGAAGTGTGGCGTGCCGCCACGGATCACGACGCCGAGCGCCACCAGCGCGTCGTACCCCTGGCCGGCCACGGCCTGCGCGACGACGGGCAGCTCGAAGGTGCCCGGCACGCGCACGACGGTGGCGTCGGTGACCTGGTGGGCGTCGAGCGCGCGCTGCGCGCCGGCGAGCAGGCCGTCCATCACCTGGGTGTGCCAGCTCGCGGCGACGACGGCGACCCGCAGGTCGCTGCAGTCCATCGGCTGCTGGTCGGGGGCTCCGTGTCCGCTCACTGGTGCAGCTCCTCCGTGGTCTCGACGACCGTGGCCGAGGTCAGGTCCGGGAGGACGTGGCCCATCCGGTCGCGCTTGGTGCGCAGGTAGTCGATGTTGTGCTCGTTGGTCTGTGTCGTCAGGCCGACCCGCTCGGCGACGTGGATGCCGAAGTCCTCCAGGCTGGCGGTCTTCTTCGGGTTGTTGGTCAGCAGCCGCACGCTCTCGATCCCGAGGTCGCGCAGGATCTGCGTCGCGGTGCCGTAGTGCCGCGCGTCCGCCGGCAGGCCGAGGTCGAGGTTGGCGTCGACCGTGTCACGGCCGCCGTCCTGCAGCTCGTAGGCCTGCAGCTTGGCGACCAGGCCGATGCCCCGGCCCTCGTGACCGCGCAGGTAGACCACCACTCCCCTGCCCTCCTCGACGATCCGGGCCATCGCCTCGTGCAGCTGGGGCCCGCAGTCGCAGCGGTGGCTGCCGAACACATCGCCGGTCAGGCACTCGGAGTGCACGCGGGTGAGCACGGGTCGCGACCCCGCTCGGCCAGCATCGGAGATGTCGCCGTGGACCAGCGCGAGGTGCTCGCTGTCGTCGATGGTGATCCGGTAGCCGTACGCCGTGAACTCGCCGTGCGCGGTCGGCAGGCGGGTCTCGGCGACCCGCTCGACGTGCAGCTCGTGGCGACGGCGGTAGCGCACCAGGTCGTCGATGGAGATCATGGCGAGGCCGTGCTCGTCGGCGAACTCCCGCAGCTCGGGGCCGCGCTTCATCGTGCCGTCGTCGTTGACGACCTCGACCAGCACACCCGCCGGGGTGAGCCCGGCCAGCTTGGCCAGGTCGACTGCGGCCTCGGTATGGCCGCGGCGCACCAGCACGCCGCCCTCCCGGTAGCGCAGCGGGAAGACGTGGCCCGGGCGGGTCAGCTCCCACGGCTCGGTGGCACTGTCGGCGAGCACGCGCGCGGTGTGGGCGCGGTCGGCCGCGCTGATGCCAGTGCTCACGCCGTCGCGGGCGTCGACCGAGATCGTGTACGCCGTGCGCAGCTTGTCCTTGTTGTGCGGCGTCATCAGCGGGATCTCGAGCCGGTCCAGCATGTCCGCGGGCATCGGCACGCAGATCACGCCGCTGGAGTGGCGGATCGTGAAGGCCATCAGCTCCGGCGTCGCCTTGGCGGCAGCGAAGATGATGTCGCCCTCGTTCTCGCGGTCCTCGTCGTCGACGACCACGACCGCCTTGCCCGCGGCGATGTCCTCGATCGCCCGCTCGACGGGGTCGAGCCTGATCTTGTCGCTCATGCGCCAACCTCCTCGAGGGTCGGGTCCATGGCCTGCGGCGCCGCCGACGCCTCGCGCCAGACGAAGAGCCCCACGACCACGAACCCCGCGTAGACGACGTACATCGCCGCCGTCGGGTAGTAGCCCGCCTGCACCAGCGTGGTCACGCCGACCACGTCGACGAGCAGCCACACGATCCAGAACTCCACCCAGCCGCGCGCCATGCCGTAGGTCGCGAGCATCGAGCCGGCGAGGATCCAGGCCTCGGTCACGGGGCCCCAGGAGCCGATCAGGAGGAGCAGGAGGTACGCCGCGGCGTAGCCGCCGACACCGAGTGCGAGCAGCTGGGCCCGCTCCGGCCACGAGGCCCAGCGCGGAGTGATCGCTCCCCCGTCGGCGGCACCGCCGGCGCGCTTCTCGGCCGTCCAGCGCCACCAGCCGTAGAGCGCCATCGCGGCGAAGAACACCTGGCGGCCGGCCTGGCCCCACAGCGGCTCGCTGTCCGCGCCGCTGAGCGCGCCGGTCGCGAAGACGGTGAAGAGCAGCGCGTTGCCGACGAGCCCGACGGGCCACGCCCAGACCAGGCGGCGCATGCCGAGGACGGCGCTCGCGAGGCCGAAGAGGTTGCCCACCACCTCGCGCACGTGCAGGCCGGTGTCGCCCACGGGGATGACTCCGTGCAGGAGCCAGTCGAGGAGGGTCATGCGTCGTCCTTCGCGTTCTCGGTGAACCGGTCGAGGTAGCCGCTCGCGAGCAGCTTCTCGACGTGCTTGGCGATGACGTCGGCCTCGAGGTTGACCCGTGCGCCGACCTGGCGGGTGCCCAGCGTGGTGCGGGCGAGGGTCTCGGGGATGAGGCTGACGGTGAAGCTGTCGGGGCCGGCCTCCACCACGGTCAGCGAGACGCCGTCCACGGTGATGGAGCCCTTGTCGACGAGGTAGCGGGACAGGTGCTGCGGGAGCGAGATCTCGACGACCTCCCAGTGCTCGCTGGGAGTGCGGCGGAGCACCTCGCCGACCCCGTCGACGTGGCCCTGCACGAGGTGGCCGCCGAGCCGCTTGTCGACGGTGACGGCGCGCTCGAGGTTGACCCTCTCCCCCGGCGCGACGCCGGCGAGCGAGGTCTTGTCGAGGGTCTCCTGCATGACGTCGGCGGTCCACCTGCCGCCGTCCGTCGAGACCACCGTGAGGCAGCAGCCGTTGACCGCGATGGAGTCACCCAGCCCGGTGCCCTCGAGCACGGTTGCTGCCTCGATCGTGAGCCTGATCGCGTCGCCCTGCTCCTCCACGGCCGCGACCGTGCCGAGCTCCTCGACGATGCCGGTGAACATCAGTGCCTCCTCATGGTGAGCCGGACGTTGGTGTCCTCGCCGTCGTGCCCCTGCAGGACGTGCACGTCGTCCACGTGCAGGCGGAGGGCCTCGGCGATGGTGGTGATGCCGAGGTCGGCGACCGCGCTGGTGCCGGCGCCGAGCAGCATGGGCGCGACGTAGCAGACGACCTCGTCGACCAGGCCGGCCTCCAGGAAGGCCGCTGCCAGGGTCGGGCCGCCCTCGAGAAACACGTGCTGCCTCCCTCGTTGGTGCAGCAGCTCCAGTGCCTCGCGGGGGTCGCGGGTGCGCAGCTGGACCGTCTCGGCGCGGTCGTTGAGCACCCGCCTGTCCGCGGGCAGGTCGCGCAGGCCCATCACGGCGCGCAGCGGCTGGCGGGCGACGGGCTCGTCCACCTCGTCGCGCACGGTCAGCTCGGGGTCGTCGACGACGACCGTGTTGGCGCCGACGAGCATGGTGTCGCACTCGGCCCGGAGCCGGTGGGTGTCCAGCCGGGCGGCTCGGCTCGAGACCCAGCGGCTGGTGCCGTCTGCCGCGGCGCTGCGCCCGTCGAGCGTGGTCGCGAACTTCCACGTGACGTAGGGCCGGCCGTGCTCGACCGCGAACGTCCAGGCCCGGTTCAGCGCGCGGGCGTCGTCGGCCATCAGTCCGCCCTCGACCTCGATGCCGGCCGCGCGCAGCCGGTCGGCGCCGCCTGTGGCGACCGAGCTCTGGTCGGACGCCGCGTGGACCACCCGGCGTATGCCTGCGGCGATCAGCGCCTCGGCGCAGGGCCCGGTCCGGCCGGTGTGGTTGCAGGGCTCGAGGGTGACGACGGCGGTGGTGCCGCGCGCGGACTCTCCCGCCTCGGCCAGTGCGGCGGCCTCGGCGTGCGGCGTGCCGGCGCCGCGGTGGAAGCCTTCCGCGACCTCGGTGCCGTCGTCGGCGAGCAGGACGCAGCCCACGCGCGGGTTGGGGCCGTGGGGGACGCCGGGGGTCGCCGCGAGCTGGAGCGCGCGGCGCATCGCGCGCTGCTCTGCCTCGCTGGTCGTCATCTCGCCTCCGGGTCCGTGGTCGCGGACTCCGGGGCGTCGGCACTCACAGGGCGCGGACCCCGACGGGCCACGTGCTGTCCTGCGGTGCTGCGTGCGTCTTCTCATCCGGACTTTGACCGTCGGTCCAGGAGTTCCACCTGGTCAACCGGCCACTGGCTGTGGCCGGGTCGCGGACTTTCACCGCCGGTGCGGAGTTTCACCGCCCCCAGAGCACGCGAGCCAATGCTGGCTCTTGCGGGGACAACCCTGCCACATCCGGCGGCATTCCCGCCCGGCGCGTCCACGGTGACGTCGGTCTCGGCAACTCATGGGGAGTCACCCCGGCTTGAGACCCGCCGCGCTCGTGCTGCTGACCACCACGGGCTCTGGCTGAGCGACACGGCGACGACTGGTCGTCGTACGCGCAGTTCCTGCCTCCGACCATGCGCAGACGTTCCGCGAGATCCCGGCCCGGTGACCGGGCGGACCCGACGTCACCTGGCGACACCAGGTCCACCCGGTCGGCGGATCAGTTGGGTTGTCCCTCCGAGCCTCGGTGCGCGGCGAGCCACTCCCGCCCGCGCCGGGCGGACGCCTGGGACAGCCAGGCCTCCTGCACGAGCTCGACGAGCTCGTCGCGATCGATCTCGCCGAGCCGGGACTCGCGGACCAGCACCGACGGGTGGCCATCGAAGTGCGGCGTGGTGAAGAAGGGCAGCCGCTCGTCCTGGAGCAGCGCCTGCTTGTCGCCCTCGTCGGCGACCCAGAGCACGATGACGTCCTCGAGCCGCTCGCCGGTATCCGGATCGACCGCGTCGGGCCGCGGCCCGCGGAAGAACACGAAGGACTTCCTGCCCACCTGGTAGACCGGCCGGCCGCCGGCGGCTCGCTCGACGACGACGTGGGGCATCGCCAGGGCCGTCTCGTGGACGTCCTCGACGCGTGCCCGCCTGGTCATTGCGCCGCGGCCTCCGCCTTCGCCTTGAGCTCGCGCACCATGGCGTCCGGGTCGTCGGCGGAGTAGACCGCCGAGCCCGCGACGAACACGTCGGCTCCCGCCTCGGCGCAGCGCTCGATCGTCTCCAGGGAGACTCCCCCGTCGACCTGCAGCCAGGTCTCGACCCCGTGCTTGCGCATCAGCTCGCGCGCGGTGCGGATCTTCGGCAGGCACAGGTCGAGGAACTTCTGCCCCCCGAAGCCAGGCTCCACCGTCATGATCAGCAGCATGTCGAGCTCGGGCAGCAGCGCCTCGTAGGGCTCGATCGGGGTCGCCGGCTTGAGCGCCATCGAGGCGCGCGCGCCCTGCGCGCGGATCTCACGAGCCAGGCGGATCGGGGCCTGGGTCGCCTCGACGTGGAAGGTGACGCTCCCGGCGCCTGCCTCGGCGTACGCCGACGCGTTGCGGTCGGCGTCCTCGATCATCAGGTGCGCATCGAGCGGGATGTCGGTCGCCTTGCTGAGCGCCTCGACCATCGCCGGCCCGAACGTCAGGTTGGGCACGAAGTGGTTGTCCATCACGTCGACGTGCACCCAGTCGGCGCTGCCGATGCGGGCCACCTCCTCGCCCAGTCTGGCGAAGTCGGCGTTGAGGATGCTCGGCGTGATCTGAATGCCCACGGGCGGGATCCTAGTGACCAGCGCCGTCCCACTGTGCGGCGGTGCTGTGGACGGGCACCACGACGTGCACGGTGTTGCGCTCGAGGGTGAACTCCGCGGGCGTCGTCGTCACCACCTCGCCGTCGAGGTTCACCCGCATCGGCTCGTCGGTGACGAGGCGCAGGCGTTGCGTCGTCACGTGGTGGACCAGGTCGTGCTCGACGAGGTGGCCGGTGCGCAGCAGCCGGGCGATCGAGACGTGGTCGCGGAGGCGACCGCGCACGACGGCATGCACGTCGAGGAGGTGGTCGTCGAGGGACGCGGTGGGGGAGACGGTGTTGCCGCCCCCGAAGTGGCGCCCGTTCCCGATCGAGATCTGGAGCAGGTCCTCGACCTCGAGGGGCTGCTGATCGCCGTCGGGGAACTCGAGCCGGGCGGCGAAGGGACGGTGGTGCCGGTACGCCGCGAGGGCGGCCGCAGGGTAGGCGGCCGGGCCGAGCCTCCGCTTGAGCCGCGGGGAGAGGTGCTGGGTCACGCCGACCGAGAGACCCACCGACGCGACGTTGAGGAACGGCCAGCCCTCGACGCGACCGAGGTCGATGTCCACCACCTTGCCGTGCGTGAGGGTCGACACGGCGGCGTCGAGCGCGAAGGGGATCTGGAGCGTGCGGGCGAAGTCGTTGGCGGTGCCCAGGGGCAGGACGCCCAGCACCGTCCCGCTGCCGGCGACCAGTCCGGCAGCACAGCCCACGGTGCCGTCTCCCCCGCCGACGACCAGCAGGTCAGGTCCCTCGGCCGCCGCACTCGCCAGGGCGCCGCCGACGTCTCCGCCGGCCGGCACGGACAGCACGTCGAGGCGGCCGGTCACCTCGTGCAGCCGTGCGGTCACCTCGGCCAGCGCATCGGCACCCCGCCGGGAGCCGGTGTTGACGACGACGGCGACGTGGTCGGTGCGCAGAGCGGTCATGCCTCGAACCTAGGCGCCCCGGATGAGGAGTCGATGTGGGCTTCCTGTGGAGTCGCTGTGCGTGAGGGTCGGCAGCGTCAGGAGATCGGCGGTCCTGCCTGCGTACGTCAGTCGGGGTCCAGCAGCCCCAGCAGGTCGGCGTACGACTCGTCGGCCTCGCCCTCCCGGGTGTGCAGCACCTCGAGGTGGGGCCGCGCCGCGGCCACCTCCCGTAGCCCCTCCTCATAGGCGGCCAGCCGCGCCCGGCCGCCCTCCCGCGCGACCAGGCGTCGCACGTCCTCGTGCCAGGCGTCGTCGCCCTCGCGACGGTAGAACCGGTCCTCGTCGCGGTCGCCCTCGTCGAGCAGGAGGACGTGTACGACGGTCGCGCCGGCCTCGCGCGCCACCTGCTCGAACCGCTCCACCTGGTCGAGGCGCGCCACGAGCTGTGGCACGACCACGTCCTGCCCGACCTCCAGGTGGGCCCGTGCCATGGCGAGGGCCAGGTGCCGGGCGGGCTCTGCGTTGTCGGCGAGGTCCCCTCCGATCATCCGGCGGACGTGGTCGACGTCGAGGAGCAGGACACCGGGATGGTCGGCGACGTAGCGGGCAGCCAGCGTGGACTTCCCGATCCCGGGCATGCCGTTGAGCAGCACGAGCCGGCTCGCCCGGGTCACCATCGTCAGGACCCCACCGGACTCACTCGTCGGACTCCGGCGGGACCGCCTTGCCCTCGGCCTCGTCACGGTCGGCCCACTCCAGCAGTGGGCGGAAGTCGAAGACCGCGTCGTCGATGCCGGCATGGAGGTCGCCGAGCTCCGCGAACCGCGCGGGCATCGTGTGGATCGTGAAGTCGGCCGGGTCGCAGTCGTCGATCTCGTCCCACCTGATCGGCGCGCTCACCTGGGCGTTGGGCACCCCGCGGACGGAGTAGGCGGCGGCGATCGTGTGGTCGCGGGCGTTCTGGTTGTAGTCCACGAAGAGCTGGGCGGGGTCCCGGTCCTTGCGCCACCACGCGGTCGTCACGTCGCCTCCCGAGCGCCGCTCCACCTCGCGCGCGAACGCCAGGGCACCCCGGCGTACGTCCTGGAAGCCGTGGTCGGGCTTGATCCGGACGTAGACGTGCAGCCCGTGGCCGCCACTGGTCTTGGGGAAGCCGGTGGCGCCGAGCTCGTCGAGCACCTCGTGCGCGACGTGGGCGACCTGCTGGACCGTCTCCCACTCGCAGTCCGGGCCGGGGTCGAGGTCGATGCGCCACTCGTCGGGCTTCTCGGTGTCGGCACGGCGGCTGTTCCATGGGTGGAACTCGACGGTGGACATCTGCACGGCCCAGATGACGCTGGCCAGCTCGGTGACGCACAGCTCGTCGGCCGTGCGGTTCCACCGCGGGAAATGCAGACGCACGGTCTCGACCCAGGGCGGGGCGCCGGCCGGGAGCCGCTTCTGGTGCACCTTGTCGCCCGCGAGCCCCTTGGGGAAGCGGTGCAGCATGCACGGTCGCTCGTAGAGCGCGTTGACGATGCCGTCGCCGACGGCGAGGTAGTAGTCGACCAGGTCGAGCTTGGTCGCTCCACTCGCGGGGAAGTAGACCCGATCGGGGTTGGAGACGCGGACGACCTTGTCGTCGACCTCGATCTCCACGCTCGGCGACTTCGCGGACGGCATGGAGCGACCCTACGGCGTCGGCGTCCCGCTGGGCTCGGTGCTGGGCGACTCGGGTGCCGGAACCGGTGCGGTCGTCGGCTCCGGGGTCGGGGCGGGCGTCGCTGTCTCGGTCGGGGTGGGCGTCGGCGTGGCTGTCCGCGTCGCTGTCTCGGTCGTGGTGGGCGCAGGCGTCGCTGTCTCGGTCGACGTGGGAGTGGCGGCCTGGGTTGGAGTCGGTTCCTCCGTCGGTGTCGGGCTCGGCTCCTCCGTCGGTGTCGGGCTCGGCTTCTCCGTCGGCGTGGGGCTCGGCTTCTCCGTCTGCGTGGGGGTCGACAGCTGCGTCGGCGAGGGTGACGGCTGGGCGCTCCGTGCCTCGATCACGAGGGAGTCCGACCACCCGGCGTCGGCGTACTGCCCCTCGGGGCGGAACCACCGGTATTCCGTCGTCTCCTCGACCACGACCTCCACGCGCGAGACGCCGTCGGGGTCGCTCAGGGTCGGCCTGCTGACGTCGCGCCAGGTCGCGGCACCGGGCCTGCGCTCCTGCAGCACCAGCGGATCACCGGTGACGCGTCCGGAGGCGCTGCGCACCACGCCGGTCACCACGGCCCGGGCGCCGGCCGCCACGCTCGTCGCGGGGGCACCGATGGTCGTCGTCAGGTCGATGCCCTCGTAGTCGAGGGTGGTGCCGGCGGCGCGCACCGCGTCGAGGTTGAACGACCGGCCGTCACAGCCGAAGCCGAGCACCACGAAGCCCGGACCGTCCCCGTGCGCGGCGGTGAACCCGCCGATCGTCGCCGCCCCGGCGTCCGCGACCGGTCGCCCGGTCAGCAGGTCATGCAGCTGCCAGCGGAAGGTGAGGGCGTGGGCATCGACCGTCTGCCAGGCGCCGACCCCGACCGGCACGTCGGCACGGCCCGCCCAGGCGTGGCCGAGGGGGGCGTCGGGCGAGGAGAGCCAGACGTACGCCGCGCCGGCGGTGCCGCCGGTCGCGTGCACCGCGACGGCCGCGGACTGGGTGGCCACGGAGTCCATCCGCACCACCGGCCCCGACGCCGTCCCGCTGGCAGGGGGCACCAGGCCGACGCTGCGGCGGCCCAGGGGCGCTGCGCCGGGGCCGAGGTTGATGCGGACCTGCGGCGCCGAAGAGGCGCCGAAGAACGAGTCGCACGGCACGTAGGTGAGCCACGCGTTGGCCGTCACCCCGGGTCCCTGCAGCACCTGGACGCTGTCGGCACGCGACGCCACCGGCGTCGCCACCACCAACGCTGCGGCCACGGCCGCTGCCACCAGACTGCGCACGGGCTCCCTCTCCCCCTGGATGCTGCCGTCCATCCTCCATGGCGGACCAAGCGACGTCCATCGCCAATGGAGGGGCAGTTCGCGCCCGCACGCAGCAGGATCGTGACCTAGGGTCGCGCCATGCGCCTCGACCACCCGCCGGTGAGACGTCTCGAGGTCCGCCCGGACAGCGAGCTGAGTCCCGGCGCATGGCCGATGACCATCCCCGCGGTGGCCGAGCTCGCCGAGGACGGCCTCGACCTCGGCCCCGGCGTGACCTTCGTGGTCGGCGAGAACGGCTCGGGTAAGTCCACGCTCGTCGAGGCCGTGGCCCTCGCGTTCGGCCTCTCGCCCGAGGGCGGGTCGACGCACAGCCGGCACTCGACCCCGGCAGACCGAGTCACCGCTGGGCGATGCCCTGCGGCTCGAGCGCGGCGCCGGTGCCAGCAAGTGGGGCTTCTTCCTGCGCGCGGAGACCATGCACGGCTGGTACTCCTACATCGAGCAGCACCCCAATCCCCGCAACCCCGACCCCAGCTTCCACGAGCTGAGCCACGGCGAGTCCTTCCTGGCGGTCCTGGAGACCCGCTTCCGCTCCGGCGGGCTCTACGTCCTCGACGAGCCGGAGGCCGCGTTGTCCTTCCAGTCCACGCTGGCGCTGATCGGCGTGCTGCAGCGCGTCGCCGCCCAGGGCGGGCAGGTGCTCTGCGCGACACACTCCCCCGTCCTGGCCGCGTTGCCCGGCGCGCGCATCCTCGAGGTAGGCGAGTGGGGGCTGCGCGACGTCGAGTGGGAGGACCTGGAGCTCGTCTGGCACTGGCGGCACTTCCTGGAGGCGCCGCAGGCCTACCTCCGGCACCTGGCCGACGACTGAGGCCGGCCGGCAGGCTCGGGACCTACTGCCGGCGCAGCGTCGCGGCGTACATCGCGTCGGTGCCGTCGCGGTGCGGCCACAGCTGCCACTGGTCCTCGAGCCGTACGTCGTCGCGCGCGGCCAGCGCGTCGGCGACCACGTCACGCGTCTCGGCCACGACGGGCGAGCAGGTGGCGTAGACGACCACCCCGCCGGGGCGCACCGACGCGAGCGCCGAGCCGAGCAGCGCGCGCTGCAGCGGGACGAGGGCCTCGAGGTCGCCGGGCTCCCGACGCCAGCGTGCCTCGGGGCGGCGACGCAGGGCGCCGAGCCCGCTGCACGGGGCGTCGACGAGCACGCGGTCGAACGTGCCCGGCCGCCACGGGGGCCGGGTGCCGTCGCCGGCCACCACGCCGACGAGCCCGGCGCGCGCGGCCCGGGTGCCGCGGTCGACGAGGGACGCCCGGTGCACCTGGCGCTCGTTGGCGAGCAGCGCCGCACCCCGCTCCGCCGCCAGGGCCGCGAGCAGCGCCGACTTGCCGCCGGGACCGGCGCAGAGGTCGAGCCACAGGGCGTCCCGTCCGTCCAGCGGCGCGTCGGCCATGGCCAGCGCCACCTGCTGGGAGCCCGCGTCCTGCACGCCGGCCCGTCCCTCTGCGACGGCCGGGATGCCGGCCGGGTCCCCGCCGGGGAGGTCCACGGCGAAGCGCGAGTCCCGCCGCGCCACTCCCCCGGCCGCGACCAGCTCGTCTACCGTGGCCAGGCCGGGCCGGGCCACCAGGGTGACGCGCGGCGCGTCGTTGTCGGCGGCGAGCAGGGCGTCCAGCTCACCGGGCGCGTCCAGGGCCTCGGCGAGCGCCTCGACGACCCAGCGCGGGTGGGAGTGCGCGACGACCGCGTGTCCGACCGGGTCGGCGGACGGGTCGGGGGCCACCCGGCGCACCCAGGCGTCGAGGTCGTGGGCCGCGACCTTGCGCAGCACGGCGTTGACCAGGCCGGCGGGACCCGGCCCGATCCGGGCGCGCACCAGGTCGACCGTCGTGCTGATCGCCGCGTGGTCCGGCACCCGCATCGCGAGCAGCTGGTGCACGCCGAGGCGCAGGGCGTCCCTGACCTTCGCCTCGAGCCGCGGCTTGTCGAGGCAGGCGTCGATGATCGCGTCGTAGGTGCCCTGTCGCCGGATCGTGCCCGACGCGAGCTCGGTGGCGAACGCCGCGTCGCGCCCCGCCAGCCGGTCGCGGGCCACCAGCTGGGGCAGCACGAGGTTGGCGTAGGCCCCGTCGACACGCACGGCCTTCAGCACGTCGTACGCCGTGGCGCGGGGCCGGTCGACGCGCGGACCCCTGCGCCCCTCAGCCATCCGAGCCGCGCACGTCGGGGAAGTGCTCCTTCGCCAGCCGCCTGGGCGCCACGGCGAGCCACGCGTCGGTGAGCACCTCGCGCAGCTCGTCGACGGTGATCTCCCCGAGCCTGGACTGCTGCACGAGCACGGCGTTGAACCCCTTGAAGTGGTCGATGGTGAAGAACGGCGTGGCCTCGTCCTCGACGAGTGCCGCCTTGTCGGCGGCGTTCGCCGTGCGGATCACGACCAGGTCGTCGTACATCTCCCCCGTCTCCGGGTCGATCGCCGTCCGGTGCGGGGCCCGGTAGAGGCAGAAGCCGCGGCCCTTGTCGCCGGCGGGCACCTTCCAGGTCGGCCGGTCGCCCCAGGTGACGCCGAGCTCGGTGCCGGGGAGCGACCCGCAGATCTCGTCGACGTCGGAGGGGCGCGCCGGTCGGCCCATGGGTCAGCAGGCCTTCCCGTAGCGACCGAGCTCGGTCGCGGGGGCGTCGACGGGCAGGTCGTTGGGGGCCTCGAGGCTCCAGTGGCGCACCCAGTCCATCTGCATGCGGCTGACGTTCATCGCCCTGCCCTCCTTGGCCTCCATCGTGAACCGCACGGTCAGCGGCACGCCGGAGAAGGCCTCGGGACGCCGCTCGGTGAAGACCACGTGCGCGTCGACGAACCAGGAGATCCGCTCGCGGGTGACCTCCACGGCGTAGGTGTGCCAGCGGTCGCGGCCCAGGTCCATGCCGGGCTTCTGGGCGCGGAAGGCGACGTCGGGGAGGTTGCGGGCGTAGAGCCTCGCCGCGCTGGACCCGATCTTGTAGGACTGCAGGGCGATGTTCTGCGCGCCGCAGTGCTGCTCGTTGGTGCCCGCCGGCACGAGCTCCGTCTTGACGACGAAGTTGGCGCCACCGCGGCCGTAGCGGCGGCTGCGCAGCCGCGTCTCCCACCGGCCCATGTCGGCGCCGGCCCGGTCGAGGGTGGCGCTGAGCGAGCCCTGCCCGGTGGTGTTGAGGGTGAGCATGCCGTTCTGGTGGACCACCTCGCCGTTGCCCTGGGCGACCCACTGCGGGCCCCGGGCACCGGAGTAGGGCACCTCGAACTCCTCCCGCCAGACGACGCCCTTGTGCCACCAGCCGTAGGTCGTGGCGGCGTGCTCCGGGCCGGGCTCGTAGCCGGCGTGGTCGGCGGACGCTGGGGCGGAGGTCACCAGGGCGGAGGCACCCATCAGGGCGAAGGCGGCGGCCAGCGTGCGCTTCAGCTTCGTCGTGGTCATGGGCGACGACCATACGCGGTCGTGCCGCTGCGGCTCATCCCCGCGACGGTCACTCGAAGCGGGCGCCGGACTCCAGCCGCACGCCCCGGGCCCAGTCGGCCGCGGCCATCTGCTTCTTCCCGAAGGCCTTGACCTCGCCGAGCTGCACCGGGGTGGTGGCCGTGCCGACGAAGACAGCGCTCTTGGTGATCTCGAGCTCGCCCGGCGCCAGGGGATCACGGTCGACGGGCCTCACCGGGCCGATCTTGATCCGCTCGCCCTCGTGCGTCGACCAGGCGCCGGGGAACGGTGAGCACGCCCGCATCTGCCGGTCGATCGCGACCGCCGGGCGCGCCCAGTCGATGCGGGCGTCCTCGACCAGGATCTTGGGCGCGAAGCTGACCCCGTCCTCGGGCTGCTCGCGGGCTTCCAGCGAGCCGTCCTCGATGCCGTCGAGGGTCGCGACCAGCAGGCCGGCGCCGCCTTCGGCCAGGCGGCCGAGGAGGTCGCCGGCGGTGTCGTCGGGACGGATCCGCTCGGTCATCACCCCGAACGTCGGTCCGGCGTCGAGCTCCTTGACGATCCGGAAGGTGGTCGCCCCTGTCACCTCGTCGCCCGCCCAGATCGAGTGCTGCACCGGGGCGGCCCCTCGCCACGCCGGCAGCACCGAGAAGTGCAGGTTGACCCAGCCGTACGTCGGGATGTCGAGCGCGCTCTGCGGCAGCAACGCGCCGTAGGCGACGACGGGGCAGGCGTCGGGACGCAGCTCACGCAGGGCCTGCTGGAACGACTCGTCCCTCGGGTGGTCCGGCTTGAGCACCGGGACGCCCAGCTCCTCGGCCCGCTGGGCGACCGGGCTCGCGACCAGCTTGCGGCCGCGGCCGGCCGGCGCGTCGGGCCGGGTGAGGACGCCGACGAGCTCGTGCCGGCTGTCGGCGATCGCGTCCATGGCCGGCACGGCGACCTCGGGGGTGCCGGCGAAGACCACGCGCATCAGAAGCCGAACCCGTTGGTCGGGTGCGGGCTCACCTTCACGGCCGGCTGCTCCAGGCCGAACCACTCGGCCTCGCGGATCTCCTTCATGGCGGCCTTCCTGGCCTCCGGGTCGAGCTTGTCGATGAAGAGGATGCCGTCGAGGTGGTCGGTCTCGTGCTGGAGCGCCCGGGCGAGCAGCTCGCTGCCCTCGATGCGCACCGGCTCGCCGTACATGTCGAAGCCGGTGGCGACCACGGACATCGCGCGGAGGCAGTCGTAGGTGAGCTCCGGCAGGGAGAGGCAGCCCTCCGGGCCGTCCTGGGTCTCCTCGGACAGCTCGAGCACCGGGTTGACCAGGTGGCCCACCTGGTCGTCGACGTGCCAGGTGAAGACCCGGAGCCCGACGCCGATCTGCGGCGCCGCGAGGCCGGCGCCCGGCGCGTCGAGCATCGTGTCGGTGAGGTCGCGCACCAGGGTGCGCAGCTCCTTGTCGAAGTGGTCGACCTCGATCGCGCGGCGGCGCAGGATCGGGTCGCCGAACAGGCGGATGGGCTGGACTGCCACGGGTCTCCTCGTCGTGGGGTGTGCAGCCGTGAGTGTAGGCGGGTCACCCGAGCTCGGCCGGATCGACCTGGACGCGCACGGGATCGAGCTTGCGCGCCGAGCGCACCCGCTGCAGCTCGGCCAGGGCGGAGGAGAGCGCCGGGCCGGTCGCGCGCGGCACCCGCACCACCGCCCGCAGCTCCTCTCCGACCGGCACCGGGCCCAGCACCTCGGCGCCCTCGGGCAGCGCCAGCAGGGTGAGCGCGTCGTCCACGGCGCCGGGCGACCCGGTGATCGTCGCGAGCCGGGCCGCCGGCGGCAGGTGGGCCTCCGCGCGCTCCTCGGCCTCGCGGCGAGCGAAGCCGACCGGGTCCCAGCGGACGAGCGCCTGCAGCGCGGGATGGTGGGGCTCGCCCACGGCGACCACCCGGCCCCCGGGCCGCACCAGGCCGGCCGCTCCTAGCCAGCGGCGCAGCGCCTCCTCGGCACCCCGCAGATCATCGCGGGCCAGGGTCACCCAGGTGTCGAGGAGCACGACCGCGGCGTAGCCCTCCTCCGCGACGGGCTCGGCGCCGATGGTGGCGACCACCAGGTCGGGCCGGGAGCCGACCCGCGCCAGCACCCGGTCACCGCTCGAGCTGCGCACGGTGGTGCCGGGGAAGGACCGGCCCAGCTCCTCAGCGGTGCGCGCGTCACCGCGCACGGGCGCGCGGAGCCCGCGGTGGCCACACTCCGGGCAGGCCCAGCCCAGCGCCTCCGTGCCACACCAGCGACAGGCGGGTGGGGTGGTCGGACCGGTCAGCGCGAGCGGCCCGGCGCACGCGCCGCAGCGCGCGGGGGTGCGGCAGCGCTCGCAGGACAGGGCCGGGGCATAGCCGGCCCGCGGGGTCTGCACCAGGACGGGCCCGGTCTCGAGCCCGGTGCGGATCGCGTCGTACGCCGCCCGGGGGACGCGGGTCGGCACGTCGCGGTCCAGCGGCGGGACGACCTCGACGCGCGCCCGCCGGCGCAGCAGGGCGCGGTCGGGGGCGAGCTCCTGTGCCCAGCCGACGCGGAGCAGGTGGTCGGCCTCCGGGGTGCGCGCGAAGCCGCCGAGGAGCACGCTCGTGCCCTGGAGGTCGGCGCGGGTCAGCAGCACCTCGCGGGTGTGTGGATAGGGGGCGCGCGGCTCGGCGTGGAGGTCGTCGCCGTCGTCCCACAGGACCACCAGGCCGAGGTCGTGCACCGGCGCGAACGCGGCCGACCGGGTGCCGAGGGCGACCCGGCAGGAGCCGCGGGAGACGGCAAGGAAGTCGCGGTAGCGCGCCGACGGGCCGGCGTCGGCCGCGAGCACGACGTGCTGGCCCTTGCCGAGGGCGGCGTCGAGGGCCTCCGAGACGCGCGTGGAGTCACGGTGGTCCGGCACGCACACGACCGCGCCGCGGCCCGACTCCCGGGTGGCCAGGACCGCGTGCGCGACCATCGCCGGCCAGTCGTCCGCGGGGGCGGCGCTCCACACGGCGCGGGGGCTGTCGCCGGCGGCGAGCCGTGCCAGGTATGCCGAGGCGCGCGGCACGTCGGCCCAGACGCCTGGATCGTGGCGGGCCTCCGGCGGGTCGGCCGGCGGGGAGGGCTCCTTCTCCACGGTGGCGTGCCGCGGCGGCACCGCGAGCCGCAGCACGTCGGGGCGGGTGCCGGCGTAGCGCTCCGCGAGCCGTCTGGCGAGCTCGGCCACCTCGGGGCGGAGCACGGGCTCACCGCTCACCACCCGCCGCAGCGGCTGGAGCCGCCCGGTGTGCTCGGTCTGGGCCTCGCGCGCGACCACGAATCCGTCGACGTCCTGGCCCGCGAAGCGCACCTTGACCCTGGCCCCGGGCACGGCGGTGTCGGCCATCGCCACCGGGACGACGTAGTCGAACTCGCGGTCGAGGTGGGCCAGCGGGAGGTCGACGAGGACCCGGGCGACCGGGTCGACGGTGGCGGGCTCGGCCTCCTGCGCCTTGCGGCGGCGGGTCGCCGCGGCGCGGGCCTTCGCGTCGTCCACGGAAGCACGCAGGCCGGGCAGCATCTCCGGCTGCCCGGCCTCGCGCGTGTGGTCCATGGGCCGCATTCAACCAGCGGCCGAGGACATGCCCCCTGATGGTCGTCTCGCAGCTCGCCCGCTCGTTCCTCGCACGCTCGCGCTGCGGCGACGGGTCAGGCGCCTGCGGCCGCCCGGAGCTTCTCCGCGCGGTCGGTGCCCTCCCAGGTGAACTCGGGGAGCTCGCGGCCGAAGTGGCCGTAGGCGGCCGTCTTCGCGTAGATCGGGCGGAGCAGGTCCAGGTCGCGGATGATCGCGGCCGGACGCAGGTCGAAGACCTCGAGGACGGCCTTCTGGATGGCCTCGTCGGGGACGATGCCGGTGCCGAACGTCTGGATGAAGACGCCCACAGGAGCGGCCTTGCCGATGGCGTAGGCGACCTGCGCCTCGCAGCGGCGGGCCAGGCCCGCGGCCACGACGTTCTTGGCGACCCAGCGCATGGCGTAGGCGGCCGAGCGGTCGACCTTCGACGGGTCCTTGCCGGAGAAGGCACCGCCACCGTGGCGGGCCATGCCGCCGTAGGTGTCGACGATGATCTTGCGGCCGGTCAGGCCGGCGTCGCCCATCGGGCCACCGACGACGAACTTGCCGGTCGGGTTGACCAGGAGGCGGTAGCCCTCGGACGGGATGTCGAAGGTGGCCAGCACCTCGTCGACGACGTGCTTCTTCACGTCCGACTCGAGGGCGGCGTGGTCGACGTCCTCGGCGTGCTGGGTCGACAGGACCACCGTGTCGATGCGGACGGGCCGGTCGTCGACGTCGTACTCGATGGTGACCTGGGTCTTGCCGTCGGGACGCAGGTAGGCGAGCGTGCCGTCCTTGCGGACCTCGGTCAGCCGCTGCGCGAGGCGCTGGGCGATCATGATCGGCAGCGGCATCAGCTCGGGGGTGTCGTCGCAGGCGTAGCCGAACATCAGGCCCTGGTCACCCGCGCCACGCCTGTCGAGGTCGTCCTCGGAAGACTCCACGCGGCTCTCGAGGCCCGCGTCGACGCCGGCCGCGATGTCGGCCGACTGGGCGCCGATGGCGACCTGGACGCCGCACGAGGCGCCGTCGAAGCCCTTGGCCGACGAGTCGTAGCCGATCTCGAGGACCTTGCTGCGCACCAGGTCCGCGACCGGGGCGTAGGCGTTGGTCCGGACCTCACCGGCCACGACGACGAGGCCCGTGGTCAGCAGCGTCTCGACCGCGACGCGGAGGTTTTCGCGGTCCGTGTCGTGCTCCATGAGGTAGTCCAGGACGGTGTCGCTGATCTGGTCAGCGATCTTGTCCGGGTGACCCTCGGTCACGGACTCGGAGGTGAAGAGGCGTCCAGCCACAGTCGTGCTCGCTCCCGTCGAAGGATGTATCGGTTGACAAGACGATAGTCGGATCCAGCATGCGGGACCGGCGTCTCAGGGGACGAATCGCCGGGCGACCTGGTCCCAGATGGCGTGCGCCAGCGCCGCCTTCGGCCCCGGAGGTACGACGACGGGCTCAGCGCCGTCCGCCGCGAGGATCACGGCCTCGTTGTCGGGGCTGCCGAAGACCGCCCCGCCACTCACGTCGTTGACGACCAGCAGGTCGCAGCCCTTGCGCGCCAGCTTGGCCGCCCCCAGCTCGAGCACGGACCCGGTCGCGTCGCCCGTCTCGGCGGCGAAGCCGACGATCACCGCGCCGGGGACGGGACGGTGGTGGGCGAGCTCGTGGAGGACGTCGGGATTCTGCTCGAGCTCGATGGTCGGCGAGGAGCCGTCGTCGGCCTTCTTGATCTTGGCCTCGCTCACCGAGGTGGGCCGGAAGTCGGCCGGAGCCGCAGCCATCACCACCGAGTCGGCGCCGGCGGCGGCCTCGAGCACGGCGTCGCGCAACTGGGCGGTCGTCTCCACCCGGACGACCTTGACGCCGGCCGGGTCGGGCAGCGTCACATTGGCGCTGACCAGGGTGACCTCGGCGCCCCGGGCGGCTGCGGCCCGGGCCAGGGCGTAGCCCTGCAGGCCGGACGACCGGTTGCCGAGGAAGCGGACCGGGTCGAGGTATTCCCGGGTGCCACCGGCGCTCACCACGACGTGGCGACCCGCGAGGTCTGCGCCGGTCAGCGCGGAGGTGCCTGCCGTGCGCGCGAGCACCTCGAGCGCGAGCTCGAAGATCTCGGCGGGCTCGGGGAGCCGGCCCTTGCCGGTGTCCTTGCCGGTGAGCCGGCCCTCTGCCGGCTCGATCACGACCGCGCCGCGCGACCGCAGGGTGGCGACGTTGGCGGCGGTGGCCTCGTGCTCCCACATCTCGGTGTGCATGGCCGGGGCGAACACCACCGGGCACCGGGCCGTGAGCAGGGTGTTGGTGAGCAGGTCGTCGGCGAGCCCGTGGGCTGCCTTGGCCAGCAGGTCGGCCGTCGCGGGCGCGACCACGACCAGGTCGGCCTCCTGGCCGATCCGGACGTGGGGCACCTCGTGCACGTCGTCCCACACCCGCGACGAGACGGGCTTGCCGCTCAGCGCGGCCCAGGTCGGCGCGCCCACGAACTGCAGCGCCGCCTCGGTGGGGACCACCGTGACGTCGTGTCCCGACTCGGTGAAGCGCCGGAGCAGCTCGCACGCCTTGTAGGCGGCGATGCCTCCCGAGACCCCGAGCACGACGCGGGACACGTGGCCTACTGGGTCACTCGGCGGCGGAGGCGGCCGGCGCGGCGGCCTCGGCGGCCAGCTCGGCGGGGTCGATGTCCTCGCAGGTCAGCAGGTCGTCGTTGATCTCGCGCAGCGCGATCGAGAGCGGCTTCTCCTGGACGTGGGTGTCGACCAGCGGGCCGACATACTCCAGCAGGCCCTCCCCGAGCTGGGAGTAGTAGGCGTTGATCTGGCGAGCGCGCTTGGCGCCGTAGAGGACCAGCTTGTACTTGCTGTCGGTCTTGGTGAGCAGGTCGTCGATCGAGGGGTTGGTGACGCCCTCGGCGGCGATGTTGGGGGCAGACACAGCTGGTGGCCTCGCAGAAGTCAGAAGGGATTCGGTGCATCGTCGGGCTGATCGAGCCCGAACCTCATCAAGGCTACCAACTCGTCCGCTGCGGCATGAACTTCGTGGTTGACGATGGTGACGTCGAACTCTCTCTCGGCGGCCAGTTCCTCGCGCGCCGTCTCGAGCCGGCGCTCCCGCTCGGCCTCCGATTCCGTGCCGCGGCCGACCAGGCGGCGTACGAGCTCGTCCCACGACGGGGGCTTGAGGAACACGAAGAGCGCCTCGGGCATGTTCTGGCGCACCTGGCGGGCGCCCTGGAGGTCGATCTCGAGCATCGCGGGGTGGCCGGAGGCCAGCGCGAGCTCGACGGGGCCGCGCGGCGTGCCGTAGCGGGCCGTCTTGTGCACGACCGCCCACTCGAGCAGGTCGCCCCGCTCGATCATGGCGTCGAACTCCTCGTCGGAGACGAACCAGTAGTGGACACCGTTCTCCTCGCCGGGGCGAGGGGGCCGGGTCGTCGCCGACACCGAGATCCACACCTCGGGGTGATGTCGCCGGATCTCCTCGGCGACGGTGCCCTTGCCGACGGCGGTCGGGCCGGCGAGCACGACCAGTCGCGACCGGCTCACGCGTCCCGGGAGCCGAACTCGCGCTCCAGGGCGGCCACCTGCTTCACCCCGAGCCCACGCACCCGACGGCTCTCGGCGATGCTGAGCCGCTCCATCAGCTGGCGCGCGCGCACCTTGCCGAGGCCCGGCATCGACTGGAGCAGGTCGACGACACGCATCTTGCCGATGACCTCGTTGTCCTGGCCCTCGCGGATCACGTCGACGAGCGAGGCGCCGGAGTTCTTGAGGCGGTTCTTGACCTCGGCACGCTCCCGGCGGGAGGCCGCCGCCTTGTCGAGAGCCGCCTGACGCTGCTCGGGGGTCAGAGGGGGCAGGGCCACGAAGGGTGTCCTTCACAGGTCGGAGGGAGGGTGCGGGCCAATCTAGTCAGAAGCGTTCCGGAGTCGCAATCCGCGGCCAGACCGGCCATCTGATGGGGGTTTCAGCGAGCCAGCGGCGTCTTGCACACGTCGAGGGCGTGCTGCTCGATGCCGGCCATGGCCGCCCTGGTCCCCGGCTCCCCGAGGTGGCGTGCCGCGCCCTCGATGCGGGTGCGCTCGGCGTCGCTGAGCCCCTCCGGGGTCTCCTTCGGGTCGTACGACGCGGGGTCGACACCCGCCGCGTCCAGGGCCTCGTCGAGGTCGGCCAGGGCACCGACCACGGTGCTCCACTCGTCGGCCAGGTCGGTCGGTGCCTGCTCCCGCAGGTCGCGGTAGATGTCCAGCGCCCCCAGGACCGCTGCCGGCTCACCCGACGCGGCGATCTCCGACAGCGCCCCCTGGTGCTCCGCGACGGCCTCGCAGTAGTCGTCGCCGTCCTCCGAGCACCCGGTGAGAAGCACGGCGGCCAGCAGGACGGAGGCAGCCGCTGCCAGCAGGCGCTCAGCCACCCAGGACCGCCACGGCGTCGTTGCCGCGCAGCGCGGCGTCGCGGAGGGCGGAGACGTCCGGGCCGGTCATCAGCACCTCGCGGGAGCTGCTCGGCAGCACCCAGCGGGCGGCCGATCCGAAGATCCGGCGCAGGTCTTCCACGGTGCCGCCCTGCGCGCCGTACCCGGGAGCGAGGACGGGGCCGTTGAAGTCGAGCTCCTCCTCGCTCGACCCGATCGTCGCGCCGATGACGGCGCCGAAGGACCCGAGGGGAGACGCGTCCGCGTTGAGCGCGCGCAGCCGGGCGAGGACGTCGCCGGCGACGGTGCCGTCGGCAGTGCGTGCGTGCTGGACCTCCGGCCCCTCCTTGTTGGAGGTCAGGGCCAGCACGAAGACGCCGGCGCCGTGCCGCCGGGCGGTCTCGAACATCGGGTCGAGCGAGCCGAAGCCGAGGAACGGGCTCGCCGTGATCGCGTCGCTGGCCAGCGGAGAGGCGGGGTCGAGGTAGGCGTCGGCGTAGGCCTGGCTGGTGGAGCCGATGTCACCGCGCTTGACGTCCAGCAGCACGAGCGCGCCGGCGGCCCGCGACTCGGCGATGACGCGCTCGAGCACCGCCACGCCGCGGCTGCCGAAGCGCTCGTAGAAGGCGCTCTGCGGCTTCACGACACCGACGACGGGCGCCACGGCCTCCACGACCGTGAGGGCGAAGCGCTCGAGGCCCGCGAAGTCGTCGGCGAGGCCCCACGCCTGCAGCAGGGCGGCGTGCGGGTCGATGCCGACGCAGAACCGCCCGCGCTCGTCGATCGCACGGGCCAGTCGGGTCCCGAAGTCGGTCATGTCTCTCCTCTGCTCAGCGCCTCGGCGATGCGGGCCACGGTGGTCGGATCATGCAGCAGGGCCGTGCCGACCTGGACGGCCACGGCACCGGCGGCGAGGAAGCGCCTGGCGTCGTCGGGGCTCGCCACTCCCCCGGCGGCCACGACGGGCAGGTCGGGCAGCACGGCGCAGACGTCGCGCACGCAGCGCAGCGCGACCGGTGCGACTGCCGGGCCGGTCAGTCCGCCGGGGCGCCCGTCGGGCATCGCCGCGGACAAGGCGTTGCCGAGCACGACCGCGGTCGCACCGGCCTCGTGCACCAGCCGGCTGGTCTCGACGGCCCGCGACGGGTCGAGCCGGAGCTTGGCCAGCACCGGGCGATCGTCGGAGAACTCGCGACGCACCGCCGCCACCACGCTGGCGGCGTGGAAGGGCTCCCGGGTCTCGAAGAGCCCCTCGCCCGCCTGGTCGGGGGCGCTCAGGTTGACCTCGAGACCACTGACGCCCGGGGCTCGGCTGAGCCGACGCGCGAGGTCGGCGTGCTCCCCGAGCGTCGATCCCACGATCGACACGTGCACGCGCGCTCCGGCCCGCACGAGCCAGGGCAGCTCGGTGGCGAGGAAGTGCTCCAGGCCCGGGTTCTGCAGGCCGATGGCGTTGACCAGCCCGCTCGGGGTCTCCGCGATCCGCGGGCCCGGGGAGCCCGGCCGCGGATCGAGGGTGATCGAGCGCGTGACGAAGTCCAGGCCGGCGAGATCGGCGTACGCCGCGAGCTCGCGGCCGGTGCCGCCGCAGCCGCTGGCGACCATCACCCGGCCGCCGCGCCAGGCCAGGCTCATGCCAGCGCTCCCCACGCCACCCGGTCGCCCCGGAAGACGGGGCCGTCGATGCAGTCGCGGACCAGGCGCACGATGCCGTCCTCGCCGGCGACCGGCACCGGACAGCCCTGGCACAGCCCGGTCCCGCAGGTGAGCGGTCGCTCCAGCGCGACCTGGCTCCAGGCGCCCCGCGACTCCGCAGCCGCTGCGGCTGCCCGCAAGGTGGCGTCGGGGCCGGCGGCGTAGACGACGTCGGCGTCGGCGCGCTCCAGGATCCCGGGCAGGTGGTGGGCCACCTGGCCGCGCATCCCGACCGAGCCGTCGGCGGTGACCACGGTGACCGCCCGCGCGGAGCGGCGGGCCTCCAGCGCCGAGAGCAGGTGCGCCTCGTCGGCGGCCGCGACCACGAGGGTCACCGGGCAGCTGCGCTCCCGGAGCCCCTCGGCGAGCGGGAACATCGCGGCCGCCGAGTGGCCCTCCCCCACGAGCACGCAGGAGACGGGCTCCCGCGGCAGCGCGAAGGGACGGCCCAGTGGGCCGGTGACGGCCAGCCGGGTGCCCACCGGGCGGGTCGCCAGCCAGGTGGTGCCGGGCCCGGTGGGGTCGACGACCACGTCCAGCGTCGGCCCGTAGGCGCCGGTCTCCTTGACCCGGTGGATCCACAGGGCGCGCCGCGCCAGCCGCCCCTCCCCCGTCGAGACCGCGACGAAGGTGCCGGCACGGAAGCGCTGCGGGATCCCCGGGGCCGCGATGGTGAGGAGCCGGTAGGCACCCTGCTTCTTCGTCGCCAGCAGCTCGCCGTCGACGTGCAGCGGGTCCCGGGCCTCAGTCACGGTGCCTCATCCGACGGCCGCGAGGCCCCGCACGATGTGTCGCGGCCACAGCGGGCCCTCGTAGATGAACGCGGTGTAGCCCTGCAGCAGGTCCGCACCGGCTGCCAGCCGGTCGCGGGCGTCCTGCACCGTGGTGATGCCGCCGACGCCGACCAGGGTGAGGTCGGGGCCGACGCGGCCGCGCAGCATCCGGGTCACCTCGAGCGCCCGGGCGGTGAGCGGCGCCCCCGACAGGCCGCCCGCACCGATCTGCTCGACCGTCGCGGGGTCGCTCCGCAGGCCGTCGCGGGTGATCGTGGTGTTCGTCGCGATGATCCCGTCGAGCCCGATCGCCAGCGCGAGGTCGGCCACGGCGAGCACGTCGTCGTCGGACAGGTCCGGTGCGATCTTGACGAGCAGCGGCACCCGGCGATCGGGAGAGGCCTCGTCGGCCACCCGGCGTACGCCCTCGAGGAGGGGCTGCAGCTTCTCCACGGCCTGGAGGTCACGCAGGCCGGGCGTGTTGGGCGAGCTGACGTTGACGACGAGGTAGTCGGCGTACGGCGCGAGGCGGCGCGTGCTGTGCGCGTAGTCGGCCAGCGCCTCCTCCTCCGGCACGACCTTGGTCTTGCCGATGTTGATCCCCAGGACCGGCGAGTCGGCGCGTCTGCTCGCGCCAGACCCGTCGAGTCGGCGCGTCTGCTCACGCCAGGCCGCAAGACGACGCGCCACGACGTCGGCGCCATCGTTGTTGAAGCCCATCCGGTTGACGACCGCCCGGTCCTCGGGGAGCCGGAAGAGCCGGGGCTTCGCGTTGCCCGGCTGGGGCCGGCCCGTCACGGTGCCGATCTCCACGTGCCCGAAGCCCAGGGCAGCCAGGGCGTCGATGCCCACGGCGTTCTTGTCGAAACCCGCGGCCAGACCGAGCGGGTGCGGGAAGGCCAGGCCGAGGGCATGCACCTGCGCAGATGCGCCGACTCGACGCCGATCGGGTGCGCAGATGAGCCGACTCGCCAAGGGGGTCGCTGCCCGGATCGCCCGGAACGCGCCGTGGTGGGCGAGCTCCGGGTCGAGCCGGGTGAACCCGTGGTCGAACAGCAGCCGGTAGGCGCGGCCCATCAGGCGGTCGGCCTCGCGTGCCACTCCTGCAGGCTCCGCACGCCGATCGAGCCGCGGCGCATCGCCTCCATGCCCTGCACCGCGGCACCGAGGCCCTGGACCGTCGTGATGCAGGGGACGTCGCGCAGGATCGCGGCGGTGCGGATCTCGTAGCCGTCGACGCGCGGGGAGCCGCCGACGGTCATGCCGTGCGGGGTGTTGACCACCAGCACCACGTCACCGGCGGTGATCCGCCCGACGATCGTCGGCTCGCCGTTCGGGCCCTCGCCCTCGCTGTGCTTGCGCACGACCTCGGCTTCGACGCCGTTGCGGCGCAGCACCTCGGCGGTGCCCGCCGTGGCCAGGATCTCGAAGCCCATCTCGGCGAGCTGCTTGATCGGGAAGATCATGTGCCGCTTGTCGCGGTTGGCGACCGAGACGAAGACCTTGCCGCTGAGCGGCAGCGACCCGTAGGCCGCGGCCTGCGACTTGGCGAACGCGGTGCCGAAGTCGGCGTCGAAGCCCATCACCTCGCCCGTGGAGCGCATCTCCGGGCCGAGCACCGCGTCGACGGTCTTGCCCTCGGCGGTCTTGAACCGGTTGAACGGCAGCACCGCCTCCTTGACCGCGATCGGCGAGCCGTCGGGCAGGTGGCCGCCGTCGCCCTCGGCCGGGAGCAAACCTTCGGCGCGCAGGTCGGCGATCCGGGCCCCGAGCATCACCCGCGCCGCGGCCTTGGCCAGCGGCGTACCGGTCGCCTTCGAGACGAACGGCACGGTGCGCGAGGCTCGCGGGTTGGCCTCGAGGACGTAGAGCACGTCGGAGGCGAGGGCGTACTGGATGTTCAGCAGGCCCTGCACGCCCAGGCCACGGGCGATCGCCTCGGTGGAGCGTCGGATCCGCTGGATCTCCTCGGAGCCCAGGGTGATCGGCGGGAGGGCGCACGAGGAGTCGCCGGAGTGGATGCCGGCCTCCTCGATGTGCTCCATCACGCCGCCAAGGAAGAGGTCCTCGCCGTCGAACAGGGCGTCCACGTCGATCTCGACGGCGTCGTCGAGGAAGCGGTCGACGAGGACCGGCTGGCGCTCGTTGATGAGCCCGTTGGCGACGTACTTCTCCAGGTAGGCCTCCAGCGCGGCGTCGTCGTAGACGATCTCCATGCCGCGGCCGCCGAGGACGTACGACGGTCGCACCAGCACCGGGTAGCCGATCTCGTGGGCGATCTGCTCGGCCTGCTCGAAGGTGGTCGCGGTGCCGTGCTTCGGCGCCGGCAGCCCGGCCGCGGCCAGCACCCGGCCGAAGGCGCCCCGCTCCTCGGCGAGGTGGATCGCCTCGGGAGTGGTGCCGACGATGGGGACGCCGGCATCGGCGAGGCCCTGCGCCAGGCCCAGCGGCGTCTGCCCGCCGAGCTGGCAGATGACGCCGGCGATCGGGCCGGCCTGCCGCTCGGCGTGCACGACCTCGAGGACGTCCTCCAGGGTGAGCGGCTCGAAGTAGAGCCGGTCGGAGGTGTCGTAGTCGGTGGAGACGGTCTCGGGGTTGCAGTTGACCATGATCGTCTCGTAGCCCGCGGCCGAGAGCGCCAGCGACGCGTGCACGCAGGAGTAGTCGAACTCGATGCCCTGGCCGATGCGGTTGGGCCCCGAGCCGAGGATGATCACGGCCTCCTTGCCCTCGGGCCGCGGCTCCACCTCGGTCTCCTCGTCGTAGGACGAGTAGTGGTAGGGGGTCCGGGCGGCGAACTCCGCGGCGCAGGTGTCGACCGTCTTGTAGACCGGCCGGATGCCGAGCGCGTGCCGTACGCCGCGCACCACGGCGGCGTCCATGTTGCGGATCTTGCCGATCTGGTCGTCGGAGAAGCCGTGCCGCTTGGCCCGGCGCAGCACCTCGGGCGTCAGCTCGGGCGCCACGGCGAGCTCGCGGGCGACCTCGTTGATCAGCACCAGCTGGTCAACGAACCACGGGTCGATCGCGGTGGCCTCGTGGACCTCCTCCGGGGTCGCGCCGGCGCGGATCGCGTCCATCACCTTGCGGAGCCGCCCGTCGTGCGGGGTGCGGACCTCCTCGAGCAGGGCGGCCTTGTCCAGATCGACCCACTCGTGGGCCCACTGGAACGGGGCGTCCTTGCTCTCCAGGGAGCGCAGCGCCTTCTGCAGCGCCTCGGTGAAGTTGCGGCCGATGGCCATCGCCTCGCCGACCGACTTCATGTGCGTGGTCAGTGTCGGGTCGGCGGCCGGGAACTTCTCGAACGCGAAGCGCGGCACCTTCACGACGACGTAGTCCAGCGTCGGCTCGAAGGCGGCCGGCGTGCTGCCGCCGCCCTCGGAGGCCGTGATGTCGTTGGGGATCTCGTCGAGGGTGTAGCCGATCGCGACCTTCGCGGCGATCTTGGCGATCGGGAATCCGGTGGCCTTCGACGCCAGGGCGCTCGACCGCGAGACGCGGGGGTTCATCTCGATCACGATCAGGCGACCGTCGGCCGGGTTCACGGCGTACTGGATGTTGCAGCCGCCGGTGTCCACGCCGACGGCGCGGATGATGCCGATCGCGAGGTCGCGCATCTTCTGGTATTCACGGTCGGTGAGCGTCATCGCGGGGGCGACCGTGATCGAGTCGCCGGTGTGCACGCCCATCGGGTCGAGGTTCTCGATCGAGCAGACGATGACCGTGTTGTCGGCCCGGTCGCGCATGACCTCGAGCTCGTACTCCTTCCAGCCGAGGATCGACTCCTCCAGGAGCACCTCGGTGGTCGGGCTGGCGGCCAGCCCGGCGCCACCGATGCGGCGCAGGTCGGCCTCGTTGTAGGCCATCCCCGAGCCGGTGCCGCCCATGGTGAAGCTGGGGCGCACGACCATCGGGTAGCCGAGGTCCTCGGCGGCGGCGAGCAGGTCGTCCATCGAGTGGCAGATCACCGAGCGCGCGGACTCGCCGCCGAGCTCGGCGACGATCTTCTTGAACTGCTCACGGTTCTCGCCGCGATCGATCGCCTCGATACTGGCACCGATCAGCTCGACGCCGTACTTCTCGAGCACGCCCGCCTTGTCGAGGGCCACCGCGCAGTTGAGGGCGGTCTGGCCGCCGAGGGTCGCGAGCAGCGCGTCGGGGCGCTCCTTGGCGATGACCTGCTCGACGAACTCGGGGGTGATCGGCTCGACGTAGGTGGCGTCGGCGAACTCCGGGTCGGTCATGATCGTGGCCGGGTTGGAGTTGACCAGGATGACCCGCAGGCCCTCCTCCTTGAGCACCCGGCAGGCCTGGGTGCCGGAGTAGTCGAACTCGCACGCCTGACCGATGATGATCGGGCCGGAGCCGATCACCATCACGGACGTGATGTCGTCGCGCTTGGGCATCAGGCCTTGCCCTCCATGAGGTCGATGAAGCGGTCGAAGAGGTACGCCGCGTCGTGCGGCCCGGCGGCCGCCTCCGGGTGGTACTGCACCGAGAACGCCGTGAGGGCATCCGCGTCGTCGCGGAGCTCGAGGCCCTCGACCACGTCGTCGTTGAGGCACACGTGGCTCACGGTGGCGGTGCCGTATGGCGTCCGCACAGCATCGTCCAGCGGCACTCCGTCCGGCCATTGCACGGCGAACCCGTGGTTGTGGGCGGTGACCTCGACCTTGCCGGTCGTGCGGTCCATCACCGGCTGGTTGATGCCGCGGTGGCCGTACTTGAGCTTGTAGGTGCCGAAGCCCAGCGCCCTGCCGAAGAGCTGGTTGCCGAAGCAGATGCCGAAGTAGGGCAGGCCGCGCTCCAGGGCGCCGGTGAGCGTCGAGACGTCGGCCGTGGCCGGGTCGCCGGGGCCGTTGGAGAAGAAGAGGCCGTCGGGCTCGACCGCGAGCACGTCGTCGATGGTCGCGGTGGCGGGCAGGACGTGCACCTCGATGCCGCGCTCCGCCATCAGCGCCGGGGTCATCCCCTTGATGCCGAGGTCGAGCGCGGCCACGGTGAAGCGCTTCTCGCCCACGGCGGGCACGACGTACGCCTCGTCGACGCTGACCTCCCGGGCGAGCTCGGCGCCCTTCATCTGGGGCTGCTCGAGGACGCGGTGGAGCAGGGCGTCGGGGTCGGTCTCGGTCGTGGAGATGCCGACGCGCATCGCGCCACGCTCGCGCAGGTGCCGGGTCAGGGCGCGGGTGTCGATGCCGGAGATGCCGACGACTCCCTGCTCGCGGAGCTCGTCGTCGAGCGTGCGCTGCGCGCGCCAGTTGGACGACACCCGGGCGGGGTCGCGGACGACGTAGCCGGCCACCCAGATCCGACGGGACTCGGCGTCCTCGTCGTTGACGCCGGTGTTGCCGACGTGCGGGGCCGTCATCACGACGACCTGCCGGTGATAGCTGGGATCGGTCAGCGTCTCCTGGTAGCCGGTCATGCCGGTGGAGAAGACCGCCTCGCCGAAGGTCTCCCCCTCGGCGCCGAAGGACTCGCCGCGGAAGACGCGGCCGTCCTCGAGGACCAGCAGGGCTGGTCGGGCATGCAGGGCCTGGGCAGGCTGGGGCACGCCGTACCTCCTTCTCCGCCTCACGGGACGGATCGTTAAAGGATGTTCGAGCGCTGCCGACCCTATCAGCGGGAGCGTCGCGGGCCGGCATCGGTCCACCGACGATCGCGGCCCGGCTGCGCTAGCCGCCGATCGCGGACATCGGCCGGTCGGGCTGCAGGAACGAGGGGTCGTCGATGCCGTGGCCGGCGCGCTTGCCGGCCATCGCGATCACCCAGCGGTCGGCCAGCTCGGCGTCGGTCGCGCCGGCGCGCATCGCCGTGCGCAGGTCTGACTCCTCGCGGGCGAAGAGGCAGTTGCGCACCTGCCCGTCGGCGGTGAGCCGCACCCGGTCGCAGTCACCGCAGAACGGGCGGGTGACCGAGGCGATGACGCCGACCGTGCCGGGGCCGCCGTCCACGTCGAAGAGCTCGGCCGGGGCGCTCCCCCGCGGCACGCCGTGGGGCGTCAGGGTGAACTCGGTGGACAGGCGATCGAAGATCTCGTCGGCGGTGATCATCTGGTCGCGATGCCAGCCGTGCTGGGCGTCGAGCGGCATCTGCTCGATGAAGCGCAGGTGGTAGTCGTGCTCCAGCGACCAGCGCAGCAGCTCGGGCGCCTGGTCGTCGTTGACGCCGCGCAGCAGGACGGCGTTGATCTTGACCGGGCCCAGCCCCGCGTCCTTCGCGGCTGCCAGCCCGGCGATCACGTCGCGCAGCCGGTCGCGGCGGGTGATCTCGGCGAACGTCTCGGGCCGGATGCTGTCGAGGCTCACGTTGATCCGGTCGAGGCCGGCGTCGCGCAGCGCCACCGCGGTGCGCTGGAGCCCCAGCGCGTTGGTGGTCACGGAGGTCTCGACCCCGAGTCCGGAGGTGCGCCGGACGATGTCCACGAGCCCCCGACGTACGAGAGGCTCGCCGCCCGTGAACCGCACCTCCGTCACCCCGAGCCGGGTGACGGCGATCGTGATCAGCCGCACGATCTCATCGTCGGAGAGCGTCTGCTCGTCGGGCAGCCAGTCGAGTCCCTCGGCGGGCATGCAGTAGGAGCAGCGCAGGTTGCACCGGTCGGTCAGCGAGACGCGCAGGTCCGTGGCGACACGGCCGAAGCGGTCTGCGAGCGGGAGCATGTGGCCCAGTCTAGGGGCTCGGAGGTTGGTCCGAGGTGGGCCGATAGCCTCCGGGTGTGCGACCGAAGGGATCCCTGCTCAGCCGGCGATGGGTCCTGTTCGCCCTCACCGTGATGGCCCTGGCCTGGCTGGCGTGGCGGCTCGGCGAGTGGCAGTTCGACCGGCTGGAGGAGCGCAAGGAGCGCAACGCGCTGATCGAGCGCAACGAGTCGCTCCCTCCGGTCGATGTCCGGGAGGTCCTCGCGCCCGGCGAGCCGGTCGCCGAGGAGGAGGAGTGGCGGGTCGTCACCGCCACCGGCTCCTACGACGAGGCCGCGACGGTGATCGTCCGCTACCGCACGCGCGAGGGCGCCCCCGGCGTGGAGGTGGTGGTGCCGCTGGAGCTCGGCGACGGCTCCACGCTGCTGGTGGACCGCGGCTGGTTCGGCACCGACAACCGCGGTGCGACTCCGAGCGACGTACCCCCTCCCCCGCAGGGGCAGGTCACCGTCACCGGCTGGGTCCGGGAGGACGCGACCGGCGACGAGGCCGAGGTGACCGACCAGTCGACCCGTGCGATCAGCTCGGAGCAGATCGGCGAGGCGCTCGACCGCGAGGTGCTCGGCGGGTTCGTGCAGCTCGAGTCGGAGTCGCCGGAGCCGGAGCAGCCCCTCGAGCCGGCCGAGCTGCCCGAGCTCGACGACGGCCCGCACTTCTTCTACGGCCTGCAGTGGTGGTTCTTCGGGGCGCTCGCGATCTTCGGCTTCTTCTACCTGCTGTACGACGAGTGGCGGGGCGGCCGGCGGACGACCCCGGGCTCAGAGCGCCCGGAGCATGCCGCCGTCGACGGGGACCATCGTGCCCGTGACGAATGACGCCGCAGGCGAGAGCAGGAACGCCGCCACCCGGCCGAACTCCTCGGGCTCCCCGTAGCGACCCATCGGGATCCCGGCGATGGCGGCCCGCCGCGCGGCCTCGGCGTCGCCGGTGGAGGCGTCCAGCTCGGCCAGCCGCTCGGTGCCGATCCGACCCGGCAGCAGCCCGTTGACGCGTACGCCGCGCGGGCCGAGCTCGTCGGCCAGGGTCTTCGCCACCATCGCGAGCCCGGGCCGCAGGCCGTTGGAGATGGCGAGGTTGCCCAGCGGCGCGCGCACGCTGGAGGACAGCACGAGGGCGAGTGAGCCGCCGTCGCCCAGCTCGGCGCCGATCTCGCGGCACAGCCGCACCGCGCCGAGGAAGACGCTCTCGAAGGAGGAGCGCCACGCCTCGTCGGGAGTGGACGTGACGGTGCCGGTGGGCGGTCCTCCGACGCTCACCAGGGCGCCGTCGAGGCGACCCCACCGCTCGTGCGCCGCCGTGATCAGCCGGGTCGGTGTCTCCGGGTCGGCGTTGTCGGCCACCACCGCCACGGCCGCGTCGCTGAGGGCCGCGACGGCCTCGTCGAGCGGCTCCTGGTGCCGCCCGGAGAGCACCACGCGGGCGCCGTCGGCGACGAGCGCCTCGGCGGTGGCGCGGCCCAGGCCGCGGGCGGCCCCAGTGAGGATGTAGACACGATCACGCAGCTGCAGGTCCATGGCCCGGAAGGCTATCGAGCCCGTCCGGCGACCCGTCAGGCGACCGGAGCGGTGTCGTCGCGGAACTGCGTGCGGTAGAGGTCGGCGTAGAGTCCGCCCTGGGCGAGCAGCTGGGTGTGCGTGCCGGACTGGACGACGCGGCCGCCGTCCAGCACCAGGATCTGGTCGGCGTCGCGCACGGTCGAGAGGCGGTGCGCGATCACGAGTGAGGTGCGTCCTTCCAGGGCCGCGTCCAGCGCCCGCTGGACCGCCGCCTCCGACTCGCTGTCGAGGTGGGCGGTCGCCTCGTCGAGCACCACGATGGAGGGCGCCTTGAGGAGCAGGCGGGCAATCGCGAGCCGCTGGCGCTCGCCGCCGGAGAGCCGGTAGCCCCGGTCGCCGACGACCGTGTCGAGGCCGTCGGGCAGGGCCCGCACCAGCGACGCCACCTGTGCGGCCTCGAGGGCGGCCCAGAGCTGGTCCTCGGTCGCCTCGGGCCGGGCGTAGAGCAGGTTGGCCCGGATCGTGTCGTGGAACATGTGGGCGTCCTGGGTGACGTAGCCGACGGCGGCCTCCAGGGACTCCAGTGTCACGTCCCGCACGTCGTGCCCGCCGACGCGGACGGTGCCCGAGGTGGCGTCGTAGAGCCGGGCGACGAGGTGGGTGATCGTGGTCTTGCCGGCGCCCGAGGGACCGACGAGCGCGACCATCTGGCCGGGCTCGGCGACGAAGGACACTCCGTGCAGCACCGGGCCGTTGTCCCGCGACTCGGTGCGGGCGACCGTCTCCAGCGAGGCGAGGGACACCTCGTCGGCGGTCGGGTAGGTGAAGTCCACGCGGTCGAACTCGAGGCGCGACGCGGTCCGTGGCAGCACCACGGCGTCCGGCTTCTCCTGCACCAGCGACGGCAGGTCGAGCACCTCGAAGACCCGGTCGAAGCTCACCAGGGCCGTCATCACGTCGATGCGGACGTTGGAGAGTCCCTGCAGCGGGCCGAGCAGGCGCAGCAGCAGGATGCCGAGGGCCACCAGCGTGCCGACCGACAGGTCGCCGCGGATGGCGAGGTAGCCGCCGATGCCGTAGACGAGCGCGGTGGCCAGCTGCGGGAGCAGGGTCATCGCCGCGAAGAACACCCGGGTGAGCAGCGCGATCCGCACGCCCAGGTCACGGACGACGGCCGCCTTCTCGGCGTACAGGGCGTCCTCCGCCTCCCGGCGGCCGAAGAGCTTGAGGAGCATCGCGCCGCCGACGTTGAAGCGCTCGGTCATCGCGTTGCCGAGGTCGGCGTTGCCGTCCATCTGCTCGCGCGAGAGGCCGGCGAGGCGGTTGCTGACCCAGCGGGAGGTCAGGAACAGCAGCGGGAAGAGCAGCAGGCAGAGCAGGGTCACCTGCCAGCTCAGCGCCATCATGGTGATGCCGACGACGACCGCCGAGATCAGGTTGGAGACGGTGCCCGAGAGCGTCGAGGTGAAGGCGCGCTGGGCGCCGATGACGTCGTTGTTGAGGCGGCTGACGAGCGCGCCCGTCTGGGTGCGGGTGAAGAAGGCGAGCGACTGCCGCTGCACGTGCGCGAAGACCTGGGTGCGGAGGTCGAAGATCAGGCCCTCGCCGATGCGGCTGGACAGCCAGCCGGCGATCAGGCCGAACGCCGCGGTCACCACGGCCACCACGCCGATCAGGACCGCGAGCCACACGACCACCGACACGTCGCCCCTGGCGATGCCCACGTCGACGATGCGCTGCAGCAGCAGTGGCGGCACCACGACCAGGCCGGCGTCGATGATGGTGATGACAAGGAACGCGGCGATCAGCCGCCGGTGCGGCCGCGCGAACGACAGCACGCGCCGGAGGGTCTGCCGCTCGATGCGGCTCTCCACGACGCTGCGGTCGGAGCGGAGGTGCCGCCACGGGGGCCCTCCCGGTCCCATCATCGACACGGGCACTCCTCTCGATCACGCACGTCTCGTCCACGTACGCCGATGGCTCAACGCCTCCGGCAGTCCTGCTGTTCCCGAGCGTAGGAGCTCAAGTCGGCTTGAGGTCCAGCCGGCGCGCTCGAGGACCGGTCAGGCCAGCGCCACGAGGTCGGCGTAGTCGTCGCTCCACAGGTCCTCGTCGCCGTCGGGCAGCAGCAGCACCCGGTCGGGCTCGAGGGCGTAGACGGCCCCCTCGTCGTGGGTGACCAGCACGATGGCGCCCTCGTAGGTCTTGATCGCCCGCAGCACCTCCTCGCGGGAGGCGGGGTCGAGGTTGTTGGTCGGCTCGTCGAGGAGCAGCACGTTGGCGCTGGAGACGACCAGGCTAGCCAGGGCGAGCCGGGTCTTCTCGCCGCCCGACAGCACCCCCGCCCTCTTGTAGGCGTCGTCGCCGCTGAAGAGGAAGGACCCGAGGACGGAGCGCGCTTCGGTGTCGGTCAGCGCCGGGGCTGCCGACTGCATGTTCTCCAGGACGGTCCGGTTGACGTCGAGGGTCTCGTGCTCCTGGGCGTAGTAGCCCAGCTTGAGCCCGTGGCCCGGCACGACCATCCCGGTGTCGGGCTGGTCGATGCCGGCGAGGATCCGCAGCATCGTGGTCTTGCCAGCCCCGTTGAGGCCCAGGATGACGACGCGGCTGCCCTTGTCGATGGCCAGGTCGACGTCGGTGAAGACCTCGAGCGACCCGTAGGTCTTCGACAGCTCCCTGGCCGTGAGCGGGGTCTTGCCGCAGGGCGCCGGCTTGGGGAACTTGATCGCGGCGACCTTGTCGGACTGCCGCTCCGCCTCCACGCCGGACATCAGCTTCTCGGCACGCTTGAGCATCGACTGCGCGGCCGAGGCCTTGCTGGCCTTGGCGCGCATCCGGTTGGCCTGGTCGGTGAGCATCTTCGCCTTGTTCTCGGCGTTGAGGCGCTCGCGCTTGCGCCGCCGCTCGTCGGTCTCACGCTGGGCCAGGTAGTCCTTCCAGCCCATGTTGTAGACGTCGATCTCGGCGCGGTTGGCGTCGAGGTGCATCACCTTGTTGACCGTCGCAGCGAGCAGGTCGTTGTCGTGGCTGATCACGATCAGCCCGCCGCGGTGGGACTTGAGGAAGTCGCGCAGCCACACGATCGAGTCGGCGTCGAGGTGGTTGGTCGGCTCGTCGAGCAGCAGCGTCTCCGCACCGGAGAAGAGGATGCGGGCCAGCTCGACGCGGCGGCGCTGGCCGCCGGAGAGGGTCTTGAGCTGCTGACCGAGGATCCTCGGCTCGATGCCGAGCGCCGCGGCCATCTGGGCGGCCTCGACCTCGGCGGCGTAGCCACCTCCGGCGTGCAGCTCCGCGTCGGCCTGGGACCAGCGCCGCATGCCCTTCTCGTGGACGGCCGGGTCGGGCGACGCCATCTGCTCCTCGGCCTCGCGGAGGCGGCGTACGACGTCGTCGAGGCCACGCGCGGACAGGATCCGGTCACGGGCGAGCACCTCGGGGTCGCCGATCCGCGGGTCCTGCGGGAGGTAGCCGATCTCGCCGCTGTGGACGACCTTCCCGGACGCTGGGAGCGCCTCTCCGGCGAGGATCTTGGTGAGGGTCGTCTTGCCCGCGCCGTTGCGCCCCACGAGTCCGATCTTGTCGCCGGCGGCGACACGGAAGCTCACGTCCTCCATGAGGAGTCGGGCGCCCGCGCGGACCTCGAGCTGCTGGGCGGTGATCATCAGGGGGTTAGTCTACGGGCGGGTAGGACCGGTCACCGACTCGGCGGACCACGGACGAAGGGATGGCCATGCGCTTCAACCCGAAGGCTCGCCTCGACACGGGCCGGATCGGCCAGGGCGGCGGTGGCGGCGGTGGTCTCGGCGGCGGCGGGATGCGCATCCCGGGCGGCGCCCGCGCCGGCGGCGGCCTCGGCGGCCTGATCATCCTGCTGCTGTTCTTCGTGCTGACGCAGTGCGTCGGTGGCGGGAGCGGCCTCCCCACGCCGACAGATACGGGCATCGAGCAGGGTGGCTCGGACGCGAGCCGGATGGGCGACTCGGAGCGCTACGCCAACTGCAAGACGGGTGCAGACGCCAACGAGGACGTCGACTGTGCCCGCGTGGCCGTGGAGAACTCGCTCTTCGCCTACTGGCAGAAGACGCTGCCCGAGCAGGGCGGCACGCAGTTCTCCCCCGCCACCATGATCACCTTCAGCGGCGGGGTGAACACCGGCTGTGGCCAGGCGACCTCGCAGGTCGGCCCCTTCTACTGCCCCGCCGACCAGCACATCTACCTCGACACCACGTTCTTCCAGGATGTGCTCGAGGGCCAGCTCGGCGGCCAGGGCGGCGACTTCGTCGAGCCCTACGTCCTCGCCCACGAATACGGCCACCACATCCAGAACCTGATGGGGACCATGGGCCGGGTCCGCACCCAGAAGGGCCCCGAGTCCGACGCCGTGCGCCTCGAGCTGCAGGCCGACTGCTACGCCGGCATGTGGACCAGGGACGCCAGCGACGGCGACGGCATCCTCCAGGGCCTCGACCAGGGCGACATCGACGAGGCCCTCGACTCGGCCAAGGCCGTCGGCGACGACCGCATCCAGCAGAAGTCGGGTGGCGGGGTCAACCCCGAGGCCTGGACCCACGGCTCGTCGGAGCAGCGGATGCGCTGGTTCTCGACCGGGTTCGAGGAGGGCACGCTCGAGGCATGCGACACCTTCTCGGCCAGCTCCCTCTAAGCCCGGTCAGCCGGGTGCTCGGGTCCTGACTCTCGTCAGCCGAGCAGGGCCTCGATCTGGGTGACCTGTGCCTGCAGCGCCCGGAGGTACGGCGCGACGCTGGGGTGCTTGAACTTGCCGGCCAGCGCGCCCTCGCCCTCGGCGACGAGGGCGAGCGCCCAGTCCGCGCGGGTGAGCGCCGTGTAGACGGCCGTGACGCGGGCGCCGAGCGCCGCCTCCTCGGCCGTGCCGAGACCAGGAGGCAGGGCCGAGAGGTAGGCGTCGAGGAGCGGCTCGAAGCCCTCGCGAGTGGAGAGCGAGAGGTAGCCGACGTCGGCCCCCACCGGGCCGGTGCCGAGGTGGGCCCAGTCGATCGCGACCGCGTCGTCCCCGTCACGGCCGCGGACGTTGGCGGCGACGAGGTCCCCGTGCTGGGGGACCTGCGGAAGCGCGTCGCAGCGCTCCAGCCACAGGTCACGCACGCGCCAGAGGTGGTCGGCGATGTCGGCCGCGGGCGTGCGGGAGAGGGTGCGCCAGCCGCCACGACGGTCGACGAGGGCGAGGCGCGAGCGCAGCTGGCCGCGGGCCAGCCACGGCTGCGTGCCGAGGTCGGCGGCGGCGAAGCGCCCCAGGCAGGTGGCCAGGAAGAGGCCGGTGGTCTCGGCTTCCGGCACCCATGCGTGCACGACCGTGACCCCGTCGTCGTCCTCCTCGACCCGGACGACCGGCGCCTCCCGGAGACCGGGACTGTGCGCCACCACGCCGGACAGCGCCACGTCGGCGGCTCGGCGCCAGTAATTCACGTCGCGCGGGTCGTGCAGGCCGGCCACCTCATGGGGCTCCGGTCGCAGCAGTCGCTTCACGACCACCTCGCGGCCACCCTCGGTGGCGACCCAGACGCCGGCCGTCGACGGACCTGCCCCGGGGAGCCGCCTCCAGCCGGGCTCTGGCTGCCACATGCCGCGGACGCTAGCGCACCCGACGCGCCCCACCCGGGATTGCGGCTCAGGCGTTGACGACGTCGACCTGCAGCGAGGTCGCGTCCCGCACGGCCCCCTCCAGCGTCGACCGCCTCGGGTCCGGCACCGGCAGCCACGGCTCGAGGACGGCCAGACCACCGAGCCGGGGGTCCTCGAGGACAGCCTCGATCGCGCTCCGGTCACCGCCCGCTACCACCGGTCCGAGGCCGCTGAGGATGCGCGCGGCATGCTCGGCGGCAGCTTCGAACGCCTGCCGTGCCTGGTTGTCCCGCCGCCGCGCGAAGCGTTGCTGGCTCTGGCCGCCCGCCTTCGTCCGTCCCTGCACGTGCCGCTGTCCCACCTTGCTCTCGCCCATCCGCTCCCCCGCCATCCGGGCGATCGCGAAGCCACCCTTGCGGACGAGCAGCAGGCCCCAGTCGGCCGGCGGCTCTGCCGAGCTCGCGAACGCAGCAACGTCGGCGGGACCGTCGTACGCCGCGGCGAAGGGCAGGCGGGCTGCGAACCAGGAGCCATCGACTGCCTCGCCGCGCAGGGCGCCGTCGGTCACGCTCAGGGCGGTCTCGCCGTGTCGCTCGGTGAAGTTGTCGGCCCAGCGGGGGAATCGGGTGGCCGGCACCCGCACGGTCGTCACTTGCAGGACGGTAGCGCCCAGGCGTGCCGATGGCCCCGCCGGTGGGCGGGGTGTAGAGCGGGGTCATCGTCGGCGTTGGCCGGGAGCTGGTTGCGGTGGTTGAGGAAGGACGGAGTCCTGTCTCGAAACCACGGCGCCGTCGAGACCGAGGTCGAGTGGCCGGGTGCCCGTGCGGTCACGCAGGAAGTGGTGGCCGTGCGGGCTGGTCCACAAGCAGACTCCGGAGGCGAGCGCGAGGAGTCGCCATCGGCCGTGCGTCTTGAGCCGATGATGTCGTCGGCACAGACAGGCCAGGTTGGAGGTCGTGGTGGGTCCTGGTTGCGGCCGGCCCTCGGCGGCGGCGTCGTGGTCGTAGGGGATGACGTGATCCAGGTCGCAGCGTCGTGCCGGCCGGGAGCAGTGCGGGAAGACGCAGGTGCCGTCGCGGAGCTGGACCTGGCGCTGCAGTCGAGGCGAGGGGGTGTAGCTGGAGATCGTGATCTCCTCGGCCAGGTCGATGACCGGGAGGACCCGGATCTCGGTATGGGAGTCGCCCAGCCAGTCCTTGACGTGCTGGAGCAGCGCGAGGCGTTGGCCTTCCTCGACGAAGACCGTGGAGTCCCAGGCCAGCCCGGCTCCTGTGGCGTGCTTGCCCGAGGCGACGGCGCTGGCGGACAGGTGCAGGTGGAGATCGAGCCGGCGCGCTGCCGGGAGCTTCACGCCGTCCGGCGCGGCAGCACCCGGGCCGTTCGCCTGCCCGTTGTCCTGGACGTGGAGGTCGAGGGCGCGTTGGTGGCGGGCGAGCTCGCCGAGTGCCATCGCCCGGCGGGCGTCCAGCGGTGTGTCGGAGCCCAGCGCCTTCAAGGTCGCGGCGCCTTCCTTCAGCGCGTGGTCGAGGTCGTAGGCGTCGGCGAGGTCGAGCTCGCCGGTGATGCGGATGGTGCCGGACGAAGAGACCTGTGCGCCTCCGTCGTCGAGGGTCACGTGCCGGGTGTCCTTGACCGGGGTGGGGTCCTCGGGGTCGTCGGTGTCGGGTGGGGTGCCCTGCCGGGCGAGCGCGCTGGCCAGGAGCCGGTCGAGCTGGGCGGTGCCGATCCGGGCGGCGAACGGGGTGACCTGTCGGTCCACCCAGCCCGCGGACTCCGGAGTGAGCGTGGGTGTGGTGTGGATGGTGGCCTCGGCGATCCGCCGTGCGCGCCATGGCGGGACCGTGCCGGCGTGGGTGGCGGCCCAGAGCCTCGGGAGGCGGTGGCGCAGCTCCAGGGCGTGCCCGACCAGCCGCTTGGCGGCGGTGGTGGACATCCCGAGCACCGCACCGAGCTCGGCGAAGCAGAACTCCGCGACCTCCGGACAGCCCGGCCCAGCGATCGGCTCGCCGTGCTCCATGCCGGCCAGGGCCGGAACTCGCCGGCGTCGTGGATCGACTCCGGCGGGTGCAGGTCCGCCCACGCCGCGGCGAGCTCGAGCTGACGCGCCGCTTCGGCGTGCTCCACCGCCTGGGAAGCCCGTGCCGCAGCCAGCACCTCGGCCGCGGACAGCTCGTCCACTGCCTTGGTCCCGAAGCTCGCTGCCGTGGTCATGTCTTCGACCCTAGAGGCGACCACCGACACTCAAGGCAGGGATTCACGCTCAGCGAGTGGGCTGCGGGCAACATTTTCGAAGAGACTTTCCCGACGGTGGCCAAGGCCCACGCCGGGAGCAGACCGGGCAGCCGACGTCGTACGCCGACACGGCGCTACGCGGCAAGGACCTGCACGGGTTCCTCGTCTGGGCTGTCGACGACGGCGTCGGTGGCGTGCCCTGAGGACCGGCGTACGTCAGAGGAAGTCGAGCGGGTCGAACTGGTCGATCGGGATGACGCGCACGCGTGGCAGGCGCGAGTTGAACGCCTCGACGTCGTACTCCAGGTCGACGATCCTGAGCCCCGGGACCTCCCGGAAGGCCGCGTTCACGAACTCGCCGAAGCCGACCACGCCGACCTCACGCGTGCCGTCGCAGAGCGCCCGGACCTGCGGCAGGAAGTCGCCGTCGTGGCTGGCGAGGACGACGTCGGCCTGGCGGTCGAGGAGCGCCTCGGCGGTGCGCTGGATCGCGATGTCGACGACCTTGCCCTCGCCCGACAGCGGCACCGGCCGGTAGCCGATCGCCAGCAGGGCCTGGACGAACGTGGCCGGCAGCTCACTTCCCACTGCCAGGAAGAACAGCCCGGTGACGGGCTGGTCGAAGGACCGCTCGGTGTACTCCAGCAGCCGGTCCCACCGCGGCCGCTCATCTGGGCGCGGTCGTCGCCCCAGGATCGAGTTGCCCAGGGTGGCATCGATGTTCTCGCCGTCGACGAGGAGGTAGGTCGTCCGGTCCGCCATGGGCTGACCCTCCCATGCCCGAAGGCTCCCCGTCATGCCGACGAGCGCCGGAGGTCGTCCACGACCGGCTCGACGACCGGCGGAACGCGCGGGCCCACCACGCCGTCCCACTGACATGGCGATCACGCGCACTCCCCTGGGCCTCCTCGTGGCCCTGGCGCTCGCCGGCTGTGGCACGGCCGGCTTCCCGATCGGCCAGCAGGCGGCGGAGGACCCGCCGGTGTTCCACGTCCAGACCGAGAAGGGCACGGTCCTCCAGGTCGACGCCTGGACCTACTGCGACGAGGGGTTCTGTGCCGACGGGGCTCCGAGCGATCATCCGCCGAAGGTCGGCAGCCCCGACGTCCTGACGTTCGAGTTCGACCACGCGGGCTGGGACTTCGACTCGGTCACCTTCCGCGAGCACGGCACCCGCGGCACGGAGGGATACACCTGCGCGCGCGAAGTCCAGGTCGAGGCCGAGAAGACAGGCGAGCGCACCTTCCGCATCCACCCCGCCGGGCCCGCCGGCGACTGGGACGTCGACATCTTCGGCCGGGGACCGGCAGGCGACGCGGTCACAACAGTGCACTGGAAGACCCCGGTCGAGGGCACCTACCCCGAGCAGGCCACCGGCCAGGCAGCCGTGCTCGCCGACCACGACGGCGAGCTCGACAGCTACGGCGTGGAGCTCGGGCTGTCCGACCTCGACCGCCACTACCCCGGCGCGACTGCGCAGATCACGGTCACGTCCGCCGAGGGCGGCTCTGTCACCATCCCGGTGAAGGGCGACAACCGACGGTGCTACAGCGAGGGCAGCCTGGGGTTCCGGGCTTCGGACGAGCGGGGACGCGAGGCCATCGGCCTGGGCTCAGCCCCGTTCACCTACGCGGCCGCGGTGATGCTCGCCGGCAAGACCTACGTCGGCACCGGAGTCTGGCCCGACGACACCAACGACGAGATCAGGCCGGCCATCCCGCTCACCGACTGGCAGCCGGCCCTCCCGGCGTACGACGGAACGCCGGGCTGAGCGGGCACGGGAGCTCAGTCGCCCGCGTAGACCACCCGCAGCCACTCCGTCACCACGCCGTTGGAGATGCCCACCCCGGTCGTCTCCAGCAGCGCACGCGGCTGGCCCGCGCCGTCGCAGAGGATGCTCAGCACGCCTTCGACGGGGAGCTCGTCGCCGTAGTCCTCCAGCGGGGCGGAAGTCTCGCCGACCTCGTCGCGCAGGATCGCGAACAGGAACGAGTCCGCCTCTTCGGCCGTCTCCCCGAAGGACCACGCCGGCGGCGGCACCGACTCCAGCGTCGTCGGGCCGAAGTAGGTGGGCGCGGCGTTCAGCTTCGCGTGGAAGCGGGCCAGGTCCCAGAACGCGCGGACCTCGGGGTGGTCGGGCTCGGGTACGGCGTCGGGGCCTGGCTCAGTCATGGACCGAGCGTAGCCCCGCCCCAGGTCTCGACCCGCTCGCCCCGGGTCTCGACCCGCCGGTCGCGGGCTCGCAAGCTCGCCCGCGGGGCTCGCTCGACCTCTTCGGGTCGCGAGCCTCGACTTCGTCGAGCCTCGCGCCTCAGACGTTGAAGCCGAGCGCGCGCAGCTGCTCCCGGCCGTCCTCGGTGATCTTGTCGGGGCCCCACGGTGGCATCCAGACCCAGTTGATCGCGACGTCGCTGGCCAGGCCCTCGAGGGCGCTGTTGGTCTGGTCGGTGATGACGTCGGTCAGCGGGCAGGCCGCGGACGTGAGCGTCATGTCGAGGACGACGTTGCTGCCCTCCTCGATGTGCACGTCGTAGACGAGACCGAGGTCGACGACGTTGATCCCGAGCTCCGGGTCGACGACGTCCTTCATCGCCTCGGTGACGTCCTCGACGGTCAGCGTGGACGTACCGCCCGTCGCCTCGAGGACCTCGGGCAGGTCGTCATGGCGGTCGGATGCCGTGCTGCTGGGTGCCTGGCCATCGGGTGCCTGTGCGGCGGTCATGACTTCTCCTCCTGGAGCGCCGGGTCTGACTGGAGAGCCTGCGCGGTGGCGTCCTTCCATGCCATCCACGACAGTAGTGCGCACTTCACGCGCGCCGGGAACTTCGCGACGCCCGCGAAGGCGATGCCGTCCTCGAGGACGTCCTCGTCGGGCTCGACCTGGCCCTTGCCCTGCATCAGCTCGAGGAAGACCTCGTGCGTCTGCATCGCCTCCTCGACCGGCCGGCCGATCACCAGGTCGGTGAGCACGGAGGCCGAGGCCTGCGAGATGGAGCAGCCGAGCGCGTCGTAGGACACGTCCACCACGACAGGGCGCCCGTCCGGGCCGTCGTCGAGGTGCACCCGCAGGGTCACCTCGTCGCCACACGTGGGGTTGACGTGGTGCACCTCCGCCTCGAAGGGGGCACGCAGCCCTGCGTGGTGGGGGTTCTTGTAGTGATCCAGGATGATCTCCTGGTAGAGCGAGTCGAGGTCGGTGCTCACGACGGTCAGCCCACCTTGAAGTAGGAACGGGTGTGGTGAAGTCCCTCCACCAGTGCGTCGATCTCGGCCGGCGTGGTGTAGAGGTAGGACGACATCCGCGTCGAGCTCTGCACGCCGTACCTCGCGTGTGCCGGCTTGGCGCAGTGGTGGCCCGCGCGCACCGCGATGCCGCGCGAGTCCAGCACCTGCGCGATGTCGTGCGGGTGCACCCCTTCGAGCTCGAAGGAGATCGCTCCCCCGCGCTGCGTCGCGTCGAGCGGGCCGAGCACGGTCAGCCCGGGCACAGACTGAAGCCCCTTGAGGGCGTACGCCGTGATCGCCTGCTCGTGGCGGTGGATGGCGTCCATCCCGATGTGGCCGAGGTAGTCGACCGCCGCGCCGAGGCCGATGGCCTCCACGATCGGCGGGGTGCCGGCCTCGAACTTGTGCGGGATCCCGGCGTACGTCGAGCGCTCCATGCGGACGGTCGCGATCATCTCGCCCCCACCCAGGAACGGAGGCAGCGCCTCGAGCACCTCACGGCGGCCCCACAGCACGCCGATGCCGGTCGGGCCGACGACCTTGTGACCGGTGAAGACCAGCACGTCGACGCCGGCGGCGCTCAGCTCGCCGAGGTCGATCGGCAGCTGCGGCGCGGCCTGGGACGCGTCGACGACCACGAGCGCGCCGACCTGCTTGGCGCGCCGGGCGATCTCGGCAACCGGGTTGATGGTGCCGAGCATGTTGGACACCCACGTCAGCGAGACGACCTTCGTGCGCTCGGTGACCAGCTGGTCGATGTCGGACAGGTCGAGCTGCCCGTCGTCTGTCAGCCCGAACCAGCGCAGCGTGGCGCCCGTGCGCTCGGTGAGCAGCTGCCACGGCACGATGTTGGAGTGGTGCTCCATCTCGGTGATGACGACCTCGTCGCCCTCGCCGACCTGGAAGGGGCTCTTCCAGGCCAGCGTGTTGGCCACCAGGTTGAGCGCCTCGGACGCGTTCTTGGTGAAGACGATCTCGTCGCGGCTGGGCGCCTTGACGAAGGCGGCAACCTTGTCGCGCGCCGCCTCGAAGGCCTCCGTCGACTCCGCACCCAGCTGGTGCATGGCGCGGGCGATGTTGGCGTTGTGGCGCTCGAGGTGGTCGACCATCGTGTCGATCACGACCTGCGGCTTCTGCGACGTGTTGGCGCTGTCGAGGTAGACCAGGCGCTGCCCACCAGCCAGCGTCCTCTCGAGGATCGGGAAGTCCTTGCGGATGACTTCCAGCTCGGGGAGCAGCCCGTCCATGGTCAGACCGCCGCGCGGGTGTACTTGTCGTAGCCCTCGGCTTCCAGCTGGTCGGCCAGCTCAGAGCCGCCCTCCTCGGCGATCTTGCCGTCGACGAAGACGTGCACGAAGTCGGGCTTGATGTAGCGCAGGATGCGCGTGTAGTGGGTGATCAGCAGGACACCCTTGTCGCCCGCCTCGGCGAAGCGGTTGACGCCCTGGGACACGACCTTGAGCGCGTCGATGTCGAGGCCGGAGTCGGTCTCGTCGAGCACCGCGACCTTGGGGTCGAGCAGCTCCAGCTGGGCGATCTCGTGGCGCTTCTTCTCGCCTCCGGAGAAGCCCTCGTTGACCGAGCGCTGCGAGAACGACGGGTCGAGGTTGGCGCGCTGCAGGGCGGCGTTGACGTCCTTGACCCAGGTGCGCAGCTTGGGTGCCTCGCCGTCGATCGCGGTCTTGGCGGTGCGCAGGAAGTTGGAGACCGAGACGCCGGGGACCTCGACGGGGTACTGCATCGCGAGGAAGAGGCCCGCGCGGGCGCGCTCGTCGACGCTCATCGCGAGCACGTCCTCGCCGTCGAGGGTGACGGTGCCGCCGGTGACGGTGTACTTGGGGTGGCCGGCGATGGAGTAGGCCAGGGTGGACTTGCCGGAACCGTTGGGCCCCATGATCGCGTGGGTCTCGCCGTCCTTGATGGTCAGCGCGACGCCCTTGAGGATCTCCTTGGGGCCGTCCTCGGTGTCGACCGAGACGTGCAGGTCCTTGATCTCCAGCGTGCTCATGCGGGGGTCACTCCATTCAGGGTGGTGTCGATGTCGACGTAAACAGACAAGATGCCGCTGCTGTCCTCTCGGATGGCGACGGGGAAGGTGGCAACCGGCTCGGTCGCCGGAAGTCCGGTGGGCTTGCCGGTGCGCAGGTCGAACCTCGACCCGTGCAACCAGCACTCGACCGTGCAGTCGTCGACCTCACCCTCGGAGAGGGCGACGGCCGCGTGGCTGCACATGTCCTCGACGGCGAAGACCTCCACGTCGCCGTCAGGTGAGGTGTGACGGGCCACGGCGACGTCCTGGGCGCCGAGGGTCACACCGAGCGCCTCGTCGACGGGGATGTCGTCGAGGGCGCACGCGCGCTGGAAGGCCATCAGACCGTCCCGCGAGGGGACGCGGGGGCGGAGCCCCCGTGCGAGACGTTCTTCTCCAGCTCCTCCTCGACGGTGGCGAGCAGCCGCTCCTCGAGCTCGGGCACGCCGACCTTGCGGACGAGGTCGTTGAAGAAGCCGTGGACGACCAGGCGCCGGGCCTCGGCCTCCTCGATGCCACGCGAGCGGAGGTAGAACAGCTGCTCGTCGTCGAAGCGGCCGGTGGCGGACGCGTGGCCGGCGCCCTCGATCTCGCCAGTCTCGATCTCCAGGTTGGGCACCGAGTCTGCCTGGCAGCCGTCGGTGAGCACGAGGTTGCGGTTCTCCTCGTAGGTCTCGATGCCCACGGCGACCTTGCGGATCAGCACGTTGCCGACCCACACGGTGTGCGCACCCTGGCCCTGCAGCGCGCCCTTGTAGACGACGTGGCTCTTGGTGTTGGGCGCGGTGTGGTCGGCGAAGAGCCGGTGCTCGATGTGCTGCCCGGCGTCGGCGAAGTAGAGGCCCAGGAGCTCGGCCTCGCCGCCGGGACCGGCGTACTCGACGTTGGCGTGCATGCGCACCAGATCGCCGCCGAAGGAGATGGCGGTGTGCCGGACGCGAGCGTCCCGGCCGACGCGGATGCCGTCGCGGGCCAGGTGGACCGCGTCGTCGTCCCAGTCGTGCAGGCTCAGCACGTTGACCTCCGCACCGTCGCCGACGAGCACCGACGTCGTCGCGCAGTAGCGCGCCGAGCCGGTGTGCTCGAGCACGATCGTGGCCCTGGCGTGGGCGCCGATGCGCAGCACCAGGTGGCCCCACACGAGGTCGTCGACGCTGGTGCCCTTGAGGCGCAGCACCACCGGCTCGTCGAGCTCGGCCTCGGCGGCCACGTCGAGCAGGGCGGCGCCGCCGGCGAGGGCGACCGCCAGGGCGGCCGGCCGCTCGTTGGGCGGCAGCTCGCCGAGCTCGCGCGCCTCCTCGGTGGTGATGGTGGACAGGGTGACGCCCGCGGGCAGGCTCGTCTCCCACGTCAGGTGGGCGTCGGACGCCTCGCCGTCGAGGATGCCGCGCAGCCGCTTGAGCGGCGTGAAGCGCCACACCTCCTCGCGGCCCGTGGGCACGGGGTGGTCGGCCAGGTCGTAGGACGCCGGGGGGTTGAGGTGGGAGTCCACCCGCTCCAGCGTGGGGCCGTCCTGCTCCAGGGCGGAGCGGACGCTGTCAGTCACGGTCACAGAATTCGCTTTCGGGTCTCTCGGATACGGCGTGGGGCAGAGCGGTGGCGATCAGCCGACCGCTCCCTCCATCTGCAGCTCGATGAGGCGGTTGAGCTCGAGGGCGTACTCCATCGGCAGCTCCTTCGCGATCGGCTCGACGAAGCCGCGCACGATCATCGCCATCGCCTCGTCCTCCTGCATGCCGCGTGACATGAGGTAGAAGAGCTGGTCGTCGGAGACCTTCGAGACGCTCGCCTCGTGACCCATGGACACGTCGTCCTCGCGGATGTCGACGTAGGGGTAGGTGTCGGAGCGGCTGATCTGGTCGACCAGCAGCGCGTCGCACAGCACGTTGCTCTTCGAGCCGTGCGCACCCTCGTTGATCTGGATCAGGCCGCGGTACGACGTGCGGCCACCGCCGCGGGCCACCGACTTGGACAGGATCGAGCTCGAGGTGTGGGGCGCCGCGTGCACCATCTTGGCGCCGGCGTCCTGGTGCTGGCCTTCGCCCGCGAACGCGATCGACAGCGTCTCGCCCTTGGCGTGCTCGCCCATCAGGTAGACCGCGGGGTACTTCATGGTCACCTTGGAGCCGATGTTGCCGTCGACCCACTCCATGGTCGCGCCGGCCTCGCAGGTCGCACGCTTGGTGACGAGGTTGTAGACGTTGTTGGACCAGTTCTGGATGGTCGTGTAGCGGCAGCGACCGCCCTTCTTCACGATGATCTCGACGACGGCCGAGTGCAGCGAGTCGGAGCTGTAGATCGGCGCGGTGCAGCCCTCGACGTAGTGCACGTAGGCGTCCTCGTCGACGATGATCAGGGTGCGCTCGAACTGGCCCATGTTCTCGGTGTTGATCCGGAAGTAGGCCTGCAGCGGGATGTCCACGTGGACGCCCTTGGGCACGTAGATGAACGAGCCGCCCGACCACACCGCGGTGTTGAGCGCGGCGAACTTGTTGTCGCCGACCGGGATGACCGTGCCGAAGTATTCCTGGAACAGCTCGGGCTGCTCACGGAGCGCGGTGTCGGTGTCGAGGAAGAGCACGCCCTGGGCCTCGAGGTCCTCGCGGATCGAGTGGTAGACGACCTCGGACTCGTACTGCGCGGCCACGCCGGCGACGAGGCGCTGCTTCTCCGCCTCCGGGATGCCGAGCTTGTCGTAGGTGTTCTTGATGTCCTCGGGGAGGTCCTCCCACGACTGCGCCTGCTTCTCGCTGGAGCGCACGAAGTACTTGATGTTGTCGAAGTCGATGCCCGAGAGGTCGGAGCCCCAGGTGGGCATGGGCTTGCGGCCGAAGAGCTTGAGACCCTTCAGGCGCAGGTCGAGCATCCACTGCGGCTCGCTCTTCTTCCCGGAGATGTCGCGCACCACGTCCTCGTTGAGGCCACGGGTCGCGGTGGCGCCGGCGACGTCGGTGTCGGCCCAGCCGAACTCGTAGCGGCCGATGCCCTTCAGCTCCGGGTTGAGCTCTTCGATGGAGGTCATGCCTCAGACCTTCCTCTTCTTCTCGGGGGTGGTGGTGCTGCTCGGGTGGTCGAGCGTGCTCGGGGGGTCGAGCGGAGTCGAGACCCCGCTCGGGTGGTCGAGCGGAGTCGAGACCCCGCTGGGGATGCAGGTGGTGCAGACGCCGTCGCCGTGGGCGATCGTCGCCAGCCGCTGGACGTGGGTGCCGAGGACGCGGCCGATGGCCTCCGTCTCGGCCTCGCACAGCTGCGGGAACTCGTGGGCCACGTGGGAGACCGGGCAGTGCTGCTGGCACAGCTGCTCGCCCAGCGCCGGCGCCTTGCGCACGGTGGCGGCGTAGCCCTGGTCGGTGAACACCCGGGCCAGTGCCTGGGCGGGCGTGAGCGAGGGGTCCTCGTCGACCGCCCGTGCGTAGTCGCGCGCGACGAACTCGACCCGCCGGCGCGCGAACGCCATCACGGCGTCCTCGCCCTGTGTCTCGGACAGGAACCGCAGCGCCTGGACCGCGAGGTCGTCGTACTGCTGGTCGAAGTGGTCACGGCCCGTCTCGGTGAGCGCGAAGACCTTCGCCGGGCGGCCCCGGCCGCGGTGGCCGTAGACCCGCTGCTCACGCGGCTCGACCGTGCCGTCGCCGACCAGGTGGTCGAGGTGGCGGCGCACGGCGGCGGGCGTGAGGTCCAGCCGCTCCGCGAGGGCGGCGGCCGTCGAGGGACCGTTCTCGAGGATCGACCGGGCCACGCGCTCACGCGTGGGCGCATCCCCCTCGGGGGGCGCAGTCGAGGTCCTCACGAATTCCACAACGCCAGTGTGACGTTAATGATTCCGCCGGATCAAGCAAGGGTCACCTAACCTCGGGTGGACCGCCGTCCGGACACGCCGTCCCACTTCCTAGACTTCCCCGGTGCCCGCCGCCTCCTCCCCCGCCGTCGTCGTCGACGGCCTGGTGATGCGGTACGGCGACAAGGTCGCCGTCGACGGCCTCTCGCTCGAGGTCGCCCGCGGCTCGGTCACGGCAGTGCTGGGCCCCAACGGCGCCGGCAAGACGACCACCCTGGAGACCTGCGAGGGCTACCGCAAGCCGCAGTCCGGCTCGGTCCGGGTGCTCGGCCTGGACCCGCAGCGCGACCGGCGCGACCTGCTCCCGCGGATCGGGGTGATGCTGCAGAGCGGAGGCGCCTGGAGCGGCGTGCGCGCGAGGGAGATGCTCGACCACGTGGCGCGGCTGCACGCGCATCCGCTCGACACCGGCATGCTGTCGGACCGCCTCGGCCTGGACGACTGCGGGAGCACGCCCTACCGGCGCCTCTCGGGCGGCCAGCAGCAGCGGCTGGGCCTGGCGATGGCGCTCGTGGGCCGGCCGGAGCTGCTCTTCGTGGACGAGCCGACCGCCGGCATGGACCCCGCCGCGCGGCGTACGACGTGGGAGCTGCTCGAGGAGATCCGGGCCGACGGGGTGACGGTCGTGCTCACCACCCACCACCTCGACGAGGCCGAGCGGCTCGCCGACACGGTGCACATCATCGACCGCGGCCGCCTGATCGCCAGCGGCACCCCGGCCGAGCTGACCCGGGGAGGCCGGTCCGCGACGATCCGGCTCGTCGTCACCCGCCCCTTCCCCGACGGCGCGCCCGAGTCGCTGCGGATCGCGCTCGGCGAGGGCACCGAGGTGCGCCAGCTCGACGCCGTCAGCATGCTGATCAGCGGCCCCGCCGACAGCACCACCCTCTCCACCGTCTCGCGCTGGTGCGAGGAGCACGACGTCCTCCCGGAGTCGCTGTCGCTGGGCCAGCGCACCCTCGAGGACGTCTTCCTCGAGCTCACCGGACGGGAGCTCGAGCCGTGAGCGGCACCTTCGCCCCCAGCCCCGGCGCCGCGCCGCTCGCCCGCCAGGTGCTCGCCCAGGCCACCATGGAGACGCGCCTGCTGCTGCGCAACGGCGAGCAGCTGCTCCTGGCCGTCGTCATCCCGGTGATCGTGCTGGTGGGGGGCGTCGCCGCCATCGACCGGATCGGCCTCGACCTGCCGCACCGCCCCGTCGACGCGCTGACCCCCGGCGTGCTCGCCCTGGCCGTCATGTCCACCGCCTTCACCTCACTCGCCATCGCCACCGGCTTCGAGCGGCGCTACGGCGTGATCAAGCGCCTCGGCTCCTCGCCGCTCCCCCGTCACGGCCTGCTGCTCGGCAAGGTCGGCGCGCTGGTGCTCGTGGAGCTCGCCCAGCTGGTGGTGCTCGGCGGCGTCGCCCTGGCCCTCGGCTGGGATCCCCACCCGTCGTACGCCGGCACGATGGCCGCCGTCGTGCTCGGCACCGCCGCCTTCGCCTCGCTCGGCCTCTTCGTGGCGGGCGTGCTGCGCGCCGAGGCGACCCTGGCCCTGGCCAACCTCGTCTACCTGCTGCTCACCGCCGGCGGCGCCGTCGTCGTGCCGGCAGCCGAGTACGGCGCGCTCGGCGAGGTCGCCGTATGGCTGCCCTCGGGGGCGCTGGGCGAGGCGATGCGAGCCGCGCTGCTGGAGGCCCGGGTCGATGCGACGGCCCTCGTCGTCCTGGCGGTCTGGGCCGTCGCCGGGACCGTACTGACCGCCCGGACCTTCAGATGGGAGTGACCGTGGCTCCGACATCCCACCGGCCGAGGTGGCTGTGGCCGCTCGCGGTGGCCAACCTCGTCGCCAACGTCGGGATCGTCGTCACGGGCGGCGCCGTCCGGCTCACCGGGTCGGGGCTGGGCTGCCCGACGTGGCCGCGGTGCACCGAGGAGTCCTACGTCGTGCACGGCGAGCTCGGGATCCACGGGGCGATCGAGTTCGGCAACCGGATGCTCACGTTCGTGCTCGTGGTGATCGCAGTCGCCTGCTGGGTCGCCACCCTCGCCTCCCTGGTCCGCACCTGGCGCAGCCGTCGCGACTGGCGGCCCTTCGTGCTCGCCACGGTCATCGCCCTGGGGATCCCGGCCCAGGCGATCATCGGCGGCGTCACGGTGCTCACCGACCTCAACCCGTGGGTGGTCTCGCTCCACCTGCTTGTCTCGATGGCGATCGTCGGGGTCTGCGTGGCGTTGCTCGACGAGCTGCGCGGCCCCGAGCGGGTGGCGTCGACACAGCCGCTGCAACGGCTCACGTGGCTGGTCCTGGCCCTCGCCTGGGTCGTGCTCTACCTCGGCACGGTCGTCACCGGCAGCGGTCCGCACTCCGGCGACCTCGAGTCGCGGCGTACCGGCCTGGACCCGCAGCTGATGTCCCACGTCCACGCGATCGCGGTCTACGCCCTCGTTGCCGCCACCCTCGGCCTGGTGGTCTGGGCCCGCGGAGGCGGTCAGCAGCCCCTCGCCAGCGCGGCCGGCGGGCTGCTGCTCCTCGAGCTCGCCCAGGGCCTGCTGGGCTTCGTGCAGTACTGGACCGACCTCCCCGTGCTGCTCGTCGGCCTGCACATGCTCGGCGCCGCCCTCGTCTCGGCAGCGGTCACCTGGGTCGTGCTGGCGGGCCGCGCCAGGACTAGCGCGTGAGCAGAGGGTCGAGCGCGACGGCCACGAAGAGCAGCGAGAGGTAGAGGTTGGAGCTGTGGAACAGCCGCATCGGGTTGATGTCGGCGAGCGCGTCCGAGGCCCTGGCGCGGCCCCACATCCGGTGCGCCTCGAGGAGGAACACCGCGCCGAGCACCGCGGCGGCCGCCGGGTAGAACCAGCTCGTGCCGGCCACCGGCCACAGCAGCAGCGAGGTCGCGACCATCGCCCAGCTGTAGAGGACGATCTGGCGGCCCACCTCCGCGGCAGGCTTGACCACCGGCAGCATCGGCACGTCCACGCCCGCGTAGTCCTCGCGGTAGCGCAGCGCCAGCGCCCAGGTGTGCGGGGGCGTCCAGAAGAAGACGACCAGGAAGAGGACCACCGGCGTCCAGGCGAGCTCGCCCGTCACGGCGGTCCACCCGATCAGCGCCGGGAAGCACCCGGCCAGCCCGCCCCACACGATGTTCTGGGTGGTGCGGCGCTTGAGCAGCATCGTGTAGACGAAGACGTAGAACGCATTGGCCAGCAGGGACAGCGTCGCGGAGAGCCAGTTGACCCACAGGGCGAGCACCACGGTGGAGAGCACGGCGAGCACGGTCGCGAAGACCAGGGCCGAGCCCGCCGAGACGATGTGCCGCGGCAGCGCCCGCCGGCGGGTGCGCCGCATCTGCTCGTCGATGTCCCGGTCGTAGACGCAGTTGTACGCCGAGGCGGAGCCCGCCGACAGCGCGCCACCGACGACGGTGGCGACCACGAGGCCGAGCTCGGGGATGCCGCGCGCGGCGAAGAACATCACCGGGACCGTGGTCAGCAGCAGCAGCTCGATGACTCGCGGCTTGGTGAGCCCGACGTACGCCGCGACGACGTCCTTGATCGTCGCCTGCTCCGCCTGCTGCGAGTCGGCGGCAGCAGACGCCGACTGGGCGACGTACGTCACGAAGGTTCCTCGGAGGCAAGGGAGGCAGGTGCGGGTCGAGTCTATCCCGCGGCCTGAGTAGGCTCAGCAATGCCTGCGAAAGAGGCGGCCTGATGAACATCGCGAGAGGAACGACGTGACCCCCGAACTGCCCGCACTGGACTGGACCGACGTGGACAAGAAGGCGGTGGACACGGTCCGGGTGCTCGCCATGGACGCGGTGCAGAAGGTGGGCAACGGCCATCCCGGCACCGCGATGAGCCTCGCTCCGGCTGCCTACCTGCTCTACCAGAAGGTGATGCGCCACAACCCCTCCGACCCGCACTGGCCGGGCCGTGACCGCTTCGTCCTCTCCGCGGGCCACTCCTCCCTCACCCAGTACATCCAGCTCTACCTCGGCGGCTGGGGCCTGGAGCTCGACGACATCAAGGCGCTGCGCACCTGGGACTCCAAGACCCCCGGCCACCCGGAGTACGGCCACACCGCGGGCGTCGAGACCACCACCGGCCCCCTCGGCCAGGGCATCGCCAACGCCGTGGGCATGGCGATGGCCGCGCGCTTCGAGCGTGGCCTGCTGGACCCGGACGCGGCCGAGGGCGAGAGCCCCTTCGACCACCAGATCTACTGCATCTGCTCCGACGGCGACCTCCAGGAGGGGGTGAGCGGCGAGGCGTCGTCGATCGCCGGCCACCAGCAGCTCGGCAACCTCACCGTCATCTACGACGACAACGAGATCTCCATCGAGGACGACACCAACGTCGCGTTCACCGAGGACGTCGCCGCCCGCTACGAGGCCTACGGCTGGCACGTCCAGGTCGTGGACTGGACGAACGGCGGCAACGAGTACGCCGAGGACGTCGACGCCCTGTTCGCGGCGATCTCCGCGGCGCGTGCCGAGACGGCCCGGCCGAGCATGATCGTGCTCCGCACGATCATCGCCTGGCCCGCACCCAACGCGCAGAACACCGGCAAGGCGCACGGCTCGGCCCTGGGCGCGGAGGAGGTCGCGGCGACCAAGGAGATCCTCGGCTTCGACCCCGCCCAGACGTTCGAGGTGCCCGACGAGGTGCTCACCCACACCCGTCTCGCGGTCGACCGCGGCAAGGAGGTCCAGGCGGCCTGGCAGGAGACGTTCGACGAGTGGGCGGCCGAGAACGAGACCGGCTTCGCGCTCTACACGCGCCTGCAGAGCCGCACCCTGCCCGACGGCTGGGACGCCGACCTGCCCCGCTACGACGCCGACGAGAAGGGCGTGGCCACCCGCAAGGCGTCCGGCCAGGTGCTCAACGCCATCGCGGCCCGCGTGCCCGAGCTGTGGGGCGGCTCCGCCGACCTCGCGGAGTCCAACAACACCACCATCGAGGACGCCGCCTCCTTCATCCCGGCCGAGCACTCGACCGACATGTGGAAGGGCGACCCCTACGGCCGCGTCCTGCACTTCGGCATCCGCGAGCACGCCATGGGCGCGATCCTCAACGGCATCGCCTCCCACGGCGGCACCCGCGTCTTCGGCGGCACCTTCCTCACGTTCAGCGACTACATGCGCCCGTCCGTGCGGCTCGCGGCGATCATGCGCCTGCCCGTGACCTACGTCTGGACCCACGACTCGATCGGGCTCGGCGAGGACGGCCCCACCCACCAGCCGGTGGAGCACCTGGCCGCCCTGCGTGCGATCCCCGGGCTCGACGTCGTGCGCCCCGCGGACGCCAACGAGACGGCCGCCTGCTGGCAGGCGGTGATGCGCCACACCGACCGCCCCGCCGGCCTGTGCCTGACCCGCCAGAACGTGCCGACCTTCCCGCGCGGCACCGACGCCGACACCGGTGAGCGCTGGGCCGACACCACGGACGTCGAGAAGGGCGGCTACATCCTGCTCGACGCCCCCACCATCGACGACCGTGCCGGGCTGCCCGACGTGGTGCTCGTCGGCACCGGCTCGGAGGTCCAGCTCGCGGTCAGGGCGCGCGAGATCCTGGCCGCTGAGGGCATCCGGGCGCGCGTGGTTTCGATGCCTTGCCGCGAGTGGTTCGACGCGCAGGAGTCGAGCTACCGCCAGACCGTCATCCCGCCCACCGTCAAGGCCCGGGTCTCGGTGGAGGCCGGCATCGCGCAGGGCTGGCGCGAGGTCGTGGGCGACCACGGCCGCATCGTCTCCCTCGAGCACTACGGTGCCAGCGCGGACTTCGCCCGCATCTACCAGGAGTTCGGCATCACCGCGGAGGCCGTCGCCGCGGCCGCCCGCGACAGCATCGCGGCATCGGCGGGCTGAGCCCTGTCCCACCCCGCTCCGACAGGCATCGCACGGCACATCCATTCCGGAGGAAGCTCATGACTGACCGTTTGAAGGCCCTGGCGGACGCCGGGGTGTCGATCTGGCTCGACGACCTGTCGCGCGAGCGGCTCGAGACCGGCAACCTCGCCGAGCTCGTCGAGACGCGCTCGGTCGTGGGGGTCACCACCAACCCGTCGATCTTCGCGGCGGCCCTCGCCGACGGCGAGCGCTACGACGAGGAGGTGGGCGCGCTCGCCGAGGCAGGGGCGGGCGTCGACCTGGCGGTCTTTGAGCTCACCACCACCGACGTGCGCAACGCCTGTGACCTGCTCCGCCCGGTCTACGACGCGACGGGCGGCCTGGACGGCCGGGTCTCCATCGAGGTCTCCCCCGACCTCGCGTTCGACACCGCCGCGACGCTGGAGTCGGCGCGCGCCCTGTGGGCGGAGGTCGACCGGCCCAACCTCCTGGTGAAGATCCCCGCCACCACCGAGGGCGGACCTGCGATCACCGACGCCCTGGGCGAGGGCATCAGCGTCAACGTCACCCTGATCTTCGGCCTGGGCCGCTACCGCGAGGTCATGGAGGCCTACGTCGCGGGCCTGGAGAAGGCCGACGCCGCCGGCCTCGACCTCTCCGGCATCCAGTCGGTCGCCTCGTTCTTCGTGTCCCGCGTGGACACCGAGATCGACAAGCGGCTCGAGGCCATCGGCAGCGACGAGGCGCTCGCGCTGCGCGGCAAGGCGGGCGTCGCCAACGCCCGGCTCGCCTACCGTGCCTTCGAGGAGTTCTTCACCGGCGAGCGCTGGCAGGCGCTGGCCGCCAAGGGCGCCCACCGCCAGCGCCCGCTGTGGGCGTCGACGGGCGTGAAGAACCCCGACTATCGCGACACCATGTACGTCGCCGACCTGGTGGTGCCCGAGACCGTCAACACGATGCCCGAGAAGACCCTCGAGGCGTTCGCCGACCACGGCGAGGTCCTCGGCGACCAGGTGAGGCCGTTCTACGACGACGCCCAGGCGCACATGGACGCACTCGCCGCGGTCGGCATCGACTACGACGACGTCATCTCCACGCTCGAGCAGGAGGGCGTCGACAAGTTCGTGGCGTCCTGGAAGGAGCTCCTCGAGACGGTGTCGGGACAGCTGGAGCAGTCGGGCCGGAAGGCCCAGCAGTGAGCGCGGGCGTCGAGCTCGTCGCCAGTGACAAGGGCGCCCTCGAGGCCACCCTCGACCGGCTGATCGCCGACGGGGTCGCCTCGGGCATCGCCCGTCAGGACAGCACCCTGTGGGGTCCCGCCGCCGAGGAGGAGTCGGCCAAGCGGCTCGCCTGGGTGAGCCTCTCCTCCGCCTCCCGGCACCTGGTCCCCGAGATCATGGCGCTGCGGGACGAGCTGCGGGCACAGGGACTCGACCACGTGGTGCTGTGCGGCATGGGTGGCTCGTCCCTGGCTCCCGAGGTGATCTGCGAGGCCGCCGGGGTCGACCTCGACGTGCTCGACTCCTCCGACCCCGACTTCGTGCGCACGGCCATCGAGAAGGACCTGGCCCGCAGCGTCGTCGTGGTGTCGTCCAAGTCCGGTGGCACCGTCGAGACCGACAGCCAGAAGCGGGCCTGGGAGAAGGCGTTCACCGACGCCCGCATCGACCCGGCCGAGCGCATCGTGGTCGTCACCGATCCCGGCTCGCCGCTCTCGGAGGCCGCGACCGCAGCGGGCTACCGCGTCTTCCATGCCGACCCGGCGGTCGGGGGCCGCTACTCCGCGCTCACGGCGTTCGGGATCGTACCCAGCGGCCTGGCCGGCGCCGACATCTCCGCCCTCCTCGACGAGGCCGACGCCGTGCGCGCGGCGCTCGAGACCGACACGGCCGACAACCCGGGGCTCGCGCTCGGCGCCCTGCTCGGCACGGCAGCCAGGGTCGGGGTCGACAAGATGGTGCTGGCCTCGGCGGGCGCGCCGTACGCCGGTCTGGGCGACTGGATCGAGCAGCTCGTGGCCGAGTCCACCGGCAAGGACAGCCTCGGCATCCTGCCCGTGGTGGTCGAGTCCACCGAGGCGCCCAACTGGCAGCCCAGCACGCCCGACTCGGTGCTCGTCGCCTACGGGCCGAAGGCGCCCGTCCTCTCCCCCGCCTCCGGCTGGGGTGCGGTGGTCGACGGGTCGCTGGGTGCCCAGCTGCTGCTGTGGGAGTACGCCACCGCCATCGCTGGCCGGGTCATCGGCATCAACCCGTTCGACCAGCCCGACGTCGAGAGCGCGAAGGCCGCGGCCCGGGCGATGCTCGACGGCGGCGGCGCGCAGCCCGAGCCGGCCTTCGTGGACGGCGACGTCACGGTCTACGCCTCGCCCGGCTGGCTGCCCGAGGGCACGGCGACGGTCGTCGAGGCCGTGGAGGCACTGCTGGCGCAGCTCGACCCCCAGCACGGCTACGTCGCGGTGCAGGCCTACCTCGACCGCCACCGCGACGCCGACCTGGCCATGGTGCGGGGCCGGCTGGCCGAGCGCACCGGCCGGCCGGTGACCTTCGGGTGGGGCCCCCGCTTCCTGCACTCGACCGGGCAGTACCACAAGGGCGGGCCCGCGACCGGCGTCTACCTCCAGGTCACCGGCCAGCCCGAGGCGGACCTCGCGGTGCCCGACCGGCCGTTCACGTTCCACGAGTTCCTCACCGCGCAGGCCGTCGGCGACGGCCAGGTGCTGGCCGACAAGGGCCAGCCCGTGCTGCGGCTCCACCTCGCCTCCACCGACGACCCGACGGGTCGTCTCGGGGAGGCCCTCGGGTGACGTCGTACACCAACCCGCTCCGGGACCCGCAGGACCGGCGCCTGCCGCGCATCGCGGGTCCCTGCGGGATGGTCCTCTTCGGCGTCACCGGCGACCTGTCGCGCAAGAAGGTGATGCCGGCGATCTACGACCTCGCCAACCGCGGGCTGCTGCCTCCGGGCTTCAGCCTGGTCGGGTTCGCACGGCGCGACTGGGCCAACCAGGACTTCGCCCAGATCGTGCACGACTCGGTCAAGCAGCACGCGCGTACGCCGTTCCGCGAGGAGGTCTGGCGCCAGCTCGCCGAGGGCTTCCGCTTCGTGCAGGGCGACTTCGACGACGACCGCGCCTTCGAGCAGCTGCGACTGACGCTCGACGAGCTCGACCTGGAGCGCGGCACCGGCGGCAACTTCGCGTTCTACCTCGCCATCCCGCCCGGCTTCTTCGGCACCGTCGTCGGGCAGCTCGAGGAGCACGGGCTGAGCAAGGGCGGCGACCCCGCCTCGGGCGGGCCGTGGCGACGGGTCGTGGTGGAGAAGCCGTTCGGGCACGACCTGCAGTCCGCGCGGGAGCTGAACGCGACCCTCGACGGCGTCTTCCCGCCGGAGTCGGTGTTCCGCATCGACCACTACCTCGGCAAGGAGACGGTGCAGAACATCCTGGCGATGCGCTTCGCCAACAACATGTTCGAGCCGATCTGGAACTCCAACTATGTCGACCACGTGCAGATCACGATGGCCGAGGACATCGGCATCGGCGGCCGCGCCGGCTACTACGACGGCATCGGGGCGGCGCGCGACGTGATCCAGAACCACCTGCTCCAGCTGATGGCGCTCGTGGCGATGGAGGAGCCGACGTCCTTCACCGCCGACGCGCTGGCCACCGAGAAGCAGAAGGTGCTCGCCTCGGTCGTGCTGCCGCAGCGGCTCGACCTCACCACGGCGCGCGGGCAGTACGCCGCGGGCTGGGCGGGTGGCGAGAAGGTGATCGGCTTCACCGACGAGGAGGGCATCCGGAAGACCTCCACGACGGAGACCTTCGCCGCCATCACCCTCCACGTCGAGACCCGGCGCTGGGCCGGGGTCCCGTTCTACCTCCGGACCGGCAAGCGGCTCGGCCGCCGGGTCACCGAGGTGGCCGTCGTCTTCAAGCGAGCGCCGCACCTGCCGTTCAGCGAGACCGCCACCGAGGAGCTGACGCAGAACGCGCTGGTGATCCGGGTGCAGCCCGACGAGGGCATGACGATGCGGTTCGGCTCCAAGGTGCCCGGCACCGCGATGGAGATCCGCGACGTCAACATGGACTTCGCCTACGGCGGCTCGTTCACCGAGGCGAGCGCGGAGGCCTACGAGCGGCTGATCCTCGACGTCCTCCTGGGTGACCCGCCGCTGTTCCCCCGGCGCGAGGAGGTCGAGCTGTCCTGGCGCATCCTCGACCCGATCCTCGACCACTGGGCGGACAAGGGCCGTCCGGAGCCCTACGCGTCCGGCACCTGGGGTCCGGAGTCCGCGGACGCGATGCTGGCCCGCGACGACCGCACCTGGAGGCGGCCATGACGATGATCGAGCTCGTCGACACCACCTCGTCGAAGATCGCGGCCGAGTTCGTCAACGCCCGCAAGCGCGCCGGCAGCCCCGCGATGGGCATGGTGATGACCCTGCTCATCGTGGTGCCCGACGAGGATGCCGAGAAGGCCATGGAGGCCGCCCAGCGCGCCTCCCGCGAGCACCCCTCGCGGGTGCTCGGCGTGATCCTGGGCGACGCCCGCGGCAAGGGCCGGGTCAACGCCCAGGTCGGCAGTGGCGGCGGCTGGGGCGGCGAGATCGCCCTGATCCGGCTCAAGGGCGAGGTCGTCAAGCACGCCGAGAGCGTCGTGCTGCCGCTCCTCCTGCCCGACTCCCCCGTCGCGATCTGGTGGCCCACCGATCCGCCGGCCGACCCTGCTGCCGACCCGCTCGGCGCACTGGCGAGGCGACGCATCACCGACTCCGCGGCGGTCGGCCGTGCCCGGTCCAGGGCGATCTTCACCCAGTGCGCGGCGTACGCCGCCGGCAACACCGACCTGTCCTGGACGCGCCTCACGCCGTGGCGGGCCCTGCTCGCCGCCGCGCTGGACCAGCACCAGCTCCGGGTGACCGGTGGCTGTGTCGCAGCGGAACGGTTCAGCCCCAGCGCCGAGCTGCTCGTCGCGTGGCTGTCCTGGCGGCTCAAGGTGCCCTTCGAGCGCACCGTGTCCGAGGGCCCAGGCATCACCGAGGTGCGGATGGACACCCGGGAAGGGCCGATCGCCATCTCCCGGGCCGACGGCAGGCTCGCGACGTTCTCCTCGCCGGGCCGCCCCGACCGGCCGGTCGCGCTCAAGCGGCGCGAGGTGCCGTCGCTGCTCGCCGAGGAGCTGCGGCGCCTCGACGAGGACGACACCTATGCCGCAGTCGCGAAGCAGCTGGTGAAGAAGAAGGTGGGAACGTGACCGGAGAGCTCGTGCGGCACCCCGATGCCGAGACCCTGGCGGCCGACGTCGCCTCGCGCCTGCTGGAGCGCCTCGAGGAGGCGCAGTCGCGCGGTGAGGTCCCGCAGATCGGCCTCACCGGCGGCTCCATCGCCGACGCGATCCACCGCGAGCTGGCGCGCCGGGCGCCCGACTCCTCGGTCGACTGGTCCCGCGTCGTGATCTGGTGGGGCGACGAGCGCTTCGTCGCCGCCGACTCCCCCGACCGCAACGAGCGGCAGGCCCGCGAGGCGCTGCTCGACCATGTGCCGGTCTCGCCCGCCCACGTCCATCCGGTCCCGTCGAGCTCGGAGGTGCCGACGGCGGAGGACGCCGCGGCGGCGTACTCCGCCACCCTGGGCACCCACGGCGCCGACGGCTTCGACGTGCTCATGCTCGGCGTCGGGCCCGACGGGCACGTCGCGTCCCTGTTCCCGGGCCACGAGGCGCTCGACGCCGACGACACGGTCGCCGTCGCGGTGCACGGCTCGCCCAAGCCGCCGCCCGACCGGGTGTCGCTGACCTTCCCCGCCCTCAACCGGGCGAAGGCGGTGTGGTTCCTCGTCAGTGGCGAGGAGAAGGCCGCCGCGGTGGCGGCCGCCCGCTCCGAGGGACCCGTCTCGGAGACCCCGGCCCGCGGCGTACGCGGCCTCGACGAGACCCTCTGGCTCGTCGACGAGACCGCCGCCTCCCGGCTCTAGCGACTTGGCGCATCTGCACACTCACGACCCGCCGAGTCGGCGCATCTGCACACGCAAGGCCCGCCGAGTCGGCGCATCTGCACACGCGAGTCGTGCCGAGTCGGCCCATCTGCCCCGGTCATCCACAGGCAGTCGGTACGACGGTGTGCGCAGGCATTCGGCCGGGCAGACCTTCCGGCATGGATCTCGATCGCTGGCTGTTCCAGCCGTTCCTCGACGACACGTTCCCTCTGCCCCTCTGCGCGCCCTTCACCACAGCGCAGGCGGTCAGGGAGGGCGTGCCTCGTCGTTGGCTGTCCGAGCTCGTGTCCGCCGGCCTCCTCAGACACCCGGTCAAGGGTTGCTACCTCAGCAGCCACCTGCCCGACGACGTGGCCACCAGGGCGGCCTGCCTTCGTCTGGTCGTGCCCGAGGACGCGGTGGTCGTGGACCGGCACGCCGGGTGGTTGCACGGCGCCGAGATGCTCCTTCGTCCGAATGAGCACCTCGATGCGCTTCCGATCGCCATGTACCTGCCTGCCGGGCGCGGGCGACTGAGGAACAAGCTCGCGGACAGTGGCGAGCGCACCTTCCTGCCGGAGGACCTGACTGAGGTGGAGGGCGTGAGGGCGACGACGGTGTTGCGGACCGCCCTGGATCTCGGCCGCCAGCGATGGCCCGAGCCTGCACTGACTGCCCTTGACGCGCTCCACCGACTCGGCGTGTTCACGATCGACGAGCTCGTCGCGGAAGTCGACCGGTTCACAGGCATGCGATGGGTGACCACCTTGCGTCTCGTCGCCCCCCACACGGACGGACGGTCGCAGTCGGGCGGCGAGACGGTGATCCGGTGGCGGTGGAAGCACCTGCCGTTGCCGTCGCCGACGCCACAGGTCGAAGTGCGCAATGCCGGGCGGGTCGCCTTCATCGACGTCGGCGTCGAAACCACCCGCTTCGGGTGCGAGTTCGACGGGGAGGAGTTTCACACCGAGGACGAGGACCGAGAGCACGACCAGACGCGTCGTGCCTGGCTCGACGAGGACGCCGACTGGGTGATCAAGCCGGTCACCACGAAGGAGGTCTACCGCGGCGACGGCCTGCTCGACGCGATCCTGGTGGAGGGATTCAAGGAAGCCATCCAGCGTGTGCGCCGCCGTACCGCCGCTTGATCGCAGATGCGCCGACTCGATGCCCTCAGCGTGTGCAGATGCGCCGACTCGGCGCTCTCAGCGTGAGCAGACGCGCCGACTCGACAGCTTCAGCGTGTGCAGACGAGCCGAGTCGCCTAGAAGATGACCTCGCCCGACTTGCGGCGACTGCGGAGCAGCTGGATCGCCTCGTCCAGGATGTCGGCCGCCTCGGCGTCGGAGCGGCGCTCCTTCACGTAGGCGAGGTGGGTCTTGTAGGGCTCGATCTTCGGCGCCGGCGGCGGGTTGTCCGCGTCCATGCTCGCCGGCAGCCCGCACTTGGGGCAGTCCCACGAGTCCGGCACCTGCGCCTCGACCGAGAAGGTCACCACCGAGCGGTGCTCGTGAGCGCAGAAGTAGGTCACCGCCTGACGCGGTGCCGCCTCCCCGCGCTCCGCCTCGCCCATCGGGCCCGCACCGACGCGGCTCCCACGGATCGCGTTCCCACCACCAGCCATGTGTCCTCCTTCAGGGGCCCTGGTAGGCCATGAGCAGCCCCAGGGCGATGATGCACGCGAACCAGATGATCCCCACGCCGATCGTGAACCGGTCGAGGTTGCGCTCGGCCACCGACGAGCCTCCAAGCGTGCTGGAGACGCCGCCGCCGAACATGTCGGACAGGCCGCCCCCGCGACCCTTGTGCAGCAGGACCAGCAGGATGAGGATCGAGCTCGTCAGGACGAGCAGGATGGTGAAGAGCAGAATCACGTCGCGAAGCCTACGTCACTCATCAGCAGGTCACAGGACCGGCATGTCGTAGAAGCGGCAGATGCCGCCGAACTCGTCGACCTGGAGGCTCGCGCCCCCGACGAGGCACCCGTCGACGTCCGGCTTCTCCATGATGCCGGCCACGTTGGCGGCCTTCACGGAGCCGCCGTAGAGGATCCGTACGCCGTCCGCGGCGGCGTCGCCGTGGACCTCGCGGATCCGCGCGCGGATCGCCCCGCAGACCTCCTGCGCGTCGTCGGGGGTGGCGACCTCGCCCGTGCCGATGGCCCACACGGGCTCGTAGGCGACGACGAGGCCGGTCACCTGCTCGGCCGTGAAGCCGGCGAGCGAGCCGTCGACCTGGGCCAGCGTGTAGCTGACCTGGTCGCCGGCCTTGCGCACGTCGAGGCCCTCGCCGACGCACACGATCGGGGTCATCCCTGCCGCCAGCGCCTTGTGCGCCTTGGCGTTGACGACCTCGTCGGTCTCGGCGTGGTACTCACGCCGCTCCGAGTGCCCCACGACGACGTAGGAGCAGCCGAGCTTCGAGAGCATGCCCGCCGAGATCTCGCCCGTGTAGGCGCCACTGTCGTGGAAGGAGACGTCCTGCGCGCCGTAGCCGATCGAGAGCCGGTCGCCGTCCACCAGGGTCTGCACCGAGCGGATGTCGGTGAACGGCGGCAGGACGACGACCTCGACCTTGCCGTAGTCGTGCCGCTTGTCGGACAGCGTCCACGCGAGCTTCTGGACCAGCACCACCGCTTCCTGGTGGTTGAGGTTCATCTTCCAGTTGCCCGCCATCAGCGGCGTGCGGGTCGAACCCATGGATCAGTCCCTTTCGAGTACGGCGATGCCGGGCAGTTCCTTGCCCTCGAGGTATTCCAGCGACGCGCCGCCGCCCGTGGAGATGTGGCCGAAGGCCGACTCCTCGAAGCCGAGCTGGCGCACCGCGGCAGCGGAGTCGCCACCACCCACGACCGAGAGGCCGTCGACCTTGGTCAGCGCCTCGGCGACGACGCGGGTGCCGCCGGCGAACGCCGGGACCTCGAAGACGCCCATCGGACCGTTCCAGAAGACCGTGCGGGCATCCGCGAGCGCTGCCGCGAAGGCCTGCGCCGACTCGGGCCCGATGTCGAGGCCCAGGGCCTCGGCCGGGATCTCCGAGGCAGGTACGACGCGGGCCGAGGCCTCGTCGCCGAAGCTGTCGGCCACCACGATGTCGGTGGGCAGCACGATCTCCACGCCCCGCTCCTTCGCCTCGGCGACGTAGCGGGTGCAGGTCTCGAGCTGGTCTTCCTCGAGCAGGCTCTTCCCGACCTCGAGGCCCTGGGCCTTGAGGAAGGTGAACACCATGCCGCCGCCGATGAGCAGCTTGTCGGCCTTCTCCAGCAGGTTGTCGATCACGCCGAGCTTGTCGGAGACCTTCGAGCCGCCGAGCACGACCACGTAGGGCCGGTCGGGGTCCACGGTCAGCCGACGGAGCACGTCGATCTCGGTGGCCACGAGGCCGCCCATCGCGCTCGGCAGCCTCAGCGCCACGTCGTACACGCTGGCCTGCTTGCGGTGGACGACGCCGAAGCCGTCGGAGACGAAGGCGTCCGCGAGCTGCGCGAGCTGGTCGGCGAAGGAGGCGCGCACCGCGTCGTCCTTGCTCGTCTCGCCGGAGTTGAAGCGGACGTTCTCCAGCACGGCGACGTCGCCCTCACCCAGGCCCTCGACCGTCGCCGAGGCGCTCTCCCCCACCGTGTCGGTGGCGAACGCGACGTCCCGGCCGAGCAGCTCGCCGAGGCGCGCGGCCACCGGGGCCAGGCTGTACGCCGGGTCCGGCGCGCCGTCGGGACGGCCCAGGTGGGCGGTCACGACGACGCGGGCGCCGGCCTCGGAGAGCTGCCTGATCGTCGGGACGCTCGCACGGATGCGGCCGTCATCAGTGATCACGGGGGTGCCGGCGTCCCATTCGAGGGGCACGTTGAGGTCCGAGCGGACCAGGACGCGCTTGCCCTTCAGGTCGCCCAGCGACTCGATGGTGCTCATCGAGCTCAGAGCGTCGTGCCGATGTGGTTGATCAGGTCGGCGAGGCGGTTGGAGTAGCCCCACTCGTTGTCGTACCAGCCGACGACCTTGACCTGGTTGCCGATGACCTTGGTCAGCGGCGCGTCGAAGATGCACGAGGCCGGGTCGGTGACGATGTCGGAGGACACGATCGGGTCCTCGGAGTAGCGCAGGAAGCGGCCGTCGGCAGCCGCCTTGATCGCCGCGTTGACCTCCTCGACGCTGGTCTCGCGGCCCGCCTCGAAGGTCAGGTCGGTGGCGGAGCCGGTCGGCACCGGGACGCGCAGGGCGTAGCCGTCGAGCTTGCCCTTGAGCTCCGGCAGCACCAGGCCGATGGCCTTGGCCGCGCCGGTCGAGGTGGGCACGATGTTGAGCGCGGCCGCGCGGGCACGACGCAGATCCTTGTGGATGTTGTCCTGGAGGTTCTGGTCGGCGGTGTAGGCGTGGATGGTGGTCATCAGGCCCTTGACGATGCCGAACTCGTCGTTGAGCGCCTTGGCCATCGGAGCAAGGCAGTTGGTCGTGCACGACGCGTTGGAGATCACGGTGTGCGCGGCCGCGTCGTAGAGCTCGTGGTTGACGCCCATGACGATGGTGATGTCCTCGTTGGAGGCGGGCGCGGAGATGATGACCTTCTTGGCGCCGGCGTCCACGTGGGCGCGCGCCTTGGTGGCGTCGGTGAAGAAGCCGGTGGACTCGACGACGACGTCGACGCCGAGGTCGCCCCACTTGAGGGCCGACGGGTCACGCTCGGCGAACGCGGCGATCGTCTGGTCGCCGACCTGGATCGAGGTCTCGTCCGAGCTCACCTCGGCGTCGAGGCGGCCGAGGATCGAGTCGAACTTCAGCAGGTGGGCGAGCGAGGCGTTGTCGGTCAGGTCGTTGACGCCGACGATCTCGATGTCGGCGCCCGACGCGCGCACGGCGCGGAAGAAGTTGCGGCCGATGCGGCCGAAGCCGTTGATACCTACGCGAACGGTCACTGCAGCTCCTGAGGTGATGGGCGGATACGTGGGCGACCCTACCCCGTGGCCGTTTGGCCCTCCCAGCGCGTCCCGAGGTACGTGCAGGTAACCCTTGAACGTTCCAAGAACGCTCGGGTCAGGCGTCCTCGGCCAGCATGTCCGGCGTCAGCGAGGCCTCGGTGTCGGGGATGCCGAGCTCCTCGGCGCGCTTGTCGGCCATCGCCAGCAGGCGGCGGATGCGGCCCGCGATCGCGTCCTTGGTCAGCACCGGGTCGTGCAGCTGGCCGAGCTCCTCGAGCGAGGCCTGCTTGTGCTCGAGGCGCAGGTCGCCGGCGAGGCGGAGGTGGTCGGGGACCTCGTCGCCGAGGATCTCCAGGGCGCGCTCGACGCGCGCCCCTGCCGCCACGGCGGCGCGGGCGGAACGGCGGAGGTTGGCGTCGTCGAAGTTGGCCAGCCGGTTGGCCGTGGCCCGGACCTCGCGGCGCATCCGCCGCTCCTCCCAGGCCATCAGCGACTCATGGGCGCCGAGACGCGTCAACAGGGCGCCGATGGCGTCGCCGTCGCGGATGACGACGCGGTCGACGCCGCGCACCTCACGCGCCTTGGCCGAGATGCCGAGGCGCCGGGCGACGCCGACCAGGGCCAGCGCGGCCTCGGGACCGGGGCAGGTCACCTCCATGGCGGAGGAGCGACCAGGCTCGGTGAGCGAGCCGTGGGCGAGGAAGGCGCCCCGCCAGGCGGCGACGGCATCGCAGCCGCCGCCCGAGACGACGGCCGGCGGAAGGCCGCGCACGGGTCGGCCGCGGTTGTCCAGCAGGCCGGTCTGACGGGCCAGCGCCTCGCCGTCCTTGATGACGCGCACGATGTAGCGGCTGCCCTTACGGATGCCGTTGCCCTGCACCATGACCACGTCGCACTGGTGGCCGTAGACCTCGGCGATGTCCTTGCGCAGGCGACGCGCCGCGGCCCCGGTGTCGAGCTCGGCTTCGACCACGATGCGGCCGCTCACGATGTGAAGACCACCCGCGAAGCGCAGCATCGAGGCGACCTCGGCCTTGCGGCAGCAGGTCTTGGTGATCTGGGTGTTGGCGAGCTCCGCCTTCACCTGAGCCGTCATCGCCATGCGGCTGATCCTGCCATGGGGGTCAACAACGCCTGTAGGGCTGGGGTATCTCGACGCCGCGGCCTCAGGCGCCCAGCATGATCCGGCGGAAGGCGTCGGCGAGCAGGTCGGCGTCGTGCCGCGCCGAGTCGCCGCTGGCCGCGACGTCACAGACCAGGAGCTCGGCGCCGGCGGAGGCCACCACCTGGTGGAGGAGGTCGCGGTCGCGCACCGTGCCGGAGTCGGCCAGCACCGTGTGCACCTTCAGGTCGGGCGCGTGCTCGAACAGTGCACCGAGGTGGTCCTCCGGGCCGTAGCCCATGGTCTCCCCCGCCTGCGGCTCGAGGTTGAGGACCACGACCAGCCGGGCTTGTGTGGCCTCCAGGGCGCGACGCAGCCGCGGCACCATCAGGTGCGGGATCACGGAGGTGAACCACGACCCCGGACCGAGCACCACCCAGTCGGCCGACGCGAGCGCCTCGAGCGCCTCGGCGCACGGCTCGGGGTCCGCCGGGTCCAGGCTCACCGACACGATCTCGCCGTCGGTCGTCGCGACCTCCACCTGCCCGCGCACGGAGGTCAGCCGGGCAGGATCGGCCGGGTCGAGGCCGCGCACCTCGGCCGTGATGTCCATCGGCGTCACCGCCATGGGGAGGACCCGGCCCTGGGCGCCGAGCAGGCGGCCGACCCAGTCGAGCGCCCGGACGTGGTCGCCCATCAGCTCCCACAGGCCGACGATGAGCAGGTTGCCGACGACGTGGCCCCGCATCTCGCCGTCCCCGTCGAAGCGGTGCTGCAGCACCTGGGCCCAGGTCTGGCCCCACTCGTCGTCGCCACACAGCGCGGCGAGCGCCATCCGGAGGTCTCCGGGCGGCAGCACCCCGAACTCGCCGCGCAGGCGGCCGGAGGAACCGCCGTTGTCGGCGACCGTGACCACCGCCGTGACGTCGGAGGCCACCTGGCGCAGGGCGCTGAGCGAGGCGTGCAGCCCGTGCCCTCCACCGAGGGCGACGACCCGCACGCTCACTCCCTTCCCAGGTCGCGATGGGTGGCCCGGGTGTCGTAGCCACGGGCGCGCAGCCGCGCCGCGATCTCCTCGGTCATCGCCACGCTGCGGTGCTTGCCTCCCGTGCACCCGACGGCGACGGTGAGGAACCGCTTGCCCTCGTTGAGGTAGCCCTTGGCCGCCGTCTCCAGGACAGGGAGGTACTGGTCGAGGAAGTCCTGGGCGCCAGGGCGCTCCTTGACGTACGACGCGACCTCCTCGTCGCGTCCGGTCATGGGACGAAGCTCGGGGACCCAGTGGGGGTTGGGCAGGAAGCGCATGTCGGCCACGAAGTCGGAGTCGACCGGGATGCCGTACTTGAAGCCGAAGCTCACCACGGTGACCTTGAGCCGTGTGGTCTGCGGCGTGCCGAAGTTTTCGGCGATCCGGTCCGTCAACTGGTGCACGTTGAGGTTGGAGGTGTCGATCACCACGTCGGCGTCGCCGCGCAGGTCGGCCAGCACCTCGCGCTCGCGCTGGAGTCCGTGCAGCAGCCGGCCACTGCCCTGGAGCGGGTGCGGCCGCCGCGCGGCCTCCTGGCGGCGTACGAGAACGTCGTCGACCGCCTCGAGGAAGAGCAGCGTCGTGGGACGCCCGGTCACCCCCTGGTGCCGGTTGGCCTGCAGGGAGTCGAAGAACGAGCCCGAGCGCACGTCGACGACCACGGCGATCGGCTGGTTGACACCGCGGCTGTCGTCGACGAGCCGCACCACGTCGCGGACCAGGGTGGGCGGGAGGTTGTCGACCACGAAGAAGCCGAGGTCCTCGAGCTCCTTGGCGGCAGTGCTGCGGCCGGCGCCCGTCATGCCCGTCACGATCACGAGCTCAGCCGGCTGGGACGGCTCGACTGGCATCGCCTGGTCCATCAGTCCTCCTCGATGATCTCGCCGGTCGCGGTGTTGACCCGCGGGGAGACAGTCTTGCGCGTCGCGTCCGACGCCGCGACGGCCTGCTTGATCGCGGCCGCCGTGCGCGGACCGATCCCAGGCACCAGCGCGATCTCCTCCACCTCCGCCGCGCGCAGCTTGCGCAGCGACCCGAAGTGCTTCATCAGGGTCTTGCGGCGCACCTCGCCGAGCCCGGGCACGTCGTCGAGGAGGCTCTCGACCATCGACTTCGACCTCCGGGAACGGTGGTGCGCGATGGCGAAGCGGTGGGCCTCGTCGCGGACCCTCTGGAGGAGGTAGAGGCCCTCTGAGGTGCGCGGCAGGATCACCGGGTCCTCCTGCCGCGGCAGCCACACCTCCTCGAGGCGCTTCGCCAGCCCGCAGACCGGGATGTCGTCGATGCCGAGCTCGTCGAGCGCCTGCTGTGCGGCGGCGACCTGCGGCGGGCCGCCGTCGACCACCACGAGTCCGGGCGAGTAGGCGAACTTCCGGGGCCGTCCTGTCTCCGGATCGACGAGCATCGGACCGTCCTCGGTGACCCGCTGCTCGGAGCGGGCCTGCTCGTCGAGCAGGCGGCGGAACCGCCGGGTGATCACCTCGTGCATGGACGCGACGTCGTTCTGGCCGTCGACACCACGGATCACGAAGCGCCGGTATTCGCCCTTGCGGGCCAGCCCGTCCTCGAAGACCACCATCGAGGCGACCACCTCGGTGCCCTGCAGGTTGGAGATGTCATAGCACTCGATGCGCAGCGGCACCTCGTCGAGGCCGAGCGCCTGCTGGATCTCCTCGAGCGCCCGGTTGCGGGTGGTGAGGTCGCTGGCCCGCTTGGTCTTGTGCAGCGCCAGCGCCTGGCCGGCGTTGTTGGCCACCGTCTGCTGGAGGTCGAGCTTGGCGCCGCGCTGCGGCACTCGGATCGTCACCCTGCTCCCCCGCAGGTCGCCGAGCAGCTCTTCCAGGACGTCGGCGTCCGGCGGCAGCGCCGGGACGAGGACCTCGCGCGGGATGGACTCGGGGTCCCCGGCGTACATCTGGAGCACGAAGTCCTGCACCAGCTCGGGCGTGCCGCCCTCGTCGGTGCGGTCGGCGACCCAGCCGCGCTGGCCGCGGATGCGTCCACCGCGGACGTGGAAGATCTGGACGGCGACCTCGAGCGGGTCCTCCGCGAGGGCGATGATGTCGGCGTCGGTGCCGTCGGGCAGGACGACGGCCTGCTTCTCGAGTGCCTTGTGCATGGCGGCCAGGTCATCGCGCAGCCGGGCGGCCTTCTCGAAGTCGAGCGCCTCGGAGGCGGCGTACATCTCCCGCTCGATGCGCTTGACGAAGGCGCTGGTGTTGCCGGCCATGAAGTCGCAGAAGTCGTCGACGATGCGGCGGTGCTCCTCGGCCGTCACGTTGCCGACGCAGGGGGCGACACACTTGTCGATGTAGCCCAGCAGGCACGGCCGGCCGATCTGGCGGGAGCGGGTGAAGACGCCGTTGCTGCACGAGCGCATCGGGAACACGCGCAGCAGCAGGTCGACGGTCTCCCGGATCGCCCAGGCGTGGCTGTAGGGCCCGAAGTAGCGGGTGCCGCGCTTCTTCGCGCCGCGGCCCACCATGACCCGGGGAAACTCCTCCCCCACGGTCACCGCGAGCCAGGGGTAGGACTTGTCGTCGCGGTACTTCACGTTGAACCGCGGGTCGAACTCCTTGATCCAGCTGTACTCCAGCTGGAGCGCCTCGACCTCCGTCTTCACCACGGTCCACTCGACGCTTGCACCGGTGGTCACCATCGAGGCGGTGCGCGGGTGCAGGCCGCCGACGTCCTGGAAGTAGGACGACAGCCGGGCTCGCAGGTTCTTCGCCTTGCCGACGTAGATGACCCGGCCCTTGGCGTCGCGGAAGCGGTAGACCCCGGGCTGCGTGGGGATCGACCCGGGCGCGGGTCGATAGCTGCTCGGTGACGCCACGTCCCCACCCTACGGGCGGCCGGGGACAGCGTCCCCGCCGGTGAGGCGCCGGGCGAGCACAGCTCAGGCGAGGGTGATGCTCTCGCCCCTCACCTTGATCGCGACCTCGCCGAGCGGCGAGGTCGCCGGGCCTGTGATCACCGAGCCGTCCACGAGCGAGAAGCGGCTGCCGTGGCAGTTGCACGGGATGTCGCCGTCGCTGGAGGAGCTCACCGAGCACCCCTGGTGCGTGCACGTGGCGCTGAACGCCTTGAAGTCGCCCTCGGTCGGCTGGGTGACGACGACGCTCTCGCCCTCGAAGACGGCGCAGCCGCCGACCGGGATGTCGGCCGTGCTCGCCAGGGCCGCGCCCGCGGACCCGCCGCTCCCGGTCCCGCCGGTCCGGGAGGAGGACGGGCTCCTCGTGCCGGTCGCGGTGTCAGCACCGTTGCCGGACGAGTCGCTGCCGCAGGCGGCCACTACCGGAAGCCCGAGGGTGACGGCGGCGGCCCCGGTCAGGGCCCGGCGGCGGCCGAGAGATGCGCTCATGCGAGGAGACTAGCCAACCACCGGGTGTTGTTGGGCTGCTCGCGGTCGCGGCGGGCCGTGGCTTCGCAGCGCCCCCAGCTCCGCGAGGGGAGGACATGGAGACCGGGAGCACTGCGAGCCACCCACCTCCCCGCGTCGACGCGCGCGGTGCGTCCGCGTGGGGAGCCGCCGCCCTGGGCGACCGCGGGTCTAGGAGCCTCCTCCTCTGCCGGCCGAGAAGTGCGTGGCCACCGTGCTGGCCGAGGGTGCGTGCGGGTACACCGCCACCTCGTCGATGCTGCCGTTGAAGTAGCCCGTCGCGCTGCCACCGGCGCGCCCGATGCCCAGGATCGCGGTCGTGGTGTTGAGGGTTCCCGGCGCGGTCGAGGTGGCCACGAGGGCTCCGTTGACGAACATCGACAGGGTGCTTCCGCTGCGGGTGAAGACCAGGTGCGTCCAGGTGCCGAGGGCTGCAGACCCTGGTGCAGTCACCGCGTAGGCGCTGCTGCCGACGAACACCGTCCCTCGCCACTGCCCGCCCGACGTCATGGCGAGCCGGTACTGCCACACGCTGTAGCCGCTGGACCCGCCCTTGTGCACCACGACCCCGCTCTGCGAGGCGTTGGCCTTGGCCCACGCCTCGACGGTGAGGTCACCGGTGACGTTGAGCCCGGTCGAGCTCGGGATCGAGAGGTAGCCGGTCGAGCCGTCGAAGGCCCGGGCTGCATCGGTGTCGCCGACGAGCGCCCCGGCCGTGGAGGTCACCCCGCCCACTGCGTTGCCCGTAGGTCCCGCGACCGCGGAGACCGCCGTGCCGGAGTCACCGAGCCGCCAGTAGCCGACGGGAGCGTCCGCGGTCACGGTGTCCTGGTAGGCGCCGGCGGGCGGTGGGGGCTCCGAGGAACCGACCGTGATCAGCCCGGCGCGGCTCTCGGTGTCGCTGCCGTTGGCATTGGTCACCGTCAGCGACACGTCGTAGGTGCCCGGGGCGGCGTAGGTGTGGCTCGGGTTCTGCGCCGTCGACGTCGCGCCGTCTCCGAACGTCCACGCCCATGACGTGGGCGAACCGGTCGACTCGTCGGTGAAGGTCACCGGCAGCGGTGCCTCACCCGACCTCGGCGTGGCCGAGAAGGCCGCCACCGGCCCCGCCGGCGGCGGTGGTGGTGGTGAGCCCAGGGACATCGTGTTGTGGACGTAGCGTCCGGTCACCTGGTCAGACGCGAGGACGACCAGGCCGCTGGCTGCGGTGAGGTTCTGCTTCGTCGAGGTCGGGTTGTTGATGTTCTTGTCCGAGGCGAGGCGGATGAAGGGCTCGCCGCGCCCGTCACCGAAGGAGATGCTGCCCATCGGGGTGGCCTTCATGTAGATGACTCCACCGGTGTTCGGCCCAGCGGCGAAGACGCGGAGCATGCTGTTCTGGTTGTCGACCAGCACGATGGGTCTCGTCAGCCCGTCCCGCACCCGACTGTGCACGTACTGCCGCCACACCTCGTCCGTACCGAGGACGAGCAGCCTGATCAGCGGTGCGCTCGCATTGTCGGAGACGTCGTCCTGGCCGGTCTTGACAGCTACGAAGAGCTTGCCGGCGGCATTGCCCGCGACGCTCGCGATGTTGATGTGGTCGTCGGCCTCGTTTGGACCGGCGATCACCTTCTTCGCCCCGACCCACGTCGCGGGGGGCGACGAGTCGAGGTGGGTGGCGGCATAGACCGAGTCGTCGATCTGGTTGCTCCAGACCACGCTGATCCGCCCGTCGTACGCCGCCACGCTGGAGATGTCGTCCGTCGTGACTGACACACCGGGGACGGTCGGGCTGAACGGTGTGCCCCAGCTCAGGCCACCCGGCTGGCCGACGACCACTTGCACCTTGTTGCTCTGCGTGAAGGTGACCCAGAGCTTTCCCGTGCTGTCCCTGGCGATGACCGCGGCCTCCACACCACCGCTGTTGATGGTGACCGGGAAGCCTGCGTCCCGACTCCAGGAGCCGTTGTCGAAGCTGTAGCGCGTCACCTGGACGCCGCTGCTGACCGACGAGCCGGACGCGAGGTGCGAGGCGACATACAGGTTGGAACCGTCCCACAGTGTGTCGGCCCGGCTGCCGTTGCGGGAGTCGACCAGCACTCCGGTGTCGGCCCATCGCTGGGTGGACGTGTCGAGCGCGTGGATGCGGAAGTCGTTGGAGGCCGGGTCGTTGAGCACGCCCCACCACCGGCCGTGGGCGAACCACAGCTTGCTCTGCGGCTTGGACGCGGTGGGCGACAGGTCGGGGTCGACCCAACCCGACCCCGCCCCCGACCCGTAGGCGAAGCCGCGATAGCCGACGTCACCTTCCGCCGCCACCGCTGCTCGAGGGACGAGCAGCAGCGCCATCAGGATCGCTGCCAAGCACATGAAGTGCATGGCCAGGGAACCCTCCGATGCAAGAGTGCGAGTCTTGCTTGTCATGGGGCGTCTTTCTGCCTGATGCCTGTCGGGAGAGCCGGCCCTGACTCCGGTGCTGGGGCCGGGGCCGGCTCGTCTGGTCTGCCTACCTGCGGGAGACGGCGATGCCGTCGATGATCACTGGCCTGTGCCGGGACACGACCACGACGCGGTAGCGCGCGGTGGTGACCCGTTTGTGGGAAGCGATCGTGATGCGCTGCATGGTCCGGGTCTCCTTGCTGCTCAGCGAGACCCTCTTGACCAGGCGGTCGCCCTCGAACACCAGCACCCGCCCGCCGCCCGGGCGCCGGGTGACGAAGAGGGCCACCCGCTTTCCGGTGACGGTCCGGGCGAGCGTCGCGCCATGGTCACGCGTCGTCAGGGCCCTGTCCATGTAGTGCTGCTCGCCGGCGACTCCGCGCCACGCCCCGCTGCGCGACATCTTGCTGTCGTCGAGCGGCACCGCTGTGCAACGTGCCTTCGACCATGCCCCCTTCACACCGGCGACGTTGGTCGCCCGAACCCGGAGGCAGTACGTGAAGCCGCCACGACCCGGCACCCGGAGGCTGGTGTCCTGGTGGTCGAGCATGAGCCTGCTCGCCCACTTTGCACCACGGGCGGAGCTGATCTTCCGCACCAGCACGTCGTAGTCGTCCACCTCACCGGCGGGTGTCGTGGTGTGCCACGCGGCATCAACGTAGGGCGAGGTCGCGAAGGCGGTGGCCGGCTTGTCCACCACCACCACCGGGACCTTGGGCACCACGAGAGGCACCGCCGGGACCTCGGTCACCACGGGAAGCGCGGCGACCGTGATCGTGGCCGTCTTGATGCTCGACCCGGAGACGTTCGACGCGGTCAGCTTGACCGCGTAGCTCCCGGCCTTCGCGAAGACGTGCGTCGGGTGCTGGAGGGTCGATGTCCCGCCGTCCCCGAAGTCCCACGTCCAGCTCGACGGTGGCCCCGTCGACGTGTCGGTGAACTTCACCGCCAGCGGCGCAATCCCGGTCTGCGGGGTGAACGTGAAGTCCGCCACAGGCTTGGACGGATTCACCGTCACGTTGAGCGTCTTCGTGCTCGACCCGGAGACGTTCGACGCGGTCAGCTTGACCGCATAGATCCCGCCCTTCGCGAAGACGTGCGTCGGGTGCTGGAGGGTCGATGTCCCGCCGTCCCCGAAGTCCCACGCCCAGCTCGACGGCGGTCCTGTCGACGTGTCGGTGAACGCCACCGTCAACGGCGCAGGCCCGGTCTGCGGGGTGAACGTGAAGCCCGCCTCGGGCTTGGCCGGATTCACCGTCACGTTGAGCGTCTTCGTGCTCGACCCAGAGACGTTCGACGCGGTCAGCTTGACCGCATAGGTCCCGCCCTTCGTGAAGACGTGCGTCGGGTGCTGGAGGGTCGATGTCCCGCCGTCCCCGAAGTCCCACGCCCAGCTCGACGGCGGCCCCGTCGACGTGTCGGTGAACGTCACCTCCAGGGGTGAAGGTCCGGTCGGCGGATTGAACGTGAAGTTCGCGACAGGCTTGGCCGGGTGGACTGTGACGCTGACTGTCTTGGGGCTCGACGACCCGACGACGTTCGTCGCCGTGAGCGTGACCGTGTAGGTCCCCGGCGTCGCGAAGATGTGCGTCGGGTTCCGCTCGGCCGACGTGCCGCCGTCCCCGAAGTCCCACGCCCAGCTCGAGGGTGACTTCGTCGACGTGTCGGTGAACGTCACCGCCAGCGGAGCCGGCCCGGTCTGCGGGGTGAACGTGAAGTTCGCCGTCGGCACGGTGCCAGGCACGTAGTTGTGGACGTAGTGGCCCGTCTTCTGGTCCGACGCGAGCACGAGGATGCCTGAGTCGGCAGTCACGTTCTGCTTCATCGAAGTGGCGTTGTTGACGAAGCTGTGAGCAGCCAGCTTGATGAACGGCTCGCCCTTGCCGGTGGGGAAGGAAGGGCTGGCCATGGACGTGGTCTTGCGGTAGACGACTCCCCCCGCGACCGGGCTCGTGGCGAACACGTGGACCAGTCCCTTGCTCGGCTCCAGCAGGATGATGGGTCGGGTCATGTCGTCCCCGACGGTGCTGTGCACGTAGTTCTCCCAGACGCCGCTGGGCCGCAGCACCAGCAGTCGCACGAGGCCTTCGCTGTCGGGGGTGGGCTGGTTGTCCTGCGCCTCCTTGATCACCATGAAGACACTCCCGGACGCACTGCCCTCCACGCCGGACAGGCTGATGTGGTCGTCGGCGGCGTTGACCCCGGTGAAGATCTTCTGGGAGGTGCTCCAGCCATCCAGGGGTCCCGCCGTGTCAGGGTGCTGGGCAGCGTAGACGGCCGTGTGACCGGCCAGGTCGGCGTTCTGGTTGCTCCACACGACCGATACCTTGCCGTCGTGGGCGACAATCGTGGCGATGTCGTCGGCCGTGACGGCCGTCCCCTCCACGGGCGGGCTGAACGGCGTCCCGAAGGCCGTCGAGCCGGTGACCGCTGAACCGTTGCTGACTACGAGCCGCACATTCCGCCCGATGGCTGCGCTGGCGGTGTACGCGACCCACAGGCGACCGGTGGTGTCCTTGGCGATCACGGCTGCCTCGACACCCCCGCTGTTGAGCGCACCCGTAGCCAGACCGTCTGGGACGTACTTCCTCTGGGCCGTGTCGTAACGGAACCGCGACACGCGGATCCCGCTGGAGGTGCCGTCCCGGCCGGCGGACGCGACGAAGAGCTTGCCGTTGGCGGCGTCCCAGAGCACGTCGGCGTGGGTGGGCGCCGCTCGGTTGTCGATGACCACGCCGGTGTTGGTCCACTGGTGTGTGCTCTCGTTGAAGGAGTGGATGGTGGTCGTCGTCGTGTTGGGGACCTGGAGGACCCCCCACCACTGCCCCTGGGCGAACCAGAGCTTGCTCTGTGGCTTGGACGCCGTGGGTGACTTGTCCGGGTCGATGAAGTCGCCCGTCAGTCCCGCGCCGTACTTGAAGTCGGCGTAGCCGACGTCTCCGGGCGCGGCGTGCGCGGTGCCCGCTGTGGTGACAGGCATCAGCCCAGCGCCGATCACGGCCAGGACCAGGGTGACCAGGCGCGCGAGCGCGCCCTTCGAGTGTCGTGTCATCTCGTTTCTCTTTCCTGAATGAGCGTGGTCGCGAGAACCACGACGTTGTTCCTGACCCAACGTGGGTTGTGGGCGTGACCGGGCTCGCGGATCATGCGGTCGACATGGCGGAGCCAGTACCAGAGCAGCGCATCGCGCTCGGTCACGCCGACGTCGCAGAGGACCTCGTGGACTCCACTCCTCCGAAGAGCCGCGCGGAGCTCCGTCGCGTCATCACGGTCGGTGAGCAGACGCCGGAGGAGCAGCCCGAGGTCCTCCTTGCGCTCTTGGCTGAGCGGGTAGAGCGTGAGGTGCAGCAGGTCGTGCAGGGCCGCGTCGTGAAAGGACGCCTGGTCCCAGTCGATGATCCCTGGGACGGTGCCTGGTCGCAGGAGGATGTTGCCGGGCCACAGGTCGCCGTGCACCAGGACCACCCGGCACACGCTGCCCTCGATCGACATCGCGACATCGAAGGCCCACTGCGTGACCGCTTCAGCCGCCGGACGCTGGCCCCAGCGCCCGAGCAGGGTCGCCACCGTGGCCGAGGGGCCGAAGAACCACGGGTACAGCCAGTCGTCGGCCTCGACCTCGTGCGCCGTAGCGTGACGCATCTGCGCCACCTCGCCACGCACGCGCGCCATCACCCTCTCGTCGTGTGCCAGGGCCACCAGGGAGGGGCCGGGAAGCCGCTCCTCGACGACGGCGAAGCGGTCCAGGCTGTGGTACTCCCCCAGGGTGCCGGCAACCATCGGCCGCCAGGACGCCCAGGCCGGTCGTGCGTGGATGCAGGTGCGTACCGACAGGTCGCGGCGCAGTGCCGACTCGCCGTACGACGAGCGGGAGACCTTCACCACGCAGTCCTTGCGCACCCACGTCACCCGGTGCGCGTTCCAGACCCACTCGCCGCCGGTCGGTGACCGGCCACCCGCGGCCAGGTACGCCTCGCGGGCGGTCTGCACGATCTCCTCGCGCTCCGTACGTCGCCGCGGATGCTCCCGGATCCGCTCCAGGACGAAGGAGCCCGTGTCCAGGGCGCTCGATGCGGTTCTCATGGCTTCCCTCCAGTGTTCTTGCCCTGCAGTCGTTCGGCCGCCATCCCCCAGATGGCTGCCACGACCTCGTCGGCGACGGCGGACGGGCGCTGGGTCGCATCGACGACGAGCACTCGGGGACGGCCGGTGCGGCGGTGCACCGCCTGAACGTGGCGGGCGATCGCGTCCCGGTTGTCGTCGAGGACCTGGGGGCTCATCTCGCCCTTGCGCGCATAGAGCACCTCACCCGGGGCCTCAAGGAGCACCGCCACGTCCGGTGCGGGCACGCAGCGCAGCAGGATCCCGAAGTACAGGCGCTTGAGGCCCTGCAACCGCCCTCGGGGTGGCGCCGCCGCGTCGTACACGTAGCGGTCGAACAGCACCAGGCGGCCCCGCGCCCCGCCGAGCCAGCCGATGCCGTAGCGGCGGACGGCCCGGAGAGGGCGACGGAGCGGCCAGAGCGTCTTCACCACCGCCGACGAGCCGTACGCGTCGGGCCAGAGGCCGAAGTAGATGCGCTCGTGCGGCCAGGGCCAGGCGCGGCCGATGGCCTCGAGGAGCGTGGACTTGCCCGCGCCGTCAGGCCCGAGCACCGCCACCAGCAGGCCCCGCCGTCCACGCCACTGACGGAGCCGCTCCGTCGCCCGGAGCATGACCAGGGAGACGATCGGCCGCGCCGCACCTGCGTCGAGCACCTCCCGCAGGCACCGCCGGCGCACACCGGGCCGGAGAGTCCAGAGCGCCTCAGCCAACGCGCTCGAGTCGTGACGGGCACACGTACGGACGACGTCGAGGGGGCTGACCGAGCGGGGTAGCAGCGGCGACACCACGCGGTGCCAGGCCTCCACCGGGTCCTCCGCCACGGCCTCGGCGAGACCGGCGAGCCGGACGAGACGGTGCGATCCCCGCGGCTCGGTGCCGTCGTCGGCGAGCAGGTGCAGCAGCGTGACCCAGAACTCGTCGCGTGGGTCGAGCCGCGGCACGTCCTCGGCGCTCGCAGCGGCCCGGGCGAGGCAGGCCTGCGCCATCCCGGAGGACCACACCGACAGCGGCCCGAAGTCGAGCGACGTGACGAGGTCGAGCCGGACGAAGCTCCCGCCCTCGAGACCGACCAGGAACCGGTGGGTGCCGCGCCCGAAGGCCGGCTCCTCGACAAGCCCGCGGGATCGCAGCAGGCCGAGAGCCGGCTCCAGGTCATCCGCAGCGACCAGCACGTCGAGATCGTCACCGGCGCCGTGCGGCGGCCGCAGGACGGCGTAGCTGAGGCCGTGGCCATGCAGCACACCGAGGCTCTCGATACCCGGGGCGGTGCTCGCGCCGTGCGCTTCCGCGATCGTCACGCGATCACCCCCGCCCCCATGAGGACCGGGGCCGCGAGACCGAAGGCGACACCCCAGTGCGCGCACAGGGAGGCCTGCCAGCCGCCCCCGACCCGGACGTAGCCGAACGCGGCGCCGAGCAGCGTCCCGGCCAGCAGGCCCCACCACCCGAAGAGCGGAACCGTGGCGAGGCCCTGGGCGAGCGCGACGAGCACCACCCCCTGCCGGGAGACTCCGGCCACGTGCATCAGCAGCCCGCGGTAGAGCAGCTCGTACAGTGCTGGCACCAGCACCACGAGAGCCGTGATCGCCGACAGCTCGAGGACGGTCGCACGGGCCCCCAGAGGCATGACCGCCACGCCCACCGGGAGCGCCGTGCCGAACCCGCCGACCAGCCAGGCGAGGTCGCCCGGCTCGGGCCGACGTGGCCGGAGCGCGGCACGCGCGCTGGGGGAGGAGGCGAGGACCGCCGCCAGGGCGATCGCGGCGAACCCGGCGAGCACCAGCTGGTCCACAGCGGCCGGGAGGAGGACCGGGGTCGACACCGCCAGCACGAACGTGAGGGCGATCAGCGTCGAGGCATGACCGCAGACCCGTCGGGCGGTCGACCGGCACCCCGCCTCCCGGACACCCCAGAGAAGAAGCCCCCCAACCGGCACCACGCTCGCTGCGGGGAGGTCGACAAGCACCGCGGCGGCACCCGTACCGAGCAGCAGCAGCGGGACCGTCATCGGACTGGTCGTCGTGACCGGGGCGACCCTGGGCCGGATTGCGGCGATCATGCCAGCACCACGATCCGCTCGACGAAGACCACGACGAGGGCGGCCACCAGCACCGATGTGGATGCCCAGTGAAGCCGACGTGACTCCGCGTCCCGCTGGGGCCTGCGCCCGGAGTCCGTGCCCGTCGGCAGCTTCTCGCGCCAGTCGGCGCGGACCTGGTGGAGGGTCAGGACGACGATGACCAGGAGCCCCAGGGCCAGGCCGGCGGCCCCGGCCGGCTCCGGCGCCAGGCGCCCGGGCCAGACTGCGACGGTCCACACCACGGCGTTCACCGGACCCTCCTGACGAGCAGCGCGACGGCGCTTCGGTTCCTCCAGCTGCGCCAGACCACCGCGCCCACGACCAGCACCCAGGTCGCGCTGACGCCGACCTGGACGCGCCACCAGCCGGTCTCGCTCATAGCCGTGGCGATGCCGACTGCCAGTGCCATACCGAAGGAGAGCGCGAGGAGGGCGTGCAGCAGCCAGTGCTCGCGGCCGAAGAACGGGAGCACTGCGTAGCCGGGTGCGAGGAGCAGGTAGCCGACCACGAGGGCCGCCCGGGGCCCTGACGACATGTCGTCGGCGAAGCACATCAACGCGCTGGCGATGAGCAGGGCAGCGGCGGGGGCCGGGTGCAGGCGCTCAGCTCGGAGCATCGTCGGCCTCCTCAAGGAGGTACACCCGGGACGAACCGTCACGGTGCACGAGGCGGAAGTCATCGGAGAACTCGAGATCGGCCAGCAGTTCGGTCTCCCATCCCTTGGGCAGGCCACTGATCTGGTTGCCGTAGGCGTACTGGCTCTGGCTCAGCACCAGGAAGCTCCGGCCCTCGTGCTCGGCCATCAGGAGCCGCACGCTCATGAGGTTGCCGGTCTGGAACCTGTCCAGTGCGGGGGCGTAGTCGACCTCGCCGATTCGGCGCTCACGGAGGTAGCCCGCGGGTGCGATGCTCACCACCATGTCGCCGGGGCGGGCGTGGGCGTGCACCCACGCCGCAGCCCGCCTCTCGCTGGCGGACACGGACTCGTAGGACTCGCCACCGTACTTCGCGAGCATCGAGAGCGGGATGAGCCCCACCAGCACCACTGCCGTGGCCACCATGGCCAGGCCGCGGGTGACCGGCCGGCGGCCGGCAAGCAGCAGAAAGGCAGCGGCACCGGCCAGAAGCGGCAGCATGAACAGGAAGACGCGGATCAGCCCCTCACCGCCATAGCTCTGCAGCAGCAGGGCTCCCACCGGCGCCCCGGCCAGGACGACGACGCGCACATCCAGCCGTCGCCGTCGCCACGCGAGGAGGAAGCCGAGACCCGCCAGCCCGGCGGCGAGCGCGCTGATCGCCATGCGGGAGTAGATGACCCGCTCGTGCGCAGCGTTGCCCGCGAGGCGCTCGGAGACGTTGTCCTCGACGGTGCTGGACACCTGGCCGGCGTCGTCGAGCAGGCCGTGGATGTGTCCCGCCCAGTAGTCCGAGGTGCCGAAGCTGAACCAGACGAGGAAGACCACGCCGAACAGCACCCACAGGGACCTCGCACGGGTCAGGCCGAGTACACCGAGGAGACCGGCAGCCGAGATCACCATGAACGGGGTCAGCTGGTGGCTGACGACGAGGGCCGCGTAGGAGACGACGGCGACCGCCACCGCCGCTCGGCCGCTCGGCCCCGGTCGCTCCCTAGGGTCCATGGCCACGACGAGGACCGCGACGCAGACCAGGTAGACGAAGACGCCCAGGGCCTGCGGTGAGTAGTAGGACTGGCCACTCCACTCCACCATCTGGAAGATCCAGAGCGCGAGCCAGCACACCGCCACGTCGTGGAAGAGTCGGCGCAGCACCACCCACATAGCGGCGAGCCACAGCGCCTTGACGATGAACGGGAACCACACGGCCAGGGGCATGGTGTCGGACAGGCCCGCGGCCTCGCTGAGGTAGCCGAAGAGGGCGAAGAAGCCCGGCCACGAGAACCGCGCGTCAAGCAACGGGAAGGTCTCGCCGCTCCGCATGATGGCCTCGGCGAACCCCGCGTGCAGGTAGGTGACCTGGAACCGGGGCTGTCCCTCGATCAGGAGCGGGGCCGCGTCGACGAGCACGATGAGCCCGCCGAGGTAGAGGACGCCCAGTGAAGGCATGGCGTGCGCCCGCGTCAGGTAGGCGACGAAGGAGAGGCTGAGCACGCCCAGCGCGATGAAGTAGCTGGCGTCGAGCGCCTGGATCAGGCCGTAGTCACCGATGTCCTGGGCGGAGCTCACCCGCAGGCTCAGCAGGCCGAGGGTCAGCCCGGCGCCGAACCCGACGCCGAGCCCCACGCCGCTCGACGCCGCCGAAACGACCCCTGCCAGCAACCGTGAGAACCACCCCAGCCGTGTGCGGTCCGACACGTTGCCACCGGCAGCGTCGGGGGCGCCTGGCCGCGGGTTGCGGGCGCGCTGGATGCGGGTCCATCGCGGACGCCGTCCGCGGTGGACCTTCGTGTCAGCCTCCCGCTGCAGGACGTCGGCGGTCACGTCACGTCACGACATCGAGGAGTGGTTGCGCGACCGTGCGAAGCCGAGCGGGGCCGAGACGATCCCGGCGATTTCTGCCATCCGGAGGGAGGCGGGATAGGCCTCTCCTCGGATCCGCGCGTTCTTCGGCGAGGACCTGCCCAGCAGGTACCGCACGCCCTCCGGCACGCGATGGGCCAGCTCCCTTCTGGTCTCCCGACCGGCGGTCTGCTTCCAGAGGACCGCACCGAGACCAAGCCCATACCCGAAGACCGCACTCCGCAGGTCCACGTCGGTCGCCCGGTGGTGGTGCAGGACCATCGCCTGGGGCTCGTAGGCGAGCATGTGGCCCCCGAGGACGGTGCGCATGAGCAGGTCGATGTCCTCGCCGCCGCGCGTCGCCGTGCCCGGTCCGAGCCGCTCGTCGAAGCCACCGAGCGCGACGAAGACCTCGCGACGCATCGCGAAGTTGGCGCCCGACCCGTAAATGCCGGGAAGGTAGGGGTAGAGCGGGTGAGGGGCGGCGTGCTCAGCAAGGTCGAAGAGCCGGGGGGTGGCGCCCTTGTCGAAGCCACCGAACTGCTGGATGCGCACCTGGGCCGGGAAGTCGAGCGACGCGGGCATGATCAGCCCGGTCACGCACCGCACCCGGCTGTCTCGCCCGAACCCGCGGAGCAGCCCCCCGAGCCACCCCGGGTCCACGGCCACGTCGTCGTCGAGGAAGGCCACCACGGGCGTCTCGGCCACGGCGGCGCCCACGTTGCGCGCGTGCGCCGCACCACGACGACCGGCGGCCACGACGAGCACGGGCTCGTCGGCGAACTCCCGCTCCAGCCGCGGCCCCACGAAGCGCCCTGCCGGGTCGTTGTCAACGACCACGATCGCGGCCGGCCTCGTCGGGAGGGCCAGGAGGCTCCTCACCAGGTCACCGAGCACCGGTGACGTGCCCACCGTCGGGATCACGACCGTGACGTCGTCGCCGGCGAGACCCGCCGTCGAGAAGCGCTGGCAGGCCGGTCCCCGACCGTTCGTGTCGTTCCCCAGGCCCTGCCACGGATCGAGCATCGTCACCTCCGCGAGTCCGTCCTCGCGCAGGTGAGTGTTGACCTCGTTCGCGATGCTGGGCCACAGCAGCGCGGCCAGTAGTGCCGCAGGTGTAGCCACGCCGGGCGTCACCTTGACCTGAGCGACCGCGACCGGCGCTCCGTGAAGCCTGGCCGTCACGAGCGCCGTACGATAACGAGCCCCGGCTGTGGTCCGGTCCGGCAGTGCCGGCAGCGGTCGGTCGAGGTCGATCTGCATGACCAGCACCGGCCACGGCCCGGCGGGTGGTTCCGTGTTTCCCATCGTGTCTCCCCTGATGTGGGCACCTACGCGTTATGCGGTGCCGATGAACGCCGCTCTCGCGCGACGCACCTGCCTCCAGCCCGTCGTCCTCAGCCGCTCCCTGTGGGGGGCGGTCCGTGGCGTGGGCTGGTCCAGCGTCATTTCCAGCCAGTTCGCCGTCATCCCACGCTCGACCGTGATCCGCGCGATCCCGTATCGGTCGTCGTGAGCGTGCGTATGGGCGTTCTTCACGCCGACGGCGTGTCCGAAGCCGGCCTCGCGCACGAGGTGCTGGACGTGCCTGTCGTGGTAGCCGTAGGGATAGGCGAAGCTGGTCGTCGCTGCCCCGAGCGCGTCCTCGACCAAGTGCTTGCTGTCGCCGATGTCCCGCGACGCCGTCGATCGGGACACCGCGTCCAGGGCGACGTGACGGTGGCCGTGGACGCCGACCTCCCAGCCATTGACCATGATCTCGGGAAGTTGTCGCGGGGCCAGCATGCGTCCCGGCGCACCGCTGTCGTCCCCGGGCCGACCACGCAGCCACCCGCTCGTGACGTAGACGGTGCCGACCATGCCGTCCATCGCGGGCATCGCTCGGGTCAGCACGTCCTCGAACCCGTCGTCGAAGGTGACCGCCACGCAACGGTCCGGCAGCGCTGCACCGGCGTCGGTCAGCCTGACCAGGTCGGTCAGGGTGATGGTGCTCCAGCCGCCGTGCCGGAGCACCGCCATGTGCTCGGCGAACTGCTGGGGCGTGACCGACCACCGGGCCACGTCGGGGTGCGGCTCGTCGTCCACGGAGTGGTAGAGCAGGATCGGCAGGGGCCTCATCCCACGAACCTCCCTCGGGCGTAGCCCGCAGAGGTGATACCGAGCCCGGCCAGGATCGCCGCAGAGCGGCCGAGACCGCTCAACTCCCCAGCGACCGCCGCCCGCAGGCCGCGGCCGAACCCCCGGGGCAGGGTGCGCCGGGTGTACTCCCACTCGGTGCTCAGGGCGTCCTGCTGGCCGACGAGAGCGGAGACACGGGCCTTGGAGCGGCCCTCCGCGTAGCAGCGCCGCGCGAAGTACGACCACGAGCACCGGTTCGACGGCACCCGGTGCCGAACCACGGCCTCCGGCTCGAGCACGATGGCCACCCCCGGCCAGAGCCGGTGCACCTGGATGCAGAGCTCCGTCTCCTCGCACCCGGCTGTGTCGTTCCCGGTCCGCCCGACCGCCGGGGAGAACCGCAAGCCGGCCTTGAACACATCCCGACGGATGGCCATGTTGCAGCCCATGACGTTGCGCACCGCCGTTCGGCGGACAGGGAGCCCGACATAGCTGCAGCCGACCACCCAGTCGAACTCCGGCGGGAACCAGCCCGGACGGAGGCGCGGCCAGGCCGGGGCGGCCGCACCACCCACGACGGCCACCTTGCCGTCGGCGAAGGGTTCCATCAGCGCGCGCAGCCAGCCCGGTCCAGGGACGGCGTCGTCGTCGAGGAAGACGAGCACTTCCCCTGACGCGTGTTCGACCGCGGTGTTGCGGGCCCCGGAGAGTCCTCGCTCGTGGATGTTCTCGATGACGGTCGCGCGCGGAAGCTCCTCCCGCGCACGCTCGAGGAGGGCGTCGTTGTGGTCGACGCACACGACGATCTCCGCCCTGCCACCGGCCTGGCGGTCCACTTCGGCCACTGCCTCCACCAGGTCGGGCCAGCGCTCCATCGTGTAGCAGCAGATGACGACGCTCGTGGGTGCCTGCCGAGCGTCAGTGAACATGTTCCGCTCCGGAGGCCGGCTCGAAGGGCTCCTCCGGCGGAATCGCCACAAGGGGCACGAACTCCGCCCCCCTCGGCTTGGGGATGACCGCCCACGGCTGGCTGGGCCCGCCGAGGGACGTTTCGACGGGGGCGGTCGGCAGGATGCCCTCCAACATGCCGGTCGGACACCCGCTGGGCCGCGCCCGTCGCGACGCTCTCCCGGGGCTCTCCCGCCACAGCGTCCGCACGATGCGCAAGCCGTCCCGTACGGCGTGCAGGTTGCTGGAGCCGTGCAGGCGCCGGCACTCGTAGCTCGGTACCTCCCAGACGACCAGTCCGCCCTTGACCGAGCGCACGTTGATGACGGTTTCCACCTCGAAGCCGGTGCCGTAGTCGGCCGCGTCGTCCCCGCCGAACCACGGCCAGGGGCTGCTCAGGAAGTCGATGCAGTCGACCCAGAAGGCGTTGTAGCCGTAGCAGAGGTCGGTGAAGTGGGCGCCGTAGGCGTGGTTCGCCACCGCGCAGAGCGCCTTGTTGCCGAGGGATCGGATTGCGGTGATGTCGGCGCTGCCGCCGCCCTGTAGGAACCGGGACCCCTTGGCGAAGTCGGCGCCAGCGACCAGCACTGCCACGAACCGGGGGATCTCCGCGGCATCTGCGGAGCCGTCGGCGTCGAGGGTCACGATGATGTCGCCCGTGGCGTGCAGGAAGCCGAGGGCCAACGCGTCACCCTTGCCCTTGCCCGTCTGCCTGATGATCCGGACGTCGGGGCGCAGGGTGCGCGCCACCTCGACGGTGCCGTCGGTCGATCGGCCGTCGACGACGATGATCTCGTGCAGGTCATGGGGCAGGCGGCTGAACACGAGCGGCAGGTTGCTCGCCTCGTTGCGTGTCGGAACCACGACGCTGACCCGCGGTGCTACGCGATCGCGCCGGGCGCGGCGTGCTGCCATGACGTCCCGAACGCCGAGCACACGAGGACTGTCGCCGTTCGTGTCTCTGGTCGATTCCACAATGCCTCCCCTCGTCTCATCCCCACGCCTGCCTTGGTCTTCTCGTCGCGATGCCTCATGCGTCGCGCACCGGGGGACCAGGAGGTGTCTGGGCGTTTCGATGCTCACACGCAGCGTGTTGGCCGGAAGTTCACCTAAAGTGCAGATGCCCCATATTGGGGAGACCGGCTCTCCTGGGCCTCCGGCTTCCCTGAAGCGGTGGCGAGAACCCGGTCCCGCGTGCAGGATTCGGACATGACCGGGGAGCAGACGATGTTCCGCAACGCGTATGCGTTGATGGCTGCGACCGTGCTCACGTCGGCTCTCGGAGTGGGGTTCTGGGCGGTTGCCGCGCGGCTGTACGACACCGAGACGGTCGGCCGTGCCTCGGCGGCGATCGCCGCGATGCTGTTGATGTGCAACGCCTCCCAGCTCAACCTCTCGGTCGGGCTGATGCGTTTCCTCCCCGTGTCGCGAGGCAGCGAGCGGCGGGTGATCCTCATCAGCTACGCGGTGGCCGGAGTGGCAGGCCTCCTGACAGGGGCGGCCTTCCTCCTCATCGCGCCGCAGGTGTCCGGCGAGGTCTCGTTCCTACAGGACGGTGGCATCTCGGCGTTGTTCCTGGTCGGCGTCGTGACGTGGGTGGTGTTCTCGCTGCAGGACGCAGCCCTGACCGGGATCCGCGCGACCATGTGGGTGCCGATCGAGAACGTGGTGTTCGGCCTGCTCAAGCTCGCGCTGCTCGTGGTCCTGGCCTCGACGCTTGCGGACTACGGCATCCTCACGGCGTGGGTCGTCTCGATGTTGATCATGCTGGTCCCGGTCAACTGGCTGATCTTTGCGAAGCTGCTGCTCCGAGGTGGCCCCCCTGTCCGCGACCCCAAGATGCCCGCGGTCCGGGAGATGGCCAGGTTCGTGGGCGGCGACTACGTCGGGACGCTGCTCTCACACGCATCCACCACGGCACTGCCGCTGCTCGTCATCGCCGCAGTAGGACCGGCAGAGAGCGCGGTGTTCTTCGTGGCCTGGACGGTCGGCACCGCCCTGGACTTCATCGCCACCGGCACCGCGTCCTCGTTCCTGGTCGAGGGGGCAAGCCGCCAGGACCTGGCGCACAGCTACCGCCGCGCGGCCGCGAGACGCGGGCTCCTCCTCCTCCTGCCCGCCGTCGCCGCCACCTGCCTGCTCGCAGACCTCCTGCTGTCGATCTTCGGCGCGGAGTACCGCGAGGCCCGGTGGGCGCTGGTGGTGTTCAGCCTGGCGGCCGTGCCCCGGATGCTCCTGCTGCTCCGACTGGCCTACCTACGGGTCGAGCGAAGGATCGCGACAGTCGTCGCGCTCCAGGCGCTGGCGTGCGTCTCGATGCTCGGAATGTCGGCGCTGTGGCTCCAGATGGGCGGCGGCTCGCTCGCCGTGGCGACGAGCTGGCTGCTGACCGAGACCCTGGTGCTGGGAGTGGCCGAGGTCACGATCCGGCTGGGCCCGACGCCCAGCCCCGTAGCGGGACCAGGACCTGCCCCGCACTCTCCCGGAGCAGAGAACGCCACGCCGGCTCGATCGCGTACTCGTGACTGACTTTGAGCTCGGCGCCGAAACCGCTCTTGAAGCGGGCCAGGCCTGACCCGGGGGCTGTGAGACCCATGGCGTAGCGGTCCCCTCCGGATCCCCTGGCGTGCTCGATCGCCGACACTTGGAGGAGGTCGTTGGCACGGACGGGACCGGCCCGCTCGACATCCATCGCACCACGCCAGTAGGCATGCTCGCCGCCGTGCGAGAGCACGACCAGGGCGGCGACCACCGCACCCGCGTGGTGCGCCAGCCAGACGCCGCAGTCGTCGCCCATGTGGGAGAGCACCGCGCGGTACTTGCCCAGCGGCTCCGCGCGCATCGCCCGCACCTGCACGACTCGGTCGGGCAGCCTGGTCTCTCCCGCCCAGCGCAGGACGGACAGGCGGTACAACCGGTGGAACTCCTCGACCGCCTCCATGTCACTACGCCTCTCGACAATCACCCCCGACTTCTCGGCCTTGCGGACCGCGCGGCGGACCGACGACGCGAACGCGGCCGACACTGCCTCCCGGCCCCGCCTCAGGTCGATCTCGTAGGAGTGGTTCTCGCGCACCAGGCTCCACGACACACCTGAACCCGCGAAGGCCGCATCCTGCTCCGGCGGCGGCCGCAGGCGGGCCAGTCGAACGCCCCGGCGACCCAGCTCGTCCACGACCGCCCTGACGTCTGCGCCGGTCGGACCCCCTCCGGGCGCGACGATGCCACCGAAACCCCAACCCAGCGGCAGCGAAGCGGTCGCCCGCATTGGTCCTCGCCGTCGCAGAGCCGGCAGGACCAGCTCGCGCCCGGCACCGTCGGTCACCACGGTCGCGTCGACGAAGAGACCGGTGGCGGCCGCGGCGGCGCGCCAGGCCGGTGTCTGGAAGGGCGTCGTGGGCACCACCGCAGTGTGGAGGCTGCGCTGGCGACCGTCCACCGGAACGGCGAATTACGCCCGGGCCTTCCTGGCTGCACGGCTCCGAGCGGTCGCGGTGGGCTTCACCGTCCCCGCCGCCGACCTGGTCACCTTCTTCGCTGCCCCACGCGGCTCCGCCGCCGCGGGCGTGGCTCGCCTCGAGGGCTGGCGGGCGGCCCGGCCCACGAGGATCGGAGCCAGGAACCGACCCGTGTGGCTGTCCGGGTTGGCGGCGACCTCCTCGGGCGTGCCCTCGGCGACCACCACGCCGCCGCGCGACCCACCCTCGGGACCCATGTCGACCAGCCAGTCGGCGGTCTTGATGACGTCGAGGTTGTGCTCGATCACCAGGACCGTGTTGCCCTTGTCGACCAGGCTGGAGAGCACGCCGAGCAGCTTGCGGATGTCCTCGAAGTGCAGGCCGGTGGTCGGCTCGTCGAGCACGTAGACCGTGCGGCCCGTGGACCGCTTCTGCAGCTCGCTGGCCAGCTTCACGCGCTGGGCCTCGCCGCCCGACAGCGTCGTCGCCGGCTGGCCCAGACGGACGTAGCCCAGGCCGACCTCGCACAGCGTCTGCATGTGGCGGGCGATCGGCGGCACCGCCGCGAAGAAGTCGGCCGCCTCCTCGATCGGCATGTCGAGGACCTCGGCGATCGTCTTGCCCTTGTAGTGCACCTCGAGCGTCTCGCGGTTGTAGCGGGCGCCGTGGCAGACCTCGCACGGGACGTAGACGTCCGGCAGGAAGTTCATCTCGATCTTGATCGTGCCGTCGCCGGAGCAGGCCTCGCAGCGGCCGCCCTTGACGTTGAACGAGAAGCGACCCTGGAGGTAGCCGCGCATCTTCGCCTCGGGCGTCGAGGCGAAGAGCTTGCGGATGTGGTCGAAGACCCCGGTGTAGGTCGCGGGGTTGCTGCGCGGGGTGCGGCCGATCGGCGACTGGTCGACGTGGATCACCTTGTCGACGTGCTCCACCCCGGTGATCTTGGTGTGCCGCCCCGGCACCGTCCGGGCGTTGTAGATCTGCTTGGCCAGCGACGTGTAGAGGATGTCGTTGACCAGGGTCGACTTGCCCGAGCCGGAGACGCCCGTGACGGCGCAGAAGACGCCCAGCGGGAAGGCGACGTCGACGTTGCGCAGGTTGTGCTCGCGCGCGCCGATCACCTTCAGCTCGCGACCGGCGGTGCGCGGGCGGCGTACGGCCGGGATCGGGATCTCGCGGCGACCCGAGAGGTATTGCCCCGTCATCGAGTCGGGATGCGTCAGCAGGTCCTCGACGCTGCCCGAGTGGACCACCTGGCCGCCGTGCTCGCCGGCACCGGGGCCGATGTCCACCACCCAGTCGGCCGTGCGGATGGTGTCCTCGTCGTGCTCGACCACGATCAGCGTGTTGCCGAGGTCCTTGAGGCGCAGCAGCGTCTCGATGAGCCGGTGGTTGTCGCGCTGGTGCAGGCCGATCGACGGCTCGTCGAGGACGTAGAGGACGCCGACCAGGCCGGCGCCGATCTGGGTGGCCAGCCGGATGCGCTGGGCCTCGCCGCCCGAGAGCGACCCCGAGGGCCGGTCGAGGGAGAGGTAGTCGAGGCCCACGTCGAGCAGGAAGTTGAGCCGCTCCTGGATCTCCTTGAGCACCCGCTCCCCGATCTGGCGCTCGCGCACCGACAGGTCGAGGTTGCGGAGGTAGTCGGCGGCCTCGTTGATCGGCAGCGCGCAGACCTCGGCGATGTTCTTGCCGCCGTTCTCCTTGGGACCCAGGGTCACCGAGACGGAGACCGGCTTGAGGCGGCTGCCCTGGCAGGCCGGGCACGGCACTTCGCGCATGAAGCCCTCGAAGCGCTCCCGGCTGGTGTCGGACTCCGCCTCGCGGTGACGGCGCTCGATGTAGGGGCGGACGCCCTCGAACGCGGCGTAGTAGGCCCGCTGGCGGCCGTAGCGGTTCTTCGTGACCACGTGGACCTTGGTCTTGTGGCCCTCGAGGATCGAGGTGCGCGCCTTCGGGGACAGCTCGTCCCAGGGGGTGTTGAGGTCGAAGCCGAGCTCCTCGCCGAGCGCGTGCATCAGGCGGAGGAAGTAGTCGGCCACGTGGGCCGAGCTCCACGGCGAGATCGCGCCCTCGCCGAGGGTCGCCTTCGGGTCGGGCACCACGAGCTCGGGGTCGACCTCCATCCGGGTGCCGAGGCCGTGACACTGCGGGCAGGCGCCGAACGGGGAGTTGAACGAGAACGAGCGCGGCTCCAGCTCGTCGGTGTCGAGGGTGTGCTCGTTGGGGCAGGCCATCTTCTCGGAGAACCGGAGCTCGCGGCCGGGGTCCTTCGCATCGAGGTCGACGAAGTCGAAGAGCACGAGGCCGCCGGCGAGGTTGAGCGCCGTCTCGACCGAGTCGGTGAGCCGCCGCTTGGACGACTCCTTCACCGCAAGGCGGTCGACGACGACCTCGATGGTGTGCTTCTTCTGCTTGTCCAGCCGGGGCGGGTCGTCGAGCGTGTGCGTCTCGCCGTTGACACGCGCCCGGGAGAAGCCCTGCGCCTGCAGCTGGCGGAACAGCTCGACGTACTCGCCCTTGCGGCCGCGGATGACCGGCGCCAGCACCTGGAAGCGGGCGCCCTCCTCGAGCGCGAGGATGCGGTCGACGATCTGCTGGGGGGTCTGGCGCTCGATGGGCGCGCCGCAGACCGGGCAGTGGGGGCGGCCGGCGCGGGCGTAGAGGAGGCGGAGGTAGTCGTAGACCTCGGTGATCGTGCCGACGGTGGAGCGCGGGTTCTTCGACGTGGACTTCTGGTCGATCGACACGGCCGGTGACAGGCCCTCGATGAAGTCGACGTCGGGCTTGTCCATCTGGCCGAGGAACTGCCGCGCGTAGGCCGACAGCGACTCGACGTAGCGCCGCTGGCCCTCCGCGAAGATCGTGTCGAACGCCAGGCTCGACTTGCCGGAGCCCGAGAGGCCGGTGAACACGATCAGGGAGTCGCGCGGGAGATCGAGCGAGATGTCCTTGAGGTTGTGCTCCCGGGCGCCCCGGATGATGAGCTGGTCGGCCACGATGGTCCTTGCTGGGTCTGCGGGCAGTGGTTCGAACAAGTGTTCGTCACGGTGGCTCCCGGCGCAACTCGCCGCGCCCGACGATGAGGAGGGGCGGAGCCGCAGTCGATCCTACGGGGCTGCACCGACACCGGACTTGTGTGTTGAATGGACCACATGCTCGACCTGCTCGCCGACGCCGATCGGCTCCTCGTCAGGACGGTGGACTCGCTGAGCGACGACGAGCTCGCCAGCCCCAGCCTGTTGCCCGGGTGGACGCGGGCCCACGTGGTCGCCCACCTCGCCCTCAATGGGGAGGGCCTGGCCCGTGCGCTCACCGGCGTGGTCACCGATGAGCCGGCGCCGATGTACGACTCGCAGGAGGCCCGCGACGCCGACATCGAGCAGCTCTCCCAGGCCTCCCCCACGGAGCTGCGCGAGCGGCTGATGGGGGCCGTGACCCTCTACACCGAGTCGGCGACCGCGCTGCCGGAGTCCAGGCAGGCCACGCGGATCGAGCGCACGCCCGGGGGCCCGACCTTCCCCGCCGGCGACACGGTGGTCATGCGGCTGCGCGAGGTCGAGGTGCACCACGCCGACCTCGGTGCGGGCTACTCCCCCGCCGACTGGTCCCACGGGTTCTGCGCCGTGCTGCTGGAGTCCATGCGACAGCGCCGCTGGCCCACGTCCTTCCAGGTGCACGCCACCGACATGCAGGGCACCTGGGAGTACGGCGAGGGGCCGGGCGGTCCGCTCGTGACCGGCGCCGCCGGTGACCTCGGCTGGTGGCTGACCGGCCGCGGAGACGGCTCCCGGCTCAAGGTCGAGGGCGGCGAGCTGCCGGAGGCCCCGGCATGGTGAGCGACTACACCGGCGACGTGACGCCCGGCGGCGAGCCCGACGTCCGCAGGCTCCGCGACCTCACGATCACGAAGGTCGCCGTCGACCCGCAGATGTCCAACAACTGCTACCTCCTCCACTGCGGCACGACCGACGAGGTCATCCTGATCGACGCCGCCGACGACGCACCACGGCTGCTGTCGCTCATCGGGGACCGCAGCCTGACGACCGTCGTCACCACGCACCAGCACTGGGACCACCACCGCGCCCTCGCCGAGGTGGTGGCAGCGACCGGCGCAGCGGTCGTGGCCGGAGCCCCCGACGCGGATGCGATCACGGATCAGACGGGCATCCCGGTGACCCGTCGCGTCGGGGAGGGCGACCGGGTCGCCGCCGGCACCTGCGACCTCACGGTGATCCCGGTCGCCGGCCACACCCCCGGCTCGATCTGCCTCTACTTCGACGACGGCGAGTCGAAGCACCTCTTCACCGGTGACTCGCTCTTCCCCGGAGGCGTCGGCTCGACCTTCGGCAACGCCGACGCCTTCGCCCAGCTGATCGACGAGGTGGAGACGAAGATCTTCGGCCGGCTCGACGACGACGTGTGGTTCTACCCCGGCCACGGTGGCGACTCGACGCTCGGCGCCGAGCGGCCGCACCTGGCCGAGTGGCGGGCGCGCGGCTGGTAGCCCCCGTCGCCATACGCAGTAGGTTCGGAGGCACCACTCTGACTGGGGGTCCCATCGTGATCGAGCTGACCAAGGGCCAGGAGATCGTGCTGGCCACCGAGGACGACGAGCCGCTGACCAGGCTGCGGATCGGCCTCGGCTGGGACAAGGAGCGGACCGCCGGCTTCATCGGCAGCGGTGCCCCCGACGTCGACCTCGACGTGACGGCGGTGCAGTTCGCCGGGCGACAGGTCTTCGACCTCGCGATGTACAACAACCTCGCGACCCGCGACGGGTCGACGGTGCACCTCGGTGACAACCTCACCGGCCGGGGCGAGGGTGACGACGAGGTCGTCACCGTGGACCTCGGTCGCGTCTACGGGCGGGTCGACACGATCGTCTTCATGGTGACCAGCTATCAAGGCCACACCCTGGAGTGGATCCGCAACGCCTACTGCCGGCTGGCCGACGACCAGGACCACGAGCTCGCGCGCTTCACGCTGACCGGCGGCCTGCCCACGACCGGCGTGGTGATGGCCAAGATCTTCCGCGACGGCGAGACGTGGCGGATGCGGGCCCTCGGCGAGGGGATCGCGGTCAAGATCCCGACCGACGCGCTCGACGCCCTGCAGCCCTTCCTCTGAGGACGCGGCGACCGAACCCGTCCCGGATGCCGTGGTTGCCGGGAGGGGTCACCATGGGGGGCATGACGACTGCGATGACCGGAGAGCTCGGCAGCGAGACGCGGCCGGTCGCGGCGAGCGCCGTGGACCTGACCAAGGTCTACGGCTCGGGCGAGTCGGAGGTGCGCGCCCTCGACGGGGTGACCCTCGACCTGTACGCCGGGGAGTTCACCGCCGTGATGGGGCCGTCGGGCTCGGGCAAGTCCACCCTCATGCACTGCCTGGCGGCCCTGGACACCCCGACCTCCGGCGAGGCGGTCGTCGCCGGCACGTCGCTGCACCGGCTCAGGGACCGGGCGCTGACCGACCTGCGGCGCGAGCGGATCGGCTTCGTCTTCCAGGCGTTCAACCTGGTCCCGACCCTGACCGCGCAGGAGAACATCCTGCTGTCCCTGTCCCTCTCCGGGCGCAAGCCCGAGCCCGGCTGGTTCGACCAGGTCGTCGACACCATCGGCCTGCGCAGCCGGCTCTCCCACCGGCCCAGCGAGCTCTCTGGTGGCCAGCAGCAGCGGGTGGCGTGCGCGCGGGCGCTGGTCAGCAGGCCGTCGATCGTGTTCGCCGACGAGCCCACCGGCAACCTCGACAGCACGTCGGGGGCCGAGGTGCTGTCCTTCCTGCGGCGCAGCGTCGACGACTTCGGCCAGACCGTCGTGATGGTGACCCACGACCCGGTGGCGGCGTCGTACTGCGACCGGGTGGTCTTCCTGGCCGACGGCCGCGTCGTGGACGAGCTTCGCCAGCCTGACCGGGAGACCATCCTGGCGAGGATGGCGCACCTCCAGGACGTCGCGCTCGCCCGGGCGGCCCGGCTCGAGGACCGGGTCGGGGACCACTGAGATGTGGCGACTGACCTGGCGCAACCTCGCCGCGCGCAAGGTGCGCCTGGTCATGAGCACGCTGGCGATCGTGCTCGGCGTGGCGTTCCTGGCCGGGGTGCTGACGTTCAGCCACGGGCTGTCCGCCACCTTCGACAGCATCGTGAAGGGCTCGACTCCGGACGGCGTGGTCCGGCCGGCCAGCTCCTCGGCGTTCGACGACGGGATGGCCGGCGTCAACGTGGCGACGCTCTCGCCCGCCGACGTCCGGGCACTCGACGCGCTGCCGGAGACCGCGGAGGTGGCCGGCAACGTGGACGGCTTCGGGATGAGCCTGCTCGACACCGACGGCAAGCTCGTCGGCGGCCAGGGAGCCCCGACGATCGTCACCAGCCACCACGAGATCGAGAACGTGCTCGGCGAGCCCACCATGACCCTGTCCACCGGCGAGTGGCCGGACCAGCCGGGAGAGGTCACCCTGGACGCCCGCTCGGCCCGGATCGCCGGCTACGAGCTGGGCGAGGAGGTCGACATGATCGCTCCCACCGGCGTGCTGCGCCGGCAGGCGACCCTGGTCGGCACCGCGGACTTCTACGGCGGAGGTACGGCGGGCGCGACGCTGCTGATCATGAGCGTCGAGGGCGCGCAGCAGACATTCCTCGGCGGGCGTGACGCCTTCACCGGGGCGTCACTCACCGCGGCCCCGGGCGTGACCCAGCAACAGCTCGCGGACGCCGCCCAGGCGGTGCTCCCGGCGGACTTCAAGGCGCTCACCGGCGACAAGGTGATCGAGGAGTCGGAGGACGCCATCGGCGAGTTCCTCGACATCATCTCGACGTTCCTGCTGGTCTTCGCCGTCATCGCGGTCGTGGTCGGGGCCTTCATCATCGTCAACACCTTCTCGATCCTCGTCGCCCAGCGGATGCGCGACCTGGCGCTCCTGCGCGCCCTGGGAGCCAGCCGCCGCCAGGTGAGCCGGTCGGTGCTGCTGGAGGCCCTGGTGATGTCGCTGGTCGCCTGCGTGGTCGGCGTCCTGGTCGGCTGGGGACTGGCGCTCGGCCTGGCCGCACTGTTCCGCTTCGTCGGGCTGGACATCGCCTCCTCCGCCCTGGTGCTGACGCCGGGGACCGTCCTGGTCAGCTTCGCCGTGGGCGTGGCGGTGACGATGGTGGCCGCCTATGTGCCCGCCCGGAGGGCCGGACGGGTCTCCCCCGTGGCAGCGATGCGAGACGACGTGCAGGTCCGCGGCACGTCCCTGCATCGGCGAACGGTCATCGGGGCCGCCTTCCTGGTGCTCGGTGCAGCCGCAGCGGCGTACGGCGTCGCGGGAGCCCCCGGCAACGACGCGGCGTGGATCGGCGCCGGCGCCCTGGTCTGGGTGCTCACCGTGGCCGCGATCTCGTCGGTGATCGGCAGGCCGGTGCTGCTGGGCTGCCGGGCCCTGTTCCGCCGGCTCTTCGGCACGCCGGGGCTGCTCGCCAGCGAGAACGCCTTGCGCGACCCCCGGCGCACCGGCGCCACGGCCTCGGCGCTGATGATCGGGCTGGCCCTCGTCTCCACGATCGGCGTGCTGGCGGGCTCCTTCAGCAAGTCGGTCACCGACGTCGTGGACGAGGAGTTCACCAGCGACTTCCTGGTGGTCGGGTCGACCTACCAGCCGTTCTCCACCAGGATCGGCGACGAGATGGCGGCCGTGGACGGCGTCGGCGTGGTCTCGCGCCAGCAGAACGTGGGCGTCGGTGACGCGTCCATCACCAGCGAGTCGTCACTCGTCAACGCCGTCGACGACGCGTTCCACCAGATCTACGAGCTCGACATGGTGGCGGGACGGCAGCACCTCGACGGCCACGAGGTGATCATCGACGCGGACGTGGCGGCGGACCGCGGGCTCGGGGTGGGCGACCCGATGACGCTCGACTTCCGCGCCGGCGCGCCGCAGGAGGTCACCGTGGTGGGCATCTTCGAGCCGACCCTGCTGACCAACCCCGTCACCACCCACCTCTCGGTCGTCGAGGCTGCCGGGATCCAGCGCCAGGACTCCAGCCTGAGCATCAACGTCGCCAGCGGCGCCGACGTCGCAGCCGTGCACGCGACGCTCGACGAGGTGGTCGCGGACCTGCCGCTCGTGTCGGTGCAGGACAAGGCGGAGCTCGCCGACAGCATCCGCGGCCAGGTCAACCAGCTGCTCTACATGGTCTACGGGCTGCTGGCGCTCGCCATCGTCATCGCGGTGATCGGCATCATCAACACCCTGGGGCTCTCCGTGATCGAACGGACCCGCGAGCTCGGCCTGCTGCGTGCGGTCGGCCTGACCCGGCCCCAGCTCCGGCGGATGGTCACCCTGGAGTCGGTGACGATCGCGGTGCTCGGCGCGGTGCTCGGACTCGTGCTCGGGCTGGTCTTCGGCGCGCTGCTGCGCTATGCGCTGCGCGACGACCTCACCTCTCTCGCGCTGCCCGTGGGCCAGCTGACCGGCTTCCTGGTGCTCGCCGTGGTGGTCGGCGTGCTGGCCGCCATCCTGCCGGCCGTCCGGGCGTCGCGGCTTGACGTGCTGAAGGCGATCGCGACGGAGTGAGGCCCGCGCGGTCAGCGGAACTCGTAGCCGTAGGCCTCGATGTCCTCGGCGTAGACCTCGGCGATCCGGGCCCGCGACGCGGCCGTGTAGGCCTCCTGCCACGGACCCTTGCTCCATGAGTTGCGCCGCGGCGGGGCGACGACGGGCAGGCCGAGGTGCTCCTGGACGACCGCCAGGTCGCGGGCGAGGTGCTCGGTGCGGCCGGTGAAGTCGGCCTCCTTGCCGCCGGCATGCAGGAACGAGCGCTGCGTCATCGCCAGTCGCGGGATCTCCTCGGTGCCGCGCAGCACGAACTCCTCGAAGTCGGCGTACTCCGCGACCGCGCGCCACAGCCTGTTGCCGGCGCGGGTGCCGTCGGTCTCCGTCTGCGGCTTGCCGGAGGCGGGGCCGAGCCGCCGGTTCCAGCGGTCGATCATCGACCACCACGACCACATCCGCGCCCAGGGGTTGCGGACGAACCCGAACGTCCAGTACGGCGCGAGGCCGGGGTCGAGCTGGAGCGCACGACGCAGCCGGGGGTGTCTCTCCTTGCCGACCGTCCGTGCGTCGGGGAGGGTCTCGCGGAGCACCTGCTCGACGGAGGCGCCGCCGGTCTTGGGGATGTGGATGAAGAGCGCGCGGCGCTCGTCGGAGACGATCACCGCTCGAGCGGCCAGCCGCGCTGTGCCCAGCCCTGAGTGCCGTCGCTGACGTTGACCGCGTCGATGCCCTGGGCCTGCAGGTAGTCGACGACCTGGCGGCTGCGGCCACCTACCGCGCAGATGACGTGCACCTGCTGCCCCTGCGGCAGGTCGGCCAGGCGGGCGGGCACCTCGTTCATCGGGACGTGCACGGCGCCGGGCACGTGGCCGGCGGCGAACTCGTCGGCCTCGCGCACGTCGAGGACGAAGGCGCCGCTCGCGTGCGCGGCGGCGAAGTCGTCGAGCCCGATCTCGTCCGGGTGGTCCTGGGCGTGCGCGATCTGGCGGCGTACGTCGTCCATGTCCAGGCCCTTGACGCCCTCGATGACCTGCTCGAGCGCCTGCGGCGGCAGGGCGCCGGGCTGGCTGAAGACGAGGATCCCGTCGCGGAAGGCCATCAGGGTCGGGATCGAGGTGATCTGGGCCATCGCCGCGAGCTCGCGCTCGGCCTCGGTGTCGACCTTGGCGAAGACCACGTCCTCGTGCCGCTCCGATGCGGCCTCGAAGACCGGGGCGAACTGGCGGCAGGGGCCGCACCAGGACGCCCAGAAGTCGACGAGGACGACACCCTCCCCGGTGACCGTGGACTCGAAGGTATCGAGGGTCAGCTCACGCGTGCTCATGCGGCCAGCCTGCCACGGCCGCCTGCAGGACCGCCCGCAGGCCGGACCCCGGACAGTGGGTTACCGGCCGGTTCGCCACACTGTGCGCATGTCAGCTGAGGATTCCCACCTGCTTCTCGTCGCCGACGTGGTGCCGGAGACCGACGACGCCGTGTCCGTCGTCTTCGAGGTCCCCGACGACGTGTCGGAGGCGTTCTCGTGGCGGCCGGGACAGTTCCTCACGCTCGGCATCCCCTCGGACCGGACCGGCCTGGCCGCGCGCTGCTACTCGATCTGCACCCGCCCCGGCGAGTCGCTCACGGTGACCGTGAAGCGCACCGCGGACGGTTTCGCCTCCAACTGGGTCAACGACCAGCTCAAGCCGGGCGACACCCTGCGGGTGCTCCCACCGGGCGGCATCTTCACGCCGAAGAGCCTCGACGACGATCTCCTGCTCCTCGCGGGCGGCTCGGGCATCACGCCGATCGTGTCGATCCTGCGTACGGCGCTCGCGGAGGGGTCGGGGCGGATCGTGCTCTTCTACGCCAACCGCGACGAGCGGTCGGTGATCTTCGGCCGGCTGCTCACCGAGCTGGCGGCGGAGCACCCGGACCGGCTGCAGGTCTTCCACTGGCTCGAGTCGGTGCAGGGCCTGCCGAGCGAGGACCAGCTGCGCGCCTTCGCCTCGGCGTACGGCGAGTGGACGGCGTTCTGCTGCGGTCCGGCGCCGTTCATGAAGTCGGTCTCCAACGCGCTGCGGGCGCTGGACTTCCCCCGCGCACGGCGGCACCAGGAGAAGTTCGCCTCGCTGGGGGGCAACCCGTTCGGCGACGTCGAGGAGATCCGGGCCGTGAAGGCCTCGCTGGCGGAGCTCGACGACCCGGACGACTAGAGTCCCCACGTGCTCGTCTCCCATGCCCATCGCATGCTGTTCGTGCACGTGCAGAAGACGGGCGGCAGCTCGGTCGACCGGCTGCTGAGCGAGCACGTCGCGGACGTCCAGCGGGTCCAGGGCCTGCCCGGCGCCCGGCACGCCAAGCTGCGCGTCGCACTGAGGCAGCATCCCGAGCTGCGCGACTACTTCGTCTTCGGGTTCGTGCGCAACCCGTGGGCCAGGCTGCTGTCCTGGCACTCGATGATCGTCCGGCGCAGCGAGGCGGCCGAGGCGAACGACTTCGTCGCCCAGCGGCTCGCCGCCAACAACTTCTGGCTCCGCGTCGCCTCCGACTTCCCCGACTTCGAGGACTTCGTGCTGCGCGGGACGCGCGAGATCCCGCGCCTGGCCGTGCCACAGCTGGACTGGCTACGCGCGCCGGCGCGGGACGCCGACTTCATCGGCCGCACCGAGCACCTCGACCGCGACCTGGCGGCGGCGCTGGGACGTGCCGGCCTCGACCTCGGCCCCGCCGTCCGCCTGGACCAGCGCAACGCCGGTCCCAGCCGTGACTACCGGAGCGCCTACACGCCCCAGATGCGCGACCGGGTGGCCGAGGTCTGCGCCGACGACATCGCGGCGTTCGGCTACGAGTTCTGAAGTAGCCTGCCCGCGTGCTGATCTCGGACGCCCACCGCTTCGTCTTCGTCCACGTGCCGAAGACGGGCGGCGACTCCATCGACAAGCTGCTGCGGCAGCAGGTCCCGGACGCCCGCAAGCTCGACGGCACGCGCCACGCCGGGCTGGACAGCATCCTCGACCGCGAGCCCGCGCTCGCGGCGTACTGGTCCTTCGGCCTCGTCCGCAACCCGTGGGCGCGGATGGTGTCGTGGTGGTCGATGATCGACAAGTGGAACCACGCCTGGGGTCCCGCGTCCGGCAAGCCGCAGGTCACGCGCGGGGGCATGAAGGACGGCAACCAGATGTGGCGCAAGGTCGCGACGTACGACGGCTTCGAGGAGTTCGTCCTGCGCGGGACCGCGGAGATCCCGCGACTCGCGAAGCCGCAGGTCGCCTACCTCACGGCGGGTGAGCGGCGCGTCGACTTCGTCGGGCGCACGGAGCGACTGGCCGAGGAGGTCGCCGCCGTGCAGCGCCACCTCGGCCTGCCCGACGTGCCGGTGCCGCACCACAACAAGTCGGGCGGCGGGCACTACGTCGACTACTACTCCCCCGCGAGCCGGCGGCGCGTCGAAGAGGTCTACGCCGCCGACCTCGCGGAGTTCGGCTACACGTTCGGCTGAGGACTGCGTCAGCCGGCGCGGTACTCCAGCCAGCCGTCGCTCATCCGGGCAGCCTGGCCCGGGGTGAACATGAACATGCAGGAGTCCTGCGTGTAGTCCATGAAGTTGTGGATCGGGTCGAGCCCCGGGGCGTCACAGGTGTCCGCGCCGATCGGGCAGTTGAACTGCGGCCACTTCTCGGCCGGGGTGTCCTCGACGCCGTCGCCCTTGGCGCTGCAGCCGCCGTCGAAGGTGTGCTCGAGGACCAGCCAGTGGCCGACCTCGTGGGTGAGGGTGTCGCCCTCGGAGTACTTGCCGGCCGTGCCGCCGGGCATCGACTCGTCGAGGATCACGACGCCGTCGAGCCACGCCTTGTTGGCGTCGGCGGACTCCGGGAAGTAGGCCCAGCCCAGCAGCCCGCCGCCGATGTCGGCGGCGTAGACGTTCAGGGTGCCTGCATCGCCCTCGTGGAGGGCCTGCTTCGGGTCGCGCTCGCCCGGCCCGGGGGTGAGGTGGGCCCACTCGGCGTTGACCGTCCAGGTCGTCTTGGTCAGCTCGAAGCGGAAGGCCGTGTCGGCGGCGCCCGGCCCGGTGAGGCCGGCGAACGAGTCGTTGAGCACTTCCATCTGGTCCTCGACCATCTTCTGCTTGCGGGCGCTCTCGCGGCGGCTCAGCGGCGCCTCGGAGATCACGTGGAAGACGGTCGGGACGGTGACGGAGCCGGCCGGGAGCGTCGGGGAGTCGGCGAGCTCGGCGAACTCGTCGGCCTTCTTCGCGGAGTAGAGCGCGGGCTCCGCGCCCTTGGCGCCGGCCTTCACGCGGGCAGCCGAGCTGTCGTCGGCGCAGGCCTCGACCGCGGCGGATCCCGCCGGGACGAGGGCGGAGGCCGGCACCGCGGCGAGCGCGGTGGAGGCGATCACGAACACCCCGGCCAGGGCGGCGGTTCGGGTGAGGGGCGACCTGGTCATGGGTGGACTCCTGGATGCCTGGTGAGTGGGATCACACAATGTATGAGACAGGTGTGGCCTCAGTCACGAGTTGTGACATATCGACCTCGGTGGTAGAGCAGGGGCGCCCGCTCGTCGCCCGCGTCGAGGCCGACCACCCGGCCCACCACGATGACGTGGTCCCCCGCCTCGTGCACGGCGTCGAGCCTGCAGTCGACGTGGCCGACCGCCCCGTCGAGCACCGGCGACCCGGTGCCCACGGTCGGGCGCCACTCCAGCCCGGCGAACTTGTCCTCCCCGGGGCCGGCGAGCTGGTCGGAGATCTCCGACTGCTCGGCGGCCAGGAAGCTCACGCAGAAGATGCCGGTCTCCTCGATCGCGGCGAACGTCCGCGACTCCCGCGTCGGCAGGAACGCGACCAGCGGCGGCTCGAGGGAGACGCTCATGAACGACTGGCAGGTCATGCCCACGGGCTCCCCGTCGACCACCGTGGCCACCACCGTGACTCCCGACGCGTAGTGCCCGAGGACGTCGCGGAACCGCTCCGCCCGTCGCTCGGCCGCCCGGGCCTCCGCCGCTGGCATCCGGCCGGGGTGCACCTCGAAGTCGTAGCGCGGCGGGCACTCCTCGGGGCCGTGCGGGTCGGGGTCGTGCTGGGGCTCGCTCACGCGCCCATCCTCGCCCATCCCGCTCGTATGCTGTCGGCGTGCTCCCTCACGTGGTCGAGTCACTGCTGCACTTCGGCCCGCTCTGGGTCTACGCAGCCATCATGCTGCTCGTGCTCGCGGAGTCGGCTCTCTTCGTGGGGTTCGTCCTGCCGGGCGAGGCCTCGGTGCTGCTGGGCGGCATGCTCGCCTCCCTCGGGCGCCTGGACCTCGCCGTACTCGTGCCGCTAGTGATCGCGGCGGCCGTCACCGGCGACGCGATCGGGTTCTGGGTGGGCCGGCGGTGCGGGCCGTGGCTGCTGGAGCGACCCCTGATGCGGCGGCACGCCGACCGCGTGGAGCGCCTGCGCGACTTCATCCGCCGTCGGGGCGGCTGGGCGATCCTGACCGGCCGCTTCACCGCACTGATCCGGGCGATGACACCGCTGGTGGCGGGGATGAGCGGCCTCGGGTGGCGCACGTTCCTGGTGTACGACGTCGTCGGCGGCGTCGCGTGGGCCGGCGGCGTCGCCCTCCTCGGGTATGCGGCCGGGCAGTCCTATACGCAGGTCGCCGACCGGATCGGCCAGGCCGGCGCCGCCGTCGTCGCTCTGCTCGTCGCCGGCGGCGGCATCATGTGGTGGCGCTCCCGCGGCCGGGCCGCCGGGATCGGCGGTTGAGGAGCTGCGTTCACGGCGGGTTCACCGCGCCGCCCTAGCGTCCGCGCCATGGCCCCGTCGGTCCGGACCCAGTGCGCGGTTGCGGCCGTGTGCTGGCTGGCGGTGCTGCTCTACGTCCATGCCCGCGGCGGCGTGCTGCTGGACCTGGACGTCTATCTCGCCGGCGTACGACGCATGTGGGACGGGCACTCGCTCTACGGCCAGCCGCCGGGCGACCTCCCGTTCACCTATCCCCCGTTCGCGGCGCTCGTGCTGGCCCCGCTCGCCCTCCTGCCGACCTGGGTGGCGTACGCCGTGTGGTCGGCGGTGTCCTGCGCGGCGCTCGTGGCGATCGGCCGCGCCGCCGGCCTGAGCGGCCGCAGGTGGTGGCTCGTCCCGGCGGCGCTGGCGCTGGAGCCGGTCTGGATGACCCTCCACTTCGGCCAGGTCAACCTCGTGCTGGCCGCCCTCGTGATCGCAGACCTCGTGCACCGTGACCACCGGGGGCGCGGGATCGCCACCGGCGTGGCGGCCGGCATAAAGCTCACTCCCCTCGTCTTCCTCGCATTCCTCGTGGTGACCCGGCAGTGGCGGACGCTGCGCGCTGCGGCAGCCGCCTTCGCCGCGACGGTCTCCCTGCCGTTCCTCGTCGTGCCCGGCGAAGCGGCCCGCTTCTGGACCGACGTGCTCCCGGACGCGAGCCGGATCGGCGCGCCGTGGTACGCCGCCAACCAGGGCGTGATGGGCGTGCTCGCCAGGCTCGGGCACGACGAGACGTGGGTGCGGCCGGTGTGGCTCGTCCTGGCCACGGCCACCGCGCTGGGCGCCCTCGCGCTGTCCCGCGGGCTCTGGACCCGTGGTGATGGGGTCGCGGCCGTCGCGGCCACCGGGCTGGCGGGCCTGCTGGCCTCCCCGGTGAGCTGGAGCCACCATTGGGTCTGGGTCGTCCCCCTCGCGCCGGTCCTGTGGCGGTGGCGCGGTCCGGCCGTGGCGGCGGTGTGGACCGCTGGCTTCGTGCTGGCTCCGTTCCTGTGGCTGCCGCGCGGCCACCACCGTGAGGTTGCCTGGACGTGGGAGCACCTGCCCGGCGACCTCTACGTCTGGCTGGGACTGGCGTGGCTGGCGCTGGTTGCGAGCGCCCTGCGTGGCTTCGACGCCTTCTCCGCTCGCACCTCCACCACCGAGCAGAGCGCGCCGGTCAGGGCAGCCGCGCCGACTTCATCAGCAACGACGCGTACACGTTCGTGATCCGCACACCGTCCAGCCAGGCGGTGAGCCGGGCGGCCTCGGCGTCCAGCAGCGCCTGCCCCTCCGGGTCGACCGGACGGCGCAGCAGCGTCCGCACGGTGCCCACCTCGTCCTGCACCCAGGCCCCGACGATGCGGCCGTCGAGCCACGCCGTGGTGCCGCCGTTGCCGTTGGTGTCGTAGAGGTGCGGGGTGTCGTCAGCGTCCAGGTGGAAGCCGCGGCCGCGCCAGCCCATCGTCGTGGGGTCCAGCACCGGCAGCAGCGCGGCCCACCGGCCCGGGTCGGCGACCGGCTCGAGGTCGTCGGCCAGCAGCCAGCCCACCCCCCCGGTGTCGAGCGAGACCTGCACGGCACCCACGTCGGCGAGCGCACGGCGTACGGCGCCCTTGGTGGCCCCCAGCCACCAGACCAGGTCGGCCTCCGTGCCCGGCCCGAACGTCCACAGCCAGCGGCGCGCCAGCCCGGCGTAGCCCTCGGCCTCGGGCAGCGGCACGGCCGGCTCGCCCAGCCAGTGCTTCATCCGCGCCCAGGCCGGGCGGGAGATGCGCCAGTGCCCGGTGTTGGCCCCGCGCACGATGTCGGCGCGCGCACCCAGCCAGTTCAGGACACGCGGCGCGATCGGGATGGGGGCACCCCACTTCGAGGTGGACGACGTGCCGACCTTGACGTCGAGCATCGGCACCGCCTCGCGGATGTCCGCGGCGGACAGGCCGTCGCTGTCACCGAGGACGGCGAACACCTCCTCTCGCGCCTCCTCCAGCCAGGCCTCGCCGTCGCCGGCGAGGCCGGCGGCCACCACGTTGGCCGCGATCTTCCGCCGCTCCTGCTCGGCCACGCGCGCGCTCGCCGAGCCCCACGCGGCCGGGAGCAGGTCGCGGGAGAAGACGAAGAGCGTGCGGCGCATCGCGAGCTGCTTGACCACGGCCCGGGAGTCGTAGAGGGCCGCGTCGACGGCGGCCGCTGTGACGCCGTCGGCCCTGGCCTGGACGGACAGGTGGACGGTGGAGGGCTCGGTCGCGTGCAGCACGGTCATCGCGCGCGTGACAGCGACGGGGTCGGGGAGGCGGTGGGCGGGATGCAGGCCGTGGCGCACCGCGAGGCGGGCGCGGCGCTCGGCGTCGGGGACATGTCGCACGCGCACCAGCATCGCGGATCGTGGGCTACCTGCGCCTGGCACTGGCGGACGACGCGCCGGCCGGGACCGGTGAGCCCTCGCCGCGCCGCGGATTAGTGTCTGGCCCCGTGACCGCCATGCCCGCCGACCTGCTCGCCCACGCGCTGGCCGCCAAGGGCTTCATGCCCGAGGACGAGGGACTGCTGCTCCACCGCTGGGCCCGCGAGCAGCTCCCCCACGGCCCGATCCTGGAGATCGGCACCTACTGCGGCAAGTCAGCGGTCTATCTCGGGGCAGCCGCCCGCGAGGTCGGCGGCACCGTCTTCACCGTCGACCACCACCACGGGTCGGAGGAGAACCAGGCCGGCTGGGAGCACCACGACCCCGAGCTCGTCGACCCGCGCACGGGCCGGATGGACACGCTGCCGTTCTTCCGCCGCACGATCGAGGACGCCGGCCTCGAGGACTACGTGATCGCGATCGTCGGCCAGTCCATGTTCGTCTCCCTCCACTGGCGCACGCCGCTGTCGATGCTCTTCATCGACGGGGGCCACGGCGACGAGCCCGCGAAGACCGACTATGTGGGCTGGGCGCCCTGGGTGCAGGCGGGCGGCCTGCTCGTCATCCACGACGTGTTCCCGGACCCGGCAGACGGCGGGCGACCGCCGTACGACGTCTATCTCCGCGCCCTCGAGAGCGGCGCCTTCACCGAGATCGAGGCCCTCGGCTCGATGCGGGTGCTGCGGCGGACGTCAGGAGACGCCGGCCAGGTCGGCGTCGGGTGACGGGCAACCGCACTCGAGGGCGATCTCGGCGAAGTCGGGCGCGAGGCTGGTGCCCCGCATGATGTCCGCCCCGGCCGTGCCCTGCGCGAGCGCGTCCGCGGCCAGCACGACCGCAGCAGCGGTGTACGTCGTGTGCTCGACCGGCCAGTTCACCTGGTCGGGGTAGACGTAGCCGGTCCAGTACCTGCCCTCCTCGGCCCGCAGGTGCTGCATCTCGGCGAACAGCCGCAGCGCCCGGTCGCGGGCGCCGATCGCGTCGAGCGCCATCACCAGCTCACAGGTCTCGGCGCCGGTCACCCACGGGTTGGTGGAGACGCACCGGATGCCGAGCCCGGGCACCACGAAGGTGTCCCACTCCGACGCGATCAGCTCATGGGCCCGCTCGCCCCGCACGGCGCCGCCGAGGACCGGGTAGTACCAGTCCATCGAGAACTGCGACTTGTCGAGGAACAGGTCCCGGTGCTCGCGCACCGCGTGCCCGAGCCGGCCACCTGCGAGCTCCCACTCCGGCTGCGGCTCGTCGACCAGGTCGGCCAGGGCCACGCCGGCCCGCAGGCTCTGGTAGATGCTCGAGGACCCGGCGACCAGCGCCTCGGCGTTGACCCGGCCGGGCCGCCCGTCGGCGTACTCCTGCGACCAGGCTATGCCGCCGAACGGCAGCTGCAGGGAGACCACCCAGTCCAGGCCGCGGCGCACCGTCGGCCACATCCGTTGCACGAAGGCCAGGTCCCGGCGCAGCAGCCAGTGGTGCCAGACGCCGACCGCGAGGTAGGCCGACATGTTCGACTCGCCGCTGGCGTCCTCGACGGCCCCGGCGACGAACTTCATCGGCCACGATCCGTCCTCGCGCTGCGTCGCGCGGGCCCACTCGTAGGCGCGCTCGGCCGCCTCGACCCGACCGCCGACGAGGAGCGCCATCGCGCCCTCGACGTGGTTCCAGACGTCCGTGTGCTCGCCGATGGTCCACGGGATCGCACCCGACGGCTCCTGCATGGCCGCGATGGACGCAGCCGTCTCCCGGACCTGCGCTGAGGTCAGGACGCCGTCGACGTGTGGGAGCCCCTGCCCGGCCTGCATCCGGTCAGGCAGCATCGGGCTTGCGGAAGTAGAGCACCATGCTCTTGCCGATGAGCGGGTCGAGCACCTTGCCGGCCAGCCGCAGCACGGGCGGGTTCTTCATGATCTCCCACACCAGGAGCCTGTGGTACGCCTTGGCGAGCGGGTGGTCGTCGTTCTTCACGCCCACGGCGCACTTGATCCACCAGTACGGCGAGTGGAGGCCGTGTGCGTAGTCCTTGCCGACCAGCTCGAGCCCTGCCCTGGTCACCTTGTAGGCGAGCTCCTTGTCCGTGTAGATCCGGATGTGGCCGCCCGGCACGTTGTGGTAGTCCTCCGAGAGCCGCCAGTTGATGACCTCCGGCAGCCAGCGGGGGACGCTCACGGCCAGCGTGCCGCCGGGCCGCAGCACGCGCGCCAGCTCCTGGATCGCCTGGATGTCGGCGGGGATGTGCTCGAGCACCTCGGCGGCGACGATGCGGTCGAACTCGCCGTCCGCGAAGGGCAGCGACAGCGCGTCTCCCTCCTTGACGTCGGCCTCGGCACCCACGGGCACCTCACCGGCCTCGTTCATGGCCACGAACAGGTCGCGCACGCCGGACAGCTCGTCGGCGTCCTGGTCGAACGCGACGACGTCGGCGCCGCGGCGGTACATCTCGAAGGCGTGGCGCCCCGCGCCGCAGCCCATGTCGAGCACCCGCTCGCCGGCGCGCAGCCCCAGGCGGTCGAAGTCAACGGTCAGCACGGTTCTTCTCCTTCGCGGTGGCCGCGGTGCGGTCGGCACGATAGTCGTCGATCGTCTCCTGGTACGCCGCGGCGGTGGCCTCGGCGACCGCCCGCCAGCTGAACAGCTCGTCCACGCGGCGGCGGCCCGCGCGTCCCATCCGCTCGCGCCGTTCCGGGTCGTCGAGCAGGGCCGCGAGCCGGAGCTCGAGCTCGCCCACGTCACCGGGGGTGAACAGGTCGGCGCACTCGCCGTCGGGTCCGACCACCTCGGGAATGGCGCCGGCCCGCGAGACCACCAGCGGGGTGGCGCACGCCATCAGCTCGGCGGTGGGCAGCGAGAAGCCCTCGTAGAGGGACGGGACGCAGGCGACCTCGGCGGAGCCCATCACCCGGACGAGCTCCTCGTCGCTGACGCCGTGGACGAACGTGACGGAGTCGGCGATGCCCAGCCGGTCGATCAGCCGCTCCGTGCGGCCCCCGGGCTCGGCGCGGCAGACGAGGAGCAGCTCCACGTCCCGCTCCGTGCGGAGCTTGGCGAAGGCCTCCAGCAGCGTCGCGATGCCCTTCATCGGCGCATCGGCGCTGGCCATGGCCACGATCCGTCCCGGGACACGGGGCTCCGTGGGCGACCGGAAGCCCTCGTCGACGCCCAGCTGGATCGTCGTCAGCCGGGCGGGGTCGACCCCGAAGTCACGCGTGATGTCGCGGGCCGAGGAGTCGCTGGGAGTGAGCACCCGCCGCACCTGGCGCGCGACCTTGCCCTGCATCCGGAGGAAGCCGTACCAGCGGCGCAGGGTCAGCTTCTTGCGCCACGTGGGCGCGTTGGCCAGGTCGATCCTGCGGTCCACCGTGATCGGGTGGTGGATCGTGGCGACGAGCGGAAGGCCCATCTTCTCGATCTCGAGCATCCCGTAGCCCAGGACCTGGTTGTCGTGGACGACGTCGAAGTCGTCGACCCGGTCGCGCAGCAGCCGCGCGACACGCTTGGAGAACGTCCTGGGCTCGGGGAAGCCGGCGGTCCACATCGTGAGGACCTCCTCGACGTCGATGAGGTCGCGGTACTCCCCTGGGCGCGGCGTACGGAACGGGTCGGGCTCACGGTAGAGGTCGAGGCTGGGCACCTTGGTCAGGCGCACGCCCTCGTCGAGCTCGGGGTAGGGCTGACCGGAGAAGACCTCGACCTCGTGACCGAGGGCGACGAGCTCGCGGCTGAGGTGGCGGAGATAGATCCCCTGGCCGCCGCAGTGCGGCTTGCTCCGGTAGGACAGCAGGGCGATGCGCACGTGCCGACCCTTTCTGAAGGTGAGACGCGGGACCAGAGGGACGTCCCGGTGAGACAACGTCTCACACGTGACCAACTGTCACATGCGGGGCGGTGTTCCGGGCGTCCCGAGTGCCCTACCTCACAGGGTGCGGCTACGCCTCGCTGGAGTGGCCCGGGAACACGTGGGCCGTCGGGTCGATGGCGACCGCGGCGTTGTTGACGGCAGTGGCCGCCTCACCGAAGCCCACGGCGATCAACCGCACCTTGCCGGGATACTGGGTGATGTCCCCGGCCGCGAAGACCCGGGGCAGGTTGGTGCGCATCGCGGAGTCGACGACGACGTGCCGGTGGTCGGTCTCGAGCCCCCAGGTCTGCAGGGCGCCGAGGTCGGCGATGAACCCGAGCGCCGCCACGACGGCCTGGGCGGGCCGGACCAGCGGCTGCTGCCCGTCGACGGTGATCTCGACCTCCTCGACCGTGCCGTTGCCACGCAGGGCGGTGACCTGGGCCCGGGTCACGATCTCGACGGAGGACGCCCGCACGGCCTCGACGGTGCGCTCGTGCGCGCGGAAGGCGTCGCGGCGGTGCACCAGCGTCACGGTGCGGGCCACCGGCTCGAGGTGCTGCGCCCAGTCGAAGGCGCTGTCGCCGCCGCCCACGATGACGACGTCCTTGCCGGCGTACGGGGCGAAGCTGGGCACGAAGAACTCCAGCCCGCGGCCCAGCCAGCCCTCTCCGGCAGGCAGCGGGCGGGGGCTGAACTTGCCGATGCCGGCCGTGACCAGCACGGCGCCCGCGGTGATCCGGGTGCCGTCGTCGAGGATCACCGCCACCCGGTCGTCGCCGTGCTCGAGCGTCGTCGCCGTGCGGTCCAGGAAGTAGGCCGGGTCGGCGCTGGCCGCCTGCTCGACGAGCCCCGCGACCAGGTCCCGGCCCTTGACGGAGGGGAACCCGGCGACGTCGAAGATCGCCTTCTCGGGATACATGGCCGTGATCTGGCCGCCCAGCTCGGGCAGGGAGTCGACCACGCCGACGCTCAGTCCCCGGAAGCCGGCGTAGTAGGCGGAGAACAGCCCCGTCGGTCCGGCACCGATCACGAGCAGGTCGACGGAGGTGTCTTGGGTCACGTCCGTGATCCTGCTCCAGTGGGGGCCCGGCCTCAAGGCCCCTCGCCGTCGCGCTCCCTACGATGCCTCCATGAGCTTCGCGGCACACCAGTGGCAGACGCTGCGCGACCACCCTTCCGCCGTGCTCCTGGCCGGCCAGCTGCTCGTGGTGCTGGCCTACCCGTTCCTGGAGCCCTATACCTTCGGCCGGGCGGCCATCGGGGTCGGCCAGATGCTGCTCGTGTCGGTCGCGGTGTGGGCCGTCCGCAGCACCCCGGTGCTGAGCTGGGTGGCCGTGCTCTTCGGCGTTCCCGCGATGCTCTTCGCCGTCGTGGAGGCCGTGCAGCCCGACATCGGCTGGGTCGTGCTGGTCTCTGCGGCCCTGCACGTGCCGTTCTACTTCTTCGTCTCCTACGCGATGATCCGCTACTGCTTCGCCGACAACATCGTCACCCGAGACGAGCTCTACGCCACCGGAGCGGCGTTCACCGTCGTGGCCTGGGCCTTCGCCTACCTGTACGCCGCGGCGCAGGCCGTCTGGCCCGGCTCGTTCGGCGACGAGCGCGAGTGGTTCGACCTGCTGTTCCTGTCCTTCACCACGCTCACCAGCGTGGGGCTGTCGGACATCGTGCCCGTCACGGGGCACACCCGGTCGTTCATGATGCTGGAGCAGGTCGCCGGCGTCTTCTACCTGGCCCTCGTGGTCGCCCGGCTCATCGCGCTGGGCCGGCCGGCCGTCAGGGAGTGACGGCGCTCAGACCTCGTCCCAGCCGTCGGGCCGCACCTTCTTCGGCAGCCCGCTGACCACCAGCCGGTAGGACTCGTGGACCGCCTCGAGGATCTCGTCGTCGGGGATGGCGCCACCGATGGCGAGGGTGTTCCACCCGGATCGGCCGATGTAGGCCATCACGGTGGCGTGACCGGGATAGCGGTGCAGCCACTCGTCGGCGACGTCGCGGGTCGCACCCGCCTTCACGCCGACCCCGTCTGCGCCGAGGAAGGCGAAGATCTTGCCCCGCTCCCCCTCGCCCACCTTGAAGACCGGGTGCTCGTGGCCCCACGGGTTGTCCGGCCAGGCGCCCGGCAGCGACTCGCAGTGGGCCTCCAGCGCCTCGACGTCCACGCTCACTCCCACTCCTCCCCGGAGTCGAGCAGCCCCTCCCGCTCAGCGGCCGCGACGATCGCCCGGACCTGCTCGAGCGACGCGCAGCCCTGCGCGAGCAGCTCGTTGCGTCGGGCCGCGAACGCGGCACCCAGCTCGGCCCGCGCCTGCGGGCCGACCTCGTCGCGGGCGGGGTTGAGGATCGTCAGCTCCTCCTCCGCCAGGTGATGGTTGACCGCCTTGCAGAGCGCCTCCACCGCGTCGTCGAACGCCTGGGTGTCGGTGCCCTTGAGCTCGAGGAGCGCCAGCAGCGCCTCGTTGCCCTCGGCGTGCTCCTCCTCGCCATGCTCGGCCGCGTGGTCAGTGATGGCGTCCCTGCGGCGCAGCCGCGGGTAGACCAGCTCCTCCTCGGCCGTCGCGTGCGCGACGTGCAGCTCGGCGAAGGCCTGCCGCACCGCCTCGCGGTCGGAGCTGCTGTCGCGCAGCTGGCGCATCAGCGCCTCGAAGCGCACGTGGTCGGCGAGGATCAGGTCGACGACGTCCCCCGAGACCAGGTGTCCCACGTCGATCACGGTCATCGAGTTGCCTCCGCTCGCTTTCTCACTTCGTCGCCGGCGCTCGCTGCGCTCGCGCTGCTCCCGCGCTCGCGGCCAGCACTCGAGCTCGTTCCTCGCTCGGCGCTGCCGCTCACTTGGTCGCTTCCATCATCTGCCGGAGCTCCTTCTTCAGGTCACTGATCTCGTCACGCAGCCGGGCGGCCACCTCGAACTGCAGCTCGGCGGCCGCGCCCTTCATCTGCTCGGTCAGCTGCTGGATCAGCTCGGCGAGGTCGGCCGACGGGATGCCCGCGGTGTCCGGGGCCTGCTCGTGGATGCGGCTCAGCGCCGGCACGGGCGCCTTGGCCGACTTCACGCCACCGGCACGGCCCTTCTCGCCGACGTCGGCCCAGGTGCGGAGCAGCTCCTGGGTCGTCTCGTCCTCGCGCGCCAGCATCTCGGTGATGTCCGCGATCTTCTTGCGCAGCGGCGTGGGGTCGATGCCGTGGGCGGTGTTGTAGGCCACCTGGATGGCCCGGCGCCGGTTGGTCTCGTCGATCGCCGACTCCATCGACGGCGTGATCTTGTCGGCGTACATGTGCACCTGGCCCGACACGTTGCGGGCGGCGCGTCCGATGGTCTGGATCAGCGACTTGTCGGACCGCAGGAAGCCCTCCTTGTCGGCGTCGAGGATCGCGACCAGCGACACCTCGGGCAGGTCGAGGCCCTCGCGCAGCAGGTTGATGCCGACCAGGACGTCGTACTCCCCCAGCCGCAGGTCACGCAGCAGCTCGATGCGCTTGAGGGTGTCGACCTCGGAGTGGAGGTAGCGGGTGCGGATGCCGGCGTCGAGGAGGTAGTCGGTCAGGTCCTCGGACATCTTCTTGGTGAGCGTGGTGACGAGCACCCGCTCGCTCTTCTCGGTGCGCTCGCGGATCTCGTGGATGAGGTCGTCGATCTGCCCCTTGGTCGGCTTGACGACGACCTCGGGGTCCACCAGCCCGGTCGGCCGGATGATCTGCTGGACGGAGTGGTCGATGCCGCCGACCCGGTCGAGCTCGTAGTTGCCCGGGGTCGCCGAGAGATAGATCGTCTGGCCGATGCGCTCGAGGAACTCCTCCCACTTGAGCGGCCGGTTGTCCATCGCGCTCGGCAGGCGGAAGCCGTGGTCGACGAGGTTGCGCTTGCGGGACATGTCGCCCTCGTACATGCCGCCGATCTGGGGGATCGCGACGTGCGACTCGTCGACCACGAGCACGAAGTCCTCGGGGAAGTAGTCGAGCAGGCAGTTGGGGGCACTGCCGCGCGTGCGACCGTCGATGTGCATCGAGTAGTTCTCGATGCCCGAGCAGGACCCGACCTGCCGCATCATCTCGACGTCGTACGTCGTGCGCATCCGGAGCCGCTGCGCCTCGAGCAGCTTGCCCTGCCGCTCGAAGGTCGCGAGCTGGTCCTCGAGCTCGAGCTCGATGCCGCGGATCGCCCGCTCCATCCGCTCCGGGCCGGCGACATAGTGGGTGGCCGGGAAGACGTAGAGCTCCTCGTCCTCGGTGATCACCTCGCCGGTGATCGGGTGGAGCGTCATCAGCCGCTCGACCTCGTCGCCGAAGAACTCGATGCGGACGGCGAGCTCCTCGTAGACCGGGAAGATCTCGAGGGTGTCGCCACGCACCCGGAACGTGCCGCGGGTGAACGTCATGTCGTTGCGGGTGTATTGGATCTCGACGAGGCGGCGCAGGATCGAGTCGCGGTCGTGCTCCTCCCCGACCTTCAGCCGCAGCATCCGGTCGACGTACTCCTGCGGGGTGCCGAGGCCGTAGATGCAGGAGACGGTGGAGACCACGATGACGTCGCGCCGGGTGAGCAGCGAGTTGGTCGCCGAGTGGCGCAGCCGCTCGACCTCCTCGTTGATCGAGGAGTCCTTCTCGATGTAGGTGTCGGTCTGGGGGACGTAGGCCTCGGGCTGGTAGTAGTCGTAGTAGGAGACGAAGTATTCGACCGCGTTGTCGGGGAAGAGCTGGCGCAGCTCGTTGGCGAACTGGGCGGCGAGCGTCTTGTTGGGCTGGAGCACCAGCATCGGCCGCTGGAGCTGCTCGGCGACCCAGGCGATCGTGGCGGTCTTGCCGGTGCCGGTGGCGCCCAGGAGCACGACGTCCTTGACCCCGTCGCGGATCCGCTGCGAGATCTCGGCGATGGCGGCAGGCTGGTCACCGGACGGCTGGTAGTCGGAGACCACCGTGAAGGGCGCGACGCGGCGCTCGAGATCAGTCACGGGACGCATGCCGCGAGCCTACGACCCGCCGCCGACATCGCCGCCGGGTCCGTGGCCGGCTCGCTAGATTGACCGCGTGACACGCCCTCGTGCCCTGACCGTCGTGCGGTGGCTGCGCCACGCCCTCCTCGGCCTGCTCGGGCTGCAGGTGGCCCTGGCCGTCGGCCTGTCCCTCGTCGACTCCTACCGCCGGCGCGGCAAGAAGCCCCGGCCGTTCCCGGTCACCGCGCCGCGCACCGTCTCGGTCGGAGGCGGCACGCTCACGACGTACACCTTCGGCCAGGACCTCTACGACGACATGCTCACCGCCATCGAGGGCGCCCGGAAGCAGGTGCTCTTCGAGACCTACATCTGGAAGGGCGACGAGGTCGGCGAGCGGTTCAAGGCGGCGCTCGCGCGCGCGGCCGACCGCGGCGTGGAGGTCTACTGCATCTACGACGGCTTCGCCAACCTGGTCGTGGCGCCGACCTTCAAGCGCTTCCCGCCGGGGATGAAGGTGCTGCGCTACCCCGTCTACAACGCCGGCCTGCGGCCCTGGGACCTGCGGCGCTACGGGCGCGACCACCGCAAGATCCTGGTCGTGGACGAGGAGGTCGGGTTCGTCGGCGGCTACAACGTCGGCTCGTCGTACGCCACCGAGTGGCGGGACACGCACGTGCGCATCACCGGGCCCGGCGTGTGGGACCTCAAGCGCACGTTCGCGGACTTCTGGAACCTCAACCGCCGCAAGCGGCTCGGCCGCAGCGAGCGTCCCCTGCTGCTGGAGACCGCGTCGGTGTGGGAGCCCCGCATCCGGTTCGCCCGCAACGTGCCGCGGCTGTGGATGTTCCCCATCCGGTCGATGTACCTCGAGGCGATCAACCGGGCCACGAGCAACATCTGGATGACCCACGCCTACTTCATCCCCGACCAGGACTTCGTGGACGCCCTCAAGGACGCCGCGCGGCGCGGCGTCGACGTGCGGATCCTGCTGCCTCACAAGTCCAACCACATCGTCGCCGACTGGATCTCGCGCGGATACTTCGCGCAGCTGCTGCACGCCGGCGTGCGCATCCTGCGCTACCGCGACGCCATGGTGCACGCCAAGACGGCGACCATCGACGGCAACTGGTCGACGGTCGGGACGGCCAACGTCGACCGGCTGAGCCTGCAGGGCAACTACGAGATCAACGTCGAGGTCATCGACGAGTCGATGGCCGCCGTCCTCGAGGAGATCTTCCTGACCGACCAGGGCCACTCCCTCGAGCTCACCCTCGGCGAGTGGGAGGCGCGCGACCTCCACCGCAAGTTCACCGAGGCGGTCCTGGCCCCGCTGCGTCCGCTCCTCTGAGGCGCGCCGGGAGGTGGGTGCGCGGGGCCAGCCGGGGCCCCCGCCGCGGCCGGCGGAGCCCGGCCAACACCACCAGGGCCTGGACCCGTCCGCGGTGCGGTCGCCAGGGCTCGAGCAGCTCCTCGAGGGCGGCGTCGTCCACGGGGGCACCGGTGAGCGCCCAGCCGATGTCCTTGGCGACGTGGTAGTCGCCGAAGCTGACGGCGTCGGCGTCGCCGTGCGAGCGCTGGCGCACCTCCGCGCTGGTCCACACGCCGACTCCGGGCAGGCTGCGCAGCCGGCGGTCGACGACGTCGGCCGGCTGGTCGGCGCTGCGCTCGACGGCGGCGGCGACCCGTGCCGCACTCACGATCGCCCGAGACCGGGCGGGGTCGATGTGCAGCGCCAGCCACTCCCAGCTCGCGATCGTCCTGAGCGTCTCGGGCGCGGGCTGCACCCACACCCCCAGCTCGCGGCCAGGGCCCGGCGCGGGCTCGCCGAAGCGCCGCACGAGGCTGCGGAACCCGGCGAAGGCCTCCTGTCCGGTCACCTTCTGCTCGACGATGGCGGGGACGAGCGCCTCCATCACCAGGCCGGACCGACCCAGCCGCCAGTGGCCGTGGCGCCGCCAGGCCTCGACCAGGACCGGGTGGCGGGGCTCGAACCCGGACACGTCGTCGGCGGCTCCCAGCAGCTCCGGGAGCCCGGCGAGCACCCATTCCGCCCCCGGCCCCCACGCCTCGCCCCGGACGTCGCCGAGCGCGGGCCGCACCTCGACGAGGAGGGTCGCGGGACCTTCCGGAGTGCGGATCCCCCGCCAGTGCCGCCCCGTCGCGTCGATGCGGTAGGTCGGGTCTCCGCCGCCGCGCCGGTGCCGCAGCAGGATCGAGGCCGCCGGGCAGGGCCACGACGGCCGCCACTGCCTCACCAGCCCGTCCACACGGCGACGCTAACCGACGGCCCCGACAAGCGTCGTACGGACCTCCTGGTCGTTAGGTTGGGGGCATGGCCGACAGGGAGCACAGGCGCGAGATCGAGGCGGGGATCGAGCAGGACTTCAGCAGGCAGATGTCCTACGCCGACTACCTGCGCCTCGACGTGCTGCTCTCGGCCCAGCGGCCGCTCTCCGACCCGCCCCAGCACGACGAGCTGCTCTTCATCGTCCAGCACCAGACGAGCGAGCTGTGGCTCAAGCTGATGGTGCACGAGCTGCGATCGGCACGCGACCTGCTCAGCCGCGACGACCTCGCCCAGGCGCTCAAGCGGCTGGCCCGGGTCAAGCACATCCAGCACACGCTCACCGACCAGTGGGCGGTCCTGGCGACCCTGACGCCGAGTGAGTACGCCGAGATCCGGCCGTTCCTCGCGACGTCGTCGGGCTTCCAGTCGGCGCAGTACCGCGAGGTCGAGTTCCTGCTCGGCAACAAGGACGCCGACATGGTCAAGGTGTTCGCCCACGACCCGGCCACCCGGGACGAGCTCGACCGGCTGCTCCACGAGCCGTCGCTCTACGACGAGTTCCTGGCCTACCTGTCGCGCCGCGGCTTCGCCGTGCCCGCCGACCGCCTCGACCGCGACTTCTCGCAGCCCTACCGCTCCTCCCCCGCGCTGGTCGACGTCTTCGCCGGCGTCTACGCCGAGCCCACCGCGCACTGGGGCGTCTACGAAACGTGCGAGGAGCTGGTCGACGTCGAGGACAACTTCCAGGAGTGGCGCTTCCGCCACCTCCAGGTCGTGCAGCGCACCATCGGCCACAAAACCGGCACCGGCGGCTCCTCGGGCGTCGACTTCCTGCGCCGGGCGCTGGACCTCACCTTCTTCCCCGAGCTCTACGAGGTGCGCACCCGCATCGGCTGAGCCGGTGTCGGTGGCCCCGGATTGGATGTGTCCCATGCTGCTCGCTGATGTCGTGGCCACGTCCCGGACGGTCGCGGCCACCCGGTCGCGCAAGGAGAAGGTGACCGCGCTCGCCCAGCTGCTCCGGCGGGCTATGGGCGCCGGTCCCGACGAGGCGGAGATCGTGGTCTCCTACCTCGGCGGCACCCTGCGGCAGCGGCGCACCGGCCTGGGCTGGCGCGGTGTCAGCACGCTGCCCCCACCGGCAGCCGAGCCGAGCCTGACCGTGGCGGAGGTGGACCAGGCCTTCGAGGCGCTGTCCCGGCTGTCCGGCGCGGGCTCGCAGGCGGCGCGCCGGGAGGCGGTGGAGTCGCTCTTCGGGAGGGCGACCGCCGAGGAGCAGGCCTGGCTGCAGGGCGTGGTGACCGGCAACCTCCGGCAGGGCGCGCTCGACGCGCTGGTCCAGGAGGCCGTCGCCGAGGTCACCGCCATCCCGCTCCGCGACGTACGCCGCGCCGCGATGCTGTCGGGCAGCACGCTCACCGCCGCAGTGACCGCCTTCCACGGCGGCCAGGGCGCGCTCGCCACCGTCGGGCTCGAGGTGGGCCGCCCGATCCTGCCCATGCTCGCCTCCAGCGCGCCGGACATCGAGGCCGCCCTGGCCAAGGCGGCCGGCGGCGGCCCGGTGGCCGTCGACGCCAAGCTCGACGGCATTCGCATCCAGGTGCACCGCGACGGAGACGACGTCCTCGTGGTGACCCGGAGCCTCGACGACATCACCGCACGGCTGCCCGAGGTGGTGGAGGTGGTCCGCGGCCTCCCGGCCCAGCGGCTGGTGCTCGACGGGGAGGCCCTCGCGCTCGACGAGGACGGGCGGCCGCGGCCCTTCCAGGAGACGGCCTCCCGCACCGCCCAGGCGTCCGGCACGGTCGTGACACCGCACTTCTTCGACGTGCTGCACGTCGACGGCCGCGACCTGCTCGACTCACCCGGCCACGAGCGGATGGCCGTGCTCGACGAGCTCGTCCCGCAGTCCTGGCGGGTCGGCCGACTGGTCACCGACGACCCGGTGCGCGCCGCCGACTACGTCAGGGAGACGCTGGCCGCCGGCCACGAGGGCGTCGTCGTCAAGGACCTCGCCGCGCCGTACGAAGCGGGTCGCCGCGGCTCGGCCTGGGTGAAGGTCAAGCCGGTGCACACCTTCGACCTGGTCGTGCTCGCCGTCGAGTGGGGCAGCGGGCGGCGCCAGGGGTTCCTCTCCAACATCCACCTCGGCGCCCGCGACCCCGAGGGCGGCTTCGTGATGCTCGGGAAGACCTTCAAGGGGATGACCGACCAGATGCTGGCCTGGCAGACCGAGCGCTTCCTCTCCCTCGAGGCCCGGCGCGAGGGCCACGTCGTACACCTCCGGCCCGAGCAGGTCGTCGAGATCGCCTTCGACGGCCTCCAGCGCTCCAGCCGCTATCCCGGAGGCGTGGCGCTGCGGTTCGCGAGGGTGGTGCGCTACCGCGACGACAAGACCGCCGCCGACGCCGACACCCTCGAGGACGTGCTCCGCCTGGCGCGGTCCTGAGCCGCGGACTCCTTGTCGCACGCGTGCAACTGCAGGTTGCACACCATTTACACTTCCGGCATGGCCACCCTGGAGACCCCACGCGACCGCGGCGACGGGCGCAGGTCCGCGGCGGCCTCGCGCCGGCGCCAGCGCGAGAAGGAGATCATCGACGCGACCCGCCAGCTCTTCGACGAGCGCGGCGTCCGCGACGCCCAGATCGAGGACATCGCGCAGGCCGTCGGCATCAACCGCGCGATCGTCTACCGCCACTTCACCGGCAAGGAGGAGCTCTTCGCGCTCACCCTGGTCGGCTACCTCGAGGAGCTCCGCGGCGTGCTCGCCGAGGCCATCGCGAGCGAGGGCTCGGCCCGCGACCGGATGCGCGCGATCGTCGAGGCGTTCGTCGACTACGGCATCGAGCACCCCGCCTTCGTCGACTGTGCCCAGACGCTGATGCGCCGCACCGGGCCCGAGCTGCTCGAGGAGATCAGCGAGAGCGCGATGTTCCGCCTCGGCCGCGGCATCACCGGCTGCCTCACGCTGCTGACCGAGGCGATCGAGGCGGGCGTGGAGGCCGGCGACTTCAAGGTCGCCGATCCCAGGCTGCTCGCCAACACGCTCTACGCCAGCGGCCTCGGTGCCCTCCAGCTCGCCCGCGTCGGCATCCTGGTGATGGAGGCCGCGCCGGGCATGCCCGTCATCGACGAGATCTCCCCCGACCAGGTCAAGCACTACCTCGTCACCTCGGCGCTGGCGGTGGCGACGCAGGGCGTCTGAGGCTCGGCGTCAGCGGTTGAGGTACCTCGCGCGGGCGAAGCAGAACAACCCGTAGCAGCCGATGCCGACGGCGATCGCGATCAGGGCGACCTGCCCGAAGGGCTGCTCCAGCAGGGTCTGGAGCGCCTTGTCGAGGCCACCCGACTCCTTCGGCCGGTGCCTGACGGCCGCGTAGACGGTGAGCCCACCCACCAGCACGATGGCGGCGCCCTTGGCGAAGTGGCCGGCCTTGCCGAGCAGGACGTACGCCGTGCCGCTGCGGCCGGTGCGCGCCTGCGGCTCGAGGTGCTCGGCGAACTTCTCGGTCCACCCGCGGCGCACCAGGTTGAGGCCGTAGCCGGCGACGACCAGGCCGGCAGCGCCCACCAGCCACTGCCCCGCCGGGAGGTCCATCAGGCGCGCGGTCGTCGACGACCTGCCCCCGCGGGAGCCCTCGCCGACGGCCACCATCACCGCGCTCCAGCCGAGCGCGCCGTACACGACTGCCTTGAGGAGCGAGGCGGCCCGCTTGCGCCAGCGAGTGGTGTCGTCGTGCTCCTCCCGATGGCCGAAGCCGGCCTCCAGCAGCCGCCAGACCACCAGGAGCAGCATGCCGACCGCCACGGCCCAGACCAGGGCGCTGCCGAGCGGCTGCTGAGCGAGCTCGTGCAGGGCGCCCGCGCTGCTCGCGCTGGCGGACCGCTCCCCCAGCGCCAGCTGCAGCGCGAGCCAGCCGACGAGGAGGTGGACGACGCCGTAGGCGACCAGGCCGACACGGGCGCCGCGGTCGACCCAGATCGAGTCGTACGCGTCCTCGCCCGCGTCCTGGACATCCGAGCCGGTGTCTGCCATGCCTGCACTGTAAGGCGCAGGCACACCACTTAGGACAGGGTCGGCAGGTCCCGCTGGATCGCACCGAGCACGCCGTTGACGAACGTCGGCGACTCGTCGGTCGACAGCTGGCGCACCAGCGCCGTCGCCTCGCTCACCGCGACGGCGTCGGGCACGTCCTCCACGTAGAGCAGCTCGAAGGCGCCCAGCCGCAGCACGTTGCGGTCGACGGCCGGCATCCGCTCCAGCGTCCAGCCCTGGGAGTAGGACGCCAGCAGCTCGTCGATCCGCTCCCGGTGCTCGACCACGCCGCGCACCAGCACGCTGGTGTAGTCGTTGGTCGGGCCCTCGCCCTCCGCGATCGCACGGTCGAGCGCGGCCACGGGGTCCTCGGAGCGCATCTCCGAGGCATAGAGGATGTCGAGCGCCCGCTTGCGGGCCTTCCCGCGAGCCGACACCTCAGGCCTTGACGCGGCCGAGGTAGGAGGAGTCGCGGGTGTCGACCTTGACCTTCTCGCCGGAGGTGATGAAGAGCGGGACCTGGATCTGATGACCGGTCTCGAGCGTCGCGGGCTTGGTGCCGCCGGTGGAGCGGTCACCCTGGAGGCCCGGCTCGGTCTCGGCGATCAGCAGCTCGACCGAGGCCGGCAGCTCGACGAAGAGCACCCGCCCCTCGTTGGTGGCCACGATGGCCTCCTGGTTCTCGAGCATGAAGTTCTTGGCCTCGCCGACGACCTCGGGCGAGACCTCGAGCTGGTCGTAGGTCGACGTGTCCATGAAGACGTAGTTGGAGCCGTCGTTGTAGAGGTACTGCATCGTGCGCTTGTCGACGTTGGCGGTCTCGACCTTCGTGCCGGCGTTGAACGTCTTGTCGACGGTCTTGTTGGACTCGACGTTCTTGAGCTTCGTGCGCACGAACGCCGGGCCCTTGCCGGGCTTGACGTGCTGGAACTCGATCACGGTCCACAGCTGGCCCTCGATGTTGAGGACCATGCCGTTCTTGAGGTCGTTGGTGGTTGCCATGGCGCGCAGATAGCCCTTACTCGTTGCGTGGTGGGAGTCGGTGGAGTCTATCGCCGCACGAACGACGGCCGGAATCGCGCCCGAGGCAGCCTCGAGCTGGACCGGGTGATCCCCCGCGTCGGCGTGGGTACCGCCCCGGGCAGCCGATCGAGAGGAGAGCACGATGCCCGAGGCCGCCAAGCCCGACGTCGTACGGCGCGCGGAGTCGATGGTGCGGAAGGACGACAAGGGCGGGTTCCCGCCGCAGGAGCAGGACCCCCCGGGCCTCACGGGCAGGATGGACCCGATCCCCGACCACGGCGAGGAGACGTGGGTCGGTCGCGACCGGCTCACTGGTCTCAAGGCCCTGGTCACCGGCGCCGACTCCGGCATCGGCCGGGCCGTGGCGATCGCCTTCGCGCGCGAGGGTGCCGACGTGGCGATCAGCTACCTGGAGGCCGAGCAGGAGGACGCCGAGGAGACCGCGCGGCTGGTGCGCGAGGCCGGCCGCAACGCCGTGCTCGTGCCGGGCGACCTCGTGGAGCGCGAGACCTGCGAGCAGGTCGTCACCGACGCCGTGGAGGGGCTCGGCGGGCTCGACATCCTGGTCAACAACGCCGGCTTCCACTGGGCCCGCGACGGAGATGCCCTCGACGGGCTGACCCCCGAGACGGTGGAGCGCACGCTGCGCACCAACTTCGACGCGATCCTGTGGCTGTGCAAGGCGGCCGCGCCGCACCTCGGTGACGGCGCGTCGATCATCAACACCAGCTCGGTGCAGGCCTACGACCCGTCCACCCCGCTGCTGGACTACGCCGCGACGAAGGCGGCGGTCAACAACCTCACGGTCAACCTGGCGGCCGCGCTCGGGCCGCGGGGCATCCGCGTGAACGCGGTCGCCCCCGGGCCGGTGTGGACGCCGCTGCAGCCGGCGACCCGGCGGGCCCAGGACGTGGAGAAGTTCGGCGCCGAGACGCCGCTGGGCCGGGCGGCGCAGCCCTCCGAGCTGGCGGGGGCCTATGTGTTCCTGGCCTCGCCGGAGGAGGCCAGCTATGTCTCCGGCACGGTGATCGGGGTGACCGGGGGCCGCCCGGTGTTCTGAGTCGGTCCCCGGCCGCCCATCTCGATAGCGTGGCCGGATGGACACGACGACCCTGGCGGGGCTCTGCGCCGCCGTCGTCGTCGGCGCATGCCTGCACCGGGTGGCCGGCCTCGGGCTGGGCATGGTCGTCGCGCCGGTCCTGACCCTCGTCATGGGGCCGGTCGCCGGCGTGACCGTCAGCAACGGCGCTGCCATCGTGACGTCCCTGCTGGTCCTCGGCGCGATGCACGCGCACGTGGACTGGGGCCGCTTCGCCCGCCTCGTCCCGCTGATCGTGGCCGGGTCGCTCGTGGGCGCGCTCGCCGTGCGCGAGGTCGACCCCGCCTGGCTGGACGTCCTCGTCGGTGGGTCGGTGCTCGTCGCCCTCACGGCGACGCTCACGCTGAGCCGGCTCCGGGCAGGGGTGGACGGCCCCGTGAAGGGAGTGTCGGTGGGACTGGCGGCCGGCTTCATGAACACCACCTGCGGCGTCGGCGGCCCGGCCCTGACCGCCTACGCCCTCGCCACCGGGTGGGACCACCGCCGCTTCGCGGCCACCCTGCAGCCCATCCTGATCACCGCCAACCTCACCTCGCTGGTGACCAAGGCGCTCGTCGGAGCGGCGCCGGCGCCCGGCGTGCTGCCCTGGTGGGTGTGGCCGGTCGCCGCGGCGGGCGTCTGCGTCGGCGTCGGGCTCGGCACGCTGCTGGCGCGGGTGGTGAGCGTCCGGGTGGCCGCCGGGCTCACCGTGGTCGTCGCCTCGACCGGTGCGGCCGCAGCGCTCGTCCGGGGGCTGCTGGCCGTCTGAGCAGCGCCCGCGGACGGCATCCTCAAAGTCCCTGCCGGGCCGGGCACCCAGCACTACCCTCGTGCGGGAGGGCTCGAGGAGGGGGTGGGGCATGTCCGCGGACTCGCCAGAGGTCGCGCCCCAGCCCAGCGACGCCGGGCTGACCGCGACCGCACTGGCCGCGGTCCCCGACGACGCGCTGCTCGAGACGCTGTGCACGCCCCCGCCGATCGCACTCGCCGGGCTGCTCGCGCGCGACTGGGAGCGCATCGCGGCGAGGATCGCCCGGCCGGACGGCACCCACCCCACGGCGTACGCCTGGCGTGCTGCGTTCGCGCTCTACTGGCTGGGACACTCCGACCTCGCCACCGAGGAGCTGGCCCGGGCCCGGGTGGAGCACGGCGACGTACCGTCGGACCTGGCCGAGCTCCAGGCCGTGACCGCCTCCCTGGCCTGGCAGCAGGGGTATCCCGACAAGTGCCGCGCCGCGATCGCCGAGGCGCGCCGCCTGCTGGCCATTCACCCCCACGACCGAGCCCTGGCCGGCGTCTGGCACGCGGAGGCCCTGCTCGCCGCCTCGGACGGGCGGCGCAGCGACAACGCCCGCGCCTACCGCGCTGCCCGGGACTATGCCGAGCGGGCGGGGGACGTGCTGCTGCAGGTGCGCACCGAGAACAACGTCGCCAACAGCGAGGTCGAGGAGGGCCGGTACGCCGAGGCGGTGAGGCGGCTCCAGCACGCGCTCCAGCTCAATGCCGGCACACCCGACGTGAGCGGTCGTGCGCTCCTGAGGGAAACCCTCGCCTGGGCGCTCACCGGTCTGGGCCGGCTCGACGAGGCACTCGTCGAGGCCCAGAAGGCGCGCGACGGCTGGATCGCCGTCGAATCGCCGATGGTGGCCCTCGCGTGGCTGCGCGAGGGACAGATCCAGGCCCAGCGCGGCAACCTCGCCCAGGCGGCGCTGGCGTTCCGTGAGTCGGCAACGGAGGCCGAGCGCTCCAACGACCTCGACACCGTGCTCGGCGCGCGCACCGGGCTCGCCCAGGTCACCCTGGGAGAGGACCCGGCGCGCGCCCGCCGGCTGGTCGAGCGGATCCTGGACGACCGCGCCGTGCTGGGCCACGTGGCCGCGACCTCCATGGCCGGCTGGATCGCGCTCGGCGTGGGAGACGAGGCAGCCGCGAGGAGGTACGCCGCGCGGGCGCTCGCTGAGGCGAGCAGGCGCCACGACCAGGCGGCGATCGCCGACCTCCTCGAGCTAGCGGCGCTGGCCGACGGCGCCCCTGCGCAGGACCCTCGCCTGCAGGAGGCCGCGTCCATCTGGACCAGCACCGGCAACGAGGTCCGCGCGGCGGTCAACGCGGCGGTGGTGGCCAGCCTGGCCGGGCGCCCGCTCGAGGTCGGGCTGGCCCGCGAGCGCCTGCGGACGCTGGGGGTCCACGCGGACGCCTGGACCGCCGCGGGACCGCTGCGCTCGGTCGGTGCCGGGCCGCGTCACCCCGTGCAGATCCACGCCCTCGGCAGCTTCGTGGTCTACCGCGACGGCGTGCCCGTGACCTCGGCGGACTGGCCGTCCCGCAAGGCACGGGCCCTGCTCAAGCTGCTGGTGGGGGCCGGACCGGCGGGGCTGACCCGCGACCACCTCTGCGAGCTGCTGTGGCCGGGCGACCCCGCGGGCGGGAGCAAGCTGTCCGTCGCACTCTCGCAGCTGCGGTCGGTGCTCGACCCCGAGCGGAGCATCGACCCGGACGCGTTCGTCCGGGCCGACCGCCAGGCGGTCCGGCTCGACCTCGACCTCGTCTCCGTCGATGTCGAGGAGTTCCGCGCCGCGGCCGAGCAGGCGCTCGCCGCGGCGGCGGCCGGGTTGGACCGGGCCGCGGACCTGCTCACCGCGGCCGCCGCCCTCCACAGTGGGGCGTTCCTGGCCCAGGACCTCTACGAGGACTGGGCCGCCGAGCCCCGCGAGGCGATCGAGCGGCTCGGCGCGGAGGTCGTGCGCGCCCTGGTCACGCTGCTCGCCGCGGGCGAGGCCCCGGCGGCCGCGCTGCCCTGGGTCGTCCGCCTGCTCGGGCAGGACCCCTACGACGAGCCGATGCACGTCCTCCACGTGCAGCTGCTGCACCGCGCCCGGCGCCACGGCGAGGCACGGCGCGCCTACGCGTCGTACGCCGCGAGGATGGCGGAGATCGACACGCCGGTCGAGCCGTGGGAGGGCGTCGTCGCGCCCTGAGCCGAAGCCCACGCAGCGCGGGCCGCAAGGTTCCTTCAAGGGTTGCTCAGTCCCCTCCGGGCACGCTGGCGTGCGCCGGGTGGACGGGGCAGTCCCCTCTCGGGCCTGGCGACCTACGGAGGGAACGCATGAGCATCACCGCCCGCATCGGCCCGGCCCACCTGGACCCGGCGCGAGCGACCCTGCGTGCCTGGCGGGCCGCCCTCGGCCGCACGCTGCGGGCCGCCGGCTCCCTGCTCGTCCTCGCCGCGGCGGCGGTGGCGAGCGTGGCCGCGGTCCTCTTCGCGGGGACGGCAGTCGCCAGGCTCGACGGAGCCGTCGTCTGGCTGCTGATCTCGGCCGCGACCGTCGTGGCCTCGGCCCTCGGGCACCGGTGGCGCTCCCAGGACGCCGGCCCGGAGCAGTACGTCGTGCGCTGAGCGCCGCGCCTCACTCCTCCTCGACGAAGACCTCCTCGCGCTTGCGGCGCACGGCCGGCAGCGCCACCACGATCAGGGCGAGCGCCGCCAGCGCCAGCAGGCTGGCGGAGACGGGCCGGGTCAGGAAGGTCATCGGGTCGCCGTGCGAGAGCAGCAGCGCCCGGCGCAGGTGCTGCTCCAGCAGCGGGCCGAGGACGAAGCCGAGCAGCAGCGGCGCCGGCTCGCAGCCGCACCGGACGAGCACGAAGCCCACGAGGCCGAAGAACGCGATGGCGAGGACGTGGAACGGGTTCTGGTCCAGGGCGTAGGTGCCGATGCTGGCGAAGACCACGATCGAGGGGAACAGCACGGCGTAGGGCACGGTCAGCATCCGCACCCAGAGCCCGATGAGGGGCAGGTTGAGGAGCACCAGCAGCAGGTTGCCGACCCACATCGAGGCGATCAGGCCCCAGACGAGCTCCGGCTCGCGCTCCATCACCGCCGGGCCTGGGACGATGCCCTGGATGATGAACGCGCCGATCATCAGCGCCATCACCGGGTGCGCCGGGATGCCCAGGGTGAGCAGCGGGATGAACGACGTCTGCGCGGCCGCGTTGTTGGCCGACTCCGGCCCCGCGACGCCCTCGATGGCGCCGCGCCCGAAGGACCGCGGGTTGTTCGAGACCTTCTTCTCGACGGCGTAGGAGGCGTACGACGCGAGCACGTGGCCGCCACCGGGCAGCACGCCCAGGACCGACCCCACGCCGGTGCCGCGCGCGATCGGCCCGGCGATCCGCCGGAAGTCCTCCCGGCTGGGCCAGAGGTTCGTCACCTTCTCGACGATCTTCTCGCGTCGCTCGGGGTCGTGGAGGTTGCGCAGGATCTCGGCCACGCCGAACACGCCGACCGCGACCGACACGAAGTTGAGCCCGTCGTAGAGCTCGCGCTCGCCGAAGGTGAACCGCGGGGTGCCGGTGAACTGGTCCTGGCCGACGGTCGCCAGCAGGACGCCGAGCACGATCATCGCCACCGCCTTGAGCGGCGACCCGGCGGCCAGCGTGATCGACATGATCAGGCCGAGCACGACCAGGGAGAAGAACTCCGCAGACCCGAAGCCGAGCGCGACGTTGGCCAGCGCGGGCGCGGCCACCGCGAGCACGAGGGTCGCGAACGTGCCGGCGATGAACGAGCCGATGGCCGCCGCAGCGAGGGCGGGACCGGCCCGCCCGGCCCGCGCCATCTCGTGGCCGTCGATGGCCGTGACTGCCGACGACGACTCCCCCGGCAGGTTGATCAGGATCGCAGTCGTGGACCCGCCGTACTGCGCGCCGTAGTAGATGCCGGCCAGCATGATCAGCGCGGCGGTGGGGTCGTCGAAGCTGAACGTGATCGGCAGCAGCATCGCCACCGTCGCGGTGGGGCCGATGCCGGGGAGCACGCCGACCGCGGTCCCCAGCGCCACGCCGATGAGGCAGAACAGCACGTTCTGCCACTGGAGGGCCGTCGACAGGCCGAGGCCGAGGTTGCTGAGCAGGTCCATCGCTCAGCCTCCCAGCCACTCGCCGAGCAGCGCGAGGCGCAGCTGCAGGAGCACCACGAAGATGACCAGGCTCACCACGGTGAGGCCCACGGCGATGACGAGCGCACGCGCGACGGTCATCTCCTTGGCGGCGAACGGCACGATCAGTGCGGTGCCGAAGGTCGCCAGCACCAGGCCTAGCCCGTCCACAGTGAAGGCGAAGAAGACGAGCGCCGCCGTGGTCGCGACGATCGGCCGCCAGAGGACGGCGGCGAAGGCCAGGCCCTCGTCGCGACTCTCGCCGTCACTGCGTGCGGGCGTGTCGTGGTGCGACAGGTCCGGCGCGACGTAGGCCTTCACGACGATCGCGACGCCCAGGGCCACCAGGATTCCGGCCACGACGAGCGGGAAGTAGCCGGGACCCATGTTCAGCAGCGACCCGCGGTCGTAGCCCAGCGCGGCCACCGCGAAGGCGAGACCGAAGGCGGCGAGGACGAGACCGGCGATCAGGTCGGCACTCGACCGGGGGCGCAGGCCCCCGGTCGAGCGATCTGCCTCACTCGGCCTGGATCCCACTGAGGACCTCGCTCCACTTGTCGATCTCCGCCGACAGCAGCTCGGAATGCGCGTCCGGAGTGGCCTGGTCCTGCGCCACCGGCGCCGTGCCGAGGTCGGCCATCTGGTCGATCACGCCCTGGTCCTGCAGCGCCGTCTGGAGCGCAGACGTGAGCTTCTCGACGATCTCGTCGGGCGTCTCGGCGGGGACGTAGAGCCCGTGCCACACGGTGACCTCGAGGTCCGGGAGCCCGGCCTCGGCCGCCGTCGGCAGGTCGGGCAGGCTCTCGACCGGCTCGGGCGTGGTGACGGCGTAGGCCTTCACCGTGCCCTCGCTGATCTGCTGGCTGGTGTTGGTGGTCTGGTCGCACAGGAAGTCGACCTGCCCGCCCACGAGGTCCTCCATGGCGGGGCCGGTGCCGTCGTAGGGCACCTCCTGGACCTCCACCCCCATCGCCTGCTGCATCAGGACGCCGCACAGGTGCGAGGCCGAGCCGATGCCCGCGTTGGCCAGGGTGACCGTGTCGGCGTTCTCCTCGACGTAGGCGGCGAGCTCCTCGAGGGTGGTCGGCTCGAAGTCCTTGCGGGCGATCACCGTCATCGGCACCTCTGTGACCAGCCCGACCGTCTTGAAGTCCTCCTCGGGGGCGAAGTCCAGGTCCGGGTAGAGCGTCGGTGCCGTCGACATGCCGATGTGGTGCATCAGCACGGTGTAGCCGTCGGCCTCGGCCTCGGCGACCTGCCCGGCCGCGACCGTGCCACCGGCGCCCTCGACGTTCTGGACGACGAGCTCGACGCCGAGCTCCTCGGCCATCGGCTCGGTGATCAGCCGGGTGACGGTGTCGGTCGGGCCGCCGGCCGCGAACGGCACGATGATCTCGATGTTGTCCTCGGGGTAGTCGGCGGGGTCCCCTCCCCCTCCGCCACAGGCCGCGAGCAGGCTGAGCGGGGCCAGGGCCGCACCGAAGCGCAGCAGGCCGGCCCGGCGTCCGGATGTCGCCATGGGGTTCTCCGATCTGGACGATGCCGTGGGAACAGGTGTGACCTGACTCACAAGGTAGCGTCGCGCCGGACTCCCGTCATTCCCCCCGCGGCGTGTTGCGCGTACGAAGAGCGGGCGGATCCGTTCGGTGACCGGTCGGGCTAGCCGCGGGCGAGGAGCTCCAGCGCCTGCCGGTAGCCGTCGATCCCCTGCCCCGCGATCGTGGCCACGGCGTGCGGCTCGACGACCGAGGCGTGGCGGAACTCCTCGGGCCGCTGCTTCGGCTCGGAGATGTGCACCTCCACCAGGGGCGCGGTGAGCTGGGCGCAGGCGTCGAAGAGCGCGTAGGAGTAGTGCGTCCAGGCGGCCGCGTTGAGGACCACGGGGATGTTGTCGTCGGCGGCCGCGTTGAGCCAGTCCAGCAGCTCCCCCTCGTGGTTGGTCTGGCGGACCTCGACCTCCAGGCCGAGCTTCTTCCCCCAGTCCACGCAGAGGTGCGCCAGCTCGGCGTGGGTGGTGCGGCCGTAGACCTCGGGCTGCCGCCTGCCGAGGCGGCCGAGGTTGGGGCCGTTGAGCACGAGCACCTTCGTCACCGCGCGTCCCCCCGGATCGCGTCGTACGCCGCGCGGAGGTCGTCCTCCGACGGGCCGGCCAGCACCCGGGGCCGGGCGAGGTCGTCGAGCACGACGAAGCGCAGCTGCGACCCGCGCGACTTCTTGTCGACCTTCATCGCGGCGTGCAGCTCGTCGAAGCCGGCGGCGTCGTAGGTGGTCGGCAGGCCGACGCGCGCGAACGCGGCACGGTGCCGCGCGACCAGGGCGGAATCGAGGCTGCCGGCCCGCGCCGCCAGCTCCGCGACGTACACGCACCCGATCGCGACGGCCTCGCCGTGGCGGACGGTGTAGCCGCTGGACCGCTCGATCGCGTGGGCGAGAGTGTGGCCGTAGTTGAGGACCTCGCGGCCGGGATGGCCGTCACGGCCCCCGGTCTCCTTGAGGTCCTCGACGACCACGTCGATCTTGACCTGGATCGCCCGCTCCACCAGCTCGCGCAGCACCGGCGAGGTGGCGTCGAGCGTGGCGGGGTCGGTCTCCTCGACGAGGCGCAGGATCTCGGGATCGGCGATGAAGCCGCACTTGACGACCTCGCCGAGGCCGGAGACCAGCTCCTCCCGCGGCAGGGTCTCGAGCAGGGCCAGGTCGCAGAGCACCCCGGCGGGCTCGTGGAAGGAGCCCACGAGGTTCTTGCCGGCACCGGTGTTGATGCCGGTCTTGCCGCCCACCGCGGCGTCCACCATCGCGAGGACCGTCGTCGGGACGTGCACGACCCGGACCCCGCGCAGCCAGGTGGCGGCGACGAAGCCGCCGAGGTCGGTGGTGGCGCCGCCTCCGAAGGTCACGACGGCGTCCGAGCGGGTGAACCCGGACTCACCGAGCGCCTCCCAGCAGTCCGCCGCGACAGGCGCGGTCTTGGCGGCCTCCCCGTCGGGAAGGCCGAGCGCCAGCACGTCGTAGTGCTCGACGAGCGAGTCCACCACCGGCTGGACAAGCTCGCCGAGGTCGCCGGCGTAGAGCACCGCGACCCGCTGGACCGACTCCCCGAGGATGCCGGGCAGGCGGTCGGCCAGGTGGTGCCCCACCACCACGTCGTACGGCGAGGCGCCGCCGACGTGGAGGACGGTCTCGGTCGGGCGGGACTCGGTCATGCCAGGGCCTCCAGGATCTCGGCCGCCACCTCGTCGGGGCTGCGGCCGTCGGTGTCGACGACCAGGGTCGCGACCGACTCGTAGACGGGGGTGCGCTCGTCGAGGAGCACCTTGACGCGCGACCGGACGTTGCCGAGCAGCAGCGGCCGGCCGACGCCGAGGCCGACCCGCTTCACCGCGTCGGTGAGCCCGACCCGGAGGAACACGACCTCGTGTCCGGCCAGGCGGGCCCGGGTCTCCTCGGCCAGCACCGCTCCGCCCCCCAGGGCGAGGACGCCCGGGTGCGTGGCCAGGGCCTCGGCGACGGCCTCGCGCTCGAGGGCGCGGAAGTGGTCCTCGCCGTCCTCGACGAAGATGTCGGAGACCGACCGGCCGGTCCGCGCCTCGATGTCGGCGTCGGTGTCGCGCACGGGCAGCCCCCACGCATCGCCGAGCAGCCCGGCGACCGTGGTCTTGCCGGCCCCCATCGGACCGACGAGGACGACCCTCGGGCCGGTCATCGCAGGCGTCCGGTCATCGGAAGCGGAGCGTGTCGAGGTAGGACTCGGCGTTGCGACGGGTCTCGCGCACCGAGTCGCCGCCGAACTTCTCCAGCACCGCGTCGGCGAGCACCAGCGCGACCATCGCCTCGGCGACGATGCCGGCGGCCGGGACGGCGCACACGTCGGAGCGCTGGTGGTGGGCGACCGCCTCCTCGCCCGTGGCGACGTCGACCGTGCGTAGGGCCCGCGGGACGGTCGCGATCGGCTTCATCGCGGCACGCACGCGCAGGACCTCGCCCGTGGTCATGCCGCCCTCGGTGCCGCCCGCGCGACCCGACGTACGGCGCAGGCCGTCCGGCGTCGGCACGATCTCGTCGTGCGCCAGCGAGCCGGGGGTGGCCGCAAGCGCGAAGCCGTCGCCGACCTCGACGCCCTTGATGGCCTGGATGCCCATCAGCGCACCGGCGAGACGCGCGTCGAGGCGGCGGTCCCAGTGCACGTGCGACCCCAGGCCCGGGGGAAGGCCGTGCACGACGACCTCGACGACGCCACCCAGGGTGTCGCCGTCCTTGTGGGCCTGGTCGATGCGCTCGACCATCGCCTTGCTCGCGTCGGGGTCGAGGCAGCGCACCGGGTCGTCGTCGAGGCGGGCCACGTCGCCCGGCTCGGGCACGGACCCGTCGGGGGCGCGGACGCCGCCGAGCTCGACCACGTGGGAGACGACCTCGGCCCCGCAGGACTGGTGGAGGAAGTGGGACGCGACCCGGCCGAGGGCCACGCGCGCAGCGGTTTCGCGGGCGGAGGCGCGCTCGAGGATCGGGCGGGCCTCGTCGAAGTCGTACTTCTGCATGCCGACGAGGTCGGCGTGTCCCGGGCGGGGCCGGGTCAGTGCGGCGTTGCGGGCCAGGACGTCGAGCTCGGCAGGGTCGACGGGGTCGGCCGACATCACCTTCTCCCACTTGGGCCACTCGGTGTTGCCGACCTGGATGGCGACCGGGCCGCCCTGCGTCTCGCCGTGGCGGACCCCGCCGATGATCGTGACCTCGTCCTGCTCGAACTTCATCCGTGCGCCGCGGCCGTAGCCGAGGCGGCGACGCGCGAGGGCGTCGGAGATGTCGCCGGAGGTGACGCGGACGTGGGCGGGCAGGCCCTCGAGGATCGCGACCAGCGAAGGGCCGTGGGACTCGCCCGCAGTGAGCCAACGAAGCATGGCCGCAGTCTTTCACGCGGGCTCTGACGGCCCGACAGCGTCAGCCGTACGTGGACGCCCAGACCTGGGCACCGAGAGCGACGCCGGCGAGGGCGCCGACCAGCATCCACGGCCCGAAGGGAGGGTTGTAGCCCGGGCCCCTGCGCCGGAGGCGCTTGACGAGGAGCCCCCCGACGCCGCCGAGCAGGAAGCCGGCCCAGAGCCCGACGGCCAGCTGCCCCCAGCCGAGGTAGCCCAGCACGAGCCCGAGCACCCCGCTCAGGCGGACGTCGCCATAGCCCATGCCCCGCGGGTGGAGGAACCACAGCAGGAAGAAGAAGCCGCCGGCCAGCAGCCAGCCGATGCCGGCCCGCCAGATGGCAGCCGTGTCGCCCGAGAGCAGGCCGGCCGCGACGACGGCGGCGACCACCACGCCGTACGTCGGGGCGATCAGCCGCGTGGGCAGGAGATGGGTGCGCCAGTCGATCACCGCGAGCGCGACGCCGACGGGCACGACCGGGAGGGCCACGAGCAGGGGCCAGTCGAGGCCGACGACAGCGCCGACCAGGGCGCCCGCCACGGCCGCGGCGAGGGCTGTCTTCCAGGCGAGCCCGGGCAGGCGGGCGATGTCGGCGTAGGGCTCCTTGGGCCCGTACGGGTCATCTGGGGCGTCCGCCTCGATCGCGGCGGCGCCTGCGTCGAGCGACGCGTCGGGCTCGGAGTCCGGCTCAGGGAGCCGACCGACCAGGGTCGGGACCCACGCTCCGCCGAGCCCGCAGACGGCGGCCGCTGCGAGCGCCGCGACGAGCTCCTGGGTCATGGCGAGCACCCTACTCAGTGCGCACGGGCCTCGAGGGCCGCTTCGCCTGCCTCGCGCATCGCCTGGAGCGGCGCCGGCCGGCCGGTGAAGAGCTCGAACTGGAAGGCCGCCTGGTGGACCAGCAGGTCGAGGCCGCCCACCAGCGGCCGGCCTCCGGCCGAGGCGGCCAGCGGCGTCGGCCACGGGTGGTAGAGCACCTCGAAGAGCACCGGCACTGCCCCGCAGCGCGCCACCAGCTCCTCGGTCTGGGCCTCCACCGGCACGGTGCTGACCACGATGTCGGCCTGGAAGGGATGCGGCTCCCCCAGCAGGCTGACGGCGACCTCGGGGGCGGCGGGATGGCTGCGGAGCGCCGCCACCGTCTCCGCGGCCCGCTCGGGCACCCGGACGACCAGCTCGACGCGGCGTGCGCCGAGGTCGGCCAGGGCCAGCCCCGTCGAGGTGGCAGTGGCGCCGCCGCCGAGCACCACGGCCTGCTCCACGGGCACGTCCGTGCGCTCGCGGATCGCGGCGGCGGCACCCGGAATGTCGGTGTTGTCACCCTCTCGGCCCGCGTCATTCAGCACCACGGTGTTGGCGGCACCCGCCAGCCGCGCCCGCTCGGTGAGCGAGTCGACCAGGGGCACGGCCTCCCGCTTGAGCGGCATGGTCAGCGACAGGCCACGCCACGCGTCCGACAGGCCGTCGAGGAAGGCGCTCAGGCCACCTGCCGGCACCCGGTGCGCGTCGTACTGCCAGTCCAGGCCGAGCGCGGCGTAGCCCGCCCGGTGCAGCACCGGGGACAGCGAGTGGGCGATCGGGTCGCCGAGCACCGCGCACTGGCGACGGGCCGCGGTGTCCGTCATCAGCAGGCGTCGGAGGTCGTGCAGTACTCGGCGTACTCGTCCTTGTACTGGAGGAACTCGTCGTAGGTCTCGGCGAACTTGGTCTCACCGGTGGCCAGGTTGACGGTCACGTAGTAGTACCAGGGGCCCTCGGCCGGGTTGGCCGCGGCCTCGATGGCCGCGTCACCCGGCGCCTCGATCGGGGTCGGCGGCAGACCCGGGCGGGTGTAGGTGTTGTAGGGCGTGTCCTGCTGCAGCTGCTCGGTCGTCAGCGCGACGCCGAGCTCCTGGTCGAGGCCGTAGTTGACGCTGGCGTCGATCTGGAGCAAGCCGTTGGTGCCGCCCTTGTCGCCGGGCCCGTCGAGCCGGTTGTAGATGACGCGCGCGATCTTGGGCATGTCGTCGCCGCGGCCCTCGGCCTCGACGAGCGAGGCGATGACCATGAGCTCGGCGGGGGTCTTCCCCAGCTCCGCCGCCCGCTCCTCCAGGCCGGCCTCGTCGGCGGCCTGGCGCCACCGGTCGACCATCGCACTGAGGATGTCGGCCGGCTTGTCCTTGGGCCCGATCTCGTACGTCGCCGGGAAGAGGTAGCCCTCCGGGTTGCCCTCCGCGTAGTCCGGCAGGCCAAGCGCCTCCGTGTCCTCCAGCGCGGCCTCCCAGCGACCTGCGGGCCACGTCGTCTCCTCCGCCAGCAGCTCGACGACGTCCTCGACCCGCATGCCCTCGGGCACCGTGACGGTGGACTTGATCTGGTTGGCGGGGTCGAGCAGCACCTCGAGCGCGTCGGCCGCGGGCATCTCCTTCTGCAGCTCGTAGAAGCCGACCTGGATCTTGGCCGAGTCGGGCTCCGCGGCCGCGGCGTCGAGGAAGGCCTGCACCGAGGCAACGACACCCTCGGCCTTGAGGTTGCGGCCCATCTCGGCGGCGGTGTCGCCTTCCTCGACCTCGAAGGTCACCCGGCCGGTGCCGGGGCCGGGATAGTCCTCGGCGCTCTGGAAGCGGTCGGCGACCAGCTCGACGCCCTTGGTGAGCACGAAGTAGAAGCCGCCGAACAGGACGGCGAGCGCGACCACCACGGCCAGGCACCCCGACGGCGACCGGCGCTTCTTGCGCCGGCGACCGCTCTCGACCCGCGGCTCGTAGTCCAGCTCACTCATCCTCGACCTCGACGATCTCTCCGGGGGCGACTCCGGTCGCCCGCTCCGTGTCCAGCGCGTGCTGCAGGATCAGCACCGCTGCAGCCTGGTCCACCACCGCGCGTCTGCTGGCTCCCTTCCGACCCCGGTCGCGCAGCATCGACTCGGCCGAGACGGTGGTCAGGCGTTCATCACACAGCCTGACAGGCACCGGTTCAACCAGGCGCGCCAGCCGAGCGGCGAACTCGCGCACCTTCACGGCCGCCGGCCCCTCGCCGCCCGACAGCGACCGGGGCAGGCCGACCACGACCTCCACGGCCTCCAGCTCGGCGACCAGCTGGCAGAGGCGGCGTACGTCGCCCTTGCCGCGCCGCAGCGTCTCGACCGGGGTCGCCAGGAAGCCCGAGGGGTCGCTGCGCGCGACGCCGATCCGGGCGTCGCCCGGGTCGATCCCGAGCCGGACTCCCCAGCGCACGGCTAGGCCCGCCCCACCGTCACGCGCTCGCCATCCGGGCGACCTCGGCCTGGACCACGGCCAGTGCCTCGTCGAGGCGGGAGGCGTCGGTGCCGCCGCCCTGGGCGATGTCGTCCTTGCCGCCGCCCTTGCCGCCGACGATCGGACCGACTGCGCGGACCAGCTCGTTGGCGCTGATCCCGCGCGCACGGCCCTCGTCGTTGACCGCGGCGACAACACTGACCTTGCCGTCCGCGGCACCGATCACGACGACCGCGCCGGCCTGCCCCTGCGGCAGCCGGCCACGGACGTCGAGGGCGAGGGTGCGCACGTCACCGCCACCCGCGCCGTCGACGCGGTGGGCGACGAGCTTGACCCCGGCCACGTCCGTCGCCCCGGCGGCGAGCTCGCCGCCGGCAGCCAGCAGCTGGCCGACGCGGACCTTCTCGATCTCCTTCTCGGCGGTCCGCAGCTTCTCGACCAGGTCGTGGACCCGCTCGGGCAGCTGCTCGGGGCGCACCTTGAGCGCCTCGGAGAGCTGGGCGACCAGCACGTGCTCCCGGGCCAGGAACCGGTAGGCGTCGGCACCCACGAGCGCCTCCACCCGGCGTACGCCGGAGCCGATGGACGACTCCCCCAGCAGCTTGACCACGCCGAGGTGGCTCGACCGCGGGGTGTGCGTGCCGCCGCAGAGCTCGCGGGCCCAGTCGCCGACGGAGATCACCCGGACCTGGTCGCCGTACTTCTCGCCGAAGAGCGCCATCGCGCCGGACCTCACCGCCTCGGCCTGGGACATGTACTCCGCCTCGACCGCGAGGTCGGCCAGCACCAGGTCGTTGACCCGCGCCTCGACGTCGGCCATCACCGACTGGGGAACGGCGCCGGTGGCGGAGAAGTCGAAGCGGAAGCGGCCGGGCGCGTTCTCCGAGCCCGCCTGGGTCGCGGTCTCGCCAAGCGCCTCGCGGAAGGCCTTGTGCACCATGTGCGTGGCCGTGTGTGCGCGGGAGATCGAGAGCCGGCGCTCGGTGTCGACGCGGCCCTGTGCGTGGGTGCCGACGCTCACCTCGCCCTCGAGCACCCTGACCTTGTGCACGATGAGGCCGACGATGGGCGACTGCACGTCGTAGACCTCGACGACGGCGCCGGTGTCGAGCTGGATCACGCCCTGGTCGGCGAGCTGGCCGCCACCCTCGGCGTAGAACGGCGTGCGGTCGAGGACCAGCTCGACCTCCTCGCCGGCAGACGCGGTCGGTACGACGGCGCCGCCGACCACGATGCCGCGGACCGCGCCCTCGGAGACGACCTCGGTGTAGCCGGTGAACTCCACCTTCTGGCCCATCGAGTCGGCCACCTCGCGGTAGGCCCGCGCGTCCTGGTGGGTGCCCTTCTTCGCCTTGGCGTCGGCCTTCGCCCGCTCGCGCTGCTCGGCCATCAGCCGCCGGAAGCCGACCTCGTCGACGCTGAGGCCCTGCTCGGCCGCCATCTCGAGGGTGAGGTCGATCGGGAAGCCGTAGGTGTCGTGCAGGGCGAACGCCCGGTCACCCGAGAGCTGGGTGCCGCCGGACTTCTTCACCTCGCTGGTGGCGAGGTCGAAGATCTGCGTGCCCGCCTTGAGCGTCTGGCGGAACGCGTCCTCCTCGGCGTAGGCCACCGTGGAGATGCGCTCCCAGTTGGCCAGCAGGTCGGTGTAGGTCTCGGCCATCCGGTCGCGCGAGACCGGCATCAGCTCGGGGAGCGCACGGTCCTCGAAGCCGAGCAGGCGCATCGAGCGGACCGCCCGGCGGAGCAGCCGGCGCAGCACGTAGCCGCGCGCCTCGTTGCCGGGGGTGACGCCGTCGTTGATGAGCATCATCGAGCTGCGCACGTGGTCGGCGACGACACGGAGGCGCACGTCGTCGTCGTGCTGCGCGCCGTACTTCTTGCCGGTCAGCTCCTCGGCCCGCTGGATCACCGGGAACATCACGTCGATCTCGTACATGTTCGCCTTGCCCTGGAGCAGGTAGGCGACCCGCTCGAGGCCCATGCCGGTGTCGATGTTCTTCTTCGGGAGCGAGCCCGCGATGTCGAAGTCCTCCTTCGACCGCACAGCGGAGAGCTCGTCCTGCATGAAGACGAGGTTCCAGATCTCGAGGTAGCGGTCCTCGAGCTCGGTGGGCATCGCGATCCGGTCGGTGGTGGTGAACTCACCGTCGGGACCGAACTCGGGGCCACGGTCGTAGAGGATCTCCGAGCACGGACCGCCCGGGCCGGGCACGCCCATGGACCAGTAGTTCTCCTTGGGGCCGAGCTTGACGATCCGCTCGGAGGGCAGGCCGGTGACCTTCATCCAGAGGGCGAGCGCCTCGTCGTCTCCGTGCAGGATGCTCGGCCACAGCCGGGACTCCTCCAGGCCGAACCCGCCGTCCGCGACGGGCTTGGTGACCAGGTCCCAGGCCAGCTCGATGGCGCCTTCCTTGAAGTAGTCGCCGAAGGAGAAGTTGCCGCACATCTCGAAGAACGTGCCGTGGCGGGTGGTCTTGCCGACGTCCTCGATGTCGGGGGTGCGGATGCACTTCTGCACGCTGGTGGCGCGCGCGTAGGGCGGGGTCTCCTGGCCGAGGAAGTAGGGCTTGAAGGGCACCATCCCGGCGTTGACGAACAGCAGGTTGGGGTCGTCGAGCAGCAGGGGGGCGGAGGGCACGACAGTGTGGCCGGCCGCCTCGAAGTGGGCGGTGAAGCGGCGGCGTACGTCCGCGGTGTCCATCAGGGGGTGCCTTCCTTGCGTGCGGGTCGAGCGGTGAGCTGTCGGTGTCCAGTGGGCGGGAGGCCGAGCCGCTCGCGCAACTCGGTTTCCTTCTCCGCCTGCCCGGCGGCCACCTCGTCAGTGAACAGCCGCGCGCCGAGCGCGAGGGCGCGGGCGCGGTCGCGCAGGCCGTCGGCGGTGAGCGCCTCGGCAGCGCGGCGGCCCCGGACCACGGTGTAGATGCCCGCCCCGGCCCCGGCGACGAACCAGAAGCCGCGCCTCATGCTGCGCTGTCCTCCCCGCCCGGGCAGTCGGCGGGCTCGTCAGCGAGGGCGGCCCGCTGGCGGGCCTCCCACTCGCGGATCGCCTGGCGCTGGTCGGCCTTGCGCTGCTTGCGGGAGCGCTTGACCTCCTGCTTCATCTCGAAGCGGATGCGGTTGCGCTGCTCGGGCGACAGCGCACGCCGCAGGCCGTGGGCGAGGCCGGCCGCCTTGATCACGGACTCGCGGGCGACGATGTCGGCGAACAGCCGGCCGTCGATGCGTCCGGCGACGGCAGTCGCGGTCTCCTCCTCCGGCTCGCCGAGGTGGGTGATCACGAAGCTGGGCTCCGGCGCGGGGCTCGGCGACTGCGCCATATCAGGCTGCGCCGTATGGGGCTGCACGGGCGCGGGCGCCTCCGCGGCCGGCGTACGACGCACGTGGGCGGCCTCGAGGTCGGCGAGCCTGGCCTCGGCGACCCTCGTCGCGGCCTGCGCGGACTCGCTCTCCCGCCGCGCCCCGGCGGCGATGCGGGTGGCCACGAGGGCGAGCAGGAACGACACCAGCGCAATCGCGCCGACGACGGCCATCAGGACCTGCTCACTGCTCACCCGGGAGACCCTATAACCCGCACCTGAGGGCGCACCCGCCGCTCTCACTTCCCACGGATGATCCGGCGGACCCGCTCCCAGCGCTCCTTCACGGCGGCCTCGGCGCCGATCTCCTTGGGCCGGTAGTAGGCGGCGTCGGCGAGGACGTCGGGGAGGTACTGCTGCTCGGCGATGCCGAACGGCTCGTCGTGGCTGTAGGTGTAGGTCGCGCCGTGGCCGATCTTCTTCGCTCCCGCGTAGTGGGCGTCGCGCAGGTGCGCCGGCACGGAGCCGATCTTGCCGGCGCGCACGTCGGCGATGGCGGCCCCGATGGCGATGGTCACCGCGTTGGACTTGGGGGCGACGGCGAGCGCGAGGGTGGCGTGGGCGAGGGTGAGCTGGGCCTCGGGCATGCCGATCAGCTGCACCGTCTGGGCCGCGGCGACGGCGGTCGGGAGGGCGGTGGGGTCGGCCAGGCCGATGTCCTCGCTGGCCAGGATCATCAGCCGCCGGGCGATGAACCGGGGATCCTCCCCCGCCTCGATCATCCGTGCCAGGTAGTGCAGTGCGGCATCGGCGTCGGAGCCCCTGATCGACTTGATGAAGGCGCTGACCACGTCGTAGTGCTGGTCGCCCTGCCGGTCGTAGCGGACCGCCGCCCGGTCGACGGCCGTCTCGGTGGTCTCGAGGTCGATCGTGTCGAGTCCCTTGCTGGCCGCGGCGCCGGCGGCCGCCTCCAGGTAGGTGAGCGCGCGCCGCGCGTCACCCCCGGCGAGCCGGACGATGTGCTCGCGGGCCGCGTCGTCGAGGGCCACCGAGCCGGCCAGGCCACGCTCGTCGACGAGGGCCTGGTCGACGACCGCGGAGATGTCGTCGTCGGTGAGGGCCTCCAGCCGGAGCAGCAGGGACCGGGACAGCAGCGGGGAGATGACGGAGAAGAACGGGTTCTCGGTCGTCGCGGCCACCAGGGTCACCCAGCGGTTCTCCACGCCCGGCAGCAGGGCGTCCTGCTGCGCCTTGCTGAACCGGTGCACCTCGTCGACGAAGAGCACCGTCTCCTGGCCCCCGCGGGCGAGCTCGCTGCGCGCGGCGTCGATGGCCGCGCGCACCTCCTTCACGCCGGCCGACACCGCCGAGACCTCGACGAACCGCCGCTCCGTCTGCTGGCTGACGATCGAGGCGATCGTTGTCTTGCCGGTGCCGGGCGGTCCCCACAGGAGCAGAGACATGGGCTGGTCGCCCTCGATCAGCCGCCGGAGCGGCGATCCGGGCGCACGCAGCTGCTGCTGCCCCACGAGCTCGTCGAGGGTGCGAGGGCGCATGCGTACGGCGAGGGGTGCGGCCGCGTGGGACGCCGTGTCCAGCGTCCCACGACTGCCCGACTCCCCGGCGTACTCGAACAACCCTTCGGTCACCGCGTCACTCTAGTAGGTCACCCAGGCGCAACCCAGTCACGGCCTTCAGGGCTCGACGGAGCTGCGGCCCTTGATGTCGAACCAGGTGTCCGCGAAGCCAGGCTGTGTGAAGAGCTCGGTGGGCGGACCTGCCCCGGGGTCGGGGTTGCCCTGGTCATCGACACCGAGCAGCCGCGCGGTCACCGGCTTGAACGGATGTTGGCCGAGCTCGCCGGCGAAGTGGCAGGCGACCTTGTGCCGTGGGCCGATCTGGAGGAGCGGCGGCTCTTGCCTCGCGCAGATCTCCTGGGCCAGGGGGCAGCGGGTCCGGAACCGGCATCCCGAGGGTGGGTTGATCGGGCTCGGCACATCGCCCTCGAGACGGATCCGCTCCCGACGTCCCCCGATCGCTGCCTGCTTCACGTCAGGCACGGCCGACAGGAGGGCTTGCGTGTAGGGGTGATTCGCGTGCCGATAGATCCGATCCCGCTCGCCGATCTCGACGATCTTGCCGAGATACATCACCGCAATCTCGGGACAGAAGTGGCGAACCACGGCGAGGTCGTGGGCGATGAAGAGGAACGCCACGCCGAACTCGCGCTGGATGTCCTGGAGGAGGTTGACCACCTGGGCCTGGATCGACACGTCCAGTGCCGAGACTGGCTCGTCTGCCACCAGCAGCTTCGGCTGCAGGGTGAGGGCGCGAGCGATCCCGATTCGCTGCCGCTGACCGCCCGAGAACTCGTGGGGATAGCGGTTGTAGTGCTCCGGGTTCAGGCCGACGACCTCGAGGAGCTCCTGTACGCGCGACAGAATCTGCTTCTTCGGCACCAGGTTGTGGATCGCCAGTGGTGCGCCGATGATCGAGCCAACCGTATGCCGAGGATTGAGCGACGTGTAAGGATCCTGGAAAATCATCTGGATGTCGCGGCGGAAGGGCTTCAGCGCCCGCGGCTTGAGGTTGCCGATGTCCCGGCCGTCGAAGCGGATCGCACCTCCCGTGGGCTTGTAGAGGCGCGTGATCACCCGGCCGGTCGTGGACTTGCCGCACCCGGATTCGCCGACGAGGCCTAGTGCTCCTCCGACGGGCACCTGGAAGGACACGCCGTCGACGGCCTGGACGTGGCCCACAGTCCGCCGGATGAGGCCCCCGGACTTGATCGGAAAGTACATCCGCAGGTTGTCCACCTCGAGTATCGGCTCGCCAGCGGGCGTCGCAACGGTGGACGAAGTGTCTGCGCCCATCGTAGGGATGGTCTGGTCTGTCATGACGACTCCTCCACCAGCTCGGGAGCGAGATTCGGCAGGATCTCGGTGCGGAAGACCGTATCGGGGTCGGCGAGGTGGCAGCGCTTGGTGTGATCCTCGCGGTGATGGCCCGGCAGCAACTCTGGCAGCGTGGTCCTGCACAGGTCGCCGGGCACCTTGTCCCGGTGGGTGCACCGCGGGTGGAAGGGACATCCAGACGGGGGATTCAGCAGGCTCGGGGGTGTGCCGGGGATCGGCAACAATCGCCCGCTCGTCGATGCAGTGAGGTCCGGGGCGCTCGACAACAGGCCCCACGTGTAGGGCATCTCGGGGTGCGTGAGGATCTCCTTGCAGGGTCCGTACTCGACAGCACGACCCGCATACATGACCAGGACATCATCTGCCATCTCGGCCACCACGCCCAGGTCGTGAGTGATGAGGATGATTGCGGTGTTGAAGTCTCGCTGGAGGTCCTGGAGGAGGTCGAGGATCTGCGCCTGCACCGTCACGTCCAGCGCTGTCGTCGGCTCGTCGGCAATGACCAGACTCGGGTCGTTGATCAGCGCCATCGCGATCATCGCGCGCTGGCGCATGCCGCCGGAGAACTGGTGTGGATAGTCGTTGAGGCGGCGGTCGGCCTGCGGGATGCCCACGCGGTCCAGCATCTCGACGACCCGGGTGCGCGCCGCTGACTTGCTGACCTTGTGGTGGACCAGGTAGGCCTCGGCGATCTGGTTACCGATGGTGAAGTAGGGGTGCAACGACGACAGCGGGTCCTGGAAGATCATCGCGACCTCCTTGCCCCGCCGCATGCGCATCTCCTCGTCCGAGAGCGCGAGCAGGTTGTTGCCGTCGAGGCGGATCTCTCCACTGACCACGGCATTGGTGCCGCGGTGCAGTCCGAGAATCGCCGAGCTCGACACGGACTTGCCCGAGCCGGACTCGCCCACGATGCCCAACGTCTTGCCCCGCGCGAGTCCGAAGGAGAGCCCGTCGGTGGCCTTGACCACGCCGTCGACCGTGGGGAAGTGGACCTTCAGGTCGTCGACAGTAAGAAACGCTTCCATGGTGCTCCTTCCCTCAGCCCAGCCGGACCCGGGGGTCGATGAAGGCGTACGAAATGTCGACGATGATGTTGGCGAGGATGACGAAGGAGCCGGCCAGGATGACGACGCCGATGATGGTCGGGAGGTCGTAGGCCGCGCTCGCCTGCACCGTGAGCAGGCCCAGCCCCGGATAGGCGAACACCGACTCGGTGATGATCGCGCCAGCTAGGAGGGCGGCGAAGTCGAGGCCGACCATGGTGACCAGAGGGGTCAACGCCGCGCGCAGGCCGTGCTTGAACAGCACCTTGCGCCCCTGGAGTCCCTTGGCCCGGGCGGTCCTGATGTAGTCCTCGGTCATCGACTCGAGCACGAAGGCGCGGGTCATCCGGACATAGCCGGCCATGAACACCAGCGCCAGGGTGAACGAGGGCATTAGCAGGTTGAGCATCCAAGCGGCGATGCCCCCCTCCTCGATGCTGGTGTAGGCGGGATACGGCATCACCTGCCACTTCACGGCGAGGTACTTGAGGAAGAAGACCGCGATGAAGAAGGTGGGGAACGCGTAGGCCACGAGGGTGAGGCCCACGATGCCTCGGTCCATGAACGAGCCCTTGGTGACCGCGGCCAGGATGCCGAACAGAACCCCGCCGATCAGCCACATCACGAGGGCGACGACGGCCAACGAGATCGACACCGGCGCCGCGTCCTTGACGAGCTCGTTGACGGTCCTGGCGTTGAGGTGGGAGTAGCCCAGACAGGGCGCCTCGCAGTGGGTGACCACCTCTGGGGCGGCCGCGCGTAGCTCCGGGTCCGCCGGGAAGTCGCGGCCGACGACGACACCCTTGACGAAGTTGCCCCACTGCTCGTAGACCGGCTTGTCGTAGCCCAGCGCCTTGCGCGCCTGGTCGCGCTGCTGCTCGGAGCAGTTCTTGCCGCAGGCGAACCGCGCCGGGTCAACCGGCGAGGCAAAGAACAGAGCGAACGTGACCAGGGTCAGCGCGAGCAGGAGCGCCAGGCCAACGGCGCAGCGGCGGACAATGTATGCCCACATGGATCGATCACCCTCGCAGTCTCGTGGACAGCGCGCTCGGACGCGCTGGAAGAAAGATGTGGCCGGCTGGGTCTGCCGGCACCGGGTGGCTGGGCGGGCACTGGTGGTGCCCACCCAGCCGGGGTGTTGTGGTGGTGCTGGTCGGTCAGGCTGATGTCACTCGGTGACGCCGATCAGACCGATCTCCGGGTAGGACGACGACGCGGCGGTCGTGGTGAAACCGGTGATCTTCGAGCCCCACAGCCAGTTGAACTTGGAGGTGTCGAGCGGGATGTACGCAACCTCCTCACCCAGCACAACGTCGGCCTCCTGGAGGAAGCTGGTCTGCTCCTCGACCGTGGCGGAGTTGGCCGCCTGGTCGACCAGGCTCTCGAACTCGTCGCTCTCGTAGCAGCCGTAGTCCTGGCCACAGGTGGTCGGCGAGAAGTTCGGGCGGCTGTCGAAGAGCGGCGGCAGGACCGTCATCATCGACGGCCAGTCAGCGCCCCAGCCAGCCCAACTGACGTCGAAGTCGTCGTCAGGCCGCGAGATCACGTCGTAGTAGGTGTCACCCTGGCCCTCGAGCGTAACGTCGAAGCCGGCGGCGTCCCAGCCCTCCTTGATGACGGCCATCGCCTTGTCGGCGGTGGGCGACGCGGGGTAGGCGAGCTTGATCGGATACGGCATCTCCACGCCGGCCTCCTCGAGAAGCGCCTTGGCGGCCTCAGGGTCCCCGGAGTTGTCTCCGTCGAACGCGGGGTTCGGCTGGTAGCCACTGACGCTCGGGTTGACGATGCTCTCCGCAGGAGCCGCAGCCTTGTCGCCACCGAGGGCCTTCACGTAGCCGTCGAGGTCGAGCGCGACCGCGAGGGCCTGGCGCACCTTGACGTCCTTGAGCCGGTTGAAGTTGGGCGTGAGGTACTGCGTGTAAGGCGACTCAACGTTGAGGTAGCGGTCGAGCACCGGTCCCTCGAGCTGCGCGAACTGCGACGGGACCACTCGGGCCGTCGTGATCGCGTTCTGCACGTCGGGGGCGTCGGTGATCAGTCGGTCGTTGAACAGCTCGCCGGAGGTCTCTGACGGGTCGATCTGGTAGTCGATCTGGTCCGGCAGCGCCAGACGCAGGGTCTCCGGGTCGTCGGTGGCGGGGTCGTACTCGGGATTGCGAACCAGGGTCGCGCCCTTGTTCTTCTCCCAGACGCCGCCTTCGACCTTGTACGGGCCGTTGGAGAGCACCTTCCACTGGCTCTTGGCGCCCTCGTCGAACGACTCCTTGTAGGGGTCGGTCATCATCATGCCGGCGATGGCCTGCGGGAAGTCTGCCCACGGCTTGTTGAAGCGGAAGGTGATGGTCTTGCCGTCACAGCTCACCGCCTCCTCGAAGGCCTGCTGTTGTGCCGGGGTCGCCTTGTACGGGCCTGGGTAGTCCTCCACGTCGATGTAGCTGAGTGTGTAGTTCGGGCCGCCGGTGATGAGGTCGTTGGCGAAGACGCGCGAAGTGCCGTACTGGACGTCCTCACATGTGATGTCGGTGCCGTCCTCCCACTTGACGCCGTCCTTGAGCGTGAAGGACCAGACCCTTCCCTCCTCGGAGGAGGTGCCGGTGTCGGTGGCGAGGTCAGGGACGGGTGTGGTGGCTTCCTCGGGATCCTCCGACATGGGGAAGGCGAGCAGGCCCCGATAGATGAGTCGGCGATACCACGCCAGCTGCACGCCGTAGTAGATCCGCTGGGGGTCGGATGCCTCGTACGGGAAGTGCTGGAGCACCTTGAGCGTGCCACCCGCGGTGGACGTCTCGCTCTCGGGGCCTTCGTCGGTCGTGCCGTCGCCACCGCAGGCGGCCATGAGGCTGAGCCCCAGGACCGCGGCAGCACTGGCCGCGACCGACCTCCTCAGTTTGATACCCATGTGTTTCCTCCTTGGACGTGCAGCGCGCGGTGCGGCGGCACATTCGACGACGGTGTGTCGACGAAGCTCTGGATTGATTGACCGAGCAGCGGTCACTGGTGACCCTTCGGGTCGAGCGCGTCCCGCACGCCGTCACCGAGCAGGTTGAAGCTGACCACGATGACGGCGATCAGGAACGCCGGCGAGAAGAAGTAGACGAAGTCGTTCTGCGCATAGCTCAACGAGTCGCGCAGGATGTTGCCCAGCGTGGGCGTCGGCGGGTGGATGCTCACACCCAGGTAGGCCAAGGCGGCCTCGGCCGAGACGAAGGCCGGCATGATCAGGGTGAACGTGACCAGGATGGGCGCCCACAGATTGGGAAGGATCTCCCGGAAGTAGAGCCGCATCTTGGATGCGCCGAGCAGCTGGGCGGCGTGCACGAACTCGCGCTCGCGCAACGACAGCACCTGCCCTCGGACGATGCGGGCCACCCCGGTCCAGCCGAACAGCCCGAGCACCACGATCACGTACAACGCACGCGCCGGATCGCCCGCCGGAACGCCCAGGACCTCAGTGATGAAGGCGAGGGCCACGGACGAGAGTGCCAGCAACATCAGGGTCTGCGGGAAAGCGAGGGTGAGGTCGATGATCCGGCCGATGATCGCGTCGATCCAACCGCCGGAGGCGCCCGAGACGATCCCGGCGACGACGCCGATGATGACCGCAAGCAACGTGGCCGACAAGGAGATCGCCAGCGAGAAGGTGATGCCGTACCACACCCGGGACAGCACGTCGCGACCTACGCCAGGCTCCACGCCGAGCGGGTGGTCCCACGAGATCCCGCCGAAGCCCCCGAGGGGAAGGGTGTTCGCGTCCAGCAACTCGTCGTGGGTCGTGAACGGGTTGAGCACACCCGCCTGCACCAGGAACGGGGCCGCGAGCGCCGCGAGGAAGTAGAACACCACGATGACGAAGGAGACCATCGAGAGCTTGTCCTTGCGGAACCGCGCCAGCGCCAGCTGGGTCGGCGACTTGCTGGCGACCTTGCGGTCCTCGGGAGCCTCAGGCCCAAGGTCCGTGGCAATGAAGTGGCTCTCGAGCTCGGTCCCGGTCGTCATGTCCACCTCGTCGTCTGGCAGTCCAGTCTTTGCACGCGTCGGGGATCGCCCGGGCGCCGATTCGCGACTCTATGTGACGGGCACTTCCCGAACGAGCACCACCATGTAACGATCTGGACACGACTGCTTTGGTCGATATCCGGACAGAGGTGGAAATCTCAGGGAGCAGGCGGGAGATCTGCCGCCGGGAGGGCGTCCACACCGGCTTCCTTGCGCTGCTCGGCGGTGATCGGAGCGGGCGCCGCGGTGAGTGGGTCGTAGCCGCCGCCCGACTTCGGGAAGGCGATCACGTCGCGGATCGAGTCGCTGCCGGAGAGCAGCGCGCAGATCCGGTCCCAGCCGAACGCGATGCCGCCGTGCGGGGGCGCGCCGTACTTGAAGGCCTCCAGCAGGAAGCCGAACTTCTCCTCGGCCTCCTCCTCGGAGATGCCCATGAGCGCGAAGACCCGCTTCTGCACGTCCTCGCGGTGGATACGGATCGAGCCGCCGCCGATCTCGTTGCCGTTGCAGACGATGTCGTAGGCCCACGCCACCGCGTTGGCAGGGTCCTTGTCGAAGCCCTCGACGTCCTGCGGCGAGGTGAACGCGTGGTGCACCGCGGTCCACTCGCCGTGGCCGACCGTGACCTCTCCGGCGGCCGTCGCCTCCCCTGCCGGCTCGAGGAGCGGCGCGTCGACGATCCAGAGGAAGCTCCACGCGGACTCGTCGATGAGGCCGCAGCGGCGGCCGATCTCGAGCCGGGCGGCGCCGAGCAGCGCCCGGCTGGGCTTCACCGCGCCCGCGCCGAAGAAGATGCAGTCGCCCGGCCTGGCGCCGACGTGGCCGGCGATCCCGGCCCGCTCCGCGTCGGTGAGGTTCTTCGCGACCGGACCGCCCAGCTCGCCGTCCTCCTGCACCAGGATGTAGGCGAGACCCTTCGCCCCACGCTGCTTGGCCCACTCCTGCCACGCGTCGAGCTGCTTGCGCGGCTGGCTCGCTCCCCCGGGCATCACGACGGCACCGACGTACGGCGCCTGGAATACCCGGAACGTGGTGTCGGCGAAGAACTCGGTGCAGTCCACCAGCTCCAGGCCGACCCGCAGGTCGGGCTTGTCGGAGCCGTAGCGCGCCATCGCCTCGGCGTACGTCATCCGCGGCAGCGGCGTGGGGACCTCGACCCCGATCAGCCCCCACAGGGCCGTCAGGATCTCCTCGGAGAGGGCGATCACGTCGTCCTGCTCGACGAAGCTCATCTCGATGTCGAGCTGGGTGAACTCCGGCTGCCGGTCGGCGCGGAAGTCCTCGTCGCGGTAGCACCGGGCGATCTGGTAGTAGCGCTCCATGCCGGCGACCATCAGCAGCTGCTTGAACAGCTGGGGACTCTGCGGCAGGGCATACCAGCTGCCGGGCCGCAGCCGGGCGGGCACCAGGAAGTCGCGCGCGCCCTCGGGGGTGCTGCGCGTCAGCGTCGGGGTCTCGATCTCGACGAAGTCGTGGCGGTCGAGCACCTCGCGGGCGGCCTTGTTGGCCTTGCTGCGTAGGCGCAGCGCGCTGTTCGGGCCCGTACGCCGGAGGTCGAGGTAGCGGTGCTTGAGTCGCGCCTCCTCGCCGACCTCGACATGCTCGTCGATCGGGAAGGGCAGCGGGGCCGACGGCGACAGGACCTCGACGTGGTTCGCGACGACCTCGATCTCGCCGGTGGCGAGGTTGGGGTTCTCCGCGCCCTCCTTGCGGGCGACGACCTCGCCGGTCACCGCGAGGCAGTATTCGCTGCGCAGGCTGTGGGCGACCTCCTCGTCGCGGACGACCACCTGCACCACGCCGCTCGCCTCGCGGAGGTCGAGGAAGGCCACGCCCCCGTGATCGCGCCGCCGGGCCACCCATCCGGCAAGGGTGACGGTCTGGCCGACGTGCTCGGCGCGCAGGGCGCCGGCGTCGTGGGTGCGGATCACTGGTTCTCCTTCGATTCGGTGCTGGTGATGCCGGGACGCAGGTCCGCGGCCGGGGGCGTCCAGGTGGCCGGGTCTGCGTCGACCTGGTCGCCGGTGCGGATGTCCTTGACCTGGTGCCCCTCGTCCTGGACGAACCAGACGAAGGGGATGCCACGTCGCTCGGCGAAGCGGATCTGCTTGCCGAATCTGGCTGGCGCCGGGGCGACCTCGCAAGGGATCTGTCGCGCCCGCAGGGCGGAGGCGACCGCCTGGCTGGCGGGGCGCGACTCCTCGTCGGCCAGCGCGACCAGCACGGCGCTCGGCACGGACCGCGTCGCCGTCAGGCCGGTCCGGGCAAGGAGCGGCACGACCACGCGGCTGACACCCAGCGAGATGCCGACGCCGGGGTAGGTCGTGCGGCCGTCGCTCGCCAGCGCGTCGTACCGACCCCCGGAGCAGATGGAGCCGAGCGACTCGTAGCCGTCCAGGCGCGTCTCGAAGACGGTGCCGGTGTAGTAGTCGAGTCCGCGGGCGATCGACAGGTCGGCCTCCACCCGGACCCGGTCGCTCACCAGGTCGGCGCACGACCGGACGAGCTCTGCGAGCTCGTCGAGGCCGGTGTCGAGGAGCTCGTGCTCGACCCCCAGGTCGCGGACCGCCTTGACGAACGAGTCGTCCGTCGCACGGATCGTGGCGAGCTGGAGCACCCGGTCGGCGGTGTCGGGCTGGAGCCCCGACTCCTCGACGAGCATCGCCTTCACCGTCTCGACGGGCAGCTTGTCGAGCTTGTCGACGACCCGCATCACCTCGTCGGTGTCGGTGAGCCCGAGGCCCTGGTAGAAGCCCTGGATCAGCTTGCGGTTGTTGACCTGCAGGCTGAAGCCGGGCATGCCGATCGAGCTGGGGTCGGCGAGCCGCGTGAGCGCGTCGACCATGACCCGGGTGACCTCGACGTCGTGGTGGAACGGCAGCTCGTCGCGACCGACGATGTCGATGTCGGCCTGCGTGAACTCGCGGAACCGCCCCTCCTGGGGCCGCTCGCCGCGCCACGCCTTCTGCACCTGGTAGCGGCGGAACGGGAACTCCAGCTTGCCGGCGTTCTCGAGGACGTAGCGCGCGAAGGGCACGGTGAGGTCGAAGTGGAGGCCGAGGCCCGCGTGGCCCTCGGCGGACTCCTCGTGCAGCCGGCGAAGGAGGTAGACCTCCTTGGAGGTGTCGCCCTTGCGGAGCAGCTGGTCGAGCGGCTCCACGGCGCGGGTCTCGATGCCGGCAAAGCCGTGCAGCTCGAACGTGTGCCGCAGGGTGTCGACGACCTGCTGCTCGACGAACCGCTGGGCGGGGAGCAGCTCGGGGAACCCGCTGAGCGGGGTGGGCTTGGCCAATTTCTACAGTCCTCGGATGCTCTGCTTGATCGTGTGACCCGCGGAGCCCTGGTCGGCCAGGTCCAGCAGGTAGGGGTTGGTGGCGCGCTCGCGACCGATCGACGTCTGCTCGCCGTGGCCGGGCAGCACCACGATGTCGTCGGCCAGCGGGAGCACCTTCTCGGTGAGGCTGCGCAGCATGGTCGCGTGGTCGCCGCCGGGGAGGTCGGTGCGGCCGATGGACCCGGCGAAGAGCAGGTCGCCGGAGAACATCACCTCGGAGACCTCCTGTCGCACGGGGGCTCCGTCCCCGGGTGCCCCCAGGTAAGGGGTGCGGAAGGTGACCGAGCCCTCGGTGTGCCCCGGGGTGTGGTCGACGACGAAGGTGAGGCCGGCGAGCTCCAGCGACTGCGCGTCGGAGAGCTCGCGGACGTCGTCGGGCTCCGCCCACTCCGCGTCCGCACCCAGGAGCATCCCGGCGCTCTCGGGGGAGATGCCGGCCAGCGGATCGGTGAGCAGGTGCCGGTCGCGGGGGTGGATCCAGGCGGTGGCGTCGTAGGTGCCGGCCACCGGCGCCACGCACCACACGTGGTCGACGTGGCCGTGGGTCACCAGGACGGACACCGGCTTGAGACGGTGCTCGCGCACCACCTCGGCCACCCCGGCGGCGGCGTCCTTGCCCGGGTCGATGACCACGCACTCGGCGCCTGGGCCGGTGGCGACGACGTAGCAGTTGGTCCCCCAGGGTCCGGCGGGGAATCCGGCGATGAACACGTGATCAGTCCTGGCTGTCGTCGGGCGGGCGGGCTCGGGGAGTCAGCCTACCGAGGCGGTCCGTGGGGGTGACTACGATGGGCGACCATGAGCGCCGATCAGCAGTCCGAGTGGGGCCGAGTGGCCAAGGACGGCACCGTCTACGTGAAGACGACCGACGGGGAACGGGCTGTGGGACAGTACCCCGAGGGCACGCCCGAGGAGGCGCTCAAGTTCTTCACCGACCGCTTCGACGCCCTCGCCTTCGAGGTGCATCTGCTCGAGCAGCGCATCGCCGCGGGCAAGCTCGGTCCCGACGAGGCTGCCGCCTCGGTCAAGGGACTGCGTGAGCAGGTGGTGGGGGCCAACGCGGTCGGCGACCTGCAGTCGCTCGTCGCACGGCTCGACGCCACCGCTCCTCTGATCGCGCTCCAGCGCGAGGCCCGGAAGGCCGAGAAGGCGCAGCGCACGGCGGAGTCGAAGGCCGAGAAGGAGAAGATCGTCGCCGAGGCCGAGCGCCTGGCGGAGAGCAACGACTGGCGCAACGGCGCCAACCGGCTGCGCGACCTGCTGGAGCAGTGGAAGGCACTCCCCCGTCTCGACAAGGCCACCGACGACGCGTTGTGGCGCCGCTTCAGCAGCGCGCGCACGTCGTACACCCGGCGCCGCAAGGCGCACTTCGCCGAGGAGCACCAGCGTCGCGACTCCGCCCGCGTGGTCAAGGAGCGGCTGGCCGCGGAGGCCGAGGCGCTCGCCGACTCGACCGACTGGGGCGCGACCTCGGGTCGCTACCGCGACCTGATGCGCGAGTGGAAGGCAGCCGGGCCCGCGCCCCGCGATGTCGACGACCAGCTCTGGGCTCGGTTCCGTGGCGCCCAGGACCTCTTCTTCGGGGCCCGGGACGCGGCCAACGCGGAGCAGGACCGCGAGTTCGCGGCCAACGCGGAGGTCAAGGAGCAGCTGCTGGCCGAGGCCGAGGCGCTCCTGCCGGTGACCGACGTCGACGCCGCCAAGAGGGCGTTCCGCGACATCGCGGACCGCTGGGACGCCGCCGGCAAGGTGCCCCGTGACCGCATGAAGGACCTCGAGGGCCGGATGCGCAAGGTCGAGCAGGCGATCCGCGCGGTCGAGGACGACCAGTGGCGCCGCTCCGACCCGGAGAAGTCGGCACGCGCCGACGACATGATCGGCAAGCTCGAGGCCGGCATCGCCGAGACCGAGGCCAGGCTCGAGGCCGCCCGCGCCGCCGGCGACGCCAGGAAGACCAAGGAGCTCGAGGAGGCCCTCGCCAGCCGGCAGGCCTTCCTGGAGATGGCCCGCCGGGCCGCGGCAGACTTCAGCTGAACCACACCGTCTCCTGCCTGACCAAGCCGGCAGGTCGAGCGAAGTCGAGACCGTTGTCCACAGGAGACGCGTGCCCGCGTTGTGGCGTGCTCAGGTCCGGTCAACCATGAGCCATGGCCTGGGTCTACATGCTTCCTTGCAGTGATGGTTCGTTCTATGTGGCAGCACGACTGACCTGTCCGCTCGAGTTCATCAGCACAACCTGGGGCTGGGCGCTGAGTACACCCGCCGTCGATTGCCGGTCGAGCTCGTCTGGTCTCACGAGACGGAGAAGATCGATGAAGCCTTCGGGCTCGAGAAGCAGATCCAGAACTGGTCTCGCGCGAAGCGGATCGCGCTGATCGAAGGACGCTTCAAGGATCTGCCAGGACTAGCTCGCGGCCGCACGGGCTGGTCCAAGCGAGGCGTCAACTACTTCGACTGACTCCAGGTCTCGACTCCGCTCGACCACCCGACCCAGGTCTCGACTCCGCTCGACCACCCGACCCAGGTCTCGACTCCGCTCGACCCCCCGGTGGGCCTACGAGGTGACGCGATAGGCGTCGAAGACGCCGGGCACGGAGCGTACGGCGCGCAGCAGGCTGTCCAGGTGGGATGCGTCGGCCATCTCGAAGCTGAAGCGGCTCTTGGAGACGCGGTCGCGGTTGGTCGACAGGGTGGCGCTGAGGATGTTCACGTGCTGGTCGGAGAGCACCATCGTGATGTCGGAGAGCAGGCGGGCCCGGTCGAGCGCCTCGACCTGGATGTTGACCAGGAACGTCGAGGAGGACGTGGGCGCCCACTCGACGTCGAGGATCTTCTCGGGCTGGGACTGGAGGGACGAAGCGTTGGTGCAGTCACGGCGGTGCACCGAGACTCCCCCGCCCTTGGTGACGAAGCCGAGGATCGGGTCTCCCGGCACCGGGGTGCAGCACTTGGCCAGCTTGACCCAGACGTCGGCCGCACCCTTGACGATCACGCCCGAGTCGCCGGTGCCGGTCGGCTTGGCCCGGCCGCGGCGACCGGTGATGGTGACGGCCTCCGCCAGGTCCTCCGCGGCGCCCTCCTGGCCGCCGTGCACCTCGATGACGTGGCGTACGACGGCCTGGGCGCTGAGGTTGCCCTCGCCGACCGCGGCATAGAGGGCCGAGATGTCGGCGTGGTGGAAGTGCGCGGCCGCCTGGCTCAGGGTCTCGTGGGACATCAGGCGCTTGAGGGGCAGACCCTCCTTGCGCATCAGCCGGGCGATCTGGTCCTTGCCCTGCTCGATCGACTCCTCGCGGCGCTCCTTGGTGAACCACTGCCGGATCTTGTTGCGGGCCCGGGGGGACTTGACGAAGGTGAGCCAGTCACGCGACGGCCCGGCACCAGGCGCCTTGGACGTGAAGACCTCGACGACGTCGCCGTTGTCGAGCGCCGACTCCAGGGGCACCAGGCGACCGTTCACCCGGGCTCCGATGGTGTGGTGGCCAACCTCGGTGTGCACGGCGTAGGCGAAGTCGACGGGCGTCGCGCCCACCGGCAGGGCGATCACGTCGCCGCGGGGGGTGAAGACGTAGACCTGCGCCTGGTTCATCTCGAAGCGCAGCGACTCCAGGAACTCCCCCGGATCCTCGACCTCGCTCTGCCAGTCCATCAGCTGGCGCAGCCAGCCCATGTCGTCGAGGTCGCCGCGCTGCTCGGTGTCGAGCCCGTTGCGCCCGTCCTCCTTGTACTTCCAGTGCGCCGCGACGCCGTACTCCGCACGGCGGTGCTGGGCGAAGGTGCGGATCTGCAGCTCCACGGGCTTGCCCTGCGGGCCGATGACCGTCGTGTGCAGCGACTGGTACATGTTGAACTTCGGCATCGCGATGTAGTCCTTGAAGCGCCCGAGCACCGGGTTCCACCGCGAGTGCAGGACGCCGAGGACGGAGTAGCAGTCGCGGTCCTCCTCCACGAGGACACGCACGCCGACCAGGTCGTAGATGTCGGAGAACTCCCGGCCGCCGACGATCATCTTCTGGTAGATCGAGTAGTAGTGCTTCGGGCGGCCGGTGACCTTGGCCTTGATCTTGGCGTCCCTGAGGTCCTGGTCGACCTGGGCGATCACCTCGGCGAGGAACGAGTCGCGCGAGGGCGCGCGCTCGGCGACCATTCGCACGATCTCGTCGTAGATCTTGGGGTGCAGCGTGGCGAAGGCGAGATCCTCGAGCTCCCACTTCAGGGTGTTCATGCCGAGCCGGTGGGCCAGCGGGGCGTAGATGTCGAGGGTCTCGCGGGCCTTGCGCTCCTGCGTGTCGGCCTTCAGATAGCGCAGCGTGCGCATGTTGTGGAGCCGGTCGGCGAGCTTGATGACCAGGACGCGGATGTCCTTGGACATCGCCACGATCATCTTGCGGATGGTCTCGGCCTGCGCGGAGTCGCCGTACTGGACCTTGTCGAGCTTGGTGACGCCGTCGACGAGCTGGGCGACCTCGTCGCCGAAGTCGGCGCGCAGCTGGTCGAGCGTGTACGGCGTGTCCTCGACCGTGTCGTGCAGCAGGGACGCGACGAGGGTCGGCTCGGTCATGCCGATGTCGGCCAGGATGGTCGTGACCGCGAGCGGGTGGGTGATGTAGGGGTCGCCGCTCTTGCGCATCTGCGTCCCGTGCATCTTCTCGGCGACCTCGTAGGCCCGCGCGAGCAGGGCGAGGTCGGCCTTGGGATGGTTGGCGCGGACCGCACGGAAGAGCGGCTCGAGGACCGGGTTGGCGTTCGACGGCCTGGAGCCGATGCGAGCCAGGCGGGCCCGCATGCTGCGCGCGGAGACGGGGACGTCCGCGCGCGGCGGCTGCGGAGTCGTCGTCTCGTCGGTCATCCCGCCAGTCTAGGAGGAGCGGGGACCCCGCCTGCGGGCGCTCGGAGGTTGAGAGGTCAGATCGTCATCAGGGCGTGCAGTGGCAGGTCGCCCACCGTCTCGCGCCCGGGCAGGAACCCGAGCTCCATCAGCACGGCCACCCCGACGACCACACCACCGCACGCCTCGACGAGCTGGCGGGTCGCGGCCACGGTGCCGCCGGTCGCGAGCACGTCGTCGACGAGCAGCACCCGCTCCCCCGGCGCGACGGCGTCGCGGTGCAGCTCCAGGGTGGCCTCGCCGTACTCCAGGGCGTAGGACACCGCGTGCGTCTCGCCCGGCAGCTTGCCGGCCTTGCGCACGGGGACGAAGCCCGCACCCAGTGCCAGCGCCACCGGCGCGGCCAGGATGAAGCCCCGGGCCTCCATGCCGACGACCTTGTCGACGACCCCGGCACCCGACTCGTCACGGCCCATCTCGGCGAGCGCCTCGACGACCTGGCTGAAGGCCTTGTGGTCCGCGAGCAACGGGGTGATGTCCTTGAAGACGATCCCGGGCTCGGGGAAGTCCGGCACGTCGCGGACGAGCCGCTCGAGCGCGGCGCGCACCCCCTCGGCGCTCACTTCTTCTTCCCGCGCTGCGACCTCGGCTTCCGCACGGGCTGCACGCGCCCGGCGGCCCCGCTCTTCTGCAACGGCGCGTGGGCCTTGGGCACGACCCGGCCCTTCCCGACGGCCTCGGGCTTCCGCGGCGGGGCGACCGGAGCCTTGGGCGGCCGCGGGGTCGCGCCGGTGCGCGGATCGGGCGGCGGCGTGGCGTCCGCGCGGGCGCCTCCGACGTGGGCGTAGCGGTCGGCGGCGGCCTCGCGCCGGCGGGCTGCCGCGCGACGCTCGGTGAGCGCGATGTCCGGCTCGTTCTGCTTCATGTGCACCAGCAGCGGGGTCGCGATGAAGATCGAGGAGTAGGCGCCGGCGGCCATGCCGACGAACAGCGCGAGCGCAAGGTCCTTCAAGGATCCGGAGCCCAGCTGCACGGCCCCGACGTAGAGGATCGCCGCCACCGGGATGAGCGCCACCAGCGAGGTGTTGATCGAGCGCACCAGGGTCTGGTTGACCGCCAGGTTGGCGGACTCGGCGTACGTCATCTTGGTCTTGCGCAGCTCCGCGGTGTTCTCGCGCACCTTGTCGAAGACGACGACGGTGTCGTAGAGGGAGAAGCCGAGGATGGTCAGCACCCCGGTGACGGTGGCAGGGGTGACCTCGAAGCCGGAGAGGGCATAGACGCCGACGGTGATGAGTACGTCGTGGGCCAGGGCCACCATCGCGGCGACCGACATCTTCCACTCGCGGAAGTAGGCCCAGATGAAGAGCACCACGAGGACCAGGAAGACCGCGAGGCCGATCAGCGACCGCTCGGCGACCTCGCGGCCCCAGCTCGGTCCGATCTCGGTCTGGGAGATGTCGCCGGCGGAGGCTCCGGTGGTCGCCAGGAGGGCGTCGACGACCTCCTTGCTCTCGTGGTCGTTGAGCGGCTCAGTCTGGACGAGGATCGCCTCTTCGCCGGAGGTCGTGACCACCGGCGACGTGGCGCCCTCGACACCGGTGCCGGCGACGGCCTGGCGCACCTCGTCGGCCGTGTCCTGGTTGACCTGCGACGCGGGCAGGGTGACGCGGTATTCCGCACCACCGGTGAACTCGATGCCCATGTTGAAGCCCTTGGTCGTCATGCCGAGGACGGCCACGGCGACGATCAGGGCGGACGTGGCGTACCAGAGCCAGCGGCGACCGACGAAGTCGATCGAGCGGCGGCCGGTGTAGAGGTCGTTGCCGAGCCTGGAGAAGGCACCCATCAGGCCACACCTCCCGCGGGCAGCTTCTCAGGTGTCGTGTCCCTGACACCGAGCGCGTCCCGGCTGAGCCCGGACAGGGGATGGCCGGAGCTGAACAGGTGGAACCGGGCCAGCCAGGAGACCATCGGCTTGGTGAACCAGAAGAACACGACGAGGTCGATCAGCGTCGAGAGGCCGAGCGCGAAGGCGAAGCCCTTCACGACGCCCACAGCAAAGATGTAGAGCACCAGGGCCGCGAGCAGCGAGACCGCGTCGGCCGCGAGGCAGGTGTTGCGGGCGCGGACCCAGCCGGACTCCACGGCCACCTTCATCGACTTGCCCTCGCGCATCTCGTCGCGGATGCGTTCGAAGAACACGACGAACGAGTCGGCGGTGATGCCCACCGCCACGATCAGGCCGGCGATGCCGGGCAGGGAGAGCGTGAAGCCGGCTCCCTTGCTCAGCAGCACCACGAGCGCGTAGGTCAGCGCGGCGGCCACGAGGAGCGAGGCGATCACGACGAGGCCGAGGCCGCGGTAGTAGAGCAGGCAGTAGAGCATCACGAGCCCGAGGCCGATCGCGCCGGCCGTGATGCCCGCGCTCAGCTGGTTGCCGGCCAGCGACGGCCCGACCAGCTCAACCTGGGGGTCGGGCTGGAAGGAGATGGGCAGTGCACCGAAGTCGAGGCTCGTCGCGAGGCTGTTGGCCTCGGCCTCGGTGAACTCACCGGTGATCTGCGCGCGCCCGTCGGTGATGATGCCGTTCATCGTGGGCGCGGAGATGACCTGGCCGTCGAGCACGATCGCGAACTGCTTGTCGGTGTTGTAGAGCGCCCGGGAGATGCGGGCGAACTCCTTGGTGCCCTCACCGTCGAACTTGAGGTCCACGCCCCACTCGACGCTCTGCTGGTCCGGTGGCCGCGTCGACGCGCTGGACAGCTGGGTGCCCTCGATCATCGACTCCGAGAGCAGGTACTTGAGGCCGTTCTCGTCGCAGGTGACCAGCGGCTTGTCCGGGTCGTCGACCACGTCGGGGGCCTCGCCGGGGGCCGGGCAGGCGAACTTCTGGAAGGCCTGCAGCGACTTCGCATCCGGGTTGTTCATCCACTGGAGCGGGTCTTGGCCGTCCTGGGACGGCGCGTCGCTCGGCGAGGGGCTCGGCGAGGGGCTCGGCGACGGGGTCGGCGACTCCGAGCCCGTCTCGTCGGCCGCCCAGGCCAGCGGGGCGCGCTGCTTCGACGACTTCTGCTTCTTCGTGCCGGGGCTGGGCGACTCGCTGGGGTTGGTCGGCGCCTGCGACTCGGTCACGGTGCCGGGCAGGCTGCCGGTGCCGGGCACCGGGCTGCCCGACTGGCTTCCCGTCGCACCGGCGACGCCGTCGGCGACCTGAGCCACGACCCGGAAGCGCAGCTGCGCCTGCCGCTTCACGGTCTCCACGAGGTCACGACGGCTCTCGCCGGGGATCTCCACCACGACGTACTGGTTGCCCTGGACCGCGACCTCGGCCTCGGCGACGCCGGAGCCGTTGACGCGGCTCTCGATGATCTTGCGGGCCTCCTCGAGCTGGGCGGCGTCCGGCTTGCCCTCGGCGACGAGGGTGATCCTGGTGCCGCCCTGGAGGTCCAGGCCGAGCTTGGGCGTCCACTGTCCGGCGAGCGCCACCAGTCCGTAGGACAGGGCCAGGCCCAGGAAGAAGACGACCAGGGTGCGCCCCGGGGTGTGCGCGCGCGCCACCTCAGTCCCCGGACTCGGCCGTGGGGGGTACGGCGTCTCCGGCGGCCTCGTCGACGGCGCCGATGGCAGCCCGGACGACCTCGACCACGACGCCCGGGGCGAGCTCGACGTGCACGCGGTCGTCACCGATCGTGGTGACCGTGCCGTAGATGCCCGAGGAGAGCATCACCCGCTGTCCGGGGCGCAGCTCGGACTGGACCCGGCGCAGCTCCTTCTGGCGTCGCGACGCGGGGCGCACCACCATCAGCCAGAAGAGCAGCGCGATGGCCACCAGGGGAAGGAACGAGACGAGCTCGGCCACGACGACTACCTCTCGATCACGCAGGACGGGACGCCGGTGGAGTGTACGCGGACACGCCTCACGGCTCGTCGAACAGGGTCGAGTCCCCGCCGGTCACCGCGGGCGGCGTCAGGCCGAGGTGGTGCCAGGCCGCGGGAGTCGCGACCCGGCCGCGTGGGGTGCGGGCCAGGAAGCCGCAGCGGACCAGGAAGGGCTCCGCGACCTCCTCGACCGTCTCGCGCTCCTCCCCCACGGCCACGGCGAGGGTCGCCACGCCCACCGGCCCGCCGCCGAAGCGCCGGCACAGCACGTCGAGCACAGCCCGGTCGAGGCGGTCGAGCCCCGACTCGTCGACCTCGAACATGTCCAGCGCGGACTGGGCGACAGGAAGGGTGACGAGGCCGTCGGCCCGCACCTGGGCGTAGTCGCGCACCCGCCGCAGGAGCCGGTTGGCGATGCGCGGCGTGCCGCGCGAGCGGGAGGCGATCTCGCTCGACCCCTCGTCGGTGAGCGGCACGCCCAGCAGGCCGGCGGACCGGTGCACGATCAGGTCGAGCTCGTGCGGCTCGTAGAACTCCAGGTGGGCGGTGAAGCCGAACCGGTCGCGCAGCGGCCCGGGCAGCAGGCCGGCCCGGGTCGTGGCACCGACCAGCGTGAAGGGCGGGATCTCCAGCGGGATCGCCGTGGCGCCCGGCCCCTTGCCGATGATGACGTCGACCCGGAAGTCCTCCATCGCCATGTAGAGCATCTCCTCGGCGGGCCGGGACATGCGGTGGATCTCGTCCACGAAGAGGACGTCGCCCTCGTTGAGGCCGGAGAGGATGGCCGCGAGGTCACCCGCGTGGGTGATCGCCGGGCCGCTCGTGAGCCGCAGTGGCACCGACATCTCGGCCGCGATGATCATGGCGAGCGTCGTCTTGCCCAGGCCGGGCGGTCCGGAGAGCAGCACGTGGTCGGGGGCCCTGCCCCGCCGGCGGGCAGCCTCGAGCACCAGGCCGAGCTGGTCGCGGACTCGCACCTGCCCGACGACCTCGTCGAGGGTGCGGGGGCGCAGCGCCGCCTCGACGGCGCGCTCCTCGACGTCGGCCTCCGCCGAGGTCAGTCGCTCCAGGTGCGCTGACTCCGCCGCGGCGTACTGCGTCTCGAGGTCATCGTGGGGCATCTCGTCACGCCCTGCTCAGCGTGCGCAGGGCCGAGCGCAGCAGGGCCGCGACGTCGGGGCTCGGGCCGGCCTGGTCGGCGACGGCCTCGACGGCCTTCTCGCCCTCCTTCGCCGACCAGCCGAGGCCGACGAGTCCCTGGAGCACCTGGTCGCGCCAGGGCGCGGCGGCGGGGACGGGCGAGGACGAGGGCGTGGAGCCGGTGGGCGCGCCGATCCGGTCCTTGAGCTCCAGGATGATCCGCTGGGCGCCCTTCTGGCCGATGCCGGGCACCCGGGTGAGCGTCTTGACGTCCTCGGACGCGATCGCGACGCGCAGCGCGTCGGGCGAGAGCACCGCCACCATCGCCTGCGCCAGCTTGGGGCCGACTCCGCTCGCCGTCTGGACGAGCTCGAAGCACGTCTTCTCGTCCTCGTCGGCGAAGCCGAACAGGGTCAGGGAGTCCTCCCGTACGACGAGGCTCGTGGGCAGCCTGACCTCCGCGCCGTCGCGCAGGCTGGCCAGGGTGTCGGGCGTGCAGAGCAGCTCGAGCCCCACCCCACCGACCTCGACGACGGCACTGGTCAGGGAGACGGCGGCGACCGTGCCGCGCACGAAGGCGATCATCGACCAGTCCTCATGGGTGTAGTCCTCGCGGGTCGGGACGCGGCGGCGACGGCGGCATCGAGGCGCGCCTGGGCGCCACCGCGCCAGATGTGGGTGATGGCCAGGGCCACGGCGTCCGAGGCATCGGCCGGGCTCGGTGGCGCGTCGAGGCGCAGGATGCGCGCGACCATCGCGCCCACCTGCGGCTTGGCGGCGCGGCCGCTGCCGGTGACGGCGGCCTTCACCTCGCTCGGCGTGTGCAGCGCGATGGGCAGCCCGCGACGCGCAGCCACCACCAGGGCGATGCCGCTGGCCTGGGCCGTGCCCATGATCGTGCTCGAGTCGGAACGGGCGAAGACCCGCTCGACCGCGACCGCGTCGGGCTCGAACTCGTCGAGCCAGGCGTCGAGGCCCTTCTCGATCGTGACGAGCCGCTGGGCCACCGGCTGGTCGGCGCTGGTGCGCAGCACGTTGACGTCGATCAGGGTGAGGGGGCGGCCGACGCTGCCCTCGACCACGCCGACCCCGCACCGGGTCAGGCCGGGGTCGATCCCGAGCACGCGCATGCCGTGACCTCTCGTCGTACGTCCGAACAGGTGTTCGCCCCACGCTAACCGGATGACCCCCGCGTCCCCCGGACGACACGCCTGCCGCCGTCGCCTCGGACGCCATTCGTACGCCATTCACCACGCCGTCACCGTGCCAACTCCTGTCGCCGCCAGAGTGCGGCCATCGCTTCGACAACACGGAGGACGCATGACCACCACCCCCACCCGCCGGCTGCTGCCGCTGGTCAGCACCGGTCCCCACGGCTCGCGCAGCCACAAGACCTGCCAGTACCGCTGTGGCAACGCCTGCGACCAGCCGGTCCCCAACTCCTCGGGCAACCCCGAGTTCCGCGACATCGCCGCCCAGGCGCTGGCCCGTCGCTCCGTGCTCAAGGCCGGCGCCGGGATCGGCGCGCTCAGCCTGGCCGGCGTGGCGGCGCCGGCCGCCGCCTCCTCCGTGACGGTCGGCTCGCTGGCCGAGGCCGCCGTCGCGGCCAAGGTGGCCCACGGCGCCGGCACCTGGGAGTTCACTCCCGTCGCGCCCAACACCGACGACCAGGTCATCGTCCCCGAGGGCTTCAAGGCCAACGTGGTGATCGCCTGGGGCGACCCGGTGGTCAAGGACGCGCCGACGTTCGACGTGAACAACCAGACGCCTGGCGCGGCCGAGAAGCAGTTCGGCTACAACGCCGACTACGTCGGAGTCCTCCCCCACCCGGACAAGGAGGACCGGGCGCTGCTCGTGACCAACCACGAGTACACCGACGAGCCGCTGATGTTCCCCACTGGCGCATACGACGACATCACCATCAAGCAGGTCGCGATGGCCTCGCACGGCATGTCCGTGGTGGAGATCAAGCGTGGCAGGACCCTCGGCTCGTGGAAGCGCGTCAAGCCGAGGGACACCACGCTCAACCGCCGCATCCACACCGGCACGAAGTTCGAGCTCGACGGCCCGGCTGCCGGGCACGACCGGCTCAAGACCAAGGCCGACAGCACCGGCACGGTCGTCTACGGCACGCTCAACAACTGCGCCGGCGGCCTCACCCCGTGGGGCACCGTCCTGTCGGGCGAGGAGAACTTCAACCAGTACTTCGACACCTCGGCCCCGCTGGACACCCGCTACCTCGACTCCTACAAGCGCTACGGCATCACCGGCACCGGCACAAGGGGCTGGAAGGACGTCGCCTCGCGCTTCGACCTGGCCCGGGAGCCGCACGAGCCGTTCCGCTTCGGGTGGATCGTCGAGATCGACCCCTACGACCCGAGGTCGACCCCGCGCAAGCACACGATGCTCGGCCGGTTCAAGCACGAGGGCGCCAACTGCACCCTCGCCGACAACGGCCAGGTCGTGGTCTACATGGGTGACGACGAGCGCGGCGACTACATCTACAAGTTCGTCTCCGCGGGCACCTTCGACGCCTCCGGCACAGAGCAGGCGCGCCAGAAGAACCTCGAGCTCCTCACCGCCGGCACGCTCTTCGTCGGGAAGTTCACGGGCGACGGCGCCGGGGATGGTGTCCACGACGGCTCGGGCGCCTGGATCCCGCTGACCAGCGACACCACGTCGTACGTCGAGGGGATGAGCGTCGCGGACGTGCTCATCGACACCCGTCTGGCCGCCGACAAGGTCGGCCCCACGCGGATGGACCGCCCCGAGGACGTCGAGGTCAACCCGGTCAACGGGAAGGTCTACGCGGCGCTGACCAACAACTCCGACCGCGGCAGGAAGTGGCCGGCCGACGAGGCCAACCCCGTCACCTCGAGCCTTGTCCGGTCCGAGCCCGGCGGCCCGCTCGTCGCCGCGACGGGCAACCGCAACGGCTACGTGCTCGAGATCAGCCCGACCGGAGGTGACCACCTGGCCGAGACGTTCAGCTGGGACCTGATGCTGGTCTGCGGCGACCCCGCCGACCCGGTCACCTACTTCGCCGGCTACCCCAAGCAGCTCGTCAGCCCGATCAGCTGCCCCGACAACCTCGCCTTCGACGCCGTCGGCAACCTGTGGATCTCCACGGACGGAGCGGTGCTCGGCTCCCACGACGGCCTCTTCCGGGTGCCGGTCGAGGGCCCCAACCGCGGCAAGGTCCAGCAGTTCCTCACCGTGCCGGTCGGCGCCGAGACCTGCGGCCCGTTCATCACCGAGGACCAGAATTCGGTCTTCATCGCCCCGCAGCACCCGGGCGAGACCGACGACGCCACGTTCGAGGCGCCGTCGAGCACCTGGCCGCACACCGACTCCTTCCCGCGACCCGGTGTGGTCGTGGTCTACAAGAAGAAGTAGCCCCGGGCCGGCCACCACCTCCGGCTGTAACGCCGGGTTAGATGCTGTAGACCCCATGGAATTTCATGGGTACTACAAGCGCTAACCCGGCGTTACAGCTCGCGATGAGAGCCGCCGGAGCCCCCTGGATCGGTCGTCAGCTGGCCCAGGGACGCCGCTGCCGGGTCACGATGTACAGCGCGAGGTCGGAGATGTCCGTGCCGAACCGCCGACACGTGTCGGCGTACTCCCGGCCCACTCGCCGGATGGCAGCCTCGCGGCCCGCTCCCATGTCGAACGCGGTGATGCGTGAGACGCCCAGCTTGAATCCGGAGACGAAGTCCTGCCGCTTCTTCTCCTCCCAGAGGACCGCGTCGGGGTCCAGGCCGGAGGGGTTGCCGGGGAGGTACTTGAGGTGACCGTCCGGCTCGAAGATGTGGCGATGGACGCGGATGTCGCACCACACCGTCCGACCGTCGGCGTGCAGGCCGAACTGGGTCTGCGGAGTGCCGATCCCGAGCTCGAGCACGAACTCGCGCGTCTGCGACTCGAGGTAGGTCTGGGCACCATCGTCGGCGTTCTCGATGCACCACCTGATCACTCGGCTCTCGGGCCAGCAGCCCATGCGCTCGAAGCACTCCACCAGAGCAGCCCGGGGGACTCCCGCGCGGAGCGCCGCGTCGCACGCGGCCAGCCCCGCAGCCCGGCCGTGCTCACGGGCCATGTCGAGCGCCGTGCGCGCCATCCCGAGCATCCGCAGGTCGTCCTTCTCGACGACCTCAGCCTCGATGAACGGCGCCCGATGGTGCTTCACGCCGGCCCGGACCGCGTCGCCATGCACTTTCGGCCGGGTCACGTGCACATGGGCGGTCCGAGGGTCCGGCGCCCCCATCTCCTGGGGGATCGCTGCGGAGTCGTGGCTGAACACGTACGCGCTCGACCTGAGGGTGAGGGCCGTGGCCCGGATGCGCAGCATCGGCCGGCCGCGGAACTCGTCCAGCGCGTCCCAGGCTTCCGCATCGGCGTACACACCCCAGCGCACCGGCACGAGTCTCTTCGCCTTCAGCAGGCGCCGCAGATCGCTGTTCGTCAACCCGGCCCTGTGGGCCTGGGCATAGGTGAGCAAGCCGTGCTGGGACGCCAACTGGGCGCGGACCGGTAGGTACATGCGAGATAGCTGCCCGCCCGCGCGGCGGCGTACTCCCGTCTCTTCGCGCCTGTGGACAACGCGGCAAGGCGTGCTGTAACGCCGGGTTAGAGCTTGTAGGGCCCATGAAATTTCATGGGTAGAACAGGCGCTAACCCGGCGTTACAGCGCACGTTCGGGGAGCCAGGGGGCGGTACGGCGCGGGGCCCGGGCGCGGCGGCGACCCGGAGCCGGGGAACCCGGGGGTGGGGCGCCGGAAGCGCTCAGGCGTCGAGCTCGGCGAGCACCTCGTCGGAGACGTCGACGTTGGTGAAGACGTTCTGCACGTCGTCGAGGTCCTCGAGGGCGTCGACGAGACGGAAGACCTTGCCGGCGGCCTCGGCGTCGACGGGGATCTCCAGGCTCGCGACGAACTCGACCTCGGCCGAGTCGTAGTCGATGCCGGCAGCCTGGAGGGCGGTGCGGACCTCGACCACGTCGGTGGCCTCGGACTGCACCTGGAAGAACTCGTCGAGGTCGTTGACCTCCTCCGCGCCCGCGTCGAGCGTGGCCTCGAGGACGTCGTCCTCGGTGACCTCGCGACCCTCCTGCGACTTGGGCACCATCACGACGCCCTTGCGGTTGAACAGCCGCGACACCGAGCCCGGGTCGGCCATCGTGCCGCCGTTGCGGGTGACGGCCGTGCGCACCTCCATGGCGGCGCGGTTCTTGTTGTCGGTGAGGCACTCGACGAGGAACGCCACGCCCTGCGGGCCGTAGACCTCGTACATGATCGTCGTGTAGTCCGACCCGCCGGCCTCGGCGCCCGAGCCGCGCTTGACGGCGCGGTCGATGTTGTCGTTGGGGACCGACGACTTCTTCGCCTTCTGGATGGCGTCGTAGAGCGTGGGGTTGCCCGCCGGGTCACCACCGCCCGTCTTCGCGGCGACCTCGATGTTCTTGATCAGCTTGGCGAACATCTTGCCGCGCTTGGCGTCGATCGCGGCCTTCTTGTGCTTGGTGGTCGCCCACTTGGAGTGGCCAGACATAAGTCCCTCTTCTGTCTTGGTGGTACGGCGTGCCGTCAGGCGCCGCGGACCAGGTCCACGAACAGCCCGTGGACCCGGGCGTCGTCGCCGACCTCGGGGTGGAAGGAGGTCGCCATCAGCGCGCCCTGGCGGACGGCCACGATCCTACCCGCGGCCTCCCCGCCCTCGACCCGAGCCAGCACCTCGACGCCGGGCCCGACCTCCTCGACCCAGGGGGCCCGGATGAAGACGCCGTGCACCGGTCCCTCGATGCCCGTCATGTGCAGGTTGCCCTCGAAGGAGTCGACCTGGCGCCCGAACGCGTTGCGCCGGACGGTGATGTCGAGGCCGCCGAGCGTCTCCTGGCCGACCGCGCCGTCGACGATGCGGTCGGCGAGCATGATCATCCCGGCGCAGGTGCCGAAGGCCGGCATCCCGCCGGCGATCCGCTCCCGGATCGGGTCCATCAGGCCGAAGATCCGCGCGAGCTTGGCCATTGTGGTCGACTCCCCGCCCGGGATCACCAGCGCGTCGCAGGTCGCGAGCTCCTCCGGCCGGCGTACGCCGATCGCCTCGCACCCGAGGCTGCGCAACGTCGCGAGATGCTCGCGGACGTCACCCTGCAGGGCGAAGACTCCGATCCTGGGCTGTCCGGTCGTGGGCACCGGAGGATCGTAGTGCGGCGGACCGGCGAGCCCCGAACGGCCACTCGAAGAGCGCGGCCACCGCCGGGTGCCGCCTGGCCTCGACGAGGGCCCAGCCCACGGCGAGCGGCACCACGACACAGGCGAGGAACACCGGCAGCGCGTCGTCGACGCCCCGCGCGGTGAGCCGGTCGGTCACGAAGATCGCCACCACCAGGTGGCTGACGTAGAAGACGATCGAGCTGCGCCCGACGTACGCCAGGGGGTCGACGCCCCGGGACACGCGCGGTGCCAGACGCCCGAGCACCAGGCGGCCGAGGACGTCGCCGGTCAGGAACCAGCCGAAGAGCCACACCAGGCGCTGCCAGTCCTCCGGGACGAGCACCGCGAGGCCCAGGGCCACCGGGGCAGCCGCGGTGCGGGCAGGGGCGGGCAGGACCATCGCGACGAGGTAGTAGACGAGGAGGAAGGCCAGGAACCACAGGTAGGTCGGCGGGTCGTAGAGGACCCGCGCCACCCACGGCCAGTCGAGGGACTCCCCCGCCTGGACGAGCCGCCACTGCAGCTGGGCGAGGTCGAGGGCCGACCAGACCAGGTAGGGCCAGAGCAGGGTGCGCAGCTTGCCGTCGACGTAGCGGCTCCGCGGCTTCCGCAGCGCAGGAGCCAGCAGCATGCCGGAGAGCAGCACCAGCATCGGCATCCGCACGGGCCCGACGACCCCGTTGACCGCGTGCACCACGGGCAGCTGGTCACCGGTGGCTCCGACCGCCTGCAGCTCTGCGTGGAAGAGGACGACCGCGAGGATGGCGGCGCCACGGAGGCGGTCCATCCAGAGCAGGCGGGGCATCCGGGCAGCCTGCTCGACCCGGTGGTCCGGAGGGCGACGACGACGCGACCGGGAGGCGAACAGGCCGGGGTCAGCGCCGCTGCCAGTGCGCGGCGACCTCGATCCGACCCTCGTCGAAGTGGGCCCGCAGCCCGTGGCGCTCGAAGCACGAGAGCACCGCGGTCAGCAGCGGGTCGCCCGGGGCGGCGTTGGCCGTGTCGCCGTGCCAGAGGTTGACCTCGAGCATGCCCTCGTCGATCGCGTGCCAGACGTCGGGCTGGGTGAACCACACGACGCCGCGCGGCTTGGGGTCGGCCGCGTCGAGGAACCGCTTGGCGACCCAGTGGTCCTCGACGCCCTGGAGCACCGGAACGTCGTGCTCCGTGCACTCGGCGAACACGGCCGCCAGCCGGTCGTGGTCGGTCACCGCCGGCCAGCCGGCGGCCTCGGCGTCGAGCTCCTTGCGGGCCGCCGCCAGCCAGGCGCGGGCGAGCACCGACGCGTCGGTGTGCGGCAGCTCGGCCGCGACGGCGGCCGACACCTCGGCGTACTGCGCCTCCGGCGAGAGCAGTCCGGCTCGCACCTGCAGGCGCGCGAAGTCGCGGAGCTCGCGCTCCGCGCGCTCGACGCGCCCCGGTGCGGGCGGGATCACCAGCCGCGCTCGGCCAGGCGATGCGGCTGGGGAATCTCGTCGACGTTGATGCCCACCATCGCCTCGCCGAGGCCGCGCGAGACCTTGGCGACCACGTCGGGGTCGTCGTAGAACGTCGTCGCCTTGACGATCGCCTCGGCGCGCTGGGCCGGGTTGCCGGACTTGAAGATGCCCGAGCCGACGAAGACGCCCTCGGCGCCCAGCTGCATCATCATCGCGGCGTCGGCCGGGGTGGCGATGCCGCCGGCGGTGAAGAGGACCACGGGCAGCTTGCCGGCCGCGGCGACCTCCTTGACCAGCTCGTAGGGAGCCTGCAGCTCCTTGGCGGCGACGTAGAGCTCGTCCTCAGGCAGGCCGTGGAGGCGGCGGAGCTCGGCACGGATGGTGCGCATATGGGTGACCGCGTTGGAGACGTCGCCGGTGCCGGCCTCGCCCTTGGAGCGGATCATCGCGGCGCCCTCGGTGATGCGGCGCAGCGCCTCACCCAGGTTGGTCGCACCGCACACGAACGGCACGGTGAACTGCCACTTGTCGATGTGGTTGGCGTAGTCGGCCGGGGTCAGCACCTCGGACTCGTCGATGTAGTCGACACCGAGCGACTGCAGGACCTGCGCCTCGGCGAAGTGGCCGATGCGGGCCTTGGCCATCACCGGGATCGAGACGGCCTCGATGATGCCGTCGATCATGTCGGGGTCGCTCATCCGGCTCACGCCACCTTGGGCCCGGATGTCGGCGGGCACGCGCTCGAGCGCCATCACGGCGACCGCGCCGGCGTCCTCGGCGATCTTCGCCTGCTCGGGGGTGACGACGTCCATGATCACGCCGCCCTTGAGCATCTCGGCCATGCCGCGCTTCACGCGCGAGGTGCCGGTGGTGGGGGTCTCAGCGGGGGTGGGTTCAGCCATGGCTCAATCGTACGGCGAGCGCACCCCGCCGCCCGCATCGGGATCAGGCCTCGGACGGCCCGCCTGCGAGGGCCTGGCTGCGCACCAGGAGCACCCGCTGCGCGACGGTGATCGTCGAGGCGATCGCGAGCGCCCAGAGGGTGACTTCGTAGAGGATCGGCAGGTCGAGCAGGTCGCCGAAGAACGTCATCGCCAGGATCGCGACGAGGCGGTCCGCACGCTCCGCGATGCCAGTCTTCGCGACGTATCCCAGGCCCTCGCCGCGCGCCCGCGCGTAGGAGGTCACCGACCCCATCACCAGGCAGACGAGGCTGAGCGCGAGATAGAGCCGGTCCTCGGCCACCCAGGCGAAGTAGAGCGCCAGCCCGCCGAAGATCGCCCCGTCGCCGATCCGGTCGAGGGTGGAGTCGAGGAAGGCGCCGAAGGTGTCCTTGCGGCCGATCTTGCGGGCCATCGCACCGTCGATCAGGTCCCCGAAGACGAACGCCGTGATGACGAGCACGCCCTCCCAGAGCAGCCCGCGCGGGAAGAAGGCGAGGGCGCCGGCGGAGACACCGAGCGTGCCCACCAGCGTCACCGCGTCCGGGCTTATGCCGAGCCGGATGAAGAGGTTGATGATCGGCGCGAGGACGACGCCCTGCCAGAAGCTCTTGAATCGGTCCAGCACGGGCGCAGGCTATCGGCTGAGGAGCGCGGCGCAGGCTTCCTCGACCGCCGTGGGCGCGCCCGCGACATGCCAGTCGACCCCTGCGGCGTGCACGACGCGCGACACTCCCCCGGCGCCGCGGATGATCGCCGCCCCGGGGAGGCGGTCCCAGTCGGGCACGGTGTGCTGGAAGAGCACGTCGCACCGGCCCTGGGCGATCGCCATGCAGTCCATGCTCCCCGAGCCCATCATCCGGAGCGTCGCGACCCCGGAGACCGCCCGCATGAAGGCGGCGCCGACCTCGCCGTCGTAGAACGGCGGGTGGAGGTATGTCGTGGCGCAGGCCCGCGCGAGCGGCACGTCACCGATCTTGGCCAGCGGGGCGCCGTTGCGCGTCGACGGCAGCCCCGGCCCCCCGACGTACGTCGTGCCGCTGCGGGGGTGGTGGACCGCGCCGAGCACGACGTCCTCCTCGTCGGCGAGCGCGAGCGCCGAGCACCACCAGTCGAGCCCGCGGTGGAAGTTGTAGGTGCCGTCAACGGGGTCGATCACCCACTGGCGGCCGCTGGTGCCGGGATGGTCGGTGCCCTCCTCCCCGACGATGGCGTCGTCGGGCCGCTCGGCGCGCAGCCGCTCGACGATGAGTCGCTCGGCGGCCTTGTCGGCGGCGGTGACCACGTCGGAGACGTGGGTCTTGGCCTCCACGTCGAGGCCCTCCGCGAGCATCGCGGCGGCGAGCGAGCCCGCCTCCCGGACCAGGTCGGCGGCCAGCTGCTCGTCTCTCACGCTGCCGAACGCTACCGGGGCCGGCCGGGAGGCTCGGGTGTGGTCAGACCAGCTCGGGCACCCGCAGGTGCGCCAGGCACAGCTCGTACTCGGCCACGTCGAGCACGTCGACGCCGGCGTCGCGCACGCCTTCCTCCCGGATCGCCCAGGCCTCGTCGCGGGCGGCCTCCATCGCCTCCCGGGTGTCGAAGGTGGTGGTGGCGCAGGCGCGCTGCAGCTCGCGGTTGACCATCAGGCTGGCACTGCAGAAGCCGGGCATCGACTCGATCCGCGGCAGGAGCGACATCCGGTAGATGTCGATGCCGCGGTGCATGTCGGTCTGGTTGGCGCGCATCCAGACGACCCGGCAGCAGGAGCCCTCGCTGGACCGGTGGTCCCGGTGCATGACGGCGATCTCCCACTCCTCGACCTGCGGCTGCCCGCCGAGCAGCTCGCCCGCGCGCTCGCGCATCGGCCGGAGGTGCAGGTCGCTGGAGCGCATCGCCTCCTCGGACTGCCAGGACGTGGTGACGATGCACTGACCGGAGTCGCGGTCGACGAGCATCGAGAGGCCGACACAGCCCTCGATGGTGAGCAGCGAGGGCATGACCTCGTCGCGGACGTAGGCGATGCCCGGGTCGATGGCCTCGGGGTTGCCCATGATGGTGGTGGAGCGAGCGAACACGACCGCCTCCGCTGGTCGGGGCAGCGCCCCAGCGGCGCCGCCGGAACTTCCACGTTCCTCCCCGGGGCCGCGGTTGGCAATGACCCTCTTGGGCAGGCGTAGGCTGGCGGGGCGGAGCCACCCCGGCTCCCCAGACGGGATCCCCCATGAGCGACAAGTCGCCGCGTCAGGGCATGACGAAAAAGTCCACCAAGTCGATCAAGGAGAAGCGCGCCGACAAGCGCGCGAAGTCCCACGAGGACACCTTCACCGACAAGATCCACCCGAAGAAGGGCTGAGCCTCACTCCCAGGCACCCGCGAGGAGGTCGCGGGTGTCGTGCAACAGCTGCGGGAGCACCTTGGTGTCGGCGGTGACGGTGATGAAGTTGGCGTCACCGGTCCACCGGGGCACGACGTGCTGGTGCAGGTGGGCGGCCAGCGAGCCGCCCGCCGCCCGCCCGAGGTTGAGCCCGATGTTGAGGGCGTCGGGGTCGCTGACGCGCCGGATGGTGGCCACCGCCTCCTGCGTCATCGTCATCAGCTCGACCGCCTCGCCCCGGGTGAGCTCCTCGAGCCCCGCGACGTGCCGGAACGGCACCACCATCAGGTGGCCCGGGTTGTAGGGGTGCAGGTTGAGCACCGCGTAGCAGAGCGCGCCCCTGGCCACGACGAGCCCGGCGCCGTCCTCGAGCCGGGGGATGCGGCAGAAGGGGCACTCGTCGGACTCGTCGTCCTCGGGCCTGCCCTCGCCGCGGATGTAGGCCATCCGGTGCGGCGTCCACAGCCGCTCGAGCGTGCCCGGCTCCCCGATCCCGTCCTGGTCCACGACGGCGGTCAGACCTGCTCGCGGCTCGCCACGGCGCTCGTGACCCGCTCGATCGCCTCGTCGAGCGGGACGCCGTTGTCCTGGCGGCCGTCGCGGTAGCGGAACGAGACGGCGCCCGCCTCCATGTCCTGATCGCCGACGATCATCATGAACGGCACCTTCTGCAGCTGCGCGTTGCGGATCTTCTTCTGCATCCGCTCGTCGGAGTCGTCCACCTCGACCCGCAGGCCGAGCGCCCGCATGCGCCGCGCCACGTCGTACAGGTAGTCCACGTGGCGCTCGGCGACCGGGATCGCCTGCACCTGGACGGGGGCGAGCCAGGGCGGGAAGGCGCCGGCGTAGTGCTCCACCAGCACGCCGTAGAACCGCTCGAGCGAGCCGAACTTCGCGGAGTGGATCATCACCGGCTGCTGCCGCGTGCCGTCGCTGGCCTGGTAGTGCAGGTCGAAGCCGGCGGGCTGGTTGAAGTCGTACTGGATGGTCGACATCTGCCATGTGCGGCCGATGGCGTCGCGGGCCTGGACCGAGATCTTGGGGCCGTAGAACGCCGCGCCGCCCGGATCCGGGACGAGCTCGAGGCCGGTCTCGGCCGCAGCGTCGGCGAGGACCTTGGTGGCGACCTCCCACTGCTCGTCCGAGCCCATGAACTTGTCCTTCGACTCGTCGCGCGTCGACAGCTCGAGGTAGAAGTCGTCGAGCCCGAAGTCGCGCAGCAGGCCGAGCACGAAGCCGAGCAGGTGCTTGACCTCGGCCGGGGCCTGCTCCGGGGTGCAGTAGGAGTGCGAGTCGTCCTGGGTCAGGCCGCGCACGCGGGTCAAGCCGTGGATCACGCCCGACTTCTCGAAGCGGTAGACGGTGCCGAACTCGAAGAGCCGCAGCGGCAGCTCGCGGTAGGACCGCCCGCGCGACCTGAAGATCAGGTTGTGCATCGGGCAGTTCATGGCCTTGAGGTAGTAGTTCGCGCCCTCCATCTCCATGGGCGGGAACATCGTGTCGGCGAAATAAGGCAGGTGGCCGCTGGTGTGGAAGAGGCCTTCCTTGGTGATGTGGGGGGTCCCGACGTACTGGAAGCCCTCCTCGATGTGGCGCTGGCGGACGTAGTCCTCCATCACCCGCTTCAGCACGCCGCCCTTGGGGTGGAAGACCGCCAGGCCGGAGCCGATCTCGTCGGGAAAGCTGAACAGGTCGAGGTCGCGGCCGAGCTTGCGGTGGTCGCGGCGCTCGGCCTCCTCGATCCGGTGGAGGTGCTCCTCGAGCGCCTCCTTGGACTCCCAGGCGGTCCCGTAGATGCGCTGGAGCTGCTTGTTCTTCTCGTCGCCACGCCAGTACGCGGCGGCGGTGCGCATCAGCTTGAACGCCGGGATGCGCTTGGTGGTCGGCAGGTGGGGGCCGCGGCACAGGTCGCTCCACGCCACGTCGCCGTTGCGGCGGACGTTGTCGTAGATCGTGAGCTCGCCGGCACCGACCTCGACGGAGGCGCCCTCTGCAATCTCCCGGGCCGCACCCTCGGCGCTGCCTGACCCCTTGAGGCCGATCAGCTCGAGCTTGTAGGGCTCGTCCTTGAGCTCGTCGATGGCGTCGGCGTCGGTGGTGACGCGGCGCTCGAAGCGCTGCCCCTCCTTGATGATCTTGCGCATCGCGGTCTCGAGCCTGGCGAGGTCCTCCGGCACGAAGGGGGTCTCGACGTCGAAGTCGTAGTAGAAGCCGTTCTCCACCGGCGGGCCGATGCCCAGCTTGGCCTCGGGGAACAGCTGCTGCACCGCCTGGGCCATCACGTGCGCGGTGGAGTGGCGCAGGATGTCGCGGCCGTCCTGGCTGCTCATCTCCACGCCCTCGACCTCATCGCCGTCGACGAGCTCGTAGGAGAGGTCCTTGAGCTGGCCGCCGACTCGGGCCGCGATGACGTCGGGGTCGTCGGCGAAGAGCTCCCAGGCCTTCGTGCCCGTCGTGGCGGTCCGCTCCTGACGCTCACCGGCGTGGATGCGGACGACCTTGATCTCGGGCACGGGTGCTCCTTCGTGAGCTGGGTGGCAGGACTGTCGGTCGATCGTATCCGTCGCCGTCGGCGACCCACACACGAGATTCACCCCGCCCGGAGCCCTGGTGGGGCGAGCCGTCGCCCGGCTCTCGCCGGCCGTTCAGCCGCGGACTCGTGCGCCTCTTGGAGCACCGCGACCACGTGCACGTCGACGTCGCCGACTGACGCCACCCGATCGGGCCATGCCGCGCTGGCCGACAGGTCAGTCATCGAGCAGTTTCGTCATCACTCCGGCGCCACCGTCGTACCGTGCAGGACAGACCCACGTCATCGGGGGCGAAGGTCGGTCGGAGGGGGAACCATGAGGGACTCAACGCTCTACACGATCGGTACCGCCCTGGGGCGCGCTCGTGACCACGAGGCAGTGGTCCACGTGCTCGTGTCCGGGCAGTGGCTCGAGGGCCTGGTGCGCGCCGTCGACGGACACGGGCTGGTCCTTGCGTCCGACACCCACGAGCACTCGATCGTCCGGATCGAGGACATCTCGGCAGTGCGGGTGCTCCGTGCCGCGCCGCCCGTTGAGTGCCTTCTGGAGGTCGAGGCTCGGCCGATGCCCGCCCCGCGCGTGACCCACGACTTCTAGCAGCGCCCCTAGCCGGTCGGAGCAGCCGGCAGCCGGATCGTGAACTCCGAACCCGGGTCGACCGTCCGGTAGCTCACGCCGCCGCCGTGGGCCTCGGCGAGGATCCTGACGATCCACAGGCCGAGGCCGACCGAGTCGGGGTGCCGATCGCTCAGCCGCAGCCGTTCGAAGAGGAAGGGCTGGTCCTCCACCGGGACCCCGGCGCCGTGGTCGCGCACCGAGATGCGGACGTCACTCCCCTCAGTCGCGGCCGAGATGACGACGGGCGGTTCCCCGTGACGCAGGGCATTGGTCGTGAGGTTCACCAGCATCTGCACGAATCTCATGCGGTCCGCACAGAGCCGCAGCACGGGATCCACGTCCACCCTGACGTCGCCCTTGCCCAGCAGCTCGAGGACATCGTTGCCGGCGTCGGCCAGCGTGAACTCGGCCAGGTCCAGGCGCAGTCTCCCGCTCGCCACCCGGTCTGCGTCCAGCAGGCTGCTCGCCAGCCCCGCGATCCGCGACGTCTGACGCGTGGCCGCGGCCAGCAGGGGGCGGAGCCCGTCGGGCAGATCCTCCTCGTCGCCCACGATCTCGAGCACACTCTGGATCGTCGTCAGCGGCGACCGGACGTCGTGGGCCAGAGTGGCGATCAGCGCCGCACGCCAGCGCTCCTCACGCTCGAGCAGCTGCACCCGGCCGCAGATGATCAGGCCCACCGAGACTGCGATGGGGATCAGCACGACCGTGGTGCTGACCAGCTGTGCCGAGGCCCCCGCCGCGACCAGGGCACCGGCGTACGCAGTCGCCGCGAGCGGGGCGTTGGCGAGGATCACGCCCCGTCGATGGTGCAGGCCCAGCCATGCGAACAGCAGCACGAAGAAGGGACCCGTTCCGGTGGCGAACCCACCGAAGGCCCAGGTGGACAGGCCCAGGACCGCCCATCCGGGCACAGCGAGGGCGGCCGTGCTGTCCGGGCCCCAGCGCTTCCACGGCAGCACGAACGCCAGCACTCCCACCACCACGTCGGCCGCCGCGATCGACCAGAGCACCCACGAGGGGCCGGGTGAGGTCGGGATCCCGACGACGGCCAGCAGGCCGGACATGAGGAACAGCACGCCGGCCTGCCGGCTCGCGCGCTCGGCTCTGGCGCCGGCCTTGCTGCCGTGGTCCGAGATGTCCACGCACCGACTCTAGTGGCGACCGGCCGGGAGCCTGGGGGCGAGCCAGAGCTCCGCGCACGGGATCTCTCCGGGTCAACGGCTGCGCGCTTGTGAGCCCGTTCACGCGTTTGTCAAGATTTTGTTGCATCTTGAGCACCCTGTTGCGTGTGACACAACACACGTTTATGGTGTTGCCATGCCCGGGCACTCGACCCACCCGAAGGGACACATGGCATGACCGCGACACCCGAGACCCCGCGACAACAAGCGCCAACCGGTCTGACAACGCCGACCAACGGCCGGACAACGATGCAGGAGACCGTCGAGGACGCGCTGAAGTCCCCCGCCGGCGACCCCATCCCTCACCCTGCGCTCGACGTCGAGCCCGCGACCCACGGGGCTGACGAGCGCGGCCTCGACAAGGTCGTCTTCGGCATCAGTGCAGCCGTCGCCCTGGTGTTTCTTGCATGGGGCATGATCAGCACCAGCTCGCTGAGCTCCGCATCGGGCGAGGCACTCGGCTGGGTGATGGGCAACGCCGGTTGGTTGTTCGTGCTCACGTCCAGCGCGTTCGTCGTCTTCGTCATCTGGCTGGCTGCCAGCCGATACGGCACGATCCCGCTCGGCCGTGACGACGAGGAGCCGGAGTTCCGCACGGTCTCCTGGATCGCGATGATGTTCAGCGCGGGCATGGGCATCGGGCTCATGTTCTACGGCGTCGCGGAGCCTGTCTCCCACCTGGTCTCCCCTCCTCCGGGCACTGGTGAGGCCGGCAATCCCGCGGCGGTCCAGAACGCGATGGCGACCACACTGTTCCACTGGACGCTGCACCCATGGGCGCTCTATGCCGTCGTCGGCCTCGCCATCGCGTACGGCGTCTACCGCAAGGGACGCCTGCAGCTGATCTCCTCGGCGTTCGAGCCCCTGCTCGGCAACCGCGTGCACGGGGGCCTAGGCAAGGTCATCGACATCTTCGCCATCTTCGCGACCCTCTTCGGCTCCGCGACCTCGCTCGGCCTGGGCGCCCTCCAGATCCGGACCGGCCTGGAGATCGTCGCCGGGATCGGATCGACGGGCAACGCCGTTCTGATCGGCATCATCGCGGTCCTCACGGCCGCCTTCGTCGTGTCGGCCGTGTCCGGTGTCGCCAAGGGCATCCAGTGGCTCTCGAACATCAACATGGTGCTGGCTGTCACGCTCGCGCTGTTCCTGTTCGTGGTCGGCCCGTCGGTCTTCATGCTCGACCTGCTCCCCACCTCGATCGGCAGCTACATCCAGACGCTTCCCGAGATGTCGGCCCGCACCGGCGCCGAGGGCGCTGACACTCAGGCCTGGCTCGAGGGCTGGACCGTCTTCTACTGGGCGTGGTGGCTGTCCTGGACGCCGTTCGTCGGCATGTTCATCGCCCGCATCTCCCGGGGTCGCACCATCCGGCAGTTCGTCACCGGCGTGCTCGTCGTCCCCAGCCTGGTCAGCGTCGTCTGGTTCTGCGTCATGGGCGGCGCCGCGATGGACCTGCAGCTCAACGGTGTTGACATCGCCGGCGCCGGCGGGCTGGAGTCCCAGCTCTTCACCACGCTGGACTCCTTCCCGCTCGCAACGGTCACCTCAGTGCTGGTGATGGTGCTGGTCGCGATCTTCTTCGTGTCCGGCGCGGATGCGGCGTCGATCGTGATGGGCACTCTGTCCCAGAAGGGCACCCAGGAGCCCGGCCGGCTCAACGTGATCTTCTGGGGCGTCGCGACCGGTGCGTCCGCGGCGGTGATGCTGCTCGTCGGCGGCGCCGACGCCCTCAGCGGCCTGCAGACGATCACGATCGTGGCGGCTCTGCCGTTCGTCGTCGTCATGGTCGGGCTCGCGGTGGCACTGGTGAAGGACCTGCGCATGGACCCGCTCATGGTTCGCCGCAAGTACGGTGAGGCTGCGGTTGAGAACGCCGTGATCGCCGGCGTCACCGAGCACGGCGACGACTTCGTCCTCAGCGTCCAGTGCAGCAACGGGAAGCCAGACCCCAGCTAACGATCTCGTCCCAGACGCTCCGGCCGTGCGCCCCGCGCACGGCCGGAGCCTCGTGGTCGTTGGCCGTCTGGCCAGGCGACGGGTCCCCGGTCAGCCACGCGCGCAGACTAGCCCGAAGGGATGCCTGGCCACTCAGCTGGTTGCTCCCGCCGGGCCCGGTACGTGTGACCCAACGCGACCAGCCCGAAGCCGACGCCGAAGATGCTCAAGGTCACGGCCCCGTAGGCGATCGGGAACTCCTCGGGCCTGAAGGCGGGATCGGTGCTCCGGTTGATCGAGTCGAGGGTCAGATAGAGCGTCTGGAACACGAACGCCCACAGGTAGGCGATGGCGTACGCCGTGTTGGCGGCCAACCGCGAGCGGAAGAAGAGGCCGGCCGGGAGGACGGCGGCACCGATACCGCCACCGTCGTTGTGACCACCGCCCCGCCGAACACGGCTCCGAACGCGGTGGATGACACCGCCTCCACGCCCGCCGGTCCAGTCCGTCACCGGTGACGCCCTCGGTGGGACCACCTCGGCGTTCTACAACGACGCCTGCACCTGGGCACAGCCACCGGGAAGGCCGGTGACCAGGTCCAGATCGCAGTAACTGTGAAGGTGGTCGGCACCGGTTCTGCCAGCATCAGCGCACTCATCTACGACTTCTCCGGTTCCAGCTACCACTACAACGCCGACTTCGGAGTTGGACTCGACTCGCTCGCGATCACCGCGCTCCCACGGGGGTCCTTGCGTAAGGGCACCCCCTAGATGAGAGCGCGGACTGAACGTTCCCGGGAAGGCTACGTGCGAGATTCGCTGCCGTTGACCCGCCACGGGGTCGTGCTACTCCACGGCTCGACCGCGGCCGTTGTCGGCGGAGAGGCGTGAGTGTGTCGGTGTGGTCGGCTCGGCCTCTGTGAGCCGTTGGCTGGCAACCCAGCCGGCGACCTGGGCGCGTGACCTGACGCCGAGCTTCCCGAGGATGTTCTCCACGTGGGACTCCACGGTGCGTTGGGAGATGAGCAGTCGGGAGGCGATGTCCTTGTTCGTCAGCCCTTCTGCCACGAGTTCGGCGACCTGCGACTCCCGCTTGGTGAGTGGGCCGGGTTCCTGCTCGCGCTGCGAGGCGACGGGCCGACCGCCCTTCGGCTTGCCGATGCTCGTGGCTAGCGCGAGCGCCTCTTCGAGGGAGCAGCAGGCTCCTTCGGCAAATGCGGCCTCGTATCGCTCCTGACCGATGGCGGTGCTCACCGCCTCCTTCGCCTGACGGTCCCGCTCGAAGTAGAACGGCAGCTCGTCGACCCTCATGCCGCTGCGCCGCCACACCGCGGCCGACGCGCCGAGAAGCCGGGCGGCGAGGTCGTCGGGTCTCACCGCGCTGACGACCCATGCCATCGCCTCGACCGCAAATGGCATGCCGGCGACATACATCCAGGGCTCCCACCGAAGCAGGCTCTCCCGATAGCACCGGATGGCCTCGTCGGCACGGCCGGCGCGCCAGTGCGCGTTCCCGAGCGCGTACAGCACCCCAGCCTTGGAGGACTCGGCTGCGTGCTCCTCCGCCAGGGCCACCGCCTTCCTCGCATAGCCCTCCAGACGCGGGTCGTCGGAGAAGAAGGCCGCCGCGGAGCTGGTCATCAGCACATGGAACTCTCCATACGGGTCGCCGGCCTCCCTGAACGCAGCGGCACTCTGCTCCCACACCGCGATGCAGCCCGGGGCGTCCCCTTCGCAGAACAACGCCTCGCCTTCGACCTGTTGCACCCTCGCCCGTAGCCTCACGTCGTCGAGCTGCCCGCCGAGGTCGCGGCACTCCTCCAGCAGCCGTCTGCCCTGTGCCACCTCATTGACGTACATCGCACAATGGGCCGCGGCCCACAGGCCCTCAGCGCGCACGAGTGTGGGCTCTGGGACCCGGTCCAGGGCCTTCAGCAGCAGGCCGTAGCCCTCACGGACCGAACTCGCGAACCAGTACTCGACCAACGCGGTAGCCATCCGCAGTCCGACCTGCGCCTGGCCCGGCTCCCCGAAGCACCACGCGATTGCCGTCCGGAGGTTGTCCAGCTCCCGCTGAATGCGCAGCAGCCACTCGTTCTGCCCCGGCCCGAAGAACGCGTGCGCGGCCTCCTCCGCGAGCCCGGCATAGTGGTCGCGATGCCTGAGCCGCAGCTGCCGCAGCTCCCCCGCGCTCCGGAGCCGGCCCTCACCGAACGAGCGGATCGTCTCGAGCATGTGGTACCACCCGGCCTCGGCCTCCGATCCCTGCACCCGCTGGACCGCGGAGTGCTCCACCAGTCCGGCAAGAGCCGGGAGCACCTCTTCGACAGGCATCCCCTGGCCTGCACACACAGACTCCGCGCCACGCAGGTCGAACCCTCCGGCGAAGACCGACAGCCGACACCACAGCATCTGCTCCGCTGGGGAGCACAGCTCGTAGCTGGCGCGGATGGTGGACTCCAGCGTGCGCGCGACCCCGTCCGGCCCCTCATCCGACGGGCCGTACACCCGTCGGGTGCCAAGCCGTTGCACGACCTGGTCCAGGGTCATGCCGCGCATCCACGAGGCGGCCAGCTCCAGGGCCAGCGGCATGCCCTCCAGCCGCCGGCACAGCCCCGCGATCGGCGCGCAGCTCTCCGGCGTGAGCCGGAACGTGGGCTGCACTGCCCGGACACGGTCGACGAACAGGGCCACCGAGTCATACGTTGCGACGTTCTCAGGAGACACCTCGGAGTCCTGCTCCGGAACCGGAAAGGCCTGCACCGTCAGGAGCTGCTCGCCGGACACGTGGAGCACGTGTCGGCTGCTCGCCAGCGCCTTGAGGCCGGGCGCCGCCCGGAGCAGGGAGTCGAGCAGCCGGGCGCAGCCGGCGGCCACGTGCTCGCAGTTGTCCAGCACGAGCAGGAGGCGCTTGTCGACGAGGAAACGAGCCAGGCCCGCTGTGAAGTCGGCCTCGACCAGCGATACGCCGAGGGCGCCGGCCACGGTCAAGGGAACAAGGCGCTCGTCGCGCACACCCCGTAGCTCGACCCAGCACACCCCGTCACCGAACCGCCGTCCCACCGTGCCCGCGAGCCGCAACGCGAGCCTGGTCTTGCCGACCCCACCAGGACCGACGAGCGTGAGCAATCGGTTCGATGCGAGCAGATCTCGCGCACGCCTCAGCTCCTCCTCACGCCCGACGAAACTGCTCACTTCGGCGGGCAGCCCACCGTTCAATGCGTCCGCTGAGAGGGGCGCCGTACTCACCACGTCACCGCCCTGCGCAGTGCCAGCCTGACACCTCAATCTAAGACGATCGGCGACCGCCGTCGAACTCCACAGTCGGAGGCTATCGCTGGTACCAGCCCTCTACGAGAGTAGGTCCGACGTGGAGGAGGTCGAGGTCATCGTCGCCATCACTGGGCGCGCGACCCTACGCGCTGGCGACGTGTTCCTGAAGATCGACACCGACCAGGCGCGCACCGACATAGAGCTCGAGGCGATGACCATGGCGCCAATCCGCCGTAAGGCGGCTGCACGACGCGCCGCTGCCGCCGTCGCCCGGCCGGAGCCTCGACGAGAAGGCATCGCGCCTCGACAGCGAATGCGAGTGGATCATCACGAACAGCGTCCTTCCCACAGACCTCGTCATGCGCAACCGCTCGATCGCCGAGGCTGCCGCCGGCCGTGGACACCGGTGTTCATGCACGGCGACCTGCAGATCGCCCACGTGTTCGTCGACGTTGACGAGGTCACCGGCGTGGTCGACTGGTCCGAAGCGGGCCAGGGCGACGCCCTGTACGACCTCGCCAGCTTGACGCTCGGACATCCAGAACATCTCGGCGACGTCGTCGCCGGCTACGGCGCCGACGTCGACCTCGACGTGATCCGCGGGTGGTGGTCGTTGCGAAGCCTGACGGCCGTCCGCTGGCTGCTCGAGCACGGGTTCGACCCGTCCTCGCCAGGCTGTGAGGTGGACGTGCTGAGATCCCAGCTCTGAGGCTGCATGACCCGACGGCGTGCCCCGGGCCCCTCCCCGATGCCACGCTCATGCCGCTGTCCGCGCGCACCTGCCGAGCTGCCGAGGACGCGTTAGGCGGTCGGGCTCGGACGACTACGTGAGCCCTTGTGTGCATGTCGACGTCCGGAAGCAATCGAGGCGCTCAGGCTCGGATCACAATCTCCGGGACCTCGTGGGCGCGGGCACCGAACTTCGCCTTGAATTGCTCCAGCGACGTCTTGCCGCTCGACTTGCCCAGCACATAGCGCTGCACGCCTCGATCGCAGAGGGACTCGATGACCGTCGTCATCATCAGGTCATTGGCTCGGGCTGGCCCCGCCTGGGGCGTACTGGCGGTTCGCCACATCACGGCCTCCGGGCCATGCACGAGCACCAGTGTGGCGGCGACCGCGCGACCATCTTGATCGGCTACCCACACCTCGTAGAGATCGCCGAGCCGTTGGGCGGCCAACCGGCAGTGACGCGGTGGGTCGCGTCGAAAGGCCGCGAGCTGCAGCAGTGGGGTCGGAATGCGACGCCTTGCCGCCCTGCCGCGTACCCAGTCACCCCAGACTGCGAGGTATGTCTCGGTCCCGTGGACCGCGTCGTCTTCTCGATGCACCGACACACCGACCTGGAGAGCCTTCCGGGCACCGGTGCGGGCGCCGCCCTTGAAGCCAGCCCAGACCGCGTCCCACCCGCCGGTCAAGTCGACGATGTGGGTGCGGTTCGGAATCCGCCTCGTGCCCGGGACTCCGGTCCATGCCGCCGCATCAGCCGGGGTGGTGCTGATGTGGACCTCGGCAGCGCGGCCCTCGCGGAGCCGGGCGACGAGGGGATCGAGGTCACGCGACGAGACAGGTCCGTCGACAAGAAGCCCCGATGCGCCGAACCCGGGGGGCAGCGACCAATCAACGGTTCGTGCCCGTCGCCGCATTCGCACCAGCGGCAGCGTCACAGGACGGGCGTCAGATGTCTCGGCGCGACAACTGGCGTCGCGTCCACCTGTCGCTTCACAAGCGAGGTCGAACCAAGCCTGGGTGGCCAACGGCACCAGACCACCCGTGGCCCTCGCGTCGTCGTCAAAGACACCCTCCGGCACCCTCCCCATGCTTGAACGGTACGAGACCTGCATGCCGTCCGCCTAGACTCTCCGGTCACAACCACAGCCGTCGAATTGAGGCTGCCACCGCAGCTGCGAACGCACTACGCCCGTCTGGCGGAAACCTCGTCCTCGGTCGTACTCGGCCTGAAATGCGCCGGAGGGCTGGCCCCAATCTCCGGAGGGTGAATATTGACGCCCTTGGGGTGTCAGGTCATCCTGACAGCGTGAGTGGATCCTGGCAGCACGGCCGGCGCGCGTGGCAGCAGGAGGGAGAAACGCCGGCCCAACGGGAACGTGCCGCCATGCAGGCGCTGGGCGACATCCGCCTGATGCGAGAACTCCTGGACCAGGCAGAGCTGGGTGCTGTTCGCGCGGCCCGCGCTGGGGGTCGGTCCTGGGCCGAGATCGCGGCCGTGCTCGGCGTTACGCGGCAGTCGGCCTGGGAGCGCTGGCGAGATCTGGCGGATAGGGAGCAGCCGAGGACGACGCTGGAGCCGGAGGATGTCGAGGCCCTGCTCGACCTGGTGGCCAACGAACTGAGGCGAGACCAAAGTCGTGCGGTGCGAGACGGCTCGATCTGGCTTCAGAGGAGTCGAATCGAGGGTGATCGGGGCATGCTCGCCGTCAACTTCGACACCGACGAGAACCCTGGCGGGGACTGTTCGTACATCAGCTTCTGGGGCGTCGCCCGCGAGCCGACGGGTTGGGGGCTGGCAGGCGGGGCGTACAGCTGTCGCCTTGGCGAGGGCGGCCACACGTCGAGGTTATGGTTCCGCAGCGGGGGCTGGGGCACGGATGGCGATTGGTGCTTTGGTGGCATAACGGCCGATCCCGATCGAATTGTGCGCAGTGTCCGCGTCGCTACAGGCGGCGGCAGCACGGTGGAGGACGTCCCCGAAAGAGGCGTGGTGCTGATCATCGCCAGGGATGGGGATCTCGGCAGTGCCACAGTCGAGATGTTCGATGCCAGAGGCAACCTGGCCGCTTCGGGTCCCTTGCTTCAGCCCCGGGGGTAGCCGCAGGACGCCAGCGGCCTCGTTCGTGGATGGCCAAGGACGACCTGGCGCCGCTGCCGACGTGGCAGGTCAGTCATGCACGTGCCGCGATCCGCCCGCGCGGCAAAAGCGTCCGGAACTGCCGCGATATGTGCGTCTTTTCGCCCTGCCGGGGTACCGCCCAAGTGCGTGCTCGTCGAGTCTTTCCTTCGGGTGAGACACGCTCACGCCCGTGGTTGCGAGCGCGGCGGGCACGCCCCAATCCGAACGCACTCACATGCCGCCGAGAGTGCGCACTCCTGCGCCGATGAGCGGCCGCGCCACGAGCGGGCCTCGCGGCAATCATCATGAACCCCCGCCGACTGCCGTGCGGCTCAGTTGGCGAGCCACACCTCGTAGTCCAAGCAGGAGGCAGGGACCTCGACGCCACCCACTGGTCCCGCTGCCGGTCCACCGACAGTATCGGTGACGAACCCACCGCCGACCTGCACCTCATCGCCGACCTGCACGGTTCCATCATCCGGGATGTCGACATTCAGCGGATCGCTGGTCTCCACCTAGGCCTGGAGGCATGCGAACACCCCCGCTGTGGTCCTGCGTTCCTGCAGGTCAGCGGGGGTGTGTGTCGGTGGGCGATACTGGGTTCGAACCAGTGACCTCTTCGGTGTGAACGAAGCGCGCTACCACTGCGCCAATCGCCCGTGGAACGACTCGGAACTCTAACCTACCGGCGGGCCCGGCTCGAATCGAGGGGTCTCGACTTCGCTCGACCAGCCGTGTCGCCCACCCGACTCGATGGGTCACATGCCCGGCAGCTCGGGCACGGCGCCGGAGAGCCCCTGCACGCGGTCCCAGCCCTCGACGGCGACCGCCGGCCAGTCGTAGAGGTAGAGGTAGCCGACCACGGCCGCGCTCACGGCCGTCACGGCCAGGCCTGAGACCAGGAGGCGGCGGCGGCGTACGGCGGGGTCCATGGCGCGGGCGCGCTCCGCGGCCTCCCGCGCCTTCTCCCTGGCCCACTTCACGAGCCGGTCGGCCCACGTCCACTCGGTGGCGAGGATCGCCAGGCCGAGGATGATCACGACGAAGCCGGGACCGGGGATGCCGGGGCCGGACAGCACCACGCCGACCAGGATCACGGCGGCACCCACCACCGAGACCACGACCTTGGTGATCAGACCCGTGACCGGGTTGGAGTGCAGCCGCTGGTGCAGCCGCTTGAGGAAGCCGGGCTCGTCGTGCTCCGGCGACGCCTCCAGGTCGCTCACTCCCCCTCCAACCGCATCAAGAATTCGTATATCTCGACCCTAGCGTCCGCGTCATAGCCCGGCAGGCAGTTCGTCTCCTCAGCAGGACCGGGAAGGGAAGTGCATGAACCAGCCAGTCAACCGCCGAGTCGCTGCGGACGTGTCGATGCACGTCACCGTCGAGTGCTTCGACGTCCGCGGAAGGGCCCACCAGATCGACACCGTGCTGGGCTACCACCGCAGGGACGCCTATGCCGTGACCATGACCTTCCTGGTGGGTCAGGGTGAGCTCACCTGGACCTTCGCCCGCGACCTGCTCGCACGCGGCGTGAACAACCCGACCGGTGACGGCGACGTGCTCGTCGCCCCGGGCCTGGGCCCCTCCGGGAGGGCCGTCGTGCACATCGACCTGCGGTCCCCCGACGGGGAGATCCTCCTGGAGGCACCGAGCGCGGCCATCACGGAGTTCCTCCTCCGCACCTGCGCGCTCGTGCCGCCGGGCACCGAGTCGGGCGAGCTCGACCTCGACGGACTCGTGCGCCAGCTGGTGGCGGGCTAGACCAGCGCGGCCAACCAGGGGAACGTGGGGACTCCTGGTCGGCCGCGCCACACCGCCCAGCGGCGCGTCGTACGGCCGTCAGGCGTCGTGCTGGGCGATCCAGGAAGCGTGCAGCCCGGCGTAGACGCTGCCCTCCTGCGCGACCAGCTCGCGGTGCGGGCCGCGCTGCACGACCCGGCCGCGATCGACCACGATCACCTCGTCGGCCGCCTCGGCCGTCGAGAGCCGGTGGGCGATCGTCACCGAGGTGCGTGCCTCCATCAGCCGCTCCAGGGCCCGCCCGATCTGCATCTCCAGCCGCGGGTCGACGGCGCTGGTCGCCTCGTCCAGTACGAGCAGGTCGGGGTCGGCCAGGTGCGCGCGCAGCAGCGCCACCAGCTGGCGCTCCCCCGCCGACAGCGACTCGCCGCGCTGGCCGACCTTCGTGGCCAGCCCGCGGGGCAGCCCCTCTAGCCACTCGCTGAGGCCGAGCTCGCGCGCGGAGGCGCGGATCTCCTCCTCGGTGGCGCCGAGCCTGCCGTAGCGCACGTTGGCCGCGATCGAGTCGTCGAAGAGGAAGCCCTCCTGCGGCACGAGCACGACGCTCGCCCGCAGCGACTCCTGCGCGATCGTCCGCACGTCGAGGCCATCGAGCAGCACGGCACCCTCGACCGGGTCCATCAACCGGGTGAGCAGCTTGGCGAACGTCGACTTGCCCGAGCCCGTCTCCCCGACGATCGCCACCCGGGTGCCGGCCTCGAGGTGGAGGTCGACGTCGACCAGCACGGGCGGCCCGTCGGGGTAGGCGAAGCTGACGTGGTCGAAGGTGACGTCGATCGGCCCGCGGGGCAGCACCACCCCGTCGGGTCCGGGGTCGACGAGGTCGGCCGGGGTCTCCAGGATGCCGATGACGCGGCGCCAGCTGGCGATGGCGTTCTGCGCGTCGGTGAGGATCTGGGTGCCCATCTGGACCGGGCCCACGAACAGCGTGACCAGGAAGGCGAAGGCCAGCACCTTGCCGGCGGTCATGTCGGTGGTGAAGCCGAGCAGCACCCCGACGATCAGCACGCCTGCGTTGGCGAGGCCGGCCGAGATGCCGCCGAGCGAGAACGAGACAACCGTGAACTTCTGTGCCCGCGTGCTCGCCGACTGGTAGGCCCCGATGGCACGGTCGATGCGCCGCTGGGTGCGGTCCTCGACGGCGTAGGAACGGACCACGGCCGCACCCACCACGGGCTCGCTGATCGCCCCGAGCAGCACGCCGACCTGGTGGCGGACGACGCCGTAGGCCGCGGACAGCTTGCGCTGGAAGTAGCGGATGGAGAGGAACAGAGGCGCGAAGGACAGCCACACCACGAGGGCCAGCTGCCAGCTGTAGACGACCATGAGCACGGTGGCCACCAGCATCTGGCCCACGCTCACCACGAAGATGAGGCCGCCGAAGACCAGGAACTGGCTGACCTGGTCGACGTCGCTCGTCACCCGTGAGACGAGTGCCCCGCGGCGCTCGGTGTTCTGCGTCAGCAGCGGGAGGTCGTGGACGTGGCGGAACGCCTTGATCCGCAGGGTGGCCAGGCCGCGCTCCGAGGTCGCGAACAACCGGCTGGTCATGAGGTAGGACGCGGTGCTGGTGACGGCGATCGCGGCGGCTGCGGCCAACCCCATCCAGACGACGTAGCCGAGTCGCGGACCGCCTGGCCCGTTGAGGCCCCGGTCGAGGGTCTGCTGCACGGCGATCGGCACGACCACCTGCCCGCAGGAGGCGATCACCGCCAGCAGGAGCGTGGCCCAGACGCCCTCCTTGAGCTCGGGCGAGATCGCCACTCCGCGGCGGAGGGTGTCGATGGCCCCGATGTCCTCGCCGGTGTCCATCCGGGTGCCGGACGTCTGCGGGCCGGTCGTCGTCGTGCTCATCGCTCACCTGCCTCGTGGGCGGCCTGCTCGTAGGCGTTGACCAGCCGGGCGTAGGCCGGGCTGCTGGAGAGCAGGTCAGCGTGGTGGCCGCGGCCGGCGACCCGGCCGTCCTGGAGGTGGATCACGTCGTCGGCGAGGCTGATGGTGGCCTTGCGGTAGGCCACCACGACCAGCGTGGTGTCGCTGCCTCCCGTGGAGTCGCCGTCGCCCATCGCCCCGTGACGGAGGGTGGCCAGGATGCGGGCCTCGACCTCCGGGTCGACGGCCGACGTCGCGTCGTCGAGGATCAGCAGCCGCGGGCGGCGTACGAGCGCGCGGGCCAGCGAGATGCGCTGGCGCTGGCCGCCGGACAGCGACGTGCCACGCTCGCCCAGCCGGGTGTCGAGGCCGTGCGGGAGTGCCGCGACGAAGCCGTCGGCCTGAGCGGCGCGGAGGGCGGCCCACACGTCCTCGTCGGGGACTTCGGCGCCCAGGGTGACGTTGCCGCGCACCGTGTCGTCGAAGAGGAACGCGTTCTGCGGCACCAGCGCGACCGATCGGGCGAGCTCGCCATGGGCGAGGTCGCGGAGGTCGGCGCCGTCCACGAGGATCCGGCCGCCGTCGGGGTCGACGAGGCGGGTCAGCAGGCTGGTGAGGGTGCTCTTGCCCGACGCGGTCGCGCCCACGATCGCGACCGTGCGGCCGGGCTCCACGTCGAAGCTGAGGCCCTGCAGGAGCGGCGCCTCCTCGTCGTAGGAGTAGCGCAGGCCGTCCACCTCGAGCCGGGCCCCGACCGGCGTGGTGGGCAGCGCCTCGCCGCCGTGGGGCATCGAACCGGTCGCCTCGATCACCGCCCTGGTGCGGCGGAAGCCGACGACGGAGCGTGGGAACTCCCCGAGCAGCCAGCCGATCGCCCGGATCGGGAAGGAGACGATGGTCAGGAGGTAGGCGACGGTGACGACGTCGCCGGCGTCGGTCTGGCCGCTGGTCACCCGCGCCACCCCGACCGCGAGCACGACGAGGACACCGACGTTGGGCAGCGACGCCAGCGTCGGGTCGAAGGCGGCGCGGATGCGGCCGACGCGGATGTTGACGTCCCGCAGCTCGTGGGCCTTGGCGCGGAACCGCTCGGTCTCCTCGCCCTCCCGGCCCAGGGTCTTGACCACCATCGCGCCGTCGAAGGACTCGTGGGCGATCTCGCTGACCTCGGCGCGCAGGCCCTGCGCATGGGTCATCAGGGGCGAGGCCAGCCGCTGGTAGGCGAGGTTGGCGACGAGGACCAGGGGGAAGACCAGCAGTCCGACGAGGGCCATCACCACGTCGGCGAGCAGCATCTGCACCACCGCGATCACCATCATCACGACCGTGCCGAGCGCCATCGGCAGCGGCGCGATCGGCGCCCACGCCGCCTCGACGTCGGAGTAGGCGTTGGAGAGCAACTGGCCCGTCGGGTGCCGCTGGTGCCACTCCATGGGAAGCGTGAGGTATTGCCGGGTCACGGCGCGGCGGGTGTGCGCCTGCATCCGGTATTGCATGACGCCGGCGCCCAGCCGGCGGGCGACGATGCCGACGGCGCGGAGGATCGCCACGCCGAGGAAGAGGCCGAGCACTGCCCACAGCAGCCCGGCGCCGATCTCCCCGGTCTCGAACGCCGGGATGACGACGTGGTCGGTCGCCCAGCCGAGCACCCACGCGTCGGCGACGGTGAGCACCGCGAAGAGGACCGATCCGAGGGTCGAGAGGACGAAGATGCCCGGCTCCCGCCGGATCGCGTGGCCGAGGACCCGGAAGCCCTCGAGGGTGGTGGACCTGCGCTGACTCTCTTCGCTGCCCACGCCGTCCCGCTCCCCCTCGTCCCACGTCTCGTCTCGTTGCCTGGCGCAACCACCTCGTCCGGTCAGGCTATTCCCCGCCACCGACAGCGGCCACCTGCACGGTACGGCGAGGGTCAAGGCTGCGGCGCACGCCACTACGCTGCTCGGCATGACCAGCTTCGCCCGCCGCGAGCGGCTCCAGCTCTGCGACCTGCTCGACGAGGTCGGCGAGGCCGCTCCGACGCTCTGCGGGGGGTGGACGACCAAGGACCTCGTGGTCCACCTGCTCGTCCGCGAGCGCAGTCTCCTCGGCTCCCCCGGCATCCTGGTCCGCCAGCTCCAGCCGCTCACCGACATGGTCTCCGGGCGGGTGGCACGTGCCGACTACGCGCTGCTCGTCGACCAGCTGCGCAAGCCGCTCCTCAGCTGGGCCGCCATCCCCGCGGTCGACGCCGTCGCCAACGCCGCGGAGTTCTTCGTGCATCACGAGGACGTCCGGCGGGCCCAGCCGGAGTGGGCCCCGCGCATCCTGGACGCGGACGACCAGCGGGCCCTGTGGCGGATCGTGTCCCACGGGGGCAAGGCCCTCGTCCGGCCCGCCCGCGTCCCGGTCGTCGCCGTCGACAGCCTGAGCGGGCGGCGTACGACCCTGCGGCCCGGCGCCGACCCTGCCGTGGTGAGCGGCCCGCCCGCCGAGCTCGTGCTGTTCCTCTACGGCCGGCAGCGGGTCGTCGACCTCGAGTTCGACGGGCCGGAGGAGCACGTCACCGCCCTGCAGTCGGCGTCCATGGGGGTTTGAGCAGGCGCCGGGTGGAGCAGACTACGGGCACTGCCACCTGACTCTCGGAGACCCACATGCCACGCGCCTTCGCGACCGCAGCCCTTGCCCTCGCCACGACCGCGCCCCTGCTGGTGGGCGTCGGCTCCCCTGCGGGGGCGGACAGCAGTGACCGACCCTCACGCACCAAGACGTCCGCCGCCTGGTCCGCCACCTCGGTGGTCGCCGGCACCCCCGTGACCGTCAGCGGACGCGTCAAGGACCGGGTCAAGGGCACGCGGAAGGTGGTCCTGCAGCAGAAGATCGCCTCCGGCTGGATCAAGGTGGACGGCACGAGGACCACGTCCTCAGGCGACTACGTGATGGCCGTGCCGACCGGATGGTTCTACTCCAGCAAGCTGCGCGTCCTCGCCAAGCGCACGCGCAAGGCCGGCGGCGACATCTCGAAGGCCACCCGCGTCACCGTCGTCCCCGCCTGGGCGCCGCAGGGCGACCCGAAGGCGTGGCGGCACATCACCAGGTACCAGGTGCGCCTCAACCCCTGCCGGACCGTCACCTACCGGGTCAACGCAGCACAGGGGCTCCCGGACCCGGCGACAGCGCTCACGGCGGCGCACGCGGCGGTCGATGACATCGCGCAGGCCACGGGACTGACGTTCAAGTACCTCGGCACCACCGACGCGATGTTCCAGGGCTCCGGCAAGAGCATCCCCAAGGACACCGACCTGCTGATCTCCTGGCAGCGCGACGACCAGACCAAGCTCGACATCGGGCCCAGCTACGGCGCCCGCGGCGGCGCCGGCAAGGTCATCTGGGGACGCAACGCCCAGGGCAAGCGCATCGGCCTCGCCCTCAACACCGGCATCGCGGCCGACTCACAGGAGCAGGGCATGACCTACACGAGCATGACCCAGCTGCTCATGCACGAGCTCCAGCACGCCGTCGGCCTGCACCACGTGAACGACCCCTACCAGTACATGAACCCCAGCCAGTCGATCTACACCCTGCCCCTGGGGCAGTGGGGCGCCGGCGACCTCACCGGCCTGCGCAAGGTCGGCCTGCAGGCCGGCTGCGTCCGCCGCTGGTGAGACTTCGCTCGACTTGAGTCAGGCGCGCAGCCGGGAGAGGAACGCCCGGGTGCGCTCCTGGCTCGGGTCGTCCAGCACCTGGGCCGGCGTGCCCGACTCGTGGATGACCCCGTCGTGCAGGAAGCACACGGTGTCGGCGACGTCGCGTGCGAAGCCCATCTCGTGGGTGTTGAGCAGCATGGTCACGCCGTCGTCCTTGAGCTCACCGAGCAGGTCGAGCACCTCGCCGACCAGCTCGGGGTCGAGGGCCGAGGTGACCTCGTCGAGCAGCATCAGGCCGGGGCCGGTCACCAGGGCCCGGGCAATCGCCACCCGCTGCTGCTGGCCGCCGGAGAGGTCGTCCGGGCGCGCGGCCGCCTTGGACTCCAGGCCGACCCGCGCCAGCATCGCCAGCCCGCGCTCCTCGGCCTCGCCGGCCGCCACCCCGTGCACCTTGCGCAGCGCCAGCGTCACGTTGCCGAGCACCGACAGGTGCGGGAACAGGTTGTAGGACTGGAAGACCAGCCCCATCCGCGACCTCACCGCGTCGGCGTCCATCCGCGGGTCGGTGATGTCGCGGCCCTCGAAGGTGATCACGCCGTCGTCCACCGTCTCCAGGAGGTTGACGCAGCGCAGCAGCGTCGACTTGCCCGAGCCCGAGGCGCCGATCAGCACGACGCACTGGCCGGGCTCGATCTCCAGGTCGACGGCGCGCAGCACCACGTGCGAGCCGAACGCCTTGCGCACCCCGGTCATCTCCAGCAAGGCCATCTAGAGCATCCCTCCCGCCCCGTGGAACCCCTGCTTGCGCGCGAACCAGTCGGTCGCGCGCGCCATCGGCACGGTGAGGCAGATGAACAGGAAGCCGGCCACGACGTACGGCGTGTAGTTGAAGTCGAGCGACGTCTCGACCCGGGCGCGCTGGATCGCGTCATAGACGCCGAGGACGGCGATCAGGCCGCTGTCCTTCTGCAGGGAGACCAGGTCGTTCATCAGCGGCGGGAGCACCCGGCGCCAGGCTTGGGGCAGTACGACGTGGCGCAGGGTCTGGCCGTAGCTGAGCCCCAGCGCCCGGCCGGCGAGCCGCTGCGAGGGATGCACCGACTCGATGCCGGCCCGGAAGACCTCCGCCACGTAGGCCGAGTAGGACAGCACGAGCGCGGAGCAACCCCAGAACAGGGCGGACCGCGGCAGCCCCGAGAGGTTGAGCGCCGGCCCGCCGAAGCCGAGCAGGAAGATCACGAGCAGCAGCGGCAGCCCACGGAACACGTCGACGTACGCCGTGCCGAGCAGCCGCAGCGGGAAGGTGACCGGGCCACGAGTGGTCCGCATGACGGCGATGAGCAGGCTGAGCGCCACGATCAGCACGGCGCAGAGCAGTGTCACGCGGATGTTGAGCCAGAGGCCGTCGAGGACCGCGGGGAACGAGTCCACCGCCTTGTCCCAGTCGAAGTAGGTCTCCTGGACCCGCTGCCAGCCCGGCGACGTGACGACGGCCGTGCCGACGAGGCCGACGAGCAGCACCGTGCTCAGGGCCGCCACGGACCCGCTGCGCACGGCGCGTCGACGGCGCCAGGCGTCCCGCTCCTGCTGGACCGGTGAGGGCTGCCAGGGGTTTGGGGCGGCAGGCGCAGGCACCTGCGTCATCAGGAGAGCTCGGGCGCGCCCTGCTGCGCGAGCCACTGCTGCTGCAGCTCGTCGAGGGTGCCGTCCTCGCGCAGCGCGTCGACGGCCTGGCTGACGCAGTCGGTGAGCGGGCTGCCCTTGGCGAGCACCGCGCCGAACTGCTCGGGCGTCCCGGACGCCTGCGGCAGCTGGCCCACGATCGTGCCCTTGTCCACCTGCACGGCGACCATGAAGTAGGCGGTCGGGAGGTCGACGACGACGCCGTCGATCTGGCCGTTGTTGAGGGCCTGGACCGCCTGGTCGTTGGTGTCGAACGGCACGGCCTCCTCCTCGGCCTGGATCTGGTCGTTGATCGCGGTGAAGCTCGTCGTGCCGACCTGGGCGCCGAGGCGGGCGTCCTGGAGCTCGGCCGTGCTGGTCGCGCCGTCGATGGCGCTGCCCTTGGTGGTGATGACGGCCTGGCGGACGTCGTAGTAGCCGGAGCTGAAGTCGACCGCCTTGCGGCGCTCCTCGGTGATGGAGACCTGGTTGAGGTCGAAGTCGAACTTCTTCTCACCGGGCTGCACGACCGCGTTGAACGGCACCTTCACCCACTCGACCTCGTCCTCGGCGTAGCCGAGCTCCTCGGCGATGGCGTAGCCGACGGCCGACTCGTAGCCCTTGCCATTGCTCGGGTCGTTGTCGACGAACCACGGCTCGTAGGCCGGGTCGTCCGTCGCGATAGTGAGCACGCCGTCGGCGTAGGTGGACAGGGAGTCCTTGGTGCACGCCTCGGCCGCCTCGGTGCCGCCGGCGTCAGGCGCGGTGTCGACCTCGTCGCGCGGAGCGCCGCAGGAGGTGAGGGCCAGCGTGGCCAGGACAAGGGCTGCGAGGCTCGTCGTACGCATGGACGAATCCTAGGTGGTGCCCCTCGTCCGCCGACCGGCCGGAGGACGAGAGGTTTCCTACCACCGGGTCAGCCCTTCACCGCTCCGCCCTGCGCGTTCATGATCCGCCTCTGGAACACCAGGAACACGATCGCCACCGGTATGGTCATGATCGCGGCGGCCGCGAGCTTGACCGGATACTGCGTCCCGGAGCTGAGGGCGCCAGAGGCGAGTTGGGCGACGCCCTTGGTGAGCGTGAAGAGAGCCGGGGAGTCGCTCGCCACGATGAAGTGGTTGAGCTCGTTCCACGATCCCTGGAAGGAGAGGATCCCGATCGTGACCACGGCGGGACGCGCCATCGGGAGCACGATCGACCAGAAGACCCGGAACGGGCCGGCCCCGTCGACACGGGCCTGCTCCTCGACGGCGACCGGGATCGACTCGAAGAAGTTCTTCATGATGAAGATCCCCGCCGCGTCGACGAGCAGCGGGATCACCAGGCCCGGGTAGGAGTTGTACATCCCCAGCTGGTTGATCACCAGGAACTTCGGGATCAGCAGCACCACGTTGGGCACGGCCATCACGCCGATCAGGACGGCGTAGATGACCGTCCTGCCGCGGAACGGCAGCCGCGCCAGCGCGTAGCCCGCCATCGAGTCGAACAGGACCCGCCCCGCGGTGACCAGGATCGTCACGATCGCGGAGTTCTGGAACCAGGTGGGGAAGTCCGACCGCAGGAACAGCAGGTCGTAGGCCGCCGTCGTCGTCGTCTGCGGGATCAGGCCGAGCGGGTTCTGTGCCGCCTCGGCATCGGACTTGAACGATGTCGCCACGTCCACCAGGAACGGGAAGATGTAGATGACGGCCAGGACGACGAGCACCGCGTAGAGCCAGGACCTGGCGACCAGGCTCTCCCGCGGACGTGCCCTCGGCGTCGACCGAATCGCGCTCATCGCGCCACCCCCTGGGCCGCTGCCGCGACCGGGATGGCGGGTCGGCGGCGCTTCCGGCGCGGACCGCCCTTCTCCCGGAGCAGCCACCGCTGGAGCAGCGTCAGCACCACGATGATCGCGAAGAGGATGAAGGCGATCGCTGCTCCCTGTCCCCACTGCTGGTTGGTGAACGCAGCCTGGAAGGAGAGGTAGGCGGGGGTTAGCGTGGACTTCGCCGGGCCGCCGCTCGTGCCGGTGTAGATCTGGTCGAATACCTGCCACGTGCCGATCAGGCCGAGCGTCAGGACCGTGAACATGGTCGGACGCAGCATCGGGACCGTGAGGTAGCGGAAGCGCTGCCAGGCACTCGCCCCGTCGACCATCCCGGCCTCGTCGATCTCCTCCCCGATGGACCGCAGCGCTGCGATGAAGAGCAGCATGAACGTCCCCGAGGTCGTGAAGATCGCCATCAGGATCAGCGCGGACATGGCGAACGAAGGTCCGGACAACCAGTCCCACCAGGTGACGCCCAGGAACCTGTGCTCGGTGAGGGCTCCGGGGGCCGAGTCGATGCCCAGGGCGCGAAGTGCCACGTGGACGATCCCGCGCGGGTCGTTGAACCACGGCGGGCCGTTGATCCCCACCCACCCGAGCACCCGGTTGACGACGCCGGTGGCGCTGAAGAGGTAGAGCCACAGCACCGTGATCGCCACCGAGCTCGTGACCGAGGGGAAGTAGAACGCGGTCTGGAAGAAGCCGCGCCCCTTCAGCGCCTTGGCATTGACCAGGACCGCGAGCGCCAGGGCCAGCGCCGTCTGGAGGGGCACGACGAACAGCACGTAGTAGGCGTTGTTGCGCAGCGACGTACCGAAGTCGCGCTGGGCGAGCGTCCCCCCGGACAGGATCGCCCGGTAGTTGTCGAGTCCGACGAAGCCGACGCTCGAGGCGAACGGGCTTCCGCTGCCGCGCCAGTCCGAGACGCTGACCCACGCCGCCATCAGGACCGGCAGGAGGAGGAAGATGCCGAGGACGGCAACGCCGGGGCCGACGAAGAACCAGCCCCAGGCGTTGCGTCCGCGGTTGATCCCCCGATCAGCCTTGGGCATCGAGGGCCGCCTGCATGGTCTGCTGGACCGACTCCAGGATCGCCCTCGGGTCGCCGTCCTCCAGCCCCTCGAGCTGCGCGTTGAAGTCGGAGATCACGTCGGTGGTCCCGGCCTGCGACGGCGGGTTCTGCGCGTACTCCGCGCCGGCGACGAATGCGTCGAAGTCCGGGGTGTCGCCTACCCAGGTCTCGGCTGCCGATTGGACCGAGGGGATGACTCCGAACGCCTCGGCGAAGGCGATCTGGCTCTCCTCGCTGATGAGGTGCTCCACGAGGCTGACCGCCGCTTCCTTGTCGCCGGTCTTCTCCGGGATGCCCCAGCAGTTGGTGAACGCGAGCGTCCCGTCACCGGCCGGGCCGGCGGGCAGCTCGACCGCCCTCCACTTCACGTCCGGGAAGTCGTTGGTCAGCGCCCCGGCGATCCAGTTGCCCTCGACCACCATGGCGGCCATGCCCTTGCCGAAGGCCTCACCGCCCCAGCCGGCGCCCAGCGTCGAGGAGTAGTCGAGCGAGCCGTCCTTCATCAGCCCCTGCAGGTAGGTCAGCGCCTCGAGGTTCTCGGGGCTGTCGACCGTGGCCTCCGTGCCGTCGTCCGACACCATGGCGCCACCGGCCTGCGGGAAGAAGGCGCCGACCCGGGCGTACTCCGGGCTCATCGCCAGGCCGACGACGTCACCCTTGGTGAGCTTGCCAGCCACCTCGGCGAGCGAGTCCCAGTCGGTGGGGATGTCCGCGTCGGTGAGGCCGGCGGCCTCCCACAGCTCGGTGTTGATGATCAGGGCCAGGGTGGAGAAGTCCTTCGGCGCACACTGCAGCGCGTCGTCCACCGTGAACGCGTCCACGAGCGCCGGGTAGAACGCGTCCGGATCCTCGAGGTCGGCGCCGTAGGCGTAGAGCGATCCGTTCGCGGCGTAGCCCGCCATCTGGTCGACCGCCAGGTAGAAGACGTCCGGGGGGTTGTCCGCCGCGAAGCCCTGGCTGACCTGCTGGTTGAGGTCCGAGGCCACGGAGACGGTCGCCTGGGTCCCGGACTCCTCCGACCAGGCGGCGACCGCGTCCTCGACCGCCTTGGTCTCGGCCTCGCCCGAGGAGCCGATCAGCACGGTCAGCTCCTCGGCGCCGGAGTCGGTCTCCGTCTCCTCCTCGAAGCCGGAGCCGCCTCCGCACGCCGCGAGGGCGAGCGTGCTCACTGCCGCCACGACGAGCGGACGCAGGATGTGGGTGTTCATGATGGTCTCCTTGCGGGATGTGGTGTGACATCGGTGGGGGTGGGCCCTCCGCCGCTGGACTCGCGAACGACCAGCTGGGGCTCGAGGAGGGTGTGGCACGGGGTGCCGCCGGGGTCTTCGATCTCCCGACGGACGGAGTCGACCAGGGCCTTCGCGACATCGGCGAGTGGCTGGCGCACGCTGGTCAGGGCGGGGGTGGAGAGACCTGCGGGCGCGGAGTCGTCGAAGCCGGTGACGGCCAGGTCCGGGCCGACCGGGATCCCGCGGTCGGCGGCGGCGCGCAGTACGCCGAGGGCGAGGGTGTCGCTGGCGCACACCACGGCCGTCGGGGGCTCGGGCAGGGCGAGGAGCCGGCCGGCGGCCGTGACCGCAGCGTCGAAGTCGTCGCGGCAGCGCTCCTCCGGGCCCGGGCGGACGCCGCGCGCCGTACAGGTCTCCTGCCACCCGGCCCGCCGGTCGCGCCCGACGTCACTGTTCCCGGGCCAGCCGAGGTAGCCCACGCGGCGATGGCCCCCATCGAGCACGTGGCGGGTCGCCGCGGCAAGCCCGGCACGCCCGTCCACGTCGACCCAGGAATAGCTGGGCTCGGCGTTCCAGGCGCGGCCGAACGACGCGAACGGCACGGCCCACTCCTGCAGGACGGACGCCCTGACGTCGCGGGTCCTGGTGCCGGTGAGGATGAAGCCGTCGACGCTCGTCGTCGCGCGCAGCTCGCGGTAGGCCCGGAGCTCCGCCTGGGAGGTGTCGGCCTGGCACAGGATCAGGTGGTATCCCGCGCCGTCGGCCGCCTCGCACAGGCCGTGCAGGAAGTCGTCGAGCAGCAGCGCCGCACGGCCAGGGCGGGAGCGCTCGACCGTCACGGCGAGCAACCCCGAGGCGCGTCCCCGCAGTGCACGCGCCGACCGGTTGGGGCGGTAGCCGAGCTCCTCGATGGCCGCGAGGATGCGCACCCTCGTGTCCGGATTGAGGCGCTCGGGCCGATGCAGGGCGTTGGAGACCGACTGGGCGGAGACCCCGACGTGCCGAGCCACGTCCGCCAGCGTGACGTGACCGTGTGTCTCCGGACCACGAGCTGATCCCCCGCGGGCCATCGCCCCTCCGATCCGTGCCCTTGCCCCAGCCAGCGTGTTTAACGCTAAACTCCGCGATGTGACGGACGTTACACAGGCCGCCGAGAACGGGTCAAGGCCCTCGCTGCAGCCCCTCCTCCACACGTTGCGGTCCTGTGCCGCCGCGCCCGCGATGCTGCTCACCGAGCCCGACGGGCAGGTCCGGGCGGGCGGCGTGAGCGGGTGGTATCGCAGCGACGTGCGACTGCTCGACCGCCTCGAGCTGTCCGTCGACGAGTCCGGCCTGGAGCTCGTGCGGTCGGGTGCGCGTGGCGCCGACCACCAGGAGTTCTGCTACGTCGCGAGGTCTGTGGGGGATCCGATTCCGGATCCCACCGTCACCCTGGAGCTCACGCGGCACCTGACCGGCGACGTCTTGCGGGAGCGCCTCGTCACCGCGTCCACCGCCCAGCGGCCCGTCCACCTCACCGTGCGACTCACGGCGCGCGCCGACTTCGCCCCCCTGTCAGTGGTCAAGCAAGGCTCGGCGACCGCCGCGACGAGGCCGACGGCAGGTCCCGGCCGGCGCGTGGGCTGGCGTGTCGCTGACGCGGGCTTCGAGCTGGTCGGGTCTCCGTGGCCGGAGGTCGAGACCGGAAACCAGACGGTCCTCACCTGGGCGGTGGCGCTGGACCCGGGTGAGAGCCGGGAGATCTCGTGGCAGTGGGAGTCCGACGTGACCGGCCCGTGGGGCCGCGGCACCGCGCGCGGCTGGCAGGAGTCGATCGCCGTCGACGCGGCTGCTGTCACCGTCCGGCGCACCGTCGAACAGAGCGTCGGCGACCTGGAGTCGCTGCTGCTCGACGACCACGGAGACGCGTTCCTTGCCGCAGGGAGCCCGTGGTTCCTCACCCTGTTCGGGCGGGACTCCCTGTGGGCCGCACGGATGCTCGTGCCCTTCGACGTGGACCTCACCCTCGCGACCCTGCGGGTGCTGGCCCGGCGGCAGGGCAGGCGCGAGGACCCCCGTATCGAGGAGGAGCCCGGCAAGATCCTGCACGAGGTGCGGGGAGGGATCCTCGACCTGGGCCAGCAGGTGCTGCCCCCGCTCTACTACGGCAGCGTGGACGCCACGCCCCTGTGGGTGTGTGCGCTGGCCGACGCGGTCGACTGGGGGGCCGACCCCGACGCGGTCCGGCCGCTCGTGCCGGCCCTCGTCGAGTGCCTGGCGTGGCTCCGGTCGGCGTCGTCAGCGACCGGCTGGCTCCGGTACGTCGACCACACCGGCACCGGCCTGTCCAACCAGGGCTGGAAGGACAGCCACGACTCCATCCAGTTCGCGGACGGACGGCTCGCCGAGCCGCCGATCGCCCTGAGCGAGGTGCAGGCCTACGCGTTCGAGGCCGCCACGCGTGGAGCAGCACTCCTGGAGACGCTCGGACATCCGGTCCCCGCGGGGCTGCGGGAGTGGGCACAGGACCTGCGCGCCCGCTTCCAGTCCGACTTCTGGGTGGGCGACACGGCGACCGGGCATCCCGCGCTCGCGCTCGACGGAGCGGGGCACCTCGTCGACAGCGTGGCCTCCAACATGGGCCACCTGCTCGGCACGGGCATCCTGACCCCCGAACAGCAGCGACGGGTGGCTGAGCTCCTCACCAGCCCCGCGCTGGACTCCGGCTTCGGGCTGCGCACCCTGACCCGCGAGTCACCCCGGTTCTCCCGTCTCTCCTACCACGGCGGCACCGTGTGGCCGCACGACACAGCGGTCGCCGCAATGGGGCTGGCCCGCATCGGTCAGCTCGAGGATGCCGCCACGCTCGCGCGCGGAATCTTCCGGGCTGCCGAGGGCTTCGAGCACCGCCTCCCCGAGCTCTACGGCGGCGACTCGGCGGAGGACGTGGCAGTGCCCACCTCCTATCCCGCCGCCTGCCGTCCCCAGGCGTGGTCAGCGGCCGCGCCGCTCGCAGCGCTCGTCGCCTGCCTCGGCGTCCGGGTCTCGGGACACACGGTCACCGTCCCGGCGTACTCCCCCCTCGGCCTGGGGCGCCTCGCGCTGCACGGGCTCAAGGCGGCAAGGGCCCCCTTCTCCGTGCGGGTGGACGAGAACGGGCGCGTGACGGTGGAGCTGCCCGAGGGCTCCCCACTCTCGGTCCGGACGAGGGACTGAGACCGTCAGCGCACGGGGTGCCCGGCCGCGGCCAGGGTGTCCTTGACCTCCGAGATGCGCAGGGTGCCGAAGTGGAAGACGGTGGCGGCCAGTACGGCGTCGGCGCCGGCGTCGACCGCGGGCGGGAAGTGGTCGAGCCGACCCGCTCCCCCACTGGCGATGACCGGGATGCTGACCTCGCGGCGGACCGACCGGATCAGGTCGAGGTCGAAGCCGTCCTGGGTGCCGTCGGCGTCCATCGCGTTGAGGAGGATCTCGCCCGCGCCGAGCTCGGCCGCCTTCACGGCCCACTCGATCGCGTCGAGGCCAGCGGACTTGCGGCCACCGTGCGTGGTCACCTCGAAGCCGGACTGCGTGCCCTCGGCCCTGCGGGCGTCGACCGAGAGCACGAGCACCTGGTTGCCGAAGCGGTCGGCCACCTCGGCCACCAGCTCGGGCCGGCGGATGGCGGCGGTGTTGATGGCGACCTTGTCGGCGCCCGCGCGCAGCAGCCGGTCGACGTCCTCGACGCTCGAGACTCCCCCGCCGACGGTGAGCGGGATGAAGACCTCCTCGGCACAGCGGGAGACGACCTCCATGGTGGTGGCGCGGCCCTCGTGGGAGGCGGAGATGTCGAGGAAGGTCAGCTCGTCGGCGCCCTCCGCGTCGTAGGTGCGGGCCAGCTCGACGGGGTCGCCGGCGTCGCGCAGCTCCTGGAAGTTGATGCCCTTGACGACCCGACCGCCGTCGACGTCCAGGCAGGGGATGACGCGGACGGCGAGGCTCATCCGTCTGCCTCGGTGGTCGAGTAGTCCTCGGCGAGGGACGAGCCGGGGACGTATCGAGACCTGGTGAGGGCGAGCGCGTCCTCGAGGGTGAACCGCCCCTCGTAGAGCGCGGTGCCGGCGATCGCGCCCTCGACGCCGATCGGCACGAGCTCCATCAGCGCCCGGATGTCGTCGAGGGTGGTGACGCCGCCGCTGGCGACGACGGGGCGGTCGGTGCGCGAGCAGACGTCGCGCAGCAGATCGAGGTTTGGGCCCTGGAGCATGCCGTCCTTGTTGACGTCGGTTACGACGTAGCGGGCGCAGCCCTCGGAGTCGAGCCGGGCCAGCGTCTCGTGGAGGTCGCCGCCCTCGCGTGTCCAGCCACGAGCGGCCAGGGTGGTGCCGCGCACGTCCAGGCCGATGGCGACGCGGTCGCCGTACTCGGCGATCGCCCGGGCGCACCACTCCGGCTGCTCGAGCGCCGCCGTGCCGATGTTGACCCGCCGGCAGCCCGTGGCCATCGCGGCTGCGAGCGACTCGTCGTCGCGGATGCCGCCGCTCATCTCGACCTTGATGTCCAGCCGGCCGACGATCTCGGCCTGCAGCGCGCGGTTGTGGCCGTGGCCGAAGGCCGCGTCGAGGTCGACGAGGTGGATCCACTCCGCCCCGGCCTCCTGCCAGCGCAGGGCCGCCTCGATCGGGTCGCCGAACCGCTTCTCCGAGCCGTCGACGCCCTGCACCAGCTGGACGGCCTGCCCGCCCTTGATGTCGACGGCGGGAAGGAGCTCGAGGTAGTCGCTCATGGCGTGAATCCTAGGAGTCCTGGGCTCGTACGCCGCGACGCCGGCGTGCGCGCGAGACGGGTCCTCGATCAGTCGTCCGGCATCGAGCGGCGGTCGCCGACCGGCCGGCCCGTGAGTGGGAAGGCGAGGGAGCCGGCGCGGACCCACCACTCCATCACGTCGTACGCCAGCCGACCGGCGACCACCGACGGGTCCCCGTCCGAGAACCGGGCCGCCTCGGCCGGGTCGCAGGCGAAGATCGACATCCCGCGGTACGCCGGGTCGCTCTGCTCGCCGAACGGCCCGTTGGCCACCAGCACACCCCTCTCGGCCAGCTTGGCGCGGTAGGCGAGGTGGCGCGCCTGCAGCTCGTCGAGCTCCTCGTCCGACATCTCCGGCGCGTCCGCCGGCCGCCGGAGGACGACGACCGTGTAGACGTCGAACTCGTCGGGGATGTGAGGGTCGCGTGGCATCGGTCGGCTCCTGGTGTGCTCGGCCCATTCTCTCCTCAGCCGCTGCCGAACGCCGGAAGTTGGGGAGGGGCGAGATCCGGCTGACGCAGAGGGCAGACTGCGTGATCTCGGGGCTGTGTCCCGGCTCGACGCCGACTGGACCACCTTGCTGCCCGCGGGCCGCGGACTATCGTGGCCGCGTGTCCATCTCGGTCCACCCCGCGACGGCCGACCGGTTCGACGACGTGGCGACCATGCTCGGCCCGAAGAACCCCGCGTCCTCGGTGTGCTGGTGCCTCAGCCACCGCCTCGATTCCAGGACGAACAGGGAGCTGGTCGGTCCGGCGAGGGGCGAGTACGTCAGGCAGCTGACCGAGCGCGACGTGGCACCGGGTGTGCTGGCGTACGACGGGGACGAGGTGGTCGGGTGGGCAGCGGTCGCGCCGAGGGCGGAGCTGCCGTTCGAGCGCTCGAGGAAGATCCCGCACGTCGACGACCAGCCCGTCTGGTCCGTCTGGTGCGTGAGGGTGCGGCCGGGTCACCGCGGCAAGGGCATCTCCCTTCCCCTGCTCGAAGGAGCGGTGGCCTACGCCGGGCAGAAGGGAGCGCCCGCCGTCGAGGGCTACCCGGTCGACAACCGGGGCGCGAAGGTCGACCTCACGATGGCCTACGTCGGCACCCGCAAGCTCTTCGAGCGCGCGGGCTTCACCATGGCGGCGCAGACCGACGCTGTCTCGGGCGGCTTCCCGCGGGTCGTGATGCGCAAGGCCCTGACCTAGGAGAGCGACGACACCCAGTTGCGCAGCAGGTGGGCGCCTGCGTCCCCGGACTTCTCGGGGTGGAACTGGGTGGCCGAGAGGGGGCCGTTCTCCACGGCCGCGACGAACCGGTCGCCGCCGTGCTCGGCCCAGGTGACCAGGGGCGCCTTCGTGCGGTCGTTGGTGACCAGGTCCCAGCTGCGGGCGGCGTAGGAGTGCACGAAGTAGAACCGCTCGTCCTCGATCCCGGCGAACAGACTCGTCCCGACAGGAGCGTCGACCGTGTTCCAGCCCATGTGGGGTACGACGGGTGCCTGGAGCCGCTCGACGGTGCCCGGCCACTCGTCGCAGCCCTCGGTCTCGACGCCGTGCTCGACCCCGCGCGCGAACAGGATCTGCATGCCGACGCAGATGCCGAGCACCGGCCGGCCGCCGGCGAGCCGGCGCCCGATGATGCGGTCGCCCTTGATCGCCCTCAGGCCCGCCATGCACGCGGCGTACGCCCCGACGCCCGGCACCAGCAGGCCGTCGGCCTCCAGCGCGGTCTCGAAGTCACCGGTCAGCTCGACGGTGGCACCCGCGCGCTCGACGGCACGGACCGCGGAGCGGAGGTTGCCCGACCCGTAGTCGAGGACGACGACCCTGGGGCTCAGGACGCGCTCCCCTCACCCACGAGGGTGCCCTTGGTCGAGGGCACGCCCGTCTCGCGCGGGTCGAACGCGATCGCGTCGCGGAACGCCCGGGCGAACGCCTTGAACTGCGCCTCCACCAGGTGGTGCGGGTCGCGCGAGGACAGCACCCGCACGTGCAGCGCGATCTGGGCATGGAAGGCGATCGTCTCGAAGACGTGGCGGGTCAGCGAGCCAACGTACGACGCGCCCTGGTCGCCGCCGATCGCGACGAAGACCTGGCCCTCGGGCTCGCCGGTGTGCACGCAGTAGGGGCGGCCGGAGACGTCGACCGCGCATTGCACGAGCGCCTCGTCGAGCGGCACCAGGGCGTCGCCGAAGCGGCGGATGCCCTGCTTGTCGCCGAGCGCCTCGCGCAGCGCCTGGCCGAGGACGATCGCGGTGTCCTCGACGGTGTGGTGGGCGTCGATGTGGGTGTCGCCGTTGGCGTGCACCACGAGGTCGACGAGCGCGTGCCGGGCGAAGGAGTTGAGCATGTGGTCGTAGAAGCCGACGTTGGTGCTGATGTCGGCGCGGCCGGTGCCGTCGAGGTCCACCTCCACGGTGACCTGCGACTCCTTGGTCCTCCGCTCGATGCGGGCGGTGCGGCTCATGTCAGATCCTTCTGCTGGGCATTCACGGGGTCGGCCTTCATCACGTCGGTCAGCGCGTCCTTGAACGCGGTCATCTCCTCGGGCGTCCCGACCGAGACGCGCAGCCAGCCGTCCGGGCCGGTCTCGCGGATCAGCACGCCCCGGTCGAGCAGGCCCTGCCAGACAGCGTGCCGATCGGCGAAGCGACCGAACAACGCGAAGTTGGCGTCGCTGTCGGCGACCTCGAGGCCCTGCGCCCGCAGCCAGTCGACGGTGAGGTCGCGCTCCTTGCGCAGCGCGTCGACGTTGCCGAGCAGCTCCGGGGCGTGCTGCAACGCCGCCAGCGCGGTCGCCTGCGTCACCGCCGACAGGTGGTAGGGCAGCCGGACGACCCGGATCGCGTCGCAGATCTCCCTCGCCGCCGCGAAGTAGCCCAGGCGGGCGCCGGCGAGCGCGAACGCCTTGCTCATGGTGCGGCTGACAACCAGGTTGCGGTGGCGGTCGAGGAGCTCCAGGGCACTGGGCGTGCCGGCCCTGCGGAACTCGCCGTACGCCTCGTCCACCACGACGATCCCGTCGCCGGCGGCCTCGCAGAGCATCGACACCGCCTCCGGCGGCAGCGCCGTGCCGGTCGGGTTGTTGGGGCTCGGCAGCAGCACGACCGCGGGACGGCGCTCCTCGACCAGGGCGCGCGCGGCGTCGAGGTCGAGGGAGAAGTCGGTCTCGCGGTGCCCGACGACCCATTCGGTCATCGCGTCGCGGGCGTACTCGGGATACATCGAGTAGGTCGGCGCGAAGGACAGCGCGCAGCGCCCAGGCCCGCCGAAGGCCTGCAACAGCTGCAGCATCACCTCGTTGGAGCCGTTGGCCGCCCACACCTGGTCGGGGGTGACGCCCCGGCCGCCGTCGGTGTTCAGGTACGCCGCGAGCGCCTCGCGCAGGGCCGTGAACTCCCGGTCCGGGTAGCGGTTCAGCGAGGTGGCCGCGTCGGCGACCGCCGCCGCGATGTCGGCGACGCACTCGGCCGAGGGGGCGTAGGGGTTCTCGTTGACGTTGAGCTGGACGGGCACGTCGAGCTGCGGCGCGCCGTAGGGCTCGATCCCCCGGAGCTCCTCACGCAGCGGCGGCCAGGTCCCAGTGCTCGCCACCGGCCGGGTCACCGGGCGAACCGCACGGTGACAGCCGCGCCGTGCGCGGGCAGGTCCTCGGCCTCCGCAAGCGTCACCACGTGGCCGGCGACCTGCTCGAGCGCCGCGCGCGAGTAGTCGACCACGTGCATCGACTTGAGGAACGCACGGACCGACAGGCCGCTGGAGTGGCAGGCGCAGCCCGCGGTCGGGAGCACGTGGTTGGAGCCCGCGCAGTAGTCGCCGAGCGAGACCGGCGCCCACGGGCCGACGAACACGGCACCCGCGTTGACGACACGCGCCGCGACCTCCGACGCGTTGGCGGTGTGGATCTCGAGGTGCTCGGCGGCGTAGGCGTTGGCGACCTCGACGCCCTGCTCGAGGTCGTCGACCAGCACGACCGCCGACTGCTGGGCGGTCAGCGCGGTGACGATGCGCTCGGTGTGGCGGGTCGCGTGGACCTGCTTGTCGAGCTCGGCGGCCACGTCGTCGGCGAGCTGCTCCGACGGGGTGACCAGCACGCTCGCGGACGTGGTGCCGTGCTCGGCCTGGCTGATCAGGTCGGCCGCGACGTACGCCGGGTCGGCGGTGTCGTCGGCGAGCACCATCACCTCGGTCGGGCCGGCCTCGGAGTCGATGCCGACGACGCCGCGCAGCAGCCGCTTGGCGGCGGTGACGTAGATGTTGCCGGGACCCGTGACGAGGTCGACCTTGCGGCAGGGGCCGGCGCCGTAGCCGAACATCGCGACCGCCTGGGCGCCGCCGACGGCGTAGACCTCGTCCACGCCGAGCAGGGCGCAGGCGGCCAGGATGGTCGGCTCGGGCAGGCCGCCGTGGGTCTTCTGCGGCGGGCTCGCGAGCGCGATCGAGGGAACGCCGGCGACCTGGGCGGGGACGACGTTCATCACCACGCTGCTGACGAGCGGCGCGACGCCCCCGGGGACGTAGAGGCCCACGCGCTGGACCGGCACCTTGCGGTGGGTGATGACCGCGCCATCGGCCACGGCGGTGACCACGTCGGACTCGAGCTCGGCCTCGCAGGTGGCGCGCAGCCGCGCGATCGCCTCCTCGAGGCCGGCCCGGACGGCCGGGTCGAGGGCGGCGAGCGCCTCGTCCATCGCCTCCCGGGGGACGGTGATGCCGACCGGCGTGCCGTCGTCACGGCGTACGCCGTCGAATCGCTCGGAGAACTCCACGATCGCCTCGACGCCGCGGGTGCGCACCGCCTCCACGATCGGCCGCACCTGATGGGTCGCGGCCTCGACGTCGAACTCGGCGCGCGGCAGGGCCGCGGCCAGGTCGACGGGGGCCCCGCTGCGCGCAGAGCCACCCCTGAGGTCGATTCGTCGGAGCATGGGCGCAAGTCTACGGTCGCCCCACCCCTCGCTCCTGACCCCCGACGTCATCCGGACCGGTCGCCGGGCGGCCGGTGCGGAGGGGGCCACGGGCGTCATGCCTCCGCTACGGTGAAGGGGTGAGCGAGTCACTCCCGATGTTCCCGCTCAGCACGGTCCTCTTCCCCGGGGTCACCGTGCCGCTGCACGTGTTCGAGGACCGCTACCGCGCCCTCGTGCACCACCTTCTGCGCGTGGACGACCCGGCCCAGCGCATCTTCGGCTCGGTGGCGATCCGCGAGGGCTACGAGGTCGGCGACCACGGCTCGCAGTCGCTCTACCGCGTGGGAGTCGTGCTGCAGCTGACCGAGGTCGAGGTGCAGGACGACGGCACGTTCCAGATCGTCGCGGTCGGGCGCGAACGGATGGCGATCGACGACCTCGACGGGTCGGGCGAGTTCGCCGTCGCCTCGTTCCACGAGGTGCCCGACGAGCCGGTCCCCGTGCCCGGGGAGCTGCTGGACCGCGCACGCGCGACGTTCACGGCCTACCGGGCCGCCGTCGCCGAGCTGCGCGGCGACGTCTTCTCCGGCGCACTCCCCCGCGACCCGGAATACCTGTCCTGGACGCTGGCGGCCCTCGCGCCGCTGCCGATGGCCGAGCGGCAGTCGCTGCTCGAGGCGAGCGACGTGGCCACCCGCCTCGAGCTTGTCACCCAGATGCTTCGCGAGGAGCTGCGCGCCATGAACGTGATCCCGTCCCTGCCGGCCATCGAGGTGGCCCGCACCGCCTGGAGTCCCAACTGATGGCCCGGAAGCAGTCTGCCGGAGGCACCCCCGCGACCGTCGCACTGACGAAGGCGGCGGTGCACTTCGTCCTCCATGCCTATGACCACGACCCGCGGGTCGAGTCCTACGGCCTCGAGGCGGCTGAAGCGCTCGGCGTCGACCCCGATCGGGTCTTCAAGACCCTGATGGCCTCGCTCGACGGTCGCCTCGTCGTGGGCATCGTGCCGGTCACCAGCCAGCTGGACCTCAAGGCACTCGCCCGGGCCCTCGACGGCAGCAAGGCGGTGATGGCCGAGGTGGCGGTTGCCGAGCGAGCGACGGGCTACGTCGCCGGCGGGATCTCGCCGATCGGCCAGAAGCGGGCGCACCCGACCGTGCTGGACGAGTCGGCGCTCGACCACCCGACGATCTTCGTCTCCGGCGGTCAGCGCGGCCTGGACGTCGAGCTGTCACCGGCCGACCTGATGGCGGTCACGTCTGCGACCTCCGCCCCGATCGGCCGGTGACGGCGCTCGGCTGCCTCAGTCGGTGGTGAGCCGGACGAAGCCGTGGGAGACCCGGTCCTCGTACCACCCGGTGATGCCGAGGGCCGAGAGGGGCTCCAGGTTGTCCGCCAGCTCCGCGTCGTCCTGGGCCACCCGTGCCAGCCAGTTGTCGTCGGCGTCGAAGTCGACGAACATGACGGCCGCCGCGCCGTCGGCCCCCTCGACCACCTGCTGGTAGGCCTCGGAGCCCTCGAGCCCGTCCTCCTGCGCGACCTTCTCGCGGTAGTCGGCGTTGGGGCCGAGCACGACGTAGTCGTCGCCGGTGGCGGTCTCGAGGAGGTCTGCCTCCTCGCCGAGCTGCGGACGCAGCTTCTCCAGGACCGCCTCGACCTCGGCCTCGTCGCCGTCGATCTTGATCGCGATCGGCAGCTCGGCGGGCCCGCCGTTCATCACGGCGTCGGGGTCGATGCCCTCGCCGAGAGAGACCGCGAGGCCGTCACCGACGAGCGCCTCCAGGTCGTCCGGCAGGTCCAGGCCCGTCTGCGCGGAGGCCTCCGCGTAGAGCTCGTCCTTCGTCTGGCCCAGGCTGCTGGCCATCTGCTCGGCCATCATGTCGACCCAGCCGTCCGGGACGCCGAAGCCGATCGCCGCGATCGTGCCCTCGGGCAGGGATCCGACGATCTCGCCGCCGGAGTCGACGTCTGCGAAGATCTCCGCCTGCTCGCCAGAGTCGGCGGCGAACTCCAGCTCCAGTGAGCCGTCGGAGAAGCGGAGCGTGGCGGCCGCGCCCCCGAAGTCCTCGAGGCTCTTCTGGACCTCCGGCGGGACGCTCGGGGAGGCCGAGGGCTCGACGTCCTCGAACTCGCCGGTCTCGGGGTCGATCCCGCCGAGCTCGGAGCCGCCGAACGGGCTGACGCCGGTGTCCTCGAGGAGGGAGAGCAGCTCGGGGCCGATCTCGGGGGACGCGTACATGGTCAGGATGCCCGCGTCGCCGGTCTCGCCGGTCCAGCGGGTGAAGTCGTCGTCATCGGCCAGGGTGCCCTCGCCCGCGAGCTCGACCACCTTGTCGGCCTGCTCCTGCGTCTCGGCCACGATCGCCCAGTCGCCCTCGACGGCGATGCCGGCCGGCTCGTCGGTGTTGCCGCAGGCCTCCTCGATCGCCCGGAAGCCGTCCTCGGCTGCGCCGGCGTCGCTGATCTGCACGACGACGACCGGGGAGGGCTGCTCCGCGCCGGTGTCGACGCCGGCCACGGCGAGGCGGTTGCCGAGCCACGGCTCCACGTCCTCGGCGTAGTCGAGACCCTCGCACTCGCCGCTCGAGGTCATCTCCTCGAAGAACCGCTCACGCAGGTCGTCGTCGGTGTCGAGGTTGATCTTGTCCTTGAACGCGGGGAACTTGCGCAGGGTGCGGATCGCCTCGATCTTCTGGCTGCCGCTCGGGTCGAGGTCGACGCTGGCGTAGGCGAGGGTGCCGGCCGGCAGTGCCTCGGCCGGCTGGGCGCCCGTGCCCACGAAGGACGTGATCGCCCAGGCAGCGGCGCCACCGACGGCGACGAGCCCGACGACGCCGCCCAGCACGAGCAGGCGCTTGCGGTTGTCGCCCGAGCGGGAGCTGGAGCCGACCGGACTGCCGCCGGTCGGCTCGAGGAACTCGGGACCCCCCGGTCCCGAAGGAGTGGTGCTGGACAAGGGAACCCCCGTGTGGATGGCCGGCTTGCGCCGACGTGTGTGTGACGTCGTCACCCTACCCGCGTCGGTGCACTCTCAACCCGGGGTCTGCTGACCTCGCGCGGTCCGCCCGCGACCCATGAGGAAGACGGCCATCAGGCCGAGCGTGGCGCCGGCCGGGAACGCCGCGAAGGCGCTCGACTCCGGGCGCAAGAGGGAGGGCCGGGCGTCCGAGCCGGCGACCCGCAGGTCGGCCGGCAGCCTGACCAGGTCGGCCTCGCCCGCGGCGAGCACCCGGGGGTCCGGCGGGCCCAGGGCGTGGCCGACCCGGAACATCAGCCAGCCTGCGACGAACGCCCCGACCACCACGGCGGCCAGGGTCACCAGCTCGCGGCCCGGGAAGCCCCAGCCGATCGCGGCCGCGAGCACGGCCCCGACGGCCATCGCGATCACGACGTACCAGCCGGTGTCGGAGAAGCCGAGGTCCGGCCCCGCGGGCTCCAGCACCCACTGGCCGGAGACGACCAGGCCGGTCGGCGGTTCCCACAGCCACTCCCAGAGGACGCCGGACACCGCGCCGGACAGGGCGAAGGCGGCCACCACCGCGACGGGGCGGACCAGGGCATGGAGCGGGCTCATCCGGTGAGGCACCCGGGGCCGAGCAGCTGCTTGAGGTCGGCGAAGAGCGCCGGGCTCGGCGTGACCCGCAGCTGGTCGGGCATCCGCATCACGATCGTCTTGTCCCGGCTCATCAGCCGCAGCCGCACTTCGGTGACCCCCGGGTGGGTGCCGAGGATGTCGCGGAACTGGTTGACCACCGGCGGCGTGCACCTGGTCTGCGGCAACGTCACGACGACGGGTCCCGACGGGCCCTCGCTCAGGTCGGGGACGGTGACCTCCTGCGCGCGCAGCTCGGGCTGGTCCTTGTCACGGGAGAGCTGGCCCTTGACCCGGATGATCGCGTCCTCGACGAGGTGCGTGGAGGCGAGCTGGTAGGCGCTGGGGAAGAGCAGCACCTCGATGGCACCGTCGAGGTCCTCCAGCGTGATCGTGGCCCACGCGTCTCCGCGCTTGGTGATCTTGCGTTGCACGCTCGTCACCAGGCCGCTCACCGTGATCGTCGAGCCGTGCGGGCGGTCCTCGTCGAGCATCAGCTGGCCGATGGTGCAGTCGGTCCCGGCGGAGAGCACGTGCTCGAGGCCGAGCAGCGGGTGGTCGGAGACGTAGAGGCCCAGCATCTCCCGCTCGTGGCCGAGCAGGGTCGTCTTGTCCCAGTCGTCGATGTCGGGGATCGAGATCGAGACACCGAAGCCGCTGAAATCATCGCCGTCGAGGCTGCCCATATCGGCGAAGAGCGAGTCCTGGCCGATTGCCTCGTTCTTCTTGATGTCGATGTACTGGTCGACCGCGGTCTCGTGGATCGTCACGAGGGCGCGCCGCTTGTGCTTCATCTCGTCGAAGGCGCCGGCCTTGATCAGCGACTCGATGACCCGCTTGTTGCAGACGTGGGCGGGCACCTTGTCCATGAAGTCGTTGAAGTCGGCGTAGCGGCCCTTCTGCTGGCGCGCCGAGACGATGCCGTCGACGACGTTGGCGCCGACGTTGCGGATCGCGGTGAGGCCGAAGCGGATGTCGTTGCCGACCGGGGTGAAGTTGGCGTGGGACTCGTTGACGTCGGGCGGGAGCACCTGGATCTTCATCCGGCGGCACTCGTTGAGGTAGATCGCCGACTTGTCCTTGTCGTCCCGCGTCGAGGTCAGCAGGGCGGCCATGTATTCGGCCGGGTAGTTGGCCTTGAGATAGGCCGTCCAGTAGGAGACCAGGCCGTACGCCGCGGAGTGGGCCTTGTTGAAGGCGTAGTCGGAGAACGGCAGCAGGATGTCCCAGAGGGTCTTCACGGCGGCCATCGAGTAGCCCCGCTCGGTCATGCCGCCGGAGAAGATCTCGAACTGCTTGTCCAGCTCGGTCTTCTTCTTCTTGCCCATCGCGCGGCGGAGCAGGTCCGCCTGTCCGAGCGTGTAGCCCGCGAGCTTCTGCGCGATGGCCATGACCTGCTCCTGGTAGACGATCAGGCCGTAGGTCTCGCCGAGGATGTCCAGCAGGGGCTCCGCGAGCTCGGGGTGGATCGGTTCCACGGGCTCGCGGCCGGTCTTGCGGCGCGCGTACTTGTTGTGGGAGTCGGCGCCCATCGGGCCCGGCCGGTAGAGCGCACCGACGGCGGAGATGTCCTCGAACTTGTCGGGCCGCATCGACCGCAGCAAGGCCCGCATCGGGCCGCCGTCGAGCTGGAAGACGCCGAGGGTGTCGCCGCGCTGGAGCAGGGCGTAGGTCGCGGGGTCGTCGAGGGTGAGGTCCTCCAGCACGACCTTCTCGCCCCGGTTGACCTCGATGTTCTTCACCGCGTCGTCGAGGACCGTGAGGTTGCGCAGCCCGAGGAAGTCCATCTTGATGAGGCCGAGGGCCTCACACGTGGGGTAGTCGAACTGGGTGATCATCGCGCCGTCGGCGGGCCGCTTGAGCAGCGGGATCACGTCGATGAGCGGCTCGCTCGACATGATGATGCCGGCGGCGTGCACGCCCCACTGGCGCTTGAGGCCCTCGATGCCCATCGCGGTGTCGACGACCCGCTTGACGTCGTTGTCGGCGTCGTAGAGCTGCCGGAACTCGCCGCCCTCGCCGAAGCGCGGGTGGGCGGGGTCGAAGATCTGCTTGAGCGGGATGTCCTTGCCCATCACCGCGGCCGGCATCGCCTTGGTGATCCGGTCCCCCATCGCGAAGGGGTAGCCCAGGATGCGGCTGGAGTCCTTCACCGCCTGCTTGGCCTTGATGGTGCCGTAGGTGATGATCATCGAGACCCGGTCGTCGCCGTACTTCTCGGTGACGTAGCGGATCACCTCACCGCGCCGGCGCTCGTCGAAGTCGATGTCGAAGTCGGGCATCGAGATGCGGTCGGGGTTGAGGAAGCGCTCGAAGATCAGGCCGTGCTCGAGCGGGTCGAGGTCGGTGATCCGCATGGCGTAGGCGACCATCGAGCCCGCTCCGGAGCCGCGGCCCGGGCCGACCCGGATGCCGTTGTCCTTGGCCCAGTTGATGAAGTCGGCGACGACGAGGAAGTAGCCCGAGAAGCCCATCTGGGTGATGACGCCGATCTCGAACTCGGCCTGCCTGCGGACGTGGTCGGGGATGCCCTGGGGGTAGCGGAACGCGAGCCCCTTCTCGACCTCCTTCACCAGCCAGGAGTCCTCGCTCTCCCCGGGAGGGCAGGGGAACCGCGGCATGTAAGTGCCGTTGCCCTCGGTGAACTCGACGTTGCACCGCTCGGCGATCAGCAGGGTGTTGTCGCAGGCCGCGGGGAAGTCGCGCCAGAGCTCGCGCATCTCGGCGGCGGACTTGATGTAGTAGCCGTCGCCGTTGAAGGCGAAGCGCTGGCCAGGGCCGTCACCGGCCGGGATGTCCATCGTCGACCCGGAGTTGATGCAGAGCAGGTGCTCCTGGGACGGGGCGTCCTCGCGGCGGACGTAGTGGGAGTCGTTGGTCGCGAGCAGCGGGATCTGCAGGTCCTCCGAGAGCTTGAGCAGCCCGTCGCGCACCCGGCGCTCGATGTCGAGCCCGTGGTCCATCAGCTCGAGGAAGTAGTTGTCCCTCCCGAGGATGTCCTGGAAGTCGCCCGCCGTCTGGCGCGCCGCCTCGTAGTTGTCGTGGCGCAGGTGCACCTGCACCTCGCCGCTGGGGCACCCCGTCGTACCGATCAGGCCCCTGGCGTGCTGGGCCAGCAGCTCGCGGTCGGCGCGCGGGTGCTGGAAGAAGCCGTCGCGCCAGGCGCCGGTGGAGAGGCGGAACAGGTTGTGCATGCCCTCGGTGGACTCCGAGAGCAGGGTCATGTGGGTGTAGGCGCCGCGGCTGGAGACGTCGTCGGGGCCGCCCTTGTAGAAGTTGACGCGCTTGCGCTCGAAGCGGCTGATGTTGGGCGTGAAGTAGGCCTCGATGCCGATGATCGGCTTGATGCCGGCGTCCTTGGCCGCCTTGTAGAACTCGTAGGCGCCGAAGACGTTGCCGTGGTCGGTCATCGCGATCGCCGGCATGCCGAGCTCGGCGGTGCGCGCCGCCATGTCCTTGAGCCGGGCCGCGCCGTCCAGCATCGAGTATTCCGTGTGGACGTGGAGGTGGACGAAGCTGTCCTGGGCCGACATCGGGGGTCTTCCACACCTTCCTGCAGGTCAAGGCACTGCATCGCAGCGGCAACGTCACGGAGCCGCTCACCGGGCCGCTCGTGGGGGAAGGACGTCAGCCTACGTCAGTCTGGCAGGGCCCTCCGACACCCGTGTCGGCGCGCCGAAAAGCCAGTCGATCGCGTGCCCGTGACCGTGGGTGTACGCCGCGGCCTGGCCGTCCAGGGCCAGCAGGAACCGGCCCGCCGGGACCCGCCGCCCGCCGGCCAGCCGGGGCAGCACCTGGGGCGCCTCGTTGCTGACCCAGCGGCAGGCGCCGTCGGCGACCAGGCCGGTCATCAGCTCGTCGAAGCGCTCCCGGTCGTCGTCCTCGAGGTAGGCGACGACGGCCGAGTGGAAGACCACCGGGGTGCCGTGCCGGCCGGCCTCCCGCAGCAGTCGTGGCAGCGCGTCGAAGAGGTCGCCGCGCACCACCTGCGGCGGGTCGGTCCGGGCCACGGCGATGGCCTGCCTCAGCCGCTCTCGTCGCTCGTCCTGCTCGGGCCAGACCAGATTCTCGAGCCAGGCCATCGCGTCCTCGTCCTCGACGTCGAGCGGGTTGAGGTCGGCCCCGCCCCGCCAGGCGACGTCGGGGTGCGAGGCCGGGACCGGCATCGGGCCGGTCGCCGTCGCGGTGAGGGTGGGGCCTCCGCTCCCCCGCAGCTCGCCGCGCGGTGGCCACGCGTAGTCGTAGCGGTCCGGGAAGAGGCACAGCCCGGCACTGGCCCCGACCTCGACCAGTCCGAGGGGGCCGGGGATAGTCGCGAACACCGGGGTCAGGGTGGCGAGCCGGCCCACCTCGTTGGTCTGGGTGGCCCGCTGCCTGATCGTCTCCTTCACCTCCGCCTCGCGCTCGAACAGCACGGCCTTGAAGCCCTCGTAGCCGCCCGGCGCCTCGGCACCGTGCCACCGGGCGGCGGCGAACACGAGGTTGGCCTGCTGCTTGATCCGCGGCAGGTCCGCGAGCCAGGCATGCACCTCCGGGTCGTCGGCCACCCGGAGCGCCCAGTCGGCGAAGCACGGCGAGTCGCCCTCGGCGTACGCCGCGAAGTCGCGGTAGCGGTCGGCGATCTCCCCGTCCATCTCCATGCCCCGATCATCCCTCTTGCCGAGTCGGCGCATCTGCACACGGCGAGGGCGCCGAGTCGGCGCATCTGCACAAGCGTCGGTCCGCGTCCGACGCATGCTGGCGCGCCGGACCTGCACGAGGCCTTGCCCCGCCACCGACACGGGAGAAGAGTGGCGGACTGTACGCACATCCAACCCAGGGAGGCCAGCATGTCCGGCAAGGTGGTGCACTTCGAGCTCCCGTTCGACGACGGTGACCGGGCACGGAAGTTCTACGGCGACACCTTCGGCTGGCAATTGATGCCGATGCCCGACATGGACTACACGATCGTGACGACCGGGCCGACGGACCAGGAGTCCGGCCCGTCCGAGCCGGGTTTCATCAACGGTGGCATGTTCGAACGCAGCGAGCAGTTCCCCGGAAAGGCGCCGAACATCGTCATCGACGTGCCGAGCGTGGAGGACGCGCTCAAGCGGGTCGTCGAGGCTGGCGGCGCCGTGGTCACCGAGCGGATGCCGGTGGGCGACATGGGCTTCGCGGGCTACTTCACCGACACCGAGGGCAATCTGGTCGGCCTCTGGGAGAGCGCCTGACCTGAGCATCGCGAGACGCCGACTCGGCGGGTCCAGCGTGTGCAGATGCGCCGACTCGGCGGGTCCGACGTGGCAGATGCGCCGACTCGGCGGGTCCAGCGTGTGCAGATGCGCCGACTCGGCTCAGCTGCCCGGCCACGCGAGGTGGATGTCCGGGGACCGCTCCTCGTTGTCGCGGCCGTCGGTGCGGGCGACCTCGACCAGGCCGTGGCGGGCGTAGAACTCCCGGGCCGGGGTGTTGCACTCGAAGACCCAGAGCCCGAAGCCACCCGGCCGCAGCCCCTTCACCAGATCGAGCAGCGCGGACCCGATGCCCGCCCCTTGCGCCGAGGGCGCGACGTAGAGGCCGTCGAGCCATGTGGTCGTGAGGTTGACGAAGCCCACCAGCTGGTCGTCGAGGAGCGCGATCCAGACCTCGCGGGTCGACAGGTCCCACGAGCGCACCCACTCCCGCACCTCGTGAGGCGAGTGGACACCGGGCGGGAACGCTCCCAGGGCCTCGGCGGCGGCCCGCGCCTCGAGATAGACCTCGGCGACGTCGGGCAGCTCGTCGACTGACGCCGGGACCAGCAGGACGTCGGAGCGGGAGGTGTGGGAGGAAGGCACGTCAGTGGGCGTTGCGGATGACCTCGAGCGCCTGGGCGAGGTCGGCGGGATAGCTGGACTCGTACTCGACGTAGTCACCCGAGTCGGGGTGCTCGAAGCCGAGCTTCACGGCGTGCAGCCACTGGCGCTCCAGGCCCACCCGCTTGGCGAGCACCGGGTCTGCGCCGTAGGTGATGTCGCCGACGCACGGATGCTTGAGCGCCGCCATGTGCACGCGGATCTGGTGGGTGCGACCCGTCTCGAGGTGGATCTCGAGCAGGCTGGCGAAGCGGTGGGCCTCGAGCGTCTCGTAGTGCGTGACGCTGTGCCGGCCGTCGCCCATCACGGCGAACTTGTAGTCGAACTTCGGGTGGCGGCCGATCGGGGCGTCGACGGTGCCGCTGAGCGGGTCGGGATGGCCCTGCACGAGGGCGTGGTAGGTCTTGTCGACGGTGCGGTGGCGGAAGGCGTTCTTGAGCACGGAGTAGGAGTGCTCCGACTTCGCGATCACCATGACCCCGGACGTGCCGACGTCGAGGCGCTGGACGATGCCCTCGCGCTCCTTGGCACCGCTCGTCGAGATGCGGAAGCCTGCGCCGGCCAGGTGGCCGACCACGGTGGGGCCGGACCAGCCGGGGCTGGGGTGGACCGCGACGCCGACGGGCTTGTCGATCACCACGAGGGCGTCGTCGTCGTGGATGATCTTGATGCCCTCGACGATCTCTGGGACCACCTCGAGGGGGTCGGTCTCGACCGGGATCCTCACGTCGAGCATGGCGCCCGGCTCGACGCGGTCGCTCTTGCTGACAGCCGAGCCGTCGACCTCGACGAGCCCCTGGGCGATCAGGTCGGCCGCGCGGCTGCGGGAGAAGCCGAACATCCGGGCCATCGCGGCGTCCACGCGCTCGCCGGCCAGGCCCTCGGGCACCAGGACCGTGCGATGGTCGGCGAAGCTGCTCATCGGTGGGGCTCCACGCGCCGGCCGTCGACCTGCATGCCCCGGAAGGTCTGCACGACGATCAGCACGGCGGCCGCGTTGATGCACATGTCGGCGATGTTGAAGACCGGCCAGTGGGGCAGCATCAGGAAGTCGACCACGTGGCCGCGCATCGGGCCCGGGTCCCGCACCAGCCGGTCGGTGAGATTGCCGCCGACACCGCCGAGGAGCAGGCCCAGGGCCAGCGCCCACAGCGGACTCCCCACCTTCCTGACCACCCAGAGCACCACCAGCACCGCCACGATCGACAGGCTGCTGAACACGACCGTGAACTCCGCGCCCGTGCTGAAGGCCGCCCCCGGGTTGTGGGTCAGGTGGAAGACGAGCAGGTCGCCGACGGCGTGGATGTCGCGGTCGGCGAGGGCCGAGAGCGCCCACTGCTTGCTCGCGAGGTCCGCGACGTACGCCGCGAGGGCGACGAGCCCGAAGATCGCACGCGCCCGCCGGGGTCGCGTCGGAGCGGTCGTGGTGGCCGGGTCGCTGGTGGTCAGCGACGCTCCTCGCGCTGCTTGCATGACAGGCACAGTGTGGCACGCGGGAACGCCATCAACCGCATCTTGCCGATGGGGTTGCCGCAGGACTCGCAGACGCCGTAGGTGCCGTCGTGGATGTGTCCCAGCGCCCGCTCGACCTGGGCCAGCATGTCGCGCTCGTTGTTGACGACCGTGAGCTCGTGGTCGCGCTCGAAGCTGGTCGCGCCCATGTCGGCCTGGTCGTGGCCGGCGCCGTCGCCGGCGTCGCGCATCAGGCCGGCCAGCTCGCGCTCGGCGTCGTCGATCAGGGCCTTGAGCCGGTCGTGGTGGGTGGTGAGCTCGGCGACCACCTCGTCGAGCTCGGCCTTGGTCCACGCGCTCTCGTCGTCCTTGACGACCAGAGCGGAGGCGGGTGCCTTCTTCGTGGCCTTCCGGGCCGATGGTGCCTTGGTGGCGGGGGCCTGGGCGGTCGTGGTCTTCTTCACCGGCACTGCCTTCTTCGCTGGGGTCTTCGCTGGGGTCTTCGTGGTCTTCTTCGCCGGCGCCGCCTTGGTGGCGGTCTTCTTGGCGGGCGCCGCCTTCTTCGCCGGCGCCTTCGCGGCGGGCGCCTTCGTCGCCGGGGTCCTCTTCGCGGCCGGCTTCTTCGCGGCCGCCGCCTTCTTCGCGGGCGCCGCCTTCTTCGCGGGCGCCGCCTTCTTCGCGGGCGCCGCCTTCTTCGCGGGCGACCCCTTCTTCGTGGCGGACGTCTTCTTGGCGACGGTCTTGGCAGACGTGGCCGAGAGGGCCGCGGGCTGCTCCGAACCGTCCCGGCGGCTGCTGCGGCGGCCGATCACCTTTTTGGCCGCGGCGGCAGCATTGCCGGCCAGGGACTTGCGTGTGGAGCGAGCCATCGGGTGGGCCTCCTCAACAGGGCCATGCGGGGTGGCCGAGGCCACACGGTGGCAGGGAGGTTAGCCCCTGCCCCCTCCCCACTCAAACACCGGCACACCCCTGACACGACGACGGCGGCCGCCGCGCCGTGCCGCCCGGGTCGGGAAAGCACGAAGGCCGACCCTCCACGGGGCCGGCCGTCGTCGTGCGTGCTGTGTCAGCTGTCGTCCTCGCCGAGGATCGAGCGCAGTCGCTTCGGAGCGGGCGTCGAGCCGTCGCCCGCCATCTGCGACTCGGTGGACGAGCCCTCGAGCGCCTCGAGCTGCTGCGTGAAGTAGCTCTTGAGGCGGGAGCGGTATTCGCGCTCGAACGAGCGGAGTGTCTCGACCTCGCTGCTGAGCTTGTCGCGCTCCCTCTCGAGGTCGCCGAACATCTGCTGGCGGCGCTCGGCGGTCTCGGAGTCGAGCATCTGGGCGCGCTGGCGGGCATCGGCCTCGAGCTTGTCCGACTTGGCCTTGGCCTCGGCCTCGAGGCGCTCGGCCTTGGTGCGGGCGGAACCGACGATGCTGTCGGCCTCGTTCTTGGCCTCGTTGACGAGCTCGTCGGCGTTGCGCGTGGCGATCTCGAGCAGGCGGGCCGCGGCGTTGGACGCCTCGGGCACGGTCTGCACCCTGATCGTCTCCACCGCACCGGCCGCGGTGGGCGCGGACGCGACGGCGGCGACGGGCTCGGGAGCCGGCTTCGGCGCGGGCTCCGGCTCGACCTTCTCGACCGGCTTCGCCACCTGGGGAGCCGGGACGGGGGCGCCGGTCTGGGCGGCCGCGAGCTTGGCCCGGAGGTCGTCGTTCTCCTGGGTCAGTCGCGCCAGCTCGGCCTCGACCTCGTCGAGGAACTGGTCGACCTCACCCATGTCGTATCCCTCACGGAGACGGACGGGAGTAAAGCGCTTGTTGCTCACGTCCTCAGGCGTCAGCGGCATGACCTCACCCATTCACTTTCGTCGGAAAACCTAGGGGGTTGGAACTTCCATCGAACAATAGCGTCCCATCCTGCCACTCCGTGAGCGCCCCAAGCGGGGCGCCCCATGGGGGCCGGGGGGCAGGCCGGTTCAGCCGAGCATCGTGGTCGCGACGACCCGCAGCATGAGGTAGGCGGCGACCATGACGAGCAGGAAGCTCAGGTCGAGCGCGAACGAGCCGAGCCGGAGGGGTGGGATCACCTTCCGGAGCGCCTTGATGGGCGGGTCGGTGGCGGTGTAGACGCCCTCGAGGACCACCAGGAGCGGCCCGTGCGGGGTCCACTGGCGCGCGAAGACCTGCACCCAGTCCACGATGAACCGGATCCAGAGCAGGGCGATGAACACCCAGATCAGTGTGTAGAGGATCGAGCCGACGGCTGCCATGCGGGACTCAGCTCTGGTTGAAGAAGCCGCCCTCGGCGATGCGTTCCTTGTCCTCCGCTGCCACCGTGACGTTGGGCGGGGATAGCAGGAAGACCTTGTTGGTCACGCGCTCGATCGAGCCACGCGTCGCGAAGATCAGGCCGGCGGCGAAGTCGACGAGGCGCTTGGCGTCCTGGTCGTCCATCTCCGAGAGGTTCATGATCACGGGCGTGCCGTCGCGGTAGTTCTCCCCGACGAGGCGGGCCTCGTTGTAGTTGCGGGGGTGGAGGGTGGTGATGCGGCTCAACTCGGCAACGACTCCAGGCTGGACCGAGGCCGGGCGGCGGCGCTCGGAAAGGTCGGACACGGGGGCGGGGCGGCGGTCCCGGGACACGGGGGCCGGCCGCTGGTCGACGGCGTCCTGCTGGCTGGTGTCGTAGTCGCCGTCGAGGTCGTCGTACTGGCCGGTGTCCTCGAGCAGGCCGAGGTACTCGCCGATCTTGCGCATCGCGCCGCTCATGACACTTGTCCTCCGATTTGCCGGGCACCGGTCGGCGCCTGGTGGGGATGGGTACGTCTGCTCAAGGACACTACTTGATCCGGGGCCTCGGACCGAGGACCGCGCTGCCGACGCGCACGTGTGTCGCGCCGTGCCGGATCGCGTGCTCCAGGTCGCCGCTCATGCCCGCCGAGAGCACGTCGGCGCAGGGCCGGGACTCCAGGAACTGCGCCCGGATCCGGGCCAGCCGGGCGAAGGCCGCGGCCGGGTCCTCCCCCAACGGCGCGACCGCCATCAGCCCCCGCAGGCGCAGCCCGCCGGCGGTCTCCACCGCCGCGGCCAGGGCGTCGAGCTCGTCGGGGTCCGCACCGGCTCGCCCCTCGCGCCCCGGTGGGTCGAGGCTGACCTGCAGCAGCACGTCGATCTCGTGGGACCGCTCGTGCGCGCCCCGCGAGAGCCCCGGCACCAGCTTGGCGCGGTCGACGGACTCGACGACGTCGGCGTACGACGCCACGGCGGCCGCCTTGTTGCTCTGCAGGCCGCCGACGAAGTGCCATCGGACGTCGAGGTCGGCGCACTCGGCGGCCTTCGCGGCGGCCTCCTGGTGGCGGTTCTCCCCCACGTCGGTCACGCCGAGCCCGGCGAGGATCCGCACGTCGCTGGCGGGGAAGAACTTGGTGACGACCACCAGCCGCACGTCGTCGCCCGCGCGGCCGGCTGCGTCGCAGGCGGCGGCGATGCGGCGGCGTACGGCGTCGAGGTTGGCCGCGATCTCGTCGGCGCGGGTCACGAGATCCACACCAGCCCCGCCAGGCGGCCCGCCCGGGCGCCGTCGCGCCGGTAGGAGTGGAGGGCCGGCTCCTCGCGCGTGCAGCCACCCACGTCGACCACCTCGACGCCGGCCTTCTCGAGCTGGCTGCGCACACCGGCGCCGATGTCGAGCGCCGGGGTGCCCCACGAGGTGGTGGCGTACGCCGCGGGGACGAGGGCGGTGACCTCGGCGCGCATCGCCGCGGGCACCTCGTAGCAGCGGCCGCAGACGCGTGGCCCGACCCAGGCGACCAGGTCGGCCGCGCCCCGGGCGCGCAGCTGCTCCACCGTGCGGGTGGTGACGTCGAGGGTGAGTCCGGGCCGGCCCGCGTGCACCGCGCCCACGAGGCCGGCACGGGGATCGGCGAGCAGGACGGGGACGCAGTCGGCGACCCGGACCATCAGGCCGACGCCGCGTGATCCGGTGACGAGGGCGTCGCCGGTCGGGATGTCGTCGCTGGTCGGCTCGGGACCCGGCGCGTCGACGGCGACGACGTCGTCGCCGTGCACCTGGTGCAGGCGGGCGAAGCGCACCCCGCAGGCCTCTTCCATCCGCGTGAGCTCGGCCGGGAAGCAGGGCTGGAGCCCCTTCACGTCCAGGGATGCGTCAGTGAAGGCGACGTCCACGCGGACGTCGCCCTCACGATGGTCTCGGAACCAGAACACCGCTTACTTGAGGAAGTCGGGCACGTCGAGGTCATCGTCGTCGAACTGCACCTGCCGCGGCTGGCGCGGCGGCTGCTGGGACGGCGCCTGGCCACCCGACGCGGCCCCGGGCTGGCTGCCCTGGCCGTTCCCCTGGCCGCTCCCCTGGGCGGGGGCAGCCTGGGGCGCCGGACGCGACTGCACCACCGGGCGCGCGGCCTCGGGAGCCGCCGCCCGCTGCGGGGCAGCCGGCTGGGCCGCGGCCCGGGTCTGCTCCTGCGTCTGCACCGGCGTCTGCACCGGGACGTTCGGCCGCAGGGCGTTGCCGCCGTCCTGGCGACGCTTGGGCATGCCCCCGTCGAAGCCGGCGGCGATGACGGTCACCCGCACCTCGTCGCCGAGCGCGTCGTCGATGGTCGCGCCGAAGATGATGTTGGCGTCGGCGTGGGCGGCCTGGCTGACCAGGGCGGCCGCCTCGTTGATCTCGAAGAGGCCCAGGTCGGAGCCACCGGCGATGGACAGCAGGACGCCGTAGGCACCCTCGATGCTCGCCTCGAGCAGCGGGCTGGAGACGGCCATCTCGGCGGCCTGGACGGCCCGGTCCTCGCCCCGGGCCGAGCCGATGCCCATCAGCGCGGAGCCGGCGTTGGCCATCACCGACTTCACGTCGGCGAAGTCGAGGTTGATCAGGCCGGGGGTGGTGATCAGGTCGGTGATGCCGGAGACACCCTGCAGCAGCACCTGGTCGGCCTGCTTGAAGGCGTCGAGCATCGAGACACTGCGGTCGCTGATCGACAGCAGGCGGTCGTTGGGGATGACGATGAGGGTGTCGACCTCTTCGCGGAGCTGGGAGATGCCCTCCTCCGCGGAGTTGGCGCGACGGCGGCCCTCGAAGGCGAAGGGGCGCGTCACGACACCGATGGTCAGGGCGCCCAGGGAGCGGGCGATGCGGGCCACGACGGGCGCACCACCGGTGCCGGTGCCGCCGCCCTCGCCCGCGGTCACGAAGACCATGTCGGCGCCCTTGAGGACCTCTTCGATCTCGTCGGCGTGGTCCTCGGCCGCCTTGGCACCCACCTCGGGGTTGGCGCCGGCACCGAGACCACGGGTGAGCTCACGGCCGATGTCGAGCTTGACGTCGGCGTCGCTCATGAGCAGGGCCTGGGCGTCGGTGTTGATCGCGATGAACTCGACGCCCCTGAGGCCGACCTCGATCATGCGGTTGACGGCGTTGACGCCACCACCACCGATACCCACGACCTTGATGATCGCTAGGTAGTTCTGTGCAGCTGCCACGGCTCCGGGGCCTCTCGTCTGGATCGGGTCCGGCGGGATTGCCGGACGTCGGGCTGATCGGTGGGGAAGTCGCTCGGTCTCCACTCCCTTCGGCCACGGAACCCTAACCGTGAACCTGAGGGTTATAGTTATGTCAACCTCGCGTTGGCCATGACGATAGGCACGTCGCCTCGTCGATGTGAACCGACACGCCCAACCACGCGGCAGAAGTTGCCGGCGCCCCAGGATCAGGGGCGGTACGTCGGGTGGGCCGGGACGCTGACGTCGAAGCTGCGGGCCTCACCGGCCTCGGCCAGCAGCGCCTCGAGCACGGTCGCCTTGAGCTCCGACTCGTCCGCACTCCCCCAGAGCACCTCGCGTCCGTCGCGCAGAACGAGGGTGATCTGGTCGATCGTCTCGACGGCGAGGTGGTCGACCCGCTTCGCCAGGTCGGCCGGCAGCGCGGCAACGACGCCCGCGGCCTCCTTGAGCGCGTCCGTGCCGGTCGCGGTGGTCGGCCGCACCCGCGGCATCCCCTTCGGGACTGCCTTGTACTCCCGGAACACCACCCCCTCGGGGTCCAGCGCCCGGAGGCGGCCGCCCAGCTCGACCACGGCGACGGCCGTGCGCTCCTCGACCTCGATGTGCACCCTGTCCGGCCAGCTGCGCGTGACGTCGGCCGAGCGCACCTCGGCCAGCGACTCGAGCCGTCGCCTCGCCCGGTCGAGGTCGACGAGGGCCAGCTGCTCGCCCTCGGGCACGGCAGCGACGCCGAGCACGCGCTGGGTCGTCAGGATCCGGTTGCCCTGCACCTCGACGCCCTTGACCGACAGCCACGTCGAGAAGAAGAGCGCCCAGACCGACGCCACGGCGAGGCCGACCAGCAGCAGCGCGGCGACGATGTACTTCCACGACATCCACCTGCGACGCCACTGTCGCCGCGCGAACCGCTGACGGGTCACCCGCTCGGCGCGGACCCGTGGGTCCTCCCGGGACTGCGACCTGCGGTCAGCGAGCGCCATCGGCGCCCTCTCGCAGCAGCTCGAGCACGCGCGGGCCGAGCTGGGTCACGCTGCCGGCACCGAGGGTGAGCACGACGTCTCCGGGGCGGGCGCGGGCCGCGAGCTCGGCCGGCACGGCATCGAAGTCGGGGACGTAGGCGACCTGCCCGGACGGGAGGGGCACGGCGCCGGCGACGAGCGCACCCGTGACCGCCGGGTCGGCGTCCTCGCGGGCGAGGTAGACGTCGAGCACCACGACCTCGTCCGCGGCACCGAGCGCCTCGCCCATCTGGGTGCCGAAGATGCGCGTCCGGGACACCAGGTGGGGCTGGAACGCGACGACGAGCTGCCCCTCCCCCACGATCGAGCGTGCTGCCTGGAGGTCGCCGGCGATCTCGACGGGGTGGTGGGCGTAGGAGTCGTAGACGCGCACCCCGGCGGCCTCACCCTTGAGCTCCATCCGCCGTCCGGTGCCGGTGAACCCGGCCAGCCCGAGGACGAGGTCGTCGAAGGAGAAGCCAAGGCGCAGGCCCATCGCGAGCGCGGCCAGCGCGTCGAGGAGGTAGTGCCGGCCCGGGATCGCGAGCCTGAGCTCGCCGAGGTCGCGGCCGCCCCGGACGACCCGGCAGCGCGACGTACTGCCCTCGAAGACCGGGTCCACCGCTCGCAGGTCGCACCCCTCGGACTCCCCCACGGTGATGGTCTCGAGCCCGGCGGCGCGCGCCGAAGCGGCGAGGGCCGCGGCGCCCTCGTCGTCGGCGCAGCAGACCAGGAAGCCGTCCCGGTCGAGAGTCGCGGCGAAGTCGTCGAACGCCTGGCGGTAGGCCTCCTCCGTGCCCCAGTTGTCGAGGTGGTCGGCCTCGACGTTGGTCACGATCGCCGCGTGCGGGCGGTAGACCAGGAAGGCGCCGTCGCTCTCGTCGGCCTCGGCGACGAAGAGGTCGTCGGAGCCCGCGTCGGCGTTGCGACCGGTGGCGGTCAGCACGCCCCCGACGGCGTACGTCGGGTGGGCACCGGCCGCGAGCAGGGCACTCGTCAGCAGCCCGGTCGTGGTGGTCTTGCCGTGGGTGCCGGCCACGGCGAGCACCCGCTGGCCGGCCATCACCGCCGCCAGGCCGGCGGAGCGGGGCAACAGCCGCAGCCCTCGGCGCCGCGCCTCGACGACCTCGGGGTTGTCCTCGCGGGCGGCCGTGGTGACGACGACGGTGTCGGCGTCGCCGAGGTGGGCCGGGTCGTAGCCGAGGTGGCAGGTGACCCCGAGCTCGCGCAGGGCGGGGAGGAACGGGGTGTCCTGGTCGTCGCTGCCGGTGACGGGCAGTCCACGGGCGGCCATGATCCGGGCGATCGCGGACAGGCCCGCGCCGCCGATGCCGATGAAGTGGGTGCTGCCCAGCTGGTCGGCTGGCAGTAGCTCGTCGGGAACGGGAATCCTCACCGTGCCCTCCCGGCCTGCGCGGTCTCCTGGACGATGTGGGCCAGGGTGTCGTCGGCGTCGCGGGGCACCAGGGCGGAGGCGGCGGCACCCATCCGCCGCAGCCGCTCGGCGTCGGTCGCCAGCGCCGGCACGGTCGCGCGGATCCACTCGGGCGTGAGGGCGGCGTTGTCGACCATCAGTGCCCCTCCGGCGTCCACCACCGGACGGGCGTTGTGCGCCTGCTCGCCGTTGCCGACGGGCAGCGGCACGATGACCGCGGGCAGGCCGACAGCGGCGGCCTCGGTGACGCTGGAGGCGCCGCCCCGGCAGATGACGAGGTCGGCCGCGGCGTAGGCGAGGTCCATGCGCTCGACGAACGGCAGCACGACGTAGGGCACGTCCGACGGCGCCGGCGAGGCCTCGCCCTTGGGCCCGACGACGTGAAGGACCTGCACGCCGGCCCCGGCGAGCGCGGCGGCGGAGGCCGAGACCGAGTCGTTGAGGTGGCGCGCGCCCTGCGAGCCGCCCGTGACGAGCAAGGTCGGACGCGCGGGGTCGAGGCCGAAGAAGTGGCGGGCCTCCTCGCGCCGGGCGGGGCGGTCGAGCCGCGAGATCATCCTGCGGATGGGCAGGCCGACGAACTCGGCCCTCGGCAGCGGCGTCCCGGGGAAGCTCACCGCCACCCGGGTGGCGATCCGGGCGCCGGCGCGGTTGGCGAGCCCGGGCAGGGCGTTCTGCTCGTGCACCACGATCGGCAGCCTGCGTCGGCGGGCCGCGAGGTAGGCCGGCATCGAGACGTAGCCGCCGTAGCCGACGACGACGTCGGGACGCACCCGGTCGAGGACGTCCATCGTCTTCTTCACGGCCTCGCCCAGGCGCAGCGGGACGCGGGCCAGGTCGGCCGACGGCCGGCGCGGCAGGGGCACCGGCGGCACCAGCTCGAGCGAGTAGCCGGCGGCCGGGACGACGGTGGTCTCGAGGCCGCGCCGGGTGCCGAGGCAGGTGACCTCGATCGCCGGGTCGAGCCGCTGGAGGGCGTCGGCCGTGGCGATCAGGGGGGACGTGTGTCCGGCGGTGCCACCGCCGGCGAGGAGAACGCGCATCACGGACAACCTAACGAAGCAGCAGGGCCGGCGAGATCAGCGGGCAGCAAGGCCGGCGGAGCGGTTGCGGCGGCGGGCGGCCAGCGCCTTGGCGGCCTCCGGCTCGCGCCGGGCGAAGCCCACGAGCAGCCCGAGGGCCACCAGCGAGGGCAGCAGCGCGGACCCGCCGTACGAGACGAGCGGGAGCGGGATGCCGATGACCGGCAGCACCGCGAGCACCATGCCGACGTTGATGATCATCTGGCCGAGCAGCCAGACCACGATGCCGAAGGACATGTAGCGGACGAACGGGTCCTGGGTCTCCGAGGCGACCCGGATCGCGGCGTAGGCGATGGTGAGGAAGAGGCCGACGACCAACAGGGTGCCGGCCAGCCCCAGCTCCTCGCCGAGCACCGCGAAGATGAAGTCGGTGTGGGCCTCCGGCAGGTCGCCCCACTTCTGGGTCGAGGCGCCGATCCCCTGGCCGAACCAGCCGCCCGTGGACAGCGCGTAGAGGCCGTGGGCCGGCTGCCAGCCGGTGTCGAGGTAGTCCTGGAACGGATCGGTGAACGTCGTGATGCGTGCGAGCCGCTCCTTGTCCAGGGCCGCGAGGAAGACGGCGACCGCGCTGATGATCGTGATGCAGACGACGAAGAGCCGCGCCGGCGCCCCGACCACCCAGAGCATCCCGAGCAGGATCGCGAAGAGCACCAGCGCCGTGCCGAGGTCGCGGCCGCCGACGACCAGGCCGGTGGCGAGCAGCATGCCGGGCACCACGGGGATCATCACCTCGTGGACCCGCCCCAGCCGCCGCTCCTTGCGGGCGTAGACGTCGGCCGCCCACAGGATCAGCCCGAGCTTGGCGATCTCGGAGGGCTGGATCGCGAGCGGACCGACGGCCAGCCAGTTCTGGTTGCCGTTGCGCTCCACGCCGAGGAACGCGGTCAGCAGCAGGAGCACGAGCGAGACGAGGTACGCCGGCCAGGCGAGGCCGCGGATCCACTGCACCGACATCCGCGAGGCGATCCAGGCACAGGGCACGCCCAGCACGACCCACATCAGCTGCCGCTTCACCACGGCGTAGGAGTCGTCGTAGAACCTGTAGGAGTAGACGCTCGAGGCGCTCAGCACCATGATCACGCCGATCGTGAGCAGCAGCCCCGAGGCGCCGAGCAGGAGGTAGTAGCGGGCGAGCGGCTTGTCGAGGGCATGCCGCAGCGACGTCCACGCGGCGAGGACTCCCGACCCGAGCGGGCGGCGGTCCCGGACCTGCTGGGGGTTGGCGGTGGTCACCTCGCCCCCCTCTCGTCGGTCAGCTCTCGATCAGCCGGTGCACCGCGGCGGCGAAGGCGTCACCACGGGCGCCGTAGTTGGCGAACATGTCCATGGAGGCGCATCCCGGGGCGAGCAGCACGGTGTCGCCCGGCCGGGCGAGGCGTGCGGCCGCGTCCACGACGCGCTCCATCGGGTCCCCAGTCTCCCCGTCGCCGATCTCGATCACAGGCACATCCGGGGCGTGTCGCGAAAGCGCGTCGGCGATCACCCGGCGGTCCCGGCCGAGCAGGACGACTCCCCGCAGCCGGGCGCGCACACGCTCGACGAGGTCGTCGAAGCGGGCCCCCTTGGCGAGCCCGCCCGCGACCCAGACCACCGACTCGTAGGCCAGCAGGGAGGACTGCGCGGCATGCGGGTTGGTGGCCTTGGAGTCGTCGACCCAGCGGACCCCGCCCGCCTCGGCGACGAGCGCGATCCGGTGGCCGTCGGGGGCGAAGGACCGCAGCCCGTCGCGCACGGCCGCCTGGGAGACGCCGTGGGACCGGGCCAGGGCGGCGGCCGCGAGGGCGTTGGCCACGAAGTGCGGCGCCGGCGACGCGAGGTCGCCGATCGTGCACAGCTCGGCGGCGCTGCTGAGGCGCTCCTCGATGAAGGCGCGGTCGACCAGGATGTCGTCGACCACGCCGACCATCCCTACCTCCGGCATGGCGAGGGTGAAGCCGACGGCCCGTGCGCCCTCGACCACGTCGGCCTCGCGCACGAGGCGCTCGGTCTCCGGGTCGGCGACGTTGTAGACGCAGGCCCGCTGCACGTGCTCGTAGATGCGGCCCTTGTCCGCGGCGTACTCCCTCATCCCCTCGGGGCCGGTGTACCAGTCCAGGTGGTCCTCGGCGACGTTGAGGACGACGGCCGACTCGGCGCTCATCGAGTGGGTGTAGTGCAGCTGGAAGCTGGACAGCTCGACCGCGAGCACGTCGTGCGGCTCGGGGTCCATCACGGCCTCCACGATCGGCCGGCCGACGTTGCCGACCGCGGCGCTGCGCAGGCCGGCCGCGCGCAGGATCGCGTCGAGCATCTGCACGGTCGTCGTCTTGCCGTTGGTGCCGGTGATCGCGAGCCAGGGCGCGAGGTGGTCGGGGTCGCGCAGCCGCCAGGCGAGCTCGACCTCTCCCCACACGGGGATGCCGCGTGCCTCGGCCTGGGCGAGGAGTGGGGCCTGGGGCCTCCAGCCTGGCGAGGTGACCACCAGGTCGACGTCGTCGGGCAGGGTCGCGGTGGCGCCGGGCTCGAGGCGGATGCGGGCGCCGAGGCTCTCCAGGAGGGTGGCCTTCTCGGCCTTCTCCTCGCTGCTGGACTCGTCGAGGGCAGTGACGTCGGCGCCGAGGAAGAGCAGGTTGTCGGCGGCCGCGAAGCCGGAGACGCCGAAGCCGGCTACGACCGCGCGCACGCCGTCCCAGGAGTCGCGCCGGCCGAGGAGGGAGGGGTCACGACGGCTCATCCGACGCCGGCCACCCATTCGGCGTAGAAGATGCCCAGGCCGGCGGCGACGCAGAGGCCGGTGATGATCCAGAAGCGGATCACGACCGTCACCTGCTCCCAGCCGAGCATCTCGAAGTGGTGGTGGATCGGCGCCATCCGGAAGATCCGCTTGCCCTTGCTGACCTTGAAGAAGCTCACCTGCATCATCACCGACACGGTCTCCATCACGAAGAGTCCGCCGAGGACGACGAGCAGCATCTCGGTGCGGGTCAGGATCGCCAGGCCGGCGAGCGCGCCGCCCAGGGACAGCGAGCCGGTGTCGCCCATGAAGATCTGGGCGGGCGATGCGTTCCACCACAGGAACCCGAAGCAGGCGCCCATGATGGCCGCGGACACGACGGCGAGGTCGAGCGGGTCGCGCACCTCGTAGCACTTGGGGCCCATCTCGAGGGCGCAGGACTGGCTGTTCTGCCAGATGTTGACCAGCGTGTAGGCGCCGAAGACCATCACGCTCGCCCCCGTGGCCAGCCCGTCGAGGCCGTCGGTGAGGTTGACGGCGTTGCTGGTGCCGGTGACGACGAGCCAGATGAGCAGCACCACCACGACCGCCGGCATCGCCCACGAGTCGAAGTCGCGGATGAAGGAGAGGTGGCGCGAGGCCGGGGTCATGCCACGGTCGTCGGCGAGCCAGGGCGAGAGCGCGAGCGCGCCGAAGGTGATGGCGACCACGGTCTGGCCGATCATCTTGGCGCTGCTGCGCAGCCCCAGGCTGCGCTGGCGGCTGATCTTGATGAAGTCGTCGAGGAAGCCGACGAGCCCGAGCCCGGCGAAGAGGAAGAGCAGCAGCACCGCGGAGGCCGACGGGGGATCCCAGGTGATCAGCTTGGCGACGGCGTAGCCGGTCAGCGCCGCCAGGATGATGACGATGCCGCCCATCGTGGGCGTGCCGCGCTTGGTGTGGTGACTCGTCGGGCCGTCGTCGCGGATCTCCTGGCCGTAGCCGCGACGGGAGAGCACCGAGATGGCGTAGCGGGTCCCCAACAGCGAGATCAGCAGCGACAGGCCGCCGCCGAACAGGATCGCTCTCATGGGGTGCTGCTCCCTTCCTCCTCGGTGAGGAGTGCGTCGGCGACGAGCTCGAGTGCTGCCCCCCTCGACGCCTTCACCAGGACGACGTCAGCAGCCGAGACATTGTGTCGTAACCACTCGACCGCCTCGGCACGCCCCACCGTGACGATCGCCTCACCGCCCCAGTCCGGGTGCTCCCGGGCTGCGTGGGCGATGTCGGCGGCCACGTCTCCGACGGTGAGGAGTACGTCGATCGCGGCGGCCGCGACGACGTCACCGACCCGCCGGTGGCCTGCCGTCGAGTCGACGCCGAGCTCGCGCATCTCCCCCAGCACCGCCACCGTGCGCCGGCCGCGGCGCTCGCCGATCACCCGGAGCGTCTCGAGGGCGGCGGTCATCGACTCGGGGTTGGCGTTGTAGGCGTCGTTGACGACGAGCAGGCCGTCGGGCCGCTCGGTGAGCTCCATCCGCCAGTGGGAGGCCGGCCGGGCCGCCGCCAGCGACTCGGCCGCCTCGCCGAGCGGCACGCCGACGGCCAGCGCCATGCCGAGCGCCATGCCGGCGTTGACGGCCTGGTGGGCGCCGGGCAGCGGGAGGCGCACCCGCGCGCTCGCGTCCTCCGACCGGTAGCCGACCTCCGGACGACCCAGGTCGTCGGTGTCCACGATCTCCCAGCGCAGGTCGGCGTCCTCGGCCAGGCCGACGGTCCGCACCCGGGCAGCGGTGCGGTCGGCCATCGCCGCCACGAGCGGGTCGTCGGCGTTGAGCACCGCGGTGCCCCCCGCGGGCAGGGCCTCGACGATCTCGCCCTTGGCCTGCGCGATCGCCTGCCGGCTGCCGAACTCGCCCAGGTGGGCCGAGCCGACGTTGAGCACCGCGGCGACGTCGGGGGGCGCGATCGAGCACAGGTAGGAGATGTGGCCGAGGCCGCGGGCCCCCATCTCGACGACCAGGTGGCGGGTCTCCTGCGTCGCCCGCAGCACGGTGAGCGGCACGCCGATCTCGTTGTTGAAGTTGCCCGCCGTGGCCACCGTCGGTCCCGCTGCCTCCAGGACTGCGGCGAGGTAGTCCTTGACGCCGGTCTTGCCCTGCGAGCCGGTGAGGGCGAACACGGTCACCTCCGGCAACCGGTCGACCACCTGGCGGGCCAACCTGCCCAGCGCCGCCACGACGTCGTCGACGACGACGCACGGCCCGTCGACCGGACGGCTGCACAGCACGGCCGCAGCTCCCGCCTCGACCGCCCGGTCCGCGAAGTCATGTCCGTCCACGTGCTCGCCGGCGATCGCGACGAAGAGACCGCCGGGCACGGCGAGGCGGCTGTCGACGAAGGCGGGGGCGGTGACCACCGCGTCGCCGTGCGCGAGGCCGCCCACGACCTCGGCGACCTCGGCGAGGGTCATCTCGATCATCGTGCGCGGATCTCCTCGGCCACCACGAGGCGGTCGTCGAAGGGGTGCACCTCGCCGCCCATCTCCTGGCCCGTCTCGTGCCCCTTGCCGGCGACCAGCACGACGTCACCCGGCGCCGCGCGGCGTACGGCCTCGCGGATGGCTAGGCGGCGGTCACCCTGCTCGACGACCTCGGCCGCGCCTGACGCCGTCCCCCGCAGGACGGCGGCGCGGATGGCCGCCGGGTCCTCGGTGCGCGGGTTGTCGTCGGTGACGACCACGACGTCTGCCAGGCGGGCGGCGATCTCGCCCATCATCGGCCGCTTGCCCGGGTCACGGTCGCCGCCGGCACCGATCACCACGATCACCCGGCCCTCGGTCAGCGGACGCAGGGTCGCGATCACGGCCTCGAGGGCGTCGGGCTTGTGCGCGTAGTCGACGACGGCGGTGAAGTCCTGTCCGGCGTCGACGCGCTCGAGCCGGCCGGGGACGCCCGCACCCCCTGCGATGCCGCGTGCGACGAGGTGCGGGTCCAGCCCTGCGAGCGCGGCGGAGGCGATGCCGGCCAGCGCGTTGGCGACGTTGAAAAGTCCGGGCACCGGCACGCTGGCCCGGATCGTGAGCCCGTCGGGGCCCAGCACCGTGAACCGCGACCCCTCCCCCGTGGCGTCCACGTCGACGGCGCGCCAGTCGGCCTCGGCACCTTCGGCGGAGAACGTCGACATCGGGATCGTCGCCTCGGCGACGAGCCGCCGGCCGAACTCGTCGTCCACGCTGGCCAGGCCCTGCCGCGCACGTGCGGGCGTGAAGAGGGAGGACTTGGCGGCGAAGTAGTCCTCCACGTCCCGGTGGAAGTCGAGGTGGTCGCGCCCGAGGTTGAGGAAGGTGGCCACGTCGAACACGACGCCGTCGACGCGGCCGAGGACCAGCGCGTGGCTGGACACCTCCATCGCGCAGACCTCGACCCCCCGCTCGCGCATCACGGCGAACAGGGCGTGCAGGTCCGGGGCCTCGGGCGTGGTGAGCGCCGTCTTCACGTCGCGGCCGGCGATCCGGGTGCCGACGGTGCCCACGACGCCCGCGGGCACGCCGGCCACCTGGAGGCCGCCCTCGAGCAGCCGCGTGGTCGTGGTCTTGCCCTGGGTGCCGGTCACGCCGATGACCGTCATCGACGCGGCCGGGTCGCCGTGCACGTGCGCGGCGAGCCTGCCGAGCACCGCCCTCGGCAAGTCGACCACGAGCGCGCTCGTGCCGGCCGGCAGCCGGGCGGCCCCGTCCTCGTCGGTCAGCACGGCCACGGCGCCCGAGGCCAGGGCGTCGGCCGCGAAGTCGGCTCCGTGCGCACGCGACCCCGGCAGCGCGGCGTACAGGTCGCCCGGCAGGATCCGCTGGCTGCTCAGGGACAGGCCCGTCACCTCGGCGTCCAGCTCGCCGGAGGTACGTACGGCGGTCACGCCGGCGAGCCAGCCGGCGAGCTCGCGCAGCGACGACCGGACAGGCGTGGCCGGGCGTGCGGCCCGCACGAGGTCGTCCGGAGTGCTCACCGACCGACCGTATCCCGCCCCCCTCACCACGTGACGGGGAGGCGCGAGGGCTTGCCGCCGGTGGGCGGGACGCCGTAGCGGCTCAGCGTGTAGCCCATGATCCGGGAGAAGGCAGGACCCGCGATGGAGCCACCGCCGCCGTCCTTGGTCGGCGCGTGCACCACGACGTAGACGGTGAAGCGCGGGTCGTCCGCCGGCGCGAAGCCGCCGAAGGACACCGTGGTGGAGCCGTCGTAGCAGCCGCACTTCTCAGAGACGCGCTGGGCCGTGCCGGTCTTGCCGGCGACGAGGTAGCCCGGCACCTGGGCGCGGGGCGCCACGCCGACGTTCTCGTCGACGACCCGCTCCATCATCCGCGCCACCTGGCGGGCGGCCTGCTCGCTCACGACGCGGGTCTCGACCGCGGTGTCGGTGCCGACCGTGACGCCCTCGTCGGTCGTGGCCGAGCCCTGGACCAGGCTCGGCGTGACGTGCACCCCGCGGTTGGCGATGGTGTTCACCGCCGCGGCCATTTGCATCGCGTTGACCGACAGCGACTGGCCGAACGCGACGCGGTCCTTGGTCTGTGACGTCATCGACTCACCGGGCGTGAGGATGCCGGCGCTCTCGCCGCGGACGCCGACGTCGGTGCGCTGGCCGAGGCCGAACTTGCGCAGGTAGTCGACGAGCTCGAGCTGGCTGAACGCGTCGGCGGCGAGCACCGTGCCGATGTTGGACGACTTGGCGATCACCCCGGTCAGGGTCAGCCGCAGGTTGCCGTGGTCGAACCAGTCGCCGATGGACCGGTCCTGGCGGTCGAGGCTCGGTGGCACCTTGATCCGCGTGCGCGGCGTGACCTTGCCGGCGTCGATCAGCGCGGCGACGGTGAGCACCTTCTGGACCGAGCCGGGCTCGTAGGGCTCGCTGAGGGCGCGGGAGCCCAGGTCGTCCTCGTCCGCCTCGAGCGGCTCGTTGGCGTCGTACGTCGGGTAGTCGGCGAGGGCGAGCGTCTCACCCGTGCGGGTGTCGAGGACGACGGCGGCGCCGCTCCTGGCGCCGTAGCTCTGCACCGTCTGGGCGACGACCTTCTGGGTGAACCACTGCAGGTCGCGGTCGAGCGTGGTCTGCAGCGGCGTGCCGTCGCGCGCCGGGACGACGGTGTTCTCACCGAGGGGGATGCGGTTGCCGGCGCCGACCTGGTAGCGGGCCATGCCGTCCTTGCCGGCCAGCTGGCGGTCGAAGGTGCGCTCGAAGCCGCCGAGCGCCTCGTCGGTGCCGAGGAAGCCCATCAGGTTGGCCGCGACGTCCCCGGCGGGATAGTCCCGCACCGGGTCGTCGCGGAGGATGATCCCCTCGAACCCCAGCTCCTCGAGCTCGTCGACGGCGTCGTTGGCCAGCGTCGACGGCACCCGCCGCGCGACGTACTCGAAGCGGCTGCCCTCCTTGCGCCCCCGCAGCCGCTCGAGCGCCGTGAAGTAGTCGATGCCGAGCCGCTGGGCCAGGAACTGCGCGATCTCCGGGGCGTTCTCGGCCGTCATCAGCGGGTCTGCGATCACCATCTTGCCGTGCACCGAGTCGGCCAGGGCCACGCCGTTGCGGTCCAGGATGTCGCCCCGCTCGGCGGGGAGGACCACCTCCTCGACGCCCTCGGCGGCCGCCATCGCGGCGTACGAGTTCGGGTCGATCCCCTGCAGCTGCACCAGCCGGGCCCCGAAGAACGACAGCACCATCGCGATCACGATGAAGCCGAGCCGCAGGCGGAGCTGCGGGGCGCCTCTGCCGGGGGTGCGGGACAACGGGGCTCCGTTCCTCATCTGTCTCGGGGGGTCCACGGGGGACGGAGCCCCCCGTGTGTGTGTTTCTACCTTCCGGGGGGTGCCCCTCCGGTGAGGCCGCGCCGTCAGCGCTGCTTCTGGCGGGCGTTCCTCTGCTTGTGCTCTGCCGTGTGCTGCGCCTTCTTGCCCTTCTTCTTCCCGGCCTGCGCGTCCTTGGTGACAGGCGTCGGCTCGGCCGTCACCTTCACGATCGTGGGCGCGGGGTCGAGCACCTTTGGCTTCGGCACCGGCGGCGGGCTGATCCGCAGGCCGTCCTCGGGCGTCGCGGGCACCTTCATGCCGCGCACCTCCCCATCGAGGGAGAGGAACGTCGGAGCCGGGGGGACGACCATGCCCATCTGCTGGGCCTGGGTCGCCACCCGCTGCGGGTCGCGCAGCTCCTCCAGCTCCATCTGCAGCGTCTGCTCGCGCGCCGCCAGGTCGCTCGCTTGCTGCTCCAGCGCCGTGGCGGCGAAGGCGGCCTGCTGCATGGAGGTGTTGAAGAGGAGGAGGCCGACGATGCCGCCCACCAGGATCAGGCTCACGAGGGTCACGAACGGCACGCGTGCCGCGCGGTTGCGGGCTCGCGGGACGACGCTCAGGCGGGCCCGCTCGACGGCGGCCTCGGCGATGCGTGGGACTCGGTTGCGGAGCTGGACGGCGGGGCTGGACATCAGGCGACTCCTCGGCGACGGGTGGGCCGATTCGGGGGAAGGACGCGTTCGATCGCCCGCAGCCGCACGGAGGCTGCGCGCGGGTTCTGCTCGATCTCGTGCTGGTCGGCCTGCTCGGCCCCGCGGGTGACGAGCCGCAGCGCGGGCTCGGCGCCCTCGGGGACGAACGGCAGGTCGTGGGGTACGTCGAGGCGCGAGGCCTCGGCGAAGGCCCGCTTGACGAGCCGGTCCTCGAGCGAGTGATAGGACTCCACGACCACCCGGCCGCCGACGCTGATGGCGTCGATGGCTGCCGGGATGGCGCGACGCAGGACGGCCAGCTCGTCGTTGACCTCCATGCGCAGGGCCTGGAACGTGCGCTTCGCCGGGTGGCCGCCGGTGCGGCGGGCCGGCGCCGGGATCTCGGCGTACAGCAGCTCGACGAGCCGGCCGCTCGTGGTGAACGGCTCCACCTCGCGCTGCCGGACGATGGCCGCGGCGATCTTGCGGGCGAACTTCTCCTCGCCGTAGTCGCGCAGCACGCGGGTCAGCTCGGCGGCGGAGTAGGTGTTGAGGATGTCTGCCGCGGTCGGGCCGGTGGTGCGGTCCATCCTCATGTCGAGCGGCGCGTCCTCGGCGTAGGCGAAGCCGCGCTCGCGCAGGTCGAGCTGCATCGAGGAGACTCCGAGGTCGAAAAGGACGGCGTCGACGCTCTCCAGGCCCTGCTCGGCGATCACGTCGGCGATCTCGTCGTAGACGGCGTGCACGGCCGTGAACCGCTCGCCGAAGGGGGCGAGCCTCTCGGAGGCCAACGCGAGGGCCTGGGGGTCGCGGTCGATGCCGATCACCCGGGCCAGGCCGCACCGCTCGAGGACCGCCTCGGTGTGGCCGCCCAGGCCGAGGGTGCAGTCGACCATGACGGCGCCCTCGTGGGCGAGGGCGGGCTGCAGGAGAGCGACGACCCGGTCGAGCAGGACCGGGGCGTGGCTGGGGGTCGGCATCTCCGTGGACCTAGCGACCGAGCCGGGTGAGGACCAGGAGTGCCGTGGCGAAGGCCGCGGAGGTCACGGCCGAGAAGGCCATCAGCGTGGCGGCCTGGCGCGCCTGGTCACGCACGCGCAGCTGCGGCGGTGCCACGCCCTGCGTCGAGTTGCCCATGGTGTCGACCCGCTTCTCGTTGACTGTGCTGCTGGGGAATCTGGGTGGGAATGCCACTGGCGAGCCGCCGCCGGACCTGGTCCCTGCCCGCTCCTTCGGTGGGAAGTGCCGTCTGGAACCGGGGAAGGTGCCCCAGAAGGCCGCGAAGGAGCGGGCACGAGACCGGGTGCTGCGGTGTGCTCGCCAGCTGTGGAGTTGTGGTGCTGCTTCGTGGTGCCGGGTGGAACGGGGTGGGTCAGATGCCGGGGAAGACCTCGTCGCTGAGCTCGGAGAACTTCTGCTCCTGCTCCTCGGAGTAGGCCGTCCAGGAGGCCGGGTCCCAGATCTCGATGCGGTTCATCGAGCCGATGACGACGACGTCCTTGTTCAGCGACGCGTACTCGCGCAGTGCCGGCGGGATCGAGATGCGCCCCTGCTTGTCCGGCACCTCGTGGGAAGCGGCGGCGAACAGCATGCGGACGTAGTCACGAGTGCCCTTGTTGGTGACCGGCGCCTCGCGCAGGCGCTCGGTCAGCCGGCCGAAGTCCTCCATGGACCAGACCGTCAGACAGCGCTCCTGACCTCGAGTCACCACGAGTCCCTCCGTGAGCTGGTCCCTGAACTTGGCCGGGAGGAAGAGCCGCCCCTTCTCGTCGAGCTTGGGCGTGTAGGTGCCGAAGAACATCCGGCACCTCCCACGATTCGACCCCTGTCCCCCACTGCGCTCCACTTTACCCCACTTCCCTCCACCGTCAACCATTCCGCGCATGAATTCCTCCGCGAACGGGCCGCGGGTCGCGTCGAGGGCGGCGCTGGCGGCCTCGCGGCTGTCCGGGCAGCCGGGTTGGGGCGTGCTGGCACAAAGGCGCAGGTCAGCGCGTCGTACGCCGCCTGGTGGTGCGTCGCGGAGGGCCCGTGTGGAGCACCGGTGGGGAGGCGCTGCGGCCGGTGGTGGAGGAAAGTGGAGCGAAAGGTGGAGCAAAACCGGACCGGTTATCTTGCGCGTGGTCCTAGGTTGGGGCTGAGGCACTGGACGAGGGGATACGGCGGACGTGAGTGGGAACGCGGGCGGGGCGGACCTGGACACCCTGGCGAGGGTGACCGGGCGAGTCCGGGCCAATATCGAGAAGGTGATCGAGGGCAAGCCGGACGTCGTCGCGGCGGCCCTCGTCGTGATGCTCGCCGAGGGCCACCTGCTCATCGAGGACGTCCCCGGCGTCGGCAAGACCCAGCTGAGCAAGGCGCTGGCGCGCAGCATCGACTGCTCCGTGCGCCGGATCCAGTTCACGCCCGACCTGCTGCCCTCCGACGTCACCGGGGTGTCGGTCTTCAACCAGGACACCCGCGAGTTCGAGTTCCGCCCCGGTGGCGTCTTCGCCAACATCGTGGTCGGCGACGAGATCAACCGCGCCTCGCCCAAGACCCAGTCGGCGCTGCTCGAGTGCATGGAGGAGCGCCAGGTCACGGTCGACAACACGACCTACCTCCTCGACCGGCCGTTCATGGTGATCGCGACGCAGAACCCGATCGAGATGGAGGGCACCTACGCGCTGCCCGAGGCCCAGCGCGACCGCTTCATGGCGCGCGTGTCCGTCGGCTACCCGGTCGAGGCGGCCGAGATCGCGATGCTCGACTCGCACACCGACGCCAACCCGCTCGACGACCTCGAGCCGGTCACCGACGCCGCGGAGATCGGCAAGCTGATCGACATCGTCGGCCAGGTCCACGTCTCGCAGGCCGTGCAGCGCTACGCCGTGGCCCTGACCACGGCGACCCGCAGGTCGCCCGAGCTGCACCTCGGCGCCTCGCCGCGGGCCACGCTCCACCTGGTCCGCGCCGCCAAGGCGGTCGCGGCTCTCCAGGGGCGTGACTACGTCCTGCCCGACGACATCCACGGACTGGCGCAGCCGGTGCTCGCCCACCGCCTGCTCCCCAGCGTCGAGGCCGCGATGGGCGGGCGCACCAGCACGGCGATCCTCGAGGGGATCATCGGCGGCGTGCCGGTCCCCGAAGCCGGCCGTGCGTGAGGCCCTGGCCTCGCTGACCGTCCGCGGACGGGCCTTCCTCGCTGCCGGAGTCACGGCCATCGCCTGTGCCATCGTCACCGGCCACCCCACGATCGTGCGGGTGGGCGTGCTCGTCGGACTGCTCCCGATCCTGGCCGCCGCCTGGATCGGCCGGTCGCGCTACCGGCTGGCCCTGGTGCGCACGGTGCACCCCCAGCTCGTCTCCGCCGGCCAGCCCTCGCGCGTCGACCTCACCCTGACGAACGAGGCCCGCACGCCGACGGGGGTGCTGCTGCTCGAGGACCAGCTCCCCTACGTCCTCGGCACCCGGCCACGCTTCGTCCTGGACGGCATCGGGCAGGGCTGGCGTCGCCACGTCACCTACCAGGTGCGCTCCGACGTCCGTGGCCACTTCGAGATCGGCCCGATGACGGTCCGGGTGACCGACCCGTTCGGCCTGGTCGAGCTCGGGCGCGCCTTCCACACCACGGTGGGGCTCACGGTGACTCCGCGCACGGTCGCCCTGCCGACGATCCCGCTCGGGGGTGCGTGGACCGGCTCGGGCGACAACCGGCCCCGGGCCTTCGCCACCGGAAGCGCCGAGGACGTCACCGTGCGGGAGTACCGCCGCGGCGACGACCTCCGGCGCGTGCACTGGCGCAGCTCCGCCCGCGTCGGCGAGCTGATGGTGCGCCGGGAGGAACAGCCGTGGCAGTCCCGCGCCACCGTCTACCTCGACAACCGGCTGGTCGCCCACCGCGGCCAGGGCATCGCCTCGTCGTTGGAGTCGGCCGTCTCCGTCGCCGCCTCCATCGCCGTACACCTGAGCCAGCGCGGCTATCTCGTGCGCCTGGTGACCGCGGCAGGCGAGCAGCGGGGCGCGGCCTGGCACGCGCACAGCTCCGGGGTCGACGTGGCCCCGCTCCTCGAGGCGCTGGCCGTCGTGCAGGTCGACCACACCCCCCACCCGGACGCCGGCTGGCTGGCTGAGCCCGGGCACGGCGGGCTGCTCGTCGCCGTGCTGGGCGGCATCACCGACAGCGACAACGGCTTCCTCCGCCGCCTCCAGCACCAGGCGGCGACCGCGATGGCGGTCGCACTCGACGTCGACGCCTGGGCCCCCCACCTCCCGGCGCTCGGCGGCGACGGCCCCGCCGCGCTCGGCGCTCTGGGCTGGCAGGCCGTCGGCCTCGGTCCCCGCGACCGGCTGGAGGTCGCATGGCAGTCGCTCGGACGGGTGGGCACCCGGCAGCGGGTGGGCACATGAGCCGCGTCCGCCCCCCGCTCCCCCGCGCCCTGCTCCACGCGGTCGTCACCGCGCTGACCGGCTGGGCCACGCTGCTCTCCTGGCGCGTGCTCACCTCCGACTCCTCGGAGGTGATGATGCCGCTGCTCTTCGCGGCCCTCCTCCTGTGCGCGGGCGGAGCAGCCCTGCGCTGGCTGCGCGTGCCGACGGTCGCCGTGATCGCGCTCCAGGTGCTCGTGGCGGGCGGTCTCCTCCTCGCGAACGTCGCCGGCAACCCCTTCCCCACCGACACGACCCTCGCGTCCTTCGGCGCCCACTGGCAGGCAGCGCTGGAGTCCTCGCGGCTGTACGCCGCGCCCGTTCCGCCCCATGCCCCGCCGGTCCATCCCATCCTGCTCGTCGGCGGGCTGCTGGTCGTGCTGGCCCTCGACGTCGTGGCGGGCAGCCTCGACCGGGTCACGGCCTCCGGCCTCGTCCTCCTCGCGGCGTACAGCATGCCGGCGACCCTCACTGGCGACAGCGTCTCCTGGTGGGTGTTCCTGGCGGCGGCTGCGGGTTACCTGGCGATGGTCTTCCTGCAGCACGACGACCACATCGATCGCTGGGGACGCACCCTGGGCGGGATCGACGGCGACCTCACGGCGTTCGGCGTCCGCACCGGCGCCGTGCGGCACACCGCCTTCTCGCTGGGCGCCGTGGCCACGGCGTCGGCGCTCCTCCTGCCGATGGCCGTGCCCACCCTGGAGCTCACCCTGCTGCCGGGCACGGGCCCGGGCACCCGCGAGATCGAGGTCGAGGACCCGCTGCTGGACATGCGCCGCGACCTCCAGCGGGGCGAGGACGTCCCGCTGGTGTACGTCGAGACGCGCGGGGCGCGGCCCAGCTATCTCCGGCTCTCGGTGCTCACCCACTTCGCCGACAACACGTGGAGCCCGGGCGACCGCGAGATCCCCGAGGAGCAGACGGCCGGCTCCGAGCTCCCGGGCCTGCAGGGCGTCGACCGCGCGCTGCGGCGCACCGAGCAGCAGCACCACGTCGACGTCAGCGAGGACTTCCGGTCCACCTGGCTGCCGACCAGCGAGCACGTCACCGAGGTGCAGGCGCCGCCGCTGTGGCGCTACGACATCTCGACGATGGACTTCATCTCCTCGGAGGAGGACCAGACCACCGCCGGGCTCAGCTATGACTTCACGGCTGTCGCGCTCGACTACGAGCAGCAGCGGCTCGACGCCTCGATGCCGGGCACGGCCCTGGTGCGGCCGATCTTCTCCGACGTGCCGGCCGACCTCAGCCCGCAGGTGCGCGAGCTCGCGTCGGAGGTGACGGCGCAGGCCCCCACGCGGTTCCAGAAGGCCGTCGCGCTCCAGCAGTGGTTCCGCGAGGAGGGCGGGTTCGTCTACGACGCGAGCGCGGTCGAGGAGGCCGGTGACGGCGACGACATGAGCGCGTTCCTCGAGGAGCGCAGCGGCTACTGCGAGCAGTTCGCCGCCACCATGGCGATCATGGCGCGCACGCTCGGGATCCCCGCCCGGGTCTCGGTCGGCTTCCTGATACCGCGGTCTGTCGGCGACGACCGCTGGGAGTTCTCCGCGTGGGACCTGCACGCCTGGCCGGAGCTCTACTTCCCCGGATCGGGCTGGATGCGGTTCGAGCCGACTCCGGGCAGCCGCGCGCCCCAGGTGCCGTCCTACACCCAAGGCCAGCTGAGCGGCCCGCTGCCGTCGGTCTCCCCCGGCGCCAGTGGCGCGGGCCAAGAACGGCCCACGCGTCCCACCGAGCCGCCCGCCGCACCCGACACCGGCAGCGGCACCGGCTCCTCGGACGACAGCGTGCTGCCGCGGGGCATGGTCCTCGGGGTGGCGGCCGGCCTGCTCGTCCTCCTCGCGCTCGTGCTGCTCCCCCGCTTCCTGCGGCAGGCGCGACGTCGGCGTCGCCTGGCAGGCGGGATCGAGGAGCTCTGGCTGGAGCTGCGGTCGGTCGCGACCGACCTCGGCCATGCCTGGCCGGCAGGCCGGTCACCCCGCGCCCAGGGCGCGTGGCTCGGGCGGGTCTTCGGCCGGCCCGGCGAGGACGCCGACCGGGTCGAGCGGCCGGTGCGAGGCCGCGAGCAGGCACCCGAGGCCGCCGACGCCCTGGACCGGCTGGTCGGCGCACTGGAGCGGTCGCGCTACGCCCGCGAGCCCGGGGAGTCCGACCTCGCCGCCCTCCGCGCCGACGTCACGGCCGTCGAAGCGGCGCTCACCGCCGGGGTGTCCCGCCGCACCCTGCGCCGCGCGACGTGGTGGCCGCGGTCGCTGCGGCTCGACCCCCGCGGGCGCACGGTCTCCACGGCACCCTCACGGGGAGAGGCCCCCGTCCAAGTGGCGACCGCCGGCGGCGTGGTCGACCGGGTCGAGTGAGTCGGCGCGTCTGTACACGCCCCCGGTGCCGAGTCGGCGCGTCTGTACACGCCCCTGGGGCCGAGTCGGCGCGTCTGCACACGCCAGGTGGCTTCGCGGGCGGTGAGCCAGCAACCGTCTGCGGCCGCGCAATGGTTGCCAGGTCACCGGCCGTGCGGCGTGTCTCGGCGACTCGCCCAATCGGGAGGTGGGACAGCAACCATTCGCCGCGGCGACACGGTTGCCGGGTCACCGCCAGTGCGTCGAAGCGACTGCACCCAAGGCGTACTGACCTGTCGCTCGGCGGCGCGGTCGGCGGAGGGTCAGAGGCCCTGCTCGCGGCGACGACGCCAGCGCTCCTCCATCCGCTCCATGAAGGAGCCGGAGGGGCGCGGCCGACGGGTGCGGTGGGGGCGGTGGCCGCGACCACCGTCGACGACGCCGAAGCCGTCGTGGCGGGTCTCGCGGAGGTGGGGGTGGGGCATGGTCATCGGCGCGGGGTTGCGCAGCGAGGCCACGGCGATGGTGGCCGCGAGCAGCATCACGACGAAGCCGATGATGCCGACGACGGCGAGGCTGGTGATCACCCCGGTCGTGAGGAGGGCGATGCCGGCCACGAAGACGACTCCGCTGATGATCGCTCGACGGCGCGCAGCGCGCTGGAGCGACGTGCCCCGGAGGGTGGAGGCCAGCTTGGGATCCTCCTCCACGAGGGCGCGCTCCATCTGCTCGAGCAGTCGCAGCTCTTCCTCCGACAGTGGCACGGTTCCTCCTCCACCCAGTCGGGCTCGCACCTTGCGTGTCTTCAAGTCTAGGCACGCCCTCGCGCAGGGGGTAGGGCGAGCCCCGAAATTGGCCCGGCCATCTGTGCTCACGCCGGCCTGAGCAGGCTTGCCGGGCGGACTGCGGCGTTGCCGAACCGGCGAGTGGCCCGGTCGACGGCCCGGTCGGCGTCCGCCCAACCGTGGTCACGCTCGCCCAGCACCAGCTGGCGGTGCACCGTCTCACGCGGCACCAGGCCCTCCACCCGCACTCCCACCAGCCGGAGCCGGGCGCGCTGCAGCCCGAGGGCGTCGAAGAGGCTGGTGGCGGTGTGATGGATCTCCACGGTGACGTCGGTGGCCTCGGGCAGCGTGCGCGAGCGCGTCAGCGTGGTGAAGTCGGCGAATCTGACCTTGAGCGTCACCGTGCGCCCGGCCACCCCCGCGGTGCGCATCCGCGTGGCGACCCTGCTGGAGAGCCGCAGCAGCTCGCGCCGGATCACCTCGGGGTCGTCGGTGTCGCGGGCGAACGTCTCGTCGGCGCCCATCGACCGGTCGGGCTCGTGCGGACCGGCTCGCGGGGTGAGGGCGCGGCGGTCGGTGCCCCACGCGAGGTCGTGGAGGTGACCGCCGAGCTGGTGGCCGACCACGCGCTGGAGCGTCTGCACCGGCGTGTGGGCGACGTCGCCGACGGTGACGAGGCCGAGGCGGTGCAGCATGTCGCGGGTCTTCTCGCCCACGCCCCACAGCTCGCCCACGTCGAGGGGGTGGAGGAACGCCGTGACCTGGGCCGGCGGCACCACGACCACCCCGTCGGGCTTGGCCCGACGGCTGGCGAGCTTGGCAACCGACACCGTGGCCGCGACGCCGACCGAGCAGGTGATGCCCTGCTCGTCGTGGATCGTGGTGCGCACCTGCTCGGCGATCTCGGCCGGGGAGCCCAGCCGCCGGGTCGCGCCCCGGACGTCGAGGAACGCCTCGTCCAGCGACAGGGCCTCGACGATCGGGGTGACCCTCCGGAAGCACTCCATCACCGACGCCGACACCTGGCCGAAGGTCTCGAAGTCGGGCGGGATCACCACGGCGTGCGGGCACAGTCGCCGCGCCCGGGTCATCGGCAGCGCCGAGCGGACGCCGCTCTTGCGGGCGAGGTAGTTGGCCGAGAGGACGACGCCCCGGCTGCCCCCGCCCACGATCACGGGTACGTCGGCCAGCTCGGGCCGGTCGCGGGTCGCCACCGACGCGTAGAACGCGTCCATGTCGACGTGGAGGATCGGCGCGCGCCAGGACTGGTCGGTCATGGCCGACCCCTGGTGCGGTCAGTGGCGGGCCAGGACGTGCAGCTGGGTCGCGAGCGGGAAGAAGTCGGGGCGGGACGAGACCGCCTGCTCCAGCTCGACCAGGGCCGCGGCGGCACCGGGCTCGGAGTCGAGCAGGGCGCCGGGGACGAGGTCGGCGAAGACGCGTACGGCGTGCACCGAGGTCGTCGCGAGACCGGCTCCGGCCAGCAGCGGCTCGAGCTCGTCGAGGGTGAACCGGCGCCCGCCCCGGCCGGTCGACGGGTTGTCGAGCAGCTCGCGGGCGGCCTGGAAGTGGCCGGCCATCGCCCGGGCCACCACGGCGGCGTGCCGCTGGGCGACGAGCAGGCTGAGATGGCCGCCGGGGCGGAGCACGCCGGCGATGGTGGCCAGCGCCGCGGCGGGGTCGTCGACGACCTCGAGGACCCCGTGGCAGAGCACCAGGTCGGCCTCCTCGACGAGGTCGGCGAGGTCGGCGAGGTCACCCTGCTGACCGGTGATCCGGTCGGCGACGCCGCTCTCGCGGGCCCGGCGGCCGAGGGCGGCCAGGGCGTCGGGGCTGGGGTCGATGACCTCGACCCGGTGGCCGAGCGCAGCCAGCGGGACGGCGAAGCCGCCGGTGCCGCCGCCGATGTCGATGATCCGGGCCTGCGTCGAGGGGTCGGCCTCGGGCCGGGCCAGCAGCTCGTGGATCGCGGTCCACACCACGCCGGTGCGGACGGACTGGCGACGCTCGCTGGCGGAGGCAGGACCCGGCATGTGGCCAACCCTAGTGGCAGGGAGGCGCTCATCCCGGGCTCCCCGGGCTGCGGTGCCACAGCTTCCGTGCCACGTCGCGGGCCGGCTCGCCGGCCGGGCGGATGTCGGAGTAGGGGGACATCTGGAACCCACTGGTGTGCACAAGCACCCGACGGCGCTCCGGCTCGTCGGCCTCGCGGTAGCCCAGCGGCAGCCGCGCCATCTCCGCCCGCACCGCCTCGAGCCCCTCCTCCACACTGCGGGCCCGCGAGTAGAGGGACGCCAGGGCGGGCAGCTCCCAGGCGCCGGTGGCGCGCAGCGAGACGCCTCGGTATCCGGTGCGCCGCAGCTCGCCGCGCACCACCAGCAGCCAGGAGTGGAAGACCGTGGCGGCGTAGGGACCCTGGACGTCCTCGAAGAAGGTGGCGTCCACCGGGCCGGTGCCGTCATCGAGGGTCAGGAAGACGACCCGGCGGCCCGACCGCACCGGCGGGGTCTGGGTGGCGACCTTGACGCCGGCCACCAGCAGCTCGGACTGGCTGCGCCGCTGGAGCAGCTCGCGGCTGCGGGTGACGCCGAGGACGTCGAGGAACGGGCCGTAGGCGGACACCACGTGCTCGCTGACGTCGAGGCCGAGGATCTCCAGCTCGGCGCGCATCCGCTCGGCAGTGGTCATCTCGGGCAGCCCGCTGGCGACCTCCCCCGGCTCGTCGCCGAGCTCGAGGGCCAGCTGCACCGAGTCGACCGGTCGCACCGGCCGGGGGGCCTGCGACTGGGCCGCGGCCCGCACCGCGGGGTCGGAGCTGTTGCGCCCGCCGGCGGCATCGGCGCGCACCGTCGCCGGGAGCGGCGCCCGCCCCCGGGCCAGCCCCCGTCCCCGGGCCAGCCCCCGTCCCCGGGACGTCCGGTCGAGCAGCCGGGCGTGCTGGTCGAGCTCGGCCACCTGCAGCAGCAGGTCGCGCCGGGTGACCCGGCCACGCGGCCGCACGGTGCGGTCACCGGCCCCGATCCCGTAGAGGGAGTCGAAGGCACCGCCCAGCACCAGCCGCTCCAGCACCGGCCGCGACACACATGCCCGCTGGAAGAAGTCGGTGAGTGAGGCATAGGGCCGGGACGCCACGATCCGCTGCACCTCGGCCTCGTTGATGCCCTTCACCTCGGCCAGGGCCAGCCGGATGCCGTAGCCGGTGGGAGCCGATCCGTCCCGGTGCGGCGGCTCGTCGTGGACCGGCACCTGCTCCACGGCGTACGACGCTTCCGAGGCGTTGACGTCGAGCGGGAGCACGGCCACGCCACACTGCCGGGCGTCGTCGAGGATCAGCCGCTTGGGGTACATCCCCGGGTCGTGGGTGAGGACGCCCGCCAGGAAGTGGGCCGGCCAGTGGGCCTTGAGCCAGGCCGACTGGTAGGTCGGGAGCGCGAACGCCGCCGCATGGGCCTTGCAGAAGCCGAACGACGCGAACCCCTCGAGCACCTTCCAGATGCGCTCGACCAGGGGCAGGGAGTATCCCCGGCCCAGGGCGCGCGGGAAGAACCACACCTTCGTCTCGGCCATCCCCTCGGTGTCGCCCAGCGCGCGGCGCTTCTCGTCGGCCTCGGCGAGCCCGACCCCGGTGAACAGCGCGATCATCTCGATCACCTGCTCGTGGAAGACCACCACGCCCTGGGTCTGGCCGAGGATCGGGGCCAGGTGAGGATGGAGGTGCTGGACGGTCTTCCAGCCCTGCTTGGCCTCGAGGTAGGGGGTGATCATGTCGCTCTTGACCGGCCCGGGCCGGAACAGCGAGATGTCGGTGATGATCTCCTCGAAGGACTCGATGCCGGACTTGCCGACGAGCTCGCGCTGGCCGGGCGACTCGATCTGGAAGACGCCGAGCGTGCGGGCCTCGCTGATCATCGTGTAGGTCTGCTCGTCGTCGAAGGGCACCTGCGCCTCGTCGTCGAGGTCGATCTCGACGCCGTCGACCCGCTGGATCTCGGCGACGGCGTGGGCCATCGCCGACTGCATGCGGATGCCGAGGACGTCGAGCTTGAGCAGGCCGAGCTCCTCCACGTCGTCCTTGTCGAACTGGCTCATCGGGAAGCCGGCGAACGACGCCTCCACCGGCGTGCGGTCGAGCAGGGTGGCGTCGGAGAGCAGCACCCCGCAGGGGTGTACGGCGATGTGCCGGGGCAGTCCGTCGAGCCGCTCGACCAGCCGGAACATCAGGTCGAGCCTTTCGTCGCCGAGCCCGCTGAGCCGCAGCTCGGGCAGCTCGCGCAGCGCCACCCGCGCGTCGCGGGCGCGGATGTGCGGGAACGCCTTGGCGATCGCGTCGATCTCGCCGGGCGGCATGCCGAGCGCCGCGCCGACGTCGCGCACCGCGTGGCGGACCCGGTAGGTGTCCATCATCGAGACGCACACGCACCGCTCCCCGCCGTACTTGGCCAGGATCGCCTCGTAGACCTCGAGCCGCCGGGCGGACTCGACGTCGACGTCGATGTCGGGCAGCGAGGCCCGCAGCGGGGAGAGGAACCGCTCCATCAGCAGGCCGTGGCGGATCGGGTCGACCCCGGAGACGCCGAGCAGGTAGTTGACCAGGCTGCCCGCCCCCGACCCGCGGGCAGCGCGGCGCACGCCCATCTCCTGGATCAGGTCGGTGACGTCGGCGACGGTGAGGAAGTAGGACGCGTAGCCGAGGGTGCGGATGATCCCGAGCTCGTCGTCGAGGCGCTTCCAGATGCGCTGGCGTGGGGCGCTGCCGTAGCGACGCCCGATCGCCCCCTCGCAGCGCAGCCGCAGCACGGCGTCGGCCTCGGTCTCGTCGCCGCGCCGGGCCGCTCCTGGCCGGAGGGACGTCGCGACCTCGAACTCCGGGAAGTGCACCTCCCCGATGCCCAGGTCGGCGCGCGGGTCGAGGGCGCAGCGGTCGGCCACCGCCCGGGTGCGGGCGAGCAGCTGGCGGGCGGCGCCGGCGGAGTCACCGGCCAGCCCGGCCAGCCGGCTGATCTCCTCGGCCACCTCCTGCATCTCCTTGCCGGACTTGAGGAACCCCTCGGCGTTGCCGCGGTAGTGGGCCGGCCCGATCCGGCGCTGCTGGGCCGAGCCGAGCGGCACCAGCCGGCGGGCGGCGTCGAGCACGTCGACGACGGGGGCGTCGAGCCGGTCGGCGTAGCGCACCGCATTGGTCAGCACCGTGCCGAGACCGGCCCGGTGGGCCAGGCCGGCCATCCGGGCGGCGTGGGGGGACGTGCCGGGGCCCCACGTGCCGCCGGCACCGGCCAGCCGGTGGGAGACGAGCTCGACCAGGACGTTCTCCCGCGGGAGGACCTCCAGCCACGGGGCGAGGGCGGCCAGCCCGAGGTCGTCGCGGCGGCGGGTGGCGGCCACGCCGACCTCGGAGGACGGCCCGAGCAGCACCAGCACGTCGCCCCCGGCGAGGTGCTCGGCCAGCAGGTCGAGGGTGGCGACGGGTCGGCCCCGCTCCCCGGCGAGATGGGTGGCCGAGACCATCCGGCAGATCGCCGCCCACCCCGCCCGGCCGCTGGCGAGGAAGGTCGCCCGGGGCAGGTCGTCGTCGCCCCGCACCGCCCCGCCCCTGACCGGCGTACGGCGCGTGACCGGCGCCGCCCGGCCCGGGTCCGCCGGGCCGACCGGCGCCACGGCGAGGTCGACGCCGAGCACCGGCCGGATGCCCGCGGCCATGCAGGCGCGGGTGAACTTGACCGCGCCGTAGGTGCCGTCGCGGTCGGTGAGGGCGAGGGTGTCCATCTCGTGCTCCACGGCGCGCTCGACCAACACGTGGGGGTGGGACGCTCCGTATTGCAGGGAGTGGCCGGAAGCCACGTGGAGATGGACGAACGGGTCAGGCGACACCGGACCAGGCGCCGGCCGCGAGCCGGCGTCCCATCGGGGCATGGGGCACCAGGCCCAGCGACGACTCCACGACCGCGAGGAACCGGTCGGCGTCGCGGACCAGGTCGTCGGCCTCCCGCTCGCTGACCGCCCGGGTGGAGCCGGCCTCCGCCGCGGCCCGCTTGGCGGCCCCGGCGGCGAAGAAGGTGGCCCACTCCGACAGCTCCGGGGCGACCTGGGCGAGCAGCACCCAGGCGTTCTTCTGGCGGCGGGGCCGCGTCTCGGGCCGCGCCCGGGCCGCGAGCAGCGCCGCCGCGGCCCGCAGCGCCGCCACGTGGGCGCACGCGTAACGGGTCGGCACGTCGGGGGTGGTGACCGCCTCGTGCAGCGACTCGGCCGCCCGGGCGAGGTAGGAGTGGGTGGTCGCGGGAAGGGTGAACGGGCTCATGACCACTCCCCTCAGTCCGCGCAGCCGACGAGCTGCCAGCAGCCGTCGGTCCAGCTGAAGGACAGGTCGAACACGCCGCTGCGGTCGCCCCCGCGGCCGGCCTCGACCCGCCACAGCTCCCGCTCCACCAGCAGGTCGGAACCGCTGGGCTCGGTCCCCTGCCACCACGGCGCGGTCTCCACCCAGTGGGCGACCACCGCGCGCACCTTCCACAACCGTCCCCGCCACAGGAACTGCTCGGGCCCCTCGGTCTCTCCCCGTCGCACCTCGACGGGGTCGTCGTACAGCCTCATGTGCGCCTCCTCGCTGTCCTCGACCCCACCGGCGACCCCGGTGGACGGTGGGGGTCGAGGTCACCGCCACCGAGGTCGCGTCCGAACAGATGTTCGAACAAGACCTACGGTACACGCGCCCACCGACACCGGGTCAAGCCCTGCGAGGAGGCCTGTGGACGACGGAGTCAGAACTCGCGGAGGTAGGCGCTGGTGTCCTTGTGCCAGAGGAAGAAGAGCAGCGCGAGGTGCAGCACCGCTGTGACGATCGAGAGCACCAGGAACGCGGTGGGCAGGTGGTTGCGCACGGCCAGCACGGCGACCAGCACCCCGAATCCGGCGCTCGCGGTGAGCGCGAGCCGGGCCCAGCCGTGGCCGTCGACGAGGAAGGCGCCGAGCACGAGCGCGAGCAGCGCGAAGACGACGAAAGAGACGATCGCCAACGGGAGGAAGTTGGGCACGATCGGGCTCTCGCGCAGGACCCCGAGACCTCCCTCGGCGAGGATCTCCCGGGCCGAAGGATTGCCCTTGCTCCACGACAGGATCAGCTCGTCGCGCTCCACCCACGTGAGCACGGCGGTGATCCCGAAGGCCACCACGAGCGCAACGAGCACCCACAGCGCATTGACGATCGAGCCGGGCAGCTGGCGAGTCAGCAAGTCGTCCCCCTGTGAACGGAGCTGGTGGAATCGTGGTCTGGCGCGGCCGCCGTCGCCGACCGCTGCGTCACTAGGCTCGCAGCATGTCGAACGAACACCCGGCCATCACCTCATTTAGGGCGGCGCTGGCCCGCGAGGGCGGGACCGGCGACGTGGTCATCCTGCCCGATTCGGTCCACACCGCCGCACTCGCCGCGGCGGCGCTCGGGTGTGAGGTGGGCGCCATCGCCAACAGCCTGCTCTTCGACGCGGGCGGCACACCGGCCCTCATCCTCACCTCCGGAGCCCACCGGGTGGACACCGCCAAGGTCGCCGGGACGATCGGCGTGGAGAGGCTCAGGCGGGCCACGCCGGACTTCGTCCGCGAGCACACCGGGCAGGTCATCGGGGGCGTCTCGCCGCTCGACCACCCCCGGCCGGTGCCGACCTGGATCGACTCCTGGCTCCGCAAGTACGACGTGGTGTGGGCCGCCGCGGGCCATCCCGCCGCGGTCTTCTCGACCGACTTCGACGAGCTGGTCGCCCTGACCGGCGCCACGGAGATCGACGTCGAATGAGGGCTCCGGCCCTACCCTGACCTCGTGGAATCCCTCCCCCTGGTCTTCTCCAGCGGCTGGGCGAGCGGCATCAACGCCTACCTCGTCGTGCTCGTGCTCGGGATCGCCGAGCGGCTCGGCGACCTCGCCCAGGTGCCCGACGTGCTCGCCCGGTGGGACGTGCTGGCGGCTGCCGGCTTCATGTACGCGATGGAGTTCATCGCCGACAAGATCCCCTACATCGACTCCACCTGGGACGCGATCTCGACCGCGATCCGGCCGACCGCAGGCGCCGTGATCGGCGTGCTGCTGGCCGGCGAGGCCTCCACGCTCGACCAGGCGGTGCTCGGCGTCGTCGGCGGCGGCACCGCCCTGCTCTCGCACCTCGTGAAGGCCGGCGGCCGGCTGGCGATCAACTCCTCCCCCGAGCCGGTCACCAACGTCGTCGCCAGCGTGACTGAGGACTTCGCGGTGCTGGGCGTGGTCTGGTTCGCGCTCGAGCAGCCCCGTGTCGCCGCGGGCATCGCCGGCGTGCTGCTGGTGATCGGGCTGGTCCTGCTCGTCGTCCTCGCCCGGCTGGTCCGCCGTGGCTGGCGCCGGTGGAAGAGGAAGGACCCCCTCACCTCGTCCGCGTGACCCCCTAGGCTGCGCCGCATGTCTCGCGTGGTGGTGGTCGGTGGCGGCTTCGGCGGCATGGCCTCGGCGGCGAGACTAGCCAAGCTGGGCCACGAGGTCACCCTGCTCGAGCGCGCCGACGCCCTCGGCGGAGCCCTGTCCCGCGTGCAGCTCGAGGGCTTCACCTGGGACGCCGGCCCGGCGATGACGCTCCTGCCGGCCGTGATCCGCGACCTGTTCCGCAAGTCCGGCCGCCCGCTGGAGCGCGAGCTCGACCTCGAGCCGCTCGAGGTGATCCGCGAGCACCGCTTCGCCGACGGCTCCTCGGTCGCCCTCCCGGGCGGGTCGCGGGCCGCGCAGGTCGCCGCGTTCGACGCGCTCGCGCCCGGGCTCGGCGACTCGTGGGCCGCCCACGTCGCGTCGTACGGCGACGCCTGGGAGCTGCTGCGCCGCGACTACCTCGAGCGCCCCTGGGACCCCGCCGTCTCCGGCAAGGACCTGACCGCCCTCCTGGAGAGCCGGGAGACGTTGCGCAAGCGGCTGCGCCACGACTTCCGCGACGAGCGGCTGCGCCTCGTCGCCGCCCACCCGTTCGTCGTCGACGGGCACGACCCGCGCAACGTCCCTGCCTGGGCGGGCGTGACGGCTTACCTCGAGCAGCGCTTCGGCGCCTGGACCGTCCCAGGAGGCCTGGCCCGCCTGGGCGACGCGATGGCCGACCGGCTCCGCACCCGCGGCGTCACGGTCCTCACGGGTGCCGAGGCGCTCGACATCGTCGTCCGGGACGGCCGGGCCGTAGCCGTGAGGACACTCAGCGGCGACCTCGACGCCGACGTCGTCGTGTGCGCGGTCGACCCGCGCCGGCTCCCCGCGCTCGCGCCGTACGTCGCCCGCACGATGCCCGCGATCCCGCCCGTCGTGTGCCACGTCGGCCTCGAGGGCGAGGTGCCGGACCTTCCCCGCGAGCTGGTGCTGCACGGCGACCCGATGCTCGTCGTGCGCACCGGCGGGCAGGCACCGGCGGGTGGGGCTGCCTGGACCGTGCTCGCCCGCGGCCGGATCGCCGAGGACCTGCTGCGGGCGCTCGCCCGGCTCCGGATCGACGTACGCCAGCAGGTGGTCTGCCGTGTCGACCGCTCGCCCCGTGACCTGGTGCAGGAGTGGGGCGGGTCGCCGCTCGGCGTCCTCTGGGAGGGCCGCGGCACGGTGCGCAAGCGCCTCGGTCCGCGCACGCCCGTGGCCGGGGTCTTCGCTGCCGGCGCCCACGCGACCCCGGGGTCGGGGCTGCCCTTCGTCGGCCTCTCGGCCGCGCTCGTCGCCCAGGCGGTCGGTCCGGCCTGACGGCCTCGGCACCGCTCGACCAGCCGGAACCGTCAGGCGGTGATCTGCAGCGCCGCGAAGATCTCGCGCGTGGCGCGGGAGAAGTTGAGCGTGTAGAAGTGCAGGCCGGGCGCACCGCCGGCGAGCAGCTCCTCGCACAGCTCGGTGGAGATCCGGATCCCCTCGGCCCGCAGCGCCTCCGGGTCGTCGGCGAGCGGCTCGATCCGGGCGGTGACCTCCGGCGGCATCTGGCGGCCGGAGAGCTCGACCATGCGGTGCATGGAGCGCAGGTTCACGATCGGCATGATCCCCGGGATGATCGGGAAGTCGACGCCGATCGCCCGGGCGCGCTCGACGAGGCCGAAGTAGTCGCTGGCCCGCAGCACCATCTCCGTGACCGCGAACTCCGCGCCCGCGTCGTACTTGGCCTTGAGCACCTGGGTGTCCTGCTCCAGGCTCTCGGCGTTGACGTGGCCCTCGGGGAAGGCGGCCACGCCGACGGCAGCGCCGTAGTGCTCCTTGATGAAGGCCACGAGCTCGGAGGCGTACTCCAGCCCGCCGTCGGTGCTGACCCACTCGGTGTGCGGCCCGCCGGGCGGGTCGCCGCGCAGGGCCATGATGTGGAAGACGCCGCCGTCGCGGTATTCGTCGAGGATCTGGGCGAGCTCGTCGCGGGTGTGTCCGACGCAGGTCAGGTGGGCCACGGGGGTCAGGCCGGTCTCGCGGGCGATCCGGCCGGTGATCCGCACGGTCGTGTCGCGCGACGAGCCGCCAGCGCCGTAGGTCACCGACACGAACGTCGGGCGGTAGGGCTCGAGCTCGGTGATCGCGCGCCAGAGCCGCTCCTCGCCCTCGGCGTCCTTGGGCGGGAAGAACTCGAAGGAGAACGACCTCTCGCCGCCCTCGATGAGCTCCCGCATGCTTCGACCACGACCCAGCGTCATGCCGCAAGGGTAGGAGCCGACGCCCTGCACGGGAGAATCGGTCCACTGACTAGGCTCACGTGCGTGACCGAGCCCTGGGATCCCGCAGCCTTCCGCGCCGGGGTCCAGACGGCCCTCGACGACTTCCTCGACGGGCAGGCCGAGCGCCTCGCCGACCTCGGCGACGACGCTGCCCGCCTGGTCGCGGAGGCCCGCACCTCAGTGAGCGGCGGCAAGCGCTTCCGCGCCGCGTTCTGCTACTGGGGCTTCCGTGCGGTCCAGCCACACGTCGCCGACGACCCCGCGCTCGTCCGGGCCTGCGCGGCCCTCGAGCTGCTGCACGCCAGCGCACTCGTTCACGACGACTACATGGACGCCTCCGACACCCGGCGAGGCCGGCCGGCCACGCATCGCCAGTTCGAGGGCGAGCACCGGGGTGCGGCCTGGCGCGGGGACGCAGGACAGTACGGCGCGGCCGCGGCGATCCTGCTGGGCGACCTGCTGCTCTCCTGGGCCGACGAGATGCTGCGGCGCTGCGGACTCCAGGCCGAGCAGGTCGCCCCGGCGCTGGACGTCTTCGACCTGTGCCGCTCCGAGGTGATCGCCGGGCAGTTCCTCGACGTCTCCGTGCAGGCGCGGGGCCGGGCCGACGTCGAGACCGCCATGACGGTGCTGCGCTACAAGTCGGCGAAGTACTCCATCGAGCGGCCGCTGCACGTCGGCGCCGCCCTGGCCGGGGCGACGCCGGCGCAGCTGGCCGACCTGACGGCGTTCGGGCTGCCGCTCGGCGAGGCGTTCCAGCTGCGCGACGACCTGCTCGGCGTCTTCGGCGACCCGGCCACGACGGGCAAGCCCGCGGGCGACGACCTGGTCGAGGGCAAGCGGACCGTGCTGGTCGCGCTCGCGCTCGACAGTGCCGACGAGGCGTCGGCGCGCGAGCTCGACGCGGCCCTGGGCAGCCCGCTCGACGAGGCCGAGGTGCAGCGGCTGCGCGCGATCATCGACGGCTGCGGGGCGCACGCCGCGGTCGAGAAGCTGATCGACGAGCTCGGCACCCGGGCCGTCACCGCGCTCGAGGTCGCCGACGTCGACCCCGGCGCGCGCGGCGTACTCCGCGACCTGGCGGCCGCCGCCACCCAGCGCGTCGTCTGAGGGGTCAGAGCGCCATCGCCTGGGCGCGGCGCTTGACCTCGGCTCCCCTGTTCTCGCGCAGCGCGTCGATCGGGCGGCCGGGCAGGTCGGCGTCGGTGAAGATCCACGCGATGCACTCGCGGTCGCTGTAGCCGCCGTCGTGCAGCGTGGTCAGCAGCCCGGGCAGGCCCTTGACCACGAGCCCGTCCTGCAGGAACTCGGCCGGCACCTTCGGGCCGCCGCCCGGCACCGGCACGGCCTCGGCGAGCTCGTGCTCCTTGATCATCGCCCGCACCCGCGAGACGCTCACGCCGAGCTCCGAGGCCACTTGCGACCAGTCGAGCCAGGCCGGCACGAGGGCGTCGAGATCGGCTTCCGAGAGCGGTACGTCGTTCATGCCGGCCAGTCTTTCACGCGGCTGACGACACGCCGGGACGGGCCGACGGCGTGGGCGGGCATGGTCCCGTGGGTAACGTCGAGGGCTCGTCCTGCGGTGCTTCCCCCTCCGGGAACCTCGGACTCCCGGGCTCCGCGGACGGGACGAGGAGCCCCTGATGCGACCCCTGCGCCGCTTCCCCACCACGCTCGTGACGGCCCTGGCGATCGGAGCCGCAGGCGTGACGGTCCTCGCGTCGCCCGCGGCCGCCGACCACGTGGACCTCCCCCGCAGCCGTGACCTCACGCCGTACACCGTCCGCTCCGGCGACACCGCCACGGAGCTGGCCGTGCGGTTCCGCGCGTGGACCGACGAGCTCATCTCGCACAACCACCTCGGCGGCTCCGGGTCGCTGCGCGTGGGCCAGCGGATCGAGATCCCGGTGGTCGTCGACGCGAAGAAGAAGCAGGACCAGAAGGAGAAGGAGAAGGAGTCGAAGTCCGGGTCGAAGAGCCAGGACAAGGGCGAGCCGAAGGCCGAGCCGGAGGCGAAGGGCTGGCAGCACGCCGACCCCTCGCGCGAGCGGGTCCGCCGCACCATCGTCCGGCTGTCCCACCGCTACGGCGTCGACCCCGAGCTCGCCCTGGCGGTCTCGTGGCAGGAGGCCGGCTGGCAGATGCACCACGTGTCCAGCGCGCACGCGATCGGCGCGATGCAGGTGCTGCCGAGCACGGGCCGCTGGATGGAGTGGTACGCCGGACGCCGCCTCCACCTGCACCGCCTCCGCGACAACGTGACCGCCGGGGTCCTGCTCCTCGGCGTGCTCGACGACCAGACCGGCTCCGTGCGCCACCAGGTCGCGGCCTACTACCAGGGCCTCGGCGCGCTCCGCCGCCACGGCCTGTACGACGACACGCAGGGCTACGTCGCCAACGTGCTCGCGATCCGGCAGCGCCTGGAGGCCGGCCGGTCGCCGGCCTGAGCCTGCCGCAGACGCGCTCTCGCGCCACGCCGGGGGCGACCAGCGCCCGGGAGCCGCCCGCGCGTCTCCGTACCATGGGACGACCGGATCCTTCCCCGTCCGGTGATGGAGGTCGACCTGTGCAGCCACCTGAGCACGCCCGCGCCGCCGACCCGGTCGTCGGCAGGATCCTGGACCGCCGCTACCGCATCGGCGCCCGGATCGCTCGGGGCGGCATGGCCAGCGTCTACGAGGCCACCGACCTCCGCCTCGACCGCACGGTCGCCGTGAAGGTGATGCACCCCGGCCTCGGCGACGACGACGACTTCGCCCAGCGGTTCGTGCGCGAGGCGCGTGCCGCGGCCCGGCTCAACCACCCGCACGTCGTGGGGGTCTTCGACCAGGGCGACGACGACGGCACGGTGTTCCTCGCGATGGAGTATGTCCCGGGGCACACGCTGCGCGACGTCGTACGCAAGGAAGCGCCGATGACGCCGACCCGGGCGCTGGCGCTGCTGGAGCCGGTCGTCTCCGCCCTGGCCGCGGCGCACCGCGCCGGGCTGATCCACCGCGACGTGAAGCCGGAGAACGTGCTGATCGCCGACGACGGCCGGGTCAAGGTCGCTGACTTCGGCCTCGCCCGCGCGGTGAGCGCCGACACCCAGCACACCGCCACCGGCGGGGTGCTCATCGGCACGGTCTCCTACCTCGCGCCCGAGCTGGTCGTCGACGGCCGGGCGGACGCGCGCGCCGACGTCTACGCCGTGGGCGTCGTGCTCTACGAGCTGCTCACCGGCCGCAAGCCGCACGACGGCGAGTCGCCGATCCAGGTCGCCTACAAGCACGTGCACGAGGACGTGCCGCCGCCGTCGGAGGCCGTGCCCGACCTCCCCGACTACGTCGACGCGCTGGTCGCGCGGGCGACCAGCCGCGACCGCTCGCAGCGCCCTGCGGACGCCGGGGTGCTGCTCCACCAGGTGCACCGGGTGGCCCAGGCGCTGCGCGAGGGGCTCACCGACGACGAGGAGCTGACGGCCGACCTGGCGCCGCGGCCGAGGGTCGAGACCGAGGACACCACGCCCGACCCGTTCGACGGCTTCGTGGTCGAGGACCCCGACCACGAGCGCACGACGGCGCTCGAGGCGCTGCCGCGGCCGGTCGAGGCGCCTCTGGCCGCCGCGACCCGCTCCGAGCAGCCACGTCCGGCGCGGCCGCGTCCCGCGGCGGCGCGCCCTGCACCCAGCCGGGCGACGGCGATCACCACGGTCCCCCGCCGCCGCTCCCGCAAGGGCCCGCTCGTCTTCCTGCTCGCCCTCCTCCTCGTTGCCGGCCTGGGCGTCGGGGCCTGGTGGTTCGGCTACGCCCGCTACACCACGACCCCCGGCGTGCTGGGCCTCGACCAGGCGGCCGCCACGGCCACCCTGGAGAAGGCGGGCCTCGAAGCGGCGACCGGTGACCCGGCGTACTCCGAGACCGTGCCCGCCGGCATGGTGCTCGCCACCGACCCCGAGCCCGGCGGCAACGTCCTCGACGGCGGCACGGTGGAGCTCACCCTCTCGCTGGGTCCCGAGCGCTACGACGTGCCCGCGCTGGCGGGACTCACGGAGGACCAGGCGCAGGACGCGCTCCGCGAGGGGCACCTGGCGTTCGGCGAGAGCGTGGAGAGGTGGAGCGAGAAGGTGCCCGCGGGGCAGGTGATGCGCAGCGACCCGCCCGCCGGCCAGAGCCTCAAGCCCGACGCCGTCGTCGACCTGGTCGTCAGCAAGGGGCGCAAGCCGATCGAGGTGAAGGACTTCACCGGGGAGTCCCTCTCGCGCGCGACCGCTGCCCTGGAGCGCAAGAAGCTGGTCGTGAAGGTGGTGTCCGAGGAGTTCAGCGACACGGTGCCCGAGGGCGACATCATCTCGCAGACGCCCAGCTCCGGCACGCTGTTCCGCGGCGACACCGTCGGCGTCGTGGTGTCCAAGGGGCCGGACCTCGTCGAGGTGCCGAGCACCGTGGCGATGGGCGTCGAGGCCGCCACCGACAAGCTCGAGGACCTCGGCTTCGTCGTGCGCGTGGAGAACTCCTCCAACTACATCGGCGTCGGCTTCGTCTTCAGCAGCGACCCGGCCGCGGGAGAGCTGGTGCCGCGCGGCAGCACGATCACGCTCTACCAGATCTGACCGCCCGGCACCCGATCACCCACGCCCGATGACCTAGGGTCTGCGCGTGATCCCTGCCCCTTCCTCGATTGCAGAGCGCAACCCGATCGGCACGCACGTGATCGTCGGGAAGGGCCTGGTGGCGGGGGCGCTCGCCAACGCCGACGAGGTCGGCTGCGAGACGATCCAGGTGTTCACCGGCAACCCGCGCGGCTGGGCCCACTCCGCAGGCAAGCCGGCCGACGACCGCGCGTTCCGCGCCGAGTGCGAGCGCCGCGGCATGCGGACCTTCATCCACTCGCCGTACCTCGTCAACCTCGGCTCCCCCACGGCCCTGACCTACGAGCGGTCCGTCGGGATCGTCGCCCACAACCTGCGGCGCGCGGCCCAGATCGGCGCGGAGGGGGTGGTGGTGCATACGGGCTCCTACGTCTCGGTCGGCGACTCCGAGGCGAGGTACGCCGCCGCGTTGCGGCAGGTGCGCGAGGGGCTGCTGCCGATCCTGGACGCGATCGCCGACGAGGCCGCACCGTGGCTGCTGCTCGAGCCGACCGCCGGTCAGGGCCGCTCGCTGTGCGCAGGCGTCGACGACCTCGAGCCCTACCTCGAGGCGCTCGACTTCCACCCCAAGGCCGGGATCTGCCTCGACACCTGCCACGCCTTCGCGGCGGGGGTCCCCCTGGACGAGCCGGGTGGGGCGACGGCCGCCGTCGACCGCATCGTCGAGATCGGCGGCCCGGGACGGCTCCGGCTGGTGCACGCCAACGACTCGATGGACGTGCGCGGCGCCCACCTCGACCGGCACCAGCAGATCGGGCGGGGCCACATCGGCGAGGACCCGTTCCGTGAGCTCTTCGCCCATCCGGAGCTCGCCGGGGTGCCGTTCATCCTGGAGACGCCGGGCTCACGCGACGCCGACAGCACCGACTTCCCCACCCTGCGGCGGCTCCGCGACGAGGCAGCCGCGGGTCTCGACTCCGCTCGACCATCCGACTCCGCTCGACCAGCCGACGCCGCTCGACCAGCCGACTCCGCTCGACGCGCAGGGACGTCGGCGTGACCGCGACCGTGACCGCGACCGACCGCCGTACCTCCCTGCTGGCGATGCTCGCCCTCCTCGCGCTGACCGCCTGCTGGGGCTCGACGTTCTTCCTGATCAAGGACCTCCTCGACCGCGTCCCGACCCTGGACTTCCTGGCGGTCCGGTTCGCGATCGCCGGGGTCGCGCTGGTGCTCGCCGCGCCACGGGCACTGGGCCGGCTCTCCCCCGCGACCCGCAAGCACACCCTGGTGCTCGGCGCGCTCTACGGCGTCGCCCAGATCCTCCAGACCGCCGGCCTGGCGCACACGGCGGCCAGCGTGAGCGGCTTCGTCACCGGCATGTACGTCGTCTGCACGCCGCTGCTGGCCGCCGCGATCCTGCACACCCGGATCACGGCGATCACCTGGGCGGCGGTCCTGCTGGCCACCGTCGGGCTGGGGGTGCTCACCCTCAGCGGCTTCAGCGTGGGGTACGGCGAGGCCATCACGCTGGTGGCGGCGGTGCTCTATGCCCTCCACATCGTGGGGCTGGGCGCCTGGTCGACCCCGGCCGACGCCGTCGGCATGACCACCCTCCAGGTGATCGTGATCGCGGTGATCTGCCTCGTCGCCACCGTGCCGGACGGCATCGTGCTGCCCGCCACTGCCGGCGACTGGGCGAGCCTGGGCTACATGGCGCTGGTCGTCGGCGCCATGGGGCTGCTCGCGCAGACCTGGGCGCAGGCGCACCTGCCGCCGACCCGGACCGCGATCATCATGAGCATGGAGCCGGTCTTCGCCTCGCTCTTCGCCATCTGGCTGGGCGGCGAGCACGTGACCATGCGGCTCGTGGTCGGCGGCCTGATGGTGCTCACCGCGATGCTCGTCGTCGAGCTCGTGCCTCGCCGCCACGTGGAGGGCGAGGTCCCGCACATCGCGGTGTGACGCCGCCCTGCCCAGCCTGCGCGGCTCTCCGGTCTGGCGTGCGCACCGCCGGAGGAGCACCATGGAGAGTTGGGGAGGGGACGAGTCGAGGAGTCCCCATGGCAGGCCACATCATCCACGTCCACACCACGATCGCCGGCACGCCGCAGGAGGTCTGGGACGTCATCACCGACGTCGAGCGTGCCGACCGGATCCTGCGCTCCGTGACCGACAGCCGCAAGCTCAGCGAGGGCGAGTACGGCGTCGGCACCTTCTGGCGCGAGAAGCGCACCGTCTTCGGCCACCACGGCACCGAGGAGCTGCACGTGGTGGAGTGCGACCCACCACACCGCACCCTGGTCTCGACCCGGCTCGGCAACGACGTCGTCCGCACGGCGTACTCCCTGACTCGCGCCGGCGGCGGGCAGGGCACCCGCCTCTCGATGACGACGACGGTCGTGATGGACGAGCGGAGCCTGGTGGGCAACCTCGCCTGGAAGTTCTTCGGCGGCTTCAGCTATGAGTCCACGAAGCGGATGCTCGAGCACGACCTCGAGGACATCGCGGCCGAGGTGAGCAGGCGCGCGGCAGCCTGAACACCCGGCAGGGCCGGTGGGCGGGGCCCCTATCGTGGGGCCATGACGTTGTGTGCGCGGTGCAGCCAGGAGCTGGGGATCGGCCGCTTCTGCACCAACTGCGGCCACCGGATCGGCGAGCCCGTGCCGGCGGAGGCGCGGTTCGGCGCGCCCGTGCCGGCCGGCTCGGCCCTCGGTCCGGAGCTGCCCCGCACCCCGCTGCTCGTCGCCGGCGTGGTCGTCCTCCTCCTGCTGCTCGTCCTGCTCGTCTCCTGCCTGGGCTGACAATGCCGCGCACCCTCATCACCCCGATCCGCGACGGCGCACAGCTCTCCGCCGCCGCGGACATCTGGGCCGCGGCACGCCTCGCCGGTGGCCGGACGCCCACGCCCGGCCGGCGCGAGCGGGTGGAGACCAAGCTCCGGGAGAGCGACGTCGCCCTGCTCGCCCACTACGGCGAGCGTGCGGCCGGGATGGTCGTCGCCGAGCCCTATCTCGAGGGGTCGGCCGTCGACCCGACGTGCGGCCACATCGCGATGCTCTTCGTGACGCCGGCCTACTGGGGTTGCGGCATCGGCACCGCCCTGGTCCGCGCGCTGCAGGCGCCGCCGGAGGGCACCGCGTGGACCCGGCTGAGCGTGTGGACGCGCGTGGACAACCGGCGCGGCCAGCGCCTCTACGCCGCCTGTGGCTTCGTCGACACGGGCGAGCGCAGCACGCTGCACGACGGCGAGGAGATCAGCCGCCTGGAGTGGCGAGCCGGCTGAGCACGGCCGCGGCACGCTCGGCGTCGGCACGGCTGACGTCGAGGTGGGTCACGAGGCGCACGGCGCGGGGGCCGACCATCGCGACCCGGACTCCCTGCTCGGCGGCCGCGTTCACGAAGGCGGGCGCGTCGTCGCGCTCGACGACGACGATGTTCGTGTCGACTGCTGCCGGGTCGACGCCGACCGCCTCGGCCAGCAGCCGGGCGTGCGCGTGGTCGTCCGCGAGCCGCTCCACGTGCCGGTCCAGGGCGTGCAGGCCCGCGGCCGCGAGGATGCCGACCTGGCGCATGCCGCCGCCCATCCGCTTCCGCCAGACCCGCGACTCGTCGATGGCGGCCTGCGAGCCGATGACCAGCGACCCCACGGGAGCGCCCAGCCCCTTGGACAGGCACACCGCCACCACGTCGGCCACCGCGCCGTACTGCCGAAGCGGGGTGCCGGTGGCGACGTGGGCGTTCCAGATCCGGGCGCCGTCGAGGTGGATCGACGTGCCGACCGTGTCGGCCCACGCGCGCAGGGAGCGAAGGTCGTCGATGGGCAGCACGGCGCCACCGGCGAAGTTGTGGGTGCACTCGACCGAGACGGCTGCGGTGGGGACGAAGAACGGACCCATGTCCGGGGCGAAGAGACCCTCGACCTGGGCCAGGTCGACCTGCCCGCGGGGATGGGTCCAGGTGCGCATCGTCAGCCCGGTGAAGGCGCCGTGCGCACCCAGCTCGGCGCGCGCGATGTGGGCGCTCGACTCGCAGAGCACCTCCTGGCCGACCCCGACCACCGTGCGCACGGCGAGCACGTTGGCCATCGAGCCGGTCGGCGTGAAGAGGGCGGCCTCGTGGCCGAAGAGGTCGGCCACCCGCTCCTCCAGCGCCAGGACCGTCGGGTCCTCGGAGTAGACGTCGTCGCCCACCTCCGCGCGGGCCATCGCGGCCCGCATCGCCTCGGTCGGGCGGGTCAGGGTATCGGAGCGGAGGTCGATCACGCCCCGAACCTACCGGGGGGCGCTCAGGCCTTCCGCAGCATCTCCGCGACGAGGAAGGAGAGCTCGAGCGACTGCACGCGGTTCAGGCGGGGGTCGCAGACCGACTCGTAGCGGTTGCCGAGGTCGATCTCGGCCAGCTCCTCGCCGCCGCCGACGCACTCGGTGACGTCGTCACCGGTGAGCTCCACGTGCACGCCGCCGGGCCAGGTGCCCAGGGCGCGGTGCACGTCGAAGAAGCCCTGCACCTCGTCGATGACGTCGTCGAAGCGGCGGGTCTTGTAGCCCGAGCTGGCCTCGAAGGTGTTGCCGTGCATCGGGTCGCAGATCCAGGCGACCTGCACTCCCTCGGCGGTGACCTTCTCGATCAGCGGCGGAAGGCCCTCGCGGATCTTGCCTGCGCCGAAGCGGGTGATGAACGTCAGCCGGCCGGCCTCGTTCTGCGGGTTGAGCTTGGCGGCCAGCGCGAGCGCGTCGTCGGGTGACGTCGTCGGGCCGAGCTTCACGCCGATCGGGTTCTTGATGTGGCTGAGCAGCTCGACGTGTGCGCCGTCGAGCTGGCGGGTGCGCTCGCCGATCCAGACGAAGTGGCCGGACACGTCGTACGGCTGCTGGGTGCGGCTGTCGATGCGGGTCATCGCGTGCTCGTACTCCAGCACCAGCGCCTCGTGGCTGGAGTGGAAGTCGACGCGGTGGAACTCGTCGGGGTCGGCGCCGATGGCGCGCATGAAGGTGAGCGCGCGGTCGATCTCGCTCGCCACCGCCTCGTAGCGCTGGCCGGCGGCCGACGACTTCACGAAGTCGGTGTTCCAGGTGTGCACCTGGCGCAGGTCGGCGTAGCCGCCGGTCACGAAGGCACGGACCAGGTTGAGCGTCGCGGCCGAGGAGTTGTAGACGTCCACGAGCCGCTGCGGGTCGGGGATGCGCGCCTCGGGGGTGAACTCGTAGCCGTTGACGGCGTCGCCGCGGTAGGCCGGCAGGGTCACCTCCTCACCAGCAACAACGCGGGTCTCCATGTCCTTCGAGCGCGGCTTCGCGTACTGCCCGGCGATGCGGCCCACCTTCACGACCGGCACGGACGCGGCGTAGGTCAGCACGACCGCCATCTGCAGCAGGACGCGCAGCTTGTTGCGCACGTTGTCGGCGGTCACGCCGTCGAAAGTCTCCGCGCAGTCGCCACCCTGCAGCATGAACGCCTCGCCGCGCGTGACCGCGGCGATCTTCTCCTTGAGCTCGTCGCACTCGCCCGCAAACACGAGCGGCGGCGCCGTGCGGAGGCGCTGGACGGCGGCAGCCACCGCAGCGCTGTCCGGGTAGGACGGCTGCTGGGCGGGGCCGAGGGCGTGCAGCTGCTCGAGGGTGGGGACGGTGCTCACCGGTCAAGGGTACGGCGCGGCGCACCGCGACCCCGATTCGTGACCGGTGGGCGGGCTACTCCCCGGCTACTCCCCCAGGTGGTCGATGTCGCGGAACCCGGTCTTCTTGGCCCGGATCGCGCGGTTGGTCAGCCAGGTCAGGGCCCACAGCACGATGCCGATCACCATCAGGCCGCCGGCGATCTGGTAGACGATCGCCTCACGGTCGACCCACGGGCCGGCGAGGTAGACGCACAGCGCCGAGGCCAGGAACGGCGTCGGGCCGGGCGACTTGAAGATGCCCTGCTCACCGCCACGCGACCCGCGCAGCACCATGCAGGCGATGTTCACGACGGCGAACACGCACAGCAGCAGCAGCGCCGTCGTGCTCGAGAGGTTGGCGACGATGTTGCTGTCCGGGTCGCTGGCGACGTACCAGATGACGAAGAGCGCGAGGACCGTGGAGAAGACGATGCCGGCCCACGGGGACCTGCGGCCGGGCAGCACCGCGGCGAGGCCGCGCGGGAGGACGTCCTGCTTGGCCATGCCGTAGACCAGCCGGCTGGCCATCATCATGTTGATCAGCGAGGTGTTCGCGACCGCGAAGACGGCGAGGAACGGGAAGACGCGGTCGATCGGGAAGTCCGGGGCACCCTTGCTGACGACCTCGAGCAGGGCCCGGCCCTCCGACTGGTTGATGACCTCCAGCTCGTCGGGCGTCAGCACGCTGACCACGGAGACGGCGACGAGCATGTAGATGATCGCCGCGATGCCCAGGCCCATCAGCATGGTGCGCGGGAAGATCTTCTCGGGCTCCTTGGTCTCCTCGACCATGTTGACGGAGTCCTCGAAGCCGACCATCGCGAAGAACGCGACCGAGGTGGCGGCGGTGATCGCGAAGACCATGCCCATGCCCTCGTAGTCGGTGAAGCTGGCGAGCTCACCCATGTCGGCCTCGCCCTGGAGGATCACGAAGAAGCCCACGCCGATCACGATCGAGAGGGCGACGACCTCGACGAGCGTGAGGATGATGTTGAACTTCACGCTCTCGCCCACGCCCCGGAGGTTGATCAGGGCGAGCAGGACCATGAATCCCATGGCGACCGCGGTGATCACGCCGCTGCCCGGCAGCTCGTCGATCCAGCCGTTGATCTGCAGCCCGCCGAAGAACTGCTGGGCCAGCGTGTTGGCCGACGTCGACGCACTGGTGATGCCGGAGCACACCACGGCGAAGGCCACCAGGAAGGTGACGAAGTGGATGCCGAAGGCCTTGTGCGCGTAGAGCGCGGCGCCTGCGGCCTGCGGATACTTCGTGACCAGCTCGAGGTAGGACAGCGCGGTCAGCGAGGCCACGATGAACGCGATCAGGAAGGGCAGCCACAGGATGCCGCCGACGTAGCCGGCCATCGTGCCGGTCACGGCGTACACGCCCGCACCCAGGATGTCGCCGACGATGAAGAGCAACAGGAGCTTGGGCCCCATCACCCGCTTCAGCTCGAGCCGGCCGCCCTCGGGGGCGTCGTGAGAGTCCTGCTCGACAGACGTGATGGACATGCCTGCTACCTCCCCGTTCAGGTGTGATCCACCACACTGTGGACCCTCACTTGAGGGTTGGCAACAACCGACCCGATTCAGGTCCCTCCGAGTCGTCGCGATAGTCCGTGACGAACGGACCCTTCCCGGCCGCGGCCATGGGTCCGATCGTCACGGACTATCCAGCTGGGCCGACGGCCTGACCCGTCGACGCCACTGCCTAGCCGAAGAAGACCTGTGCCTCGGCGTACTCCTCGTCGGAGACGAGCTTGAGCTCGCCGGTGCCCTCGATCAGCGGGACCCGGTCGATGCGGGTGCCGCGCAGCGCCATCATCTTCCCGTAGTCGCCTTCGGCGACCGCGTCGATGGCCTGCAGCCCGAAGCGGGTTGCCAGCCAGCGGTCGAACGCCGTGGGGGTGCCGCCGCGCTGGATGTGCCCGAGCACGACGGCGCGGGCCTCTGCGCCGGTGCGCTGCTCGATCTCGGCGGCGATCCGGTCGCCGATGCCGCCGAGGCGCACGTGGCCGAAGGCGTCCTTCTCACCGCTGACGAGGGTCATCTCGCCACCCTCCATCGGGACGGCCCCCTCGGAGACGACGACGATGGGGGCGTACTTGCTCCGGAAGCGGTCCTTGACCTTCGTGCAGACGTCCTCGATGTCGAAGGGCTGCTCGGGGATCAGCACCATGCTGGCGCCGCCCGCGATGCCGCTGTGCAGCGCGATCCAGCCGGCGTGGCGGCCCATCACCTCGACGACCAGCACCCGGTGGTGGGACTCGGCGGTCGTGTGCAGCCGGTCGATCGCCTCGGTCGCGATGTTGACCGCGGTGTCGAAGCCGAACGTGAAGTCGGTGCCGGACAGGTCGTTGTCGATGGTCTTCGGTACGCCGACCACGTTGACGCCCAGGTCGGCGAGCCTGGTGGCGACTCCGAGCGTGTCCTCACCGCCGATCGCGACGAGCGCGTCGACGCCGTCCTTGGCGAGGTTGTCCTTGATCCGCTCCACGCCGTTGTCGAGCTTGAACGGGTTGGTGCGGCTGGAGCCGAGGATGGTGCCGCCGCGAGGCAGGATGCCGCGGCACTGCTCGATGCCGAGCTCCATGGTGAGCCCCTCGAGAGGGCCCTTCCAGCCTTCGCGGTAGCCGACGAAATCGAATCCGTGGACCTTGACGCCCTTGCGCACGACCGCGCGGATGACGGCGTTGAGGCCGGGGCAGTCGCCTCCGCCGGTGAGGACTCCGACTCGCATGACACTCCATTCGTCGTACAGGCATGTTGGATCGATCCAAGAGACGGGGTCACAGTAGCGAACCCACTAGGGTCGGCGCCATGACGTACTCCATCGTGGCCCGCTCGGAGGACGGGGAGTCCTGGGGGGTGGCGGTGGCCTCCAAGTTCCTCGCCGTCGGCAACGCCGTCCCGGCGGCCGTGGCGGGCATCGGCGCCATCGCCACCCAGGCGGAGGCCAACGTGGCGTACAAGTTCCTCGCCCTGGCCCACCTCGACGACGGCGCGACCGCCGGGGTCGCGCTGCAGCGGCTGCTCGAGGAGGACGACAAGCGCGACCACCGCCAGGTCGGCATCGTCGACGTGGAGGGCAACGCCGCCACCCACACGGGCAGCGCGTGCTTCGACTGGGCCGGCGGCGTCACCGGCGACGGCTTCGCGGTGCAGGGCAACATCCTCACCGGTCCCGAGGTGGTCGAGGCGATGCGCACGGCCTTCGAGGCCAGCGACCCCGCCGCGCCCCTGGCCCGCCGGCTGCTGGCCGCGCTGCAGGCCGGTGAGGAGGCCGGGGGTGACCGGCGCGGCCGCCAGTCGGCCGCACTCCTCGTCGTACGCGAAGGTGCCGGGTACGGCGGGGGCGACGACGTCGCCGTCGACCTGCGTGTCGACGACCACCAGGCGCCCGTGGACGAGCTCGCCCGGCTGCTCGACCTCAACGACCTCTACCTCACCGCCTCCATCGAGGACGAGAAGATCGCCGTGACGCCGGAGCTCGAGGGCGAGATCGCCGAGCGCGTGCGAGCGCTCGGGCATCCCGACCTGCACGCGTGGGTCGGCACCGAGAACTACGAGATGCGGGTCGCCGACGACGGGTCGTGGATCGACGCGCGCGTGCTGGAGATCCTCCGAGGGGAGAAGGCATGAGCATCCTGGCCATCGACGCAGGTACGACGGGTGTCACCGCCGTCGTCGTCTCCGACCGGGGCGAGATCGTGGCGAAGGGCTACCAGGAGTTCGCCCAGCACTTCCCCCGCTCGGGGTGGGTCGAGCACGCACCCGAGGAGATCTGGCAGGCGACGCTCGAGGCGACCCGGGAGGTGCTCGGCAAGATCGACCCCACGTCGCTCACCGCGGTCGGGATCACCAACCAGCGCGAGACGGTCGTGCTCTGGGACCGCGAGACCCTCGGCTCACCGCGGCGCGCGATCGTGTGGCAGGACCGCCGCACCGCGGACATCTGCAGCCGGCTCCGCGACGCCGGCCACGAGAAGCGGGTCACCGAGCTGACCGGCCTGCGGCTCGACCCCTACTTCTCGGGCACCAAGCTGACCTGGCTGAAGGAGAACGAGCCACACACCTGGGCACTCGTCGAGGCCGGCCGCTACGCCGTCGGCACCGTCGACTCCTACCTGATCGCCCGGATGACGCGCGGCACCTGGCACGTCACCGACGTCTCCAACGCCTCTCGCACCCTGCTCTTCGACCTCGAGGCCGGCGACTGGTCCGACGAGCTGTGCGACCTCTTCGGCGTCCCGGGCGACGCGCTCCCTCAGGTGGTGCCGAGCTGGGGCGAGATCGCCATCACCGATCCGCGCAGCTTCGCCGACCTGTCGCTGCCCATCGCGGGGATCGCGGGCGACCAGCAGTCCGCGCTCTTCGGCCAGACCTGCTTCGACGAGGGCGACTCCAAGTGCACCTACGGCACCGGCTCGTTCATCCTCACCAACACCGGCTCGAACGTGGTGCGCAACGACGCCGGGCTCCTTGCCACGGCCGCCTGGCGATCGCCGGAGGGTGAGCTCACCTACGCGCTCGAGGGTGCCATCTTCGTCACCGGCGCTGCCGTCCAGTGGCTGCGCGACGGGCTCCAGATCGTCGGCTCGGCCGCCGAGACCGCGGCCATCGCAGCGACCGTCCGGGACACCGACGGCGTGGTCTTCGTGCCCGCCCTCACCGGCCTCGGCGCCCCGCACTGGGACCCGCACGCCCGGGGACTGATCATCGGGCTGTCGCGTGGCACGACGCGCGCACACCTGGTGCGGGCGACCCTCGAGGCGATCGCCTTCGAGGTGCGCGACGTTCTCGAGACCATGCCCGAGGTCGCCTCGCTGAAGGTCGACGGCGGCGCGGCCGCCAACGACCTGCTGTGCCAGGTGCAGGCCGACCAGGTCGGGCTGCCGGTCGAGCGGCCCCGGATCGTCGAGACCACAGCGCTGGGCGCCGCCTTCCTCGCCGGCCTCGGCACGGGTGCCTGGTCGTCGACGGAGCAGCTGCGCGAGACCTGGGCCCTCGACCGGCGCTTCGACCCGGTCGGTGACCGCGGCGCTGCCGACGCGGCGTACTCCCGCTGGAAGGACGCCGTCGAGCGCTCCAAGGGCTGGGCGAGCGACTAGGAGGCGGAACGTGCCCTGCGGTGGTGACCACTCGAGCGGCGCAGCAGCGCCAGCCAGTAGGGCAGGATGATCCGCTGGTAGCGATCCTCGTTCCGCACCGCGAGCGCGATGGGCCGCAAGGGCGCCCGCACCAGGCGGTGCGCGAGCGGCAGCATGCGGGCGATGGGCTTCACCTGATCGTCCGTGGGCAGGGCGGCCACGGGACGGGCACCCGGATCACCGGCGCGCACCCCTGCGAAGTAGAGGTCGAAGGTGGAGCTCATGCGCCAGAAGCGAAAGCTGGTGAACCACTCTGCAAGCGGGAGCGAGTCGAAGTCCACCTCCACCAGGTTGCGGTAGTAGTCCAGCCCCTCGGCCTGGGTGCCGGGCGAGTCGGTCACGTCGCTGCGACGTGTGCCGTGTTCCGGCCGGCCGTGGGAGGCGCACGTGAAGGCGACCAGGCCACCGGGTCGGGTGAGGCGGACCATGTTGGCGAACGTGTCCTGCCAGTGCGGGTCATGCTCGAAGCACTCGCCGGACACCGTCGCGTCGAACGAGCCGTCTGCGTCCGCGACCTCGTGCCCGTAGGCCACCACGTCCACCCCGGGCCCTGCCGTGAGGTCGACCCCCACGAACTCCTGAACCTTGGCGAAGACTTCACGCATCGACCCGTTGACGTCGTAGGAACCGACTTCGAGCAGGCGCGCGTCCCCGAGCAGGGCCGCGTTGCTCTCGGCCACGGCCCGGAAGAAGGCCAGCTGTTCTGGGTGACTCAACGGATCCGCTCCCCCTCGACAGGCCTCGGCAGGCCCGTTCGATTGGTCAAGATACACACGCGCTGCCGGCGCACGCGGTCACGGCAGTCGGGCACGGGCCTTCCGCGCGGCCTCGAGCTCACGCTCGGCGCCGCGCAGGGCGTCGGACGCCTCGGCCTTGACGTCCTCGGCGTCGCCGAGCTCGTCGTCGACCTCCTCGAGTGCGGCCTCCTTCTCGGCGATCAGGCGGCGCAGCTCGTCGATCTCGGCCTGCAGCTGCATCACGCGCGCCTCGAGCTCGGCCACGTCGCTGGCGGCGGCGTCGAGGTCGGTGCGGGCGGCAGCCACCGCCGCCTCGGCCGCCGCGACGCGCTCGTCGGCGGCGTGTCGGGCCTTCAGGTCGGCCTCTGGGTCGGGTACGACGTGCAGCTCGGGTCGCGGGGTCGGCTCGGGCTCCCGCGTGGCGGCCTCGAAGCCCAGCGCCTCGGGCACGGCGAGCGCCGGCCCGACGTCGACCGCCTCGATGCCGGTCGCGGCCAGTGGCGTGACGAGCAGCCCGCTGCGGACGGCCTGCGCCGCGCCCTCGTCGAGCATCGCCGCCGTCAGGGTGGCCTCGACCTGGTCGGCCACGGCCTGCGTGACCTTGAGGCCCTCCTCGCGAGCCACCCGTCGCGCGTCGGTGGTGACGGCGGCGGTGAGCTGACGGCGCTGGCGGGTGAACTCGCGCAGCTGGTCGGCGTCCAGGGTCGCCTGGGCCTCGCGCAGCGCCTCGCCGACCTGCAGCAGCTGGGCCACGCGGTCCGGGTCTCGGCGGACGAAGAGGTTGACGACCCAGGCCGCGACCGACGGCTTCTTCAGCGCCTTGATGCTGGCCGCGAGCTCCTTGTCCGCCTTGTGCTCCTTCACCAGCGCGTCGCGCGCCGGCGTGAACTGCTCCAGCGACAGGGCGTAGAGCTCGTCGGCGATCGCGAGCAACGGGTCGGTCACGCCCTGATCCTAGGGATGCGCCATCTCCAGCTCGGTCGGATGGGGCGGCCAGGGGCACTCCTGACTCACCCCGGTCAGCTGCCAGCCGAGCCGGTCGTAGAGCGCCCGCGCCCGGTGGTTGGCCTCGAGCACCCACAGGTGCGGGACCTCTCCTCTGGCCCGGATATGGGCGACGGCCCGCTCGACGCCGGCGCGGCCGAGGCCCCGGCCCCAGGCGTCGGGGTACACCGCGAGATGCCGCAGCGAGCGGTCGTCGTACGCCGTGCAGGCCAGCAGTCCGCCGTCCCCGCTGTCGACCACGTCGACAGTGACGCCCGGGTCGGCGAGCACCAGCACCCAGCGCGCGAGGACGTCGTCGGCGGGATAGGGCAGGTCGCCGAAGACGTGCGCCAGGGCGGCCAGGTTGGCCGCCCGCTCGAGGTCGCGGAGGGCGACGGCGTCGTCAGGTCCGGCGGTGCGCCAGGTCAGCTCACTCGTCGTCATCGTCGAGGCCGTGCTCGATCGCCCAGCGGGTCAGCTGGACGCGGTTGTTCATCTGCAGCTTGCGCAGGGTGTTCTGCACGTGGTTCTGCACGGTGCGGTGCGAGAGGACGAGCCGCTCGGCGATCTGCTTGTAGGACATCCCCTTCGCGACCATCTTGAGCACCTCGGTCTCGCGCTCGGTGAGCTGGTCGACCGGGTCGTCGGCGGGGCCCTCGGCGATCCGGCGGAACTCCCCCAGCACGAGCCCGGCCAGGCCGGGGGTGAAGACCGTGTCGCCGGCCGCCACGCGGCGTACGGCATCGAGGAGCTCCTCGCGGGACGCCGACTTCACGAGGTAGCCGGTCGCGCCGGCCTTCACCGCGCCGAGCACGTCCGCCTGCTCGCCCGATGCCGAGAGGATGAGCACGCGGGCCGCCGGGTCCTGCTGGAGGACCTGCGCGGTGACCTCGACCCCGCTGGGGCCGGGGATCTGGAGGTCGAGCACGACCACCTGTGGCCGGGCGGCCGGGAAGCGCGCGAGCGCCTGGTGGCCGTCCGCCGCCACCGCGACCACCTCGAACCCCGCGGCGGCGAGGTCACGCTCCACCGCGTCGCGCCACATCGGGTGGTCGTCGACCACCATCACCCGGACCCGCTCGTCCACCCGTTCGTCCACGGCCCCAACCTAGTGGTGGTAGCGGCCGCGCCGGTGGAGGAGCGGGTCGTCGTCCTCCCCCACCTCCACCTCGTCGAGCCGGCAGGTGACCTCCACCGACCAGCCCACGTCGCGCGTGTCCGACACGACGCACTCCGCCCACGTGGTGGCGTCGGCCAGCCGCGGCCCCGCTCCGGTCTGCACCCACTCCGCGTGGCCGAACGCCCCACCCGGCGCCGGCATCAGGCCGGCGAACATCTCGGCCAGGTCGCGGTGCCACCAGTGCAGGAGCTGGACGACGCAGCGGGGGTCGTCCCCGCGGGTGAGCCGTTGGGCGAGGTCCGAGTCGGGGTCGAGCAGGCCGAGGACGTACGCCGGCTCCCCCGGGGCGACCATCAGCGACGACACGGTGAGCCCTACCCGCTCGGCACCGGCGCCCGCGGTCCAGAGGCTGACCTGCCCACCGAGCCGCCCTCGCAGGCGGCGTGCCTGATCCCGCTCGCCCTCCGGTGTCGCGAACGGGTGGTCCGAGTGGATCGTCATCGGGGTGCCTCCAGCTCCCACTCGGTCCCCCACGAGCCGGTGTCGAGGCGGGCCTCGCCTCCGAGGGCTGCGAGGCGGCCGCGGATCGACTCGGCCACGCCGAGCCGTCCCTCGTGCTGGGCCGCCTCGAGCCTGCCGGCCGGGATCCCGGGGCCGTCGTCCCGGACGGTCACCACCACGGAGGACTCGAGCTCTTCCAGCAGCACCCAGGCCCGCGCGTCCGGGCCGGCGTGCCTGCCGACGTTGTCCAGGCACGCGCCCGCGGCGGCCACCAGCTCCGAGACCACCGGGCCTGGCAGGAGCACCGGATGCCCCGGGGTCGACACCTCCACGCGGGTCGCGCTCGCCGTGCCGAGCGCCTCCAGCGCGCCGGCGAGGTCCTGCTCCCGGTCGGACGCCTCGGCCGTCACGCCGGCCTGCTGCCGGATCAGCGAGCGGAGCGACCGCTCCTGCTCACCGGCCACCTGGCCGAGCTCCGCCCAGGCTCCGCCGGCCTCCGCCCCACGCCGCTGCATGAGCGAGAGCACCTGCAGGACGCCGTCGTGGACGGCCCGGGCGAGCCGCGCCCGCTCCTCGGCCGCGGCAGCCGCGCGCTCGGCGAGGTCGCGCTCGGTCGCCATCCGCTGCAGCGAGCCGCACATGTAGCCGACGATCGGCCCGCCGATCATCAGCAGGAAGACGTTGCCGTAGTTGGCCTGCTCGATGTGGTCGCGGATCCCCAGGTCGGCCACCGAGATGGCCATGGCCGCGACCAGGCCGCCGCGCACGTGCCAGTGCACCGCCCAGGCCAGCAGGGCTCCCATCACCCAGAAGCCGGGCACGGTGGCGTTGAAGTCGGCGCCCTTGACCACCGGGGTGAGCAGCAGCGACCCGATCGCCAGGGCCAGGTCGAGACCGAGCAGCACAGGAGTACGGCGCCGCGGCGCGCCGTACGCCCAGATCGCCACGCCCGACCACCCGGTCATCGCGACGACGAGCAGCGCTCCCGCGACCGGATGGTCGAAGTTGTCGCGTCGGTAGAGGTTGAGGGCGACCGCGTTGACGGTGACGACGACGCGCAGGATCGCCAGGGCCCGGAAGAGGCGGTCCTCGACGGCGACCCCCGCCGCGGAGGCTGCCGCCGGCGTGGTCGTCCGGGGGGAGGGCGTCAGGACGCCTTCTTCTCTTCCGTGGACGGACCGCGCTCCTTGGCCGCTTCCCTCGCGGCCTCCTTGGAGAGCTCCTTGGCCTTGCTGGCATACATGTCGACGTACTCCTGGCCGGAGAGCCGCATGATCTCGTACATGATCTCGTCGGTGATCGACCGCAGGATGTAGCGGTCGTTCTCCATGCCCTCGTAGCGGGAGAAGTCCAGAGGTGGGCCGAACCGGACGACCGGCCGGGTCCAGCTGCCGAACTTCTTGCCGGGCGGCGCGACGACGTCGGTGCCGACGACAGCGCACGGGATGACCGGGGCTCCGGTCTCGAGCGCGAGGCGGGCGACACCCGTCTTGCCGCGGTAGAGCTTGCCGTCGTGGGAGCGGGTGCCCTCGGGGTAGATCCCGAACAGCTCACCCTCCGCGAGGATCTTCTTCGCCGACTTCAGCGCGCCCTCGGCCGCGTTGGCGCCGGAGCGGTCGATCGGCACCTGGCCGGCGCCGGAGAAGAACTTCTTCTGGAACCAGCCCTTGATGCCGGGCGTGGTGAAGTACTCCGCCTTCGCCACGAAGGTCACCCGCCGGCTCAGCGTCAACGGCATGAACAGCCAGTCGGCGTAGGACAGGTGGTTGCTCGCCAGGATGGCAGGTCCCTGCTCGGGGACGTTCTCGAGACCGTGTGCGTGGGGCCGGAAGACCAGGCGCAGGGCCGGTCCGATGGCGATCCACTTCAGGAACCAGTAGAGCACGGGCTGAGCCTAGCCCCCCGCGGTGCCGGCCTCACGTGACGCGAGCGAAGAAGTCCGCGGAGCCGTCGAAGATGGCCTGGGCGTCGTGGTCGAGCGTCGCCACGTGGTAGCTGTCCGCGAGGACGCGCTCTTCGACGTCGCGCGAGCTGACGGCCCCCAGCACGGTCTGCCGGGAGGAGTCGTCGATGACGTGGTCGACCGCGGACCGGAAGTAGAGCAGGGGCTGCGTGACCTTGGGCAGGTCCGGCACCACGTCCCGCCACATCCGGGTCACCTGCGCGAGTCCTCTCAGGGGCAGCTTCAGGTAGCCGACCTCGTCCTGGCCGGGCTTGCTGATGTCGTTCGTGATGCCCTTCAGCGCCGGGACGACCCTGGAGAGCACCGGCAGCACCAGCAGCTCCTTGCGCACGCTGGACACGAAGGGGTTCACGAGCACGAGGCCGGCCACGTCATCGCCACGCTTCTCGGCGAGCCGCAGGGCCACCGAGCCGCCCATCGACAGGGCACCCACGCACACGCGGTCGCAGGACACGAGCAGGCGGTCCAGCGCGGCCTCCGCCTCGTCGTACCACTGCGTCCAGGAGACCGCGTTGAGGTCCTGCCATCGGGTGCCGTGGCCGGGCAGGAGGGGCACCTCGACGGCGTAGCCCCGCGCGGCGAGGTCTTCCGCCCACGGCCGCATCGAGGCGGGCGAGCCGGAGAAGCCGTGCAGGAGCAGCACGCCGATCGAGCGGCCACCGGTGAGCTCGGGACTGGCCGGGGTCGAGAGTGGAGCGACCGCTGCGGACGGCGCAGCCTGGACCGAGGTGCTGCGGAACGGGATCTTCACGGGCAGGAGTCTGCACCATGTCCCGGTGCCGGATACCGTGGACGACGTGACATCTCCGGGCGACGAGGAGCGCAGGACCGACGAGGCCTGGCGCTCCATCGTGGAGCACTACGGCGACCGCCCGGCGCTCGAGCCGGAGCCCGACCCGCTGCCAGAGGTGGCGCTGCCGCCCTTCGACGAGGACCTCGACGACGAGCCCGACGAGCCGGCGTACGACTCGGAGCGGTTCGTCCCTCCGCTTCCCCCGCCGCTGCCGCGCCCGACACCGCGTCGGGCGGTTGCCTGGGCGGGCGTGTTCGGGGCGCCCATCCTGCTGCTCGTCCTCCTGGTGTTTCGGGTCCGCACGCCGGCGCTGGTCGACCTCGTGCTGCTCGGCTGGTTCGTGGGTGGGTTCGTTTACCTCGTCGCCACGATGCCGCGTGCTCCGCGGGAACCCTGGGACGACGGCTCCCGAGTCTGAGTCGCGGCCCCGTGAGGCTGTCGCTAGGGTCGCTGGGGTGAGCATCAGCGAGACCGTCGAAGTCACCGGCCATCTCATGGACAGCGGGATCCTGAGCAGGATCCTCGACGACATCCGGGAGTACGGCGGCGACTACGTCATCGACCGCTTCGACGTCGGCCACGATGCCGCCGACGTCAGCCGGGCGACCATCACCGTGACCGCCGAGGACGACGAGTCCCTCCAGCGCCTGCTGATGCGCCTGCAGACCCGCGGGGTCAACCAGGTCGACCCGGGCGAGGCCTCGGTGGTCGAGGCGGACATGGACGGCGTCTTCCCCGACGGCTTCTACTCCACGACCAACCTGGCCACCAGGATCCGTCTCGACGGCCGCTGGTACGACGTGGAGAACCCCGAGATGGACTGTGGACTCATCGTGGAGCAGGACGGCGGATCGGTGCGCGTCTACACGCTGCCCATGTCCGACGTGCGCACCGGCATGAAGGTCGTCTGCGGCGCGTCGGGCATCAAGGTGTCCGTGCCGGTCATCGAGAAGGGCAGTGACGCCTTCGGCTTCATGGAGTCCGACGTCTCCTCGGAGAAGCCGCAGGCCGTGCTGGTGCGCCAGGTCGCCGACGGCATGCGGGAGGCCAAGGCTGCCGGCAAGAAGGTGCTCTGGGTCGGCGGTCCCGGCGTCGTCCACACGGGCGCCGCCCCGGCGATGGTGCAGCTGGTGAAGGCCGGCTTCGTCGACGTGCTCTTCGCGGGCAACGCCCTGGCCACGCACGACATCGAGTCGTCCCTCTACGGCACCTCGCTGGGCATCGATCTGGCGATGGGGCGGGGCGTCGAGCACGGCCACGAGCACCACATCCGGGCGCTCAACACGATCCGCAAGGCGGGCTCGATCCGCGCGGCCGTGGACTCCGGCGTGCTGACCAGCGGGATCATGCACGCTCTGGTGACCCAGGACAAGCGGTTCGTCCTCGTCGGGTCGGTGCGCGACGACGGCCCGCTGCCGGACGTCTACACCGACGTCATCGAGGGCCAGCGCGCGATGCGTGCCGAGCTGAAGGACGTCGGCTTCTGCCTGATGGTCGCGACGATGCTGCACTCGGTCGCCACCGGCAACCTCCTGCCCGCGTCCATCCCGCTCGTGTGCGTCGACATCAACCCCGCGACCGTCACCAAGCTCGCGGACCGTGGGTCGAGCCAGGCCAAGGGCATCGTGACCGACGTCGGCCTCTTCCTGGAGCAGCTGGCCCTCGAGCTGGTGCCCGACTACCGCCGTTCCTGACGGCGTACGAGCTCGGCGGCGCCGACCAGCCCGGCGGACGGCCCGAGCAGGGCGGTGACCACCGCGGGTACGTCGCGGTGTGGGGCGCCGACGAGCGAGCGCACCAGGGCATGGCGGGCCGGCTCGAGCAGGCGGTCGCCGGCGGCGGAGAGGCCCCCGCCGATCACGACCACCTCGGGGTCGAAGGCGGCGACGAGGTTGGCCAGGCCGACGCCGAGCCAGTCTCCCACGGACTCGAAGGCGTGCCGGGCGACCAGGTCGCCCTCCTCCGCGGCGTCGCCCACCATCGACCCGGTGATCAGGTCGGGGTCACCACCGCAGGCTTCCTCGAGGAGGCTCGGCAGCTCGCCGAGCCGCTCTCGCGCGTCGCGGACCAGCGCGTTGCCCGAGGAATACTGCTCCCAGCACCCCCGGCCCCCGCACTCGCAGGGCCGGCCGCCGGGCACGACCTGCATGTGGCCGAACTCCCCCGCCATCCCGTTGTGGCCCCGGACGAGAAGGCCATCGATGATGACGCCGCCGCCGATACCGGTGCCCATCGTCACCACGATGGCCGACGAGGCACCTCGCGCCGCGCCGTACGTCCACTCGGCCAGGGCGGCGCAGGTGGCGTCGTTGTCGAGCGCCACGGGGACCCCCCAGCGCTCGGCCAGACGGTCGCGGACCCGCTCCCCCTGCCAGGGCAGGTGCGGCGCGAACATCACCCGCTCACCCCCTGCGTCCACGAAGCCCGCCGCCGCGACGCCGACCCCCGCGATCGGCTCCCCGTCGGCGGCCTCGCGCACCGCCGCATCCAGGGCGTCCTCGACGTGGCGCACCTCGACCCGCCTCCCTGGCGTCGCCCGGCGCGCCTGGCGCACGACGTGGCCCTGGGCGTCGACGACGCCCGCGAGCACCTTCGTGCCGCCGACGTCGACGCCGACGTAGACCCCGGGCATCGCCGTCAGGGACGTCGCGCGAGGTCGGCTGCGCCGACGAGGCCGGCCAGGTTGCCGAGCTCGGCCCGCACGACCTGCGCCACGGGTCGGTAGCCGCGGCCAGACAGCTCGCGCGCGAACGCAGTGCGGATCGGGTCCATCAGCAGGTCACCCGCCTCGCTCACCCCGCCGCCGATGGCGACCATGGCCGGGTCGAGGACCGCGGCGAGCGATGCGATGCCCTCACCGAGCCACCGGCCGACGTCGGCGATCAGCTCGAGGGAGAAGGGGTCCCCGCCGCGGGCGACCTCCGTGATCAGCGGGCCGTTGATCTTCTCGGGATCGCCGCCCGCCCGGTCGAGCAGGGTCCGGGCCAGCAAGGACTTGCCGGAGGCAGCTTCACGGGCCTCGCGGACCAGCGCGGTGCCGGAGCCGTAGGACTCGAGGCAGCCGCGGTTGCCGCAGCCACACAGGATCCCGCCGGGCACGACCCGCATGTGGCCGATCTCGGCCGCGACGCCGAAGGCACCCCGGTGCAGCGCCCCGTCCAGGACGAGACCCCCGCCGACACCCGTGCCGACGGTGACGAGCATGAAGTCCTCGACGTCCTCGCCGACCCCGAAGGTGAACTCCCCCCACGCTGCGGCGTTGGCGTCGTTCTCCACGACGACGGGCAGCTTGACACGCTCCTCGAGCTCGGCGCTGAGGTCGATGTCGCGCCAGGCCAGGTTGGGCGCGAAGTAGACCCGCCTGCGGTCACTGTCGACGTAGCCGGCGGCACCGATGCCCACGCAGGCGACGTCGTGGCGGGAGGCCAGGTCGCTGACCAGCGAGGCGATCGCGTCCTCGATGGCCTCGACGTCCTCGGCCGGCGACTCGAGCGTGAGCCGCTCGAGGATCTTGCCCTCCTCGTCGACGACGCCACCGGCGATCTTGGTGCCGCCTACGTCGACGCCACATGCGAGCGTGCCCGTCACTGGTCCTCCTGCGGTGGTTGCCCTGCCGGCTCGGTGTCGTCCGGCCAGTCCTCGTCGAGGTCGATGTGCTCCACGCCCGTCGACGCCTCGGCGCCCGGATGGCCGGTTCTGTCGGCGTCCGGCTGGGGCGCGACGGTCGCCAGCATGCCCGCGGCGGCCTGCGCCAGCGAGGACGCGGCGACGGCAAGGTGATGCTTCACTTCAGGGTTCAGCGTCCGTACGGCGTGCACCGTGCGGCAGATCGGGCAGTAGGTGCACTCGGCAGACCCGGTCGCGATGTGCTGGTCCACCTCGTGGACGAACTGGCCGACGCCGTCGGCTGCTCCCGCCATGCCCTGGGCGACGTCGGCAGCGCCGTGGTCGCGGGCCCAGCCGGACAGCGCGCCGAGCAGCTTGGCGGTCTCCTCGGCGAGGGAGCCCACTTCGGGGTCGCGTGCGTCTTCGCCGTCCGTCACGACGCCCCTTCCTCGAACCTGACCTGGAGCTCGCCGTCCTCCACCCGGGCCCCGGCGACTGGGAGCCGCGCCAGCCCGGAAGGCAACGTGAGGACACGACGATACGACGCCACGGTCACCACCAGCTCGTCGCCCTTGCGCGCCAGGTCGACATCGGTGCGCATGACGTGCGGCAGCGCGAGGTGCAGTACGGCGCCGCGGGACGTGCGGGTCACGCGGAACGGCCCCGGGCCGGCCGGGACGGCGAGCGGGTCGGCATCGCGGTAGACGGCCTCGGCGAGGCTGCGCAGCGCCTCGACGCCCACTGGCTCCTCGGAGAGGTAGCCCGAACGCCATGTGGTCACGCCGTCGAAGGAGGCCTCGACCTCCTCCAGCACCTTCGCCTGAGCGTCGACCCAGCGGGAGCGCCACTCGTCCGCCCCGTCGCACGGGAAGATCCTGTTCACCACCGCGCCGTCGACGCGATAGCCGAAGAGCGAGAGCATGGTGAGCGACCGGCGCGCCTCGGCGAGCACGACCGTCTCGGGGGTGAGCACGATCCGCACGCTGGAGTCGGGCCCGGACAGCAAGGCCCGCACCTCCTCCAGCTCCCCGTGCAGGCGCTCGATCGCGTCGAAGACCGAGTCCTCCGGCATCGGCACGCCAGCGGCCCGGGTGAGCAGGGGCTTGAGAGCCTTGACCATGCGGCGCTCGGCGGAGAACACGCGGTCCATGTACCAGCCCAGCGCCTCGGGCAGGGCGAGCAGGCGCAGCGTCTCAGCGGTCGGGGCGCAGTCGACCACGATCACGTCCCAGTCCCCTGACAGGGCGTGCAGCCGGAGCTCTAGCAGCGCGAGCACCTCCTCGGCGCCGGGGATCACCGTGAGCTCCTCGGCCGCGACCGGGTCGACGCCCGCGACGTCCAGCACGCTGAGGAGATAGCCCTGGATCTCGCTCCACGACTGCTCGAAGCGCAGTTGGGCGTCGACCTGCTGGACGAAGAGTCGCTCGGCCACCTGCGTCGGCTCCGCCCCCACTGGGGCGTCGAAGGCGTCGGCGAGGGAGTGCGCCGCGTCGGTGGACAGGACGAGGGTGCGGTGGCCGGCGGCGGCCGCGAGCGCCGCCGTACCGGCTGCGACCGTGGACTTGCCGACCCCGCCCTTGCCTGTGAAGAGGAGGACCCGCACGCGCTCGCTCAGTGCGACTCGACGCGCTTCTTCAGGCCCTTGAGGGCGGTGTCTATCAGGATCTTCTCGCCCTTGCGCTTGAGCATGCCGATGAGCGGGATGGAGACGTCGAGGGCGAGGCGGTAGGTCACCTCGGTGGAGCCGTTGCCGAGGTCGCGCATCGTGTAGGCCCCGTCGAGGGCCTTCAGCATCTGCCCCTCGACCAGCGTCCAGGTCACCTCGCGGTCACCCTCCCAGTCGTAGGACAGGGTGTAGGTGTCCTTGATCGGGGAGACGTCCAGGTCGAAGTGCACCTGCTCGGCGCGCCCGTCAATGCCGGTGGAGAGCACCTGCGCGCTCTTCACACCCTTGGCCCAGGCCGGGTAGGAGGTGAAGTCGGCGATCACGGCCATCACGGCGGCCGGAGGTGCGTCGATGACGATCGACGAGGTGGTCTGTTCGGCCATGGCCGTGACCCTACCGGACCCAGGACCGTTCACCTGACGGCGAGGAGGCAGGGATAGCCTGCCCGCACAACGCCAGCGAAGGAGGCCCCCGGGTGCGCGAGTTCTCCACGCCCCTGACCATCGAGATCCCCTCGACCGGCAACCTGACCGACGCCGTCGTCACCAATGCCCGCGACCACGCGGACGCAGTCGTCTTCAGCCGCCCGTCCCCCGAGGGCGGGGGCTGGTCGGACGTGACGGCCGCCGAGTTCCTCGCCGAGGTGCAGTCGGTTGCGAAGGGCCTGATGGCGGCCGGGATCGAGGCCGGCGACCGCGTCGCGCTGGTCTCCAAGACCCGCTACGAGTGGACCCTGATGGACTACGCCATCTGGTTCGCTGGCGCCGTGACCGTGCCGGTCTACGAGACCTCCTCGGCCGAGCAGGTGGGCTGGATCCTCCAGGACGCCGCCGCCAAGGCGGTCATCGTCGAGGGGCCTGGCCACCTCGCGCGGGTCCGGGAGGCCCGGCAGGCCGGCTCCCTCGATGACCTCAACCACGTGTGGTCCCTCACGGACAACGCCGTCGCGGTGCTCGGCAAGCTCGGGCAGGACATCACCGACGAGGCGCTGGAGGCGCGTCGTACGGCGACCACGCCGCTCGACCTCGCGACGCTCATCTACACCAGCGGCACGACCGGTCGGCCGAAGGGCTGCATGCTCACCCACGGCAACTTCATGTTCGAGCTGGGCGTCGCGGTCGACGAGCTGGACGCCCTCTTCGTCGAGGGCGCGTCCACGTTGCTCTTCCTCCCCCTGGCCCACGTCTTCGCGCGGATCATCCAGGTCGGTGCCGTCCAGGCTCGGGTCCGCCTGGGCCACAGCAGCGACATCAAGAACCTGCTGGGCGACCTCGAGGTCTTCAAGCCCACGTTCATCCTGGCGGTGCCGCGGGTCTTCGAGAAGGTCTTCAACACCGCGTCTCAGCGGGCCGCGGCAGACGGGAAGGGCAGGATCTTCGACCGTGCCGCGGAGACCGCGATCGCCTGGTCCCGGGCGTTGGACAAGGGCCGGGTGCCCATCCGGACCAAGGCGCAGCACGCCCTGTTCTCCAGGCTGGTCTACGGCAAGCTGCTCGACGCCCTGGGCGGCAAGTGCCAGTACGCCGTGTCCGGCGGGGCGCCGCTGGGCGAGCGCCTCGGCCACTTCTACCGCGGCATCGGCCTGACGGTCCTGGAGGGCTACGGGCTCACCGAGACCACGGCGGCGGTAACAGTGAACCTGCCCGACGCCCAGAAGATCGGCACCGTCGGGCGGCCGCTGCCGGGCACCACCGTCCGGGTCGCCGACGACGGCGAGCTGATGTTCAAGGGCGGCCAGGTTTTCGCCGGCTACTGGGAGAACGAGGCGGCCACCGCCGAGGCCCTGGAGCGCGACGGGTGGTTCCACACCGGTGACGTGGGTGAGGTGGACGACGAGGGCTTCGTCAGGATCACAGGCCGCAAGAAGGAGATCCTGGTCACCGCGGGCGGCAAGAACGTCGCGCCCGCCGTCCTCGAGGACCGCCTCCGCGCCCACGCCCTCGTCGACCAGTGCATGGTCGTGGGCGACGGCCAGCCGTTCATCGCGGCCCTGGTGACCCTCGACCGTGAGTCGCTGCCCGCCTGGGCCGAGTCCCACGGCAAGGACGGCTCGGTGGAGGATCTCGCGTCCGACCCCGACCTGCGCGTCGAGATCGAGGCCGCGGTCGAGGACGCCAACAAGGCCGTCTCGAAGGCGGAGGCGATCCGGAAGTTCGCGATCCTCACCGACCAGTGGACCGAGGAAGGCGGGCAGCTCACGCCCAGCCTCAAGCTCAAGCGCAACGTCGTGATGCGCGAGTTCCGCGAGGACGTCGAGGCTCTGTACCTGACCTGAGGTCGGATTTGCCTTCGCGGTTCCTCAACCTTCAAGAACTACTTCGGAGGGGCTTGGAGTAGTCAATTCGGGCCATCTCCGTGGTCGGGTAGGCGATTCGCCGTGAAAGCACCACGGCCGCGTCCCGCCCGCCCATAGATTCCGGGGGCTGGGAGTTCTCGGGCCTCCCGATCTGTGAGGGAGAGGGACATGGGGCCTGCCGAGAAGGCTACGCGCGACGAACGCGGCGCTGCTGCGGTCGAGTTCGCGCTTGTCGCGATGATCCTGCTCACCCTGATGATCGGGATCATCCAGTTCTCCATCTGGTTCTGGGGCTACCAGTCGGCGTCGCACGCCGCCCGGGAGGCGGCCCGTCTTGCGGCGGTGGAGCCGTGCGACATCGGCGTCATCCAGGCGCGTGGCAACGACCGCGTCAACGAGTCCGCGCCTACGCCGGACAACACTGCAGTCGTCACCGTCACTGGGAGCCCCCCGGCCGCGATCGGCGATGACATCACGGTCCAGGTGGCCTTCACCGTCCTGGACATGGGCCTGATCCCGGGCTTCTCCGGCTCCGTCTCCCGGTCGGCCACGTCTCGGGTCGAGAACATCCCGGCAGGACCATGCTAATGAGAATCCCCCGACCCGCCCGCGACGAGCGTGGGGCGACCGCCGTCCTGGTCGCCGCGCTCGCCATGGCCCTCTTCGGCGCCGGCGCGCTGGCCATCGACGTGGGCCAGGTCTATGCCAAGCGCGCCTCTCTCCAGTCCACCGTCGACATGGCCGTGATGGCAGCTGCCGCAGAGCTGAACACCAGCGGCGCCTGCAACGTCGAGGTGGTGAACAAGGCCGAGGAGTTCCTCACCAAGGCCACGAACAAGACGCCCGATCAGTACCCCACCCCGAACCTCGGCGGCGGCCCGGGCGACACCGACGGCTTCATCCAGTGCGTCAACTGGCACGTCAAGCTCTGGGCACCCCGGAGCCATCACGACTTCGGCTTCGCCAAGGCGGTGTCGAACGTGGAGGAGCTCGAGGTCCCGGCGTTCGCGGAAGCGGCGGTGAAGTCACCCAGCCGGTCGTCGTCCCTACCCATGTACGCCGTGTCGGGCTGCGACACCGGACACCGCACGATCAGCGACCCCCCTCCGGGTCCGCCGGCAAGCCACTCCCCGCCCACCCTGGCGCCGGCCGGCACTGCGGAGGTCAAGGGGATCACCATCAGTCCACCTGACGCGCCGACTGGCAGCGTCGCTCCGTATCCCGCAACCGTGTCCTTCCAGGTCAAGAGCATGCCCACCGGCGCCACGGGCCAGGTGACCTTCACCCACCCGGACACCGGCGCGATCCACGAGGCGGGCACGGCGACTGCACTACCGACCGGGCCGGGATGGAGCAGCACCACCATCTCTATCTCGACCGTGCCCGCCGACGTGCTCAACACGAGCGCCATCTGGTGGGTTCGGATCAAGGTGGTCACCTCCGCCGGCACCGACTACTCCCCCACCGACGAGGCGGAGCCGTTCGTTGTGGGAGACCTGATGTTCTGCGACGGCGTGGTCAGCGGCAACTTCGGCACCCTCAAGGTGGCCCGCACGAACGGCACCCCCGCGACCTGGCTCCAGGACAACATCATCCACGGCTTCGAGCCGTTGCTGGTCGAGAACGCGTCGTCCGCGGTCCCGTGCTCACCCGCCGACTCCGAGCACGCGCCCGTGAGCCCCACCGACTGCATCAGCACCGACCCCGGCTTCCCCAACGAGGCCGCCACCGACGGCCTCGTCAACGGCTCCGGGAGCACTCCCGGCCGTCTCGACGTCGACACGACGCCCGGCTGCGACCGCGCCGGAGGCAGCAACCGGACGGCGACCGCGCCGGCGCTCAACGACGACGTGCTCACGTGCTACATCCTCGGAGGCCACAGCGTCGGCGACGTGGTCGCCGGCACTCCGAACATCCTCTCGGGCGACATCTTCAAGTCCCCCAGGTTCTTCCAGATCCCGATCATTCCCGTCCAGGCATCCTCGGGCGCCTCCGGGGAGTACCCCATCGTCGACTTCCGCCCCGGCTTCATCACCGAGGAGCCCGACAGCGCCACCGCCGCCGCGCGGGGAGCCGTCACCGGCCACAACGGCGTGCACTTCCACGCCGGCCACGTCGAGCAGCTCAACGTGGTGCTGTTCCCCGAGGCAGCGCTTCCGACGACCGCACCCCCCGTGGGCGGCGAGATCGAATACACCGGCTCTGGCACGAAAGTCATCGTGCTCGTCAACTGACCCCCACCCCCGTCTCGAAGGAACTTTCCCATGGCTCGCCGCTCCGTCCTCCTGACTGTCGCACTCGTCATCGCCGCATTGGGCACCGCGATGATCGTGCTCTACGTGCAAGGCATCGACGCCCGCGCCGCCGAGGGCCAGGACCTCGTCGAGGTCCTGGCGGCAACCGATGTCATCGATGCCGGTGAGTCCGTGGCCTCAGCGCAGGCGGCCGGCAAGTTCGAGAAGGTCGAGGTACGACGCGAGGACATGGTCGAGGGGGCGCTCGGCTCGATCAGCTCGATCGAGGACAAGGTGTCCCTCGGGACGATCTTCCCCCAGGAGCAGATCATCAGCCAGAAGTTCGGCGACCCGGGCTCCGAGGAGGGCCTCGTCATCCCCGACGACAAGCTGGCGATCTCGGTCGAGCTCACCGACCCTGCCCGGGTGGCCGGCTTCGTCAACCCGGGCTCGCAGGTGGCGATCTTCGTGTCGGCTGACCCAGTGTTGCTCAAGCCGGACGGCACCGAGCAGAAGCTGGCGCCATACACGCGGCTGCTGCTCCCGCAGGTCCAGGTCATTGGTGTCGGCACGACCAGCATGACCGCCAAGACCACCACAACCGAGGAGGGCGAGCAGACGACCGAGCAGGTCCCTCGCACGATCCTGACCGTCGCCGTCGACCAGGAGCAAGCCGAGAAGGTGATCTACGGAAGCCGCAACGGTGAGCTGTCCTTCGCACTCCTGAGCAAGGAGTCCAAGGTCATCGACGGCCGCGGGATCACGGCTGCCGACATCATGCCCGAGCCGTTCAGGACAGCACGATGACCGCGCTCGTCGAACCCGACGCCTCCCAGCTCGAGCTCCTTCACGGGACTCTCGCGGGGTCCACGACCTTCAGCACGATGCAGCAGGTCGACGAGCACGTACGCGCCCACCCGCATGAGCACGCAGTGGTCGTCGGACCGTCGGTCCCGACCGAGGCGGCGACGATGTTCGCCCAGTGGGCGCGCATCCACCGGCCCGCGCTCGGTGTCATCCTGCTCCGCCACCGCGTCGACAGCTCGATCCTGGCGGAGGCCCTACGAAGCGGCATGCGCGAGGTCGTCGAGGCGCGGGACCTGACGGGCCTCGCACAGGCGGTCCAGCGCGCCCACGTGGTTGCCGAGGCGATGCTCCAGTCCCAGGAAGGCGGCGCCACCGACGGTGGACCTCTCGGCTCACTGGTGACGGTCTTCTCCACAAAGGGAGGCGTCGGCAAGAGCTTCCTGGCCACCAACCTGGCGGCCGCGCTCGCGGACCGGGACCTGAAGGTCTGCCTCGTCGACCTCGACATCCACAGCGGCGACGTCGCAATCATGCTGCAGCTGACTCCCGCCCATCACCTGAACGACCTGGTTGCGTTCGGCGGAGTGATCGACGAGGGAGCCGTCACGTCACTGCTGACGGAGCACTCCCCCGGGCTGTCCGTCATCGCCGCACCGATCCACATCGACTCGCCTGACCAGGCCTCACCGGACGCAGTCGGCAAGCTGCTGGACCGGCTCAAGGCGATGTTCGACATCGTCGTAGTCGACACCTCCGGGATCTTCGACGACCACGCGCTGGTGGCTCTGGACCATACCGACGCGCTGGTGCTCATCGGCACGCTCGACATCCCGGCGCTCAAGAGCCTCAAGCTCGCCGCTGGCACGCTGGACCTTCTCAACTACCCGCGGGAGAACTGGCGCTTCGTCCTCAACCGGGCCGACGCCCGGGTCGGGCTGACCGAGAAGGAGTTCGAGGACACGCTCGGCCTGAAGTCCGACTGCCGCCTCGCCTCGAGCCGCGAGTTGCTCGCCTGCGTCAACCGCGGCGAGGCCCTCGTCCGCGCTCATCCCGGCCACCCCAATGCCAAGGCCATCGCCGAGCTCGCCGCGTCGATCGTCACGGCAACGTCGGGCTCCCCCAAGGTGCCTGAGCAGGGCTCCCCCGCCAGTCGTCACGCCACTCCCTCACGACGACTCCGATTCCGGAAGGTCACCTGACATGGGTCTCACAGATCGGATCGCCGCAGCCCAGCGCTCCCGTGAGCAGGGAGCCGACCAGCGGCAGATCGAAGCATCAGCTCCGACCACCACGAACGGCGCACCCGCACCTGCCCGCAAGAAGTCCGCGCGCGACCCCTTCGCCGATGTGAAGCGCGCGGTGCACGCACACCTTGTCTCGACTCTCGGGCCCAAGCTCTACGACGTCAACATGACCCAGAGCGACCTCGAGCAGGAGGTGCGGATCGCGCTGCAGACCAGCATGGCCGCCTCCGAGACCATGATGTCCAGCGCCGACCGCACCCGGATCTCCCAGGAGATCGCAGACGACATCCTGGGATACGGCCCGATCGAGCCACTACTCCGCGACCCGAGCCTCAGCGAGGTGATGGTCAACTCGTTCCAGGACATCTACATCGAGCGAGACGGCCGGCTCCAGCGGGTCGACGCCACCTTCGCCGACGAGGCCCACCTGCGCCGCACCATCGACAAGATCGTGGGCAAGATCGGCCGCCGGGTGGACGAGACCAGTCCCATGGTCGACGCCCGTCTCCCCGACGGCAGCCGTGTCAACGCCATCATCCCGCCCCTGGCGCTGGACGGTTCCAAGCTCACGATCCGCAAGTTCTCCGCGGACCCCTACACGGTCGACGACCTGATCTCCTTCGGCACGCTCACGCGTCCGGCGGCCGATCTGCTCGAGGCCTGCGTGCGCGGACGGCTCAACATCCTGGTCTCGGGTGGCACCGGCGCCGGGAAGACGACGACGCTCAACGTGCTCTCGTCCTTCATCCCCACCGACGAGCGCATCGTCACCATCGAGGACGCCGCCGAGCTCAAGCTCAACCAGGACCACGTGCTCCGTCTGGAGTCTCGTCCGGCCAACATCGAGGGCAAGGGCGCGGTGCACATCCGCGACCTGGTCCGCAACTCCCTGCGCATGCGACCCGACCGCATCGTCGTCGGCGAGATCCGCGACGCTGCCGCGCTCGACATGCTCCAGGCGATGAACACCGGCCACGACGGCTCCATCTCGACCGTGCACGCGAACACGCCGCGTGACGCGCTCTCCCGCGTCGAGACGATGGTGCTGATGGCCGGCATGGACCTCCCGGTGCGGGCCATCCGTGAGCAGGTGTCCAGCGCGGTCGACCTGATCATCCAGCAGACGCGTCTCAAGGACGGCACCCGACGGATCACTGCCATCACCGAGATCGTGGGCATGGAGGGCGACGTCATCACCACCCAGGACGTCTTTATGTTCGACTACGGCGCGGGCTACGACGACCAGGGCAGGTCGCTCGGGCACCTCCGGTCGATGGGCCTCCGTCCGCGATTCCTCGACCGGCTCACCGACCACGGTGTCCACGTCGACCCCATGGTCTTCGCGACGGCGGGCGCAGTGCGATGACCCGTCATGGCTTCCGGGTGGCCGCAGCAACTGGCGTGGCGGCGGTGACGCTCTGGGCGCATCCCGCCGCTGCGGCCGACGAGATCAACATCGACCACGTCGAGTCGACGGACGGCAACGTCTCCGTCCTGGTCGCGGTCGACGGACTCCCAGCCGGTGTCACCCCCGACGTGGGAGGCGTCACGGTCTCCGTGGACGGCGAGGCGGTCACCGCCGAGGCCAAGGCCATCGAGGCCGGCGAGATCGAGCGCACCACGATCCTCACGATCGACGCCAGCAACAGCATGAACGGCGATCGCATCGCGGCGGCCAAGGCCGCCGCTCACGCGTTCCTCGAGTCAGCTCCGCCGGACGTCCGGATCGGGCTACTGACCTTTTCAGGCACGGTGCAGGACACCATCGCGCCGACCACGGACCACGAGTCGATCGCCGCCGCTGTCGACACGATCACCCTGGACAAGGGGACGCGGGTCTACGACGCGATGGTGCAGTCGGTGAACCTCGCCGGCACCGATGGGGCGCGCTCTCTCCTCGTCCTCTCGGACGGCGCGGACACCGGGAGCGAGGCGGCAGTCCAGGACACGGTCGACGCTGCGACCGACGCGCGCGTGATCGTCGATGTCGTCTCCCTCGACCAGTCCCCGAAGCATGAGGCGGTCCTCACCGAGATCTCGAGCGCCTCGGGGGGCAAGGTCATCGCCGCCGACGCCAGCGCCCTGTCCGAGGTCTTCAAGGCCCAGGCAGACGCCCTGGCGAGCCAGCTGCTCGTCACCTTCCCCGCCCCCCAGACAGTGGGCGAGGAGGCCTCGCTCGACGTGACGCTGACAGCCGGCGACACGACGTACTCAGACTCGGCCTTCGTGAGCCTTGGCTCGGCGGCCGAGGCGCCACGCAGCGTGGATCTCGGGGAGCCACTGGTCAACCGCGGGGCCATGCTCCTGGGCGCCGTGGCACTCGCGCTCGGCCTCGCCGGCGTCCTGGCAGTGGTGCTCCTGGGCAACCGCGGACCGTCGGATAGCGAGCGTCGGATCAGTGCCTATTTCGGCCAATCCACTGGGGGCAAGCGGTCGAAGGAGATGCCCGCGCACCAAGGCCTCGTTGACTCGGCGGTCCACATGACCGCCAAGGTGGTCAAGGGCGACTTCGAGTCAAGGGTGGCCACGAAGCTGGCAGGTGCCGGCTCTGCCCTGACCCCGGCGGAGTGGCTGCTCATCCACGCGGGGGTTGCAGTCGGCATGGGCTTCGTGGGGTTTGTGTTCCGGGGCGGGGCGTTGGCCGTCTTCCTCACGATCCTGGGCGTTTTGGCGCCCTGGGTCTACCTGAAGTTCCGGCACTCCAAGCGCCTGGCCGCCTTCAACGCCCAGCTCGCCGAGACCCTGACCCTGATGGCGGGCGGTCTCTCCGCCGGTCTCTCCCTGCCCCAGGCAGTGGACACGGTCGTCCGGGAAGGGCAGGAGCCCATGGCCAGTGAGCTGCGCCGAGTGCTGGTCGAGCAGCGACTCGGAGTCGACATCGAGGACGCACTCGACGGGGTGTCCCATCGCATGGAGAGCCAGGACTTCGGCTGGGTGGTCATGGCCATCCGCATCCAGAGAGAGGTGGGCGGCAACCTGGCCGAGCTCCTGACCACCGTGGCGGACACGATTCGCGAACGCGAGTACCTGCGCCGCCAGGTCAAGGTGCTGAGCGCGGAAGGGCGGATCTCTGCCTGGGTCCTGGGCGCGCTTCCGATCGTCATGTTCCTCTACATGCTCATGGTCCGACCCGACTTCGTGCGACCGCTCTACACAGAGCCCATGGGCCTGGTTCTCGGTGCCGCGGCAGTCGGTCTGATCTGCGCAGGCTTCTTCATCATGTCCCGACTCGTGAGGATCGAGGTCTGAGATGCCGGCCACCGTCTTCCTCGCCCTGGGCGCAGCACTGTTGTTCGCGGGCTTCGGAATCGTCCTGTCCATCATGGGGGTCCTGACCACCGAGCGACGCGCAGTCACCCGCTCGCTCTCGGCCATCCAGGCGCTCGACAATGCGCCCGACGTCCTCAAGCAGGAGCTCGAGCGTCCTTTCGCCGAGCGAGTCATCGCCCCTTTGGGCGAACGGCTCGTCGGCATCGGTCGGCGCCTCGTGCGGGCCGACACCGCGGACCGGATCAAGCACAAGCTCGACGTCGCGGGCAACCCGCCGGGCTGGGACGTCAACCGGATCATCGGCCTCAAGGCGCTCGGACTCGGCCTGTTCGGGATCTTCGGCCTCCTCTACGTCCTGCCGAGGGACTACACGCTGATGAAATCGGCGCTCATCTGCGGAGGCGTCGCAGCGCTCGGCTACATGATCCCCAACATCCTGCTCAACAACGCCGGCCAGAAGCGCGAGCAGCTCATGCAGAACTCGCTGCCGGACGCGCTGGACCTGCTCACGATCTCGGTCGAAGCGGGGCTCGGATTCGACGCTGCCGTCGGTCGCGTGGCCAAGAACACCACCGGCCCCCTGGCCCAGGAGTTCTCCCGACTCCTGCAGGAGATGCAGATCGGCGTGGGACGGATGGAGGCGATGCGGGCCATGGGCGAGCGCACTACCATCAAGGACCTGCAGTCGTTTTGCCTGGCCATGGTGCAGGCCGACCAGCTCGGCATCCCGATCGGCCGTGTGCTGCGCATCCAGAGCAAAGAGATGCGCACCAAGCGCCGGCAGCGTGCTGAGGAGAAGGCACAGAAGCTCCCGGTGAAGATTCTCTTCCCGCTGGTCTTCTTCATCCTTCCGTCGCTCTTCATCGTCATCATCGGGCCCGTCGTCCTGCAGATGATGGACTTCTTCGGCTGATGAACCGGACCCCCGCCTCTCCGGCGACGCACGTGGCACCGGCTGTGCGGTCGTGGCGCGTCACCACGGCTGTGAGGGCCTTCGCCCTTGCGCTGGCGACTGGACAGGTGCTGAGCGCCGACACGATCACCACCGACGTGCTTCCCCTGACCGCGCTGTTCGTCATCGCGACTGTCTGCTGCGTCCTGGACCTGGGTGTCTCTGGCCGTGCCACGCTGTGGATCCCTGTCGTCGAGGGGATGCTGGCAGCCGTCGTGCTCGCCAGTGGGATCAAGGTGACCCCGCCGTTGATGATCTATCTGGCCGTGCCACTGGTCGTGGCGGGCATCCGGCGTGGGTCCGTCACCACCCTGAACACGTTCCTGGCGACCGGCAGCACCCTCGCCGTCGCCTGGTACGGCGCGGAGGTGCTGGGGCTGGAGGCGACGTTCGCCTCCGCGGCCGTGCCATGGTTGAGCGTAGGCCTCGGCGCCGGCCTTCTCGCAGGATGGCAGACGCGGTCCCTTCGAGTCCTCGAGGCGGCCCAGGCTCCGTACGCCGCGGCTCATCAGCTGATGAGCCAGTTGCACACCCTCACGAAGGCCGGCACGGTCGGCCTCGACCCGGTGAGCTCGGCGACCGCGCTCGTCAACGAGGTGCGAGACCGCACCGGCGCCATCCGCGCGGCGCTCTACGTCTATGGAGAGTCCGGTCGACTCGACCGGCTCGTCTCGTCCGGCAACATCGACGGGTACGACGACCTCGCCGGGAGCTTTCCGGCCACACCGCCCTGGGGCTGGAGCCTCGCGGACCTTGCGCTCCCCCTGACCGTCGGTGACCACACTGCGGGGCTCCTCGTCCTGGGGCGTCACGGCGCGTGGCCCCACGAGGCCCGTGAAGTCGCTCGCAGGTCAGCCGATGAACTCGCGCTGCGACTCGAAACCACCTTGCTGTTCGATGAGGTGCGCGCGTCTGCGACTGTGGAGGAGAGGCACAGGCTGGCGAGAGAGATCCACGACGGCGTGGCCCAGGAGATCGTAGGCCTGGGCTACCTCGTCGACGAGATCGAGTCGACGACGGCCGAGCCGGGCACGCTCTCCACGGCCGAGGCCCTGCGCAACGAGATCACGCGGGTCGTCTCCGAGCTGCGCTTCTCCATCTTCGACCTGCGCCACGAGGTGGCGGAGCAGAATCTGTCGGGCGCCCTGGCCGAGTACGTGCGCGAGATCAGCGCAGGGTCGGACCTACGGGTCCACCTCCTGCTCGACGAGCAGGGCCCGCCGCTCCCCCGCCGGGTGGAGTCCGAGCTCCTCCGCATCGCACAAGAGGCACTCGGCAACGTCCGCAAGCATGCGAGAGCCAACAACGTCTGGGTCAGCCTGGTCACCGACGGGCACACACTGCGGTTGAGTGTCGAGGATGATGGCGTCGGAGCCGTCGCACCGAAGGACCGCCACTACGGTTTGCACACCATGCGTGAGCGTGCCGAGCGGATCGGTGCAGAGCTTCTCATCATCCCCAGACCGGATCGGGGTACCGCTGTGACGGTGACCTCTCGTCCGCCGCAGAGTTCAGAGGAGCCCCATGCCCATGAGCACCACAGTCCTGCTCGTCGATGACCACGAGCTGATCCGCCAAGGCCTCGCACGCGCATTCGAGCGCGACGAGGAGATGACCGTCATCGGCCAGGCCGGCACGGTGGCGCAAGGCCTCGCGGCCTTCTCCACGCTCTCACCCGACGTGGTGGTGACCGATCTCCAGATGCCCGACGGCACGGGTCTGGACATCGTCCGGGCAGCGCGGCGGCAAAGCGAGACCGTCGGCCTGGTCGTGCTCACGATGCACGCGGGCGACGACCAGATCTTCGCGGCGCTCGAGGCTGGAGCTTCGGCCTTCGTGGGCAAGAACAGCAAGGCATCGGAGGTTGTGGGCGCCGCGCGGCACGCGGCAGTTTCGCCCCGCACCTTCCTGTGCTCGGGGCTCAGTGGCGCCATGATGCGGCGGGCTGCTGGACCCAAGACGCCGCAGCTCTCCACCCGTGAGCAGGAAGTGTTCGGGCTCCTCGCAGAGGGTCTGCGCACGAGCGAGATAGCCAAGCGGCTCTACCTGAGCGAGTCGACCGCGAAGACCCACATCGCGCACATCTACCAGAAGCTCGGGGCAGCCAACCGCGCCCAGGCGCTGGTGGCGGCCATGAGGCTCGGTCTGCTCAACGAGGTCGTGCGCGACTCGTTCTGACCGACGGCGCCGGACCAGCTGGACCGGGCGACTCGACCATGCCCGATGGTGTGCACGACGGGTCTCTTAATAGTCACATCGGGCCCCCGAAGCGCGGCCGATCACCCGATCCGCCGGAAGGCCTCAGTCGCGCAGACTCTTCCATGACGGGTCCTCTTGCGGGGCCACGTAAACAACCGGACTCGGACTCATCACCCAAGAGGGAGACCCACCATGCTCGAGAAGTTCATCACCTTCATGCTCATCGGCCGCGACGAGGAGAAGGGCGCGACCGCCACCGAGTACGCGCTGCTCGTCGGCCTGATCGCCCTCGCCCTCGTCCTCGGCGTCGGCTTCTTCGGCAACACGCTCAACACCTGGTTCAACAACCTGGGCACCACGGTCTCCGGCTGGATCTGAGCCGCGCCTTCGGTCCGAGCCGGTCACGTCGTTCGTCGGCGTGACCGGCTCGGCGCATCTCCACCATCCCAGCCACATGAACCGGGGGTCTCCCATGCATCACCACCTGCGCGACGACCAGGGCGCCACGGCGACCGAGTACGCCCTGGTCGTCTTCTTCGTCGCCCTCGCGATCGTGCTCGGCGTGACCTTCTTCGGCACCAGCCTTAACGACGCATTCGACAGCTTCGGTGACTGGATCGTCGCCAACCTCTGATGCGCTCCATGAGCCTGCACGACCCCGCCGTCAACAGCCGTCTCGTCCCGGGGGCCCGACCGCCCGACGACGCTCACCCCACCTCGGCGTCATGGCTGCTTCCCACCATGGTGCTGGGCTTCTTCATCGCCTCTCTCGCCAGGCAGGCCGCCAAGCCGATCTCCGACTTCGACACCTTTTGGCACATCCGGCTGGGCGACGACATCCTGGCCAGCCGCTCGGTCCACGCACCCACGGCCTCGTGGAGCGCCCTGTCGGACCGCCCATGGGTGCCGACGCAGTGGCTGACCGAAGTCGTGGTCGCCGGTGTACACGAAGTGGCGGGGCTGCCCGGGGTTGCCTTCCTCTTCGCCACGGCGCTCTTCGCGCTCACGTGGTTGATCCACCGGCTCTGCCGGGGCCGGGCAGGTGCCACAGCCGCTGCGATGACCACCGGTCTCACGGTCGTCGCGATGAGCGGCAGTCTCTCACCGCGCCCCCACCTCGCGACGTACCTGCTCCTAGCCGTCACCCTGATCGGCTGGCTGCGCACGGCGGACGACCTGCGACCGCGCTGGTGGCTGGTCCCCCTCACCTGGGTGTGGGCGATGAGCCACGGGATGTGGTTCACCGGCCCGCTGCTTGGCCTCGTCGTCATTGGTGGCTTGGTCGCCGACCGGCGAGTCACGCGCGCGCAGGCGACGCCACTGATGGTTGTGCCCTTGCTCTCGATCGTCGTGGCTGGGCTCACTCCAGTCGGGCCAGCCCTTTGGGGCACCCCGTTCGCGGTGGCTGGAGTCGGCTCGTTCATCACGGAATGGCAGGCACCCTCGTTCCGGATGGTCGGGCCAGCAGCCGCGATGGCCCTGGTGGCACTCGTGACCCTCGTCTGGTCACGACGGCAGGAGCGTGCATCCTGGGTGGAGATCGGCGTCCTCCTGCTCGGAACGGCGTGGATCCTGCTCGCCGCCCGCACGGTCGCCCTCGGCGGACTCCTGGTGGCGCCTCTCGCGGCGAGCGCACTCCAGACCTTGGTGGGTCGACCGAGAGACGTCCCTTCACGGGCGGAGCGGCGCGTGATCGCTGGGTGGATGCTGCTCTGCCTGGCTGCGGTGGGTCTGGCGGTGCCTTCCACCGCGGCCACGCCGGCGGCGGTGCCCACGGCTCTCGACGCCGACCTCCATGATTTGCCGGACGGCTCGGTCGTGCTGAACAGCTATCAGCTCGGCGGTTGGCTGCGGTGGGCTCATCCGGACCTCGAACCCGTGGTCGATGGGATGACAGAGGCCTACTCGGTGGACCACCTCTCCGACTACCAGCGGGTCTACGCGCTCATGCCTGGCTGGCACGAGATCGTCGAGGCGTACGACGCTTCGTACGCGCTCGTGGAGGAGCAGTCTCCGCTCGCGGAGGCCCTCCGCGACAAGCGGTGGACCACGCTGGCAGAGGCCGAGGGCTACCTCCTGCTGCAGCGGGCGGCCACGCCCTACTGACCCGGTTCCAGCTGGCGCGCCACTCCGATCCGCTCCAGCGTCGCAGGATGACTCCCCCACCAGATCTGCGCCCACCGAGGCGGCGTCGGGTCAGCCAGCGCACGCACCGCGAGCCGCACCTGCATCCGCTCGAACGCCTCGGCATCGCGGGTGGCAGTCAGCGCGTCCACGTCGGCCCGGGTCTCGATCCGGCGGCTGATGCCGCTCTCGACTGGCGCGGTCATGAGCGTCGCCACTGCGACGAGCGCGAGAATCCGCGGCACCGAGGACGCGTCCGCCGCCCGCTGCCCCAGCAGGAGCCCCAGCGCCGCCACTCCGAGTGCCGAGCCGAGCGCCCCGAGGCCGGTGCCGAGCAGCACGTCGTCGTGCCGGGCATGGGCCAGCTCGTGGGCGACGACGGAGAGCGCCTGGTCCTGCGGCAGGTCCTCGACCAGGGTGTCGTAGACGACGACCCGGCGGCTCCCCCACAGCCCGGACACGTAGGCGTTGAGTGTGGTCGTACGACGCGAGGCGTCCGCCACCAGCACGTCCTCGATGACCACGCCCTCGCGGTCGGCGAGCTCGAAGATCTCGGTCCTCAGCGGACCGTCAGCCAGCGGCTCGAACGAGTTGAAGAGCGGCTCGACCAGGACCGGATAGACGAACGACCCGAGCACGACCAGCGCCGCCACCGCGCCACCCGCCAGCCAGGTCCACCACACCCGCCACCTGCGGGCGCAGCCGATCACGACCAGCAGGGCCAGCCAGGTGACGACCACCGAGATGAGCTCGCTGACCACGACGTCGCGCGCCCAGGCCGCCCAGCCCTGTGTCGACAGTCCGTGCTCCAGGCGGTGGCGGTGGGCCAGCCCCGAGATGGGCAGCGTGAGCCAGCGGACCAGCAGGTGCACCAGCAGCACCCCGGCGAGCGCCTGGACCCACCAGGGTCCCGGCACCCGGGAGACCAGTCGCGCACCCCAGCGCGTGAAGCCGACGAGGCAGGTCGTGGCGAGCGAGATCGCCAGCCCGATCCAGCCGAGCCAGCGGGCGACGCGGGAATAGGCCTCTCCGGCCGCGATCTGCTTGGCGGTGAAGACGTCGGTCGCGGCTACGGGCTCGACACGGCCTCCGGGCACGGGGTCCCAAGGCACCGCAGCCCAGGCGAGCACCAGGAAGCCCACGGTGCAGATGAGGGCAAGTGCCAGGGCGGGTCTCGACTCCGCTCGACCGGCCGACTCAGCTCGACCAGCCGCCTCCTCCCGCTCCATCTGCTCAGGGTCGCTCACGACGCCAGCCTGCGCAGGTCGGCACGCCACAGGTCCTCGAGCTCGGCGAGCGACAGCCCGGCGTGGGTCGCGACTGCGCGGGCCACGGGCACGCCGTCGCTGGCGGCGGCGTACACCGCCACCAGCGCGTCCTCTCCCGCCCGCTCCGCGAGCGTGCGGCAGGCCAGCCACGCCAGCTCATAGCTGGCTTCCAGGTCGGGAGCCGACGTGCCGAAGTCGTCATCGGACGGCAGGTGCTCGGGCACACCGTCGCGCCGCACGAGGGCGATCGCGCGGCCCGCGGTCGTCGACAGCGGCAGCTTCACGTCGCGCAGCGCGACGTAGTCGGCGAAGCCCTCGAGCAGCCAGAGGTCCACCGGGCTCGTGGCCGCATCCGTTGCCACGTGCACGAGCTCGTGGCTCATCACCACCTGGGCGCCGTCGACCCGCAGCCTCCGGGTGACGTCGGGGTTGACGAAGACGTGCACCGGCGAGCCGGGGTCGTTGGAGCGGTCCACGGTGGTCGTGACCGCGGCGATGCCCGCATAGGTGCCAGCCGGGCTGTCGAGCGCGGCGTCGAGCTCGGCTGCGGTGCCCGGGACCTCCACGACGACGGACGGCTGCCACTGCGGCAGCACGCGCCTGACCACGGGGATCGCGCGGCGCACGCGTTGCACGACCTCCCGGGTCTCCCGCCTGCTGCCGTCGACCAGCACCAGGCTCCGGGCGGTGCGCACCACCTCCACCGGCCCCGCAAGCCAGACCGGCGTGTAGTCGCCGCCACCGCCGAGCCGCACGATGCCGATGCCGTCGCGGTCATCGGGCGCGAAGGCCACCTGCATCTCGCCGCCGACCGCCCTGGAGTCGAAGCCGTCGAAGGCGAACCGGACGTCGACGGCTGCGTTCCACGAGCCGTCCGGAGCGACCGCGCCCACCTGGTCGACGTACCTCAGGTCGAACCCACGGACATGTAGGGCCTCCGCGTTCGCGACCACGGTGGCGAGCAGCTCCCCCGGCTCGGCGTCGCCGTCCGGGGCGAGGCCGGCCGCGCCCTCCTCGTCCCCCGCGGCCACGGCGTCCTCGAACGCCTCCAGCAGTGCGGAAGCCTCACCCGGCGAGGCGGTGCGTACGGCGGGCGGCGCGCTGTCGACCTCGTGCTCGTCGCCGCGAACGAACAGTACGGCCGCGACCAGGGCCAGCACTGCGGACAACGAAAGACCGGCCACCCACCAGCGGGGGTGACCGGTCCTCGACGGGGGCTGGTCAGCCAGGGCGGACCGCGCCGACGTAGGGCATGGAGTGGAGGCCGGTGACCTGGACGCCGGTGCTCGGGTTGGCCGCGTGCACGATCAGGCCGTTGCCGATGTACATGCCCACGTGGCTGATCGGGCTGTAGTAGAAGACCAGGTCGCCCGGCTGGAGGGCGCTGACCGGGATGTGCGGGCCGGAGCCGTACTGCGCGCTGGACGAGTGGGGCAGGCCGACGCCCGCAGCACCCCAGGCGCGCATGGTGAGGCCGGAGCAGTCGAAGGCGCTCTCGCCCGTGGCGCCGTAGACGTAGGCGTCGCCGACCTGGGCCATGGCGTAGGAGATGGCAGCAGCGGCGCGGCCGGAGGCGGGCACCGAGCTGGGCATGCGGGTGACGCCGCCGCGGGAGGCGAGCACGCGCTCGCGCTCCTCCTCCTCGAGGTCGGCCAACACGTCCTTGGCCTCGTCGAGCTTCTCGTCGATCGTCTTCTTCTCGGCCTCGAGCTGCGCCGTCTTCTTCGCGATCTCCGCGGCCCGCTCGGCGGTGGCCTCACGGCGGAGGTCGAGGGCCTGCAGCTCGGTGGAGTAGCGGGAGAAGAGGCTCTCCTGCATCTCTCCGAAGGCGGACATCGTGGAGAGCTGTCCCAGGAAGGACTCGGGGTCCTCGGAGACGAAGACCTGGCCGACGGTGGAGATGCCCTCACCCTGGTATTGGCGGAGGACGACGTCGGTCACCTGCTCGCGCACGTCTTCGAGCCGGTCGTCCTGACGCTCCTCGTCGGAGCGGACGGCGGCGAGGTCCTTGCGGAGCTCGGCGAGGTCGAGCTTGGCGTCGTTGTAGCGCTCGGAGGCCTGTTCGGCCTCGTGGTAGAGCCGCTCGACCTTGGCCTTGACGGTCTTGATGTCCGGCTCGGCGGACGCTGGGGAGGAGGGAACGAAGCCGAGTGCTGCGAAGGTGGTGAGGCCGAGGATGGCGCTGCCGATGCGCTTGCGGTCACGAGCCACGTGCGGGGGTCTCCCTCAATTAGTCGTCCGCCTACCGGGTGAGCTGACGGGTTCGGGCACGACCTGCCCTACGTCGTCTCCTCGCCTCGCGGCGCCTTGACGGCGATTCACCCCAGGGGGAAGTGGTTCCCCGGCTCCCGTCCACTCCCGCCGGCATGCCGGACGGTGAGCCTCAGGGATTCGGCGTGGTGACCGCGCGGATCCGAATGATCCACTTCCACGGTCACCTCTGGGCGCTCAGACTAGTGGTGCTCCGCGCGGCGCGCCAAACGAGGTCGGCAGGTCGAGCGAAGTGCGGCCCGGCTGGTCGAGCGAAGTCGAGACCCCGACGGCCCCTTGCGCGCGTCAGGCCGACTCGATGATCGGGGCCGGCATCGGGGTGACGAGCCGCAGTGGAGGCACCAGGCCGCCCGCCGCCAGGGCATCGAGCGCCTCTCGGTCGCCGTCGTCGAGGATGAGCTCGTCAGGCGGACCCAGCAGCACGGTCACGACGCAGTCGTGGCAGTGCAGCCCGCGGACGAGGCAGGTGTCGCAGTCGATGTGCGTGGTCATGCCGGGGACGCTGGCAGGGGCCACCGACAACGAGCCCCGTACGCCGCGGCCACCGGCGTGTCGCGCCGTCGGCTCAGGTCTCGATCAGGGCCACCAGGGCGTCCGAGGACACCACCCGGGCCCCGGCCCTTGCCACGTCGGTCGCGAGCTCCTGATCACTCGTCACCACGACCACCACCCGCCCGACGGGCTCGGCCGCGACCAGCTCGCGGATCACGTCGTCGGCGATGACGCCCTCGGGGCTGAAGACCACCCGGACGCCCCGCGGCTGGACGGTGACCGGTCGGGTCGTCGACGACGCCGCGTCGAAGACCACCGTAGTCTCCGCACCGGTGCGGCCGGCCAGCGGCGCGAGGGCTTGCACGAGCCGGATGCGCTGCGCCTCCAGCGAGCTGCTCGGCCAGGCCGCCTTGCTCACGTTGTAGCCGTCGATCACCAGCCGTGATCTCGGCATGGCCAGTAGCTGTTCGAGCGCGACAGGGCCAGCTGCACGGCCCGCGGCCTCCGCTCCCGCGACGAGGCGACCCTCGACCTGGTCGCCGGGCGCGCCCTCGACGGCCGGCAGTGCCAGCTCCCTGCGGAGCCCGGCGGCGGCCTCCAGGACCGTGTCGAGCAGGTATCGCGCCCGGAGGGTCGCGGCGTCACGCCCCTCACGCACCTCCTTCCGGCCGGCGGCGAGTCCTGCGGTCGCCTCGTCCAGCCGGGCGCGGAGGCGGCGTACCTCTGCCTGCGCGCGCTCGGCGGCCTCGGTGGCGGCGCCCTGCGCACGACGCATGGCCTCCTCCGCCTCCTGGCGGGCGGCCTCGCTCTCGCGCAGCTGGGCCCGTGCCTCGCCCAGCTTGCGGCGGAGTGTGGCGTTGTCCGACTTGAGCTCGTCGAGGCGATGCCGCTGCGCGGCACGGAAGTCGCGCAGCTCGCGCTGGAGCGAGGCCACCTGCTCGCGCGCCCGGTCGAGCTCCGCGCTGTCGACACCCCGGGTGGCCGACGACTCCCCGGTGAGGCTCCCGAGCGTCGCCTCGAGCTCCTCCTGCCATCCGTCGCCGCGGGCGAGCCAGAGCAGGGCGGCACGGGTCGGCGCGTCGCTGTCCAGGTCGAGGGCGGAGACCTGGGTCGCGACTCGCTCGCGGAAGTCGTCTTCCTCGAGTGCCGACCAGATGCTCGAGGCACCCAGCCGGGCGCGGCGCGCCGGAGCGAAGGCCGCGACCCGCCGCAGCGCCGGCGGCAGCGGCGTCACCACGGGCAGCACCTGGGCCGCCAGGGCCAGCACGCGTGCCCGCACGCGCTCCGGGAGCTCGGGCATGTCAGCCCTCTGCCTTGAGTCCGGGCCTCGACTCAGCCTGCGGTCGAGGGGTCGGTGGACGCCTCGGCCTCGTTGCGGTCGACGCGCTCGATGGCGTCGTCGCGACCGCACCAGCGGCAGGACACGCGCTCGACCGTCTCGTCCTTGACCTCGGTCGACTCGACCCGGTGGTCACCGGCGAGGTCGAAGTGCCAGAACTCGGTGGTGCGCCGCGTGCGCGTGACGTCGAAGCGGGTCAGGTTGCCGCAGCCACCGCAGCGCCAGCGGTGGGTGGCGTCGGGGATCTCGTGGCTCACGGGTGCTTCTCCTCCGGTCGGCGTGGCGGCGCTGCCAGCGTAGTGCGCGCGTCGCCGCGGGATTGTCGGTGGTCCGCCCTAGCGTCCTCGACATGAGCAGTGCCGCACGAGCCCCCCAGTCCCGATGGGAGGACCAGCGGAGCTTCGACGAGCTGGGGCGGCCGTTGCGGGACACCACCTTCTGCGTGGTGGACCTCGAGACCACGGGGGGCTCCGCGGCGGGTGGCTCGATGATCACCGAGATCGGCGCGGTGAAGGTGCGCGGCGGCGAGGTGCTCGGGGAGTTCCAGACGCTGGTCAACCCGCGCGCCGAGATCCCCGCGTTCATTGCGGTGCTCACCGGCATCACCAACTCGATGGTCGCCGACGCCCCGTCGATCGACTCGGCCCTGCCGGCGTTCCTGGAGTTCGCGGCCGGCACGGTCCTGGTCGCGCACAACGCGCCCTTCGACGTCGGCTTCCTCAAGCACTTCGCCGAGCAGCTCGGCCAGCCGTGGCCTCGCTTCGAGGTGCTGGACACGGCCAAGCTGGCCCGTCGCGTGGTGACCCGCGACGACGCGCCCAACTGCAAGCTCTCCTCGCTCGCCAAGGCGTTCGGGTCGTCCACGACGCCCAACCACCGGGCGCTGGCCGACGCCCGAGCCACGGTCGATGTGCTCCACGGCCTGATGGAGCGGCTGGGTGGCCTGGGCGTGCATACGCTCGAGGAGCTGCAGACCTTCAGCAGCCGGGTCACGGCCGCCCAGCGCCGCAAGCGCCACCTGGCCGAGGCCCTCCCGCACGCCCCGGGCGTCTACCTCTTCCGAGACGACCGCTCCCGCGTGCTCTACGTCGGCACGTCCAAGGACCTGCGCACACGGGTGCGCACTTACTTCACGGCCTCGGAGACCAGGTCCCGGATGGGCGAGATGGTCGGCCTGGCGGCGTCGGTGACAGGCATCGAGTGCGCCACCCCGCTCGAGGCCGAAGTGCGCGAGCTGCGCCTCATCGCGGAGCACAAGCCGAAGTACAACCGCCGCTCCCGCTTCCCGGAGAAGGTGCACTTCGTCAAGCTCACCCGCGAGGCGTGGCCGCGTCTCTCCTTGGTCCGGCGGGTGCTCGATGACGATGGCGACTACCTCGGTCCCTTCTCTTCGAGGCGCACGGCCGAGAAGTGCCTGGCCGCGCTGCACGAGACGTTCCCCGTGCGCCAGTGCAGCGACCGGCTCGGCAAGGAGCCGTCCCGCTCCCCCTGCGTGCTCGCCGAGATGCGCCGGTGCCTGTCTCCCTGCGACGGCAGCGCCGACGAGGCGACGTACGCCGCGGTGGTGCGGCAGCTGCGCGACACACTGCTCCGCCGGCCGGACGAGGTCGTCGAGGCGATCAACCGGCGGATGACCGCGTTGGCCGAGCTCGAGCGCTTCGAGGAGGCCGGGATGCACCGCGACCGGCTCGCCACCTTCATCCGGGCGGCCGCGCGCACGCAGCGGCTCTCGGCGCTCACCCGGTGCCCGGAGGTCGTCGCGGCCAGACGTGAGGACGACGGCCGGTGGTCCGTCCACGTCGTCCGGCATGGGCGGCTGGCCGCTGCCGGAGTGATCCCGCCCGGCGCCGACGCCCACCAGTTCGTGCGCGAGCTGCGCGCCTCCGCCGAGACCGTGGCGCCCGCCCCCGGGCCGGTGCCCGCGGCGACTGCGGAGGAGACCGAGCGCATCCTGCGCTGGCTCGAGGCACCCGGCCTCCGGCTGGTGGACGTCGACGGCGAGTGGGTCTGCCCGGTTGCCGGCGCGTCCCGGCACCTCGCGGTCTACGACGCCGTCAACCAGTCACGTCTCTCGCTCGTGCCTTTCGACGAGCAGCGCGGGCTGCTCCGGCCCGAGCACCAGCCCGCCCGCTGATCCGACGCCCCACTCGCTGGTCGAGTAGCCGACCGAGGGACGAGAGAGGCGTATCGAGACCTAGTCAAGCCCCAGCGAGAACGCCGACTCCAGGTCGTGTCGCGAGTAGGTGCGGAAGGCGATGTGCGTCTCCGTTGCCGTCACACCAGGCACCTTGTTGAGCCGGTCCGCGACGACGGCCGCGACGTCGTCGTGCGCCCTGACCCGCACGAGCGCGATCAGGTCGATCTGCCCGGTGACGGAGTAGACCTCGCTCACGCCGTCGAGGGCGGCAATCGCCTCGGCGACCTCGGGGATGCGCGCGACGTCGGCCTTGACGAAGACGATGGCGGTGATCATGGGGACACGGTAGCGGGGCCGTTGGCTCTCTAGGTGGTTAGGCCTTTCGGCGGCATTCACTAGTCCGTTGGGGCCACTCGCCTCCATTCAGACCCGCAGGCGGGGTGGGCCGTCCTAGGTTCGGCGGGTCCGCATTGTCTGCAGGGGAGCTCCGGATGACACGCACGCACGAGCGCCGAGCCCATGTTGCGGGGGCCGCCGCGGCGCTGGCACTTGGCCTGGCCGTCAGCCTCAGCGGACCGGCGCCGCTCGCCAGCGCCGTACCGCCGGATGCCCCCGGGTCTCTGTCCGTGCAGCAGCCCGACGACGCCACCAGCATCCTCACGTGGGCGCACGCAGGAGGAGCATCGCGCTACGAGGTGCAGGTCGATGACGACGCAGGCTTCGGGAGCCCCTACGCCACCGTGCAGACGGTCAACAACACGTACATCCCGACGATGAACCTCAAGTCCGGAACGAACTTCTGGCGCGTGCGGGCCCTCAACTCCGCGAGCGAGTCGTCGTCCTGGTCGGATCACTCCTTCGGCAATCCGGCCTTGAAGGTGCCTGTCCCGGCCTCTCCGGCCGAGGGTGCGGTCCTCGTCCAGCCGGCCAATCCACCGCTGCTGTCCTGGACCGGTGTCCCCTCCGCCACGTCGTACTCGGTGGAGGTGGATGGCGACAACGACTTCGTCGGGGCGTTCAGCTACACGACCCAGACCACTTCGCTCGTGGTCCCCGACCCCCTTCAGGACGGCGACTGGTACTGGAGGGTCACAGCCAGCAAGGGCCCGGGCTTCGCATCCATGCCGAGCAACGCCTCGCGCTTCGTCATCTCCCCGCTCGCCGCGCCCACGATCACCTCGCCGCCCGACAATCCGGACATCGAACTCCAGGACGTCGTCTTGGACTGGGCTCCGGTGCCGGGCGCCAAGTCCTACGACGTACAGGTCGCGACCAACACCGACTTCACCGTCGGAGGCTCCCTCATCGAGGAGAAGCTCGGCATCCTCGGTACGCGCTACTCGCCGCCGATTACCTACAACAACAACCAGTACTTCTGGCGGGTGCGGGCGGTCGACCTGACGGGGCACGCGACGCCGTGGACCGAGTCCCACTTCAGCTTCAACCGCACCTATCCGTACGTGCCCGAGCCCGTCTACCCCGCTAAGGCGACGCTCGAGACCGTCGGCGCGCCGTTCCACTTCCAGTGGCGCTCGGTCAAGCACGCATCGGAGTACGAGCTCCAGGTCGGCACACAGAGCAACTTCTCCGCGGGCACCTTCGACAGCTGCCGCATTGCCGGCACCACGTTCACGCCCGGCGCATTCGCCGTGAACACGAACGGGCAGCCCAGCACCAACCGAATCAACGAGGACTGCCTCCCGCAGGCGGGCGCGATCAACTACTGGCGCGTGCGCCCGCTCGACCGCCCCCGCACCCAGCCCGGCGAGATCCCCGGCGTGCAGGGCCTCTACTCCCCCACCCACTCCTTCATCTATCAGCCGCTGAGCGTCAAGAACCTGTCGCCCTCGGGTGGGGAGACAGTCGACGTGCCGACTCTGACGTGGGACCCCGTGATCGGCGCGGAGACGTACGAGATCAGGATCAGGCGGGCCAACGGCTCCGAAGTCGACAGCGCGACGACCTCGTCGACCTCCTACACGATGGACGGCACCACGCCGCTGGACCCCGCCAACAACCCCCACCGCTGGGAGATCATGGCGGTCAACGCCAAGGGCGAGCGCTCGGTCAACTACATCAACACGTTCAACGTCTCGGGGTCCGTGCCGAGCGAGCCGGAGCCGGGCCTCACCCCCTTGTCGCCCACAAGCTCGACTCCGGGCATCCAACAGGCCCCCTCCCTCACTTGGTCGCCGCTGCCCGCCGCACACCACTACGCGGTGCTGATCGGCAACGCCACCGACGAGGATCCCGCTACACCAGGTCCCGACCAGGTGTGGTTCGGACACGGAGCAGGAGACCTGTTCGGCCAGCCCGTCCCCTATCCAGCGATGACGGACACGTCGAAGCGTCTGCTCGAGCCCGGCAGCTATGACTGGAAGGTCATGGCCTTTGCCGCCGACGACACGATCTTGGCCACAGGGCCCGAGGGGCGCTTCACCGTCCAGCCGCTTACTTCAGTGACCGGCCACGCGGTGGCGCTCGACGGCGGAGAGCTGGCGCTCTTCGAGGCTGACCCGCCCACCGGCACGCCGTGCGTCCCGGGCTCGGGCCCGTGCACGGTGCCTGCCACGCCGGTGCTGCGTTGGACCCCTGACGTGCGGGCGTCCTTCTACATGGTCTACGTCAGCGAGGACGCCAGCTTCACGAACCTGATCGAGCCGAGCAGCGCGATCCCAGCGACGGCGAACACCTATTACGCCCCGACCCTCGACAACCAGGACCACACCTACGCCGATAACCAGGCAGGACAGGCCTACTACTGGCACATCAGGCCCTGCCGGACGATCGGTAACTGCGGGCCAGATCCGGTCTCCACCATCGGCAACGCCCAGCACAGCTTCGTCAAGCAGTCTCCGGCAGTCGGCGGGGACGCGTTCGCCGGCTCAATCGGACTCACTTCGAGCTCACCGGCAGGCACCGAGATCACATTCTCCTGGGACAACTACTTCGACACCAACCGCGCTGCCCTCTGGGCTCGGACCGGTGAGGAGCGCCCCCAGGCCGCGAAGCAGTACCGCATCCAGGTGGACGACGACCTGTCGTTCGCGGCGCCGCTCGTCGACGAGCGCGTGGTCGATCAGACGACCTACACGGCCTTCGATCGCCTCTACCCCGAGGGCACCTTCCACTGGCGGGTCCAGGCCATCGACTCCGACGACAACGGCTTGACCTGGTCGACCGTCAAGACGTTCACCAAGCAGAGCCCGCAGGTCAGTCTCACGTCCCCGGTGGGCCAGCAGGTGGTCGCCGGCACGACTCCCCTGCGCTGGGCGTCCCAGGCCTTCGCCAGCTCCTACGAGGTCGAGGTCTACAAGAACAACGACGCGACGTTCTCGAGCGCCAACAAGGTGTTCGGCAAGACCAACCTCAAAACACCGGCATACGCCCACAACGTTCCCCTGTCACCCAGTCCACAGCCTTACATCTGGCGCGTGCGGCGGACCGACGCCGACGGCAACAAGGGGCCGTGGTCGGAGCCCGGCCGCTTCTTGGTGAGCTCCGGCGCGATGTCGATCGTCTCGCCCGCCAACGGCGGCTCGCAGCCCGCGAACGCGCCGGTGCTGCAGTGGGCCCCGGTCGCCGGGGCGTCCACTTACGCGGTCCAGGTCAGGCCAGCCTCGGGATCGGGTGCGACCGTCAACACGACGACTGTCGCCTCGGGCTACGCGGCCGTCTCCACCCTAGGCACCGGCACCTACGTCTGGACCGTGACCGCGAAGGACCCTGGCGGCAACGCCATCGGCTCGGCCGAGGGCACCTTCTCGGTCGACGCCAGCGTCGGGGTCGTCCAGGGCGCCCAGATCCACGCCCCGACCGGCACAGGCGTGGGCCAGACGGTGACGAGCACGCTGCCGACGTGGAACCAGGCAGGAGTGACCAGCACCTACCAGTGGCTGCGCGACGGCGCGAACATCGGCGGCGCCACCGCCGCGACGTACGTCCTGTCGGCGGCTGACTACGGCAAGAGCGTCTCACTCAAGGTGACCGGCAAGAAGGACGGCTTCTCCGACGGCACGTCCGTCAGCAACAGCATCGGGGTCTCGGCTGGTGGCGCGCTCCAGGCGACGGCCCCGCCGGCCATCACCGGGACAGCCGTGGTGGGCAACTCCCTGAGGGTGTCCACCGGCTCCTGGGCCGAGCCCGGCGGGACCTTCGGCTACCAGTGGCTCCGCACCGGTGCACCTATCCCTGGGGCGACCACCCCGTCCTACACGCTGAAGCCAGGGGACGCGGGGAAGGACATCTCCGCCACCGTCACTGCCAGGAAGGCCGGGTTCTCGGACGGTGCAGCCGCCGCAGCCGCCGTGGCGGTGCCGAAGCTCGTCTCGTCGACTGTCGCCACTCTCTCGAAGACGCGCACGTCGCCGGCGAAGCGGGTCAAGATCGGCATCACCGTCACCGTGCCTGGCGTGAAGGGTCCAGTGGGTCCGATCAAGGTCTACGACGGCGCCAAGCGCCTCAAGACGCTGACCCTCGTCTCCACCCGCGACGGGAAGATCGGCTGGCGGCTGCCGAAGCTGAAGGTCGGCAAGCACAAGATCAAGGCCGTCTACAGCGGCAACGCTTCCACCGCATCGTCCAAGTCCAAGATCGTCAAGCTGTACGTCGTCCGGTGAGGGCTCACTCCGCCGGAGGCGGCGGAGTGAGCCGACGCGGATAGCATCCGGCAAGTGACCTGGCTCGACCTCATAGGCTGAACGGCAGTGCCCTGCTGGTCTTCTCCCTGCCAGTCGCGGGTCTTGCGCTTCCGGGTGCTCGACCTCATCGCCGCAGCGTACGTGGACCTGGACTACGTCGCGCCCCGTTACTGCGACTTCTCACCCGGTGAGTTCGTCTGCGGGCGGAGCGGGATGCTGACCGATCACGGGCTGAGTCGTGTCGTCACGTCCCCGACGATGGTCGCGCCCTACTACGACCGTGTCGGCTTCCGGCGCGAGGGCGCGGGCTTCGTGCTCGACCCGTGACCCGACGCCCCAGCAAGTTTTCCTTGGCGCGACGCGCGCCGGCTCCTACCCTTGAAGTCTTCCAGAAGGGTTGCGTGCCGCGGATGTTCAGGAACGGCTGGCTCAACAACAACGTCGTCATCGGCGCGATGTTCTTCGCGCTGGTCGTGCTCAACGCGGTCGCGGTCATGCAGGGGTGGTACTCCGGCTGAACGCCGGACGCTTCCGCTAAGTGGGTCGTGCCCCTCAGCGCGCCGTCGCAGCGACCCAGCGCTCGAGGGTCGCAGCAGCGGACCCGTTGTCGATCGCGTTCGCGGCGCGCTGGATGCCCGCGGCCAGCGCCTCGTCGACCGGCAGCTCCGGCGCCCCGTGCACGGCGAGGGCGGCCCCGGCGTTGAGCACCACGGCGTCCCGGACCGGGCCCTTCTCGCCGGCGACCAGGCGGCGTACGACCTCGGCGTTGTGCTCGGCGTCGCCGCCGCGCAGGTCCTCGGTCGTCGCGGGAGCGATGCCGTACGCCGCGGGGTCGACCTTGGTCTCGTTGACCTCACCGGCGTGTACCGCCCAGACCGCGGAGGTGGTCGTCGTGGTGAGCTCGTCGAACCCGTCGTCCCCACGGAAGACCCACGCGTCCACGCCGCGGCTCGCGAAGACCCCGGCCATCACCGGCGCCATCCGCCGGTCCGCGCAGCCGATCGCCTGAGCGGCCGGGCGGGCCGGGTTGGTGAGCGGGCCGAGGAAGTTGAAGGTCGTGCCGATGCCGAGCTCGCGCCGCGCGACCGCGGCGTGGCGCATGGCCGGATGGAACGTCGCCGCGAAGCAGAACGTGATGCCTGCCTCCTCGGCCACCTCGGCGACCCGGGCGGGCGGCAGGTCCAGGCGTACGCCGAGCCGCTCGAGGACGTCGGCGGAGCCCGACTGGGACGAGGCCGACCGGTTGCCGTGCTTGACCACACGCGCTCCGGCGCCTGCGGCGACGATCGCCGCCATAGTGGAGATGTTCACCGACATCGAGCGGTCGCCGCCGGTGCCGACGACGTCGAGAAGGCGCCCGGGGACGTCGATGGTGTTGCCGGCGGCCAGCATCGCGTCCGCACAGCCGCCCAGCTCCTCGACCGTCTCGCCCTTCGCACGCAGCGCGACAGCGAAACCGGCGATCTGGGCGGGCGTCGCCTCTCCGGCGAACACCTGCCCCAGGGCCCACTCGGCCTGCTCGGCGGACAGGTCCTGACGGGAGACGAGGGTCGAGAGCACCTCTGGCCACGTGTGCGTCATGGCGCCGAGTGTTCCAGACGTACGCCGCGGCGCCGGGGCAGTCTCGACTTCGCTCGACCGGCCGGGGACGGCGCCGGGGGTCTCGATACGCGCCCTCCTTCGTCGGGCGCTACTCGACCACCGAGGACCAGCGCGACTCGACCACCGAGGACCAGCGCTGCTCGACCAGCGAAGGGCCGTCCGTCAGGCCGTGGTGGCGGGGACGCGCGAGCGCAGCAGGTCGACGACCACGTCGGCCAGCTGGATCGGGTCGATCGGGTGCGCCACCGCCGCGTCTGCACGCGACCAGGTGGCGAGCCAGGCGTCCTGCGGCCGCCCGATCAGCACCAGGATCGGCGGGCACTGGTAGATCTCGTCCTTGAGCTGCTTGGCGATGCCCATCCCACCGGCCGGCACGGCCTCGCCGTCGAGGATCGCCAGCGCGATGCCGCCGGCATCCATGTTCTGGATGACCACGGGCTCCGTCGCGACCTCGACGTACTGCAGCTCCGGCAGGTCCGGGTGCGGCCGGCGGCCGAGCGCGAGGATGACCTGCTGGCGGGTGTTGACGTCGTCGCTGTAGACGAGGACCTTCAACGGCGTGGTGGTGTCGGTCACGTGGGCATAGTAGTGCCCGGGGTTTCGAGACGGGGCCTGGACGGCCCTCCTCAACCACCGGGCGGCGGCTGCTCGCGGCGGGCGCGGGCCTCCATCATGTCCAGCCGCCGGTCCTCCCGCTTCGCCTCCGCCATCGACGAGCGGACCCACTGGGTGAAGAGCACCGCGAAGAACACCAGGCCGATGAGGTCTCCCGCGCCCCACAGGATCCCGCCGGCGAGGTGCTGCTCCTCGTACGGGTCCGGCAGCCACGCCCCCATCGGCCCCTCCCGGAGCGCGAGGTAGTGCTCGCCCCCGATCAGCGTGCTCTGCCCCATGATCGTGACGCCCAGGAAGGCGTGGAACGGCAGCGTCAGCACCGTGAGGAGCACGCGGAACGGGTAGCCGACCCGGCCGGGCAGCGGGTCGATGCCCATGAGCGGCCAGAAGAACAGCGCGCCCACCGCCACCAGGTGGACGTGCATCATCTCGTGGACGTACGCCGACGCCAGGGACGCGTCGTACCAGCTCGAGAAGTAGAGCGCCCACGGCGACACGACGTAGAGCAGGAACGCCAGCGGGGGGAACGAGAGCACCTTGGCCACTCGTGAGTGGAGTACGGCGAGCAGCCAGCGCCGCGGCCGGGCCGGGAGCGTGCGGAGGGCGAGCGTGACGGGCGCGCCGAGCGCCAGCGACAGCGGCACCACCATCGACAGCACCATGTGCTGCACCATGTGCACGCTCAGCAGGGTGGTGTCGTAGCGGCCCAGGCCCGACTGCGTCGCGAAGAAGAACGACCCCATCCCGGCCACGACGAAAGCCAGGGTCCGGCCCACCGGCCAGCGGTCCCCGCGGCGCGTCAGCACGGCCACGCCCCACAGGTAGAGACCGGCGACCCAGACGGCCAGGACGAAGGGCAGGGGGTCGATCCCCCAGTCCGTGAAGACCCGCGCGAGCGTGAATCTCGGAAGGACCTCGTCGGTCGTCAGTACGGGATGGATCACCCCATGAACGATATGACTCTCAAAGACAGGGGGTCGGGGTGCCCTCGGGTCCCACTCACGACATAATGGCGCCCGTGGCGACAGCAACAGCGATTCCGGCATCCCGACTTCATGGGCACCACGACCGGCCGAGCATGGTCAGCGTCGGGACGATCATCTGGCTCTCCAGTGAGCTGATGTTCTTCGCGGCCCTCTTCGCGGCCTACTTCACCATCCGCGCCGTGAGCCCGGACCTGTGGGCCCAGGAGACCGCGAAGCTCAACGTCCCCTTCTCCACGGTCAACACCGTCATCCTGGTGCTGTCGTCGGTCACCTGCCAGCTGGGCGTCTTCGCCGCCGAGCGCGGCCAGGTCGGCCGCACGGGCTCGGTGCTCAAGGTCGGCGGCTGGGGCCTCCGCGAGTGGTTCATCCTCACCTACGTCATGGGTGCGGTGTTCATCGGCGGCCAGGCCCTGGAGTACGCCGAGCTGATCCACCAGGGCGTGACCATCCCGAGCTCCGCCTACGGCACGATGTTCTACCTGACGACCGGCTTCCACGGCATCCACGTGACCGGTGGTCTCGTGGCCTTCCTGTTCGTGCTGGGCCGCACCTACATCGCCCGCCGCTTCACCCACGAGCAGGCGGTCAGCGCCATCGTCGTGTCCTACTACTGGCACTTCGTCGACGTCGTGTGGATCGGCCTCTTCGCCACGATCTACCTCATCAAGTGACAGCTCGACCCGGATCAAGACAGGACTCAACGTGCGTTTGCTGAACCGCTCCGCTGGTCGGCTCTCACAGCATCGTCGCGGCCCCCTCGCCGGCCTCGTCGTACTGCTGCTCGGCCTCCTCCTGACCGGCGGTCTCTACACCGTCCTCGCCCCGGCCCAGGCCCAGAAGGCCGAGTCCGACGCCGAGCTCGTCGCCAAGGGCCGCGAGCTGTTCCTGGTCGGCTGCTCCTTCTGCCACGGCCAGAACGGCGAAGGCATCTCGACCGCCCGCCCCGGCTACCAGATCGGCCCCTCGCTGGTCGGCGTCGGCGCCGCCGCGGTCGACTTCCAGGTCGGCACCGGCCGCATGCCGATGGCCCAGCCCGGCGCCCAGGTGCCGCGCAAGGAGGTCCAGTACAGCGAGGAGGAGATCGCCGCCCTCGCCGCGTACGTCGCGTCGCTGGGCCCCGGCCCCGCCATCCCCTCCGAGCAGGACTACTCCCTCGAGGGCCTCTCGGAAGAGGAGCGCGAGGAGGCGGTCGTCCGCGGCGGCCAGATCTTCCTGACCAACTGCACCGCCTGCCACAACTTCGACGGCTCCGGCGGAGCCATGCCCCAGGGCGGCTACGCGCCCCAGGTGCGTGGCGTCGAGCCCAAGTACATCTACGAGGCCATGCTGACCGGCCCCCAGGCGATGGACAACTTCACCAACGGCAACCTCTCCCCCGAGATGAAGCGCGACGTCATCGCCTACCTCCAGTCCCTCGAGACGACCCCCGAGTACGGCGGGTTCGGCATGGGCGGCATCGGCCCCGTCGCCGAGGGCCTGTTCGCCTGGCTCGTCGGCATCGGCTCGCTCGTGGGCTTCGCCGTCTGGATCGCCGCGCACACCACGCGCACTAGCAAGGACAAGGTGGAGGCCTGATGAGCGACCACACCCCCAGCACTGTGCCCAGCCAGGGCGACGGGCACGGCGCCCAGGTCGCGACCATGCACGAGGCCGACCCGATCGCCGACCCGGGCGTGCACCCCCACCAGTGGCGCCCGACCGACGTGGACGAGCGCGCCGCGAAGCGCGCCGAGCGCCAGGTGGCCAGCCTCTTCGGGCTGTCCGCGGTCTTCGCGATCCTGTTCTGCGTCGCCTACTTCACCCTGGAGATCGGCGACAACCACGACACGTTCCTCGGCATGGGCGCCTCCACCGTGGCCCTCGGCACCAGCTTCGGTGCTGCCCTGCTGCTGATCGGGGTCGGCATCATCCAGTGGGCCCGCAAGCTCATGGGTGACCAGGAGATCGTCGAGATGCGCCACCCGGCTCACTCCACCGACGAGGACCGCGACAAGGTCCTCGCCGACCTCAAGACGGGCATCGAGGAGTCGGGCATCGTCCGCCGCACCCTCGTGCGCAACTCGCTGCTGGGCGCCGTCGGCATGCTCGGCCTGCCCGCCGTCGTACTGCTCCGCGACCTCGGTCCCACGCCGGGCCAGGTCGTCGGCGAGTACGAGGGCGCGGGCCTCGAGCACACGCTGTGGACCGAGGGCATGCGGGTCGTGCGCGACGTCGTCGGCACGCCCATCAAGGCGTCCGACCTCGAGGTCGGTGACCTGGTCAACGCCGAGCCCGCCGCCATCTTCGAGACCGACGAGCACGGCGAGCACCTCATCGAGGGCGTCGAGCTGCAGATCGCCAAGTCGAAGGCCGCGCTGATCCTCCTGCGCATGGAGCCGGACGACATCACGCCGGGTCGCGGCCGGGAAAACTGGACCGTCGACGGCATCGTCGCCTACTCCAAGATCTGCACCCACGTCGGGTGCCCGATCTCGCTCAACGAGCGCACCACCCACCACCTGCTGTGCCCCTGCCACCAGTCGACCTTCGACCTGGCCGACAGCGGTAGGGTGGTCTTCGGACCGGCCGCGCGGGCACTGCCCCAGCTCCCGCTCGCGGTGGACGAAGAGGGCTACCTCGTCGCGCAAAGCGACTTCACCGAACCCGTCGGCCCGAGCTACTGGGAGCGTGGCTGAACATGGACACCACCAAGATCGCCTCCACGAACGGCACGACGGCGGCCACGACCGGCAGGCCGTCGCCCCTCGCCGGCGTCGGGACCTGGGCCGACGAGCGCCTCGGCCTGGCGACCGCCATGAAGAAGCAGATCCGCAAGGTCTTCCCCGACCACTGGTCCTTCATGCTGGGCGAGATCGCGCTGTGGAGCTTCGTCGTCCTGCTGCTCTCGGGCGTCTTCCTCACCCTGTGGTTCACGCCGAGTATGGCGGAGATCCAGTACGAGGGCTCCTACGACCAGCTCCGCGGCATCCACATGTCCGAGGCCTACGCCTCGACGCTGAACATCTCGTTCGACGTGCGCGGCGGCCTGTTGATGCGCCAGATGCACCACTGGGCGGCGATGCTCTTCATCGCGGCGATGCTGGTGCACCTGATGCGCGTGTTCCTCACCGGCGCCTTCCGCAAGCCGCGCGAGCTCAACTGGGTGATCGGCGGCGTGCTGATCCTGCTGGGCATCGTCGAGGGCTTCGCGGGCTACTCCCTCCCCGACGACCTGCTCTCCGGCACCGGCCTCCGCATCGCGGACGGCCTGGTCAAGGCCACTCCGGTGGTCGGCACCTACATGTCGTTCTTCATGTTCGGTGGCGAGTTCCCCGGTGAGCTCATCATCCCCCGCCTCTACATCGCCCACGTGCTGCTGATCCCCGGCCTGATCCTGGCCCTGATCGCCGCCCACATGCTGCTGCTCGTCTACCACAAGCACACGCAGTGGCCTGGCCCCGGCCGCACCGAGCAGAACGTCGTCGGCTACCCGCTGCTCCCGGTGTACGCCGCCAAGGCCGGTGGCTTCTTCTTCATCGTCTTCGGCGTGTGCGCCACCATGGGCGGCTTGCTGGCCATCAACCCCGTCTGGAAGTACGGCCCCTACGACCCGTCCAAGGTGACCGCTGGCTCCCAGCCCGACTGGTACATGGGCATCGCCGAGGGCCTGCTGCGGATCATGCCCGGCTGGGAGACCCACATCTTCGGGGTCACCATCTCCTGGAACGTCTTCCTGCCCGGTCAGATCGCGCCCGTCGCGCTGCTGATGATGGTGCTGGCCTGGCCGTTCCTGGAGGCCTGGGTGACCGGTGACAAGCGCGAGCACCACCTGCTCCAGCGCCCGCGCAACGCCCCGACCCGCACCGCGTTCCTCGCGGCGATGATCACCGCCTACGGCCTGCTCTGGGCCGCCGGCGGCAACGACATCCTGGCGCTCAAGTTCAACCTGAACCTGAACTACATCACCTACTTCATGCGGGTCGCGATCTTCGTCGTCCCGGTGCTGGTCTTCTTCCTCGCCCGTCGCTGGTGCATCTCGCTGCAGCGCCACGACAACGAGGTGCTGCTGCACGGCTACGAGACCGGCATCATCATGCGGTCCCCGGAGGGCGGCTACTCCGAGCGCCACCTGCCGATCAGCACGGAGCGGGCCTACTCGCTCACCGCACGCGACCGTGACGTGGTGGTCCCGGACCCCCAGCCCACCGACGGCCAGGGCGTGCGGGACAAGGGCTACCCGGTCCGCAAGCTCCGGGCCAGGCTCTCGCAGGGGATGTTCGCCAACAACGTCCAGAAGCCGACCACGTCCGAGCTCGAGGAGGCGCACCACCACGCCGAGCACGAGCACGAGCTGGAGCACGCGTCCGGCATGGACCGGCCGGCCGACGGCCACCAGTTCGACGGCCACGCCGACCACACGCCCGACGAGGCCCCGCTCCGCGGCCACTGAGGCGTGCTGGACTGACGCAGGCGAGAAGGGCCCGGACCGATTGGTCCGGGCCCTTCCGCTTGCTCGGCGTCAGCCGAGGGCGGAGCCGGCCTTGTAGTCGGCGTAGGAGGCGTTCCAGTCGCCGTAGCCGTTGGTGAGGTCCATCCAGCGGTCGGTGCCGGTCACCTCGACGACGTCGCCGCGCTTGGACACGTCGTAGACCCAGGCGGCATCGCGGGTGCTCATGCCGACGCAGCCGTGGCTGACGTTGGCACTCCCCTGCGACCCCACCGACCAGGGTGCGGCGTGGAGGAACTCCCCGGAGTAAGTCACGCGGAGGGCGTACTCCACGTCCTCGATGTTGTAGTACTCCGGGTCGCCCTCGGCGATGCCGGTCGTGGCGGCGTCCATCGTCTTGAAGCGGTGCTTCTCGATGACCACCTTGGTCCCCGAGCGGGTCTCGAAGCCGGGCTTGCCGGCGCTGACCGGCGTGGTGCGGGCGAGCGCACCGTTGATGTAGGTCTTCATCACGTGCGCCGCGGCATCGACGCGGTGGATCACCGAGTCGCCGATGTCGAAGGACACCGTGCGGTCCTCCTGGCCGTAGACCCCGCCGCCGGCGGGCAGGCTGTTGAGGTCGAGGTCGACCGTGACGTCGGTGCCGGGCTTCCAGTAGGTCCTGGGACGCCAGTGGGCCTCGCGGTCGCTGAGCCAGTGCCAGGTGCCGGGCTGGGCGGGCTCGCTGGTGACCCGCATGTGCCGCTCGAAGGCTGCCTTGTCGGTGACCGCGACGTCGAAGGAGACGATGACGGGCATGCCGACGCCGACGGTCTCCCCCTCGAGCGGCGCCACGGCTGCGAACGTCTGCTCGTCGAGCGTGAGGTCCTGGGTGTGCAGCTGGCTGCGGTCGCGCTGCACGGTGCCGTCGGCGCGCTCGGAGACCGTGCGGACCACGTAGTCGGTGCCGGGCTCCAGGCGCTCCGTGGCGCGCCACGCGGAGCCCGAAAGCTTTCCGGGCAGGGCACCGGCCTCGGACGTCACCCGCACGCGGCGCAGCGTGCCTCGCGCCGCCCGCACCCTCAGCAGGCGGTCGACCGGCACGGCGGTTGTGTCGCGGGAGTTGAGGCGCACCTTCACGCGCGCGGCCTTGCCCGCGGCGGTCGCGTCGTCGCCCGGGATCAGGTCGGCCGGCGATGCGTCACAGCCCGCGAGGCCCGCGGTCACCAGCACGGCGGCAGCGGCGAGCGACGTACGGCGGCGGGCCGGCGCGCTGGCGCGACCGAGCGTGGCTGGCATGGCGAGTCCCCCGTGCTGACGTGGATGAGCCCAGACAGCCTAACTGCCACACCCACGCAGATCGGCCCCACCGGGCGTGGACTCCGTCACGCGAGACGCGTGCGGGAGCCCAGCCGACGGGGCCGAGCCGGGTGGAGCGTCAGTGGGCGTGCTCGCCCCGGTAGTACTCGAAGATCCAGCCGCTGAGCGCGATCATCCCCATCGCGCCGCCGATGATGAACAGCCACCAGGCGCCCATCGCGACGCCGAACACGCACACCCCGAGGGTGAGCGCGCACCAGAGCGGCCACCAGGAGTAGGGCGGGAAGAAGCCCAGCTCGCCGGCGCCGTCGGCGATCTCGGCGTTCTTGCGGTCCTCGGGACGGGGGTCCATGCGGGCCGCGTGGAAGCCGAGGTAGAGCGAGACCATCAGGGTGAGCAGCGTGGTCATCGTGAGCGCGGACGTGCCCGTCCAGTCACCGGCGATCAACCAGTAGGCCGGGGTGACCAGCACCAGGAAGATCGTGGTGAGGATGAAGATCCAGGCCTCAGCCTTCATCGCTGGCCTCCCTCGGGGTCGTCGGTGATCTCGTGTCCGGTGCGCTGCTCGAGCATCTCCTCGCGGCCCTCGACGTCCGGCGCGTCGGCCAGGCGGCCCTCACGCTCCGCCTCGTTCTCCTGCAGCTCCAGCGCGGCGATCTCCGGGTGGTGGAGGTCGAAGGCCGGCGACTCCGAGCGGATCCGCGGCAGCGACACGAAGTTGTGCCGCGGCGGCGGGCTGCTGGTGGCCCACTCGAGCGAGCGGCCCCAGCCCCACGGGTCGTCGACGCCGACGAGCGGCGCCTTGCGGGAGAGGTAGACGTTGAGGAGGAACGGCAGCGTCGAGGCACCCAGCAGGAACGCACCGATGGTGGACACCTGGTTGAGCGTGGTGAAGCCGTCCTCCGGGAGGTAGTCGGCGTAGCGGCGCGGCATGCCCTCGACACCCAGCCAGTGCTGGACGAGGAAGGTCGTGTGGAAGCCGACGAAGAGCAGCCAGAAGTGCAGCTTGCCGAGGCGCTCGTCGAGCATCCGGCCGGTCATCTTCGGCCACCAGAAGTAGAAGCCGGCGAACATCGCGAACACCACGGTGCCGAAGACGACGTAGTGGAAGTGCGCCACCACGAAGTAGGAGTCGGAGACGTGGAAGTCCAGCGGCGGGCTGGCCAGGATGATGCCGGTGAGGCCACCGAAGAGGAAGGTCGTCAGGAAGCCGATCGACCACAGCATGGGCGTGTCGAACGAGACCGACCCGCCCCACATCGTGCCGATCCAGTTGAAGAACTTCACGCCGGTGGGCACCGCGATCAGGAACGTCATGCCGGAGAAGAACGGCAGGTCGACCGCGCCGGTGACGAACATGTGGTGCGCCCACACCGCGACCGAGAGGATCGCGATGCCGAGCGTGGCGCCGACGAGGCCGACGTAGCCGAAGATCGGCTTGCGGCTGAAGACCGGGAGGATCTCCGTCACGATGCCGAAGAACGGCAGCGCGATGATGTAGACCTCCGGGTGGCCGAAGAACCAGAACAGGTGCTGCCACAGGATCGGCCCGCCGTGGGCGGTGTCGAAGACGTGGGCGCCCAGCAGGCGGTCGGCCTCGAGCGAGAGCAGCGCGCCGGCGAGGATCGGGAACGCGATCAGCACGAGCAGCGACGTGATCATCGTGTTCCACACGAAGATCGGCATCCGGAACATGGTCATGCCGGGTGCGCGCATGCAGATGATCGTGGTGATGAAGTTGACCGCACCCAGGATCGAGCCCAGACCGGCCATCCAGAGGCCCATGATCCACAGGTCGCCGCCGACGCTGGGGGTGTTCACCGCGTCGGAGAGCGGCGTGTAGGCGAACCAGCCGAACGACGCGGCGCCCTCGGGGGTGAGGAAGCCGGCCCCGGCGATCAGGCCGCCGAAGAGGAACAGCCAGTAGCTGAACATGTTCAGGCGCGGGAACGCGACGTCGGGAGCGCCGATCTGCAGCGGCATGATCACGTTGCCGAAGCCGAAGAACAGCGGCGTCGCGAACAGCAGCAGCATGATCGTGCCGTGCATGGTGAAGAGCTGGTTGTAGAGCTCGTCGTTCACCACCTGCTGGCCGGGGAAGGCTAGCTCGGAGCGGATCAGCATGGCCATCAGGCCGGCGACCATGAACCAGCCGAACGACGTGCCGAGGTAGAGCTTGCCGATCAGCTTGTGGTCGGTGGTGGTGAGGATGCGGACCACCTGGTGGCCCAGCTCCTTGCGCGGCGCTCCGGTCGTCGGAGCGGCGGTGGCGGTCACTCGTGTGCCCCTTCCTGGGAGTCGTCCTCAGCGAGGCCGTGCTGGGTGCGGGCCGCCTCGCCGCCGAGCAGCGGCTCCTCGGCCTCGAAGCCCTGGGCGGCCAGGTCGGCGAGGTAGGCGTCGTAGTCCGCCTGGTCGACGATCTTGACGTCGAAGAGCATCCGCGAGTGGTAGGTCCCGCAGAGCTCGAAGCACTTGCCGTTGTAGTCGCCGACCACGGTCGGCGTGGCCTGGAACTGGTTGATCCGGCCGGGCACGACGTCCATCTTCATCAGGAACGCGTCGATGCCGAAGGAGTGGATCACGTCGGGCGACTGCAGGTTGAACTGCACGGTCTGGTCGACGGGCAGCACCAGCGTCGGCCGCTGGCTGCCGGTGCCGACGGTGTAGGGCGTGCTGCCGCCCTCGCCCTGGCCGGTGTAGTTGAACGTCCACTGCCATTTCTGGCCGACGACGTCGATGGTGATGTCGGGGTCGTCCTCCATGTGGGTCATCTTGTTCTGGACGTCGACGGTCCAGTAGAAGAAGACGACGACCATCATGATCGGGGCGATCGTGTAGAAGATCTCGAGCGGCAGGTTGTAGCGGGTCTGGATCGGGACCTCGTCGTCGCTGCGGCGGCGGTAGCGCCAGATGGCCCAGAAGATCAGGCCCCACACGATGACGCCGGTGATCATCGCGGCCACCCACGCCCACTTCCACAGCTCGAACGTGGCCGGAGCCTGCTCGGTGGCCGGGTCGGGCATGGCCAGACGCGCGATCTGGTCCTTGTCCGCGGCGTCACCACAGGCGGCCACCGTCAGGGCGAAGAAGCCCAGCATCACAGCCGTCGCAGCCCGGCGTGCGGGCGCGGCGATGCGCTTGGGGAGTTGCAGACCCACGAACGAGCCTCTCTCTCGGTCAGTCTCGACAGGTCGCACACTATCGGAATCCCGACCCGGCCGACGGGGCGGGTCCGGTGTCGTGGAGCGGTCGTGGGCTTGGTCTAGGTTCGCGGTGTGAGCAACGACCCGGCACGCGGTCGCGTCGACCTCGACGCGGCGTCCTCGGCGCCGCTCCACCCCGCCGCGCGGGAGGTCCTCCAGGCGGCGCTGGAGCGGGGGTACGCCGACCCGCGGCGCCTCCACGGCAGCGCGCGCGACGCCCGGCTGCTCCTCGACAACGCCCGCGAGGCCACGGCGGACGCCCTCGGCGTACGGCCCGACGAGGTGACGTTCACCTCCAGCGGCACCGACGCGGTCCACCGCGGCCTGCTGGGCCTGGTCCGGGGCTCCCGGCGCGGCGACATCGTGGTGCACCCCTCCGTGGAGCACTCGTCGGTCCTGCATGCGGTCGCGTGGGGCGCGACCGGCCGGCAGGTCAGCGTCGACTCCCACGGCCGTGCGCACGACGGTGACCTCGTGCAGGAGGCCGCCGCGCCCGGTGTCGCGGTCGTCGCGCTCCAGACCGCCAACCACGAGGTCGGCACCCTGCAGCCGGTCGGCGAACTCGAGCTGCCCAGCGACGTCCCGCTCTTCACCGACGCCTGCGCCTCGATGGGCCGCCTCCCGCTGCCGGACGGCTGGACCGTCGCGGCGGGCTCGGCGCACAAGTGGGGCGGCCCCGCCGGAGTCGGCGTACTCCTCGTGCGCAAGGGCGCCCGCTGGCGCAACCCCTTCCCCGGCGACGACCGCATCGACGAGCGGATCACCGGCTTCGAGAACGTGCCGGCAGCCCTGGCGGCGGCGGCGTCGCTGCAGGCAGTCGTCGCCGAGCGCGACCGGGTCAATCCCGAGCAGCACGCCCTCATCGACCTGGTGCGGGACCGGGTGGCCCGCGAGGTGCCCGACGTCGAGGTCGTCGGCGATCCCGTCGACCGGCTCCCCCACCTGGTCACGTTCTCCTGCCTCTACGTCGACGGCGAGGCGCTGGTCCACGAGCTCGACCGGCGCGGCTTCGGGATCGCGAGCGGCTCGGCCTGCACGGCGTCGACGCTCGCGCCGAGCCACGTGCTGGAGGCGATGGGCGTGCTGACCCACGGCAACGTGCGCCTCTCCCTGCAGCGCGACACCACCAGGGCCGACGTGGAGGCGTTCTGCGACGTGCTGCCCGAGGTCGTGCGCGAGCTGCGGGGCAGGGTGGGACTGTGAACGGCTACAAGTCCCGCCTGGAGCCCGGCTCCGGCGAGCTCCCCGAGCCGGATCTGGAGCTCGACTGCCGGGACATGCGGTGCCCGATGCCGGTCATCGAGCTCGCGCGGCACCTCGGCGACGTCGAGGTGGGGCAGGTCGTCGGCGTGGTCGCCCACGACGTCGCCGCGCGGGTCGACGTCCCGGCGTGGTGCCGGATGCGGGACCAGGAGTACGTCGGCGAGGACACCGCCGACGACGGCGCGCCGCGCTACCTCGTGCGGCGGCTGAGCTGAGCCGCGCTGTAACGCCGGGTTACGGCTTGTAGTGCCTATGAAATTTCAGGGGGCCTACAGCAACTAACCCGGCGTTACAGCGGCGCGAGTCACGGGTGCAGGGTGACCAGGTGCGGCTCGAAGTCGGCGGCGACGTCCGCGCCGTACGTCGCCTCGCAGCGCTTGAGGAAGGCGTCGCGGGACAGGACGTACTCCTGCGTGCCGACCTGCTCGACCACGTAGACCGCCAGCAGGCAGCCGAGCTGGGCGGCGCGTTCGTGGCCCAGGCCCCAGCTGAGCGCAGCGAGGAAGCCGGCCCGGAAGGCGTCGCCGACGCCGGTCGGCTCGACCTTCTCGATCTCCGGGACCGCGGCCACGGTGATGGAGTCCTCGCCCATCCTGTCGATCCGGACGCCCTCGGCGCCCAGCGTGACCACCCAGGTGCCGACCCGGCCGAGGACCTCCTCGCGCGACCAGCCGGTCTTCTGCGTGATCAGGCTGGCCTCGTACTCGTTGGAGAACAGGATCTCGGCGCCGTCGACGAGATGGCGGATCAGGTCGCCGTCGCCGAAGGCGAGCTGCTGCGACGGGTCGGCGACGAAGGGGTAGCCGCGGTGGCGGCACTCGTCGGTGTGGCGGCGCATGCCCTGCGGGTCGTCGGGGCCGATGAGCACGAAGTCGGGCTCGCCGACGCGGTCGGCGATCGGCTTGAGCTCGATCTCGCGTGACTCGCTCATGGCGCCGGGGTAGAAGCTGGCGATCTGCGCCATCGAGGCGTCGTTGGTGCAGACGAACCGGGCGGTGTGGCGGGTCTCGGACACGTGCACGGAGTCGCAGTCGACGTTGTGGCGCTCGAGCCAGGAGCGGTACTCCGTGAAGTCCTCGCCGACCGCGCCGACCAGGACCGGCCGCAGCCCGAGGTTGCCGAGGCCGAAGCAGATGTTCGCGGCGCAGCCGCCGCGGCGTACCTCCAGGTCGTCGACCAGGAAGGACACCGAGAGCTTGTCGAGCTGGTCGACGACGAGGCTGTCGGTGAACTTGCCGGCGAACGTCATCAGGTGGTCGGTCGCGATGGACCCGGCGATCAGAAGAGGCACGGCGGAACACTACCCGGCGGTACCGCTGGGGATACCCCGTAGTAGCCCCTAGCGTCGGTGGCATGCCCCAGTCGAAGCCCGCCTCGCACCTGCCCTACGACGAGCTCGCCCCGACCCAGGAGATGGCCGCCGACTGCCGTGCCGTGGGCGTCAACCTGCGCCTCGAGAAGGCTGCTCGCAAGGCCGTCTCGACCCCTCCCAGCCTCCACTTCGAGGACTTCCCGCGTGAGGTCGCCAAGCGCGACATCCCGATCAGCGAGGCGGCTGCGCGCCTCGCCGGCGCGCTGCACCTCCACCTCGACTGAGCCCTTCCGCCGGTCGAGGACGACGAAGGCCCCCAACCTCAGGTTGGGGGCCTTCGTCTTGACAGATCAGTGGAACGAGTCGCCGCAGGCGCAGGAGCCGGTCGCGTTGGGGTTGTCGATCGTGAAGCCCTGCTTCTCGATGCTGTCGACGAAGTCGATCATCGCGCCGTTGAGGTAGGGGACGCTCATCCGGTCGACGACCACGGTGACGCCGTCGAAGTCGGTGGTCACGTCGCCGTCGAGCGTGCGCTCGTCGAAGAACAGCTGGTAGCGCAGGCCCGAGCAGCCACCCGGCTGGACGGAGATGCGGAGCGCGAGGTCGTCGCGGCCCTCCTGCTCGAGGAGGCTCTTGACCTTGGCAGCCGCGACCGGGCTGAGGTTGATCTGGTCGGTGCGGCGGTCAGTGGCGGTCTCGACCTGCTCGGTCATGTGATGCTCCCAATGAGTCGGTTCAGGCGGTTACCTCCCCCAATGGTCGCATACGCGCGGTTATTCCCCGACCTCTCCGCCGAGTCGGCGCATCTGCACACCCGCGACCCGCCGAGTCGGCGCATCTGCACACCCGCGACCCGCCGAGTCGGCGCATCTGCACACCCGCGACCCGCCGAGTCGGCGCATCTGCACACCCGCGATCCGCCGAGTCGGCGCATCTGCACAGGCTCGCGCCCGCAAAACCAGCCGACTCGACGCCGTTCGCGCGTGCAAACCAGCCGACTCGACACGCGTCAGCTGTGCAAACCAGCCGGGTCAGCGCGACCAGGTGCGGGCGACCCGCTCGGCGAGGTCGGCCAGCGAGCCGGCCGGATCGGCGAACGCCCGCTCCTCCCCCACCAGGTCGACGAGGGAGTAGGCCGACTCGATGCCGAGCGCCCGCATCTCCCGCGCGCCGACCAGGACCCGGCCCGCGAGGGCCACGCAGGGGCGCAGCGCCTCGGCGGCCACCTCGGCCACGCCGTACGGCACCTTGCCCGAGCGGGAGCTGAAGTCGAAGGCGCCCTCCCCCGTGACCACGACGTCGGCCAGCCGCGCCCGGGCCGCGAGGTCGACGGCGGAGGCCACGAGACCGATGCCGGGCTCCCGGGTCGCGCCGAGCGCGAGCAGCGCAAAGCCGAGCCCCCCGGCCGCCCCGGCGCCCTTCTCCAGGGCGACCCGGCGGTCCACCGCGGCGGCGAACGTCTCGAGCCAGCCGTCGACCTCGACGAGCCGCTCCTCGGGGATGCCCTTCTGTGGGCCGAAGGTCTTGGTGGCGCCGAAGAGTCCGGTGAGCGGGATGTCCACGTCGGTGGCAGCGACCAGCGACACGCCCTCGAGGACCGCGACCGCCGGGGCGAGGTCCACCTTCGAGACGGTGTCGAGCGTGATGGCGCCGCTGTCGAGGATGCCGTCGGAGGTGGCGCCCAGGGCCGCGAGCAGCCCGGCACCGCCGTCGTTGGTGCCGGAGCCGCCAAGCCCGACCACGATCCGCCGGGCGCCGCTCTCCACGGCCGCCAGCAGCAGCTGGCCCACGCCGAAGGTCGACCCCAGCTCCGCGCCGCCCGCGAGGAGGTGCAGCCCGCAGGCCTGGGCGCTCTCGACGTACGCCGTGTCCTCGACGAACAGCACGGTCGCCGGCACCTGGTCGCCGTGCGGCGCCTGGACGGTCACGCCCAGCAGCTCCCCGCCGAGCGCCGCCTGCAGGACGTCGACGAAGCCCGGGCCGCCGTCGGCCATCGGCGCGAGGTCGAGCACGTCGTCCGGCGCGTGCCGCCCCCAGCCGGTGGCGATCGCGTCGGCCGCCTCGACCGCCGTCAGGGTGCCGGCGAACTTGTCGGGGGCGACCAGGATGCGCATGGCCTCATCCTGCCCTGCGCCGGGTCTCGACTTCGCTCGACCGACCGGGGGCACGGCATACGATCGGCGCGCCATGGCAACCAGTCCGCACGACGTCCTGATCCGGCCCGCGACCGACGCGGACCTCCCAGCGATGGCGCGGCTCACCGCCTCGGCCTACTACGAGGTCGACGCGCGCACCTTCCAGCGGTCCTGGCCCGATCCCGCCCCGCGCGCTCCCGAGCGCGACGCGCACTGGATCCGACGCACGGCGCACACGCTGCGCACCGACCCCGGCGGCTGCTGGGTCGCCGAGCTCGACGGCGAGGTCGTCGGCTGCGCGGTCTCGCGGGTGCGTGAGCTGATGTGGATCCTCGCGTCCTACGCCGTGCGGCCGGGGCTGCAGGGACGCGGCATCGGGCTGCAGCTGCTCGCCGCCGCGATGCACCACGGCCGCGGCTGCCTGCGTGGGATGCTCGCGTCGTCGGCGGATCCGGCGGCCGCCCGTCGCTACCGCCTGGCCGGGTTCACGCTCCACCCGCAGATGCTCCTGACCGGCACGGTCGAGCGCGACCGGATCCCGGTCACCGACCGCGTCCGTGTGGGATCGGCCGGCGACTTCGACCTGATGGACTCCGTGGACCGCCAGACCCGCGGCGCCGCGCACGGGTCCGACCACCAGCTGCTGCTCGACCAGTTCCGGCTGCTCGTGGTCGACCGCACGACCGGGCAGGGCTACGCATACGTCGACGAGTCGGGATCGCCGGCGCTCGTGGCCGCCACCAACCGGCGTACGGCCTCGGCACTGCTGTGGGAGGCACTCGCCTCCTCACCGCCGGGCGGCACCGTCGACGTGAACCACGTCACCGCCGTCAACGAGTGGGCGATCGACGTCGGCCTGGAGGCGGGGCTGGCGCTCCACCAGAGCGGCTATCTCGCCCTCCGCGGCATGAAGCCCCCGGCGCCGTACATCCACCACGGAAGCATGCTCTGAGGCTGCGCCCGCGAGCCCAATAGGATGGGGGCATGACGACGATCGACCTGCCGCTGCTGCCGCTGGGCAAGGGACGCGACCTCACCACCGAGCGCGGCGTCGAGTGCCCGGGCGACCTGCCTGCGGCGTCCGACCCCGACCTGGTGGCGCGTGCCCGCAAGGCCAAGGAGGCCCTGGGCGACCGGGTGTTCGTGCTGGGCCACCACTACCAGCGCGACGAGGTCATCCAGTTCGCCGACGTCACCGGCGACTCCTTCAAGCTCGCGCGCGACGCGGCGGCCCGGCCGGAGGCCGAGTTCATCGTCTTCTGCGGCGTGCACTTCATGGCCGAGTCGGCCGACATCCTCACCGCCGACACGCAGAAGGTGATCCTCCCCGATCTCTCCGCGGGCTGCTCGATGGCCGACATGGCGCGGCTCTCACAGGTCGAGGACGCCTGGGACGCGATGGCCGACGCCGGCGTCCAGGGCAGTGTCGTGCCGGTCACCTACATGAACTCCAGCGCCGACATCAAGGCGTTCTGCGGACGCAACGGCGGTGTCGTGTGCACCTCGAGCAACGCCGACGTGGCGCTCGAGTGGGCCTTCGCGCAGAAGCCCGACGCCAAGATCCTCTTCCTCCCCGACCAGCACCTGGGCCGCAACACCGCGGTGCTGAAGATGGGCTTCTCCCTCGACGACTGCGTCGTCTGGGACCCGCAGAAGCCCGGCGGCGGCCTGACGGCCCAGCAGCTGCAGGACGCGAAGATGATCCTCTGGAAGGGCCACTGCTCCGTGCACGGCCGCTTCAGCGAGGCCGTCGTCGACGAGCTGCGCGCCCAGCACGAGGACATCAAGATCCTGGTGCACCCCGAGTGCAAGCACGAGGTCGTGCTCAAGGCCGACCTCGTGGGCTCGACCGAGTTCATCATCAAGACGATCGAGGCCGCCGAGCCCGGCACCACCTGGGCGATCGGCACCGAGCTCAACCTCGTCAAGCGCCTCGCGGACGCCCACCCGGACAAGAACATCGTCTTCCTCGACCGCAACGTCTGCTACTGCTCGACGATGAACCGCATCGACCTCCCCCACTTCGTGTGGGCCATGGAGTCGCTCGTCGCCGGCCAGGTGGTCAACCAGATCACGGTCGACCCCGACACCGAGCGCGACGCCCTCGTGGCCCTCGAGCGGATGCTGTCGCTGCCCGGCAAGTCGCACCGGGACTGATCCCGGCCCGGCGTCATAGCCCTGGAGCGTCCCAGAGGGCAAGCCACTTCTGCAGGTCGGGCTCCATCGGGAGCTCGGCGGCCAGGTGGTCGCGCACGGAGATCTCGAGCAGGTTGTCGCGCTGGTGCTCGCCCGCCGGGGCGAAGGCGTAGAAGGTGCCGCTCTTGTAGAGGTAGACGAGGCCGAAGGTCCGGCGCCCGTCCGTGAACGGCAGCATCGAGCACAGCAGCCCGGACGCGAAGCCCTGCGCCTCGAGCGTGGTGTTGACGGCGTGCAGGTCGGTGCACAGCCCGGAGATGTCGGCCGGGTCGTCCTGGGTGACCAGCCAGGTGAAGCCGTAGCGGTCCGTGGAGACGGTGACGTCGGGGGCGTCCGGGTCGTCGCGGATCAGCGACACGACCTCGTCCTGCAGCTGGCTGAACGCCGCCCCGGCTGCCGAGCGGTAGCAGACGGATCCCGAGCCCGTCGGGGTGAAGCCGGCCGCCGTCTGCAGGGTGATCGCCGCGCTCGGCACCAGGAACAGGGCATCGAGGTCGTTGGCCTTGGCCGGCCGTCGCCCGGTGAGCGCGTCCCAGATCCGCACCTCAGCCTCCCGGCCGCGACAGCTCGGCCTGGATGCGGGCGAGCTGCTCGAGCCGCTTCTCCAGCGGCGGGTGGGTCGCCGCGAGGGTGCGCAGCGAGGCGCCACTGATCGCCGGCACGATGCACAGCGCGCTGACGGCCGGGGCGGTCTGGCGCAGGTCGCGCTGCGGGATCGAGGCGGACTCGCCGCTGATCTTCTGGAGGGCGGACGCGAGCGCGGCCGGCTTGAGCGTGAGGTAGGCGCCCGAGCGGTCCGCGCACAGCTCGCGGTAGCGCGAGAGCAGGCGCAGCAGCAGGAAGCTCACGGCGTACACGACCAGGCTGACGAGCAGCACCGCGACCACGCCGGCGGCGCTGTTGCGGCTCCGGCCGCCCAGGCCGAACTGCGCGCCGCGGGTGAGCATGCCGGCGAGGATGCCGGCGGAGCTGGCGATCGTCATCACGAGTACGTCGCGGTGTGCGACGTGGCTGAGCTCGTGCGCCAGCACCGCCTCGAGCTCCTCGGCGGTCAGCTTGTGGAGGATGCCGGTCGTCACGCAGACCACCGCGCGATCGGGCGAGCGGCCGGTGGCGAAGGCGTTGGGGAGGTCGAGGTCGGACACGCCCACGCGGGGCTTGGGCATGTCGGCCAGGGCGCAGAGCCGGTCGATCATGCCGTGCAGCTCGGGCGCCTCCTCCGGGGTGACCTCGCGGGCCCGCATCGCCCTCATCGCGACCTTGTCGGAGCTCCACCACTGGTAGACGGCGACACCGATGCCGGCGAGGCCGATGAGCAGGGCGTATTCCGGAAGCGCGTACATCAGTGCCACGACGAGCGCGACGAAGAGGCCGCCGAGCAGGAACATCACCAGCGTCATCCGGACGGTGAGCCCGGTGTCCTTGATGAAGCGGGAGTGCGCCATCTCAGCCGGGGATCAGGCCCTCGTCGCCGAGCAGCTCGCGAACCTCCTCGAGGGTCGCGTCGCCGGGCGGCAGGATCAGGTCGGACTCGTCGAGCGAGTCGGCCGGGTGGGCCGTGCCCCGCTCACGGACGCCGGCGAGCAGGGCCTCGAGGGCTGTGCGGAACGACTCCTCGTCGCCCGCCTCGATCGCCGACTCGACCTGCGCGTCGAGGGAGTTGAGCGCGTCGACGACGGTGTCGGAGACGTCGTACTGGCCCTCCCCCAGGATCCGGACGATCATGCCCGGCCCCCCTGCTCGCCCTCGACGGTCGAGGTCTCGGGCTCGGCCCTGAGGATGTCGCCACCGTCGTCGGCGGACTCGATCGCCTCCGGCTGGGAGCCGGCCTTGAGGCGGGCGAGCTCGGCCTCGACGTCCTGGGTGGAGCTGAGCGCGTCGAGCTCGCGGGCGATGTCGTCGCCGGCGTTGAGCTGGGAGGCGTCGTCGAGGGCGCCGGAGGCGATCAGCTCGTCGATGGCGCCGGCGCGGGCCTGCATCTGCGCCGTCTTGTCCTCGGCACGCTGGATCGCGAGGCCGACGTCGCCCATCTCCTCGCCGATGCCGGACATGGCCTCGCCGATGCGGGTCTGGGCCTCCGCGGCGGTGTAGTTGGCCTTGATCGTCTCCTTGCGGGTGCGGAAGGCCTCGACCTTCGCCTGCAGCCGCTGCTGCGCGAGGACCAGCTTCTCCTCCTCGCCCTGGAGGTTGGCGTGCTGCGCCTTGAGGTCGTTGATCTGGGTGGTGAGGCCGGACTTGCGGGTGAGGGCCTCGCGGGCGAGGTCCTCACGGCCCGCGGCGATGGCCTTCTCCGCCTGGCCCTGGAGCTTGGCGGACTGCTGCTGGAGCTGGTTGACCTGCAACTCGACGCGCTTGCGGCTGGTGGCGACGTCGGCGACACCGCGGCGCACCTTGCTGAGCAGCTCGAGCTGGCGCTGGTAGCTGTAGTCGAGCGTCTCGCGCGGGTCCTCGGCGCGGTCCAGCGCCTTGTTGGCCTTGGACCTGAAGATCAGGCTCATCCGCTTCATCAGGCTCATCGGGGTGCGGCCCTCTCTGGTGATGTGTCCCTCGTGGTGTCTTCACCCTAGGACCAAACCCAAGCACGGGACAGGCTGGCCTGCCGCCCACGTCGCACGCCGGTAGGCTGGGCCCGCCCGATCCGCCGCTCCGCTCCCTCGAAGGCCCGCGTTGTTCCGTCGCAGCAAGACCGAGACTTCCTCCACCACCGACCCCACGCCGGCCTCATCTGGCAGCGGCAAGGGTCGTCCCACGCCTACGCGCAAGGAGGCGGAGGCCTTGGCGCGTGCACGCGCCAAGGCGCCCCGCACCCGCAAGGAGCAGGCCGCCGCCGCCCGCGCCGTGCGCGGTGAGTCGAGCCGCAAGATCCGCGAGGCGATGAAGACCGGAGACGAGCGCTACCTGCCGGCCCGCGACCGTGGCCCGATGCGACGGTTCGTGCGCGACTTCGTGGACTCGCGGTTCTCGTTCATCGAGCTGATGGTGCCGATCCTGGTGGTCACCCTGATCCTCGGCTACTCCGGCAGCACCTACCTCGCCGGCGTCGCCAACTCGGTGCTCTTCGGCGCGCTGCTGCTGATCGTGCTCGACATGGTGATCCTCCGCTTCCGGCTCCGCCGGGAGCTGGCGCGCCGCTTCCCCGGAGAGTCGGTCAAGGGCGCGACCTACTACGCCGTGATGCGGGCGCTGCAGATGAAGTTCATGCGGCTCCCGAAGGCCCAGGTGAAGATCGGGCAGAAGCTGCCCGAGACCTACCGCTGACCGCGGACAGCATCTGTCCGCGGCGTCCCCTACGGTCAGCCCATGACGACTGACCAGCTGCTCCTGCTCTCCGGCGCCGGCCTGCCCGACTGGATCTGGGACGAGGTGCGCGGCCGCCTCGACCTGCCCTCGGTGGTGGCACCGGTCCCGCCAGGGGCGACGTCGCTCGACGACCTGGCCCGGGCTGCCCTGGCGGCGGCCGAGGCGGAGCGCCTCCACCTCGTCGCCCACTCGGCGGGAGGCGTCGTCGCGGCGGCCGTCGCCGCCCTGGCGCCCGAGCGGGTCGCGTCGGTCACCGGGCTGAGCGCCAGCGTGCCGGCGGCCGGCCGGTCGTTCGCTGGCGCCCTGCCCTTCCCGATGCGGCACGTGATCCCGCTCGTGGTGCGGCTGGCCGGCACCCGGCCGTCCGAGAAGGCGATCCGTGGTCTCTGCGCCGGAGTCGACGAGGCGACGGCCGACCGGGTGGTGGCCGACTTCGTGCCGGCCCCGAAGGCCCTCTTCCTCGACGGCACCCCTGCGCGCACCTGGCCCGCCCGCCGGGCCTACCTCCTCACGGAGCGGGACACCGAGTTCCCGGTCGGTCTCCAGGAGACGTTCGCCGCCGAGCTGGACGCCCCCGTGACCCGGGTGGCGACCGGCCACCTGCCGATGCTCGAGGCACCGGAGCAGGTGGTCGCGCTGGTGGCGGCACGGGCGTCCTAGCCGCTCCCGGCACCGGCTAGCGTTGCGTGGCATGAGCCACTCCTCCCCCACGGCCGACGTCTCGGTCCGGATCGCCTGGGCAGACGACGCCCCGGCGATCGCCGAGCTGCAGCTGCGCGCGTGGCGGGAGCAGTACGCCGCGGTGCTGCCGGCCGGCGCGCTGCCGACCGACGTCGCGACGGTCGCCGAGGCCTGGCGCGTCTCGCTGACCCGGCCCGGGGACGCTCGCCAGCGGGTGCTCGTGGCCCTCGAGCGCAACCGGGTGACCGGCTTCGCCCTGACCGCACCGGCCACCGATCCGGACTGCGACCCGGTCGCCGACGGCGAGCTCTCCGACCTCACGCTGGACCCTGCCGAGCAGCACAAGGGCCACGGCTCGCGCCTCCTGCAGGCGGCGGTCGACACCATGGTGGCGGACCGCTTCACCCGGGCGGTCTGCTGGACGATCGCCAGCGACGACGCCCTGCGCGGTTTCCTCACGGGCGCCGGCTGGGCCGCCGACGGCGCCCACCGAGAGCTCGACCTGGACGGCACCGGCACGACGCTCGTCAGGCAGGTGCGCCTCCACACCGCGCTCGCATGAGCTCGCCCGACCCGCTCGATCCGTCTTCCGGCTCGGGACCCATCGGTTCGGATCCGGATGCCGGATCGCGGGGCATCGTCCGCGACGGCCTCGCCGTGGGCCTCGCCACGGGCGCGTACGGCGTGAGCTTCGGCGCCGTGGGCGTCGCCTCCGGCCTCAGCGAGCTGCAGACCTGCGCGCTGTCGCTGCTCATGTTCACCGGCGCCTCCCAGTTCGCACTCGTGGGAGTCGTGGCCGCGGGCGGCTCGCCGGTCAGCGGCGCGATGACCGCACTCCTGCTCGGCACCCGCAACACTCTCTACGGCCTGCGGCTGGCGCCGTTGCTCGACTGGCGCGGCTGGCGCCGGGTCGCCGCAGCCCACCTCGTGATCGACGAGTCGACCGCGATGTCGGTCTCGCGCGACTCCCGGGCCGCCGCCCGGCTGGGCTTCCTGAGCACCGGGCTCGCGGTCTTCGTGCTCTGGAACGCCGCCACCCTGGCCGGCGCCCTCGCCGGGCGCGCCCTCGGCGATCCGCGGACCTACGGCCTCGACGCGGCCGTCGGGGCGGCGTTCCTCGCCCTGCTCTGGCCGCGCCTCCGGGACCACCGCAACCGGGCGATCGGACTGGTGGCCGCCACAGTGGCCCTCGTCCTCGTGCCGGCCACTCCGGCCGGGGTGCCCGTGCTCGCCGCCGGAGGGGTGGCGCTGCTCGGCGGCCTGCTCAGCCGCAGTCCCGACCCGACGGAGGTCCCGGGCCCCGACGACGTCGCAGGGGGTCACCCCTGATGTGGACCGCGGTCCTGCTGGCCTGCGTCGGCTGCTACCTGCTCAAGCTCGCCGGGATGTCCGTGCCCGCGCGGGTCCTCGACCACCCGCTCGTCGAGCGAGTCGCGGACCTGATCCCCGTCGCCCTGCTCGCGGCGCTGGTCGCCGTGCAGGTATTCGCCGCGGGCCCCGGGCTCACCGTGGACGCGCGGGCCGCCGGCCTGGCGTTCGCCTTCGTCGCCCTGCTGCTGCGCGCGCCGTTCCTCGTCGTGGTCATCGGTGCGGCGGCCGTGGCGGCTGGCCTCCGGCTGCTGTAACACGGTGAAACTGCAACTGGCACGGCCGCCGGCAACCGTGGGAGCTGCAGTTCCACCGTGTTACCTGCCGCGAGCGTCGGCCAGGCGTCAGTCGAGGTCGAGGAAGTGCTCCAGCCCCACGGTGAGCCCGGGGTGCTGCCCGATCGCCCGGACACCGGCGAGGACGCCGGGGGCGAAGGAGGCGCGGTCCAGCGAGTCGTGGCGGATCGTGAGGGTCTCGCCCGGGCCACCGAGCACGACCTCCTGGTGGGCGACCAGCCCGCGGATGCGCAGCGCGTGCACCGGCACCCCGTCGACGACCGCGCCGCGGGCACCGTCGAGCGCGGTGGACGTGGCGTCGGGCATCGGCGGACTGCCGACCTCACGGCGGGCGGCGGCGATCAGCTCGGCGGTGCGGCGCGCCGTGCCGGAGGGAGCGTCGGCCTTCGTCGGGTGGTGCAGCTCGACGATCTCGACCGACTCGTAGAACGGGGCTGCGACGGCCGCGAACCGCATCATCAAGATGGCGCCGATGGAGAAGTTGGGGGCGATGAGCACGCCGGTGCCGGGAGACAGCTCCAGCCAGGAGCGCAGCTGGGCCAAGCGGCCCTCGTCGAACCCGGTGGTCCCGACCACCGCGTGGATGCCGTGGTCGATGCAGAACTCCAGGTTGTCCATCACCACGTCGGGATGGGTGAAGTCGACGACGACCTCGGCCCCCGCAGTCACCAGGTCGGTGATGTCGTCGTCCGAGCCCACCCTGGCCACCAGCTCGGTGCCCTCGGCCGCCTCGACCGCCGTACAGATCTCGCTGCCGACCTTGCCCGCAGCACCCAGCACGCCCACCTTGATCACGTCGTCCACGCGTCACAACCTACTGTCGTCGATGTCAACGGGTGGCGGTGGCTGACTCGCGAACCACCTAGTGGCAGGCTTGGCGCCATGCCGTTGCAGACGATCCCGCCCCGCATCCACTGGGCGGTCGAGCTCATGGATGTCCAGCCGGGTGACCAGGTCCTCGAGATCGGATGCGGGCCAGGCGCGGGGGCCGAGCTGATCTGCAGCAAGCTCGAGACCGGCAAGCTCTTCGCGATCGACCGCTCCGAGTCGGGCGTCGACCGCACGAAGCGCCGCAACATCAAGTACGTGGAGGCCGGGCGCCTCGTCGTCCGCCAGATCGACCTGGCGACCCTCCGGGTGCCGGTGAAGCGGCTCAACAAGGTCTTCGCGTTCAACGTCAACCTGTTCTGGGTGCGCAACTGCGACGACGAGGTCGCCCTGCTGCACGAGCGGGTCGTCCCCGGCGGCTCGGTCTACCTCTTCTTCGACGCCCACCGCTCCGAGCTGGTGCCCAACATCGTCAAGAAGACGTCCGACGCCCTGCTGAAGGCCGGCTTCCGCGTCTCTGTCGTCGAGCAGAAGGCGCCGGCCGTCATCGGCATCATCGGCAAGCGCTGACCGGCCCGAGCCGGGTCAGCGCCGCTCAGGCCGGCCCGACGATGGCCAGCAGCTCGGGCTGGCTGAACAGCTCGCACGCCACGGCGCGCACCTCGTCGAGGGTCACGCCCTCGATCTTCGCGAGCACCTCGTCGATGGTGAGCAGCTCGTCGTAGACCAGCTCGGCCTTGCCGAGCCGCGACATCCGCGAGCCGGAGTCCTCCAGGCCGAGCACGAGGCCGCCGCGGAGCTGGCCCTTGCCACGCACCAGCTCCTCCTCGGTGATGCCGTCGGCAGCCACCTTGGCGAGCTCGGCCCGCACGGTGGAGAGCACGTCGTCGAGCTTGTTGGGCAGGCAGCCCACGGAGACGCCCACGAGGCCGGCATCGGCGTGGTGGCTCGCGAACGAGTAGACCGAGTAGGCCAGGCCGCGGTGCTCGCGCACCTCCTGGAAGAGGCGGGAGGAGGTGCCGCCGCCGAGGGCGGTGTTGAGTACGCCGAGCGCCCAGCGCCGCTCGTCGGTGCGGGTGATGCCGTTCATCCCGAGCACGACGTTGACCTGCTCGAAGGGCCGGGACGTGCGCGACTGCCCCGGCGTCACCCGGCGGACCCGGGTCGTGGCCCGCGGCCGGCCGGGCAGGGAGTCGGCGGCGAGGAAGCCGTTGCGGGAGAACGCCGTGCGCACCTGCCGCACGACGGTCGCGTGGTCGAGGTTGCCGGCCACGGCGACGACCATGTTGTCGGCGCGGTAGTGGCGCCGGTAGAACCTGGCGACCTGGTCGCGGGTCATCGCCGTGATCGAGTCGACCGTCCCGGCGATCGGCCGGCCGAGCGGGCCGTCGCCCCACGCCTGGTGGGCGAACAGGTTGTGCACCACGTCGTCGGGGTCGTCGTCGTGCATCGCGATCTCGTCGAGGATCACGTCCCGCTCCGCGTCGACGTCGGGCCTGGAGATCGTGGAGGAGGTGATCATGTCGCCGAGGACGTCGATCGCCATCGGCAGGTCGGCGTCGAGGACCCGCGCGTGGAAGCAGGTGTACTCCTTGGCGGTGAAGGCGTTGAACTCGCCGCCCACCGCGTCGAGGGCCACCGAGATGTCGAGCGCGCTGCGCTCGCGGGTGCCCTTGAAGAGCAGGTGCTCCAGGAAGTGGGAGCAGCCGTGCAGCGCCGGTGTCTCGTCACGGGAGCCGACGTCGACCCAGACGCCGATGCTCGCCGAGCGCACGCCGGCCATCTGCTCGGTGATGACGCGCAGGCCGCCGGGCAGGACGGTCCGACGCACCCGGGAGGTGACCTGGCCGTCGGCATCCTCGACCTCGTGGAGGGTCAGGGTGCGGCCGGGTCCCTGGGACAGGTCGCTCAAGCGGGACGACCGGCCGGCAGCGGACTGCCGGCCGGTCGCACCACGGGTGGGACGAGTGGTCACTCGGCGTCAGTCGCCTCGGCGTCAGTCGCCTCGACCTCGGCCGACTCCTCGGAGCCGGCCTCCTCCTCGACCACCGGGACGAGCGAGAGCTTGCCGCGGTCGTCGATCTCGGCGATCTGGACCTGGACCTTCTGGCCCACGGAGAGGACGTCCTCCACGGCCTCGACGCGCTTGCCACCGGCCAGGCCGCGCAGCTTGCTGATGTGCAGCAGGCCGTCCTTGCCCGGGAGCAGCGAGACGAAGGCGCCGAAGTTGGTCGTCTTCACGACGGTGCCGAGGTAGCGCTCGCCGACCTCGGGCATCGTCGGGTTGGCGATCGCGTTGACGGCGTTGCGCGCGGCCTCGGCGGCCTCGCCGTTGGTGGCACCGATATAGACGGTGCCGTCGTCCTCGATGGACAGCGTCGCGCCGGTGTCGTCCTGGATCTGGTTGATCACCTTGCCCTTGGGGCCGATGACCTCGCCGATCTTGTCCACGGGCACCTTGATCGTGATGATCCGCGGCGCGTGGATCGACATCTCCTCGGGGGCGTCGATGGCCTCGGCCATCACGTCGAGGATGGCGTGGCGGGCGTCGCGGGCCTGGTTGAGGGCCTTGGCGAGCACGTCGGCCGGGATGCCGTCGAGCTTGGTGTCGAGCTGCAGGGCGGTGACGAACTCGCGCGTGCCGGCGACCTTGAAGTCCATGTCGCCGTAGGCGTCCTCGGCTCCGAGGATGTCGGTGAGAGCGACGTACTCCGTCTTGCCGTCGATCTCGCCCGAGATGAGACCCATGGCGATGCCGGCCACCGGTGCCTTCAGCGGCACACCGGCGTGCAGGAGCGCCAGGGTCGAGGCGCAGACCGAGCCCATCGAGGTCGAGCCGTTGGAGCCCATGGCCTCGGAGAGCTGGCGGATCGCGTAGGGGAACTCCTCGCGCGACGGCAGCACCGGCAGGATGGCGCGGCGCGCCAGGGCGCCGTGGCCGACCTCGCGGCGCTTGGGCGAGCCCACGCGGCCGGTCTCGCCGGTGGAGAACGGCGGGAAGACGTACTTGTGCATGTAGCGGCGCGACTTCTCCGGGGAGAGGGTGTCGAGCTGCTGCTCCATCTTGAGCATGTCGAGGGTGGTGACACCGAGGATCTGGGTCTCGCCACGCTCGAAGAGCGCGGAGCCGTGGACCCGCGGGACGACGCCGACCTCGGCGTGCAGCGGACGGATGTCGGCGAGGCCGCGGCCGTCGATGCGGATCTTGTCGCGCAGCACGCGCTCGCGCACGAGCGTCTTGTTGAGGGAGCGGTAGGCGGCGCCGATCTCTCCCTCGCGACCCGCGAACTTCTCGCCGAGCGACTCGAGGAGGCCGGCCTTGATCTCGTCGAGCTTGTCCTGGCGCTCCTGCTTGCCAGCGATCGTGAGGGCCGCGGCGGTCGCGTCCTTCACCTCGGCCTCGACGGCGGCGTAGACGTCGTCCTCGTAGTCGAGGAAGACCGGGAAGTCCTGGACGGGCTTGGCGGCCTCGCGGGCGAGCTCGACCTGGGCCTCGATGAGCTGCTTGATGAACGGCTTCGCGGCGTCGAGGCCACCGGCCACGACCTCCTCGGTCGGCGCCTGGGCGCCACCCTGCACGAGCGCGATGGTCTCCTCGGTGGCCTCGGCCTCGACCATCATGATCGCGACGTCGCCGGTGTCGGTGACGCGGCCGGCGACGACCATGTCGAAGACGGCCGTCTCGAGCTGGGCGTGGGTCGGGAACGCGACCCACTGGCCCTCGATCAGGGCGACGCGCACGCCACCGACCGGGCCGGAGAACGGCAGGCCGGAGAGCTGGGTCGACATCGACGCGGCGTTGATCGCCAGCACGTCGTACGGCATGTTCGGGTCGAGCGCCATCACGGTGATGACGACCTGGACCTCGTTGCGCAGGCCCTTCTTGAAGGTCGGGCGCAGCGGCCGGTCGATGAGGCGGCAGGTGAGGATCGCGTCCTCGCCCGGGCGGCCCTCGCTGCGGAAGAACGAGCCGGGGATCTGGCCCACGGCGTACATCCGCTCCTCGACGTCGATCGTGAGGGGGAAGAAGTCGAAGTGCTCCTTGGGCTGCTTGGAGGCGGTCGTCGCCGAGAGCAGCATCGTCTCGTCGTCGAGGTAGGCCGTCACGGAGCCGGCGGCCTGGCGGGCCAGGAGGCCCGTCTCGAACTTGACCTTGCGCTGGCCGTACTTGCCGTTGTCCAGAACGGTCTCGACGGCGGTGATGATGGGTTCTGAGCCTGACATGAGTGAGTGGGCTCTGCTTTCTCTTCGCGGAGCGATCCGCGGCGTCCGCCTCTCGTCGGCGGATCTTCCAGATTTCGAGACGGGCCTGGCGGCCCTCCTCAATCCAGGGGGTTGCCCCTATCCGCCATGGGTGCCTGTCGGTCGACAGGGCCGGTCTTCGATCGAGGCCCGCGGCTCGGCGGCTCGGCGATCGCGAGATCGGTGAGCGGATCCGAAGGCCACTACCGAGGACCGGGCCGGACGTGCGGTCGCTCCTGGTGTGAATTGCATGTCTTCAGTTGTCGTACGTGTCCGAGCCTAGCGACTGAGGCCCCGATGTGAACGAAGGCGGCTCCCCCCGTCAGGGAGAACCGCCTTCGCACGAGTCAGCGACGCAGGCCGAGGCGCTCGACGATCGAGCGGTAGCGCTCGATCTCCGTCTTCTGCAGGTAGTTCAGCAGGCGACGACGCTGGCCCACGAGGAGCAGCAGGCCACGACGGCTGTGGTGGTCGTGCTTGTGCTGCTTGAGGTGCTCGGTGAGGTGGCTGATGCGGTGGCTGAGCAGCGCGATCTGCACCTCGGGTGAACCGGTGTCGCCCTCGGTCGTGGCGTACTCGGCGATGATCTTCTTCTTGGTCTCCGCGTCGGTTCCGATCGACATGAAGGCTCCTCTTCGGTTCTCGTTGCGCGGCGCGCCCGGGCCTGTTCACCGGGGCACTCTTGATCCGCGGCCGTTACACGGCAACCGGGAGAATCTATCAGCGCACGACGCCCCTCCCCAAAACGCTGGGGAGGGGCCCGTACGCCGCGTGGTCGTCGGCGCGGCGAACGCGAATCAGACAGCCGGCGGGGGCGGCGGGTCCGTCTCGGTGCGGCGCTCCGTGGTGGCCTGGCGACCGTAGGGGTCGGTGGTGGTCGCCACGGAGGTGCGGCGGCGCCGGGAGTTGACCTGGAACGCCGTGATGGCGAGGACGATGAGCCCGGCGAGTACCAGAATCCAGCCCACAGTGGTGAGGTCGATGGCGTCGACCGCGTCCCGCACGGCAAGCGCGAGGATCAGGCCGATGGTCAGCAGGGTGACGCCGAGTCCGTAGCCCATGGAGGCCTCCAGTCAGGGTGAGCGGGTGTGTCCGACCCCCGGTACCCGCTCACCCCGACCGGACCACACCGGTGTGATCAGCGCCTCTCCCGTCGGTCGCCAGCCCGGGACCTCCCGAACGTGCCCCCCGTCTGCCACGATGCCCGGATGAGCGAAGAGCGGCGCCTCGGCGTGTGCAACCTGTGCGAGGCCATCTGCGGGCTGGAGCTCACGCTCAGCGACGGCCGGGTGACCGGCGTACGCGGCAACGCCGACGATCCCCTCTCGCGCGGGCACGTGTGCCCCAAGGGCGTGGCGATCGGCGAGATCCACGCCGACCCCGACCGCCTGCGCCGCCCGGTCCGCCGCGACCGGCGGACGGGTGAGTGGAGCGAGATCGGCTGGGACGAGGCGTTCGACCTCGTGGCCGACGGGCTCGCCCGCACCATCGACCAGCACGGCCGGGACGGCGTCGGGATCTACCTGGGCAACCCCAACGTGCACAGCCTCGGCTCGATGACCCACGGCCTCGCGCTGGTGAAGGCGCTGCGGAGCCGCAACACCTTCAGCGCCACCTCGGTCGACCAGCTGCCCCACCAGCTGATGGCCCACCTGATGTTCGGCCACCAGCTGTTGCTGCCGATCCCCGACCTCGACCGCACCGACTACTTCCTCGTCATCGGCGCCAACCCGATGGCCAGCAACGGCTCCCTGATGACCGTCCCCGACTTCCCGCGGCGCATCCGCGAGCTCAAGCGCCGCGGCGGCCGGATGGTCGTGCTCGACCCGCGACGCACCGAGACCGCGAAGGTCGCGACCGAGCACCACTTCGTCCGTCCCGGCACCGACGCCTGGGTGCTGCTGGCGATGCTCAACGTCCTCGTCGCCGACGGGCTCGCCGTGGCACCCGAGTACGCCGCGGGGCTGGACGCCGTGGAGCGTGCGGTCGCGCCCTTCACACCCGAGCGGGCCGAGGCCGTCAGCGGACTGCCTGCCGCGGTGATCACCTCGATCGCCCTGGAGCTCGCCACCGCGGAGTCCGCCGTGGCCTACGGACGGGTGGGGGTCTCGACCCACGAGTTCGGGACGGTCTGCCAGTGGGCGGTCAACCTGCTCAACATCCTCACCGGCAACCTCGACCGGGAGGGCGGGGCGATGTTCACCTCCCCCGCGATCGACATCGTCGGAACGGGGCAGATCGGCCGGGGTCACCACGGCGCCTGGCACTCACGGGTCCGCGGCCTCCCCGAGACGGCCGGCGAGCTGCCGGTGGCGGCGCTGCGGGAGGAGATCGAGACGCCCGGCAAGGGCCAGGTCCGCGCGATGCTCACGCTCAGCGGCAACCCGGTGCTGTCGACCCCGGACGGAGCTGCCCTGGACCGCGCGTTCGCGGGGCTCGACTTCATGGCGGCCGTCGACATCTACCTCAACGAGACCACCCGGCACGCCGACGTGATCCTGCCGCCCACCTCGGCCCTCGAGCGGGACCACTACGACCTGGTGTTCCACGTCTTCGCCGTGCGCAACACGGCGCGCTTCACGCCCGCCGTGTTCCCCAAGCCGGCGGACGCCCGCCACGACTGGGAGATCTACCGCGAGCTCGCCCTCCGCACCGTCGCTCGCCTCGCCAGCAAGCCGCCCCTGAAGAAGAGGCTCCTGCTGCGGGCCCGGATGACGCCCAGCCCGACCACCCTGGTCGCCCTGCTGCTCAGGCGCACGGGTCGGACGACGATGAAGCAGCTGCGCGCCCACCCGCAAGGCGTGGACCTCGGGCCGCTGGAGGCGGGCCTCCTGCCCGGCCGCCTGCAGACGCCGACCGGCACGGTCGACCTCGCCCCGCAGCTGGTGCTCGACGACCTCGCCCGGCTGGAGGCGGTCACCCCGCCCGAGGCCGGCCAGCTGCTGCTCATCGGGCGTCGCCACCAGAAGGACTGCAACTCCTGGCTGCACAACGCCGAGCTGCTGACCAAGGGCAGGGCGCGCCACCACCTGCTCATGCATCCCGAGGACATGGCGGCGCGCGCCCTCCGGGACGGGGAGACCGTGACGGTGACGTCCCGGGTCGGCTCGGTGAAGGTCGAGGTGCTCGGCACCGACGACGTGATGCCGGGTGTGGTGAGCCTCCCCCACGGCTACGGCCACGGGCGCAGCGGCGTACGTCTCTCGCGCGCGAGCCAGCTGCCCGGGGTCTCGATCAACGACCTCACCGACCCCGAGCGCCTCGACGTCTCCGGCAACGCCGCGTTCAGCGGCGTGCCGGTCACCGTGGAGGTCTGACCGCCTCCCCGGCCGGCGTCAGGACAGGAGGGCGCGCACCGCGTCACGCGCGGCCATCGGGTCCTTCGCCGACAGCGCCGCTTCGGCCGCCTGCTCGCAGACGTCCATGCTGGCCCGCGAGATCGCCGCGCCCACCGGGCGGACGGCCTTGGCAGCCATCGACAGCGAGGAGATGCCCATGCCGACCAGCGCGAGGGCGAGCAGCGGGTCAGCCGCCGCCTCGCCGCACACCCCGACCGGCTTGCCGGCCTGCTTGCCGGCCTCCGCCGTGATCGCGATGAGCTGCAGGACGGCCGGCTGCCACGGGTCGGTGAGGTGGGCCAGGTCGGTGGCCATCCGGTCGGCGGCCATCGTGTACTGCGTGAGGTCGTTGGTGCCGATCGAGAGGAAGTCGACCACCTCGAGCATCTGGTGGGCGAGCAGCGCCGCGCTGGGGATCTCCACCATCACGCCGGGCTTGAGCCCGCGGGCGCGCACCTTCCCGGCGAAGTCAGCGGCCTCGGCCACGGTCGCGACCATCGGCGCCATCACCCAGGTCTCGGTGCCGGTGCGCTCGGCGGCCAGCTTGATCCCGTCGAGCTGCCGGTCCATCAGGCCGGGGTTGCTGAAGGAGAGCCGGAGGCCCCGAACGCCGAGGGCGGGGTTCTCCTCGCCCTCGAGGGTCGCGAAGGCGATCGGCTTGTCGGAGCCCGCGTCGAGCGTGCGGACGACGACGTAGCGGTCGTCGGAGTAGGGCGCGAGCACCGACGAGTAGATGTCCGCCTGCTCCTCCACCGACGGCTCGTCCTTGCGGTTGAGGAAGCACAGCTCCGTGCGGAACAGGCCCACGCCCTGGACCGGCTCGGGGCCAGCCTGCTCGGCGGAAGGCCCGTCGGCGACGTTGGCGAGCAGCTTGACGGGGGTGCCGTCCGCGGTGGCCGCGGGGCCGCTCCAGGACGCGAGCGCCTCCCGGGCCGCCTTGCTGTCCGCGACGAGGCGCGCAGCCTCGGCGGGGTCGACCCCGAGACGCAGCTCGCCCGTCTCGCCGTCGAGGACGAGGAAGGTGCCGGCCTCGATCGCGGTGACGCCCGCCGCACCCACCACACAGGGGATGCCGAGCTGCCGGGCGATGATCGCGGTATGGCTCGTCGCCCCGCCACGCTCGGTGACGAGCCCGGTGACCAGCTCGGGGTCGAGTCCCGAGGTGTCGCTGGGAGCGAGGTCCTCGGCCACCAGCACCGACGGCTCGGACGGCGTCGGCACCCCGGGCTCCGGCTCGCCGACCAGGTAGGCGACCACGCGACGCTCGATGTCCTGCAGGTCGGTGACCCGCTCGGCCATCAGGCCGCCCATCGAGGTGAAGATCGTGACGAACTGCTCGACCGCTCCCTGCACCGAGGCGACGAGGCCCGTGCCGCCGGCCAACGCCTTCGCGACAGAGCCGCGCAGCCCTTTGTCGCGGGCCAGCCCGGCACTCGCGGTCAGCACCTCCGCGGCGGCGCCGTGGGCCGCCTCGGCCTTGCGTGCGAAGCTCGCCGCGACGGCCTCGACCGCCTCGTCGTACGCCGCGAGGGCCGCGTCCGCGTCGGCGAAGCCGCCGTCCCCGAAACGCGCGATCGCCTCGGGCGAGACCTCGCCACGCACGAGCAGGGCGGGGCCTGCCGCCACGCCCGGAACGACCGGGGTGCCGCGCAGGACCGTGTCGGATGAAGCCGTTTCAGTCGCGCTCATGGAGGCAAACCTAGTGCATGCTGTGTGATGCCTGTCTCAGCAACGTCTTGACAAGCGAACACATTCGGGACTAAAACAACACATACACAGATCGCGTCGAGGGGAGGCAGGCATGTACGCAGAGGAACGTCAGCAGGCCATCGCCCAGCTCGTCGGCCAGCAGGGACGCCTCTCGGTCGCCCGCCTCGCGGAGGAGTTCGCCGTCACCACGGAGACCGTCCGCCGCGACCTCTCCTCCCTCGAGCGCCTGGGCCTGGTGCGCCGGGTCCACGGCGGCGCCGTGCCCGCGGGCTCGCTCACCGTCCTGGAGACCGGGCTCGGTGAGCGCGACCAGGCCAACACCGCGGCCAAGGACGCCATCGCCGCCGCCGCCCTGGAGCTGCTCCCGCCGGCCGGGTCGATGATCGTCCTCGACGCCGGCTCCACCACCGCCCGCTTCGCTGCCCTGCTCCCCCGCGAGCACCGGCTCACCGTCGTCACCCATGCGGTGCCGGTCGCCGCCCGGATCGCGGGCCACCCGCAGATCGACCTCTACCTGCTGCCCGGCCGGGTGCGCCCCACGACGCACGCCGCCGTCGGCGCCGACACCGTGGCCGCCCTCGCCGAGCTGCGCGCGGACGTCGCCTTCCTCGCCACCAACGGGATCAGCCTCGAGCACGGGCTGACCACACCCGACCGTGATGAGGCCGCCACCAAGCGGGCCATCGCGGGCTGCGCGCGGCTCACCGTCGTGCTTGCCGACTCGAGCAAGATCGGCATCGAGACCCAGCTCCGGTTCGCCACCCTGGCGGACATCGACGTGCTCGTCACCGACGACGGGATCGACCCTGCCGATCGCCGCGCTCTCGAGAAGGCAGGGGTCGAGGTGGTCGTCGCATGATCCTGACTCTCACGCCCAACCCCAGCGTCGACCAGACGATCGCCCTCGCGGGCGGGCTCTCGCGCGGGCAGGTGCAGCGCGCCGACGCCGTCATCTCGCAGGCCGGCGGCAAGGGAGTGAACATCTCCCGGGCGTCGGTCAGCGCGGGCATCCCGACGGTCGCGATCGTCCCCGCCGCCAAGGACGACCCCTTCGTGATCGAGCTCCTCGCAGCGGGCATCGACTGCCGGCCCGTGCGCCCCGCGGGCCAGGTCCGGGTCAACGTCGCCATCACCGAGCCCGACGGCACCACCACCAAGCTCAACTCCCCCGGCGCGACGGTCGGCGCCCAGCACCTCGAGGACATGGCCGACGCCCTCGTCGCCCGCGCCGCCACCAGCGACTGGACGGTGCTGGCCGGGTCGCTCCCCGCCGGCGCGCCTTCCACTTTCTACGCCGACGTCGTACGCCGCCTGCGCGGCGTCGCCCGGCAGGTCGCCGTCGACACCAGCGAGGCTCCGCTGCGGGCCCTGGTCGACGCGCTGCCCGAGTCCGCCCCCGACCTGATGAAGCCCAACGGGGACGAGCTCGCCTCCTTCACCGGGGGCGACCCCGAGGAGCTGGAGTCCGACCCCGCCAAGGCCGCCGAGGCCGCCCGCACGCTCGTGGACCGGGGTGTCCGCGCCGTGCTCGCCACCCTCGGCGCCCACGGGGCCGTCCTGGTCACCGCCGAGGGGGCCTGGCACGCGGCTCCCCCGCCCACCACCGTGGTGAGCACCGTCGGGGCCGGTGACTCGAGCCTCTTCGGCTACATCCTCGGCGACATCCGGGGGCTGCCGGCCCCCGAACGCCTCGCCCTCGCCGTGGCTTACGGCAGCGCCGCTGCCTCACTGCCCGGCACCACGATCCCCGAGCCCGGACACCTCCGCACCGAGCTCGTCGCCGTCACCGCCCTGGGAGGCACTTCATGACAAATCTGATCACCACACCGCTGGTCCGCCTGGACGCGGACCTCGGCACCGACAAGCACGACGTGATCCGGGCGCTGGCCGGGATCGTCGGCGAAGCCGGGCGCGCCACCGACGTGCAGCAGCTCGTCGACGACGCCCTGGCCCGGGAGAGCACGTCGCCGACCGGCCTGCCGGGCGGCATCGCGATCCCGCACTGCCGCACCGCCGGCGTCGACGAGCCCACCCTGGCCTTCGCTCGTCTCCGGCCGCCGGTCGACTTCGGCGCCAAGGACGGGGAGGCCGACCTCGCCTTCCTGATCGCCGCGCCGGCCGGCGGGGACGCGACCCACCTGCAGCTCCTCACCAAGCTCGCGCGGTCACTGGTCAAGCCTGCCTTCACCGACTCGCTCCGCGCCGCCGAGACCGCGGAGGAGGTCGTCGAGCTCATCAACCAGGCGCTCGACGTGCCCGCCCCCGCCCAGGCCGCTCCCCCGGCCCCTGCAGCGGCCGCCGTCGGGGCGACCCCCGTCGCCGCGTCCGCGGCGGCCACACAGTCCGCCGACGCGGCGCCTGCCGCGACCGCCGTACCTGCCGCCGGTCGCTCGCTCGTCGCCGTCACCGCCTGCCCCACCGGCATCGCGCACACCTACATGGCGGCCGAGGCGCTCGAGGCAGCGGCCGAGCGGGCCGGAGTGGACATCTCCGTCGAGACACAGGGCTCGGCCGGCTCCACGCCGCTCTCCCACGACACCATCGCGGCCGCCTCCGCGGTGATCTTCGCCGTCGACGTGGGCGTGCGTGACCGCCACCGCTTCGCCGGCAAGCCGATGGTGACGTCGGGCGTGAAGCGCCCGATCGACGACGCCGACACGATGATCTCCGAGGCCCTCCGCTACGCCGACGACCCCAACGCCCCGCGCGTCGAGGGCACCGCCGGTGCCGCCCAGACGGGCGCCGCCGGCTCGGAGTCGTGGGGCGGCCGCATCCGCCGCGTGCTGATGACCGGCGTCTCCTACATGATCCCGTTCGTCGCGGCCGGCGGCCTGCTCATCGCCCTGGGCTTCCTGTTCGGCGGCTACGAGATCGCCAACCACGCCGACGCGGTGCTGGCCGACAGCACCCTCTTCAACCCGCCGAACCTCGCGGACTTCCAGGATCCGGCCCTCGACCACGCGATGTTCGACAGTGCCTTCCTGGCGTACTTCGGCGCAGTGCTCTTCAAGATCGGCGCGCTGGCCTTCAGCTTCCTGGTCCCCGCCCTGGCCGGCTACATCGCCTACGCCATCGCCGACCGGCCGGGCATTGCGCCCGGCTTCGTGATGGGCGCCGTCGCAGGCTTCATCAACTCAGGCTTCCTCGGCGGCATCATCGGCGGCGTCCTCGCCGGACTCGCCGCGCACTGGGTCGCGTCGTGGAAGGTGCCCACCTGGGGCCGCGGGCTGATGCCCGTCCTGGTGATCCCGCTGCTGGCCACCCTGATCTCCGGCTTTGTGATGATCGTGGTCCTCGGCAAGCCGCTGGCCAGCTTGATGTCGAACCTGTCGGACGGCCTCAACAGCCTCCAGGGCGGCTCGGCGGTAGTCCTCGGCATCGTGCTCGGCCTGATGATGGCCTTCGACATGGGCGGCCCGCTCAACAAGACCGCCTACGCCTTCGCCACCGCCGGCCTCGGGGCAGCCGCCACCGCGACGGACGCTCCCGAGCTCAGGGTGATGGCCGCCGTCATGCTCGCCGGCATGGTCCCGCCGCTCGCGCTGGCGCTGGCGACCGTCGTACGGCCCGGCCTCTTCAACGCGGCCGAGCGGGAGAACGGCAAGGCCGCCTGGCTGATGGGCGCGTCCTTCATCACCGAGGGTGCCATCCCGTTCGCCGCGGCCGACCCGCTGCGCGTGATCCCGTCGATCATGGCGGGTAGTGCCGTCACCGGCGCCCTGGCCATGGGCCTCGATGTCAGCCTGCGGGCGCCGCACGGTGGCATCTTCGTGCTCTTCGCCGTGAGCAACATCCTCGGCTTCCTGATCGCCCTGGTGGCCGGGACGCTCGTCTCCGCCGCCCTCGTCGTGGGGCTCAAGAGCATGGCCCCCAGCGACGCCGACGTCGCCATCGTCTGAGTCTGCCCTCGCACCCGACCCACCACGAAGGAGCATCCATGCCCAGCAAGTCCGTCGTCGTCGGCTCCGCCGTCGGCCTCCACGCCCGCCCCGCCGCCCTGATCGCCGAGAAGGCCGGCGAGCTCGGCTCCGAGGTCACCATCAACGGGGTCGACGCCAGCTCGTCCCTGATGATCATGACCCTCGGGGCCGGCAACGGCGACACCGTGGAGGTCGCGGGCGAGGACCAGGCGGCGGTCGACGCGATCGCGGCCATGGTCGAGCAGGACCTGGACGCGGTCTGACGCCTCCCCACTCCGCAACGGCCTACGGACGGTGACCCTCGGGTCACCGTCCGTAGGTCGTTCTCGGGCGTGTCGCGCGGTGGCAGGGTCGGTCGACGGACACCGGGCGTCGCGTTCGTACGACGATCAGTCGCGGTCGAGCAGGTAGCCGACCCGGACGCGGAGCGCCTGCTCGAGCTCGCCGAGCACCTCGGAGAAGAACTGCCGGCGGTAGTGCTGGTCCGTCACGGCGTAGACCGCGAAGTAGAGCCCGCTGAAGCCCGCCAGGAAGGTGGAGACCTGGACGAGCTCGCGGCTCACCGGCCCGACACCCCAGGGATAGGTCGGCGGCACGCCGATCCAGGCCTCGACGACCTCGTCCTTCATGGCGACGGCACCGAAGACGAGGAAGAACCCGAAGACGGCCAGGGCCAGGAGGAGCACCTGCACGGCCTGGGTGATCAACAGGACCAGCACGAGGTTGGCCTTCTGCAGGCCCACGACGTCGGCCCGGGGACCGAGCTCGGCGCGGCCGACCTCGTCATCGAGCTGGTCCAGCTCCTCCACGAGCCGCACCACGAGGAAGCCGCACGCCATCGCGGCGAAGAGCATCACCGCGCCCCAGAGCACGCCACCGTCGAGGGACGACGCCACCATCCAGACCTCGGTGTTGATGAAGAGGAAGGTGACGAAGAGCAGCAGCATCGGCAGCGCGCGAGTCGCGAGGGGAAAGAGCAGCCCGAGGCTGGCGAAGGTGCGGCGCAGCGCCCAGCCGGCGATCAGGTCGGCGCGCAGCGCACGGGCGGCGTAGAGGGCCGCCACGAGGAGCAGCACCGTGACGCCGGTGGCGATGCCGACCGAGGGCAGGCCGAGCCACCAGCCCGCGGCGATGCCGGCGGGGACCGCCACGGCCAGCCCGACCAGCGCGACGAGGAGCAGTCGCGGCCGGGAGAGCCGATGGCCGACCTTCTCGCGGATCGGGTCGACGAAGTAGGGCAGCCCGTGCGCCAGGAACCACGCTTCGGCCTCCGGGGGTGCCAGGCGGTCGGTCATCCAAGGAGCTCGCGTGCGCGGCGTACGTCGTCGTGCATGGTCTCCACGAGCGCGTCGACGCCCTCGAACTTCACCATGCCGCGCAGCCGCTCCACGAAGGCGACCTCGACCGGGACGCCGTAGAGCTCGAGGTCGTCGCGGTCGAGCACGTAGGACTCGACCCGGCGCTCGCGCTCGCCGTCGAAGGTGGGGTTGGTCCCCACCGAGATCGCGGCCGGGAAGCGCTCCCCGGTGTCGAGCCGCGTCAGCCAGCCGGCGTAGACGCCGTCGGCCGGCGCGGCCTCGTGGGCCGGCGTCGGCACGTTGGCGGTCGGGAAGCCGAGCTCGCGGCCGCGCTGGTCGCCCTTGACGACCTCGCCGCGCACCGTGAACGGCCGGCCGAGCGCCTCGGCGGCGCCCGCCACGTCGCCCATCGCCAGGCACTGGCGGACGTAGGTCGAGCTCCAGACCTGCGGGCCGCCGTCGAGCGCGATGCCCTCGACGCCGAAGCCCTTCGCCTCGCCCTGCTCGGCGAGGAACGCGACGTCGCCGGCGGCGCGGGCGCCGAACCGGAAGTTGGCACCGACCACGACCGCACGCGCGTGGAGTGCGGACACGATCACCCGGTCGACGAACTCCTCGGGCGTCCAGGCAGCGATCTCCCGACTGAACGGGATCACGAGCACCGCGTCGGCACCGCACCCGGCCAGCAGGCGGGCGCGGGTCTCCAGCGAGGTGAGCGTGGGAGGCGCGTGCTCGGGCCGCAGCACCGCGATCGGGTGGGGGTCGAAGGTCACCACGACGACGGTGTCCACCCCGACCTCGCCCGCGGTCTCGCGGGCCCGCCGCAGCACGTGCTGGTGGCCCAGGTGCACCCCGTCGAAGTTGCCGATCGTCACCACGGTGCGACCGAGGTCGGTCGGCACGTCGTCCACGGAACGCCAGATCTGCACGGGCGCAGCCTATCGGCGGAAATGGCCAGGGCCCCCGGCACCCGCACGGCTGCGGGAGCGGGAGCCCTGGCGGGTGCTCACTTGAGGGTCAGTGCGCGGTGCATGCCCATCATGGCGTGCGGCATGCCGCCCTGGTTGGCGTCGGGCCAGAAGCAGATGGCCACGTACTTGCCCTTGGGCAGCCTGTACTTGACCGTCGCCTTCTTGCCGGGGTCGATCACCCCGACCTCCATCGCGTTCTGGAAGGACACCGGGGGCTTGCCCTCGAAGTGCCCGTCCGCGTAGGCGAGGAAGTCCTTGTAGGTCTTCCCCGGCTTGAGGGCCACGACGAGCAGGAAGTGGTTCTGCGACGACGCGTTCTTGAACGTCAGCCAGCCCTTGTTCGGGATCGACGCCGGCTTCTTGGCCAGCGTGACGTCCTTGATGGCCTTGATCGTCCTGCTCGAGGGAGCGGTGGCACCGGTGTCCGCGCCCGCCACGGTGAACGACGTGAACTTGGGCGTCCTGCCCCACGTGTCGAGGGCGAGGTAGTCGCCCGCCGGCAGGTCCACCACCAGCTTGCCCGTGGTCCCCGGGAAGGCGGTGACGCCGCCGAGGAGCGTCGTGTTCTCCTCGAAGCGCTTCTGGGCCTTCGCGTCGCCCTTGTCGAGACCGGCCTCGATGTCGGCCGTGACCATGTCCGTCGTGTAGCCGGGCGCCGTCTGGGCGATCTGGAACGAGCCGGGCTTGGCGACCTTCACCGAGAAGGTGTTGACCCCCGGCTGGATCGTCGTCGGCATCGTGATGACCCTGGAGCCGTCGATGGACACCGCGACGGTGCCGGCGAGAGCCGAGCTGGCGGCAGCCGCCGAGCCCGAGGCCTCCGCGGTCATGGTGGTGGCGCCGGTGGCGACGAGCAGCACGCTCGCCCCGACCACGCCGAGCTTGCGCTTGATCATGGTGCTCCTTGGAAAAATCGTTCGTCCCGAGATCCGTCCACGGGACTATGGCGCGGCCCGGAGCACCAGGAGGGCGAAACGCCTGAAATCGCCCGCGGCTGACTAGACCAGTGCCCAGGTGCCGTCAGCCGACGAAGACCGCGACGGGCCGGGCACGCAGGCCGTCGGAGGCGTAGAGGGCGAGGAACTCGCCGTCCGGGGCGAACAGGGCGTGCTCTCCCGTCCCCGGGAGCTCGAGGTCGAGCGCTCGACCGACCCGCACCGAGGCCGCGTCCCCCTCGGCCAGGTCGACGCTCGGGAAGGTGGCGCGCGCCGCCGACGCGATCGACACCATCCGGAAGTCCTCCGCGAGCTCGTCGAGGGTATGTGCGACCGACAGGTCGAAGGGGCCGACGGCCGTACGCCGCAGCGCGGTGAGGTGGCCGCCCACCCCGAGTGCGGTGCCGAGGTCGCGGGCGATGGCCCGGATGTAGGTGCCGCTGGAGCAGCGGACACTGATCCGGACGTCCAGGCCATGCTGGTCGATCCCGACTCGGCTCGCTCCAGGGTGCGGAGCCGAGACCCCGTGGACGACCAGCTCGTGGATCGTGACGCGGCGGGCGGCGAGCTCGACCTCCTCGCCGGCGCGGACCCGGGCATAGGCCCGCTGGCCGTCGACCTTGATGGCGGAGACAGCGGTCGGCACCTGGTCGATCTCCCCCACGAACGAGGCGAGGACGTCACGCACGCGCTGCTCCGTGACACCCTCCAGGGAGGCGGTCGAGACCACCTCCCCCTCCGCGTCGTCCGTGGTGGTCGACGCGCCCAGGCGCAGGGTCGCGTCGTAGGACTTCTGCGTCAGCATCAGGTGACCGAGGAGGCGGGTGGCGCGGTTCAGCCCGACGACCAGCACGCCGGTCGCCATCGGGTCGAGGGTGCCGGCGTGGCCGACCTTCCGGGTGCCGGCGAGTCGGCGCACGCGCGCGACGACCCCGTGCGACGTCGTACCTCCCGGCTTGTCGACGACGACGAGCCCGGAGGACGCCGGGTCAGGCCTGGACACCTCAGTCGTGGTCGGTGTCGTCGAAGTCCTCGTCGTCCTCGACGACCCGGGGCTTCTTGTAGGGGTCGGGCTCCCCGGCGTAGGTCTCCACGCGCTGCGAGGCGACCTCCTCGTCGAGCGCCTTGGCCCGGGCGAGCACCTCGTCGAGGTGCCGGGCACTCTCGGGCAGGGCGTCGGGGATGAAGGTCAGCGTCGGGACGTGGCGCATGCCGAGCTGCTTGCCGACCTCCGACCGGATGAGCCCCTTGGCCGACTCCAGGGCCGCAGCCGTGTTGGCCACCTCCTCCTCCGCTCCGAGGACGGTGTAGAAGATGCTCGCCTGCTGGCTGTCTCCGGTGACCCGGACGTCGGTGACGGTGACGAAGCCGAGGCGGGGGTCCTTGATGCGCCGCTCCAGCATCTCGGCCACGATCACCTGGATCCGGTCCGCGATCTTGCGCACCCGGGGGCTGCTCATGTTGCTCACTCTCTCAGGATTGCCGTGTCGTTTCACCATGAGCTGTCGCCGAGCCTGCACTTCCCCGGGTCCGGAGACCCGGGGAAGTGCAGGTTCATCTGCACACCGAGGTGTTGCTGCAGCGGCAGCGATCAGCTGCGCGGGATCTCGCGCATCTCGAAGGCCTCCACGACATCGTCGATCTTGATGTCCTGGAAGTTCCGCAGGACGAGACCGCACTCGAAGCCCTCGCGGACCTCGGACACGTCGTCCTTCTCGCGGCGCAGCGAGGCCAGGTCGAGGTTGTCCGCCACGACCGCCCCGTCGCGGAGCACGCGCACCTTGGCGTTGCGGCGGAGGACACCCGAGGTGACCATGCAGCCCGCGATGTTGCCGGCCTTGGACGAGCGGAAGATCTCGCGGATCTGCGCCTGGCCCAGGACCGACTCCTCGAACTCGGGCTTGAGCATGCCCTTGAGGGCCGCCTCGATCTCCTCGATGGCCTGGTAGATCACCGAGTAGTAGCGGATCTCCACGCCCTCGCGGTCGGCCATCTCGGTCGCCTTGCCCTGCGGGCGCACGTTGAAGCCGATGATGATCGCGTCGGAGGCGGCAGCCAGGTCGACGTTGGTCTCGGTGATCGCACCGACACCGCGGTCGATGACCCGGATGCTGACCTCGTCGCCGCCCACGTCGATCTTCGACAGGGCGTCCTCGAGGGCCTCGACCGAACCGGACACGTCGCCCTTGAGGATGAGGTTGAGCTCCTGGCTCTCGCCCTTCTCCATGGAGGCCATGAAGTCCTCGAGGCTGCGGCGGACCCGGCGCTTGGCCTGCATGGCCGCACGCTCGCGCGCCTCGCGCTTCTCCGCGATCTGGCGCGCCATCCGGTCGTCCTCGACCACGATGAAGTTCTGGCCGGCACCGGGCACGGAGCTCAGGCCGAGCACCATGGCGGGACGGGCCGGGTCGGCCTCGGCGATCTCGTTGCCGTGCTCGTCGAGCATGGCGCGGACACGGCCGTGGGCCGGGCCGGCGACGATCGAGTCGCCGACGCGCAGCGTGCCTCGCTGGACCAGCACCGTCGCCACCGGACCGCGACCGCGGTCCAGGTGCGCCTCGACCACGAGGCCCTGGGCGTCCTGGTCGGGGTTGGCGCGCAGGTCGAGCGACGCGTCAGCGGTGAGTACGACGGCCTCGAGCAGGCCGTCGAGGTTGAGGCCCGCCTTCGCGGAGACGTCGACGAACATCGCGTCGCCGCCGTACTCCTCGGGGACCAGGCCGTACTCGGTCAGCTGGCCGCGGACCTTGGTCGGGTCGGCCTCGGGCTTGTCGATCTTGTTGACCGCGACCACGATCGGCACACCGGCGGCCTTGGCGTGGTTGAGCGCCTCGACCGTCTGGGGCATGACGCCGTCGTCGGCCGCCACCACCAGGATCGCGATGTCCGTCGCCTGCGCACCACGGGCACGCATGGCGGTGAACGCCTCGTGACCCGGGGTGTCGATGAAGGTGATCCGACGCTCCTGGCCGTCGACCTCGGTGGCCACCTGGTAGGCACCGATGTGCTGGGTGATGCCACCGGCCTCCTTGTCGACGACGTTGGCGTTGCGCAGCGCGTCGAGGAGCTTGGTCTTGCCGTGGTCCACGTGACCCATGACCGTGACGACCGGGGGCCGCACGGCGAGGTCCGACTCGTCTCCCTCGTCCGAGCCGAACTCGAGGTCGAACGACTCGAGCAGCTCGCGGTCCTCGTCCTCCGGGGAGACGACCTGGACGACGTAGTTGAGCTCCTCGCCGAGCAGCTGGAGGGTCTCGTCACCGACCGACTGGGTCGCCGTCACCATCTCGCCGAGCGAGAACAGCATCTGCACCAGGGCGGCTGCGTCGACGTTGATCCTCTCGGCGAAGTCGGTCAGGGACGCGCCACGCGGAAGACGGACGGTCTCGCCGTTGCCCTTGCGGACGCGCACGCCGCCGATCGTCGGGGCCTCCATGGCCTCGAACTCCTGGCGACGGGCCCGCTTGGACTTGCGGCCTCGACGCGACGGACCGCCGGGACGACCGAAGGCACCCTGGGTCTGGCCACGCTGGCCGGGACGGCCACCGCCACCGGGACGGCCACCACCACCACTGGGACCGAAGCCGCCGGGAGCACCGCCGGGGGCGCCACCGCGGCCGGGGGCACCGGCACCGGCGCCCGGGCGACCGGGAGCACCGCGCCCGGGACCACCGGGACGACCGGGGGCACCGGTACGGCCGGGACCACCCGGCCCACCGGAACGAGCGCCCGGACCCGTGCCGAAGGCGGCCGGGGACTTGGGCATCATCGCCGGGTTGGGGCGCGGCATGCCCGGGCGACCCTGGGCGCCACCCTCACGGGCGGCCGGGGGACGCGGCGGGCGGGTGTCGGCGGCGTCACCGCCGGGGGCGGGCGCCGGACGGCGACCCATGCCCTGGCTGGACGCGAAGGGGTTGTTGCCCGGGCGGGGCGCACCTGGCTTGCCCACCGGGCGCGGGGCCGGGGTGGCGGGCTTGGGACCGGGAGCGGCCGGCCTGGGGGCGGCAGCAGCCGGAGCGGCAGGCGCCTCGGGAGCAGGCGGAGCCGGGGGCTCGGCCGCCGGCTTCGGGCTGGGACGCGGACCCGGACGCGGGCCGGCCGCCGGGGCGGCGGTCGGTGTCGCGGCGGCGGGTGCCTCGGGCGCGGCCGGGGCGGGAGCCTCGGCAGGGACGGCCTCGGCAGGGACGGCCTCGGCAGGGGCGGCCTCGGCAGGGGCGACCTCGGCAGGAGCCGACGCGGCCGGAGCCTTGGGGGCGGGCGCCTTGCGGGCGGGGGCCGGCTTCTCGGGCGCGGCCGCCGCGGACTGGTCGGCGGAGGGGGTCGCCGACGCGGCGGCCTTCAGCTCATCGCCGTACTGCTTCTTGAAGCGCATTTCGACGGGGGGCTCGACAGTCGACGATGCCGACTTGACGAACTCCCCCATCTCCTTGAGCTTTTCGAGAACGAACTTGCTCTCGACTCCGAACTCCTTGGCGAGCTCGTGGACTCGGGTCTTTGCCACGGTGTAGATGTCTCCTTCTGGTCCGTCGCCCCAGAAGGAGGGGAAACGGAGCAGCTAGTGGGTGTGCAAACTCATCGCGAGGTACTCATCGAGTGCTCATGAGCTGCGTGCTCCAGTTTCTGGTCGGTCGTGCGGTGTCATGGTCGGGAGCGAGGCGATGTAGTCGGCCACCGGCGTGCTCGGCAGGCCCTCCGAGAGCCGCAGGGCCCTGGTGAACGCGCGTCTGCGCACCGCTTGCTCATAGCACTCGGACGTGGGGTGCAGGTGTGCGCCCCGACCGGGTGCCGTGTGACCCGGATCGGGCACCACGGCCGGCAGGCCATCGGGACCCGAGCCTGCGACCACACGCAACAACTCGCTCCTGGCGGCCCTCGTCCGGCAACCGACGCACGTGCGGACTGGGCCGGACGTGCTGGACTGACGGGAGGGGACCACCGACGAAGACTGTATCGCGTCGGAGCCCGAATCCCGAACCGGGTTGCTGGCGCGCCTGGCCTGAGGGCCATGAGCGACCTGCAGTGCGCGGCCACCCTGCTGCTGGCACGCCACGGCGAGGCCGAGTACGAGTCCTCGCATGGGGCCGACGAGGGCGGGTCGCTGACCGCCCGCGGGCGCGAACAGGCGCGTGCCCTCGCCATCGAGCTGGCCGGCGCCCGGGTCGCGCACCTCTGGACGAGCACGCTGGCCAGGGCGGTACAGACCGGGGAGATCGTCGCCGCCGCGCTGGGCGTGGGCGTGACCACCCGGAGCGGGTTGCGGGCTGGTGGCGGTTCTCAGGGGTTGCAACGAACCCGAACCGCCAACATCACGGGATATCCGGAGGTTCCGCCTCCTACTCGGCGGGGGCCTCGTCGGAGCGGATGTCGATGCGCCAGCCGGTGAGCCGGGCGGCGAGGCGGGCGTTCTGGCCCTCCTTGCCGATCGCCAGGGAGAGCTGGAAGTCGGGTACGACGACGCGGCAGGAGCGCGCGGCCAGGTCGACGATCTCCACCGAGCTCACCCGGGCGGGCGAGAGGGCGTGCGCGACGAGCTCGGCCGGGTCCTCCGACCAGTCGACGATGTCGATCTTCTCGCCGTGCAGCTCCGCCATCACGTTGCGGACCCGCTGGCCCATCGGGCCGATGCACGCGCCCTTGGCGTTGACCCCGGGCACGGTCGAGTGCACCGCGATCTTGGTGCGGTGGCCTGCCTCGCGCGCGATCGCGGCAATCTCGACGGTGCCGTCGGCGATCTCCGGCACCTCGAGTGCGAAGAGCTTCTTGACCAGGGTGGGGTGGCTGCGCGACAGCGTGACCTGCGGGCCGCGCATGCCCTTGCGGACCGAGACGACCAGGCACTTGATGCGCTCGCCGTGGACGTACTTCTCCCCCGGCACCCGCTCGCCGTTGGGCAGCACGGCCTCGAGACGGCCCAGGTCGACCATCACGTCGTCCGGGTTGCGACCCTGCTGGATCACGCCGGAGACGATGTCGCCCTCCTTGCCGGAGAACTCCCCGAACTTGATGTCGTCCTCGGCGTCGCGGAGCCGCTGCAGCATGATCTGCTTCGCGGTCGTCGCAGCGATGCGGCCGAAGCCCTCGGGGGTGTCGTCATACTCCGCGACCACCTGGCCGTCGGCGTCCAGCTCGGCCGCCAGCACCTGGACGTGCCCGGTCTTGCGGTCGAGCTCGACGCGGGCCCGGTCCTGGGCACCGGGTGTCTTGTGGTAGGCCGTGAGCAGCGCCTGCTCGATCGCCTCGACGAGCACGTCGAACGAGATCTCCTTCTCGCGCTCCAGCATCCTCAGGATGCTCAGGTCGATGTCCATCAGGCGTCCTCGCTCGTTTCGGTCTTGCGGTTGAACTCGATCTGCACCAGCGCCTTGGCGACGTCGTCGTAGCGCACGTCGCGCGGCGTCCCGGCCACGTCCAGGGTCACCTGCTCCTCGGTCGACTCGCCGATGCGCCCGGTGATCTGCTCGCCGTCGGCAAGGGTCGCCTTCACCAGGCGGCCGGCGTTGCGGCGCCAGTGGCGGGGCAGGGTGAGCGGGCGGTCGACCCCGCGCGAGGTCACCTCGAGGGTGTAGGGCATCTCGCCCATCACATCGGAGTCGTCGAGCACGCGGGCAACCTCACGCGTCGCGTCGGCGACGTCGTCGAGCGTCACTCCCCCGTCCTTGTCGACGGCGACGCGCAGCACGCGACGCTTGCCGGCCGGTGTGATCTCCACGGCCTCGACGTCGAGGTCGAGGGCAGTCAAGGGGCCGGCCAGCTCCGCCTCGATGCGGTCCCGGATGGCGTCCTGCCTGGGGCTGCTCACTGGTGTGCGACCTCCTTGTGCTGTTGTCGCCGACCACGATAGCGGCTACCCAGTCGCGGCCCTGCAGGGGCGGATAGGGTGCCGGGCGTGTCCCGCTCCCCGCGCCTGATGTCGCGTCGTACGACGCTCGCGGCGGCGTTGTTCGGCCCCCTCGTCGGGTCCGCGTGCGACTCGCCGTTCGGCGACCGGCCCGCCGGCGCCCCGGGGAAGTCACCCGGGAGCGCGGAGGTCGATCCCACGCTCTCCGGCGACGAGGCGGTGGTGGCCTCCGTGCTGGCCGCCCTCGACCGGTCGATGGCGATCGTGGAGGCGGTCACGGACCGACACCCCCGGCTGGCGCGCACGTTCGCGCCCCTGGCCACGATGCAGGCCGCCCACGCGGCCGTGCTCCTGGAGGCCCGGGTCGCCGAGGACCGCGCGCCCGTCCAGCCGCCAGCCGTCCCGCCGCGGGCATCGGCCGCCGAGGCGGCCGCACGGCGCGCCGCGCGCTCCTACGAGAGGGTGCTGCGGGAGAGCCTGATGGTCGCCGAGAGCGGCGCGCTCGCCCGCGCCCTGGCCGCGATGGCGGCGGGCGTGGGCCAGCACCTCGCGGTCCTGGACGCGACCGGAGCGCCCGGATGAGCGCTCTCGACGCACTGCAGACCACGCTGGCCGCGGAGCACGCTGCGGTCTTCCTCTACGGTCTCTACGGCGGCCGCACGTCCCAGTCCGCCGATCCCGGGCTCTACGCGGCGGTCGAGGCGGGCTATCGCGCTCACCGCGCCCGTCGCGACCAGCTGCGCCTCGCCATCGCCGACCTGGGCGGTGAGCCGGTGGCCGCTGCCGCGACCTACGAGGTGCCGCGCAACCTGGTCGTCGCGACACGCATCAAGCGGGCCGCCCTGGAGACCGAACGTGCCTGCCAGGAGACCTACGCCGCCCAGGTCGCGCAGACCGTCGGCGGGCTCCGGCGCTGGGCCGCGACGGCACTGGCCGAGGCAGCCCTGCAGGCCCTCGCGGTCGGCGGACGACCCGAGCCCTTCCCCGGCGCTCCCGAGCTGGGCTAGCCGGCCGCACCCGGCCGAAATGCCAACGCGGTCCGCGGCCACACCCCGAGGGTGAGTCCCGAGATCTCTCCCTTGGGGTGAGTCCGCGAACCGCGCCACTGGGCTTGGTCAGCATCACCCTGGATGATCCGAGCCCTATGGGGCGGCCCGGTCACAGGTGAAATCATGCAGCACGTCGGCAGCGGGACCTAGGCATCGCTTGCTTCATCTTTGTGCACTGCAGAAACCTGCAGCACGGCTCACGCTCAGCCCAGGCTCCGTACGGCGTCGGGCAGCTCGCGCAGCGCCCGCACCTCGGCGTCCGGACGACCCTCCGTGTGGCCCACCTGGTCGGCCGGGATCGTGCTCAACGGGATGTGGATCGCACGGAGCCCGGCCTCGTGCGCGCCCCACACGTCGTCGTACAACCGGTCGCCGACGTAGACGCACGCGGCGGGGTCGTCGACGCCCACGGCCTCCATCGCCGCGCGGAAGGCCTTCGGCGACGGCTTCGTCCACGGGATCTCGCTGGTGTAGACGTCACCGTCGATCAGGTCGTAGACCCCGTCGCGCTCGAAGAACCCGACGTGCCACTCCCGTGGCCAGATCGTGTTGGACAGCACACCGATCTTCAGGCCCATCTCCCGGAGCTCCTCGAGCATCGGGCGCACCTCGGGGTCCGTCGGTGTGTGCGGCAGCCAGAACTCGTAGTAGGCCTGCAGCAGCTCGGGGTCGTGGTCGAGTCCGGCCTCGGTGAAGAGGTCGGCGATCGTCGCGCTCTGCTGGTGGTCACGCGAGCGCCCCCACACGATGCCGCCCGCCTCGTGCAGCCGGGTCGTGATCTCGCTCGGGTCGTGGTGGTCGGCGTTGACCACGGCCTGCGCGAGCGCCAGCGACTCGGCGTGGAAGTCGACGTCGTGCCAGCGGGTGAGCGTGCCGCCCCAGTCGAAGATGACGGCGCGGAGCTCAGCCACGCACGACCTCGACGAGGCGCGCGGCCGCGGCGTCGACGGCCACGTCCTCGCGCTCGCCCGTGCGCCGGTCCTTGATCTCGACCTCGCCGTCGGCGAGGCCGCGCCCCACGGTGACGATCGTCGGCACGCCGATCAGCTCGGCGTCCTTGAACTTCACGCCCGGACTCACCTTGCCGGCCCGGTCGTCGTAGATCACGTCGAGGCCCTGGCGGGACAGCTCGCCGACCAGCTCCTCCGCCGCGGCGAACACGGCCTCGTCCTTGCCGGCGGCGACCACGTGGACATCGGCGGGCGCCACCGCGCGCGGCCAGCAGAGCCCGATCTCGTCGAGGGTGTTCTCGGCGATGGCGGCGACGCCGCGCGAGGGACCGATGCCGTAGGAGCCCATCGTGACGGTGACCAGCTTGCCGTTCTCGTCGAGGACCTGCAGGCCCAGCGCCTCGGCGTACTTGCGGCCCAGCTGGAAGATGTGGCCCATCTCGATGCCGCGGGCGGCCGTGAGCGTGCCCTCCTGGCAGTTGGGGCACTCGTCGCCGTCGCGCACGTCGGCGGCCTCGATCGTGCCGTCGGGCGTGAAGTCTCGCCCGGCCACCATGTCGACCACGTGGCTGCCGGCGACGTCGGCGCCGGTCACCCAGCGGGTGCCCTCGACGATGCGGGGGTCCACGAGGAAGCGGATGCCGGACGTCGACTGCTCGCCCAGGACGCCGGGGCCGATGTAGCCCTTCACCAGCGCGGGGTGGTTCTTCATCTCGGTCTCGTCCATCGCCTCGACCTCGATGGGCTCGAGCTGGCCGCCGAGGCGCCTGAGGTCGACATCCCGGTCGCCGGGCACGCCGATGGCCAGCGGCTCCTTCGTCCCGTCGGGGTGGCGGAGCACGACGAGCACGTTCTTGAGCGTGTCCCCGGCCTCCCAGGGCCGGTCCTCGCGCGGGAGGTGCTCGTTGAGGTGGTCGACGAGCGTCTCGATGGTCGGGGTGTCGGGGGTCTCCTCCGCGTGGGCGGCGGGGACGTCGTCGTACGCCGCGGGGGCGGGGGGCCGGACGGCGACCGCCTCCACGTTGGCGGCGTAGTCGCAGTGCGTGCAGGCGACGTAGGTGTCCTCGCCGACTGCCGCCTTGGCGAGGAACTCCTCGGAGGCGGAGCCGCCCATGGCACCGGACGTCGCCTTGACGATGACGTACTCGAAGCCGAGCCGGTCGAAGATCCGGATATAGGCCTCGCGGTGCCTCTGGTAGGACGCCTCGAGGCCGGCATCGTCGACGTCGAAGGAGTAGGAGTCCTTCATCACGAACTCGCGGCCGCGCAGCAGGCCGGCGCGGGGGCGCGCCTCGTCGCGGTACTTCGTCTGGATCTGGTAGATCGCGAGCGGCAGGTCCTTGTAGGAGGAGTAGAGATCCTTCACCACGAGGGTGAACATCTCCTCGTGGGTGGGGCCGAGGAGGTAGTCGGCGCCCTTGCGGTCCTGGAGGCGGAAGATGTTGTCGCCGTACTCGGTCCAGCGGCCGGTGGCCTCGTAGGGCTCCTTGGGCAGCAGCGCGGGGAACGAGAGCTCCTGGGCGCCGATGGCGTCCATCTCCTCCCGGATGATGCTCTCCACCTTGCGCAGCACCCGCAGGCCCAGCGGCAGCCAGGTGTAGACGCCCGGCGCGTTGCGGCGGATGTAGCCGGCGCGGACGAGCAGCCGGTGGCTCGGCACCTCCGCGTCGTTGGGGTCGTCACGCAGCGTGCGCACGAACAGGGAGGACATCCGCAGGATCATGCGCGCAAGGATAGGTGTGCGGGGTCCGGGACCGCGAAGCAGTTCCGGCTGCAGCGCAACCGGGAGGCGCCGGCCCGCGTCCTCCCTTGTGAACGCCCCGCCCCCGCCGCCCGGAGGACCCATGTCCCGCCTGCTCCGCACCCTCGCCGCGCTCGTCGGCGCCGTCCTCCTCGCCGCGCCGGCGCTGGCCGCCGCTCCGAGCGTCGACGTGCAGCCCGAGCAGCTGCCGCGGGGTGCGGACATCGCGATCGCTCACATCGAGGACGGCGTCTTCGTCGACGGCGACCGGCGCGTCGACCTCGGCGCCCCCCGCGCCTACCTGCTCGGCCGGTCCGGGAAGGCCTGGATCGTCGGCACCACGAACGCCGACGGAGGTGGTCGGTTCCGGATCAAGCGGCTCCGACCGGACGACTCGTTCAAGACGCTGCTGCGCGGAGTCAGTCCCTACGAGGTCGTCGTCTCCGACGACGGCGGCCGCCTGGCGCGCACGACCCTGCACACCCGCGACAAGAGCTCGGTGGTGCGGGTCTGGTCCGCCCGCAGCGGGAGGCTGCTCGCGGACCGGACCTTCGCGGGCTACCTCGACGTACGCGCCCTCGCGGGCGACCAGGTCGTGCTCGCGGGCGACCGGGGCACCCTCGAGTGGGACAGCACCACGGACTGGACCGGCCGGATCACCCGGCGCCGCGCCTGGGAGGTCGATCTCTCGCTCGACCTGATGGCCTCCTTCACCGGAGATCCGTACGAGGACGGCTGCACGGTGGTGAGCCCGGTGACCCGGCCGCGCAAGATGCTCTGGCGCTCCTGCAAGGAGCGCGTCGAGGCATTCTCGCCCGACGGCGAGCGAATGGCGACCGTGCACATCCTGTCCGACGGGATCGGCCCGGTCGACGTGTGGCTGCGCGAGGTGGACGGCACGCGTCGGGCCCACTACACGACCAGCTGGTTCGGCTCGATCAGGTGGGAGTCGGACACCGCTCTCCTGCTCGACGTCAACGGCGAGCGCAAGGCGTCGACCGTGCGGTGCGTCGTCGAGGTGTGCGAGAACGCGACGGACCCCGGAAAGGTCCCGACCTACCGGCTGTCGGCGCGCTGAACGCGGGCTCAGCCGCGGGCCGCGCCCAGCGCCGCCCGGATCATCGGCAGCTGCATCGGGAGCCTGGCCGGGGCGGCGGTGGTGCCGGAACTGGACATCGAGGACATGCGCGCGAGGATGGGTGTGCGCCCGGGGCTGCCATCGCGGCTCGGGCGCTGACATGCTCGACGATCCGCTCGGAGGACCGATGAAGACCACCCGACAGCTCGCGCTCGCCACAGTGGCGTCCCTGATCGCCCTGCAGGCACCGGCTGCCGCGGCCACCACCGACCTCCAGCCCGAGGACCTGCCTCACGGCTCCGACATCGCGATCGCCCACATCGAGGACGGCGACCTCGTGGCCCGCGGCCGCACCTTCGTCGTGGGCGGCGACCGGGCCTACCTCCTAGGCCGCTCCGGCTCGGCGTGGATCGTCGGCACCACCAGTGCGGATGGCCAGAGCGACCGGAAGATCAAGCGGGTCTTCCCCGACGGCACCTTCCGCACGCTGCTCAAGGGCATCGAGCCCTACAACGTCGTGGTGTCCGAGGACGGACGCCGGCTGGTGCGCAGCAAGTACGTCCGCGGCCGGAGCGTGGTCAAGCTCTGGTCCGCCCGCAGCGGCAAGCTCAAGGTCTCGCGGACGTTCGACGAGGTGTACGACGCGCCGGCGGCACGCTCGGGCCGCAAGGTGCTGCTCAGCGGCTGGGAGAGCGGCGTCGCGTGGTGGGACACCGTGACCGGGTCGATCACCCGGGTGACGAAGCGCCCGCTGAACGCGGTCGACCTCGGGTCCGACCGGCTGGCTTCCTACACCGACGACCCCTACCAGGGCGGCTGCACCAAGGTGACGCCGCTGTCGGCGCCGCGCCACGTGCTCTGGAAGTCCTGTGACGAGCGGGTGGACGCCTTCTCCCCCGACGGTGACCGGATGGCCACGATCGGCATCCTCTCGGACGGTCTCGGCCCCGCCGAGGTCACGGTGCACGAGATCGGCGGCGACCGGCTGGCGTCGTACAGGACCAACTGGTTCGGCGCCGTGGAGTGGGAGAGCGACACCCGCCTGCTCCTCGAGGTCAACGGCCAGACACAGTCCTCGACCGTGCGCTGCGAGGTCGACGAGTGCGAGAACGCGACAGACCCCGTCCCGGTGCAGGCGCCGCGCACGGTGGCCCCGCGCCGCGAGCTGGTGCGCCAGTCGCCACGCGGCTGACTCGGCGGCGCCTTTAGAACATCAGCGTCGACATCCGCGCCGTCTCGGTGAAGCCCACCCTGGCGTAGGCCGCCCGCGCCGGCTCGTTCCAGTCGTTGACGTAGAGCGACACGACCGGGGCGACCTTCGCCCGGACCAGCTCGACGACAGCCGCCATGCCTGCGGTGGCGACGCCCTGGTTGCGCAGGTCGGGGCGCACATAGACGCCCTGCACCTGCGCGGCGTACGGCGTCGCGCAGGCCACCTCGGCCTTGAACTCGACCTGCCCCTCGTCGTCGAAGCGGGCGAACGACCAGCCGCGGAGGACGAGCTGCTCGACGCGGGCACGGTAGAGGTCCTTGCCGCCACCGACCTCGGGCGAGACGCCGACCTCCTCGGTGTACATCGCCACGCAGGCCGGGTAGACGGCCTCGACGTCGGCCCGCGTGGTGACCCGCACGCGCGGGTCCGGGGCGACCCGCGGAGGGCCGTCGATGACCAGGTGGGGCTGGCGCCAGCGCGCCTCGCGGGGGCTGCCCCAGCGGTCCGACACGGCCTGCCAGAACGCCTCGACGGGCTGGTGGGGTCCGACGATGGTGGCCGTCGACCGCACCCGAGCGAGCGCCTGCTCGGTGAAGGCCAGGACGTCGTCGGGCGTGCACTCCACGGGCACCAGGTTGGCGCCCATGTGGCAGCCCGCCACCAGCTCGCTGCCGCGGAAGCGTCCCCACACCTCACCCCCCAGCCACCGGGGCTCGAGGTAGGTGATCCGGGCGCGGTACTCGGCGAACACGTTGAGCACGGGGTCGCGACCGGTGAGGGCGAGGAAACCCTCGAGGTCGTCGGGTCCGAGCAGCCTCACCTGGCCGCGCCTGGTCAGCACGGAGGCGACTCTAGCCACCCGCTGGGTCCGCCGCCGCTCTCAGATGGACCTGAGCACGTCGGCCCTCGCCCGGTCGTGCTCCTCCTGGCTGATCACGCCGCGGGCGAGCAGTGAGGCGAGCTCCTCGAGCCCGTCATCGGTGAGCACCGCCATCGTGGCTGCCCTGTCCTCGTCGAGACCGGCCGAGCGCGCCATGTCACGGGCCGTGCCGATCTTCCAGAGCGTGCCCACCACTCCGGCGAGCACCACGAGCCCGAAGAGCAGCCCGAATCCGCCACCAGAGTCCATGGCCACCACCTCGAGAAAGCGGGCCAGAGGCCCGGCCGCGAGGTCAGGATACGGTCACGCTGGGCTCTGCGCCCTCGACCGCTTCCATGCCCTCGGCGATCCGCATGGCCTCCTCGATCAGCGTCTCCACGATCTGGGACTCCGGCACCGTCTTGATGACCTCGCCCCGCACGAAGATCTGGCCCTTGCCGTTGCCGGACGCGACCCCGAGGTCGGCCTCCCGAGCCTCGCCCGGGCCGTTGACGACGCAGCCCATCACGGCGACCCGGAGCGGGACCTCGAGGCCGTCGAGGCCCGCGGTCACCTGCTCGGCGAGGGTGTAGACGTCCACCTGCGCGCGCCCGCAGCTGGGGCAGGAGACGATCTCGAGCTTGCGCTCGCGGAGGTTGAGCGACTGCAGGATCTGGATGCCCACCTTGACCTCCTCCACCGGCGGGGCGGAGAGGGAGACCCGGATCGTGTCGCCGATGCCCTTGCTGAGCAGCGCGCCGAACGCGGTGGCGGACTTGATGGTGCCCTGGAACGCCGGGCCCGCCTCGGTGACGCCCAGGTGCAGCGGCCAGTCGCCCTGCTCGGCGAGCAGCTCGTAGGCGCGCACCATGACGACGGGGTCGTTGTGCTTCACGGAGATCTTGAAGTCGTAGAAGTCGTGCTCCTCGAAGAGCGAGGCCTCCCACACGGCCGACTCCACGAGCGCCTCGGGCGTGGCCTTGCCGTGCTTCTCCAGCAGCCGCTTGTCGAGGGACCCGGCGTTGACGCCGATCCGGATCGACGTGCCGTGGTCCTTCGCGGCCCGCGCGATCTCCTTGACCTGGTCGTCGAACTTCTTGATGTTGCCGGGGTTGACCCGCACCGCGGCGCAGCCCGCCTCGATCGCGGCGAAGACGTACTTCGGCTGGAAGTGGATGTCGGCGATCACCGGGATCTGCGACTTGCGCGCGATGTCCGGCAGCGCCTCGGCGTCGTCGGCGCTCGGGCAGGCGACGCGCACGATGTCGCAGCCGGCGGCCGTCAGCTCGGCGATCTGCTGGAGGGTGGCGTTGACGTCGGCGGTCAGGGTGGTCGTCATCGACTGCACGGAGATCGGCGACTCGCTGCCGACGCCGACCTGCCCCACCTTGATCTGCCGGGTGGGACGACGGGGAGCCAGGACGGGCGGGGGCAGCGCGGGCATGCCGAGGCCGACGGAGGTCATGGCGCCAAGTCTAGGGAGCGCTGGTTGGTCGAGCGGAGCGAGACCCGGTCAGGAGGTGATGTGCAGCGGCACCACGATGTCGCCGACGATGAGCACGACGCCCATCACCAGCATGGCCAGCCCCACGACGTACGCCACCGGCAGCAGCCTGGCCACGTCGACGTAGCCGGGGTCGGGCCGGCCGAGCAGCCGCGCGACGCCACGTCGCGCACCCTCGTAGAGCGCGCCGGCGATGTGGCCGCCGTCGAGCGGCAGCAGCGGCACGAAGTTGAACATGCCGATGAAGAAGTTGAAGCCGGCGATCAGCATGAGGAGGTAGACGAGCTTCTCCGAGACCAGGAACTCCTCGTGGGAGACCGTCTCCCCGGCGAAGCGCCCGCCCCCGACGATGCTGACCGGGCTGTCGATCGCCCGCTCCTCGACGCCGGCGATCGCCTTGGCCACACCCCAGACCTTGACGGGCAGCTGCACGAGCGCCTGCACCGTGTCGACGGTCATGCCGCCCATCTCGCCGAGCGTGTAGACCGGGCCACCGGTCTGGATATGGAACTCGGGCGTCACGCCCAGGAAGCCGACCTGCACGAGCGTCTCGTCCTCGAGCGACTTCGGCCGGAGGGTGACCGTCGTGTTGGTGTGGACCGTCTGCTCGACGCCGTCGCGCAGGATCGTCAGGTCCGCCTCGCCGTCGGCGTTGGCGCGGATCCGGTCCTGGAGCAGCTGCCAGTCGTCACCGACCTCGGTGCCGTTGAAGGCGACGATGCGGTCGTCCGGCTTGAGACCGGCGGCGTACGCCGGCGTCGCCGGATCCTCTGCCGTGCACTCACGACCGCTCTCCTCGAACGGCACGACGCACGGCGCGACGGAGCTCACGACGGGCTCGAGCACCCGGTCGGTGGGGTTGCCGTAGGTGGCGAAGACGCCGGTGAAGATGAAGAACGCGATGGCGATGTTGACCATCGGGCCGCCGCCCATCACCACGACCTTCTTCCACCAGGGCATCTTGTAGAACAGCCGGTCGGCGTCGTCCGGGCCGACGAGCTCCCACTCCGCGGAGCGGGCGTCGGAGATCAGCTGGGTGAACAGGCCGGTGTTGGACTTGCGCACCCGGTGCACCTGGCGGCCCTCGGCGTCGACGGTCGTCTCCTCGACGAGCTGCTCGGCGCCGGGCGGCAGCATGCCGATGATCTTCACGTAGCCGCCGAGCGGGATCGCCTTGACGCCGTACTCCGTCTCGCCGATCCGCTTGCTCCACACCGTGGGGCCGAAGCCGATGAACCACTGGCTCACCTTGCCGCCGAACTTCTTCGCCGGGATCAGGTGGCCGAACTCGTGCAGCCCGATCGAGAGCATGATGGCGACGGCGAAGACGAGCACGCCCAGTGCGTAATAGAGCGCGGTCATGGCGCGTGGGTCCCTCCGATGAGCCGGGCCGCTTCGTCCCTGGCCCATGCATCGGCCGCCAGGACGTCGTCCACGGTGAATTGCTCCTTCGAGGGTACGTCGTGGGTGGCGAGGACGCGCGCCACCGTCTCGACGATCTCGACGAACCCGAGCCGGCCGGCGTGGAAGGCGGCCACGCAGACCTCGTTGGCGGCGTTGTAGACGGCCGGGGCGGTGCCACCGCGCTCCCCCGCCTCGCGCGCCAGCCGGACGGCCGGGAAGGCGACCTCGTCCAGCGGCTCGAATCGCCAGTCGGACGCCCTGGTCCAGTCGATCGGCGTCTCGGCGTCGGGCACCCGGTCGGGCCAGCCCATCCCCAGCGAGATCGGCACTAGCATCGTCGGCAGCCCCAGTTGGGCGACGACCGCGCCGTCGACGAACTCCACCATCGAGTGGATCAGCTGCTGCGGGTGCACGACCACGTCGATGCGGTCGAACGGCACGTCGAAGAGCAGGTGTGCCTCGATCACCTCGAGCCCCTTGTTGACCAGGGTCGCGGAGTTGGTGGTGATCACCGTGCCCATCGCGAAGTTGGGGTGGGCCAGGGCCTCGGCCGGCGTGACGTCGGCGAGCTGCTCCCGGGTGCGCCCGCGGAAGGGTCCACCGCTCGCGGTCAGCACCAGGCGGCGTACCTCACCGGCGGAGCCGGCCCGCAGGCTCTGGGCGATCGCGCTGTGCTCGCTGTCGACCGGGACGATCTGGCCAGGCCGGGCCCGGTCGCGCACCAGCGGGCCGCCGATGATGAGCGACTCCTTGTTGGCCAGCGCCAGCGTGTTGCCGGCGTCGAGGGCGGCCAGCGTCGGCCGGAGGCCCACCGCGCCGGTGATGCCGTTGAGGACCACGTCGCAGTCCAGCGCGGCCGCCTCGGTCGACGCGTCCTCCCCCAGCCCGTGGAAGGCGGGGGCAAACTCGGCGACCTGCTGCTCGAACACCTCGGGGTTCGAGCCGCCGGCCGTGAGGGCGACGACCCGGAACCGGTCGGGGTGGGCGCGGACGAGGTCGAGCGCCTGGGTGCCGATCGAGCCGGTGGAGCCCAGGACGACCACGTCGCGAGCGGTCACGCCTCCGCTCCCGGCGCGTCGAACGACCACAACGCGAGCCCACCGACGTCGACGAGCGTGGCTCCCTCGGGCGCCACCGGCTTCTGGTCGTCCGACACGCCGAGGGCGCCGAGCACGGACACCGGCCGGCCGCCGACGACCGCGAGCAGCGCATCGGCCGGCACCTCGGTGCAGCCGGCGGGGTTGGCCCGGCCAGCACGCATCACCGTGTCCCAGGGCAGCTCGGAGGAGTCGTCGAGGGTGATCAACGGGCAGTCCGCGTCTCCCGTGGGGATGTGGGAGGGCGCCACGACCACCTTCGCGCGGGCGATGTCGTCGACGTCGTACGACGCCACGGCGCCGACGCGCGCCACCGCGAGCGCCACGTGGATCCCGTGCGGGGCGGGCAGGTGGGCCACCGCGACGGTGTCGCCCGGCCCGACGTCGAACGCGCGCAGCACGCCAGCGAAGGCCCCGGCCTGCTCGAGCAGCGCCGCGAAGGTCCAGTCCCTGCCCGCGAGACGGACCGCCACGTCGTCGGCGCGCCCGCGGATCACGTGGCGGTCGAGCGCCTGGTAGCAGGCGTTGAGCGTGCCGTCGAGACCTTCGACCGGCTTGCGGAACCAGTCGACCGACATCAGCCGAGCCCGTTGGCCGCCGTCGGGGCAGGCCGCTCCGGCGTGCGGAGCCACGCGGTGAAGAACGAGGTGAGGTCCTGGCCGCTGAGCTGGGAGGCGAGGGCCTCGAACTCCTCCGAGGTGGCGTTGCCGCCGCCCTTCTGGTCCAGCCAGGTGCGCAGCAGCAGCCAGAAGGCCTGGTCACCGATGCGGTGGCGCAGCGCCTGCATCGTCATCGCACCGCGGTCGTAGACCGCCGAGTGGAAGATCTTGCCCGGCCCCGGGTCGCCGATCACCACGTCCCAGAACGGGTCGCCGGCGGGGAAGCTGGCCCAGGAGTCCTGCAGGGTCCGCGCCGCGGACGGGCCGCCGTGGGTCTCCCACCAGCGCCACTCCATGAACGTGGCGGCGCCCTCGTTGAGCCAGATGTCGCGCCAGCGCGCGACGGCGACGTGGTCGCCGAACCACTGGTGAGCCAGCTCGTGCACCACGAGGCTGACGTAGTGCCTGCCCACCGCGGGGTAGGTCGGGCGGGTCTGGTTCTCCAGCGCGAAGCCCACCGGCAGCGACGTGGTGAGGCCGCCCACCACGGAGAACGGGTAGGGGCCGAGGTCGGCCTCCAGCGCGTCCACGACCCTCGGGGTGCGGCGCATCAGCGACATCGACGCGCGCCGCTCCTGCGGGGGCAGCGCCCTGGACACCGCGACCAGCCACGGCAGGCCGCCCGAGGCGCCCTTCTCGATCGCGAAGTCACCGGCGGCGAAGAACGCGAGGTAGGTCGTCATCGGCTCCTCGGCCTTCCACGCCCACGTGGTGCGCGCCCCGTGCCTCTTCTTCCCGACCAGCTGGCCGTTCGCCACGACCTCGCGGCCGGTGGGCACGGTGACGCGGATGTGGAACCTCGCCTTGTCGCTGGGGTGGTCGTTGGCGGGGAACCACCAGGGCGCCATGTGCGGCTGGTTCATGGTCACGACCTCGCGCGGCGACGCCAGCCAGTTGCGCTCGCCGGCGTAGCGCCGCTCGCCCGGCCTCCCGGCGTACGTCACCGTGACCGTGTGCGCGGTGCCGGCCGCCAGCGGCGCCTTCGGGGTGATCCGCAGCTCGTGGGAGCTGGGGCGGCCGTGGGCGGCGCGTGCCCCGTCGACGGTGACCTTCGAGACCGGGAGGAGGAAGTCGAGGTGGAAGCTGGCGAGGTCCTGCGTCGCAGTGAGGCGAAGCTTGGTGCGGCCGGAGAGGCGGCGGCTGTCGAAGTCGTAGGAGTCCCTGATCCGGTACGACGCGACGTCGATGCCGCCGTTGCCGTCCTGCGGCCAGTAGGGATCGCCGATGCCGGTCGCGCCGGCGACGGGGGCTCCTACGTCGGCGACCACCCCGGAGGCGGCCCCGGAGACGGTGGGGGGCGCGAGGAGGGCGCCCAGCGCGAGGGCGACGGCTGCGGCGGCGAGGCGGCGGGTCACCCGTGCAACCTACCCCGTGGATATTCCGTTGCGCCCGCTCGGCCGACCCCGGCAGCATGGCCGGGCGAGCACCACGGAGGTGCCGCACGCACCAGCGAGTGAGAGGAGCCGTGACATGTCGATCACTGTCCTCGGCCTGCCCGCAGACCGTCCCTCACACTCCTGGAGCACCGTTGACCAAGCATCTCCCGTGGCCGCCGCGCCACATCACCCCTGACGACGACCTCGACCCGTCGTTCGTCTTCGACTTCCGCGCCTACGACGAGGACCTCGACGACCGCCAGCGGTGGTCGACCTGGCTCGACGTCGAGCCACTCATGCGCGGCCCCGAGCCGCGCCCCGACTGGGTCGTGACCTCGCAGGGCGCGATCGACACCGAGCTCGGGATCCTCAAGACCGGCAAGGAGGCGGACGTCTTCCTCGTCGAGCGCGCCGACCCCCTCGACCCGGCCGGCGGCGTCGTGATGGCGGCCAAGCGCTACCGCGACACCGACCACCGCACCTTCCACCGCGCGGCCTCCTACACCGAGGGCCGCTCGGTGAAGCGCTCGCGCGACCAGCGCGCGCTCAAGCGCAAGTCGACCTGGGGCCGCATCGTCGCCGCCGGCGAGTGGGCGGTGTCGGAGTGGGACGCGCTCAAGCGGTGCTGGGAGCTCGGCCTCCCGGTCCCCTGCCCCGTCCAGATCCACGAGACCGAGATCCTGATGGAGTGGATCACCGTCGAGGGTGAGACCGCGCCCCGGCTCGCGCAGGTGCGGCCGGAGCCGGAGCTGCTGCAGTCCTACTACGACCAGCTACGGGACGCGCTGGCCACGATGGTGCAGTCGGGCATCGTCCACGGCGACCTCTCGCCGTACAACACGCTCGCCGCAGGCGACCGCCTGGTCATCATCGACCTGCCGCAGGTCGTCGACCTCGTCGGCAACCCCCAGGGCATGGACTACCTGCTGCGCGACTGCGCGAACATGTGCCGCTGGTTCCGGATGCGGGGCCTGGAGAGCGACGAGCAGGAGCTGTTCGGGGAGCTGATGGCGCACGCGTTCTAGCGCGGTCCGGGCCGGGCCGCCCGCTCCGCCGCGGCGGCCTCGGCCTTGGCCTCCTCGACGACGGCCTGGGCGACCTCGGCGATCTCGGCCGGATCCGGTCCGGGAGGCAGGGCATCGTCGGCGGGGCGCGCGGGCCTCGGGACGGCCGGCGCCGGACGCTCGCCAGGGTGCCCGTGCTGGTCCTCGGCCTCGCCGGCGAAGGCGCTCGTGATGGTGCGGACCGCCTGGGTGAGCTCGCCCGGGATGACCCAGAACGTGTTCCCGCCCTGGGCGAGGTGGGGCAGCATCTCGAGGTACTTGTAGGCCAGCACCTTCGGGTCGGCGTCGTTGCGGTGCACGGCCTGGAAGACCCGCTCGAGGGCCTGCGCCTCGCCGTCCGCGCGCAGGATCCGGGCCTTCTGGTCGCCCTCCGCCTCGAGGATCCGCTGCTGCCGCGTGCCCTCCGCCGTGAGGATCCGCGACTGCCGCTCGCCCTCGGCGTGCAGGATCGCCGCACGCTTGTCGCGCTCGGCGCGCATCTGCTTCTCCATCGCCTCCTTGATCGAGGCCGGCGGGTCGATGGCCTTGATCTCCACGCGGTTGACCCGGATCCCCCACTTGCCGGTGGCGTCGTCGAGCACCTCGCGCAGCTGCACGTTGATGTTCTCCCGGGAGGTCAGCGTGCGCTCGAGGTCCATCGACCCGATCAGGTTGCGCAGCGTGGTGACGGTGAGCTGGTCGATCGCCTGGAGGTAGTTGGCCACCTCGTAGGCCGCGGCCCGCGGGTCGGTGATCTGGTAGTAGAGGACCGTGTCGATGGCCACCACGAGGTTGTCCTCGGTGATCACGGGCTTGGGCTCCGAGGAGTAGACCTGCTCGCGCACGTCCAGCTTGTCGCGGACGCGGTCCGCGATCGGTACGATGAAGTTGAGGCCGGGCTGCAGGGTGGTGCGGTAGCGCCCGAAGCGCTCGATGTTGAAGCGCCGCGCCTGCGGCACGATCCGGACGGTCGAGACGACCAGGAAGGCCATCACCATCGCGGCGACCAGGATCGGGACCAAGAGCTCCACGGTGTTCACTCCTTCGTGATCGGGTCTCCGCCGATGACCGGGTCGCGTGGGTAGACCAGCGCCGTGGCGCCGACGATCTCGAGGACGTCGACCCTGGCGCCGACGGGGATGACCTGGTCCTCGTCGTAGGACCGCGCCGACCAGTCCTCACCGCCCACGTGGACGAGCCCGTGGGTCGCGGTGACCTCGCGGATCACCACCCCCGGCCGGCCGACCAGTGCGTCGCTGCCCTCGCGGATCATCGGCGGCAGCGCCATGTGGCGCTTGGCGATGGGACGGACGGCGAGCAGGCCGACCCCGCCCGTGACCACGCCCGCCGCCACCTGGAGGGCGAGCGGCCCCCCGGCGCCAGCCACGACGGCCGCGACCAGGGCACCCGCCGCGAGCAGGCCGAAGCCGAGTGTCAGCGTGAGCATCTCCGCGGCACCCAGCACCACTGCCAGCAGCAGCCAGACCAGCCACATCATCGTCGGACCTCCCGCCTCCGCGGGATCTCTCCACGGTACCCCCGCGTCCCGGTTAGGGTCGACGGTCGTGAGGCACACACGCGGGCGGGTCGTCGACGTCGTCTCCCTGATGGACCTCGACCGGCGCCTGGCTGCGGGGGCTCGGTCGCTCGACGGCTGGCGTCTGGTGGGCCTCGACCTGGTGGCTCACGGAGCGGCGCTGCGGGGGGTGTCCGTGGCGGGCGCGCTGTTCCTCGGCTGCCGGTTCGCCGACGGTGACGAGGAGGCCGTACGCCGCGGGGGCGGGGTGGTCTTCCCGGCCGTGCCCGGGGCCCCGGTCGACCCCTACCGGCACGCCCTCTACTCGCCGTACGAGCTCTATGACACGCCTGCCTACGTCGACAGCCTCGACGCGCGCGCCTACGCCTGGTCGCAGGCGCCCACCGACGGCGACTCGGCCCTCGCGATGGCGCTGCACGACCATGCGATCGACAAGGCCCTCACCGCGTGGGTGGAGGGCCGGGACATCGTCGGGGTGATGGGCGGTCATGCGCTGCTCCGTGGCTCACCCGGCTACGCCGAGGCCGCGCGCCTCGGCCAGGTGGTGGGGTCGCACCACGTCGTCGCGACCGGGGGCGGGCCGGGAGCGATGGAGGCCGCCAACCTGGGGGCCCTCCTCGCGGGCCGCCCCGTGGCCGATCTCGACGCCGCCCTCGCCACCCTGGCCGCCGTACCGTCCTTCACCCCCGACATCGGCGCCTGGGCGGACGCCGCCCTGTCCGTGCTGTCGGGCGTCCCGGACGGCTGCCAGTCGCTGGGGATCCCCACCTGGCACTACGGCCACGAGCCGTCCAACCCGTTCGCCACGGCGATCGCGAAGTACTTCCGCAACGCCACCCGTGAGGCGATCCTCCTGGAGATCTGCACCGGCGGCATCGTCTTCCTGCCCGGTGCCGCCGGCACCGTGCAGGAGGTCTTCCAGGACGCCTGCGAGAACTACTACGCCGACCCCTCGTCCGTCGCGCCCATGGTGCTCGTCGGGCGGGAGCACTGGACCTCGACCGTCCCCGCCTGGCCGCTGCTGGCGTCACTGGCGAAGGGCCGCGCGATGGAGCATCTCATGCACCTCGTCGACACGGTCGAGGAGGCCGCCGCCGTGGTCAGACGGCCAGCGCCTGGCGCTCCCCGATCCCGATGACGTCGCAGTAGTGCGCGACGAGCAGGTCGTTGACGGCCTGCCACGAGCGGCCCTGGACGCTGCGGCGTGCGGCGGCCGCGACCCTGGCCCGCAGCTGCTCGTCCTCGACCAGGCTCCGGACGTGCGCCGCGAGCTCGACGCCGTTGCCCGGCTGGTAGAGGAAGCCGGCGACCCTGTCGTCGACGACGTCGATCGGGCCACCCGCGCGCGGCGCGACGACCGGCACCCCGGAGGCCAGCGCCTCTTGGGCCGACTGGCAGTAGGTCTCGTGGCGGCCGGTGTGCGCGAAGACGTCGAGCGTGGCGTAGGCCCGGCCGAGCTCCTCGCCGTGCAGCACGCCCAGGAACGCCGCGTTCGGCAGCCGGGCGCGCAGCCGCTCCTCCTCGGGCCCGCCCCCCACGATCACGACGCGTACGCCGGGGAGCTTGTCGACGTGGGCGAGGAGCTCCAGCTCCTTCTCGGGCGCCAGCCGCCCGACGTACCCCACCAGCACCTCACCGTGCGGCGCGAGCTCGCGGTGCAGCTCCTCGCAGCGGTGGGCGGGGTCGAACATCTCGAGGTCGACGCCGCGCGGCCAGTGCGCCAGGCCGGGGACGTCCATCGCGCGCAGCTGGTCGATGCTCGCCGTCGACGGCGCCAGCGTGCGGTCCACGCCGACGTGGATGCGGCGGGTCAGCGCGGTCATCGCCCGGTCGCCGCCGGGAATGCCGTAGCGCGCGGCGAAGCCGACGAGGTCGGTCTGGTAGATCGCGACGCTGGGGATGCCCAGCTCACGCGCGGCTCTGGCCGCCTGGTACCCCAGCGTCGCCGGGGAGGCGATGTGCACCACGTCGGGCTGGAAGCGCAGCATCACCGCGCGCAGCCGGCGGCGCGTCTCGAGGCCGATGCGGAACTCCTTGTAGAACGGCAGGCTCGACCCGCGACAGATCGTCACCGGGAAGCCGGCGTAGGACTCCGGGCCGGTCGGCGCCACCAACTCGGCGACGTGGCCGTCCCGGGCGAGGTGCTCGAGGACGCGGCGCACCGAGTTGGTGACGCCGTTGACCTGCGGGAGGAAGGACTCGCTCACCACCAGCACGCGGAGGCGGCGGGTGTCGGTTCGCTGGCGCTGGATCGGGACGAGGTTGGAGCGCTTGAACGTCGTGTCGGGCGTCGTGGAGACCGAGCCCGTGCGGCGGAGCAGCTTCGAGGCCATGGCAGCACGCTAGGAATCCGCCCGCAACAGCGCGGGTGGCCTGTGCAGACGACACGTGAACTCCCGCCGACCGCTCTCCGACCCCCTCCCCTGGCGCTCCGCGCGCTCACGCTTCGGTCGCGGCGAGCTGGCCGCAGGCGCCGTCGATCTCCCGCCCGCGCGTGTCGCGGACCGTCGTCGGGATGCCCTTCGCCTCGAGGCGCCGCACGAACTCCCGCTCGTCACGCGGGTCCGAGGCGGTCCACTTCGAGCCCGGAGTGGGGTTCAACGGGATCAGGTTGACGTGCACCCAGCCCCAGTCGCCGCGCGCGTTGAGCACGTCGCCGAGCAGGTCGGCCCGCCAGGCCTGGTCGTTGATGCCGCGCATCATGGCGTACTCGATGCTCACCCGCCGCTTGGTCACCCGCGCGTAGTCCCACGCGGCATCCACGGTCTCGTCGACGGAGAAGCGGGTGTTGATGGGGACCAGCTCGTTGCGCAGCTCGTCGTCGGGGGCGTGCAGGCTCAGGGCCAGCGTCACCGGGATGCCCTCCTCGGTGAGCTGCTTGATCCGCGGCACCAGGCCGACCGTGGAAACGGTGACGCCCCGCGCGCTCATGCCGAGCCCGGCGGGTGCCGGGTCGGTCAGGCGGCGTACGGCGCCGATCACCGCCTTGTAGTTGGCGAGCGGCTCCCCCATGCCCATGAACACGACGTTGCTGACGCGGCCGGGCCCGCCGGGCACCTCGCCGCGCGCCATCGCCCGGGCGCCTGCGACGACCTGCTCCACGATCTCCGCGGTCGACATGTTGCGCTGCAGGCCGCCCTGGCCGGTGGCGCAGAACGGGCAGGCCATGCCGCAGCCGGCCTGGCTGGAGACGCAGATGGTGGCGCGGTCGGGGTAGCGCATCAGCACCGACTCGACGAGCGCGCCGTCGAAGAGCCGCCAGAGCGTCTTTCGCGTGGTGCCCTTGTCCGCCTCCATGGTGCGCAACGGAGTCATCAGGCCGGGCAGGAGCGCGGCCACGAGGTCGTCACGCTGGCCAGCCGGGAGGTCGGTCATCTCGGCCGGGTCGTCCACCAGCCGGGCGAAGTAGTGGGTCGAGAGCTGCCTGGCCCGGAATCCCGGCAGGCCCATCTCCTCGAGCAGCGCCTTGCGCCCGGCCTCGTCGAGGTCGGCGAGGTGCCGCGGCGGCTTCTTGCGGCCGCGCGGCTCGTCGAAGACGAGGGGCAGGGTCTTGATCGGCTCGGACATCTGCCCGATCATCCCACCCGCGGGCCCCGGGCAACGATTCGGCTACGAGTCGCGCCGGACCATGAAGTAGAGGACGAGCGAGGCGACGCTCACGACGACGAGCGCGCTGAGCACCATGCCGATCACCATGTAGGTGCCGAAACGGCGGGTGCGCGGGCTGGCCAGCAGCCCCATCGGCACGACGAGCGCGAGGAGGACGAACGGGAAGAGCTCCTCGGCCGTCTCGTGGCCGACGAGCAGCCGGAGCACACCCGCGAAGCCGCCGGGCACGACCGTGACGAAGAGCATGCCCGTGAAGAACCCGGAGATCGCGGCGGCATGCGGGTGGTCGCGCTGCCACCAGTCCGGAGCGCGCTGGGTCTCGCGGTCCTGCTGGCTCGTCGACTCGGGTGCGGTCATGCCCCCATCGTCGCCGAGTGGGCGCGTCTGCACACCCCCGACCCGCCGAATCGGCGCATCTGCACGCGTCAGGGCACCACGAGCACGTCGGGCATGGCCATCTCGGCCCAGCGCGCCAGGTCCGGCGGCCGGCCGGTCAGCTCGGCCACCAGGAGCGTCCACGCCGTGCCGTGCCCGACGAGGACGACGTCCTGGTCGCCGTGGACGTCGAGGACCCGGCGTACGGCGGGCAGCAGCCGGTCCCGCGTCGCGGCGATCGGCTCCCACCCCGGCGCCGCAGCGGTGTCCGGGTCGGCGAACGCCCGGCGCACGCAGTCCTCGAAGTCGGCGTGCCAGCCGGTATCGCGCTCCTGCTCGCGCAGCTCGTCCAGGATCCCTACCCCTGCGTCGGTCAGCAGCTGGGCCGTCTGGGTGGCCTTCGGCTCCGGCGAGCAGAACCAGGCGGCCAGTTCCGGCAGCCGCCCACTGACACGCAGAGCCCACACGTCGTCGTACGCCGTGGGGTCGAGCTCCCACTCGGCCGCCGGCCGGGTCGGGTCGACCAGGGGGCGGCCGTGCCGGACCAGGAAGAGCGTCATCTCGCGCGAGCGCTCAGAAGACGAGGTAGTGCAGCAGCAGCCAGATCGGGGCGATCGTGGCCAGCAGCGAGTCGAGCCGGTCCATCAGGCCACCGTGGCCCGGGATCACCTGGGACATGTCCTTGATGCCGAGGTCACGCTTGATCACCGACTCGCACAGGTCACCGAGGGTGGCCATCACGACCGCGATCAGGCCCAGGATGACGCCGACCCACCAGTCGCCCTCGAGGAGCCACACCACGAGCGCGACGCCGGCGCCCACGCAGGACAGCGCAGACCCGACGAAGCCCTCCCAGGACTTCTTGGGGGAGATCACGGGGGCCATGGGGTGCTTGCCGAACAGCACGCCCGCGGCATAGCCGCCGATGTCCGAGGCGATGGTGACCAGGATGAAGGCGATCACGCCCCGCACGCCCTCGTCGAACCGGTCGAAGCCGGTCGCGCCGCCCTCGGCCAGCATCAGCGCGACGAACGAGCCGAGGAAGGGGATGTAGATGAGCGTGAAGACCGAGGCGGTGGCGTTCTTGACGTAGCCCTCCACGCCCCGGCGCAGCAGCCACAGCATGATCACCAGGGCCGCGACCGCGGTGGCGGTCACGAGGGCGGGCGCCCCCCAGAAGTAGGCCACGACGACCATGACGACGCCGCCGACCATCAGCGGCTGCTCCGGCAGGTCGATGTCCCTGGCCGCCATCCCTCGGTGCAGCTCCCAGACCGCGACGACGACCGCCGCGGCCACGATGAGCATGAACGCGGTCTTCCAGACCAGCAAGGACGCCGCGATCGCGGCGAGCAGCACGACGGCGGAGCCGACGGCTGCGGGCAGGTTGCGGCCGGCCCGCCCGTGGTCCTTGGGGGCATCGGCCGGGACGGCGGGACCGGGCACGGTGGGAGTCGTCATCGAAGGCGGGCGGCTCAGACCTCGAGCAGCTCGGCTTCCTTGTTCTTGAGCATCTCGTCGATGGCGTCCGTGTGCTTCTTGGTGAGCGCGTCGAGCTTCTTCTCCGCGCCGGTGACGTCGTCCTGGCCGACGTCGCCGTCCTTCTCGAGCCTCTCGAGGCTCTGCTTGGCCGTGCGGCGCACGTTGCGCACCGAGACGCGGCCGTCCTCGGCCTTCGCCTTGGCGAGCTTGATGTATTCCTTGCGGCGCTCCTCGGTCAGCTCCGGGAACACGCAGCGGATGGTCCTGCCGTCGTTGGAGGGGTTGACGCCGAGGTCGGAGTCGCGGATCGACTTCTCGATCTCGGCGAGCGCACCCATGTCGAAGGGCGCCACGATGATCGTGCGCGCGTCCTGCGAGGTGAACGACGCCAGCTGCTGCAGCGGGGTCGGGGTGCCGTAGTAGTCGGCCGTCAGCTTGGCGAACATGCTGGGGTTGGCACGGCCCGCACGGATCGTGGCGAACTCCTCGCGGGTCGCCTCGACCGACTTGGACATCTTGTCGTCGGCCTCGTTGAGGACTTCCTTGATCACGGCTGCTCCTGTGTCTTCCAACTCGATGTCGTGCGATGTCTCGTCGTGCTGCGATGCTCCAGGCGGCTACTCGGCCGCGGGACGTGGCGGCTCAGGCGCCGCTGCTCACCAGCGTCCCAATCTTCTCACCCTTCACGATCCGCAGGATCGCGCCCTCGTCCTCGGCGCCGAAGACGACTAGGGGCAGGTTGTTCTCCATGCACAGCGCGAACGCCGTGGCGTCGGCGATCCGCAGGCCCTGCTGGAGGGCCTCGGCGAATGTGAGGTTGTCGTACTTGGTGGCCGTCGAGTCCTTCTTCGGGTCGGCGGTGTAGACGCCGTCGACACCCTGCTTGGCCATCAGCACGACCTCGCACTTGGTCTCGAGCGCCCGCTGGGCGGCCACGGTGTCGGTCGAGAAGTAAGGCATGCCGGAGCCGGCCCCGAAGATCACGACGCGGCCCTTCTCGAGGTGGCGCATGGCACGGCGGGGGATGTAGGGCTCGGCCACCTGGCCCATCGTGATCGCCGTCTGCACGCGCGTCTCGATGCCCTCCTTCTCCAGGAAGTCTTGCAGCGCGAGGCAGTTCATCACCGTTCCGAGCATGCCCATGTAGTCGGCCCGCGCGCGGTCCATGCCGCTCTGCTGGAGCTCGGCCCCGCGGAAGAAGTTGCCACCGCCGACCACGATGCTCACGCCGACGCCCTCGCGCACGACGCTCGCGATCTCCCGCGCGACCTTCTGCACGACGTCGGGGTCGACGCCGACCTTGCCACCGCCGAACACCTCCCCCGAGAGCTTGAGCAGGACGCGGTTGTAGACGGTCACGGTGTTCCCTTCTGGTGGCCTCTGAACAGTCATGGCGTTGGTCGAAACGTATAGGAGGGGCTGGCCTCGGCGCGAACGGCCCGGCCGGGAGCGAGTACGGCGACGGGGCCGGCACGACTCGCGTCGTACCGGCCCCGTCGGGTGCTCGGATGGGCTGGTAGAGCCTGTCGAGGCTCAGGCGCCGACCTCGAAGCGGGCGAACCGCTTCACGGAGGTGCCGGCCTCGTCGAGGACGGCCTTGACCGACTTCTTGTTCTCCGTCACCGACGGCTGCTCGAGCAGCACGATGTCCTTGAAGAAGCCGTTCAGGCGACCCTCGGTGATCTTGGCGATGGCTGCCTCGGGCTTGCCCTCCTCGCGGGAGGTCGCCTCGGCGATCGCACGCTCCTTCTCGACGATGTCCGCGGGGACCTCGTCGCGTGTCAGGTACTGAGGACGCATCGCGGCGATCTGCATGGCAACGCCACGCGCGGCGGCCTCGTCACCGTCGTACTCGACCAGGACGCCCACGGCGGGCGGCAGGTCGGCGGCACGCTTGTGCATGTAGGCGACGACCGGGCCCTCGAAGTAGGCGACCTCGCCGAGCTCGATCTTCTCGCCGATGCTGATCGCGAGGTCCTCGACGACCTCAGCGACGGTCTTGTCGCCGAGCTTGACGCCCTTGAGGGTCTCGGCGTCGCCGGCCTTGGCCTCGGCGGCCGCGTCGGCGATGCGCTGGGCAGCGGCGACGAACGCCTCGCCCTTCGCGACGAAGTCGGTCTCGCACTTGAGCTCGACCAGCGCGCCACCGGAGGTGGCGACGAGGCCCGCGGAGGCCTCGCGCTCGGCCCCACGCTTGGCGGCCTTGGCGGCGCCCTTGACGCGGAGCAGCTCGACGGCCTTCTCGAAGTCGCCGTCGGTCTCCTCGAGCGCCTTCTTGCAGTCCATCATGCCGGCGGCGGTGAGCTCACGGAGCTTCTTGACGTCGGCAGCGGAGAAGTTGGCCATGATCCTTCTTCCTCGAAGTGGTGGTGGGTCGGGGCGGACTGACCTGAGGTCAGGCCTTCGCCTCGGCGTTGACGAAGCCGGCGGCCTCGGCAGCCTCGGCCGAGCGGAACCACACGTCGGCGTTGGTGCGGCCGTACCAGGGGCTGGTGGGCGCGTGGAACTTCATCGAGTCCTTGTTGCCCTTGATCTCGAAGCCCTCGGGCGCCTGGCCGTCCTCGGTGGCGAGAGCAGAGTCGGGACCGAACTCGCTCTCGGTCTCGGCGGCCGGCTCGGCGGCCGGCTCGGCAGCAGGAGCCTCGGCGGCGGGGGCCTCGGCGGCGGGGGCCTCAGCGGCGGGGGCCTCAGCGGCAGGAGCCTCAGCGGCGGGGGCCTCGGGAGCCGGCGCGGCAGCGTCGGTCGCGGGGGTCTCGAGCAGCTCACGCTCCCACTCGGCGAGGGGCTCCGCAGCGGCGACCTCGTCGCCGGCGGTCTTGGCGCCGGAGCGGGCGATCAGGCCCTCGGCGACGGCGTCGGCGACCACGCGGGTCAGCAGGCCGACCGCGCGGATGGCGTCGTCGTTGCCCGGGATCGGGAAGTCGACCACGTCGGGGTCGCAGTTGGAGTCGAGGATGCCGATGATCGGGATGCGCAGCTTGCGCGCCTCCTCGACCGCCAGGTGCTCCTTGTTGGTGTCGACGATCCACACGGCCGACGGCACCTTGGACATCTCGCGGATGCCGCCCAGGGTCTTGTCGAGCTTGTCGCGCTCGCGCTTCATCTGGAGCAGTTCCTTCTTGGTGCGACCCGAGCCCGCGACGTTGTCGAAGTCGACCTCGTCGAGCTCCTTGAGGCGGTTGATCCGCTGGTGCACCGTCTGGAAGTTGGTGAGCATGCCGCCGAGCCAGCGCTGGTTGACGTAGGGCATCCCGACGCGCGTCGCCTGCTCGGCGATGGCCTCCTGGGCCTGCTTCTTGGTGCCGACGAACATGATGACGCCGCCCTTGGCCACCGTCTCCTTGACGAAGGCGTAGGAGCGGTCGATGTAGGCCAGCGACTGCTGCAGGTCGATGATGTAGATGCCGTTGCGCTCGGTCATGATGAAGCGCTTCATCTTGGGGTTCCAGCGACGGGTCTGGTGACCGAAGTGGACGCCGCTCTCGAGCAGCTGGCGCATGGTGACGACTGCCATGGTGTTCTCCTGTTGTGGCGGAGCCCGCACGCGTGTGCGCCCGACCTTGAGGCAGGTCGAGCCGAGGGCGGGACTCCTGTTGTTTTCAGTTGCTGCACCCGACGGGTGTCGGCTGCCCTGACGCTCGCGCGCGACCCAATCCCCCTGGCGTGTGAGGAGAAACTGAGAGCCGGCGCCCACGGGTGATCGGGACCGAGAAGCATCCCGTCGCGGTCAGCGAGCGTGCGAAGTCAGTCCGGGTGGACTGCTGGGAGGAATCGTAGCCACCGCCCCGCTGCGGGGCCAATCGCGGGCCGCTGGGCGTCCACAAGGGTGAGCGGTGCTCTCTCCTCCACAGGTCGAGGGCAGCGAGGGCGGCACCGGTCAGGGGTACGCCGCAGGCTGGGCCCCATGGTCCGCCTCACCCTGCTCCTCGTCCACGCCGCCGTCCTGCTCGCGGTGGGCGTGGCCCCGCCTGCCCGGGCCGCTGAGCACCCGGTCGGCAGCTGGCCGCTCTCCCCCGAGCCCGACGTCGTCGCCGGATTCGACCCGCCCGCCGACCCGTGGGGTGAAGGCCACCGCGGCGTCGACCTCGCCGGCCACGTCGGCCAGGTCGTAAGCGCCGCCCGTCCCGGGGTCGTCGCCTTCGCCGGCCGGATCGCCGGGAAGGGGGTGGTCACGGTCGCCCACGACGACGGCACGCGCACGACGTACGAACCAGTCGCCGCGATCGTCGGGCGCGGTGACCTCGTGGCGGAGGGCGCGCCGCTCGGCCGGCTGGAGGTCGCCTTCTCGCACTGCTTCCCGGCCGCGTGCCTGCACTGGGGGTGGCTTCGCGGGGAGACCTACCTCGACCCGCTGCTGCTCGTGGGCGGCGGACCGGTGCGCCTGCTCCCCCTCTGGCGCGACGAGCCGGTCTCCGGCGATGCCCGGGCGGCCCTCCCCTACGCCGGCTGGGCGCCACCCCTCGCCTCCTTCCTGGCCCTCCTCGGCGCCCGGCAGGGGTGGGGAGGTACGACGTGATCAGGCCCGGGGGTGCGCCTGGCGGTAGGCCTGGCGGAGCCGGTCGGTGGTGACATGCGTGTAGAGCTGGGTGGTCGCCAGCGACGCGTGGCCGAGCAGCTCCTGCACGGAGCGCAGGTCGGCGCCGCCCTCCAGCAGGTGGGTGGCCGCGGTGTGCCGGAGGCCGTGCGGCCCGATGTCGGGAGCGCCGGGCACGTCGGCGATGCGGCGGTGCACCAGCTCGCGGACGACCCGCTGGTCGATGCGCCGGCCCCGGGCGCCGAGGAAGAGCGCCGGCCCCGCACCCTCGGCGCAGAGGGCCGGGCGCCCCAGCCGCAGCCAGCGGTCCACCGCTCGGCCGGCGGGCTGTCCGTAGGGGACGGTGCGCTCCTTGCGGCCCTTGCCGAAGACCCGGACCACCCGGCGCTCGGTGTCGAGGTCGTCGATGTCCAGGCCGCACAGCTCCCCCACCCGGATGCCGGTGGCGTAGAGCAGCTCGAGCATCGCGACGTCGCGCAGGCCGACCGGGCTGCCGTCGTCCGCGAGCTCGGCCGCCGCCCGGATCAGGTCGGCCGCCTCGTCGGCGCGGAGCACCGGCGGGAGCGACTTGTGCTGCTTGGGCGAGCCCAGTGAGGCTCCCGCGTCGCTCGGCGTGCGACCGGTCCGTGCAAGCCAGGCCGTGAACACCCGAGCCGCCGTCGCCCGCCGCGCGAGGGTGGTGCGCGACTTGCCGAGCGTCTGCTGCTTGGCCAGCCAGCTGCGCAACGTGCGCAGGTCGAGGTCGCTCACGTCGTCGAGACCGAGCCGGGCGGCGTGGTCGAGCAGCCCGGCGACATCGCCGAGATAGGCACGCACGGTGTGGGGGGTCAGGTCGCGCTCGGAGACCAGGTGGCGCTCGTATGCGGCGAGGATGCGCGCGAAGGCCTCGGGGAGGGTGTCCTCCGGGGCGTCCCCGGCGGCAGCGGTCATGGGCCGATGCTAGGTCGCCACGCTCCCGGATCCCGGCAGGCTTCGCGCTCGGCCGCGTCAGGCGCCTGATCGGGCCAGCGCCGTCTGCACCCAACCTCCTCCCGTCGTCGTGACCAGCCCCTCGACGGCGAGGAACTGCAGATGCATGTCGGCGGTGGCCGCAGACACGCCCGCGATGCGGGCGATCGACTCGACGGGCACGCCGCGACTCACGGGCACCGCCTCGAGGACCCGGGACTGGTCCCCCTTGAGCCGGTCACGCAACGTGGACGGCCCGCGTGGCACCTCGACGAGGTGCTCGCCCGCCTTCGCCACGAGCTCGAGGACTTCGTGGCCGGAGGTGACCAGGGTCGCTGCGCCGACCCGGATCCGCTCGTGCACCCCTCCCGAGGCGGCGCTCGTGACCGGTCCCGGCACCCCCATCAACGGGCGATGGAGGCCGACTGCCCAGGTGGCGGTGTTGAGGGCTCCACTCCGCAGCGCGGCCTCGACCAGCACCGTGCCGGCGGTCAGGGCCGCGATCAGCCGGTTGCGGGCCAGGAAGCGCACCCGCATCGGCGAGCATCCCGGCGCCGCTTCCGACACCACGGCTCCCGTCTCGCCGATGTGGGTGATCAGCGGCGCGTGCTCGGCGGGGTAGGCACGATCGACGCCACAGGCGAGCACCGCCACCGTCGCGCCGCCCGCGGCGATCGCACCGCGGTGGGCCGCCTGATCGATGCCGTAGGCGGCTCCGGAGACGACCGGGCGCCCGGACCTGGCCAGGACCGCGGAGAGGTCGTGCGCCACCGACGTGCCGTAGGTCGTCGCCGACCGCGACCCGACGACGGCCACGCTGTCGGCCAGGGCATCGAGGCGCAGCGGTCCGCGCACCCACAGGCCGATCGGCACCCCTCCGCGCCCGTGCAGGGGCTCCGGGTGTCGAAGATCGCCGAGCGAGGACGGCCACTCGGCGTCACCGGGCACCACGAACCGGATGCCCAGGCGCTGCGCCCGCTCGAGCTCGCGGTCAGGGTCGACGGTGCGGAGGCGGGCGACCCACGCGAGGTCGTCGTCGCGCCGCGCAGCCTTCTCCTCGAAGCTGGCCATCGCCGCCAGCGCGCCGTGGTCGGCCACCTGGTCGCAGATCGTCGCCACGCCCGGCTCCGCGGCGCGGCTGAAGCGCACCCGGGCGAGCCGCTCGTCGTCGGGGCAGCTCATGCTGCCCTCCTGAGCACCCGGTCGGGAAGCGGGTCGCCCTTGCGAAGCAACAGCGCCACCTCCACCTCGGCGACCCCGGGACGCTCGACCCCGGCGAGGTCGGCGACCGTCCATGCCACCCGGTGGACGCGCACGACGCCTCGGCGGGTGAGGCGACCGGCGTAGAGCTCCTCCTCGAGGCGCCGCTGGCCCTCGTCCGTCAGCGGCCACGACCTCAGCAGCTCGGGTCCCGGGACGTGGCCGTTGACGGCCCACCCCCGTCCGGTGTAGCGCTGCGCCTGCACCCGTCTGGCCTGGGCCACCCGGCTGCGGATGGTCGCGGAGTCGGTGACCGGAGCGAACCGGTCGTGGAGGAGCTGCGGGCCCGGTGAGGTGAACTCACGGGTGATGTCGATGCGGTCGAGCACCGGCCCGGTGAGCTTGCGCCGGTAGTGGTTGCGGACCGTCTCCTTGCACCGGCACGTGTCGAGCCCGGGCTGCAGGGCGTAGTTGCCGCAGGGGCAGGGGTTGGCGGCCAGCACGACGAGCCCGCGGGCAGGGTAGGTCGCGGACTCCTCACCCCGGGCCACCGTGATCTCGCCGCTCTCCATCGGCTGGCGCAGGGCGTCGACGACGTCGGCGCGGAAAAGGGGCAGCTCGTCGAGGAACAGCACCCCGTGGTGGGCGCGGGTGAGCTCGCCGGGCCGCACCCGGCCGGTGCCGCCGCCGAGCAGGCTGGCGACGCTCGCGTCATGGTGGGGAGCGAAGAACGGCGGGCGGGTGATGAGCCCGTCCTCGAGGACCCCCGCGAGCGAGTGGATCGCGCTCAGCTCGAGCGACTGCTCCTGTGTGAGGTCCGGCAGGAGGCTCGGCACCCGCTCCGCCATGGTGGTCTTGCCACTTCCCTTGGGCCCGATGAGGAGCACGTGGTGGGTGCCCGCCGCCGCCACCTCCAGCGCGAACTTCACGTCGTCGAGCCCCACCACGTCGGCCATGTCGACGTCCTCGCGGGCCCGGTGCCCCCGCCAGCTCAGCAACGGGCTGGCCGACATCGGGGCGACCGGGTCGGCGTCGGGCACGTCGTCCCCGCGCAGCTCGGCCACCACCTGGGCGAGGGACCGCATCCCGAACACCGTCATGCCCGGCACGTGCGACGCCTCGTGGGCCTGGGTCTCGGGGACGAACACCCGGCGGATGCCGCGGGCCGCCGCGGCCATCACCATCGGCAACACGCCCGGCACCGCTCGGAGCTGGCCGGAGAGGGTCAGCTCACCGATGAACACGGTGTCCTCCAGCGCACCGACCGGCACCTTCCGGTCGGCGGCCTTCACGGCCACCGCCATGGCGAGGTCGAAGTGGGTGCCGGACTTGGGCAGGTCGGCGGGCGCGAGCAGGATCGTGACCCGCTTGGTGGAGGGCCACGAGTGCGGCTCGGTGTTGTTGATCGCCATCTTGACCCGGTCGCGCGCCTCGTTGAGCGTGGCGTCCGGCCGGCCGACCACAGACGTGCCCACCATGCCGCTGGAGAGGTCGACCTGCACGTCGATGAGGTGGCCCTGTGCCCCGCGCAGGGCGATCGAGTGGGCGGTCGCGAACGCCATCAGCCCAGCCCCCGGACGTGGTCGATCTCCGTCGGGCCGGTGACCGGCCGCAGCACGGCGACGAGGTCGAGGCGTACGTCGAGCGGGTGTACCTCGTGGCAGCGCAGCCACCGGGCAGCGAGCCGCCGCATGCGGTCGACCTTGCGCCGGTCGACCGCCTCGTGGGGCGTGCCGAAGGCGTAGGACGTGCGGGTCTTCACCTCACAGATCACGAGGGTGCGCCCGTCGCGCAGGACGAGGTCGATCTCTCCGGCGTCGCAGCGCCAGTTGCGGTCGAGCAGGGTCATCCCCTGCGCAGTCAGGTAGCGGGCGGCGACGTTCTCGCCGTACGCCCCCAGCGCACGCTTGTGGGCGGCGGCCGGGGAGAGCTCCAGTGGGCTGGGTCGAGTGGTCATGGGTGTGCCTCCTTGTGGGAGACAGCAGACCGGGAGCAACGGACAGCAGCGGGGAGCCGCCGGCACACCCTGTGGAGAACCTTGCGGGCAGAGTCCCTGTGAACGGTTCGTGGCTGGGTGGGCCAGGCGGCTCAGCCGCGCAGGGCCGGCGCTCCGCACACCGGACGCCCGAGGGCCAGCACGTCGGCCCCCGAGACGTTGAGGCCCATCAGGGTCCGGAGCGGCACCAGCTGCGCGTTCACGCTGTCGACCAGGGAGTTCAACGGCCCGACCACGCTGGCGTTGACCTGCAGCTGGGCGATGACCGGGGCGAGGGCTGCCTGGACGGGGCCCAGTGCCACGGGGAGCCCGCCGACGGTGGCGGTGAGGCCAGACGGAACCGACGCGACCGTGAAGTAGCCGAGGGGCGCGGACGTGCCCGTCGAGACCGGCGTGGCGTCGTTGGGCGGGATCCGCAGGTTCGCCATCGTGGTGGCGTCCGGCATCACCTGCTGGGCCGTCGCCTGCAGATAGAACCGCGTGGTGACGAGGCCGAGGCCGAGGACCGACACCTTCGCCTCGAAGTGCAGGTCGGTCGACAGCCTGAAGGTCGACAGGCCGCTCTGCACACGGACGTCCATCAGATCCGGGTTGACCGACGTGCCCTGGTTGCACTCCGGCTCGTCGGCCAGGGTGCCCGTGGCGTTGCCGAGGTCGATGTCGAGGTCGACCGTGGACTCGGGTGTCTGCACGACACCGGTCGCGCCTGTGATCCCGTGGATCGACGGCAGCTGCAGCTTCATCTGGACGTCGCCCCGGACCTGGGAGGACTCGGCCGTCGACTCGGGGCTGCCGAAGGGACCGCACGCCATCCGCGCGCGCTCGATCACCGTGAGCTGGGCGTCCCCGATGGGAGCCAGGTTGCCGATGCCCGCCGACAGGTTCCCCAGGTCGATGAAGTGCTCGCCGTCGGCGACCAGGACGCTGCCCGTGACGAGGTCGAGCACGTTGAGCTTCGTCTCCAGGGCCGCGGTGTCGGTCGGCGAGATGCTGAGGAAGTCCGACAGCAGGATGGGGGTGCTCAGCTCGGCCTGCCCGTTGAGCACCCGCTGCAGCGCAGAGATCGCCACGGTGTTGACCGGCGACTGGCGCTGGAGCGCGGTGATGCTCGCCTCGATCAGGTCGGCCGCCGTCACCTGCTGGGTGAGCAGCTGGTCGACGCTGCCGACCGTGCCGGCCGCGGCCAGCTCGTTGAGGGAGACGAAGGCGTTGGCGAGCCCGGTGTAGCTGACCGCGTCGATATTGGCCTGGGGACGCAGGAAGCCGTTCATCGGGTCGACCAGGGTGCTGATGAGCGCGGAGTCCCCGGACCTGAACCGCGCGGCGTACGACCCGACGGAGAAGCAGGCCGAGGTGGTCGCCGCGCCGATTGCGCTGCGGGTGGCGCCGCCCTCGCCCGGGGCGATCGCGTAGTCGATCTCGGAGTCGGCGACCACCTGGACCGCAGTCGGGGGGTCGACGGTCGCCACGAACACCCCGCCGACGATGCCTCCGAGGGTCGCGGTGACGTCCGGTGCGTCGCCCAGGGTGTCGCCGTTGCGGGCAACGCTCTGGGACAGGGCGCTGGTGCCGAGGGCGGAGTCGACCTCCGGGGCGAGCTCGGCCTTCGTCCGGCCGTCGAGCTCGCGGGCCAGGTCGAGGGCGACCACGTCGGCGAGGGCTTGCAGGTCGCGGCGCAGCACCCGTTGCATGCCGATGTCGACCACGAGCATGCTGACCGCCATGATCACGGTGGAGAGGATGGCCACGAGCAGGGCGATGGCACCCCGCTCGTCGCGCCGGCGGCTCAACTGACCCTCGCCTGCGCCTCGTACTCCACCGTCGCCGGGAGTGGGATGAGCGGCAACCTGGGGATCAGCGGCCTGGCCCCGTAGGGGTAGCTCACCGTGACGGAGGCGCACTGCGCCGCGGGGTCGCCGGAGCACGCCGCGATGGCCACCGTGCAGGTTGCGCCCGTGGGACCGCATGCGACGCCGTAGCTCTGGAGCGCCTCGTCGACGCTCGCGGTGGCAGCCGTCTTGCGTGCGGCGTCCTGGCTCGACGCGTACGCCGCGGCCCAGACCGCCGCCGACCGGGCGCCCTCGGCGGCGCCCTGGCTGAGCGCCTGGCGGAACGAGAGCAGGAAGCCATAGGACACGATCCCGAACAGCAGCAGAAGCACCAGCGGCGCCACGAGTGCGAACTCGACGGCGGCTGCGCCGCCCTCGCCGCGCGCAGGGCGCGACGTTCCCTCAGATCCGGCCATGGTGTCCTCCCAGACGACCCCACACGCTGCGCGTGTGGTCGGTTCCCCACGGTGCCCTCACACCGCTCGCGAGCCAGGTAGGTCGCGCTCACCGTTCTTGACGGTTACATGACAAATTCTTGACGCGGTGAGCTGGCAAATGGCCCGAGATGACCAGGGAGGTGGCCCAGAGGGACCAGGGGCTCAGCCCTTCAGCGGATCGATCTCCTGCGGCGCGAGCTCCTCGACGTTCACGTCCTTGAAGGTCAGCACCTTCACGTTCTTGGCGAAGCGCGCAGGGCGGTACATGTCCCACACCCAGGCGTCGCTCATCGAGACCTCGAAGAAGACGTCACCGTTCTCGGTGCGCGCCTTCACGTCCACCTGGTTGCACAGGTAGAACCTGCGGTCCGTCTCCACGACGTACTTGAAGATGCCCACGACGTCGCGGTACTCGCGGTAGAGCGTGAGCTCCATCTCGGTCTCGTACTTCTCGAGATCCTCGGCGCTCATGCGTCCTCCTCAGGCCGGCAGATGACGAGCGTATCCGGCTCCAGCCCGGCAGCGCGCCGCACGTTGACGAACCGCATCCGGTGCACCGGCGAAGGCCCGTGCTCGAGCAGTGCGGCGCTGTGCACCTCGGTGATGTAGCCCTTGTGCGTCTTGAAGTCGTACGCCGGCCACGCGCCGTCGAGGTCGGTCATGATCCGGTCCCGGGTGACCTTGGCGAGCACGGACGCGGCGGCGATGCACGCGGCCACCCGGTCGCCCTTCCACACAGCCAGGCCGGGGACCTCCAGGCCGTCGACGGGGAACCCGTCGGTGAGCACGTAGGACGGCCGCACCGACAGCTTCGCGACCGCGCGGCGCAGGGCCTCCACGTTGGCGACGTGCATCCCGAGCCGGTCGCACTCCTCGCTCTCGACCACGACGACGGACCACGCCAGCGCGCGGCGTACGACCTGGTCGTAGACCCGCTCCCTGGCCTTCTCGGTGAGCAGCTTGGAGTCGGCCAGGCCGGGGATGATGCCGGCCTTGCCGGGCGGCAGGATCGCCGCGCCCGCCACGAGCGGGCCCGCGCAGGCGCCGCGACCGGCCTCGTCGACACCGGCGATCGGCTCGATGCCGACCCGGCGCAGGGCGCGCTCGTAGCCGTAGAGCCCGGCGTCACGCCGGACGGTCACACCCGTCGGCAGGTGGGTCACGACGCCTGGGGCACGCCCTCGAACGTGCCGGGACGGCCGACCCAGTCGAACCGGGCGGCAGGCCACAGCAGCACGAAGACCTTGCCGACCACCAGGTCGGTGGGGACGAACTCCGGCCCGGAGACGCACTCGGTCTCCTTGCCGGACTTGCACATGTGCACGGACGAGTCGGCCGAGCGGGCGCGGTTGTCGCCCATCACGAAGACCCGGCCCTCGGGGACCGGACCCGCGGTCCAGTCCTCCGTGCAGTTGTTGACCATCGGGCCGTCGCAGTCGGCCTGGCGCGAGCGGGGGGCCAGGAAGCCACTGCCCTCGATCGGCCTGCCGTTGACGAGGATGCGGCCCTGGTCGTCGCAGCACTCGATGGTGTCGCCGGCGACGCCGATGACGCGCTTCACGAGGTGGCCGCCGGTCGGGTAGAGGCCGACCTTCGCCATCGCCTGCGCGATCGGGCTGGCGGGGCCCGCGGCCTCATGGGCGTTCAGCCAGCCACCCGGGTCCTTGAACACGATGACGTCTCCGCGCTGCGGGGTGTCGTCGCCCCAGTAGGAGACCTTCTGGACGAGGATCCGGTCGTTCTTCACCAGACCCGGCTCCATCGACTCCGACGGGATGTAGAACGCCTGGAGGAAGAGCGCCTTGATGACGATCGCGAGCCCGAGCGCCACCGCGAGCAGCAGGATCGTCTCCTGCCACAGGGGCAGCTGCTTCTTCTTGCCGGGACGCGACGACCGCGACCCCTCGGACTGTGTGGTCACGGTGGAGTCGCGGTCGTCGATCGTCACAAAAGAAGCGTAGCCGGGGGCCCTCAGGCCTCGCGGCGCTCCTTGATCTTGGCGGCCTTGCCGCGCAGGTTGCGCAGGTAGTAGAGCTTGGCGCGGCGCACGTCACCACGGGTGACGACCTCGATCTTCTCGAAGATCGGGGAGTTGAGCGGGAAGGTGCGCTCGACGCCGACGCCGAAGCTGACCTTGCGCACCGTGAAGGTGCGGCCGACGCCCGAGCCGTGGATGCGGATCACGACGCCCTGGAAGACCTGGACGCGCGAGCGGTTGCCCTCGACGACCTTGACGTGGACCTTGATGGTGTCTCCGGCGCGGAAGTCCGGAACGTCGTCACGCTTCATGGCGTTGCCGAGCTCGGCGATGACGTTGGTCATGACTGCTCCTCGCGAGTGCCACAGGTCAGCCGCGGATTCGTGGTGCGGATCGGATGGTCGCCTCGTTGGCCGTGGCGACGCGCCCCCTGTGGCAGGTGCGGTACGCCGGTCCCCGGGGCGTGCTTCCGGGCGACCGTGGCCGAGTGCAGACCGAGGGACGAGTCTGCCAGACCGCGGGGCCCCGGTCGAAATCGAGGGATCCGCTGGCGTAGTCCGTGACGAAGGGACCCTCGTGACGGGGTCAGAAGGGTCCGATCGTCACGGAGTATCCCGCCGGCGGGGCTTGGTGAGGATCACCGCGCCCTCGGGGGCCCGGAGGTCGGGCCGCAGGCGGTAGCCGGCCTTCTTGTACATCCGCTGGTTGTCCAGGCTCCCGGCGCCGGTGAAGAGCACGTACGACGTCGCGTCGGGTGGCGCGGCGGCCTCGATCGCCTCCAGGAGCAGCCGGCCGAGGCCCTGGCCCTGCAGGTCGGGCGCCACCATCAGGCGTCCGACGTCCCAGGTGATCGGGTCGTCGAGCCGTCCCCGGGCAGCGCCGACCAGCCGGCCCTCCCGGCGCAGCACCAGCACCGTCCACTTCCCCAGCCAGCGGCGTACGTCCTCGAGCGACTCGTGGAGCGCGGGGACCCAGGCATCGGGGTTGGCCTGCTGCTCCTGGACCCAGCAGGCGAGCTGCAGCGTCAGCAGCTCGCCCGCGTCGGCCAGGGTGGCCGCCTTCAGCTCGCCGCCGCCCGGGACCGCGGAGGGCGCGAGCAGGTCGGGACGGCGCTGGGCGGTCCGGCGTACGGCCTGCTCCCGGCGCCAGGCGGCGATCCGGCCGTGGTCGCCGGACAGCAGCACCTCGGGGACGTCGAGCCCGCGCCAGGAGGCGGGCTTGGTGTAGACGGGGTATTCGAGGAGGCCGTCCTCGTGGGACTCCTCGGCCAGCGACTCGGCGTTGCCCATGAAGCCCGGGAGGAGACGGACCACGGCCTCGACGATGGCGAGCGCCGCGACCTCGCCGCCGTTCAGGACGTAGTCGCCGAGGGATACCTCCCGCACCTCGCCCAGCGACGCGGCGTGCTCGATCACCCGCTGGTCGATGCCCTCGTAGCGGCCGCACGCGAAGACCAGGTGCTCGCGGGTCGACAGCTCCTTCGCGAGGGCCTGGGTGAACGGCTCGCCGCTGGGGGTGGTGAACACGAGGGTGGGCCGGTTGGCGGCCACCTCGTCGAGCGCCTCACCCCACGGCTCGGGCCTCATCACCATCCCGGCCCCGCCGCCGTAGGGAGTGTCGTCGACGGTGCGGTGGCGGTCGTGCGTCCAGTCGCGGAGGTCGTGGACGCGGACGTCGAGCAGCCCCTTCTCCCGGGCCTTGCCGGGCAGCGACAGCGAGAGGGGCGCGAGGTAGTCGGGGAAGATCGTGACGACGTCGATCCTCACGCCCGGTCCTCCTCGTCGGGGTGCGGCGAGACCAGGCCCGGCCGGTCGGCGATGACCACGCGCCCTGCCGCCAGGTCCACCTCGGGCACCAGGGCGGACACGAACGGCACGAGCGTGTCGCGGCCGTCGGGGGTGCGCACGCCGAGGAGGTCCTGCGCGGCGCCGTGGACGACGGCGGTCACCTCGCCCAGGGCGGTGCCGGAGACGTCGTACGCCGCGAGGCCGACGAGCTGGTGGTCGTAGAACTCCTCGGGGTCCTCCGGCGTCGCGGTGGCGTCGAGGGTGGCGTGGAGGACGATCCCCCGGGCCGCCTCGGCGGCGTTGCGGTCGGCGAGCTCCTCGAACGTCACCAGCAGCACGCCCTGGTGCCAGCGGGTGCGGCCGACCGTCAGCGTGCGCTCGCCACCGCGGGGCGGGCGGGCCGCGAGCCGCGCACCCGCCGCGAACCTGAGGTCCGGCTCGTCGGTGCGGACGTCGACGGTCACCTCGCCGCGAAGGCCGTGCGGCTTTCCGATGCGGCCGACGACGACCTCGATGCTCTCGCTCACGGGGCCAGCGTAGGGGTCCGGGACGCGCAGACGGGCGCCACCCCACGAGGGGTGACGCCCGTCCGGACGTGCGCGAAGATCAGCGGCGCCGGTCGACGTCGACGAAGTCGATCCGCGCGCCACCACGGCCTGCGAGGGCCGAGATGACGGTGCGGAACGCCGTGGCGGTGCGGCCGCTGCGCCCGATCACCTTGCCGAGGTCGTCGGGGTGCACCCGGACCTCGAGGAGCGACCCGCGGCGCAGCTGCTTGTCGCGGACCACGACGTCGTCCGGGTGGTCGACGATCCCGCGCACCAGGTGCTCGAGTGCCTCGGCCAGCACGTCGCTCACGCCTCGGTGGTCTCGGCGGCCTCGGCAGCCTCAGCGGCCCCCTCGGGGGTCTCCGCGGCGGGCACCTCGGCCGGAGCCTCGGCAGCGACCTCGGCCTCGGTCGCGGCAGCATCGGCCTCGACGACCTCGGCGGCGGGCTCCTCGGCGGCAGGCGCAGCCTCGGTCTTCTTCGACTTCGCGGTCGTCGCGGCGCCCTTGGGCTCCTTCGCGACGTCCTTGAGGGCCTCGTTGAAGATCTCGAGCTTGTCGCGCTTGGGCTCCTTGACCTTCAGCGTGCCCTCGGCGCCCGGGAGGCCCTTGAACTTCTGCCAGTCTCCGGTGACCTTGAGGATGGCCTCGACGGCCTCGCTCGGCTGCGCGCCGACACCCAGCCAGTACTGCGCCCGGTCGGAGACGACGTCGATGTACGACGGGTCCTCCTTGGGGTGGTACTTGCCGATCTCCTCGATGACGCGACCGTCGCGCTTCTTGCGCGAGTCGACGACGACGATGCGGTACTGCGGCACCCGGATCTTGCCCAGGCGCTTCAAACGGATCTTGACGGCCACGTCTGTGGTGTCTCCTTAGAGATTTGTCGTTGGTGAGTGCTCACGACCCAGGTGGGGACCGGCGCGATCACTCGAGGGGCACTGCCACGGCCGGATGAGAGGGTCCGTCCGGGCAGGACTCAGCGGGTGATTCTGCCAGAGGGTGCGAACGTCGCCCAATCCGGCGCCGCCATCAGCAGCTGTGCTCGATCTCGACCGCGACGCAGGTGTCCCGCCCGGGGCCGGCCCGGGCCTCGTCCTGGCCGTCTCCCCCGTCGACCTGGTCGGGCCTGCGCCCGCCCTGCACCACGTCGTCGCCGCCGCCCAGCCACGCGCGCAGCGGGTTGTAGGAGGGGCCGGTGAGGGTCTCGGCGGCGTCGGAGCCGTGGAAGTCCAGGAGCACGTGGTCGGAGACACCGAACTCCTCGACGGCGCGCACGTCCTGGGTCACGTCCCCCGACTCCCACCGGGTCTCCACCGTCCCGGCCGGCACGGCGATCACGACGAGGGGCACCTCGACCTCCTCCCGCAGCGGCGTCGAGTCCTGCTCGTCGGGTCGCTGGAAGTGGACCGCGTCGCGGCCCGCCCCGCCGTCGACCGAGCCGCCCTGGGCCTGGGTCAGCGTCGCCACGAGACGGTCCTTGCCCCCGCCGGCGTCGATCGCGGCCGGTCGCAGGGAGCCGGACCAGATCGTGTCGCCGCCGAAGCCGCCGATGATCTCGTCCTCGCCAGCGAACGACTCGGCGTCGTCCCGCCCTGCTCCCAGGTCGACGACGTCGTCGTCGACCGTGCTCTCCCCGCGCAGGGAGCCGTCGGACCAGGAGTCGGCTCCCCCGCCGAGGCGGGCGGTGTCGTTGCCGGCCATCCCGGTGACGTCGTCGCGCCCCTCGGTGCCGAGGAACTCGTCGTCCACGTTGGATCCCACGACCCTGGTCCCGGGAAGGACCACCAGCACGTCCTCGCCCTGGCCCCTGGCGGTGACGGGCTCGGCGGCCAGGTCCACCCGCACGCCGACGGACTCCGAGGTGAACCGGACCTCCTGGTAGCCGCCCGAGCCGCCCAGCCTGGAGTCGTGGCCGGGATCGAGGTGATCGTTGCCCAGGCCGCCATCGAGGCGGTCGCCGACCAGGACCCTGCCTCCCCGGTCCCCGACGACCGCGTCCCGCTCGCCGTGGAGCCGGTCGTCGCCGTCACCGCCGAAGAGCCGGTCCTTCCCCTCCCCGCCACACAGCAGGTCGGCACCGTCGAGCGCCCTGATGCGGTCGTTGCCGGAGAGCCCGACGATCACGTCCTTGCCGGCCGTACCGCGCAGGCGGTCGTTGCCGGTGGTGCCGACGATCGTGGCCGGCTCGCCCTTGCACAGGACGGCCACCGGACGGCCGTCCCGTTCGACCGCGCCGGCCGGCCCCGGGACCAGGCCCAGGGTCGCGATCACGACCAGAGCGGAAGCGAATGACGGAACACGTGCGGTCACGGCGAACCTCCGATCCTCGAGCGAGCTGACCCGGAGCCTAACCCCGGAACGGCCATGATCAGGAGGACTCTGCCCCCGGGTCCGGGTCCAGTCCGACGAACGCGCGCAGCGCCTCGACACCCGAGACCTCCAGCGGATGCGGCCCCCGCACGAAGTCCTCGGGGCTCAGGACCAGCACCTGGTTGAGGGCCACCTCGTCGCGGCGCTTGAGCCGTCGCACGCCGTTGTCGCGGTAGCCGACCTTCCTGCTGACCGCCAGGGATGCCGGGTTGTCGAGGAACGCGCCGGACGTCACCTCGGTCGCGTCGAGGTGGTCGAAGACGAAGGCGCAGATCGCCTGGCGCATCGCCGTACCGATGCCGTTGCCCTGGTGCTCGCGACCCAGCCAGGACCCGGTCTCGCCGGTGCGGGTGACGAGGTAGTCGTGGGTCTCGAAGCCCTGCGTGCCGACGAGCGTGCCCTGGTGGAAGACGGCGAGGTGCAGGCCCCACTGGTCGGGCGTGAAGTCCGCGCGGACGCGCCAGTGGTACGCCGCGGTGTTGCGGGCCAGCTCGCCGGCAGGCGCGTCTGTCCAGGGGAAGTAGAACGGCATCCGCTCGGGCTCGTGGATGCCGCTCTCCGCCAGCTCGCAGAGCCCGAGCAGCACCTCGTCGGTGATCCCGCGCAGCTCGACGGGGCCGGCGGTGATGCGCAGGCCGAGCGGCGGGAAGAGGTCGGTGGGCGTGAGGCTCATGGCGCCATCCTCACCGCGTGGCGAAGCCGTCCGCCACCGGGTATAGGCCCTGCCCGACCCAGAACGCGACTCGCATTTCTTTGCCCGGCCCGACAAGATGGCTGGCGGCCGGCTCCTAAGGGAGAGGGTCGGCCGCGCGGGCAACTCCCCCCGATTTCGCCCGCACGAGGAGATTCGATGAAGCACAGCACTTCCCGAGCACTGGCCGCCGCTGCTGCCGGCGTCGCCCTTCTGGCGCCCACTGCCGCTGGCCACGCCGCCGAGGCTGCGCCCAAGGCCCAGACCAAGCAGCTCGTCAAGGACGTGGCCGGCAAGGACAAGCGCCTCGCGCGCCTGGCGACCAGCACCAAGGTCACCCGCCTCGCCGACGAGAACGAGCAGGTCCTGGTCGCGAACATCACCGAGGACCGGGCCGACCTGGCGGAGCTGAAGACGGCTGCGGAGGCCGCGGACTCGACGTACGACGCGAAGGCGGTCCGCAAGGACCTGCGCTCCTTCCGCGTGGAGAACTACGTCCTGGCCGCCAACATCGTGAAGCAGGCCGAGGCGCTGGCCGACGAGGCCGCTGCCGACCCCGAGGCCGCTGCCGCCGTCGACGCGGCGATCGACGCCGCGCTGGCCCTGACCGCGGACAGCACGAAGGCCGACGTGAAGGCCGCCCGTGTGCACCTGCAGACCGCGCACGAGGAGCTGGACGCCGAGGAGACCACGACCACCCCGGCTCCCACCGCCTGACTTTCCGTCAGGCCACGACGCGCCCGCGCAGCACCACGCAAGTGGGCTCGCGGAGCACCGTCAGGTCTGTGAGGGGGTCGCGGGGGTAGACCACGAAGTCTGCCTCCGCGCCCTCCTCCAAACGCCCCAAGAGGCCGAGCCACTCGCGGCCCCGCCAGCTGGCCGCTCCCAGTGCCTCGAAGGCAGGGATCCCGATCCGGGCCAGCGCCGCCACCTCGCCCGGCAGGTTGCCGTGGCGGCTGATGCCCCCGCCGTCGGAGCCGGCGTAGATCGGCACGCCCGCCTCGAACGCCGCCATGATCGTCGCCGGCATCCGCTCGTGTAGCTCGGTCATCGTCACGGCGTAGTCGGGAAAGCGCTCCTGCCCCGCCGCCGCATGCTCGGGGAACTTGTCCAGCTGCATGATCGTGGGCACCAGCGCGGTGCCGTGCGCGAGCATCGCGTGGATCAGGTCCTCGGTGAGGCCGGTGCCGTGCTCGATGCAGTCGATTCCGGCGTCGATGAGCCCCGGCAGCACGTCGTGGCCGAAGCAGTGGGCCGTCACCTTGGCGCCGTGCTCGTGCGCCACCGCGATCGCCCGGGCGAGGTCCTCGGCCGGGAAGCTCGGGGCCAGGTCTCCCTCCTCGCGGGAGATCCAGTCGCCCACCAGCTTGACCCAGCCGTCGCCGCGCTGGGCCTCCTGCGCGACGTACGCCGCCAGCTCGCCGGGCTCGACCTCGTGGGCGTAGCCGCGGATGTAGCGCTTCGTGCGCGCGATGTGGCGACCGCACCGGATCAGCCGGGGCAGGTCCTCGCGCTCCTGGACCCAACGCGTGTCCGCGGCGGACCCGCAGTCGCGGATCAGCAGGGCTCCGGCGTCGCGGTCCTGCACCGCCTGCTGCTCTGTGGTGGCCTCGTCGACGGGCCCTCCCTCGTCCAGGCCGAGGTGGCAGTGCGCATCGACGAGGCCGGGCACGATCCAGCCCTCGGCGGCCGTGTCCGCTCCCGGCTGGGCGTCGTAGGTGATGCGGCCGTCGACGACGTAGAGGTCGGCGGGCTCGCCGTCGGGGAGCACCGGTCCGCGGAATCTCAGCGCGCTCATGGTGCCGACCCTAGCGAGGCGTCAGGCCAGCTGGTCGAGCAGCCACGAGGGCCCGAGCGCCAGCGCGCCGATCCCCTGCACCCGGGCCTGGAGGAGCCGGTCGGCCGTCACCACGGTGACCCGGGCGCCCCTCCCCGTGGCGGCCCGCACCTGACGCTCGATCTCCGAGTCGCCGTCCTTCGGCGCATGGACGGTGGTGACGTGGCCGTCGCGGCCCTTGCGGACCCCGCCCTTGGCCCTGCCCTCGAGCACCAGCACGACGTCGTCGTGGGGCAGGTCGGCGACCAGGAGCCGCTCGTGGAGCCGCTGCGCGGCACCGGCGCGGTCCTTCCACCATCCGTCGGGCCGGGAGCCGACGACGTTGGCGCCGTCGACGACGAGGACCGAGGTCACTTGAGGAACTTGGAGAAGTCCTTGGGCAGGTCGAGGGCCGCGGCGGCCTTCTCGTAGTCGATGTCCTCAGCAGGCGTGCCGAACGGGCTTGCGGCGGTCTTCTCCTTGGCAGCCGCGGCCTGCTGGGCGGCCTTGGCGGGGTTTCCGGAGACGCGCTTGCCCTTGCCCTTCTTGGGCGCCTGCCTGGCCTTGGCCCGCTTGCCGCCGGCCATCCCCGGCATCCCCGGCATCCCGGGCATGCCGGGCACGCCGCCGCCACGCATCATCGACTGCATCATCTTGCGGGCCTCGAAGAACCGGTCGACGAGCTGGTTGACGTCGGAGACCTGGCGGCCGGAGCCCTTGGCGATGCGGGCGCGCCGCGAGCCGTCGATCAGCTTGGGGTTGGCCCGCTCGGCGGGCGTCATCGACTGGATGATCGCCTGGATGCGGTCGATCTCGCGCTCGTCGAAGTTGTCCAGTTGCTCGCGGAACTGCCCCATCCCGGGCAGCATCCCCATGATCTTCGACATCGAGCCGAGCTTGCGGATCTGCTGCATCTGGGTGAGGAAGTCATCGAGGGTGAAGTCGCCGGTGGTCGCGAGCTTCTCCGCCGCCTTGCGCGACTCCTCCTCGTCGAAGGCCTTCTCGGCCTGCTCGATCAGGGTGAGCATGTCGCCCATGTCGAGGATCCGGCCGGCCATCCGGTCGGGGTGGAAGAGGTCGAAGTCGGTCATCTTCTCGCCGGCGGAGGCGAACATGACCGGCTTGCCGGTGATCGAGGCGATGGACAGCGCCGCACCACCGCGGGCGTCGCCGTCGAGCTTGGTGAGCACGACGCCGTCGTAGCCGACCCCGTCGAGGAACATCTGCGCGGTCGTCACCGCGTCCTGGCCGATCATCGCGTCGACGACGAAGAGCACCTCGTCGGGCCGCACGGCGTCGCGGATGTCGGCGGCCTGCTTCATCAGCTCGGCGTCGACGCCGAGGCGACCGGCGGTGTCGATGATGACCACGTCGTGGAGCTTGCGCTTGGCCTCCTCGACGGACGCCCGCGCGACGGAGACCGGGTCACCGACGCCGTTGCCGGGCTCGGGTGCGAAGACCGGCACGCCGACCCGGTCGCCGTTGACCTGGAGCTGCTGCACGGCGTTGGGCCGCTGGAGGTCGGCCGCCACCAGCATCGGCGTCCTGCCCTGCTCCTTGAGCCAGAGGGCGAGCTTGGCCGCGAGGGTCGTCTTGCCGGCGCCCTGGAGGCCGGCGAGCATGATGACCGTCGGGCCGGTCTTGGCGAAGCGCAGCCGCCGGGTCTCGCCACCGAGGATGTTGACGAGCTCCTCGTTGACGATCTTGACGATCTGCTGGGCCGGGTTGAGGGCCTGGCTGACCTCCTCGCCGCGGGCCCGCTCCTTCACGGCCGCGACGAACTCCTTGACCACGGGCAGGGCGACGTCGGCCTCGAGGAGCGCGATGCGGATCTCGCGCGCGGTGGCGTCGATGTCGGCCTCGGAGAGGCGTCCCTTGCCGCGCAGGTTCTTGAAGGTGTCGGCGAGGCGGTCGGAGAGAGTGGCGAACACGGTGTGGGTCAGTCCTCTGGAGGTTCAGGGATGCGTACGCCGCGACGCGACGCAGCAGTCGCCCAAGCCTAACCGGGGGACGGTGCCTGGCCGTGGTCGGCGGGACTTCACTCGCCCGCCAGGGCGGCCCGGACGGCGTGGGCGGCAGCGGCGGCGCGCTCGTCGGAGAGCCGGCCGGCGCCCTCCTCCTGAACGTAGAACACGTCCACCGCCTGCGGTCCGACGGTCGACACGTGCGCCGACCGGACCGACAGGTCGAGCTCGGCGAGGGCGGCACAGACCAGTGCGACGACCCCCGGCCGGTCGTCCATGCGCACCTCCAGCACGGTCGCCCGGTGCGACGCGTCCGGGCGGACCACCACGACGGGCTCCAGCCGGCCGGGTCCCGGGCGGGCCAGCCGGGACCTCGCGTCGACCCGGCCCTCGGCGACCGCGACGAGCCGTTCGCGGAGCACCGCCGGGTCCACGTCGCTGTCGGCGACCTCCCACACGGAGACGCCGAGCTCGTCCTGCGCCCAGGCCCGCGCCGAGCGCACCCGCACCCGCTGCAGGGCCAGGGTCGCGGCCGCGTCGGCGAGCAGGCCGATCCGGTCGGGTGCGGCGACCGTGACCCGGGCACCCGCCTCGTCGGGCTCGACGGACACCCACGCGCCGCCCGCACGGCGTACGGTGCCCGGGACCTCCACGACCGGTGGCGCCTCCTCGGGCGCCTCCTCGCCCCCGGCCGCGGCCATGGCGTTGCGGGCGAGCCTGCGGACCAGGCCGGCCCGCCAGGTCGACCACGCCTTCGGCGAGGCGGCCCGGGAGTCGGCCTCGGTGAGTGCGAGGAGGAGGGTGAGCGCCTCGACGCCGGGCACCCGGGAGCGCACGGTCTCGACCGTGGCGGGGTCGTCCGGGTCACGCGAGGTCGCGGTCTCGGAGAGCAGCAGGTGCCAGCGCACGAGCTCGCCGACCAGCTCCACGCCGGCGGCGTCGAATCCCATCCGGCGGGCGATCTCGCGCGCGATCGGCGCCCCCGCCACGCTGTGCTCGGTCAGCTCGCCCTTGCCGATGTCGTGGAGCAGCGCGGCCACCAGCAGGACGTCGGCGCGCGCCACGGTGCGGATGAGCGCGCCGGCCTCGATGCAGGTCTCCACCACGTGCCGGTCGACCGTGAAGCGGTGGATCACCGAGGCGTGCGGCAGGAGCCGGATGCGCTCCCACTCGGGGAGGATCCGCGCGAGGGCACCCGTCTCCTCCAGCGTCTCCCAGACGGGCAGCAGGCCGCGCCCCGAGGCCAGCAGCCGCACGAGCGCGTCGCGGGCCTCCGCGGGCCAGGGATCGGGCAGCGGGGCGCACTCCCGCACCAGCCGGGCCGCCGTGGGCGGAGCCAGCACGACGTCGTGCTCGGCCGCCTCGGCCGCCGCGCGCAGCAGCAGCACCGGGTCGGAGGCCGGCCGCGCCGCCGCGTCGAGCACGACCTCGCCGCGCGAGAGGGCCACGCCCGGCGCCAGCGGCTCGAGCCAGGGCCGCCTGGCGGTGCGCACCGACGCGGGCCTGGCCAGGACGTCGTCCACGCGGCGCCAGGTGAGCCGCGAGAAGTGGGACATCCGCCGCCCCAGCTCGCGCACGTGTCGCTGCGCGGCGCCCGCGTCCTCGACGCCGAGCGCCTCGGCGAGCGGCTCCCAGTGCTCGGGGGTGATCCGGTCGGAGGGCCGGCCGACGACGTCGTGCAGCACGTCGCGCAGGTCGAGCAGGTCCCGGCGGCCCCGCTCCAGGTCGGCGCCGGAGACGTCCACCAGCCAGGTGGCCTCCAGCGCCTTGAGCACGGTGGCGTCGCGGAGGCCTCCCTCCGACTCCTTGATGTCCGGGACCGACTCGTGCGCCAGCTCGCCCGCCACCTCGTGGCGCTTGCGCACCATCTCCCGCAGCTCCGGCAGGCGGTCCTTCGCGTGCCGTCGCCAGGCGGCCAGCATCGTCGTGCGCAGCCGCAGCGTGAGGTTGGGGTCGCCCGCGAGGTGGCGCACGTCGAGCAGGCCCAGGGCCACCTTCAGGTCGGACTCCGCCTGGCCGACCATCTCGGGCAGCGACCGTACCGAGTGGTCGAGGCGGGAGCCGGAGTCCCAGAGCGGGTACCAGACCGCGCTCGCCACCTCTCCCAGCTCCACGCCGTCGTCGTGCACGAGCACGACGTCGAGGTCGCTGTGCGGCGCGAGCTCGCAGCGCCCGTAGCCCCCGACCGCGACGAGGGCGACGCCGGTGTCCGGTCCTCCGCAGGCGGTGTACGCCGAGGCGCACACGTCGTCGGCGGCGGACGCCCGGGCGGCGCGCTCGGCTGCGGTCATCTGGTCAGAGCGCCGCTTCGTCGCGGTCGCCGGTGCGGACCCGGACGACCGCCTCGACCGAGCTGACCCACACCTTGCCGTCACCGATCTTGCCGGTGCGCGCGGCGTTGGCGATGAGCCCCACCACGCTGTCGACGTCGGCGGCGTCCACGAGGATCTCGACCCGGACCTTCGGCACGAGAGCGATGTCGTACTCAGCGCCGCGGTAGACCTCGGTGTGTCCCTTCTGGCGGCCGTAGCCGCTGACCTCGGACACCGTCATCCCGGTGATGCCGGCGGATTCCAGGGCGACGCGGACGTCCTCCCACTTGTGCGGCTTGACGACCGCGGTCACGAGCTTCATGGAGTGCCTCCTCTGCGCCCGGTGGCGCGGTTCCATCCAACAGCACGCCGACCCGCACGGACATCAGCCGTGCGGGTCGGCGCGTGGGTATGCGGTGCAGCGCGGTCGAGCGGGGTCAGAGCGCGGCCTCGTCGGTGTCCCCGGTGCGGACCCGGACGACGGTCTCGACCGAGCTGACCCAGACCTTGCCGTCCCCGATACGGCCGGTCTGGGCACTCTTGACGACGATCCCGACGACGTCCTCGGCGTCGGCGTCCTCGACCACGATCTCGATGCGGATCTTGGGCACGAGCGCGATGTCGTACTCAGCGCCGCGGTAGACCTCGGTGTGGCCCTTCTGGCGGCCGTAGCCGCTGACCTCGGAGACCGTCATCCCGGTGACCCCGAAGGTCTCGAGGGCCTCGCGGACGTCCTCCCACTTGTGCGGCTTGATGACCGCGGTGACCAGCTTCATGCCTTCACTCCTTCGGTTGCGGGCTCGGACGCCAGGACATGCCCCGAGAGGCCGCGACGGGCGCCGGAGGCGCCGACCAGGTCGTACGCCGACTCGCCGTGCTCGACGGTGTCGATGCCCTCGACCTCGTCCTCGTCCTTGATGCGCCAGCCGAGGGTGTACTTGATCAGCAGGCCGACGATCAGCGTGGCGACGGCCGACCACAGCATCGCGAACAGCGCGCACACGACCTGCAGGACGAGCAGCTTGGCGCCGCCGCCGTAGAGCAGGCCCTCCGGGATGGCCGAGGTGGCAGCGGTCGGGGCGGCCAGGAAGCCGACACCGATGGTGCCCACGAGGCCACCGACGAGGTGCACGCCGACGACGTCGAGCGAGTCGTCGTACTTGAACTTGTACTTGAGACCCACGGCCAGCGAGCAGAGCACGCCGGCGACGAGGCCCAGGATGATCGAGCCGACCGGGGTCAGCGCGCCACACGCGGGCGTGATGGCGACCAGGCCGGCCACGACACCGGAAGCGGCACCCAGCGAGGTGGCGTGCTTGTCGCGGATCTTCTCGACGAGCAGCCAGCCGAGCATCGCCGCGCAGGTCGCGACGGTGGTGTTGACCCAGACGAGACCGGTCTCCTGGCCGAACTGGGCGAGGAAGGCGTCGGGGTCGACGTCGGCCGGGTAGCCGTTGGGCGAGACCAGCGAGCCCACGTTGAAGCCGAACCAGCCGAACCACAGGAGGCCGGCGCCGATCATCGTGAGTGTCAGGTTGTGCGGCTTCATCGGCTCCTTGCCGAAGCCGAGGCGCTTGCCGATCAGCAGCACGAGCACGAGGCCCGCGATGCCGGCGTTGATGTGGACGACCGTGCCGCCGGCGTAGTCGATCGGCGCCACGTTGGGCACGCCGTCGGTGCTGCCGAACAGCATGCCGGCCAGGCCGTCGCCGTCAGCCCAGGTGAGGAAGCCGCCGCCCCACACCATGTGGGCGAGCGGGAAGTAGGACAGGGTCACCCAGAGGGGCAGGAAGACCAGCCACGCGGAGAACTTGACGCGGTCGGCGATGGCGCCCGAGATCAGCGCCGCGGTGATCACCGCGAACGTCATCTGGAACCCGACGAACACGTAGTTGTAGGGGTCGAGGTTGCTGAGGCCGAAGTTCTGGAACGGGCTCGCGAAGAGGCCGAGGAAATCCTTGCCGGTGGAGCCGTCCGCGCTGGCCCACGAGTCGCCGTAGGACATCGACCAGCCCCACAGCACGTAGACGACGCCCACGACGCCCAGGGAGGCGAACGACATCATCATCATGTTCAGGACGGACTTGGCTCGGCTCATGCCGCCGTAGAACAGGGCCAGGCCGGGTGCGGTCATCAGCAGCACCATCGACGCTGCCACCAGCATGAACGCGTAGTAGCCGTCATACGCGAAATTCACGGGACCTCCAGTGAAGCTTGTCTCGGGGGCGGCAGGCGGGCGGACGCCGGTGTCGGCACGCACTGCTGCGATCGGGCCCCACCCTGCTGTCCGGACATTTCGACGTACGCCGTCACATGTTGCGGGCAGGCAACGGTTGCCGCCCGAGTGTTACGTGCATGTGAACGACCCCTCACGCCCTGGAGCACCACCGCGGGCCCGGAGGACCGCCCGCTGCTCGTTAGACTGCGCGCCATGAGCCGGAGAGCGTTACGAACGCGATGCGTCCCCGGCTGAGGGCGGCGCGGGTGGGCGTGGTGATCGTCGACCACGACAGCATCGCCGACACCGAGGGCTGCCTGGCCTCCCTGGAGACCTCCCAGGAGCTCGACATGGCCGTCGTCGTCGTCGACAACTCCGAGCAGGAGGGCTCAGCCGGGCGGCTGCGGGCCGGCACCGGTGCGCGCGCCGAGGTGCTGCCGGGAGGCGGCAACTCCGGTTTTGCGGGCGGCGCGAACCGCGGCATCCGCCACGTGCTCGAGCAGGGCTGCGACTACGTGTGGCTGCTCAACCCCGACACCCGCGTCGAGCCGGCCACGCTGCCGCGGCTGCTCCAGCACCTCGACGAGGTGCCCGACTGCGCGGTCGTCGGCCCCCGCATCATCGAGCCGGGCGACCCCCCGACCGTCTGGTTCGACGGCGGAGTCGTCGCCCTCAACCGGCACGGCGAGACCCGCCACGTCGGGCAGGGGGTGTCGCTCGACGAAGCACCCGCGCCCAGGGTGCTCGACGTCGACTACGTGACCGGAGCGTCCCTGCTGACCCGGCGTACCGTCCTGGAGACCGTCGGCCTGCTGCCCGAGCACTACTTCCTCTACTTCGAGGAGACCGAGTGGTGCCACCGGGTGCGCGCGGCCGGCTGGCGGGTGATGGTCGACCAGCGGGCCAGGATGCTGCACCACAAGCGGTCGAGCGGGGACCTGCCGTCGCCCTACCACCTCTACTACATGGTCCGGAACCGCTACCTCTTCGTGCAGCGGGTGCTCGGCGGCGACCCCGAGGCCGCGCTCGCACAGATGCAGCGCACGTGGCTGCGCAACTGGCGGCGCCGCGTGACGGCGGCGGCCCCGGAGTGGCTGCCGGAGTTCGACGCCCTCGTCGAGCTCGCCGTGGCGGACGCCCGGGCGGGTCGGGACGGCCGCAGCGAGGCCGTGTCGCACGTGCCGTGGCCCGACGACCGGGGCGAGGCGCCGGACGAGAGCGCCGAGAGGGCAGACTGACCCCGTGGAGCCCACTCCCCGCGACGAGGTCGCGGCGCTCATCGACAGCACGCTCGGCGGCGGTCCGCGCGTGCTGCACATCAGCACGGGCGCGTCGCCCGTGCCGCGTCGTCTCGCCCAGGAGCACGACCGCGAGGTCGAGTGCCTGATCTGGCCGGTCGACGCCGAGGATGACCGCGACTGGGTGCGCTCCCCCGCCTTCGAGGCTGCCGAGGACGGCTGGGCACAGCCGTTCCTCGTGGCTCCGGTCGACGTGGTCGTCGTGGAGCGGGTCCTCGACGGTGACCGCGACCCCGTCGCGTTCCTGCGCACGCTGGCCGGCGGCGCGCTGGTGCCGGGTGCGCTGGTCGTCGTGGCCGGCAGCCGCGACCTGACCGCAGCGGTCGAGGCCGCGGGCTTCGTCCTGGAGGACGCCACCGGCCCGGGCGGCGCCGAGGGCGTCGGCGTCACGGTGGCGCGCTTCCCCTCGTTCACGCTGGCCCAGCCCTCCTCGCCGCACGCCGACGAGGCGACGGCCGCGGAGAACCGCCGGCTCGCCCACGAGCTCGAGCGCACGCGCGAGCAGCTCGCCCGCGAGCGGGCCACGATCGCCCGCGAGCTCCAGCTCGGCAAGGACGAGCTGCGCGCGATGGACAAGCAGATGGCCGAGCTGCAGGATCGGCTCCAGCGGCTGCGCCACAAGAACGTCATGCTCCGCGCCCGCGTCGCCCAGGTCGCCCGCGACCGCGACCTCGCCACCGCGCGCGCCGAGGAGCTCAGCCGCCAGCTCGCGCTCGCCGAGGACTCCCGGGCCGTGCGCGTCGTGGCCAAGGTGGTGCGCAGGGTGCGGCACGTGAGGGACTCGACGTGACTCCCGGTGAGTCCGCCGAGCGCGCGGACGCGGGCCGGCGGCGGGCCGCCTACAGACGGCTGGTGGAGGGTGAGCTCGCGGTCGGCGACCGCGGCACGGTGATCTTCCTGGTGCGCTCGGTCGACCTGCGCGAGGCCCGCTTCGACCTGGTGGCCGCGGCCGGGCTGGGGCTCGCCCTCGTCGAGCAGGGGTATGGCGTGCGGCTGGTGCCGCAGCACCGCTGGCACCTCGGCGGGGCCGCCGACGTGTGGGTGGCGCTGCTCCCGGAGGTCGACCCGTCGCTCGCGCCCGCCGGCGCCTGGCGGGTCGCCTGGGCGCTCAACGACACCGAGCAGTGGGCCGCCGCCGACCACCTCGTGGCGTACGACCAGGTGCTGGCCACCTCCGACATCGCCCTGACCCGGCTGCGCGAGCACACGGACCGGGCGGGCACCGTCCTGCGGGCCGCTGCTGACGCACGGATCTTCACCCCGGGCGTCCAGGGCCAGCCCCGCGAGGGGGTGGTGAGCTTCGGCATCCACGTCGACCGCACGCGCACGCCGCACCCGGTGCTCGGCGAGCTCGCCGTGCAGGTGCCGCTGACGGTGCACGCCGAGCCGATGCGCAACATGCGCGCCGGGCTGCTCGCGCGACTTGCGCCGCCGGTCCCGTGGCTGCGCGTGCCCGAGGTCGCGGCCCGGGCGCTCGTCACCGTCGACGACATGTCCCCCTCCGCGGTGGGCAACGGCACCCTCGACGCCCGGGTCTTCGAGTCCCTGGCCTGCGGCACCCTGCCGGTGGTCAACACCCGGCTGGGGCTGGCCGAGATCGGCCTGGACCTGCCGACGTACCGCTCGACGCGGGAGCTCGCCCGGGTCCTCAGCCACCTGGTGTCCGACCCCGAGGGCACCCAGGCACGTGCCGCGACGCTCCGGGAGACCGTGCTGGCGGGGCACACGTGGGAGCACCGGGCCGAGGAGTTCGCGAGCGCCGTGAAGCGCGCGCGGGAGGCTGCCTCGCCGGGGCCCCGGCGGGCGCTGCACTACTTCCCGGACTACAACAGCGCCAACCCCTACCAGGGCATGCTCTTCGCGGGCCTCGACACGGTCGACGCCTACCCGGTGGCCGTCACCGACGTGATCGACCACCTCGACCGGCGCGCGGTCTCCGCAGTGCCCGGCACCCTCAACATCCACTGGACGACGCCGATCCTGCAGTACGCGACCGGTCCGTTCCGCGCCGCGCTCGAGCTCGACCGGTTCTCCGCCGCGCTGCACCGGTTCCGCGGCGCCGGCGGCCGCCTGGTCTGGACCCTGCACAACGTGCTGCCCCACGAGGCCCGGCTGGTGTGGGCGGAGACCGAGCTCGCCCAGCTGCTCGCCGACCGTGCCGACGCCATCCACGCGCTGTCGGCGATCACCGCCCGCCAGGCCTCCGAGGTGCTGCGGCTGGACCCACGGCGCGTCGTGGTGATCGAGCACTCCAGCTACCTCGGCTGCTACCCCGACTGGATCAGCCGGGACGCGGCCCGCCGCTCGCTCGGCCTCGGCTCCGACGACGTGGTGCTCGTGGCGCTCGGCGGCATCCGGCCCTACAAGGGACTCGGCCGGCTCCTCGACGTCTTCCACGAGCTCGCCGAGGACGATCCCCGGCTGCGGCTGCTCGTCGCCGGGAAGCCCGCCCAGACCTCCGAGACCGCGGGGCTGCAGCGCCGGTGCGAGCAGTCGCAGCGGGTGATCTCCCACTTCGCGCACCTGCCCGACGACCAGCTCCAGGTGTGGTTCCGTGCCGGCGACCTCGCGGTGCTCCCCTACTCCCGCATCCTCAACTCCGGCGTCTTCTGGCTGGCCCAGAGCTTCGGGCTGCCGATCGTCGGCCCCCGCACCGGCGCCCTGCTGGACCTTGCCGACCAGGACCACGTGCGTCTGTTCAGCCCGCGCGACGACCGCTCGCTCAAGGAGACGCTGCGCACGGCCATCGTCGAGCTCGTCTACGACGAGACGCAGGCGCGGGCTGCCCGCCAGGCCTCCCTCGAGACGGCCCGGAGCCGGCCGCCCGAGCAGATGGCCGAGGACTTCGCGGCGTTCATCGACGCCCTGCTCCCCGCGTCGCCGCACCAGGTCACCGGCGCGGGGGCGGCGAGGTGATCGAGCCGCCGCTGACGCCCACCACCCGCCACTCGGTCCGTGACCTGGTCGCCTCGGGATTGCTGGACCTCGACTGGATCGCCGCCCAGCTCGGCACCGCGCCCGAGTCTCCGGAGGAGGCGGCCCGGGCGGTCCTCAACACCCCCGACATCTCGCCGCACCCACTCTTCGAGGCGACCTGGCTGCCCGGCAAGGGGGTGTGGCAGGCCGGTGACCTCCCGCCGTCGCTGTGGTACGTCACCGAGGGGCCCCGGCGCAACCGCCTGGCGCCGCACCCCCTGATCAACACCGAGCGGATCCTCGAGGAGCACTCCGCCGCGCGAGACCACGGCTACGGGCCGCTGGCCTGGTGGGCGACCCAGGCGCAGCGGGACACTCCGCTCCCCGTGCGGCGCGGCTACCCGCCCCTGCTGTGGGGCGAGTTCCGCGACAACGCCCTGCGCGCGGCGCGCGAGTGGCACGCCCAGACCCACCTCGACGCCAACCCCGGCGCCCAGCAGCCTCTGGCGGGTGAGCCGAGCCCGGTGGTGACGGTGCTGATGAGCGCCCAGGACGTCGGTCCCCTGCTTGGCCCGACCATTGCCTCCCTGCAGGCGCAGTCCCTCGACCAGTGGGAGCTGCTCGTCCTCGACCGGGGGTCGATCGACTCGACCGGAGCCGCGGCGATGAGCGCGGCGTCGGGCGACCCCCGGGTCCGTGTGGTGCTGGGCTCGCGCACCCAGCTGGGCCGCACGCTCAACCGCGGCATCGAGCGCGCCCGCAGCGAGTTCGTCGCGTTCCTCGAGCCCGGCGACCGCTGGCACTCCGAGCACCTGGCACGCACGGTGGCCGTGCTGCGCGCCGGCGGCCGAGTGGCGGTCCGGGCCTACACGTGCGGGGCCACCCGGCTCTCGGGCGAGCTGGTCACCCCCTCACAGGTCGACCTCGGCACGACCGTCGTACGCCGCTCCGTGCTCACCCAGGTCGGCGGCTTCGCCGACGTCGACGACGAGACGTGCGTGCCCGAGTTCGTCGACCGGCTGGCGCGGCTCACCGCCGGGCACGAGTGGGCCGACCCGGTCGTGCTGCTCCCGCCCTCCCCTGCCACGGGCCGGGCGACCGTCAACTGGGAGGCGGCCCAGGCCGCGGCCCGGGTGCCGTCGCGCACCAGCCTGGTGCTGCCGATGGGTGCGGGCAGCCGCGGCACCGTCGACTGGCTGCTCGCCGGTGGCGAGGACGTCGAGGTCGTCGTCGTCACCAGCCGGGACCGCCGCGGGCCGCACGTCCTCACCTCGGCCCTCGCCGGGCTGCTCCCCTCGGTCACCAGCATCTCGGTGCCGGCCGGCACCACGATCACCGAGGCCATGAACATCGGCATCGCCCACTCCACCGGCGGCACGCTCGTGTTGCTGCGCCCCGAGGCCCAGCCGGTCCCGGGCGTCATCGCCCCGCTCGTGGAGACCCTCGCGGCGCCGGGGGTGGCGCTGGCCCAGCCGCTCGTGCTCGACCGGCGCGGCCTGATCCTCTCCGCGGGCGCCGGCTTCCCGCAGGCCGACGACCGCCTGGGCCTGCTCTTCTCCGGCCACCCCGCCTCCGACGCCCGGCGCCTGGGTCCCACCCAGATCCCGGCGCCCGCCTCTCCGGTCATCGCGGTGCGGGCCTCCACCCTGCTGGCGCTGCACGGGCTCGACCAGGCGTTCGCCGACGTGCTCTCCGAGACCGACCTGGGACTGCGGGCGCTGGCGACCGGGGCCGGCCACAGCATGCTGGTGCCGCAGCAGACGGTCACCTCACGCACCGCCTACGCCGAGCCCGCCGACCTCAAGGTCGCGATGGCGACCCTGAGGTCCCGCCGCCACACGATCCCGGCCGACCACTCCAGCGACCTGTGGCGGACGACCGGCTTCGAGGTGACGGGCGTGCAGACGCAGCGCGTCTCGGCCGACCCCGACGACCCCGAGTCCGACTCCGTGCTGCTCCAGCAGCACGTCGTACGCCATGTCCGCGGCATCGACGAGCACCCGCCGCGGCTGCGCTGGACCATCGACACGGCCGCACCCGCCGGCCCGCGTGGCGAGCGCTGGGGCGACACGCACTTCGCCCGGTCGCTCGCAGCCGCCCTGGAGCGCTGCGGCCAGGACGTGTCCGTCGACCCGCGCGACGCCCGGTTCCGGTCCTCGCGCGAGCACGACGACGTCGTGCTCGTGCTGCGGGGGCTCGACCTGGTCGAGCCGCACCCTGACGCGCTCAACATGCAGTGGATCATCAGCCACCCCGACCTCGTCACCGGCGAGGAGATCGCCGGCTTCGACCAGGTGTACGCCGCCAGCCTGAGCTGGCCCGACCACGCTCGCCGGGCCTGGGGCGTCACCGTGCACCCGCTCCTGCAGTGCACCGACCCCCGTTACTTCAACCCCGAGCGCGGCGAGCCGGACACCGGTCCGGAGGTGCTGTTCGTCGGCAACTCGCGGGGCGTCTATCGCCACGCCGTGCGTGCCGCCCTGGAGGCGGGTGCCGAGCTCACCGTGCACGGGGCTGACTGGGACGAGTTCCTCGACCCGTCGATGGTGGCCTCGACCGGCGTGCCCAACGACGAGGTCGGCGCCCTCTACGCCAGCGCCGGCGTCGTGCTCAACGACCACCACGTCGACATGCGCCGCGACAGCTTCGTCTCCAACCGCATCTTCGACGCGGCCGCCTGCGCCGCCCGGATCGCCAGCGACGAGGTGACGGGACTGAAGGAGACCTTCGGCGACCTGGTCCAGACGTTCCGCACGAGTGCGGACCTCGCGCGCCTGATCAGGCCGCCGTACGACGCGTTCCCCGGCCTCGAGGAGCGGCGCGAGCTGGCCCGGCGGATCATCGAGGAGCACACCTTCGACCGCCGTGCCCTGCGCCTCATCGAGGATGCGGTCACCGCCCTGCGCGCCCGCTGACGCCCGGTCGCCCGGAGCCGTCAGCCGAGCAGCGCGTCGACGAACGCGGAGGCGTCGAAGGGCGCCAGGTCGTCGGCCCCCTCGCCCAGCCCGACGAGCTTGACGGGCACGCCGAGCTCGCGCTGGACGGCCACCACGATGCCGCCCTTGGCGGAGCCGTCGAGCTTGGTCAGCACGATGCCGGTGACGTCGACGATCTCGGAGAAGACCCGCGCCTGGATCATGCCGTTCTGGCCTGTGGTGGCGTCGAGCACGAGGAGCACCTCGGTGACGGGCGCCTGCTTCTCGATGACCCGCTTGACCTTGCCCAGCTCGTCCATCAGGCCGGCCTTGTTCTGCAGGCGGCCGGCAGTGTCGACGATGACGGTGTCCACGCCCCGGTCGATGCCCTCCTTGACCGCCTCGAACGCCACGCTCGCCGGGTCGGAGCCCTCCGGGCCGCGGACGACCTCCACGCCGACTCGCTCGGCCCACGTCGCCAGCTGGTCGACCGCGGCCGCGCGGAACGTGTCGGCAGCACCCAGCACGACCGACTTGTCCTCGGCGACGAGGATGCGGGCGATCTTGCCGACGGTGGTGGTCTTGCCGGCGCCGTTGACGCCGACGACCAGCACGATGCCGGGCCTGCCGTCCTCGCCGGTGATCCGCAGCCGCCGGTCCATGGTCGGGTCGACGAGCGCCACGAGCTCCTCGCGCAGCACGGTGCGCGCGTCCGGGGACTCGCCGCCCTCCACGCGCATCCGCGTGCGGAGGTGCTCGACCAGCTGCTGGGTCGGCGCGACCCCGATGTCTGCGGTCAGCAGGGTGTCCTCGATGGACTCCCAGGTGTCCTCGTCGAGCTTGTCACGCGAGAGCAAGGCGAGCAGCCCCCGTCCGAGGCCGCCCTGCGAGCGGGCGAGCCGCTCGCGCAGGCGCACCAGCCGCGACCTCGTGCCCTCGGGCTTCTCCAGCGCAGGGGCCGCCGGCTGCTCGGGCACCTGGACGGGCGCCTCGACCGGCGTCTCGACCTCCGCCTCGGTGGGAGGCGGCGCGAGGACGTCGGTGCCCGCGGTCGGCGGCTTCGGCCGACGCCGGCCGGAGGTCAGCAGCCCCGCGAGCGTGAGGATGCCGAGGACGGCGATGCCGATGATCAGGTAGAGCCAGTCACCCATGGCTCCATCCAATCAGAGCCCCCGGGCCAGGTCGTACGGCGAGGGGTGGCCGCCGGGGGTCAGGCGCGGCTCTCGTGCTCCTCGAGCGTCGGCAGCGAGTCGACGCCCTTGCGCATCGCGTTGCCGATCTGCGGCACGACCGGCAGCTGCTCGCCCCGGTGGGGGAACGCGACGTAGGCGACGACGACGCCGGAGACGGCAAGGACGAGGAACATGGTCACGACGATGGCGATCATGCGATCAACTCCCGAGGAACTCTGTCACGACGTCAGCTTCGACCTTCTGCTTCCAGAGTCCCACACCCGCGCACGAGGACCGTGATGGGGGGCGACGTGGCCTGCGTCACTCCCGCACGAGCGGGGTGACGGCGGCCCTGATCGCGTCCGGCACCGGGACCACCGGGCGGTCTCCGGCCCCCCGCGCATTGGTGACGTAGACGTGCACGAAGCGGCCCTCCGCCGCGGCCTGGTCGCCCAGCCCCTGGAACAGCCCTATCCGGTAGGTCACCGAGGAGCTGCCCAGGCGCTCGACGACGAGGCCCATCTCGACGGGCGCCGGGTAGCCGACCTCGCTGAAGTAGCGGCAGCCGACCTCGGCGACCACGCCGATCGCCGGCAGGGAGCGGATGTCGGTGCCGACGACCTCCGCGAGGTGGGCGTTCACGGCGGTGTCGATGAGCTCGAAGTAGCGCGCGTTGTTCATGTGGCCGTAGACGTCGTCGTCGGCCCATCGGGTGGTGGCCGTGCGCCAGGCGACGTAGTCCGCTCGGGTCGGCCGGGTGCGGTCGCTCACGCGGGCTCCGTCTCCCTGAGGCGCTGGGAGATCACGGCCGAGACGCCGTCGCCGCGCATCGTCACGCCGTACAGCGCGTCGCCGACCTCCATGGTCCGCTTCTGGTGGGTGATGACGAGCAGCTGGGAGTGGTCGCGCAGCTCCTCGTAGATCTCCAGCAGGCGGCCGAGGTTGGTGTCGTCGAGCGCGGCCTCGACCTCGTCGAGGATGTAGAACGGCGAGGGGCGGGCCTTGAACAGCGCGACCAGGAAGGCCACGGCGACGAGCGACCGCTCGCCACCGGAGAGCAGCGAGAGCCGCTTGACCTTCTTGCCGGGTGGGCGGGCCTCGACCTCGACGCCGGTGTTCAGCATGTTGCCCGGGTCGGTGAGGACGAGCCGGCCCTCACCGCCGGGGAACAGGCGGGCGAACGTCGCGTCGAAGGCCCTGGACACGTCAGCGTAGGCCTCGGTGAAGACCTGCTCGACCCGGTGGTCGACCTCCTTGACGATGTCGAGGAGGTCCTTGCGGGTGGACTTGAGGTCCTCGAGCTGCTCGGTGAGGAACTTGTGGCGCTCCTCCATCGCGGTGAACTCCTCCAGCGCGAGCGGGTTGACCCGGCCGAGCATCGACAGGGCGCGCTCGGCGGCCTTGAGCCGCTTGGCCTGCTCCTCGCGCACGAACGGCACGGGCTCGGGCTCGTCCTCCCCCTCGGCGACCTCGCCGGAGAACGGGACGAGGGTGTCCGGGCCGTAGTCGTTGACCAGGCCGTCGGGGTCGAGGCCGAGCTCCTCGAGCGCCCGCTCCTCGAGCTGCTCGATGCGCATCTTCTGCTGGGTGCGGGCCATCTCGTCGCGGTGGACGGAGTTGACCAGCTCGTCGTGCTCCCGGCCGAGGTCGCGCAGCCGGGCGCGGACGGCGAGCAGGTCCTGCTCACGGCCCTGCCGCGACTCCTCGACCCGGGCCCGCTCGTCGGCGGCGAGCATGACGGAGCGCTCCAGCTGGTGGAGCACCACGCCCACGGCGGCGAGCACGGCCTCGGCGGCCCGGCCCTCGCGGATCAGCCGCTCACGGCGCTCGGCCGCGCGCTGCCGCGACTCCCGCTCGGCCTGGGCCGCTCGCCGCAGCGAGTCGGCCCGGCCGTGGAGGGCCCGCGCCCGCTCCTCCGCGGTGCGCAGCGACAGCCGGGCGTCCATCTCCGCCTGCCGGGACGCCTTCGCGGCCTCGACGAGCCGCTCGCGCTCGCTGGTGTCGGGCTCCTCGTCCGGGGCGTCCTCGGCGCTGGCGAGCCGCGCCTCGAGCTCCGCGAGGCCGGCGAGGTCCTTCTCGCGCGCGGCGGTGGCCGCGGTGATGGCACGCTCGAGGCGCTCGGCCTCGCCGCGCGCGGCGCGGGCCTGGGAGCCGTACTGGCCCAGCTCCTCCGCCACCGCCGCGAGGGTGGCGTCGGACTCGTGGAGCTTGGCCAGCGCGACGTCGACCCGCTTCACGGCGTCGTGCCGCTCGGCCTCGAGCCGGGAGATGTCGAAGCCGAGCCGCTCGCTGGCGGCCGTGGCCTCCTGCAGCTGGGCGGCGGCCTCGTCCACGGCGGCCTGGATCTCCAGCAGGCTGGGCTGGCTCGAGGAGCCGCCGGCCGCGAAGTGGGAGCCCATCAGGTCGCCCTCGCGGGTCACCGCGACGAGGTCGGGCAGCTCGGCGACCAGCGCCTTGGCCGTCGGCAGGTCATCGACCACGGCGACGCGGACCAGCAGCCGGGCCACCGCCCCGCGGAGCTCGTCAGGAGCCTCCACCACGTCCACGGCGTACGTCGCGTGGCCGGGCAGGGTGGGCCAGCTGCTGCGGTCGTCGACCGGCGCGCCGCCGAGCAGCAGGCCTGCCCGGCCGAGGTCCTCGCCCTTGAGGTGTCCGATGGCGCCGGCGGCGGCGTCGGCGTCCTTCACGACCACGGCATCGGCGGCGCTGCCGAGCGCGGCGGCGACGGCGGCCTCGTATCCCGACCGCACCGACAGCAGCGCGGCGACCGAGCCGAGCAGCCCGGAGACGGTGTCGGTGGCGGCGAGCAGGGCACCGGCGCCGTCCTTGCGGTTGAGGCCGAGCTCGAGTGCGTCGCGACGGGCGACGAGGCCCGCTCGGTCGCGGTCTGCCTGCTGGGCCTCCTCGCGGGCCTTGGCGAGCCGCTCCTCGATGTCGTCGAGAAGGGAGACGGCCGCCTCGTGCTCGGCGTCGAGGCCCTCCTCGCCGGCGTCGAGGCCGGCGACCCGGGTCTCGAGGGCGGTGAAGTCGCGCTGGGCGCGCTCGACCCGGGCGAGCGCCTCCTCGCGGGCCTGGGCGAGGCGGCCGAGCTCCTCGTCGGCGGCCGCGGCGCGGGACTTGAGCGCGTTGACCTGCCCGTGCAGGCGGGCCAGCCCCTCACGGCGGTCGGCCGCAGCCCGGACGAGCCCGGCCACGCGGCGCTCCTCCTCGGCGGCGGCGTCCTCCGCCTGGCGGCGGGCGGTGACCGCCTGCTCGAGCGCGGTGCGCTGCTGCTCGACCTCGGCGGCGATCTGCTGCTCGCGGGCCCGGACCCGCTCGGCCTCGGCCTCGAGCTCGTCGGGGTTGCGGCCGGAGTCGACGGTGTCGGGCTCGGCGGCGCCGGCGGCGTTGCGCATCCGCTCGGCGGCCAGCGACTGGGTGCCGCGCAGCCGCTCGCGCAGCCCGGAGAGCGCGAACCAGGTCTCCTGCGCCTTCGCCAGCGCCGGCAGGTCCTCGCGCAGCGCGGCCTCGAGGGCGGCCTCCTGCTCGCGGCCCTTCGCGATCTCGGCCTCGACCTGCTCGCGGCGCTGCAGCAGGATCGACTCGTCGGCCATCTCCTGCTCCAGCGCCGTGCGGGCCGTGACGAGGTCGTCGGCGAGCAGCCGGGCCCGGGCGTCGCGGACGTCGGCCTGCACCTGCTGGGCCTTGCGGGCCACCTCTGCCTGCCGGCCGAGTGGCTTGAGCTGGCGCCGGATCTCGCTGAGCAGGTCGTTGAGGCGGGTGAGGTTGCCCTCGGTGGAGTCGAGCTTGCGGAGCGCCTTCTCCTTGCGCTTGCGGTGCTTGAGGACGCCGGCGGCCTCCTCGATGAAGCCGCGGCGGTCCTCGGGGGTGGCGTGCAGGATCGTGTCGAGCTGGCCCTGGCCGACGATCACATGCATCTCGCGGCCGATGCCGGAGTCGGAGAGCAGCTCCTGCACGTCGAGCAGCCGGCAGGGTTGTGAGTTGATGGCGTACTCCGAGCCGCCGTTGCGGAACATCGTGCGGCTGATCGTGACCTCGGAGTAGTCGATCGGCAGTGCACCGTCGCTGTTGTCGATGGTCAGCTGCACCTCGGCGCGGCCCAGCGGCGGGCGGCCGGAGGTGCCGGCGAAGATGACGTCCTCCATCTTGCCGCCGCGCAGCGACTTGGCGCCCTGCTCACCCATCACCCAGGCGAGCGCATCCACGACGTTGGACTTGCCGGAGCCGTTGGGGCCGACGATGCAGGTGATGCCGGGCTCGAGCTGGAGCGTCGTCGACGAGGCGAACGACTTGAACCCCTTGAGGGTGAGACTCTTGAGGTACAACGTGCTGCTCCCGGGTCGCGCGGTCGACAACGTCTGAACGCGGCATCCTCGCAAGGGACGCCGGGGGAAGGCTCAGCAGGGTCACCCTAACCGCGTGAGGGCCCACATCCGTGGACCTCTTCCCCGCGCGTGGCCCGCCTGCCACGATCCGTTCATGACCGCCCCCACTCCCGAGCAGCTGAAGGCCGGGATCACCGGCGTCTTCGACCGCGCCGCCGCGACGTACGACCAGGTCGGTGTCGACTTCTTCAGCCGGATCGGGGAGGAGCTCGTACGCCGCACGGCGCCCGCCGCGGGTGAGCGCGTCCTCGACCTCGGATGCGGCCGCGGCGCCTCGGCGCTGCCCGCGGCCCGTGCGGTCGGGCCGACCGGGCGCGTGGTCGCCACCGACCTCGCCCCGACGATGGTCGCCGGCCTGCAGGAGCAGGCGGCGGACCTTCCCTGGCTCACGGTCGAGCTCGGCGACGCGGAGCAGCCACCCGAGGGTCCGTGGGACGTGGTGCAGGCCAGCCTGGTGCTCTTCTTCCTGCCCGGGCTGCCGGCCGCCCTCGACTGCTACCGCGAGGTCCTGGCGCCCGGTGGACGGCTGGGCTACACGTGGTTCGGGCAGGGCGACGAGTCATGGAGCGACATCCAGCGACTGCTGCGCGACGGCATCCCCGAGGACCGGCGGCCGCCCGACATCGCCAAGGCCGGCCCGTTCTCCTCGGTGGACGCCCAGCACGCATTCCTGGAGGAGCACGGCTTCACCCGGGCCGACACCAGCGCGTTCCTGGTCGAGGTGCCCTTCCGCGACCCGGACCACTGGTGGGCCTGGTCGTGGTCGCATGGACAGCGCCACCTGCTGGAGCAGCTCGAGGCCGCAGGCAACCTCGACGACGTACGCCGCCGCGTGGACGCCGTGCTCACGGAGCGCCAGCGCGACGGCTCCCTGTCGTTCCGGACCGAGGTCCGCTGCACGCTGGCCCGTCCCTAGTGCCACACTCGCGTCGTGGTCAGCCTCCCCCCGAGCCGCTACCTGCTGCGCGCGCGTGAGCTCGTCGACGCCCACTACGCCGAGCCCATCACGGTGGCCGACATGGCGGAGGCGGCGCGGCTCTCCCCCGCCCACTTCAGCCGGGAGTTCAAGGCGGCGTACGGCGAGTCGCCGCACCAGTACCTGCTGACCCGCCGCCTCGAGCGGGCCGCGTCGCTGCTGCGCAACACCGACTGGTCCGTCGCGCGGATCTGCACGAGCGTCGGCCTCTCGAGCATCGGATCCTTCACGACCTCGTTCCGGCGGATGTACGGCAGGACGCCGACGGAGTATCGCGAGGCCCATCCCCCGGCCAGCCGGCTCGCCCGGCTCCCCGGATGTGTCGTACGCCAGGTGGCCCGCCCGCAGGTGCGCACGTTTCGAGAAGACGCGCCACAGGTCGCGCCGGTTGACTCGTCCTCACAGTCCACAGCAACCGAGGAGTCACCATGAACATCACCGTCGACAGCGCGCAGGTCTGGGTCCACGACCAGGACGAGGCGCTGAAGTTCTACACCGAGAAGCTCGGCTGCGAGGTCCTGGAGGACGTCACGGTCCCGGAGATGGGCAACTTCCGCTGGCTCAAGGTGGGCTTCCCCGGCTCGGGCAACATCGGCCTGGTGCTGATGGCCATCCCGGGCCCGCCGATGGTCGACCAGTCGCTGACCGACCAGATCGCCGACCTGATGGGCAAGGGCTTCGCCGGCACGGTCTTCTTCACCACCGACGACTGCCGTCGCGACTACGAGGAGCTCCTCGCGCGCGGCGTCGAGTTCGTCCAGGAGCCCGAGGACACGCCGTACGGCGTGGACTGCGGCTTCCGCGACCCATCCGGCAACAGCTTCCGGCTGACCGAGCTGCGCGCGGGCTGGGACGGTTGACCCGGGCACCCGGGGGTTCCGACGGGGCGACTCACGCCGTGGCGGCCTGGGTCGCCTCGTCGGCGTGGGCGACGTGGCCGAGCTCGCGCCACACCAGCACGAGGGTGAAGCCCGAGCCGACGAACGCGAACCACCAGGGCGCCGAGATGCCCCACTGGCCGGCGATCAGCCCGCCGAGCAGCGAGCCCAGCAGCATGCCGCCCATCACGCAGATCATGTAGACCGAGCCGACGCGCCCCTGGAACTCCGAGGGCACGGCCCGCTGCCGCACGGCGTTCGACAGGGTGCCCCAGATGAAGGCGTAGGCACCGAAGAAGAACATCAGGCCGAGCGCGAACGGGTAGGCGGTCGTGAAGGCCATCGCGAGGTGGAAGACCACCTCGCAGAGGAGTACCGCGCGCATCAGCGCCGCGAGCGGCACCCGCTTCTCCAGCCACCCGAAGGACAGGGTGCCGAGCAGGCCGCCCACCGCCGAGGTCGTCATCAGCAGGCCGAAGCCGGCCTCGCCGGCGTCCAGGCGCTCGAGCGTCCACAGCACGAGCACCGACCAGGGGGCGGCCCAGGTGACGTTGAAGGTGACGATCACCAGTGCCAGGGTCCGCACCGGGCGGTGGTGCGCGATCCAGCGCACGCCCTCGACGATGTCCTGCCGGACATGGGTCTCCACCGACTCGCGGACCGCGCCCCGCGGAGTACCGATCCGAGCCACCAGGAGGACGCCGAGCGCCACGCAGACGGCCTGCAGCACGAACGGCACCGCCGTGCCGACCGCGAAGAGCGCGGCGCCCAGGGCCGGACCCACGAGCTGGTTGGCCGTGATGAAGCCGGCCTGGATGCGGGCCTGCGCGACGCCGAGGTCCGGCTTCTCCACGAGCATCGGCAGCAGCGTCCCGGTCGTGGTGTCGGCGAAGACCTCGGCCACCCCGAGGGCGAACATCGCCCCCATCACCACCCAGATGTTGACGTGCCCGCTGAGAATCACGGTGCACAGGAGCACCAGGACGCCGGCGCGGACGGCGTTCATCACCATCACCACGACCCGGCGGTCCAGCCGGTCGGCGAGCGCGCCCGCGATCAGGCCGAAGAGCAGCCACGGCAGCTGGAAGGACATCGCCGCGGCGGCGACGAGCACCGGGTTGCGGGTCTGCGAGGCGACGAGCAGCGGCCCCGCTGCGAACATCAGCCCGTCGCCGATGTTGGTCACCCAGGAGCTCGCCACCAGCCACCGGAAGCCGCGCCCGAGTCGGGGCGGGAAGACGGTGTCGACGAGCAGGCTCACAAGCTCAGGAGGCTATCTGTCTCCCCACCGGCCGGGCACCGGGTTTACGAGGACGTACGCCGCCTCCGATAGAGCAGCAGCGCGGCGAGAGCTCCCCCGCCGACGACCGCGACGGGCACGCCCGACAGCGACGTGCTCAGGCCCACCGACGGCAGCGAGCCGAGGCCGTCCCCGGGGACGTCGACGGAGTAGACGTCCAGGCCGCGGACCAGGTCGATGGAGTAGACGAGGTTGGTGCGCCTGCCGGTCGCGATGCCGGCCTTGTTGTAGACGGGCACCCACATCGCGTCCCAGACCTCGGAAGCGCCCCAGGCGGCGTGGCCGTGGCTCTTCGGCGCAGTCGGGTCGCTCACGTCGATGAGCTGGGTGCCGCCGCCGTAGTAGCCGATGGCGACCAGCCCGGACGGGTGGTAGTCGAACCAGTGGGCCGAGCAGAAGGCGTCGGCCGGCACCGGGAACGTGCCCAGGTCGGCGAGCTCGAGCCTGGCCAGCGGGACGATCGAGCCGTCGGAGCCGTCGAGCCGCTTGACGTGCCAGGTCTGGAACGAGCCGGCCGTGGCGCAGTCGGGGTCCTCGTAGTCCTCCTCGGTGACGAGCAGGATGTTGCCGTTCGCCAGCGACGGGGCCGCGGCGGGACGGAAGGCCGAGGCGTTGGGCCGGAAGCTGTTGTGGTGGATGAAGTTGTTGAGCTCGTTCTTCGCGCCCTCGCGGGCGTTGTCGCCCGCAGCACCGGTGTTGGCGACCTCGACGGGGCGGGTCGGGTCGCTCACGTCGAAGACGTAGGAGCCGCCCGCGCCGGTGTGGGTGGCGAAGCCGGCGCCGTCGACGTTCCACTTGTGGCCGCCCCAGCCGACGGCGTCGGAGCGGAACGGCTGGGTGCCGGCCGTCGCGGGGTCGCTGTCGACCTCGACGGGGTGGTCGAGGTCGGTGAGGTCGAAGATGGAGAACTTCCCGAGGCCGCCGCGGTTGGAGCCGGCCGAGTAGGCGTAGCGGCAGTCGGTGTCGTCGATGCAGGTCACCGTGTGCGTGCTGGTGGTCCCCGGGACCCGCGAGCGGATGTGGGGGTTGGCCGGGTCGGTGACGTCGACGACCACGAGCTCCTGGCCGTCGCCGGCGTTGACGTGCTCGAGGTCGTCGGGTGACGCCTGGTGGAGGTCGACGCCGATCAGGGCGAACCGCTCGGTGCGGGTGCGGCTGACCTTGCGCTCCCCGCACTGCATCGCCTCGTTCTCGAACTGGGCGCTCGGCATCGCCCCGACGACCGTCGGCCGGGTCGGGTCGGTGATGTCGAAGACCTTCACCGAGTCGAGGCTGGACATCACGAACACGGGCGCGCTCTTCATGAAGCACCCGGAGATCCCGGCCGAGCCGGGGCGGCTGGCCACCAGGTCGATGTTGGGTGAGGTCACCAGCGGGACGCTCATGCCCGCGGCGTGCTCACTGGCCATCCGCTCGGCGCGCTCACGCTCGCCGTGGGCTGCGGCCGGCGGGGCGGCAGCGAGGAGGGTGACGAGGCCGAGCGAGGTGGACGCCACGGACAGCCGGAGGGCCCGTGAGGGCGCGCAGGAAGGACGCATGGTCCGTCAACGACGCACCAGCGTCGGAGGTCACTCAGGCAGGGAGCATCTCCTCGACCCGGTCCGCGTCACGGGTGTCGCGGTCGAGCAGTGTCGAAGCCCGGGCTTTGGTGAGGCGGTCGTTCTCGGCCTGGAGGCGGAGGACGAGGGACTCGAGCTCACCCACGCGCATGCGGAGCCGATGGTTCTCGGCGGAGATGTGAGCGGGGGTGCGCAGGTCGCTGTTCAGGTAGCCGATCAGCGCCTTGGCCATGGAGGAGCCTTTCGAGATGTGGAGAGGGCGTGCCCGTTCATCGGGGCCGTCTTCAAGAGTCCCACCGTGCCCCTGCAGGGTCAAGTCCGCGCGGCCCGCCTGCGGGGTGGCCGCTGGCACGTCGGGCAGAAGAACGACGACCGGTTCATGAAGGCCACCCGACGGACCGGCGTCCCGCACCGGTCGCACGGCTCCCCCTCGCGGCCGTAGGCGTGCAGGGAGCGGTCGAAGTAGCCGGACTCTCCGTTGACGTTGACGTAGAGCGCGTCGAAGGACGTGCCGCCCTGGACGAGGGCGTGGTTCATCACGTCGCGCACGTGGCCGAGCAGCTCGCGCACCTGCGCGGCGGTGAGCCGGTCCCCCGGCCGCTCGCCGTGGATCCCGGCCCGCCACAGGGCCTCGTCCGCGTAGATGTTGCCGACTCCGGAGACCAGCGTCTGGTCGAGCAGCTGGCGCTTGATGCCTGAGGCCCGGCGTCGTACGCGCCGCACCACCTCCGCCTCGTCCCACTCGGGGTCGAGGGGGTCGCGGGCGATGTGCGCGATCTCCGACGGCAGCTCGGCCCCGCCGGTGGAGACCAGCAGGCCGCCGAACATCCGCTGGTCGACGAACCTCAGCTCGAGCCCGGCATCCGCGGCCGGTCGAGCGAAGTCGAGACCGAACCGCACCCGCAGGTGCCGCTCCTCGGGCGCGCCCACCGGCTGCACGAGCATCTGCCCGCTCATCCCGAGGTGGCCCAGGAGAGCATCTCCGGTGTCGAGCGCGAGCCAGAAGTACTTCCCCCGGCGACGTACGCCGACCACGCGGCGTCCGACGAGCGCGGCGACGAAGCCCGTCGACCCGCGGGGGTCGCGCCGCAGCGGGCGCGGGTGCAGCACCTCGACGGACGTGAAGGTCGCACCGGTGACGTGGCGTTCGAGGCCGGCGCGGACGACCTCGACCTCGGGGAGCTCGGGCACGGCTGCCCGCTCAGGCGTGGGGCGAGGTGGGGTCGACCGCGGCCGCGGCGGGGTCGGCGACCTGGGCGTGCGCCGCCCGGATCTCCTGGTAGGCCGTCTCGGCGGCGCCCTGCTCGGCTTCCTTCTTGGAGCGACCGCCGCCCTGGCCGTAGAGGTTGCCACCGACGCGCACGCGGGCCACGAAGGTCTTCATGTGGTCGGGGCCCTCGTCCTCGATGACGTACTCGGGGACGCCGAGGCCGAGCGAGGCGGAGAGCTCCTGGAGGGAGGTCTTCCAGTCGAGGCCGGCGCCGAGCGACGCGGCGGCCTCCATCAGCGGGTCGAAGAGCCGGTGCACGACCGCGCTGGACTCCTCGATGCCGCCGGAGAGGTGGATGGCACCGATGAGCGCCTCGACCGTGTCGGAGAGGATCGAGGCCTTGTCGCGCCCGCCCGTCGACTCCTCGCCGCGGCCGAGCTTGATGTGCTCGCCGAGCCCGATCTGGCGGGCCACCTCGGCCAGCGCCCGGGCATTGACGACGGCGGCGCGCAGCTTGGCGAGCCGGCCCTCGGAGAGGGTGGGGTGGGTGCGGTAGAGCGTCTCGGTGACGACGACGCCGAGGACGGAGTCGCCGAGGAACTCGAGACGCTCGTTGGTGGGGACGCCGCCGTTCTCGTAGGCCCAGGAACGGTGGGTCAGGGCGCGCTCGAGGAGCTCGGGATCCAGCGTGGGATCACCGAGCTCCTCGCGCAGCTTCTGCATGGCCAGGGCCGGGCCGGTCAGGGCAGGCTCAGAGGACCTGGCGGCGGTCGGCGCGCGCGCCGTACTGGCCGCACTCGCCGCACGCACGGTGCGGGAGGTGCTTGGCGCCGCAGGCGGGGTTGGCGCAGGTCACCAGCTGGGGCAGCGACGCCTTCCACTGCGACCGGCGGTGGCGCGTGTTGCTGCGCGACATCTTCCGCTTCGGGACAGCCACGGTTTTTCTCCTACTACTCGGGGTTTGAGTCTTGGGGGTCTTGCTTCAAGGCCTGCAGGCCGGCCCAGCGCGGGTCGATCGGCTCCTCGTGCGAGTGTCCCGGGTCGTCTGCCAGGCGGGCGCCACACTCGACGCACAACCCGGGACAGTCGTCCTGGCACAGCGGCTGGAACGGCAGTGCAAGCACGACCGCGTCCCGCAGCAGTGGCTCGAGGTCGAGCAGGTCTCCCTCGAGCCGGCTGGCTTCGTCGTCGAGCTCCTCGTCGGAGTCGTCGTGCCGGACGTCGTCGTACACGAACAGCTCCTGGAACCGGACGTCGATCTGGTCGTCGATCGGCTCCAGGCACCGTGCGCATTCGCCTACCAGCTCGGCCTGGGCCGTGCCGGTGACCAGCACGCCCTCCATGACCGCCTCGAGGCGCAGGTCGAGCTCGACCGGCGACCCTTCGGGGACAGAGAGGACTTCGATGCCAAGATCTGCCGGCGCCGGAACAGTCAGCTCCACGTCTCGCTGGGACCCCGGGCGGCGGCCGAGCTCGCGAGTGTCGAGCACGAGCGGCGCCCTCGGGTCCAGGCTGGTCAACGCGTCACCTCAGGTCCGGACACAAACAGAACCGGTGAATCGTAACGGGCGCGGGGAGGACGGAGCAAAACGGCTCAGTCGCCACGCTGCCCCGCCGGACGTACGGCGTCCCATGGCCGAACAATGACCTGGTATCGGCAGTTCGGCCCGCGCGGCGACGAGGTGAGCGTGGATCGGGCCCAACGGTCGACGAACTGCCGACGCCAGGGTGAGGCGGAATGGGTTCGAGGCGGCGGCTCAGCCCGATTTCTCGGCCAGCCGCGCGAGCAGCCGCTCGCGGACGAACTCGGGCACGAGTCCGGAGATGTCACCCCCGAAGGCCGCGACCTCGCGGATCAGGCTGGAGGACACGAAGGCGTTGTGCACCGCACCGGGCAGGAAGACCGTCTCGATGCCGGTGAGGTGGGAGTTCATCTGCGCCATCGGGAGCTCGTACTCGTAGTCTGTCGCCCCGCGCAGCCCCTTGACGATGGCCACGGCCCCGATCTCGCGGCAGAAGTCCACGATCAGGCCGGAGAAGCCCTCGACCCGCACGTTGTCCAGGCCTGCGGTCGCCGCGGCGAGCATCTCGAGCCGCTCCTGCGGGCCGAAGAGCCGGCTCTTGGAGACGTTCACGCCGGTGGCCACGACGACCTCGTCGAACAGTCCGGCGGCCCGGCGGATGATATCGAGGTGACCGTTGGTGACCGGGTCGAACGAACCGGGGCAGACGGCTCGGCGCACGGGCCTCACTCCTCGGGGTCGATGGGGGTGTCGAGCGGGCTCTCAGGGGCTGCGTGACCGTACCAAAGCATGGTCTCGCCGTACCTGCGGCTCCGCGCGCCCGTCAGCCCCTCGGGCCACACCAGCCCGGGACCGCGGGAGGACCGCTCGACGACGACCAGCGCGCCGGGCACCAGCCACTGCTGCGCGACCAGCGCCGTTAGGTCGGCGGTGACCTGCTCCCCCCGGATCGGGTAGGGCGGGTCCATGAAGACGACGTCGTACGGCGCGGCCGGCGGTGTCGAGAGCGTGGTGGCGACGGACGCAGCGACCACGTTGGCGCGGCCGAAGCCGAGCGACTCGGCGTTCCTGGCGATCATCGCCGAGGTGCGGCGGTCCTGCTCGACCAGCGTGACCACGCCGGCACCCCGCGACCAGGCCTCGAGGCCCACCGCGCCGGACCCGGCGTACAGGTCGAGGAACCGCAGGCCGGAGAGCGAGCCGCACCACGACTCGATCGCGGAGAAGAGCGCCTCACGGACGCGGTCGCTGGTGGGCCGCGTGGCCGAGCCCTTGGGCGTGGCGAGCCGCCGGCCGCCTGCCGACCCGCCGATGATGCGGGTCACGTCTTCTCCAGGTAGTCCGAGGCGGTGGACCGCTCGACCTCGGCGACCGCCTGGGCCAGGGCGGGCGCGGACCTCAGCGTCGGGTCGTCAGCCAGCAGCTCCTCGGCCGCATGCCGCGCCATCACGATGGTCTCCTCGTCGCGCAGCACCCGGAGGGTGACGAGGCTGGACCGGAAGCCGCTCTGGCTGGCGCCGAGGACGTCGCCCTCGCGGCGCTGCTCGAGGTCGATCCGGCTGAGCTCGAAGCCGTCGGTCGTCGAGGCGACCGCCTCCAGCCGCTCGCGGGCCGGCGAGCCGGCCTCGGCGTGGGAGACGAGCAGGCACAGCCCGGGCAGCCCGCCCCGGCCGACCCGTCCGCGCAGCTGGTGGAGCTGGGAGACGCCGAAGCGGTCGGCGTCGAGGAGCACCATGGTGGTGGCGTTGTGGACGTCGACACCGACCTCGATCACGGTGGTGGAGACGAGTACGTCGACGTCCCCGGCTGCGAAGGCGCGCATGACCGCGTCCTTGGCGTCGGCCGGCATCCGGCCGTGCAGCATCTCGACCCGCAGCCCCTGGAGGGCTCCGGCGGCCAGCTCGGCGTGCACCTCCTCGACCGCGGCGAGCTGCTTGCGGGGGGCCGCCAGCTCGTCACCCTCGTCGTCGAGGTCGACCTGGTCGCTCTCCCCCTCCTCCTGGGTGTCGCCGCTGATGCGGGGGCACACGACGTAGGCCTGGTGGCCTTTCTCGACCTCCTCACGGACGCGCTGCCACACCCGCGTCATCCAGCCCGGGTGCTCGGCGAGCGGCACCACGTTGGTCTGGATCGGTGCGCGGCCGGCGGGCAGCTCGGCCAGCACGGAGGTCTCGAGGTCGCCGAAGACTGTCATCGCGACCGTGCGCGGGATCGGGGTCGCGGTCATCACGAGCACGTGGGGCGGGGTGCCGGCCTTGTCGGTGAGGGCGGCGCGCTGCTCGACACCGAAGCGGTGCTGCTCGTCGACGACGACCAGGCCGAGGTCGGCGAACTGCACGGACTGCTCGAGCAGTGCGTGAGTGCCGATCACGATTCCTGCCTCCCCGCTGGCGATCTGCTGGAGCGTCGCCTCCCGGGCAGTCTTCCCCATCGAGCCGGTCAGCAACACCACCGATGTGGCATCCGCTGCACCGCCGAGCATCCCGCCCTGGCCGAGGTCGCCCAGCATCGCGGTGATCGAGCGGTGGTGCTGCTGCGCGAGCACCTCGGTGGGGGCGAGCAGGACCGCCTGGCCGCCGGAGTCGACGGTGCGCAGCATCGCCCGCAGGGCGACGACGGTCTTGCCCGAGCCGACCTCGCCCTGGAGCAGCCGGTTCATCGGCTCTGGACGGCCCAGCTCGGCCTCGATGAGGTCGCCGATCTCGCGCTGCCCCTTGGTCAGCTCGAACGGCAGTCGCGCATCGAAGGCGGCCAGCAGGTCGCCGCACTCCCCTGTCGTCCGCCGGCCGGTGCGCGCCTGCGCGCCCTGCTCGCGCAGCGCCGCCCGCCGGCGGGCGAGGACGAGCTGGAGCACGAGTGCCTCCTCGAAGCGGAAGCGCTTGCGTGCCGCCCCGAGCTGCTCGTGGTCGTCGGGTCCGTGGATCCACCTGAGCGCGGTCATCGTGTCGATCAGCCCGTGCCGCAGCCGCAGCGCCGGGGTGAGCAGGTCGCGCACGTCGGTGACCAGGTCGAGCGCGCTGCGGATGACGAGCTGGAGGTCCCAGCTGTAGAGCCCGCTGGTGAGCGGGTAGATCGGCATCAGCTTGCTCAGGCCGCTGGTGTCGTCCTCGCCGCCGATGGTGAACCCGTGCGGCTGGTCGAGCTGCCAGGTGCGGCCGAAGAGCTTGGCCTTGCCGGTGAGCACGACGCGGCGGCCGGGGCTGAACTCCGCCTCGCGGCTCTCCGCCTGCCCCTTGTAGGGGCTGAAGAAGGAGACGGTGAAGTCGGGGCCGAGGGTGCGCACCTTGACCTCGGTGCGGTACTGCGGCTTGCGGCCCCTGAAGAACTGCGCGACCCGGCTCGAGACCACCTCGCCGACGAGCGTGACCTGCTCCCCCACGACCGGCCGCCCGACGTCGGAGAGCTCGGTGGCGTTGACGTAGCGGCGCGGGAAGTGGTGGAGCAGCTCGCCGACCGTGCGGATGCCGAGCCCCTCCTCGACCGCCTTGCGCTTCTTGTGGGACCGCCCGAAGACGGCCGCGACAGGCGAGTCCGGGGTGATCGCGGCCACGGCTCTCCCCTCACTCCACCGACATCAGCAACGGGTAGCGCTCCTGGCCCCCGTCGTAGACCATCACGTCGACCGCCGCGTGCGCATCCTCGACGTACGCCGCGCACGCGGCCGCCAGCTGCTCGCCACCCTCCCCCGCCACGATCGTGACCAGCTCGCCGCCGCCGCCGAGCAGTCGCTCCAGCACCTCGCGGGCGACGGCCTCGAGGTCCTGGCCGACCACGGCGAAGTCGCCGGCGACCACGCCGAGGACGTCTCCCGGCTCGCAGGGGCCGGCCATCGTGATGGCCTGCTTCGCGGCGACGGTGACGGCGCCGTGGCGGGCGTGGCGAGCGGTGGCGGTCATCTCGCGGACGTCCTGGTCGAACGTGCGACCGGGCTCGTGCACGGCCATCGCGGCGAGGCCCTGCACCTGCGCCGTACTCGGGACGACCTCGACCCGGATGCCGCTCTCCTGCTCGGCGGTGCGGGCGGCGATCTCGGCGACCTTGACGGAGTCCGCGTCGTTGGGGAGCACGACGACCTCGGCCGCGCCGCAGCGGGTGATCGCCTCCAGGAGCTGGCCGGTCGACGGCCGGCTGCCGGGGCCGCCCTCGACCACCACCGCGCCCGCCTCCTCGAAGAGGGCCTTGAGACCGGGACCAGCCGCGACCGCGACGACCATGCGGCCGGTGCGGGTGGCCTGCTTGCGCCGGGTCTCCGACACCTGCTCGGCGAAGTGGGTGACGCGCACGCGGTGCGGGCGGCCAGCCTCGATCCCGGCCTCGATCGCGGCGCCGACGTCGTCGACGTGCACGTGCACGTTCCACAGGCCCTGGCCGCCGACCACGACCAGGCTGTCCCCCAGCGGCGCGAGGGCCTTCTTCAGGGGCGCGATGGCGTCGTCCTCGGCATCCAGGAGGTACATCACCTCGTAGGACGGCCCGTCCTCGGTGAGGTCCTCCCCCGCCCTGGGCAGCGGGATGTGGTGCGTGCCGAACGGCTCCGGGACCGGCATCGGCCGCCGACCGGTCGACGTGGTGTCGGCGGCGTCGAGCACGACCACCAGGCCGCGGCCGCCGGCGTCGACGACGCCCGCGTCGGCCAGCACCTTGAGCTGGGTCGGCGTGCGCGCCAGCGCCTCCCTCGCGGCGGCGGCGGCCGCGGCGAAGACGTCGCGGGCTCGCGCCTTGTCGTCCTGCGCGGTCGCCATCGCCGCGTCGGAGGCCGCCCGCGCGACGGTCAGGATGGTGCCCTCCACCGGCGTCCCGACGGCGGCATAGCTGGCGTCGGTGGCCCGCTGCATCGCCTCTGCGACCGACACGGCATGGCGCTCGTCGGGCGCGGCCTCGCCCAGCCGCGCGACGTACGCGCCGAGCATCTGGCTGAGGATGACCCCGGAGTTGCCGCGGGCGCCCAGCAGCGCTCCCCGCGAGAGGGTCTTCATGGCCGTCGGCTGGTCGGCGCCGGCCGCGACCGCCTCGCGGATCGCGTCGCGCGCCGCCGAGACGGTGAGGAACATGTTGGTGCCGGTGTCGCCGTCCGGCACGGGATAGACGTTGAGCGCGTCGATCTCCTCGCGCGCGGCGCCGAGCGCGTCGGTCGCCACGTCGACGAAGCGCAGCACGGAGTCGAGTCCAAGGGACCCCCGCGGTGCATGCATCATGGACCTGCCTGCCAGTGTCGTGCCCTCCCCAGAGCGAGTGCCCACCCTAGCCATTCCGGGCTCGATCCTGATCCGCAGTCCGCGCCGCCCGGGCGCCGCGGGCTCGATTTCGTCGGTGGCCCGTCGCTCGGATACTCTTGTGCGGTTGTCCGCGCCAGCCCCTCATGGACTGAGTCTGCGGACCACGATTCTCATACACCCTCGAACGGATCGGAGTGCACGGTGGCTGCCGTCTGCGACATCTGCGCCAAGAAGCCGGGCTTCGGCAACAACCGTCCCTGGTCGCGCAAGATCACGAAGCGTCGCTTCAACCCCAACATCCAGCGCGTCCGGGCGACCGTGAACGGCACGCCCAAGCGCCTCAACGTGTGCACCGGCTGCCTGAAGGCCGGCAAGGTCTCGCGCTGAGCCGGAGCTTCACCGACAAGGCCCCGTCGCTTCGGCGACGGGGCCTTCGTCATTTCGGGGCCATCCTCGTCGCCCGTCGGGGTAGTCCGTGACGAAGGGACCCTGATCCTCGGGTCAGGAGGGTCCGATCGTCACGGACTATCCGGCGACGAGCTCAGAAGTGGGTCCAGCCGGTGGGGCCCTCGTAGTCCCCGCCGTCGACGGTGACGCCCTCGCCCTCGGCCACCTCGCCGACGACCTGCCAGCCGTCGGGCACGTCAGCGACACTCGTGAACGTGGCGAGCAGGGCGTGGTCGTCTCCCCCTCCGAGGATGAACTGCAGCGGGTCCGCGCCCAGCGCGGCTCCGACGGCCTGGAGCGGCTCGGGCACGGCGAACGCGCCACGTCGTACGTCGATCGCGACGCCGCTCTCCTCGGCCAGGTGTCTCGCCTCGGCGAGCAGCCCGTCGGAGATGTCGATCATCGCCGTGGCACCGGCCTCGGCGGCCAGCCTGCCGGCCGCGTACGGCGGCTCCGGCCGGCGGTAGGCCTCGACCAGGACGCGCGGCGACCGGAACCCCCGGCCCAGGACCGCGAGGCCACCGGCCGCCCAGCCCTGGCGGCCGTGGAGGGCGAGTACGTCGCCCGGCTGGGCGCCGCTGCGCAGGACCGGGGCCTGCGTGCAGGACCCGAGCACGGTCACCGCGATCACGATCTCGTCCGCGCGGGTCAGGTCGCCACCGACCACGCTGGCACCGACGAGCGCGCACTCCTCGGCGAAGCCGCGGGCGAAGTCCAGCGCCCACTGGGCGGGGAGGTCCGCGGGCGCGGCGAGGCCGACGGTCAGCGAGTGGGCGGTGCCGCCCATCGCGTTGATGTCGGAGAGGTTCTGTGCGGCCGCCCGGTGGCCGACGTCCTCGGCGCTCGCCCAGTCGCGGCGGAAGTGCCGGGCCTCCACCATCAGGTCGGTGGAGACCACCACGTGGCCGTTGCGGATGCGCAGCACCGCGGCGTCGTCCCCTGGCCCGACGAGCACGTGCTCGCCCTGCGGGAAGAGCGTCTCGAGCTCGGCGATCAGGCCGAACTCGCCGGCATCTGACAGGGACGCGTCGGGGGGCAGGGGCATGGCCCCATCCCACCAGACGGGGTGGCCGGCCGGAGCCTGCGGGCACCTACCCCCGCGTGTCGCCGACACGGTAGGTTGACCGCGTCCGCAATCCACGAGATCGAGGGAGTCCAGATGGTCGTCCAGGCCTACATCCTGATCCAGACCGATGTCGGCAAGGCCGCCGAGGTGGCCAAGGCCATCGCCCAGGTCAAGGGCGTCACCCTCGCCGAGGACGTGACCGGTCCTTACGACGTGATCGTGCGCGCCGAGGCCCGCAACGTCGACGAGCTCGGCAAGCTGGTCGTCTCGAGGGTGCAGACCCTCGAGGGCATCACCCGCACCCTGACCTGCCCGGTCGTCCACATCTGACTTGGCCGTCCACGGCTCTCGACGCCCCATGTCCTCCGGGACATGGGGCGTCGTCGCATCACTCGTCCTGCTCACGTCGGCGTGCTCGTCGGAGGCGGTCGAGATCGACGCGCCCAGGCTGCCGGCCAACGAGGCCGCGGCGTGCGCGGAGCTGCTGGACGCCCTGCCCGACACTCTTTTCGGCGAGCAGCGCCGGCCGGTGCACCCCGACGGCGCCCCGGGCGCGGCCTGGGGCGACCCGCCCGCCGTGCTCACCTGCGGTGTGGGCGAGCCGTCGGGCTATGAGCCCACCGCGGGCTGCATCGAGATCCGCAGCGTCGGCTGGTTCGTTCCGCAGGAGCAGCTGACGGACGTCGGCGCCGACGCGACGGCCACCGTGCTGACCCACTCGCCCCGGGTCGAGCTGCAGGTCCCGGCCGACTACCGGACCACCGGACAGTCGGCGTTGGCCGAGCTGACACCGGTCATCGAGGAGACCCTGGAACGGACCGACCGCTGTCTGTGAGCGCGCGCAAGATCCCCGGATGTCCGGGGATCCTGCCGGTTCGGGTGCGTTGCAACCCCACGAACCGCCACCAGTGAACCCTCGGCCCGACCTCAGATCAGAAGGCGCCGTAGCGGGCCAGGGAGTCGGCCACCCAGCCGCTCTCGACGAGCTCGTCGACGACGCGACGCACCCAGGCCACAGACTCGGCCGACCGCGACACCGGCACGCCGACCGCCTGGCGGATCTGCATGAACGCCGGCTCGAGCAGCCGGAGGCCGGGGTCGGACGAGACAGCCCGGGTCATCGGCTGGCGGATCCCGGCACCGGCCTCGAGACCACCCTCGCGGAGCGCGTCGATGCCGTCCTCACCGCGCACTACCGAGGCGTGCCCCAGCGAGCGGGTCAGGAAGAGGTCGTAGGCCGACCCGTGCTTCACGCCGACCCGCACGCCCGGGCGGTCGACCTCGTGGGCGCTCGTGATCGGGGAGCCAGCCGGCACGACGTACACGCCCTCGATGACGACGTACGGCGTGGAGAAGGCGACCTCGGTCTCGCGCGCGGGGTCGATCGCGAGGAAGCACAGGTCGGCCCTTCCCTGCGCCAGCGCGTCGAACGACTTGCGTGCGGCGTCGAAGCACATCAGCGCCACGTCGACGCCGAGCCGGGAGGCGAGCTCGCGGGACAGGTCGACGGTGACGCCCGACGGCGCCTCGGGGGTGCCCTGCGCGAGCACGGGGTTGCCGAGGTTGATGGATGCGCGGAGCACGCCCGTCGGCGCGAGGTCTGCGGCGAGGCTCATCGCAGGCCGGTGTCGCGGCTGAGCGCGAGGGTGATCAGCCGGTCGACCAGCTCGGGATAGGTGAGCCCGGACTCGGCCCACATCTGGGGATACATCGAGGTCGGCGTGAAGCCCGGCATCGTGTTGAGCTCGTTGATGATGAGGGAGCCGTCGGGCATCAGGAAGAAGTCGACGCGGGCCAGGCCCTCGCACGAGAGGGCCTCGAAGGCCCGCAGCGCCATCGCCCGCACCTGCTGCTCGACGTCGGCCGGCAGGTCGGCCGGAATGTCGATCCGGGTCTGCTGGTCGGCGAGGTACTTGGCCTCGAAGTCGTAGAAGGTGTGCTCGCCGCCCGCACGCACCTCGCCGGGGCGGGTCGTCTCCGCGTCGGCGTCCACCGTGCCGAGCACGCCGCACTCGATCTCCCGGGCGCCGAGCATGGCGACCTCGACGAGCACCTTCGCGTCGTACCGGAGCGCCAGCTCCATCGCGTCGGCGACCTGCTCCACGCGGTCCACGCGGCTGATGCCGATGCTGGAGCCGCTGCGCGGCGGCTTGGCGAAGCAGGGGAAGCCGAGGTCGGTGAGGCGGGCGATCGCGCCGGCCTGGTCCTGCTCCCACTCCCGGCGGCTGATCACGATGCCGGGCGTGACGGGCAGGCCGGCCGCCTGGAAGGCGATCTTCATGTAGACCTTGTCCATGCCGACGGCCGACGCCAGCACGCCGGAGCCGACGTAGCGGACACCCGCCATCTCCAGCAGGCCCTGGATCGTGCCGTCCTCGCCCCAAGGACCGTGCAGCAGCGGGAAGACGACGTCCACCTCGCCCAGCACCTGCGGCACCCGGGCGGGCTCGGCGACCACCAGGTCGGCCTTGCCGTCGCCTCCGAGCAGGGCGACCGGCGCCCGGCCACCGTCGACCGCGGGCAGGCGGTTGTCGCGGATCGCGAGCGCGGCAGGCTCGTCGGCCTCCAGCACCCAGCGGCCGTCGGTGGCGATGCCGACCGGCACCACGTCGTACTTGTCCCGGTCGATCGCGGCGAGCACGCTGCCTGCAGTGACGCAGGAGATGCCGTGCTCGGACGAGCGGCCACCGAACACGACGGCGACGCGGGGCTTGCGGGAGCCGGGCTCTGCGGGAGTGGGTGCAGTCATCGGGCACGACCCTATCGGCCTACGCTGGCCGGCATGGCCGACGCCCTGTCCCCCAAGCCCGCCACTCTCAGGCCCGCGACGCTCGCCGTCACCGCTGGTCGTCCCGACCACGAGCCCGACGCGCCGCTCAACGCGCCGATCACGATGGCGTCGACGTACGTCGCGGGCGGCGACCTGGAGTACGGCCGCTACGCGAACCCCACGTGGACCGCGCTGGAGGACGCGCTCGGCGCACTGGAGGGCGGTCGCTGCCTGACCTTCGCCTCCGGGCTGGCCGCGGTCGGCACGGTGCTCGACCTCGTGGGCGCCGACTCCAAGGTGGTCGTCCCGCGGCACGCCTACCACGGCACCGTCATGCAGGTCGCCGACCTCGAGGCGCGCGGCCGGCTCCGCGGTGAGCTCGTCGACATCACCGACACCGACGCCGTCGTGAAGGCCTGTGCCGACGCCGCCCTGGTCTGGCTGGAGTCCCCCACCAACCCCGCCCTCGAGATCGCCGACATCCCCACCATCACCGAGGCCGCCCACGAGGCGGGGGCCTACGTCGTCGTCGACAATACCTTCGCCACTCCCCTGCTCCAGCAGCCGCTCGACCACGGTGTCGACCTCGTCGTGCACTCGGCGACGAAGTACATCTCCGGCCACAGCGACGTCCTGCTGGGCGCCGTCTGCACCCGGGACGAGGAGCTGTACGGCGTGCTGAAGGGCCGTCGCGACCTGCTCGGTGCGATCCCCGGGACGTTCGAGGCGTGGCTGGCCCTGCGCGGGCTGCGCACCCTCCACCTCCGCGTCGAGCGGTCACAGGCCAACGCGAGCGAGCTGGCCCGCCGGCTCGCCGACCACCCCGCGATCGCCGAGGTCCGCTATCCCGGCTTCGGCGGCATCGTCGCGATCGTGCTGGCACAGGGGGCCCTCGCGGCCGACCTGCTCACCCACAAGACGAAGCTCTGGGTGCACGCCACGTCGCTGGGCGGCGTCGAGTCGACCTTCGAGCGGCGGCGCCGCTGGAAGACCGAGGCGCCCTCCATCCCGGAGGCCTTGGTGCGGATGTCCGTGGGCATCGAGGACGTCGACGACCTCTGGGACGACCTGGTGCGGGCGCTGGACGACCTGCGCTAGTCCGTCTCGGCTTTCGTGTCGCGGGCGATGAAGCTGTCCATCATCTCCGTCGCCGTCATCCGGCCGTCGACGACGGCGTCGACGTGCTCGGCGATGGGGGCGTCGACACCGGTGCGGCGGGCGAGGTCGAGCAGCGACTTGCACGACTTCGCGCCCTCGGCGACCTGGCGCGTGGAGGCGAGGATCTGCTCGGTCGTCATGCCCTGGCCGAGCTTTTCGCCGAAGGTGCGGTTGCGCGAGAGCGGCGAGGAGCAGGTCGCGACGAGGTCGCCGAGGCCGGCGAGGCCCATCAGCGTGAGCGGATTGGCGCCCTGCGCCATGGCCAGCCGGGCCGTCTCGGCGAGCCCGCGCGTGATCACGGACGCCGTCGTGTTGTCGCCGAAGCCCAGGCCCACGGCCATGCCGACCGCGAGGGCGACGACGTTCTTGTAGGCGCCACCGAGCTCGCACCCGAGCACGTCGACGGAGGTGTAGGGACGGAACGCCGGCGAGTGGAACAACGCCTGCAGCCGCTTCGCGACCTCCTCGTCCTCACACGCGACGACCGAGGCGGCCGGCTCCCGGCGGGCGATCTCCTTGGCCAGGTTGGGCCCGCTGACCACCGCGATGCGGGAGGGGTCGGCGTCGGTGACCTCGGCGATCACTTCGCTCATCCGCTTGAGGGTCCCGAGCTCGACGCCCTTCATCAGGGAGACCATGACGGCGTCGCGCGGGATCGCGGGCGTCCACTCGGCGAGGTTGTCGCGCAGCGTCTGCGAGGGCACGGTCAGCACCACCACGTCCGCGCCGGCGAGGGCCTCCTCGTGGTCGGTCGTGGCCGACACGCTCGGCGGCAGCTCGATGCCGGGGAGGTACTCGGAGTTCTCGCCCTTGGAGTTGATGTTCTCCGCGACCTCGTCGCGGCGAGCCCAGAGCACCACGTCGTTGCCGGCATCGCCCAGCACGACGGAGAACGACGTGCCCCACGACCCGGCGCTCAGCACCGCAACCTTGCTCACTTGGCGTCCTTCTTGTTGCGCTTGTTGGGATTGCCGATCGGCTTCACGCCCGCCTTGCGCGGGTCGAACCGCTGCGCCGGCGGGGTCTCGCCGCGCAGCTCCGTGACGATGTCGGTGAGGGCCGTCATGATCCGCTCCGTCGCGGCCGTGACCGTCTCCGCCGTCAGCGGCGCCGCGCGCAGGTCGTCGAGCGGGACGGGGTCGCCCGCCTTCATCACGATGTGCTTGCGCGGGAAGAGACGGGGCTTGCTGGCGTAGGGGTAGAGCAGCTCCTGCGCTCCCCAGTGACCGAGCGGGATCACCGGGCAGCCGGTGGCCAGGGCGATCCGGGCGGCGCCGGACTTGCCGGCCATCGGCCAGAGGTCCGGATCACGGGTGAGTGTCCCTTCGGGGTAGACCACGACGCACTCGCCGTCATGGACGGCCTCGACCGCCGCGTCGTACGCCCCGATGGCGCTGCGGGTGAGCCGCTCCACGGGGATCTGCCCGGCCGAGCGCAGGAAGCCGGCCAGCGCCTTGTTCCGGAACACGCTGGACTTCGCGAGGTAGCGCGGCAGCCGGCCGTGGTCGTAGACGAAGTGCGCGACCAGGAACGGGTCGAGGTGGGAGATGTGGTTGGCGACGACGATGCAGCCGCCGGTGGGCGGGATCTTCTCGCCGTCGATCCAGGTGTAGCGCGTGACGGCCCAGGCGGCGGGCTTGACGATCGCGGCGCCCAGCGTGAACGCCCAACCCCGTCGCCCTTCCAGCTTGCGAACCCGCACCGGCACCTCATTCCAGGCCAGGGCCGCCGTCGGCGGCCTCCCACACGTGGAGTGCAGGCTACTCGCTCCCACCGCGCGCGGCCGCGGGTGGACACACCGGTGCAGGTGGCAGGATCGCTGCCGATGCCAGGTTCGCCGCCGAGCTCCGGGCCGAGGGGTGCGCGGTGATACCCGACGGCGTCTCGGAGGACCTCAACGCCTCGCTGCGGCAGGCGGCGGCCGAGGCCGTACGCCGCTGGCCGGGCGCGACCCCCGTCGTGCTCTGCGCCGAGCTGCCCGCCCTGCGCGCCGAGGACCTGCAAGCCGTCCTCACTGCCCTGCCCGCCGGCAGTGCGGCGTTCGTGCGCGACGCCCGCGGCACGGACACCACTCTCTACTCCGCGTCGGAGACGCTCTTCGACCCGGCGTTCGGCGCCGACTCGGCCGGTCGCCATCTCGATGCCGGGGCTGCCGAGCTCGACGTGGCTGCGCCGACGGTGCGGCAGGACGTCGACGACGTCGGCGACCTCGGCCGTGCCCTGGTGCTCGGCGTGGGGCCGCACACGGCAGCGGCAACCGGCCCGGTCCTGAACCCAGGAGAGGTGGCGCCGTCCGCACGTACGACGACGGCGGGCCGCCCGCAGGCAGCCCGCCGTCGTCTGTGGTGCTGGGTCAGGCCTTCTTCGCCGCGGTCTTCTTCGCGGGGGCCTTCTTGGCCGGCGCCTTCTTGGCGGCGGTCGTGGTCTTGGCAGCGGCGGTCTTCGCGGGCGCCTTCTTGGCGGCCGCGGTCTTGGCCGGAGCCTTCTTGGCCGGTGCCTTCTTGGCGGCGGTCGTGGTCTTCGTCGCGGTCGACTTGGTGGTGGTGGTCTTGGCAGCCGTCGTCTTGGCCGGAGCCTTCTTGGCGGGCGCCTTCTTCGCAGGAGCCTTGGCAGCGGGGGCCTTGGCCGTCGAGGCCTTCTTGGCTGATGCCTTCTTCCCCGGCGTGGCCTTGTCCACGGCGGACCTGACCTGGTCGGTGACCGAGCGCACCGTCGGCGGCTTGGGCATGTTGGCCGCCGTGAGCTTGGGCAGCTTCTTCACGCCCCCGACGATGTTCTTGAGGTCCTGGCCGGCCGTGAACTTGGGCACCGACTTCTTCTTGGACTTCATGCGCTCGCCGGTCTGCGGGTTGCGCACCCAGCGAGCGTTGCGGACCGACTTCTCGAACGAACCGAAGCCGGTGATGGCCACCTTCTCGCCGCGAGCGACCTCGCGCGTGATGGTGTCGAGCACCGAGTCGAGCGCGTGGGCGGCAGCCTTGCGGTTGCCTTCGTACCGCGCAGCCAGTGCGTCGATGAGCTGAGACTTGTTCACTGTCTTCCCTTCCAATGAACCCACTGGACGAGCGGGGTGCCCGACCAACTTGCCTTGCACGCTAGGGCGGACACGCTCTGCGCATCCACTCTATCGGCGCGACACGCCGGACAACACGCGCTTCGTGGGCCGAAAGGGCTACTGGGTGGCGGGTTTCCAGGCCGGACGGGTCGCCTCGTACGCCGCGATGTCGGCGTCGTGGCCGAGGGTGATCCCGATGTCGTCGAGGCCCTCGAGCAGGCGCCAGCGGGTGTAGTCGTCGATGTCGAAGGAGTCCTCGATGGCGTCAGGACCCTCACCCGCACGGACGGTGCGCGACTCGAGGTCGACGGTGATGGTCGCGCCGGGCTTGTCCTCCAGGTAGTCCCACAGCTTCTGCACGACCTTCTCGTCGACCTGGGCCGCGAGCAGCCCGGCCTTGCCGGAGTTGCCACGGAAGATGTCGGCGAACCGGCTCGAGATCACGACCTTGAAGCCGTAGTTCTGCAGCGCCCAGACGGCGTGCTCACGGGAGCTGCCCGTGCCGAAGTCCGGTCCCGCGACCAGCACCGTGCCCGCGGCGTACTCCGGCTTGTTGAGCACGAACTCCGGGTCGTTGCGCCAGGCCGCGAACAGCCCGTCCTCGAAGCCGGTGCGGGTGACGCGCTTGAGGTAGACCGCCGGGATGATCTGGTCGGTGTCGACGTTGCTGCGGCGCAGCGGCACGCCCACGCCGGTGTGGGTGGAGAACTTGTCCATGTGTCTTCCTTCGATCAGACCGAGGCGGGCTCGAGGTCGGCGGGCGAGGACAGGGTGCCGCGCACGGCCGTGGCTGCGGCGACGGGGATCGAGACCAGGTGCGTGCGACCGCCCTTGCCCTGGCGGCCCTCGAAGTTGCGGTTGGAGGTCGACGCGCTGCGCTCCTGCGGGGCGAGCTGGTCGGGGTTCATGCCCAGGCACATCGAGCAGCCTGCGCCGCGCCACTCGGCGCCGGCCTCGATGAAGACCTTGTCCAGGCCCTCCTCGATCGCCTGGTTGCGCACCCGGACCGAGCCGGGGACGACGAGCAGGCGGGTGCCCTCGGCGACCTTGTGGCCCTGGATGATCTCGGCGGCCAGGCGGAGGTCCTCGATGCGGCCGTTGGTGCAGGAGCCGACGAAGACGGTGTCGACCTTGATCTCGCGCATCGGGGTGCCGGCCTCGAGGCCCATGTACTGGAGAGCCTTCTCGGCGGCGATGCGCTCGTCGGAGTCCTCGAAGTCGCTCGGGTCTGGCACGCTCGCGCCGAGCGGCACGCCCTGGCCGGGATTGGTTCCCCAGGTGACGAACGGCGTCATCTCAGCGGCGTCGAGGACGATCTCCTTGTCGAACTGGGCGTCCTCGTCGGTGACGAGCGTCTTCCAGTGCTCGACGGCGGCATCCCAGTCGGCGCCCTTCGGGGCCTCCGGCTTGTCCTTGATGTAGGCGAACGTGGTCTCGTCGGGCGCGATCATGCCGGCCTTCGCGCCCCACTCGATCGACATGTTGCAGACCGTCATCCGGCCCTCCATCGAGAGCTCCTCGATGGCCTGGCCGCGGTATTCGACGATGTAGCCCTGGCCGCCGCCGGTGCCGGTCTTGCTGATCAGGGTGAGGATCAGGTCCTTGGCGGTGACGCCGTCGGGCAGGCTGCCGTTGACCGTCACCGCCATCGTCTTCGGCTTGGCCTGTGTCAGGGTCTGGGTGGCCAGCACGTGCTCGACCTCGGAGGTGCCGATGCCGAAGGCGATCGCGCCGAACGCGCCGTGGGTCGAGGTGTGGGAGTCACCGCAGACGATCGTCATGCCCGGCTGGGTGAGGCCCAGCTGCGGGCCGACGACGTGCACGATGCCCTGCTCGACGTCACCCAGCGGGTGGAGGCGTACGCCGAACTCGGCGGCGTTCTTCCGCAGCGTGTCGACCTGGGTCTTGCTCACGGGGTCGGCGATCGGCTTGTCCCAGTCGAGGGTCGGGACGTTGTGGTCCTCCGTCGCCAGGGTGAGGTCGGGACGGCGCACCCGTCGGCCGGCCAGGCGGAGGCCGTCGAAGGCCTGGGGCGAGGTGACCTCGTGGATCAGGTGGAGATCGATGTAGAGGAGGTCGGGCTCTCCCGGCGCACTGCGGACGACATGCTCGTCCCACACCTTCTCGGCCAGGGTCTTGCCCATGACGTTGCTCCTTCTCCAGCGTTGAGTCCGTTGGTGCGGCGATGCGCGACCGTCGTTCGTGTCGGGTGGCACTCTACCGCTTGCATCCCATGATCTGAGACGGCAGTATTGCCATATGGACAACTCTAGCGGAGTCGGCGTCCTCGACAAGGCCGCCCTCGTGCTCGCTGCCCTCGAAGCCGGACCGGCCACGCTGGCCGGACTCGTGGCAGGCACCGGCCTGGCCCGACCCACCGCCCACCGCCTCGCGGTGGCGCTCGAGCACCACCGGCTGGTCGCCCGCGACATGCAGGGACGCTTCGTCCTCGGCCCCCGCCTCGCCGAGCTCTCCGCCGCGGCCGGTGAGGACCGGCTGCTCGCCGCAGCCGGCCCGGTGCTGGCCCGGCTGCGCGACATCACCGGCGAGTCGGCGCAGCTGTGGCGCCGCCAGGGCGACCACCGCGTCTGCGTCGCCGCCGCAGAGCGCCCGTCCGGCCTGCGCGACACCATCCCGGTCGGCTCCCAGCTGACGATGCGCGCCGGGTCTGCCGCCCAGGTGCTGCTCGCATGGGAGGACCCGGAGCGCATGCACCGCGGCCTCCAGAACGCCGCGTTCTCCGCCACTGCCCTGTCGGGCATCCGCCGCCGCGGCTGGGCCCAGTCGGTCGGCGAGCGCGAGCAGGGCGTCGCCTCGGTCTCGGCGCCCGTCCGCTCCCCCGGCGGCAAGGTCATCGCCGCCGTCTCGGTCTCCGGCCCGCTGGAGCGGCTCTCCCGCCAGCCAGGCCGCATGCACGCGCCCGCCGTGCTCGCCGCCGCCGAGCGGCTCTCGGAATCGCTGCGCCGCGCCGCGTCGGAGTGAGGCTGCGCCCTCGCGCCTGATCGCCTTCACACAGGGCGCATCGTCAGTGAGACTGCCGGCATGAGCGAGCCCATCGACCTCGACACGTCTGCCCGACAGCTCCTGGCGGTGGCGCAGGGAGTGACGGACGACCAGCTGGACGCATCGACACCGTGCGACGGGCGCACCGTCGGTCAGCTGCTGGCGCACGTCGTCGGCCTGACCGCGGCGTTCAAGGCGGCCGCCGACAAGGACTTCGGGCCGTGGACCGACACCGACCCGGACGCGAACGGCTGGCCCGAGCTCGAGGATGGCTGGCGGGAGACCCTGGCCGAGCGGGTGCCCGCACTCGTGGAGGCCTGGCGGTCGCCGGAGGCGTGGCAGGGCATGACCCGCGCGGGCGGAGTCGACCTCCCGGGCGAGGTGGCCGGGCTCGTCGCGCTGGACGAGATCGTGCTGCACGGATGGGACCTCGCGCGGGCCACGGGCCAGTCCTACGAGTGTGACGACGCGACGGCCGCCGCGTGCATGGCGTTCGTCGGGCAGTTCGACCCCTCCGGCACGCCCGGGCTCTTCGGTCCTGCCGTGCCCGTGGACCAACAGGCATCGGCCTTCGAGCAGGTGCTGACCCGGTCGGGTCGCGACCCGCATTGGTCCTGACGCGAGCTCCTGCTCAGACCAGCAGCGGCGCGACCTCTTCCGCGATCAGCGCGTGCGCCGCGGCCGAGGGGTGGAAGCCGTCAGCGGCATAGCCGCCCTCGAGGATGCGGCCGGCCAGCCGCAGGTGGTGTACGCCGCGGCGCGCGGCCACGTGGGCCCCGATCGCGTCCAGCCGGCGGGCCCGGGCACCGAGGAGGTCGGCCAGCGGGCGCGGCAGCGCCGGGAACCGGCTGAGGTCGGGCACGCCGAGCAGGGCCGCCGGGATCCCGACCGGGAGCGCGGCTAGGAGGGCCTCGAGCTCCCGCTCCCAGCGCGCGTCGGAGTGCATGCCCAGCACGTCGTTCACGCCGACAGACACGATCGCCGCGTCCGCGACGAGGCCGACGACCCGTCCCCGGGCCGTGCCAGCCGTCGCACCACTCCTCGCGGCCACCTGCCACTCCACCGGCCGCCCGGTCTGCTCGTGGAGCAGTCGCGACACCCGCCCGGCCAGGGAGTCGGCATGGTCCTCGAGGCCGACGCCCACCGCCACCGAGTCTCCGGCGACGAGCAGTCGCAGCGCCTCTCCCGCGGGACCGACCCGGCCCGTGGTGCCGGCCGCCTCGGGCAGCTGCGGCGTGTCGCGGCGTACGCGACGGCCCTGCGCCAGAAGGACGGGCGCGGCCGCGAGCAGCGCGGCCCTCGGGAGGCCGCTCACGCGAGGAGCCCGATGCCGAGGGTGAGCAGGCTGGCGGCGAGCAGCGCCGCACCCGCGAAGACCATGACGATGAAGCGGTTGGGCGCCGTGCGCCCCTGCCCCATCGACGAGAAGAAGAAGCCGCCGGGCATCAGCAGCGCCGCGACGGCGACCCCGCTGCGGGCAAACCACTCGGTGGCGCCGGTGAGGCCGGTCGCGTCGACGTAGGGCTGGCAGAGGAGCGCGAGAAGCAGCAGGACCCCGGCGTGCGCGTGGCCGGCGCGCGCGAACGCGAGCTGGAAGGGCGTCACCTCGGCGCGACCACGGACGATCTTGAGGAGGTAGAGCCCGCCGGACTCCACGGTCACCAGGGAGATGAGCAGGATCCCGGCCAGCGCCTGGGACTCTCTCGACAGCAGTTCCACCGGATCTCCTCGCTTGGATAGTGCAACTCTCCAATATTGGACAGTCGCACTATCCAATGTCAAGATGCAACCCATGTGGATGTCGGAGCTGAGCGCGCGCAGCGGCGTCCCGGTGGCCACCGTGAAGTACTACCTGCGCGAGGGCCTGCTCCCCGCCGGCCAGGCGACGGGCGCGACGCGCGCGGTCTACGGCGAGGAGCACGTGCGCCGGCTGAGGCTCATCCGCGCCCTCGTGGACGTGGGCGGCCTCCGGCTCGCGGAGGTACGCCGCGTGGTGGAGGCGGTGGACGACGAGACCTCCTCCCTCCACGACGTCCTGGGCGTCGCCCAGGCCGCACTGACCCCGGACCTGCCGGAGCCGACCGCGGAGAGTCGGGCGCGCGTCGACGCGCTGCTCCGCCGGCTGCGGTGGAAGGTCTCGGACCAGAGCGTCAACCGCGTCGCGCTGGCCCGCGCGCTCGACGCCATGGCCGACGCCGGCGACCCGCTGCGCGCCGACGCGCTCGAGGACTACGCACGCACCCTGCTCGGGCTGGCCGAAGCCGAGGTGCCGACGATCGACACCAGCTCCCGTGAGGTTGCCGTGCGGCAGACCGTCGTGCGCACGGTGCTGGTCGAACCGATCCTGCTCACCCTGCGCCGGATGGCCCACGAGCACGTCTCGCAGCGCTCCCTCTCCCGCCGGCGCCGCTGACCGCAGGTCAGAACAGGGCGTCCTGCTCCAGCTCGAGCAGCAGCTGCTTGCGGTCCAGCCCGCCGGCATAGCCGGTCAGGGTGCCGTTGGCACCGATCACCCGGTGGCACGGGACCACGATGGCGATGGGGTTGCGGCCGTTGGCCAGCCCGACGGCACGTGAGGCCGCGTTGGTCATGCCCAGCCGCGCCGCGATCTCGCCGTACGACGCGGTCTCGCCCCAGCCGATGCCGCGCAGCTGCTGCCACACGCGCTGCTGGAAGGGCGTGCCGTCCGGCGCGAGCGGGAGGTCGAACTCCTTGAGGTCGCGAGCGAAGTAGGCGGTCAGCTGGCGCCTGGTCTCGACGAGCACGGGGTGGTCGTCCTGCCGCTCCCCCAGCGGCCGCCCGTCGGGGGGCGGTCGGAACGGGAAGAACTCGATCGCCTTCAGCGCATCCGCGCGCTCCACCAGCCTGAGCTCCCCCAGGGGCGAGTCCATCAGGGTCCACATGTCAGTCATCCTCCTCGGTCAGGGAGCGCCACAGGTGCACCTGGGCGTAGGAGCGCCACGGCCGCCAGGTCTCGGCGAGCTCGCGGGGGTCGGTGTCGACGCCGAGCCGGCGCAGGGCGTCGCGGGTGCCGATGTCGGTCGGCAGGAACACGTCGGGGTGGCCGAGCGCGCGCATCGCGACGTAGTCGGCCGTCCACGGCCCGATGCCGGGCCGGGCCAGCAACGCGGAGCGCGTGGCGTCGCGGTCGTCGCCGCGGTCGAGCCGGATGTCGCCCTCGGCGAGCACGTGGCAGAGGCCGACGAGGGCCCGGCCGCGGGCGCGAGGCATCGGCAGGTGCTCGGGGTCGAGCTCCGCGATCGCCGCCGCCGTCGGGAACAGGTGGGTCAGGCCGTCGACCGCGGTGGCGACCTGCTCGCCGTGCTCCGCGACCATGCGCGCGGCGGTCGTGCGCGCCCCTGTGACGCTCACCTGCTGGCCGAGGATCGCGCGCACCGCGACCTCGTTGCCGTCGACGTGACCGGGCACGCGCAGGCCCGGCCGCCGGCGGGCCAGCGGCCCGAGGACCGGGTCGCCGGCGAACGCATCGCCGACCGCCACGGGATCGCAGTCGGCGTCGATGAGGCGCCGCACCCGCTCCACCGCGGCCCCGGTGTCGCGCAGGTCGCCGAGGGAGAACTCCGCGTGGGCGAAGGCCGTCTCCCCCGGCGTCGCCACGTCGGGCAGTCGCAGCCGCACCGTGCCGTGACCGTGCGGGAGTGCCAAGGTGCGGGAGTAGGTGTCGCCGTCGACCTGCTCGACGCCGGGCACGGCCCGGAGTGCGAGGAAGTCGAGCATCGCGCGGCCGGCGTACGGCGTGCGCACCGCGAGCCGCATCACGACCGTGCCGTGCGCGGGCCGGGAGCCGCCGCGTCGTCCGCGAAGCTCACTGGGGGACATGTCGTAGACGTCGCGCACGGTCTCGTTGAACTGCCGGACGCTGGAGAAGCCGGCCGCGAACGCGGCGTCGGTGAGCGTCATGTCGGTGGACTCGATGAGGACGCGGGCGTTCTGCGCGCGGCGGGCGCGGGCCAACGCCAGCGGCCCGGCTCCGAGCTCCTGGGTGAGGAGCCGGCCGAGGTGCCGCGACGTGTAGCCGACCCGGGCGGCGAGGCCCTCGACGCCCTCACGGTCGACGAGGCCGTCGGCGATCAGCCGCATCGCCCGGCCGGCGACGTCGGCGGCGACGTCCCAGTCGGGGCTGCCCGGTGTGGCGTCGGGCAGGCAGCGCTTGCACGCGCGGTAGCCCGCCGCCTGGGCGGCGGCCGCGGTCGGGTGGAACGTCACGTTGCCGAAGGCGGGCGTGCGGGCCGGGCAGCTGGGCCGGCAGTAGATGCCGGTCGTGCGGACGGCCGTGTAGAAGACCCCGTCGAATCGCCGGTCCCGGCTCTTCACCGCGCGGTAGCACGACTCCGGGTCGAGGGTCTGGATCGGGCTCATGACGCCATCCTGCCCCAGCCCACCGACATCGACTCGCGGAAATCGGACACTGCGGCGAGCGGCCGACGACCCGTCAGCGCTGGGCGCTGTAGCGGCGCTCCGGGCGCCCGGCGCCGCCGTAGTGCAGCCGCACCACGGCGCGGCGCTGGGCGACGAAGTGCTCGAGGTAGCGGCGGGCCGAGACGCGCGAGATGCCGACCAGGTCAGCGCACTCCTGCGCCGAGACCTCCTCCGCGTCGGCCAGCACCTTGGCCACCGCCACTGCCGTCTCGGGGCTGAGCCCCTTCGGCAGCGTGACGGCGGCGGGCGCGACGGCGCGGCCGAAGACGGCGTCGATGTCGTCCTGCCCGGGCTGTACGCCGCCGGCCAGGGCGAGGTGGGCGCTGCGGAACGCCTCGAGCCGGACCCGGAGGTCGTCGTAGTCGAACGGCTTCACGAGGTAGTGGACCGCGCCACCGGCGGCAGCGGCCCGCACGGTGTCGGCCTCCCGGGCAGCCGTCACCATGAGCACGCCCACGTCGTCGCCCCGGGCACGCAGCGCGCGGAGCACGTCGATGCCGGTCTGGTCCGGCAGGTGCACGTCGAGCAGCACCAGGTCGGGCCGCAGTCGCTCCACCTCGTCCAGCGCGACCGCACCGGTCGAGGCCGTGCCCACGACCCGGAAGCCCGGCGTGCGCTCCACGAACTGGGTGTGGATGCGGGCGACCATGAAGTCGTCCTCGACGACGAGCACTGCGATCTCGGTGGTCATCGCGCCAGCTCCTCCTGTCCGGGCAGGCTGGCCCTGAAGACCGCGCCCCCGCCGTCGCCGCCCAGCACCGTCACCTCGCCACCGCGACGCTCGCACACCACCTGCACCAGGGCGAGACCGACACCCCGTCCGCTTGCCCCGGCAGGCTTGGTGGACCAGCCCCGCTGGAAGATCTGCCCCACCTGCTCCGGAGGCACTCCCGGTCCGGAGTCGGCCACCCCGACGACGACGTCGCGGCCGCGGGTCCGCAGGTCGACCGAGACGAGGCTGCCCCCGGCCGCGACCGAGGCGTCGACCGCGTTGTCGACGAGGTTGCCCAGCACGGTGCCGATGTCCGTCGAGTGCTCGGCGGGCAGGCGCGGGAGCGACGACTCCTCCGTCAGCACCAGGTCGACGCCGCGCTCGGCGGCGACGCTCACCTTGGCGATGAGCAGCGCCGCGACGGCGGGGTCGTCGACGCGCGAGAGCACCGTGTCGGAGATCTCGGCCCGCCGCCGGCTCAGCGTGCCCACCAGCCGTGCCACCTCGTCGTACTCCTCCAGCTGCACCAGTCCGGAGATGGTGTGCAGCTGGTTGTGGAACTCGTGGGTCTGTGCGCGCAGCGTGTTGGTGATCGACTCGCGGGCGCTCAGCTCGCTCTGCAGGGCGAGCAGCTCGGTGCGGTCGCGCAGCGTCGTCACGGTCGCGACCTGGCGGCCGCCCTGGCGCACCGGGTTGCGGTTGACGACCACGACGCGGCCGTCGACCACGAGCACCTCGTCGCGGACCGTCGCCTCGCCCGTCAGGGCGGCGCGTACGCCGGGTGGCAGGTCCAGGTCGTCGAGCCGTCGTCCCTCGACCCCGTCGGGTAGGCCGAGCAGGTCGCGCGCGCTGTCGCTGAGCAGGGTCACCGTGCCGTCCTCGGAGATGGAGACGACCCCCTCGCGGATCGAGTGGAGCAGCGCCTCGCGCTGGTCGGCCAGGGCTGCGATCTCCGCCGGCTCGAGTCCGCGGGTGCGGCGCTTGACCAGCCGGGCGAGCAGCCAGGAGCCGGCCACCCCGAGGGCCAGGCCGATGCCGAGGAAGGCCGCGAGGTCAGGCAGGATCCCGCGCGCCCGCTCGCCCCAGGTGGGGTATTCCTCGGCGACCATGACGATGCCGGCGAGGTCGCCGTCGTCGGTGATGACGGGCACCTGGGCGGCGATGGAGCGGTTCCCCATGTCCTCCACGTCGCCCGTCCAGGTGCGGAGGTCCTGCACGGTGCTGCCCTCGAGGTCGATGGACTGCCCGCGACCCGCGAAGTCGCTGCTCACCACGATGCGGCCGGCGGCATCCGTCACGTAGACGCCGTTGGCCTGCACCCCGTTGCGCGTGCGCTGCAGGTAGGACGCCACCGAGCTGCGCCGGCGGGCGTCGTCGAGGTTGTCATTGACGACCGGGTCACGCACGCCCGGCGTGTTCGCCAGGTTCTCAGCCGCAGCCCGCAGCCGGGCGCCGCGGGTGGTGCGGAAGTCCTCGTCGCTCTGCTGGACGGACACCACGCTCGCCACCGCGAGCACGGCCAGGAGCACGGTCAGCTGCAGCATGAGGAACTGTCCCGCCATCGTGCGCGGACGGAGGTTGACGCGTGACCACAAGTTCCACTACCTCCATTGCTTACCCAAGCGTGACGACCGCCACATGCAGTCTCCACCATCAGGAGAGGTCGCCTCGCGCGACGTTCCATCCCCCGACCCCCAGGAGACGACATGGTCCCCCGCCCGAGACGGCTGGCGAGTGGCCTCGCCCTCGTCCTCGCGCTCGTGCTCACCACCGGCTGCGGAGTCACGCGCGGCGCCGAGAGCGCCGACATGACGATGCTCATCCCCAACAGCCCCGGTGGCGGCTACGACCAGACCGGACGTGCTGCCGTCGCGGTGCTCGAGCACCGCGACATCACCGGCGGCTCGTTCGAGGTGACGAACGTGATCGGCGCCGGCGGCTCGGTCGCGATGACGCGGCTGATGAACGCCGAGGGCGACGAGCGCACGATGATGACGGCCGGGCTCGGCGTCGTCGGCTCGCTCTACTCGTTCGGCGCGCCGCACAAGATGCACGACGCGACGCCGCTGGCACAGCTCATCGAGGACCAGGAAGGCGTCCTCGTGCCCGCGGACTCGCCGTACAAGACCATCGACGACCTCGTGGCCGCCTGGAAGGCCGACCCGTCGTCAATCGTGATCGGCGGCGGCTCCTCCCCCGGTGGGCCCGACCACCTCTTCCCGATGCAGCTGGCGGGCGCGGTCGGCATGGACCCGCGTGACGTCCGGTACGTCGTCTACGACGGCGGCGGCCCGCTGACCAGCGCGTTGCTCGGCCACAAGATCGACGTCGGGTTCTCCGGTGTCGGCGAGTTCGAGGGGCAGCTCTCCTCGGGCGAGCTGCGGCTCCTCGCGGTCTCGGGTGAGGAGCGGCTCACGGGCGACGTCGTGTCCGAGGCGCCCACCCTGAAGGAGTCCGGCATCGACCTGGTCTTCACCAACTGGCGCGGGGTGCTCGCCCCGCCCGGCATCAGCGAGGAGCGCCGCGCCGAGCTGATCGCGATGCTCGAGGAGATGCACGAGTCCCCGGAGTGGCAGCAGGCCCTCGAGGACTACGGCTGGATCGACGAGTTCAAGACCGGCGACGAGTTCACCCAGTTCCTGCGCGAGCAGGACGAGCGCGTCGCCACCACCCTGAAGGAGCTGGACCTGCTGTGAGCACCGTGACCACATCCCCTGGTGCACCGACCACGCCGAGACGCGACAAGGCCCAGCTGGGCCTGGCTGCGCTGCTCGCGGTCGTCGGCGCCTACACCTTCTACGACGCGACCACGCTGCGGGTCGGCTTCGGCGACCCCGTCGGTCCGCGCCTGTTCCCCTACGTCATCGGCGCGGGCACCTTCCTGCTCGCCGTGCTGCTCGTCGTCGCGACCCTGCGCGGCGACGTGCCTGAGGCCGAGGCAGGCGAGGACATCGACCTCTCCCAGCCCGCCGACTGGCGCACCGTGCTGACCCTGGTGGGCGTGCTTGCCTTCACCGTGCTGACCGTCAGCTTCCTCGGCTGGGCGGTGAGCGGCGCGATCCTGTTCGCCGGCTCCGCCTGGGCGCTGGGCAGCCGCACGGTGGTGCGTGATGTGCTCGTGGGCGCCGTGCTGTCGGTGACGAGCTGGTACTTCTTCCATGAGGTGCTGGGCGTCGCGCTGTCCCCCGGGATCTTGGACGGGGTGCTGTGATGGAGAGCCTCTCGCTGCTGCTCGACGGGTTCGCGTCCGTCCTGACCCCGATGAACCTGCTCTACGCCGCCATCGGCGTGCTGCTCGGCACGTTCGTCGGCGTGCTCCCCGGCATCGGCCCGGCCATGGCGGTCGCGCTCCTGCTGCCGGTCACCTACGGGCTCGACCCGGTCGCGGCGTTCATCATGTTCGCCGGCATCTACTACGGCGGGATGTACGGCGGCTCGACCACCGCGATCCTGCTCAACACCCCGGGCGAGTCGGCGTCGGTGATGACGGCGCTGGAGGGCAACCTGATGGCCCGCCGTGGCCGGGCCGCCCAGGCCCTCGCCACGGCGGCCGTCGGCTCGTTCATCGCCGGCACGATCGGCACGATGCTCGTGGTGTTCTTCGCTCCCGCCCTGGCCAGCGTCGCCGTCGAGATCGGCGCGCCGTCGTACTTCGCGCTGATGGTGCTTGCCATGGTGATGGTGACAAGCGTGCTGGGCCACTCGTGGCTGCGCGGCTTCATCGCCCTCTTCCTCGGGCTCACCATCGGCCTGGTCGGCCTGGACCTCAACACCGGCCAGCAGCGGCTCAGCTTCGACCAGCCGCTGCTGGCGGACCGGATCGACATCGTGGTGGTCGCCGTCGGCATCTTCGCCCTCGGCGAGGCCTTGTGGGTCGCCGCACACCTGCGTCGTGCCCCGCTGCACGTGGTCCCGGTCGGCCGGCCGTGGATGAGTGGTGGCGACGTACGACGCTCGTGGGGGCCATGGCTGCGCGGCACGGCCTACGGGTTCCCGTTCGGCGCGATCCCAGCAGGCGGCGCCGAGATCCCGACGTTCCTGTCCTACCTGACCGAGAAGAAGCTGGCCGCCCGCAAGGGCCAGGACGAGTTCGGCAAGGGCGCGATCGAGGGCGTCGCCGGCCCCGAGGCGGCCAACAACGCCTCGGCTGCTGGCACGTTCGTCCCGCTGCTGGCGCTCGGCCTGCCGGTGACGGCCACGTCCGCGGTGATGCTGGCCGCCCTGCAGGGCTACGGGATCGAGCCGGGCCCGTCGCTGATGACGGACCAGCCCGAGCTCGTGTGGGCGCTGCTCGCCAGCCTGCTGATCGGCAACGCGCTGCTGCTCGTCCTCAACCTGCCGCTGGCGCCCCTGTGGGCCAAGCTGCTGCGCATCCCGCGGCCGCAGCTCTACGCCGGCATCCTGTTCTTCGCCGCCCTGGGCGCCTACGCCGCCAACATGCAGGCCTTCGACCTGTTCCTCCTGCTGCTGCTCGGCCTGCTGGGCCTGCTGATGAGGCGCTTCGGGCTGCCGGTGCTGCCGCTGATCCTCGGCGTCATCCTCGGCCCGCTGATGGAGTTCCGGCTGCGCGAGGCGATGGCGATCTCCGGCGGTGAGGTCTCCGGCCTGTGGAGCGAGCCGCTGGCCATCGTGGTCTACGTGATCGTCGCCCTCGCCGTGGTGGCACCACTGGTGCTGCGGGCGGTGCGGCCGGCGCCCGCGGCAGTGGCGGCCGAGCTCGAGCACGAGCACGAGCACGAGCACAGCGCTGACAAGGAAGAGGTGGAGCGATGAGCAAGACGATCGTCGTCGGGTGGAGTCCCGACGCCTACGGCGAGGCCGCCCTGGCGCGGGCCGTCGAGGAGGCACGGCACCGGGACGGCCGGGTCGTGGTGGTGAACGCGACTCGCGGCGACGCCCTCGTCGACGACCGCTACGCCACCGACGAGCAGCTCACGGCGCTGACGTCGCGGGCCAAGGAAGACGGCGTCGACGTCGACGTACGACGCTCCCTGGGCGCCGACGTCGGTGACCAGGTCCTCGCGGTGGCGAACGAGGTCGACGCCGACCTCATCGTGATCGGCCTGCGCCGGCGCAGCCCGGTGGGCAAGCTGATCATGGGCAGCGTCGCGCAGCGGATCCTCCTCGGCGCCGAGTGCGCCGTGCTGGCGGTCAAGCCAGCCGCCTGACCCTTGCACCGGTGGTGCGACAGCCTCGGTCTGCGAGTCGCAGACCGAGGTTGTCGCATTTCCCGTCGCGCAACCCGGCAGGGCAGGCCTCCCGAGTCGTCAGTCCCTAGTGCTGCTCGAGTGCTGTTCGATCGCGCTGCCCGGCGTGGATGACCGGGGGTTCACCCAGTAGCTGATGGTCTCGGTGCGGTCTCGATGCTGAGACGACATGTGGCCAGCCGAAGCAGCCACCCACACGCGGGCTGCGCGATCGCCACGCGTGCGGCCCAGGGCGCAAGGTCGCGGACCCTTCGGGCGAGCCAGGGCGCGATCTCGGTGACCAGGGACCGGGCGAGGTCCCGGCGGGAGGGCGCGGTACCGGTGCAGGTCACTGAGGGAAGCCGGAGTGCCAGGCCCTCATCCGCGAGTAGTTGGCCGATGCTCCGGGCCAGTCGGCGGTGGCCGAGCTCGGAGGGATGGAGTCGGTCCGCGGCCCAGAGTGCGCGGGAGTAGACCATGGGATCGGCGGCCAGGTCGAGCCGCGTCGTGCCGTAGCGCTCGTGGACCTCGTCGTAGATCCGGTTGAGCGCCTCGATCCGGCGGCGCATGGGCCGGGCCAGCAGGGCGGGCAGGCCGAGCACGCGAGTGTGGTCATGGAATCGGACGGTGACCACGAGGGCGCCTTGGCCCGCGAGCGCGGCCGCGCAGTACAGCAGGTCCTCGCGGATCTGGTGGGGGTCCCAGGTGGAGCGCATGACGTCATTGAGACCGACGATCAGAGAGGCGATGACCGGGCGGTGGTCGAGGGCCGGCTGCAGCTGGTCTCGTCGCACGTCTTCGATCGTTGCGCCCGGCACGGCTACCTTGCAGAACGACACATGGTGGTCCACCGCGATCGAGTCGGCCAGCAGCTGTGCCCAGCCACGCCACCCGTGGGGCGTCGCGTCGCCCACCCCGCAGGAGGCGGAGTCCCCAAGCGCTGCGAACCGGATGTAGTCCCGGGCCTTCGGGTGCCGTGCGCGTCCGGACCGGTGGTCGTCGTAGCCCTGGGCTTCTTCACCACTCATCTGCCCGTGCTCACGGGGCCTCGACATCGGGGTCTTCGAGGGCCAGGAACGCCTGGCGCCACCATGCGGCAGCCTCGGCTGCCTCTTCGGGGGTGAGAATCTCGTGATCCATCGGCTCAGGTCCCGCAGGTGACGTAGGTGACCAGGAAGCCGTCGGGGCACGGACACGTGCGTGTGATGGTGCCGCCGGCGCTGCGGATCTTGGCGAGCAGGCTCTGGAACTCGTCCTGGGCAGCGACCTCGGTGCGCCACGTGATGTCGCGCTCCCGATGAGCTGGATATGTCGGCGTGGCCGTCGAGTTGTCGTGGCGTGCGGTCTGCATGGCTGCCTCGTCTCGTGGACTCTGTTCTTAACCCACTGAACCTCCACGACGCAGGCTCGACGACCGCAGGACTACGCATCTAAGTACGTACGTATCGCGAAGTACGTATCTCGCGGGTCCCACCCCTCCCGCTGTCGTGAGCGGCGCCAACGGCGCGGCCCGAAGCATCAAGGTGATGGCGTCGCTGAGCAGGATCACCGCGACCAGGCACCACGTCACGTGTGAACGATTTTCGTGGTGGGTACAGAAGGACTGCAACGTCCTTCATCACTCGAGGAAGTGGTGCTCGTGATTATCCTCGGCGTCGTCCTGCTCATCCTCGGCGCGATACTCGACATCCCGATCCTGTGGACCATCGGCATCATCCTCGTCGTCGTCGGGGCGTTGCTGTGGATCCTCGGTTCGACGGGCCGCGCGGTCGGTCCCCGGAGCCATTACTGGTGACGGCCGAAGCGCGAGACCCGTGGGGAACCGCTGCACAATAGCCACAGCTGCCCGTAGAACGCCGTTTCCGCCGGACACGGCGGCACAGAAGGGCCCCGATCCAGCGTTGCGGCTGGTCCGGGGCCCTTCTGGAAATCAGCGAACGTGAACGACCTCGCGCACTCGCCGGGCGAAGCTCCGCTGCCAGGGAACATCTGCTCGATGCCGTCGCTGACCCGTATGTCCATGTCACGGCGGTACGCCGCGGTGAGGGCTCAGAGACAGCCCGGCCCGGCACCGATGCGGCTCATCCCCGTGAGGTCGCCGGCGCCCAGGTTGTGGTTGAGGGAGGACGCGCTGCCGTGCATGACCTGCTCGGCGCCGTTCGCGTGCCCGAGGCCGAGGGCGTGCAGCGTCTCGTGCATCATCACCTGGCCCCACGTGGTCGACCCCGAGCTGTCGAAGCCCGGACGGAGCGCGTGGCCGCGGTCGAGCAGGACGAAGCCGCGCACCATCTTCCAGGCCACGTCCGTCCCGGCAGCCGCCTGGGCCGACCCGCCGCCGATGCCGACGACGCCGCCCAGCAGGTCCGGGACCTGGGCCTCGTCGGACCAGGCGACCGCGATGTCCGCGTGGGCCGGGAAGATCGACGCGGTCCGGTGGACGTGGGTGGTCTCCCCGACGTACTCGAAGGTCAACCCCGTCCGGCTGGCGATCCTCGCGAAGGCCTCCTGGACGTGGGCCAGCGACCCGGCGTACCCGCCCTGCGGGTTGTAGGCCCAGCGGATGGGCGTGCACGGGTTCCAGCGGGATCCGCCGGCGGCGAACAGGTAGGACCAGTCGCCCGCCAGGCCCAGAGGCGTGAGCACGTCGACAGGCGTCGGTGCCGGGGTCGGTGCCGGTGTCGGGGCCGGCGTGGTGGGCGGTCGGACCACGGCCACCCGAAGCCGCCCCGTGTGGGCTGCGGCGAGGCCGTCGAAGCGGGGGCTCCTGATCTGGAACGAGCGCGTCCGGTCCTGCGACCCGGCACCCACCTCGAACCGGAAGACACCGGTGCGGGCCGTCTGCTTCCGGGCCAGGACCCGCCAGCCCGCCGACGTGGACTCGAGCAGCTCCACGGGCCGCGGGCGGGCGTGGCGGGCCGCCTGGACCTGGGCCACCCCGGAGACGACGATGCGCGCACCGGTCTCGGCGCTCTTCGGCGTCGTCGCCGCGATCCGCGCAGCGCGGTTGAGCTCTGCCGCGTCGCCCCCGTGCACCGTGTCGGCGTACTCGGCCGTCACCGTCGCGGGGCGCGCGGCACCATCCCCAACGGCGTCGGGGGCGCCGGCGGACATCGATGCGGGAGCCAGCGCCAGCGCGAGGCCGGTCGCAGCCACAGTGGCGCACATGTGGCGAAGGGCGGGACTTCCTGGGAGCTTCATGCCGCGGTCCTCGTGGTCAAACGGGAACGGCCGGCGCTCCCCGAGAGTTGCATGGAAATGCCCCGCAGGTGTCTCGGGTCACCTGCGGGGCCATGTCAATTCTGCACGACCACCACGCGGTCTGTCACCGAATCCCGAAATTTCACGCGCAAGGATCGTGAGACCTCCCGTCCCGAGATCGGCAGGTCCTGCGTTCCGTAGCGCGAAGGTGAGTTTGCCAAGTGTTCTTGACCTGAACTTTACAGAGCAAGTCACATTCCGGAGGGGTTTCTTGGGAATTCCTTGAGAGTTCCGACCCCGAGGGAGACGGACATGCTCAAACATCCACCGTCGGCACAGTGGCCCCGGCCGAGGCCGGCGGCGCCAAGACGAGCAGGGTCGGCGACGGTTGGTGCTGCTGACCCTTCGATCAGGACTGTTCGATCAGGACTGATCGACCTGCGCGGTCACGCGGTACGCGACGACTCGGTCAGCCGTGCCTCGACCCGGCTGCCCGGGCGAGCCCGCACGCCCGCGGACGCCGCCGCGTTGCGGTAGGCGTCTCGCGCAGCGTCGG
>NZ_QDGZ01000003.1 GCF_003076135.1 Nocardioides gansuensis | reverse complement strand
GTCTCTGACTCCAGCGCGGCCGGCTCACATCCCCAAGCCGACTCTTCGGACAAGCCACTTCCCGGACCCGCCGACACCCAGCCTAGAACCTCACTCCCGGCGGCCTCTTGACATAGAGGGGAGCCATGACCCATCGCGGCAGAAGCGGGCGTCTTCGAGCGCACGCTACGCGGCAGATCCGGATGTTCGCAGCGGGTCTGCGGACGGTCGAGACAGCCCCTCGACTCTCGCAACCCGACGAACGCCGACAACCAACCATGAGGTCGGCGCGTCTTAGCAAGGACCGTCGCATGCGACGTACCGTCACCGACACGCTGCCCACCATCATCGGGGGGTGGCTCACCCAAGGGGGAACCGTGCTTCAACGTTCGACCACACTTGTTGTCACCGCGCTTGCTACGGGGGCGCTGCTGAGCGCACCGTCATCGGCGGCTTCGGCCACTGCCCAGACCTGCCAAGGCCGACCGGCCACGATCGTCGGCACTGGCCCGGACATTCAGGGCACGCCGGGTGATGACGTCATCGTCACCGGCACCTCCCAGTTCACCTACGCTGTCGCTGGGAACGACCTGGTGTGCGTGAGCCCGTCCGCCGTGTACGTGTACGCGGGCGACGGCGATGACGTGGTGGACGCGTCCGAGGCTGGGGTGACACAAATCAATGCCTATCTAGGTGCTGGTCTCGACCGCTACCTCGGGGGACCTGGCCAAAACTTGGTGCACGCGGACGGCACGGATGACACCGTGACAGACGCCGACTGGGCGTACCTGACGGTCACCGCGCCTGCGACCGGGACACCTGGCACCTACACCGGTGGCCTGATCGCCGTCTGGTCCGCCGACCATGACGTGGAGATCGACCTGGACACCAACATGGTGACGGTCGGCGGGGCCCATGCGGCCAACCTCTCTGGCATCGTCGGCGCGGACGTAGTCGCACCGCGCGCGGTGCTGCGAGGCAACGCCGCGGACAACTACCTGAGCGGTTCGGGATGCGATGTGCTGTTCGTCGGGAAAGGCGGAAACGACACCCTCAACGGTGGATACTCTGGCGAGGACGCCCCCCAAATCAAATCGGAGTGCGAGGGCATGAAAGCCACGATGCGTGGTGGACCCGGCGACGACAACATCAAGGGGTGGCTGGGCCTCAACCGGCTGGTCGGGAACGCAGGCAACGACGAACTCCAAGGCCGCTCCCGATCAGACGTGCTCCTCGGTGGCAGCGGCCGCGACGACCTCAGGGGCGGCAACAAGTCGGACGTGCTCCGCGGAGGCCGCGGCCGCGACACAGCCGACGGGCAGAACGGCCGGGACCGCTGCGTCGCCGAACGCGAGCGTCGCTGCGAACGCTGAAACCACTAGGTCTGACGATCGCCCTGGGCGCTCATCGGCATGAGCGTGCGCGGATCGCGGCAGATCCGGACGTTGTTTGGTTTTGCATACCTACATCAGCAGCGACGGGGCGGTTCGTGTAACGCGATCAGCCTTTGCGACCACAATCAGGACATGAAGTCTGTTGCAGGTGTCGCCGCGATCGGGCGCGACCCGGACGCCTTGGAGGCGTTCTACCGCGAGCACCTCGAGGCAGTGCAGCGCTTCGTAGCAAGGCGGGTGGGGAGCCCGGAGGACGCCGCCGACCTGACCGCCGAGGTGTTTCTGGCAGCGATCCGTGCAAGTCACGCCTACCGAGGGGACGCACCCGCGCCGCTCGCATGGCTCTACGGCATCGCCCGCCGCGTGGTGGCCAGCCACCACCGGTCCACTGACCGGGCCTTGCGAGCGGCTGCCCGCATCGACGCACGGGAACTGCTCGACGAGGACGCCACCGACCGGATCGTCGCCCGCATCGACAGTCAGCGCGCAGCCCGCGAGGTCTACCAGTCCCTACTGGAACTGCCTGAACGACAGCAGTCCGTGGTCGAACTGGTGGCCGTGGACGGACTGTCTCTAACCGAAGCAGCCGCCGCTCTGGGCATCTCGCCGGGCAATGCCCGCGTTCTGTACCACCGCGCGCGCCGACGCCTCGCCCTCGCGCTTCCCCAGCCCCTCCCCGACACACTTGAGGTGACGCCATGAACGCCCCACTCGACACCTTCGAGACCGCCCTGCTGACCAGGCTCCGCGACGAGGTGGAGCATCAGACCACTGTGCCCTCCCGCTTCTCGCCACCCAAGTTCCTTATTGGTGCCGCAGCCGCAGTGGCCGCAGCCGCCGCGATGCTCGTGGTGGTTCCGGGGCTTGGAACGACCGCCGCGTACTCGGTGCAGGAGGGAAACTCCGGCACCATCACAGTCGAAGTGCAGCGTCTTGAGGACGCCGAGGGCCTTGAGGCCGAACTGTCGAAGTATGGCGTCACCGCCAACATCACCTACCTGCCACACAGGCAAGAGTGCGCGCCGGGGCGATACACGCCCGTGGATCGTTCCCTCTCTGGCATGCAGGTCAGCATGGGAAGCGAGTTGCTACGGGTGACCCTTCCGCCAGGCACGGTACGAGACGGCGAGACGTTCGTGATGGCGGTGTCAGGAAAGGACATCCCCCCGTCCTCCTCGGAACCCTCTGAGGACGGCATCATCGACCTGGGCGGCTTCGCCGGATGGACAGACTTCAACGTGACGGCCGGGCCGGTAGAACCCTGCGCGATAGTTCCAGGCACCGTCGAATGGCGTCCGCACCGCTCCCGCACATCGGCACGACCGAGCGGAACGCGGCAGATTCGGGCGTTGCCAGGAACTCACGCGCTTCCCGGAACTCCTCGAGCCGAGTCCTCTCAGCCCTCCGGCGGCTTGTCTGCCGGACGGACCCTTGGCGGTCCCAAGGATCGAGAGGTTTCGGCTCGAACGGTCCCCATATCGATGTGGAGCTCGAGGAGCACGTGTGTGGCGATGCCCTCTCCCTCGCGCAGAATCCCGAGCAGGAGGTGTGCTGGTGCGATGCGCCTCTCTCCGTACATCTCGGCCTCCCGGCGGGCAAAATGGAGCACCTTGGACGCGCGAGGCGTGAGCGGCAGCTCCCCGGCCGAGGCGTCGGAGCCCACGCCGACGATCTCGCTGACCTTTGTCCGAACGGATCCGAGATCTGCGTGGGATGCGAGAATCCGTGCGACATCGCTGGCGGCGTCTCGCATGATGCCGAGGAGGAGGTGCTCGGTGCCGAGGTAATGGTGGTTCAGCCGCTGCGCCTCGGCCTTGGCGAACCCGAGCACCGCACGTGCGGCCGGGGTCATCTCTGACTCGGGGACCGGGGGTGGCAGCCTCGATAGGCGCATGGCTCAGTTTGTCATCGTCTCCCCCAACTCCGCCCTCAATCCGGCACGACCGCACGGGTCGCGGCATATGAGCGCATAGGGAGTCGGATGGTCAAGGATGATGACTTGGTCTGCTGTGGGGACACGGGGGTGGCAATGAGGCAACCGACGCTTTTCCTGATGGTGGGGCTTCCCGCCACCGGCAAGACGACTGCTGCCCGACGCCTCGAGGTCGATCACCAGGCACTCCGTCTCACAAAGGATGAATGGATGAAGGCGCTCTACGGAGAAGAGAACCCGCCGTCAGCCTCCGACGTGATCGAAGGAAGGCTTATCGAGATCGGCCTGCGAGCACTGGAACTGGGTAACAACGTGGTGGTCGACTTCGGTCTGTGGGGTCGTGATGAGCGCTCGGCGCTGCGGCGGGCAGCAGCCGACCGCGGTGCGCGTGTGGAGCTGCACTACTTCGAGGTGTCCCCGGCCGAGCAGCGGAGACGACTCGATCAACGACAGGCTGACTCCCCGCACACCACGTGGCCCATCTCCGACGAGGAATTGGTCGGTTGGACCGACACCATGCAGATTCCGACGCCAAGAGAGCTCGACGGCAGCGAACCGATCGACGACCCACCTGCCGGATTCGGATCATGGGACGAATGGCGCAGGGATCGATGGCCACCATCGGTTACCTGACCGCAACAACGCATCGGCATGACAGTGCCCTCGGAACGGTCGCTACACGACGGTGAAGTCGCGCTCGTCGCCGGCGGGCCACAGCGGCTCGTAGTCCTCGCCCTCTATGAGTCTCGCAGCCGCTCGAACCTCGGGGTATGACAGGAGCGCGCCGCCTCGGGCATCACGGATCGCGCTGAGCGCTCCCGTGGGGTCCTCGGTGAACACGAAGAAGTTGACCTCACCGGACCCGATGTCGTGTCCATCCGCTGCACATCCTGACCCGGGCCGACTGCACCACGCGCAACTTCGTGAGCATCGCCAAGGGTGGCGATCAGCGTGTCTTCGTACCGCACCAAGTCGTCAAGGTCGGCGAAGGCCGACTCTGGGAACTGGATGACGAGTTGGTGCATGGGCTCGCGCATGGCGACAGGCTATGGGGTCGACGCGCCTACCCGTGAAGCATCTGCACATCGGCAGCTGAGTGGCTGAAACGCCGAGAACGACGCGTCTGGCCGATGCCCCAGACGCCTGAGTGAGTTGACCGCTCAGCGGCATAGATGGTCGAGCGCTCCGCCCCGACAGCAGCATGAGAGTGCGACCTTCGCCTACTCTCGCTCGGTGGCTGAACCGCAGACCGTTACCCCTGGCTGGCGCTCCATCGGCATGTGCTGGGAGGGCGAGGAGATCGACCTGCAGGGCCTCAATCCGTGGGAGCACGAGTGGGAATCCCAGTCGGAGCGGATCGTGGTTGCCCATCCGTCGTACCCCTCACAACGCCACGATGTGGATGTCTGGGTGATCCACGGGCCCGACAGGGTTGTTCGGTTCGCTGCGGGCGAGATGTCTAACCTCGCGTGGGCCTTCTTCCTGCCTGTGTACGAATAACCACCGAACTTCTGGGCGACCGCTCATCGGCAAGAGCGCGCTCCGCGGCATGTGAGTGCGTTAGCGCCGCCAGGTGATCAACGCCCAATCGCCGGGTAGTTCGTCGCGTGCCAACGCTCGCAGCGCGGCCTCACGGGCCTCGACAGGATCCGCACCCTCGTAGACACTCCAGGCGATCTCAACGAAGGACCCGTCGTCGTCGTAGTCGCGCATGTCGAGACCGAGCACCACACGACCGGCCCCGGCCAGTTGAGTCAGCACGGCCGGGACATCCCGAACTGCCACGACACCTCGCCGTTCGGGTCGACGCGGGCCTGCGATCGCAGTTCGTCGGACAAGACACCGAGGTCGTCAGCGGTCATGGGGTCACGGTAGCCCGACCGGTTAGGCCGTCCGACCGCTCATCGGCATGTCAGTACATGGCCGGCGCGGAGTCACTTGGGCGCGGTCAACCCGGGCGGAGGAACCCGGAGTATGCGCGCCATCGCGCAGCCGATGGCGAGTCCGTCGCGGACTCCGTCGCCACTCAGGTCGATGACCTCGTCGCGGTAGCTCCAACCCTCGACGCTGAGCTGAGCTTGCCGTTCGTTCGCATCGACGTACACCCAGTAGTCGATGCAGGGCGGCGGCCAGTCATCTGGCCCGTAGGACGCGATGACTTCGCTGTCGGGATAACGGTCGGCGAACCGGACCGGATCTGCTTCCCAGAGCAGGGACGAAATGATGCCGCTGCCGGGATCACGCGCGATCTGACGCACGAACCCCACGTCGGCGGACTCAAAAACCGGATCGCAGAGGCGACACACGTCGTCCGCCCACTCCTGGTCGAATGCCGTCCCCATTGGCCCACGCTACGTCGACGCGATCCGCTTAGCCGCGCGTTTCTGGCAACACGATCAGCGGCAGATCGGGGCGGACGTTTCCCAATGCGCTCGCACGTGCGATCAGCCGCCCGCTACACGGTCCCCCGTCTCGGCGTACACGGTGACGACGACTTCTTGGCGCTCAGAATCCGGCGTCCACAGCACGCCCATGACCAGCCCCGTGACTGCGAACCGGTCGATCTCGACCTCTTCGCCCTTGCGCGGGACGGCAGAGAGATCGTAGACGCCGGTCTCGGGCGTCTTGCTCTTATCCAAGTAGAGGTCTATGCGGATCTTCGTCACGACTCCTGAGTGTCCCCTGATTTGCGGCTCTAGGTAGCAGTACGGATCGCGGCAGATCCGGCGCCTGGGGCAGGGGGTGCGTCCTTTAATCAACCAAATGGTTGACGACCGCGGCCGCGATTGTATAGGTTCTTATACAACCAATCGGTTGATCACAATGGCGGACAGAGCCCGAGATAGGGAGCAGGAGTCATCCGCCACCCCCACGAAGCGAGGAGCGAACTCCGATGACCGACGTCACCCCCCGACGCGAGCGAAGGGTCGCCGCCGAGGTCACCGTGTCGATGGACGGCTACAGCGGCACGGGACCAGAGGACGACATGAGCTGGGCCATGGCGCACATCGCCAGCGAGGAGAGCGAGCTCCACTACGAGGGAATCTGGCGCGGGGTGAGTACCGCCCTGCTGGGTCGAACGAACTGGGAGGGCTTCAGCGCGGTCTGGCCGACGATCACCAGCCACCCGGACAGCTCGGCCCGCACCCGTGAGCTGGGCGAGTGGCTGGCGACCGTGGAGAAGGTTGTCTTCTCGACCACCCTCGAACCGGGCGAGCTGGACCACCCCGAGTGGACCAACGCCCGCGCCTCGCGGGACGTCGTCGGCGAGGTCACGTCACTGAAGGCGCGAGCCGGCCGAGACATCATGGTCCTCAACAGCGCCAGCATCATCCAGACGCTGCTCAGGGCAAACCTCATCGACGACCTGTACCTGACGGTCCTGCCCGCGACGCTCGGCGGTGGCACGCGGGTGCTTCCGGAGGGGTTCGCGTCGACCTGGCGGCTCGCGTCCGTCGCGACCTTCCCCGCGTCCGGAGCAGTGGCGCTGCGCTATCAGCGACCCTGACAGCGATGTTCAACCGGCGGCTTTTGGACCTGCCCGACCTCACCGACCTAGACGTCACCTACCTCCTGATCTTCGGAAAAGCCTCTCCCGAACCCGCCAAGACCCAACCCTAGAACCCCACTACCAACTGCGTCTTGACACAGAGGGGAGCCATGTGCGGATGGCCGCCAGCCCAGCCAACGTCTTCCGCGTGCCTTCGTGGCTACATCCCTCCGCCGCCCACCGCCCATACCCAGGGCGAGGACGACCGGGCAGGCGTGCCGGGTTCTCTTCCCTCGGCAATCAGGCGGACATGGGTTCCCTCGCGGATCGTCACCCACACGCAGCCATCACCCTGGGCCATGCCCTCCTGGAGCAGCTGCGCGACCTGGAGTCGAGTCAGGTCCACGCCACCCGTGCGGATCAGCGCCTGCAACGAGCTCACCGCTCCTCGTGCACCGAGACGGAAGACGACGCGACGCATGAACACCAGCGAAACGACGGCGGCGAGCAGCGCCTCCAGGAGTAACTCGGGGAATGCCAACAGCGCCACGAGCGGCGGCACCAGCATCGACCCCAACCACAGCAGCTGGGCGATCCGGGCAACCCATTGCACTCGCGTGGCAGCCCGATGCCACATTCCGCGGTCCAGCTCCATGAAATGAGTATGCCCATGACTGCCCTGTTCGCGCCTGCTCATCGGCAATTCCGTGCGCTTCCGACCGCCGCGAAGGTTCGTCTCTTGGGCGACCTGATCGACGGCGCTGTCTCGGACGGCGAGATTTTCGGGCAAGTTGTCAGGGCAATTTTTCGGCGATGGTGCAGCAACGGAAGAGACGGGTACAGACGGCTACGAACTGCTACGAACTGTGGCGGACAGTTCTGTCTCAGACTTCTCGTCCTCGAGGGCTGTGGATGGGGCTTGGGCGTGTCGGTGATGCGTGGCATGGTTTTTTTCACCGGGTCAACCAAGACCGACATGACGGGTTATCCCAGGGGGTCGGCTCCCCGCTTCGCGGTCACCATGCCGCGCATTCCAGATGGCCGTTGCACACCACTGAGACGAGAATCGGGCCCGGTGATGACTGAGTGTCGTCGCGCTCGGCGTTCATGGCGGTCCCCGTCGTCGAGCGTTCGATCCGTCCTCGGATCACGTAGCAGGACCGCGGAACACACCTCCTGAGCCGGGTGTGCCGCGCGGCGGGACCGCCAGCAATGGGCCGCGTGGCACACCCTCCGGGGTGGTGAGCAACGGTGGGCCGTCTGGGTCGGCAGGACACCCGTGTGGTCGCGGATGCGCTCCTCGCCGCCTTCCCACAGGCCATCCCCGAGTGGCACTGCGAACCAGCTCCCGGCCTGGGCATAGACCCGGCCGCGCTGACCCAGGAGCAGGTGGCCGAGTGGGTGGGGCACGGGCGCTGGGAGCCGTTCGCTGCGGCCTTGGAGAGGGTCGGGAACTGCGCGCGGCCGATCCGGTTGCGGGGCTCCTCGATGCGCGTCGACGCGGCGACGGGCCAGGTTATCTCGACGTACGCCAGTGCTGAGGAGCCCGACGGACTCACTTACGTCCGGTGTGGCAACCGACGCGAGAGCAGCTGTCCCTCCTGCTCGAGGCTCTATGCCGGCGACACCTTCCAGCTGATCCGGGCGGGCGTGGTCGGCGGGAAGTCCGTGCCCGAGCACGTGGCCGAGAACCCGCTGGTCTTCGCAACCTTGACCGCCCCGTCCTTCGGGAGGGTCCACGGCCGCCGGGACGGCACCGGCCTCTGCCACCCGCGGGGATCCCGCGCGACATGCGCGCACGGCCGTCCAAGGGGATGTACCTCGCGGCACAGCGACGACGATCCGATGCTCGGGCAGCCGCTCTGCGCCGAGTGCTACGACTACGACTCGCACGTTATCTGGCAGTGGTGGGCGCCCAGCCTCTGGCGGCGGGTCAACATCGGGCTGCGGCGTGGGCTGGCCAAGCAGCTGGGAGTAGCAGCCACCCGCCTAGCCGAGGTCGCCACGCTGCAGTACGCCAAGGTCGGCGAGTTCCAGGCCCGCGGAGCCATCCACTTCCATGCGCTCATCCGCCTCGACGGCCCCAAGACACCGGAGGGGTTCGCGCCGGCCGACACATCTATCGATGCCGTGACGCTCGCACGGCTGGTCCGTCGCACGGTCGCATCCGTGCGGCTAGAGGTGCCCGGGGTCGACGCCGACGACCCGGACCGTGTGTTGGCCTTCGGTCGTCAGGTCGACGCCCGCCCCGTGACCACCCATCGTCGGACAGACGACGCTGCCCAGGCTCTCGCTCCCGAGCAGGTCGCCGGGTACCTCGCCAAGTACGCCACTAAATCGGCGAGCGAGGACCACCAGGAGAACGACGAGCACCACCGTCGGCTCAGGGCCACTTGCCGACGCCTCGCAGAGCGGAGCGTCGGCACCCAGCGAAGGGGCACCGAGACCGACGAGGACAGGGTCGAAGGTCCCTACGACCTGCTGGACAAGTGGGTGCACATGTACGGCTTCCGCGGCCACTTCGCCACCAAGTCCCGCCGGTACTCGATCACCCTCGGCGCCCTGCGCCGAGCGCGCCAACGCGCCCAGTCGCGGATCGCAGAGCATCGCCACTGCGGGCAGCCACTTGACCTGACGGCGCTCGAGGCAGATCTGCTCGCCGAGGAGGACGAGGAGACGACCCTCGTCATCGGCAATTGGACCTTCGTCGGAAGCGGCTGGGCCAACGAGACCGAGCGCACCCTCGCCCTGGCCGCCGCCGCCCGGGCACGTGAGTACGACCGCGAGAGCGCAGCCCTTCGCAAGCACACACCAAACCGGAAAGGAACACGAGTATGAAGCAGCAGAAGAGGGACCCGCGGCCGATGTCGGCGCGGCTGTGGTCGGCCCAGGAGACCGCCGACTTCCTGGGCATCGCGGTGTCGACGCTCTACTACTGGAGCTACCGCGGAGAGGGAGGTCCCCGGCTCTACCGCGTGGGTCGCAACCTCCGCTACGACCCGGCAGACGTGCAGGCCTGGCTCGACGAGCAGGCGGCGTGAGCCATGGGCAACATCCAGCGGCGCGACAACGGGAAGTGGCGAGCCCGCTACCGCGATCCCAGCGGCCGTGAGCGGGCCCGCCACTTCGACCGGAAGATCGATGCCGAGCGGTGGCTGATCGCGGTCGAGAACACCAAGCACCGCGGCGAGTGGATCGACCCGGCGCTGTCACGGATCACGGTCAGCGACTGGTCGACCAGGTGGTTCCAGGGGCAGTCGCAGCTCAAGCCGCTGACCCGGGAGCGCTACCGCAACATCGTGCGCGTGCAGATCCTCCCGGAGTGGGAGAGGCATCGGCTGTCGGCGATCACGCACGCCGATGTGGTTGCGTGGGTGGCCAAACTGCAGGCTGACGGCTATGCCGCGGCCACCATCAGGCAGGTGCACCGGGTCTTCTCGCTGATGCTCGTCCTCGCGGTGCGCGACGGCCGGCTGCCGCGCAACCCGGCGACCGGCGTACGACTCCCCCTCCCTGCCAAGGGCGAGCCAGTGTTCCTGTCGGCCCTGCAGGTCGAGCAGTTGGCCCGGGCCTGCGGGCCGGACTACGACCTCTTCGTCCGGGTGCTGGCCTACACCGGCATGCGCTGGGGCGAGGCGACAGCCGTGCGGGTGCGACGGGTGGACCTGATGCGCCGCCGGATCGAGGTCGTGCACACGGCGATCGAGCTCGAGGGCCAGATGACCTACGGGACGCCGAAGACCCATCAGGCCCGGTCGGTGCCGATCCCCCGTTCGCTCGTCGACGACCTGGCGCGCACATGGCCGGGAAGGCACCCGATGACCTAGTCTTCACGACGGCCCGGGGTGACGTGCTGCGCAACCACAACTTCCGGAGCCGGGTGTTCAAGCGGGGCGGAAGCGATCGGCGTACCCCGCCTGACCCCGCACGACCTCCGGCACACTGCCGCGAGCCTCGCGGTCCAGGCTGGGGCCAACGTCAAGGCGGTCCAGCGCATGCTCGGGCACGCGTCTGCAGCCATGACACTCGACGTCTATGCCGGTCTCTTCGGCGACGATCTGGATGCGGTGGCCGACCGCCTGGACCGGGCCGCTGTGAGGGCTCGTGCGGACTATTTGCGGACTCAGGCGCCGAATGCCGAGGTCCTGCCGTTCGACCTCGGAGAGGCACATGGCGGCTGACCTGCGGTTTTGTGTTGTAGGGCGGGTGGGGCTCGAACCCACGACCCAAGGATTATGAGTCCTCTGCTCTGACCGACTGAGCTACCGCCCCTCGCGAGCGAGCCTAGTCGGATGGGCTGCGCGACGACCGGGATGGGTGCATGCTCGGGGGCATGACCGAGACCGTGACTCCCCCGCCGCTCGAGGCCCTGCCCGAGGACTGGCAGCGGGCGCTCTGCATCGTCGCCCACCCCGACGACATCGAGTACGGCGCGGCCGCCGCCGTCGCGCGCTGGACCGGACAGGGCAAAGACGTCGTCTACTGCATGGTGACCTCCGGAGAGGCCGGCATCGACGGGATGCACCCCGACGAGTGCCGGCGCGTCCGGGAGGCCGAGGAGATCGAGTCGGCGCGGATCGTGGGCGTCGAGGCGGTCGAGTTCCTCGGCCTGCCGGACGGGATCGTGGAGTACGGCGTGCCGCTGCGCCGCGCGCTCGCGGAGGTCGTCCGACGGCACCGTCCCGACGTCGTCGTCACCGGCAACTACCGCGACACCTGGGGCGGCCGCACGCTGAACCAGGCCGATCACATCGCCGTCGGTCGGGGCGTCCTCGACGCCGTGCGCGACGCCGGCAACAGGTGGATCTTCCCCGAGCAGCTCGAGGGCGAGCTCGAGCCCTGGGGCGGCGTGAAGGCGGTGTGGGCCTTCGGCTCGCCGGAGTCCACGCACGCCGTCGACACCACCGGCACCTTCGACCTCGGCGTCGAGTCGCTCCAGGCCCACAAGGCCTACATCGACGGACTCGGCTGGGAGGGCTGGGACCCGCGCGAGTTCCTCGAGGGGATGGCGCGCGCCACCGGACAGCGGCTCGGGGTCGCGTTCGCCGCGCCGTTCGAGGTCGTCCCGATGGGCTGGGGCGACTGAGGGCCTACTCGTCGCCGCGCAGCGTGAAGGACCGCAGGCGATCGCCGGCGAAGTACACCGACCCGACCGTGACGACCATCGCCGCGATCAGCGCGTAGCCCAGACCCGTGCCCGCGCCGCCGACCAACGGGCTGATCTCGGCGCCCACCTCGCGACCCCAGGCCCCGATCGCCACCCAGCGGATGCCGGCGAGGACGTTGCCGAGCACGCCCTCCCACAGCAGCGCGAAGAGCAGCCCCACCACCACGGCGTGCCGGGTCAGGGCAGCGAGGGCCAGGAAGAGGGCGGAGTACGCCGTGCCCGCGACGGCCCCGGCAGCGAACCAGCCGAACGCCCGGCCGGGGTCGGAGGGCTCGAGGACCAGGCCGCTGACGAGCAGCGGGAGCGCGCCCAGCCCGATCGTGGCGCCCCACGCCGCGGCGTACTTGCTGATCGCGATGCTGTGGCGGCTGACGGGCTTCGCCAGGAGGTAGACGATCGAGCCGTCGTCGACCTCGGGGCCGAGCACCGCAGCCGCCGCGAGCAGCGCGACGATCGGCAGGGCCAGCGTGAAGCCGAGGTTGGCCACGGCCTCGTAGCCCTGCCCGTCGTCGGTCAGCGCGCTCACCACGATCGCCAGGAGCACGACGATCCCGGGGATGAGCATCAAGACGATGCCACGGCGGCGGCCGGCGAGGGCCTGGGCCGAGAGCCGGAGGATGGTGGCGTTCATGGTCAGCGCTCCACGAGGTAGGAGAAGACGCTCTCGAGCGACTCGTCGGTCGGGGTGAGCTCGAGGATCCGTACGCCGCGCTCGCGCGCGATCCGCGGCAGCCGGACGGCGAAGCCGCCGAAGTCCGAGACCGACACGTCGACCCCGCCCTGGCGGCGCAGGGAGACCGCCACGACGGCGTCCTCGGCGATGAGCGCGCTCGCCAGCGCACGGTCGTCGTTCGTGACGACGACGTACTGGACGGGCCGGTCGGTCATCAGCCGCCGGATCTGGCCGAAGTCGCCCGACGCCGCGTGCCGGCCGGAGACGACCACCTCGATCTGGCGGGCGACCTGCTCGACCTCCTCGAGGATGTGGGAGCTGAAGAGCACCGTGCGGCCCTCGGCCCCCATCTGGCGCAGCAGCGCCATCAGGTGGAGGCGCTGGCGCGGGTCGACGCCGTTGAAGGGCTCGTCGAGGAGGAGCACGCCGGGGTCGTGGACGAGCGCGGAGGCGAGCTTGACCCGCTGGCGCATGCCCTTGGAGTAGGTGCCGATGCGGCGGGCCGCGGGCTCGGTCATGTCGACGATCGAGAGGGCCCGCTCGGTCGCGGCGCCGGGGGCGTCCAGCCCGTGCAGCTCGGCGTTGGCGCGGACGAACTGGCGGCCGGTGAGGTAACCGAAGCTCAGCTCCCGCTCCGGGACGAGGCCGATCGTGCGGTAGGCGTCGGTGTGCCGCCAGATCGGCACACCGTCGAGGGTGACCGTGCCCGCCGACGGCGCGAGGAAGCCGGCCATCAGCGCGATCAGCGTCGTCTTCCCGGCGCCGTTGGGACCGAGCAGGCCGGTCACGCCCGGGCGGACGGTCATCGAGACACCGTTGACGGCGACCACGTTGCCGTACCACCGCGACACGGTCTCGAGGGTGATCACGCTCATGCGCTCGCCACCCTCCGGTAGCGCCACACCAGGCCGCCCAGGCACGCCGCGGAGAGTCCCACGAGGACCAAGGCGTAGAGCGCCTCCATGCCCGCGCTGGTGGGCGGGGTCAGCGCGTCGACGTCGGCCCAGGCAGTCGCGAGCCCTCGATAGAGGGAGTACGGCGAGAACAGGCCGGCGACCTCCCCCACATCCGACCTGCCCTCCTCCGAGGAGATGCCCTGCACCGCCGTGACGATCCCGTTGCCGATCAGCAGCACCGCGATGGTGGCGACCACCGCGAAGCCTCGTCGGGTCGACCAGGAGGAGATCAGGCCGGCGATGCCGGTCAGGACGAGGGCCAGGAGCACGGCCAGGGCGACCGCCACTCCGGCCTCGCGCGTCTGCTCGGTGACGTCGAGCTCGCCCAACAGCGCCACGGCGTACAGCAGGACGATGGGCAGCAGGAGGAAGACCAGGGTCGCGGCGAGCAATGCTGCCCAGCGGGCGAGGGCGTAGGTGCTGGCCCGGAGCGGGCGGGCGAGGTAGAGCGAGATGGTGCCGTGCCGGAGGTCGCGGGAGAACAGCACCGGCGCCTGCGACGCCACGAAGATGCCGAGGATGACCTGGGTCGTCGAGGCGTACTGCGCGTAGGAGATCGGCAGCTCGTCGAGCCCGATCAGCACCATCACGCCGCCGACGATCACCGCCGGGAACAGGTTGAGGGCCAGGAGCACGAACGGCAGCACCTTCGACCTGCCCGACCGGCCGAGCCCGAAGGCGTTGCGGAAGCCGGTGACGGCCAGGGCCCGCGCGATGGAGCCCTCGCCGAGGCGGGCTCCGGTGTACGGCCGGTAGCCGAGGTCGTGGATGACGCTGCGGCCCTCGGGGGTGGCGGACGTCGGGTCGGTCATCGTGCACCTCCTGCGGGCTCGGCGAAGACGTCCTCGATGCGGCGGTGGTCGGCCTGGATGCGCACCAGCCCGAGCCCGAGGTCGCCGGCGGTGTCTCGGATCAGGTCGTGCACGTCGCCGGCCCCGTCGGTCACGTCGATGGACAGCATCCCGCCACGGGCCGCCGCCGACACGCCTGCCGCGGCCAGCGCCTCGAGCATCCGGCGTTGGGCGTCGTCGCCGAGCACCTCGACGAGCAGCGAGCCCGTCGCGTCGAGGAACTCGTCGGTGCGTGAGGCCCGCAGCAGCTGGCCTCCGTCGAGCACGACCACGTGGTCGCTGACGCGCTCGAGCTCGCCGAGCAGGTGCGAGGTGACGATCACGGCGATGCCGAAGTCACGGCCGATGCGCTGGACCAGCCCGAGCATCTCGTCGCGGGCGGCCGGGTCGAGGCCGTTGGTCGGCTCGTCGAGGAGCACCAGCTGGGGGTCGTGGGCGAGGGCCTGGGCGAGCTTGGCCTTCTGCCGCATGCCGGTCGAGTAGCCGCCCATCGGCCGGTAGCGCTCCTCCGCCAGGCCGACGTGGCGGAGCACCTCGGCCGCGCGCTCCCGGGCCGCCACCCGCGGCAGCCCGGACATCATCGCCAGGTGCACCGTGAAGTCGCTGGCGCTCACGTCGGGCGGCAGGCAGTCGTGCTCGGGCAGGTAGCCCACCCGGGCCCGGATCGCCCCGCCCTCGGCGGCGATGTCGTGGCCCAGCACCTCGGCTCGGCCACCCGTCGGCTCGACGAGCCCGAGGAGGATCTTCAGGAACGTCGACTTTCCCGCGCCGTTGGCGCCGACCAGTCCGGTGATCCCCGGCCCGATCTCGAGGGTGAGCGCATCCAGGGCGAGGACCGGACCGTAGTCCTTGGTCAGGCCAACGGTTCGTACGACTGCTGCCACGACCGTCACGCTAGCGGGGCGGTGTGCGGGAAACGTGTGTGACCGGTGAAACCTCAGGGGAATGTCAGGGTGAGGTCGGGCCGGCCATCGCGGGAAAGCGCCAAGCCCGTCTGACGGATCAGGCGGGCTTACGCAGAGCACAATCACACCAGGGGCTTCGCGAGTAGGGTGGCATCAACCGCCGAAGGTAGGGCCACGAGGTTCGGGGGCACGTTGGCTGATCCCGTAGTCGTCTCGTTGACGTTGCCCGCTGATGTGCGCAGTGTCGGACGCGCACGCGCGGCAGTGCGCGAGGTCCTGAGCACGACCCGGGCCGATGACCTGCTCGAGCCAGCACAGCTGGCGACCTCCGAGCTGGTGACCAACGCCGTGGTCCACGCCGGCACCGAGATCGGGATCCGGATCCTGGCCGTCGGCCGCGCCCTGCGCGTGGAGATCACCGACGGCAGCACCCGCCTGCCCGTCAAACGGATGTGGTCGGCGACGGCTGGAACCGGTCGCGGTCTCCACGTGGTCGACCAGAGCTCCGAACGGTGGGACGTCGAGGCGGGCCCGCGCGGCAAGACCGTGTGGTTCGAGATCGGTCACCTGCCCAGGGCTCTTCAACCGAACCGATCAGGGGCGAGTCCGGTCGACGCCGAGCACCGGGAGTCCACCGTGCAGGTCATCCTGCTCGACATGCCCCTCCTGATGCACCGGGCCTGGCAGGAGCACGCCGCAACACTGCTGCGTGAGTTCCTGCTCTACACCCTGGAGGCCGACCCCGCGGTGCTGGACGACCACGCAGCCGCCAGCGACGCCCTGAGCATCCTCGACGAGCAGCTGCCCAGGCCAACCCTGCCTGTAGACCCCGAAGAGCTGATGGCCAACCTCGTCGAGCCCACCGTCACCGGCCGCCAGGTGATCCTGGACGTCCCCACGTCCTCGGTCCCACACTTCGCCGTGCTCGACGACGTGCTCTCACGGGCGGGTGCCGCAGCCCAGGACGGACTACTCCTGGGACCGCCCACCCAGCCGGAGATCCGTGAGATGCGCCAGTGGCTGTGCGCCGAAGTCACCGCTCAGGCCGCCGGACCCGCCACTCCGCGCCCCTGGCGCGCCCGCACCGACGCCCGGCAGCCCTCCGACAAGGACGCGGCCCTCGGCCCAACCCATCGTGATCTGGTCCCCTTGGAGGAGCCGGTGATCGCGACCGACCAGCGCTACGTCATCGTGGCGGCGACTCCACCGATCCTCCGATTCCTCGGCTACCGGGACGAGACCGAGCTGTTGGGCCGGCGGATCCTGGTCCTCATCCCGCAGCGCTATCACCAGGCCCACATCGCCGGCACCACCTTCCACGCAACCAACGGCCGCGACGTGCTACTGGACCGTTGGATCACCGTTCCCGTGGTGCGTGCTGACGGAAGCGAGGTGCCCGTCGAGCTCCGCGTCGAGCCGCGCCGCCTCACCGAGGACGACTGGATCTTCGTCGCGACGTTCCGGGTCGGCTGAGCGAGCAGACCCCACGGGTCGCGGGTCACCGGGGCAGCGAGGTGCGCCAGTCGTGTTCGCCCGCCAAGGGCCGGTACTCCTCACCCGTCGTGGTGTGTTCCAGCAGCATCACGGCCACGTCGTCGCTCAGCTGGCCTCGCGCGGCGTGCGCGCGGACCGCGTTCAGCAGGCGGTCGAGCGCAGCCTCCAACGGCCCGCCGACGAGCAGCGGTCCGAGCTCGCGCAGATCGAGGAATGCACCGCTGAAGTTGCGGGCCTCGCTCACCCCGTCGGTGTACAAGAGCAGCCGGTCCCCGGGCCGCCAGGCGAACTCGTGGCAGGTGTAACGCTCCCCGAGCCCGAGCGGAAGGTCCGCGTCGGTGTCGAGGAACTCACACGTCTGGTCGGGACGGACCAGCAGTGGCGGTGGGTGCCCGGCGTCGACCCAGAGGGGCCGGGCCGGGTCCGTGGTGTCGAGCAGCAGCGCGGTGACGAACTCCTCCTCGTCGAAGAACGGGATCAGGTAGCCGCTCATGTCTTCGGCGACCGCGTCGAGGTCCGGCTGGATGGCCGCGGCCTGCCGGAACGCCCGGATGACGCGCGCGGCCTGCTCGACCGCCTCGATCCCCTTGCCACGCACGTCACCGATCAGGAACCGCGTATGGCTACGAGAGTGGTAGCAGTCGTACAGGTCGCCGCCGATCACCGTGTCTTCGGCCGCGGCCTGGTAGCGGACCGCGATGTCGGTGTGCCGAGCGTGCGCGGGCAGGACCGGCAGCACCGCCTGCTGCGCCACCTCGGCGAGCGTGGTGAGCCGGCCGACCTGCCGCTCCCCGCGCACCCGGACCGCAGCGACGACGACCGCGGCCACACCTATCAACGCCACGTCTACGAGTCGGACCACATGTTGCGGAGTGACGGAGTGGTCGTTCCACACGCCAGAGCCGACCGCGGCCACCAACGCGGCGGCCGCGAACGCGGCGGTGCGCTCCGCCGGCAGCACCGAGCAAGCGATCAGCGGTGCGAGCGCGAACAGCGGCGACAACGCGATTGACGCATCGGGAATCGCGAGATCGAGGAGCACCAGGACCAGCAACGTCAAGGCGGCGAGCGCCGTCCCCGCCGTGCTCGCTCCAGCTCTCATCCTCGGCTGCCCTTCCACCCGCCGCCGGGAGATGTTGCACCCGCGGATCGCGACCAACGCTAACGCAGCAGCGCCCGTCCCGGCGGGCCTTTGACCGAGGTGACGCACCAGTCGCTCGACCCGGTGTCTGCCGTCACGTCGGCGGGCCCCAGGTCAGGGCTCGACGGTGACCTTGATGGCCTCGCCGTTCTTCACGATCGAGAACGCGTCCATCACGTCCTCGAGGGCGATGTGCCGAGTGATCAGGTCCTTCACGGGGACCTGGCCGGTGGAGATGTACTCCAGCGCCCGCTTGTTGTGCTCGGGCGCCGAACCGTTGGCGCCGTGAATGTGCAGCTGGCGGTAGTGCACGACGTTGGAGTCGCAGGTGATGGTCGGGTTGGTCTTTGGCAGACCGCCGAAGAACGAGATCCGTCCGTTGCGGGCGGCCATCGCGATGGCCTGCTCCTGGGTGACGTTCGCAGCGGTTGCGGTGATCACGACGTCGGCGCCGCGACCGCGGGTGAGCTCCATCACGCGCTCGACCACGTCGACTTCTGCCGCGTTGATCACCGCGTCGGGCTGGACCGCGTCAGCCGACATCTGCAGCCGCTCGGTGTTGACGTCGACCAGGTAGACGGGGCCGCACCGGTGCACCCCTCGGGCGATGCGGATGTGCATGCAGCCGATCGGACCGGCGCCGAAGACGACGACGGTGTCACCCTCCTCGATCCCGAGCAGTTCCTGTGCGTTGATCGCGCACGCGAACGGCTCGGCGGCCGACGCCTCGTCGTACCCCACGTTGTCGGGGATGCGGTTGAGCCCGTCGACCTTGAGCACTTGCCGCGGCACGATCATGTACTCGGCGAAGCCACCGTCGTACTGGTAGCCCACCGAGGTCTGGTTCTGACAGACCGCCATCCAGCCCTTCCGACACTCGTGGCAGTCACCGCAGGGCACGGCGGCGATGACCTGGGCTCGGTCGCCGACCTGCCACTCGCTGCCGTAGGCCGCGTTGACTGCCGAGCCGACCTCGACGACCTCACCGGCGATCTCGTGCCCGATCGTCCGAGGCGGTGTGAGGTTCTGGTGGCCGTTGTGGAGGATCTTGACGTCCGTGCCGCACGTGGAGCAGTTGCGGACGCGGAGCTTGACCTCGTCGGGGCCGCACTCCGGCTCAGGGACATCCTCGAGCCGGACGTCGTCGGGTGCGTAGAAGCGCAGGGCCTTCATGAATGTCTCTTCCTTCCGGTGTACGACGCCGCGAGAGAGGAGGGCAGGCGGAGCGCGGCAACCCCACCGTAACGGCAATCCGGGCAGAAAACCACATCTTTTGCCGCCCAATTCTGCCCAGATGCTTGGCAGAGTGCCCGAATGTGAGGTTTACTGGCCCGCATGTGATCGGCGTCACCCGCCGGCCCGAGTCCCTTGGAGGGAACCGAGAATGTCCACCACCACCCCTGCTGCAGCCCGGGTCGGCGCCCGGGTCCACGTACAGAAGTTCGGCACGTTCCTGTCGAACATGGTCATGCCGAACATCGGAGCGTTCATCGCCTGGGGCCTGATCACCGCCCTCTTCATCGAGGTGGGCTGGCTGCCCGAGCTGGGCATCGGTGACAGCCCGGACAGCTGGGTCGCGAAGATCGGCGGCTGGGACGAGGACGGCGGCGGCATCGTCGGCCCGATGATCACCTACCTGCTGCCCATCCTCATCGGCTACACCGGCGGCAAGATCGTCTACGACACCCGCGGCGGCGTCGTCGGCGCGATCGCCACCATGGGGGTCATCGCCGGCACGGAGATCCCGATGTTCATGGGCGCCATGATCATGGGCCCGCTCGGCGGATGGACGATGAAGCACATCGACGCCCTGTGGGACGGCAAGATCAAGCCCGGCTTCGAGATGCTCGTCAACAACTTCGCGGCCGGCATCTGGGGCGGCATCCTGGCCACGTTCGGCTTCTTCATCATGAGCCCGATCGTCACGTTCATCGCCGACAAGCTCGGCGCGGGCGTCGACTTCCTGGTCGACAACGGGCTGCTGCCGCTGACCTCGCTCATCATCGAGCCGGCCAAGGTCCTCTTCCTCAACAACGCGATCAACCACGGCGTACTGACCCCGCTCGGCACGGCGGAAGCCGCCGAGGCCGGCAAGTCGGTCCTGTTCCTGCTCGAGGCCAACCCCGGCCCCGGCCTGGGCCTGCTGCTCGCCTACGCGCTCTTCGGCAAGGGCCTGGCCAAGGCCTCCGCGCCAGGCGCGGCGATCATCCACTTCTTCGGCGGCATCCACGAGATCTACTTCCCCTACGTGCTGATGAAGCCCAAGCTGATCCTCGCGATGATCGCTGGCGGCATGACCGGTGTCTTCGTCAACGTCCTCTTCGACGTGGGCCTGCGCGCCCCGGCCGCTCCGGGCTCGGTCTTCGCGGTCTACGCCCAGACGGCCAACTTCCTCGGCGTCACCCTCTCGATGCTCGCCGCCGCGGCCGTGTCCTTCGTGGTCGCCGCGTTCCTGCTCAAGACCGACAGGGCAGTCGAGGCCGACGACGAGCTCGTTCACGCCACCGCCAGCATGGAGTCGATGAAGGGGAAGAAGTCGATCGCGTCCTCCACGCTCGTGGGCTCCGTCGCGGGTGCGCCGGTGAACCACATCGTCTTCGCGTGTGACGCCGGCATGGGCTCATCGGCGATGGGCGCCTCGGTGCTGCGCCGCAAGATCCAGGAGGCCGGCTTCGCCGACGTCACCGTGAGCAACAAGGCGATCGCCAGCCTCGACGACGACGTGGACCTGGTCGTCAGCCACCAGGACCTCACCGACCGCGCCCGCCTGAAGGCGCCGTCGGCCTCGCACATCTCGGTCGACAACTTCATGGGCAGCCCGCGGTACGACGAGATCGTGGAGCTGCTGCGCCAGACCAACGCCCCCGGGGGAGACGTGCAGGTGGCCACGGCGGTGGACGAGGGGCCCTCGGTGCTGGCCGAGGAGTCGATCGTGCTGGGTGCAACCCCCGCCGACCGCGACGCCGCGATCACCCAAGCGGGCGAGCTGCTCGTGGCCGTCGGCGCCGTCGACCCGGCGTACGTCGATGCGATGCACACGCGTGAGCAGTCCGTCTCGACCCACATGGGCAACGGCCTCGCCATCCCCCACGGCACCAACGAGGCCAAGGGCTCCATCCACCGCACCGCGATCTCGTTCGTGCGCTACGACGAGCCGGTCGACTGGAACGGCAGTCCGGTGGAGTTCGTGGTCGGGATCGCCGGGACCGGCGACGAGCACCTCGGCCTGCTGAGCCGGATCGCGCAGGTCTTCGTCGACCGGGATGAGGTCGAGCGGCTCCGGGCGGCGAGGACTCCCCAGGAGATCAAGGCGGTCCTAGACCGGGTCGGCGGCTGAACCTCACCATGGCCCAGACTGTCCCCGTGGACTCGGAGAGCCGGCAGTCGCTGATCCTGGACTACACCCGCCACCGCGGACGGGTCGAGGTGGTCGCTCTCGCCGACGAGCTCGGCGTGGCCACCGAGACCATCCGCCGGGACCTCCGGGTGCTGGCCGACCGGCGGCTCGTCAAGCGGGTCCACGGGGGCGCGATCCCGCTGGAGAGCGCCGCCTTCGAGTCCGGTGTCGACTACCGCAGCCGAGTGGACATCGCACAGAAGCGACGGATTGCCGCCGCGACTGCGACTCTCCTGCACGGGGCGGAGACCGTCTACCTCGACGAGGGTTTCACCCCGCGACTCGTGGCAGAGGAGCTCGCCGACCGGGAGCTGACCGTCGTCACCTCGTCGCTGCTCGCCGCCGAGGCACTGGCGGACAGCGACGGGGTGACGGTGCTGCTGCTCGGCGGCCGGATGCGAGGGCGCACGCTGGCCACGGTGGGCCACTGGACGCTGGAGATGCTCGGCATGCTCGTGATCGACCTGGCCGTGCTCGGCACAAACGCGATCTCCGCCGAGCACGGCCTGACGACCCCGGACCCGGCGGTCGCAGCAGTCAAGCAGCAGGCCATCAAGCGGTCGCGGCGCAGCGTCCTGGTCGCCGCGCACTCGAAGTTCGGCAGCAGCAGCTTCTGCCGGTTCGCCGAGGTCGCGGACTTCGAGACGATCGTGACGGGGACCGAGCTGCCCGTCGCCGAGGCGCAGGAGATGCAGGCCCTCGGGCCCTCGGTGCTGCGAGTCTGACCTGTGTGCCCGACCAAGGGAGTGCACCGCTCCAAGGGAGTGCACGTGGGCTGCCCGGACAGCTGAGCCCAGGAGACCCTCTCGGCATGCTCAGAGGGCCTCTGCCTGACGTTTCCGCAGGTCAGAGGCCCTCTTTGGCTCCCCCGGTTGGACTCGAACCAACAACCCTGCGATTAACAGTCGCATGCTCTGCCAGTTGAGCTACGGGGGACCGCTGGCAGCGAGGGCAGACATTAGCAAGGCCAGCCCCGTGAGGAGAAATCAGGGCCCCACTTCGTCGAGGGCCGCGGCGAGCGCCCGGCGGGCGGCCGCGGCGACGGTGGGATCGTCGGGGTCGACGCCCTCGTCGTACTCGTAGAACCACGCGATCGGCTGGTCACCGCGGGGCGCGCGGCGGGCGACCACGCGCAGGCCGCGGCGGCCCCGGACCGGCACGTGCCGCTGGAGGACGACGCTCGCGGTGACGCGCTCGCGCACCAGCTCGAGCACCCGGCCGGGCTCGGTGAGGGCGAACGCGTGCTCCCGGCGCTCCTCGCCCCACGAGCCGACCTCGGCGACGCGGAAGAGGTCGGCGTCCCGGTCCCAGTCGGCGGCCTCGACGCGCTCCCAGGGCAGGCGCGTGGTCCCACCCCCCGCCGCGGACTCGAGGTAGAGCGCGTCACGGGTGCCGGCGATGACGCGGCCGTCGTCGGTGCGGCACCAGGCCAGCACCCGCTCCCCCGGCTCCACCTCGATCGGGGCGGCCTCGCGGCGCAGCGACCTCACGAGGACGAGACCCCGACGGCCTGCTCGCGCAAGGTGCGGCGGTGCTGCTCGAGCGCGACGAGCTCGCCGAACATCCGGTTGTAGTCGGTCGCCTGCTCGACCGGGTTGGTGCGCTGCAGGCGGGACTTCAGCTCGGCGATCCGCCGCATGGTGGTGAGCTCCTGGAGGCGGTAGACGTGGGCAGCGACGTAGGGGACGCCCGGGTCGCCCTGGGTGCGCACGGGCTCGACGCCGAGCTCGCTGACCGCGGACGAGACGACCGGGTCGTTGATCGCCGAGCGGAGCCGCGACGCCCATCCCGGGTCGGCCGCCGCCGCGGTCACTCCCCCGGCCGCCACGACGGCCTCCCAGACGGCACGGTAGGTCGGGTGGGTGAAGTCCTCCGGTCCGACGCCCGAGATGACGCCGCCGACGGCGCCCGGGTGCTGGATGACCAGCTTGAGCGTCTCGCGCTCGATGGCGAACCTCGGGTCGCGCAGGTGGGGCAGCTGGCGCCGGGGTGGCTCCTCCGCGGCCGCTGTCGGCGCCGTACGACGCTCGTCGCCGCCGCGGGCGGCGCGCGCGGCGGCGCGGCGGACCTCGGACCGCGCCTCCTCGACGTCGACGCCGATCAGACCCGACAGCTCGCGGGAGAAGGCCTCGACTTTCGACTTGTCGCGGATGCTGGACACCAGCCGGGCGGCCTCGCGCAGCGCGTCGACCCGGCCGTCGGCGCGGTCGAGGTCGTACTTCTCGAGCACGTTGGTGAGGACGAAGCGGTAGAGCGGGACCCGGCGGGCGATCAGCTCGCGGACCGCGGCGTCGCCCTCCTGGACCCGCAGGTCGCACGGGTCGAGGCCGCGGGGCTCGACCGCGACATAGGTCTGGGAGGCGAACGCCTGGTCGCCCTGGAAGGCGCGGAGCGCGGCCTTCTGGCCGGCCGCGTCACCGTCGAAGGTGAAGACGACCTCGCCGCGGAACTCCTCGTGGTCGTGCAGGAAGCGGCGCAGCACCCGGGCGTGGTCGTCGCCGAAGGCGGTGCCGCAGGTGGCGACGGCGGTGGTCACGCCGGACAGGTGGCACGCCATCACGTCGGTGTAGCCCTCGACCACGACCGCCTGTGAGGTGCGGGCCATGTCGCGCCGGGCCAGGTCGATGCCGTAGAGGACGTGGGACTTCTTGTAGATCGGTGTCTCGGGGGTGTTGAGGTATTTCGCCTCGATCTTGTCGTCGTCGAAGATCCGCCGCGCTCCGAACCCGATGTTGTCGCCGTTGGCCTCGCGGATCGGCCACAGGAGACGGCCGCGGAAGCGGTCGTAGGCCGAGCGGCCCTGGGCGACGAGGCCGGCTGCGATCGTCTCCTCGTCGGAGAAGCCACGCTGGCGCAGGTGGCGGGTCAGCGCCTCGCCGTCCCGTGGGGCGAAGCCGACCCCGAAGGTGGCTGCCGCAGACTGGTCGAAACCACGTGAGGCGAGGAACTGGCGGGCCGCGAGGGCGTCGGGAGTCTCGAGCTGGCCGGCGTAGAACTCCTGGGCGACCCGGTGGGCCTCGATCAGCCGCCCGCGCGCCGGCCCCCTCGGCCGCTGCTCGGCGGGCGAGCCGTCGTCCTCGCGCCTCAGCTGCACGCCGTACTTGTCCGCGAGGCGCTCGACGGCCTCGATGAAGCTCGTGCCGTCGATCTTCATCAGGAAGGAGATGACGTCGCCGCCTTCCTGACAGCCGAAACAGTGGTACATCTGGCGGCTGGGTGTCACGTGGAAGGACGGCGACTTCTCGTCGTGGAAGGGACAGAGCCCCTTGAGCGACCCGCCGCCCGCGCGCTTGAGCGTCACGTAGGACGACACGACCTCGTCGATGCGCGCCTTCTCGCGCACCTCCGCGATGTCCTCGTCCCTGATCCGGCCTGCCACGGGGCGGAGTCTACGGCCGCGCACCCACACCCGGGGCGGGCGCTTCCACACCCGCTGCTGTGGGTACCGGGCGGGCCACGACCCCCAGGAGGAATCCATGAAGAAGCTCTTGGCCCTGGCAGCCGGGGCTGTCGGCTACGTCCTCGGCTCCCGCGCCGGACGCGAGCGCTACGAGCAGCTCAAGCGGGCGGCCGAGAAGGTCAAGGACGACCCGCGCGTGCAGGAGAAGGCGCACCAGGCCGTCGACCTTGCCAAGGAGAAGGCACCGCCCGCGATGAAGGAGCGGCTCACCTCGTCGGGGACTTCCTCGTCGGGGATGTCGGCCTCGTCGGCGACGTCGGCTCCGCCTACGTCGGGACCCGCTGCGTCAGCGTCCGGTGCCGAGCCACCGCCGACGCGTCCGTCAACGACGCCACCTGGTCCATGACCACGCGGCGGCGGGCGACGTCGTCGTCCGCCGCCGCCCAGTCGTCGGCGAAGGGTCGGTCGAGCGACTCCGGACCACGCGCCCACGTCGCCTCGACCAGCTCGGACATCAGCTCACGCTGCCGTGCCATCAGCGCCACCCGGTCCTCGGCCTGCATGACGTAGTGGGCCGCGATGCCCTTGAGGATGCCGATCTCCAGCTCCGTCTCCCGGGGCACGACGAGGTCGGCGCGGTGCCGCACCAGCGGCTCGTCCGCGGCCGCGAAGGTGGCCGCCTGCACGCTGCCGCAGAACCTGCCGATCAGGTCGCTCGTGAGGTTCTTGATCGCGCCGAGGCTGCGCCTGCTGCCGTCGTACGCCGTGCGCGGCCAGGAGGCCTGGCGGCGCATCCCTTCGAGGGCGGACTCGAGCTCGGCGTCGTCGAGGTCGGGGAAGTGCCAGGCCCGCACGGTCTCCCAGAGGGCGTCGAGGTCGAGCCGGGTCAGGTCGAGCCGGCCGGCGACGATGCCGTCCTCGACGTCGTGCACGGAGTAGGCCACGTCGTCGGCGAGGTCCATCACCTGTGCCTCGAGGCATCGCCGGTCGCCCTCGACGCCGCGGCGCAGCCACTCGAAGACCGGCAGGTCGTCGTCATAGACGCCGAACTTCACGACGTGGCGGGGCGTGCCGTCGGCGTGGACTCCCCCGGGGTCGGGCGCCTCGGCGCGGGGCCAGGGGTATTTCGTGCAGGCGTCGAGGGTGGCCCGGGTGAGGTTGAGCCCGGCGGAGCGGCCGTCGGGGCCGAAGGTCTTGGCCTCGAGCCGGGTCAGCAGCCGCAGCGTCTGGGCGTTGCCCTCGAAGCCGCCGATCCCCTGGCTCAGCTCGGCGAGCGCGCGTTCGCCGTTGTGGCCGAAGGGCGGGTGGCCGAGGTCGTGGGCCAGGGCCGCGGTCTCGGCGATGTCGGGATGACAGCCGAGCGCCCGGGCCAGGTCACGGGCGACCTGCGCGACCTCGAGGCTGTGGGTCAGCCGGTTGCGCACGAAGTCGTCGGTCTGCGGCCCGACGACCTGGGTCTTGGCCGCCAGCCTGCGCGACGACGCCGCGTGCACGACCCGCGCCCGGTCGCGCTCGAAGGGCGTGCGGACCGGGGCGTCCACGCGCTTCGGCGGCTCGGCGACGATGCGCTCGCGCGCGGCGTCGTCGTAGAGGTCGTCGATGAGCATGGCGCGACGACCCTAGCCGTCGGGACCGACGGTCAGTAGACCGTGACGTGCACGTGGTCGTAGTGGTTGGCGGTGATCGAGCCGCGGTCGGACATGCCCCGCCAGCCCTCGCCCCCACGCTCCACGGACCAGATGCGCTGGCTGTAGATCAGGTATTCGATGTCGAGCGCGGCGTAGTTGGCGCGCAGGAACTCGGCGACCTCCCAGCCCAGCGAGCCGCTCACCATGATGTCGACGGCACGGCCCTCCGCGTGCTCACCGTCACCGCGGAAGGTGCCGTAGGAGGTGATGCTCGGGAAGTTGGCGCAGACGGCCTGGTGGACCAGCACGATGCCCTGGTGGACGCCGCTCGGCACCGAGGTGCCGTTGGTGCAGGAGCCGCCCAGCGTCGGGCCCGGGTCGGGCTTCTCGTCGGACAGGTAGCCCGCGGACACCCAGCGCGACTCGCCGCCCACGACGAGCTCGACGCGACCGCCGGCCTTGCGGCCGGTGACCAGCACCTTCTCGATCGCGTCGAGGGTGCCGACCTGCCGGCCGCCATCCGGGGCGGTCCAGAGGTTGAGGTCCTCGGTGGTCCAGAGCCTGGTGTCCGCGTTCCTCACCGCGCGCTCGGTCGCGGCCGCCTCCCGCTCGGCCTCCCGCCTGGCCTCGGCGCGCTCGCGCTTCGCGGCCAGCATGGCCTGGTAGCGGTCGAGGGCACGCTCGGACTGGCGGCCGAGGGCGCGGGACTGGGAGCGGGAGACGGTGGTCTCGCGGCGAAGGCTGTCCGTGGAGAGCGCGTTGGAGACGGAGCCGGTGGCGGAGGACGCCAACAGGTCGGACTGCTCGCCGATCTCGGGGGCCGAAGTCACCACGCCGAGGCTGACGGCACCGACGGTCGCAAGGACTGCGAGGGAGCCGGCGAGCTGGGGGATTCGGGACTTGCGGACGGGGGGTTGGTCGTGGGGGGTCGTACGGCGGGCATTGGCGTCCCGCTTGTGGCGATGCTGGGCCACAGCGCTGATCCTTTGCTGTTGCGTGCAGGGTCGTGGCGCGCCGGCGGTGGTGCATCTCGGGGTGCCAGGCGCTCACACGAGGCATGAGTCAAGCACAGCCACGCGGGCAAGTCCGCATCCGGGGCGTCACCATCGCACGTGTTCCCCGTCACCGAGTGTTGTCCGAACCGTTATCCGCCCGTGACCTCGTGTGCGTCTTCCTGCACGTGCCAGCCGCTGCCGTCGGCGTCGTCGAGCCACCCCTCCGGCAGCACGACCCGCTTGCGCGGGGACCCCTGACGACCGCGCGGCGCACCCAGCTCGCCGACCGGGAAGGGTGCCTCGGGGTCGAGCTCGTCGAGCAGCCTGTCGAGCGTGGCGAGGGAGTCGACGAGCGCCAGCGCCCGCCGCAGCTCGCCGCCGGCGGGGAAGCCCTTGAGGTACCAGGTGACGTGCTTGCGGAACTCCTTGCAGCCCCGCTCCTCCCCCATGTGCTCGCTGAGCAGCTCGGCGTGCCGGCGCATCATGGTGCGGACCTCGCCGAGGTTGGGCAGGACGGGTCTCGACTCCGCTCCCTGGATCGAGCCGAGTCGAGAGCGACCTCCCGGCGTGGCGAACGCCGCGGCGAGGTCGCGGAACAGCCACGGCCGACCCAGGCAGCCACGGCCGACCACGACGCCCGCGGCGCCGGTCTGCTCCACCATCCGCACGGCGTCGGAGGCCTCCCAGATGTCACCGTTGCCGAGCACCGGGATGTCGACGGCGGCGACCAGCTCGCCGATGGCGTCCCAGTCGGCCTGGCCGGAGTAGGCCTGCTCGACGGTCCGCCCGTGCAGCGCGATCGCCGCCGTGCCGGTCTCCTGGGCGATCCGGCCGGCGTCGAGGTAGGTGAGGTGGTCGTCGTCGAGGCCCTTGCGGGTCTTCATCGTGACGGGCACGTCGTACGCCGACGCCGCGGCCACCGCGGAGATGAGGATCTCGGCCAGCAGGCCACGCTTCCAGGGCAGTGCCCCGCCGCCGCCCTTCCGGGTCACCTTGGGGACCGGGCAGCCGAAGTTGAGGTCGACGTGCGCCACGCCGTACTCACCGCAGAGGATCTCCACGGCCTTGCCCACGTAGACCGGGTCGGTGCCGTAGAGCTGGACCGAGCGGATCGACTCCAGCTCGTCGAAGACCAGCATCTTCTTCGTGGTCTCGTCGCCCTCGACCAGGCCCCGGCTCGTGATCATCTCGCAGACGTAGAGGCCGGCCCCTTGCTCAGCGCAAAGCCGCCGGTAGGCCGCGTTGGTGATGCCCGCCATCGGCGCGAGCACCACGGGGGTGTCGACGCGGACGGAGCCGAGGACGAGCTCGGTGGGCAGGGCGGACATGCGCCCCATTGTCGGCGGAGCAGGGCGGCCAGCCCAAACTCAGCGCTGCTTCCTGCCCCTGGGCTTCTTCTCGTCGGCGGGCGTCTGCACGTCACCGGTCCACCGGATCGGCTCGAAGCCGTCGACCGGCGCAAACGCCATCGCGTCGATGCTGGCTCCCTGCGGGGCGAGGTAGACCAGGCAGAGCGCCTTCTTCTCCCCAGGCTCGAAGGACCCGGGCAGCGGCCCGCTGTTGCACGGCCTGAACTGGCCGCCGAAGGACCACGGCGGGCCGAGGACGCCGTTGCTGTCCATCAGGAGCACGGGCACCTCCTGGCCACCGAGGTCGGTCTCCCCGGCGTTCTCCACGGTGACATCGACGAAGTAGGGGCGCGACTCCTTCATCGAGCCGTCGGCCACCCAGCCCTCGAGCTCCTCGAGCGTGACCTCGCGGACCCGGTCCACCCGCAGCTCCGCGACGCCGACCTCACCGCCGCCGACCTGCCAGGCGACGGTCGCCCGCTCTCCCAGGTCCAGCGTGGTGCCCGGCTCGGTGAGCTCCAGGCCCTCGGTGCCCACGGGGTAGCCCGCCTCGTCAGCGGCGGCCGGCTCGGTGGCGGTCGCAGAGGGAGTGCCGGACGCGTCGCTCTCGGCGGGCTCCTCGCCCCCGCCGCAGGCGGCGAGGGTCAGGACCAGGGCGGACGCGAGGAGTGAGGCACGCTGCATGGGAGGCATTGTGCCTGCGCCGTGCCTCAGCAGCCGATGAGCCGCTCCGCGAACCAGCGCGTGATGCCCTCGAGGCTGATCCGCTCCTGGCTCATCGAGTCACGCTCGCGCACGGTGACCGCGTTGTCATCGAGGGTCTCGAAGTCGACGGTCACGCAGTAGGGCGTGCCGATCTCGTCCTGGCGGCGGTAGCGGCGGCCGATGGCACCGGAGTCGTCGAACTCGACGTTCCAGTTGCGGCGCAGCTCCGCGGCGAGGTCGCGGGCCTTGGGCGACAGGTCGGCGTTGCGCGACAGCGGAAGGACCGCCACCTTGACCGGTGCCAGGCGCGGGTCGAGGCGCAGCACGGTCCGCTTGTCGACGCCGCCCTTGGTGTTGGGCGCCTCGTCCTCGGCGTACCCGTCGACGAGGAAGGCCATCAGGCTGCGGGTCAGGCCGGCGGCGGGCTCGATGACGTAGGGCATGTAGCGCTCGCCCGCGGCCTGGTCGAAGTAGGAGAGGTCCTGGCCGGAGAACTTCGAGTGCTGGCTCAGGTCGAAGTCGGTTCGGTTGGCGACGCCCTCGAGCTCCTCGAAGTCACGGCCGGAGAAGCCGAAGCGGTACTCGATGTCGACGGTGCGCTTCGAGTAGTGGCTGAGCTTCTCCTTCGGGTGCTCGTAGTGGCGCAGGTTGTCCGGGTTGATGCCGAGGTCGGTGTACCAGCGGGTGCGCTCGTCGATCCAGTACTGGTGCAGCTCCTCGTCCTCGCCGGGCTTGACGAAGTACTCCATCTCCATCTGCTCGAACTCGCGCGTGCGGAAGATGAAGTTGCCGGGCGTGATCTCGTTGCGGAAGCTCTTGCCCATCTGGGCGATGCCGAACGGCGGCTTCTTGCGGCTGCTCGTCACGACGTTCTGGAAGTTCAGGAAGATGCCCTGCGCCGTCTCGGGACGCAGGTAGTGCAGGCCCGACTCGTCCTCGATCACGCCGAGGTAGGTCTTGAGCATCATCTGGAAGTTGCGAGGCGGCGTCCACGCGTTGCGGGTGCCGCAGTTGGGGCAGGCGACCGACTCGTTGATGTCGACGTCGTCCGGATTGTCCAGGCCCTTCCTGGTCGCGTAGTCCTCCTGCAGGTGGTCCTCGCGGAAGCGCTTGTGGCACGACTGGCACTCGACCAGCGGGTCGGTGAACGTCTCCAGGTGGCCCGAGGCCTCCCAGGTGCGGGTCGGCAGGATGATGGAGGAGTCCAGGCCCACGACGTCCTCGCGGGCGGTCACCATCGCCTTCCACCACTGGCGCTTGATGTTCTCCTTGAGCTCCACGCCCAGCGGGCCGTAGTCCCAGGCGGAGCGCGTGCCGCCGTAGATCTCACCGCAGGGGTAGACGAAGCCTCGCCGCTTGGCGAGGGACACCACGTTGTCGAGGGTCGTGGCGGGGGCCTTGGCCATGGTGGAGCTCACTTTCGCTTCGCTGGTCGAGGAGGTCGCGCAGCGACCATCTCGAGACCACCGGCTGGCTGCCGGCGACGCGGCTCAGCCTATAGAGCGGGGATCAGCGACGTTGAGGTCGGTCCCGGGCTCGACGACCTCGTAGGCGCTCGGCTCGTCGAGCGCGTGCACCATCAGCGGCTGCACGAGCAGCTTGCCCTCGTACGACGAGAGCGCGCGGCGGTAGGAGCCGACGTTCTGCCACCGGGTGCTCAGCACCCACAGGTCGGGCTCGTCGACGTTGCGCCCCACCTCGCCGCCCAGGTGTCCGGGCTTGGTCGCCAGCACCTCGAGCGCCTTCTCCAGGCCTGCGCGCAGGGTGGCCGCCGCCTCCACTCCGGCGGTGGGGGCCCGGAAGCGGGTCACGACGAGCACGGTCCCACGCTACCGGTCGGGGGATTTGACAACGGTTCTCAACCGGACTGAGAATCGTTCTCATGCCATCGCCCGTCACCCGCGCCCGCGCCCTCTCCAGCGCCGTCCTCGCCAGCACCGCTGCCGCCGCCCTCATCCTTGCCGGCTGCGGCAGCACCAGCAACGCCGACGCCGGGTCTTCCCCGCAGGTCGTCGCGTCGTTCTACCCGCTGGCGTGGGTCACCGAGCGGGTGGCGGGCGACGGCACCGAGGTCACCAACCTCACCCAGCCCGGCGGCGAGCCGCACGACCTCGAGCTGGGCATCGCCCAGACGGCCGCCCTCGAGGACGCCGACCTGGTCGTGGTCGAGCACGGCTTCCAGCCCGCCGTCGACGATGCCGTCGAGGGTCTGGATGACAGCGCCGTCCTCGACGTCGAGGACGTCGTCGAGCTGCGCCCGGCCACGGAGCACGAGGGCGAGGACCACCACGAGGAGGACGCGCACGCGGACGAGGAGGCGCACGCCGGCGAGGAGGACACGCACGCGGACGCGCACGCGGACGAGGAGGCGCACGCCGGCGAGGAGGACACGCACGCGGACGAGCACGCGGACGAGGAGGCGCACGCGGACGAGGAGGAGGACGCACACGACCACGGCGACCTGGACCCCCACTTCTGGCACGACCCGCTGCTGATGGCCGACCTGGCCGACGCCGTCGCCGCCAAGCTCGGCGAGCTCGATCCCGAGCGGGCCGCGGACTTCGAGGCCAACGCCGCCGAGCTGCGCACGGAGCTCGAGCAGCTTGACACGTCGTACGCCGAGGGCCTGGCGTCCTGCGAGCGTGACCTCGTGGTCGTCAGCCACGACGCGTTCGGCTACCTCGCGAAGTACGGACTGCACCTGGAGCCGATCGCCGGTCTCTCTCCCGACGCCGAGCCCACGCCCGCCGTGATCGCCGAGCTGCAGGACCTGATCCGCGAGGAGGGCATCACCACCGTCTTCTCCGAGCGGCTCGCCAGCCCGGCCATGGCCGAGGCGCTGGCCGCGGACACGGGCGTGAGGACCGACGTGCTCGACCCGATCGAGGGTCTCTCCGACGAGACCGCCGACCAGGACTACCTTGGCCTCATGCAGGCCAACCTCGAGGCCCTTCGCCGGGCCAACGGATGTTGAACGTCCTCGGCACGCCGGTCGTCGAGGCGGACCGGGTCACGGTCGCCATCGCCGGCCGGCCCGTCCTCCGGGGCGTCGACGTCACGATCCGGGAGGGCGAGTTCGTCGCGCTCCTGGGCGCCAACGGCTCGGGGAAGTCGACCCTGGTGCGGGCCCTCACCGGGCTCCGGCCCCTGACCAGCGGGCGGGTGCGCCTCTTCGGCACCCCCCTGCACGACTTCAGGGAGCACGCGCGCATCGGGTTCGTGCCGCAGCGCGCCACGGCCGCGGGCGGGGTGCCCGCGAGTGTCCGCGAGGTGGTGGCATCGGGCCGCCTCACCCGTCGCACTCCCCTGCGTCCCGCCAGCCGCGCGGACCGGCGGGCCGTGCAGGACGCCCTCGAGCTCGTCGGCCTCGCCGACCGGGCGCACGAGGGCGTCTCGACCCTGTCCGGCGGCCAACAGCAGCGGGTGCTGATCGCGCGCGCCCTCGCCGGCGATCCCGAGCTGTTCTTCCTCGACGAGCCGACGGCCGGTGTCGACCTGCCCAACCAGCAGGCCCTCGCCGGGGCCCTGCGCACGCTCTCCGAGCGGGGCGCGACCGTCGTGCTCGTCGCGCACGAGCTCGGCCCGATGGAGCCCCTCGTCGACCGGGCCGTGGTGATGCGCGACGGCCGAGTGGCCTACGACGGCGCCCCGCTGTCGCTCGACGCGGTGCACGGGCACCACCATCCGTTCGAGACCACCCACGACCACGCGCCACACGTGGGCTCCCCCCTCGACCGCCTGGAGGGCGGCCGATGAGCCTGCTCGACCTGCTGGCACTGGACTTCATGCAGCGCGCCATGCTGGCGGCCCTGCTCACCGGCCTGGCCGCGCCCGCGATCGGCACCTTCCTCGTGCAACGGCGGCTCGCGCTGCTCGGCGACGGCATCGGCCACGTGGCCGTCACCGGTGTGGCGCTGGGCCTGCTGACCGGCACGTCGCCGACCTGGACCGCGGTGGTCGTGGCCATCCTCGGCGCGGTCGCGATCGAGGTGATCCGCGAGCAGGGCCACACCAACGGCGACGTCGCGCTGGCGCTGCTCTTCTACGGCGGTCTGGCGGGCGGCGTGCTCGTCACGGGCCTGGCGGGCCAGGGCGCTGCCAGCCTGCAGGCCTACCTCTTCGGCTCGGTCACGAGCATCTCCGGCGCCGACGTGTGGTTCACCCTCGGCCTGGCGGTCGTGGTGCTGGCGGTCACCCTCGGGCTGCTGCCCCAGCTCTTCGCCGTCGCCTCCGATCCCGACTTCGCGCAGGTCGCGGGTGTCCGGGTGCGCGCCTACAACCTGCTCGTCGCGGTCCTGGCAGCCGTGACCGTCACGGTGGCGATGCGCACGGTCGGGCTGCTCCTCGTGTCGGCGCTCATGGTGGTGCCGGTCGCGGCCTCCCAGCAGCTCGCGCGCTCCTTCCGCGCCACGATCGTGGGCGCGATGGCCGTCGGCGGTGGTGCCGCCGTGGCCGGGCTGCTGATCAGCGCGGCCCTCTCGCTGCTGCCGTCGAGACCGACGGTCGCGCCCGGTCCGGCGATCGTGCTGCTGGCGCTGGCGATGTTCGCGGCCACCTGGCCGCTGGGCGTCTGGCTGCGCCACCGGCGCCGGGTGCTCGCACCCTTCGCCGCCGAGGAGCCCGTGCGCCACGAGCCGGCCGACATTCACCCCCACCAGCACGGTGACGACTGCGGCCACCCGGCTGTGCAACACGGCGACCACGTCGACTACGTCCACGACGGCCACCGCCACGCCCCCCACGGAGAGCACTATGACGAGCACTGAGCACCAGGAGCACGGCCGCGCCGACGCCCCGCTCGCCGGCGTACGACCCACACGCCAGCGCCTCGCCGTCGCGGCCGCACTGGAGGCCTTCGACGACTTCCGCAGCGCCCAGGAGATCCACGAGCTGCTCGCGCAGCGCGGCGAGAAGGTGGGGCTGGCGACGGTCTACCGCACCCTCCAGCGGCTGACCGAGAGCCACGACGTCGACATGCTGCGCACCGAGGACGGCGAGGCGATCTACCGCCGGTGCTCGGACACCCATCACCACCACCTGGTCTGCCGCGAGTGCGGCGCCACCGTCGAGGTCGAGGGCCCGGCCGTCGAGCGGTGGACCAGCAGCATCGCCGCCGAGCACGGCTACGCCGACATCAGCCACACCCTGGAGATCTTCGGCACCTGCACGGCCTGCACCGCTGGCTGAGTCAGCGCACCCACTGCACGGCGGCCTCACGAGCCGCCTCGACCTGGGAGCCCGTGGACCGTCGTGACATCCGCCGCAGCACCCGTGGGGTGACCAGGGCGCCGAGCACCGCCCATGCGCCGAGGACCCCGAGCGTCTCCCAGGTGCGCCACGTCCCGCCCACCTCGAGGGCGGCCGCGCCTTCGGGCAGGAACGCCGAGCGCATGCCCAGCCCGAGCCAGTACATCGGGAAGACCTGCGCCAGCACCTCGACCCAGTCCCAGAGGCGCTGGACGGGGTAGAAGATCCCGGAGATGCCCGCGAGCACCATCACGGGCAGCATGCCCCAGGTGCCGACCTTCTGGGTGCTCGGCACCAGGGAGCCGATGACCATCCCGATCGGCATCGTGGCCAGCATGCCGAGGGCCAGCACCCAGGCGACGGTGAACCAACCGGCCGGGCTGGCCATGACGTCGTCGAACAGCAGGAAGCTCGGGACCAGGACGATGAGCAGCTGCGGCACCAGCCCGAGGCTCTGCAGCACCAGCTGGCTCGTGAAGTAGCCCGCGAGACCGTGGGGGACCGCCTTGTGGCGCAGCAAGGTGCCGTCCTCCTTCTCCATGGCCAGCGCGTAGGCAGGACCGATGACCACGCCGAACGCGACCAGGGCGCCGAGGATGCTGGGCAGGGCGACCGACGGGACCATCAGGCCCGTCCCCTCGACCTCCGTGTTGCGCCGGAGGAAGAGGTAGCCGAGCACGAGGAGCCCGGTGAAGACGTAGTAGCCCTGGTCCTGGGTGCTCCGGATGCTCTGGAGGAACTCGGTCCAGCCACGTCCGATGCCCAGACGGATGGCGTGCAGCGGAGCATTCACCCGGTCACCTCCGTGAACATCTGCGCCGCGGCCTCGGCGTCACCGGCCTCGTGCTGCTGCACGAGTGCGAGGTAGGAGTCCTCCAGGCGGGGCCGCAGGATCTCGAGGTCGGCGACGTCCTCGCCATGCTCCGCGAACAGCCCCCTGACGAAGCCGGTGGGATCGGCCGCGGTCGCAGTGAACCGCTCACCCTCGATGGACCAGCGCACCTGTGCCTCGCCCTCGACCCGGCTGGCCAGCCCGGCCGGCGTGTCGTCGGCGACGATCCGGCCGCCGGCGAGGATCAGGACCCGGTCGGCGAGCTTCTCCGCCTCGTCGAGGTCGTGGGTGGTGAGCAGGATGGTGGTCTGCTCGAGCCCGGAGAGCCGCCGGACCAGGCCATGGAACTCGCGCCGGGCCTGGGGGTCGAAGCCGGCTGTCGGCTCGTCGAGGAAGAGCAGCTCCGGACGCCCGATGATGCCGATGGCGACGTCGAGCCGGCGGCGCTGCCCACCCGAGAGGGTGGCGATCTTGCGGTCGGCCAGCTCGGTCAGGCCCACGGTCTCGAGCAGCTCCTCGACGTCGTAGGGCCGCGGTCGTTCGGGCGTCGAGTACGGCGTGTAGTAGCCACCCAGCTGCGTGAGCAGCCGCCGGGCGGTCCAGCGGGGGTGGTCGCGCCACGATTGGAGCACGACGCCGGTGCGGGCTCGCCAGTCCTCGTCGGCACGGGCCGGGTCCTGGCCGAGCACAGACACCTCGCCCGCCGACCGGACCCGGAACCCCTCGAGGATCTCGATCGTGGTCGTCTTCCCGGCCCCGTTGGGTCCGAGGAGGCAGCGCACCTCACCCGCCCGGACGTCGAAGTCCACCCCGGTCAGCACGTCGTTGTCGCCGTACCTCATCCGCAGCCCGCGGACGCTGATGGCATGCGCGTGGTCCACCCTCCAGCACCTCCCGTGCCGGCCAATCTAGCGTCCGCCGGGTCGACCGGTCAGGAGTTGGGCAGGGCGCCGCCGTAGCGGCGATCGCGCCGGGCGTAGGTCTCGACGGCCTCCCACAGGTGCCGCCGGTCGACGTCGGGCCAGAGCACGTCGGTGAAGACGAACTCCGAGTAGGCCGCCTGCCAGGTCATGAAGTTGGAGAGGCGCTGCTCCCCCGACGTACGCCACACCAGGTCGGCGTCGGGGAGCTCGGGGACGTAGAGGTGGCGGGCGATCGTGCGCTCGTCGATCTTGTCGGGGTTGAGCTGGCCGGCGACGACCTCGCGGCCGATCGACCGCATGGCGTCGGCGAGCTCGGCACGCCCGCCGTAGTTGACGCACATCGTCAGGGTGAGCACGTCGTTGCCGCGAGTCAGCTCCTCGGCGACCTGGAGCTCCTTGATGACGGACTTCCACAGGCGCGGCGCGCGCCCGGCCCAGCGCACCCGCACGCCGAGCTCGTGCATCTCGTCGCGGCGGCGGCGGATGACGTCGCGGTTGAAGCCCATCAGGAAGCGCACCTCGTCGGGCGAGCGCGACCAGTTCTCGGTGGAGAACGCATAGGCCGAGATGGCCTTCACACCGATCTCGATCGCGCCCTCGACGACGTCGAAGAGGGACGACTCCCCTTGCGCGTGCCCAGCCGTCCTCGGCAGCCCGCGTTCCTTGGCCCACCGGCCGTTGCCGTCCATCACGATCGCGACGTGGTGCGGCACCAGGTCGCGGGGTACGGCGGGGGGCCGGGCGCCGCTGGGATGCGGGCTCGGGGCGCGGACGGGACGCTTCACGGCGCGCAGCCTAGTGGCCTGCACGTGGACGCCGCTCAGCGCTCGACGTATGCCAGCGACCGCAGGCCGCGCTCGAGGTGCCAGGCGAGGTAGGCGGCGACCAGCCCCGACGCCTCCTTGCGGTGGCGCGGGTCGGCGGCGTGCACGACCGCCCAGTCGCCGGCGAGCAGCGCGCCGAGCAGCACGACGGTCTCGGGTGCGGGGGTCGCCGAGCCCGCGACCCGGCACATCGAGCACATCACGCCGCCGGCCGAGGGGTTGAAGAACCGGTGCGGGCCCTCGGTCCCGCAGGCCACGCAGTGGTCGAAGGACGGGGCGTAGCCGGCGACGGCGAGCGACCGGAGGAGGTAGGAGTCGAGGACCTGGCCGGCGCCGTGCTCGCCAGCCGCCATCGCGCGCAGCCCCCCGACGAGGAGCAGGAAGTGCTGCACCGCGGGCTGCTTCTCCTCGGTCACCAGGCGCTCGGCGGTCTCGAGCATCGCCGTGCCGGCGGTGTAGCGCTCGTAGTCGAGGCCGAGCCGCGAGTGGAACGGGTCGAGCGTCTCGGCCTGGGTGATCACGTCGAGGCTGCGGCCCTCGGCCAGCTGGAGGTCGACATGGGTGAACGGCTCGAGCCGCGAGCCCCAGCGCGACGTCGTACGCCGCACGCCCTTCGCGACCGCCCGGACGAGCCCGTGGTGGCGCGTCAGGAGGGTGATGATGCGGTCTGCCTCGCCCAGCTTGTGGGTGCGGAGCACGACCGCCTCGTCGCGGTAGAGGGGCACCGCACCATTCTGCCGCGTCTAGGTGGCGATGCGGCGCGACGTGCCGGGGTCGTTCCACACGGACACGGCGAAGTCGACCGCGGCCTTCGTGAGCCGCTCGGGGCGCATCCGCCACTCGAGGATGCTGCTGGCGGCCTGAATCGTCGCGTGGGGGAGCTCGCTGGAGAGCATCTCGGAGTCCACGAACGGGTGCACCGGGTCGATGCTGTGGCCGACGATGAGCGTGGGCGCCGTGATCTTCTTGCGCTGCGCCGACGACGGCGCGATGCGCCCGAAGATCACGCCGTGCAGCACCGCAGCCACCGGGCCGGGGTGCTGGTCGAGCGTGTCGAGGACGATGCCGATCCAGAACGGCATCAGCCTGCGGGGCACCGGCTTGGTCAGCCAGCGCAGCGCCGTGACCGAGATCGGCACGAAGCGGGCCAGGAACATGATCGGCACGAACGCGACGATCCCCGCCTCGACCGCGTTGTCGAGCACCGGCATCTCGATGAGCAGCCCGCGCACCCGCTGCGGCGCGGTGACAGCCACCTCGAGGGCGACATTGGCGCCGAGCGAGGTGCCGCCGATCACGGCCTGCTCGGCGCCGAGGTGGTCGAGCAGTGCAACGACCTGCTCGCCGAAGGCGGTCATCGAGTAGACCCGCGGGTCGGCGGGCTTGTCCGAGGCGCCGTGCCCGAGCAGGTCCACCGTGACCACGTGCAGGCCCGCCGACGCCAGCGCACGCGCGAGCGGCAGGTGCATCCGGCGCGGCATCAGGAGGCCGTGGACCAGCACGACCCAGCGGTCGCCGCTGCCGTGCTCGGTGTACTCGATCCGGTCGCGTCCTCCCTCGTGCTGGAGGAAGAGCTGGCCGACGCTTTCGGAGACGAGCATGGAGCCGAATCTAGGTTGCCTTCCCCCGGATGACCGGCAACCCTCACGGCATGGCGACGATCACGTGGGTGGGCCCCGACGACTGGGAGGCGTTCCGCGACGTGCGCCTGCGCGCCCTCGCGGACTCCCCCGACGCCTTCGCCGTGACCCTCGCCGAGGCGGAGTCGCAGCCGGAGTCGCTCTGGCGAGAGCGGCTGTCGACCGGCGACCCCCGGCTGCTGGCCCTCGACGACGACGGGAGGCCAGTGGCGATGGGCTGCCTCCGGGTCCCACCCGAGAGGTCGGACCAGGCCTACGTGTGGGGCATGTGGACCGACCCGTCACACCGCGGCCGGGGCCACGCCCGGGCCCTCCTGGAGACCCTGCTCGCCTGGGCGCGCGAGCGCGACCTCGACGTCACGCTCCAGGTGACGGAGGGCAACGCCACCGCGCGCGAGCTCTACGTCTCGTTCGGCTTCGAGCCCACCGGGGAGACCGAGCCGTTGCGGCCCGGCGCCCCGCTGAGCGTCGAGACGATGGTGCTCAGGCGCGGTTGACGGCGCTGACGACCGCCTTGAGCGACGCGGTGAGGATGTTGGCGTCCAGCCCGACGCCCCAGCGGACCTCCCCGCCGACAGCACACTCGACGTACGCCGCGGCCACGGCGTCGCCGCCGGCGCTGAGCGCGTGCTCGTGGAAGTCGAGGACCCGGACGTCCCAGCGCTCATCGCCGTTGCCCTGGGGCAGCTCGTTGATCGCGTTGACGAACGCCGCGATCGGGCCGTTGCCGGTGCCGTGCAGCTCGTGCGCCTCGCCCTCGACGTAGACGTTGACGGTGAGCGCGTCCTTCTCGCCCGCGGCGCTGGAGGTGTGCACCGAGTTGAGGCGCAGCGGCGCCTCGCGCTCGAGGTATTCCGCCGAGAAGACCTCCCAGATCTCCTCCGGCGTGACCTCGCCGCCCTCGCTGTCCGTGCGCTCCTGGATCACCCGGCTGAACTCGATCTGCGCGCGCCGCGGCAGGTCGAGGTTGTGCTCGGCCTTGAGGATGTAGGCGACCCCGCCCTTGCCGGACTGGCTGTTGACACGGATCACCGCCTCGTAGCTGCGCCCGACGTCCTTGGGGTCGATCGGCAGGTACGGCGCCTCCCACGGGATGTCGCGCACGCTGATGCCCTGCTCGGCCGCCCGGCGGTCGAGGTCCTCCAGGCCCTTCTTGATGGCGTCCTGGTGGGACCCGGAGAAGGCGGTGTAGACGAGGTCGCCCGCGTAGGGGTGGCGCGGGTGGACCGGCAGGCCCGTGCACCACTCGACCGTGCGGCGGATCTCGTCGATGTCGCTGAAGTCGATCTGCGGGTCGATGCCCTGGGAGAAGAGGTTCATGCCCAGCGTGACCAGGCAGACGTTGCCGGTGCGCTCCCCGTGGCCGAACAGGCAGCCCTCGACGCGGTCGGCTCCGGCCATCAGCGCCAGCTCGGTCGCCGCGACGGCGGTGCCGCGGTCGTTGTGCGGGTGCAGGCTGATCGCGCTGTGCTCGCGGCGGGTCAGGCCGCGGCCGAAGTACTCGATCTGGTCGGCGTAGGTGTTGGGCGTCGACATCTCGACGGTGGCCGGCAGGTTGAGGATGATCTCGCGGCCCTCCTCCGGCTGCCATACGTCGGAGACGGCCTCGCAGACCGACAGTGCGAAGTCGGTGTCGGACTGGGTGAAGATCTCCGGGCTGTACTGGTAGCCGAAGTCCTCGGTGCCGACGATCGGCGCGAGCAGCTCCTCGGCGTACTTCATCACCATCTCGGTGCCGCGGACCGCGATCGAGCGGCACTCCTCGGGCGAGACGTTGAAGACGACCCGCTGGAAGAGCGGCGCGGTGGCGTTGTAGAGGTGCACGGTGGCGCGGTGGGCGCCCACCAGCGACTGCACGGTGCGCTCGATGAGGTCCTCGCGGGCCTGGGTCAGCACGGAGATCTGGACGTCGTCGGGGATGCGGTCCTGCTCGATGAGGTGGCGCACGAAGTCGAAGTCGGTCTGGCTGGCGCTCGGGAAGCCGACCTCGATCTCCTTGTAGCCCATCTTCACCAGCAGGTCGAACATCTTGACCTTGCGGGCCGGGGTCATCGGGTCGATCAGCGCCTGGTTGCCGTCGCGCAGGTCGGTGGAGAGCCAGCGCGGGGCCCTGGTGACCTTCTTCGTGGGCCAGGTGCGGTCGGGCACGTCCACCGGCTGGAAGGGCGTGTAGCGCTGGAACGGCATCCCGGAGGGGCGCTGCTGGTTGGCGGTGTTGCTGATGTTCGTCATGGGGTCCTCGGCTGGGGGCTGTGGTGGGCGCCGGTGCGCAGCAGTGCTCTCCGCAGCGAGGAGGCCGGCTTGTTAGGCCTCGCTGCGGCAGCCAAGGAGGAGGGCACGCATCATCATGACGTCGGCCACGATAACGCACGCGACCGCATGGCGTCCCGCGAGGACGCCATGCGGCCGCGATGTGGACTGCCTACTGCTTCGAACGGCCCTTGGGCCTCGTCGTCGTGGTGGTGGCACCGAGCCCGGCATTCGTGGTGATGAAGCGGTGGATGTCGGTGTTGTTCACCTCGCCGTAGACCCCCGGGAAGCCGGGCGTGGCGCAGCCGAGGCCGTAGCTCACGATGCCGATCTGCACGCGGCGGCCGTCGGCGAGCGTGCCGAAGAGCGGACCGCCGGAGTCGCCCTGGCAGGAGTCACCGCCGAGCTCCTCGGCGCAGACCTCGGAGTCGGCCTGGAAGCCCATCAGGACCTCGTTGCCGGTGCAGCTTTCGTCCGCCACAGCCCGGACGTCGACCGCCTTGAGCTGGGCAGGGATGAGCGGCGAGCCGAAGAACTCGGTGCCCCAGCCGGCCACGGTGAGCGGCGCGCCCTGCTGCTCGAGCGTGTCCTCACCGGGGGCGGCGAGCGCGATCGCAGGTGCGGTGGTGACGTCCTCGGTGACGTGGATCAGCGCCGCGTCGAAGGTGCCCGTGTCCTCGTACTTCGGGTGGACCAGGATCTGGTCGACCGCGAGGGTCTGGCCCTCCGCGAGGTCCTCGTCGAGGTTGTCGCGGCCGACCGCGACCTGGATGTCGCGCGGGTGTGTGTCGACCATGCAGTGCGCGGCCGTGAGGATCCAGCGCTGGTTGATGACCGAGCCGCCACAGAAGTGGCCGGACGTGCCGTCCTCCCCCTTGCTCTGGATCGAGGCCATGAAGCCGAACCGGCCGTCGGTGACCTGGTAGCCGCCGACGATCGCGTCGGCGGGCACGGCGGTCACGAGGGAGGTGGCGGCGAGGCCGGATGCGGCGAGGGAGGTGGCGGCGAGGGCCGCGGCGATGCGGGAGCGCATGGGGATCCTTTCGGGACGTCGAGGCGGGCGACCCCCGGTGGCCGCCCGATCGGCACACGGGCGCAACGACCCCGCCCGGCGGAGGTCACGTGCCCGCAGGGTGTTGGATGGAGGGGTGTCCACGTTGCTCGTCGTGCACCACTCGCCCACCCGGTCGATGCAGGCGCTCACCGAGGCGGCGCTCGCCGGGGCCCGCGACGACGCGATCGAGGGCGTCGACGTCGTCGTGCGGCCGGCCCTGGAGGCGACCGCCGAGGACGTGCTGGCGGCAGACGGCTACCTGCTCGGCACGCCGGCCAACTTCGGCTACATGAGCGGCGCGCTCAAGCACTTCTTCGACTCGACGTTCCTCCAGGTGGGCGGCGCGCTCGACGAGTCGGGCGGGGCCGCGGGGTCGGCGGGCGCGACCGCGAAGCGGCCCTTCGGCCTCTACGTGCACGGGCGCTACGACACGGAGGGAGCGGTCCGGTCGGTGCTCTCGATCGTGCAGGCGCTGGGCTGGCGCCAGGCGTACGACGTGCTCGAGGCTCTCGGTGACGTGGACGACGGGACATGTGCCGCCGCGACCGAGCTCGGCGGTACCATCGCCGCGCTGCTCAGCGACTGAGCGCGACGTAGTCCACGACCGCGATGGTCCCGTGACGCCCGAGGGGGCCTGATGGCCGGTGCTCGCCTTCTGGCGACGGCGCTCGGTGCCCTGCTCGTCGCCCCGGCGTGCGGGGAGCAGCCGGAGGCGGAGTCCGTCGAGGTGCCCACGCTCGGTGCCTGCCGCGTGCTCGAGCCGGCGGACGTCAAGGAGCCGACCAACTCCCACGAGTCGGTGCCGTGCACCGAGCCGCACACGGCCGAGACGTATGCCGTCGGTGAGCTGCCGGACGACCTCGCCGACGCGGCGTACGACTCGAAGGAGGTCGGTGCGTTCGCCTACCGGACCTGCGCGGACGCCTTCATGAAGTTCCTCGGCGCCGACGAGAGCGTGGCGATGCGCACGCTGCTGTCCTGGGCGTGGTTCCGGCCGACCGAGGAGGCGTGGGAGGACGGCGCTCGCTGGTATCGCTGCGACGTCGTCGGCGGCGACGAGTCCAGCGAGGAGCTTCGCGAGCTGCCCGAGACGGCGAAGGGGCTGATGCTGCCCCAGCCTCCCGACGAGTGGATGCAGTGCGTGAAGGGCGAGTCCGTGCCCGGCGCGCCGCGCATCCCGTGCACCGAGCCGCACGACTGGCGCGCGGTCACGACGATCAAGGTCGGGCAGCCCGGCGACCCCTACCCCGGCGACCGGCTCGTCGAGGTCACCACGCGCGACTACTGCGGCGACTCGGTGAGCGCGTGGCTGGGCTACCCGCCGTCCTACAAGTACGCCTTCACCTGGTTCCACGAGGCTGAGTGGGAAGCGGGCAACCGGCGGTCGATCTGCTGGGCGTGGACGAAGGGGTGATGCGGGTGCGGCGCTCGCTCCCTCCAGCCCTGCTGGCCGCGCTGCTCGTGGCCCTCCCGGCCGTCGCCGGGTGCACCGGCGAGGATCCCGCGCCGCCCGCCTCGAACACGACCTCCCCGACCTCGCCGCCCGCTCCTGCCGAGCCGGCTCCACGGCCCCGAGCCGGCACCTGCCACGCGATGTCCCGTGCGCAGGCGCTCTCCCCCGTGGCGGGCGGCCGGCAGGTGCCGTGCGCGCGCCGGCACACCGCTCAGACCTTCCGGGTCGGCACGCTCGACCTGGTCGACGACGGCGACCCGCTCGCCGTCGACTCCCCGGCCGCCCAGCGGCAGCCGCGCCGGGCCTGCACAGCCGCGCTCCCGGCGTACGTCGGGGCCTCGGCGCGTGAGCTCCGGCTCTCGATGGTGCGGACGATCTGGTTCACGCCGACGGTCGAGGAGGCCGCAGCCGGGGCCGACTGGTACCGCTGCGACGTCGTCGCCCTGGGCGTGGGCGAGCGGCTGGCCCCGCTGCCGCGGTCCGCGAGGGGGATGCTGTCCCGCTCCCCGAGGCCGTACGCCGTCTGCGGCACCGCCGAGCCGGGCACCGACCGCTTCGCCCGGGTGCCGTGCAGTGCGCGGCACTCCTGGGTCGCCGTCTCGACCGTCGACCTGCGCGGTGCGGGCTACCCCACCGGGGCCGCCGTCTCGGAGCAGATGTCCGAGGCCTGCCGCGGCGCCGCCCGCGACCGCGCCGATGATCCGCTCGACTTCAGCTGGGCCGAGGAGCGCCCGACCCGCCAGCAGTGGGAGTCCGGGCAGCGCTGGGGCACCTGCTGGGCGCCGGCAGGCTGATCCCCTAGAACCCCAGCTTGCGCAGCTGGCGCGGGTCGCGCTGCCAGTCCTTGGCGATCTTGACGTGCAGGTCGAGGTAGACCGGGGTGCCGAGCAGCGCCTCGATCTGCTTCCGCGCCGCCGTGCCGACGGAGCGCAGCCGGGCACCCTTGTGGCCGATCACGATGCCCTTCTGGGACGACCGCTCGACGTAGAGGTTGGCGTGGATGTCGAGCAGCGGCCTGTCGGCCGGGCGTCCCTCGCGCAGCCCCATCTCCTCGACCACCACGGCGATCGAGTGCGGCAGCTCGTCGCGCACGCCCTCGAGCGCGGCCTCGCGGATCAGCTCCGCGGCCAGCACCTGCTCGGGGGCGTCGGTGAGGTCACCGTCGGGGTAGAGCTGCGGTCCCTCGGGCATCATCTGCACGAGCAGGTCCTCGAGCAGCGACACCTGCTCCCCCGACACCGCGGAGACGGGCACGATCTCGGCCCACTCGGTGTCGGTCTCGCGGCCGAGCTCGGCGATGTCAAGGAGGTGCCGCCCGATCTGCTCGGGCGTGGCCAGATCGGTCTTGGTGGCGACGGCGATCTTCGTCGTACGCCGCACCTTGGCCAGCTCGTTGACGATGAACCGGTCGCCCGGGCCGACCTTCTCGTTCGCCGGGAAGCACACGGCGACGACGTCGACCTCCGCCCACGTCGTCTTGACGAGGTCGTTGAGCCGCTCGCCGAGCAGGGTGCGCGGCCGGTGGAGGCCCGGGGTGTCGACCAGGATGAGCTGGGCGTCGGGGCGGTGCACGATGCCGCGTACGACGGTGCGCGTCGTCTGCGGCTTCGGCGACGTGATGACCACCTTGGTGCCGACAAGCGCGTTGGTGAGCGTGGACTTGCCGGCGTTGGGGCGGCCCACGAAGGAGGCAAAGCCGGAGCGATAGCCCTCGACCCCGCCGGTCATCGGGCCGGCCGGCGCCACTCCCGAGAGGTCGAAGTCGCTGTCGACGTCGTCGTCGTCGAGCTCGTCGTCGAGGTCTTCGTGGTCCTCGAAGTCGTCGTGGTCGTCATCGACCATCGTGTGCCTCCCTGGCGGCGTCGTAGTCGGCCCAGATCTGCTCGTCGGTCAAGCCCCTGGCCTTGCCGGCCCGGTAGATGGGGCCCGGGTCGACCGCTCGCGGCTGTCGCTGCGCACCGGCCCGCCAGTAGCCCATCACGTCGTAGCGGTCGCTGGGCAATCGGCGGTCGCGCATCAGGTGCTTGCGGATCGCCCGCATCTGCGCCGACTCGCCGGCCATCCAGAAGTAGCCGTCGCCGTCGGGCCAGTCGATGCCCTCCACGACGGCCGCCAGGTCGCTCTGGCCCTCGGCCGGCGGAGCCAGCCAGGTGACGGCGGGGCCGTCCGGCAGGTAGGTCGCGAGGTCGTCGGGCACCTCGGCCCAGATCCGCACGGGCAGGTCGAGGACCGACTCCGCGATCCGGGCCATCGCGGGCATCGCGGTGAGGTCGCCCACCAGCAGCAGCCACCGGGAGTCCTGGGGCATCGCGAAGGAGGCCTTCGGGTCGGTGACCGTCACCGGCTCGCCGGTGCAGTCGCGAGAGGCCCACTCGGTCACCAGGCCCACCTCGTGCACCACGACGTCGACCGTGAGCTCGCCGTCGGCGACCGATCGCACCGTGTAGTAGCGGCTCTGGAACTGGCCGGGGACGATGAGGCCGACCCACTCGTCCGGCACTCCGGTCGAGGTGAAGCCGTCGACGCCGAGCACCAGCCGGACCAGGTGGGGCGAGAGCTGCTCACGACGCAGGACGGTCGCGGAGTGCTGTGCTGCGCGGGTGCTCACCGGCCAAGGCTACCGGCCGGCGCGCGCGTGCAGATGCGCCGACTCGGCGCCCTGCTCGTGTGCAGATGCGCCGACTCGGCGCCCTGCCCGTGTGCAGATGCGCCCACTCGTCAGAAGGTGGGGCGCAGCGGGAAGCCGTCCTCGCCGTCGTCGTCGGTGCGCACCGCGAGCACCTGGTGCAGCTGGATCTCGTTGCGCTCGAACGCGAGCCGGGAGCCGGCGAGGTAGAGGCCCCATGCCCGCGCCGTACCCTCGCCGGCCTCGGCGACGCACTCGTCCCAGTGGGCGACCAGGTTGGCGCACCACGCGGCGAGCGTGCGGGCGTAGTGCCGGCGGAAGTTCTCCTCGTGCATCACCTCGAGGCCGGCGTCCTGCGCCTCGGTGATGATCCGGCCCGATCCCGTCAGCTCGCCGTCGGGGAAGATGTAGCGGTCGAGGAACGCGCCGATCGACTGCGGCCGGTTGTGCGGCCGGGTGATGCAGTGGTTGAGCAGGCGGCCCTGCGGGCGCAGGCGGTCGCGGAGGAAGGCGAAGTAGGCCGGGTAGTTGCGCACGCCGATGTGCTCGGTCAGTCCGATCGAGCTGATCGCGTCGAAGCCGCCCTCGACGATCTGCCGGTAGTCGGCGTGCCGCACCTCGACGAGGTCGCCGAGGCCCTCGCGCTCGATCGCGGCCCGCGCCCAGCTCGCCTGCTGCTTCGACAGGGTCACGCCCAGCGCCTCGACGCCGTACTCCCGCGCCGCATGGCGCACCATGCCGCCCCAGCCGCAGCCCACGTCGAGGAGCCGCATCCCCGGCTGCAGCCCGAGCTTGCGGCAGATGAGGTCGTGCTTCTCGGCCTGGGCCTCCTCGAGGCTGGCGTCGGCCTCCGGGTAGACGGCACACGTGTAGGCCATCGACGGACCGAGGACGAGCTCGTAGAAGCGGTTGGAGACGTCGTAGTGGTGATGGATCGCCTCGGCGTCGCGGGCCATCGAGTGGCGCCAGCCCTCCAGCACCCGGCGCCAGCGCGGCGGGTGCTCCTCCGGCGGCACCGGCGGCGGGATGAGCACGTCGGGCCCGAGTCCGCGCACCGCCTCCGCGACCTCGGGCAGCGACGGCACCCGGAACTCCAGCCGGCTCATCAGCAGCCGGAGCGCGTCGTAGGGGTCGCCCGGGTGTACGCCGTGCAGCACCAGGTCGCCTGTCACGTAGGCCCGGGCGAAGCCGAGGTCACCGGGCGCGGTGAGCAGGTAGGAGAGCCCGCGCCTGTTGCGTAGCTCGAGACCGACGGGGCAGTCCGGCGGCCCGGCCGTGCTGCCGTCGTACGCCGTGAAGCGCACGGGCATGCCCTCGCGCAGCAGGGAGGAGAGCGTCCCTGCCAGCGTGGTGTCGGGCCGGGTGCCTGGCCCCATGTGGGTCGTCATCGTCGTGTCACTGCCTTCTCGTAGAGGGTGGGCAGGCGCCCGTCGGGGTCGTGCTGGGCCTTGACCTTGGCCAGGTGGTCTCCGCCGTAGAGCCGCTCGAACGTCTCGGGGTCGTAGAAGGCCTCTGAGTAGAGGGACTTGTGGCCGCCGAGCTCGAGCACGCGCTGCTCGATCGCCCGGTTGCGTGGGGAGTCGGCGGCCTCGGGGCCGACGTGCACGGTGCCCCAGAAGCCGACGTTGACGTAGACCCGGCCGGGCTCCAGCGGATAGGTCGGCCACGGCCGCGTCGCCACCACTGGGCAGAGCCACACCGGACGCATGCCCACCTCGCGATCGAACCAGTCCAGGAACTCCCCCAGCCGCTCGACTGGGACCTCGACGTCCTGCACGACCCGCTCCCGCTGCGGTCGGCCGGCCCGGCGGTCGAGCCGATCCGCGATGTGCAGCCGGTGGTCGAGGCCGAGCAGCCGGTGGTAGACGTCCGAGCGGCGCCAGCGGCGCGGCCACAGGCGGCGTACGACGGGGTGCTGGGCGCCGAACGCCGCCGAGCACCAGAACCAGTCGGTGTCCCAGCGCCAGAGGTAGTCGTGGACGGTGAGCAGGTCGGTGTCGCGGTCGTGGACCGAGCGGTAGTAGACCTGCTGGCCGGTGTAGTCGCTGGTGGGTGCCGCTGGTCGAGTGGCCGCCGGGGAACGAGGCGGCGTATCGAGACCACCGTCCGTCCAGCGCGCGAACGTCAGCCGGATGTCGCCCGGCGCGAAGACGACGCCGTCCATCGCGTCGACCCGCTCACCCGCCCAGGCGCGGGTGGCGACGACCTCGCGGACGGCCGACTCCAGGGCGGCGTGGTCGGCGAAGGCGACGTGGCGCAGCGCGACGTACGGCTGGACCTCCTCCAGCGCGATCAGCAGCCGCGTCGCGTAGCCGAGGCAGCCGTAGGAGTTGGGGAAGGCGTCGAAGAGGTCGTCGCCGGGGTAGGTCGTCAGGACGTCGCCGGCGCCGGTGAACACGTCCATCTCGAGGACCGACTCGTGCGGCAGGCCGTGGCGAAAGCTGGTCGACTCGATCCCGAGGCCGCTGACGGCGCCGCCGAGGGTGATGGTGCGCAGCTGCGGGACCACGAGCGGCATCAGGCCGTGCGGGAGCGTCGCGTCGACGAGGTGCTCGTAGGTGCACATCCCCTGCACCTCGGCGATCCGCTTCACCGGGTCGACGTGGAGGACTCCCGTCAGGCCGGTGACGTCCAGGCCGGGCGCGCGCGAGGCGGAACGGGGCCGGAACAGGTTGGACGTGCGCTTGGCCAGCCGGACCGGCTGGTCCCGGGGCACGCGTGCGTAGGACTCGCGCAGCCGCGCGATGCCCTCTGAGTGTGCTGCGAGGGTGACGCCCACGCGTCCACCGTAGCGCCACCGGCGCCCGGGTCAGCGCAGGTTGCCGCGCGGATCGCCGAGGTGCACGACGACCCCGTCGCCGCCGAACTCCACGAGCGCCGCCTCGTCGTCGGGCGAGAGGCTGTCGGCCTCGGTGAGCAGCACCGCCGCCTCGAGGCCGTCCGACCCCGACGCGTAGGCCATCGCGACGCACACCTGCAGGGCCGAGAGGCGCAGCGAGTCGAGCTCCACCGAGGCGGCGGCGTAGGTCCGGCCGTCGAGGTCGCGGACGGCGGCGCCCTCGGCCGCGCCCACCCGGGCGCGCGTCGCCCGTGCCAGGGTCACCAGCTTGCGGTCCTCGGCGGACAGCACGGCGGCTGACTCCTCACTCATCCTGGGTCTCCTGTTCCTCGTCCTCGGTCTCGTCCTCCGGCGACGCAACGGTCACCAGGACCGTGTCGATCTTGTTGCGCCGGCCGGTGGCCCGCTCGGCCTCGAAGCGCAGCCCGTGCGCCACCACCACCGAGCCGGGGATCGGCACCCGGCCGAGGTGCTTGGCCATCAGGCCGCCGACGGAGTCGACCTCGTCGTCCTGCACGTCGACGCCGACGATCTCGTCGAGGTCGTCGATCGGGAAGCGCGACGACACCCGGGTCGCCCCGTCCTCGAGGTGCTCGACGTCGACCTCCTCCTCGTCGTACTCGTCCGTGATCTCGCCGACGATCTCCTCGAGCACGTCCTCGATGGTGACCAGGCCGGCGGTGCCGCCGTATTCGTCGACGACCACCGCGATGTGCTGGCGTCGCGCCTGCAGCTCGGAGAGGAGGGCGTCGACCGGCTTGGAGTCGGGCACGAAGTGGACCGGCCGCATCACCTCGTCGACGCGCTGGGTGAGCTCGACATCGGGCGCCTCGAAGTCGCGGCGCACGACGTCCTTGAGGTAGGCCATGCCGGCGACGTGGTCGAGGTTGTCGTCGATGACCGGGATGCGGGAGTAGCCGCTGCGCAGGAACAGCGACATGGTCTGGCGGAGGTTCTTGTGGCGCTCGATGTAGACGACGTCGTTGCGCGGCACCATCACCTCGCGGGCGATCGTGTCGCCGAGCTCGAAGACCGAGTGGATCATCCTCCGCTCGCCGGACTCGATCACGGCAGAGGCCTCGGCGAGGTCGACGAGCTCCCGCAGCTCGATCTCGGTGGAGAACGGTCCCTCACGGAAGCCGCGGCCGGGGGTGATGGCGTTGCCGAGGAGGATCAGCAGCTGCGGGATGGGGCCGAGCACCGAGGTGACGAAGGCCAGCGGAGGTGCCGAGAAGAGGGCGACCGACGCGGCGTGCTGGCGGCCCAGCGTGCGCGGGGCGACGCCGACGGCGACGAAGGAGACGAGCAGCATGGCCCCGACGGCGGTGAGGTACGCCGGCCAGAAGCGCCCGTCGTAGAGGTCATGCACCCACAGGGCGACCAGGACGGTCGCGGCGATCTCGCAGAGCAGCCTGAGCAGCAGCGCGGTGTTGAGGTAGCGCGGCCGGTCGTCGAGCAGCTGGACCAGGCGACGGGCGCCCGCGCGGCCCTCGGCGAGCAGCTCCTCAGCCCGGGCGCGAGAGAAGCCGCCCAGTGCGGCGTCGGCGGCCGAGACGAGTCCGGCGAGGGTGACGAGGGCGGCTGCTGCGAGGAGCAGCCAGGCATCACCGGCCACCGGCGTCGGCACCCTCGTCCGTCAGCAGGTGGGCCCGCCAGTCCTCGAGAAGGCGGGCCTGGAGCCCGAACATCTCCTGGTGCTCCTCCGGCTCGGCGTGGTCGTAGCCGAGCAGGTGGAGGATGCCGTGGACGGTGAGCAGGTCGATCTCGGCCTCGCGGCCGTGGCCGGCCTCGGTGCCCTGCCGCTCGGCGACGGCCGGGCAGAGGACCAGGTCACCGAGGACGCCCTCCTCGGGCTCCTCGTTGACCAGCCCCGGGCGCAGCTCGTCCATCGGGAACGCGAGCACGTCGGTCGGGCCCTCCTTCTCCATCCAGTGCTCGTTGAGCTCGGCGATGGTGGCCTCGTCGACCGCCTTGATGCACAGCTCCGCGAGCGGGTGGACCCGCATCGCGTCCATCACGAAGCGGGCCAGGCGGGAGAGCCGGCGCACGTCGAGGTCCTGCTCGGACTCGTTGAGGACCTCGATGCTCACGGGCGCTTCCCCTGGGGCCGGGTCGGGCCGGCCACGAGGTCGTTGCGGGCGTCGTAGTCGTCGTAGGCCGCGACGATGCGGCCGACCAGCTTGTGCCTGACCACGTCGTGCGAGGTGAGCCGGTTGAAGACCACGTCCTCCACTCCGGTGAGGATGTCCTCCACCACCTTGAGGCCCGACTTGGTGCCGCTGGGCAGGTCGACCTGGGTGACGTCGCCGGTGACCACGATCTTGGAGCCGAAGCCGAGGCGGGTCAGGAACATCTTCATCTGCTCGGGCGTGGTGTTCTGCGCCTCGTCGAGGATGATGAAGGAGTCGTTGAGCGACCGGCCGCGCAGGAACGCCAGCGGCGCCACCTCGATCGTGCCCGCGGTCATCAGCTTGGGGATCGTCTCGGGGTCGATCATGTCGTGCAGCGCGTCGTAGAGCGGCCGCAGGTAGGGGTCGATCTTCTCGGTCAGCGTGCCGGGGAGAAAGCCGAGCCGCTCCCCCGCCTCGACGGCAGGCCGGCTCAGGATGATCCGGTTGACCTCCTTGGCCTGCAGGGCCTGCACGGCCTTGGCGACGGCGAGGTAGGTCTTGCCGGTGCCCGCCGGCCCGATGCCGAAGGTGATCGTGTGCTTGTCGATGGAGTCGACGTAGCGCTTCTGGTTGAGCGTCTTGGGACGGATCGTGCGGCCGCGGTTGGAGAGGATGTTGAGGCTCAGCACGTCGGCCGGGCGCTCCTTGGTCTCCGTGCGGAGCATCGAGATGATCCGCTCGACGGTCTCGCCGGTGACGCCCTGCCCGGTGCGGACCATCGCGACGACCTCGTCGAGCAGTCGCTCGGCCAGGGCCATCTCGGCGGGGTCGCCGGTGAATGTGATCCGGTTGCCGCGCACGTGGATGTCCGCATCGAAGGCCCGCTCGAGGATGCGCAGGTGCTCGTCCCCGGGCCCGAGGACGCTCACCATGTCGATGCTGTTGGGTACGACGACCGTGTGGCGCGGCAATGGGGAGTCAGTCATGTCGCGACCATGCTACGGGGCCGGGCGGGCAGCCAGCCACCGACATGTACGCCGCGGCCCACCGCGGCCACGCGTCGTACACGTGGCCCGGTCAACCCGGAGGCCAGGTCAGCGGCCTGCCACCCAGCACGTGGAGGTGGGCGTGCCAGACGGTCTGGCCCGCTCCCGACCCGGTGTTGAAGACGAGTCGGTAGCCCTCCTCGATGCCCTCCTTCTCCGCGATGTGGGCGGCGACGGTCAGCAGCTCGGCGGCAGTGGCCGGCTCGTGGCGGGCGAGCTCGCCGGCGTTCTCGTAGTGGCTCGTCGGCACGACCAGGACGTGGGTCGGCGCCTGGCGGTTGACGTCGCGGAAGGCGACCGCGGTCTCGGTGGCGTGCACGATCTCCGCGGGGATGTCGCCGGCCACGATCTTGCAGAACAGGCAGTCGTCGGAGCGCTCCGGAGTGGTCATGCCTCCACCCTAGGGTCCCCTGTGCCGGTTGAGGAGGGGTGCTCGGCCGGCCCCGGCGTGTAAACCCCGGGCCCGCTGACGCGTCCCACTACCGTGAAACTCATGACCTCCCCCCTCTCGTCCCCGTCCGGCCGCGCCTTCCTCCGCCGGCGCACCGGCGCCCTCGCGGCAGTCGCGCTCCTCAGCCTCGCGGCGCTCACCGCGTGCGGCGAGGACGACCCGGCCGCCGACCCGTCGCCCGCGGCCGGCACGAGCGCGACCGAGGCGCCGACGGACGAGCAGAGCCCCACCGAGACCTCCGAGCCGACCGAGTCCCCCAGCGAGCCCGCAAGCGAGCCGGCGGCCGAGGGCACCGTGGTCCCGGTCTACTGGGTCGGCGACACCCCCCAGGGGCCGAGGCTCTTCCGCGAGTTCCGCAAGGTCGACGGCGACCCGCTCACCGAGGCGGCCCGGCTGGTCGCCGGCGGCACGCCCACCGACCCCGACTACCGCACCCTCTGGCCGGCCGTCGAGCTGTCGGCGCAGGCGACGGACGGCGTGCTGCTCGTCCAGATCCCCAGCGACGCCTTCACCGAGCGACCAGACGGGATGAGCGAGCGCGACGCACGGCTCGCGCTGCAGCAGCTGGTCTACACGCTGCAGGGCGTGCAGCAGGCCCGCGTCCCGGTCCTGGTCAAGCGCGGCGGCAGCGACTTCCGGCTCTTCGGGCTGCCCACCGACAGGGAGTTCAGCCAGGCCAAGCCGCTCGACGTGCTCGGCCTCGTCAGCGTCACCTCGCCCGAGCAGGGCGCGACCGTGACCGGCGACGTCCTGAAGGCGGGCGGCGTGGCCAGCTCCTTCGAGGCCACCGTCCCGTGGGAGGTCCGGCAGGGCGACACGGTCGTCCTGGAGGGCTTCTCCACCGCCGAGGGCTGGATGGACAAGCTCTACCCGTGGGAGGCCGAGATCGACATCTCCTCCCTCGCCCCCGGCGACTACACGTTCGCCGCCATGACCGACGACCCGTCGGGCGGCGCGGAGGGAGCAGGCCCGACCGAGGACACCAAGGACTTCACCGTCCGGTAAACCCTCTGCGCGCCGGGGGCGTCGCACTAGCGTGATGACCCATGCGACCCCCGAGCTGGCGGCTCCGGTGAGCGCCGCGCCTCGGTGGAGCGCCGACCGCGCGCTGGAGGAGCTGTACGCCGCGCACTGGCGGCAGCTGGTCCGCCTGGCCGTGCTCCTCGTGCGCGACGTCGGCACGGCCGAGGAGGTCGTCCAGGACGCCTTCGTCGCGATGCACGCGAGGTGGGCCCGGTTGCGCGACCCGGACAAGGCGCTGGCCTACCTGCGGCAGGCCGTCGTCAACCGCTCCCGGTCGGTGCTGCGTCACCGGGGCGTCGTCGACCGCCACGCCCCGGCCGTCGAGTCCATGACCCGGCAGGCCCTGACGGCTTCCGGGGCAGACCGGGGCGCCCTCGACGCTGCCCGGCGCGACGCCGTATTGGCTGCCCTCTCCCAGCTGCCGACCCGGCAGCGGGAGGTGCTGGTGCTGCGGCACTACCTCGAGCTCTCGGAGGCCGAGATCGCCGAGGCCCTCGGCATCGCCCGCGGCTCGGTCAAGGCCCATGCCTCGCGCGGCTCCGCTGCCCTCCGCGAGCTCCTGCGCGACACCTGGAAGGAGGAGTCATGACCCACCTGGACCCCCAGCGCGACGACCTGCGCGACCTGCTGGCGGACGCCGTCTCCGACGTCGAGCCCCGCCATGCCCTGGACGACATCCGGGCGCGGACGAACCCCGAGCGCCGCCGGTGGCCCTACGCCGCCGGTGGGGCCGTGCTCGGCATCGCGGCGACGGTCGCGACCTTCGCCCTGGTCGACGGCGACCGGGTCCGGGATGCGCGCGAGCCCGACCCGGCCGGCTCCCCCACCGCGTCGGCCAGCTCCGAGCCGACGCCGTCGGAATCGGCCACGGAGCAGCCGACCAGGGCGCTGCCCGTCTACTACATCGGCGAGACGCCGCGAGGGCCCCGCCTCTTCCGTGAGTTCCGGCCTGTCCCCCGGGAGAGTGACGGCCTGTACGAGGCTGTCCAGGCGCTCCAGCAGGCTCCGCTCGACCCGGACTACCGCACCGCCTGGCCGGCGGGCTCGATCAGCCAGTGGTCCTACGTCAGCGACCCTGGGGACGGGCTCATCCAGGTGACCATCGCGGACGCCTCGTACGCCGAGCGCCCCCAGGGCATGTCGGCCGACGAGGCGAGCCTGGCGGTGGAGCAGGTGGTCTACACCCTCCAGGCGAACGTCAGCGCGCGCGCCCCCGTGCAGTTCCGCCTCGGCGACAATCCCGTCAACCAGGTCTACGGCGTCCCCACCAGCGAGCCGATCACCGAGGGCCCGCCGCTCGAGGTGCTGGCGCTGGCGTCGATCAGCGACCCGAGCGAGGGGCTCCTGGTGGACAACGACCGGCCGCTGAGGGTGCGCGGCGTCGGCAACTCCTACGAGGGCACGATGGTGTGGCGGATCACCCGGGCCGACACCGACGAGGAGGTGGACATGGGCAGCTTCCTGGCCGGCTGGGGCGAGCAGCGGCTCTTCCCCTTCGAGGGTGAGATCGACGTGTCGGACCTGGAGCCGGGCGACTACGTCCTGAGCGTCGCGACCGCCGACGCCTCCGGCGGCACGGAGGGCTACGGGCCCGACGTCGACGACCGCACGTTCACCGTCGTGGAGTGACCGAGCCCCAGCGCGGCGTGCGGGCCATCATGGCGCTCACCGCGGCCACGCCGGCGGTGGAGGTCCGGAGGACCTCGGCGCCCAGCCGCACGGGCTGCGCTCCCGCCTCGGTGAAGGCGGCCAGCTCGTCCGGCGCGATCCCGCCCTCGGGCCCGACCACCACGACGACCTCGCCGGCATCCGGCAGGTTGAGCGACGCGAGCGGCGTGGTCGCCTCCTCGTGGAGTACGACGGTCAGGTCGGCCCTGCCGGCCAGCTCGCACACCTCGCGCGTGGTCGCCAGCGGCGTCACCATCGGGTGCCAGGCCCGCCGCGCCTGCTTGGCGGCCTCGCGGGCGGTGGCCGCCCACCTGGCGTGCGACTTCGCGGCGCGCTCGCCGCGCCAGACGGCGACCGAGCGCGACGCCGCCCACGGGACGATCGTGTCGACGCCCACCTCGGTCAGCACCTCGACGGCCAGCTCGCCGCGCTCCCCCTTGGGCAGCGCCTGCACGACGGTGAAGGTCGGTGACGGTCGCGGAGCCACGGACACCGACGACACGGTCACCGTGAAGACCCGCTTGCCGGTCGACGCGACCTCGCCGGTGGCGGAGCGCCCGGCGCCGTCGGTCAGCACGACCTGCTCGCCCTCGCGGAGCCGGCGTACGGCGACGGCGTGGTGGGCCTCGTCGCCCGTCACCTCGACCACCGACCCCGCCACGACGCCGTCCAGCGACGGGACGAGGTGCACCGGGAGCGACATGGGGTCAGTGGGCGTTGAACGCGTCGCGGAGCCGGCTGAAGACCGACTTCTGGGAGGCGCGCGCCTGGCCCTGCGGCGCCTCCTCGCCGCGGAGCTCGGCGAGCTCCCGGAGCAGCGCCTCCTGACGGGCGTCGAGCCGCGTCGGGGTGTCGACGATGACGTGCACGACGAGGTCGCCGCGGCCACCCCGCAGCCCCGGCACGCCGAAGCCCCGGATCACCTGCTCGCTGCCCGACTGGGTGCCCGGCTTGACCTCGATCTCGATCTCCCGGGTCACGTCGCTGTCGACCGCGTCGGCCAGGTCGGCCTCGAGCAGCGGCAGCGACACGCTCGTGCCGAGCGCGGCGGCCGTCATCGGCAGCGTGATCGTGCTGTGCAGGTCGTTGCCGTGCCGAGTGAAGATCGGGTGCGGCTCGACGTGGATCTCGACGTAGAGGTCACCGGGCGGCCCGCCGCCGGGCCCGACCTCGCCCTGCTCGCTGAGCTGGACTCGGGTGCCGTTGTCGACGCCGGCCGGGATCTTGACCTGCAGCGTGCGGCGCGAGCGGACCCGCCCGTCGCCGGAGCACTCGCGGCACGGGTCGGGGATGAGCTGGCCGTAGCCACGGCAGGCCGCACACGGGCGCAGCGTGCGGATCTCGCCCAGGAAGGACCGCTGCACCTGCGCCACCTCGCCGGCGCCGCGGCAGGTCTCACAGGTGATCGGCCGGGTGCCGGGAGCGGCTCCACTGCCGTGGCAGGTGGTGCAGAGCACGGCGGTGTCGACCTTGAGCTCGCGAGTGACGCCGAACGCCGCCTCGGCGAGCTCGATGTCGAGGCGGATCAGGGCGTCCTGGCCGCGGCGTACGCGCTGGCGCGGACCCCGGCCGTGCGCCGCCGCTCCTCCCCCGCCGCCGAAGAACGCGTCCATGATGTCGGTGAACGAGAAGCCGGCGCCCTGGCCGAAGGCACCCTGGCCGAAGGGGTCACCACCGCGGTCGTAGGCCGCCCGCTTCTGCGGGTCCGAGAGGACCTCGTAGGCCCGGGAGACCTCCTTGAACTTCTCCTGGGTCGCCGGGTCCGGGTTGACGTCGGGGTGGAGCTGGCGGGCCAGCCGACGGTAGGCCTTCTTGATCGTGTCGGCATCGGCGTCTCGGGAGACGCCGAGGAGCTCGTAGGGGTCCTGGCTCACGTGGGTCCTTCGGGTTGTCAGGATTCGTCGAGGATCCGGGAGACGTAGCGCGCGACGGCGCGCACGGCTGCCATGGATCCGGGGTAGTCCATGCGGGTGGGGCCGACCACGCCGAGCGCGGCGACGGCCTCGTGGGAGGGGCCGTAGCCGGTCGCGACGACACTGGTGGAGGCGAGCTCGGAGTAGGGGCCCTCGTGGCCGATGCGCACCGTGACCCCGCCACCGGTGGTGGCCTCCCCCAGCAGCCTGAGCAGCACGACGTGCTCCTCGAGTGCCTCCAGGAGCGGCCGGACGGCGGAGTCGAAGCTGTCGCCGTAGCGGGCGAGGTTGGCGGCGCCGCCCACGGCGACCCGCTCGTCGCTGCGGTGGTCCGACATCGCCTCGGTCACGACGGCGACGACCTCGTCGGTGAGGCCGGCCACCTCGTGCGGTACGTCGTCGCGCAGGGTCGACAGGGCGGTGGCCGCGTCGGCGATGCGGACCCCCGAGGCGGCCTGGTTGATCCGCACGCGCAGCGCGGCGAGCTCGTCCTCGCCCGCCTCGTGACCGAGCTCGACCAGGCGCTGCTCGACCCGTCCGGTGCTCAGGATCAGGATCACCATCAGCCGGGTCGGCGTGATCGGGACGAGCTCGATGTGGCGGACGGTGCTGCGCGAGAGCGTGGGGTATTGCACGATCGCGACCTGGTGGGTCAGCTGGCTGAGCAGCCGCACCGACCGCTGGACGACGTCGTCGAGGTCGACGGCACCGTCGAGCAGCGTCGCGATCGCCCGGCGCTCGGCCGCGCTCATCGGCTTGAGCGTGGAGAGCTTGTCGACGAACAGCCGGTAGCCCTTGTCGGTGGGCACCCGGCCGGCGCTCGTATGGGGCTGGTGGATGTAGCCCTCGTCCTCCAGCGCGGCCATGTCGTTGCGCACCGTGGCCGGCGAGACGCCCAGCTGGTGGCGCTCGACCAGCGCCTTGGAGCCCACGGGCTCCTCGGTCGCGACATAGTCCTCCACGATGGCGCGCAGCACGGCGAGCCTGCGGGACTGTCCGCCCATCATCGGGTCGTCGACCGGCACCTGCCCACCTCCTCGTCTGCTCGCACGGCTGCCCCGGGAGCGCTGGCACTCCGCACCCGGGAGTGCCAAGCCTACTAGGTGGAACGACGACGGCCCGCCCTCCCGCGGGAGGACAGGCCGTCGGAGTCGTGCAGCCGGGAGCCGCTGTCAGAGGGCGCCCTGGCGCCACGGTCCCGTGATCGCCAGCGTGATGCCGGGGCTCTGGATGTTGAGGAACAGCCAGCTGCCGTTGGTGGGCTCGAAGACCGCGCCCGCCCACTCGGAGCCGCGGTAGTCGTTGGGCGCCACGCTCTTGCCGGCGGTGCCGCCGCGCAGGTCGACGTCGTTGGAGGCGAAGCGGAAGATCTCGCCCTCGACCGTCAGCCCGTGGACGTACTCCGTGCCGCCGCCGTCCTCGCAGAGGACCAGCCCGCCCCGAGGGCTCACGCACATGTTGTCCGGGGCGTTGAGCACCTCGGGGCCGGGCGACGCGAAGAGCACGCGCAGCTCGTCGGTGGCCGGGTCCAGCTCGAAGACCTGGCCGTTGCGCTCCGGGCCGCCGTCCGTGGTGATCACGTAGATCCGGTCGTTGCCGTACCACGCGCCCTCCAGGCGCGAGAAGACCGCGGCGCCCTTGCCCTGGGCCTCGTAGCGCACGGTGTCGGTCGCCGGGTCGGGCTCGTCGATGTCGACCCAGCCGACGGTGCCGTACGACGTGCCGGAGCCGTCGCGGCGGGTGTCGACCTTCGTGCTCCCGATCCGGAGCGCCTGGAGGCGGCCGCCGTCGGAGAGCCGGCCCGGAGTCGTCGGGACGAAGCGGTACATGGACGCGTCGCCGCGGTCCTCGGTCTCGTAGACGATGCCGGTGGCCGGGTCGATGGCGGCGGCCTCGTGGTTGAAGCGGCCCATCGCCTTGTACGGCGTGGGGTCGCCCTTGCCGGTCGGCGGCACCTCGAAGACGTAGCCGTGGCGGACGCCGCCGGTCTCGCTGAACGTCTCCTCACAGGTGAGCCAGGTGCCCCACGGCGTCACGCCGCCGGCGCAGTTGCGCGACGTCCCGCCGAGGCTGCCCCACGACTCGGTGAACTGGCCGGCCTCGGGATCGAAGACCAGCGTCGTGGTCCCGCCACCGCCGAGGGGGTTGTAGGCCGGCTGGGTGAACGCGGCCGCGGGGTTGCGCTCGTGGTTGCGGACGATGTGCACCTTGTCCCCGATGCGGTAGGCGCCCATGCCGTCGTGAGCGCTCGGGGTCGGCGTGCCGTCCGTCATCAGGTCGTTGGTCCAGCCGTAGGACACGTACTCGAAACCGCGCGGGAGCGAGATCAGCTGCAGGCCGGTGGCCTGGTCGACAGCGGGCCGCAGCGGGCCGTAACCGGCGTCGGAGAAGACCGAGGACGCAGGAGACGCCGCCGCGGCGCGGGTGGCCAGGGCAGCGAACGGGATGCCGGCCGCACCAGCGGCAGCACCACGGAGCAGGGACCGCCGGCCGAGGCCGGCGGTGTCGTGCGCGGGGGTGGTGGAAGTCATGCCCTCGACGCTAGGGAGGAGAGGCGGGGGCGGTGCGACGTGCAGGCGAACTCTGGCTGCACGGCAGTCGACACGGGTGAGCCGCCCGGCGCCTAGGGTGGCCCCGTGAGCGCCGGACGAGGTTTCCAGGAGGTAGCCGAGCGCGTCTGGGTCGCCCGCTACGAGTGGTTCGACGTCAACGTGACCGCGATCGGCAGCGACCGCGGCCTCGTCGTCGTCGACACGCACGGCTCGGCCGCGGCGGCGGGCGGGGTGATCGACGACCTCCGGCGGCTGGGCGCGGGCGACGTGGCGGCCGTCGTGAACACCCACGCCCACTTCGACCACACCTTCGGCAACGGCGCCTTCCGCGCGGCGTACGGCGACATCCCGATCCACGCCCACGAGGTGGCCGCCGCCGAGACGATCACTGCCGGTGAGCGGATCAAGGCCGCCGTCGCGGACGACCCGGACGACCCCCACCGCGAGGACATGCTCGCGACCGAGGTCGTCCCCGCCGACCACACCTTCTCCTCCGCGGTCGTCCTCGACCTCGGCGACCGGCTGGTCGAGCTGGTGCACCCCGGTCGCGGCCACACGGCCGGCGACCTCGTCGTCCGCCTCCCGGATGTCGACGTCGTCCTCGGCGGCGACCTGGTCGAGGAGTCCGCTCCCCCGTGGCTGGGCCAGGACTCCTGGCCGCTGGACTGGCCGCTGAGCCTGGACATGGTGCTCGGCCTGACCACCTCGTCGTCCGTGGTCGTGCCCGGCCACGGGTCGCCCGTCGACCGCGACTTCGTCGAGGAGCAGCGCAACACCCTCGGCATCGTCGCGGAGACGATCCGCGACCTCGCCGTGCGCGGGGTGCCCGTCGACCAGGCGCTCGCGGCCGGCGAATGGCCCTGGGAGCCGCGGCTGCTCGAGCATGCCGTGCGCCGGGGCTACGAGCACCTGCCCCGCAGCCAGAAGCGCCTCCCCCTCGTCTGACCCGTCCGGCGTGGGTACCGGCTGCGCATGACCGAATCCAGCACCCAGCCCGACGTGCCCGACGAGCAGCTGCCCGACGACCTCCGGCCCAGCGACGACAACCCGCTGGCGCAGCCCCTCGACCCCGACGACGAGCGGACCAAGAGCCAGGAAGAGCTCGACATGGACGCCACCCAGGACGACCTGGGCTCCGGGACCGAGGAGCAGCCGTCGACCAGCGACACGGACTCCCAGCAGAGCGCCGGCAGCACCCCGCGACCGCCCGCCGACGAGTAGCGCCGGCCGAGTCGTTCCGGGCGGACGCGGCGCGCCTCGTCGTACGTCGCGTGGTCACTGCCTAGCGTTGACCGGGTGCCTTCTCCCACCCAGCGCCCGTCCAGGTCGGGCAGCAGCGACCGCTACGGCTCCGACGTCCTCTCGACCGACTGGCGCGCCCCGAAGAACGGCCGCGCCACCGACCAGCCGGCGCAGGTCGGCCTCGTCGTCGAGGAGGTCACGACGGACTGGTGCGGCGAGATCGTCGCCGTCGACCGCGACCTCGACACCGTCACGCTCGAGGACCGGCGCGGGAAGCGACGCACGTTCCCGCTCGGCCCCGGCTTCCTGCTCGAGGGCAAGCCCGTCGTGCTCACCCGGCCGGTAACCCAGAAGGCGCCGGCGAAGCCGACCCGCACGGCGTCGGGCTCGATCGCCGTACACGACGCGAAGGCCCGCGTGGCGCGGGCCAGCCGGATCTTCGTCGAGGGCCGCCACGACGCCGAGCTCGTCGAGAAGGTGTGGGGCGACGACCTGCGCATCGAGGGCGTCGTCGTGGAATACCTCGGCGGCGTCGACGACCTCGCCGACCACCTGCGCGACTTCAAGCCCGGGCCGCAGCGCCGCGTCGGCGTGCTCGTCGACCACCTGGTGGCCGGCTCCAAGGAGAGCCGGATCGCCCAGGGCATCGCGAAGTCGCCCGTCGGCAAGCATGTGCTGATCGTCGGGCACCCGTTCATCGACATCTGGCAGGCGGTCCGGCCCGAGCGGCTCGGCTTCACGAAGTGGCCGGCCGTGCCGCGCGGCATCGACTGGAAGACCGGCACCTGCCAGCAGCTGGGCTGGCCGCACCGCGACCAGGCCGACATCGCCCGGGCGTGGAAGCACATCCTCGGCGGCGTCCGTGGCTTCCAGGACCTCGACCCCGCCCTGCTCGGCCGGGTCGAGGAGCTGATCGACTTCGTCACCGCGCCCTGAGCCGCGGCGTCCGACGAGGCGCGCCGAGGCCGGTCAGGTCAGGTCGCGCACCACGGCGTCGGCGAGCAGCCGGCCGCGCCGGGTGAGCACCAGCCGCTCGGTGGCCAGCTCGACCAGGCCCTCGTCGACCAGCCGCGCCACCTGGGCCCGGCCCGACTGGTCGAGCGCCAGGACCGGCAGGCCCTCGACCAGGCGCAGCTCGAGCATGATGCGCTCGATCCGACGGTCCTCGGCGTCGAGCACCTCGCGCTCGTGGGCCGGGCTCTCCCCGGCGGCCAGCCGGTCGGCGTACGCCGCGGGGTGCTTGACGTTCCACCACCGCACGCCGCCGACGTGGCTGTGCGCGCCGGGGCCGACGCCCCACCAGTCCCCGCCGGTCCAGTAGAGGACGTTGTGGCGGCACATGTGCTCGTGCCCGCGCGCCCAGTTGGAGACCTCGTACCACTGCAGCCCGGCGGCGGAGAGCCGCTCGTCGGCCATCTCGTACTTGTCGGCGAGGTCGTCGTCGTCGGGCATCGGCAGCTCGCCGCGGCGCACCCGCCGGGCCAGCGCGGTGCCCTCCTCCACGATGAGCGAGTAGGCCGAGACGTGGTCCGGCTCGCACGCGAGGGCAGTGTCGAGCGAGGTGGCCCAGTCGTCGAGCGACTCCCCCGGCGTGCCGTAGATGAGGTCCAGGCTGACGTCGCCGAACCCCGCCTGCCGCGCCCACTCCACGACCGCGGGCACCCGCATCGGGTCGTGGGTGCGGTCGAGCACCTTGAGCACGTGGTCGACCGCGCTCTGCATGCCGAAGCTGATCCGGTTGAAGCCGGCGTTGCGCAGCTCCTCGAGGTCCCACCGCGCGACGCTGTCGGGGTTGGCCTCGGTGGTGATCTCGACGTCGTCTCGCAACGTGAACTCCGCCGCCGCGGCCGCCACGACCGACCCCAGGTCGACGGCCTTCAGCAGCGTCGGGGTGCCACCGCCGAAGAAGATCGTGTCGATCGGGACGTCGCGGTCGCCGAGCACGCGCCGCGCCAGCCGGATCTCGTTGATGGCCGCCTCGGCGTACGACGAGCGCGAGGCGCCGGGGGCGTCGCCGAGCTCCTCGGCGGTGTAGGTGTTGAAGTCGCAGTAGCCGCAGCGCACCGTGCAGAACGGCACGTGGACGTAGAGGCCGAAGGCGTGCGTGCCGAACTCCGCCAGCGCCGCTTCGGGCAGGGAGCCGTCGCGCGGTGCGGGGTCACCGGACGGTTGGGCTGGGGGCACGGCGGCTATCCAACCAGACGCGCCGCGCCCCGGCGCCCCGCTGCCAACCGGCGGTCAGACGGGCACGTTGAGGGTCGCGACGAGCCCCTCCTCGACGGTCCCCGTCATCCGGGCGAGCTGCAGGGAGTAGCCGTCGCTGAAGATGCCGTCGCCCTCGAGGGACACGCCGGCCAGGTTGCCCACCGACTCCTCGTAGCCCTCCGTGGCGTAGACCTGCTCGCAGACGTCGGCCGGGAACGCCAACTGCGAGGTGCGCAGCTTGTTGGCCGCGCTCGTGGCGGTGTCGACCGACTCGTAGACCTCGAAGTGCACGTGCGGCCAGCGGCCGGGGTAGCAGCCCGGGACGATGGTGGTGAACTCCAGCCAGCCGTCCTCGTCGGCCGCCTGGACACCGCGCAGGTAGTTCTCACCGGCCGCGTCGCCGTCGTACATGGAGTAGGCGCCGTCGCGGTCGCAGTGCCAGGCGTAGAGCGCCGCCCCGGCCATCGGGGTCGCCTCGTCACCGGACAGGTCGTGCACCCGGAACCGCAGCGTGAGCGGCACGCCCTCGGCGACGCCGGAGGCACCGCCGAAGGAGGACGTGATGTCGCTGCGGACGATGCCGGACTCCGCGAGGACGTTCGGCCCGTTCGAGCCGTCGCCGGGATAGGGGCCGGCCGTCTCCTCGGGGATCTCCCCCTCGGCGACCTCGACGCCGGATCCGCCGTCCGGGCGGGCAGGCGGCGTGCCGGCGCCCGTGGACGCCGTACTGCCCGGCTGGTCGAGCCGGGACTCGGCCGCGCAGCCGGCCACCGCGACCACCGCCACGCCGCCCAGCAGGGAGAGCAGCCCGCGGCGTCCCAGCCGCTTCTTGTCCAGGGTGCCGAGGTCGTGCTGCAGCCCGAGGTCGTGCTCGTGGACGCCGGTGCCCGACAGGGGGCCGAGGTCGTGTGCGCTCATGGGAACAGCACAACGCCCCCACCTGTGAGGATCCTGTGGGGGCGTTGTGCGGTGGACGTGGATCAGGCGTAGAAGCTGTCGATCAGGTCCCTGTAGTTGGACTCGACGACGTTGCGCTTGACCTTCATCGACGGGGTCAGCTCACCGGAGTCGACGCTCAGGTCGTGGTCGAGGATCTCCCACTTCTTGATGGTCTCCCAGCGGTTGAGGTGGCCGTTGAGCTCGTCGACGTAGCCGTCGATCAAATCCTTGACCTCGGGCGAGGCGACGATGTCGGCGTAGGACTTGCCCTCCATCCCGTTCTCCGCCGCCCAGCCGGCGATCGCGTCGGGGTCGAGGGTGACCAGCGCGACGCAGAAGTTGCGCTCGTTGCCGAAGACCATGAACTGGCTGACGTAGGGGCAGATGGCCTTGAACTTCGACTCGATCGCCGGCGGGGCGATGTACTTGCCGCCCGAGGTCTTGAAGAGCTCCTTGATCCGGCCGGTGATCACCAGGTGGCCGGCCTCGTCGATCGAGCCCTTGTCGCCCGTGTGCAGCCAGCCGTCCTCGGTCAGCGTCTTCGAGGTCTCCTCGGGGAGGTTGTGGTAGCCGTCCATCACGTGGGGGCCGCGCAGCAGCACCTCGTCGTTGTCGCCGATCTTCACCTCGCTGCCGGGAAACGGCGGGCCGACGGTGCCGATCCGGTTCTGCTCGGGGTGGTTGACCGTGGCGCCGGCGGCGTTCTCGGTCATGCCGTAGCCCTCGAGGATGGTGATGCCCGCCGCGTTGAACCAGGCGGCGATGTCGGGGTTGAGGGCCGCCGAGCCGGAGATGAAGAAGCGGACGCGGCCGCCGAAGCGCTCGCGGACCTTGCTGAAGACCAGCTTGTCGAACAGCGCGTGCTGGACCTTGAGCGGCAGCGGGACCGGCTTGCCCTCCCGCTTGAGGCGGTCGACTTCGAGGCCGACGGCGAAGGCCTTCTTGAAGATCTTCTCCTTGGCCCCGCCCTCGGCCGCGGTCATCGTGACGATCCGGCCGTGCGCCTTCTCGAAGATACGCGGGGCGGCGCCCATGAAGGTCGGCTTCACGACGCCGAGGTTGTCCACGATCTTGTCCACGCGCCCGTCGATGGCGGTCGGGAAGCCGATCGCCAGCTGCACCGACAGCAGCACCTTGCCGAAGGAGTGGCTCATCGGCAGCCAGCGGAACTCCAGGTCGTCCTCGCTGAGGATGTCCTGCGCCTTGATCGCCTCGCCCTCGTAGACCCACGAGCGGTGGCGCAGCCGCACACCCTTGGGTCGGCCGGTGGTGCCCGAGGTGTAGATCAGCGTCGCGAGCTGGTCGGGCCCGATCGAGTGCGCCTTCTCCTCCAGGATGCCGGGGTGCGCGGCGAGATGGTCGCGGCCGAGGGCCGCGAGGTCGTCGAGGCCGATCACCCAGTCACCGTTCGCGGCCGCCTGCCCCGAGCCAGTCGGTGGGTCGAAGGTGACGACCTTGGCGAGGTGCGGCAGCTCGGCCTTGTGGGCCCGCAGCTTGGCCAGCTGGATCTCGTCCTCGGCGAAGACGATGCGGCACTCCGAGTCGCCGAGGATGTACGCCGTGTCCTCGGCGTTCGTGGTCGGGTAGACCGTGGTCGTCGCGCCGGCCGCGCACATCACGGCGAGGTCGGCGAGGATCCACTCGTAGCGGGTGTTGGAGACGATGCCGACGCGCTGCTCGGGCTCGAGACCGAGCGCGAGGAGTCCGGCGGCGAGCTGTTCGACGCGCTCTCCCAACTGCTTCCAGGTGACGGACTCCCACGCTTCGCCGCGCGGGAAGCGGTAGGCCTCCCGCTCGGGCGAGCGCTGGACGCGGTCGCGGAACTGCACGGCCACGTTGGGCTGCATGCGGTCGAGGAAGCTGGTGTCGTGGTTCAAGGCCATGGCCGTAACCTAGATCACCCGGTTACGCGGCGGTAGCAATCTCGCCCGGTGGGTTGCGTCACGCGACCTCCCGGCAGCGGAAAACCTCAGTCCTGCACGGCCTTCACCAGCGCGATGCAGCGCGTGATCCAGTCACGCTCGTCGGCGTCGAGGCCGCGGCCGACCCGTTCGGCGTCCTGCAGCGTCCACATGGCGTTGTGCACCATCCGCACCACGACCCAGTCGCGAGCCCGGTCCTCGTCGAGCCCCGCCGCGTCGACCAGCGCGTGGAAGCGGCGCCTGATCCCCCCGCGCAGGTCGCCCGTGAGCTCCTCCCACCGGTTCCAGAGCATCGGAGCGACCTCGTAGTGCCGGTCCCCGCTCAGCGGCTTGGGGTCGATGACCAGCCACGGCTCGCGCTCGGCCGCCAGCACGTTGCCGTAGTGCAGGTCGGTGTGGACCACTGTGCCGGTGCTGCCGCCGTCGCCCACGAAGTCGCGGCCCAGGGAGATCGCCTGCTCGACCATCCGCCGGGGCACGGGCGCGTTGCGGGGCAGCGCGGCCAGGGCGGCGCCCTGCCCCTCGACGTACGCCGTGAGCGGGCGCAGCTGTGGCATCGCCGGCACGTGGAGCCTGGACCACAGGCCCGCGACGATCTCGCAGGCCTCGATGTCCCAGACCTGGGCGAGGGTCTCCTGGTGGAGCCGCTCGAGCAGCATCGCGCGTCGACGGGGGTCGGCACGCAGCAGCCGCACCGCGCCGTGGCCGCCCCAGTGCTGGAGGGCCAGGTGCTCGTGCTCCGACTCCTCGTCGGGCAGCGCGATCTTGAGGACCGCCGCGGTTCCCGAGTCCGTGCGGACCGGGAGCACCAGCGAGCAGTAGCCGTGCATCGGCTCGCCGTCTGGGCTCAGCTGCCACTCCTCCAGCAGCTCCGCGCGCAGCCGCGGGAGCGATTCGAGCCAGTCGACCCACTCCGGGCCCAGGCGCCTCTGGGAGTCCAGGCCGGCAGGGATCACTCCCTCATTCTGTCGGCGGCGCCATGAGGGGCCGCTGTAGCCTCCCCCGGCATGGGGGTCTCCTTCGACGACCTACGGGGCCTGGCGCTCGCGCGCCAGTTCCCCGACGGCGCCGCGTCCGTAGCCGGCCTCGTGGCGGTGACCGGCCCGATCCAGTCGCAGACCGCCCGCTCCCCCTTCCTCGGGCTCGCGGCGCGCCGGCCGGGGACGACGCACGCCGAGGTCACTGCGGCCTACGAATCCGGTGACCTCGTCCGCGGCTCCACGCTGCGCGGCACCGTGCACACCTGCACCGCCGCCCAGCACCCACTCCTCCACCTCGGCACCCGCGCCGGCCAGCGCACCCGGTGGCAGCAGCTGCTCAAGCTCGAGCACGGCAGCCTCGACGACCTGTGGGACTCGACGGAGGCCTTCGCCCGCGACGAGTGGCGTACGCCGGCGGAGCTCATCGGGCACCTCCACGAGTGGCTGGAGCGCGTCGAGGGCCGCGACGAGGTCACCACGCTGCAGGTGGGCCGCTACCTCGCGTTCGGCCACGGCGGGCTGGTCCGCCGCCCACTGAAGGGTCCGTGGTCCGGCCAGGGCGCGCCGGTCTACCGCGCCGCGACCGCTGTCATCGGCGAGCCCGCCGCCGAGCCGAGCCTCGACGACCTGGTGCGGCTGCACCTGCGCTGCCACGGGCCCGCGTCGCGGCAGGACATCGCCTGGTGGTCCGGGCTCGGGCTCCGGGCGGTCGGCGAGGTGCTCGACCGGCTCGGCCTGGTCGGCGAGGAGGGCCCGGACGGCCGGACGTACGTCGACCTGCCGGGCGGTCCGCCACCGCGCGAGCCCAGCGGTGTGCTGCTCCTGCCGGAGTTCGACGCGCTCATGTGCGGCTACGACCCGCCCGCCCGCGTCCGCTTCGCCGAGCCGGAGCACGTGCGGCGGCTGTGGCTGCAGGCCAACGGGATGGTGCTGCCGCCGCTCCTCGTCGACGGGCGGATCACCGGCTACTGGCGCGCGACCGGGTCGGCGCGCACGCGGCCGCTCGAGGTGGTGCACTTCACCGGCACCCGCCGGCCCCGGAAGGCGGAGCTCGAGGCGCCGGTCGCCGCGCTCGAGGCGGCGCTCGACATCGCCATCGCCGAGGTGACGGTCAGCCGCGAGAGCGTCTGACCTCCGGCGTCGCATGAGCGTGCTCGTGGTCGCCCGGCCCCGGGTGCCACGGCCCGCCGGCCAGTGCGGTCTCGAGGTGCTTGCGGAAGTTCGGGCAGGTCGTGATGTCGTGCGCGCGGCAGTCCAGCGCGTGCTCCGTCATCGCCCGCGACGTCTCCAGGGCGCGGATCCGCTCGTCGATGTCGGCGAGGTGGTCGGTGAGCACCCTCCGCCGGCCGTCTGCCGAGCCGTCGAAGAGCAGCCGGATCTGCTCCAGGCTCATGCCGGCCGCCTTGTTGCGCTGCACCGCGGCCACCCGGACCAGGTCGTCGCGGCCGTAGCGCCGCCGGCCCGCGGAGTCCCGCTCCGGCGTCAGCAGGCCCATGTCCTCCCAGTGCCGCAGCACGTGCGTGGCGAGTCCGAAGCGCTCTGCCACCTCCCCCACCGACCAGTGGCTTGACTTCATGTTGACATGAAGTCACACGCTGGGTGCACCGTCAACACAGATCGACTCGGAGGACCCCATGGACGTCGTCGTCATCGGAGCGGGACCCGCCGGCCTGCAGGCCGGACTCACCCTCGGCCGGATGCACCGGGACGTGCTCGTGCTCGACTCGGGCCGCTACCGCAACGCGCCCGCGGAGCACATGCACAACTTCGCTACCCACGACGGCAGGCCGCCGTCGGAGTTCCGCGCCCTCGCCCGGGCCGACCTCACGGCGTACGACACCGTCGAGGTGCGCGACCTCGCTGCCACGCAGGTACGACGTCGCGCCGGGGGCGGCTTCGAGACCACCCTGGCCGACGGCACTCTCGTCGAGAGCGCCGCGGTCCTCCTGGCCACCGGCGTGCGCGACGTGCTGCCGGATCTGCCCGGCCTGGCCGAGGCGTTCGGCCGGGTCGCCCACCACTGCCCCTTCTGCCACGGCCACGAGCTGGCCGGGCGGAGCGTCGCCGTCCAGGACGGGCCCCGCGCCGCGCACCTGGTGCCGATGCTGCGCCGGATCACCCACGACGTCCGGGTCGTCTCGGACCCGATCGACAAGATCGTCGTCGACGGCGACGACGCGGTGCTGACCGTGGCTGGCCAGGAGGTCCGGGTCGGCGGGATCTTCGTCGCGTCTGCCCTGGAGCAGGCCGCCCCGTTCGCCGCGCAGCTCGGGCTCGACCTGCTCGACAGCGGCTGCATCGCCGTCGACGCGATGGGCCGCACCTCCGAGCCCGGCGTCTTCGCCGCGGGCGACCTGGCGCACCACCGGGACCTGCCGATGCCGCTGGCGAGCGTGCTCAACGCCGCTGCCGCCGGGCAGGTGGCCGCCGGTGCGTGCGTCGCCGACCTCCTGGCGGCCGAGGCGGGGCACTGAACCGGCCGGCTGTGCGAGCCTGAGCCCATGACCGAGCGCGAGCAGCCGTGGCGCGACGAGGGTCCCGACCACGGCCGGATCCTGGTGCTGAGCGACAACCCCATCGCCCGTGCGATCGAGACCATCGGCACGACGGCCGGGCGGGAGGTGCTCGTCGAGCCTGCCGACGACGGCGGGCCCGGCCTCGCACCCCGTCACGGCGACGCCGTGGTGCTCTGCGACCACGACGCTCCCGACGCGCCCGCGGTGCTGCGCACGGCGCTGGCCTCGGACGCGGCGTACGTCGCGATGATGGCCAGCCGCAGCCGGGCGGCCGCCGTCTCGGAGGAGCTGCGCCGGGAGGGCATGGACGTCTCCCGCCTCCACGTGCCCGCCGGCCTCGACCTAGGCGGCAAGGGGCCTGGCGAGATCGCGCTGTCGGTCGTCGCCGAGATCGTCGCGGAGTCCTATGGGCGGCGCGGCGGTCCGATGCGCGGCTGACGCGCCCGGCCCTTACTTCTTGGCTGGCTTCTCCGTCGGCTGGGTGGTGGAGAGCGCGGCGACGAACGCCTCCTGGGGGACCTCGACGCGGCCGACCATCTTCATCCGCTTCTTGCCCTCCTTCTGCTTCTCCAGCAGCTTGCGCTTGCGGCTGATGTCGCCGCCGTAGCACTTCGCGAGCACGTCCTTGCGGATGGCGCGGATGGTCTCGCGCGCGATCACCCGGGCGCCGATCGCCGCCTGGATCGGCACCTCGAACTGCTGCCGCGGGATCAGGTCCTTGAGCTTGCCGGCGAGCATCACGCCATAGGAGTACGCCGCGTCGCGGTGCACGATCGCCGAGAACGCGTCGACGGGCTCCCCCTGCAGCAGGATGTCGACCTTCACCAGGTCGGCCGCCTGCTCGCCGGTGCGCTCGTAGTCGAGCGAGGCGTAGCCCTTCGTGCGCGACTTCAGCTGGTCGAAGAAGTCGAAGACGATCTCGCCCATCGGCAGGGTGTAGCGCATCTCGACGCGGTCCTCGGAGAGGTAGTCCATGCCGAGCAGCTGGCCGCGCTTGTTCTGGCAGAGCTCCATGATCGTGCCGATGTAGTCGCTCGGCGAGAGGATCGTGGCCCGCACGACGGGCTCGCGCACCTCGGCGACCTTGCCGTCGGGATACTCGGACGGGTTGGTCACCTCGATCTCGCGGCCGTCCTCCATCACGACCTGGTAGACCACGTTCGGCGCGGTCGAGATCAGGTCGAGGTTGAACTCGCGCTCGAGGCGGTCCCGGGTGATCTCCATGTGCAGGAGCCCGAGGAAGCCGCAGCGGAAGCCGAAGCCGAGGGCGCCGGAGGTCTCGGGCTCGTAGGCCAGCGCCGCGTCGTTGAGCTGGAGCTTCTCCAGCGCGTCACGCAGCGTCGGGTAGTCGTCGCCGTCGATCGGGTAGAGACCGGCGTAGACCATCGGGTTGGGGTGCTTGTAGCCGCCGAGCGGCTCGGTCGCGCCGTGGTGCTGGGAGGTGACCGTGTCACCGACCCGGGACTGGCGCACGTCCTTCACGCCGGTGATCAGGTAGCCCACCTCGCCGACGCCGATCTCCCCGGCCTTCACCGGCTCGGGGCTGATCACGCCGACCTCGAGCATCTCGTGCACGGCGTTGGTCGACATCATCCGGATGCGGTCGCGGTGGGTCAGCTTGCCGTCGACGACGCGCACGTAGGTGACGACCCCGCGGTAGGTGTCGTAGACCGAGTCGAAGATCAGCGCCCGCGCCGGCGCGTCCGGGTCGCCGACCGGCGGCGGGGTCTGCTTGACGATCTCGTTGAGGAGGGCCTCCACGCCGACGCCGGTCTTGGCGCTGGTGAGCAGCACGTCGGACTCGTCGCAGCCGACCAGCCCCGCCAGCTCCGCGGCGTACTTCTCCACGTTGGCGCTCGGCAGGTCGATCTTGTTGAGCACCGGGATGATGTGCAGGTCCGCGCCCATCGCGAGGTAGAGGTTGGCCAGCGTCTGGGCCTCGATGCCCTGCGCGGCGTCGACCAGCAGGATCGCGGCTTCGCAGGCCTCGAGAGACCGGGACACCTCGTAGGTGAAGTCGACGTGGCCGGGCGTGTCGATCATGTTCAGCACGTAGGTGCCCGGCTCGGCACCCTGCTCGTTGTCCGCGGGCACGGTCCAGGGCATGCGCACGGCCTGGCTCTTGATCGTGATGCCGCGCTCGCGCTCGATGTCCATCCGGTCCAGGTACTGCGCCCGCGCCTCGCGCTCTCCGACCACCCCCGTGAGCTGCAGCATCCGGTCGGCCAGCGTGGACTTGCCGTGGTCGATGTGAGCGATGATGCAGAAGTTCCGGATGATCGACGGGTCGGTCGAGCCGGGCTGCGGCGCGTTCTTCAGGCTCACGTGCTGCTTTCGGGAGTGACGGAGGATGTTCCTTCGGGACGCGCCATTCTTCCACGCTGGCCGCCACTCCCCCGAACCCGCACGACAGACCGTCTGGATACGGTCACCGGGTGCCACCCGCCCACGCCCCCGCACGCCACCTGCCCTTCGTCCCGGCCGCGGCGTTCGTGCTGGTCTGGTCGTCCGGCTACATCTCCGGGCCCGCGGCGGTGCGGGCCTCGGCGCCGTTCTTCACGCTGGGCTGGCGCTTCGCCCTGGCGGCGCTGCTCGGGACGCTCGTCGCGCTCGCGCTGCGGCGCCCGTGGCGGCTCACCCGGCAGGACGTCGGCCGCGTCGTGGGCGTCGGGCTGATGATGAACGGCCTCCAGTTCGGCCTCATCTACGTCGCGTTCGACCTCGGGCTCGGGGCGACGATCAGCTCGCTCCTCCACGCGCTGAGCCCGGTGCTCACCGCCATCCTCGCCGCCCTGCTCGTCCAGGAGCGGATCTCCTGGGTCCAGGTCCTCGGCTTCGTCCTCGGCGTGGTCGGGGTGCTGGTCGTCCTCGGGCCCGACCTCGGGCACGTCGGCGGCCCGGTCGCCGTGCTGCTCGGCGCGCTCAGCATGCTCACGCTCAGCCTCGGCACGCTCGGCCAGCGCTGGATCGGCGGCACGCCCGACCTGCTCTGGTCCACCGTCGTGCAGTTCGCGGTCTCGGCGCCGCCGCTGCTTCTGCTCAGCTGGACCTTCGAGGGCGCCTGGCCGGTCACCGACCCGGTGGTCGCGGGCGTCTCGCTGGGCCTCCTCGCCCTCGTCAACTCGCTCGTGGGCCTCGGGCTGCTGGCGCTGCTCGTCCTCCGCGGCGGCTCGGGGGCCGCGTCCAGCCTGTTCTTCCTCTCGCCGCCGGTCACGGCCGTGCTGGCCTGGCTGATCCTCGACGAGACCATGGGAGCCCGGGAGCTGGTCGGCCTCGCCATCGCGGTCGTCGGTGTGGCCGCCGCGACGCGCGTCAGGCGCTCGTCGGCACCCAGTAGCGCCGCTTCCTCCCCCGGACGTCCTCGAGCACTCCCCCGCACGCCTCGATCACCCTGATCGACGGGACGTTGTCGTCGTCGCAGGTCACCAGGGCCGGGTCTATCCCCAGCTCGTGGGCGTAGGGCAGCACCGCACGGAGCATCGCCGTGGCGTGACCCCGTCGCCGCGCAGACGGCCGCACGTCGTACCCGATGTGGCCACCGACCTCGCGCAGGAAGTCGCTGAGCACGTGCCGCACGGCGATCCGGCCGAGGTATTCGTCGCCCTCGACCCACCAGCGCGTGGAGGTGAGCACCCACCCGTGCGGCAGCACGCTGGGGTCGGACTCCTCGGCGTGCAGCTGCGCGACGAAGTCCGCGAAGCCTTCCAGCGTGTGCCAGGTGGCGCCGTACCTCGCGATCCAGCCGGCGGTCTGGGTGTTGTCCGCGCCCTCGCGCCAGGCCTCGTCCATCGCCCCGAGGAAGGACTGCATCACGGCGACGGTGGGCGACACGAGCTGCGGCATACCCGCATCCTCCCCACACGCGTCGTGGCCGTGCCACCCGGTGGCCCGGCGTCGAATCCAGTTCGACCCCATGAACACGGGTCGGGAAGGATGCGGGCATGACCGACCACATCCCGCACGGCCGGACCGCTCGACGGCTGGAGTGGCAGTTCCTGCCACCCCACATCCGGGCGCACGTCGAGGAGCGGTGCGGCTCGCCCGTGGTCGAGGCGCGGTCGCAGAACGCCGGCTTCACGCCGGGCTTCGCCAGCGTCCTCGTCTGCGAGGACGGCTCGAAGCACTTCGTGAAGGCGGCCTCGGTGCAGGCGCAGCGGATGTTCGCCGAGTCCTACCGCGAGGAGGCCCGCAAGCTGGCCGCCCTGCCGCAGGGCGTCCCCGCGCCGCGCCTGCTCTGGTCGTACGACGAGGACTGGGTCGTGCTGGGCATCGAGCAGGTCGAGGCGCGCAACCCGGCCCGGCCGTGGCGCCGGTCCGAGCTGGACGCCTCCCTCGACGCCCTGGAGCTGGTCGCAGAGCTCCTCACTCCTGCCCCGGCGGGCCTCACGCTCGACACGTTCGCCGAGGAGCTCGCGGCCTGGCCGGCCTACTGGGACAACCTGCCGCCCGACTCCCTGCCTTCACGCCCGGAGCGGCATGCCGAGGCGTCCGCGCTGGCCGCGAAGTTCCGCGACCACGTCGGAGGCAACACGCTGGTGCACACGGACGTCCGCGATGACAACACCCTCCTGGACGAGGACGGGAAGGCGTGGTTCTGCGACTGGAACTGGCCCGTCCTGGGCGCCGACTGGCTCGACTCGCTCGTCATGCTGATCGGCCCCCGTGGCGACGGGCTCGACGTCGAGGCGATCATCCGCCAGCGACCCCTGCTCCGCGACGTACCCCCCGAGGCCATCGACGCGGTGCTCGCCGTCGTCACCGGCTACTTCCTCAAGTCCGCACGCGACCCGGTGCCCCCGACGTCGCCCTACCTCCGCGACGGCCAGCGCTGGCAGGGCGAGGTCTGCTGGGCGTGGCTCGCCGAGCGGCGTGGGTGGGCGTGAGCAAGGCTCCTTCGCCTGATTTGGGCGCATCCGCGCCCGACCGGTAGAGTCTCCCCTTGCTTGTCCGGCGCCCGACCCTCTTGGGGTATGCCAGGCAGCCGACAACCTACGACTTTCCTGACCAGACCGATCAACCTGAGGTTCTTCAGTGGCGAACATCAAGTCCCAGATCAAGCGCAACAAGCAGAACGAGGTGCGCCGCCAGCGCAACCAGGCCGTCAAGTCGAGCCTGAAGACCGCTGTGCGCAAGTTCCGCGAGCTCGCCGAGACGGGCGACAAGGACGCCGCCCTCACCGCGGCCCGCGACGCCTCGAAGAAGCTCGACAAGGCGGCCTCCAAGGGCGTCATCCACAAGAACCAGGCGGCCAACCGCAAGTCGTCGATCGCCAAGAAGGCCTCGTCCCTCTGACGCACTGGCCCCGCTGACTTCAGCACAGCCGCGTAGCGAAGGCGCTCTCCCACCCGGGAGGGCGCCTTCTGCCATCTGCGGCCACGGTTGTGCGCCGTCTTCACTGGTCCGGGTCGACCTCCTGGACGGTGCGTGAAAGCAGACAGAACTCATTGCCTTCGGGATCGGACAGCACCACCCACGTGGCGTCGGCTTGTTGCCCCACGTCCACGCGTCGTGCGCCCAGCTCCAGGAGCCGCTCGAGCTCCTCGGCTGTCGTCGTCCCGTCGGCGCGCAGGTCGAGATGCAGACGGTTCTTGACGGTCTTGCTCTCCGGCACCGGCACCACGTCGATCATCGGCCAGGATCCATCCGGCGGGGCGATGCTGATGACGCCCTCGTCTTCTTCGAGCACCTGCCAGCCGAGGACGCTGCACCAGAAGTCGGCGACCACCCGCGGCTGAACAGCGTCGATTGCGATGACGGCTATCCGACTGGACATGTCGCCACTTTGGCGCGCGCGGAACTGACCGCCAGCGCGACACGCGGGATGGGCAGGGCAGGGAGATGGACGACCTCGGCTTTGTCCGGGCGGTCAGACCCGTAGGCGGAACCGGTGGCCGGTAGGTGGCGCAGCGTCAGAGAGCGGTGACGAGTTCGCGGCAGATGAGGTGTGTCCACGTCGCCGCCGAGCGGCCGGGACGCGACCTCAGCGCCCCGCGCGCAACCCCGCCACGGTGAGCACGAGCCGCTCGAGTGCGTAGGACGCGTCGTGGGCCTGGCCCTTGATGTCGGCGTCGGCCCGGGCGACCGCGGTGATGGCCGCTGCAATGCCCTCCTCGGACCAGGCACGGGCCTCGGTGCGGACCTGCTTGACCTTCCACGGGGGGACGCCGAGCTCGCGCGCGAGGTCGGCGTCGCGCATGCCCTTGCCGGCGCCGAGGAAACGGGCGATGCTGCGCGCCGAGCCTGCCATCGCGGAGGTGACGAGGACCGGGGCCGTGCCGCCGTCGAGCGCCCACCGCAGCTCCTCGAGCGCCGCGGCGGCGTCACCGGCCATGGCCGCGTCGGCCACGGCGAAGGACTTCGCCTCGCCACGGCCACCGAAGTAGCGCTGCACCCGGTCGACCGTCAGCTGCTCGCCGGGGTAGTCGTTGACGAGCTGGTCGATCGCGGCCGCGAGTGACCGCAGGTCGGCGCCGACGGCCTGCACGAGGAACGCAGCCGCGTCGGGGGCGATCCGGGCACCGTGGGCGGCGGCCTCCGACTTCACGAAGTCGGGCAGCTTCCAGCCCTTGATCTCCTCGGACTTCACCTCGGTGACGGTGTCCTTGAGCTTGCGGAGCCGGGTGAGCACACCCACGCCCTTCTGCCCCCCGCCGTGCACCAGCACGAGGGCGACGTCCTCCGCCGGGGACGCGCAGTAGTCCACGAGTCCGTCGACCGTCTCGTCGGGCAGGTTTTCCAGCCCCCGCACCACGACGCAGCGGATCGCGGAGAAGAGCGACGGCGCCGACATCTCCCCCAGGCTGCCCAGCGTCAGGTCGGACGCCGTCGACTCGGCGAACTCGGACTCGGGGTCGTGGCGTCGGACGGCCTCCCGCACGGAGACGACCGTGCGCTCGCTGAGGAACTCCTCCTTGCCCGTCACCAGGACGACGCGCCCGAGGACCTGTGCTGCGGAGGGAGTGGCTGCCATGGTGCGCCCACCCTAACGGCGCCGACCGACACCGCCGCGGGCGACGACCCCAAGCTGCCCGTCACGCACCACGACGAGCACGTCACCGTCGAGGTCCGTGCGATGCACCTCGGTGCCGGCGCTCTCCAGGGCGGTGACGAGCTCGGGCGCAGGGTGTCCGTAGTCGTTGTCCGCCCCCACCGAGACGAGCGCCAGTCGAGCGCGCAGGCCGGTCAGGAACCCCAGGTCCTGACGGCGGCTGCCGTGGTGCGGCACCTTGAGCACGTCCACCGCCAGCCCACCGACGAGACGGCTCAGCCCCAGCTGCGCAGGCGGCTCGATGTCCCCGGTGAGCAGGATGCGCAGACCGTCGACCTCCGCGAGCAGCACGACACTCGCGTCGTTGGCGGCACTGCCGTCCTCCCCTAGGTCGCCGGCGAAGCGCGCGACGTCCGGCCGCGGCCACAGGGTCTGCAGGGTCACATCCCCGACACGACGCGTCGCGCCGTACGCCGCCACGGCAGGCCGCAGGCCGGCCGCACCGGTCGCCCGAGCGACTTCCTCGACGCCGTCGGGCGGGTCGCCCAGCGCGGTCACCTCGACCGCCCCGACGGTCCGCCCCGCCAGCACCCCGGAGAGGCCGTCGACGTGGTCGGCGTGGAAGTGGGTGAGGACCAGCAACGGGACGCGGGTCACCTCGAGCCGGTCGAGGCAGCCGTCGACCAGGGCGGGATCGGGTCCGGCGTCGACCACCACGCCCTCGTGCGGGCCTGCCCGGAGGATGAGCGCGTCGCCCTGGCCCACGTCGCACATGGCGAGCACCCAGCCCGACGGGGGCCAGCCGGGAGTCGGCGGGCGGGTCAGCACCGTCACCACGAGCAGCACCGAGCAGGCGACACCCGCGAGCGGGCTGCGCAGCACGCGCGGGACCACCACGACCAGCCCGAGGCACACCAGGGTGACGAGGAGCAGCGCCACCGGGCCGGTCCCCCATGCGATGGCAGCGGTCGGCAGGTCTGCCCCGCGCCGGGCCACGACCGCGATCCATCCGACCGACCACGCCGCGGGCGCGGCCACGACCTGGCCCAGCGGCATCCAGACGAGGCCGACGAGCCCGCCCGCCAGGCCCAGGACCGTGGCGGGCGCGACGGCGGGCGCGGCCAGGAGGTTCGCGACCACCGCGACGAGGCTCACCTCACCCGACAGCGCCGTCACGACCGGAGTGCAGGCGACCTGGGCGGCCAGCGGCACGGCGACCGCCTCGGCGACGCCGCGCGGGAGCCAGGTGCGCAGCGAGTCGCGCCAGAGGGGCGCGAGCCAGAGGATGCCCGCGGTCGCCAGCACCGACAGCGCGAACCCGGCCGTCACGGCCAGCCGCGGGTCGAGCAGCAGGAGCGCCAGGACGGCGACGCCCAGGGCCCGCGGGCCGCGCTCGCGCCCGTTGCCGCCCATCCCGATGAGCGCGACCGTGCCCATCGCGGCGGCGCGCACCACGCTCGGCTCGGTGCGGGCCAGCAGCACGAAGCCCGCGATGCCGACCGCCGCCACCCCGTGCAGCCACCAGCCGCGCACGCCCGCCCACCGGGAGGCGATGAGCAGGAAGCCGACGAGCAGGGTGAGGTTGGTGCCGCTCACCGCGAGCAGGTGGGTCAGCCCGGTGGTCCGGAAGTCGTCCGCGAGCGCCGGGTCGACGCCAGCGTCGTCGCCGACCACCAGGGCCGGCACCAGCTCACGCGTGTCCTCCTGACGCGGCTCGACCGACTCGCGGATGGACCCCCGCACCGCTGCGGCGACCCGCCACCACACGTCGGGACCCTCGATCCGGTCCGGCGAGCCGCGCACCATCAGCAACGCCGCCGAGTCGCCGTCCGCCGGCCCGAGCCGCCCCGACACGTGCAGCCGCTCCCCCAGCACGACGCCGAGCCACGACGCGTCGGCCATCACGACGACCGGGGTGGAGAGGGAGTACGCCGCGCCGCGGCCGGTCAGCTGCTCGACCCTGGCCCGGACGACCACGAGGTCGCCGAAGCGCCCGGCGACCGGGCGCGGGTCGCTGGTGACCGTGAGCTCGGCCCCGACGACCGCACGCTTCTGCGCCAGCTGGGCCACTGGGCCGGAGGCGAGGGCCGTGCCGTGGAGGAGCGTCACCCCTGCCACGGCCGCGAAGGCGACCAGGGGCCCGGCCCCGCGGCTCCGCAGGAGCAGCGCCGCCGTCCCGACCACGACGCCCAGCGGCACCCACCACGGGCAGACGGCTGCCGCGATGCCTCCGAGCCACGCCGCCCCGCCCAGCGCCGGAGCCCGGAGGTCGCGCACGGTCAGATCGTCACGTGCGGAGCGATCTGCGCCAGCGTGGCCTCACCGATCCCGTCCACCTCGAGCAACTCGTCGACGGCCGTGAACCCACCGTGCTCGGCACGCCAGGCGACGATGGCCGCCGCCGTGACCGGACCGACGCCGGGGAGCGTCTCCAGCGCCGCCTCGTCGGCCGCGTTGAGGTCGACCAGGGTGCCGGGCGACGCGCTCGGGCTGCCGGGCTGCCCGACCGTGCCCGCCACCCCGGCCGGCGCGTGCACTCCGACCAGCACCTGCTCGCCGTCGACCAACGGCCGCGCGAGGTTGAGCGAGGTCAGGTCGACCCCCCTGAGCGCACCGCCCGCCGCCTCGAGGGCATCGACGACGCGTGATCCCGCCGGCAGCACGGCGATGCCCGGACGGCGTACCTTCCCCGCGACGTCGACCGTGACCTCCTCCCCCGCGCCAGCCGATCCCGAGGTCGACCCCGCGGCCGACGCCTGGGCTGCCCCCGCCGGCACCCCTGCGGTCGACGTGGACGCCGACGGCACGGCCGCCGTCTCGACGAGGGGCTCCGCCAGCGGCGCGGGCGCGGCCACGGGCCGGGGCTCGGCCTGCGAGCGCACGACCAGCCACGCCGCGAGCCCGACCGCCAGCGCGGCCACGACCGCCACCACGGCGATGTGGGCCGGCCCCAGGACGACCCGGTCGGCGAGCCGCCGCGCGGCGTGCCGGCCGGGCGACGGCACGGCGGGTGGGCCCGGGAGAGCCGCCGGGTCGGCCAGCGCCGGAGGCTCCTCCCGCGGCCCGGCCCGCAGCCGGGTGTGCTGGTGCTCCGACGGCGGCTCGCCGCGGACGGCGGCCAGCTCGGCGCTCAGGGTGGCCAGCCGGCGCGACACCGCCTCGGCGTGCTCGGACGAGGGACTGCGACTGCGCATGCCCGCGACGCTAGGCGCGACGGCCGACGCCCGCGAACGCCCCAGCCGCTACCTGTGGACAACCGCGGTTGGCCGGGCTTCTCCACATGCGGGGGACGCTGGGTGGGGCGGTGCTACTCCTGCCGTGGCGCCACCGTGACCGCCACCATGCCGGGGCCGACGTGCGCACCGAGCACAGCGCCGAGCTCACCGCACCACGGCTCCCGGCCGTCCAGCTGGTCGGCCAGCCGCTCGGTGAGCCGCTCGGTGAGCTGGTCGGCCTTCTCGGCGTTGGCCAGGTGGGAGACGCTGACGTCGACCGGTCCCTCGCCCGCCGACTCGACGGCAAGCTCCTCGAGGCGGGCCAGCGCCTTCTGGCCGGTGCGCACCCGCTCGAGCTGGGCCACCTTGCCGTCGACGATGCCGAGCAGCGGCTTGACCGAGAGGGCACCGCCGAGGATGGCCGCAGCGGCTCCGATCCGGCCGCCGCGGCGCAGGTACTCCAGGGTGTCGACGTAGAACAGGGACGTCGCCGACTCCGCCCGTCGCCGCGCGGCCGCGACGGCCTCGGCGGCGCTCCCGCCGGCGGCGACGACCTCGGCCGCGCTGAGCGCGGCGTAGCCCGTCGCGGCGCCCACCTGCCGGCTGTCCACGGCATGCACCGGTACGCCGGCCTGCCGCGCCGCGAGCTGGGCGGACTCGAACGTGCCGCTCATCTCGCCGGAGAGGTGGATCGAGATGATCTCCTCCGCGCCTTCGACTGCAAGCCGCTCGTAGACCTCCAGCATCGCGGCCGGCGCCGGCCGCGACGTGCTCACCGGCACGAACTCCCGGAGCGCCTCCGCCACGAGCTCGGGCGTCGCGCCGTCCGGCCCCTCGTCGTACACCTTGGCCCCGATGACCACCTGCAGGGGCACGACGACGATGCCGTGCTGCTCGGCGACCTGCGGCGGCAGCGACGCCGTCGAGTCGGTGATGATCACGGTGCCGCGCATGGCGGAAGGCTAGTGGGTGGAGTCAGCCGGCGACGATGTTGACCAGCTTCGGCGCCCGCACGATGACCTTGCGCACCGTCTTGCCCTCCAGCGCGCGCACGACGGCCTCGTCGGCCAGCGCGGCGGCCTCCAGGTCGACCTCGGAGATGTCCGGGGCCACCTCCAGGCGGGCCCGCACCTTGCCCTGCACCTGCACGACCGCGGTCACGCTCTCCTCGACCAGCAGCGCCTCGTCGACGGCCGGCCAGCCGGCGCGCGCGACGGACGGCTCGTGGCCCAGCCGCTCCCACATCTCCTCGGCGGTGTACGGCGCGACCAGGGACAGCAGGATCGCGACTGCCTCCACGGCCTCCCGGACAGCCGGGTCGGCGGGACCGCAGCCGGAGTCGATCGCCTTGCGGGTGGCGTTGACCAGCTCCATCACGCGGGCGACCAGCACGTTGAAGCGGTAGCCCTCGACCAGCTCGGTCGCGTCGTGCACGGTGCGGGCGGTGACGCGGCGCAGCGCCAGGTCACCCGTCGTGACGTCGGCGCCCGGCTCGGACGTGACGTCTCCGCTCAGCCGCCAGGCGCGCTGCAGGAAGCGCAGCGACCCGTCGGGCGACATGTTGGCCCAGTCGATGTCGTCCTCCGGCGGGCCGGCGAAGACCAGGGTCAGGCGGATCGCGTCGACGCCGAACTCCGCGAGCTGGTCCCCCAGTCGCACGCCGTTGCCCAGCGACTTGCTCATCTTCTTGCCGTGGTTGATGACGAAGCCCTGGTTCAGCTGCGCCGCGAAGGGCTCGCGGAAGTCGACCAGCCCCATGTCGGCCAGCACCTTGGTGAAGAACCGCGCATACAGCAGGTGCAGCACGGCGTGCTCGACCCCCCCGATGTAGATGTCGCACGGCATCCACTCGTTGACCTTGGCGCTGTCGAACGCCTGGGTGTCGTCGTGGGGCGAGCAGTAGCGGAACATGTACCAGGACGAGTCCACGAAGGTGTCCATGGTGTCGGTGTCGCGCTCGGCCGGGCCGCCGCAGGTCGGGCAGGTGGTCTCCACCCACTCGCGGGCCGCGCCCAGCGGCGAGGTGCCCTTGGGCTTCAGGTCCGCGCCCTTCAGCTCCGGCAGCAGCACCGGCAGCTGGTCCTCCGGCACCGGCACCTCGCCGTCGACCGGGCAGTGGATGACCGGGATCGGGGCACCCCAGTAGCGCTGGCGGGACAGCAGCCAGTCGCGCAGGCGGAAGTTGACCGCGCCCTTGCCGTGCTGGGCGGCCTCCAGCACCTCGATGGCCCTGTGGACGCCCGTCGCCTTGTCGGTCAGGCCGTCCAGCGGCCCGGAGTTCACGTAGGTGCCGTGGCCGGTGGTCGCCACGAAGGACACGGCCGGGTCCTCGGCGCCGGTGTCCACGACCATCCGCACGGGCAGGCGCATCTCCCTGGCGAAGTCCAGGTCGCGCTGGTCGTGCGCCGGCACGGCCATGATCGCGCCGGTGCCGTAGTCGGCCAGCACGTAGTCGCTCGCCCACACCGGCAGCTGCTCACCGGTGACCGGGTTGGTCGCGGTCACCCCCAGGTCGACGCCCGTCTTCGGGCGGTCGGTGGCCAGGCGGTCGATGTCGGAGGCCTTCCGCACCTCCGCGACGTACGCCGCCAGCTCGGCCGAGCGGTCCGGCGTGACCAGCTCGGTGGCCAGCTTCGAGTCGGCCGCGACCACCATGAAGGTCGCCCCCCACAGCGTGTCGGGGCGGGTGGTGTAGACCGTGACGCGCTGCCCGTTGGACATGTCGAAGTCGACGTGCGCGCCCTCGGACTTGCCGATCCAGTTGCGCTGCGCGGTGATCACCCGGTCCGGCCAGGTCGGGGCCAGCGTGTCCAGGTCGGCCAGCAGCTCGTCGGCGTACTCCGTGATCCGGAAGTACCACTGCGTCAGCTCGCGCTTGGTCACCTCGGCGCCGCAGCGCTCGCAGTGCCCGTCCACGACCTGCTCGTTGGCCAGCACGGTCTGGTCGGCGGGGCACCAGTTGACCGGGCTGTTCTTGCGGTAGGCCAGCCCGCGCTCCATGAACTTCAAGAACAACCACTGCGTCCACTTGTAGTAGGACGGGTCGGACGTGTTGAAGCTCCGGCTCCAGTCGAAGGACGTGGCGTAGTTGCGGCAGGACGCGATCGAGGTCTCGATGTTGCCGTAGGTGTAGACCGCCGGGTGCTCGTCGTTCTTGATCGCGGCGTTCTCCGCCGGCAGACCGAACGAGTCGAAGCCCATCGGGTTCAGCACCTCGTAGCCGCGCTGCCACCAGTAGCGCGCGATCACGTCGTGCAGCGCGAAGACCTCGGCGTGACCCATGTGCAGGTCGCCGCTCGGGTAGGGGAACATCGTGAGCGCGTAGCGCTTATCGCGAGGGCTGTCGTCGTCGGCGCGGAAGTGGTCCAGCTTCTCCCACACCTGCTGCCACTTCTGCTGCACCGACTCGACGTCGTACGTCGTGCGCTCGTCCTGGTCGCTCATCGTCTGTTCTCCTCGTCGATCCCTGACCGTCTGTTGGCATGAAAAAACCCCTCGCAGGGAGGGGTTGCCGCGCGACTGCGTGAGTCAGCGCGGCTGGCCAAGAAGCAGGGACTGCGTCTGCATGCCGCCGATGATACCGCCGCAGGACGGAAGGCGGCGACCCGGATTGCTCCGGGCCGCCGCCAGGTGTCCGTCAGCCTCGTGTCACTTGACGAAGCGCGGGGTCATCGGCGGGTTCCACCACTCGCCGTTGTAGGCCTTGATCGCCCCGACCGCGTGGAGGACGCCGGCGATGATCGGCGCGGCGAAGAGGATCAGCAGGCCCAGGCCGAGCGCCAGGATCAGCGGGATCGCGACGACCAGCCAGATGAACATGGTGATCTGCACGTTGATCGAGTTGGCCGCGTGCTGGCGGACGAAGGGGCCGCGGTCCTTGTACATCACGTAGATGACGACGGACGCGACGAAGCCCAGGAGGCCGAAGGAGAACAGCATGGCCGCGAGCGCCGCGCCGTGGGCGAGGGCGCCGATGTTGCGCTCCTGCCCCGGCGCCAGCTGCTGCGGCTGCTGACCGTAGGACTGCTGACCGTAGGGCTGCTGGCCGTAGGGCTGCTGGCCGTAGGGCTGCTGGCCGTAGGGGGACTGCGGGTGCTGCTCGGTCATGGCTCACTCTCCTCGGGCGGCGCACTCCAGGGCGCCGCTCTCACCCCACTCAACCACGCCGCTGGGCGGTTTCGTTCCCCGCTCGGGGTCGGTTCAGGGTCGGACCAGGGTCACCCTGAACACTGCCCAACAACCGTTTGACAGTGGCAGTGCCAGCCGCCCACACTCTCCCCAACAACTCTTGGAGGGTGAGATGGCTGACGATGCGGAGCGACAGGCCATCTCGGCACTGCGCGCGGTCGCCCACCCGGTGCGGCTGCGCATCCTGTCGCTGCTCACGGCCGAGGCGATGAGCGCCGCCGAGGTGGCGCGCGCGCTCGACCTCACGCACGCCAACGCGTCGTACCACCTCCGCGTGCTCCACGAGGCCGGCGAGCTCGTCGAGGCCGGCGAGGAACGCATCCGCGGCGGCGTCGCGAGGCGCTACCGCTACCCCGTGGGCGGCGACCCCGCCCGCCGCCCGAAGGGGCCTGCAGCGCCCGAGGACCGCGTCGCCTGGGCCAGCGCGACCCACGCCGAGGTCGTACGCCGCCTGGCGTCGGCGTCGCGCGAGCGACACCCCGGCAGCGACAGCGACCTCGAGACCTGGGTCGAGCCGGACGTCTGGGCCCGGGCGATGGGCCTGGTGCAGGAGGCCGTGCTCCTCCTCCACGCCGAGGCCCGCCCCGCACGCACCGAGGGCACGATCCACGTCAGCGCGACGACGCTCGCCTTCGTGATGGCGGACGACCAGTGACCTGGGCTGCGTCGATCGCGCCGCTGCGGGAGCGCGGGTTCGCGTGGTACTTCGCCTCGCGCTTCGTCAACACCTTCGGCGGCATGATGGCCAACATCGCGCTCGCCTTCGCGGTGCTCGACATCGAGGACTCGGCGGCCGCGCTCGGCCAGGTGCTGGCCGCCCACACCGCTCCGATGGTACTGCTGCTCCTGTGGGGCGGCGTCATCTCCGACCGCTTCTCGCGCGCCGTGGTGCTCCAGGTCTCCAACGTCGCGTCCGCCCTGACCCAGGGCACGATCGCGGCCCTCGTGATCACCGGGACGGCCGAGCTGTGGATGCTCGTGGCGCTCTCCGCGGTGCACGGCGCCGTCTCGGCGATCAGCTTCCCGGCGATGGCGAGCATGGTCCCCCAGCTCGTCCCCCGCGACCAGCTCCAGCCCGCCAACGCGCTGCTGTCGCTGACCCGCAACGGCCTCACCGTCCTCGGTCCCACCATCGGCGCCATCCTCGTGGTCACGGTCGGCCCGGGCTGGGCGCTGGCCGTCGACGCGGCGACCTGGCTCCTCGCCGCGCTGCTGCTCCTGCCCGTGCACATCCCGCCGCGCGAGCGCATGGAGTCGACGAGCACGCTCACCGAGCTGCGCGAGGGCTGGTCGTTCTTCTGGTCAACCACCTGGCTGTGGGTGGTCGTGGTGGCCTTCGGCGCGCTCAACATGATCCACACCGGCACGATGCAGACCCTCGGGCCGGCCGTCGCCGAGGACACGGTCGGACGGCAGGGCTGGGGCTACGTGCTCTCAGCGGAGGCCCTGGGCCTGCTCGCGATGGCCGTCGTGCTGCTGCGCGTCCCGCTGCAACGGCCGTTGCTGTGGGGGATGGCCGCGATCTCCCTCGCCGCCCTGCCCATGGTGCTGCTCGGGGCAGAGCCCGTGCTGGTCGCCCTCGTGGTCGCGGCGTTCCTCGGCGGCGCCGGGATCGAGGTCTTCTCGATGGGGTGGAACCTCGCGATGCAGGAGCACGTGGACGACCGGATGCTCTCCCGCGCCTACTCCTACGACGCGCTCGGCTCGTTCGTCGCGATGCCCATCGGCCAGCTGCTGTGGGGGCCGCTGGGCGTCTGGTTCGGCTACGGCCCGGTGCTGGTGGCGTCCGGCGTGGCGTACGCCGCGATCTGCGGGCTGGTCCTGCTCTCCCGCTCCGTCCGGGAGCTGCCGCGCAAGCAGGCGCTCGAGACCGTATGACGATCGGCTGACCCAGTGAGCCAGGGACCGATGGACGTGCACTAGCGCTTCCCGGCGCCGACTCACCCACGTCAGCCTTGCCGCCTGCAGGCACCACTGCACGTCCATCGGTTCAGGACCACTGAGTGGGATGCCCTCGCTCAGCGCACCGGAAGGACCAGCAGGTCCTCGTGGTGGACGGTGACCCGCAGCGACCCGGCGGCGGCCTCGGCCCGCCGCCGCTCGGCGTACCCGGCCGCGTCAGCGAGCTCGGGACGGACCTCGCAGGCGGCGGACCACCAGCCGTCGAACCACGCAGCGGTGAGCGCCGCCTCGTCGGGCCCGAGGCGCCACGGGCTGGGCCTCACCGCGACCTCGCGACCCAGCAGCCGGAATCGGGCGGCGGCCGCGCTGGCCGCGTCCGGGCCGAGAAGCCGCCCGGCGGCAGTGGTACGCCGCTGGTCGGTGTTGAAGGCCAGCCTCACCCGGTCGTCGAGCGGGTCTGCCGGATCCAGGGCGACCCGGCCGACGACGGAGAGCGTGATGAGCACCGGGCAGCCCGGCCGGGCGCACAGGGCGACCAGCCGGTCCACCTGCGCGGCCGTCAGCATGTCGAGCAGCGCAGAGGCCGTCACGAGGTCGGCGTCGGCCAACTCCTCGGGCGGAAGCCGGGTGAAGTCTCCCTTCCGGGTCTCCGCGGTCACCTGCCCGCCGTCGGCCGACAGGGCCGGGGCCCGGCGCCCGGCCTCGGCGAGCAGCTCCTCGTCGCGGTCGTGGAGCACCCAGTGCTGGGGACCCGGCAGGCGCGGGGCGAGCCACCGGGCCATCGAGCCGGTCCCGCAGCCGAGGTCGTGGACCCGCGTCCCGCCGCCCGAGGGCAGCAGCGAGACGAGCTGGTCCACCAGCTCGGGCGACCGGGCTGCCGCGTCGGCGGGCTCGCGCAGCGCGAGCCAGTGCGCGCTCGCGCGGACGGGTGCGCTGTCCATGCGCTCCTCCTCCGTGGGTTCCGTGAGCCCCGTGACCTCCCTGCACTCCATGGGCTCCATGGGCTCCGTGAACCAGAAGCGCCCGGCGTGCGTACGACAGCGTAGTGAGAGATCTCGGACGCGTATCGGTGGCGAGCGGTCCGGGCCTGGCCGGAGCGCTGGCCGGCCTGGCCGCACTGCTGGCCGTCCTCGCCGCGACGATCGGGCTCGGCACGCCCGCGGCAGCCCTGGGCCTGGCCTGCGGCGTGGGGCTCGCCGGGGCCCTGCGGCACGGGCTGGCGGCCAGCGGGACCGCTCGGCTCGGGCCTGCCGACCTGGTGACACTCACCAGGGCGGCGCTGGCCTGCGGCATTGCCGCGCTGGTCGCCGACGCCTACCTGCGCCACCCTGCCGTGCCGACCCTGGTCACGCTCACGGTGGTCGCGCTGGTCCTCGACGCCGTGGACGGCCGGGTGGCCCGGCAATCAGGCACCGCCTCCGCCTTCGGCGCCCGGTTCGACGGGGAGGCCGACGCGTTCCTCATCCTGGTGCTGAGCGTCTACATCGCGCGGGAGGCCGGGGCGTGGGTGCTCGCGATCGGGACGGTCCGCTACGTCTTCGGAGCTGCGGGATGGCTGTGGCCGTGGATGGGATGCACCCTGCCCTTCCGCGACTGGCGCAAGGTGGTGACCGCCGTCCAGGGCATCGTCCTCTGCGTCGCCGCCGCCGACGTCCTCCCGGACGGCGTGCGAGATCTTGCCCTGGTGGTCGCCCTCGCGCTGCTCGCCGAGTCTTTCGGTCGGGACGTCGTCTGGCTGTGGCTCCGCCGGGCACACGCGCGCGAGCGACCGGCGGAGTCGACCGAGGCCCGGCTGCCATGAGGCAGGACGAGCGGATCCCGTTCGACTCGGCGCTCCAGCGCGCGCGGGCCTCGGCATACGAGCCGGGAGAGTTCGTCGGCCAGGAGAGCTTCATGGGGGCAGGCGAGATCCGCACCCTGGCGGCGCGCGCCGGGATCGGGCCCGGGACGACGGTGCTCGACCTGTGCTGCGGCGTCGCCGGCCCCGGGCGGCTGATCACGGCGGAGCTGGGCTGCACCTACCTGGGGATCGACGCCAGCGCGAGCGCCCTCCACCTGGCTCGGGAGCGCGCTGCCGGCCTGTCGTGCCGCTTCGAGGCCGCGCGCCTCCCACCGGTCCCGAGGGGCCAGTTCGACGTGGTGCTCCTGCTCGAGACCATGCTCGCCTTCCCCGACAAGGACGCGCTGCTCCGCGGCATCGCCGCTGCACTGCGGCCGGGCGGGCGGTTCGCCTTCACCGTCGAGGAGGGCGAGCCGCTCACGGGTGCCGAGCGGGCGGCCATGCCGGATGCCGACACCGTCTGGCTCGTGCCGCTCGGTGAGCTCGAGGGGGCTCTGGAACGGGCGGGGTTCGAGGTCCGGTGGATCGAGGACTGGACGCAGGCGCACCGCCTGACGGCGGACGCGCTGACCGCGGCATACGGCGCCGACGCGCCAGCCATCGCCACAGCGGTGGGCATGCGCGCCGTCGAGGAGCTGGTCGCGGCCCACCGGCTCTGGAGCTCATGGCTCAGTGCGGGCCGGGTGCGCAAGTACGCCGTCGTGGCCGAGCGGGTCGCGTGACGTGCCCGCCGGGGTGAACCCGGCCCGCGCGCGCGTCGTACATCCAGGTGAGCCCTCGTCGACGGGCGACGGGGCACTTCCCCATGATGCGGAGCATGTGATGACCCTGCGGATCCTTGCGGCGGCAGCAGTATTCGTCTCGGCGGCCGTCCACCTCTTCATGTGGTTCGACTACGCCCGGGACGACGACTTCCTCGGGCCGGGCTTCCTCCTCAACGCCGTCGGCGGCGCCGTCATCGGCATCCTCCTCCTGGCCTGGCGGCACTGGCTGCCGGCGTTCCTGGCGCTCGGTTTCGGGCTCTCGACGCTGACGGCCTTCGTGCTCGCCACCACCGTCGGGCTCTTCGGCACCACGGCCACCTGGGACGGCTGGGAGGTGTGGGTCGCCGCGGCGGCGGAGGTGGTGGCGATCGTCACCGGCGCCCTGCTGTTCCTGCAGCTCAACCCGTGGTTCTCACGCGGGCAGCTTGAGGACGACGCGCCCGTCCGGCGTGCGCACCTCCACTGACGCGATCTCGTCCGTGTCCGCGGCGGTGGCGGCCGCGAGCCGCATGGTCCGCCCACCGACGGAGCGCCAGCTGCCGACCCGCTCCGTCCGTCCGTCGCGGGTGCGTACGACGAGCAGGTAGTCCACGGCCTCCGGCAGCCCGTACTCCACCGAGCCCGGGTCGTAGGTGCACTCCAGCGCGAGCCGGGTGCCCCACGTGACCTGCTCGAGAGTGACGAGCGCCCGCACCGGCACCTCCCCGATCGGCCGCATGGCCCGCGGCGTCGCGGTGCTCGACGGACTGGACGGAGCGGTGCTGGACGGCGACGCCGTCGGCCCGGCGTCCTCGTCCCCCGGCGGGAGGCCGGCCAGCGGCAGGACGACCGCCGCGACGAGGGCCGCTGCGGCGGCCCCGAGCCCAGCAGCCACGAGCGTGCGGCGCCGCCGCGCGCGGCGTACCTCCCGGCACAGCGCAGGGAGCAGCGTGGCCGGCACCGGAGGCTGGCCCGCCATCGCGTGCTCCAGCAGGCTCGCGTCCACCCGGCCCAGCAGGCCGGGAAGGCCGGCCAGCTCGCGGACCGAGCGGGCACAGTCGTCGCACTCGGAGAGGTGCCGCTCGAAGGCCAGCCGCTCCGTGGGCGCGAGGGCGCCGAGCACGTAGGCCCCGGCGTCGCGGGCGTGCGGGCAGGTCATGCGCCGACCCCCATCTCCTCCAGCGCGAGCTTGAGCGCCCGGAGCGCGTAGTGCGTGCGCGACTTGACCGTCCCCTCCGGCACGCCGAGGCGGCGTGCCGCCTCCGCCACCGGCCGGCCGCGGTAGAAGCACTCCAGCAGCACGGCACGGTGGTCGGGCGAGAGGTGGGTCAACGCCTCCGCCACGACCCACGACAGGAGCAGCTGGTCGCTCTGGTCGGCCGGGTCCTCGTCCTCGGGGACGTCGGCCACGGGGATCTCGCTCAGGGCGCGGTGGCTGCGCCACTCGTCGATGACGATGTGGCGCGCGACCGTGAACAGCCACGCGCGCACGGCCCGCGGCTCGGCCTCCAGGATGGTCCGGTGGCGCCAGGCCCGCAGCAGCGTCTCCTGGACGACCTCCTCGGCCCGCCCCCTGTCCTGCCCCACGAGGCGGAGGCAGAAGTGCCACAGCGGCGCAGCGTGCTCGTCGTGCACCTGCTGCATCAGCGTGACGTCGTCCTCAGCCATCCGACCCTCCTCCCGGTGGTACGTCGCGGGTGGGGCGCGGGTTCACCGCGCAGCCCCGGCCTGGGCACCACTGTGGCGGCTCCGGCCGTACGCCGCGAGGAACCGGTCGCGGAACAGGTCCATCCGCCACACCGGCGCCCCGGCTCCGGGCCGCAGCCCGTCGTCCCAGCCCCAGCCGGCGACCCGGTCGAGGACCCCCGCGTCGTGCGCGACCAGGGCGATGGGCACGTCGGGCCCGGCGTCCTCCCCCGACACGATCGTCGCCGGCTGGTGGTCGCCGAGGAACACCACCACCAGGTCCTCGTCACCGTGCCGGACGACGAACTCCACGAGGGCCGTGAGCGAGTAGGCGACCGACTCGGCGTACGCCTGCCGGACCCGCTCGGGCGAGGGCCAGACGTCGTCCTCGGACGGCACCTCCGCGTCCATGCCGTCGTAGAGCGAGCCGTCGCCGAGGGCGGACCAGTCGACCATCCGCGGGGTCGGCGCCCACGGCGCGTGGCTGCTGACCAGGTCGATCTCGGCCATCACCGGCCGCCGGGCCCGGCGGGCCAGCTCGAGGCGGTGGAAGGCCTCGAGCGTGAACTGGTCGGGCATCGTGGCGTAGCCGAAGGGCGGTCCGCGGTAGCCCACGTGGCGCGAGTCGTAGACCCGGTCGAAGCCGTAGAACTCCCCCTGCGGCCAGGCCCGGTCGTTGGCCGGGACGTCGGCGACCGTGCGCCAGCCGGCGCGCGCGAAGAGCCGGCTCAGGGTCAGCCGCGGGCTCGTGACGAGGACGTCGTACCTGCGCTGGCTGTCGACCCACAGCCCGGACTGCAGCGTCGCGTGGGCCAGCCAGCTGATGCCCCCGAACGTCGGCGAGGTGAGCCAGGCGCTCCGGCTGGCGAAGCCGGCGCGTGCCAGCCGCCTGGTGCCCGAGTCGAGGACCTCGACGACGTCCGGGGAGACGGCCGGGTCCTCCAGGGCGACGCGACCCAGGCTCTCGACGAACACGACGAGCACGTCCTTGCCGCGCAGCCCCGCAAGCAGGTCCTCCGCGTCCACCCGGTCGAACGGGTCGTGCTCGGCCGCAGCGGCGAACTCGCGCTGGTCCCGCAGCTGGGCGGGGATCCGGGCCACCTGGGCGTACACGTAGCCGGCGGCGTCCCGGGAGGCCAGTGCTCCCACACCGATGCCCGTGGTGACGGCCGCGACCGTCCACCCGACCGCCAGGGCGACGGCGGCGCGGCCTGTCGTACGCCGGTGCGCGGCGGCCATCCGGGTCACCCGCAGCACTGCGAGGGGCATCAGCACCAGGAGCGTGACCGCCGCCGTCGCCGCCGCGACGAGGAGGGCGGCGCCGAGCGCGTCGCCGAAGGAGTTCCGCACCAGGTCGGCCAGCGAGCCCGCGTAGCGCCAGTCGATCAGCGGGTCGAAGGGACGGTTCAACGCCCTCAGGAAGCCCACGTCGAGGAGCCGGAAGACGGCCATGACGCCGAGGACCGTCCCGGCGGCAAGGGCGACCACCCTGCGGACCTCGCGGCGCCCCGGCGGGATCGCGACGAGGACGCCGAGCAGCAGCACCGCCTCGAGGGGCAGTCTCAGGAACGTCCACGGCCCCACGTCCCGAAGGTCCGGAGGCAGCGTGAGCACGACGAGCACCACGAGCACGGCCAGGCCCGTGAGGAGACGGCCGCGGCCGCGTTGAACCGTGCGCACGCCATCTCCGTTCAACACCTTCGACAGGGGCTTACACGTGGGGGAACGAGGAAGTCGCGGTTCCGGTTCATCCCGGCGCGGGTGAGGATGGTCCGATGGAGGAGGCGCGGGCGTTCTGGCTGCGGGAGCCCGGCGTGGGCGAGATCCGGCCCGTGCCGCTCGCCCCGCCAGGGCCGGACGAGGTGCGTGTCCGGTCGGTGCGCTCCGCGATCAGCCGCGGCACCGAGTCGCTCGTCTTCGGCGGGCACGTCCCTCCCAGCCAGTACGACGTGATGCGGGCGCCCTTCCAGGACGGCGACTTCCCCGGCCCGGTCAAGTACGGCTACCTCAGCGTCGGCGTCGTGGAGGCCGGCCCGCCGTCCCTGCTCGGCCGCACGGTCTTCTGCCTGCACCCGCACCAGACGGCGTACGTCGTGCCCGCAGCGGCCGTGGTCGCCGTACCGCCCGGCGTGCCCGCTCGACGCGCCGTGCTCGCTGGCATCGTCGAGACGGCGGTGAACGCGCTGTGGGACGCGGCTCCGCTGGTCGGCGACCGCGTGACCGTCGTCGGCGCCGGGACGCTGGGCTGCTGCGTGGCGCGCCTGCTCGCCGGCATCCCGGGCGTCTCCGTGGCGCTGGTCGACGTCGACGCGACGCGGGCCGACACGGCCGCGGCCCTCGGCGTCCCCTTCTGCCTGCCCGAGGAGGCGGATGCCGGCCGCGACCTCGTCTTCCACACCAGCGCCACCTCGGAGGGCCTGCAACGGGCGCTGGAGCTGCTCGTCCCCGACGGGATGGTCGTCGAGCTCAGCTGGTACGGCGACGGGCCGACCTCGCTCGACCTCGGCGGCGCCTTCCACTCCCGGCGGCTCGCCATCAGGGCCAGCCAGGTTGGCACCGTCTCCCCCGCCCGCCGCGGCCGCCGCACGACGCACGACCGGCTCGCCCTCGCGCTGGACCTCCTCCGGGACCCCGCCTTCGACGTCCTGCTGACCGGCGAGTCGCCGTTCGCGGACCTGCCGGCAGTGATGCCACGGATCGCCCGCGGCGACCTCCCGGCCCTGTGCCACACGGTGACGTACGACGAGGAGGCGGTGCCGTGTTCAGCGTGACCGTGCGCGACCACATGATGGTGGCGCACAGCCTCCGCGGGGACGTGTTCGGCCCCGCCCAGCGGCTGCACGGTGCCACGTTCGTCGTGGACGCCACCTTCCGTGGCGAGACCCTCTCCGAGGAGGGGATCCTCGTCGACATCGGCCGGGCGACCGAGGAGCTCAGGGACGTCCTGACCGGGCTGACCTACCGCAACCTCGACGACGAGCCCTCCTTCGGCGGGGCCAACACGACCACCGAGGTGCTGGCACGCCACGTCGCCGACCGGCTGGCCGAGCGGCTCAACGCGGGCGCGCTCGGCCCGGCCGCGCAGGTGACCGGCCTGGTCGTCACGCTGCACGAGTCCCACGTCGCGTGGGCCAGCTATGAGCGGGTCCCGTGACGGCCGCGCGCACGGTCCACGTCGTGGTCCCCGACGGGATCACCGACCCGCTCCGGCCGAGCGGCGGCAACACCTACGACCGGAGGCTCTGCGAGGCGCTGGCGGAGACAGGCTGGGACGTGCACACCCGGCCGGTCGGTGGGGACGGCTGGCCGTGGCCCGGGGCACGTGGACTGCGAGCGCTGGAGGCGGCGCTCGCCGGCATCCCCGAAGACGGGCTGGTGCTGGTCGACGGCCTGCTCGCGTCGACCGTCCCCGAGCTGCTGCTGCCCGCGTCGCGCCGGGTGCGCCTCGTGATCCTGCTCCACATGCCGGTCGGAGCCCGTCGTGGCGACGCAGGCTCCGCCCGCCAGGAGCGCGACGCTCTCGCGGCAGCGAGGGCGGTCGTCACGACGAGCGGCTGGACGAGCCGCTGGGTGCGGTCGACGTACGACCTCGACGGGGCCCGGCTGCACGTCGCCAGGCCCGGGGTGGACCCGGCCCCACCGGTGACGGGCACCGGCACCGGCGGACGCCTCCTCTGCGTGGGGGCGGTGCTCCCGGCCAAGGGCCACGACGTGCTGGTCGCTGCGCTGGCCAGGCTCCGCCACCTCGACTGGCAGTGCGTGTGCGTCGGCCCGGCCACCAGGGACGCTGCCTTCGCCGCGCGTGTGCAGCAACGGCTGCACGAGTCCGGCCTCGACGACCGGGTCCTGCTCGCCGGGCCACGCACCGGCGCGGCCCTCGATTCGTCGTACTCCGGGTCGGACCTCCTGGTCCACCCGAGTCGCGCCGAGACCTACGGCATGGTCGTCACCGAGGCGCTCGCCCGGGGCCTCCCGGTCGTGGCAGCCCACGCCGGTGGCGTCACCGAGGCGCTCGGGTCGACGGCGGACGGGAGGCGGCCCGGCATCCTCGTCCCGCCGGGCGACGTCGAGGCGCTCGCGGCCGCACTCGGGCGCTGGCTGACGGACCAGAGCACGCGCGCCGGCCTCAGGGCCGCCGCGCTCCAGCGACGACGCGAGCTCACCGGCTGGGCCGAGACGGCCGGCCACGTCGCCCGCGTGCTCGAGGAGGTGGCGGCGTGAGGGCGACGTGGAGCTGGACCCGGGTGCTGACCGGGGCCGTCGTCCTGGCCCTCGTGGCGTGGTGGACGGGCACCGGTCCGTTCCTCCACGGGCTGCGCTCGCTCGACCTCACGACTCTCGCCCTGGGTGCGCTGATCGCGGTGCCCACCACGGTGGCCTGCGCCTGGCGCTGGCACCTGGTGGCCGCCGGCCTCGGGGTGGGAGTGCACCTGCGGCGGGCGGTGGCCGACTGCTACCGCGCCCAGCTCCTCAACGTGACGCTGCCCGGTGGCGTGCTCGGCGACGTCCACCGCGGCGTGCGTCATGGCCTGGCGTCGGACGCGCTGGGGCGTGGGCTCCGCTCGGTCCTCTGGGAGCGGGTCGCCGGCCAGGTCGTGCAGGCCGTCCTCGTCGTGGTCGTCCTGGCTCTGCTCCCCTCGCCGTTCCGGGGCGCGCTCCCGGCCTTGCTCGCGCTGCTGGTGGTGGCGGCCGTCACCGCCGGACTCCTCCTGCGACATGGCCGGCCGTCCTCGGGCACGAGGATCGGGCGGGCGCTGCACCTGCTGCGGGGCGACCTGCGGGACGGGCTCGCCGCTCGGCACACCTGGCCAGGCGTCGTCGTCGCCTCGGTGCTCGCGGTGGGCGGCCACGTGGCGACGTTCCTGGTCGCCGCCCGGGCGGTGGGCGTCGCGATGCCCCTCACCACCCTGCTGCCCTTGGTGCTGGTCGTGCTGGTGGCGGCCGGCCTCCCGCTGAACCTGGCCGGCTGGGGCCCGCGTGAGGGGATGGCGGCCTGGACGTTCGCAGCTGCCGGGCTGGGGGCGGGACAGGGCGTCGCCGCCGCTGTGGCCTACGGCGCCATCGTGCTGGTCGCGAGCCTGCCCGGCGCCCTCGTCCTGCTGGCGTCGGGGCGCGCCCGGCCCGCTGTGCTGGAAGGAAGTGATGACGCGTGGCCGAGCGCCCGTACACCGTCCTGAGCTGCGGCATCTCGCTCGACGGCTACCTCGATGCCGCCAGTGACGAGCGCCTGGTGCTCTCCAACGAGGCCGACCTCCAGCGGGTGGACGCGGTCCGCGCCGAGAGCGACGCGATCCTCGTCGGGGCCGCGACCGTGCGGCACGACAACCCGCGCCTGCTCGTGCGCGACGGCCGGCTGCGCGAGCTGCGCCGCAGCCGCGGCATGTGCGACTCGCCGGTCAAGGTGACCGTGACCGGGACGGGCCGGCTGGACCCGGCCAGCAGCTTCTTCACCGCCGGCGACAGCGACAAGCTCGTCTACTGCGCCAGCCACTCCCTGGCGGCCGCGCGGCGGCGTCTCGGGACGGTGGCGACGGTGGTCGACGGAGGCGACCCAGTGGACGTACGCCGGCTGGTCGAGGACCTGCACCGCCGCGGCGTGCGCCGCCTGATGGTCGAGGGCGGCAGCCGCGTGCACACCCAGTTCCTCACCGCCGACCTCGCCGACGAGCTGCAGCTGGTCGTGGCGCCCTTCTTCGTCGGCGACCCGCGTGCGCACCGGTTCGTGGGCGCTGGGGCGTTCCCGTGGCACCCCGGGCGGCGGGCCCGGCTGGCCGAGACACGCCAGATCGGAGACGTGGTGCTGCTGCGCTACGCGCTGTCGTCCCGGTTCGCGGAGGAGGAGGTGAGCACATGAGCGGGGGTGCAGGTGTCCCGGCCGCCACCGTCCGCAGCGTGGTGACAGTGCCGCTGTTCCTCGCGGGCTACGCCACCGAGGCGCGCGTCCACACCTTCGACGGCCTCTGCGACGGCCGCGAGCACCTCGCGCTGGCGCTCGGCGACGGTCCCTGCTCGACCGGCGCTTCCGCCGCGGTGCCGCTGGTGCGGCTGCACAGCGAGTGCCTCACCGGCGATGTCCTCGGAAGCCAGCGCTGCGACTGCGGCCCCCAGCTCCGGGAGGCTGTCGAGCGGATCACCGAGGCGGGCGGCTACCTGCTCTACCTCCGCCAGGAGGGTCGCGGCATCGGCCTCTACAACAAGATCGACGCCTACGCCCTGCAGGACACCGGGCTCGACACCTACCAGGCCAACCTGGCGCTCGGCTTCGGCAAGGACGAGCGCGACTACACCGCCGCGGTCCAGATGCTGCTGGCCCTGGGCGTCGACCGGCTGGAGCTGCTCACCAACAACCCCGACAAGGAGGCCCAGCTCGCCGCCGCCGGAGTCCAGGTGGATCGTCGGGTCCCCACCCGGCTGCACGCGACTCCGGTCAACGGCCGCTACCTCGCCGCGAAGGCCTCCGACGGACACGACCTGCTCGGCCTGGCACTGTGAGCAAGGGGCCGCGGAAGGCCCGGTAAATGCCGAACGGCCGCCCGGGTGGGCGGCAGTTCGTCCGGTGGAGCTGAAGGGACTCGAACCCCTGACCCTCTGTAGCGGGCCTCGGCGTTCGCGACCATGGCGGTCTCTCGCCAATTCTCGGCTCCACCCCGTCTGACCTGGGACAACGCATCCGGGTCAAGGTGCATCGCGATCTCGAGCCTATCCGCGCCTCGGGCGTTCTAGTGCGGGGTCGACTGGTTTCGCACACGCGAACTGGTGAGTTCTTGGTGACCATCCTGTCCGCCGCACTCATCTGGACCGAGGGGTGCGACGGCTCAGCGGATCGCGACCTGTGGTGTCCCGATCCGAAGTGTGCCGCTGCGGATGCGGGTGGCCATATCGTGGACCTGCATGAGTTCGACCTGCCCGACGCGCACGTGCTCGTCCCCGAGATGGCTGACGACCACCCTTCGGTCCAACCCACCCCGAGCGGGCTCAGCCCCGCGCCTGCAGGTCGTCCCTTCGTGCCCGCGCATCGCGCGGCCAGGACAGGCGAAAATGCGTCTATTCGCCGCGCTGCGGATAAGAACCCAGACACAGGCCTCGGCCCTTTGTCGCCGCCGGCGCACGTCGCCGAACCCGACAGCCGCCTTGGCCTCATTCTCGAGCGTCGCCCACCCTCGTGAGGCATGAGGCTTCACGTTCGAGTAGGTCAACGCCCTACTGCGGGATGACAGGAGCTTGAGGGTTTACGGAGGGTGCAGATGGCCCGATCTGGTCGGGCGCCGGGTCCCTGGGGTCGTCGTACAATCGAGGTCGTGACGGACCGCGGGCCGACGCTCGATCAGATCCGGGCCATGCTGACCGGAGACAGCCCGATCCTTGCGGCGCAGCGGAAGAGGTTCCGGCACCTGCCCTCCGACCCGCGCTGCAAGTTGTGCATGGTGCCGTTCCGCGGGCTGGGTGCGGTGGCCATGAAGCACATGGGGTACGGACAGTCGCCGGGCAACCCCTCGATGTGCAGCAAGTGCATCAGCGCCATGCGGGCCCGGGGCGTGACCGGTCTGGAGATCCCCGTGACCCTGGTGTTCTCGGACGTTCGCGGGTCCACGTCGCTGGGCGAACGGATGCGCCCGAAGGAGTTCCGGGAGTTCCTCGGCCACTTCTACGACCTCGCCACCCACGCGATCATCGAGCACGACGGGATCATCGACAAGTTCGTCGGCGACGAGGTGATTGGGTTGTTCTTCGGCGGGATCAGCGGGCCCGACCACACAGCGGCCGGAATCGCCGCCGGGATGGACCTCGCCGAGCGCGCGGCCCGGCCGGACGCCACACCGATGGGCCCGATCCCGGCGGGCACCGGGGTGCACACGGGCGACGCGTTCGTCGGCGCCACCAGCCTGGGCGATGCGGTCGAGGACTTCACCGCGCTCGGCGACACCGTGAACACCACCGCCCGGCTGGCAGCGTCAGCCGCCGCTGGCGAGGTCCTGATCAGCGTGCCTGCGGCTGAGGCGGCGGGACACTCGAGCGAGGGGCTGGAGCGGAGGTCGTTGACGGTCCGCGGACGGTCCCAGCCGGTCGAGGTGATCGTCGAGCGGGCCGGCGTCGCGGCGGCGTGAGGCTGGTCGGCAGGCGTTCTCGGCAATTCCCAGGGCCCTTGCTGACTCTTGCAAGCAGCGCGAACAAATGGATGCCACCAACGAGCGGAGACATCGCCGGGTTTCAGCCGCCGCGGTAGCCGACCGCTAGCGGAGCTTGGCGTCTAGCCGGAGGTACGCGCGGATCGTGGTTCCGCCGGGGGCTGTGTGGACCCGCACGAGGTCGGCGAGATGGTTGACGATCAGCAGGCCCCGACCATCGGGCTGGCCGTCGACCGGTGGTCGCCTGCCGGCCAGGGGATCCGTGATCTGCCCGATGTCGCGGGCCTCACAGACCAGATGTTCGGCATCAGCCCACACGCTGAGCTGACAGGCACCAGGAGTGTGTTGGAGGCTGTTGGTGGCCAACTCGCTGGCGATCAGTTCCAGGTCGCTGATGCGGCGCCTGTCCAAGCCGGCCCGCTCGGCCTCGGTGGCGGCGAAGTGGCGTGCCGCGGAGAGGTCCGCTGCGGTTCGGACGGTGCAACTGGCGGCTTCCCGGGTGCCGTTTAGCGGCAGGTTGTACCGAGCGATCGCCGCGTCGGGGGCATATCCCGTACTGACCTGCTCGTGTCCTGCCTCCCAGACCAGCGGGTGCGTGGCCATGGCGTCTGCCACCACGTGCGATTCGAGTCTGCGCACGTCGTAGGGACAGACGATGGTGACCCGACGGTCCCGGAACGCCGCGTTGATCAGCGCCTCGTGCTGCACGCACGCCGGGTACTCTTCGTCGCTTCGGCCGGGCCAGATCGGCTCCCCGATGATGCGCACGTGCGTGGAGGGATGGTCATCTGCGAAGGCGCGGAGGACGCCGGGGATGATCCGGCCGGGATTTCGGCCGGCCTCGGTCATGTCGATGAGCGTGATGTGCTTTGCGTCGTGCCCCAGGGCCGACTCCAGGAGCCCCAGTTTCTTGGTCGGGACCGCAGCCGCTACCGGCTGGCCATACCGCCGACCGTCGCGGATGAACGGCACCAGATTGTCGAGGTACTCCTGGTCGGACCGGTAGAACAGGGCCGGGTGGATGAAAGGTTCGGTCGCAGCCATCATGTCGGGGTCTCCACACGGACGTTGGTCAACCCGAGAGCCTTGGTCAAGTGAGAAGGACCGGGGTGCGCGGTGCGCAGCACCAGCCCGTGGCCGTTGTTGCGGGCATGCGCGGCCAGCTGCAGCAGGCTTCGGTGATCGATGAAGGCCAGCCGGGTGGCGTCGAGGACGAGTTCGCCGTTGTGCGGCTGCAGATCAGCGCGGCGCAGTGCCGGCTCCAGTAGGTCCCTGGTGGCAAGGTCCAGTTCCCCGCCTATGGCCGCCGCGCACCCGCCGTCGGCCGTGGCGTGCAACCAGAAGGGTGTGGCGTTTGGGCTCGCGCCCGGATGCATGCAGGCCAAGGCCGCGATCGTTTCCTCGCCCAAGAGGCTGCGCTGGTAGGCGCACAATGCGGAGAACGGCGCGGTGAGCATGTAGCGGTCGATCAGGTGCTCATAGCGGGCGAAGGCGTCCAGCTGTTCGGGAGTACGCACGAGCGCACTGGCGTCTGCCGCCACGCGCAACCCGGTGAACCCAGCCGCCACAGCCTGGTCGGTTGCGGTGGCGTACGCCCGTACTTGAGCAGTCGGGTCGATGACCGTTTTGCCGGGGTAGGCCGCCTCGACCGAGGCCGCCTTGGCCGCCCCTCGGCGAAGTGCCCGGTCCATGCCGGGGAACTCCCGCATCTCATCTTCCAGGGCGGCTACCTCACCTGCCCCGACGTACCAGATCTGCTCACCCAGGTCCAGACCTTTTGCCAGGAAGCGGGTGGCTCGCGCTCGGAACTCGTCGGCGTCATCGAACGCCCAGCACACGTGGTCATGGAGGCCAAGATCGCGCAGGTCCCGCACGACCCCCGCCCTTCGCGACATGCAGGGGACAGTACGCTCCGGCAGTCGGATTCAACATGCGAACTGCGGAATCCTGAGGCCCTGCAGCGGGTTCCCGGCACCAGATGATCGTGATCCATGCCAACACGGGGCGGTTCCGCTGTCGGCGCGGAGCCTGCGGCGCCGCAAGCCGAACACGCAGGCGAACAGCCCCATCCTGAAGCAGGATGCGCCTAGGGAAGCCGCGTCGCTCCCCCGCTTCGGACCCATGGCTCGGGCGATGTCGCGGTTGGCGCGGGATCCACGGAGCGGGATAGTGGGTGCGTCCACCGATGCGGGCTCGGCCTTCGGGCCAACCCGGGGCTGGGCAAGCCTCGTCCCGAGGAGCGCGGAAGTGCCCATGGAGGCAGTCAAGAGCAGTGTGGTGTCGCCTGACGGCACCGAGATCGCCTTTTGGATGAGCGGGGACGGACCGCCCCTCGTGCTGGTCCACGGGGCGCCGGCCGACCACACGCGGTGGAGACCGTTGCTGCCGTACCTGGAGCAACGCGTCACCGTGGTCGCCATCGACCGGCGTGGCCGGGGCGCCAGTGGCGACGCCGAGGCGTACCGCCTGCAGCGGGAGTTCGAAGACGTTGCAGCCGTCGTTGATGCCATCGCTGGTGAGCGCGGCGAGCCGGTCGACGTGTACGGCCATTCGCATGGGGGGATCGTCGCGTACGGCGCGGCGACGCTCACCCCGAACATCCGCAAGCTCGTGCTTTACGAGGGCTGGCCGGTCCCCGACCCATCGATCTATGCCCTCCCTCCCGATCTCATGGCGCGGATGGACCAACTCTTGGGCGCCGGCGATCGGGACGGAGTGATCCAGGTGCTCTTCAGAGCTGTAGAGGACATCTCGGATGAGGACATGGCCTCTCTCCGGGCAGCGCCATCCTGGGCCGGCCGTGTGGCCGCCGCGCACACACTTCCCCGCGAGATCGCAGGCGAGACACAGGCCCGAGTCGAGCCGGAGCAAGCGGCAACCATCAGGGCGTCGGTCCTGCTCGTGACCGGCGAGACCAGCACCGACCCGGCCGCCGCCCAGGTGGGCGCCATCGCAGCCGCACTAGGGAATGCTCGACACCTGGAATTGCCGGGACAGCAGCACGTCGCCGACGTCCTGGAACCGGAGACTTTCGCGCAACATTTGCTGGAGTTCCTGCACGGCCAGCCCTGAGTTTCGCTGCCCGCTGCGGAAAGACGGGCGGCCCGCGGCTGTTGGTGCGTCCCAACGCCGCACCGGTCGCACCATCTGGGCGGTTCCGGAGTGGGGCTACAGCTCGAGTGTGTTGATGCCCGGCGCAGGGTCCGCCCGAGTGAACTCCACGAATTCGACATCTTGGTCGACGTGGACATTGTGGCCCGGGCGCAGGTAATAGGCCTGGCCAGATGAGAGGGTCTCGGACTCCCCGTCGGTGTAGCGCACGGTCGCCGAGCCCGCCAGGACATAGCCGAAGTGTGGCTCCTGGCAGGCCCCGTCGGGCAGGTCCGCGAACATCTCGGCGGTGTCGAGTCCCGCGTTCCAGCGTTCGAGCGCGACGATCATTCCGCCGGCTTCGGCGCGGTGCTGGCGGCCGATCCCCTCCAGGTCGACGGCGATCTCTGTGTTCTCACGGGTGAAGGTTGACATGGTGGGCTCCTAGGTCAGAGAGGTGTCTTGCTGCTTTTCGTGACCGTAGGCCTTGAACTCGTATGCAGGGTCAAGTCCTTGACCTTGCACCGCAGTTCCGGGTTTACCGTGGGTGGGTGCGGATCTCAGAACTCGCGGATCGAGTGGGCGTGCCCACCTCAACGGTCCGCTACTACGAGCGGATTGGGCTGCTTGGTGTTCCCGGCCGCACCGGATCGGGATACCGCGATTACGGTGAGGATTCAGCGACCCACCTCCTTTTCGTGCATCGGGCCCGACGAATGGGATTGAGCTGCGATCAGATCGCCGAGCTCCTCCCCGTGTGGGGTGGTGCGAACTGTGCGGGCGCGCACGATCGCGTCGGCCTGCTCATCGACGAGAAACAGGCCGAGATAGCCGAGCGCATCAACGAGCTCGAAGAGTTCGCGCGGCAGCTCCACGAAGTAAGGTCGAAGCTCGAGGCATCGCCGCCGGCTGCCGAGTGTCGGACGGACCTCTCATGTTGCGTGCCCTCCGGCGACATTCAGATGGTGCAGCTCGAGCTCGCGCCCCGCGGGGTGAAGCACTCTCGACGCTGACGTCGCTGAACCCGCTGAGATGGCCGACACGAGGCGTTGCCTCCGTGCTCGCAACCGGCCAGCAACGTTGCAGGAGTTCGACCCTTCGCGCCCATCAGGGTTTCTCCCAGGTGCCTCAGAGTGTCGTTGCTCCCCCGTTGGCTGCCCCGGTCTGAATATGTCACTTCGGCGCCCCGGGCGACCAGATGGTGTTCCACCCGAATTCCTGATCCCCCTTCCCCGTGCACGTTCATGCACCTGGATCACGATGAATTCGCATTCCGCACCCTGACCAGCAGTCCGGCGCTGATAATTGGCCTCTCCGGCGCCACCCGCGGTGCCGCCACCCCTTTGGAGAAGCCTCACATGCGAATCACCCGCTTCGCCGCCGCTGCCGCCACCGCCGCTCTGGCCGTGACTGCCCTCGCCTCGCCGGCAACCGCCGACCACAGCTGGGGCAACTACCACTGGGCCCGCACCAGCAACCCCTTCACCCTGGTGGTGGCCGACAACGTGACCGCCAGCTGGGACGCTTACCTCGACCGGTCCATCTCGGAGTGGAGTCAGTCCTCGGTGCTCGACCTGGTCGAGACGGCGGGTACGACCAACCCGAAGCGCTGCAACCCGACGCCCGGCCGCATCGAGGTGTGCAACGCCTCCTACGGCCGCAACGGCTGGCTGGGGCTCGCCTCCATCAACATCACCGGGGGCAGTCACATCACCGCGGGCACGACGAAGCTGAACGACACCTACTTCTCCATGGCGCAGTACAACACCCCGGAGCAGCGGGCCCACGTGATGTGCCAGGAGATCGGCCACGCCTTCGGCCTCGGCCACACCAGCGAGGACGGCAGCAGCCAGCAGACCTGCATGGACTACTCGCAGGACCCCAACAGCACCAGCCCGAACGCCCACGACTACGCGCAGCTCGAGTCGATCTACGCGCACCTGGACTCCACCTCGACTGTCGGCACCTCCTCGGGGAAGCTGCCGCGCGTCGGTGAGGACGTCTCCAGTTGGGGCAAGGAGATCCACCGCTCCCCTGACGACCACCACTCGACCTTCGTCCGCGAGTTCGGTGGAGGCAACCTGGTCGTCACCGAGGTGACCTGGGCGAACTGACCAGCACAGTCCAGCTCGCAGCGGGAACCGGCGGTTTCCGCCCGTCCGAGTCCATCGCGACGGCACCGAGGGCGAGATCTTCACCCCCGAGAGCGCACCGCCGACCCGGCCAGTGCGCCGGTTCCGGCAAGTGAATCCTGCGCCGGGCCCGCGCCGGGCACGTCCCGGCGTCGAGTGGTCACAGGCCGAGGTGCGTGCTGGTGCTGGTCGCCAGGGCGTCGGCAGGGCGGATGTAGCCCTCGAGCCGCACGGCGAGGCGCCGGTGTCGGTCTAGGCGGCGATCCGGTCGACGCCGGCGCCGGCCACCGCGGCGGTGGTGGCGTGGCCGCGCGCAGCGAGTGCCCGGTGATCCGGTCGGCGGGGAGGCCGGCGGCCGCGGCGCGCTCGGGGACGATGTCGGCGACCGCGACTGCGGAGATCGGGTCGAGGCGGATCCGGCCGCTGCCGTGGACGCCGCGGAAGCTGGTCAGCACCGGGCCGGGGGCGCGGCCGCGGACGGCGAGCCACACCCCGAGGGCGGTGATCGGGTCGGTGGCCCGGTGCTGTCCGGGGGGCGACGCCGACGACCTAGCCGCGGCGGTCGGGGTCGGTCTTGGTGGCGAGCAGGTGCAGCAGCAGGCCGCCGGGCCGGGGTTCCAGGTCGGCGAGGGTGAGGGCGGCCAGTTCGGAGCAGCGCAGCGCGGCGGCGTAGCCGAGCAGGATCAGCGCGGCGGCCCGGGCGCCCTTGGCGGTGCTCCGGTCGATGTGGGCGAGGATCTGCCGGACCTCCACGGTGTCCAGGGTGCCCGCTTGGGGCGCCGCCGTGGAGCGCTGGGGGGTCGTCGGCGGCCGCCACAGGGTGCTGGTCGGGGCGTCCGCACGGGAGTCAGGGCACGCGCGCTCACCGTGCCGAGGCGCCTGCTCGGGTGCTCCTAGGGGATCACCCGAGCGTTGCCGCGCTCCACGACCACCTGGCTCGTCGGCGTCCCGAGGGCGTCCGTGACACCACCCGTGACGCTGAGTGCCCACGTGTCCACGCCCGTTCCGGGCTCCGCGACATCCCGCACGTCCAGCCGGAGCGAGGCGGCGGGTGCTGCCGGCCCGACCGCGCCGGTCGCGAGGTCCACGGCGCGGATCGTGGCCCCGTCGGCGAGCACCGTGGCGGAGCACACCTTCGGCTTCCCGCTGCACTCGGTGGCCAGGGTGGACAGCGACGACGCCTCGACGATCGCCACCCCGGTCAGCGTCGGCACGACCGCCACCGCGTTGCCCGTCGGCGCGGAGCGCCGCACGGGGACAGCGCGGAAGCCGGCGCTGCGGCTGTCGGTCGCCAGGGCCGCGGCGGCGTGTCCGGATCCGGTGTTCGCGTGGGTGGCTACGCCGACCTCGGCGACACCTGCGTAGGTCGGGCTGCTGGCGGTCACGACAACCGCCCGCGCACCCAGGGGTAGTGCAGCCGAGCAGGAGGCGCGGGCACGGCCCGCAGTCGTCGGCGCTGCCGCGGCGTTACACAGTAGGCTCCCTTCGGCGTTGCGGAACGCGACCTGCACCTTGCCCAGGGCGCCGGCGAACGCGCCGTCTGCGTCCTCCGCCACGTCGGCGGCCAGGGTGACGTCGGCCGTCGTCCCGGTGGAGAGCACGAGCTGCTGGCCGGCAGTTGCGAGCGTGAGCGACTCCTTCGCCACCTGGAACGGCGCGGTAGCCGACGAGGGTCGGTACGCCGCGTTGCCGGCGTACGCGGCCGTCACCTGCTTGCCCCCGGTCGGCGTGACGACGGCGATCGTGGTGGATCCGCGCCCGTCCGCCGCAGTCGTGGCCGAGCTGGTCGCGGGACCGAGACTGAACGAGACCTGACGGCCCGGCAGAGCCTGCCCTGTCGACGCGTCGTACAGGAACCCCGTGACCGCCGCAGGGTCGGAGACCTGTCCGGCCACGGCGCCCTCGTAGGCGACTGCGGTCGCCCGCTTCTCCACGGTGACCAGGAACGAGACCTCGTCGGTTGAGGCGCCGTCCGATACGGCGGCCGTCACCCGGTGCTCCCCGACCTGGGCGGCGGTGGGCGTCCACAGCAGCTCACCGGAGCTCAGCACCACAGCACCGGACGGGCCGGACACGAGGCTCCAGGTGAGCGGGTCGGGAGGGGTGTCGCCGTCCGTCGCGGTGAGCGGGACGGAGAGTTGGTCACCCCAGGGCGTCTTCCGGTCGGCGACAGGGCCGGCCACGACCGGGTCGTTGACGCAGGTGACGGTCACCTGGACGGTGGCATGGTCGCTCTCCGTGCCGTCGCTGGCGGTGTAGCTGAACGAGTCGGACCCGCAGAAGCCCGGCTCCGGCGTGTACGTGACGGCGTCGACCATCGTCAGGGCGAGAGTGCCGCGGGCTGCTCCCGAGGCGTCCGTGATCGTCAAGGTGTCGGCGTCGACGTCGTGGTCGTTGGTGAGCACGTGGACGTGCACCGCCTCGTCCTCGTCCGTGGTCGCGGCGTCGTCGGCGGCCACCGGGGCATCGTTGACGCAGGTGACCGTGACCTCGGCGATGCCGGTCGCGGTGAGCCCCGTGGAGTCCTCGATGACGTAGGTGAAGGCGTCCGAGCCGCAGAAGTCGGCGGCAGGCGTGTAGCGGACCTTGCCGGACTCCTTGGCCACCGACCCGTGCGCGGGCGCTCCAAGCGTCCCGAGCGTGAGGGTGTCCCCGTCGGGGTCGGTGTCGTTGGCGTGGACATCAAGCAGCACGGACGTGTCCTCGGCGGTGGTGCCGTGGTCAGTTGCCGGGCGCGGGGAGTCGCCCGCACACGTCACGCTCACGGCGACGCTGCCGTTCGCCTGCGAGCCGCCGTCGCCGACGACGTACCCGAAGGTGTCGGGGCCGCAGTAGTCGGCGTCCGGGGTGTAGTGCACCTTCCCGGCCAGGATCGTGGCGGTGCCGTGCGTCGGGTCGGCGACCGAGACCAGGGTTAGGGTGTCGCCGTCGGCGTCGCTGTCGTTGGCCAGGACGTCGATGTCGACTGGGGTGTCCTCGGGGGTGGCCACCGCGTCCGCGCCGGGTGCGGGGGCGTCGTCACCGCAGTCGACCGTCACGGTCACGGTGGCCGCGTCGGTGTGCCCGTGCCCGTCGTTCACCTGGTAGGTGAACGTGTCGGTGGGCGCGGAGCAGAAGTCCGCGTCCGGCGTGTACCTCACCGTCTTGTCGGCGTTGACGGTCGCCGTCCCGTGGGCGGGCGGCGTGAGCACCGAGACGGTCAACGGGTCGTCCTCCGGGTCGGAGTCGTTGGCGAGGACGGAGATGTCCTTCGGCTGGTCCTCCGCGGTGTGTACGGCGTCGGCGACGGCGTCCGGGGCGCAGTTCATCTCGACGGTGATCGAGGCGGTCACCGGCGCCTGGCCGTCGGACACGACGTACGAGAACGTCTCGTCGTAGCAGCCAGGGCCTGCTGTGTACTCGACCTGACCCGCCACGACTTGGGCGTCCCCGATCGGCGTACTGCCGACCGACTGCAGGGTCAGGGTGTCGCCGTCGGGATCGGAGTCGTTGGCCAGCGCGTCGATGGTGACCGCGGTGCCGGGCGTAGTGGTCACGGTGTCGTTGACCGGCTCGGGGACGTGGTTGCCGCCGATGCCCGGGAGGGCCCCGACGGTGACGGCGGCGAGCGAGCGGCGGCCGAGCCCGTCACCGAGCTGGCCGAAGGTGTTGTCGCCCCAGCACATCACGGTCTGGTCGATCATCGCCGCGCAGGTGTTGCGGCGCCCGGCGGACAGCGAGTGCACGAGGTCGCCGGGGAATGATTCCTGGGGTGCCGGGATCGCGTAGACCCCTGTGTCGTAGTGGGTGCTGCCCCCGCTGGACTGCTTCTGGGAGTTGTCCCCCCAGCACACGACGCCCTTGTCGGCCCGCTCGGCGCAGGTGTGGTTGTCGCCGGCGGCGATGTCCTCGGCGTCGCCAAGCGCCGCGACGCCGCCGGCCCCGTCGTCGGCCTTGACCGGCTCGGTCGCGTTGTTGCGGGCGGTGCCAGCGCCGTCCCCCAGCTGGCCGAACACGCCGCGGCCCCAGCACCGCACTGTGGCGTCGGACTTCAGCGCGCAGGTGTGCCGCGCGCCGGCGGTGAGGGCGACGACGCCGGTCAGGGGCGTGTCCGTGTCGGGGTCGTCGTCGTCCTGGACGAGCACGGCCAGGTGCCGCTCGGTGAAGGTGTTGTCGCCGAGCTGTCCGCTCGAGTTGAGGCCCCAGCAGCGCACCCGCCCGGAGGTGAGCAGCGCGCAGGCGTGGAACCCGCCCGCGGCGACCGTGCTCACGCCGGTGAGGTCGGTCTCGACCACGTCCTCGTCGGCGGGGTCGCTGTCGTACTGCACGGTGACCGGGACGCGGCTCTGCGTGGTCGTGCCGTCGCCGAGCTGGCCCCGGCCGTTCTCGCCCCAGCACGAGGCGGTGCCGTTCGTACGCCGGGCGCAGGTGAAGCCCTCCTCCTGGGCGCCGAGCGTCCCACCGCCGTCGTACGCCGTGACGTTGCCGACCCCGGTTACCGGCATCGACCGGTTCGACGTGGTCCCGTCCCCGAGCTCGCCGTCGGCGTTGCGGCCCCAGCAGCGCAGGGTCGTCGCGCCCGCGAGCCGGGCGCACGCGTGCCCGTTGCCGAGCACGACCTCGTCGGCGGTGTCGTCGCCCGAGGGATCGAGGTCGACCGGTCGGGCGATCGTGGTCAGGGACACCGGAGCACCGGAGCCGAGCCGACCGTCGAGGTTGGAGCCCCAGCATCGCGGCAGCCTGGTGTCGGGCGGTGAGTCGACGAGTGCGCAGGCGAAGTCGGTCCCGACGCTGACCTGGCGGGCGCCCTGCAGCGAGGTGACCTCGACGGGCGTCTCGCTCTCGGCGCGGTAGCCGCCGAGCTGGCCGTGGAAGTTGAAGCCCCAGCACCGCACGCCGACACCGACCACGCCACAGGTGTGGTAGCCACCGGCGACGACCGCCGCGACGGCGTGCGAGGCCAGCGCGTAGGTGGAGTTCTCGTAGGGCTCGTAGGCCGGATCGTCACCAGATCCCGGCTTGGGGTCGACACCGAGCTGGCCGGAGTCGTTGCGACCCCAGCACCATGCCGTGCCGCTCACCAGGCTGCACGTGTGGAACTCGCCGGCCGAGACCGTCGCCGTGCCGGGAAGGGTCTGGACGTCCTCGGTGAGTATGCTGGGGTCGGCGTCGAACTGCACCACGAGCGGCGTTGTGCTGGGCCGCATCTGCCCGTCCACGACGGTCGTCTTGTGCCCGAGCTGGCCGTCGATGTTGAGACCCCAGCAGTAGGCGTTCATCGGGTTGTCGACCACGACGCAGGTATGGGAGTTGCCCGCGGTGACGGCAAGCGCCGGGCGCATTGCCGCGTCGGGCAGTCCCGCGACGGGAGTGGTGGTGTCGCGGACGTCCAGCGTGCCGTCCCCGAGCTGGCCGAAGGTGTTGTTCCCCCAGCAGCTCACCGTGCCGCCGACCAGGACGGCGCAGCTGTGGAATTCGCCCGCCGCGATCCGGGTGACCCCGCTGAGCCCGGCCACCGTGACCGGGGTGTCGTGGAAGTCGCCGCCGTTGCCGTCGCCGAGCTCGCCCAGTCCGTCCTGCCCCCAACACTTCACGGTGCCGTCGGCGAGGAGGGCGCAGGCGTGGAAGCCCCCGACGGCCAGCTCCCTGGCGTGGGTGAGACCAGCGACCGGCACGGGGGTCCTGCTGTCGCCGGTGCCGTCGTTGCCGAGTTGGCCGCTGCCGCCCAGGCCCCAGCACCGGACCGTGCCGTTCTGCAGCAGGGCGCACGTGTGGTGGGCACCGGCCGAGACCTGCTTGACCCCGGAGAGCCCGACGACCTGCTGGGGAGACGTGCTGGACTCCGTCGTGCCGTCACCGAGCTGGCCGAGGCTGTTGTCGCCCCAGCACTCGGCTCCCCCGGCATCGGTGATCGCGCACGTGTGCTGGGTGCCGACGGCGACCAGGCGCTGCTTGTCCGCGACGGCGGCGACCGCCGCCTCACCGATGTCTCCGCGGGCGGGCTCGTCGAGGAGCACGAAGGCGCTGCCGAGCAGAAGCACGGCGGCCACGCATCGCAGCAGCAGGTCCCGGGTCCGGGCGGAGGCGTCCATCAGCAGTCCTCCGGTTCCTTGGCAGCCTCGGCGATGCCGAGCCGGTTCTTCAACAGCAGGCCGTCCGCGGTCTTCGCCTCGTAGATGAGGGACGCCAGGCACTTGTGCCCCTGGGCGTTCGGATAGAGGCCGAGCTTGGTGGTGATCTGCGTGTAGGTGAGCAGCACCCCGGTCACGGCGGGGGGAAGGTAGGAAGGCAGCGCCGTGCTGGTGTCGCCGTCATCCTCGATCCAGGTGTCGCTGCAGCCGATGTCCTTGTCGGAGTTGTGGGCGTCGACGGTGCTCGGCGGGTGGTAGACCGTGGTGAAGATCTTCACGTTGAAGGTCATGCAGTGGTCCTTGAACTTCTCGTAAGGGTTCACGAAGAAGTAGCGACCCTGGGCGCCGACCTCGAACTGGTCGACGACGCCCTCGATGGTGGTGTTGAGCTTCTTCACCACCTGGTCGAGGATCACCAGTGCCGGTGGCAGCTGCATCCAGCGGACGGTGCAGGTGGGGATGGTGTCCACGAGCTTGCTGCACAGCTGCACAGCGTTGGGTGTCGCCTTGATCGCCTGCGGGTAGGGGTTGAAGTAGCCCGTCACCGCGATGACCAGGTTGGGGTTGCCGTCCATCTGGGTCTTGTACTTCCCGAGGATGTCGGCGAGGTCCTGCTTGAGCTTGGTCCACGCCGGCTCGGCGGCCAGGACCGCGAGGGCGCACACGTTGGCCTGGAGGAAGTTGTGGTCCCGGATCTGGTCCATGCACGTCGTGACGTGTTGCAGGATCCCGGTGTTGTCCCGCCCCAGGGTGAGCGTGATCAGATGTGGCCGGAGCGCGTGCGCCTGTGACTGCTGGGTCGGGTTCCCGTCGTCCTGGTAGGCGTCGGTGGTCACGGTCATCGTCGAGCCGCTGGTGACCTCGTCCATGGTGTTGAACTCGCACCACGGCCCCGGGTGCTTCTCCTGGAGCTTCTTGAGGAGCACGTCCGGGTAGCGGTCCGTCTTGGGGGACTTCTCCTCGTCGGTGTCCTTGGCCGGGTGCACGACGCCGTCGCCGCCGGCGACGTACCGCCTGGCGATGTCCGTCGAGCAGCTCGGGTCCGGGTCGGGCAGCTCCCCGTCCGCCGCGGCCTGACCGGCCAGGACCCGGGAGGCGCCGGCGACGAGGGGCATCCCCGCCGCCGGCACGCCGACCATCAGGACGGCGACGGCTGTCCCGAGCAGTGCGTTCCGCTGCCAGCTCCTCATGATCGGCTCCCGGCTCCGATCAGGAGGTCTTGGTGTTGTTGGACTCGTTGCTCTCCACGACCCTGTTGTCGGGGTCGACGATCCCGTTGGCCGTCTGCTCTCCTCCGGTGACGTAGGTCTTGACCGCGAAGTTGGCCGACGACGTCCCCGAGTCCATGCTTCCGTGGCAGGTGACCTTGTTGATCGGGTTCTCCTCGATCTGGCAGCTGAACCCGTCGGGCACCGAGTTCATGTTGAGCGGGATGGTGCCGACCGGGAGCTCGACGGTGACGACGAAGTTCGACGCCACTCCTGCCCCTGCCTTGCTGACGGTCCAGCGGACGTCACCCTCGCTGCCTTGGCTCCCGCTCGTGGTGAGGTCGCTGATCGTCAGGTCGACCTGGCTGAGCACCTTCGTGCTCTTGGAGAGCGTGTTGTTCGCCTCGTTGGCCTCCGGCGTGGTGTTCGCAGGGTCGATCCGGCTCTGCAGCGGATAGGTCCGGTCGTGCTCCATCGGGGCCTTGACGTTGATGGTGACCGTGGCCTGCGTGTCGTACGTCGGGTCGAGGTCGTTGGACCCGTCCAGCACCCCGCCGTCGCACAGGACCACGCCGCTGCTGTGGATGCAGCTGAAGTCGTTGCCCGGGCTCGTCACGGAGACGAACCGGACCCCGGGGTCGATCACGTTGCGGAAGGCGACGTTGTAGGCCGGGTCCGTGCCGGTGTTCTCGACGGTGACCTCGTAGCTGTAGGCCTGTCCGGGCTGCGGCTCCGGCACGTCCGAGAGCTGGGTGTCGCTGAGCCCGTCGCCGGCGACCACGATGTTCTTCACCTTGAGGTCGGTGTAGTTGCCGCCGCCGGACAGCCGGACGTTGGTCGCGGTCTGGTCGGAGTTGTTGGTCTCGTCGTTCTCCGCGGTTGCACCGTCGGGGTCGACCACGGCCTGGTTGGTGTACGTCCCCGGCTGGGGCGGCGCGAAGAGCAGGATGTCGACGAACCGGACGTTGTCGCCGGCCGCGGGTGTGTCGTTGTTCGACCCGTCGAGGGTGCCGCCGGTGCAGGTGACCACACCGTCGCTGAAGCCGCAGTCGAAGGCGCCCTCACCCGGGTTGCGGTCCTTCGCGGAGCGGAAGGTCGCCCCAGCCGGGATGGTGTCGCGGACGTTGACGTTGAACGCCACGGCGGTGCCGACGTTCTCCAGCTTCAGGGTGTACTGGAGGTTCCCGCTCGGCACGACGTCGGTCGGGTTGCCGCCACCGTCGACGGGGGCACTCTGGCTGCTGTCGACCTTGAGGTCGATGTACGAGCCACCGCCGCCGAGGGCCACGATCGTGGTGACCTGGTCCTGGTTGTTGGTCTCGTTGGCCTCGGGGTGGGTGTTGTCCGGGTCGATGATGGCCTGGTTGATGTAGCTGCCCGGCTGCGCGGGGGCGAAGACGCTCACGTGGATCGTGCGCGTGGTGTCCCCGGCCTGGGCGGTCTGTCCGAGCGAGCCGTCCAGGGTGCCGCCGGTGCAGGTGATGATGCGGCCGGCGGCCTGGCAGGTGAAGTCACCGGTGCCGGGGTTGGAGTCCTCGGCGTGGCGGAACACCATGCCGTCGGCCAGGTGGTCCTCGACCACCACGTCGAAGGCGACGTCGCTGCCCTCGTTGGCCACGACCAGGTCGTAGTTGACGATGCCCGAGGGTGCTGCCTTGCCGTCGTTCACGGCCGGGTCCGGGGACACCTGGACCTTGTCGATGGTGAACTCGTGGTGGACGCAGCATCCGCCGATCTGGATGTTGGTCAGCAGGGTGTTGATGTTGTTGTCCTCGCGGATCTCGTCGATCTCGCCGTCGGGATCCACCCGGACCTGGTTCTTGATGGCTCCGGGGGGCGCAGGGGCGAAGAGCCGGATCGTGATGGTCGCGAAGTCAGGGGCGAGGGTGTGGTTGTGCGTGCCGCGCAGGCGGCCGCCGACGCACTCGATCACGCCGCCGGTGGAAGCCCCGTTGTGGTTGCACGTGAAGTTGCTGTCGCCCACCACTTCGCGGAACCGGGTGCCGGCCGGCAGCAGGTCGCGCACCGTGATGCCGGTGCTGTCCTGGGTGCCGAGGTTCGTGACCGTGACGACGTAGACCAGGTTGCTGCTGGGCGCGAACGTCGCGCCCTCCGGGTGAGTCTTCTTCGAGACCGTCAGGTCGATGCCGGTGGTCACGTTCGCGGTCGCGACCCAGACGTTGTTGGACTCGTCGGACTCGAAGAGGACGTTGTTCGGGTCGACCGTGACCTCGGCGCTGATGACGCCGGTCTCCGGCGGCGCGATCACGTGCAGGGTGAGGTGCTCGACGGTGCCGCTGGGGTTGCCCGAGGTGATCGCGCCCTGCACGTCGAGCCCGGTGCAGGTGACCACGTTGTCCACCTGTGCGCAGGTCACTCCTGCCGGGACCGTCGGCGGCTGTGCCGGGTCGAGCACCACGCCGGGGGCCAACTTCTCGCGCACCACCACGTCGGTGGCGTCATCGAGCCCGCTGTTGCCGACGGCGATCTCGTAGTCGAAGTGGTCCCACGCGCGGAACGCGTTCGGCGGTGTGCCGTCGTCGTGGGTGGCCACGGCGTGCTGCACGACGGTCAGGTCGACGCCCGGGTTGACCGTGGTCATCGCCTTGGCGGTGTTGGTCACGCCCTTGTTCTTGATGTTGCCGCTGACGGTCGCGGTGTTGGTGATCAGGCTGCCGGCGGTGTTGACCACGCGTCCGGTGATCGTGATGTCCATCGTCTCGCCGGGGTTGAGCCGCAGGGTCGGGCTCTTCTGGGTGCAGATCACCTGCGGTGCGGCGACCGTGCACACGCCCTTGGTGGTGCTCGCCTGGATGCTCGCGGCGTCCAGGCCCTGGGTGGTGTCGACGACGGCCACGTTGTCGGCGCGGGTCGTGGCGATGTTCTTGACGTTGATGGTGTAGGTCAGCAGGTGGCCCGGCCGCACCGGGTCCTTGTCGTCGGACTTGGTGATGGTGAGGCCCTGCTGCGCCGGCGGAGCCTGGTTCTGCGCGAGGAGCGAGCCGGTGTTGTTGAGCTCGTTGAGCTCGTCGATCTCGTCGAACGGGTCGACCACCGACGTGAGCTCGATCGCGTCCGCGTCCGCGGCCGACTTCGCGATGATCGTGATCGTCGCGTTCGTGCCGCTGTTGATCCGGCCGCCCGTGCACACCACGGTGCGGGACGGGGGTGCGCCCATCGCGCAGGTGAACAGGCTGTTGGCCGTGGCGCTGAGGAACTGGAAGCCCAGCGGAAGCGTGGTGTCGACCCGTACGTCGACTGCGTGGGCGTTGCCCTGGTTGTTCACCGTGAGGTTGAACGTCGCCTCCTGCTCGGGGCCGATCGAGGTCGGGCCCTGCACCGAGACCCGGAGGTCGGGCTTCGGCGTCGTCACCGCGTTGGACACCAGGACGTCGGTGTGGTCGGAGACCGAGAGCGTGTTGCTGCTGTGCGTGGCGTTCACCGTCGCGCCGTTGTGGAGTGTCGTGCCGTCCGCTGCGGTCACCGTGCCCCGCACCGTGACGTCCCAGCCCTGGAAGCCCTCCAGGGAGCCGGCGTGGCAGGTGATGAGGTTCTCCGACTGGCTGCACGAGCCGACCGTGCTGGTCAGCACGAAGGAGGTCATGCCGTTCAGCTGCATGTTCAGCTCGACCTCGTCGAGCTGCTGGCCGCCCGTGTTCTCCACATGAATCGCGTAGGTGAGCGAGCTCCCGGAGGGCACCGTCGTCGCCGAGGGCGTCACTGCGGCGGTCAGCGGGACAGGGTCGGCGGAGGCCGTCGGAGTGGCGAGGGACAGCCCGACGACGGACGTGGCAAGGGTGGCGATGCAGACGAGAATCGAGCGGAACCTGCTCACGGTGACCTCACAGCGGATCGGCGGACGCAATCGACGACCCCGGCCTACCAGCCGCGCGAACAGGAGCACATCGGGGGGCCAGGAAAACCGCTCAGATGACCTAGACAATTTGCTAGACCAGGGCACCCGGAAGGGCTACACGCCCTGGCCCGGATTCCCGGATGACAGGTAGTCACTCGGACTTTCTGCCGCCGGCTCGACTCGATTCGGACGAGCAAGCCGGGTAGTTCTCGGTGAGCACTGGCGTCCTGCCGAGGCGGGAAGTACACGACCCGGTTGTGCCACTCTTCTGTCTGACTGGCCTCGGCGATCAGCGCGAGCTCGTCGAACGCGACCGCGACCGGCAGCACCGTACGCACGATGAAGACGCCGGGCAGTGGCAGGCCGGCGGCGACGCGCTCGCGCGAAGTCGGGGATGGTTCGGACGTCGTGAGTCAGCAGGGCGCGGTTCCGTTCTGCTGGCCGCGCCAGGATGGTCGGGTCGTCGGCTGTGCGGAGCCCGACGTCCTGGACACGCACGATGTCGAGCTCCGGGACGGCGCGTCGAAGACCGGCCAGGATGTTGCCGTCGAAGTTCTCGTCGGCCAGGAGGCTGACGCTCAGTTGTCCAGCAGGGCCAGCAGTCTGGCGCGCAGACCTTCGGGTGGGAACGGGAACGCGGCTTCGATCCGGGCCTGCGCTTCATCTCCGAGGCGCTCTTGCTCGGCCAGGCCGGTCTCGACCTCGGCTCGATGGTGCAGATAGTAGGCCAGGACGGCCTAGACGTCCGCCAGCGCTGCGGTGTCGAATGCGTCGTGGATCGCCTCCGGCGACTTGCCCTGCTTGAACGCGGCCACCAGCACGTCGAGCGGCACCCGCGTGCCGACGACGATGAGCCGGTCCGCCTGGTCCCGCTGCAGCGGGACGGGCTCTGGTGCGACCCTCGCAGCGGTCATCGGCGGCACCTCCTGCGGACCAGTCCAGGGCGATGCCCGCCTCGCGGGGTCCCGGAACGAGGCGCGCGCCTGCGAGTCAGCTGCCTGCGATGGGCGGTTCTGTTACAACCCGAGGTCTCTGCTGGAGGTGGTCGCCAGGGCCTGGGCGGGGCGGATGTAGCGCTCGATGAGGACGGCGATCTGGCGGTGCCGGGTCTGGGCCGCGATGCGGTCGATGGGTACGCCGGCAAGGGCGGCGGTGGTGGCGTGGCCGGCGCGCAGGGAGTGGCCGGTGATCCGGTCGGCGGGCAGCCCGGCGGTCCCGGCACGGTCGTGGACGGTGTCGGCGACGGCGGTCGGCGAGATGGGTGCGATGCGGATCCGGCCGCTGGCGTGGACCCCGCGCATGGTGGTGAACAGCGGGCCGGGTGCGGTGCCCCGCAGGATCAGCCAACTGTCGAGGGCCGTGATCGGGTCGGTGGCCGGGTGCTGTCCGGGGGCGACGCCGACGACCTGGCCGCGGCGGTCCGGGTCGGTCTTGGACGCGCGGATCTGCAGGAGCAGGCCGCCGGGCTGGGGGTCGAGGTCGGCCAGGGTGAGGGCGGCGAGTTCGGAGCAGCGCAGTGCGCCGGCGTAGCCGAGCAGGATCATCGCCGCATCGCGGGCGCCCTTGACGGTGCCGCGGTCGATGGCGGCGAGGATCTGTCGGATCTCGGCTGGCGCTAGGGCGTGGGCGGGGCGGCGGGGTGCGGTGCCGACGAGGCGGCGCAGGCTGCGTCGGACCCGGCGCACGCTCTCGTGGGCGATCGGTGTGGCCAGGCCGGCGTCGCGGTGGCTGCGGGTGATCGCTGAGCAGGCGACGTCCAGCGTGCCCAGCGCGTGGCCGGTGGCGGCGCACTCGGTGAGGTAGGCGCAGACCGCGGACGGGTGGGCCGGCAGCGGGGCAAGGCCGCGCCGGGTGCACCAGCGTTCCCACCGCCGCCAGGCGCCGGCGTAGGTGGCCAGGGTCGAGGGCGCGTGGGCGGCGGCGAGGGCGGCCCGGATCCGGAGGATGTCCACCTCGGTCAGGTGCTCCTCGGTGAGGACCGCGTCGGTCGGCAGCGCCCCGCGGGTGGCCGAGGTGGGTGGGAGTGCGGCGGCGGGCTCGAGGGCGGTGAGGGTCATCGCTCGGTTGTAGCGGCGGGGTCCCGTCCTCTGGCTGGGTTCGCCGCGGATCCAGCGGGGGGTGCGCTCCCGCCTCGGCTCGACCGATGCGGTCGGAGCGGCCGGGGGGACTTCCCCGAAAAGATGGAGTTTCTGTGGAGTCTCCATGCTGGTTCCTTCGGTGAGGACCCAGTGCGTTATCCCGCCAAACGACGAATCCGCTGGTCAGTCCCTGTTTCCAGGTCCTGACCAGCGGATCAGTTGGTGGAGCTGAGGGGACTCGAACCCCTGACCCTCTGCATGCCATGCAGATGCGCTACCAGCTGCGCCACAGCCCCGAGTGGGTTGTCGCCCGTGCGGGCAACGCGGAGAACATTAGCCGATCGGTGACGGGGACGCGAAATCAGGTGCCGTTCGGTTGTAGGCCACGAGCCGCAGTCTCCAATCGTGGCCGCTGTCGTCGAGCACCACCCAGCCGCAGTTGTCCAGGCCCTGGAGTGTGGCGGCCTGTGACTCGTCCCAGCCGAGCAGCGAGACGACCGACACCTTGAGCGCTGCCCCGTGGGCGACGACCACGCCGCACTCCCCCGGCGTCAGGGCTTCGAAGGACTCGCACGCGGCCTCGCAGACCCGGGCGACCACCTCGGCGGTCGACTCGCCGCCGGGCACGACCTCGTAGCGGCCCTGGCGGAACGCGGCGTACTCATCGGGGAATGCCTCGGCATACTCCGGCATGGTCATGCCGGTGCGGAGGCCGAGGTCATACTCCCGCAGCCGCGGGTCCTCGACCGGGACCAGGCCGGTCGCCTCGGCGAGGTACGCCGCGGTCTGGCGCGCGCGGGTCAGGTCACTGGTCCGCAGCGACACCGGGGACAGCGCCGCGATCGCCGGCGCCAGCGCCGCCGCCTGACGGTGGCCGACCTCGTCGAGGGGCACATCGGAGTGGCCCTGCGCCCGCTGCTCGGCGTTCCAGGCCGTGCGGCCGTGCCTGACCAGGACCAGGGTGCGGTGGGCGGTCACTCCTCGTCGGTGGCGCCCGTGCCGCCGGAGGCGGCGCCCGTCCCGTCGGGGCTGGTCACGTCGTCGGGCAGCGCGATCACGGGGCAGTCGCGCCAGAGCCGCTCGAGGGCATAGAACGCGCGCTCCTCCTCGTGCTGCACGTGGACGACGATGTCGCCGTAGTCGAGCAGCACCCAGCGACCCTCACGGTGGCCCTCACGGCGGATCGGCTTGGCGCCGTGGTCGCGGAGCTTGTCCTCGACCTCGTCGACGATCGCCTTGACCTGGCGCTCGTTGGTGGCGGAGGCGAGCAGGAAGGCGTCGGTGATGGCCAGCTGGTCGCTGACGTCGAACGCGACGACCTGCTGGGCCAGCTTGTCGGCAGCCGCGCGGGCGGCGACGTGCACCAGCTCGACGGCGTGGTCGGTGGCGGTCATGAGGGGTCCTTGTCGGTGGTGGTGGGGCCGTCAGGAGTGGGCGCGTACAGCCCGTGCTTGGCGATGTACTGCACGACGCCGTCGGGCACGAGGTACCAGACCGGCTCGCCGCGCTGCTTGCGCTCCCGGCACTCCGTGGACGAGATCGCCAGGGCGGGGATCTCGACGATGGTCACCCGGTCGGCCGGGATCCTGGCGAGCGTCTCCTCGTCCATGGTGTAGCCGGGACGGGTGCAGCCGACGAAGTTGGCCAGCGCGAAGAGCTCCTCGACGTCGCGCCACGTGAAGATGTCGGCAAGCGCGTCGGCGCCGGTGATGAAGTAGAGCTCGTCGTCCGGCATCTCCGCGTGCAGGTCACGCAGGGTGTCGATGGTGTACGTCGGGCCGCCGCGGTCGATGTCGACGCGCGAGACCGTGAACCGCGGGTTGGCCGCGGTCGCCACCACGGTCATCAGGTAGCGGTGCTCCGGCGGAGAGACCTCGCGGTGCGACTTCTGCCAGGGCGCCCCGGTGGGCACGAAGACGACCTCGTCGAGGTCGAACCAGGCCTGCACCTCCGAGGCTGCCACCAGGTGACCGTGGTGGATGGGGTCGAAGGTACCGCCCATCACCCCGACGCGGCGCTTCGCAGGCACTGGGGTCAGCTGTGCTCTCGACCGCCGCCGAACGCGATGAGGGCGACCAGCAGGGCCAGCAGGAGCGCGAGCGTGCCGCCACCGATCACGTAGGGGTGGAGGGCGGGCTCGCCGTGCTCGGCAGTCTCGGTGGCAAGCGTGATGACGGTGCTCAGCATGGGCTCATCCTAGGGGCAGCGGCTACCGGGTGTGGCCGTCGCCCACCACGACGTACTTGGTGGACGTCATCTCGGGGAGTCCCATCGGGCCGCGGGCGTGCAGCTTCTGGGTGGAGATGCCGATCTCGGCTCCGAAGCCGAACTCGCCTCCGTCGGTGAAGCGGGTGGAGGCGTTGACCAGCACGGCGGCGGAGTCGACGGCGGCCACGAAGCGCCGGATGGTGGCCTGGTCCTCCGAGACGATGGCGTCGCTGTGACCGCTGGAATAGCGGCGGATGTGGTCGATCGCCCCCTCGACGTCGTCGACGACCGCAGCCGAGATGTCGAGCGAGAGGTATTCGGTCGCGTAGTCCTCGTCCGTGGCCTCGACCACGCCGTCGTACTCCGCGAAGCCGGTGTCGCCGTGGATGGTGACGCCCTCGGCCCTCAGCGCGTCGATGACCCGCGGCAGGAACTCGTCGGCGACGTCCTCGTGCACCAGCAGCGACTCGGCGGCGTTGCACACGCTCGTCCTCTGCGTCTTGGCGTTGAGGACGATCGCGAGCGCCTTGTCCAGGTCGGCGGCGGCGTCGACGTAGACGTGGCAGTTGCCGACGCCCGTCTCGATCACCGGCACGGTGGACTCCTCCACGACGCTCTGGATCAGCCCCGCTCCCCCGCGGGGGATCAGCACGTCCACGAGCCCGCGGGCGCGCATCAGCGCCTTCACGCTGTCGTGGCTGTCCCCGGGCACCAGCTGGACCACGTCGGCCGGCAGGCCCGCAGACTCCGCGGCTCCGCGGAGCGCGGTGACGATCGCGGCGTTGCTCGACCGCGCGCTGGAGGACCCGCGCAGGAGCACGGCATTGCCGGACTTGAGGCAGATGCCCGCCGCGTCGGCCGTGACGTTGGGCCGCGCCTCGTAGATCATCCCGACCACGCCGAACGGCACGCGGACCTGGCGCAGCTCGAGCCCGTTGGCGAGAACGCTGCCCCGCACGACCTCCCCGACCGGGTCGTGCAGCCCGGCGACCTCGCGCAGGCCCTGGGCCATCCCCTCGAGACGCTCGTGGGTGAGGCGCAGGCGGTCGATGATGTTGGCCGGCGTGCCGGCCGCCTCGGCGCGCCCGACGTCCTCGGCATTGGCGGCGAGGATCGCGTCCTCGTGCTCTCCCAGCGCGGCGGCCATGGCCTCGAGGGCCGCGTCCTTCGTCGCGCGCGTCGCCGTGGCCAGGACGTGGCTCGCCTCGCGGGCACGGAGCGCGACCCCGCGGACGTCGTCGGTGCTGCTCATGCGGTCGAGCCTAGGTCGCGGGCCACACCGGTGTGCCGGTGTCTCACGGACTCATGGACCGCCGGCCGGTCGAGCAATACCGCCGGCCGGTCGAGCGATGCCGCCGGCCGGTCGAGCGATGCCGGCCGGCCGGTCGAGCGAAGTCGAGACCACCCAGGGCTAGGGTGCGCGGATGGGGACGCTGCGTGCTGCGCTCGGGGTGGCAGGGCTGGTGATGGTGCTCTGCAGCGCCGGGGCTGCGACGGGCCAGGAGCCTGTGCCCCGGAGCGCGCCGGCCACACCCGACGACCTGCCCGAGGAGGTGCGCGGCGGGGTCGTCGTCGACCTCGCCGACGGCGACCGCTTCAAGGTCACCGTCGCCCGCAACCTCAAGACCGTCTGGGGCACGCGCTACGACGCCGCCAGCGGCGGCTGGGGCGAGCGCCGGCCGATCCTGCGCAAGGACAACCTCTACTGCGGCGACGTCGACGCCCGCGCGGCCGGCGGCGCGGTCGCCGTCATCGCCGAGTGCGACAGGTTCGGGTACGCCGAGGACCAGGCGCCCGTCGCGTCGCACGCCCTCTACTCCAGCGACACGGTCACCTGGATGGCTCGCAAGCTGCCGGGGGAGGCCTACGACGAGCCTGGCATCGCGCCCGGTGGCACGGCCGCGGTGTGGCCGCTCCACCAGGGTTACGTCACCTGGACCGCCGCCGAGGGCTTCGTCGTACGGGAACTGTCGATGAAGGGGCAGGAGTACACCGTCACGGCGGTGATCGACGATGCCGGCACGGTGTCGGTGCTCTACGCGACCGTGTCGCGGGACGGGGGCTGTGCACTCGTCGCCCTCACCCGCGCCGGTGATGCCACCCCCACCAGGCAGGAGGTGCCGCTCCCGGACATCTGCGGGGACGTCGACCTTCTCAACGTCGATGCCTCGAGCGTCCTCTTCGGCGAGGTCGAATCAGCCGCTGAGACCTGGGTGGTCTCCCGCGAGACGCCGGCATCGCCATGGGCCGTCACGGCCATCGCACCCGCCCATGCTCCGGGGCTCGAGGACTACGCCGGAGGGCGGCTGGGCGTCTCCTTCTTCGAGGCCACCGACCTGCCGTTGCTGGCCCTCGGCTCACGCGACCGCCGGAGCGTCCTGGCGCATGTCTACGACCGGGTAGCCCAGCGCTGGGGATCGCCCGTCACCGTGCATGTGAGCCCGGACGCGAAGTGCTCGTGGGGCGACAACTGGACCGAGGGGTCCTTCGCGGTCATCGCCGCGGACCTCGAGTGTGGGGACCGCCACTGGATCCTCGCCACTACTGACGGGACGACGTGGCACAGCCTGCCGATGCAGAAGCACCCGCTCGGCGTGTCTGCGGACGGCAGCCTCGTGGCCGTGCCCTCGCGCAGCACGACGACCGTGTTGTCCCGCGAGCGCGGCGTCGTCAAGCTCCCCGTCGGCGCCACCGAGAGGTGCGACCTGGTGGTCCCCGCGGGTCCGGACGCGGCGGTTCGCCTGACGTCCCGCGGCCGCCGCCAGGGCTGGCCGACGGTGATCGAGCAGTCATCCCCCGACGGGTGGAAGCGACTGGCGAAGACACGGGTCCCGACGTACGACGTGCCGTGCCGGCACGCGCGCGCGGAGCTCTACGAGCGCCCCTATCGCTACACCATCTACGGCGGCCTCAAGGGCTACGCCGTCCGGCTGGTGGAGGACGGCGACGACTGGAGGGCCAAGAAGCTGCCCTACTGACCGCCCATCCGGGACTTTGCTCCGAATCCGCCGCCACAACGACCGACCCGCATGACGTCCGGCGGGACGTCATGCGGGTCGACGGTCTTACCTGGAGGGACGGATGGTGTCCCGGCGGGGGCTCAGCCCTTGCGCTTGGTGATCTCCTCGGTGGCCTTCGGCAGGATGGTGTGGAGGTCGCCCACGACACCGAAGTCGACGAGCTCGAAGATCGGCGCCTCCTCGTCCTTGTTGACCGCGACGATGGTCTTGGAGGTCTGCATGCCGGCCCGGTGCTGGATCGCACCGGAGATGCCGTTGGCGACGTAGAGCTGCGGGGAGACGGTCTTGCCGGTCTGGCCGACCTGGAAGGCGTGCGGCATCCAGCCGGAGTCGACCGCGGCACGTGAGGCGCCGACCGCCGCACCCAGGGAGTCCGCGAACTGCTCGATGGGCTCGAAGTTGCCGCCGGTGCCACGGCCACCGGAGACCACGATCGCGGCCTCGGTCAGCTCGGGACGCCCGGTCGACTGGCGCGGCTGGGAGGCCACGACCTGCGCGGTCTTGGCCGCCTCGGAGATCGTCGCGGCGAACGCCTCGACGGCCCCGGCACCGGCAGCCTGCTCCGGCGCAGCGGAGTTGGGCTTGACCGTGATGATCGGCGTGCCCCGGGTGACCTTGGCCCTGACGGTGTAGTTGCCGGCGAAGACCGACTGGGTGGTCACCCCGCCCTCCTCCACGTCGACGGCGTCGGTGATCAGGCCGGACTCGATCTTGATCGCCAGCCGACCGGCGACCTCCTTGTTCTCGAACGTCGAGGGCAGCAGCACCGCAGCCGGCTGGGCCTGGGCGACCAGCTGCCCCAGCGCCTCCGCCTTGGGAGCCACCAGGTAGCCCCTGATCTCCGCGTCGCCGACGACGTAGACCTTCTCCGCACCGTAGGCCTTCACCTTCTCGGCCACCGCGGACGCCTGGTCGGGCGAGCCGAAGAAGACCGCCGAGGGCTCGCCGAGGCGGCGAGCCAGGGTGAGCAGCTCGTAGGTGGGCTTCTTGACCTCGCCGTCGGCGTGGTCGATCACAACCAATACTTCGGACATTGTCCTCAGGCCTTCTTCCCGGTCCCTTAGATGAACTTCTTCGAGGCGAGGAAGTCGACCAGCGCAACCGCGCCCGAGCCGTCCTCGTCCTTGACGATCTCGCCGGCGGTGCGCGGCGGGCGCTCGGTGGTCTCCTCCACCTGGGTCCAGGCCGCCGCCAGGCCGACCTGGCCGGCGTCCACGCCGAGGTCGCCCAGCGACAGGGTCTCCAGCGGCTTCTTCTTCGCCGCCATGATGCCCTTGAAGGACGGGTAGCGGGCCTCTCCCGACTGGTCGGTCACCGACAGCACGATCGGGAACCTCGCCCCGATCACCTCGGTGGAGGCCTCGTTGTCGCGCTTGACCCGGATCTGGTCGCCCTGGGTCTCGATCACCGAGGCCAGCGTGACCTGCGGGAGGCCGAGCCGCTCGGCGAGCATCGCCGGGACCACGCTCATCGCCGCGTCGGTCGAGGCCATGCCGCACACCACCAGATCGACCGGGCCAGCTTCCCCGATCTTCGAGATGGCCTTCGCCAGCACCAGCGAGGTCGCGACCGCATCCGAGCCCGCGATCGCGTCGTCGACGACGTGCACGCCCTTGTCGACGCCCATCTGCAGGGCCTTGCGGACGGCGTCGACGGCCCTCTCCGGACCCACGCACAGCGCGGTCACCTCGACGTCGTCACCACCGTGCTTCTCCTTGAGCTGGAGCGCCTGCTCGACCGCATATTCGTCGAGCTCGGACAGCAGCCCGTCGACGCCAACCCGGTCGACGGTGTTGTCCGACTCGAACCGCCGGTCCGCGGTCGCATCGGGGACGTATTTCACACAGACAACAATGTTCATGGTGGTGTGGCCTCGCGGCCCCTCCTGTGCGCTCGATGTGTGCCGGTGAGGCTATACGCGGGCGACCCCACGCGGAACCGATGGTCCCGGTGGGATCGCTCACACTGGCACTGTCAGGGTCGTACGTCCCTCACGGGCGTCGCTCGCGGAACTTCTTCACGGCCTTGGAGCGGGTGTGGTTGGCGTCGCCCTTGTAGACCGCGCGGAGCTTGTACCTGCCCTTGCCCAGCTTGCCGAAGCTTGCCGAGGCCTTCCCGTCGACCAGGGCCCGGGTCCGCACCTTCACGAAGCCCTGCCACTGCTGGCCGAGCTTGCGGAGGACGAACTTCACCTTGCCGGTCGGCACGGTGCCGAAGTTGCCGGACACCTTCGCGGTGGCGCGGGTGACCTTCGGCGTGGTCTTGCCGCTGATCGCGAGCCTGGTCCTGGTGCCGGCCTTGACGACGCGTAGCGTGTCCGGGCCGTCGGCGCTCCCCTCGTAGAGCTGCTTGTCACTCGGCACGAACGTCGCGCTCACCTGGTGGCCGCCCAGGGTCAGGTCGTCGAGCACCAGCTGGGCGACGCCGTCCTTGTCGACCTTGATCTCGGTCTTCACCCCGTCGACCACGAAGGCGACGGTGCCGGCGGGCGAGCCCCCGGTGGTGGTCACCTTGGCGGTGACCGTGACGGCCTGGCCGTAGCCCGCCGTCGTCCTGCTCAGGGCGAGGTTGGTGACTGACTTGGCGACCACCGGGACCGTGTCGATCACGGGCGGCCGGCCGGCCGGGGCCGTGCACGTAGCCGTCGCGGGCTGGGTGGTTCCGTCCGGCCGGTGCAGGACGAGGTTAGCCGTGAAGCCACTCGTCGTGAACGTGGACGTGCCAGGAGTCTTCGCCGTGTAGTTGAAGGGACCCGAGGCAGTGAACGGCACAACTGCACCGCCCGGAGCGCTCTGGTCACCCAGCGGCGTCACCGGTATCGATTGCGAGGCGGTCGCCGGTGTCCCATCGATCGCAGTGTTCGCCTCGACAGTGCCGGAGAACCGGTCAAAGCCCGCCGTGGCGATCTGCTTGGCGAAGCTTCCCGGCAGCGAGCCCGTCGATGTGATCGTCACCGGGACGGGCTCGCCGGCGTAGATCTTCGTCGTCGGGAGACTGCTGTCGATGTCCACGGTGAGGTCGGTTGGCCCGAGCGTGGTCGTGCACGAGTAGGTCACCGGTCCCGTTGCGGCGTGGGCCGGAGCGACGGCCGCGACGCCTGCGGTGACGAGCACCGCCGACAGTCCGGTTGCGAGCGTACGGCGCGTGCGGATGGATGCTGACATGGGAAGCCCCTCCCGATAGAGGACAACAGACCCTTCCGAGGTACCCGGTGGAGCTCCCGGGGAATCCCTGTGACCCTGGGCACACGGGGGCCGGGACGTCGACTCCCGTGCAGCCGTCAGGGGCGGATGATCCGGTCGAGCACCCGGCCCAGGACCAGCCAGACCACGGCACCGGTCCCCCAGTTGGCCAGGGTGTTGTAGAGCTCCCTGTTCTTGCCCTTGGTGAACTCCCAGACGCCGCCCTCGCGGCCGAAGACGCCGAGGTCGACGGCGTCGGCCGCGCGGAGCACGAAGTCGACCAGCCCGTTGTCGGTGTTGGCCTTGAGCGCGACGAGCAGGGCGCCGAGGGCGAGGAACACCGCACAGCCGACACAGATCAGCCAGATGATCTGCGCGACGCGCGACCGCACCATGTCCACTCCGGCGCCTGCCGAGCGCGTTCTGGTCGTGCTTTCCTTGGCCACTACCTGTCCTTTCGGGTGGGTTCGGGACTCAACGTCCCACGAACCGGGCCTTGCCCGGCCCGCTCTCAACGAACGAGCTCATGCCGAGGGCACGGTCCTCGGTGGCGAAGAGTGCGGCGAACTGCTGGCGCTCGATCTCCAGGCCGGTCTCGAGGTCCGCCTCGAGTCCCCGGTCGATCGTCTCCTTGGCCGCCCGAAGCGCGAACGCCGGGCCCTCGGCGAACTGGCGTGCCCAGGCCAGCGCCGCGTCGTACACCTCCGCGGCCGGCACCACCTTGTCGACGAGGCCGATCGCCAGGGCCTCGTCGGCCTTGACGAAGCGACCCGTGAAGATCAGGTCCTTGGCCTTGCTGGGCCCGACCAGCCGCGAGAGCCGCTGGGTGCCGCCGGCACCGGGGATGATGCCGAGCAGCATCTCGGGCTGGCCCAGCGTGGCGTCCTCGGCGGCGAAGCGCACGTCGGCCGCCAGCGCGAGCTCGCAGCCGCCGCCCAGCGCGTAGCCGTTCACGGCGGCGACGACCGGCTTGGGGATCCGCGCGATCGCGGTGGTCGCCGACGAGACCGAGGCGGAGGCCTGGACCATCTCGGCGTAGCCGAGGTCGGCCATCTCCTTGACGTCGTTGCCGGCGGCGAAGACGCGCTCCCCGCCCCAGAGCACGACCGCGCGCACGTCGTCGCGCTCGCTGGCCTCGGCTGCCGCCTCGCGCAGCTCCCGCTGCACCTGGAAGCTGATCGCGTTCATCTTGGGTCGGTCGAGGCGGATCGTGGCGACCCCGTCGGCGACCTCGAGTCGGACGAACTCCATGGACACTCCCTGATCTCTGCGGTGATCTCTGCGGTTGGTCTCGGCGGCTGGCCTCGGCGGCTCTGCTGGGCACCGGCCGTGGCTCGATGCGGGTGCGGGCGACCCTATCCGCGACAATGGCGACCGTGACACCCGGAATGTGGAACCACCAGGGAGAGACGGCCGAGGTCTGGCCGGGCAGCAACTATCCGTTGGGCGCGACGTGGTCGGAGGAAGCGACCAACTTCGCCGTCTACGCGCCGCGTGCGACCGAGGCCTGGGTCTGCCTGTTCGACGACACGGGTGCCGAGCGGAGGATCGCATTCACCGAGCACTCCCTCGGGGTCTGGCACTGTTCCGTCCCCGGCCTGGAGCCCGGCACGCTCTACGGCTACCGGATGGACGGGCCGTGGGTGCCCGAGCAGGGGCTGCGGTTCAACCCCCACAAGCTGCTGCTCGACCCCTACGGCAAGGCCGTCTCCGGCGAGCTGGTGCCCGACGAGTCGGTCTTCGGCTACGTCCTCGGCGAGCCGGAGACGATGAGCGAGGTCGACTCCGCCGGCTCGATGCCCCGCAGCGTGGTCGTGCGCGACGACTTCGACTGGGGTGACGACCGGCCGCTGCGGTGGCGCTGGCAGGACTCGGTGATCTACGAGCTGCACGTCAAGGGGATGACCGCGCTCCACGACCGGGTGCCCGAGGAGCTGCGCGGGACGTACGCCGGGCTGGCGACGCCCGCTGTGATCGACTACCTCAAGGACCTCGGGATCACGGCGGTCGAGCTGCTGCCGGTCCACCAGTTCTTCTCCGAGCCCCCGCTCGCCGAGCGCGGCCTGGTCAACTACTGGGGCTACAACTCCCTCGGCTTCTTCGCGCCGCACAACGCCTACTCCGCGTCCGGCGACCGGGGCGAGCAGGTGGCCGAGTTCAAGCAGATGGTCAAGGCGTTCCATGCGGCCGGGCTCGAGGTCATCCTCGACGTGGTCTACAACCACACGGCCGAGGCCGGACCGCTCGGCCCGACCCTGAGCTTCCGTGGGCTCGACGACCTCGGCTACTACCAGCGCGTCGTCGACGAGGCCGGTCGCCCCGTCGTCCCGGACACTTACTGGGACGTCACCGGCTGCGGCAACACCGTCGACGCCACCCACACCCAGAGCCTGCGGATGATCCTCGACTCGCTGCGCTACTGGGTCGACGAGATGCACGTCGACGGCTTCCGCTTCGACCTGATGAGCGCGCTGACCCGCACCAACCAGAAGGTCGACCTCGGCAGCCACCTCATCACCGCGATCGGCCAGGACCCGGTGCTGCGGCACGTGAAGCTGGTGGCCGAGCCCTGGGACGCCTCGATGGACGGCTACAGGGTGGGCGCCTTCCCGCCGCCGTGGGTGGAGTGGAACGACCAGTACCGCGACACCATCCGCGACTTCTGGCGGGGCCAGAGCGAGGGCGTGCGCGACGTCGCGACGCGGCTGGCAGGCTCGAGCGACCTCTACGCCGACGACGGGCGCTCGCCGTACGCCTCGATCAACTTCGTCACCGCGCACGACGGGTTCACCCTGCGCGACCTCGTCTCCTACAACGAGAAGCACAACGAGGCCAACGGCGAGCACAACCGCGACGGCACCGACAACAACCGCTCGTGGAACTGCGGCGTCGAGGGCGAGACCGACGACGAGTCGGTCATCGCGCTGCGCCGGCGTCAGGCCGCCAACCTGATGGCGACGCTGTGCTTCTCCAACGGCGTGCCGATGCTGGTCGCCGGCGACGAGCGGGGCCGGACGCAGCGCGGCAACAACAACGCCTACGGCCAGGACAACGAGGTCTCCTGGATCGACTGGCGCCCCGACGACGCGTGGCTCGACGTCTACGAGATCACCAAGACCGCGCTGCGCCTGCGGCGCGACCATCCCGCGCTGCGGCAGCGGCACTGGTTCGAGGGGCGGCCCACGATCAAGGGCGGGCCCAAGGACCTCGTGTGGATGCACCCGGAGGGCCGGGAGATGACGGCCGACGACTGGCACGACGGCGGCCTGCAGGTCATCGGGATGTTCGTCTCCGGCGACCCGCTGCGCTCCCCCGGCCCGCACGGCGAGCAGCTGCGCGACAAGTCGTTCCTGATCTGGCTCAACGCCGCTGCCGTCGACGTCGAGGTCGCCCACCCCGACAACGCCTGGGTCAAGGCCGGCGAGGTCGTGCTGTCGACCAACCCCGAGGTGCCGCTCGGCTCCGTGCAGGCCGCCGGGGAGAAGACCGTGCTGCAGGCACGCTCGGTGCTGGTCTTCCGCCAGACCTGAGCGAGCCCCCGAGAAACGAGCTGACCCGCCAGGAGCTGCCAGGCAGCTTCTGACGGGTCAGCCGGATCGACCGCGAGCGTCGTCAGCGCGGCAGGGCCACCAGGCCCAGCTCGGCGACGGACGCCAGCGCGACGTTGTGGGGCACGACGCGGACGGTGTAGCCGAAGCCGCCCGCGTGGTCGAGCACGACGTCGGCGTCGAAGCGGTGGCGGTTGCCCTCGTAGGACTCCCCCACGGCCATCGGCGTGGTCGCGACGTCGCGCAGCTCGTCCTCGGCCCCGGGCCGGCCGTGCACCACCTGCACGGCGACGTCGTCGGCCGAGAGGTCGCCGAGCGCGACGTAGGCGTGGACCCGCAGCGTGCCACCGACCTCGGCCGTCTCGCTCACACCCTCGGACTCGACGTGCTCCACCCGCACGCCTTCCCAGCCGGCGCGGACCTTCCGCTTCCACCGGGACAGCTCACGGGCACCGTGGTAGTCGGAGTTGAGGATGCGGGAGGTCTCCGCAGCGGGCGCGTAGAGCTCCCGGACGTAGTCGCGCACCTGGCGGGTGGCCAGCACCTTGGGGCCGAGCGACTTGAGGGTGTGGCGCACCATCTCGATCCAGCGCGTGGGCACGCCCTCGCCGTCGACGTCGTAGAAGCGCGGCGCGACCTCGTTCTCGATCAGGTCGTAGAGCGCAGTCGCCTCGAGGTCGTCGCGCCGCTCCGGGTCCTCGATGCCGTCGGCCGACGGGATCGCCCAGCCGTTGCCGCCGTCGTACCACTCGTCCCACCACCCGTCGAGGATGGAGAGGTTGAGGGCGCCGTTGAGCGCGGCCTTCATGCCGGAGGTGCCGCACGCCTCGTAGGGGCGGAGCGGGTTGTTGAGCCACACGTCACAGCCGGGGTAGAGCGGCTGCGCCATCGCGATGTCGTAGTTGGGCAGGAACGCGATGCGGTGCCGGATCTCCGGGTCGTCGGCGAACTGCACCATCTGCTGGATGAGGCGCTTGCCGGTCTCGTCGGCCGGGTGGGACTTGCCCGCGATCACCAGCTGGATGGGGCGCTCCGGGTGCAGCAGGAGGCGCTTGAGGCGCTCGGGGTCGCGCAGCATCAGGGTGAGGCGCTTGTACGTCGGGACGCGGCGCGCGAAGCCGATGGTGAGCACGTCGGGGTCGAGCGCCGTCTCGATCCAGCCCAGCTCGGCGGGCGCGAAGCCCCGCTTGGCCGAGCTGCGGGCGAGGCGCGCACGCGCGTCGTCCACCAGCCGCGACCTCAGCTGGCGCTTGAGGTCCCACAGCTCCCTGCCGTCGACCTTGTCGACGAGCGGCCACAGCGCGTCGGTGTCGTCGCCGTCGATGTCGGCACCGAGGCTGCGGGCGAGGTCGACGACCTCGCGGGCGATCCAGGTCGGGCCGTGCACGCCGTTGGTGATCGAGCCGATCGGCACCTCGGCCTCGTCGAAGGCCGGCCAGAGGCCGTTGAACATGCCGCGGCTGACGTGGCCGTGCAGCTGCGAGACGCCGTTGGCGCGCTGGGCGAGGCGGAAGCCCATCACGGCCATGTTGAAGCAGCCGGCCTCGCCGCCCTCGTAGTCCTCGGCGCCGAGGGCCAGGACCCGGTCGACGGGTACGCCGGGGGTCGGGGAGCTGCCGCCGCCGAAGTACTGCTCGATGAGCTCGCACGGGAAGCGGTCGATGCCCGCCGGGACGGGCGTGTGGGTGGTGAAGACGGTGCCGGCGCGCGAGACCTCGAGCGCGGTGTCGAAGTCGAGCGCGGGACCGCCCTCGCCCACGGTCAGCTCGCGGATGCGCTCGATCCCGAGGAAGCCGGCGTGGCCCTCGTTGGTGTGGAACACCTCGGGCTCGGGCGCTCCGGTGATGCGGCTGTAGGCGCGGAGGGCGCGCACGCCGCCGACTCCGAGGAGCAGCTCCTGGCGCAGCCGGTGCTCGGAGGTGCCGCCGTAGAGGCGGTCGGTGACGTCGCGGTAGTGCTGGCTGTTCTCCTCGACGTCGGAATCGAGGAGCAGCAGCGGCACCCGGCCGACGTGGGCGACGAAGATCCGCGCCAACAGGGCGGGCCCGTCGGGGAGGTCGATGGAGACCATCGCCCGGCTGCCGTCCGCCTCGCGCAGCACGCTCAGCGGGAGCTCGTCGGGGTCGAGGACCGGGTAGGTCTCCTGCTGCCAGCCCTCGCGGGAGAGCGACTGCTTGAAGTAGCCGTGCCGGTAGAGCAGCCCGACGCCGACGACCGGGATGCCCAGGTCCGAGGCCGCCTTGAGGTGGTCGCCCGCCAGGATGCCCAGGCCGCCGGAGTACTGGGGCAGGACGGCGGTGATGCCGTACTCCGGGGAGAAGTACGCGATCGAGCGGGGCGCGTCGGCTCCGGCCCTGCGGGCATACCAGCGCTCACCGGTCAGGTAGTCCTGCAGCGACTGCTCGGCCGCCCGGAGGCCGGCCAGGAAGCCCTCGTCGGCCGCCAGCTCGTCGTACCTCTCCCGGGGGACGGCACCGAGCAGGCGCACGGGGTCGCGGTTGACCTCCTCCCACAGCTCCGGGTCGATCGAGGAGAACACGTCCTGCGTCTCGGGGTGCCAGGACCAGCGGAGGTTGCCCGCGAGGGTGGTCAGACCCGCGAGGGACTCGGGCAGGACGGGACGGACGGTCAGTCGTCGGATTGCACGCACGGGAGGGACGCTAGGCCATTTCTTTGATCGATCCAACAACGCGTCCACGCAGCCATGGCCGAGCCCCGCCCGCCATCGCTTTCGCACGGTCCCGCCGTGGGCGTCGGCTTGCGCAGTCACCACGGCTTCGCAAGTGTGTGTCCCATGGTTGGTCGCATTCCTGTCATGGACGTCTCCCCCGTCGTCGACCTCGGCCGGCAGGCGGCCAAGGCCACCCTCGGCGAGCCGATGCCCGTACGGGCCACGGTGTTCCGCGAGGGCCACGACCAGCTCAGCGCCGAGGTGGTGGCGATCGACCCCTTGGGCACCAGGCGGGCGCCGGTCCGGATGACCAGGGTGGCCGAGGTCCCCGACCGCTACGAGGCGTGGATCGTCCCTGACACCGAGGGCGCCTGGTCCTTCGAGATCCATGCCTGGTCCGACCCTCTGGCCACCTGGGAGCACGATGCCGGCATCAAGATCCCTGCCGACGTCGACCGGGAGCTGATGTTCACCGAGGGCCGGCTCCTGCTCAACCGGGTGATCGCCGCCGGCGGCCTCGACCAGCGCGAGCTCTCCGTGCTCTCGGGTGCGGCGCAGGCTGCCGCGGACACCTCCCGCCCGGTGGCGGCCAGGCTGGCAGCGCTCCAGGCCCCGGAGCTCGAGCGCGTCCTGTCCACCCACCCGCTGCGCGAGCTGGTCACCGTCGAGGGCCCCTACCCGTTCTTCGCCGACCGCGAGCGTGCGCTCTTCGGCAGCTGGTACGAGTTCTTCCCGCGCTCCGAGGGCGCCACCCGGGACCCGGTCAGCGGCAAGGTCAGGTCCGGCACCTTCCGCACGGCTGCCGAGCGCCTCGAGGCCGTGGCCGCCGCGGGCTTCGACGTGGTCTACCTCCCCCCGATCCACCCGATCGGCCGCGTCAACCGCAAGGGCCCCAACAACACGCTGACCCCCGGTCCGGACGACCCTGGCTCGCCGTGGGCGATCGGCGCCGAGGAAGGCGGCCACGACGCCGTACACCCCGACCTCGGCACCCTCGACGACTTCGACGCGTTCGTCGAGCGCGCCCACGAGCTCGGCCTCGAGGTGGCCCTCGACCTGGCCCTCCAGGCGGCGCCCGACCACCCCTGGGTCACCGAGCACCCGGAGTTCTTCACGACCAGGGCGGACGGGTCCATCGCGTACGCCGAGAACCCACCGAAGAAGTACCAGGACATCTACCCGATCAACTTCGACAACGACCCCACCGGCATCTGCCGCGAGGTGCTGCGCATCGTCCGCCACTGGATGTCGCACGGCGTGCGGATCTTCCGCGTCGACAACCCCCACACCAAGCCGCTCGCCTTCTGGGAGTGGCTGCTCAAGGAGGTCCGGCGCACCGATCCCGACGTGATCTTCCTGTCGGAGGCGTTCACGCGGCCGGCGATGATGCACGGCCTCGGCGCGATCGGCTACCACCAGAGCTACACCTACTTCACCTGGCGCAACACCAAGGCCGAGCTGCAGTCCTACCTCACCGAGCTGAGCTCGCAGAGCGACCACCTGATGCGGCCCAACTTCTTCGTGAACACGCCCGACATCCTCCACGCCTACCTGCAGTACGGCGGGCCGGCGGCGTTCAGGATCCGTGCCGCGATCGCGGCCACCGCATCTCCCAGCTGGGGCGTCTACGCGGGCTACGAGCTCTTCGAGCACGTGGCGGTGAAGCCCGGCAGCGAGGAATACCTTGACTCGGAGAAGTACCAGATCCGGGTCCGCGACTGGAAGGCCGCCGAGGCCGACGGCCGCACCCTCACGCCGTACCTGACGCGGCTCAACGAGATCCGCCGGCAGCACCGCTCGCTCCAGCTGCTGCGCAACCTGACAATCCACCACACCGACGACGAGCACGTGCTGGTCTACAGCAAGCGTGCCGCCACCGACCGCGGGGACGACATCGTGATCGTGGTGGTCAACGTGGACCCGCACTCCACCCGCGAGACGATGGTGCACCTGGACATGCCGGCGCTCGGCCTGGGGTGGCACGACTCGTTCGTCGCCCACGACGAGATCACGGGCGAGGACTGGAGCTGGGGCCAGCACAACTACGTGCGGCTCGACCCCGGCCACGAGCCCGCGCACATCATCACCGTCAGGAGGCTGCAGTCGTGACCGAGCCCGTTCTCCACGAGCACGACCCCGAGGAGTTCGAGGACACCAGCACCACCGCCGAGCACCCGGAATGGTTCAAGACCGCGGTGTTCTACGAGGTGCTGGTGCGCTCCTTCCGCGACAGCAACGGCGACGGCACCGGCGACTTCAAGGGCCTGATCGAGAAGCTCGACTACCTCCACTGGCTCGGCGTCGACTGCCTGTGGGTGCCGCCGTTCTTCATGTCGCCGCTGCGCGACGGCGGCTACGACGTGGCCGACTACAACGGCATCCTCCCCGAGTGCGGCACCGTGGAGGACTTCCACGACTTCCTCGACGAGTGCCACAAGCGCGACATGCGCGTGATCATCGACTTCGTCATGAACCACACCAGCGACGCACACCCGTGGTTCCAGGCCAGCCGATCGGATCCCGACGGCCCCTACGGCGACTTCTACGTCTGGTCCGACACCGACGAGCTCTACGAAGAGGCCCGGATCATCTTCGTGGACACCGAGCCGTCCAACTGGACGTGGGACCCGGTCCGCGGGCAGTACTACTGGCACCGGTTCTTCCACCACCAGCCGGACCTCAACTTCGACAACCCCAGGGTCCACGACGCGATGCTGGACGCCATGGCGTTCTGGCTCGACATGGGCCTGGACGGCTTCCGGCTCGACGCGGTGCCCTACCTCTACGAGCGCCCCGGCACCAACGGCGAGAACCTCAAGGAGACCCACGAGTTCCTCAAGAAGGTGCGCCGGTTCGTCGACGAGAACTACCCCGGACGCGTGCTGCTGTGCGAGGCCAACCAGTGGCCCGCAGACGTGGTGGAGTACTTCGGCGACCCCACGGTGGGCGGCGACGAGTGCCACATGGCCTTCCACTTCCCGGTGATGCCCCGCATCTTCATGGCGGTCCGGCGCGAGTCCCGCTACCCGATCTCGGAGATCCTCGAGCAGACGCCGACCATCCCGTCGGGCTGCCAGTGGGGCATCTTCCTGCGCAACCACGACGAGCTGACCCTGGAGATGGTCACCGACGAGGATCGCGACTACATGTGGGGCGAGTACGCCAAGGACCCCCGCATGAAGGCCAACATCGGCATCCGCCGCAGGCTGGCGCCCTTGCTGGACAACGACGTCAACCAGATGGAGCTGTTCACCGCGCTGCTGCTCTCCCTGCCCGGCTCCCCCGTCCTCTACTACGGCGACGAGATCGGGATGGGCGACAACATCTGGCTGGGTGACCGCGACGGCGTGCGCACCCCGATGCAGTGGACGCCGGACCGCAACGCGGGCTTCTCGGCCGCGACACCGGGCCGCCTCCACCTGCCCGCCATCCAGGACCCCGTCTACGGCTACCAGTCCGTCAACGTCGAGGCGCAGCTGGAGAACTCCTCCTCGCTGCTGCACTGGACCCGGCGGCTCGTGCACTCCCGCCGGCGCCACCCGGCGTTCGGCCTCGGCACGTTCACCGACCTCGGCGGCTCCAACCCGTGCGTGCTCTCCTACATCCGCGAGCACGAGGCGGACGGACAGCGGGACGTGATCCTCTGCGTCAACAACCTCTCCCGCTTCCCGCAGCCGGTCGAGCTCGACCTGCGCCACTGGGAGGGCATGGTGCCCATCGAGCTGCTCGGCGGCGTGCCGTTCCCCGCGATCGGCGAGCTCCCCTACCTGCTCACCCTCGGCAGCTACGGGTTCTACTGGCTCCGGCTGATCGACTCACCCCGACAGGAGGAGGCCACGCCATGACCGAGATGCTGCGCGACTTCATCGAGGGCGCGCGCTGGTTCGGCGGGAAGGGCCGCGACTTCACGCTCGCGTCCGTACGCCGTGTCGGTGAGCTGCCCGGCAGCCCCGACGGGGTGCACGTGACGATCGAGCTCGCGGAGGTCTCCTACGGGGCCGACAGTGAGCTCTACCAGCTGCCGCTGTCCTGGTACGGCGAGCAGCAGGAGCGCCTCTCGCACGCGCTCGTCGGCTCGTGGGAGGACGAGGAGTTCGGCAACGCGTTCGTCTACGACGCCCTCCACGACCGCGACGCGATGCAGCTATGGCTGCACGCCTTCGCCGACGCCGGTGAGCGCGCACCCGAGGGCCCGCTGCTGTTCCACCGTCTGCCCGGTCATGAGCTCGACCTCGACGCCCATTCCACGCTCTTCAGCGGCGAGCAGTCCAACTCCTCGGTCGCCTTCGGCGAGGACTCGCTGATGAAGGTGTTCCGCAAGGTCACGCCCGGGGTCAACCCCGACATCGCGATCCACGAGGTGCTCACCACAGCCGGCTCCGACCACGTCGCCGCGCTCTACGGCTGGCTCGACGTGGTCGACGAGGAGGCCGACTCGGTCATCCAGCTCGCCATGCTGCAGCAGTTCCTCCGCACCGCCAGCGACGGCTGGGAGCTCGCGCTGTCGAGCGTCCGCAACCTCTTCGCCGAGGCCGACCTCCATGCCGACGAGGTCGGCGGCGACTTCGCCGCCGAGTCGGCGCGGCTCGGCGTGGCCCTCGCTGAGACCCATGAGGTGCTGGCCGCCCACTTCCCGACGGCCGTGCGGGACCGTGAGGAGATGGGGCGCCTCGCCGACGCCATGCGGCAGCGGCTGGACGACGCGCTCGAGGTGGTCCCCGCCCTGGGCGAGTTCGCCGACAAGCTGCGTGAGACCTTCGACGCGCTCGGCTCGCTCGAGGGGGTGAAGGTCCAGCAGGTGCACGGCGACCTCCACCTCGGCCAGACCCTGCGCACCGTCAAGGGCTGGAAGCTCGTCGACTTCGAGGGCGAGCCGGCCAAGCCGCTGGCAGACCGGCTGCTCCCCGACTCGCCGTGGCGCGACGTCGCCGGAATGCTGCGGTCGTTCGACTACGCACCGCAGGTGGTGGCACTGACCGCGTTCGCCACCGACACCGGCGACGTGGAGTTCCAGCAGGCCTACCGGGCCGCCGAGTGGTCGGCCCGCAACTCCACGGCCTTCCTCGCGGCGTACGCCGGTCGCGAGCTGACGCCGGACGAGCGCGTCCTGCTCTCGGCGTACGTCGCCGACAAGGCCGTCTACGAGGCGGTCTACGAGGCGCGCAACCGCCCGGCGTGGGTGTCCATCCCGCTCGCCGGGATCGCGCGGCTCTCGGCGCTCTGAGTGGTCGGCGTCAGGCGGGACCACTAGGGTGAAACGGGTAGGCACACCCCGGACAGGGAGGGCGATACCGCATGGTTGAGACTACGTCCGTAGACAGCTCCGAGCTCGATCTCCTCACCGAGGGCCGTCACGGCCACCCGCACGCGATCCTCGGACCACACGTCCACGACGGCGGGGTCACCGTGCGCGTGCTGCGCCACCTGGCCGACAGCGTCGCCATCCGCCACGGCGAGACCGTGACCCCGCTGGAGCACGTGCACGGCGGGATCTGGGCCGGCGAGCTGGACGTCGCGACCGTGCCGGACTACCGCGTCGAGGTGACGTACGACGGCGGCGCGCCCACGTCGTACGACGACCCATACCGCTACCTCCCCACTGTCGGCGAGACGGACCTGCACCTCATCAACGAGGGCCGGCACGAGCAGCTCTGGGACGTCCTGGGCGCCCACGTGCAGCGCCTCGAGAGCGGCGTGACCGGCACGTCGTTCGCCGTGTGGGCCCCGTCCGCCCAAGGCGTCCGAATCAAGGGCGAGTTCAACAGCTGGGACGGTCGCGAGCACCCGATGCGACAGCTCGGGGTCTCGGGTGTCTGGGAGCTGTTCGTCCCCGACGTGGGTGCCGGCACGCACTACAAGTTCGCCGTGCTGGGCGCCGACGGCGAGTGGCACGAGAAGGCCGACCCGATGGCGTTCCGCTCGGAGAAGGCTCCGCTCACCGCGTCGATCGTGTGGGAGTCGAGCCACGAGTGGGGCGACCAGGCGTGGATGGAGGCCCGCCGCAGCAAGCAGCCCGTCGACGAGCCGATGTCCGTCTACGAGCTGCACCTGGCGTCGTGGCGCAAGCACTTCGACGGCCGGCTCTACTCCTGGCAGGAGCTCGCCGATGCCCTCGTGCCCTACGTGCAGGACCTCGGCTTCACGCATGTCGAGCTGATGCCGGTGATGCAGCACCCGTTCGGCGGCTCGTGGGGCTACCACGTCACCTCCTACTTCGCCACGGACGCCCGCTTCGGCGAGCCCGACGGGCTCAAGCTGCTGATCGACCGGCTGCACCAGGCCGGCGTCGGCGTGATCCTCGACTGGGTGCCCGGCCACTTCGCGACCGACGAGTGGGCGCTGGCCCGCTTCGACGGCACACCGCTCTACGAGGACCCCAACCCCCAGCGCGGCTGGCACAAGGAGTGGGGCTCCCACATCTTCAACTTCGGCCGCCACGAGGTGCGCAACTTCCTCTACGCCAACGCGCTCTACTGGCTCGAGGAGTTCCACGCCGACGGGCTCCGCGTGGACGGCGTGGCGTCGATGCTCTACCTCGACTACGCCCGCGAGCACGGCGAGTGGACGCCCAACAAGTACGGCGGGCGCGAGAACCTCGAGGCGGTCCAGTTCCTCCAGGAGATGAACGCCACCGTCTACAAGCGCGTGCCCGGCGTCATCACGGTCGCCGAGGAGTCCACCGCCTGGCCCGGCGTCACCGGCCCGACGAGCGAGGGCGGCCTGGGATTCGGCTTCAAGTGGAACATGGGCTGGATGCACGACTCGCTCACCTACGTCTCCAAGGACCCCATCTACCGCAGCCACCACCACGGCCAGATGACGTTCTCGCTCGTCTACGCCTTCACCGAGAACTACGTGCTGCCCATCAGCCACGACGAGGTCGTCCACGGCAAGGGCTCGCTGCTGCGCAAGATGCCCGGCGACCGCTGGCAGCAGCTCGCCAACCTCCGCGCCTACCTCGCCTACATGTGGGCGCATCCCGGCAAGCAGCTGCTCTTCATGGGCTGCGAGATCGGTCAGGAGTCGGAGTGGGCCGAGTCGCGCGAGCTCGACTGGTGGCTGCTCGACCACCCCGAGCACCGCGGCGTCCACGCCATGGTCCGCGACATGAACCACGCGTACGCCGACTCCGGCGCGCTCTGGGGCCGGGACAACTCTCCCGAGGGCTTCCAGTGGCTCGACGCCAACGATGCCAACCGCAACGTCCTCGCGTTCGTCCGGCGCTCCCCCGGCTCTCCCGACGTCGTCTGCCTGGCCAACTTCGCGGCCCTGCCCCACGAGGGATACCGGCTGCCGCTCCCGGCCGCGGGCACGTGGCGGGAGATCCTCAACACCGACGCCGCGGCGTACACCGGATCGGGCGTCGGCAACTTCGGGGTGGTCACGGCCGTCGAGGGCGACCACCACGGCCTGCCGGCCCACGCCGACATCGTGGTCCCACCGCTCGCGACCGTGTGGCTGCGCCAAGAATCCTGACGCAGCCACACCGGTCTGTCCCTGGCTGAGGCGCGAGCCTCAAAGCCGGCTCAGCGCACGTGCACCATCCTGATCATCCCCATGAGCGCGTGCGGCATGCCGTCCATCTTCGGGTCGGGGAAGAAGCACAGGAGGACGTACTGGCCCCTGGGCAGCCTGTAGTTCACCGTCATCGAGTTGCCGGGGCTGAGCGATGACGTCTCCAGGTGTGCCGGCAGCGCCCACGGAGGCGGACCCTGGTCCCCGCTCATGAGAGCCTCCATCACCTGCGCCTTGGTGGTGCCCTCGACGACCTGCTGCATGACGAGGAAGTGCGGGACGTCCTTCGCGGTGTTCTTGAGCTCGAACGTGCCCTTGGCGGGCAGGTGCCTGGAGCCGCCCCACCGCGCCCCGGGCTTCCCGACGATCCTCGCGTCGACGTCAGGTCTGGGGCTGCGCTTCACGCGCCCCGCCCTGAACGTCTCCGGCCTGCCCGGCCGATCCGTGAACACGAAGGTCGTGTACTTCCCGGCCCGGGGCAGCACGACGGTCCCGGTGGTGCCGCTGGGGAACCCGCCGATGAAGTTGGTCTTCCTGATGGCCCGCTTGAGCGCCCTCATGTTGCCCTGGGGCCCGAAGGCCCTACCGAAGTCCGCCAGGAACTTCTTGTAGGAGTAGCGCTTGGCGAACCGGACCACCTCGACCGTTCCCGCCGACCTGCCGGCGACTGTGAGGGAGATGCGGCCGGCGCGCAGGCCGTTCGTGCCCCTGATGGCGGTGATCCTGTCGCCCTTGGTGACGATCGTGACCGACTGGCGCGCCGACTGGCTGCTCGCCGACTGGGCGGCCTGCTGGGCGGCCTGTTGAGCCGTGGCGGTCGACACCAGGGTGGGTGCGCCGACCAGGGCGGCCGCGCAGGCGCCGACGACTGCCGTGCGCAGGTGGACATTGATGGGCATGGCTGAGCTCCAAGGGAGGTGTGTGTGGTCAACTCCCCACTGTGCTCGCGCCGTGGCAGCGTGGTCATCCTCATTTGGAGGGATTCCCGTGCACTCCGGCCGGACCACTCCGGCCGCGGGTCCATCCCCCGGAGGACCATGCAGATAGACCCTTGTGAGGATTCCCTCCACGGCCTGGACGTGCGACAAAGGTGCGGTGAGGAGACCGTGGCGCTTCGCTGCAGCTCTGGCGTGCGCCGCGGCGCTCGCCGTGTACGCCGTGCCCACGGCGCCGCCGGGCACCGACCCGGGCTCGCTGCTGGGCCCAGCGGCGGCGTCCGCCCACAGTGCGGCCACCATCGTGATCGGCCCGGACGCCGCCCAGAAGGGGTTCCAGACCCGCGAGGTCACGATGGCGGGCGGCGGGATGCTCAGCGTCGTCAACCTCGACGGGATCGACCACACGGTGACCTCGGTGGCCGTCGACGCGTCGGGTGAGCCGTTGTTCGACGTCCGCACTCCTCCCGGCTCCACGGTCTCGATCCCGGCTGCTGCCGGGCTGGCGCCGGGCCGCTACGACTTCTTCTGCACGTTCCACCCGCACATGCGGGGCACCCTCGTGGTCGAAGGCGGGGGTGGTGGCGTGGAGCCGGTGCGGCCGGAGTTCCGCCAGCCACTCGTCGTACCTCGCGTGCTGTCCGGGTCCCGGCTCCGCGTGCGCATGCGCGAGGCGCCGGTCCGGGTCCTGCCGGACGGTCCCGCGACCCGGATGTGGACCTACGGCGGCAGCTGGCCCGGGCCCACGATCCGTCGGCGGGCCGGCCGGCACACCCGGGTGACCTTCCGCAACGACCTGCCCAGGCGTGCCGGCGCGATGTCGGTGCACCTCCACGGCGACCACCACGCTCCCGAGCACGACGGCCAGCCCCAGACCCACCTGGTCCGGCGGGGCAAGGCGCGCACCTACGACTACCCACTCACGTTCGGCGGGAAGCCGGAGCCGAGCTCCTTCTTCTGGTACCACGACCACCGGATGGACCACACCACGCGCAACAACTGGCGCGGCCTCCAGGGTATGTTCCTGGTGACCGACGGCAAGGACCTGCGCCTGCCCACCGGCGTACGAGACGTGCCGTTGCTCGTGGGCGACCGCTCCTTCACCGACGACAACCAGCTGGCCAACCCGTTCGCCCACGGTCCCGCCATGCACCACCACGGCGGGAAGATGATGTTCACCGGGCCCAACGCGCCGCCCAACGACATCACCGTCGGCACGCACGTGCTCGTCAACGGCCGCTATGCGCCGTACCTCGACGTCACCGCGACCCGGTACCGCCTGCGGCTGCTCAACGCCTCGCCGTTCACCGCCTACAACTTCGCGCTCTCGGACGGCCGGCCGTTCGTGCAGATCGGCACCGGCAACGGCCTGCTGCGTGAGCCGGTCGTCCGCGACACCATCGTGCTCGGCCCGTCCCAGCGCGCCGACGTGCTCGTCGACTTCCACGGCGAGGTCGGCCAGCGCGTGGTGCTCGAGTCGGTGCCGCTGCCCCCCGGCACGCCCGGGACGGGCGTGCGCGAGACGTCGCTGATGGAGTTCCGGGTGCTCCGGAAGGCCGACGACCGGTCCCGCCTGCCCGCCAGCCTGCCGGGACCCGTGCCCGTCCGCGCACCGAGCAGGGTGTCGAAGACCTGGACCTTCGACCTGCACGGCAACCCGGACACCGGGAGCTTCTGGGGCATCAACGGCAAGACCTTCGTCGACACCCGGATGGACCACCGCGTCCGCCTCGGCAGCACCGAGCGCTGGCGGCTGCGCAACACCAGCGACATGACCCACTACGTGCACATCCACGCGGAGCAGTGGCGCACCGTGCGGCGCGACGGCAAGCGCCCCCCACCCTGGGAGCGTGGACTCGAGGACACCTGGCGCGTCGACCCCGGCGAGGTCGTCGACGTGGCAGCCCGCTTCGAGGACTACACCGGCCCGTTCATGATCCACTGCCACATGCTCGACCACGAGGACCACGGCATGATGGCGCGCTTCGAGGTGCTGCCGCCCCGTTAGGGTTGCGGTCGTGAGCGAGCCGATCACCGTGACGACCGTGGCCGAGGGCGTCGCCCGCCTGGCCTGGGTGCCCGGTCACACGATCGACGAGGTACGCCGCGAGGTCGCCGCCGCCCTCCTGGACCATGCCCGAGTGGAGACCCTCGTCGACCCCGAGGACCAGGGAGCCCAGCGCACTGCCACCTGGGCGGGGCTGCACCGTGAGGGCGTGATGCGCGGGGTGACCGTCGACGGCGCGCCGGTCGACCGCATCGTCTACGCCCGACTGGTCACCGACGCGCCGGTCAACGAGCCGGGCGGCTTCCGGGCGCTCCTCAACTCCTTCCTGCCCCGCAAGCGCGCCATCTCCCAGCTGCTCGTGCGCGATGCGGAGGGCCGGGTGCTCATGTGCCGCCTCACCTACAAGGCCGACTGGGACCTGCCCGGCGGGGTCGTGGAGGTCGGGGAGTCACCGCGGCTCGCGGTGGGCCGCGAGGTCGAGGAGGAGCTCGGCCTCGCCCTGGACGTGGGCGGCCTGCTCCTGACCGACTGGCTGCCGCCCTGGGGCGGCTGGGACGACGCCGTGTGCCTGGTCTTCGACGGCGGCGTGCACGGGACCGACGTCCTGGACAGGGTCGTCAAGCAGGAGCGCGAGATCCGCGACGTCGCCTTCCTGACGCTCGAGGAGGTGCGCGAGCGGGCCGCCGACTTCACCGCCCGCCGCGTGGAGGCCGCACTCTCCGGCGGCGGCTACACCGAGTCCGGACGCAGCTGAGCCAGCGCCTCCTCGTCGAGGACGAGGTCGCGGGCCGCGAGGTTCTCCTCCAGGTGCTCCGGCGAAGCCGTGCCCGGGATCGGCAGCATCACCGGGGAGCGCTGCAGCAGCCACGCCAGCGAGACCTGTGCGGCAGTCACGCCCAGCCGTGTGGCGACGGCGCGGAGACGCGGCTCGTCATCCTCGGAGAGCCAGAGCGGTCGCCACGGCAGGAAGGCGATGCCCTCCTGCTCGCAGTGGTCGACCAGCTCCTCGTCGTCACGGTCGGAGAGGTTGTAGCGGTTCTGCACCGAGACGACCGGCACGACCTGCCGGAACTCCTCGAGCTGCTCGACGGTGACCTGCGACAGCCCGACCCGCTCCACCAGCCCCTGCTCCACGAGCTCCCTGAGCGCGCCGGCCTGGTCGGCCAGCGGCACGCGCGGGTCGATCCGGTGCAGCTGGAGCAGCGGCAGGGAGTCCAGCCGCAGCCGCATCAGGCACAGGTGGGCCTGTTGCTTCAGGTACTCGGGGCGCCCGAGCGGCACCCACGCGCCGTCACCCGGGCGGCAGTGCCCGACCTTCGTGGCCACCACGACGCCGTCGGGAAACGGGTGCAGCGCCTCCGCGAGCAGCTCCTCGTTGAGGCCCAGCGAGTAGGCGTCCGCGGTGTCGAGCAGCTGGCAGCCGGCCTCGACCGCGCGGCGTACGACGGCGATCGCCGTGTCGCGGTCGGGACCCTCGCCGAAGGGGAGGCGACCGGTCAGCCGCATCGCGCCGAACCCGAGCCGGGCGACCGCCAGGTCGCCGATCCGCACGGTCGCGCTCATCGGGTCAGAACAGCGCGGAGGCCAGGTCGCGCCGCCCCGCGAGGACGCGCGGGTCGTCGTTGCCCACGGCCGCGAAGAGGCCGAGGAGGTGGTCGCGGGCCTTGGCCCGGTCGTCATCGGACGTGCGCGCGACGAGCCGGATGAGCCGGCCGAAGGCGTCCTCGACGTGGCCGCCGAGAAGGTCTAGGTCGGCCACGAGCGTCTGGGCGTCGACGTCGTCGGGGTTGTCCGCCGCGGCCTGGCGCGCGGCATTGAGGTCCACGCCCTGCGTGCGCTGGAGCACCTTCGCCATCGCCAGGCCGGCCACGGCCTCTGCATCGGCCGGGTTGGTGTCGACGAGCTTCTGGTACTCGGCCACTGCCTTGTCGATGTCCCCCTCACCGAGCGCGTCCTGCGCGGCGGCGTAGCGGGGGTCGACCTCGGGCTCCTCACCCTCGGCACCGAGCGTGGGCACGGGTCCGCGCGGCTGGTGGCGGGTGGTGATGCCCTGCGCGGTGAGCTGCTGGGCGAGCTGGTTGAACAGCGCGCGGATGTCCTCGATCGGCGGAGCACCGGGGATCGGCTGCGTGACCGGGCGCCCGTCCAGCAGCACCAGCATCAGTGGCACCTGCGGGATCTGCATCGCCGCAGCGATCTGCGGGTTGGCGTCGATGTCGACCGTGGCGGCCAGGAACCGCCCGTCGTACTCCTCCGCCACCGTGGAGACGTCCTGGGCCAGCTGGGAGCTCTCGGGCGAGCGCGATGGCGAGTGGAAGACCAGGACGACGGGCGCGGTCATCGACGCCTCGAGCACGGACTGGAAGCCCTGCTCGTCGACGGGGAGGGAGTACGCCGACCCGCCGGGCGCTGCTGCTCCCCCGCCGCCACCGCCGGGTGCCGCGGACGGCGGCGGCGCGGCGGTGCGCTTGAGGGCGGACAGGTCGATCGCACCGGGTCGCGAGAACGGCTGCTGCGTCATGGAGGCAATCCTAGGGAGGGGTCAGGAAGCTGCGGACCTGGCCCGGTAACGTCGCGTCCCGTGAGCGCACTCCGGGACGGCATGTCCGAACGCCAGCGGCGCAACGTGGGGCAGCTGGCCCGCTTCGGCGTGGTGGGGACCTCGGGAGTGCTGGTCAACATGGCGACGCTCATCGCGGTCAGGAAGCTGGGCCCCCACTTCGAGGAAGCGATCGTCGGCATCCCGCTCACCGAGTTCAACCTGCGGTGGTACCACGTCTACTCGACGATCGCCTTCTTGATCGCCAACCTGTCCAACTTCCAGCTCAACCGCACCTGGACGTTCAAGAGCGCCGCCCACGCCGGCTGGTGGAGGGAGTACTGGCCCTTCCTCGCCGTCGGCATGATGGGCCAGCTGATCGGCCTGGGGCTGCTCACGCTCCTGCTCCACCCGCACTCGGTGATCAGCCTGCCGACGAGCATCTTCGATGACACGACCGGCTTCCGCAGCCGCCTCTACTGGGCGCAGCTGATCGTCATCGTCCTCGTGACGCCGTTGAGCTTCGTGCTCAACAAGCTGTGGACGTTCGCCGCGGTGCGCACCCACCGCCTCGACCTCGCCGACCCCACCCGCGAGGAGTCGCTGCTCAGCGACGACTGACCCGGTCCCAGCGGAGGATCCGCCCGTCGCGCACTACCACCGACGTGGGTGGCCGGGGCGTCGGCACCCCGCGCAGGTGCTCCAGCACCTGGCTGCGCCCCCGCAACGCCAGCGCTCCGTCGCGCCAGACGACGTGGGGGTGCAGGAGCAGCCGGAGGGTGTCCCAGTCCTCCGACTCCAGCGCGCTCCAGGCTGCCGCTGCCGGCTCGGGCAGGTCGGGGAGGTCGTGCAGCATCCTCGGCACGCACATCCGCCACGCGTCCGTGACGAGCTCCCGCATCTCGTCGTGGTCGAGCCTGGCCAGCCGGGCGCAGACCCACTGGTAGCGCAGGTCGGACTCGCGCGGCAGGAAGAAAGTCTCGGGGTCCGAGGCGACCAGCCCGTCGCGCTCGGCGCGCGGGAACCCGAAGCCCATGGCGGCCTCGTCCCGGGAGAACGCCACGAAGACCAGCTGGCGGACCTTCAGCTTCCAGCAGCCGCGCACCTCCTGCTCGTAGGCCCGGGGCAGGGCCAGGCCGACGCGTCGTACGTCGTCGGCCGTGACCACTCAGCTCACCCGCGGCCCACGCAGGCCCGAGCGCTGCACCACCCGCTGGATCGCGAGGTCGCGGTCGTCGGGACGACCGACGAACCTGATGTCACGCAGTCCCTGCTCCTGCGCAGCGGACTCGAAGACGAAGTGGCCGTAGCCGAGAAGCCGCCCGTGGACCGGCTTCTTCACGGTGATGTCGAGGATCCGGGAGAGCGGCATCGTCGCGAGCTGCTGGGAGAAGACCCCGTTCACGCGGAAGACCCGCATGTTGGTGATCACGAAGCGGTCCATGTGCTCGCGCAGCGCGCGCCAGCCCGCGTGGCAGGCGATCAGGAACGACGCGACGAGGGGCAGCCAGCCGGTGTCCACCCGCGCGAACGGCACGACGAGCAGCAGCGCCACGGCGACGAGCGCCTCCAGGACCGGCAGCACGAACACGATCCAGTGGTGGCGCACCTCGTCCACGATGACCTCACCCTCGTCGCGCAACAGGTGGCGACGGATGTGGGGGTCGGTCAGCGCCGCGAGGAGGCCCATCAGCGGTCGCTCCCTGGCCTGACGTCAGAGCGCGCTGACGAAGTCGATGACGGCACCGAAGAGCTGCGAGAGCAGGTCCCAGCCCATGACCCCGCCGGTCTTGGCCGTGTCGGCGAGGCCATTGGGGTCGGTGAACATCCAGAAGCCGACGAACACGACGACGAGGACGAGCAGCACCTTCTTGGCGTCCATGGGGTGGTTCTCCGTCCGAACAGCGGGCACACGTCGACCCCATTGCTACCAGTCCCGGAGGTGGGGGTGGCGGAGGCGCGCGGCGCATCCGCGCACCCGGCCAGGCCTCACAGTCGGTCGAGCAGGTCGTCCGCCGCGGCGTAGGGGTCGGTCTCCCCCGTCGCCACCGCCGCCGCCAGGTCGTCGAGCTCCGAGCGCCCGCCGACGTCGCCCCAGCGCTCGCGCAGCGCGGTGAGCGCGATCGCCTCGACCTCGCCGCGGGCACGGCGGGTACGGCGCCGCACGAGCTCGCCGCTGTGCTGCAGGTGGGCGAAGTGCTGGTCGATGCCGGCGACGACCTCGTCGAGACCCTCTCCCCGGGCGGCCACCGTCTTGAGGATCGGCGGCTTCCAGGCACCTTCCCGGCGCTCGGTCAGGGCCAGCATGGAGCGCAGGTCACGACGCACCTGGTCGGCACCCTCACGGTCGGCCTTGTTGATGACGTAGAGGTCGCCGATCTCGAGGATGCCGGCCTTGGCCGCCTGGATGCCGTCCCCCATGCCGGGGGCCAGCAGCACGAGCGTGGTGTCGGCGAGGGAGGCGATCTCGACCTCGCTCTGTCCGACGCCCACGGTCTCGACGAGGACCACGTCGCAGCCGGCGGCGTCGAGCACGCGCAGCGCCTGGGGGGTCGACCAGGCCAGCCCGCCCAGGTGACCGCGCGAGGCCATCGAGCGGATGTAGACGTCGCGGTCGAGCGCGTGGTCCTGCATCCGGATGCGGTCACCCAGCAGCGCGCCCCCGGAGAACGGCGAGGACGGGTCGACGGCCAGGACGCCGACCCGCTTGCCGGCCCGGCGGAGCTCGGCGACGAGCGCGTTGGTCGAGGTGGACTTCCCGACGCCGGGAGAGCCGGTGATGCCGACGATCTGGGCGTGGCCGGTGTGCGGCGCGAGCTGGGCCATCACCTCACGGAGGAGCGGCGAAGCGTCCTCGACGAGCGAGATCAGCCGCGCGACGGCCCGCGGGTCGCCCTCGCGGGCCCGGGAGACGAGATCGGGGACCGACGCCGCAGTGCGGCGCCGGTCCCCCATCATCGGATGAGCCGTCGGCTCCGTTGAATCCATCAGGCCTTCGGCACGCGGATGATCAGGGCGTCGCCCTGGCCGCCGCCACCGCACAGCGCGGCAACGCCGGTGCCGCCGCCACGGCGCTTGAGCTCGTGGGCCAGGTGCAGCACGATGCGCGCACCGGACATGCCCACGGGGTGGCCGAGCGCGATGGCGCCGCCGTTGACGTTGACCTTGTCCACGCTCACGCCGAGCTGGCGGGCCGACTCGATGCCGACCGCCGCGAAGGCCTCGTTGAGCTCGAAGAGGTCGATGTCGGAGACGGCGATGCCCTCCTTCTCCACGGCCTTCTCGATGGCGCGTGCCGGCTGCAGCTGCAGCGTCGAGTCGGGCCCGGCCACCTGGCCGGAGGCGCCGATCTCGGCGAGCCAGGTCAGGCCCAGCTCCTCGGCCTTGGCCTTGCTCATCACGACGACCGCGCAGGCGCCGTCGGAGATCTGCGAAGCCGAGCCGGCGGTGATGGTGCCCTCCTTGGCCACCGGGCGAAGCCCGGCGAGCGACTCGACCGTGGTGTCGCTGCGCACGCCCTCGTCCTGGCTGACGGTGATGTCGCCCCGGCGCGAGGCGATGGTGACCGGCACGACCTCCTCGTCGAAGATGCCGTTCTTCCACGCCTCGGCCGCACGCTGGTGCGACTGGGCGGCGAAGGCGTCCTGCTCCTCGCGGGAGAGGTTGGCGCCGGCGGCGTTGCAGGCCTCGGTGAGGTTGATCATGGCCTGCTCGGTGAACTGGTCGTAGAGGGCGTCGTAGGCCATCGAGTCGACGAGCTCGGTGTTGCCGTACTTGAAGCCCTCACGGCTCTTGGGGAGCAGGTGCGGCGCCTGGGTCATCGACTCCATGCCACCGGCCACCACGATGTCGTGCTCGCCGGCGCGGATCAGCTGGTCGGCCAGCGCGATGGCGTTCATGCCGGAGAGGCAGACCTTGTTGATGGTGATCGAGGGGATGTTCATCGGGATGCCGCCCTTGACCGCCGCCTGGCGAGCGGTGATCTGGCCCGCGCCGGCCTGGATGACCTGGCCCAGGATCACGTACTCGACCTGGTCGCCGGAGATGCCGGCCTTCTCCAGGGCGCCCTTGATGGCGACGCCCCCGAGGTCGGCGGCGGAGAGGTCCTTGAGGCCACCCAGGAGGCGGCCGATCGGGGTGCGAGCCCCCGCAACGATGACCGAGGTGGGTCGGGAGTCGGACATGGGCGTTGCCTCCAGGAAGTGTGTAGTGGCTTCTCCTGTGGACGATACCCACAGCCCCCCGGATCGCGGCAGGGCGTCTGCGACCCCCTGGGTGAGGCGGTGGTCACAGCGTGAGGGGGTCGAGGAAGCGGGCGCTTCGTACGACGATGGGCCCATGACTCTCGACTCCGTCTCCCACCTCTTCACGGCCATCGACCACGTCGGCATCGCGGTGCCCGACCTCGACGAGGCGATCGCCTTCTACCGCGACACCTACGGCATGACGGTGCTCCACGAGGAGACCAACGAGGAGCAGGGCGTGCGCGAGGCGATGATCAGTGTCGGCGGCGACCCTCAGGGCGCTGACTCGTGCATCCAGCTCCTCGCGCCACTCTCCCCCGAGTCGACGATCGCGAAGTTCCTCGACCGCAACGGGCCCGGCATCCAGCAGCTCGCCTTCCGCGTCGACGACGTCGAGGCCGTCGCGGCGACCCTCCGCGAGCGCGGGCTGCGCCTGCTGTACGACGCGCCGCGGCGCGGCACGTCGGGCAGCCGGGTGAACTTCGTCCACCCCAAGGACGCGGGTGGCGTGCTGGTCGAGCTCGTGGAGCCGTCCCGGGAGACGCACCACTGACCGAGTGGGACGTCATCCGGACAGGGACGCGTCACGGCCACTTCGTATGACGTCCGGCACAGGACGACCAGCAGGAGGTTGGCGACCGATAACCTCCCTCTACAGCACGACGTACCCCCACCGATCCAGGAGCACCACGTGCAGAACATCCTCGACGCCATCTCGACTGGCGCAGCCACCCAGGAGGACTTCGCCTCCCTCACCCTTCCCGAGTCCTACCGGGCGGTGACGGTCCACAAGGACGAGGTCGACATGTTCGAGGGGCTCACCTCCAAGGAGAAGGACCCCCGCAAGTCGCTGCACGTCGACGAGGTCGCGCTGCCCGAGCTCGGCCCCGGCGAGGCGTTCGTCGCGGTGATGGCCTCGGCGATCAACTACAACACCGTGTGGACCTCGATCTTCGAGCCGGTCTCGACGTTCGGCTTCCTCGAGCGCTACGGCCGCGAGTCCGACCTCGGCAAGCGCCACGACCTGCCCTACCACGTCGTCGGCTCCGACCTCTCCGGCGTCGTCCTGGCGACCGGCCCCGGCGTGACCAAGTGGAAGCCGGGCGACCGGGTCGTCGCGCACTGCCTCTCGGTCGAGCTCGAGGCCCCGGACGGCCACAACGACACGATGCTCGACCCCTCGCAGCGGATCTGGGGCTTCGAGACCAACTTCGGCGGCCTGGCCGACATCGCGATGGTCAAGGCCAACCAGCTGATGCCCAAGCCCGAGCACCTCACCTGGGAGGAGGCCGCGTCGCCGGGCCTGGTGAACTGCACCGCCTACCGCCAGCTCGTCAGCGCGAACGGCGGCAACATGAAGCAGGGCGACAACGTGCTGATCTGGGGCGCCTCCGGTGGCCTCGGCGGCTTCGCGACGCAGTACGCCCTCAACGGCGGCGCGAACCCGGTCTGCGTGGTCTCCAACGAGGAGAAGGCAAAGATCGTGCGCAGCATGGGCGCGGAGATGATCATCAACCGCTCCGAGATGGACTTCAGGTTCTGGAACGAGGACGGCACGAGCCAGAACCCCAAGGAGTGGCTGCGGCTGGGCAAGGCCATCCGCGAGCTCACCGGCGGCGAGGACATCGACATCGTCTTCGAGCACCCGGGCCGCGAGACGTTCGGTGCGAGCGTGTTCGTCACCCGCAAGGGCGGCACCATCACCACCTGCGCGTCTACCTCGGGCTACATGCACGAATACGACAACCGCTACCTGTGGATGAACCTCAAGCGGATCATCTCCAGCCACTTCGCCAACTACCGCGAGTCGTGGGAGGCCAACCGCCTGATCGCGCAGGGCAAGATCCACCCGACCCTGTCGAGGACCTACCGGCTCGAGGAGACCGGCCAGGCCGCCCTCGACGTGCACCACAACCTGCACCAGGGCAAGGTCGGCGTGCTCTGCCTGTCCCCCGAGGAGGGTCTCGGCGTCCTCGACGAGGAGAAGCGCGCCCAGCACATCGACGCGATCAACCGGTTCCGCGGAGTCTGAGCACCCGCACGAGAGCCACCACACACCCCGGCGCACGGGTCCAGCCCGCGCGCCGGGGTGTGTTCGTTCCCGGGCATCGGCCAGACTGGACCCCGCCATGCCTAATGAGGGAAAGAAAGTGGGTGCTCGGGACATGAGCCACGACCAGGGACTGTCCATCTTCGACGAGGAGCCGGAGTCCGACGACGTGACCGACGCCGAGGCGACCCAGGTGATGCCCACGATCGAACCGTCCGCGGAGTCCGCCGCGGGGGCTTCGAGGCAGCCGGTCACGCCGGCCGCGCCACAGCCGCCGGCCGAGGAGGCTCCGGTCACAACCCCGGCGCCCGCCTCGCGGACCGCCCCCACGCCCGACGAGGACGAGGCGCCCACCGTCGTCACGCCCGTCGTGCCCGCGGCTGCGCAGGCGCCCAAGGCCGCGCCGTCCCGCTTCACGGCGCCCGCTGCCGCGGTCAACCTGCCCGTCGTACGCCGCGGCGGCTACGACCGCGCCGTGGTGGACCAGCGCATCGCCCAGCTGCTCGGCGACAAGCAGGGGCTCGGCGCGAGCCTGCACGAGTCGGAGCAGCGGGTGATCGAGCTCGAGGAAGAGATCTCCCGGCTGCGGGCCGAGCTCGCGGAGAACAGGAACCCGTCGTACGCCGGGTTGGGCGGCCGCGCCGCGTCGATGCTCAAGCTCGCCGAGGACGAGGCCCACGACGTCCGTGAGTCGGCACAGCGCGAGGCCGCCGACATCCGGGCGCTCGCCCAGAGCGACGCACAGGCGATCCGCGCCGATGCCGCCCGCGAGGCCGACGACATGCGCACCGTGCAGCTCAAGGAGCTCGAGGAGATGCGCGCGCGCCTGGTCACCGACGCCGAGCAGGAGCGGCAGCTGGCCAAGGCCGAGGCCGAGGACCTGCTGTCCGCCGCCCGGCGGGAGGCTGACCAGATCCGGCTGGCCGCCCAGCAGGAGACGACCGAGCTGCGCACCACCGCCAAGCGCGAGGCCGAGCAGCTCCGGGCCGCCGCTGACCGCGAGGTCCAGGAGGCGCGGCGCACCCTGGCGGTCGAGAAGGAGCGACTGGCCCGCGAGGCCACCGACCACCACTCGAACGCGACCGCGGAGACGCAGCGGCTGGTGCGCGAGGCCGAGGAGCGTGCCGCCGCGGCGGAGCAGCGCGCCCGCGAGGCCACCGCGCAGGCCAACGCCCACCGCCAGCAGGCCCAGAGCGAGGCCGAGGGACTGCTGAGCCGGGCCCGGCGCGAGGCCGAGCAGATCGTCGCCTCGGCGCAGAGCCAGGCCGAGTCGATCACGGCGAGCGGCTCGGCGGACGCCGCCCGCGAGCTTGCTGCCGCCCGTGCGGAGGTCGAGCGGATGACGAAGCGCCGCGACGCCATCACCGCCCAGCTCGCGAGCCTCCACGAGGTGGTGGCGGGCTTCAAGGACGACGAGTGACCGCGCCGGAGCATCCTCCGGCGCTGCTGCGCCACTCCCCCTTCAACATCGGATTCTTCGGCGCGCTCGGCGCGCTGCTCGCCGTGTTCCTCAGCCAGCAACTGCTGAGCATCTCGGGGATCCTGGTGCTGCTCGTGATGGCCATGTTCCTGGCGATCGGGCTCAACCCCGTCGTCGAGTGGTTCATGCGGCACAAGCTCAAGCGCGGTCAGGCCGTCGGGCTCGTCCTGTTCGTGGTGCTGAGCGTCTTCACGCTCTTCGTGGTCGCCGTGGTGCCGGTGATCAGCGAGCAGATCACCACGATCACCCTCAACGCGCCCGGCTGGCTCGACGACCTCCGCAGCGACTCCCGGGTCCAGCGCCTGGACGAGAAGTACGACCTCATCGCCCGGGTGCGCGCCTACATCGAGCAGGGCGAGTTCGGGGCCAACCTCTTCGGCGGCGCGCTCGGCGTCGGTCTCAAGGTGGTCTCCGCGCTCGCCAACACGCTGATCGTGCTGGTGCTGATGATCTACTTCCTCGTCTCGCTGCCCAGCATCAAGCAGGCGGCCTACAAGCTCGCCCCCGCCTCCCGGCGGCCGCGGGTGAGCCAGCTCGGCGACCGGATCATCAAGTCCACCGGGGCCTATGTCGGCGGAGCGCTCCTGGTCGCCATCCTCGCCGGCCTGAGCACGCTGGTCTTCACGCTCATCGTCGGGCTGGGCGACTACTCCTTCGCCCTCGCCTTCATCGTCGGCCTGCTGTCACTGATCCCCGTCGTGGGCTCGATCATCTCGGCGATCATCATCACCCTGCTGGGGCTGACGGTATCCACCACGGTCGCGGTCGTCGCGTTCGTCTACTACATGGCCTACCAGCAGCTCGAGGCCTACGTGATCTACCCGAAGATCATGACCCGGTCGGTCGACATCCCGGGCTCGGTCACGGTGATCGCCGCCCTGGTCGGCGGCGCGCTCCTGGGCGTCGTCGGCGCGGTGCTCGCCGTGCCGGTGGCCGCGGCGCTGCTCCTGCTGCACCGCGAGGTCTTCCTCACGCGGCAGGACGCGCGCTGACGAAGCGCCGGAGCACCTCGAGGAACACCTCGGGCTGCTCGGAGTGCACCCAGTGCCCCGCGCCCTTGATGGTCACCCGGCGGTTGCGCGGGAACCAGCGGTCCATCTCAGCGGCGTACTCGTCCCGGACGTAGTCGGAACGCTCTCCGCCGATCCACAGCACCGGGCCGTCGTACGGCGCGACCCCGTCAAGGCGCTCGGCGGGGAAGCCGCCGAGGTCGGCCATGGCGTGGTCGAGCAGCTCCAGGTTGACCTGCCACCGCCACGAGTCGCCCTCGCGGCGCAGGTTCTGCAGGAGGAAGCTGCGCACCACCGGGTCGGGTACGGCGCCGGCCAGGGCCGCGTCCGCCTCGTCACGCCGCTGCAGGGAGGCCAGGTCGAGGGCGCGCATCGAGCCGATGTAGCCGCGGAAGTCGCTCACGTGCTGGTAGGTGACCGGCGAGACGTCCACGACGCACAGCCGCTCCACCAGGTGCGGGTGGCGCAACGCGACCAGCATCGCGACCTTGCCGCCCATCGAGTGGCCCACCAGGGCGACCGGGTCGCCGGCGTCCAGCAGGGCCGCCACACTGTCGGCCATATCGAGGTAGTCGAACTCCTTCGTCCACGCCGACCGCCCGTGGTTGGGCATGTCGACGAGCAGGACCCGGTGGTCCGCCGCGAGCTGCTTGGCGGCCTGCGTCCAGTTCTTGCCCTGCCCGAACAGGCCGTGGCAGAAGACGATGCGGGACCCGGTGTCGCCCAGCGACGTGGTGTGGAGCTCGGAAGGCACGGGGGTCAGTCTGGCACTGGGTCAGTCTGGCACTGGGTCAGTCGGGCACGGGCGCGCGGGAGTCGGGCAGCGGCTCCACGACCGGTGAGGCGTGACCCTCGCCCAGCTTGACCACCAGGACTCCCAGCAGCACCAGGCCGCCGCCGGCCAGCTGCACCCCTCGGGGCAGCTCGCCCAGCAGCAGCCAGGCGAAGACCACGGCCATCAGCACCTCCATCAGGGCCACGAAGGAGGCCAGCCGCGACCCGAGGCGGCGGGCGGCCGCGATGCCGGTCACGTAGGCGACGGCGGCCGTGACCAGGCCCAGGGCGAGCACCGGCACCCACCAGGGCACCGTGTGGCCGTCGTAGACCGCGTCGGCAGTCGCGGCGTGCATGGGCAGCACGCCGATCCAGCCGGCCAGGCCGAGCGCGACGGCTGCGACGAGCAGGCCGCCCGCCGCCAGGGTGATGCCAGGCAGGCCGTTGTCCTCGTCGGCGTTGATCACGAAGTAGGTGGCCGCGCCGATCATCGCGCCCAGCGCCCAGAGGACGCCCGGGGTGCTGAGCTCGGCGCCGGAGAAGAGGTCGAGCACCAGGACGAGCCCGGTGCCGGCGATGGCCGCGCCGAGGACGGTGAGCCGCGAGGGCTTGCTGCCGTGCCGCAGCCAGAGCCAGACGACCACGGCGACGGGTGCGGTGTATTCGATGAGCAGCGCGACGCCGACCTGCATGTGGGTGACGGCGTAGAAGTAGCAGAGCTGGGCGCCGGCGACCGCCGTGACGCCGTACGCCGTCACGAGGGCCGCGTTGTCGCGCAGCACGTGCGTGCGGCCGCGGACGGCCAGGAAGCCAGGGACGGCGAGGACGAGGGCGGCGAGGGCCGTGCGGACGAGCACCGCCGAGCCCGCCGACCAGCCGGAGTCGAGGAGGCCGCGAGCCAGCGTGCCGGACAGCCCGAATGCGGTCGCCGAGACGAGTGCGTAGAGCAGCCCGGCCGTGGTCCGCGCCTTCATGGCGTCATGGGTCAACGTGCTCACGCTCATGACAGTACGAGCCTCGATGTAACCTGTCAATATGGTTTTCACCCATGACACGGAGCTGGCTCTCCAGGCCGCGGTGGAGCTTGCGAACTCCACCGACGAGCCCGGTGAGCCGCTGGGGTCGGTGCGCGACCTCGTGGCGTTCTACGACCGGTTCGGCTACACCGGGCGGCTCGACCGCGACGACGCCGAGCTCCGCGCCGTACGGGGGCTCCGGCCGCGGCTGCGCGAGCTGCTCGTCGCCGACCGCGACACCGCCGTCGGGCTGGTCAACACCATGCTCGCCGAGGCCCAGGCCCTCCCGCAGCTGCAGCGCCACGACGCCTTCGACTGGCACCTGCACGCGATCAGCGCCGACCGCCCGCTGGCCGACCGGATGCTGGTCGAGACGGCGATGGCGATGGTCGACGTCATCCGCTCCGACGAGATGGGTCGCCTGGGCACCTGCGCGGCCGACGACTGCGACGACGTCGTGCTCGACCTCTCGCGCAACCGTTCCCGACGGTTCTGCTCGACGACCTGCGGCAACCGCGAGGCCGTCGCCGCCTACCGGGCGCGGCAGCGGGGCGAGGCGACCGGCTGACCCGGCCCGCGGGCGGGTCAGAAGTCGAAGCCGTCGAACCCGTCGAACATGTTGCCGATGCCGTCCCCGATGCCCCCGAACATGTCACCGAGGCCCTCGCCCATGGCGCCGATGCCCTCGCCGATGCCCTCGAAGCCGCCGCTGAACAGCATCCCCATGAACATCCAGTCCAGCGGGCCGAAGGCACCGAAGTAGCCCATCGCGTAGGGCTGGTAGGCGCGGCCGCCCTGCCAGTAGGGCACCCGGCGGGAGCCGACCATCACCTTGCGGATGTCGGGCTCGGCGCCGGCGCGCACCCGCTCGGCGTCCAGCGCGCACGCAGGCACATCGCGCGGAATGCCGCCCTGCGGGGTCCACGGGACGTCGGTGACCGAGAGCCCGTGCCGGGGGTCGAAGAAGCACGGAGGACGACGGGTCGGCAGCGGGCGGCCCTCGACCCTTGCCCGCACGCACGCCATCGCGTAGCGGCCGTCCTCGAGGATCTCGGTGACGTGCCGGATCTCGTCGGGCGAGGAGAGTGCGTCGGCTGCCAGCTTGGACGACTCGTAGGCGTCCAGCGCACGCTGGTAGTCCGCGTTGGCGCCGGGGTTCAGCTCGCGACCGGCCATGTCGAGGTCGAGCTCCTGCAGCTCCACGCCGAGGGCGGTCACGTCCTCCTGGGCCAGCTTCTTCACCGGCTCGAGCTCGGCCTGGCGGCGGGCCAGCTCGCGGCGCTTGCTGGTCTTCCCGGCCGCGAGCGCGACGGCCACCAGGGCGCCGAGCACCACCAGCAGGATGACGAGTGCGGACATGCCCTCAGACTACGTGGAGCCTCCAGCTGCGCGCAGCAGTCGCTCTCCCATCTCGCGGGCGGCCTCGCGCAGCTCCGCGGGCTCCTCGACCTCGAAGTCGAAGCCGATCCAGGCCAGGTGTGCGGCGAGGGCGTGCAGCGAGTGGGCACCGACCTCCATCAGGGTGCGCTCGTCGTCGAGGGGGGTCAGCGTCGCGGACCTCACGCTGGTGCGCTCCTCCACCGCGGCGAGCGGGGCATGCACCACGAGCCGGGCCGGAAAGGCGTACGGCGCCTGGCTGACGGACCGCTGCACGTACTCCCGCGGATCCGGATGCTCGCGAGGGGTGAACCGCCACGTCGACGGCTGCACGTCGCGCATCCGGTCGAGTCGGAAGGTGCGCCAGTCCTCGCGGTCGACGTCCCAGGCCATCAGGTACCACCGGTAGCCGGTGGCGACGAGCCGCACCGGCTCGACCCAGCGCTCGCTCGCGGCACCGTCGCGCGCGTCGTAGCCGAACCGCACTCGAACCAGGTCGCGGCAGGCCTTGGCCAGCACCAGCAGGGCAGTCCCGTCGATCGCGTCGCGACCTGCCCCGAGCATCTCGGTGCTCTCGTGGATGGCGCTCACCTCCGACCGCAGCCGGGGAGGCATCACCTGGTCGAGCTTGGCCAGCGTGCTCAGGGCAGCCTCGCTTGCCCCCGTCACGGCGCCCGCCGCAGCCAGGCGCAGCGACACGGCGATGGCGACCGCCTCGTCGTCATCGAGCAACAGCGGCGGCAGCTCCTTGCCCCGGCCGAGCTGGTAGCCACCGCCGAGGCCCTGGGCGGCATGCACCGGGTAGCCGAGGTTGCGCAGCCGGTCGACGTCACGGCGGATGCTGCGCGTGGTCACGCCGAGCCGCTCAGCGAGCTCGGGCCCCGTCCAGACCGGCCGCTGCTGAAGGAGGGATAGCAGGCGGAGCACCCGCTCCGTGGTGCCGGGGACGTTGTCGGGCATGGCGCCATCGTGGCAGGGCCAGCGGACAGATGCTGTCCTCTTGGGCTGCCAGGCTGGCGCCATGACCACAGAGATCCAGGTGACCTTCGACAGTGCCGACCCGATCGCGCTCTCCCGGTTCTGGGCGGAGGCGCTCCACTACGTCATCCAGCCGCCGCCCGGACGGCACCTCGAGCCCGGGGAGGACCCGATCGCCGCGTGGATGGAGTTCCTCGAGCAGGCCGGTGTCCCCGAGGAGCGGCGCGGGGACGCCTCGGCCGTGGTGGACCCCGAGGGCCGCGGCCCCCGGATCTTCTTCCAGCGGGTCCCCGAGGGCAAGACCGCGAAGAACCGGGTCCACCTCGACCTGCGTGCGGCCCCCGGCCGGTCCGGCGATGACCGGATGGGGGCCCTGGAGGCGGAGTGCGAGCGGCTCGTGGCACTCGGCGCGACGCGGCAGCGGCGCTTCGAGCCCGACGGGGGCCTGAGCGCCGGCTTCATCGTGATGCAGGACCCGGAGGGCAACGAGTTCTGCCTGGATTGATCGACAGGCCACAGGCATCACCCCCGTGGAGGCCTGCGGCCTGCCGAACCCGAGCCCGGCGACTGGACCCTCCCCTGTGGGGCCCTGCCGAAGGCTGGCACCAGCGTGCCCTCCTGATCCGGTCCACCACATCGGTAGTCTCACCTATCTCGGGGCTCTCGGGCCGCTAGATTCACCGTGTGCTGACCCCATGCCTAGGCCGCGAGCAGGTGCAGGAGCGGCTGTCGTCCGCCCTCGCCACGTCGCGGTGGGTCAGCCTCGTGGGGCCGCCCGGGAGCGGCAAGACGTTGCTCGCCCGGCATGCCGCCGCAGAGGAGGGCAACACCGCCTGGGTCCACGCCCGCGGCATCCGCAGTGCCGAGGCGGTCCTGACCGCGTGCCTGGACGTCCTCGGGGTGGAGGCCGCGCCGGGTGACAGCCGCGAGAGTGCCCTGAGCCTCGTCCTCGACGGCGCCGACGTGCTGCTCGTGGTCGACGGCCTCGACCTCGACACCGGGCGCGTGGGGCCGTCCTTCCAGCAGGTCCTCGACACGACGACCCGGGCCCGGCTCGCGATCACCTCGCTCACGATGGCCGGTCAGCCCGCCGAGCGCGTGGTGCGGGTCGGACCGCTCCGCGTCCCTTCCGAGCACGAGGCGCTGGCCGGCCCGGCGGTCGACCTCCTGGTGGGCCGCGTCGACGCCGCCGGCGGTCACCCCGTCGACCTGGTCCGGCACGAGGATGACGTACGCCGCCTGCTCGAGGCCACGGGAGGGCTGCCCCTGCTCATCGAGCAGATCGCCGTGCAGATCGCCCAGGTCGGAGTCACCAACGTGGCGCCGACCGCCTCGCTGTCCGAGGCGGTGCACGCGCTCTACGAGCTCCTCGACCCCGACCAGCAGCGCTGCTTCCGCAGGCTCTCCCAGATGAGCGCTCCGGTCAGCATCGACGTGCTGGCCGAGATCAGCGGCGTCGACCGGGTCCGCGCCAGCGAGCTCGCCGCCGGGCTGGTCCGGCGCAGCCTGGTCGAGGTGCGGCCCGACGGCTGCTTCGACATGCTCTCGCCGATCAGGCGGTACGGCGCCCTCCTCGCCGCCTCGACGGACGACGGTCACCGGGTGCTCGAGGGCGTGCTGCGGTGGGCCGACCGGGTCGCCCCCCAGGACACCAACACCGGCGCCGCAGACGCCCCGTGGCTGGCCGACCTCCCGGTGATGCGCGACGCGATCCTGGCCGCGTGTGCCGACCCCGGCACCCGCGACGTGGGCTACGGCCTGGCCAACCGGATCTTCTCCTCGCTCTACACCGCGATGCGGGCGCGCGAGGCGGTGGAGATCCTAGAGGCCACGCTGCTCAGCGGCGACGGTCCGGCGGCCATCGGCGCCCAGGTCGCACGTCGCGCGGGGATCGCCGCCTCGGAGGTGCGCGGCACCTACGAGGGCCTGTGGCTGCTCGACCGCGCCGACGAGCACGCCAGGGCGGCACCCCACCCCGAGGAGCAGCTGGCCAAGACCGCGTCCATCCGCGCCGAGATGCACCTCGACGCCGGCGACCTCGCCCGAGCCGAGGCGGAGGCCCGGCGCGCGATCGAGCTGGACGCCGTCGGCCGCTCGATCGTCCGGCAGGCCACACGCACGCTCACCGACGTCTACGTCTCCCAGGGCCGTTTCCCCGAGGCCGTCAGGGCCGCCGCCTCCATCATGGCCAGCACCGACACGAACGACGAGCGGTGGATCACCCTTTCGGCCCGCACACTGCTCAGCCGGATCGCCCTGGAGCAGGGGCGCCTGGTCGAGGCCACCTCCACGGTCCGTGCCGTCGTGCAGGAGGCCCGCGAGCTCGCCGAAGACCGGGTGGCGCTGCTCGCCGAGACCCTCCTGCGCGAGCTCGACCGCGGCTACCAGCCGGCACCGGTCGACCGCGACTCCCTGCCCTGGGCCGTCCGGCTCCCGGTGCTGACACAGGACGCGCGCGAGCTGTTCGCCGCGGGCGACACGCGCAAGGCGGCGTGGCTCGCGGCCGACGTCGTCGCCCTCGCCGACAGCAGCCGACTGGGCCGCGACGGGGTCGAGGCCCGGCTCCTCCTCGGCCGGGCACTGCTCGCCAACGGCGACGCCGACCAGGCCGCCACCACGTTCGTCACCGCCCTCGACCAGGCCGCCGCGATGCCGATGCCGCTGCGTGTCGCGGACGCGCTCGACGGCCTCGGCCACGTCGCGGCCACCCGCGGACAGCGCGAGACCCGCTTCCTGGCCGCGGCCGCAGCCGCCCTGCGCGCCCCGCGGCACGCCGCCGCGTGGGGCTACGCCGCCCGCTTCCCTGTCGATCCAGCGCGCTCCGCGCCGGCCGGCTGGGTGGTCGACGGCGAGCTGACCCCCGAGGGGGCCAAGGCCGTCGGTGCCCTCTTCTCCGGCTCCCCCACCGAGCCGACCACGGCGCTCGACCTCCTCACCGCCGCGCAGCGACAGGTCGCCGACCGGGTCGCCGACGGGCTCACGAGCCGCCAGATCGCCGAGGAGCTCTTCCTGTCACCGCGCACCATCGACGCCCACCTCACCCACATCTTCCGCAAGCTCGACATCAACAGCCGGGCGCGGCTCGCGGCGATCGTCGCCGACTCCCGCTGAGCATGCGCGTCGAGGTCGAGGCGGTCACCGAGCTCCGGTTCGACGACCGTACGCCGGTGCGGTCGGCGTCCGCGGTCGCGCGGCTCGCCGACGGGTGGCTGGTCGCCCAGGACGACGCCACGCACGGCGCCTGGTGGCGGGGCGACGCGGTGGTGCGGGTGCGCCTCCTGCCGCCGGCCGACGGCCACGAGACCTTCGACGCCGCGAGCGGCACCAAGCACCTCAAGCCCGACCTGGAGGCGGCGTGCGCCCTCGCCGCAGACCAGGTGCTGCTCCTCGGGTCCGGGTCGACACCCTCCCGGATGCGTGCCGTGCTCGCCCGGGCCGACGGAGACACGGTGCACGCGCAGGTCCGCGACCTCACGTCGCTCTACGCCGCAACTGCAGGCGCCCTCGGCGTGGCGGACGACCAGCTCAACCTCGAAGGGGCTTGCATCCTCGGCGACACGCTGCGCTGGTGGCACCGGGGCCTGCCCTCCGCCGGCTTGCCCACGGCGAGCATCGACATCCCCCTGGCTCCGCTGCTCGCCGGCGACCTTGCCACCCCGGGCCGTGTCCGTCTCCACGACCTCGGCTCGGTCGAAGGGGTCGGCCTCGGGGTGACCGACGCGGTGAGCCTCGCACCAGACTCCGTGCTGGTGAGCGCGGCGGCCGAGGACACTCCGAACACCTACGACGACGGCCCGGTCGTGGCCTCGGTCCTGGCCCTGCTCACCGAGGGCTCCGCACCGCTGGTAGGCCGGCTGCCCGACGTCCGTGGCGCCGTCGCCAAGGTCGAGGGCCTCGCCCTGGTCGACGCCTCCCCTGGCTCCGCCACCCTGCTGGCCACCGTCGACGCCGACGACCCCGGGGCTCCGTCGCTGGCGCTCCGCCTGTTCGCCTCCTGGTGACCTGGCTCAGGCCTCGCTGTAGTCGCGGAAGCCGCGCTTCGTCTTCCGGCCCAGGTAGCCGGCGGTGACCAGGTGCTCCAGCAGCGGCGCCGGGGCGAAGCCCGGCTCGCGGAACTCGAGGTAGAGCTCGCGCTGGATCGCCAGGGCCACGTCGTTGCCGACCACGTCGAGCAGCTCGAAGGGGCCCATCGGGAGCGCGCAGCCCTGCTTCATCGCCGTATCGATGTCGTCGGCGGTCGCGTAGTGGGCCTGCAGCATCTTCACCGCGTCGTTGAGGTAGGGGAAGAGCAGCGCGTTGACGATGAAGCCCGCGCGGTCGCCGCACGAGACGGCGACCTTGCCCACCCGGTCGCAGAGGGCGCGCACCGTCTCCGAGACGTCGTCGGCCGTGGCCACGGTGGAGACGACCTCGACCAGCTTCATCACCGGCGCGGGGTTGAAGAAGTGCATCCCCACCACGTCCTGAGGCCGCTCGGTCGCCCGGGCGAGCGCGATCACGGGCAGGCTGGAGGTCGTGGTCGCAAGGATCGCGCCCGGCTTGCAGATGCGGTCCAGGTCGCCGAACAGCTCGGTCTTCACGTCCAGGTCCTCGGCGATCGCCTCGACCACGATGTCGACGTCGGCCAGCGCCTCACGGGACGCCGCACCGGTCAGCCGGCCCAGCACCGCGACCTTGTCGTCCTCGGTCGCCTTGCCCCGCGAGATCGCCTTGTCGAGCGACGTGGTGATCGTGGCCACCACGCCGTCGAGCTTGTCCTGCGACCGCCCGACGTACACCACGTCGTACCCGGCCCTGGCGAAGACCTCGACGATGCCAGACGCCATCGTGCCGGTCCCGACGACGCCGACCCTGGAGATCTCGCGGTGCAGCTCGGGGCGCTCGTCGTCGGACGGCGTGTGGTCGTCGGGCACCACGACCGGGCTGTCGGGCTTCTCGTAGGTGTAGAAGCCGCGCCCGGTCTTGCGACCCAGCAGCCCGGCGGTGACCATCTGCTTGAGGATGGGCGCCGGAGCGTGCAGCCGGTCGCGGCCCTGGCGGTACATCGTCTCGAGGATCTCGTACGCCGTGTCGAGGCCGATCAGGTCGAGCAGCGCCAGCGGGCCCATCGGGTAGCCGCAGCCGAAGCGCATGGCGGCGTCGATGTCCTCCCGGGAGGCGTACTTCGCCTCGTACATCGCCACCGCGTGGTTGAGGTAGCCGAACAGCAGGGTGTTGGCGATGAAGCCGGCGCGGTCGCCGCAGACGACCGGGTTCTTGCCCAGCCTGCCGACGAGCCCCTCGACGTCGGCGAGCACGGCAGGCTCGGTGACGACCGTCCGGACGATCTCGACGAGGTTCTGCACCGGCGCCGGGTTGAAGAAGTGGATCCCGACCACGCGCCCCGGCCGGGAGTTGGCGGTGGCGATCTCCGTGACCGGCAGCGAGGAGGTGTTGGTCGCCAGCACGGCGCTGGGCGCGACGATGTCGTCCAGGGCGCGGAAGATCGCCTTCTTGACCTCGAGCGACTCGACCACGGCCTCGACGACGAGGTCGGCCTCCTCGAGGTCGGCCATCTCGGTGGTGAACCTGATCCGGCCGAGCAGCTCCCGCTGGTCGCCCTCGGACATCTTGCCGCGGGCCACGGCGCGGCCGGTCGAGTTCTCGACGTGCCCGCGCCCCCGCGTCATGCCGTCCTCGTCCCGTTCGACTCCGATCACGTCGAAGCCGTTGCGGGCGAAGACCTCGGCGATGCCGGCACCCATGGTGCCGAGTCCGATGACGCCGATGGTGGTGAAGTCACGAGGCTCGGTGGTCATGCGCGCAGCATTGCACTACCCGGCGATCAGCTGTAGTGGTGGAACCCCTTCCCGGACTTGCGGCCCAGGCGACCGTCCGCGACGACCTGCTCCAGACGAGCGGCCGGGGCGAAGCCCTCATGGCCGAACTCGCGGTGGAGCTCCCGCTGGATCGCGAGGGACACGTCGTTGCCGACGACGTCGAGCAGCTCGAAGGGGCCCATCGGGAGCTGGAGGTGCTCCTTGACGGCCGCGTCCACGACGGTCAGCTCGGCGCCGGCCTCGGCGAGCTTGACGGCGTCGTTGAGGTACGGGAAGAGCAGCGCGTTGACGATGAAGCCGGCGCGGTCACCGCAGGAGACCGCCACCTTGCCGACGTTGGCGCACAGGGCCTTCACGGTCTCGTCGACGGCCTCGGAGGTGAGGTCGGTCGTGACGACCTCGACCAGCTTCATCACCGGAGCGGGGTTGAAGAAGTGCATGCCGAGGACGTCCTCGGGCCGCGAGGTGGCCTTGGCGCACTCGCTGATCGGCAGGCTGGAGGTCGTGGTCGCGAGGATCGCGCCCGGCTTGCAGATGCGGTCCAGGTCGCCGAACAGCTCGAGCTTGACGGCGAGGTCCTCGGCGATCGCCTCGACCACGATGTCGACGTCGGCCAGCGCCTCACGGGACGCCGCACCAGTCAGCCGGCCCAGCACCGCGACCTTGTCGTCCTCGGTCGCCTTGCCCCGCGAGATCGCCTTGTCGAGCGACGTGGTGATCGTGGCCACCACGCCGTCGAGCTTGTCCTGCGACCGCCCGACGTACACCACGTCGTACCCGGCCCTGGCGAAGACCTCGACGATGCCCGACGCCATCGTGCCGGTCCCGACGACGCCGACGGTGCGGACGTCGTGGCGCAGGGCGGCCTCGGACGTCTCGCCGGAGCCCGCGTCGGAGAGGGTCGTCTCGCCGGCCGCGACGCGCTGCTCGAGCAGGTCGGCGGGCTTGTGCAGCACGTCTCCGGTCTCGGCGAAACGGGCGGCGAGCTGGTCGCGCACCTCGGCGAGGCCGATCTCCTCGGCCATGCTCAGGGGGCCCACCGGGTAGCCGCAGCCGAAGCGCATCGCTGCGTCGATGTCCTCGCGGGACGCGTAGCCGGACTCGAACATCCGGATCGCGTGGTTGAGGTAGGGCAGGACCAGCGTGCGGCTGGTGGCGTCAGTGGTCACGGGGCTCATGCGCGGCAGTGTGGCACCGGCCGATACCGCTCGGTAACCACTCGTTCACAGCGTGGTCGAGAGATGGCTCACACGAGCCACTCGGGGCCGGCGGGTAGTCTGCCGCCCCGTGAGGATCGTCGTTGCGCGCTGCCAGGTCGACTACGCCGGACGACTGACGGCACACCTGCCGATGGCCACCCGGGTGCTGATGATCAAGGCCGACGGGTCCGTCCTCGTGCACTCCGACGGCGGCTCCTACAAGCCGCTCAACTGGATGTCCCCTCCGTGCCTCGTCCGCGAGGGCACCACCGACGACGGCCGGGTCGAGTGGACCGTGACGAGCCGGGCCACCGCGAAGGGCCCCGAGGACACCCTGCGCATCCTGATCGAGGAGATCCACCACGACTCCTCCCACGAGCTCGGCATCGACCCCGGGCTCCAGAAGGACGGCGTGGAGAAGCACCTCCAGGAGCTCCTCGCCGAGCACCCCTCGCACCTGGCCGACGGGCTGACCCTGGTCCGGCGGGAGTTCCCCACCGCCATCGGGCCGGTCGACCTGATGTGCCGCGACGCCGGTGGCCTCAGCGTGGCGATCGAGATCAAGCGGCGCGGCGAGATCGACGGCGTCGAGCAGCTCACCCGCTACCTGGAGCTGCTCAACCGCGACCCCCTGCTCTGCGCGAGGGGCCCGGTGCGGGGCATCTTCGCCGCCCAGGAGATCAAGCCGCAGGCGCGCGTGCTGGCCACCGACCGTGGCATCACCTGCGCGCTCGTCGACTACGACGCCCTGCGGGGGCTCGACGACGCCGAGTCCCGCCTCTTCTGATGCGGCGGGCCTAGCCCGGACCAGCGCCGTCACCCACGAGCGAGACGACCTCCTCGGCACAGCCCCACGCCAGCGTGACGCCGGCTCCCCCGTGGCCGTAGCAGTGGACGACGTCGTCGACGCGCTCGACCCGCACGTCGGCCCGGACTGGCCGCAGGCCGACGCGGTGGGCCAGCACCCGGGCGCCCTCGAGCTCCGGCACCAGGCGGGCCGCCCGCGCGAGGATGTCGGCGGCCACCGCCGGCGCGGGGGTGCGGCTCCAGTCGCCCTCGACGTCGGTGCCGCCGACGACCACGTCCCTGCTGCGGGGCACGACGTACGTCGGTCCGCCGGCGTCCAGCGACCAGCGCTCGAGGCCCATCTGCTCGACCCGCACGACCTGCCCGGACGCAGGCAGGACGGAGCGGTCGCCCGCCAGGTGCCGGGCCCCCAGGCCGGTGCAGTTGACCACGACGTCGGCCCCTGCGGGCAGGGCGGGGAGGCTCATCCGGGTCACCGTGCCGCCGAGGTCCTCGACCCGGGACTGCAGCCAGCGCAGGTGCACCGGCATCTCGATCACGGGCAGGACGCAGGTCCAGCCGTCGGCGTACCCCTCGGGCAGCGCAGTCTCGCGGTCGAGCGCCGGCACCGCCGAGCGCCACCACGGTTCGGGCTCGCGCTCGCGGAGCACCTGGGTGCCCGTGCGCATCACCACTCCGGTGGCCTCGTCGCCGGCCAGGTCGGCGAGCACCTCGAAGCCATGTGCGGCCCAGCCGAGCAGCCTGTCCTCCGGGCCGGCCCGGTAGGGGTACCAGAGCGCTGCCGCCACGGCCGAGGTGGTCTCCAGCGGCAGATCTCGCGCCAGCACGTCGACGCGGTGTCCGGCCTCCAGCAGCCGCACCGCACACGTCAGGCCGACGACCCCGGCTCCGACGACGATCACCCTCGCCATGGGGCGAGTCTGCCCGATCGGCGGCGTCCGGCGCTCAGCGCTGGGTCGGTACGGCGATCACCGACGTCGTGTCGGCCGGCATCGCCGGCAGGCGGACCCGGAAGACCGAGCCGCTGCCGAGCTCGCTCTCGACCTCGAGAGTGCCGTCGAGGCCCTCCACGACGGCGTTGGCGATCGCCAGCCCGAGGCCGGCGCCCTGGATCTGGCGGCGCACGGCCTCGGCACCGCGGAAGAGCGCCTCGAAGACGTGCGGCTGCTCGTGGTCGGCGATGCCGATGCCGTCGTCCTCCACCTCGAGCACCACCTCGTGCCGCTCCTGGCGGACCCGGACGACGACCGATCCCCCCGGCGGCGTGAACTTGAGCGCGTTGGACAGCAGCACCTGCAGCACCTGGCTCAGGCCGTGCACGTCCCCGGCGACCCGCGGCACAGACGTGGCCTCCAGGGTCACCGACACGACCCCGTCGATCTCGTCCGCCGCGCCCCGCACCAGCGGCCGAGCCAGCCCGGCGAGGTCGACCGGCAGCCGCTCGGGAGGCATCAGCGGGCCGTCCAGGTGGGCGAGCGTGAGGAGGTCGTCCACCAGCTGCAGCTCGCGGTCGACGTGGCGCCGGACGATGGACACGAGCCGCCGCGCCTCCGGTGAGAGCTCGTCGTCACCGAGCTCGGCGAGCAGCTCGGAGTAGCCCACGATCGACGTCAGCGGGGTGCGCAGCTCGTGCGAGACCGTGGCCAGCAGCTGCCCCCGCCTCCGGAGGTCGTCCCGCTCCCCCGGGGCCGCCTCTCGGAGCGTGAGCAGGCAGGCCCCGCCGGGAAGGTCCGTCCGGCGGACGTGCACGCCCTGCTCGGCGCCGTCGAGGCGGCGTACGGTCCGCTCCACCTCGCCCACCCCGGCATCGGGGAGGCGGGGGACGAGCAGCTCGGCCGCGCAGCCGTCCAGCTCCCGGGACGGGCCCCCCAGGATCGCGGACGCCCGCACGTTGGAGAGCACCACCCGGCCCTTCGCGTCGACCACGAGCAAGCCGTCAGGCGCAGCCTGGAAGACCAGCTCGTGCACGCGACCTCCGAGCAGGGGACGGCCAGGCACGGCGTCGAGCGTAATGGGCGCGTCCTGCTCGGGCCTCCGCCACCGATCACAGTCGCGTCACGATGAGGGGTCAGGCGGCCTTGCCGACCTTGACCAGGCGCCGCTTCTTGACGGTGTAGCCGTCGGGCAGGGTGCCTTCCTTGAGCATCCGCAGGGGGCAGCGACCGCACCGCGACTTCGAGACGCAGCACTTCTTCTTGGGCAGCTTCCCCTTGCTGCCCTTCGCCTTGCCCTTGCCCATGACGGGAGTCTACGGCAGGTCAGGCGAGCCTTACCTCACCTCGCGCCATCCATCCACCTCAGTCGAGGTCGTGGGCCGTCCGGATCACCTCGACGATGCCGTCCATGATCCCGGTCAGGCCGAAGTCCTTCGGCGTGTAGACCGCCGCGACTCCCTGCTCCACCAGGCGCTTGCCGTCCGACTCGGGGATGATCCCGCCGACGACGACCGGCACGTCCTCCAGGCCGGCTTCGCGGAGACCGGCGAGCACGTCGGGCACCAGCTCCATGTGCGAGCCGGACAGGATCGAGAGCCCCACGCAGTGCACGTCCTCGGCGACGGCCGCGGCGACGATCTGCTCGGGCGTCAGGCGGATGCCCTGGTAGATGACCTCGAAGCCCGCGTCGCGGGCACGGACGGCGACCTGCTCGGCACCGTTGGAGTGGCCGTCCAGCCCCGGCTTGCCGACCAGCAGGCGCAGCCGGCCCCCGAGCTCCTCACCGGTCTCCTTGACCCGACGGCGTACGGCGGCGAGCTCCTCGCCCGCCTCGGCGACGCCCACGGCCCCAACCACGCCGGTCGGCGCGCGGAACTCGCCGAACACCTCGCGCAGCGTGCCCGCCCACTCCCCCGTGGTGGCACCCGCACGGGCGGCGGCCAGGGTGGCGGGCATCAGGTTCTTGTCGGTCTTGGCGTCGGCGGCGAGCGCGGCGAGCGCCTCGGCGACCGCGGCCTCGTCGCGCTGGGCCTTCCACTGGGCGACCGAGTCGAGGGCCGCCTGCTCGGCCTGGGGGTCGGCGACCATGATCGCCTCGTCCAGGTTGGCGGTCAGCGGCGACGGCTCGGTGGTGTCGAACCTGTTGACGCCGACGATGATCTCCTCGCCCGACTCGATGCGGGCTCGGCGGGCCGCGTGGGCGCTGACCAGCGCCTGCTTCATGTAGCCGGACTCCACCGCCGCGATCGCGCCGCCCATGGCCTGGACGCGGTCGATCTCCTCCTTGGCGCCGGCGACCAGCTCGGCCACCTTGGCCTCGATCACGTGGCTGCCGTCGAAGATGTCGTCGTACTCCAGGAGGTCGGACTCGAAGGCGAGCACCTGCTGCAGGCGCAGCGACCACTGCTGGTCCCACGGCCGCGGCAGGCCGAGCGCCTCGTTCCAGGCCGGCAGCTGTACGGCGCGGGCGCGAGCGTTCTTGGACAGCGTCACGCCCAGCATCTCGAGGACGATGCGCTGCACGTTGTTCTCCGGCTGCGCCTCGGTGAGACCGAGCGAGTTGACCTGCACGCCGTAGCGGAACCGGCGCATCTTCTCGTCCTCGACGCCGTAGCGCTCACGGGTGATCTCGTCCCACAGCCGGACGAAGGCCCGCATCTTGCAGGTCTCCTCGATGAAGCGCACGCCGGCGTTGACGAAGAACGAGATGCGGCCGACGACCTTGCCGAAGTCCTCCTCGGAGACCTGGCCGGACGCCTTCACCTGGTCGAGCACGGCGATCGCGGTGCACAGCGCGTAGGCGAGCTCCTGGGTCGGCGTCGCCCCGGCCTCCTGCAGGTGGTAGCTGCAGATGTTGATCGGGTTCCACGTGGGGATCTCGTGGACCGTGTAGGCGATCATGTCGCTGATCAGGCGTAGGGAGTGCTCGGGCGGGAACACGTAGGTCCCGCGCGAGAGGTACTCCTTGATGATGTCGTTCTGCGTGGTGCCGGCGAGCCGGTGCGCGACCTCGCTCGGGGCCATCTCCGGGTTCTGCTCCTCGGCGACCACCTGGTACATCGCCAGCAGCCACATGGCCGTCGCGTTGATGGTCATCGAGGTGTTCATCTCCGTGAGCGGGATGTCCTCGAACAGACGCCGCATCTCGCCCAGGTGCGGCACGGGCACCCCGACCTTGCCGACCTCGCCGCGGCTGAGCGGGCTGTCGGGGTCGTAGCCGGTCTGCGTGGGCAGGTCGAAGGCGACGCTGAGGCCGGTCTGGCCCTTGGCAAGGTTCTTGCGGTAGAGCGCGTTGGACGCCGCGGCCGTGGAGTGGCCGGCGTAGGTGCGCATCACCCAGGGACGGTCCTTGGCCGGGCGCCCGGAGTCCGTGGAGTGAACGTCGACCTGCTTGTCAGTCATGCGGTCAGCGTATGGCGCGGGTTACCGCCCAGTCACCGGCTGGACATGTGAAGCGTCACACTCACGCCGTCGCGGCGCGGCGCTCCACCTCGAGCACGTGGGCGAGGCGGGACAGGTGCAGCATCCGCCGGACCGCGGGGCCGCAGTTGCGCAGGGTGACGTGGTGGCCGGCCCGGCTGGCACGGTGGGTGGCGGCCGCGAGGACCTTGAGGGCGGTGAGGTCGATGGTCTCGACCTCGGACATGTCCACGACGACGTCCTCGTCATGACCCTCGAGTCGCTCGTAGATCGCGTTGCGCACCTCCCCGGTGCTGCGCACGTCGAAGTCTCCGTGGAGGACCAGCGTGGCGCCCTCGGTGGTGATGTCCATCGGTGTCCTCCCTGCGGGGTCCCGGTGTGCGACTCCGCACCCACTATGACGCAGCAGTACCCACCTCGGTTGCGCCGACACCTGAGCCGGTTTGGTGCCGATGCGGATAGTGGACGCCTGTGGACGCACACGTCCGCAATGTGACGCAAGGGGCGGATGTGACTCGTGTGATCTGACTCCGGAACCGGGCCGGCGGGTCCATCGCTGCCCATTAGGCTCGGAGCATGGTCAACCTCACCCGGATCTACACCCGCACCGGCGACGCCGGCACCACCCGGCTCGGTGACATGAGCGAGACCACCAAGACCGACCCCCGGCTGCAGGCCTACGCCGACGTCGACGAGGCCAACGCCCAGGTCGGCCTGGCGGTCGCGGTGGGCGAGCTGGACGACGACGTAGCCGGGGTGCTCGTCCACGTGCAGAACGACCTCTTCGACGTCGGCGCCGACCTCTGCACCCCGGTGGTGCCCGACCCGGAGTACCCGCCGCTGCGCATCGAGCAGGACTACATCGACCGGCTCGAGTCCTGGTGCGACGCCTACAACGAGGACCTGCCCAACCTGCGCTCCTTCATCCTCAACGGCGGCACCCCCGGGGGCGCGCACCTCCACGTCGCGCGCACCGTCGTACGCCGTGCCGAGCGGTCCGCCTGGGCGGCCTGGGCCGAGCACGAGTCGACCATGAACCCACTGGCGATCACCTACCTCAACCGCCTCTCCGACCTGCTCTTCATCCTGGCGCGGCACGCGAACAGGGCGACGGGCGACGTGCTCTGGGTGCCCGGCGGCGAGAGGTCGCAGCGAGGAACGAGCGGAGACCCGAGCCGCCGCGAATAGCCGGCGGCGAGAGGTCGCAGCGAGGAACGAGCGGAGACCCGAGCCGCCGCGAATAGCCGGTGGTGAAAGCGCCGGAAGGCCCCCTCGTGTGAAGTAGCCTCGCTCCCACCATGGGACGTCTTCGGGGGGCGGGCTTCATCGCCGCGAGCTGCATCACGCTGTCGTCTGCCCTCGCGGGCACCGCACCGGGCCCCGCCACGTCACGGGCCTCCGCCGCCGAGCCGCCACACCGGCCGAATGTGGTCGTGGTGATGGCCGACGACATGCGCTTCGACGAGCTGCGGTTCGCGCCGACCGTCAGCCGGCTCGCCCGTCACGGCGTGACCTTCGCCAACGCCTTCTCCAGCTTCCCGCTGTGCTGTCCGGCGCGGGCGTCGTTCCTGACCGGTCAGCACGCGCACAACCACGGGGTGCTCTGGCACGAGCCGCCCTACGCGTTCGGCTCGTTCGACGACTCGCGCACGATCGCGACCTCGATGCAGGCCGCCGGCTACGGCACGGGCTACGTCGGGAAGTACCTCAACCGCTACGGCGAGGACGACTCCCTCGTCACCGGCCAGGAGTCGTGGCAGTACGTGCCGCCGGGGTGGACGGAGTGGATCGGCGCGTTCGAGGACCCCGGCCTGCGCGGGGTGTGGGGCGGGACCTACAACTACTTCAGCACGCCGTACAACCACGACGGCGTGACGGAGAACCACGGCGGCGTCTACCAGACGGGTGTCGTGGGCGCCTACAGCCGCGAGCTCGCGCGCGACCTCGCGGGCGAGGCTCCGTTCTTCGCGCACGTCAACTTCCTGGCTCCCCACTTCGGCGGCCCCGACGAGCCCGACGACCCGGGCAAGGTCCCCGACGCCCGCGGGCGGCGCACCAAGATCAAGACCCCCGCCCGGCCGTGGCAGGTGGAGGGACGGTTCGACAAGCTGATCACCCACAGCCTCGGCGTGCCCCGCTCCGGCGGAGCCACCGAGGCGGACGTGCGCGACAAGCCGGCGTACATCCGCTCCCGCCCCGAGCTGACCCGGCAGGAGCGCCTCGCGCTCCGCGAGCTCAGCCGGCAGCGCGCCGAGGCCATCCTCGCGATGGACAAGGAGATCGCGGCCCTCAAGACGGAGCTCGAGGCCCTCGGCGAGTGGGAGGACACGGTGCTCGTGTTCACCTCCGACAACGGCTACTACCTCGGCGAGCACCGCCTGCGCCAGGGCAAGGTCAACGGCCACGAGCCCTCGCTGCGCGTGCCGCTCGTGATGACCGGGCCGGGCCTCCGCGACGGCAGCGTCCGCTACGCCCCCACGACGCTGGTCGACCTCACGGCGACGCTCCTCGACTTCGGCGGTGCCGCGGCGCCCCGCCAGGCAGACGGCGCCTCCCGGGTGCCGGCCCTCTTCGGCGCCGACGAGGGCTGGACCACGCCCGTGCTCATCGAGTCCGCGCACGGGCCTCGCGGCAAGGAGAACGGCTTCGCGCCGCTCTCGAAGGACGCCCGGACGGCGATCGGCGTGCGCACGGCGCGCTACACCTACATCCGCTACCGCAACGGCGACACGGAGCTCTACGATCTGGCGACCGACCCCCACCAGATGGAGTCGCTGCACAGCAGCAAGGCGCACGCCGACCTACGCCGTGCGCTTGCCCAGGTCTGGCAGCAGCTGCGGTACTGCGCCGGCGCCGGCTGCCGGGCGCCGCTGCCGGACTCTCTCTCGACGACGGCCGACCAGACGCGGGAGCTCACGGACGCGTGGCTGGCCGCGCACCACAAGCGCTACGGAGTGGGCTGACCCGCGGCGACGTCAGCGGGCTTCGACGCGCTCCCGGGCAGCCGGCACCAGAAGGGCGCTGGGCACGAGCAGCACGGCCACGGCGAGCAGGGCGGGCAGGGTCCCGACCCTATCGGCGAGGAAGCCGAGCAGGGGCGGGCCTGCGAGGAATGCGGTGTAGGCGATGGTCGAGACGACGGAGACGCGTACGGCGGCGTGGCGGGGGTCGTCCGCGGCGGCGCTCATCCCGACCGGGAAGCCGAGGGAGGCGCCCAGCCCCCACATCACGATGCCCACCACGGCCACCGCCGGGTGGCCGCCGAGGACGATCAGCAGTACGCCGGAAGCGGCCACGGCCATCGTGGTCCACAGCACGGCCGTCCGGCCGTGCCGGTCGAGCAGCGAGGTGCCCCAGACGCGGCCTGCCGTCATCGCCGCGACGAAGAGCCCGAAGCCGGCCACGCCCTGCCAGTGCGGCACGTCGTAGCCGTCGATCAGCGCGACCGCCAGCCAGTCGTTGGCGGTGCCCTCGGTCGCGCCGAGGGCGAAGACCATCAGGCCGATGAGCACGGTGCGGGGCTCGAGCCAGGCACGCGCGGCGGACGGCCGGGCCGCCTCGGCCTCGTCGTGCTCCTGGCCGCGGGGCAGGAAGCGGCGGGTCGACTCGAGCGCGGCGGCCGCCATCACCGCGGCGCTCAGGCCGAGATGCGACACCATCGACACGTCCAGGGCGGTCGCGAGCACACCGAGCGCGGCGCCGGCCACCGTGCCCAGGCTGAAGGCGGCGTGGAAGCGCGGCATGATGGTGCGGCCGAGGCCTCGCTCGACGGCCGCGCCCTCGACGTTCATCGCGACGTCCCAGACACCGATGCCCAGGCCGTAGGCGAACAGGCCGGCCGCCGCGACGGGCATGCTCCCGAGCACCCCGGCCCCGACCGCCGCGACCAGCAGGCCGATCGTGTCCGCCCCGACGCCGATCCGCACCACGCGGTCGGCGCCCCAGCGGGTGATCATCGTCCCCGTCGTCGGCAGCGTCAGCACCGACCCGGCGGCGATCGCGAACAGGAGGAGCCCGAGGCCACCGTTGCTGAGGCCGAGCCCCTCGCGGACCTCCGGGATGCGGGAGACCCAGGTGGCGAAGCCGAACCCGTTGAGGAAGAACGACACCATCACGGCCGTGCGAGCGGCCGGCAGGCTTCCCGTCATCCGCGCGGAACCCCGCCGCGATCCCAGTCGGACCCGGGTGGCCCGGACTCGAGCCACGCCTGGAAGCCGGTGAGGGAGGCCTCGCTCATCGCCAGCTCAACCGGTCCGTCGACGGTGTGGCAGGAGACCACGAGGTGCCCGGCGTAGAGGGACATCTCCTCGTGGCCCACCGGGGCCCGGCGCCCGGAGTAGCCGAGGTCGCTGCGCGACCAGGTGAGCGACGGCCTGGGCGTGATCGAGAAGATCCGGAACCACTCGAGCCGGTCGCCGCTGTAGCGGCCGATGCCGAGCACCCAGCCGTGGCCGGGGCGCGTGGTGCGCAGGCGCACGCTCAGCTCGAAGGTGCCGCCGTGGCGGGCGATCCAGCGGCGGCGCACGATCAGGCCGACGCCGTAGAGGATGGGCAGGAGCAGGAGCAGGCCGACGATGTCGAGCAGCCACTGCCAGACCGGCATCCATCCCCTCCTGAGGGCTGAACCCTTGAAACGAAACCGGTGAGCGCACGGACCGGCCGGTCCGTGCGCTCACCCTAGTCGGTCGCCTGACGAGAACGTCAGGAAGCCCGCTCCACAGCGCGGATCCGCGCCTCGGCGCGACGCACGGCCTCGGCCGCGGCGTCGTCGTTCTCGCCGGCCTGCTTGGCGCGCTCGAGCTCCTGGCGCGCCTTCTCCAGGTCGATCTCGTGCGACATCTCGGCGTGCTCGGACAGGATCGAGACCCGGTTGTTGGCCACGGAGAGGAACCCGGCGTCGACGGCAGCCACCCAGGTCTCACCCTCGGCCGTCTGCACGTCCACGACGCCCTCGATGATGATCGAGAGGACCGGAGCGTGGTGGGGCAGGATGCCGACGTCGCCCTCGGTGGTGCGGGCGATCACCATCTTCGCCTCGCCGGACCACACCAGGCGGTCCGCCGCGACGAGCTCCACGTGCAGGGTCGAGCCAGACTCAGCCATCACAGGCTCTTCTGGATCTCGGCCCACTTGGCCTCGACGTCGTCGAGACCGCCGCACATGAAGAACGCCTGCTCGGCCACGTGGTCGTAGTCACCGTCGGCGATCTTGTTGAACGCCTCGATGGTGTCCTTGACCGGGACGGTCGAGCCCTCGATGCCGGTGAACTGCTTGGCGACGTAGGTGTTCTGCGACAGGAACCGCTGGATGCGGCGGGCGCGGGACACGATGATCTTGTCCTCTTCGGACAGCTCGTCGACACCGAGGATGGCGATGATGTCCTGCAGCTCCTTGTTGCGCTGCAGGATCTGCTTGATGCGCACCGCGCAGCGGTAGTGGTCGTCGCCGATGTACTGCGGGTCCAGGATCCGCGAGGTCGACGTCAGCGGGTCCACCGCAGGGTAGATGCCGAGCGAGGCGATCTCACGCGAGAGCTCGGTGGTCGCGTCGAGGTGCGCGAACGTGGTGGCCGGAGCCGGGTCGGTGTAGTCGTCGGCGGGGACGTAGATCGCCTGCATCGAGGTGATCGAGTGACCGCGCGTCGAGGTGATCCGCTCCTGCAGCTGACCCATCTCGTCGGCCAGGTTGGGCTGGTAGCCCACGGCGGAGGGCATGCGACCCAGCAGGGTCGAGACCTCGGAGCCGGCCTGGGTGAACCGGAAGATGTTGTCGATGAAGAGCAGCACGTCCTGCTGCTGCACGTCGCGGAAGTACTCCGCCATCGTCAGGGCGGCGAGGGCGACACGAAGACGGGTGCCCGGCGGCTCGTCCATCTGGCCGAAGACGAGGGCGGTCTGGCCGATGACGCCGGCCTCCTCCATCTCGACGATCAGGTCGTTGCCCTCACGGGTGCGCTCGCCGACACCGGCGAACACCGACACGCCGCCGTGGTCCTTGGCGACGCGGGCGATCATCTCCTGGATCAGCACGGTCTTGCCGACACCGGCACCACCGAACAGGCCGATCTTGCCGCCCTGCACGTAGGGGGTGAGCAGGTCGATGACCTTGATGCCCGTCTCGAACATCTGGGTCTTCGACTCGAGCTGGTCGAACGCCGGCGCCTTGCGGTGGATGCCCCAGCGCTCGGTGACCTGGAGGGTCTCGCCCTCCTCGAGGTTGAGGCAGTCACCGGTGGTGTTGAACACCTTGCCGAGGGTCACGTCGCCGACGGGCACCGTGATCGACTCGCCGGTGTCGGTCACCTGACCACCCCGGACGAGGCCGTCGGTCGGCTTCATCGAGATGGCACGGACCATGCCGTCACCGATGTGCTGGGCCACCTCGAGGGTGATCGTGTTGGTCTCACCCGCGAGGGTGATGTCCGTCTTGAGCGCGTTGTAGATCGGCGGCATCGCGTCGGTCGGGAACTCGATGTCCACGACCGGGCCGATGACGCGGGCGATCCGACCGACGCCGCCGCCAGTGGCGGTGGTCTCGGCGGACTCGTTGATGGTGGCAGTCATGTCTCACTCACTCCCGGCTTGTGCGTCGGCAAGGGCGTTGACGCCACCGACGATCTCGCTGATTTCCTGGGTAATGCCGGCCTGGCGGGCCTGGTTGGCAATGCGCTTGTACTTCTTGATGAGCTCGTCTGCATTGTCCGTCGCGGACTTCATCGCCTTCTGGCGAGCGGCCAGCTCGGACGCAGCGGCCTGCAGCAGCGCGAAGAAGATGCGGCTCTGCACGTAGCGCGGCAGCAGCGAGTCGAGCACCTCCGCGGGGGACGGCTCGAACTCGTAGAGCGGCAGCAGGTCCTCGTCCGTCGGCCTCTCCTCGCCCTCCACGACCTCCAGCGGCAGCAGACGGACGGCCGTGGGCTCCTGGCTGAGCATCGACCGGAACCGCGTGTAGACCACGTGGACCTCGTCGACGCCCTGCGGAGCGCCCTCGTGCGGGGCCTCCTCGTCGTCGCCGAGGAAGGCCGCGATCAGCGTCGAGCCGATGTCCGCCGCCACGTCGTACGTCGGCTGGTCGGAGAAGCCCGTCCACGCCTGCACCACGGGGCGCTGACGGAACTTGTAGTAGGCCTCGCCCTTGCGGCCGGAGATGTAGAGGTCGACCTCCTTGCCCTCCCCCTTGAGCTTCTCGACGAGGCGCTCGGCCTCCTTGATGACGTTCGAGGAGTAGGCACCGGCGAGGCCCCGGTCCGAGGTGACGATCAGGATCGCCGCCCGGGTGGGGTTCTCCGGCTCCTGCGTCAACGCGTGGTCGACGTTGGAGTAGGTCGCGACGGCCGAGACCGCACGCGTGAGCTCACGGGCGTACGGCGCGGCTGCCTGGGCCCGCTGCTGCGCCTTGATGATCCGGGACGCGGCAATGAGCTCCATGGCACGCGTGATCTTCTTCATCGACTCCGTCGACTTGATCCGCGCGCGGTACTCACGTACCGAGAGAGCCATCGGTCAGCCCCGCTTCTGCTTGACGATCTGCTCCTGCTCGACGTCCTCGTCCTCCAGGGCGACGTGCGTCTCCGTGCCGGCCTTGATCGACTGGCCCTCGGACGTCTCGAACTGGTCGAGGAAGGAGTCGTACGCCGCGGTCATGGCCGCCTCGGTGTCGTCCTCGAACTTGAGGGACTCACGGATCGCCGACAGGACGCCCTCGTGGGAGCGGCGCAGGTAGTCGAGGAACTCGTGCTCGAAGCGGAGCACGTCCTCGGTGGGGACCTTGTCGAGGCGGCCGGTGGTGCCGAGCCACAGCGAGGCGGTCATCTCCTCGAGCGGGTACGGCGAGTACTGCGGCTGCTTGAGCAGGGCCATCAGGCGCTGGCCGCGGTCGAGCTGCTGGCGCGAGGCGGCGTCGAGGTCGGACGCGAACATCGCGAAGGCCTCCATGGCGCGGAACTGCGCCAGGTCGACCTTGAGCGAGCCGGTGACCGCCTTCATCGCCTTGGTCATCGCCGAGCCACCCACGCGCGACACCGAGACACCCACGTCGATGGCGGGGCGCTGGTTGGCCGCGAACAGGTCCGACTGCAGGAAGATCTGGCCGTCGGTGATCGAGATCACGTTGGTCGGGATGAACGCCGAGACGTCGTTGGCCTTGGTCTCGATGATCGGCAGGCCGGTCATCGAGCCTGCGCCCATGTCATCGGAGAGCTTCGCGCACCGCTCGAGCAGCCGGCTGTGCAGGTAGAACACGTCGCCGGGGTAGGCCTCGCGGCCCGGCGGGCGGCGCAGCAGCAGCGACACGGCGCGGTAGGCCTCGGCCTGCTTGGTGAGGTCGTCGAAGACGATCAGGACGTGCTTGCCGGCGTACATCCAGTGCTGGCCGATGGCCGAGCCGGTGTAGGGCGCGAGGTACTTGAAGCCGGCCGAGTCGGACGCGGGGGAGGCGACGATGGTGGTGTACTCCAGCGCGCCGGCCTCCTCGAGGGCGCCGCGCACGGAGGCGATGGTCGAGCCCTTCTGGCCGATGGCGACGTAGATGCAGCGCACCTGCTTGCTGGGGTCGCCCGACTCCCAGTTCTGCTTCTGGTTGATGATCGTGTCGATCGCGATCGTGGTCTTGCCGGTGGCGCGGTCGCCGATGATGAGCTGGCGCTGGCCGCGGCCGATCGGGGTCATCGAGTCGATCGCCTTGATGCCGGTCGCGAGAGGCTCGTGCACCGACTTGCGCTGCATCACGCCGGGCGCCTGCAGCTCGAGCGCGCGGCGCCCGTCGCTGGCGATCTCGCCCAGGCCGTCGATCGGCTTGCCGAGCGGGTCGATGACGCGGCCGAGGTAGCCCTCGCCCACGGGCACGGAGAGGATCTCCCCGGTGCGGCGGACCGTCTGGCCTTCCTCGATCTTGTCGAAGTCGCCGAGGACGACGACACCGACCTCGCGGGCGTCGAGGTTCAGGGCGATCCCGAGGGTGCCGTCCTCGAACTCGAGCAGCTCGTTGGCCATGGCCGAGGGCAGTCCGCTCACGCGGGCGATGCCGTCGGCCGCCTGGGCGACGGTGCCGACCTCTTCCTTCGAGGCCGACTCCGGCTTGTAGTCCGACACGAAGCGCTGGAGCGCGTCGCGGATCTCCTCCGGACGGATGGAGAGCTCCGTCATTGTCCTCTTCCTTACTTTGCCTCGGTGGCCAGCGGGGGCGCGACCACGGTTCGTCTTCGGTGTTGGTCAGCCAGCCAGCTTGCGGCGGGCGTCGTCGAGGCGGCTGGAGACGGTGCCGTCGATGACGTCGTCCCCGATCTCGACTCGGATGCCCCCGATGACCTCGGGGTCGATCACCACGTTGAGGTGGATGGTGCGGCCGTACTGGCGCGACAGGGCCTCGCCGAGTCGCTGGCGGTCGGCGTCCGAGAGCTCGTGCGCCACCCGGACCGTCGCGACCCGCTGGTCGTGGACCGCCGCGGCGACCTGCTGGTACGTCGCGAGCGCGGCGCCGACGGTGCGGTAGGTGCCGGCGAGGGCGTGCTGGGCCAGGCTGACCGTGGCCGGCAGGGCCTTGCCGCCGAGCAGCGAGCCCAGCAGGGCCGCCTTGTCCTCGACCGAGCGGGCCGGGTCGGACAGCGCGTCGCGCAGCGACGGGTTGTCGTTCACGGCCTGCCCGAAGACGAAGAGCTCGTCGGCCAGCCGGCCCGACTCGTCGCCCGCGGACCGCACGAGGGCGACCTCGCTGAGGTGCTCGAGCGAGTCGGCGAGGTCGCGGCCCGACGTCCAGCGCCGGCCCACGGCCGAGCCGACGAGGTCGACTGCGACCGGGTCGAGCTTGCCGCCGAACACGTCACGGACGAGGCCCTCCTTGGCAGCTGCGTCCACCGACACGTCGGTGGCCACCCGCCGGAGGGACGGCTCGGAGCGCAGGAGGCCGGCGACCGTGAACAGGTCGTCACCCACCCGGGCCGCGACCGCCCCGCCCTGCAGCGCCGCCTCGAGCTGGTCGAGGAGCGCCGCGAGGGCGTCGGCGGAAGCACCACGCAGCTGCATCAGTGGACTCCGCTCCCGTTGGTGGACTGCGCGGACGCCTCGAGCTCGGCGAGGAAGCGGTCGACCACGCGGCTCTGGCGAGCCTCGTCGTCCAGGCTCTCGCCGACGATGCGACCGGCCAGACCGGTGGCCAGGCTGCCGACCTCGGTACGGAGCGAGGTGACCGCCTGCTGGCGCTCGGCCTCGATCTGGGCCTTGCCGTGCTCGACGATGCGCGTGGACTCGGCCTGGGCCTGCTCCCGCATCTCGGCCACGATCTGGGCGCCCTGCTCCCGAGCCTCCTCGCGGATGCGAGCGGCCTCGTGCCGTGCGTCGGCGAGCTGCTTCTCGAGCTCGGCGAGCCTGGCGTCGGCCTCGGCCTGCTTGCTCTCGGCCGCGGCCAGGCCGCCCTCGATCGCCGACGTCCGCTCGGCGAACGTCTTCTCGAAGCTGGGCACCACGAACTTCTTCACCAGGAAGAAGAGGATGCCGAAGACCACGAGCGACAGGACGATCTCGACCGGGTGGGGCACGAGCGGGTTCAGCTCGTGCTCCTCGGCCTCCGCCGCGAGGATGATCAGATTCTGCATGGGCAGTCCTTCGTCAGTCGTGCAGGCGAGTCTTGTCAGAGGACGAACGCGAGCGCGATACCGATGATGGCGAGGGCCTCGGCGAGCGCGAAGCCGAGGATCGCGATCGACTGCAGGCGGCCCTGGGCCTCCGGCTGACGGGCGACACCCGAGATGTACGCGGCGAAGATCAGGCCGATGCCGATACCCGGGCCGATGGCGGCCAGGCCGTAGCCGATCATGTTCATGGAGCCAGTGAGTTCCACGATGTTTCCTTTCGGGATGTTGTGTCTTGCTCAGGTGTTGCAGCTGGGGTGCGCCACGGGCTGTGGCACGTCTGGGTTGGTGCGGTCTGCGGTAGTGCGGTCTCAGTGCTCCTCGGACACGGCGCCCGAGATGTACATCGCGTTGAGGAGGACGAAGACGTAGGCCTGCAGGAACTGGACCAGCAGCTCGAGGAACGAGATGGCGAGGAACAGCACCCACGCCAGGATGCCGACGGGCTTGATCACCGCATCCGCGTGGAGCAGGAGGTATTCGCCGCCCAGCGCGAACAGGATGAGCAGCAGGTGGCCGGCCAGCATGTTGGCGAAGAGACGGAGGGCCAGCGTGACCGGCCGGACGACGATGTTGGAGATGAACTCCAGCGGCACCAGCAGCGCGAGGATCGGGCCGGTGACGCCGGCAGGCACCGACTGGTGCTTGAAGTAGCCCACGAAGCCGTGCTGCTTGATGCCGACGTAGTTGTAGATCAGCCAGCTGAGCAGCGCCAGCGCGTAGACCATGCCGGCGCGGGAGAACGTCGGGAACTGGATGAACGGGAGCGTGGCGAAGACGTTGTTCACCAGGATGAAGAAGAACAGCGCGAACAGGTACGGCACGAAGCGCATGAAGTCGTGGCTGCCGATGATGTCGCGGCCCATCGAGTTGCGCACGAAGCCGTAGGCCTGCTCGCCGACGTACTGGAGCTTGCCCGGCACCATCGCCTGACGGCGGGCGGCGACGTAGAAGAAGCCGAAGACCAGGACCGCGGCGAGGACCAGCTGCAGCATCGGCTTGGTGACGCCGAGGTACATCGTCTGGCCCATGAACTCGAACGTCTTGTCCGGGCCGAGGGGCGGCAGGTTGAAGTCGCCAGGCCCCGGAGGGACGAAGCCCTCCGCACGGACCGCGCTCATGGCGATGAGGCTCACGGTGTCTCCTGATTCACTGCTGGCTGCTGTCTGCGGGGGGTGCGTTGAAGCGTTTCCAGGTCATGTAGATCCCGAGGGCCGCACCCAAGAGGATCCCGACCGCTACGAGGAAGGAGGTCCCCAACCATTGGTCGAGCGCCCAGCCGATGAGTCCGTAGACGAGCACTCCGGCCACGAGGGCGCCGAAGGCGTGCCAGGCATCGCCTCGGGACTGGGTGTGCGCTGACGGGGGTTTCTGCTGAGCCATCGCGCCCCGGACAATAGCAGTCGTGCCGGGTCATCGCGCACCCGCCCGGTGGCCGTGGTCGGGGCCCGTCCCGGGCAGGTCGTACGCCGGGAGGCGGAGGTGCGTCGCCCGCCAGACCTGGGTCGCGAGCCAGGCGACGGTCGCGGCGACCACGCCGCCTGCGAACCAGCCCCGGGACAGCTCCTCCCCCATCAGGCCGGATCCGTCGAAGGCGACCACGACGAGCGCCATCACGACCAGCTGGAGGGTGTAGGTCAGCAGGGCGACGAGGAGCGACGCGGCCGGCAGCACGCCTGAGACCACGTGCACGATGCCCGTCCCGAGCGCGAAGACGAGGAGCGCCAGCCCTCCCCCGGCCAGGGCCCCGAGGGCGCCCGCCGAGCCGTCGAGGAAGCCGGCGACGACGCCGAGCAGACCCAGCACGAGCGCGGCGCCAAGGGCCGCACCGAGGAGCACGGTCCCGCTGCCGCGGGTGCCTGGCTGCTGCTCGGTCGTCATGTCGGCGGCCGTTCTGTGAGGGCGGTCAGTCCTGGCCCCCGGCCTCCGCCGGGGTGCTCGTGAAAACTATCACAAAGTCTGCTGGGGCTCCGAACCGACCCTCTTCGGTGCTCCCAGCACGGGCAGGACGAAGGTCAACGCGACCACCAGGGCGAGCATGCCGACCAGGCCGAGCCACAGCAGCCGGCCGCTGTAGAGGCTCACCATCACGGCTCCGCAGGCCACGAGCGCGGCCCACATCCACATGATGACCACCGCACGCCGGTGGGAATGCCCGATCTCCAGCAGGCGGTGGTGCAGGTGCTGCTTGTCGGGGGCGAACGGCGAGCGGCCCGCACGCGTGCGGCGTACGACCGCGAGGACCAGGTCGGCAAGCGGGACCATGAGCAGGGAGACGGGCAGCAGCACGGGCAGCACCGTGACGAAGAAGCTGTTGCCGGAGCTGTCGATCTCGGTGCCGGTGAACTGGCCGGTGAGCGTGAGCGCACTCGCGGAGAGCACCAGGCCGAGCAGCATGGAGCCCGAGTCGCCCATGAAGAGGCGCGCAGGGTGGAAGTTGTGCGGCAGGAAGCCCGCGCAGGCACCGGCCAGGCTGGCGCTCAACAGCGCCCCCGTCGTGGCCAGGGTGAGGTCGTTCTGGCTGGCCAGGACGTAGCAGAAGATGAAGAACGCGACCGCGCCGATGCCGACCACCCCGGCGGCGAGCCCGTCCAGGCCGTCGACGAAGTTCACCGCGTTGATCGTCGCGATGACCACGATCACCGACAGCAGCGCGCCCTGGGCCGGGTCGAGCGCGAACTGGGTGTCGTCGGTCGAGGGGAAGAAGTAGAACTGGATGTCGAAGAACACCAGCAGGCCCGCGGCGAGCAGCTGGCCGCCGAGCTTGGTGAGCGCGTCGATCTCGAAGATGTCGTCGAGGACGCCGACGGCGCAGATCAGCGCCCCCGCGACGAGCACCCTGCCCGCGTCCTCGAAGACGAAGTCGTCACTGCGGGAGAGGAACGGCAGCTCCCGGGCCACGAGGTACGACGCGACGAGGCCGCCGAGCATCGCGAGCCCGCCGAGGTAGGGGATCGGTGTCGCGTGGACGTCCCGGTCGCGGACCCGGGCCACCGCGCCGGTGCGCAGGGCGATCTCCCGGGCGATCACGGTCAGGAGGTAGGTGACCGTCAGCGAGACGAGGAAGACAAGGGCGTACTCGCGCATCAGCCCTCGTCCGTGAGCGAGGCGCCGAGCGGCTCGAGCACCTCGTTCAGCTCCTCCAGGGTGAGGGCGCCACGGCGCAGGATGCGGCCCTGGCTGGAGGTGCAGTCGACGATCGTGGACGGCTCGCCGGCGCGGGCGGTCCCCGCGTCGACGATGACCTCGACGTGCTCCCCCAGCATCGCCTCCGCCTCCTCGGCGTCCTGGGCAGGCGGTCGACCGGTGGTGTTGGCCGAGCTGACGGCGAGCGGGCCGGTGCGCTCCAGCACGGCGATGGCGAGCTCGTCGTCGGGCAGGCGGACCGCGACCGTGCCGCGCGTCTCGCCGAGGTCCCACTGCAGCGACGTCTGCTGCCGGCACACCAGGGTGAGCGGGCCGGGCCAGAACCGCTCGGCCAGGGCCCGGGCGTAGCCCGGCACGCCCACGGCCAGCGCGTCGAGGGTGGTGGCGGTGCTGATCAGGACGGGTGGTGGCATCTCGCGGCCGCGGCCCTTGGCGTCGAGCAGCGCCTGCACCGCGTCGGGCGAGAAGGCGTCGGCGGCGATGCCGTAGACGGTGTCGGTGGGGATGACCACCAGCTCACCCCGGCGCACGGCGGCCGCTGCTGCCTCGACGGCGGCCTCGCGCTCCTCGTCGCTCGTCGTCGGGAACCTCTGCATGACCGTCTCTGCTCCTCGTGCTCGCTCGCCAGTCCGGGCGCAAACCTAGTGGGGGTGGGATTACGTTACGGCCGACGCGCTGGGACGTGTCGCCCGCGGTGCCAGTCGCGCCGTCACGTAGCGCGGACGGCCGGCGAGGTCGCAATGGTCGACCACCTCGACCCAGCCGCCGGCCTCGACGAAGACCGCCGGCGCGGACTCGCCCTGGACATCGGCGTGCTCGGCACCGACCACTCCCCCTGGCCGCAGCAGGACGGCCGCGCGGCGGGCGAGCACCCGCAGCGCATCGAGGCCGTCGTCCCCGGAGAAGAGCGCCAGGTGGGGGTCGTGGTCGCGCGCCTCGACGGCGACCGACTCCCACGCCTCCAGGGGGATGTACGGCGGGTTGCACACCACCACGTCGACCTGGCCGCGCAGCTCGTCGAGCTCGGTCGCCATGTCGCCGAGACGCAGCTCGACGCCCGTGCCGGCGAGGTTGCGCTCGGCCCAGGCGTGCGCGTCCGGGTCGAGCTCGACCGCGTGGACGCGGGCGTGCGGCACCTCGTCCGCCACCGCCCGCGCGACGGCGCCCGAGCCGGTGCAGAGGTCGACGACGACGGGCGGTCTCGACCCTTCTCGACCAGCGAGAGCCTGGGCCTGCTCGATGGCCCAGCCGGCGAGCAGCTCGGTCTCGGGTCGCGGGACGAAGACACCGGGGCCCACCGCGAGCTCGACGTGACGGAACGCCGCCGTGCCGGTCAGGTGCTGCAGCGGCTCACGGGCCGCGCGGCGCGCCACCAGCGCGTCGTACGCCTCCTGCTGCTCCGCGGCGACCTCCTCGACCAGCGACAACCGGCCGAGGGGGACGCCGAGGAGGTGGGCGAGCAGCAGGTCGGCGTCACGCTCCGGCGAGGCGACGCCTGCGACCCGCAGCCGGTCGGCCGCGGCGCGTCGCACGCCCCTCCCCGACTGCCCAGCGCTCATCCCTCCAGCGCCTCGAGGCGAGAGGCCAGGTCGGCCTGGACGCAGCTCTCGACCACGGGGTCGAGGGCTCCGTCGAGCACGGCGTCGAGGTTGTAGGACTTGTAGCCGGTGCGGTGGTCGGAGATGCGGTTCTCCGGGAAGTTGTAGGTGCGGATGCGCTCGCTGCGGTCGACGGTGCGGATCTGGCTCTTGCGCGCCGCACTGGCCTCCGCGTCGGCGGCGTCCTGGGCGGCCTGGAGCAGCCGCGCGCGCAGGATGCGCATCGCCGACTCCTTGTTCTGCAGCTGGCTCTTCTCGTTCTGGCAGCTCACCACGATGCCCGTGGGGACGTGCGTGATCCGGACGGCCGAGTCGGTGGTGTTGACGCTCTGGCCACCGGGACCGCTGCTGCGGAAGACGTCGATGCGCAGGTCGTTCTCGTCCAGGCTCACGTCGAGCTGCTCGGCCTCCGGCATCACCAGCACGCCGGCGGCGCTGGTGTGGACCCGGCCCTGCGACTCGGTGACGGGCACCCGCTGTACGCGGTGCACGCCGCCCTCGAACTTGAGCAGGGCGTACGGCGCCTCGCCGGGCGCGGACACGCCCTTCGCCTTCACGGCGACCGTGACGGACTTGTAGCCGCCGAGGTCGGACTCGGTCGCGTCGAGCACCTCGGTGGTCCAGCCGCGGGACTCGGCGAACCGGGTGTACATCCGCAGCAGGTCGCCGGCGAACAACGCGGACTCCTCGCCGCCCTCGCCGGACTTGATCTCCAGCAGGGCGTCCTTGGAGTCGGTGGGGTCGCGGGGCACCAGCAGGTGTCGCAGCCGCTCCTCGGCGACCGCCCGCCGCTCGGCGAGCTGCCCGGCCTCCTCGGCGAACGCCGGGTCCTCTGCCGCGAGCTCACGCGCCGCCTCGATGTCGTCGCCGAGCCGGAGCCACTCCCGCCAGGTGCCCACCACGGCCGACAGCTCGGCATACCGCTGGTTGAGGCGCTTGGCCAGCCGCTGGTCGGCGTGCGTCTCGGGCGCGGCGAGCTGCTGCTCGAGCTCGGCGTGCTCGGCGACGAGCCCTTCCACGGCTTCGAACACAGGGCGCTCCTCGGGACGGACGTGCGGGACAAGACAAAGGCGCCGGCCTCCTGCAGCAAGTGCAGGGGCCGGCGCCTCGGGACAGCTACTTGGAGCTGTCGGCGGTCTTCTTGGCGTAGCGCGCCTCGAACCGGGCCACGCGGCCACCGGTGTCGAGGATCTTCTGCTTGCCGGTGTAGAACGGGTGGCACTGCGAGCACACGTCGGCGTGGATCGAGCCGGAGGTCGCGGTGCTGCGGGTGGTGAACGACGCGCCACAGGTGCAGGTGACCTGGGTCTCGACGTAGTCGGGGTGGATGTCCTTCTTCATGGTGTCCTCTCAGTTGCGCCGGGTCGTCCGCGCGCGGATGCGGGACGTGAACCGGAGCCGACGCACAAGTGTGCCACCTGTGCCCAACGCCCCGCCAATCACGGGCATTCCCGCCTCGGGTCAGGGGTCCCCGAAGCCCTGGCGCTTCATGTCGCCCCAGTCGTGGGCGGTCCGCCGGAGCGCCTCGACGAGGCCGCCGAGGCGCCACCAGGCGTTGAGCTGGCGGTAGCCGACGTTCTCCTCGACCGCTGCCCGGATGGCCCGGAACAGGTCCGGCAGGCCGCGGTAGCGGCGGAACGAGACCTCCTCGGCGAGCAGCGCGACGAGGGTCACGAAGATGGCGAACAGCACCGACGCGCTGAGCATCAGCACCGGGGCCGGGACGTTGACGAGGTCGGCCTCGGGCAGCCAGGCGTGCTCGACGACCAGGGCGACGAGCAGCAGTCCCAGGAGGGCGACACCGGCGACCTCCACGAGCGGCGCGATGAGCTCGAAGACGAGGAACCAGGGCATGGTGACCATGCCGATCACGCCGTACCTCGGGCGGAACAGCATGCCGCGGTGCCGCAGGTAGATCTCCGTGAGGCCCCGGTGCCACCGACGGCGCTGCTTGCGGAGCACCTCGCGCGTGTCGGGCACCTCCGTCCAGGCCACCGGCTCCGGCACGAAGACGACGTCTCCGCGCTGGCGGCGCTCGGCGAGGGTGCGGTGCATGCGTACGACGAGCTCGGCGTCCTCGCCGATGCAGTCGGTCGCCATCCCCCCGACCTCGAGCAGCGCGTCCTTGCGGAAGATCCCGAACGCCCCGGAGATGATGAGCAGGCCGCCGAGTCGGGACCAGCCGGCGCGTCCGATGAGGAACGCGCGGACGTACTCGACCACCTGGATGCGGGCCAGCCAGCGCCGCGGCATCCGGACGCTGGTGATGCGGCCGCGCTCGACGCGCGAGCCGTTGGCCACGCGGATCACTCCCCCGGCGGCGACGACGCGGCCGGGGTTGTCGGCGAACGGGCGGGCGACGTGGAGCAGCGCGGTCGGGTCGAGGAGGGAGTCGGCGTCGACCATGCAGACCAGCTCCTTGCGGGCATGGTTGATGCCGGCGTTGAGGGCGTCGGCCTTGCCACCATTGGCCTTGACCACCAGGGCGAGGTTGTGCGCCCCCCGCCGGCTCACCCAGGTGCTCTGCACCTCGCCCTTCGTGGGGATCGCACCGCCGGGCACGAGCGGCACCTCCACCATGTCGAAGTGCTCGATGACCCGCTGCGCGGTGTCGTCGGTCGACCCGTCGTCGATCACCACGACCTCGTGGTCGGGATAGCGCAGCGAGGTCATCGCCTGCACCGACGCCACGATCCCCCGCGCCTCGTTGTAGGCGGGCATCAGCACCGACACGCCGCGGGCGTGCGGGTCCTGGAACCACTCGTCGTAGCCGGCGAAGCCGATCCGGCGCCGGTAGGCGTAGAGGTCGCCGATGGCCAGCGCGGTGAGGGCGAGGAAGCTCAGGTTGATGAGCACCGAGTAGACGGCGAACGCCACCGTGGCGACCCACACGACGGTGGCAGCGGTCTGCATCAGACCCTCGCCAGCTCGGCCAGGGCCACCGTCTCGCGGGCAACGGGCGCGGAGCGGCTGCGCAGCACCATCATCCCGGCCGGTCCACTGCGTTGCAGGCTCTGGGCGGCGGTACGGGCCACCTCCACGGCGGGATCGTCGAGCGCGAGGGCGAGCTCGAGCAGGACCTGCTCCCCGCCGATCCTCCCGAGCGCGCGTGCCGTCGCGCGACGCACCTCGGGGTCTGGATCCGCCAGCGCCCCGACCAGGACGGGGACCGACGCCGCCGAGCCGAGCTCGCCGAGCGCCTCGATGCACGCCATTCTCAGCTCCGGACCGCCCTGGACCAGGGCCGACTCGAGGGTGGACCTGGCCCCGATGCCGCCCACGAGCCCGATCGCCTCGGCGGCGAGGCGGGCGCGCCGCTCCCCCTCCTCCCCCTGCCGCAGGCCCCGGCCGAGCTCGAGGCGCAGCACCGGCACGACGTCTCCACCCATCCGGACCACCGCGGCGAGGAAGTCACGGCGCAGCGCCGGTTCGGCCACGACTCGGTCGAGCGCCCGGCTGAGCAGCCCGGGCTCGGGGAAGCTGCCGGCGGCGAGCATGGCGGTGCGTCGTACGGCGAACGCCCGGTCGGTCAAGGCCGCCGACACCAGCTCAGCGGCGTCCGGATCGGCGAGCACGGCGAGACGATGTATGCCGCGGCACCGCGCGACGACCGAACGGCTCCGCGCGAGCTGTCGCGACTCCGCCTCCAGGCCCCACCCGCGCAGCACGCCACGAAGCCGGTCACGGCCGGCACCACGCACCTTGGGGACGAGGGCGAAGGCGTCCTCGGCGATGGCGAGGGTGGCCCGCCGCGGCAGCCCCGCCAGCGCCTCACGGGCCACGATCACCTCGTCGTCCTCACCCGTCGTCAAGGCGAGCACGTGCCGCCAGGCAGCCCCCCGGAGCCGGGCACGGCGCTGCTCGCGCCTGACCTGGGCGAGCCGGAGCAACACGAGGGACGCGGCCACGACGAGGCAGGCGATTGCCGGGACCGCGACGACGAGGAGCGCGGCCCTGCCGTCCGTCACCGACTCCGGGCGAGCAGGGCCTGGACGCGCGTCGCCAGCTCTCTGGGGCTGAACGGCTTGGTGACGTAGTCGTCGGCGCCGGAGTCGAACCCGGACTCCACGTCGCCCTCCTGTGCTCGCGCGGTCAGCAGGATCACCGGCAGGTCGGCGAGGCTCGGGTCGGCGCGGATTGCGCGCACGGCGTCGAGGCCGGACATGCCCGGCATCATCACGTCGAGGACCGCCAGGTCCGGCCGGTCCTGCTGACAGGCAGCGACGGCCGTGGCGCCGTCCGCCACCGCCACGATCTCGTGCCCCATGGACGACAGCTTGAACTCGACGAGCTCACGGATGTCGACGTCGTCGTCCGCGACCACGATGCGTGCCACCGGACCTCCTCTTTCCGCCAAGCAGTGCGCCCACTCCCGCGGCTACGACGATAGCGGGAGCGGGTCGCGGCGCAAGGCAGTTGTCGGCGCGTGGCGCCTACACGTCGTCCTGGCCGGGCGTCGACTTCTGGACCTGCATCAGGAACTCGATGTTGGTCTGGCTCTTGCGCAGACGCTCCAGGAGCAGCTCGAGCGCCTGTTGGCTCTCCAGTCCGGACAGCACCCGGCGGAGCTTCCAGATGATCGCCTGCTCCTCCGGGCTCATCAGCATCTCTTCGCGCCGGGTGCCGGACTGCACGGCGTCGATGGCAGGGAAGAGCCGCTTGTCGGCAAACTCGCGGCGAAGCCGGATCTCCATGTTGCCGGTGCCCTTGAACTCCTCGAAGATCACCTCGTCCATCTTCGAGCCGCTCTCGATCAGCGCCGTCGCCAGGATCGTCAGTGAGCCGCCGTTCTCGATGTTGCGCGCGGCGCCGAAGAACCTCTTGGGCGGGTAGAGCGCGGCCGAGTCGACGCCACCGGAGAGGATGCGCCCGCTGGCCGGGGCGGCCAGGTTGTAGGCACGGCCGAGCCGGGTGATCCCGTCGAGGAGCACGACCACGTCGTGCCCGAGCTCGACGAGGCGCTTGGCACGCTCGATCGCCAGCTCGGCCACCATCGTGTGGTCACTCGCGGGGCGGTCGAAGGTGGACGCGATCACCTCGCCCTTGACCGAGCGCTCGAAGTCGGTGACCTCCTCCGGGCGCTCGTCCACGAGCACGACCATCAGGTGGCACTCGGGGTTGTTGGTGGTGATGGAGTTGGCGATCGACTGCATCACCATCGTCTTGCCGGCCTTGGCGGGCGAGACGATGATACCGCGCTGCCCCTTGCCGATCGGCGCGGCGATGTCGATCACGCGGCCGATCAGGTTGGTCGGCTCGGTCTCCAAGCGCAGCCGCTCGGTCGGGTAGAGCGGGGTCAGCTTGGCGAACTCCACGCGGTGGCGGGCCGCCTCCGGGTCGGCGCCGTTGACGGCGTCGATCCGGACCATCGGGTTGAACTTCTCCTTGCGCTCGCCCTCGCGCGGCTGGCGCACCTGGCCGACCAGGGCGTCACCGCGGCGAAGGCCGTACTTCCGGACCATCGCCAGGGAGAGGTAGACGTCGTCCGGGCCGGGGAGATAGCCGCTGGTGCGGACGAACGCGTAGTTGTCGAGCACGTCGAGGATGCCGGCCGCGGGCACGAGCACATCGTCGTCGAGGATCGTCGTGTCGGGCTCGGTGCGGCTTCCGGGACGGACGCGATCCCGGTCGCGACCTCGGCGCCGGCGGTTGCGGCGGCTGCCGGCCTCGTCGTCGGCCTGGCCCTGCTGGCCATGCTGGGCTCCGCCCTTGTCGACCTGCTGCTTGTCGGCCTGCTGCTTGTTCTCGTGCTGCCTGTTCTCGTGCTGCCTGTTCTCCTGCTGCCTGTTCTCGTGCTGCCTGGTGTCCTGCGACCTGTCCTGCTGCGGCTTCCTGTCCTGGGCAGCCTTGTCGCCCGCGTCCTGCTGCCTCGGCCGCTCCTGAACGGGCCGGTCCTGCTGCTTCCTCTCCGCCTGCTCCTCCGTCTGCTGGGAAGCGCCCTGCGGGCTCTCTGTCTGGCCGGCGGCGCCGGGCTGGCGGCGGGTCCGCTCGCGCCGCTGGACGACGGGCCGCCCGGCTGCTGCGTCGGCCGGCTGTTCCGCCGGCCGCTCGGCGGGCTTGTCGGCCGCCTGCTGCTGCGGAGCAGCGGTGCCCGACTGCGCGGCCTTGATGGCGTCCACGAGCTGGGCCTTCTTCATCGAGCCCGCTCCGCGGATGCCCATGCTGGAGGCCATCGACTTCAGCTCGGCGAGCAGCATGGAGTTGAGTCCACCGCCGCGCTTCTTCGGCGCCGACGAGGCGTCCGGTGCAGGGCCGGTGGATTCGGTGGTGGTGTCGGTCACGTGAGTCCTTCCCACGTACGGCCGGGCCCTGTCGGGTCGGCTTGTCGAGTCGGTCTTCCTGCCTCCCGGCACGTCGGCCCGGGTGTCCGGACACGGTGCGGCGGGCGGGTGCGGCGCGGGCCGCACGGTCGAGGAAGTCGGCGCACCCGCGCCGGGCGGATGGTCGCCGGAGGAGGATGCGCGCGCCGAGTGGCGCCCTGCAAGGCTAGCATCGGTGGAGCGCCGGGAAGCACACGGCACAGCACGCGGCGAGCCGCCCCTCAGCCGAGCAGGGCCCCGTCGACCGAGACCGTGAGCCGGTGGACCGCCCAGCCCTCCGGGCAGCGGCCGGTGAGCGAGTCGTCGACGCCGTCGCAGAACGCCAGCACCGTCGGGCCAGCTCCGCTCACCACCGCCGGGATGCCGTCGGCCCGCAGAGCCCGCACGAGCGCGAGGGACTCGGGCATCGCCGGCTCGCGGAAGTCCTGGTGCAGGTAGTCGCGTGTCGCGGCCAGGAGGTGCTCGGGCCGGCCGGCGAGCGCCGCGACGAGCAGCGCAGTGCGCCCCGCGTTGGCCGCCGCGTCCGCGTGTGGCACGACGGCAGGCAGCAGCTCGCGGGCCTTCTTCGTCTCGACCGGCGTCGCGGGCACGAAAGCGACCGCGGCCACGCGCGGGTCGACGCCGGCCTTCACGGCGTACCACTCTCCTGCCTCACGGCCGGAGATCACGAATCCGCCGAGCAGGGCGGGCGCGACATTGTCGGGGTGGCCCTCGAGGTCGGCCGCGAGCCGGAGCAGCGCTGCGTCGTCGAGCAGCAGCTGCCCGCCGGCCACCAGGGCGCGCGCGAGCGAGACCCCGGCGACGATGGCGGCCGACGAGGAGCCCAGGCCACGGCTGTGGGGGATGACGTTGTGGCAGGTGAGCCGCAGGCCCGGCGGCTCGGCCGCCATCGCCGCGAAGGCCGCACGCATCGCCCGGACGACGAGGTGGGACTCGTCGCGCGGGACGTCGTCCGCGCCCTCGCCCGTGACCTCGACCTCGAGCCCCGACTCGACGACCTCGGCCGAGAGCTCGTCGCGCAACGACAGGGCGAGGCCGAGGGAGTCGAAGCCGGGACCCAGGTTGGCCGAGGTCGCCGGCACGGTGACCCGGACCGGACCCTGCACGAAGGTGGCCATGCTCAGCCGAGCCCGGCCGCGGCAGCGGCCGCCTCCACATCGGCGTCGATGACGGTGTCGACCAGGGAGCCGACGCCTTCCAGCGCCGTGACCGTGTCCTTGAGGCCGTGGCCGGTGACGGTGATGACGACGGTGGCGCCGGCGTAGGACTCGCCGGCGTCCAGCTCGGAGAGCATCCCGGCCACGCCGGCGGCCGACGCCGGCTCGACGAAGACGCCGTCCCGACGGGCCAGCTCGCGCTGCGCCGAGAGGATGGCCTCGTCGCTCAGCGCGGCGAACCGGCCGCCCGACTCCGCGGCCGCCGCGTCGGCGAGCTTCCAGGAGGCGGGGTTGCCGATGCGGATGGCGGTGGCCTTGGTCTCGGGGTGCGGGAACGGCTTGCCGGTCACGAGCGGCGCCGCCCCCTCGGCCTGGAAGGCCCGCATCACGGGCTTGCGGCTCGCGCGGCCGAGCGCGGCGTACTGCTTGTAGCCGAGCCAGTAGGCCGAGATGTTGCCCGCGTTGCCGACCGGGAGCAGGTGGTAGTCGGGTGCGTCGCCGAGGCGGTCGACGACCTCGAACGACGCGGTCTTCTGCCCCTCGAGCCGCACCGGGTTGACGGAGTTGACCAGCGCCACGGGGTAGTGGTCGGCCAGGCCGCGCGACATCCGGAGGCAGTCGTCGAAGTTGCCGCGCACCATCAGGATCTCGGCGCCGTGCATGATCGCCTGCGCCATCTTGCCCGCGGCGATCTTGCCCTCCGGGACGAGCACGATCGGGGTGAGGCCGGCCCTCGCGGCGTACGCCGCCATCGACGCCGAGGTGTTGCCGGTCGAGGCGCACACGACCGCCTTCGCGCCCTCGTGGACGGCGACCGAGATCGCTGCGGTCATGCCGCGGTCCTTGAACGAGCCCGTGGGGTTGTCGCCCTCGATCTTGAGCCAGACGTCGCCCCCGGTGAGGCCGGATAGCCACTCGGAGTGGACGAGCGGGGTGCCGCCCTCGCCGAGGCTGACCGCCGGTGTCCCCTCGGGGAGGTCGAGCAGAGGCCGGTACTCCTCGATGACGCCGCGCCACTGGGGGCGCGCGCCGGTCTGGTCGCTGCTCACTCGTCTCCGCCTTCCACGCGCATCACCGAGGTGACCTCACGCACGATCTCCATGCTCCGCAGCGCCCGCACCGTCGCCGACAGCTGGGCGTCCCTCGCCTCGTGGGAGACCACGACGAGCTCGGCGTCCTCCCCACGGCCCTGCTGGCGGACCGTCTGCAGCGAGACGCCGTGGTCGGCGAAGGCCTGGGCGATCGCGGCCAGCACGCCGGCCTTGTCGTCGACGTCGATGGCGACGTGGTAGCGGGTGAGGGTCTCCCCCATCGGCAGCACCGCGCGATCGGCGTACGCCGACTCGCCGGCGCCGCGGGTGTCCGCGAGCCGGTTGCGGGCGACCGTGACGAGGTCGCCGAGCACGGCGCTGGCCGTCGGCGACCCGCCGGCGCCCGGGCCGTAGAACATCAGCTGGCCGGCCGCCTCGGACTCGACGAAGACCGCGTTGTAGGCCCCGTGCACGCTGGCGAGCGGGTGGGACCTCGGGATCATGGCGGGGTGCACGCGCGCCGAGACGCCCTGGGGGCTGAGCTCGCAGATGGCGAGCAGCTTGACCACCGAGGCCATCTCGCGTGCGGACGCGACGTCGGCAGCGGTGACCTCGGAGATGCCCTCGCGGTAGACGTCGGCGGCGGTGACCCGCGAGTGGAACGCCAGCGACGCCAGGATCGCGGCCTTCGCGGCAGCGTCGAAGCCCTCGACGTCGGCGGTGGGGTCGGCCTCGGCGTAGCCGAGCTCCTGGGCCTCCTCCAGCGCCTCGGAGAAGCCGGCGCCGGAGGTGTCCATCTTGTCCAGGATGAAGTTGGTGGTGCCGTTGACGATGCCGAGGACGCGGGTCACCTTGTCGCCGGCGAGCGACTCGCGCAGCGGCCGCAGGATCGGGATCGCGCCGGCGACGGCGGCCTCGTAGTAGAGGTCGCGGCCGGCCTTGGCCGCCGCCTCGAAGAGGGTCGGCCCGTCCTCGGCGAGCAGCGCCTTGTTGGCGGTGACGACGCTCGCGCCGTTCTCCAGCGCGCCGAGGATCAGGCTGCGGGCGGGCTCGATGCCGCCGATGACCTCGACCACGAGGTCCACGTCGTCGCGGGTCGCCAGGCCGAGCGCGTCGGTGGTGAGCAGCCCGTCGGGCACCTCCACGTCGCGCGGCCCGTCGAGGCGGCGTACGGCCACCCCGACCAGCTCGACGGGCGCGCCGACGCGCGCCTCGAGGTCGCCGGCCTGCTCGCCGAGCAGCCGGACCACCTGCGAGCCCACCGACCCACAGCCCAGCACGGCCACCTTCAGGGGTCGCTTGGCACCCTCGCTCACGGGTTCGCTCCCACGTCCGTCGACAACAGGTCGTCGTCAGTCTCCCGCCGCAGGACCGTGAAGGACTTGCCGTCCCGCACTCCGATCACCGGAGGACGCGGCGCGTGGTTGTAGTTGGACGCCATCGACCGGCAGTAGGCGCCCGTGCCGGGCACCGCGACCAGGTCGCCCGGCGCCACGTCACCGGGCAGGAACTCGTCGGTCACGACGATGTCCCCGGCCTCGCAGTGCTTGCCGACGACGCGGGACAGCACGGGCACGGCCTCGGCCCGGCGCGACGCGAGGGTGCAGGAGTAGTCGGCGTCGTAGAGGGCGGTGCGGATGTTGTCGCTCATGCCGCCGTCGACGCTGACGTAGCGACGCCGGGCGCCGCCGTCGAGCTCGACGTCCTTGACCGTGCCGACCTCGTAGACGGTGCACATCGCCGGGCCGACGATCGCGCGGCCGGGCTCGATCGAGAGCCGGGGCTCGGCCACCCCGAGGGCCCGGCACTCGTGCTCGACGATCTTGGCCATCTCGGTGGCCAGCTGCGCCGGGTCGGAGGGGTCGTCCTGCGTGGTGTAGGCGATGCCGAAGCCACCGCCGAGGTCCATCTCGGGCATGTCGACGCCCAGCTCCTCCGACACCCGCGCGTGCAGCGCCAGCACCCGCCGCGCCGCGACCTCGAAGCCCGAGGAGTCGAAGATCTGGCTGCCGATGTGGGAGTGGAGGCCGAGCAGCTCGAGGCCGTCGGCGGCGAGCACGCGGCGTACGGCCTCGCGGGCGTCACCGGCGGTGATCGAGAAGCCGAACTTCTGGTCCTCGTGGGCGGTGGCGATGTATTCGTGCGTGTGGGCCTCGACGCCGGCGGTCACGCGGACCATCACCCGCGCGGGCCGGCCGAGCTCGGCGGCCAGGGCGGCCAGCCGCTCGATCTCGTGGAAGGAGTCGACGATGATCCGCCCCACGCCCAGCTCGAGGGCTCGTCGGAGCTCGCGCACCGACTTGTTGTTGCCGTGGAAGCCGACCCGCTCCATCGGGAAGCCGGCCCGCTCGGCGACGGTGAGCTCGCCGCCGGAGCAGACGTCTAGGGACAGCCCCTCCTCCGCCACCCACCGCGCGATCGTCGTGCAGAGGAACGCCTTGCCGGCGTAGAAGACGTCGAAGCCGCTGAACGCGTCGCGGAAAGCCCGGGCGCGGCTGCGGAAGTCCGCCTCGTCGAGGACGTACGCCGGGGAGCCGTGCTCCGCGACGAGGTCGGTGACCTTGACTCCGCCGACCTCCAGCACGCCGTCGGTCTTGGTGGCCGTCTGCGACCACAGCAGCGGGACGAGTGCGTTGACGTCGGCGGGCTCGCGCAGCCAGTGCGGTCCGCTCAGGGCGCCGGGCGCATGGGCCCAGCCGGCCTCGTGGGTCATCCCCGCCTCACATCCGCTCGGGAGCGGAGACACCCAGCAGCGCGAGGCCGTTGGCCAGCACCGTGCGGGTAGCGGCGACGAGCAGGAGGCGAGCCCGGTGCAGGTCGCTCGGCTCCTCGTCGCCCATCGGCAGCACCCGGCAGTTGTCGTAGAAGCGGTGGTAGATGCCGGCGGTGTCCTCGAGGTAGCGGGCGACCCGGTGCGGCTCACGGAGCTCCGCGGCGCTCGCGACCACGCGCGGGAACTCGGCGAGCGCACGCAGCAGCACCCCCTCCTTCTCGTGCGTCAGGAGGCCTGGGTCGAAGTCCTCGCCCTTGGCCGGCTCGAGTCCCAGGGCGACCGCGTTGCGCAGGATCGAGCTGATCCGGGCGTGGGCGTACTGGACGTAGAAGACCGGGTTGTCGGCGGACTGCTTGGTCATCTCGGCGACGTCGAGCGTCAGCGGCGAGTCGGCCGGATAGCGCGCCAGCGTGTAGCGAAGCGGGTCGACGCCGATCAGCTCGACGAGCTCGTCGAGCGTGACCATCGTCCCGGCGCGCTTGGACAGCCGCAGCTCCTCGCCGTCCTTGAGGATCTTCACCAGCTGGCCGATGAGCACCTCGATGTGGCTCTCCGGGTCGTCCCCGGCGCAGGCCGCCATCGCCTTGAGCCGGCCGACGTAGCCGTGGTGGTCGGCGCCCAGGAGATAGATGCACCGGTCGAAGCCACGCTGGCGCTTGTTGACGTAGTAGGCGGTGTCGCTCGCGAAGTAGGTGAGGTGGCCGTTGGAGCGGATGAGCACCCGGTCCTTGTCGTCGCCGAAGTCGGTGGTGCGCATCCAGAGCGCGCCGTCCTCGTCGAAGAGGTGGCCCTGGTCGCGCAGCTTCTCGAGCTGGGCCGCGACGCCGGACTGGGTGTCGTCCTCGGACCCGTGCAGGGTCCGCTCTGAGAACCACACGTCGAAGTGGGTCTGGAAGAGCGCGAGCTGCTCGCGCTGCTCGGCCAGCTGCGCGGCGTACGCCGCCTCGCGGAACGCCACGTGGCGCTCCCCCTCGGGGAGCGCCGTGATGCCCGGGTCGGCATCGACGACGCGCGCGGCCAGGTCGTGGATGTAGGCGCCCTGGTAGCCGTCCGCCGGGATCGGCTGACCGAGGGCGGCCGCCTCCACGGAGGCACCGAAGAGGTCCATCTGGGTGCCGCGGTCGTTGATGTAGAACTCCCGCGTCACGTCTGCCCCCGCCGCCTCGAGCACCCGCGCGATCGCGTCGCCCACGACCGCCCACCGGGTGTGGCCGAGATGCAGCGGTCCGGTCGGGTTGGCGGAGATGAACTCGATGTTGATGCGCTCACCGTGCAGGGTGTCGGTGACGCCGTACGCCGCGCCCGTCGCGACGATGTCGGCCGCGACCTGGCCCTGGGCACCTGCCTCGACGGTGATGTTGAGGAAGCCCGGTCCGGCGACCTCGACCGCCTCGATGCCGCCGACGGCCTCGAGCCGCTGGGCGACGAGGGTGGCGAGGTCGCGGGGCGGCAGGCCCGCACCCTTCGCCAGCTGCAGTGCGACGTTGGTGGCGTAGTCGCCGTGCCCCTTCTGGCGCGGACGCTCCACGGTCACCTCGGTCGGCACGCCATCGGGCAGCGTGATCGCGCCGTCGGCCACGAGGGCCTCGAGCACGTCGACGAGGGCTGTGTAGAGCTGCTCTGGAGTCACCGCGTCAGCCTATCGGCGCCGACCGGTTTCCCTCGCACCGATATCGCCCGGTAGTCTTCCGCATCGCGCCTGTTGTGGCGCAGGCCTCCGTAGCTCAGGGGATAGAGCACTGGTTTCCGGTACCAGGTGCCGCAGGTTCGAATCCTGCCGGGGGCGCCCAGTTCATCACGATGACGTGGCGGTGCTCATGGAGCGCCGCCACTTCACTCTCCACGGCTTCCGGGTGCCCTCGGTCAAGCCGCGACGGAGACCCGCAGCGTCACGATGCGTGACATCTACCCCCGCTGACAGCGGACGGACGAGGGCCCGCTGTCGGTCCCGGCGTCTACGATCGAGCAGCGCCGGGACGGGCATGGGGTCCGTCCCGGCGCGTGCGGGTCTCGACTCCGCTCGACCAGCCGGGCGTCAGCAGCCGCATCGACCAGCCGGGCGTCAGCAGCCGCGGAGCGTCGCGTCCTGCCGGGCTGCCGCCCCGAGGCGGCGCGCCTGTGCCCGGTCCGGGAAGACCACGCTCTGCGCGCCGACCGACCCGATCCGGCCCCGGATCACGCAGGTGGTGATGCGACGGGGCTCGACCTGGGCCACGGCCTGCGCGATGGCGAACAGCTCTGCGGGGCTCGCATCGGTGGCGGTGCGCCGCAGCACGGCCATCACCCCGCGCTCGACGAAGCCTGGCCGGTCGGCCTGCGCGCGGATCCGCGCGTGGATGCCGCGGAGAATGCGCTGCTGGTTGGCCGACCGGTCGAAGTCTCCCCCGGGCAGCGACTTGCGGATCCGGGAGAACGCCATCGCGTCGTACCCGCCCAGGTGGATGCGGCCCGCCCGGAACCCCTCCTTCTTGAGGTCTGGGTCCCAGAAGCGGCGCGGGTTGACGACGTCGATGCCGCCGATCGAGTCGACCATGTCCTCGAAGAACGGGAAGCGGGTCACCATGACGTAGTCGGCGCCGATGCCCGTGAGGTCGCGCATCGCGGCCGCCATGGTCCGCGGGCCGCCGAAGTAGAGCGCCGCGTTGATCTTCTCCATGCCGTAGCCCGGGATCGGCACCCACGAGTCGCGCGGGACGCCGAGGGCCACCGCTGCGTGCGTGCGGGTGTTGATGCCGACCAGCTGGAGCGCGTCACCGCGGCTGCGGAGCATGTCCTGCCCCGGGCGGGCGTCGGAGCCCACCGCGAGGATCCAGATGACGCGGGGCGTGACGTCGACGGCCTCGGCGTGCCGGATCCGCGCCAGGGCGACGTCGGTGGGATGCACGGCCGCGTCTGGTACGACGATCGCGGAGAGGCCGAGCACGGCCGCGAGCGCGGTGCCGCGGAGGCGGCGGGCGAGTCGGGTGCGGCGCTGGATCCTCATGCGCGGACCCCCTTCGAGACGTCGTAGCCGAAGACCCGCCAGCCGCGCGGCGTGCGGGTGAAGAAGAGCCGGCCGCGCACCTCGACCCGACCGGCGCGCTTGCCGGTGGTGCGGAAGGCGAGGAGGAATCGGGCCGTGGCCGCGCGCACGGTGTGGCGGACGGCGAGCAGGTCGACGAGCACCCGGCGGCGGGTGGCCCGGACCGAGTCCACCCTGGGCCCGAGCGCCGCGTTGGACATCAGCTCCTTGTCACGACGCGCCTGGCGCTCGGCCCCCTTCGTGAAGCCGGGGAAGGCGGCCGGGAACCCCGCGCGCGGGTAGTCGCCATCGAGGAAGGCGGCCTCCCACCACTGGTCGACCACGCGGGTGACCTGGCGGCGCACGGCACGGCGACGCGGACCGGGCAGCTTGCCGACGACGCGTCCGACGTCGGAGCGGGTGCGGAGCTCATCGGGGGCGTCCGAGGTGACGGCGGGGCTGCCATGGCGGGCGGGCGCGGCCTTCCGCGGCCGCTCGCCGGCGCCGTCCCCGGTGCAGCCGGACAGGACGAGGGCGACGGCGACGAGGACGGAGAGGAGCGGTGCGAGGAGCCGGGACGGGGCCCGGACGGGGGTATTCATCAGGTCTCCAGACGAGGTGGTGCTGTGGCGCTGGGCACACAGTGCACCAAAGCGCGGGCCCACCCCTGCATTTGTGGGCGTGTGGGACTAGCCTTGGCGCCGATCCTCCGCACGTGACCAGACACCCGGAAGAGGCGAACCCAGCCGTGTCGCAGTCCCCCGCCGGCCAGCCCGGCAGCTCCCCCACCACACCATCCGCCGACATGGGAGCCAACGAGTGGCTCGTGGAGGAGATGAGGGAGGCCTACGACGCGGATCCCGGGTCGGTGAGCCCGGAGTGGCGCGCCTACTTCGACGGCAATGCCGGCAACGGCATCGCCGCAGCTCCGGCCCCGGCCGCCACCTCCGCCCCGGCCGCCACCTCCGCTCCGGCCGCCGCCCCTGCCCCGGCTGCTCAGGCCGCTCCCGCTCCAGCCCCCACTCCAGCCCCTACACCGGCCCCGCCCGCCGCGCCCGCGCCCGTCGCCAAGCCCCGCCCGGAGGCCAAGGCTGCCGAGCCGGCGAAGGGCACGACGAGCCCGGCGCCGCGTGACCCGAAGCCGAGTGCACCTGCCGCGGCGACCGACGAGCCGACGTACACGACCCTGCGTGGCATCGCCGCCGCGACGGCGAAGAACATGGACGTCTCGCTGTCGGTGCCGACCGCGACCTCCGTGCGCAACGTGCCGGTGAAGCTGCTCTGGGACAACCGCACGGTCATCAACAACCACCTCAAGCGCGCCCGCGGCGGCAAGGTCTCCTTCACCCACATCATCGGCTACGCGCTCGTCAAGGCGATCAAGTCGATGCCGGAGATGAACAACTCCTACGGTGAGATCGACGGCAAGCCGACCATGGTCACGCCGGCCCACATCAACCTCGGCCTCGCGATCGACCAGCAGAGGCCCGACGGCACCCGCCAGCTCGTCGCGCCGTCCATCAAGGGCTGCGAGGCCCTGGACTTCGCCGGGTTCTGGACCGCCTACGAGGAGATCATCCGCAAGGCCCGCGACAACAAGCTGACGATGGAGGACTACACCGGCACGACGGTCAGCCTCACGAACGTCGGCGGCCTCGGCACCAACAACTCGGTGCCCCGCCTGATGGCCGGCCAGGCCGCCATCATCGGCGTCGGCTCGATGGACTACCCGCCGGAGTTCCAGGGCGCGTCGGAGGAGACGCTGACCCGCAACGCGGTGAGCCGGATCATGACGATCACCTCGACCTACGACCACCGCGTCATCCAGGGCGCCCAGTCGGGCGAGTTCCTGCGCCGGGTGCACAGCCTGCTCCTCGGCGAGGACGGGTTCTACGACGAGATCTTCCGGTCGCTGCGCATCCCCTACGAGCCCATCCGCTGGGCCCAGGACATCGCGACCACGCACGACGAGGACATCAGCAAGCAGGCCCGCATCCTCGAGCTGATCCACGCCTACCGCGTGCGCGGCCACATGATGGCCGACACCGACCCGCTCGAATACCGCCAGCGCAGCCACCCCGACCTCGAGGTGGAGTCGCACGGGCTGACCCTGTGGGACCTCGACCGCGAGTTCGCCACCGGCTCGTTCGGCGGCGAGGGCCGGCGCTTCATGAAGCTGCGCCACATCCTCGGCATCCTGCGCGACTCCTACTGCCGCACCACCGGCATCGAGTACATGCACATCATGGACCCCGAGCAGCGGCGGTGGATCCAGGAGCGGGTCGAGAAGCCGTACGACAAGGAGTCGCGCGAGGAGCAGCTGCGCATCCTGCTCAAGCTCAACCAGGCGGAGGCCTTCGAGACCTTCCTCCAGACCAAGTTCGTCGGCCAGAAGCGCTTCAGCCTCGAGGGCGGCGAGACCACCATCCCCGTGATCGACGAGATCTGCGAGGCCGCCGCCCAGTCCGGGCTCGACGAGGTCTGCATCGGCATGGCCCACCGCGGCCGCCTCAACGTGCTGGCCAACATCGTCGGCAAGAAGTACAGCCAGATCTTCCGCGAGTTCGAGGGCAACATCGACCCGCGCACGGTCCAGGGCTCCGGCGACGTGAAGTACCACCTCGGCGCCGAGGGCGAGTTCGTCGCCGGCTCGGGAGAGAAGATCAAGGTCTCGGTCGCGGCCAACCCCTCGCACCTCGAGGCGGTCGACCCGGTCCTGGAGGGCATCGCCCGCGCCAAGCAGGACGTGCTCGACCGGAGCGATCTGTTCCCGGTCCTGCCCTTGCTGGTGCACGGTGACGCGGCCTTCGCCGGCCAGGGCGTCGTCGCGGAGACGCTCAACCTCTCCCAGCTCCGCGGCTACCGCACGGGCGGCACCATCCACGTGGTGGTCAACAACCAGGTCGGCTTCACCACCTCCCCCGGCTCGTCGCGCTCCTCGCTCTACTGCACAGACGTGGCCCGGATGGTCCAGGCGCCGATCTTCCACGTCAACGGCGACGACCCCGAGGCCTGCATCCGGGTGGCCCGGCTCGCGTTCGAATACCGCCAGGCCTTCAACAAGGACGTCGTCATCGACCTGGTGTGCTACCGCCGTCGGGGCCACAACGAGGGCGACGACCCGTCGTACACCCAGCCGCTCATGTACGACCTGATCGAGCAGAAGCGCTCGGTGCGCAAGCTCTACACCGAGTCCCTCATCGGCCGCGGTGACATCACGATCGAGGAGGCCGAGCAGGTCCTCAACGACTATCAGAAGCAGCTCGAGCGGGTCTTCACCGAGGTGCGCGAGGCCAACAGCCAGCCGTCGGACTGGACCACCGTCCCGGACTACCCCGACAAGCCCGCGGGCGAGGCCCGTACGGCGGTCACGCCGGAGGTCATGAAGCGGATCGCCGACGCCTACACCACGCCGCCGGACGGCTTCACCGTCCACCCGAAGGTGATGCCGCAACTGCAGCGGCGTGCGGCGGCGATCACCGAGGGACCCATCGACTGGGGCACCGGCGAGATCCTCGCGTTCGGCTCGCTGCTCATGGACGGCCGCCCGGTGCGCCTGGCCGGCCAGGACTCGCGCCGTGGCACGTTCGTGCAGCGGTTCGCGACGATCATCGACCGCACCAACGCGGACGAGTGGACGCCGCTGACCAATCTCACCGAGGACCAGGCGAAGTTCTACGTCTACGACTCGCTGCTCTCGGAGTACGCCGCCCTGGGCTTCGAGTACGGCTACTCCGTGGCGCGCCCCGAGGCGCTGGTCCTCTGGGAGGCGCAGTTCGGCGACTTCGTCAACGGCGCCCAGACCGTGATCGACGAGTTCATCTCCTCCGGCGAGACCAAGTGGCGCCAGCAGTCGGGCGTGGTCCTGCTGCTCCCCCACGGCTACGAGGGCCAGGGCCCCGACCACTCGTCGGCCCGCATCGAGCGCTTCCTGACGATGTGCGCCGAGGAGACGATGACGGTCGCGCAGCCCTCGACCCCCGCGTCGTACTTCCACCTGCTGCGCCGTCACTCGCTCGGCGAGGAGCACCGCCCGCTGATCGTGTTCACCCCGAAGTCGATGCTCAAGCGCAAGGAGGCCGCCTCCCAGCCGAGCGACTTCACCGGCGACACGACGTTCCGCCCGTTCATCGGGGACGCCACGGCCGACCCGGCCAAGGTCGAGACGCTGCTGCTCTGCTCGGGCCGCGTCACCTGGGACCTGCACGTCGAGCGGGCCAAGCGGGACAACGGGGAGACCTTCGCGATCGGCCGGGTGGAGCAGCTCTACCCGCAGCCGGTCGACGAGATCCGCGCCGAGCTGGCGAAGTACCCCAACCTCAAGGCCGTGCGCTGGGTGCAGGACGAGCCGTTCAACATGGGCCCGTGGCCGTTCTACAGCCTCAACGTCTGGCCGGAGCTCGACGTGGACGTGCAGCCGGTCACCCGTCCTGCCTCCGCATCCCCGTCCGTGGGCACCGTGAAGCGCCACACGGAGGAGCAGAAGGCGCTGCTCGACGTGGCCTTCGGGCCAGCCACGACGTTCGGCGACAGCGACTACTGAGGCCGATGTACTTCACCGATCGCGGCATCGAGGAGCTGGAGCGGCGGCGGGGTGACGAGGAGGTCACCCTGGCCTGGGTCGCCGACCAGATGCAGGCCTTCGTGGACTCCCACCCGGAGTTCGAGACGGCCGTCGAGCGGCTGGCCACCTGGCTGGCCCGGCTCGACGACCCGGAGGACTGACCTCCCCGCCTGACCTCACCAGTTCGGCATGCGCAGAGAGGCCGCTGGCCTGGTCGGCGAGCGGCCCCTCTGCGTCTCCCGGGTCCTACCCGTCGGCCTCGTCGTGGGCGGCCTTGCGGGCCGCCTCGCGGATCTCGAAGACCTCGGAGGCCAGGCCGCCGACGGCCCCGACGACGTCCTTGACGGCGTTGGTGACGATGCCGGTGACCTCGCCGACCGTGTGGACCGCGGCGGTCACGGCGTCCTGCACCGCGTCCTTGGTGATCTCACCCTTGCTGAGCCTGCTCATGGGTGCAGTCTCTCCCACCGGTTGTCAGGCCGCGGCCGGCGTCTCGGCGAGCGGTGCGACCGGCTCGGCCGTCTTCCTGCGCGGCGGCAATGCCATCCGGAAGATCTTGCCCGCGACGCTGGCGAGCTGCTTGTGCAGCGGGCCCTGGTTGTAGGGCAGGTCGTAGCGCTCGCAGATCTCGCGCACCTCCTCGGCTATCTCCGGATAGCGACGGGCCGGCAGGTCCGGGAAGAGGTGGTGCTCGATCTGGTGCGAGAGGTTGCCGCTCATCACGTGCATCAGCCTGCTGCCCGTGATGTTGGCCGACCCGAGCAGCTGGCGGTAGTACCAGTGGCCGCGCGTCTCGTCCTCGCACTCCTCCATGGAGAAGGTCGCGACGCCGGACGGGAAGTGGCCGCAGAAGATGATGTTGAAGGCCCACACGTTGCGCACCAGGTTGGCCACCACGTTGCCGGCGAAGGTCAGCGGGAACAGCGGGCCGGTCAGCGCCGGGAAGAGCACGTAGTCCTTGAACGTCTGCTTGCGGACCTTGCGCCAGATGCGCGCGGCGATCTGCCGGTTCTCCGCCCAGGTGCGCCGGCCGGCAACCAGCTCGTCGACCTCGAGGTCGTGCAGCGCGACGCCCCACTCGAAGAAGGTCATCAGCAGGAACGCGTAGAGCGGGTTGCCCAGGTAGTAGGGGTGCCACTCCTGGTCCTCGTCCATCCGCAGGATGCCGTAGCCGATGTCACGGTCCTTGCCGACGATGTTGGTGTAGGTGTGGTGGACGTAGTTGTGGCCGTACTTCCAGTTCTCGCTGGGCGCCATCGTGTCCCACTCGAACATCCGGGAGTTCAGCCCGGGGTCGCCCATCCAGTCGTACTGGCCATGCATGACGTTGTGGCCGATCTCCATGTTGTCCAGGATCTTGGAGACGCTCAGGGCGGCGACGGCCAGCGGCCAGGCCGGGGGCACGTAGAAGAGCGCACGGCCGGCCACCTCGAACCCCCGCTGGGCCTTGACGACGCGCCGGATGTAGTCGGCGTCGGCGGCGCCGAGGTCGGCGAGCACGCGCTGCCGGATGGCGTCGAGCTCCTCGCCGAACGTCGCGAGCTGCTCGGGGCTGAGCGTGTGCGGATGCGTGGTGGTCATCGGGGTGCCTTTCGGTCAGAGGTCGACGACGCAGTCGCCGACCGGGGAGGAGACGCAGATCTGGATGTCCTCGTCGGGCATCGAGGACTCGACGCCCGTGACGACGTTGCGCACCGTGCCCTCGGTCTTGCGGGCGGTGCAGGAGAAGCAGATGCCCATCCGGCAGCCCGACGGCGGGCGGAGACCGAGTACCTCGGCCTGCTCCAGCAGCGAGGCGCCTGTGTTGGCCGCCGCACGGCCCGCGCGGGCGAACGTCACGTCACCCTCGGCGCTGCCGGAGCCGGCCGAGGCCGGCGGCTTGAAGAACTCCACCCGCAGGCGCCCTGCTCTGGCGGGGCTGGCGTCGGGGTACGCCGCGCGCACGAGGTCGACCAGTCCGCCCGGCCCGCACACCCAGGTGTCGGTGTCGCGGTAGCCGGGGACGGTGCGCCGGAGGTCCGGCTCGTTGAAGAGCTGGTGGCCGTGGCGCAGGTGCACGGTCACGTCGTTGTCGGCCGCGGCGATCGCCGCGAGCTCACCGGCGAAGATCTGGTCGTCGGCCGAGCGGGCGTAGTGCAGGAACATGACCGGACGACCGGCGCGGCCGTCGTACCCGTCCCGCAGGAGGGTGCGCAGCATCGACATGGCCGGCGTGATGCCGGAGCCGCCCGTGATGAAGAGGAGCGGGTCGATGCCCGGCGTGGCCGGGCTGACCGGCAAGGTGAAGTCGCCCATCGCCTGGGAGAGATGGAGCACCGTGCCGGGCTCCGCTGCCGTCGCGAGGTGGCGCGAGACGGACGGGCGGCCGTCGCGGTGGTCGTGGGCGCGGATCGTCAGGGTGATCTTCTCGCCGGGCGCGGAGGCCGCGGACGAGATGGTGAACACGCGGGTCAGCCGGGTGGCGATGCCGGGCAGCTCCACGCCGACCTGCACGTGCTGGCCGGCGCGGTGGCCGCGCCAGGTCGGCGTCGGCTGCAGCACCAGCGTGGTGACGGGATGCTCGCCCCCGGTCTCCCGGCGGACCCCGGTCACGACAGCGCGCACCTCCTGCACGGCCCACATCGGGTTGACCAGCTCGAGGTAGCGGTCGACCGGGTGGGGCGTGGCCAAGGCGGCGACCGCGCGGGAGCGGAGCAGAGTCTGGGCGAGGCCCATGTTCAACCTTCTTTCAAGTTGAGTGAACGTCTGTGCACTCAACTCTGCGGGGCAGTCAGCTCGCTCGTCAAGCGGACCCGGGGTGACGTCGCGCACCTCGATGCACATATGTGCACTCAAATATGGCGGGCCGTACACTCGGGCAGGTGACCGAGGCCTCCTTGACGCGCACCGAGCAGAAGGAGCGCACCCGACGGGCGATCCTCGACGCCTCCCTGGCGCTCTCGGCCGAGTCGACCCTGGCCGCGCTCTCCCTGCGGGCGGTGGCCAAGGAGGTCGGGGTGGTGCCGACCGCGTTCTACCGCCACTTCGGGTCGGTCGACGAGGTCGGTCTCGCCCTGGTCGACGAGAGCTTCGCGTCGTTGCGCGCCCTGCTGCGGGAGCTGCGCACAGGCGCGCCCGGCTACGCCGACCTGATCGACTCCTCGATCCAGGTCCTGGTCGAGCACGTCACCACGCACCGGGAGCTCTTCCGCTTCCTTGTGAGGGAGCGGGTCGCGGGGCCGCCTCGGGTCCGGGCGGCGATCGGCCACGAGATCGCGCTGACCACCCGCGAGCTCGCCACCGACCTCGCGCGGCTGCCCGGCACCGAAGGGTTCGCCACCGACGACCTCCGCCTGCTCGCCGACCTGATCGTCTCCTTCGTGGGGACGACCGCCGAGCGGCTCGTGTCCGAGCCCGAGGCAGCGAAGCGGATCGCGGCAGGGGCACGGGTGCAGCTGCGGATGCTCATGGTCGGCGCCGTCAACTGGCGCTCCCGCTAGCGCGGGCCCGGCCGCACGCTCAGGTCGGGGATCGTCGCATCGGCAGGCAGGTCGAGTACGTGGAGGATCGCCTCGGCGACGGTCCCGGGCTGGATCCACGCACCGGCGTCGTAGTCCTTGCCCTCCTGCTCGTGCACCCTCTCCTGCATCGGGCTGGCCGTGCGGCCGGGATAGACACTGGTCACCCGGACGCCGTGCTCCTGCTCCTCGCCGCGCAGGCAGTCGGCGAGCGCCTTCAGGCCGTGCTTGGACGCGGCGTACGCCGACCACTCGGGGTGGGCGTTGAGGCCGGCCCCGGAGTTGACGAAGACCACCGTGCCGCGGGCCTGGCGCACGTGGGGCAGCAGCTCGCGCGTGAGCACGGCGGGCGAGGTCAGGTTGACGTCGAGCTGGGCCTGCCACTCGTGCAGGCGGAGCCGCGAGACCGCGCCGAGGTCGACGATGCCCGCCGCATGCACGAGCGTGTCCAGTGGGCCGTCCACGAGCCTGCCGATCCCGTTGAGGGTGCCCGGCTCGGCCAGGTCGCCGACCAGGAGCTCGGCGTCGGGGAAGTCCGCTCGCAGGTCGTCGACGCGCCGGGCATCCCGCAGCACGAGGACGAGTGCATCGCCCCGGTCGCGCAGCCGCTCGGCCAGGGCACGCCCGATGCCGGAGCCGGCACCGGTGAGCAGGTGCCTCCTCGGATCGAGCCGAGTCGAGATCATCGGGTGAAGACGATCTTGCCGAAGACGTCCCCCTGCGCCATCGCGGAGAAGCCCTCACGGGCCTGGTCCATCGGCAGCACGCGGTCGATGAGCGGGCGCGCTCCGGTGGCGTCGAGGAGCTTCAGCAGCGAGGCGAGCTCGCCGCGCGTGCCCATCGTGGAGCCGATGACCGAGAGCTGGAGGAAGAAGATGCGGGGCAGCTCGGCGTCGTCGAGCTGGGGGCCCGACGTCGTTCCCGAGATGACGATCTTGCCGCCGGGACGCAGGGACCGCACCGAGTGCGACCACGTCGCCCGGCCGACCGTCTCCATCACCGCGTCGACCTTGACCGGGAGCCGCGCGCCGGACTCGTAGACCTCGTGCGCACCGAGCTCGAGCGCCTTGGCCCGCTTGGCCTCGTCGCGGCTGGTCGCGAGGACGACCAGGCCGGCCGCGCGCGCCAGGGTGATCAGCGCGGTGGCCACTCCCCCGCCAGCGCCCTGGACGAGGACGGTGTCCCCGGGCCGCAGCGCGCCCCGGACGAACAGCATCCGGTACGCCGTCAGCCAGGCCGTCGGCAGGCAGGCGGCCTCCTCGAAGGACAACGAGGCGGGCTTGGGGACGACGTTGCCCTTCGGCACCGTCACCCGCTCGGCGAAGGTGCCCTGGAAGCGCTCGGAGAGCAGCGAGCGGCCCGGGTCGAGGGTCTCGTCGCCGCTCCAGGCCGGGTCGGAGACGACCGCGTGGACGACCACCTCGTTGCCGTCCTCGTCGAGGCCGGCAGCGTCGCAGCCCAGGATCATCGGGAGCCGCTCCTGCTTGAGCCCCACGCCGCGAAGCGACCACAGGTCGTGGTGGTTGAGGCTAGCCGCCTTCACCTCGACGGTCGTCCACCCGTCCGGGACCTCCGGGTCGGGGCGCTCGCCGACCACCAGGCCGGACAGCGGGTCGTCGGAGCAGAAGGACTCGGCGTAGACGGCGAACATGGTGCGCAGGCTACCGAAGCCCCGGCACGCCTACCCGCGCGACCAGTCGGCGCCGTAGACCGACAGCACCGCTGCCTCCGGCACGGCCGAGCGCACCTGGGCGAGCGTCGCGGCGGCGCCCTGCCCGGCGGCGAGGCCGCGGTGATAGCGCACCATCGCCTCGGCCGCAGCAGCGTCCGGGAGCGGCGCGACGGCCGCGACCACCGAGGACACCCCCAGCGCGAGCAGCGCGGCGGTGAGGCCGAGCGGCTCGTCGCCGGGCCGCACGTGGGACTGCCCGACGTCACACGCGGAGAGGACCGCGTGGGCGGCCCGCACGTCGGCGATCTCGTGGGCGAAGACCGGGCCGTCGGCCATCCGCAGCGACGAGAACAGGGGGCTCTGTTCCTCGTGGGCGCCGTGCGCGGCGACGTGGACCACACCCGGTCGTCCGAAGGCGGCCACCACCTCAGCGCTGCTCGCGGGCACGTCACACCTCACCGCGGTGCCGACCTCGCGCCACGCGGCCGCGACCAGCTCGATCTCCGCCCCCGCCTGGGGGATGCCGGGCCCCGCGAGCACGGTGACGGCGGCACCCGGCGAGGTCGGCGAGGCCGACCACCTGCCCCACCGGCTGATCGAGGGGACGACGGTGATCGGCAGCCCGGCGAGCGTCGGCAGCATCGGCCACGGCACGGAGACCAGCTGGCGGGTCGGCGCGACCACCACCGGACCCTCCAGCAGATCGGCCAGGGGCGCGCCCACCACGGCGTCGAGCTCCCGCGCGGAGGCCGCAACGGCACGGCGCAGCATCGGGGCGAGGGGGCTGTTCCCGGCGAGCGCCTGGGCCCTGAGGTCGCGCCGCAGCCGCTCGGCGAGGGCGTCGACGTCCCCGGCCGGCAGCTCGCGCATGACGGAGGTGCGCCCGCCCATGAGCAGGCAGTGGTAGCGGCCGGCGTGCGCCACGTAGACGACCAGCGTCTCGCCGCGCTCGGCCAGCCGGGCCCGCACCTCGGCGTACGAGGCCAGCCGGTCGCTCCGCACCGTGCCGCCGCGGCGAGCCCAGGTCAGCCGCTCCAGGCGCTGCTCGAGCCCGGCCACCCGGTCCGCGATGCCGAGGCCCGAGTCGCCGGACTGTCCGGAGTCGGCCCCGTGGCGCACGAGCCGCAGCTCCGAGACCAGGGCCGCCACCTCGGGGTCGTCGTCGGGGGTCACCGGCGGGACCCGCTGCGCCGCGCCCCGCCAGCGCTCGACGCTGGCGAACAGCTCGTGCGGCCGCCCGGACCTGAGGGCGCGGGCGAGGTCCAGCTCGGCGAGCCGGCGGCCGTGGACGGAGACTCCGGCCCTGACCTCGAGGCTCTGGGTGCGGCCTCGCTGCTGCTCGAGCCTGCCGGCGGCCGCCCGGAGGTGTCGGCTCCGCGCCAGCGAGTCACCGCGGGCGTCGGCCAGCCAGGCCCGCAGGAACCGCTCGTGCATCTCCGAGGCCAGGCCGTCGCGCCCGCGGCGCGGCAGCTCGGCCAGAGCAGACTCCGCAGCCGCGAGGTCACCGCGCGCCAGGCGACCCTCGGCGAGCAGCCGCAGCGCCATCCGGCCGACGCTGTCCCGGGCGGCCTCGTCCCCCACCGGCAGGACCCGGGTGCGGACACCACGCGACAGGTCCACCGCCTGTCGGACCAGCCGAGCCTGCTCGGCGCGCGACCGGTCACTGCGGGCGGCGAACGCCCGTGCTGCGGCACCCGCCGACCCGGAGGCCTGCTCGAGCCGGCCGGCGAGCAGGTGCGCGCGGGCCAGGTCGAGCAGCACCTCCGCCTCGTCCAGCCGCTGGTGCCGGTCACGTGCCGTCCGCGCCGCCTCCTCGAGCAGCCGGACGGCAGGGGCGACCAGGCCTGCCTCCAGCAGCACGCGGCCCAGGTCGTGCCGGGCGCGCACCCGGTCGACCTCGACGTCCATGTCGTCGGCCTCGCGCATCAGCCGGATGGCGGCGGGCAGGTTGCCGGCGAAGTACTCGAGGCAGCCCAGGTTGTGGCGTGCCTTGAACACCATCTCCGGCCAGCCCTGCTCCTCTGACAGCTGCAGCGCCGCGAGCAGGTCGCGACGTCCCGCGTCGAGGTCGAGCAGGGTCACCTCGGCGAGCCCGCGGTTGAGGAGCACCGCCAGTCGCTCCAGCGGCAGCCGGAGGTCGAGGTGCTGCACGGCCCTCAGCGCGGCGAGGCCTCGCGGCCAGTCCCCCAGGGACATCCACACGGTGCCCTCCTGCACGCCCGCCAGCGCGGTCGCGTACGCCGAGCCGCAGGCCGCCGCCTCTCGCCGAGCCTCGGCGAGGGTGGCCACGGCCCGGTCGCGGCCGTGCAGGTGCACGTCGGTGAGGGCGCGGGTGACGAGGATCCGGGCCCGCAGCTCACCGTCCGCCCCGCCGTCCAGGGCCGCGAGGCCCCGGCGGAGCGCGCGCTCGGCCGCGCCCCAGTCGCCGCGAGAGTTGTGCTCCTTCGCGCGGACCAGGTGCTGCTCTGCGTCCTCGACCGGTGGCGTCGGCCCTCCTAGATCTCGATGGGCGGCGTGATCAGCGGCGGTGTCCCCGGCATGTCCTGCCTGCGCAGCACCAAGTGCACCAGGCCGGGCCGGACGTGGTCGAAGCCGAAGCGCCCCTCGGCGTCCGTCGTGGTGTCCTGGACGCCGGTGGCCGAGCGCAGCTGCACCTCCACGGGCGTGGCGCTGGCCCACCCGGACACCCGCCGCGAGCCGTCGTCCGCAGGCTCGATCGTGATCATCGCGGTGAGGTCGGCTCCGGAGAAGCTGACGGTGTTGGCCACCTCCATCTCGCCTCGGACACCCGCGCCCTCGGCCGAGAGGGCGGTCAGCTCCGCGACCTCGGCCTCCAGCGCAGCCACGGTGAGGGCGAAGCCGATCCGCTCGGTCAGTCCGGCGGGCACGGGGTCGCGCGCCTCGTCGAGCTCGCGCAGCATGCGCAGCACCCGGGCGTCCTCGCCGTCCAGCGGAGCCGCTGCCAGGGAGTTCTCGTCCATCTCGCTCATCGCGTCCTCACCTCGTCCCCGACCACAGCGGGTCTGCGTCGAGCGCAGCCCGCAGCTTCGCCAGGCACCGACCGCGCGTCGGGCCGATGCTGCCGACCGGCATGCCGAGCGCGACAGCGATCGCGCTGTAGTCGGGCCGATCCCCCTGCGCGACGACGCGGAGCAGGAACCGGCAGCGCTCGGAGAGCGCCTGCACGTGGCGCCACAGCACCTGTTCGGCCTCGGAGTGCACCACGACGTCCTCGGGACCCGGCATCGCCGCGGGTCCGTCGCCGACCGCGGCGCCGGTGTCGTCCGTGACGGTGACCCGGCGCCCCCGGAAGGCGACGGCCTGGGCCCTCCGGCGGGTGGTCGTCAGCAGCCACTGGAGGACTGCCTGGGGACTGTCGATGCGGTCGGCGGCGCGGTAGAGGGCCAGCCAGGTGTCCTGGACGACGTCCTCGGCGCTGGCCTGGTCCAGGCCGAGGCCACGCGCGGTGTGCCACAACAGTGGCGTCGCCGCCTCCACGAGCCGGCCCAGGGCGCCGTCCTCGCCGTCGCGGTAGGCACGGAACTCGGCGGCGGCCCGGTCCGCGAGCCCGCTCGCGGGCGAGTCGGTCGGCATCATGACGGCTCCTCGAGGACTGCGGCCAGAGCCTCGGCCACCACGTCGACGCGCTTGCCCGGGTCGCGTGGCGTGCCCGCCCCGACCGCGCAGGCGATCTGGGCCGCCAGCGCAGGCGCCGCGAACGACGTACCGCTCCAGACGCCGAAGCCGCCGCTGTAGTCGTCGGCGTCCGGGGTGGCCCGGGCGGGCAGCGTGCCGTTGGGTGTGGCCAGGCCGGAGCGCGCCGACGCGTCGAAGGTGATGGGCATGGTGCTCACGACGTGGGTGCCCTCACGGTAGGCGCGCACCCACGGGCCGGTGTTGGAGTAGGTCGCCACCAGCGCCGCACCCGGGACCGTCGCCCCCACGCTCACCAGCGGCACCCCGCTGCTCGGGGCCGCGGCGAGCGCCGCCGGGTAGAACTCGACGACTCCCGCGGCGTTGCCGGCCGCGGCCACCACGGCCACCCCGGCCTCCCCCAGGCCGCGCAGCACCCGGGCCAGTGCCTCCTCGGCCACCACGGCCCCGGGCGACTCGTGGTAGTAGCCCATCGAGAGGCAGACGACGTCGAGGGGGCGACCGACTGAGTCGTCGGTCGAGGCCACGAGGTGGTGCACGAGGAGACCCTCGAGGGCCGCGACCAGGTCGGCCTCGTCGGCCGCGCCGTCGCCGTACATCACCGGGACGGACACCAGCGTCGCCTCGGGGCAGCGCTGCCGGATGATCCCGGCGATGAACGTGCCGTGCCCCGCGAGCGGGTCGAGCACGCCGTTGACCGGGTCGAGCGTGACGCCCGAGGCCTCGGGGTCGTCCGCGGGCGCGAACCGCAGTCCGACCGGCGAGCCACCGACGCGCAGGTCGCGCACGCAACCCTCGTCGAACCACGGGTGCCGGCCCAGGCCGGTGTCGACGACGGCGACCACGGGGCCGTTGCCCCACGGGTCGTCCGGCTGGCTGGCGCGGCGTGGCGAGGGCGCCGACCACACGACCGGCGCACGGCCGTCACCGCCCACGCCCTGGAGATAGCCCACGCCCTGCAGGTAGCCGACCCCCTGGAGATAGCCCACGCCCTGCAGGTAGCCGACCCCCTGGAGGTAGCCGACGCCCTGCAGGTAGCCGGCAGCGCCCACGACGTGGGAGAGTCCCACGCCGCGGAAGCTGTCCGCGTCTCGGCGACGTGCCTCCTCCAGCAGCAGCCGTGCGTCCGGCGGCTCGCCCCCGTCGGCTGCGACGAAGCGCACGGTCGTGGCGGTGGCGGCGTCGAGGCGCTCGGCAAGGCCCTGTTCGGCGAGCGCGCGGTCCCGGGCCTCGTCCCGGACCACGACCGCGCGGAGCCCGCGCTCCCCGGCGAGCGCGCGGAGCGCATCGAGGGCCGAGGCGGCGGTTCGGTCCGGCAGGCCGGGGAGCAGGAGGGTGTCCCCGACGTAGACCGTCGGCGCGGTCGCGCCCACCGCAGTCGCGGGGTCGAGCGCCCGCGCGCGCAGCCGCCGGGCCGCGGAGGGGGCGACCGGTACGACCGGGCTCGCCGTCCCGACGGCCGGTGCATGCTCGTGCGCCGGGTCCTGGTGAGCGTCGGAGCGAGGGCCTGGGGTGTTGGTCATCGGCAACTCCTGGTCGACCGCGCGACCCGGCACGGGTCGTCCACGGGTCAGCGTAGTGAGGGACATGCGTCACCGGAGAGGAGTGCGCAGATCCGTTCCTGATACGTCGACAGAACTGCGCCACTCCGCATGCGTCGCGGGCGTATCAGGGCTCGTCGGGCACCCCTCTTCCCCGTTGCCTGACCCCCAGCAGCCACTCAATCGCCCCGCATGGGGACCAGGGAAAGGAACCCGGAGATGACCGATCCGCACGCAGAGACCCGAGCCGCCATCCGGCCGGTCAAGGAGCAGATCGAGGAAGAGCTCCTCGCCAAGAAGAACGTCGTCGGCGTCGACATCGACGAGAAGGAGACGGGCGGCCAGAAGACCGGCGAGCTCTCCATCGTGGTGTTCGTCGACAGCAAGCAGCCGTTGAGCAAGGTGCCCAAGGCCGACCGGGTGCCGCCGGAGGTCCAGGGCGTCAAGACCGACGTCCAGGAGATCGAGATCGAGCTGCAGATGCTGTCCGCGCAGCGTCTGGTCGACGAGGACTTCGCGCCGTACGTCGACCCCGCGGCGTACCCCACCCTGCAGGGCGGCATCTCCATCGGCCCCCTGCGCAGCGTCTTCCTCTCCCCGCCGGACGCCCCGGCGCCCGGGAACTACGTGTTCGTGGGCTCCCTCGGCGCGATGGTGCGTGACCGCGCCAGCGGGCAGACCATGGCCCTGACCAACTTCCACGTGGCCTGTGTCAACAACACCTGGAGCGTGGGCGACCGGCAGGTCCAGCAGTCGCTGGTCGACGGCGGGTCCCCGGCCGGCCAGTTCGGCAGCCTGACCCGGGCGACGCTCTCGGAGCGCGTGGACGGTGCGGTCATCTCGGTCGACGCGGGCCGGGCCTGGACCGCGTCCGTGCACACCGTCGGCCAGGTCGCCGGCCACACGGCCGCGACCGTCGGGATGACCGTGCAGAAGCGCGGGCGCACCACCGAGCACACGTTCGGCACCGTGGCCTCGACCGACCTGACGGTGAGCATCAACTACGGGAGCGACGTCGGGGTCCGCACCTTCCGCCACCAGATCCGCATCACTCCGGACACGAGCCGCAACGCCCGCTTCTCCGACCGCGGCGACTCCGGCTCGGTGATCCTGGACGCCAACCGCAACGTCATCGGGCTGCTCTTCGCCGGTGCCACGGACGGCAGTGCCACCTTCGCGAACCCGATCCACTCCGCGCTGGACGAGCTCGGCGTCGACCTCATCGTCTCCCCGGTGACCGTGCCGACCAAGCCGATCCTCAGCTGCCTCGACAGCAGGATCAGCCTCTGCCACGTCACCAAGCCGTCGCTGTGCCGGCCGACCCGGACGCCGATCTGCGACCAGGTGATCTCGCGGATCGTGATCTGCGACTTCGCGCTGCCGACCCGGCCGCTGTCCTGCCACGTCTCCAGGACCGTGTGCCCACCAGTGCCCAGCCGGATGGTCTGCGACAGGCCGCCCGACTGGCGCGACCCGATCGACCGGATCGGTGCCGGCCACGGGTACGGCGAGCAGGGCGTCGACGTGGAAGCCCCCTACTGGGCGGGCTACCTGGCCGCCCTGGAGGAGGTCGCCGCCCTCGACGAGAACGGCTCCGACGAGCAGACGCCCGACCGGAACGGAGAGCACTGACATGACCGGCACTCCGGGGATCCTCGTCGAGGCGGTGCGCTGCGGGCTGGTCAGCGCAGACGACGCCGTGGCAGGCATGGCGACGGTCGCTCCGATGCCCCGGAGCAACTCCGTCCACCGGGTCGCCCGCGAGGACGTCCCGGTGGCCTACGTCAAGCAGCCCGGGCCCGCCAGCCTGCTCGACGGCGACGACACCGTCGCCGTCGAGCGGCGGCTGCTGTCGCTGCTGTCCCAGGAACGGTTCACTCCGCCTCCGCTGCACTGTGGGGGTCCGGAGGCGGTGTGGACCCGGGTCGCCACGGGGGTCGAGCTGTTCCAGCTCGGTGGCGCGCCCGACGCGGGGTGCAGTGCGGCAGTCGCTGTCTTCGGGCGCCGGCTTGCCGCACTGCACCTCCTCCCCGTCCAGGGCGATGTGCCGGCAGCGCGAGCGCCCTGGCCCCTGCTCGACGACCTGCTGCCGTCGATGGAGACCGACACGCCGCACGCGGGCCTCGAGCTGGTGCTCGACGCCACCTACGAGCCGCCCGTCCGCGCGTTGCTGGCGCCGCTGCGCGGCCAGTGGGGGCGGCAGCGGCGCTGGATCCACGGCGACGTGTCCGTGCACAACGTGGTCGTCGACCTGGGCGCGTGGCCCGCGCCGACGGTGACGTTCGTGGACCTGGAGTCGGGCGGTCTCGGTCACCCCGCCTGGGACGTCGTCAGCGCGGTCGCCGCGCTCGACCAGGTCCGCCCGGACCTCGTCCCGACCTTTCGCACCGCATACGCCCGCGCCGGTGGGCCAGAGCCGGACCCGGGACCTGCCTGGCAGTGCGTCCGCGCCCTCGTCACGGCCTGGCAGTGCGCCGCGCCCGGAGACGAGCACTACCGCGGCCGCCTCGAGGAGCAGCTGGAGCGCGTTCACGCCCTCGCCGAGGGAGTGCGCTCGTGACCGCGGCGTGGACGGGCGGCTGGTCGCAGGTCGACCTCCGTCACCTCGACCGTGCCGCCGCCGTGGCGCTGTCGGTCGCCGACGACGCATCCATGCCGGAGGTCCTCTACCAGGGCTGGTACGCCGCTCCCCAGGAGCCCTCCGAGCAGCTGCCGGCCTGGAGCGCTCCGCTCGACTCCGTGCTGCGCACCGCGCACGTGGGCGCCCGCAGCTGGTCCGGCCCGTGGCCCGTCGTCGGCAACGGCGTGGCCGGGGTCGCCGTCGTCCAGGCGGCGGGATCACGACGGGCCGCTGCGCGCGGCGACTACCTGACCGAGGGCCCCGGCGCGGGCCTGGCACCCAGAGCCGGGAGCCGGGTGCTGGTCACCCGGCGGCGCGGCGGTTACGCGTACGACGGGTGGTGGCGCACGTGGAGCGACGACTGGCGCCCCGCCGACTCGCCGCCCGAGTTGTCCCGCATCTACCTGGCTCCCTCCCTGCACCGGCTCGCCCATCTGGTCGCCGCCGTCACCGGCGTGCTCGCCGGCTGCGAGCACGCCTGGTCGCTCAAGGTGGGGGCCGACCCGGCCACGCTCGCCCGCGCCGACGGGGCCGTCCTCTACCTCCCCGACGAGGCGATCGCCGAGACCGCACCCCGGATCGTGTCGGCCTGCCGGCACCTGGTCCGCGCGGCGACGCCACCGTGCACCCGGCCGCTCGCTCCCGGGATCGCCTGGGCCGAGGATCCGGGCACCGGCGACAGCTTCGGCGAGGTCATCGCCCGCCTCGTCGCCCGGGCCTGGCGGAAGCGGTCGGCCGAGCAGACGCTCGCCGACGCCGCCGGACGCGTGTTCCGCTCCGCCGGTCTCGACCCGTCCGCTCCGCACCTGCGCGGACCGTTGGCGGAGGCCCTCCGATGACCGCGGCCATGCCGGAGCCCGGCTCGCCGCGCGCCGTCCTGCTGGAAGCCGCCCACAGGTGCGTGGACCTGCTCCTGGACTCGACCGTGGTCGCCGGCGACCAGCTGACCTGGCCCACGTGGGAGGTCGCCGAGGACGGTACGGCGGCACGGTGCCGCGGCGGTCGCAGCCTCGCCTACGACGGGGACGCCGGCATCGCGTGGGCGCTGGGGCACCTGGGATCGGCCACCGAGCGGGACGAGGCCGCTGCGGTCGCGGCCCTGGGCGCGCGCTCGGCGCTGGGTCGGCGGCTGCCCGCCGGAGGCTGGCTGTCGGGTCGGCCCGGCGTGCTGGCGCTGGTCGCGGACCTACCGGAGAGCTTGCAGCACATGGTCGGGCCGGCGGTGGTCGACGACGTCAGGTCCGTGGCCGCCACCGACCTGACCGGAGGTGTGGCCGGCGCCCTGCTGGCCCGGACCCGCACGGGAGGCGGACCCGCGCCACTCGGGCTCGTCCGTGAGCTGCGTCAGCGCTCGCGCGAGGAGCTCTGGGGCCGCTCCTGGCCCGACCCGGAGGCCGACGGCGACGAGGCACGCCCCCTGTGCGGGCTGGCCCACGGCGCCAGCGGCATCGTGTGGGCGCTCGCTGAGGCGGCCGCCCGGTGGCCCGAGCTGTCAGCGGAGGCCCTCGCCCTCGCGGACGAGGGGCTCGCGTGGGAGTCGACGTGGCTGGACCCGGCCCGCGGAGGCTGGCCGGACCTCCGTGCGGGCGAGACCACGTGGCCGGCGCGCTGGTGCCACGGTTCGGCCGGTGCCGGCGCGGTGCGTGCGCGACTCCTCCAGCTCGCCGCGCAGGGGCTGACCACCCCGTGGCCGCAGGAGCTGGTCCGCTCGGACCTCGAGGTGGCAGTCCAGTCGTGCGGTGCCGAGGTGGCGGGCTTCGTGGCCGACGTCCGCGAGCACGATGCCGCGGCCCTGGGCGCCGGACTGACGATCTGCCACGGCCTCGGCGGACCAGTGGGGCTGCTCGACCTGGCCGCGGACGTGCTCGACGAACCGCGGCATCGGGACCTCGCCGTCGAGGCTGCCACCGTCTTCCTCGACGCTGCAGGCACGGATCCGGGTGCCTGGCCCTCAGGAGTGCGTGGCGCTGACGGCGACCTGGGGCTGCTCAACGGGGTGGCAGGCACCGCCCTGCTACTTGCCCGGCTCGCCCTCCCGGGGGCCGGCGTCGCGACGCCTGTCCTGCCCGGGGTCAGCGCCGGGCGACACCGTCCCGGCGCGCGGCGGCGGCGACCGCCGTACGGACCGCTCCCGGGACGCGGGGGTCGAACGGTGACGGGATGACCTGGTCCTCGCTCAGGTCTCCGCCCACCAGGTCGGCGAGCGCGTCGGCGGCGGCGAGCTTCATGCCCTCGGTGATCGCCGTGGCGTGGGCGTCGAAGGCACCGCGGAAGATCCCCGGGAAGGCCAGCACGTTGTTGATCTGGTTGGGGAAGTCGCTGCGGCCCGTCGCCACGACCCGCGCGTGGCGGTGGGCCACGTCGGGGTGCACCTCGGGGGTGGGGTTGGCCAGGCCGAAGATGATCGCGTCATCGGCCATCGTGGCGACGACCTCCTCGGGCACCGTGCCGCCGGAGACGCCGATGTAGACGTCGGCGCCATCCAGGGCGTCCGCCAGCGAGCCGCGGCGGCCGAAGTGGTCGGCGGTGTCGACGGCGAGCGCGTGCTTGACCGGGGTGAGGTCGCCGCGCTCGGAGTTGAGGATCCCCTTGCGGTCGGTGACCACGAGGTCCTTGACGCCGGCCTCGAGGAGGATGCGGGCGACCGCGACGCCCGCGGCTCCCGCGCCGGAGATCACGACGCGCGCGTCCTCGGGCGAGCGGCCGGTCAGGCGCAGCGCGTTCTTCAGCGCGGCCAGCGCGACGACGGCCGTGCCGTGCTGGTCGTCGTGGAAGACGGGGATGTCGAGGCGCTCCTTGAGCCGCGCCTCGATCTCGAAGCACCGGGGGGCCGAGATGTCCTCGAGGTTGATGCCACCGAAGCTCGGCGCCAGGCGGACGACCGTCTCGATGATCTCGTCGGTGTCGGTGGTGTCGAGGCAGATCGGCACGGCGTCCACGCCGCCGAACTGCTTGAACAGCACCGCCTTGCCCTCCATCACGGGCATCGCGGCCGCGGGACCGATGTCGCCGAGGCCGAGCACTGCCGTGCCGTCGCTGACGACGGCGACGGTGTTGGGCACCCAGGTGTAGTGCTGGGTCATCGCGGGGTCGGCCGCGATCGCTTCACACACGCGGGCGACGCCCGGCGTGTAGGCGAGGGAGAGCTCGTCGGGGCCGTTCAGGGCCACGGTCGAGAGGATCTCCATCTTGCCGCCGACGTGTAGGTCGAAGACAGGGTCTCCGGCGTGCGGGTGTGCTGCGGCGGCAGTCGTCGCGGCCACGTTGTCCATGGTCGCGAGTCTTTCACAGTGGGACCGGCGACCCGGCCCTGTCCACGTCCGTGCGCCGCCAGTGTGGCCCAGCCCACTCGGCGGTCATACCCGCCGCGGGCGCGGCCACAGCCGGAGCAGTACGACGCCCAGGACGGCGTCGTCGGGCACCGGACCGCGGTGCCGGGAGTCGACGCCCTCCGCGGGGTTGTCGCTGAGCAGCCACCACCCCGTGGCCCCGGTCCGGAGGGGACGGGGCCCCTCGACCCGCTTGACGGCTGTCGTCCCGTCGGCGAGGCGGGCGAGCACGAGGCGGCCAGGCCCCGGCCGGGCGCCGTACCGGACCAGCACCCGGTCCCCCTCGCGCAGCGTCGGGAGCATCGACCGGCCACGCACCACGGCGATGCCGAGGAGCCCGTCTGGGTGGGCCGGACCCGTGAGTGGACCGGGGTGCACGCGGAGTAGTGTCGCAGGCGCACGGACCCCGACTCCCACGAGAGGAACACGATGTTCTCCCGTCTCTTCGCCACCACTGTCGAGGCCTCGGCCCACTGCGACCTTCCCTGCGGCGTGTACGACCCGGCCCAGGCGCGCATCGAGGCCGAGTCGATCAAGGCCATCATCGCCAAGGTCGCCGACAACGACGACCCTGACTTCCGCACCCGCGCCGTGCTCATCAAGGAGCAGCGCTCGGAGCTCGTGAAGCACCACCTGTGGGTGCTGTGGACCGACTACTTCAAGGCCCCGCACTTCGAGAAGTACCCGGAGCTGCACACGCTCTTCAACGAGGCCACCAAGCTCGCGGGTGCCACGGGCACCAAGGGCACGCTGGATGCAGAGGTCGCCGACCAGCTGCTCGCGAAGATCGACGAGATCGCCGAGATCTTCTGGGAGACCAAGAAGGCCTGAGGTCTTCTGCAGGCTTCTGACGTGCACGTCTAACCCTCAGACGCCGCCTCGGTCCGCGGAGATTCTGCAAGCGGACCGAGGCGGCGTCTGCCACGTCAAATCGGTGGGAGTCCCGGGACAGCCTGAGACGCAGTGGGGACGATCAGGCCCTGACGCTGCGGTGGGGGTACTCCTCATCAAGACCAGCACCCATGTCGGCGGCGCAATCGCCGTCGCTGTCTACGCAACCACGATCGAGGCGGTCGGCGTCGATGCGCCACGCGATGGCCGTCCCCACGCCATCGCCTTCTTCGCCGCCGCGACACTGACCCTATGCGGAGGGTGCGAACGCTCCGAACGACGGATCCGGAGCACAAGGTCGGTCCTGCCCTCGCGCGTCGAGCGCGGCCGTGTCCGGTTCGCGCCGGCCCGCAGAGAAGTCCACGGGACACCAGGAGGGGCCCGGTTACCCGGGCCCCTCCTTGTGCTCGCCGCGCGTCCATCGAGACGACGCTTGCGCGGTGTCACCTCAGTTAGGCGGAGGCGGTGACTTCCTCGACGACGGCCGCGTGGATGTGGAGCATCCGCGCGAAGAGGGCATCGCCTCGGGTGAACTGGAGCGGGAGCTCGCCGCCAGCGGCGACCGCGTCCTTGGTGCCGTCGAAGAACGCGGCGCCCTGATCGGGCAGCTTCCCCTGGGTCTTGTCGTCGGGGTCGAGCGGGTTCACGGTGTCCGCGATCGTCGGCCAGAAGGCGCGGGCCGCGTGGGTGGACTCGAACTCCATGAGCAGAGCCAGGGTGTCAGGGAGCAGTTCGCCGGCCACTTCCTCGAGCACCGAGCCGCCGAGGTAGCCGGGGTGACCGTCGAGGGATCGGAGCCACTCGCCCAGGTACTTCTTGGCTTCGTCTCCGTGGCCGGGCTTGGCGACGAAGACGAAGATGTCGCGGCGCTTGCGATTCATGTGCTTCCCTTCTGAGTTGCGGCCAGGGCCGCGGGTTGGGGATTGACCGGCTCGGGCGAGGGATCTGGAGTCCCTCGCCCGAGTCGGGGCTTCAGGCGCCGAGCAGGGCGGCGAGGCCGGCGATGTCGTTGACCTCGTGGTAGCCGTAGTAGGGCGTGCTGGGTTCGTAGCCGCGGTTGACGTAGACCTTGTTGGTGATCCGAAGGTCGTGGGCGGGCATCAGGTCGTAGCGCAGGCTGGAGGAGACGTGCAGGATGTCTCCCGGGCCGCAGCCGAGCTGGTCGAGCATGTACTCGAACGCCTGCAGCCGGGGCTTGTACGCCTGAGCCTGCTCCGCGGTGAAGACCGAGTGGAAGGGCGCGCCGAGCTTGTCGACGTTGCTCTGGATCTGCTCGTCGGCGGCGTTGGACAGGATCACCAGTGGGTAGTGCTCGGCGAGCACGCCCAGCGGCTCGGGTACGTCGGGGTGCGGTCCCCAGGTCGGGACGGCCTCGTAGATGGCTCGCCCGTCGGCGTCGCGGTGCTCGATGCCCCACAGCTTGGCGGCTCGGGCCAGCGCGTCGTTGATCACCTGGTGGTAGGGCTTGTAGGCCCCCAGGACCTCGTCGATGCGATAGGCCTCGAAGTCATCCAGGAAGTCCTCCATCCGCTCCTCCGGCACCCGGTCGGCCAGCAGCTTCCGGGTCAGGCTCGACATCCCGAACGCGGTCAGGGTGCCGTAGCAGTCGAAGGTGATGTACCTGGGCCGGAACTCGATCATTCCGCTCCTTCTTCTTGTTTGGTGTGGTTGGTGTGCTTCCGCCCCTGGCCTGCCGGCGTCCAAACCCCCGGGGTTATGAGGAGACCTTGCCCTGGCGCGCGAGGTATTCCTGGCGGGCCTGGGCGCTGGTGTGGTGGTGCGTCAGCTCGTGCAGCTCGGCGGGCTCGACTCCGTCGACGACCGGGTTGACGTGGACGACGACGTTCTCGACGTGGGCGACGGAGTGCAGCACCTTGTGCTCGATCTCCTCGGCGAGGGCATGGCTCTCCAGAACGGTCAGGCCCGCGTCCACGCCGATGTTGGCGTCGGCCTCCATGCGGTGACCGCTCCAGCGGGCCCGGACCCGGCCCACGCTCACGACGCCGGGGACCGAGCCGATGACCTCGGTCAGCTGGTCGATGACGCCGTCGTCGACGCCGTCCATGAGCCGGCGGGTGGTGGTCCGCAGCGAGCTGACGAGGATCCACAGGATGGCGGCGGCGATGAAGAACCCGATGATGGCGTCGGCCTGCGGGAAGCCGAGCCATACACCGATCACTCCGATGACCACCGCGATCGAGGTGAACCCGTCGGCGCGGGCGTGCTGGCCCTCGGCGATCAGGGCTGCCGACCCGATGCGCTTGCCGGCGCGGATCCGGTAGACGGCGACCAGCTCGTTGCCGGCGGCACCGACCAGGCCGGCGGCGAAGACCCACCACAGGTTGGTCAGCTCACGCGGGTTCACCAGGGCGTCGACCGACTCCCAGATGATCAATCCCGCCGAGAGGGCGATGATCAGCGAGATGAAGAGTCCGACCAGGTCCTCGGCGCGGCGGTAGCCGTAGCTGTACCGCTTGCTCGCGGCGCGCTGTCCGATCCGGAAGGCGATGATCAGCGGGATCGTGGTGGCGGCGTGACCCACGTTGTGCAGGGTGTCGGCGAGCAAGGCGATCGACCCCGAGATCGCGACGATGAACATCTGCAGCACGGCCGTGGCGCCCATCCCGGCCAGGCCGATCCACGCCGCTCGGATGCCCTCGCTGCTGGACTCCTCGGCCGACTGGATCGCCTCGTTCGAGTCGTGTGAGTGCGGCACCACGATGTGCTTGACCTTGGCCCACAAGCCTGAGCCGTGGTCGTGATCCCCGTGGTCATGACCGTGGTCATGCCCGTGACCATGACCGTGCCCGTGGCCCTCGTGACCGTGGCCCTCGTGACCGTGGCCCTCGTGGTGAGGGTGGGCCAGGTGCTCCTCACTGTGCGGGTGGGGGTGCGGCATGGGTGTTCCCTGTCCTTCTCTGCTCGACTCGGGCGGCGGGCCGTTCTCGGAAGATCGACCGTGGACCGTCACGTGAGGTTGGTTGTGATGTATCACGAACCGTATTACGCTTCCCCCCACGTAAGTCAAGCCAAACCCGAGGACCGTCTTGAGCCGAGCCGCCACAAGTCCCACCGAGCCGCGTGCCACCCGCAGCGGCACCGATGAGGCATACGACTACCTCAAGCGCCGGATCCTGCTCTGCGACCTGAGTCCTGGAGAAGAGCTGCGCGAGGCCGCCCTGGCCGAGAGCGCTGGGTTCGGCCGGACGCCCGTCCGGGAAGCGCTGCGACGGCTGGTGCAGGAGGGGTTCGTAGAGGTCCGGCCGAGACAGGGCTACCGGGTCTCCCCGATCACTCTGGCCAGCGTTCACGACGTGTTCGAGCTCCGGCTGCTGCTGGAGCCGGCCGCCGTCGAGTTCGCCACCCGACGCGCACCTCGAGAAGCCATCACCGCCCTGCACGACCTTGCACACGCTCACTACGTGCACGGCGATCAGGAGAGCTACGAACGATTCCTCGTCGACAACCGCAATCTGCACGTACGGATCGCGGAAAGCACGGGCAACCAGCGTCTGGCCCACATGCTGGGCAACCTCCTCGAAGAGATGCAGCGGCTCTTCTTCCTCAGCCTCGACGCACGCGACAGCAGCATCGAGCAGATGCACGAGCACCACGAGCTCTACGACGCCATGCTCGCCGGTGACGTCGAGAAGGCCCGGCGCATCGTGGTCGACCAGATCGAGCAAAGCCGCCAGCGAGTCATCGACGCCTTGGTGACGCGTGTGGTCGGAGGGACCGCGCCCGACGCCCTGGCACACGTGGCGGCCGGCCCGCGCCGCCGGTAACCCGGCCGCGACAGAACAAGCCGCCGACGCGCGACCACGGGCTGGCCGGCCCCGGTTAGTGTGTCCGCACCTCCCCACTCCACCCACAGGACGGGACGCGACCTGAGATGGCCACCAGCGACGACCCCACCGAGGCGCGCGCAGACGTCGAGCTGCGCCTCCCCGCCGACGGCGCCTTCGCCTCGGTGCTCCGCACCACGACGGCCGGCCTGGCGGCCCGGCTGGACTTCACCATCGACGACATCGAGGACCTGCGCATCGCGATCGCCGAGGCCAGTGCCCTCGTCCTCGCCGAGGCCGACCCCGGCGCCGACCTGGTCAGCAGGTTCTTCCTCTCCCCCGGCCGGATGCAGGTCCAGATCGAGACGCAGGCGATCGACGACCCGGCGCCCGACTACGACAGCTTCGCGTGGCAGGTCCTCGACACGCTCGCCACGGACGCCGAGGCCTCGTCGGCCGGTGGGGTTTTCCGGGTGCGCTTCTCGATGAGCTCACAGGTCGCCCCCACCGAGGCAGGCGCCGGGCTCTGAGGATGGCCATGGACGACTCGGGGGACGTCACGATGGGGGCCAGGGTGCCGGCCGTGGACGAAGGGATCGAGGACGAGCTGCCGCAGACGACGCTCGAGGTCACCCGGCGACGCAGCGCGGCGCTCTTCCAGCAGCTGCTCGGTGACGGGACGGACGCGGAGCGCTCCGTGGCGCGCGACGAGCTGGTGCACCTCCACCTGCCGCTGGTGGAGCACTGCGCGCGCCGGTTCCGCAACCGTGGGGAGCCGCATGAGGACCTCGTCCAGGTGGGCACGATCGGCCTGATCAAGGCGATCGACCGCTTCGAGACCGACCGGGGCGTGGAGTTCTCCACCTATGCGACGCCCACGATCATCGGCGAGATCAAGCGCTACTTCCGCGACAAGGGCTGGGCCATCCGCGTGCCTCGGCGGCTCCAGGAGCTGCGCATGCAGATCGGCTCCACGGCCGCCGAGCTCTCCCACAAGCTCGGCCGCTCTCCCACACCCCGCGAGCTGGCCGAGGCGATCGGCTGCACGGTCGAGGAGATCGTCGAGGGCATCGAGTCGGCCAACGCCTACAGCACCCTGTCCCTCGACGCCTCCGACGACTCGGGCGACGGGCCGCCGAGCATGCTCGACTCGCTGGGCATCGACGACGCGGGCCTCGAGCACGTCGAGATCCGCGAGTCGGTCAAGCCGTTGCTCGAGGGGCTGGGCGAGCGCGAGAAGCGCATCCTGCTGCTCCGCTTCTTCCGCAACATGACCCAGTCGCAGATCGCGGAGGAGATCGGGGTCTCGCAGATGCACGTCTCGCGGCTGCTCACCCGCACGCTCGCCCAGCTGCGCCAGTCGCTCGAGGCCGACTGAGCGACCTCAGCCGCGGTGCGCTCAGGCGTCCCGGTCGGAGTCCAGCGCCTCCATGCTGGCGGGGTGGAGCAGGCCGGCGATGACCACGACGGCGACCACCGCCAGGCCGATCGCGACGAGCAGGGTGTCGCCGCCGCGGAAGTTCCAGGCCAGGCCGAGCCAGATCAGCTGGGCGAGCAGCACCGGCCCGCGAGCCCACGCCCGGCGGCGCGTGAGCGCCCAGGCACACAACCCCAGCCCCGCGCCGTACGCCGCGAAGAACAGCGACGTGGTCAGGCCCATCGTGAGGCGCTGGCTCGACACGTTCGCGAGCTCGGCCACCGCGAACAGGACCACCAGCAGCGCCTCCACCGCGACGAGCGACGCCGCGGTCACGAGAGGCGGAGGTACGTCGAGCTGGCGGGGGCCGATCACGCGCCACACCCTAGACGCCGCGCCAGCCTGTGAGCGACGCGACCGGCTCAGGGCTTGTGTGTGAGAGCATCTGTTGCCAGTCTGGGGGTGCGCTCGTGAACGCGTGCAATAGACCCGTGCCCGAAATACGGACGTGTGGGAGATCCCGTGCGCTCGTACCCCCCGCTTCAACGTGAAAGTAGGAACCCCCTGCCATGGATTGGCGCAGCCGCTCTGCTTGCCTCGACGAGGACCCGGAGCTGTTCTTCCCGATCGGCAACACCGGTCCGGCCATCCTCCAGATCGAGGAGGCCAAGCAGGTGTGCCGTCGCTGCGAGGTGCGCGAGCAGTGTCTCGCGTGGGCGCTGGAGGCTGGACAGGACCACGGCGTCTGGGGTGGGCTGAGCGAGGACGAGCGCCGCGCGCTCAAGCGTCGCAACGCGCGGGCGCGCATCCGCACGGCCTGAGGCACCCGGCGGAGGGTCAGTCGAGCGGGAGGTCCACCTGGACGCGCGCGCCGGGACCCGGCACGGCGTCGCCGATCTCCAGGATGCCGCCGAGCTCGGACTCCACGAGCGTGCGCACGATGGACAGGCCCAGGTTGGTCGACCCGTCGAGGTCGAAGCCGGCCGGAAGGCCGTGCCCGTCGTCCGCGATGATCACGTGCAGCCGGCCGACCAGTCGCCGTGCCGTGACGACGACGCGTCCCTTCGCGTCGTCGGCGAGGTCGGAGTAGCCATGCTCCACGGCGTTCTGCAGCACCTCGGTCACCACCATCGCCAGGGGTGTGGCGATCTCGGAGGGCAGCACGCCGAAGCTGCCCTCGCGCAGCACCCGCACCCGCTCCCCCGCCACGCTGACCTCGGTCACCATGCGGGAGAGGCGGTCGACGATCTCGTCGAAGTCGACGCTCTCCTCGACCGCGTGGCTGAGTGTCTCGTGCACGATCGCGATCGAGCCGACCCGTCGCACCGCCTCCTCCAGAGCCGACCGGGCCGCGGGCTCGCCGATGCGGCGGGCCTGGAGGCGCAGCAGGGCGGCGACCGTCTGCAGGTTGTTCTTCACCCGGTGGTGGATCTCGCGGATCGTGGCGTCCTTGGTCACCAGCTCGCGGTCGCGGCGGCGCAGCTCGGTCACGTCGCGCACGAGGACCAGGGCCCCGATCCGGTCGCCGTGCGGCCGCAACGGGATGCTCCGCACGATCATCCACACCTCGTCGGAGCCGAACTCGCCCTCCCGGTCGGCCCGGCCGCCGAGCACCGCGCTGAGCGTCTCCTCGTCGGGGCGCCGCCGCACGGGCACCAGGTCCCGGGTGAGGTCGGCGAGCACCTGCCCGCTGAGGTCGCCGGTGAGGCCGAGGCGCCGGTAGGCGGACTGGGCGTTGGGGCTGGCGTAGACCACGCGGCCCGCGGCGTCGAGACGCAGGAACCCGTCTCCCACCCGCGGTGAGTCGGCGTGGTCGCTGCGCTGCCGCGGCTGCGGGAAGTGGCCGGAGGCGATCATCTGCGTGAGGTCGGCCGCGGTCTGCAGGTAGGACAGCTCGAGCCGGCTCGGAGTGCGTACGCCGAGCAGGTTGGTGTTGCGGGCCACGACCGCGATCACCCTGCCGGCGCGGCGTACGGGGATGACCTCGACGCGCACGGGGACGTCGTCGCGCCACTCGGGATCGCCCTCCCGCACCAGGCGGCCCAGCTCGTAGGCCTGGTCGAGCATCCGGCGGCGGCCGACGGGCACGAACGTGCCGAGCACGTCGTCGACGAGTGCCGTCGGGCCCGTGGTCGGCCGCATCTGGCCGGCCGCCCAGAAGCCCTTGCCCTCCTTGTCGGGCAGCCACAGCACGAGGTCCGCGAACGACAGGTCGGCGATGATCTGCCAGTCGGCCATCAGCAGCTGCAGCCAGGCGACGTCATCGCTGTCGAGGTCGGTGTGGGCGTTCACGAGCTCGAGCAGGGACGGCACGGCCCCAGCGTAGGCCCTGCGTCCGGGACCGGCGTGCGCCCGGCTGGCGGCGACTGGCAGGATTGCCCGCATGGGGATGACCTACTGGGACGAGGTCATGAGGACCGGGTTGGCGGTCCCTGGCGACCGGCCACTCGACGACCTGACGGCCGAGCTGACGACGATGCTCGGCGACCCCGACCCCGCCCGTCGCGACGGCATCGCCTTCCCTGCTCTGGTCACCTGGATCGCCCGCGGCGTCTACGACGACCTGCTCGTCGGCCTGGGTGACGGCATCGCGGCCGGCCTGTCCGTCGGAATCGGTGAGTCGGGCACCGACACCGTGTTCCGGCGCAGCTTCTCGGCGCTGGTGCTCGGCGAGGTCATCGCCCGCACCACCGACCAGCACCGCGTCCCCGGCGGCAAGGTCCTCGAGTGGGGCGACCGGCTCGCGTCGTGGTTCGTCCGCGAGCGCGACTGCCGCGGCTACGTGCCCGCGAAGGGCTGGGCGCACGCGGTGGCCCACGGCGCCGACGCAGTCGGCACGCTCGCGCAGTCTCCGCACCTGGCCGGCAACGAGCTGACCGTGGTCCTCGACGTGATCGCCGACCGGCTGCTGCGGCCGGGCACGCCGGTCCTCACCTCCGGCGAGCCCGACCGGATCGCGGCGGCCACGATGGCGGTGCTGCGCCGCAACGTCGTGGGTCTCAAGGTGCTCGAGCCCTGGATCGCCCGAATCGCCGCAGGGGCGAGCCCCCACCGGCTCGGCGGCGCCGGCGACCCCTACGCCGCGACCGCCAACCCCCAGGCGTTCCTGCGCGCGCTCTACCTCCAGCTCTCGCTCGCACCCGAGCCGCCGCAGGTGCGGCCCGACCTGATCCTGGTGCTGGTCGACGCGCTGCGCGCCACCAACGCGCCGTTCCTTGCCCCCCATTAGCCTGCGGGCATGACCGAGCAGACCTCTCCCGTCGACATCTCCGGGCACAGCGGCCAGCTCGCCGTGGCAGTCGCCCGCGCGCACGGCGTCGAGACGATGTTCACGCTCTCCGGCGCTCACGTGTTCCCGATGTACGACGGAGCGGTCAAGGCCGACCCGCCCATGCGCCTGGTCGACGTGCGGCACGAGCAGACGGCGGCGTTCGCGGCCGAGGCGACCGGCAAGCTGACGCGGACACCGGGGCTTGCGGTGCTGACCGCCGGCCCGGGTGTCACCAACGGGGTCAGCGCGATCGCCCAGGCGCAGTTCGCCGGCTCCCCGATGGTCGTCGTCGGCGGTCGCGCCCCCGCCAAACGCTGGGGCTCCGGCAGCCTCCAGGAGCTCGACCACGTGCCGATCGTGGCCCCGGTGGCGAAGTCGGCGCGCACCTTGCACACCGCCGGTGAGGTGCTGGCCGGGATGGACGAGGCGTTCACCCTCGCCGGATCGTCGCACCGCGGCCCGGTCTTCGTCGACGTGCCGATGGACGAGTTCTTCAACGCCTCGACGGGGCCGGCGCCCGTCATCCCGCAGGCCGCGCCGCTCGAGCCCGACGGCGACGAGCTTGGCCGGGTCGCGGCGCTCCTCGGCGCGGCCTCCCGGCCGGTGCTGGTGCTCGGCACCGACGTCTGGGCCGACCGCGCGGAGGAGTCGGCGCTGCGCCTGGTCGAGACCTTGGGGATCCCCACCCTGACCAACGGCATGGGCCGCGGTGTCGTGCCGGGCGGTCACCGCCTGCTGGTGACCAAGGCCCGCGGGGCCGCGCTCGGCGGTGCCGACCTGGTCGTCGTGGTCGGCACCCCGCTGGACTTCCGGCTCGGCTACGGCGTCTTCGGCGGCAAGGACGGCGCGACACCGCCCCGCGTCGTCCATCTCGCCGATGCCCCCGGCCAGGTCTCCGGGCACGCCGACCTGGCCGCTTCCGCCGCGGGCGACCTCACGCTGCTGCTCGACGGCCTGGTGGCCGCCGTGCAGCGGCTCGGGCGCCGCCCCGACTGGACCGACTGGGCGGCGCAGCTGGGCGACCTCGTGAAGGCCGGTGCTGCCCGCGACGCAGAGCTGCTCTCCGCGGAGGCCGACCCGATCCACCCCGCACGCATCTACGGTGAGCTGGTGCCGCGGCTCGCCGACGACTCGGTCGTGATCGGCGACGGCGGCGACTTCGTCAGCTTCGCCGGTAAGTACGTCGAGCCGAAGCGGCCCGGCGGCTGGCTGGACCCGGGCCCCTACGGCTGCCTGGGTGCGGGCCTGGGCGCCGCCATCGCCGCCCGGATCGCCCGGCCGTCGGCGCAAGTGACGCTGCTCCTCGGGGACGGCGCGGCCGGCTTCTCGCTCATGGACGTCGACACGCTCGTGCGCCACCAGCTGCCGGTCGTCATGGTGATGGGCAACAACTCCGCCTGGGGCCTGGAGAAGGGCCCGATGCAGATGCTCTACGGCTACGACGTCGCCGCCGACCTCGCCCCGCGCACGCCGTACGACGCGGTCGTGTCGGCGCTGGGCGGGGCGGGCGAGACGGTCACCGACCCGAAGGAGATCGGGCCCGCCCTCGACCGCGCCTACTCCGCCGGGCTCCCCTACCTCGTCAACGTGATCACCGACGTGGAGGCCGCCTACCCCCGCAACACCTTCGGGATCTGATGGAGCTCCGGCGCGCACGACCCGAGGAGGCCGCTGCCGTCGGCGACCTCACCGTGGCGGCGTACGCCCAGTTCACCCACGGCGCCGTCGACCCCTACGTCGCGCGGCTGCGTGACGCCGCGGCCCGGGACAGGGACGCCGAGCTGTGGGTGGCGGTGGAGGGCCCCGAGCTGCTGGGCACCGTGACCTACTGCCCGCCCGCCTCGCCGTGGCGCGAGCTCGCCAGGGACCACGAGGGCGAGTTCCGGATGCTGGCCGTCCACCCCGCGGCCCGCGGTCGCCGGGTCGGCACGGCGCTGGCCGCCCTGTGCGAGGAGCGGGCTCGCGGGCACGGTGCGAGCGCCATGGTGCTGTCCTCCCTGGCGGAGATGACCGCGGCCCATCGGGTCTACGACCGGCTCGGCTACGTCCGGCTGCCCCACCGCGACTGGGAGCCCCTCCCGGGCGTGCGGCTGATCGCCTTCGGGAAGGAGCTCACATGAGCGACGCCACCCTGCTCTTCACCGTGACCGACGCCGACACCGCCGAGGCGGTGGGCAGCGGCTCCCTGCCGGTGCTCGGCACCCCGCGCGTGCTCGCCTGGTGCGAGGCGGCCACGTGCGCCGCGCTCGAGCCGACCCTGGCCGAGGGGTCGACCAGCGTCGGCACGCGGATCTCCCTCGAGCACCTCGCGGCGTCCCCGGTGGGCGCGGAGGTGGAGGTCACGGCGTCGGAGGTGCACGTCGACGGCCGGCTGCACCGCTTCACCGTCGCGGCGCGGCACACCGGGGACGGCCGGGTCGTGGCGTCGGGCGAGGTGACCCGGGTGGTCGTGGACGCGGAGCGCTTCCTGGCGCGGGTGCGCTGAGCGCCGTACGAGGTCCCCGGCAAGCAGCGAACCCCCGGCCGGCTGGCTCGGGGGTCCGTCGTCTGGTGCGCTCAGGCGTTGGGGCGCTTGCCGTGGTTCGCGCCCTTCTTGCGGCGAGCGCGGCGCTTGCGGCCGGTCTTGCCCATGGTGTCCTCCATCGTCTGGCCCAGAATCGGGCGTCGGAGCATCCTCTCAAATGCCCCGGTGATGTGCGAATCAGCCCTCGGTGATGCGGACCTGGACGGCCCGGATCTGCACGCGGACCCGCTCGCGGAGCGACTCTGGAGCCGACTCGCCGCAGGAGCGGTGGACGACGGCCTTCACGGTGCGCTCGAGGTCGTACTTCTCCAGACAGGGGCCGCACTCGTCCAGGTGGCGGCGCACCAGGGCGCAGTCCGCCTCGTCGAGCTCGTTGTCGAGGAGGTAGACGATGCGCTCGAGGTAGTCGGCGCAGTCCTCGGGGTCGTGCTGGTGACCCATCACTCGCTCCCCACCGTGCCGCTGGGGAGGAGGTCGTTGGCTCGCACGTGGTCGGCGAGCATGTCGCGGAGCTGGCGACGTCCCCGGTGCAGCCGGGACATCACGGTGCCGATGGGGGTGTTCATGATCTCGGCGATCTCCTTGTAGGCGAAGCCCTCGACGTCGGCGAGGTAGACCGCGAGCCGGAACTCCTCGGGGAGACGCTGCAGGGCGTCCTTCACCTCGGAGTCGGGCAGGTGCTCCAGCGCCTCCATCTCGGCGGACTTCAGGCCGCCGGAGGTGTGGGACTCGGCCCGCGCGAGCTGCCAGTCCTCGACGTCCTCGGCCATCGACTGCTGGGGCTCCCGCTGCTTCTTGCGGTAGGAGTTGATGTAGGTGTTGGTGAGGATGCGGTAGAGCCACGCCTTGAGGTTGGTGCCCGGCTTGAACTGGTGGAACGCCGAGAACGCCTTCGCGAACGTCTCCTGCACCAGGTCCTCGGCGTCCGCGGGGTTGCGGGTCATGCGCATGGCGGCGCCGTAGAGCTGGTCGAGGTAGGGCAGCGCGTCGCGCTCGAAGCGCGCGGACCGCTCCTCGGGGGTCTCGGACTCGAGCAGCGCGCCGGGCCCGCCGGCGGGCTCTTCGGGGGTCCCACCCGTGAGTGATTCAGTCATTGCAGTCCAGATTACCGACACTTCGGCAGGACTGAGATCCTTGGGACCGGTCGACGTCGTGAGCACGTGGGCAGAACACCTCACGCTCCGTCGTGATTCCCGCCCTCGCTGCCGACCACGTCGCGCACCAGCCACTCCAGCACCGTCTCCACGACGATGCCCATCGCCTCCTCCTGCGTGACCGGCCCCCGCGCCGGCACCTTGAGCCCGTGGTCGGCCCCCGGTACGACGGCCAGGTCGACGCCGCGGACCCCGGCCGGGAACTCCTCGGGCCGCCCGAAGGGGTCGCGCTCCCCCTGCACGACGAGCGTCGGAAGCCGGACGCCGGTCAGCTCGTCGAGGCGACTGGCCTCGGGGCGGCCTGGCGGGTGGAGCGGGAAGGAGAGCAGCAGGCAGCCCGACGCGCCCAGCGACCGGGCGGTGCGGGCGGCGGACCGGGCCCCGGCCGACCGGCCGCCCAGCACGAGGGGCGTGCGGACGCGCATCACGTCGCACGCGGCCCTCAGCGCGGCGTCGAGCGTGGCTGGGGCGCCCGCGATCTTGCGGCCCGCGACGCGCCAGGGCTGCTCGAAGAGCACCGTGGTGATGCCCTGGGAGGGCAGCGCGTGGGCCAGCGTCACCAGGTCGCGCGCGTCCACTCCGCCGCCCGCTCCGTGGCTGAGCATCAGGGTGGCGAGCGGGTGCCGGGCTCGGCGGGTGTGCAGCCTGCCCTCGCCCTGGGGAGTCTGCACCGTCTTGACCGCTGCCTTCACGAGACGACCTCCTCGAGCGGCAGCGGCTCGATCAGCTCGGGGCCGTTGTTGGCGACGTTGCCGACGCGGGTGGACACGGGGTAGGCCTCCAGGCTGCCGGGTGCTGCCGGCACGAGCAACGACAGCTCACCGGGCACGCGGGGGTCGAGCCACTGCGCCCACCTGTCCCGTTCCACCATGAGCGGCATCCGGTCGTGGATGTGGCCCAGGGAGTCCTCCGCCTGCGTGGTGATCACGGTGCAGGTCCAGCGGAACCGGTCGGGGTCGTCGTCGCCGCGGCTCGGGTCTCGCCAGATCTCGTAGAGCCCCGCCATCGCGAGCACCCCGTGGTCGCGCGGCCGGATAAAGAACGGCTGCTTCACCGGCTTGCCCCGCGAGGTCGTCTGCGAGGTCGGGTACCACTCGAAGTAGCCGTCGGCCGGGAGCAGGCAGCGCCGCACCGCGAAGGCACGCTTGTACGCCGGCTTCGCGGCCACCGTCTCCATCCGGGCGTTGATCATCCGGCTGCCGATCGCCGGGTCCTTGGCCCACGAGGGCACCAGGCCCCAGGTGAACACCCTCAGCTGGCGCTGTGGTGGCTGCTCCTCCCCCTCCTCGCCCGTGCGGGGCGGGCGCTCGACGACGGCGTAGACCTCCTTGGTGGGCGCCACGTTGTAGTCGGCTGCGAGCGGGACGGGGACGCGGCTCTCGACGACCTCGAACTCCTCGATCAGGTCCTCGGGGCGTCGCGATGACGCATAACGGCCGCACATGGCACCACCCTATGAGAGCGGGGCCGTGCCTGCAGGTCAGCCGCGGGCGAGCTCGTCGAGCAGCACCGCGGCAGTGGTGTCCGACGACGGCAGACCCTCGATCCACACGCGCGGAGCGACGCCGGCGACCACGAGGCTGCTCACCAGGTTGCGCAGCAGCCGCACCCGGGCGCCGAGCCGCTCGTCGCGCCGGGCCACGACCACCACGCGCCGGGCGCCGAGCCGACCGATCGTCTCTCCCAGCGGGAAGACGGTGCGGGCATCGTCGCCGAGCCGCGCCAGCCGGAGCGAGCGCTCGAGCTGTCCACTCCCGTCCTCGACGCCGTCGGCCGAGGCAGCGGGACCGAGCTCGCACACCACGAGCGCGTGGGTGTCGCAGAGGGAGCCCTGGACGTGCTTGCGGTAGAGGTCGGCGAGCTGGCTGCGGACGTGTGCCTGCGTGGCCAGCCCCGTGGTGGGGTCCTCGCAGGAGAGCTGGTGCATGTAGGCCAGCGTGGCGTCGCTCCAGGCGACGAGCAGCGCCGACGTCGCGGCGTACGACGGGTCGCAGCCGTTGACCGCCTGCCAGGTGTCGTGCAGCCCGGCGTGGGCTTCCTCCAGGGACGAGCCGTCCAGCGCCATCCGGCGTCCGACCACGCGGCAGGCCTCCGTGGGGTCCGACCCCGAGGTGAGAGCCTCCGCCACAGCCTCGTATCCCGGTGGCAACACCGATGACACGTCAGCGGGCAGCAGCCCCCCTCTCACCCCGGGGTGGCTGGTGGGCACCCGACGCGTGCGTGTCGCGAAGATGCCCAACGGCCTGCTCCCTCTTCCAGTGGCCAACACTGAATGGACGTGGCCAGGTGAGGGACATGACGCCGTTTCGGGGCCGATTTTCCGGCGGCTCCGGCCCGATGTCCGCATTCAGCGCATTCCGCAGACGGGAGCCGGGCGGACGCAGACAATACAAGTCACGTCATCGTTCCCCCAATCGATCGTTGAGTCAGCATGAGCGCCACGACAACGCTGGAAGCTGCCGCGGACGCCGAGCTGATCTCGGCGGTCCGGGGCGGGGACCTCGACGCCTACGGCGCCCTCTTCGAGAGGCACGCGGACGCCGCGCGCCGGCTGGCCCGCCAGCTGGTGGCAGCAGGCGACGTCGACGACCTGGTCTCTGATGCCTTCGTCAAGGTGCTCGGCGTCCTGCAGCGCGGGGGCGGCCCGGACGTGGCCTTCCGCGCCTACCTGCTGACCGCCGTACGACGCCTCCGCGTGGACCGCCTGAGGGCCGGGTCCAGGCTCCACCACACCGACGAGATCGAGGCCTTCGACCCGGGTGTCCCGTTCCGGGACACCGCCGTCGAGGGCTTCGAGAGCGAGGCGGCGGCGCGCGCCTTCGCCTCCCTCCCCGAGCGCTGGCAGCTCGTGCTGTGGCACACCGAGGTCGAGGGCCAGAAGCCGGCCGATATCGCTCCGCTGCTGGGCATGAGCGCCAACTCCGTCTCCGCGCTCGCCTACCGGGCCCGTGAGGGGCTGCGTCAGGCTTTCCTCAACGAGCACGTCGGCGACCTGGAGGAGGACGCCTGCGAGTGGACGCACCAGCACCTGGGTGGCTACATCCGCAACGGGCTGTCCCGGCGCGACTCGGGCAGGACCGAGGCCCACCTCGACGAGTGCCGCAAGTGCATGGCGATCTACCTCGAGCTCACCGAGGTCAACTCCAACCTGGCCGGCATCCTCGCCCCGCTGCTCCTCGGCAGCGCTGCGGCGGGCTACCTCTCCTCGGTGGGCGCCGGCTCCGCCGGGGGCCTGGTGCTGCTGCTCGACCGGGGCAAGGAGTGGCTGGCCGGCAACACCCAGGCGGCTGCGGTCGGCGGCGTGGCCGCCAGCGTCGCGGTCGCAGCGGGCGTGTTCGCGGCCGTGCAGGGAGGCGGCGAGGCGAAACGGCCGCAGGCCGATGCGCCGCGGGTGTCCGTCTCGGCCCCGAAGGAGGCGGGCTCGACGTCCGCCAGATCCCGGCCGAAGCCGACCGATCCGCGCACGAGGGCCTCCTCGGCCGTGACCACGACCGCGAGCGCCCCTGAGCCGGTGCCCACGACGGCACCCACGCCGACCCCCACACCCACGACGACGCCCACCCCGTCGCCGACCCAGACGCCGACGCCCACTGAGACCCCGACTGAGAACCCGACCGAGAACCCGACGCAGAACCCGACTCCGACGCCGACCCAGACGCCGACGGAGACCCCGACGCAGACGCCCTCGGAGCCCACGACACCGACACTGGTGCCGACTCTGCTGCCGACTGAGACACCCGTCCCCACGGAGACGCCCACCCCCACGGAGACGCCCACCCCCACGCCGACACCGACGGACCCCACGCCCACTGAGTCGGAGACCACGGCTCCGACGCCGACTCCGCCGGGGCCCGACCTGACCTTCTCTGCGGGCGTGGTCACCACTGGCCCGCAGCACATGATCTCGGTGACAGTGTCGGGCGTGCCGGCCGCCGCTCAGGCCGTGCTGACTGTGCAGCCGAGCGACTCCGTGGCCAACTTCGTTGCCGTCGACGAAGAGCGGTGTACCGAGGCACGCAAGGCGTGGAGCTGCACCATCAGCGGCGCCGACTCGCCCCTGCCTCTGCTCTTCTCGGCGGTGGCACCGCAAGGCGGGACACTCGCGATGTCCGTCTCGCCTGTCGGCTTCACCGACTCGGACACGTCCAACAACCAGCGGGATGTCCCTCTGCCGTGACGCGCCTCTTCTTCCCGCCATCGTGTAGGAAGGAGCCATGACCGTCTCGAGACTGATCGCCCGACCGATGCTGGCCTCGATGTTCGTCGCCGGTGGCATCGATGCCCTCAAGAACCCCGAGGCCCTGGCCCCGGCTGCCGCGCCGCTGGCCGACAAGGCGGTGCCGCTCGCCCGCAGGCTGGCCCCCGGCGCCCCCATCCCCTCGGACCCCAAGACCCTGGTCCGCATCAACGGGGCCGCCCAGGTCGCCGCCGGGCTCGCCCTCGCCACCGGCCGGGCGCCGAGACTCGCGTCCACAGTGCTGGCGGCCACTCTCGTGCCCACCACGCTCGCGGCGCACCGCTTCTGGGAGGAGACCGACCCGGGCGCGAAGGCCGGCCAGCGGGTCCACTTCCTCAAGAACGTCTCGATGCTCGGCGGCCTGCTGCTGGCCGGGGTCGACACGGAGGGCAAGCCCGGGATGGCGTGGCGCGCCCAGCGCGCCGCGAAGGACGTACGCCGGGAGGCGCGGCAGCTCGCGAAGGACGCCCGGCGCGAGGCCCGCCTCGCCAAGGCACAGCTCACCTGACGTGCTCGGTAGGCTGCGCAGGTGACTGCGCCTGCCGACACCGACCTGTGGCCCGCACCGCGCCCGAACGCGCCGGTCGAGCGCACGATCTCCCTGCCCGGCAGCAAGTCCCTCACCAACCGCGCGCTGGTGCTGGCCGCGCTCGCGGACGGGCCGAGCGTCGTACGCCGCCCCCTCCGCTCGCGCGACACGACCCTGATGGCCCGGGCGCTCGCGTCGATGGGGGTGGGCGTCGAGGACTCCGGTGACGACTGGCGGATCACGCCCGGCCCGCTCGACGGGGACGCCCAGGTGGACTGCGGGCTGGCCGGGACCGTGATGCGCTTCCTGCCGCCGGTGGCCGGCCTGTCGACCGGGCGGGTCTCCTTCGACGGCGACCCGCACATGCGCAACCGCCCCGTCGGCGAGGTGCTCGTGGCGCTGACGGCCCTCGGCGTGCAGGTCGACGACGGCGGGCGCGGGGCGCTGCCGTTCACGGTCGTGGGGCGCGGCTCGGTGCCGGGTGGCACGGTCGTGATCGACGCGAGCGCCTCCTCGCAGTTCATCTCCGCGCTGCTCCTCGCGGGCGCCCGCTTCGAGCACGGCGTCGACGTCCGCCACGACGGCAAGCCCGTGCCCTCCCTCCCCCACATCGACATGACGGTGGCGATGCTGCGCCGGCACGGGGTCGAGGTCGACGACAGCGGCGCCAACCGGTGGGCCGTTGCCCCCGGCCCGATCGCCGCCGTCGACCACGTGATCGAGCCCGACCTGTCCAACGCGGCGCCGTTCCTCGCCCTGGCTGCAACCTCCGGCGGGTCGGTGACGATCCGCGACTGGCCGCGCGAGACGACGCAGGCCGGCGACGCCCTCCGCGAGATCCTCGCCCAGATGGGCTGTGAGGTCGCGTTCACCGACGAGGGCCTGCGGGCCCGCGGCACCGGCCGGCTGCACGGCATCGACGTGGACCTCCACGACGTCGGCGAGCTCACTCCCGCCGTCGCCGCCCTCTGCGCACTCGCCGACTCCCCCTCCCACCTGCGCGGCGTCGCCCACATCCGGGCACACGAGACCGACCGGCTGGCCGCGCTCGCGGCCGAGCTCGGCGGGCTCGGCGCCGACGTGACCGAGCACCCCGACGGCCTCGCCTTCCGGCCGGCCCCGTTGCACGGCGGCGTCTTCCGCACCTACGCCGACCACCGGATGGCCCACGCCGGCGCCATCGTCGGGTCGGCGGTCGACGGCGTGAAGGTCGAGGACATCGCGACCACGTCGAAGACCTTCCCCGACTTCGCCGGCTTCTGGAGCGCGCTGGTGGTGCCGTGAGCGAAGGGCGAGACCGCGTCGGACGCCCCAGGACGTCCGACCGCAACCCTGCGGTCGAGCTGCGAGCTCACCGGGAGGAGACGTGAGCGGTCGCGGTCGCTACACCGACCACGACGCGGAGCACTACGAGCGCCCGCGCCGGCGCACTCGTCCCCGCACCAAGGACCGGCCCACCTACGAGGACGCCGTCGACGGCGTCGTCGTCACCGTCGACCGGGGCCGCTTCACCGTCCTCATCGACGGCTCGACGGTGATGGCGATGAAGTCCCGCCCGCTGGGCCGCAAGGGCGTGGTGGTGGGCGACCGGGTCCGCGTCGTCGGCGACGTCTCCGGCGCCTCGGGCTCGCTGGCCCGCATCGTCGAGGTGGTCGAGCGCACGACGACACTGCGCCGCACGGCGGACGACGACGACCCCGTCGAGCGGGTCATCGTGGCCAACGCCGACCAGCTGGTCGTCGTGGCGGCCCTGGCCGACCCCGAGCCCCGGCCGCGCCTGATCGACCGCGCCCTCGTCGCGGCGTACGACGCCGGGATGGCGCCGCTCCTGTGCCTGACCAAGGCCGACCTGGCCGACCCGGAGACGCTGCTCTCGACCTACCGCTCGCTCGGGGTGCCGTGGGTGGTGACGGAGCGCGGCGGGGACCTGACCGAGGTGCGCGACCGGTTGCGGGGGCGCACGAGCGTGCTGGTTGGCCACAGCGGCGTCGGCAAGTCGACCCTGGTCAACGCGCTGATCCCCACGGCCAAGCGGGACGTGGGCGTCGTCAACGCCGTCACCGGCCGGGGCCGTCACACCTCGACGTCGGCCTACCTGCTCGAGCTCCCCGGCGGCGACGGCTGGATCATCGACACGCCCGGCATCCGCTCGTTCGGGCTCGCCCACGTGCAGCCGGGCGACCTGATCGAGGCCTTCCCCGACCTCGACGAGATGACCGAGGACTGCCCCCGCGGCTGCACCCACGGCAGGGACGAGCCCGAGTGCGGCCTCGACGAGGCGTTGGCCGCCGGCCAGGCCGACGCGGAGCGGGTGGAGTCGTTCCGCCGCCTGCTCGCCGCACGGGAGGCGTCGACCGACTGGTGAGCGCCCGGGCCTACCCTGTGCTCCATGGCCATCACCGGACCCGCGGACTACACCGACGACCTGCGCCTCGCGCACGTCCTCGCGGACGACGCCGACTCACTGACCCTGGCCCGGTTCAAGGCCCTCGACCTGCACGTGATGAGCAAGCCCGACCTCACACCGGTCACGGATGCCGACCAGGCGGTCGAGGAGGGCATCCGTCGCACGCTCTCGCGCGTGCGGTCGCGCGACGCCGTGCTGGGCGAGGAGCACGGCTCGGCCGGGCACAGCCAGCGGCGCTGGATCATCGACCCCATCGACGGCACGAAGAACTTCGTCCGCGGGGTGCCCGTCTGGGCGACGCTGATCGCGCTCGCCGTCGACGACGAGGTGGTGCTCGGCGTCGTGTCGGCTCCCCAGCTGCAGCGCCGCTGGTGGGCCTCGAAGGGCAACGGCGCCTGGACCGGCCGGTCGCTGCTCAAGGCGACGCGCTGCGAGGTGAGCGACGTACGCCGCCTCGAGGACGCCTCCTTCGCCTACAGCTCGCTCTCGGGCTGGGACGAGCGCGGCCGCCTCGACGACTTCATCTCCCTGACCCGGCGCTGCTGGCGCACGCGCGCCTACGGTGACTTCTGGTCCTACATGCTGCTGGCCGAGGGCGCGGTCGACATCGCCGCCGAGCCCGAGCTGGAGCTCTACGACATGGCGGCGCTCGACGTCATCGTGCGGGAGGCCGGCGGCCGCTTCACGTCGCTCGAGGGCACCGACGGCCCCTACGGCGGCAACGCCCTCGCCTCCAACGGCCACCTCCACGACGCGGCCCTGTCCTTCCTCGGCGCGCTCTCCGGCGACGTGGACGACCCCGACGACCGGCGGCCCGGCCACGGGTCGGTCCACGCGCTGCGCGGCCGCCAGATGCCACCCCCCGTCGCGGACTGAGCACTTGTCCACGCCCCGCGTGGCCCCCTGTCATCCGGCCCGCGAAGTGGCTAGTTTGAGCCGCAGGCAAGACGAATGCAGGTGGAGGTGGACGGATGCGCATCAACGACGTGCTCAGGGCGAAGCCGAGCCAGGACGTGATCACGATCGCCCCGGAAGCGACGGTGCGCGAGCTCGTGGCGCTGATGGCGCGGCACAACGTCGGCGCGCTGGTCGTCAGCTCCGACGGCAGCTCGGTCGACGGCATTGTGAGCGAGCGCGACGTGGTGCGCCACCTGCTGGAGCGCGAGGACGTCCTCGACGCACCGATCACCGAGATCATGACGTCCCAGGTGCGCACGTGCGAGGGCTCCGAGTCGCTCAACGAGCTCATGCAGGTGATGACCGCCCACCGGATCCGCCACGTCCCCGTGCTCACCAACGGCCGGCTCACCGGGATCATCTCGATCGGCGACGTCGTCAAGCACCGCATCGACGAGCTGGAGTTCGAGCGCGACCAGCTCGACAACTATCTCCACCAGTCCTGACCGACCTATGGGAGCGGGCCACTCCCCCGACTGGTGACTAGGGTGGCGCAGACAGCACACCCGTCCGAACGGAGCACACCGTGACCGAGAAGCCCGACGTCGACCCGCACCTGGGAGACGCCCCCACCGACCTCGAGGTGACCGACCTGGTGGAGGGAGACGGTGTCGAGGCCACGGCCGGCTCGACCGTCTCGGTGCACTACGTGGGCGTCGCCCACTCCACCGGTGAGGAGTTCGACGCCTCCTACAACCGGGGCACTCCCCTGCAGTTCCGCCTCGGCGTCGGCCAGGTCATCGCCGGCTGGGACCAGGGTGTCCAGGGCATGAAGGTCGGCGGCCGTCGCCGCCTCGTGATCCCGCCGCACCTGGGCTACGGCGACCGCGGCGCCGGCGGCGTGATCAAGCCCGGCGAGACGCTGATCTTCGTGGTCGACCTGCTCGGCGTCAGCTGACCCGGCGCATCTGCACGCGCAACGCCCGCCGAGTCGGCGCATCTGCACGCGCAACACCCGCCGAGTCGGCGCATCTGCACACGCTTCGCCTACCGGGGGACGTCGATCTCGGCGTCCCCTGAGGCGACTCTGGCCGAGGCCGGGCCGAGGGTGACCACGTCGCCCTCGACGAGCTGTCGGCCACGGCGGGTCTCGACCTCGCCGTTGACCAACACCTCGCCTGCCGCGATGAGCGGCTTGGCCTCGGCGCCGGTCTCGACGAGGTTGGCGAGCTTGAGGAACTGCCCGAGCCTGATCGACTCGTCGCGGATCGGGACGTCCATCGGCTCGCTCATGAGGTCATCGTCCCCGCGGGAGAGTCGCCGCCACAACTCCTCAGGGCGCGGCGTACCACCACCGCGTGCAAACGCGCCGACTCGACACCCTCACCGTGGGCAGACGCGCCGACTCGACACCCTCACCGTGGACAGACGCGCCGACTCGACACCCTCACCGCGTGCACACGCGCCGAGTCAGTGGAGCAGCACGGCCACCGTGTGGATGAGCAGGCCGACGAGCCCGCCCACGATCGTGCCGTTGATGCGGATGAACTGCAGGTCACGCCCGACGTGCAGCTCGATCCGTCGGGCCGCCTCGCGGCCGTCCCAGCGCTCGATGGTGTGCGTGATCACCGTGGTCAGCTCGGCGCCGTAGCGGGAGACGGCGAACACCGCGAAGTCGGCGGCGGCGCCGTCGAGCTTGGCGCGCAGCTCGGCGTCGCTGACGAGGCGCTCGGCGAACGCCGTGAGCTCGACGATCAGCCGCTGCCGCACCGCGCCGTCGCGCTGACGGATCGAAGCCAGGAGGGCCGCCCGCATCGCCTTCCAGAGCGAGATGGCCGTGGTGACCACCTGGGGGTGCTCGAGCACCCGCTCCTTGAACCGCTCGGCGCGCTCCATGGTGGCCGGGTCGTGGAGCAGGTCCTGGGCCAGCTGGGCCAGCATCGAGTCCAGCGCCCGGCGGGCGTGGTGGTCGGGGTCGGCCGCGATGTCCTCCAGCCACCTGACCGCCTCGATGTGCAAGCGCTCGGTGACCACCTCGTTGAGGCGCGGCGGGGCCCACCACGGGGCCCGCTCGCTGAGCACCTCGCTGAAGGTCTCGGGGTTGTGCACCAGCCAGCGATGCAGCTCCTCCAGGGCCAGGTCGACGAGGCCGTGGTGGAGGTCGTCGCGCACCATCTCGGCGAGCAGGCTGCCGGCCAGCGGGGCGATCGGCTCGTCCCGGAACCGCGGGATGAAGGCCTCCGTGACCAGGTCGGCGATGTGCTCGTCGCGCACCTTGCCCAGGCCGATCGCGGCCACGTCCGCGACCTCGTCGGCGACCCGGCGCACGTTGGCCGGGTCGGTGAGCCAGTCGCCGACGCGCCCGGAGATCTCGGCGGCGCCCACCCGGTCGCGGATAATCGCCTCCTGGAGGAAGTTCTCCGCCATGAACTCCTCGAGCCCCTTGCCGAGCTCGTCCTTGCGCTTCGGCACCAGTGCGGTGTGCGGGATGGGGAGGCCGAGCGGGTGCCGGAACAGCGCGGTCACGGCGAACCAGTCGGCGATCGCGCCCACCATCGACGCCTCCGCGCCGGCGTTGACGAAGCCCCACGCACCCTCGCCGCCCAGCGTCGCGACGTACACCACGGCGGCCAGGACCAGCAGCGACACCGCCACCGTCCGCATCCGGCGCAGTGCCCTGCGCCGCTCCTCGTCGGCGGCCGGGTCGGGCGTGATCATCGAGACCGTCGCAGTCATTCGCGGGTCCTCTCCGTCGAGCCGATACATTGACGCGCATGTCCCGCACCGTCATCACCTTCGGCACGTTCGACGTGTTCCACGTCGGGCACCTGCGGGTGCTGGAGCGGGCCGCGGCGCTGGGTGACCGGTTGGTCGTGGGCGTCTCGGCCGACGCCCTCAACGAGCAGAAGAAGGGACGGGTTCCCGTCTTCAGCCAGAAGGAGCGCCTTGCCATCGTCGCTGCGCTCAAGGTCGTCGACGAGGTCTTCGTCGAGGAGAGCCTCGAGCAGAAGCGCGACTACATCGTGGAGCATGGCGCCGACGTCCTCGTCATGGGGGACGACTGGGCCGGCAAGTTCGACGAGTTCTCCGACGTGTGCAAGGTCGTCTACCTCCCGCGCACGCCCGCCATCTCCACGACCGCGATCATCGAGCACATCGCCGACTTGTAGCCTGTGGGCTCATCCAGCGAAGGGGGCAACGTGTCCAGGCACTGGCGCGTCCGACTGACTGCCGCGGTCGTCGGACCCCTGCTGGCGGCGACGCCGCTCACGACGGCGCACGCAGACGAGTCCGGTCGCGACCTGACCATCGAGCTGCGCGACGCCTTCCTCGCCCGCCAGGTGCTGGACCCGCGGCTGCGGCAGGACGACCACCGGGCGGGTCTGCTGGCCCGGCCGACCGATCCGCGGGACCCCGACGGCACCCCGTGGGACCCGGCCGCGCCGCGCGCGTCCTCCTGCACGCCCCAGCTGTGCGTCCACTACGTCACCACGACGGCCGACGCGCCGCCGATGGAGTCGTCCGACGGCGTCACCCCCGACTGGGTGCGGCGCACCCTCGAGGTCGGCCAGCACGCGCTCGACACGATGGTCGTCCTCGGCTATCCCGCCCCCGCCTCCGACCGCGGTGCCGGCGGCACGGCCCAGTTCGACGTCTACCTCGCCGAGATCGGCAGCCAGGGCCTCTACGGATACTGCGCGCCCGAGGACTCCGTGCCCGGGCACAAGCACCAGGCCTCCGCCTACTGCGTCTTCGACGACGACTTCGCCGGCTTCCCGATGGGCCCGGACCCCAGCCTGCGAGTCACCGCGGCGCACGAGCTCTTCCACGCCGTCCAGTTCGGCATCGACGCCACCGAGGACCCGTGGTTCCTCGAGGCCACGGCCACCTGGATGGAGGACCAGATCGCCGACGACGTCGACGACAACCGGCAGTTCCTCAAGTCCGGCCAGCTCGGTCGCCGCGGCATCCCCCTCGACCGGTGGGCCGGCGACCTGGCCCCCTACGGCAACTGGATCTTCTTCCAGCACGTCGCCGAGGCCTTCGGCGCCGATGCCGTACGACGGGTGTGGGAGCTCGCCGCGGACCCCGACCGCTTCTCGGTGCAGGCGGTCCGCAAGCTCGTGCAGCGCGAGAACGGGCGATTCCCCGACTTCTACGCCGGTTTCGCGGTGGCCAACCTGCTGCCGGCGCGCAGCTACGACGAGGGGGCGGCCTACGCGCGCCAGCGGGCCGACACCACGGTGCGCCTGGGACCACGGCGCACCACGTGGCGCGACCAGCGCATCGTCGTACCCCACCTGGCCTCGCAGGTCGTGAAGGTCGCCGCCCGCCGGTCCGTCCGGGGCAAGGCCGGCGTGCGCCTGGCCATCGACGGCGGCGCCCGCCGCACCGGCCACGCGGTGCGCCTGGTGGTGCATCGCACCGACGGGCAGGTCGGCCGACGGACCGTGCGGCTGGACAGGCAGGGCCGCGGCCGTGTGCGGGTGGACCTGAGCCGCCGCCACGTCAAGCGGGTCCTGGTCGTGCTGGCCAGCGGGTCGACGCGATATGACTGCCAGAAGAAGACGGACCAGTTCGCGTGCCAGGGCACTCCCCTCGACGACGACGTGACCTTCGACGTCACCGCGACACTCGTCCGCAACCGATGAAGGAGCACTCGTTGCGCAAGGCAATGTCCGCTGGCCTGCTCGCCCTCGTGACCGGGTTGTCGCTGGTGCCGGGCCTCCCGGCCGCCGCCGGGGACGAGGACGGAGCTTCCCCGCGCGTCACCTCCCCGCGCCGCGCCCACCTCGCTCGGCCGACCGCCTCAGCCCTCCCACCGACGCCCCGCGCGGCCCTGGCGGTGGCGAGCCGGGTGCTCGAGGGCGACGCCCGTGCGGGCGACCCCTCGGCCACGGTCGCCCTGCGCGACCTGTGGCTGGCCCGCCCCGACCTCACCGGCGAGGACTCGGAGCAGGCGGAGGCGATGCTGGCGCGCCCCACCGACGGCGCGGCCGACCCCTTCGGCACCGGCTACACGGCCCCGTCGACGAAGACCTGCGGTCCGCACGTGTGCGTCCACTACGTGCCCACCACCGCCGACGCGCCACCGAGCCCGGAGTGGGTGGCCCTCAACCTCGCCACCCTGGAGCAGACCTGGAAGAAGGAGGTCGGCAAGTTCGGCTACCGCAAGCCCGTGGGCGACCGCGGCCTGGGCGGCAACAGCAAGCTGGACGTCTACCTCAAGGACCTCGGTGCCGGCCTCTACGGCTACTGCGCCGCCGAGCACCGGGCCAAGGCCCGCACGGCGAGCGGCTTCTGCGTGCTCGACAACGACTACCACCCGACCCAGTTCCCCGCGGCCACGCCGACCCAGAACCTCCAGGTCACGGCCGCCCACGAGTTCTTCCACGCCGTCCAGTACGCCTACGACTACGGCGACGACGGCTGGTTCATGGAGTCGACGGCCACCTGGATGGAGGAGCGGGTCGCCGACGACGTCGACGACAACCGCCAGTTCCTCCCGGTCAGCCAGCTCAGTGCGCCGATGATCCCGCTCGACGCCTTCAGCACCACCTACGGCTTCCAGTACGGCAACTGGATCTTCTGGGAATACCTCACCAAGCGCTTCGACAAGCGCCTGGTCAAGGACGCCTGGAAGGCCGCAGGCAGCCTGCGCGGCGACGGCCGGAAGTACTCCGTGGAGGCCCTGAAGACGGTGCTCGCGAGGCGCGGCGGGCTCCCGGCGGTCTACGCCGCCTTCGGCAGCGGCAACCTCGTGCCCGCGCAGACCTACCCCGAGGGCAGCGCCTACCCCGCCACGGTGCCGCTGCGCGAGGTCGGGCTGAGCAAGGCAGCCCGCCGCTACGGCGAGACCGTGCGGCTCGACCACCTGACGCACGACTCGATCAAGTTCGTCCCGGGCGCCGACCTCGGCTCTGGCCGCTGGCGGCTCAAGGTCAGGATCGCCGGCCCGTCGCGGAAGTCGGGTCCGGCCGCCCAGGTCCTGGTCGTGCTGCACAACGGCAAGCTGTCCAAGCAGCGGGTGCGCCTCAACCGCAAGGGCAACGGCTCGGTCAAGGTGAAGTTCAGCGCCAGGAAGGTCGCGGCGGTCTTCGTCACCGCGGCCAACGCCTCGACGCGCTACAAGTGCGGCAAGGAGTCGCCGTTCGCCTGCCAGGGCGCGTCCCGAGACGACCAGAAGGCGTTCAAGATCAAGGGCTCGGCCGTCAAGGTGAAGAAGAAGCGCCGCCGCTAGGGTCGGCCGCGTGAGCTGATGGGCTGACGGTCACGGCTCCTCGTCCGGCGGCTCCGGCTCGGCGGTGAGGTGCATGGCGGCCTCCTCGGCGCTCGCGCCGGCGCCGTCGATGCCGACGTCGCGGGCGACCTCCTGGCTGATCACGTCGTCCCCGGTCCCCTCATCGGGCTGGACGAGCCGACCGGCCCGCGGGTCGGGCGTGGCACCGTAGTCGATGTCTTCGGGCAGGGCGTTCTCGTCGGGCTGCGGCTGCTCGGCGTAGGGATCGGGCTCCGGCTCCTCCTGCGAGATGCGCTCCTCGAGCGACTCCCCCTCAAGCAGCTCGCTGCCGGTGGGCCGGTCGTCGTAGCCGTGCGGCGGGCGGTCCGGCGGGGAGTAGCCACGGTCGAGCACGTCGTCGAGGTCCTGGTCCTCCAGGGTGTCCTCCGGCTGGAGCTGGTCCTCGTCGTCGACCGGCTGGTCGCCGTACATCTCGCGGTCCTCGGTCATCACGCCTCCTCGGTGGGTGTGGCTGTCCGTCCATCCTGCGTCGCAGGTCCCTGGTTCCCAACGCCGCCCCTGGCCAGCGCGTCGGCTGCCACGGCCAGGTCGGACACCAGGAGCTCGAAGTCGGTGTCCCGGTCGCGGGAGCGCAGCACCGACGACGGGTGCACCGTCGGGAGCGCCCAGGCAGGCGGCTCTGCCAGCCCGCCCCAGCCCTCCGGCCAGTCGAGCACGCGCCCCCGGTCGCGGGTGACCCGGAAGTCCGCGCCGAACACGGCCTGGCCGGCCGTGCTGCCGAGCAGCACGACGCCGCGCGGGGAGACCAGGCGCAGCTCGGCGACCAGCCACGGGCCGCAGGCGGCAACGTGCAGCCGCGACGGACCCTTGTGCAGCCGTTGCTTGCCGCGCGTCCCCTCCCAGCGGAAGTGCTTGACCGCGTTGGTGCGGAAGACGAGATCGGGGTCGAGGCCCGCCGCGTCGAGCGCCCGGTCGAGCAGCTTGCCGGCCGGCCCGACGAACGGCTCGCCCGCGAGGTCCTCCTGGTCCCCGGGCTGCTCGCCCACCAGCATCAGGGCGGCGTCCCGGGGCCCGGCGCCCACGACCGCCTGGGTGGCGTGCGCGTGGAGGTCGCAGCCCTCGCACTCCTGCGCCGCCCTGCGCAGGGCGGGCAGTCCCCCGCGCCGCGGCACCCATGCCTCGGCACCGGGATACGCGGTGGGAGTCACCGCGCCCCAGTACCCGGCTCAGCGGGGAGGCATGTGGTCGCCGCGCGCCAGCAGGGCGTCGGTGAGCAGCGAGACCAGCGCCTCCAGCTGGATGTCGGCCGACGAGGTGACCTCGGCGTCCGAGCCGTCGAGCGCCCGGGCCGCCAGCCCCGCCTTGGAGTCGATGAGCTCGGCCACCTTGGAGTCGATGGTCTGGGCGGCGATGATCCGCCAGGCCGTGACCGGCTCCTCCTGCCCGATGCGGTGGATGCGGTCGATCGCCTGGGTCTGCTCGGCGTCGGTCCACGAGAGCTCCGCGAGCACCAGGTTGGAGGCGACCTGGAGGTTGATGCCGACGCCCGCCGCGGTCAGCGAGCAGACGATCACCTGCACCTCGGGGTCCTCGACGAAGGCGTCGATGTTGCGGGTGCGCGCCTTGCTGGTCTGGTCGCCGCGGATCGAGGAGTAGCGGATGCCGCGCCGCTCGAAGGTGTCCTCGGCGACGTCCATCACGTCGATGTGCTTGGCGAAGAAGACGACCTTGCCCACGTTGCGGGCCAGCTGGGCCGCGTAGTCGGCCGCGAGCCCGGCCTTGGCCTGGCCGATGCGGCGCATCATCGTGAAGACGTTCTCGCCCGAGCTGCTGCTGTCGGAGTCCTCCCGCTCCCACGTCGCGACGCGGCGTACGAGCTCGAGGTCGATGCCGTCGACGACCTGGCCGGAGGTGCGCGCGGCCAGGGCGCTGTCGTAGCGCTTCACCAGGCGGCGGGCCAGCTCGCGCTCGGCCTCGCGCAGCGAGCGGGCGGCCGCGTCGTCCAGCTCCACCGGGATGTCGGCGATGCGGCGGGCCGGGATGTCCTTGGCGACGTCGACCTTGCGGCGGCGCACGATGCCCATGTCGATGACGGCCTGGCGGGCCGCGGGGTAGAAGCCGGCGTCGGCGGGCGTCCAGCCCGAGTCCTCGAGCTTGTTCATCAGCTCGACGAGCGGCTTCTTCTCGTCGATCCAGCCGAGGAACTGCCAGATGTTGCGGAAGTCCTCGATGTCGTTGATCAGCGGCGTGCCGGTCAGCGCCATCATCAGCGGTCGGCCCGTGCGGGCCCGGATGCGGTCGGCGATGCCGAGCACGTTCTGGGAGCGCTGGGAGGCCTTGTTCTTGATGAAGTGGGCCTCGTCGACCACCATGCCGCGGAACCCGAGGTCGCCCAGCCAGCCGACGTGGCGGTCGAGCACCTCGTAGTTGACGACCACGATGTCGGCGAAGGCGTCGATGTCGTGGCCGTTGCCGTGGATGACCGTGACCTTGCGCATCGGCACCCACTGCTGCGCCTCTCGGGCCCAGTTCATCTTGACCACGTTGGGCACCACGACGAGCAGCGGGAAGGCATCGGCTGCCTGAGCGGCCACGAGCGCCTGCGCCGTCTTGCCGAGGCCGGGCTCGTCGGCGAGGAGGAACGTGCGGTGGCCGTCCCTGGCCGCTGTCACCACCTCGCCCTGGTGGGGCATCAGCTCGAGACCGGGCGGGAGCATCACCGGCGCGGGCTCGGGCAGCCTCATGCACGACGTCGCCCCGCTGCTCGCGCGCTCGAAGGAGCGCAGCAGCGGCTCGATGAGCTCCCAGCCGACGAGGCGGCGGCTCTCCGCCGGAGTCGGCGGCACGGCGCTGAAGTCGGGGACGAGGAACGGGTTGGCGAGCTGGCGGGAGATGACCGACTGGGGTACGACGCGGCGCTGGGGCTGCGCGACGGCGTCGGGGATCTCGGCCCCGTCGGGAGCGGGCGGCTGGGTGCGCTCGATGCCTGCCTGCTCCAGCAGCTCCTCCTTGAGGTCCTCGCCGATCTCGGACAGCACGGCGTCCTCCGCGAGCAGCGAGAGCAGGCTCGGCTCCCGGGCGGCGGTCTTCGCCAGGATCGTGGCGACCCCGTCGAGGCGCTTGAGCTGCTCCTCGCGCTGGGCCTGGCTGAGCGCCTCGTCGGCCTTCAGTCCTGCGCGCGTCTCGCGCACGAGCAGCGCGACGACCTGGAAGCGGGTGCGCACCGAGTTGGCCTGGCCGCGCTCGACCGCGGTCTCGACCTCGCGCACCACCCGGGCGAGCACCGGGATGATGCCCTCGTTGTCGCGCTTGCGGGCGCGCTGGTGGGTGCGCTGGTTGCTGCGCTGGCGGTGGCGACCACCCTGGCGCTGGGCTCCTCGAGCCAAGGACTCCTCCTTCTCGCGTCCCGCGCCCGCGTCGTACGACGAACGCCTGCGCCCCTGGGACACGACACGTGGCGGGGGACCTCCCCGCCGCGATCGGCTCCCGCTGGCCGCGACTGCGGCGACCCGGGGGGCCGTGTGGACCAGCCCTCGGACGGTGACCTCGCCGGGAGCGAGTCGTCCGGCGTGCGGCCGGTGCAGGACCCATGCTACCGCGCCCCGGCGCGCTCGTGCTCCCGGACCCGCAAACGGGTCCGGGAGCAACGGCCGGCGCTGGGGCAAGCGCTCGACCCACGCCACGCTACGGACGCCCGTTCCCGGAGGCATCGCCAGATCGGGGTAGAAGCAGCCGGACACCCGGGATTGCCCCGGACGACGGGCGGGTACGTGACCACATGGATCGGCAGCGGCTGTCCCGGGCCCACGGCGCCTTCAACGTGATCGGCGGCCTGTGGCCCCTGGCCAGCATCAGGTCCTTCGAGGCGGTCTTCGGGCCCAAGGCCGACCGCTGGCTGGAGTACACCGTGGCCTGCCTCCTCATCTCCAACGGCGCGGCCCAGCTGCTGGCCGACCAGGACGACGCGACCGCCCGACGGGTCGGCGTCGGGACCGCCGCCAGCCTGCTGGTGATCGACCTCGTCTTCGTGCCCCGCGGCCGGATCCGGTGGACCTATCTGCTGGACGCGGCGATGGAGGTCGGCTGGCTGGCCGCCTGGGCCCGCCAGGCCCGGGTTCGCGCTTGAATGGGCGCATGGCTCCCACCGTCACCGTCGTCAAGGGCGACATCACCACCGTCCAGGCGGACGCGATCGTGAACGCCGCGAACAACGCGATGCGCGGCGGAGGGGGCGTGGACGGCGCCATCCACCGCGCCGGCGGACCGGCGATCCTGGCGGACTGCGTCGCCCGCTTCCCCGACGGGCTCGCCACCGGCGACGCAGGCTGGACGACGGCCGGGGACCTGCCCGCCCGCTGGGTGATCCACACCGTCGGGCCCAACCACCGCGCCGGCCAGACCGACCGCTCGCTGCTCACGTCCTGCTACCGGCGCTGCCTGGAGGTCGCGGACGAGCTCGGGGCGCGCACGGTCGCGTTCCCGCTCATCAGTGCCGGCGTCTACGGCTGGCCGCTCGACGACGCCGTCGATGCCGCGGTCGAGACCCTCTCGGCGGCCGGATCGGCGGTGGAGGAGGCACGGCTGGTGGCCTTCAGCGACGCGACGTACGCCTCGATCCGCGCCCGCCTGGACGCCTAGCGTCCCCGGCCCACCGCCACGGCCACGAGGTCGCGCGCCGGCCCGGCGGGCGGGTGGGCGCCGCCGGTCCAGACGGCGTGGAGGCGGCGCGACAGGTCCAGCCCGCTCACCGAGATCCGCACCAGCCGTCCCGTGGCGACGTCGTCGCGCACGGCGTGGGCGCCCAGCGCGGCCGGGCCGGCACCGGCCGCCACGGCCGCCCGGACGGCGGCCGTGCTGGTCAGCTCGAGCACCGGCGGCGTCGGCGGGTGGTCACGGAGCGCCCGTTCGAGCACCGTGCGCGTGCCCGAGCCGGCCTCCCGGACGACCCGGGGCGTGGCGGCCAGGGTCGCCGCGCTCACTCGCCGGCTCGACCGCTGGGCCCACGGGTGGTGCGGCCCGACGACGACGACGAGCTCGTCGACGCCGACGAGGCGATGGCTCAGCCCCTCGGGAGCCTCCGGCCCCTCCACGAAGCCGAGGGCCGCCTCCCCCGAGGCCACCATCTGCGCGACCCGCTCGCTGTTGGTGGCCGTGAGGGTGAACTCGGTGACCGGCTGCCCCAGCCGCTCCTGCTGGGAGCGAAGCGCCACCAGCCAGCCGGGCAGCAGGTATTCGGCGATCGTGAGGCTGGCGGCGACGGCCAGGTGGCCGCGCCGGTCCTGGCGCAGCGCCGTCAGGCCGGCATCGAGCTGCTCGGCGGCGTCGAGGACCCGGCTGGACCACTGGACCAGCAGCTCGCCGGTCTCGGTGAGCGCCGACCCGCGGCGGGTGCGAGAGAGCAGGGGCGCCCCGACCAGCGCCTCCATGGTCCGCATCCGCGACGAGGCAGCCTGCTGGGTGATGCCGAGCTCGGCCGCCGCCGAGGACAGGCTCCCGGTGCGCGCGACCACCACCAGGAGCTCGAGGGCGCGCAGCTCCGGCACGTGTGAACCCAACATGGGGCACAAGGCTACCTTGTGACCACACAACCACAACCTCGTTCTGTGGGACGCCACGGGCCCCCAGACTGGCGACATGAGTCTTCGTGTTGCCATCGTGGGTGGTGGTCCGGCGGGCATCTACGCCGCCGACATCCTCACCAAGTCCGAGGCGGACGTCTCCGTCGACATCCTCGAGCGCCTGCCCGCGCCGTTCGGCCTGGTCCGCTACGGCGTCGCCCCGGACCACCCGCGGATCAAGGAGATCGTCAAGGCGCTGCAGCGCGTGCTCGCCAAGCCCGAGGTCCGCTTCCTCGGCAACATCGACTTCGGCGTGGACGTCAAGCTCGAGGACCTCCGCGAGTTCTACGACGCGGTGATCGTCGCCACCGGCGCCATGGCCGACCGCGACCTCGGCATCCCGGGCGAGGAGCTCTCCTTCGGCGCCGCCGACTTCGTGTCCTGGTACGACGCGCACCCGGACGTGCCGCAGACGTGGCCGCTCCAGGCGAAGAGCGTCGCCGTGGTGGGCGTCGGCAACGTGGCCCTCGACGTGGCGCGCGTGCTTGCGAAGACGGGCGACGAGATGCTGGTGACGGACATCCCCGCCCACGTCCACGAGGGCCTGAAGGCCAAGACCATCACCGACGTGCACGTGTTCGCGCGCCGCGGCCCGGCATACGCCAAGTTCTCCCCCCTCGAGCTGCGCGAGCTCAACCACTCCCCCAACGTCGAGGTGATCGTGCACCCCGAGGGCTTCGACGTCGACGAGCACGGCATGGCGCACATCGCCAAGCACAAGGCCCAGAAGATGGTGCTCGACACCCTCGCCAACTGGGTCGGCCGCGACCCCGTCGGCAAGCCGCACCGGATCCACCTGCACTTCTGCGAAGCGCCCACCGAGATCCTCGGCGACCAGAACGGCGTGACCGCGCTGCGCACCGAGCGCACGCACTCCCCGAACGCCGACGGCAACGTGGAGGGCACCGGCGAGTTCACCGACTGGGAGGTCCAGCAGGTCTACCGGGCGATCGGCTACCGCAGCTCCGCGCTGCCGGGCCTGCCCTTCGACGACCGCGCCGCGGTCATCCCGAACGACGAGGGCCGCGTGCTGGACCTCGACGGCGCGCCGATCCCGGGCACCTACGTGACCGGCTGGATCAAGCGCGGCCCGGTCGGCCTCATCGGGCACACCAAGTCCGACGCGGCCCAGACCGTGGCGCACCTGCTCGAGGAGACCACCGCGACTGCCCCCTCGCGGGACGCCACCGACGTGGACGCCTACTTCGCCGACCGTGGCGTCGAGGTCGCGACCTACGACTACTGGGAGCGTCTCGACCAGCACGAGATCGCCCTGGGCGAGGCCCAGGACCGCCTCCGGGTCAAGGTCGCCACCCGCGAGGAGATGCTCGCCGCCGGCCGCTGATCTACCGCATTCTGGCGACGCTGCCTCGCACCCGGCGCGCCTAGGCTCGCGGGGTGCTCGCAGAGTGGGGCGACCGTCCGATGCTGCTCGCCGTCCAGCAGGACGCGCGCCGGCTCCGGCGAGTGGAGGGCGAGCTCGAACGCGCGTTCGGGGGCGACTACCTCGTCCGCGGCGAGCTCACCTGCCCGGACGCCGTACGCACGCTGGAAGGCGCGCACGAGCGTGGCGAACGCGTGGCGGTGGTGCTGGTCGACGAGGCCTTCGCGGACGACGGCCGCTCGTGGGTGCTCTCGACCGCGCGGACGCTGCATCCCGAGGCCAAGCGTGCCCTGCTCGTCCCCTGGGGCGCGTGGGCCGACCGCGCCACCGGCCGCCGGATCCTGCAGGACATGGCGATGCGGGACGTCGACTACTACGTGCTGGCGCCCTGGCGGCAGGGTGACGAGCTGTTCCACCGCACCGTCGCCGAGTTCGTGCAGGACTGGTCCCGCAACGAGCCGTCGAGCTTCCGCGAGGTCGTCGTGGTCGCCCGGCGCGGGTCGGCCCGCGGCTTCGAGATCAACGACCTGCTCAGTCGCAACCGGGTGCCCTACTCCTTCCGGCAGCCGGACTCCCCGTTGGGGCGGGAGGTGCTGGAGCGATTCGGTGAGCCGGGCTGCGAGGTCGTGGTCTGGATGCCGGCGCTCGGAGGCGTCAGTCTGGTGGATCCGACCAACGTCGAGATCGTGGAGGCCTGGGGCTTCTCGACCGGCCTGGCCGAGGACGAGCGTGACTACGACCTGGTCTGTGTCGGCGCCGGGCCCGGGGGCCTGGCGGCGGCGGTGTACGGCGCGTCCGAGGGCCTGAGGACGCTGGTCGTGGAGCGGGAGGCACTCGGCGGGCAGGCCGGCACCAGCTCGCTGATCCGCAACTACCTGGGCTTCTCCCGCGGGCTCAGCGGCTCGGAGCTCGCCCAGCGCGGCTACCAGCAGGCCTGGGTCTTCGGTGCTCACTTCGTCCTGATGCGTGAGGTGGCCGGACTGAGGCGGGCCGGTGACCGGTGTGTCCTGGACATCACGGGTGTCGGAGACGTGACCGCACGCGCGGTCGTGCTCGCCACGGGCGTGACCTACCGGCGCCTCGGGGCAGCGAACCTCGAGCGGCTCACCGGCCAGGGTGTCCACTACGGCGCCAGCGTGTCGGCGGCGCACTCCCTGGCGGGACTCACGGCGGCCGTGGTCGGTGGCGGCAACTCCGCCGGACAGGCGGTGCTGCACCTCGCGCGCTACTGCGAGCGCGTGCACCTGGTCGTCCGAGGCGGCGACCTGCGGCAGGGCATGTCGGCGTACCTCGTCGACGCGATCGCCGCCGAACCGCTTGTCGAGACCCACCTGGACACCGAAGTCGTGGACGGGCTCGGCGAGAGCCGGCTGGAAGCGGTGCGGATACGCAACCGCACGTCCGGGCAGGAGGACGAGGTCAAGGTCGACGGCCTCTTCGTGATGATCGGCGCCGAGCCCCGCACCGACTGGTTGCCGCCGGAGCTCGGACGGGACCGGTTCGGCTTCCTGTTGACCGGAGCGGACGCCGGGGCGTCCCCGGCGTGGCAGTCCGGGCGCGCGCCGTACCCGCACGAGACGACGCTGCCGGGGGTCTTCGCGGTGGGCGACGTCCGCTGCGGCTCGGTCAAGAGGGTCGCCTCCGCGGTGGGCGAGGGCTCGGTCGTCGTCTCACAGGTCCACATGTTCCTGAGCACGCCTCATGCCTGACCGGTCCGCGACCCACACCGTCCTGGCGCTGGGCGTCCTGGCCCTCCTGCTGCCGCTGGTGGGACTCGCGCTGCTGCTCGCCGAGCCCCGCCTGGACGCGAGGTGGGAGCACCATCCGGCGCACTTCTGGCTCGTCCTCGTCTCCGCGGGACTGGCTGCCTGCCTGGCCTACGCCACCGGGCAGGCAGCGATCCGGCGCGGTGATGCGCGGGTCCTCCTGGTCTCGCTGACGTTCCTCAGCTCGGCCGGCTTCCTCGGGCTGCACGCCCTGGCCACTCCGGGCGTGCTGCTGGAGACCAGCAACACCGGCTTCCAGGCCGCCACGCCGATCGGCATCGCGGTGGGCGCCGTGTTCGCCGCCAGGTCGGGGGCGCGCCTGTCCGAGAGTGGAGCGGTCAGGGAGGTACGCCGTGGCAAGGTGCTGCGGATCGTCCTCCTCGCGGCCATGCTGCTGTGGGGTGCCTGGTCGCTGGCGGGTCTCCCGCCCCTGGACCGGCCCCCCACAGGCGAGGCCCTGCCGGTCGTCCTGGCCGTGCCCGCGGTGCTCCTCTACCTGCTCAGCGCCGTCCGCTACGCGCAGCTCTGGCGTCGGCGCCCCTCCCTGATGCTGGTGGCGATGCTGTCGGCGTTCGTCCTGCTCGCCGAGGCGATGGTCGCGATCGCCCTGGCGCGCAACTGGCACCTGAGCTGGTGGGAGTGGCACGTGCTGATGATGGCCGCGTTCGGCCTGGTGGCCCTCGGCGCGTGGAGGTCATGGCACGAGGAGCGCTTCGCCGACCTCTACCTGCCCGGCACGAGCGGCGGCAGCCGCACGATCAGCGTGCTCTTCGCCGACCTCCAGGGGTTCACCACGTTCTCGGAGAACCACGCGCCCGAGGAGGTGACGGCCATGCTCAACACCTACTTCGCCGTGGCCGTGCCGGCAGTGGTGTCCCCGCACGGCGGGGACGTCGACCGCATCGTCGGCGACGCGCTGATGGTCACCTTCAACAAGCGGGGCGACCAGCCCGACCACGCGCGCCGCGCGTGCGCCGCAGGCCTGGCGTTCCAGCGAGCATGTGGCGAGGTCTCGTCCGCGCATCCGGACTGGCCCCGGTTCCGCGTCGGCATCAACTCCGGCGAGGTGTCGGTGACCTTGCTCGGCACCGCCGGTGGCCGCACCCACACCATCATCGGCGACGTCGTGAACACCGCGTCGCGCATCGAGGGCAAGGCCCCCGCCGGGGGCGTCGCGATCGGACCCGGGACGAGGGCACTGGTGCCCGACGCCCGCACCACGTCGCTGGGCGAGCTCGACCTCAAGGGCAAGAGCAGGCCCATCGAGGCGCACCTGCTGCTCGGGCTGGGCGACGTCAGCGCTCGGTGACCCGGCCGGCCTCCACGTGGAGCTCCCGGGTGGTCTCGACGGCCGTGAGCATCCGGCGGTCGTGGGTGACGAGGAGCAGGGTGCCGGGATAGTCCGCCAGCGCCGCCTCGAGCTGCTCGATCGCGGGGAGGTCGAGGTGGTTGGTCGGCTCGTCGAGGACGAGCAGGTTGACGCCGCTCGCCTGGAGGAGCGCCAGCGCGGCCCGCGTCCGCTCCCCCGGCGAGAGGCTGGACGCGGGGCGCAGGACGTGGTCGGACCTGAGGCCGAACTTCGCGAGCAGCGTGCGCACCGGCTCGGGCGCCAGGTCGGGCACATGGCGCTGGAAGGCGTGGACGAGCGGCTCGTCCCCCTCGAAGAGCCGTCTCGCCTGGTCGACCTCACCCACGACGACGCCGGGGCCGAGGTGCACTGATCCCTCCGTGAGCTCGATCCGGCCGAGCAGGGCGGCCAGCAGGGTCGACTTCCCGGATCCGTTGGGTCCGGTGATGGCCACCTTCTCCGCCCAGCCGATCTCGAGGGTCACCGGCCCGAGGGTGAAGTCCCCCAGGCGTACGACGGCCTCCCGCAGCGCCGCGGTCACCGCGCCGGAGCGCGGTGCGGCGGCGATCTCCATCCGCAGCTCCCACTCCTTGCGGGGCTCCTCGACCACGTCGAGGCGCTCGATCGCGCGCTCGGTCTGGCGGACCTTGGAAGCCTGCTTCTCGCTGGACTCGATGCGGAACCGGCGGATCGACTTGTCCGGCTCGTCGTTGATGCTGCGGCGTGCGTTGCGGACGCCCTGCGCCGCCCAGCTGCGCTGGGTGTTGGCGCGCGCCTGCAGGCTCGCCACCGTGCCGGCGTACTCCTCGTAGGCCTCACGCGCGTGCCGCCGCGCGACCTCCCGCTCGTGCAGCCACGCGTCGTAGCCGCCGCCGTAGATGTTGATCGTGCGCTGGTGGAGGTCGAGCTCGACGATGCGGTTGACCGTGCGGGCGAGGAACTCCCGGTCGTGGCTGACGATCACTGCGCCGGCCCGCAGCTCGGTGACGAAGCGCTCGAGGCGGGCGAGTCCGTCGAGGTCGAGGTCGTTGGTCGGCTCGTCGAGCAGGAACACGTCGTATCTCGAGAGCAACAGGCTCGCGAGGCCGGCACGCGCGGCCTGGCCGCCCGAGAGCGAGGTCATCGGCTGGTCCAGGTCGACGGCGAGGCCGACGTCGACGGCCACGGCCTCCGCCCGCTCGTCGAGGTCGGCGCCGCCGAGGGCGAGCCAGCGCTCGAGGGCCAGGGCGTAGGCGTCGTCGGCTCCCTCCTCTCCCGCCGCGAACCGCTCCGTGGCGTCGTCGAAGGCGGTCTGCGCGTCCGCCACGCCGGTGCGCCGCGCCAGGAACATGCGGACCGTCTCGCCCTCGCGGCGCTCGGTCTCCTGGGGGAGGTAGCCGACCGTCGCCGTCGCCGGCACGACGGTCACGGTGCCGTCCTCGGGCACGCGGACGCCGGCCAGGGTCTGCAGCAGCGTGGACTTGCCTGCGCCGTTGGGCCCGACCAGCCCCGTCAGGTCGCCGGGCGCGACCACGAGGTCGAGCCCCGAGAAGAGGGAGGTGGCGCCGCGGCGTGCTGCCAACCCCGAGGCCTTGATCGTCGCGCTCACCCGGGCGAGGCTACTGGGAATGGGTCCGTCCACCCGAAGGGTTATCCCGCCATGAAGAAGATCGGCTTCCTGTCCTTCGGCCACTGGACCCCCTCGCCGCAGTCGGCCGCACGGTCGGCGAGCGACGTGCTGCTGCAGTCGATCGACCTCGCGGTGGCGGCCGAGGAGCTGGGCGCCGACGGCGCCTACTTCCGGGTGCACCACTTCGCCCGCCAGCTGGCCTCCCCCTTCCCGCTGCTCGCCGCCGTGGGAGCGCGCACCAGCCGGATCGAGATCGGCACGGGCGTGATCGACATGCGCTACGAGAACCCGGCCTACATGGTCGAGGACGCCGGCGCCGCCGACCTGATCGCGGGCGGGCGGCTGCAGCTCGGCATCAGCCGGGGATCACCGGAGCAGGTGATCGAGGGCTGGCGGCACTTCGGCTTCGCCCCCGCCGAGGGCGAGACGGATGCCGACATGGGACGCCGGCACGCCGAGGTGTTCCTCGAGCTCCTGTCCGGCCGCGGCTTCGCCCAGCCCAACCCGCGCCCGATGTTCCCCAACCCGCCCGGACTCCTGAGGATCGAGCCGCACTCCGAGGGGCTGCGGGAGCGCATCTGGTGGGGGGCTGGGTCCGACGCGACCGCGGGGTGGGCGGCCGGCAAGGGCATGCACCTGATGAGCTCGACGCTGAAGTTCGACGAGTCGGGCGAGCCCTTCCACATCCAGCAGCGCAAGCAGATCGAGGCCTTCCGCGCCGCCTGGCAGGACGCCGGCTGGGAGCACGAGCCGCGCGTCTCCGTGAGCCGCAGCATCTTCGCCCTCGTCGACGAGCGCGACCACGCCTACTTCGGCCACGAGGGAGCCGGGTCCGACCAGTTCGGCTACATCGAGCCCGAGAAGCGCGCGGTCTTCGGACGCACGTACGCCGCGGAACCGGACAAGCTGGTCGAGCAGCTCGCCCAGGACGAGGCCATCGCGGCCGCCGACACCCTGCTGCTCACCGTGCCCAACCAGCTCGGCGTGGACTACAACGCTCACGTGCTCGAAGCGATCCTGACCCACGTCGCGCCCGAGCTCGGCTGGCGCTGACGCCCGGCCGGGATTCAGCCGAGCAGCTGCTCCAGCCGGTCGACGGCCAGCGATGCGCCGCCTTCGTGCTTCATCCGCTCCGCGAAGGCTCGCGTGGCCGGCTCCAGCTCTCGCGCCCGACGTACGGCGTCGCGCAAGGAGGCGGGGCTCAGCTTCTTGCGAGGCAGGAACACGCCGACACCTACCGCCTCGACCCGGCGACCGACCTCGGCCTGGTCACGCCCGAAGGGCACCACGACGACCGGGACCCCGGCCGAAAGAGCCTTCTGGGTGGCGCCGAAGCCGCCGTGCGTGACAGCCACCACTGCCCGTGGCAGCACGTGGGAGTGGGGGACGAACTCCTCGAGATGGGCGTTCGCGGGCAGCTCCACCTCTTCGACGCCTGCGGGCATGGTGGCCACCACGTCGAGTGGCTCCTCCGCCAGCGCGGCGAGCGCGACCCGCACCAGCTCGCCGTCGTCCTGGAACTCCGAGGACGTGGTGACCAGGGCGATCGGGCGGCTGAGCGGGTCGAGCCAGGCAGGCGGGTCGACCGGGGGGTCCCAGTTGAGCGGACCCGTGAAGCAGAAGGAGTCCGGCCAGTCGCTGCGCGGATAGTCGAACGACTCCGAGGTGACGTAGAGCGTCAGCGGGGCCCGGGTGAACGTGTCGCGGGCGTCGCGGACCGGCGAGGCCCCCACCGAGGCTCGCAGCTCGTTGAGCTTCGGCACGACCACGCGCTCGACCGCGCCGAGGGTCAGGGGCCGCAGCAGGCGGTTGCGCAGTCGTCCCAGCGGGCCGCCCATCGGCTTCAGCCCGGGCCCGAAGGGTGGCACCTCGTCGGAGGGCACCGGGGTGGGCGCGTGCTGCACGACCGCCCACGGCCCACCCCAGGTCTCCGCCACGGCCGCGGCACCCCAGGTGACCACGTCGACCAGCAGCAGGTCGGGCTGCTCCTCCTCGATCGCGGCTCGCATCTCGGGCACCTCGAGCGCACCGCGACGCACGAAGCTGACGACGCCGAGCTTGAGCGACTCCACCGGGTTCTTGCCCTTGTAGTCCTCGAGCTGGATGGCGTCGATCTCGGCGGTGACCGCATCCGCCTTGAGCCCCATCTCCCGAAGTCGTGGGACCTCGGCGCCCATCGTGCGGATGACCACCTCGTGCCCGCGCCGCTTGAGCTCGAGCAGGATCGGGACGGTCGGGAACAGGTGCCCGCGGACGGGCGCCGTGTAGCAGAGGACCTTCATGGCAGCACTCCCTCCAGGAGCTCGACGAGCGCCAGCTCCGTCTGGCGTTGTGAGAGGCCCTGCTGCCTCCGCAGCAGGAACCACGTGTAGAGGTCGCAGACGGCGACGAGCTGGGCGAGCATGCGTCGGCGATCGACGCCCCGCTCGGCATCGAGCCACGGCGCGAAGACGCGGCCGATCCACTCGGCGTGGACGCGCCTGCCGTGCGCGCTCACCTCGGCGTACGCCGGGACGCGCAGCTCCTGGCGGAGCACGTGCAGGATCAGGTCGCCCTCGGACTCGTAGTGCTCCACGAGGTTGGCGACCGCGCCCCGGATGTCTCCCACCGGTGCCTCGGCCCGCTGGGACTCCGTCCGTGGCCGGGAGACCTGCACCAGGGCTCGGACGATGCCTTCCTTCGACCCGAACCTGCGGATCACCGTCTGCACGCTGACGCCGGCGTCGACCGCGATGGCGTCGAGGGTGACCTCGTCGTAGTAGGCCGCAGCGAAGTGGTCCAGCGCCGCAGCGAGGATCCGCTCCCCCGTCTGTCTGGCCGCGTCCGCGCGGCTGGTCATCGTGTACGACCTTTTCATGTTAATAACATTGACATGAAATGCCGTGGCGACGGAAGCCCGGTCTAGACAGGATGCGAGCATCCGGCCTGGAGGGCGTGGCCGCGGGGTCAGGACCGGTCGCTGTCGGTGGTCTCCTCGCCGAGGTACTCGGCACCGGTGTCCGGCGCGGCCCCCGGAACCTGGACCGGCATGAAGCTGAGGTACTCAGGCCCGAGGTGCTGGATGTCCGTCATCAGCCACTTCCAGCCCTCTCGGCGGTTGAACATCAGGGGAATCAGGCCGGTGTTGTCCCACCAACCCAGCTTCGTGAAGCCACGGTAGGCGGACAGCTGTGCGGGCGTGTCCAGCCCGTGGACCGTGATGAACATGAGGTGCGCGAGCCAGACCTTGAGGATGCCACCGTGCGCGACGACCACGACCAGGGCCTCCCTGCGGGCCTCGAGGTAGCGGGAGATGGCCTCGGCTCGCCGCCAGAGGTCGTAGAGGTTCTCCTCGTCTGAATAGTGACCGTCCGGCTGGTCCGCGACCGCCATGGCGGCGTGCTGGATCTCCCGGGCACGGGGGTCGTCGAATCGCAGCCCCTCCAGCTCGCTGGGCACATCGATCTCCCGCAGCAGCGAGTCACAGGTGAGGACGTCCGGATCGTCCGCCGGAACATCCAGCCAGGAGGAGGAGCCCTGGGTCACGGGTACGAGGTGCGGGCTGCCGGTCGCCTCAGCGATCAGGGCTGCGGTCGTGTGAGCCCGCAGGTAGCCGCTGCTCACGATGACGTCCACGGGAAGGGCACTCAGTCGCTCGGCCAGGCGGCGCGCGTCTGCCTCGCCTCTCGGCGTGAGCGGGTCGGACAGGCTCTGGTTGCCGGCCTGGAAGGTGTTGGTCGCATTCGTCTGGCTCTCGCCGTGGCGAATTGCCACGAACCTTTGATTGTCTGTCATGCCGACATCCGTTCCATGACGTCGCGGATGAACTCGTGCGTCACCTTCACGTCGAGCTCGTCGTGATCGGACCCAGCCGTCCGATGTTCGGCCTGGAGGACCGCTTGGACCAGCTGGGCCGTGAGCAGCGACGTCTCGGCGACGACGCTGGGGTACGACTCCCCGAACCCGGCCAGGAGCTCGCGGTCGCGCAGGAGTGTCTCCGACGCGCTGTCGTCCCGCCGATGGCGACGCTCGTTGAAGTCGACGTTGTTGGTCATCGGCGCGATGTCCCACGAAGGGTCACCGCAGAGCGGGTTGGGGTCGAACAGGCTGATCCTGATCGGGTCATAGCTGCGCATCGCGATGTTGCGGATGGAGACGTCACCGTGCAGGTAACGGGGTTCATCGACGTACGGGCACTGCCGGATGAAGGCGCGCGCGTGGTCGATCTGACGGTCCCGGATCCCCAGGCCCCTGACGTAGTCGGCATGCTGCATGAAGAACTCCTCGAGATAGGCGCTCCAGGCGTGGTAGGTCCGCTCGGCACCCGCCGAGTCCGCGAAGTTTCCGAAGCCGGTCGCACCCCGCGCCTGGTGCAGGCGGTGCAGCTCGGCGCCGAGCTGCCGCCCCACCTCGCGAGCAGCCGTGGGCGACCGCTTCAGGTACTCCACTGCGGTTTCCACGATGTCGCCCTCGTCGTTGACCATGGCGGCGAGGACCAGATACTTGACCGGCCGCGTGCCGGTCCCCGGCACCGTGCCGGCGCCCAGCACCCGCGGGACGCAGGAGGTGTACTCCTGCCAGGCGCGCAGTGCTCTCGCCTCGGCCTCCAGGCCATGGTCGTTCAGCTTCACGACAACGTCCTGGCCGTTGCGCCGGACCAGGTAGGTCAGCGCGTCGACGCCGCCATCCAGGGAGACGACCTGGTTCTCATCCAGTGACGCGGCGTCAGGGAGCACGCCGGCCTCTTCCAGCACCCACCTGAGACGGTCTTCTCCCTTGATCCGCGGGCCACCCCCGGACGGGGCCTCACCGGCGGAACCAGAGTGGGGGATGCGGGACTTCCCCATGCTCCGAGGGTACGACGCGCCATCGCCCCCCGGCCAAGAACTTCTGCGCTTGCCAGGCGCGGTGCGACGATCGTGACCGTTGCCGGCGGACCGATGCGGCACGTGCCGGGCCGCGGACCACCGAAGCCGGCTGGGAGTGAAGTTGGTGCGGTCCGCGGTGCCCGGCTGCGTCGCGACGACGATCCGGATCGGTCGCTCGCCCAACTGGAAGAGCTGGAGCCGTACGCCGAAAAGAGGGCGATTGTGCTGCGGGTTCAGGCGGTCAACGCAACACCTCGGCTAGTGCTACGTCATGCGGCTCGTTCGAACCAGTCGAGCGCGAGGTCGGCGACTGCCGCGGGGGCGTCGTCGGTGATGAAATGCGCTGCGTCGTCGACGTAGGCGAACTCGACGCGATCGGCGTACCGCTTCGGATTGCGGCAGACACGCCCCAAGAGCTCCTCGGTCCAGGGGCGGTCGCGGCGGCCGAATACGACGAGGGTCGGCACCGTGAGTCGCCGGCGGCGGTAGACGCCGCGCATCATGCGCATGGCTTCCGGCAGGACCATGCCTCGCGTGAGCGGACGCACCGCGCCGTCGATGTCGGGTCGGCGCATCGGGGCGAGGTGGGCTTCGACGGCTGCCTCCGAGATCGGGCGGGCGACGTAGGCCTCGGAGAAGACTCCGCGCAGGGAGGCGCCCGGGCGGTGCCAGATGAACGGGGGCAGGTGCCGGAAGCCCGGGAGGAGCCCCGGACTGAACGTCATGAAGCCCGGCGGCACGGAGAGTTGTACTGCTGTTCGAACCCGCTCGGGGTGGTCATAGGTCAGCTGCATCGCGGTGATGACGCCCATGTCGTGGGAGACGAGGTGGGCGCGCTCGATGTGGAGGACGTCGAAGAGGGCAAGCAGGTCGCGGAGCCAGGTCTCGCGTTCGATACGCGGATCGTCGGCCACGGTCCAGCCAGCCCCGCGCAGGTCGGGGCAGATGACGCGGTAGCCGCCTGCGGCGATGACCGGAGCTATGGCCTGCCACTGCCACCAGTGCTGGGGAAATCCGTGCAACAGCACGACCGGTTCGCCCTCGCCGATGGCGGCGACGTGAGTATGCAGGCCGGGCGTCTCGACGACGAGATGGTGGAAGCCGGACGCCTCTGGCAGCCGCGGCGACCAGGCCGAGGCGTCGACGGAACGGGTGATGCGGGGCTCGGGCTGATCGAGGGCTTGTGCGCCATGGCCGAACTGCAGACCGGGCCGTTCGCCGCGCGCACCCGCGCACGCTACGCCCTCTTCCTCGAACTCGCCGGCGACCCTGAGCTTGGCGAGCCGCTGCGGCGGCAGCGCCGCGAGTTCGAGCGGTGGACTGAGCGGATCGTGGTCGCCGTCGGCATCGCCGAGCCCGTGCCGGCGACCCGGGCCCTCATGGCGCTCGCCGACGGACTGCTCCTGCACCGGCTCACCGTCGACCCTGATCTTGACATGCGCCCCGCCATCGAACGTGCGGTGCGCGCCCTCGCGGAGTCCTGACCTGACGCTCCAGCGCAGACACAAACAGAACACCGCCAAGACAGACTTCCGTCGAGGACGTGCGCGACTATGCCCCCCCGGGTAAGCCTTGGTCGGCCCGAGGTGGGAGGCGTTCGACCGGCTGGACCGCTGCGCCCGACTCAGCATCAGTCCGGGCAGGTGCCACCCGTGCGCTCGTAGATTGCCTTGACACCGGCCGACAGCCGCTCGACACGCGGTCCCTCGACCTCGAGGCCGATGAGCATCATGCAGCGGCCCTGGGTCCAGTAGACGTGGCCGATGGCGTTGCCGTGCAGGTCGGGCCCCGTCCACCCCTGTGCGCCGGGGACATCGGGAACCTGGAACCGCTCGATCTTCGCGCCGGGGATCTGGTGCTGGATCGCCTCGTCGCTCGTCTCATAGGCCATCCAGTTGCGTGCCCGGGCCTCGGTCTCGAAGAGCAGGACGCTGCTGACGCCGCCGCTGCGGTGGCCTTCGGCGGGCTGATAGGTGGTCGAGATGTAGCCACTGCGCCGAAGCCGCTCGGCGCCGCCCGTGGGCAGATCGAACGGTTCCCCAGAGACGGTCTGCGGCGACGACATCGGTTCCAGGCCCGGGACCTCGTCGGCTTGCAGGAGGTACCGATCGAGGTTGGACGGCGCGACGGTCGTGGCCGTATCCGTCGTGCTCGTCGCTCGATCGGATTCACCTCCGCACCCGACGATGAGCACGCCGAGGAGTCCTGCGAGTGCACTGCTCGATGCACGAGGCGCCATGTCTCACGATCCACCTCGGCGTGCCCCGCCGCAAACAACGGTGCGTCGAGACGTCTCCGCGGACGCACTGATCTGCCGCCGATCGGTGACGGCAATGAGCCTGCGACTTCGGTCCCCGTGGTGGTTGTTTCTGAGTCATCCTGTCTGGTGGAGGCTACGCGGAGGTCCTGGCGTGGGGCGCCCGGTTCTGTGGCTTTCCTTGGCAATGGCCGGACCTGACTTGAAAGGTGCGTGATGAGGTGGGCCGCACACCTGACGCCGCGGGGGCCCTCGCCCGCGCGCACGAGCACGCCTTGACGTGGCTGTCGACCCTGCCCGCTCGTCCCGTACCTCCGGCGGCCTCGGTCGCCGAGGTGATTGCCGCCCTTGGCGCGGAGCTGCCCGACGGCCCGACCGATCCTATGGCGGTCGTGGACCTGCTGGCTGGGGCGGTGGAGCGGGGGCTGACGGCGATGCCGTCAGGTCGATTCTTCGGGTTCGTGATCGGGGGCACGCACCCTGCGGGGCTAGCGGCGGACTGGTTGACCTCGGCGTGGGACCAGAACGCCGGGCTGCGCCAGGTCACGCCTGGGGCGACCGCGGTCGATGACGTCGCCGAGGCGTGGGTGCTGGACCTCCTGGGCCTGCCCGGGGGCAGCGCCGTCGGCTTCGTGACCGGTGGGACCATGGCCAACTTCACCTGCCTGGCCGCCGCCCGCGACGCGGTGCTCGCCCGGGCTGGGTGGGACGTTGGGGGCTACGGCCTGGTCGGCTCGGCGGGGGTGCGCGTGCTGGTCGGTGCGGAGCGTCACGGCTCCGTTGACCTGGTGCTGCGCTACCTCGGCCTCGGTGCGCCGGAACTCGTCCCGGTTGACCAGCAGGGCCGGATCGACCCGGCCGCGCTCCGCGAGAGGCTCGGGGGCGGCGATGACCGGCCAGCGGTGGTGGTTCTTCAAGCGGGCAATGTCCACTCCGGGGCGTTCGATCCGTTCGAAGCGGCGATCGCGGCGGCGCACGAGCACGGGGCGTGGGTGCACATCGACGGCGCGTTCGGGCTCTTCGCCGGTGCCACTCCGGCGTACCGTCACCTCGTCCACGGCTACGAGGCCGCCGACTCATGGGCGACCGACGCCCACAAGACGCTCAACGTGCCCTACGACTGCGGGTTGGCGATCGTCCGCGACCCGACCGCGCTGCGGGCCGCGATGTCGATGCACGGTGACTACCTGATCCAGGACGCCGCGGGCGATCCCTTCGAGAAGGTCCCCGAGTTGTCTCGTCGCGCCCGCGCCTTCACCGTGTGGGCGGTACTACGGTCGCTCGGCCGCAGCGGGGTCGCCGAGCTCGTCGAGCGTCTGGCCGGCCATGCCCGGGCGTTCGCCGACGGCATCGCTGGCATCGAGGGTGCCGAGGTGCTCAACGACGTGGTCTTCACCCAGGTCTGCGCGGCCTTCGGAGACGACGCCCGCACTCTCGACGTCGTCCGCCGGATGCTGGACGACGGCACCGCGTGGACCAGTGGCTCGGTCTGGCGCGAGCGGGCCGTGCTGCGCATCTCGGTGAGCAACTGGTCAACCACCGACGCCGACGTCGAGCGCACCCTCGACGCCCTTCGCGCTGCCGTGACCGCGTCGTGACAGGGGCCCGACCCACGCAACCCGTGACCACGGGCGGACCGCTGCGGGGTCGGCAACCGACGCTGCCGTGCCGTCGGAACTGGCGATGTGCGGCCGCCTGTCGCCCGCACCTGAGACACTCCCCGCATGAGCCATGAGGTCGCCCACGAGAAGGGCTCCGAGATGCGGCAGCGCTGGGCTCCGTCGCCGACCGTCGCGTGGCTTCCCGGAACCGCGTTGCTGTTCATTGGCATGTGGATGGTCACCGATGGCGGCCTCAGCCTGGGATGGGGGTTCTGTGCTCTTGGACTCGCACTGGTGCTCGTCGGCGCGGTCGCGCACGGTGTGGCGTGGGGAATGGACATCCACAAGGAACGTCACTCCTAGCCGAGGTCTCTTGGCCATCATCGGAGGGGCCGCACTGCGTACCGGCAGAAAATCGGCGGTGGCGGGCCATCGGGCGGTGGGTCCGCCTCTGGGCCAGTGACCCGCCGGGTACCTTCGCGTCATGCAGCTCGTGTCACTGGCCTCGTTGCTCGGCGTCGTGGTGGTCGCCCTCGGGATGGTGCTGACTCCGGGGCCTAACATGGTCTATCTGGCATCGAGGTCGATCTCGCAAGGACGACGTGCCGGTCTTGTGTCGCTGGCCGGGGTCGCCCTCGGATTCATCGTCTACCTGCTCGCGGCGGCCGCCGGCCTGTCAGCCCTCTTCGTGGCCGTGCCCGAGGCCTACCAGGTGGTGAAGCTGGCTGGCGCGGCGTACCTCGCGTGGCTGGCCTGGCAGATGCTCCGGCCGGGCGGCGGGTCCCCGTTCGAACCACGCGACCTCGCTCCCCACTCGCCGCGCCGCCTGTTCGGCATGGGGGTGGTGACCAACCTGTTGAACCCCAAGATCGCGCTGATGTACGCCGCGCTGATTCCACAGTTCGTCGACCCCGCGCTGGGCGCTGCGTGGTGGCAGTTCCTCCAGCTGGGAACGGCGCAGATCGTGGTCGCAGTGACGGTCAACGCCCTCATCGTCCTGACGTCCGCCGCCCTGGCCGGGTTCCTCACCCGACACCCCCGTGTCCTCCAGGCGCAGCGATTCGCATCCGGCACCCTGCTCGGCTTCTTCGCCGCCAAGATGGCCACCAGCCGGCCGCACTCATAGTCCGCACTCATAGTCAACGTGAGGCATGTGCGGATGCCGACTTCCGGCGCACACTGAGGCATGCGAAGACGGTGGATCGCCGCTGTGCTCGCCGCTCTCATGGTCGGCGGGTTGTTCGCGGTCACAGCAGCGCTCGCGTCCGGTCCGGCGGGCGAGACGACGGCTGCCACACCCGCGCGTGACACCGACGACCGCGATCAGGGCGACGGAGAGGAGTCCGGTCACGGCCCCCCGCCATGGGCGCACTCGAACAAGGCTGCCGCGATCGACCACGGCAAGAACGCGGCCTGGAAGGAAGCCTGGCGGCGGCTCACACCCGCGCAACGGGCGCGGAAGATGACGGACCTCGCCGACGCACACGCCGCAGGCATGCGCACGTGGAAGCGCTGCGTCGACGCAGCCGCGGACGACGAGACCAAGCGGGCTGCCTGCGAGAAGCCACTTCCTCCCGGCTTGGCCAAGAAGCAGTTGCGCTAGCTCCTGGGGGGCGCGTGGATGTGCCGCCCCGGTAGCCGCGCAAAACCGCCGATCCTCTGCGGCGTGTCCGGCGCGCGGTCATGCTCATGGTATGAGCCTCGATCCCACGGTCACGAACCCCGAGCACTACAAGGTCATCTTCGAGAACGACAAGGTCCGCGTCCTCGAGTACACCGATCAGCCGGGCGACCGGACGACGCCACACACCCACCCGGACAGCGTCATGTACACACTGAGCAGCTTCCGCCGGCGCCTGGTCTCCGGGGAGCTGCAGCGAGAGGTGGAGCTCGAGTCGGGGACCGTGGGCTGGCTGCCTGCCCAGCGGCACCATGGCGAGAACATCGGCGACACCCCGACGCACGTGGTCTTCGTGGAGCTGAAGGGGGCGAGCGAGGGCGCGTCCGGCCCCGACGGGCTCGGCCCGGAGTAACCGGCCACGGCCAGAGTCTCAGCGCCGCAGCATCAGCGGCATCAGCTCGTGCACCTGCGCGTCGAGCACGGAGAGCGCGCCGTCCTGCCCGCCGACGTGGCCGAGCAGTGCCTGCTGGAAGACCCCGTCGAGCACGCCGTACGCCGCGTTGGGAGTGAGTGCCGGTGCGGCGTCCGCCAGCTCGGCGTAGCGCGTGACGACGCGCCAGACCATGTCCTCGAGAGTCCGGTCGATCGCCGTCACGGCCTCCCGCAGGTGCTCCTCGAACATGCTCTGGGCGCGGAGGTCGTACCAGAGGCGGTGCATCGGGGCCTCGTCGATGATCGTCTCGGCGAGCTTGGCCGCGAACGCGTCGACCAGGCCCTCGGGGGTCGTGGCATCGGCGACCACGCCGTCGTAGCGCGTCACGCAGGTCTTCTTGTACTCCTGCACGCAGTAGACGATCAGCTCGAGCTTGTCGCGGAAGTAGTAGTGCACGACGCCATGGCTGAACTCCGAGTTGTGCGCGATCTCGCGCAGGCTGGCCCGGGCGTAGCCGAGCTCGCCCAGCGTGCGCAGCGCTGACTCGGCGAGCGCGCGACGGCGCTCGTCGTACTTGTCCTCGGGCGGCTTGCGCATGGTCCGGGTGGCCATGGCGGACACCCTACCTCCATACCCTTGACATTCGGCCAGAAAAGACTTGACGAATGTCCAGAAAAGTCTTGACATCCGTCAAGACCCGGGAGCAGTGTGACGCCCATCACCCGGCGTACCGAAGGAGACACAGCCATGACCGATCTCGACCTCACGAGGCGCAAGGCCCTGGTGACGGGAGGCGCACAAGGACTCGGCGAAGGCATGGCGCAGGCGCTGGCCGCGGCCGGCGCCAGCGTCGTCGTCGCCGACCTGCAGGACGACCTCGGCGCCAAGGTCGCAGAAGGCCTCGGCGACGGGCACGGCTACGTCCACCTCGACGTCAGCGACGACGCCAACTGGGAGGCCGCGGTGGCCCAGGCGGTCGAGCAGCTCGGCGGCCTGGACATCCTGGTCAACAACGCCGGCGTCGAGATCACCAGCCTGATCACCGAGATCGACCCGGCCGACGTCCGCAAGATGCTCGAGGTGAACGTGTTGGGCACCGCCCTCGGGATCAAGCACGGCCTGCGCGCGATGCGTCCGGGCGGTGCTGCCGGACAGGGCGGCAGCATCGTCAACGTCGCCTCGGTCGCCGCGACCATCGCCTTCCCGGCGATCTCGGTCTACTCGGCCACCAAGTCCGCGTGCGACCGCCTCACCCGGGTGGCCGCGATGGAGAGCGGCAAGCTCGGCTACGGGGTTCGGGTCAACTGCATCTACCCCGGCCTCGTCCCCACCGCGATGGGCGCCGGTCTGGCCCACGACGTCGCCGAGCTCGGCCTGTTCGGCTCCGTCGAGGAGGCGATCGGCGCCGTCGTCGAGCTGACCCCGTCCGGCCGGCTCGGCGAGGTCTCCGACATGGCCGACGCGGTGGTCTTCCTCGCGTCCGACGCGGCCCGGTTCGTCAACGGAGTCGGCCTGCCGGTCGACGGCGGAATGGGGATGTGAGCACCATGAGCGACAAGCCCGTGATCGTCTACGGCGCCTCCGGCTACACCGGCCGCCTGGTCTGCGAATACCTCCGCCAGTTCAACGTGCCGTTCCTGGCAGCCGGCCGCAGCGCCGACAGGCTCACCGCCTCCATGGACGCGCACGTGCCCGGCATCGAGACCGCGCAGTACAACGTCGCCGAGGTCTCCCACGACGTCGAGTCCCTCACCGACCTGTTCAAGGGCGCAGCCGTCGTCTGCAACACCGTCGGCCCGTTCAGCAAGTATGGCCCCGAGGTCGTCGAGGCCTGCCTGGCCGCGGGCGTCCACTACGTCGACACCACCGGCGAGCAGGACTGGCTGATCACCTGCGACGAGCAGTACGGCGCGGACTTCGCCGCCGCGGGTCTGCTGCTCTCCCCCGGCCTCGCGCAGATGTACACGACCGGCGAGATCGCGGCCCAGCTCTGCCTGGAGAGCCCGGGCCTGGACACCCTCGACATCGCGGTCTTCTGGGGCGGCAGCCCGACTATCGCCTCGACCCGCACCATCCTGGTCAACGCCGCGACCGCGGCCGCGCACTACCTCGAGCAGAACTCCTACGTCCCCTTCGACCCGGCCCAGGGCCTGGTGCCGCTGGTCGTGCCCGGCCAGCACGAGCTGGCGCTGTCCCTCCCGTGGGGCGGCACCTCCCACCCGGTGTGGTTCAAGCACGACCCGCGGGTGGCCAACGTGAAGGCGCAGGGTGGTGTCTTCAACGCCGCCCTGATGAACGGCGTACCCCAGATCGTGGCGGGCGCCCTCGAGGCGACCAAGGACATGTCGCCGGAGGACCGTGACACCGCCCTCGACGCGACGGCGGCGCAGGTGATGAACCAGATGCCGCCCCGGGAGAACCCGAGGGTCAACAAGTCCCTCGACTCGGTGCACGCCTCGGGCCCGCTCGGGCGCGCGCACTGCGTCATCCACGGCAACCAGAACTACGCCCAGACCGGCCTGCTCCAGGCCTACGCCGCGTATGCGCTGCTGCAGCAGCAGCCGAAGCAGGTCGGCTTCGCGTCCGGCTGCCAGGCGTTCGGCCACCGGGAGCTGCTCGGCGTGCTGCGCAGCTTCGGCCTGGTGTCCGAGCCCGTCCTGACGGTCCAGGGGTGACGCGTGCGTCTCGTCGACCACCTCGACAAGGGCTTCTCGCTCGGCGCGGACGCGCCCTGCCTGGTCTGTGACGGCGAGACATGGTCGTACGCCGAGGTGCGGGGGCTCAGCTTCCGCATCTCGGCGGCCCTGGCCGGCTCGGGCGTCGTGCCCGGCGACAAGGTCGCGATCCTCTCCGCCAACGACCCGCTGGCCTTCAGCTGCGTCTTCGGGATCAGCAGGGCCGGAGCAGTCTGGTGCCCGGTGAACCCGCGCAACGAGGCGGCCGAGAACCGCGAGCTCCTCGACCTCTTCGAGTGCTCGGTGCTGATCTTCACGTCGGCGTACGCGCCGCTGGTCTGCGAGATCCGCGACGCCCTCCCCCGGCTGACCACCCTGGTCTGCCTCGATGCGCCCGTGGAGGGCGCGCTCAGGTGGGACGAGTTCCTCGCGCGCGGCGAGGGCACCGTCGTCGACCGCGACGCGGACGACGACCTCGCGATGATCGTCGGGACCGGCGGCACGACCGGGCGCCCGAAGGGCGTGATGCTCACCGGCGCCAACCTGGAGGCGATGACGGCGCTCACACTGATGAGCTATCCGTTCTCGCCGCGGCCGGTCTACCTCGCCCTCGCGCCGCTCACCCATGCAGCCGGCGTGCTCTGCTTCCCGGTGCTCTGCCACGGCGGCTCGCTCGTGGTGATGCGCACCCCCGAGGTGGCGGCGTTCCTCGAGAACGTCGAGCAGCACCGGGTGACCCACACGTTCCTGCCACCGACGCTCATCTACATGGTGCTGGACCACCCCGGCCTGGCCGGCGCGGACCTCTCCTCGCTGCAGTGCTTCTGGTACGGCGCGGCCCCGATGTCCGCGACGCGCCTGACCGAGGCGCTCACCCGGATCGGGCCGGTGATGGCCCAGCTCTTCGGCCAGACCGAGGCGCCGATGATGATCTCGACGATGGCTCCGGCCGACCACTTCCACGCCGACGGCAGCGTGGCCCACGAGCGGCTCTCATCAGCGGGGAGACCGTCTCCGCTGGTGACGGTCTCCATCATGGGCGAGCCCGGCACCCTCCTCCCCACGGGCGAGCGCGGCGAGATCGTCGTCCGCGGCAGCCTCGTGATGCGTGGCTACTACCGCGACGAGGAGGCGACGAAGGAGGCCTCCGCCCACGGCTGGCACCACACCGGTGACATCGGCTACCTCGACGAGGACGGCTTCCTCTTCATCGTCGACCGGGCCAAGGACATGGTGATCACCGGCGGCTTCAACGTCTACTCCACCGAGGTCGAGCAGGCCCTGATGGCGCACCCGGCCGTGGCCGACTGCGCGGTGCTCGGTCTGCCCGACGAGAAGTGGGGCGAGCGCCTCACCGCCGTGCTGCAGCTCAAGGCCGGCCACAAGGCCGACCTGGGCGAGGTCAAGGAGTTCGTCAAGGCCCGCCTGGGCAGCGTGAAGACGCCGAAGCAGGTCGAGGTGTGGCCCGACCTGCCGCGGTCGAAGGTGGGCAAGGTGCTGAAGACCGAGATCAGGGCCAGCCTGCTGGCCTGACCCGGTGTCAGCGGCTCAGGGGAAGCCGTCTCGCCTGGACAGGGTCAGCGGTGGAGCGAGGCGACGAAGTCGCGCAGCCGGGCGGCAGCGGGTGCGAGTGGCCGGTCGGTCCGCCAGGTGAGCCCGACCGTACGCCGGGCGCGTGGCGTCGTGAGGGCGAGCCCCACCGACCCGGTCTGACCGGCGAGCTGCTCGGGCACGACCGCCACCCCGAGGCCTGCTGCCACGAGCCCCTCGACGGTCGCCAGGTCCCCGCTCTCGAAGGACACCTGCATGCCGATCCCTGCCTCGGCGAGCAGGTCGTTGACCAGGGACCGGAAGCCATACCCGACGGGGGTGGTGATGAGCTCGTCCTCGGCGACCTCGGCCAGGTCCACGCGCCTGCGCCTCTTGAGCCGATGAGTGGGCGGCACGATCAGGACAAGGCGATCGTGCTGGAGCGGCAGCCAGCCGAAGTCGCCCTCGGGGCGCGACGACGTGATCGCGAGCTCGGCTGCCCCGGTCGTGAGGTCACGCAGCATGTCGTGCGCCGGCTCCTGGCTGAGCAGCACGCGCACCGCAGGGGCCTCCTCGTGGAACGCCCGCAGCAGCTGCGGGACCAGGGAGGTGGCCATCGAATCGAGGAAGGCCAGTCGCACCACACCGCTGTCGGGGTCGAGCCGGCTCGCGAGCTCGGTGACGACCCGCTCGTAGCGCGCGACCACGTCCCGCGCGCCCTCGACGACGAGCTCGCCGAGGGGATTCGGCCGTACGCCGCCCGGGAGGCGCTCGAAGAGCCTGGCGCCGAGCTCCGCCTCGACCCTGGCCAGGGCCCGGGACAGCGTCGGCTGGCTGACTCCGAGGATCGCGGCGGCGTCGGTCACGTGCTCGTGCTCCGCCAGGGCCACCAGCCACGCCAGATCACGCACGAGCATGGCGGCATCATACGTATCCTGCATGGATATGCGACTTCTTGAGCATTGGACGCATGACCCCTCTCGGGTTCACGCTGCTCTGGTGAGCACCACCCACGCGCCCTCTCCCGCGGCTGCCGAGACGGGACACCTGCCTGGCACGCCGGGATACCGCCGCGTCCTCGCGGCGGTCTTCGTCGCCGGCATGGCGACCTTCGTGCTGCTCTACGACACCCAGGCGCTCCTCCCCCTGCTCGGCGAGGCCTTCGCCGTGACCCCCGCCCAGAGCACCCTGACCATGTCCCTGACGACAGCGGGCCTCGCAGGTGCGCTCCTTGTCGCCGGCCCGCTGTCGGAACGGGTGGGACGGACCCGGCTCATCCACCTCTCCCTGGGGTCCTCGGTCCTGGTGGCCGTCGCGTGTGCGGCGGCTCCGACCTGGGAGGCGCTCCTGGCGCTGCGTCTGCTCGAGGGCGTGGCGTTGGCCGGCCTCCCTGCGGTCGCGACCGCCTACCTGCGCGAGGAGCTCCACCGGTCGGCCCACGCGCGCGCGGCGGGCCTCTACATCGGTGGCACGGCACTGGGCGGCATGGCCGGCCGCCTCGTGACCGCCCCCGTCGCCGACGTGCTCGGGTGGCGGTGGGCGATGGCGGCTGCGGCCGCGTTCGCCCTCGCTTGTGCGGTGGTCGTCTGGCTGCTGCTCCCTGCGTCGCGCCACTTCGTCGCGAGGCCGATGGACCTCGGCCACCTGTTCGCGATGGCACGCGCCGCGGGCACCGATCGGGCCCTGCTGGCCCTCTACGCACTCGGCGCCTGCGCCGTGGGGGCCCTGGTCGCCGTGTTCAACGCGCTCGGCTTCCGGTTGATGTCGGCGCCGTTCGGCTTGAGCGCGGGCGCCCTGAGCCTCGTCTACCTCGTCTATCCCCTCGGCACGGCGTCCTCCACGCTCTCGGGGCGCCTCGCCGACAGGATCGGGCGCCGCGCGATCATGCCTGCCGGATGCGTGATCGCGCTCGCCGGCGTCGGGCTCTCCCTGACCCCCTCCCTCCCGGTGATCGTGCTCGGTGTCGCCGTGCTCGCGATCGGGTTCTTCATCGCCCATGGGCTGGCCAGCGGGTGGGTCGTCGCACGCGCCCACGCGGCCGGCACGAGCACAGGCCAGGCCGCGGCGCTCTACCTGTTCGCCTACTACGTGGGCTCCTCGGTCTTCGGGAACCTCGGCAGCGCAGCCTGGGCCCGCAGCGGCTGGACCGGCGTGTCCCTGCTGGCCGGCGGCCTGCTCGTCGTCGCCTGCCTCCTGGCGGCCTCCCTCCGGCGGATCCCGCCCCTCCTCACCACGAGCGGTCAGCCGGCGGCGCCCACGTCGTAGTCGGCGGCGCGAGGCCCGCTCTGCCACGCTGGGCACGTGGACGCACTCCAGGACCGCTACTTCCCCGACCTGCCCTGCTTCGGGTGTGGCCCCGCCAACGAGAAGGGGCTTCGGCTGAAGTCCTACCTGGGGCCCAACGGCACCGTCGTCGCGACGTTCATGCCGTGGCCCGAGCACGACAACGGCGTGGGCTTCCTCAACGGCGGCATCATCGCCACACTGCTCGACTGCCACAGCGCGGCCGCGGTGACGCACACGGCGTACGAGCGCGGGTGGACACCGCTGGGTGACGCCCTGCTCCCCTACGTCACCGCAGGCATCGACGTGCACTACCGCCGTCCGGCGCCGCTGCGCGACGAGGTCTCCCTGGTGGCGGGCGTGTTGTCCGGTTCGGAGGACGCCATCGAGGCCGAGGTCCGCCTGGAGTACGACGGCAAGGTGCGCGCGGAGGGCACCGCCCTGTGGAAGCGCTGGCGGCCGCGCTGAGCGCTACCCTCGCAGGATGGTGATCCGACTGGCCGTGCTGGCCGTCGCGGGCATCTTCAGCCTGCCCGTGACGGCGTACTTCCTCGACGGCGAGCGCACCGAGAACTGGATCCTGCCGGTCCAGCTGCTCGTGATGGCCGCGCTCGGCGCCCTGCTGTGGCCGAAGCGGCTCGTCGGGGCGCTGATCGGCGTCGGGATGGGCCTGGTCGGGGTGGCGGTGTTCTTCCTGCTGCTCAACGGCTTCGAGGGAGCGTGAGCGCGGGGTTGTCCACCTCCGCTGCCAGCACCTGAGCGGCCTCCGCGGCGGCTTGGTCGCCCAGCCGTCCACGATGTGCGTATGCCCGGGCCACCAGCTCCCGCATGCCGGTGCGCGCGGCGAGCGCCTCGAGGTCGTCGATGTGCTGGGAGGCCTGCCGCGGGTCGTGCGCGACCGCCAGGCCGCAGAGCGCATCGAGGCAGTAGCCCTCGATCCAGAGGTAGGCATCGGGCACGCGCACACACCGGGTGCGCGCGTCGGCGAGCCGGTCCATCCCCTCGGAGATGTCGCCCCGGGCGGCCGCCACGAGCCCGAGCCCCCGGCCGGCCATGCCCTCCCAGCACGGGTCGTCGAGCTGCACGGCCATGGCGTGAGCGTGCTCGAACGCCCCCGAGGCGGCGTGGAGGTCTCCCTCGAGCAGGTCGACCTCGGCGAGCAGCGACTCCGGCAGGGGCACGAAGGCCGTCCAGCCCACCGACCGGGCGGAGTCGATGGCAGCGGTGAGGGAGGCGCGAGCGCCGGCGAGGTCGCGGCGGAGGAGGCGCACCCGGCCGGCGAAGGTGAGTGCCCACACCTCGACCTGCGCGTCCCGATGGGCCCGCGCGAGCTCCAGGGCTTCCGCAAAACCGGCCAACGCGCGCTCGTGACGCCCCAGGTCCGTGTCGACCACCCCCGTCAGCGCGCACGTCCAGGCCCTCTCGACCCCGTCCCCTCCGGACAGCTCCCTGGCGTCGTCCAGCCAGCGCCGGGCCCGGTCGTAGCGGCCGCGCAGCAGCTCGACGTAACCGAGGTCCCGTCTCGCCTGGGCGGCCGCCCCGGGCGTCCCGGTGAGATCGGCCAGGGCGATGGCTTCGAGCAGCACCTGGGCGCCCTCCCCGTCACGGCCCCGCACCGCGTGGACGAGGGCGGAGCCGAGGGCTGCCCGGGCCCGGATCCGCAACGCCGGATCACCCACGCTCTCCGCCTCGTCCACCGCCTGCCGCAGCAGCCGGATGGCCGTGTCGGACGCACCGGCCTGGGCGCTGCTCACACCCGCCTCGAGGCGGGCCACGGTGGACGCGCGCGACGGAGCCCGGTCGGACAGCGCCCGCCGCTGCACGGCCGGGCCGTCAGCCGCATGGAGCACGGCGATGCCCGGCACGGCACCCAGCTCGCGGCGGAACAGTGCGACGCAGGCATCGCGCTGCTGCTCGGCCGCGAGCCGGTCGCCGGCGGCCAGGTAGCCCCGGATGAGCAGCTCCTGGGCGTCCTCGTCGAGGGGATTGGCCGCGACCAGCCGGCCGGCAAGGTCGACGGTGCGTACGCCGTCCCCGGCCGCGAGCCGGGCACGCGCCGCCTCGCGCAGGACGTCCTCGGCGGCGGCGGCGAGCCGGCGGCGCTCGGCGAGCAGCCACGCCTCGAATCCGGGGCAGGCTCCCAGCGGCATGTCCTGCAGCAGGTCGCAGCCGAGGCCAGGCAGGTCCATGGCGTGGCGCCAGCTGCTCGCGGTCAGCGCCTGGGCGTCGACGAAGGACCCGGGCGCGAGGGTCAGCACCACGGGGTCTCCGCCGAGGGTGGCGTCGGGGCCCAGCAGGCTGCGCAGCTGGGACAGGTTCCAGCTCAGCGCGTTGAGCGGGTCGGCCGCGTCCGAGAAGAGCAGCTCGGCGAGCCACTGTCGCGTGGGTGCGGCCCTGGTCAGCGTGAGGTAGGCGAGGAGGGCCCATGCCTTGCGCCCGCGTGGTGGCGGCTTGGTGCCACCATCGCGGGAGACCAGGGGGTGCGGCCCGAGCAGCTGGATGCGGAGATCCGCCACGCCCGGATTGTGGCACGACGGGAGCCGTCACAGGTGGGATCACAGGGTCTCTCCCCATGCTGACCAGACCAGTCGCCACCTCGAGGAGAGCACCCATGACCGACACCGCACCCACAGACGTCTCCGCAGACCAGGCCCTCAAGGCGAAGCACCGGGCGATGTGGGCGTCCGGCGACTACCCCGCCATCGCGACCGAGGTGGTCGCGCCGCTCGGTCCGGTCCTGGCCGAGGCGTGCGGGATCACCAGCGGCCAGCGGGTCCTCGACGTCGGAGCAGGCACCGGCAACGCCGCCATCGCGGCCGCTCTCCAGGGCGCGCGCGTGGTCGCGAGCGACCTCACCCCCGAGCTCTTCGACGCCGGCCGTGCCGCCGCCGAGGCGCAGGGGGCGACGCTGGAGTGGCAGCAGGCCGACGCCGAGGCGCTGCCCTTCGGCGACGCCGAGTTCGACGTCGTGATGTCCTGCATCGGCGTGATGTTCGCGCCACACCACCATCAGGCTGCCGACGAGCTCGTCCGCGTCGCGAAGCCGGGCGCCACCCTCGGGTTGCTCAGCTGGACGCCCGAGGGCTTCATCGGGCAGATGTTCGCCACCATGAAGCCCTACGCTCCCCCGCCGCCGCCGGGCGCGCAGCCGCCGCCCCTGTGGGGCGACGAGGAGCACGTGCAGGAGCTGCTCGGCCACCGGGTGACCGACGTGAGGACCGAACGCCGCGCGCTCACCGTCGACCGGTTCGGCTCGGGCGAGGAGTTCCGCGACTTCTTCAAGGCGGTCTACGGGCCGACGATCGCGGTCTACAACTTCCTGGCCGCCGAGCCGGAGCGGCAGGCGGCCCTCGACCGGGACCTGGCCGAGCTCGGCGAGCGATACGACCAGGGCGGCGGCGTGATGGACTGGGAGTACCTGCTGCTCACCGCCCGCACGGTGTAGCCGTCACTCCGGTCCCCCGGGTCGCCCGCCACATCCGGAGCCCGGCACCGTCGTCGGTCACGAGCAAGGCATCCGGCTCGTCAGGGGACGCGGCCACCGCCAGCGCGTGGTCGGCGGCGGTGCGGGGCTGCACCGGCACCTCGACCTGCCGCCAGGTCGTCCCGTCGACCGACCGCCAGAGCTGGTAGGCCGAGCCGTCGCTCACCGTGGCCAGCAGTCCGTCGGCCGACGTGACCAGCGAGGCGACGTACGGCGCGGCCGAGGCGTCCGCCGCCCATGACCCGAACGCCACCGGCTCGGCCCAGTCGCCGTCCTCCCGCTTCCAGGCCGCGAAGCCGTCGCCGCTGATGCCGACGGCGACCAGCCCGTCCCCGAGCGGCACCACGCGCACCGCGTCGTCGTATCCTTGCGTGCCCGGCAGGCGCTCCCGGGTCCACGTGGTGCCGTCCCGCGACACCCAGGCGAAGGGCTCGTAGTCGACTGCCCGGCCCGACTCGGTCGAGGTGCCGCCACCCACGACGACCCAGCCCTCGGCTTCGGACCAGGTGCCGGCCTGGGCCAGCGCGCGGGTCCGGTCGTCGTCCGCGAGGCCGGGCACGCCCTCGAGCAGGGTGAACCCGCTCGGGTCGTCGGTGACCCAGACGGCCGGCCCACTGACCCGGTTGCCGGCGATCAGCCAGCCCTGCGGTCCGCCGCTGATGGGGCCGACGTTGCTGGCATGGACGCCACCGTAGAGGTTGAACGGCGCCTGGACGTCGACGAGGACCCCGTCTGCGCGAAGGTCGAAGGTCGTGACCCGGGGATTGCCGTGACCACCGCCCGACCGGGCGCCCACGGCCGCGAGCCGGCCCTCGGAGCAGGCGGCGGAGTTGAGGATCGCGCGCTGCCCCCAGAACGTCGACGCGTCGATCGGCACCGGCGCCCAGGTGGTGCCGTCGATCGAGATCCAGGCTGCCGGCCGGGTGTCCTGATCCTCGGTCGGACGGGCGAGGAACACCGCTCCCACGACGTACCACCTCGTCGTGCCCTGGTCGGCGCAGTGCACGACGCTGCGGCCCACCACACGGCCCGGGGCGCCGGGATGGGCGGGCAGCTGCACCTCCTCCCAGGCCACCTCGACCGGCTGGTCGGAGTCGGTCGAGGAGTCGGAGGCGGTGCAGGAGGTCAGCGCGAGGCTGGCGGCGGCGAGGCACCCGGTGGCACGCAGTCGGACCGGCACGCCCTCACGATAGAGCTGGAGGGGCGCGGCCCGAGCGGCCGCGCCCCTCTTGATGCCGGGTGTCAGGCGCAGTCGGGCTCCGCCGCGATCAGCGGGAACAGGTCGCCCTCGACGTCCATGTAGTTGAACGGCACCGGTTCACGGCCGGCCCTGTGGGCAGCCCCGCCGCCGACGGTCGCCTTCATGTGCACGTTCGGCTCGGACTCGAGGCCTTCGATCTCCATGATCTCGGCCGCCCACTCGTCGGCGTGCGCGGCACACGCGGGCGACGCGCCACCGAAGTTGACGACGGCGAACTCGATGAAGTCGCCCAGGGGCATCCAGGCGGTGCCCTCGGCGACCTGCGCCTGGGCGGCCTCGTTGAAGTTGACCAGGCAGTGGTGGGCAGAGGCCGGCCCGGCGGCCAGCAGCGCCACAGCGCTCGCACCGGCGATGGCAGCCCAGGCGCGGCGGAGGATGGAGGTGGTGATCATTCGCAGGTGTCTCCCCTGTAGTCGGTGCGCCCGCTCCGGGCACCGTCCGAGGCTCTCGGTCCGAGCGGTGCACGCGCATCCATCCCGAGGATGATTCTGCTGCTCAGGTGGCCTTCCCGGACGCGAGTGCGGCGAGCGCCGTGGTCACCGGGACCGCTGCGATCAGGCCCAGCGTCGCGACGGCGCTGCGCACGATCTCCTGGGCGATGATCTGGTCCGTCACGACCCCGCCGAACGACGCGCCGTCGGCGACGATCAGGATCAGCAGCGGCAGCGACGACCCGGCGTACGCGAGGACGATCGTGTTGATCACCGAGGCGATGTGGGAGCGGCCCACGCGACTGCCGGCCCGGTAGAGCTGCCCGAATCGATACGACGGGTTGGCGCGCGCGAGCTCCGTGACCGTGGCGGCCTGGGTGACGGTCACGTCGTCGAGCACACCGAGCGAGCCGATCACGATGCCGGCGAGGAGCAGGCCCTCCATGTTGACGCTGTGGGTGCTGACGACGGACGTCGAGATGTCGTCGGTGACGCCGGTGAGGTGGAGCGCGGCGACCGAGGCAGCGGACAGCAGGCCGGTGAGGGTGAGGCTGGCCAGGGTGCCGAGCACCGCGACCGTCGTCGAGAGGGCGAAGCCGTGCGTGAGGTAGAGCACCGTCAGCACGATCGCGGAGGAGCCCACGATCGAGACCAGCAGCGGCGGCTCGCCGGCGAGGATCGCCGGCACCACGAACAGCAGCAGGAGCGCGAAGGTCAAGGCGAGCCCGGCCAGGGCCGTGATCCCTCGCCAGCGCCCGAACGCGATCAGGGCGAGGACGAACGCCACGGCGAGCACCCACAGCTCGGTGGCTCGCTGGTGGTCGATGATCGAGTAGGCGGCGCCGTCGGGCGTGCTGGTCTCGATCAGCACCACCGCGTCCCCCTCGGCGACCTCCGGCGCGCCGGGGCCGCTCGGCAGGAGGGTCTCGAGCTGCTCGCCCGCCTCGGCGCCCGAGGTGACCCGCACCTGCGCCGTGCCGCACCCGTTGACGTCCTCGTCGACGCCCCGGGGGCAGTCCTCCCGCTGGATGGCGGTGATCTCACCCTTCAGCTCCGACACGCCGGCCGGCTGCTCGGTGGCGACCGTTCCACTCGACGGCCACAGCCAGACCATCAGTGCCAGCGTCACCACCGCGATCGGGACGATCACGGCCAGAGCGAGGCGGCGCATGCTCCGGGTCTCCGGCGCGGCGTGCCTCGGATGGTGTGCGCCCATGCGCTGCGGCTCCTCATCGGGTCGGGGACCGTCGACGGCTCATCCTGCCACCGACCACGGGGCGCACCGCGCGGGCGTTGGACGCCGGGATCGGCATCCACCACGATGCTCCACCAGGGCATCGATCCGAGGAGGACGACCAGATGACCACGCACGACCTCATCGACCACCCGACCTGGCGCGGTGCAGCAGAGACCTCCATGCCGCTCGTCGTGATCATGCTCGCCGTGGCGGTGCGCCTCTCGCGCGAGGTCAGCCTGCGTTGACGAGCGCACCCGACACGGACTGGAGGCTCGCGGTCGTCCTCCTGGTGCTGGTCGTCGCGGCCGCATTCACCTCGCGAGTGGCGGGCCTGGAGGTGGAGCGGGATCACGTCACCGCAGCAGTGCGCGCGGTCCTCCAGCTGGCGGTGGTGAGCGTCGTCATCGCGGCGGTCATGCAGTCGCTGTGGTGGTCTCTGGCCTTCGTCCTGCTCATGTTCGCCGTCGCCACTGCGACGTCGCACCGGCGGATCGGCGCCCAACCCCGCCAGTCCGTGTGGGTGGCCCTTGCCATCGCTGCGGGGGCCGCGCCGGTCATCGCCCTGTGCCTCGGCTCAGGGGTGATCCCACTGAACGGCGCCGGCGTGATCCCGATCTCCGGAATCCTGATCGGCGGTGCGATGACCGCCAGCACGTTGACGGGGCGCCGGGCTTTCGACGAGCTGTCGGCACACCAGGGTGCGTACGAAGGGGCACTGGCACTGGGCCTTCCCTCGACGTACGCCGCCCACCTCGTGATCCAGCCGAGCGCGCGCGAGGCACTCACGCCGGGACTCGACCAGACCCGCACGGTGGGACTGGTGACCCTCCCGGGTGCGTTCGTCGGCGTGCTGCTCGGTGGCGGCTCCGCAGTCGAGGCCGGCGCCGCGCAGGTGCTGGTGCTGATCGGCCTGCTGGCCGCTCAGGCGATCACCACCGCGTCGCTGCTACGGCTGATCGCAACGGGCAGAGTGGTCCGCGGAGACCTGCGCGCGGTCCATCCCCGTTGACCGACGCCGGCGCACGGCGTGCGCGTCACGGAGAGCATCTGCGCAAGCCGGGCTCCAGGACGAACCACGCGGTCGTCCCTGCGGCATCGAGCTCCGAGCCCCACCTCCTCGACAGCGCCGCCACGAGCGCCAGGCCGCGACCGTGCGCCGCCAGTGGCTCAGCCTCGGCATCCGGGTCGACGCGGTCGGCGCCTCCGTCCCGGACCGTGACGGTCAGCACTTCCTCGTCGAGCACGGCCCGCACCTCGCACCCGCCGGCGGTGTGCACGATCGCGTTGGTCACCAGCTCGCTCAGGCACAGGACCGCGGTGTCGAGCGTGTCGTCGTCGACTTCCCAGGCCGTCAGCTGACCGCGCAGGAACGAGCGGGCCCGCGAGACCTCCTGCGGGTCGGGCGCCACGGGATGGGTCGCCACTCTTGCCCCGGGGGGCACCGGCTCCTCCTCGAGCGAGCGGCTCGGCAGCCTGCTCGCGCGCTGGGCGGCCCGCAGGCGGGCCCCGAGATCCGCTCCCAGCTCCTCGAGCTCCCGGCGCTGGGCGGCGTCGAAGGGCTGGGGCCGCACATAGAACAGCACGACCCCACCGAGCACCTGCCCGGCGGCGCGCAGCGGGACCGCGGCCAGGCTCGGCGTCGCCCCGGTCTGGCGGGAGATGAACTCGGGATAGGAGACCGCCAGCTCGGTCAGGTCACCGGCCACCAGGTCGCTCGTGCGCACCGCGGTGTTGAGCGGGACGTCCAGGTAGGCGTCGATCTGGCACCAGTCCACGCGCTCGGCGTTGTCGCGGTCACTCGCGGTGAAGAACAGCCGGCGGCCGCCTCCCTCGACCAGAGCCACTCCGACCCGCCGTACCGACGGCAGCGCACCCAGCCGCTCGAGCGCCGCCCGGGCCCACACGTCGACTCCCGCCGCTCGTCCGGGGGCGAAGGAGACCACCTGCTCCATGCGCCTCAGCCTAGGCCGCGGCTTGGTGACTAGCCCGTAACCCTCTACCCGTGACAATCTCCTGACTGGACGTAGCGACCCCGCTGCTGACAGGAGACTCGGACTTGTTCTCACGCATCGCAGTCGTCAATCGAGGCGAGGCAGCCATGCGGCTGATCCACACCGCCCGGGACCTGAAGTCCTCAGGCGAGGACCTCGTCACCATCGCGCTGTACACGGACGCGGAGCGGCAGGCCATGTTCGTGCGCGAGGCGGACGAGTCCTACGCGCTGGGGCCGGCCGCGGCCCGGCCCTACCTCGACCTGGCCGTGCTCGAGCGCGCGCTCGTCGAGACCCGCGCCGACGCCGTGTGGGTCGGCTGGGGCTTCGTCGCCGAGGACCCGGCGTTCGTGGACCTGTGCGACCGCCTCGCGGTGACCTTCATCGGCCCGAGCGCGGCCGCGATGCGTCGCCTCGGCGACAAGATCGGGTCCAAGCTGCTGGCCGAGGAGGTCGGCGTGCCGGTCGCGGCCTGGAGCGGTGGTCCCGTGGAGACGCTGGAGGACGCCCTCGCCGCCGCGGAGTCGATCGGCTATCCCCTCATGCTCAAGGCCACCGCCGGTGGCGGCGGCCGAGGCATCCGCAAGGTCACCTCGGCGGCCGAGCTGGAGGACGCCTACCAGCGCACGCGAGACGAGGCCGAGCGCGCCTTCGGCAGCGGCGTCGTGTTCCTCGAGCGGGTCGTGGAGGGAGCACGGCACGTCGAGGTGCAGGTGATCGCCGACGGGCACGGCACCGCCTGGGCGATCGGCGTCCGCGACTGCTCCGTCCAGCGGCGCAACCAGAAGATCATCGAGGAGTCGGCGTCACCGCTGCTGACCCCGGAGCAGAACGAGTCCCTCAAGGCGTCCGCCGAGCGGCTCGCCCTCGCGGTCGGCTACGAGGGCGCCGGCACCGTCGAGTTCCTCTACCAGCCGGAGGAGAAGACGTTCGCCTTCCTCGAGGTCAACACCCGGCTCCAGGTCGAGCACCCGATCACCGAGGTGACCACCGACGTCGACCTCGTCAAGGCACAGATCCGCGTCGCCGCGGGCCGGGCGCTCGAGGGCGGCCGCCCGATCGAGCGCGGCCACGCCATCGAGGTGCGACTCAACGCCGAGGATCCCGACCGCGACTTCGCTCCCTCTCCCGGGCGGGTCCAGCTCCTCGAGCTGCCCAGTGGACCCGGGATCCGGGTGGACACCGGCCTCGGCGAAGGGGACACGATTCCCGCTGACTTCGACTCGATGATCGCCAAGATCATCGCCTACGGCCGCGACCGCGACGAGGCGCTCGCCCGCCTGCGGCGGGCGATGTCGGAGACCACGGTGGTCATCGAGGGCGGCACCACCAACAAGAGCTTCGTGCTCGACCTGCTCGACCAGCCCGAGGTCGTCTCCGGTGAGCCCGCGTGGGCCGACACCGCGTGGATCGACCGGGCCCGCGGCGAGGGGCGCCTGGTGTCCCACGCGAGCTTCGAGATCGCCCTGCTCGTCACCGCGATCGAGGCGTACGACGAGCAGCTGCAGGTCGAGAAGGACCGGTTCTTCGAGGCCGCGCACGGCGGCCGCCCCCAGGCGCAGCACAAGGTCGGTGACCCGGTCGGCGTCAAGCTCCGCGGCTCGACGTACCGGGTCTCGGCCCTGCAGGCCGCGCCCGGCCTCTACCGCGTCACGGTCGCCAGCGCCAGCCAGTCCGCCTCGGCGGACGTCGCCTTCGAGCGCCTCGACCACCTCCACGCCCAGCTGGTCGTGGGCGGTCGCCGTCACCGGATCGTGTCCGCCGTGCACGGGGCCACGCACCTCGTCGAGGTGGACGGTGTCACGCACCGGATCACACGCGACGAGGGCGGCGTGCTCCGCTCCCCCGCGCCCGCGCTCGTTGTGGCCACGCCCGTCGCCGTCGGTGACGTCGTCGAGGCCGGGGCCCCGGTGCTGGTGCTCGAGAGCATGAAGATGGAGACGGTGATCCGGGCGCCGTTCGCGGCGCGGGTGCGCGAGCTCCCCGTCAGCACTGGCAGCCAGGTCGAGACCGGCGCTCCGCTGGTCAAGCTGGAGCCGGTTGCCGACGAGACCGCCGGCACGGCAGCCCCCGAGGCCGACGGCCCGGCGCTGGCCCTTCCCCTGGGCGACGAGGCCCGCACGCCCCGGGGTGACGCCGCCCGCTTCCGCGCCGACCTGGCGGCTCTGCTGCGCGGCTACGACGTGACCCCCGCCGACCGCAAGGCGGCACTCCAGGGCTATCTCACCGCGCGTGAGGAGCTGCGGTCTGCCGGCGTCGACGTGATCGAGGACGAGGTCGAGCTCCTCGACCTGTTCACCGACCTCGCCGAGCTCAGCCGCAACCGGCCGGCGGAGGACGAGCTCCGCACCGAGCTGCGCGTCCACAGCGCCCGCGAGCACTTCCACACCTACCTGCGCAGCCTGGACGTGGAGCGCGGTGGCCTCCCGGACGAGTTCCACGGCCGCCTCGAGCGGGTCCTCAGCCACTACGGCGTCACCGACCTGGAGCGCACGCCCGCCCTCGAGGAGGCGGTGTTCCGGATCTTCCTGACCCAGCAGCGACCGGCTGCCGACGCCGAGGTCGTGACGGCGCTGCTGCAGCGCTGGATCGACGAGCCCCCGCCGTCCGAGGACCGCGCCACGCAGGTGCGCGACCTGCTCGAGCGTCTGAAGCGTGCGACCCAGCTGAGGTTCCCCGTGATCGGAGACCTCGCCCGCAGCGTCCGGTTCCGCTGGTTCGACCAGCCGCTGGTGGACGCCGAGCGCGCCAGCGTGCTGGCCGGAGTGCGCGACGAGCTGGCCGCCCTCGCCGCGGATCCCGCCGCGCCGGATCGTGCCGAGCGCCTCGACGCACTCGCCGCGATCCCCGAGCAGATCGTGCAGTTCCTCGCCGAGCGGCTGGAGCAGGGCATCGGCGGCGACGAGCCGATGCTCGAGGTCCTGGTCAAGCGCCACTACCGCGAGTTCGACCTCCACGAGCTGGCAGTTTCCCGCCACGACGGCCGCCCGTTCGTGCACGCCGAATACGTGCTCGACGAGCGGCCCACCCGGCTGGTCTCGACGATCGGCACCGTGGCCGAGCTCTCCGACGCCGCGTCCGGCCTCGTCACTGGCGTGACCACCGAGGTCGCCGCCCGGCCCACCGGCGACGAGACGGTCGTCGACCTCTACCTCCACTGGCCGGACGCACCCGCGGCCCTCACCGACGCTCGCGAGGGGCTGTCGCAGGTGCTGGGCGACCTTCCGTTCGCAGGACTCGCCCGCCGGGTGACCGTCGCGGTCTGCCGCGGCAGCGGCCAGCCGGTCGACTACTTCACCTTCCGCCCGGACGGGGCCGGCGGTGTGGTCGAGGACGATCTCGTGCGCGGAGTCCACCCGATGGTCGGCCGCCGGCTCAACCTCTGGCGGCTGCGCGACTTCCACGTCACGCGCATCGAGGCGCCCGACGACGTGCTCCTCTACGACTGCGTTGCCCGGGACAACCCGGCCGACCGCCGCCTGGTCGCCCTCGCGCAGGTCCGCCAGCTCGCCGTCGTCCGCGACGACGCAGGCCAGGTCATCGGCCTCCCGCACGCCGAGCGTGCGGTGGAGAACTGTCTCGAGGCCGTACGCCGAGCGCGCACCGCACGCGGTGCGGACGGCGCCAAGCTCGACATGAACCACGTCTGGGTGCAGGTCTGGCCGGTCGTCGAGGCCGACCTCGACCAGCTCACCAGTCTGCAGAAGAAGATCACGCCGCTGACCGACGGCGCCGGCATCGCCGAGGTGTCCGCCCAGGGCCGGGTCGCCGGGCCTGACGGCACGCCGGTCCCGATCTCCATCCGGTTCTCGGCGGCGCCGGGCGCGGGAGTGGTCTCCACCATCGAGGAGCCGCCCACCGAGCCGCTCAAGCCGCTCGATGACTACGGCAGCAAGGTGCAGCGAGCGCGTCGGCGCGGGCTGGTCTACCCCTACGAGCTCGCAGCGATGCTGACCGGGCCGCGCGGCACCCTGGTCGAGCACGACCTGGACGACACCGGCACGCTGGTGCCGGTCGACCGTCCCCGGGGCCTCAACAAGGCAGGCATCCTCGTCGCGGTCGTCACCACGCCGACGGCCCTCCACCCCGAGGGCGTCACGCGCGTGGTGCTCTGCGGCGACCCGACCAAGGCCCTCGGTGCCGTGTCGGAGCCCGAGTGCACGCGCATCATCGCGGCCCTCGACCTCGCCGAGCGGATGGGCGTCCCGGTCGAGTGGTTCGCGCTGTCGGCGGGTGCCCGCATCTCCATGGACTCCGGCACGGAGAACATGGACTGGGTTGCCGCCGCCCTGCGCCGCATCGTCGAGTTCACCCAGTCGGGCGGCGAGATCAACGTCGTGGTCGCGGGCATCAACGTCGGCGCCCAGCCCTACTGGAACGCCGAGGCCACCATGCTGATGCACACCAAGGGCATCCTGGTGATGACACCGGACAGCGCGATGGTGCTCACCGGCAAGCAGTCGCTCGACTTCTCCGGCGGGGTGTCGGCCGAGGACAACTTCGGGATCGGCGGCTACGACCGCGTCATGGGCCCGAACGGCCAGGCCCAGTACTGGGCGCCGGACCTCGCCGGTGCCTTCGACGTGCTGATGGCCCACTACGAGCACACGTACGTCGTGCCCGGCGAGGCCGGCCCGCGTCGTACCGCCACTTCCGACCCCAGCGACCGAGACGTCACGACCGCCCCGCACGAGGACCCGGGCAGCGACTTCAGCACCGTCGGCGAGATCTTCTCCACGGCCAGCAACCCGGACCGCAAGAAGGCCTTCGACATCCGGACCGTGATGCGGGCCGTCGCCGACCAGGACCACGCCACGCTCGAGCGCTGGGCGGGCATGGCCGACGCCGATACGTCCGTCGTCTTCGACGCGCACCTCGGTGGCTACCCGGTCTGCCTCATCGGCATCGAGTCCAAGCCGGTCCCCCGTCGCGGCTTCCCGCCCACCGACGGGCCCGACGTCTACACGGGCGGCACGCTCTTCCCGCGGTCGTCGAAGAAGACGGCCCGGGCGATCAACGCCGCGAGCGGCAACCGGCCGCTGGTCATCCTCGCCAACTTGTCCGGCTTCGACGGCTCGCCCGACTCGATGCGCAACCTGCAGCTGGAGTACGGCGCAGAGATCGGCCGCGCGATCGTCAACTTCGACGGCCCCATCGTGTTCTGCGTGATCTCGCGCTACCACGGCGGAGCGTTCGTGGTGTTCTCCAAGGCGCTCAACCCGCGGATGACCGTGCTCGCCCTCGACGGCTCGTTCGCCTCGGTGATCGGCGGCGCCCCGGCGGCCGCGGTGGTCTTCGCCGGCGAGGTGGACAAGCGCACCGCGAGCGATCCCCGGGTGCGGGAGCTGGAGGAGGCCGTGGCCGAGGCCACGGACACCGAGCGCGGCCGCCTGGTGGTGGAGCTCGCGCAGCTGCGGGCGTCCGTGCGGGCCGAGAAGCTCGGCGAGGTCGCCGGCGAGTTCGACGGCGTCCACGACATCCACCGCGCTGTCCAGGTCGGATCCGTCGACGCCGTCATCCCTGCGGACCGGCTGCGGCCGGAGATCATCGCCGTCCTCGAGCGCGAGCTCGGCGAGGGCTAGATCGGTCAGGATCGAAGAAGCCTCGCGCCTCAGGCGCTCCCTACGATCGGGACCACACCCGAACGACAGAAGGAGCGTCCGATGGCCAGGCAAGCGTCGTACGACGGATTCACCGAGGACGAGCGCGCGGCGATGAAGGAGCGGGCGGCCGAGCTCAAGTCGACCGCCCGCCGCGGCTCCGGCGCCAAGAAGGCTGCTGCCGACGCGCAGGACTGCCTCGACAAGATCGCAGCCATGCCCGAGCGCGAGCGGGCGGTCGCGAAGGGGCTGCACCGGATCATCGCGGAGCTCGCTCCCGACCTCGCTCCCAGGACCTGGTACGGCATGCCGGCCTATGCCCGCGACGGCAAGGTGGTGGTCTTCTTCAAGAACGCCTCCAAGTTCAAGATGCGCTACAGCGAGGTCGGCTTCAACGAGGAGGCGAACCTCGACGACGGCGATCTCTGGCCGACCGTCTTCGGCATCACCGCCATGAACCCGGCCGTGGAGAAGCAGCTGACCGCGCTGGTCAGGAAGGCCGTCAGCTGAGGAGCTGACCGGGCTGAACAAGCACCACCGGGCCCGAGCAGCGGCAACGGCGTGCGAATGGGACGTGTCGGTACGCCGCGTCTACGTATCCAAATCAGTACTCCTGCGGTCGCGACCGGAGCTCACCGGGCGTTTTCTGGATGTAGCGCCGGACACGCTCACCCAGGAAGCGAGGCAGTCATGAACATCGATTCTTCCGGCACGAACACGGCCAGCAAGGTGCGCTCGATCCTCGTCGAGCTGGCCCGCCGCGAGAAGGACGAGGCGGCCGACGACGCCGCTGCCACGCCGTGCTGCTCCCCCACCCCCGCCACCGTCCTCGAAGCCCGCACCGTTGCGGCGTTGCTGGGGGCCGCGGCCGACCAGCTTCTCGCCGAGAGCTGAGGAGGCGTGCCATGTCGACCGTGCTACCCCAGAACGAGAAGTACCTGCGCGACGCCTTCGGCTCCGCGCTGAGCGACGGCGCCTGCGTGCTCGACGCCGACCGCGAGGTCGGCTACGTCCGCCTCGAGTACGGCACTCGACGCGGACCCGACTCGGCGTACTGGGACGGCTGGTTCACCGTCACCCGCACCCGCCGCGACCACCCGCTCCGCGGCAAGGTGATGACCGGACACCTCGTCCAGCTGATCGGCGGCACAGCATGACCTGGCACTCCACCGTCGTCCCGGCCGACCGCCTCGGCTCCCTGGTCGACAGGATTCGCGACCACGGCGGCACGGTGACCAGCTCCCGCCCCGAGCCCGACGGTGTGCACGTCACCTGGACGACCGACACCGGCGACCTCGACTCCCGTGAGCGCGCGAACTGACCAGCCTCACTGAGGGCGAGCCTGGCCAGGACCAAACTTGTCGATGCCCTTGCCGTCGCCTTGACCAGCGCTGACCGTCCGCTTGCCTGTCCTTCGCGACAGTGGTGCCTCCTGATCCATCAGAGCAAGGGAGACACCATGAAGAAGCTGTCGATCATCGCGGCAGGTGCCGCACTGTCGGCCGTTGCCTTGGCCGTGCCGGCCGCGGTGAGCACAGCTGCGACGGCCACGCACGGCGACTCCGCACGCCAGCCCGTCGCGACGAGAATCGCCGGCACACCGAGCAACGCCGAGATCACCGCACTCTTCGACCGCTGGAACGCCGCGGTGGAGACCGGGGACGCGGAGAAGGTGGCGGACCTCTACGCACCGGACGCCGTGCTGCTTCCCACGCTGTCGCCGCAGATCCGGACCACGCGCGAGGGAATCGTCGACTACTTCGAGCACTTCCTCGCGCGCCACCCGAGCGGTGAGGAGATCCGCTCGGTCGTGAAGGTGCTCGACGCCCATTCGGCCATCGACACCGGGCTCTACCGCTTCACCTTCCACAACGCCGACGGGACGACGGACTCCGTGGACGCGCGCTACACGTTCGTCTACGAGAAGCGGGACGGCCAGTGGTGGATCATCAACCACCACTCCTCGCTGCTGCCGGTTGCCAGCTGATCCTCACGCACAGACCGCCGGTGGGGGCGTCGTCCAGCACGACGCTCCCACCGTCGTCGGTGACCAGCTGCTTGACGATGGCCAGCCCGAGGCCGGAGCCGGACCGGCCGGTGAGCCCGCGTCCGCGCCAGAACCGGTCGAAGGCCCGCGCCTTCTCGTCGGCCGACATCCCGGGACCCTCGTCGTGGACCTCGAGCACGATTGCGTCTGGAGATGCCTGGATGGCGATCCCGATCGTCGCCCGGTCCGACGACACGGCGAGCGCGTTGGAGAGGACGTTGTCCAGCACCTGTTCCAGGTGCCCCGGGCCCGCGACGACCATGGGCACGCCGTCGTACGCCGCCGTCAGCGCGAACCGGATGCCCTGCTCCGCCGCCTCCGGGCGCCAGACGGCGAGGCGCTGCTCGATCACCTCGGGCAGGCAGACCGGCTCCGTCCCACCGGCCGTGGCGTCTGCTCGGGCGAGCACGAGCAGGCCGTTGACCAGGCGGCTCATCCGGACCACCTCGCTCGCCGCCTGCTCGACGTCCTCTCGGACGGCCACGTCGTCGACACCGTCGGCGATGTTGTCGAGCGAGAGGCGGAGCGCCGTCAGCGGCGTGCGGAGCTGGTGGGAGGCGTCCGCGACGAACACCTGCTGCGCGGCGATCAGGCTCTCGACGCGCTCGGCGCCGGCGTTCAACGTCCGGGCCAGCGTCTGGATCTCGGGCGGACCGGTCACGGGCGCTCGGGCCGTCAGGTCACCGTCGCCGAGCCTGCCGGCCATCGCGTGCAGCTCGCGCAGCGGCCGGGTCAGCCGACGCACCGCGACGGCACCGAGCACGGCCGCGACCGCGAGGATCCCGACTGCGAGCAGTGCCCGGACCGCCCAGATCTCCCACACTTCCTCGTCGATCTCGCCGATCGGATAGCTGATCCGCACGGCGCCGTAGGCGGAGGCGGGCACGGTCACGAGCAGGGCGGTGTCGTTCCAGTCGGCCCGGGTCCCGCCTTGCCACGAGGGGAGCACCTCCACACTGCCAGGTGTGTCGCGCTCGTAGGCCCGGATCGTCGCGGCCAGGGAGTCGCGGGAGGCCTGGTCCCCGTTCGCAAGCAACAGGGCCATCGCCGTCGCGTCGCGTTGGACGGCCGCCTCGGTGTCGTCCCGCACGTGCCCACTGACGGGGACCGAGACCGGCACCTTGAAGGCCAGGAGCGCGCAGGCGACCAGCACCACGTAGGCGACCGTCAGCCTCCGGATCATGGGGTGGCAGCAGCCGGTTCGACGAGGAGTCGGAAGCCGACGCCCCGCACCGTCTCGAAGGTCAGGGCGCCGGCGAGCTTCCGGCGCAGCGCCGAGACGTGGACGTCGAGGGTCTTCGTGGGGCCGAACCAGTTCGTGTCCCAGACCGCCTCCATGATGTGTTCCCGGGTGATCAAGGCGCCGGGCTCCTCGGCCAGGAAGGACAGCAGCTCGTACTCCTTGCGCGCGAGCTGCACCTCGACTCCGTCGAGGAACACCCGCCCTGCCCTCCGGTCGATGGTGACCCGGCCGTACCGGCCCTCGTCCGACGCGCTCCCCTCCGGGTGCACGCGACGCATGACGGCCCTGATCCGGGCGATCACCTCGCGCACGCCGAACGGCTTGGACACGTAGTCGTCGGCCCCCAGCTCCAGCCCGACGACGCGGTCCGCCTCGTCACTGCGCGCGCTCACGACGATGATCGGCACGTCGCTGCGCGACCGCAGGACCCGGCAGACGTCGAGGCCGTCGCCGTCCGGCAGCCCGAGATCCAGCAGCACGAGATCGCTCGGCGCCGCCTGCAGCGCCTCCGCTGCGGTGGCCACCCAGTCGACCTCGTACCCGTACCTGGCCAGCCCGCGTCGCAACGACGTGGCGATCGACTCGTCATCCTCTACCAGAAGCACTCGCACGCGAGAAACCATAGGCGCGCCGGAGGCTCGGGACGCGTACGGTCCAGCACCTCAGCGTTCGCCCCCACCGTCGAGCCACTCCGCGGGCTCACCTGGGCAGAGCGGCGCCCACGGTGTGCGGGGCACTCAGTCGGCGATCTTGTACCCCACCTGCTCCACCGCGCTGCGGATGGCCGCGTCATTGACCTCGCCGGTGACGTCCAGGGCGCCGGTGGACACGTCGACGTCGACGTCTTCTACACCCGCGACCTCCATGACCGCATTGGTGACCTTGTTGACGCAGCCGTTGCAGGTCATGCCGACGACCGTGTAGCTGGCAGTACTCGTGCTCATTGCGGTATCTCCCTCGGGTCTGGCCGCTGGTGCGGCTCCAATGACTCGATAGGTTACCCCCCTAGCGTATCTTGTCAACTGTTCGCACCGGTTGACTTTTTACCCTCCCAGGGTATGGTACTGCGAACCGAGCCACCCACCGTCCCCCATGGAGGACACTGCGATGACCGACGCCATCCCCGCCCTCGCCCAGCGCCCCACGACCATCAAGGCGGTGCGCAACGGCCCCCTCCAGCTGAAGGGCACGTTCCGGCTCCTGGACCCGAACGGCGAGGAGTACGACCTCGAGGGTCAGCGGATCGTCTTGCTGTGCCGGTGCGGACATTCGGGGAACCAGCCGTTCTGCGACTCCAGCCACGTCCGACAGGGCTTCACCAGTCAGGACCGGCCCCCCGTCTGCGGGACCTCCGAAGCCGAGTCAGACGACGAAGGCGTTGCATGACGAGCGCGAGCGTGACGACGCTGACGACCCGGATCCTCCGCCACGCCGTGGCCGCCACGTGCGGCTGTGTCGCCCGCCGGTGGGCGGTGGAGGCCAGTCGCAGCGTCGGCGGCATCACCGTCCGGGCCGAGCTCCGCTCGCGCTGACACGCAGCCGGCGAGCTCCGATCAGGAACGGACCAGGCGCGCAATCGCGTCGGTGGCTTCCTTCAGCTTGACGTCGGCATCCTGGCCCCCCGCGGCGGCCGCATCGACGACGCAATGGCTCAGATGCTCCTCCAGGAGCCCGAGGCCCACGGACTGGAGCGCCTTCGTGATGGCCGAGATCTGGGTCAAGATGTCGATGCAGTACTTGTCCTCCTCGACCATGCGCTGGAGGCCGCGGGCCTGACCCTCGATCCGGCGCAGGCGGCGGAGGTAGTCGTCCTTGCGGTTGAGGTAACCGTGGTGGTGCGGCGTCTCGGTCATGTCCAGCTCATCTCGTCTTGCAGCTCATCTCGGCTGTGCCCATCCCGGCAGTTGCAGGCACCCGAACTGTACCCCGTACCAGTATGAGCGACGCCGGATTCGCCACCACCTGCCCTTGACCCCGGATACACTAGGGGGGTATTGTATCCATTGCTTGACAGCACCAGCCCGTGCGAAGGAAGACTGCGATGGCCGACATGACTGACCACCCTGGATACGACGCCCGCAAGGACGACTTCCTGCGCCGCCTCCGGCGGATCGAGGGCCAGGCCCGCGGTCTGCAGCGGATGGTCGACGAGGACAAGTACTGCATCGACATCCTGACCCAGGTCTCCGCCATGACCTCGGCACTGGAGTCCGTAGCCCTGGGCCTCCTCGACGACCACCTGCACCACTGCGTGGTCGGGGCCGCCGCAGCCGGCGGCCCAGAGGCCGAGCAGAAGCTTGCCGAGGCCTCCGCCGCCATCGCCCGCCTCGTCCGTTCCTGACACCGAGAGGAAATCGCGCCATGAGCACCACCCAGACCTACACCGTGACCGGCATGACCTGCGGTCACTGCGTCGCCTCCGTCACCGAGGAAGTCCAGGAGATCCCGGGAGTCGAGAACGTCGACGTCGTCCTCGAGACCGGAAGCCTCACGGTCACCAGCGCTGAGCCGGTTGACGACGCCGCGGTCAAGGCCGCGGTCGAGGACGCGGGATACCAGCTCGCATGAGCGTCAGCGTGAAGCTCATCGGCTTCCTCGTCGCCCTGGCCGCAGTCTTCGGCGGCGCAGTCGGGATCGGACGCGCAGTTGGCCCTGTCGACTCCCCCACTGCCGACCACGGCGGGATGGAGGGCATGGACGAGATGGAGGGCATGGAGGGCATGGACATGTCCGAGTCCGGTGCCGCCAGCATTCCGAAGGGCCTGCTGGTGTCGCAGGACGGCTACTCGTTCCGGCTGGACCAGACAACGGTCACGCCCGGCACCGCGGTGCCGGTGTCCTTCACGATCGAGGACCCCGACGGCAACCCGGTCACCGAGTACGACGTCGAGCACGAGGAGGACCTCCACCTGATCGCCGTACGCCGCGACTTCTCGGGATTCCAGCACGTCCACCCGGAGATGGCCTCGGACGGCACCTGGACGACGGAGCTAGACCTCACCCCGGGGGCATGGCGCCTCTTCGCCGACTTCAAAGCCACCGGGGCCGAGGCACTCACCTTGGGCAACGACCTCTTCGTGCCCGGCAAGCTCCAGCCGGCTGAGCCTCCCACCGCCGACTCCACGACCGCCACGGTCGACGACTACACCGTCACCCTCGAGGGCGACCTCACCGCCGGTGCAGAAGCGAAGCTCACGTTGAACGTGACGCGCGACGGCGAGCCGGTCACCGACCTCGAACCGTACCTGGGCGCCTACGGGCACCTGGTCGCGCTCCGGGCCGGCGACCTCGCCTACCTGCACGTGCACCCGGAGGGGACGCCCGGGGACGGGGAGACCGAGCCCGGACCGGACGTGGTCTTCTTCGCGAACGTCCCGAGCCCGGACCGCTACCACCTCTTCCTCGACTTCAAGCACGAGGGCGTGGTGCGGACCGCCGCGTTCACGGTGACCGGATCCGCCGACACCGCAACCTCCCCCGATGACGAGTCCGATGGCGAACACGCCGACGACGACGCACACTGATCTAAAGACCAAGGAGTAGCAGATGAGCTCGCTCACGGGTTCGCCCGGCTTGCCGGCCTCGACCGCCCAGGTCGAGCTCGAGATCAGTGGCATGACCTGCGCCTCGTGCGCCAATCGCATCGAGCGCAAGCTGAACAAGATGGACGGCGTGACCGCCACCGTCAACTACGCCACCGAGAAGGCCAGGGTCGCCTTCCCCGAGGGTCTGGACCCGGCGGACCTGGTCCGGACGGTGGAGGAGGCAGGGTACGGCGCTGCCCTCCCCCGCCCCGCGAAGCCGGAGACCGACGCGGGCGACGAGGAGGCCGACGACCCGACCCGCTCGCTTCGGCAGCGCCTGATCGTCTCCGCGCTCCTCACCGTTCCGGTGATCGCCCTGGCGATGGTGCCGGCCTGGCAGTTCACGAACTGGCAGTGGCTCAGCCTCACGCTCGCTGCGCCGGTCGTCGTCTGGGGCGCCTGGCCCTTCCACCGGGCGGCCTGGGTCAACCTCCGGCACGGCACGTCGACGATGGACACGCTGGTCTCCCTCGGCACCCTGGCCGCGCTGGGCTGGTCGCTCTACGCCCTCTTCTGGGGCACGGCCGGTACGCCGGGCATGACGCACGCGTTCGAGCTGACCGTGGCCCGCACCGACGGTTCGGCGAACATCTACCTCGAGGCCGCGGCGGGCGTGACCACCTTCATCCTGGCCGGCCGCTACTTCGAGGCCCGCTCCAAGCGCCGCGCCGGGGCAGCTCTCCGTGCGCTGCTCGAGCTGGGCGCCAAGGACGTGGCCATCCTCCGTGACGGCCCCCACGGCGAGACCGAGGAGCGCATCCCGACCGAGCAGCTCGCCGTGGGCATGCGCTTCGTGGTCCGACCCGGCGAGAAGATCGCCACGGACGGCGTGGTCGAGGAAGGCAGCTCGGCAGTCGACGCCTCGATGCTGACCGGCGAGTCGGTGCCGGTCGAGGTCGGCCCCGGCGACGCCGTCGTCGGCGCCACCGTCAACGCCGGCGGTCGGCTGGTGGTCCGGGCCACCCGGATCGGTTCCGACACGCAGCTGGCGCAGATGGCGCGGCTGGTCGAGGACGCCCAGAACGGCAAGGCCGAGGTACAACGCCTCGCCGACCGGGTGTCTGGCATCTTCGTCCCGATCGTCATCGTGCTGGCCGCGGCCACCCTCGGCTTCTGGGTCGGAACCGGCGGCGGGCTGGCCGCCGCCTTCACCGCGGCGGTCGCCGTGCTCATCATCGCCTGCCCCTGCGCCCTCGGCCTCGCCACTCCCACCGCACTGATGGTCGGGACGGGCCGCGGCGCACAGCTCGGTATCCTGATCAAGGGTCCGGAGGTGCTGGAGTCGACCCGCAGGATCGACACCATCGTGCTCGACAAGACCGGCACCGTGACCACCGGACAGATGACGTTGCTCGACGTGGTCGCCGCCGACGGCGAGGACCGTGACGAGGTGCTCCGGCTCGCGGGAGCCCTCGAGGACGCCTCGGAGCACCCCATCGCCAAGGCCGTGGCCGTCGCCGCCCGGGACAGGAGCGGCCGCCTTCCCAAGGTCGAGGACTTCGCGAACGTCGAGGGCCTGGGGGTGCAGGGCGTGGTCGTCGACGGCGACCGCAGCCACGCCGTCCTGGTCGGCCGGCCGCGGCTGCTCGAAGAGTGGTCGCAGAAGCTGCCCGTGGAGCTGGACCGTGCCTTCGCCGCAGCCCAGGCAGACGGAGCCACCGCGATCGCAGTCGGCTGGGACGGCCAGGCTCGCGGCGTGCTCGTCGTCGCGGACGCGATCAAGCCGACCTCAGCCGAGGCCATCGCCCAGCTCCGCAAGCTCGGTCTGACGCCCGTGCTGCTGACCGGCGACAACGAGGCCACGGCACGGACGGTGGCCCGCGAGGTGGGTATCGACGCGACGGACGACACGGTCATCGCGAACGTGCTCCCCTCGGACAAGGTCGACGTCGTCAAGCGCCTGCAGTCCCAGGGCCGGGTCGTGGCGATGGTCGGCGACGGCGTCAACGACGCGGCGGCCCTGGCCCAGGCCGACCTCGGCCTCTCGATGGGCACCGGCACCGACGTCGCGATCGAGGCCAGCGACCTCACCTTGGTCCGGGGCGACCTCCGCGTGACCGCCGACGCGATCCGGCTCTCCCGGCGCACGCTGGCCACCATCAAGGGCAACCTGTTCTGGGCGTTCGCCTACAACGTCGCCGCGCTGCCCCTGGCCGCCGCCGGACTGCTCAACCCGATGCTGGCCGGCGCTGCGATGGCGTTCTCCTCCGTGTTCGTGGTCACCAACAGTCTCCGGCTCCGCCGGTTCCAGCCCCTGACAGACCACGAGGCGGAGGCAGCACAGGCCGCGGCCTGACCACGTCCGCCATCGGCTCAGCCGGTGGCGGACTCGCGGTCGGTCGCTCCGAGCCGGAGATGCTCGGCGTGGTAGACGGCCTCGTCGAGGAGCTGCGCCACGTGGCTGTCGTAGAGCGAGTAGACGATGCTGCGGCCCTGCCGGACACCGTCGACGAGACCCAGGTTGCGCAACAACCGGAGCTGGTGGGAGACAGCCGACTGCTCCATCTGCACCGCGTCGGCCAGCTCGCCCACCGTGGCGGAGCCCTCCCGAAGACGGCCGAGGATCATCAGCCGGCTCGGCGTGGCGAGTGCCTGCAGCGTCGTGGCGACCGACTTCGCTGCGGCGAGATCGAGGCGCGACGGGGTGGGCTTGCGTCCGTCTGCTCCGTGGCCCATGCCTGGCAGCATACACGCCTCCCTCGCTTGCATGAACATATCTTCATGTCTTAGCGTTGCGCGCACCAGCCGCTGCTCTTGCGAAGGATTGCCATGACCTCCACCTTGTCGGCGCCACGTCGCGACGTCGCCTCTGCCGACCTCTCCCCGAGCCGGACCCGGCGGTCACGGCTCTGGTCGGTGCTGTCGATGTCGGAGGTCCGGTGGGCGGCCCTGGCCACCACCCTCTTCCTCGCGGGTGGTGCATGCCAGCTGCTCGACGCTCCGGCACCGGTCTGGTGGACGCTCTACCTGGCCTGCTACGCGACCGGCGGCTGGGAGCCGACCCTCTCGGGACTGCAGGCGCTGAAGGAGAAGACCCTCGACGTCGACATCCTCATGATCGTTGCTGCGCTGCTCGCGGCGTCCATCGGCCAGGTCTTCGACGGTGCACTCCTGATCGTCATCTTCGCCACCTCCGGCGCCCTCGAGGCCTTCGTCACCCGTCGTACGGCGGACTCGGTGCGGGCGCTGCTCGACCTGGCCCCGGAGCAAGCGACCAGGCTGACCGCGTCCGGCGAGGAGGAAGTCGTGAACACCGCCGACCTCGTGGTCGGGGACCTCGTCCTGGTCCGGCCCGGCGAGCGGGTCGGCGCCGACGGGGAGGTCCTCGAGGGCCTCAGTGAGGTCGACCAGGCGTCGATCACCGGTGAGCCGCTGCCCGTCGCCAAGACGGTGGGCGACGAGGTCTTCGCCGGCACGCTCAACGGCACCGGCGCGCTCCGGGTCAGCGTGAACCGCGCGGCCGAGGACTCCGTGGTCGCCCGGATCGTCAGCCTGGTCGAGGAGGCCTCCGAGACCAAGGCTCGCACCCAGCTCTTCATCGAGAAGGTGGAGCAGCGCTACTCGGTCGGCGTCGTCGTCTCCACACTCGCCCTCTTCGGCATCCCGCTCGCCCTTGGGGCGGCCTTCGAGCCCACGCTGCTCCGCGCGATGACGTTCATGATCGTCGCGTCGCCCTGCGCCGTGGTGCTGGCCACCATGCCCCCGCTCCTGTCCACGATCGCCAACGCGGGACGCCATGGCGTCCTGATCAAGTCTGCGGTCGCGCTGGAGAAGTTCGGCAAGACCGACCTGGTCGCGTTCGACAAGACAGGCACGCTCACCCAGGGCACGCCCCGGGTCTCCGAGATCGAGCCGGTCCGGGCCGCGGGAATGAGCACGGACCGGCTGCTCTCACTCGCCGCGGCCGCAGAACGACCGAGTGAACACCCCCTCGCCCGTGCGCTCGTGGCTGCTGCGCATGACCGGGATGTGCCGATGCCGCACAGCGAGGACTTCACCTCCACGCCCGGCCGCGGGGTCACCGCGATCGTCGAGAGCGCGCAGGTCCGGGTCGGCTCCCCCGCTCTCCTCGACGACGTGCGCCCCGCCTTCAGCGAGCACCTCGCCGAGGCCCGCACCCTGGTGCGCGGGCTCGAGGACGCCGGCCGGACGGCCGTCGTGGTCATCGTCGACGATGTTCCGGTCGGGGTGCTGGCGCTCGCCGACCAGCTTCGCCCCGGTGCCCGTGAGGCGGTTGCCAAGCTCACCGCGATGACCGGGCGCAGCCCCATCGTGCTCACGGGCGACAACGAGCGCGCCGCGCGCCGCCTGGCCGACGAGGTCGGCATCAGCGATGTTCGCGCCGCACTCCTGCCCGACGGCAAGGTGGCGGAGGTGCGCCGGCTCCAGGAGCAGGGCCATCGCGTCCTCTTCGTCGGCGACGGCGTCAACGACGCCCCGGCGATGGCCGCTGCCGAGCTCGGCGTGGCCATGGGGCGCCACGGGTCCGACCTCGCGCTCGAGACCGCCGACGCAGTGATCGTCCGGGACGAGCTCGGGACGCTTCCCAAGGTGATCGGGCTGTCCTGGCGTGCCCACCGGGTGGTGAAGGCAAACCTGGCCTTCGCCGCAACCGTCATCACCGTGCTGGTCATCTGGGACATCGTGTGGATCCTGCCGCTGCCGCTGGGCGTCGCAGGTCATGAGGGCTCCACCATGGTCGTGGGACTCAACGGTCTGCGACTCCTCGCGCGCTCCGCCTGGCAGAAGGCGGATCGGGCCTGATTCGGTCAGGAGGGGCCGACCACGTCGTCGAGCGGCCTCCCGGGGGACAGCTGATCGACCAGGCAGGGCAGGTGCTCGTGGGCGGCCAGTGAGACCACGGCGACGACCTGGCTCCCCCGGGCCAGCGCGACCAACGCTTGCCCGGCCTCCACAGCGCCCCACACCACCCGGCTGCGGTCCGCGACCTGGGGGAAGCCCACCGCGCGGACACGGGCCCCGTGGATCGTGGTGCCGAAGGTGGGCAGGGCAGTGAGAGGTTGCGCCTGCCCCGGCCCGGCGAGCAGGTTCGCCCCGGCCAGGTCCGCGTGGGCGAGGGTGCTCGCCCAGTGCTCGACCCGGGACGACTCCCCGCCGAGCAACGCCTGGGGCGCACGGACGACGTCGCCCGCCCCGACGACGCGGTCGCTGCCGCGCGCGTGCAGCGTGGGTCCGCACTGCAGCCCTCCGGAGACGAGCAGTCCGCTGCCGCGGAGCCACTCGACGTTGGGCGTCGTGCCGGTCGCCATCATCACCACGTCGGCCGGCAGTCGGCTGCCGTCCTCGAGCACCACCCCGACGACCGCTCCGGCCCGCACGTCGAGGGTCCGCATGCGCGTTCGGTGCCGCAGGTGCACTCCGGCGACCTCGTGGAGGTGCCGCAGGTGCTCGGCGACCGGCCGGCCCACGGCCCGGGCGGTCGGAAGGTCGGAGGGGTCGACCATGGTCGTGTGGTGACCTTGGGCGACTGCGTGCGCCGCGACCTCGGCGCCGATCAGCCCACCCCCGACGACGACCACGCGTCGTGCCCGCGACTCGAGGCTGGACCGGAACGCCTCGGCGTCCTCGAGGGTACGCATCACGAAGGCACCCTGCACACCCTCGACGAGGTCGACGTCACGTGGCCGAGCGCCGGACGCGACGACCAGGCCGTCGAACCGAAGCACCGTCCGGTCACCCAGGATGACGCGACGCCCGGCGAGATCCAGCCGCGTGGCGTGCTCCCCGAGACGCCAGACCACATCGGCCGGCGTGTCCTCGAGAGCGAGGCCGGCACGGTCGACCAGCCGGGTCAGGTACGCCTTGGAGAGCGGGAAGCGGTCGTAGGGGCGGTGCTGCTCGCCTCCGACCACGACCAGCTCGCCGTCGTACCCGAGCCCTCGGAGGGCAAGTGCTGCCCGATGCCCGGCGAGCGAGGCGCCGACGACCACGATCCTGCTCATGGCTTTCGGCGGCCCGACGACCCTGGCGTCGTCAGTCACCGGCCGCTGGGGGTGCGGTGACCGGGAGCCCGGCCAGTCGCTCCGGGTGGAGCAGGCCATCGAGCTGTTCGGCGCCGACCAGGCCGGTTGCCAACACCAGGTCCCGGACCATCCCCTCGCCGGCCAGCGCGGCCTTGGCGATGTCCGCCGCCGCGGCATATCCGAGATGGGGAGTGAGTGCGGTGACGATGCCGACGCTCCGCGCGGTCGAGGCCTGCAGGTGCTCGAGGTTGACCTCGATCCCGGAGATGCACAGGTCACCCAGCGTCCGGAACGACGTCGTCATCCAGCTGATGCCCTGGAGCAGGTTGTGTGCGATCACCGGCTCGAAGGCGTTGAGCTGTAGCTGCCCGGCCTCCGCGGCCATGGTCACGGTGACGTCGTTCCCGATGACGCTGAACGCCACCTGGTTCACCATCTCCGGGATCACCGGATTGACCTTGCCCGGCATGATGCTGGAACCGGCCTGCCTGGCCGGCAGGCGCAGCTCACCGAAGCCCGCCTGCGGGCCGGAGGAGAGCAGCCGGAGGTCGTTGCAGATCTTCGACACCTTCACAGCGGTGCGCTTGAGCACCCCGGAGAGCTGCACGAACACCCCGGTGTCGGACGTGGCCTCGACCAGGTTGGTCGCGCCGACCAGCGGCAGGCCGGTGATCTCCCCGAGGTGGCGGCACACGGACTCGCGATACTCCGGCACCGCGGTGATTCCTGTGCCGATGGCCGTGGCCCCGAGGTTGATCTCGCGCAGCAGTGCGCGTGAGTCCAGGATGCGTGCCTGCTCCTCGACGAGCGTGGCTGCCCACGCGGCGAACTCCTGGCCGACGGTCATCGGGACCGCGTCCTGGAGCTGGGTGCGCCCGACCTTGGGCACCGACCAGAACTGACGGGACTTGGCCTCGCAGGCCTCGGCGAGCATGTGCACGGATTCGGACAAGCCGTCGAGCGCGGCGAGCAGGCCCAGCCTCAGTGCCGTGGGATAGACGTCGTTGGTGCTCTGGCTGCGGTTCACGTGGTCGAGGGGGTGCACCTCGTCGTAGCTCCCCGCGGGCAGGCCGAGCAGCTCGAGCGCGCGGTTCGCGATGACCTCGTTCGCGTTCATGTTCGTCGACGTGCCGGCCCCGCCCTGGAGGACGTCGACCACGAACTGGTCGTCGAGCAGCCCCTCCCTGACGTCCTGGCATGCACGCTCGATCACGTTCGCCCGGCGGGAATCGATCAGCCCCAGCTCATGGTTCGCGCGGACGGCGGCCAGCTTGACCGAGCCCAGGCCCGCCACCAGGGTGGGGTGGACCGAGACCGGTGTACCGCTGGCCGTGAAGTTCTCGAGGGCACGCGCCGTGTGCACGCCCCAGTACGCACCTGCGGGAACCGCCTTCTCCCCGAGGAAGTCACGCTCGATCCGGGCTCGGGGTGGCCTCACCTGCTCAGCGGTCTCGGTGGAGGTCGTGGGGTCGGAATGGGTCACCAGAGCACTTCCTTGCAGCCTGTGTGTTCGGTGGGCTCGACCTGCACGGTGGCGTGCGTGATGTGGTGGTGGTCACGCAGCAGGTCCCGGGCCTGGTCGAGCACGGCGTGGGTGTCCGAGTGCGGTCGGACCTGGAGGTGGACGCTCACGGCGTCCATGCCCGAGGTGATGGTCCACACGTGCAGGTCGTGGACCTCCACGACGCCGTCGAGCTTCTCCAGGTCACGCGTCAGGTGGTCGACGTCGACGTGCGCGGGTGCGGACTCGACGAGGATCCGGAGCGAGTCGCGGCCGAGCCTGTAGGCGCGGGGCAGGATGAACAGGCCGATGCCGATGGCGATGACCGAGTCGACCCAGTACCACGAGGTTGCCGCGATGATGGCGGCGCCGATGAGCACCCCGACCGATCCGACGGCGTCTGCGACCACCTCGAGGTAGGCGCCGCGCAGGTTGAGGCTCTCCTTCGCGCCGGCCTGGAGCAGCCGGAAGCAGACCAGGTTGACGAGCAGGCCGACGACGGCCACCACGATCATCGGCGTCGTGGACACCTCGGGAGCGTCCTGCAGCCGCTGGATCGCCTCGTACACCACATAGCCCGCGACTGCGAACAGCAGGGCGGTGTTGGCCAGGGAGGCCAGGATCTCCAGGCGGTACCAGCCGAAGGTGCGGTGCACCGCCTTGCTTCCACTGGTTGCCAGGGTGATCGCCGCCAGGGACATGCCCAGCCCGCCGGCGTCCGAAAGCATGTGGCCGGCGTCGGAGAGCAGGGCCAGCGAGCCGGAGATGAGGCCGGCGGCGAACTCGACCGCGACGAATGCGGTGGTGAGCAGGAACGCGATCAGCAGCGGTCGGCGGTAGCGGGCGCCGGCGGTCAGGGCGTCCGCGGCGCTCGGCCCGTGGCTGTGCCCGTGCCCGTGCCCGTGCCCGTGGCCGTGGCCGTGGCTGTTCCCGTGGGTGTGTTCGTCACTCATCTGGGTTCCTCGTGGAGGTGGCGAGAAGAGCGGACGGGTGGGGCACCTGGTCCCAGAAGTGGCAGGTCACGGTGTGGTCCTGACCGGGCCGGGAGATCTCGGGTACGACGGTGCTGCAGATGTCCTGGGCGATCGGGCAGCGGGGGTGGAACCGGCAGCCCGACGGCACGTCGATCGGGCTGGGGGGCTCGCCGCGCAGCCGGGAGACCATGGCGTTGGCCTCGGCGCCGGCCTGCTCGGCCAGCGACGCGGCGAGCAGGACCCGGGTATAGGGGTGGCGGGGGTTGGTGAAGAGCTCGTCGCGGGGGGCGACCTCGACGATCTTCCCCAGGTACATGACCGCGACCCGGTCGCACAGGTAGCGCACCACGCGCAGGTCGTGGGAGATCAGCACCAGGGTCAGGTCGAGCTGGTCCTTCAGCTCGACCAGCAGGTTGAGGATCTGGGCCCGGATCGAGGCGTCGAGTGCCGAGGTCGGCTCGTCACAGATCAGGAACTTGGGCTCGAGCAGCAGGGCGCGGGCGATCACCATCCGCTGCAGCTGGCCGCCGGAGCACTCGGCCGGGCGGCGCTCGAGGATCGCCTCCTCGATGCCGACGCGGTCGAGCATCTCAAGCATCCGCTGCTGACGCTGGGCGCGGTCCTTCATGCCGTGGTGGCGCAGCGGGGCTTCGAGGCTGGTCCCGAGGCTCATCTTCGGGTCGAAGGCGCCGTAGGGGTCCTGGAAGACGAACTGCATCGAGCGGCGCAGCTCCTTGAGCCGCTTGCCCTTGGCACTGGTGATGTCCTCGCCGTCGAAGACGATGTGGCCGCTGGTGGCGTCCACGGCCCGCAGGATGGTCCGGGCCAGCGTGGACTTGCCGCAGCCGGACTCCCCGACCAGGCCGAGCACCTCACCCTGGCGGACCGACAGGGACACCCCGTCGACGGAGTGGACCTTCTTGCCCTTGCCCGCCGGGTAGTGCTTGACCAGGTCCTGGAGCGAGAGCAGCGGCTGGGCCGCCTCCGTCACCGTGGGGTGGTCGAGGGGGACGCTGGTGGTCATCCTGCCTCCGCGTGCTCTCGGGATGCGTAGCATCGACTGTGGTGCTCGTGCTCCCCGCACGTGTGCAGGGTCGGCTCCTCGCCACGGCACATGTCCGTGATGCCGAGCTGGGCGGCCACCGGACAGCGCGGGAGGAACCGGCACCCATGCTCCAGCGACCGGGCCTGGACCACGCTGCCCGGGATCGAGAACAGCTGACCCCGCTCCGCCTCGAGCAACGAGGCCTTGAGCAGCGCCTGGGTGTAGGGGTGCTGCGGGTCATCGAAGATGTCCTTGGTCGTCCCGTTCTCCACGATCCGGCCGGCGTACATCACCGCCACCCGGTCCGCCATCGTCGAGACGATGCCCAGGTCGTGGGTGATCAGCAGGATCGAGAGCCCCAGCTCGTCCCGCTTCTGCTTCAGGAGGTCCAGGATCTGGGCCTGCACGGTGACATCCAGCGCCGTGGTCGGCTCGTCCGCGATCAACAGCTCCGGGTCCGCGCTCAGTGCGGCCGCGATCATCACCCGCTGCGCCATCCCTCCCGACAGCTGGTAGGCGAACGACGAAGCCCGCCGGGCCGGTTCGGGGATCCCCACGTCGCGCAGCATCTCCACCACCCGCGCCCTGGCCTGACGCCGACCGACCTTGCGGTGCCGCCGCAGCGACTCCGCCACCTGGCTGCCCACCCGCGCGGTGGGATCGAGCATCACCTTCGGCTGCTGGAAGAGCATCGCCACCTTGTCGCCACGGATCTCGTTGCGACGTCCGGACCCCATCGACAAGACGTCCTCACCCTGGAGGCGAGCCTCCCCGCCGACCACCTCCGCGCCCGGCGGCAGGAGGCCCATCACGGTCAGTGCCGTCAGGCTCTTGCCCGACCCGGACTCGCCGACCAGCGCCACGATCTCGCCCCGGTTGATCCTCAGGTCCATGCCGTCGATCGCGGGCGCCCCCGGCACATCCGGAAAGTCCACCCGCAGCCCGCGGATGTCCAGCAAGGGCTCGTCGCTGTGCGCCGCTACTCGCGGACGCGCCTGCTTCAGCAGCTTGGTCATGACAGCTCCTCAACGCCCTTCCCGGGCGCCGCGTCGACGGATGCCTGTCGCCTCATCAGCGTGACCACCGCGTCGTCGAAGTGCTTCTTGAGGACGGCCAGCGCCTGCTCGGTCTCGCCCGCCTTCATCGCATCGGAGATGAGCCGGTGCTCCTCCACGAGGTCGTCACGCGCGTCGTCCGCAGTCAGGACGCCGAGGCAGAGGCGGGTCTCGGAGATGACCGTGCCGAACATCCGCTTGAGCCGTGGGCTGCCGCTGGCATCGACGAGGGCCACGTGGAACTCCAGGTCGACGTTCCCGACGGTCTCCCAGTCACCCGCCGACTCGGCCTTCTCCATCAGGGTGACGAGGCGGTCCAGCGACTCGGACGCGACGGCGGTCGTGCCACTCGAGATGATGGACCGGATGGCTGCGGACTCCAATGCCTCACGGGCGACGTAGACGTCGAGCACGTCCTCGTCGGTGAGCACCGGCACGAACACGCCTCGGTGCGGCTCGCTGTGCAGCAGTCCCTCTTGCACCAGCCGCTGGAGCGCCTCCCGGACCGGACCACGACTGACGCCGAAGCTGGTCGCCAGCTCCACCTCGCTCAGCTGCGAGCCGGGCTTCAGCGACCCGTTGACGATGCTCGCTCGCAACCGCTCGGTCACGATCGAGGCGAAGGTGGCGCGCGGGATGGTGACGGCGGATGCCGTTTCGGCGTTCACAGGGCTTCTCCCTCTACGAGAGCGGTGCTGGGCGGGGGCACGGGGATGGCGGTCGGCTCCTTGGCGCGCTTGCGGCGCTTCTTGATGTCGAGGCCCTGGCCGATCATGGTCACGCTGAGGGCGGTGACGAAGATCGCGGCACCGGGCAGGACGCCGAGGCTGGGCGCTCTTTCCATGTAGGGCTGCGCGTCGAGCAGCATCGCGCCCCAGTCGGAGTCGGGTGGCTGCACGCCCAGGCCGAGGTAGGACAGCGCACCGACGGTGATCAGCTTGTGCCCGAAGCGGAGGAATCCCATCGCGACCACCGGCCTCGAGGCGTTGGGGATCACGTGCCGGAAGACGATGTAGGACTTCGGGGAGCCCAGGATCTCGGCGGCCTCGACGTAGTCCTTGGAGTTGATTTCGAGCGCCAGCCCACGCATCAGCCGGGCGAACGGCGTCCAGCCGGTGATGGTCAGCGCGGCGATCAGCGTGCCGTAGCCGGTGCCGAAGAGGGCAATGAGGAACAGCGCAATGACGACGTCGGGGAAGCAGATCAGGACGTCGACGCTACGCATCACGAGCTCGTCGAGCCACCCGCCGCGGCGGGCCGCGAGCGCACCGATGATGGAGCCGGTCACGGCGCAGATCACCAGGGTGATCGCGGCGATGGTCACGGAGAACCGTCCGCCCCACATCAGCCGGGAGAGCACGTCGCGTCCGAGGTGGTCGGTCCCGAACCAGTGGTCCGCCGAGGGGCCCGCGAGCCGGTTGCCGAGATCCTGCGTGGCCGGGTCGTGCGGCGAGATCCACGGCGTGAGCACCAGGACCAGCAGCACCAGCGCAAGCAGCACGACACCGACGGCGAAGGTCCAGTGCCGGCCCTGGGCGCCCCGCACCAGCAAGGAGAGGACGTTGGGACGATGCGGCGTCGCGGACCTCAGCTCCGACGGACGCTGGTTGGGTCGCGGCACCGGCCGGGTCGACATGGTGTCAGGCATGGCTGCTCACCCTGATCGCCGGGTTGAGGACGCCGTAGAGCAGGTCGGTCACGGTGTTGATCACCACTGCGAGGGTCAGGATCAGCATCATGCCTCCCTGGATGACGGGGACGTCGTTGTTGATCACCGAGGTGTAGAGCAGCCGGCCCATGCCCGGGATGTTGAAGATCACCTCGACCACCACCGACCCGCCCAGCAGGCCGGCGAACCAGAACGAGAACAGGGTCATCACCGGCAGCATGCTGTTGCGCAGCCCGTGCCGGACCAGGGTCCGCGGAAAGCTCAGCCCCCGGCTGCGTGCGGCGGTGATGTACGGCGCGCTCAACACGTCCGACATCGCGGCCCGGGTGACCTGGGTGAAGTACCCCAGCGGCCGCAGCGCCAGCGCCGTCGCCGGCAGCACGATGTACGCCGGACCGGTCCATCCGCCCGACGGGAGCCAGCCGAGGTAGCGGGCGAAGATCAGGACCATCACCGGACCGACCCAGTACTCGGGCGCTGAGACCGCGCTCTGCGACATGAACGTGACCGCGTTGTCGACCTTGCCCCCGCGCGCGGTCGCGGCCCAGATGCCCAGCGGGAGCGCGAAGACCAGGGCCAGCAGCAGCGCCGCCAGGGCCAGGGACACCGAGACCCCCAGGGCGGGGACGACCAGCTCCTGGACGGGTGTCCGGCTGGTGAACGAGAAGCCGAAGCCCCCGGTGAGCACCTCGCGCAACCAGTCGACGTACTGCACATACAGCGGCCGGTCCAGGCCGAGCTCCTTGGTCAGCGCCTCCACCTGCGCGGGGTCCAGCGCCGGGTCGTTCACCCGGGCCCGGAGGATCTTCCGCGCCGGGTCGCCCTCCCCCGCGTACGGGATCAGGAAGGCGAGCACCGAGACGACAAGCAACGTCACCACCAGGGTCATCCCCCTGCGGATCAGGAACGTCAGCATCGATGCCTCCTTGGTGGGTCAGGTCGGTCAGTCACAGGGCACGCCCCTACTTGACGACGTCGAGGGCCTTGTAGAAGGCACCGGCGAAGGGCAGGAACCACGGCGGTCCGAAGTGGCCGGGGATCCGCTTGAAGGTGAGGTCGCGCCAGGGGTTGGCGTCCTCCGCTCCGTTCATGTACTCGGCCATCTGCTTGCCCATGTACGTCGCCATCTGCACGCCGTGCCCGGAGTAGCCGAGGGAGTAGTAGAGGCCGTCGTGCTGGCCGGCGTGGACCATGCGGTCCATGCTCATGTCGACCAGGCCGCCCCAGCAGTAGTCGACCCGGGCTGCTGCGAGCTGCGGGAAGACCGAGACCATCGCCTTCTGGAGGATCCGGCCGCTCTTCTCGTCCGACTGCGGGTTGGACATCGCGAACCGGGCACGGCCGCCGAACAGCAGCCGGTGGTCGGGGGTGATCCGGAAGTAGTAGAGGAGGTTCTTGGTGTCCGAGGCCATCCGGCGGTTCGGAATCAGCTGGTCGCAGACCTCCTTGCCCAGCGGCTCGGTCACGATGATGAAGCTGCCGACCGGAGCGATCCGCACCTGCTGCCAGCGGAATGGCCGGCTGGTGTAGCCGCTGGTGGCGATCAGGACCTGGTCGGCGCGGAGGGTGCCCCGCGGAGTCACGAGCTCGTGCTTGGTGCCGCCCAGCCGCCGGACCTGCTCGACCGGCGCCTTCTCGTGGACCACCGCGCCCTGCCGGGCCGCGGCCTCACCCAGGCCCCGGGTGAACTTGCCGACGTGCAGTCCCGCACCCTTGGGGTCGACCATCGCGCCGTGGTAGTGCTCGCTGGCGATCTCCGAGCGCATCTCGTCCTTGGGGACCATCTGCGTCTCGTAGCCCAGCCGTTCGGCCAGCACCTCGTGGGTCTTGCGAAGCCCGTCGTAGTGGCCGGACTTGGCTGCCAGGGTCATCTTGCCGGTCCGGGCGAAGTCACAGTCGATCCCCTCCTCGCCCACGAGCTTCTCGATGCTGTCGATCGCGTCGTTGTAGGAGAGGAAGAGCGCGCTGGCCGTCGGGAACCCGTAGCGCGCGATGGCGTCCCGGAACCCGATCGACAGGCCGGTCGTCGCCATCCCGCCGTTGCGCCCCGAGGCACCGAACGCCACGGTGTCGCGCTCCAGGACGTGCACATTGGCGCCTTTCCGGGCCAGGTGCAGCGCGGCTGACAGTCCCGTCAGTCCCGCCCCGACCACGGCCACGTCCACGTGGCCGCCCAGCTCGGTGGTGGACCGGTCCGGTCCTGGGGTCGAGGTGTCGAGCCAGTACGGAGTGAACTTCATGTGATCTCTCTCCTTGGTCGTGCGCGGTCAGCTGACCGCGAGGTCGGCGGTGAGGACGTAGTAGTCGAGCGGGTGGGGCTGGAACCCCTCGACGTCGCCCTGCAAGCCCCACACGGCGTTCTCGTGGAGGAGGAAGACGCTGGCCGCCTCCTCCTGCAGCTTCGCGGCAAGCTCCTGGTAGGCGGCGTTGCGCTCTGCTGTGTCCTCGATGGCCGCCGCGTCCTGGATCTGCTGGTCGGTCTCGGGGTCGCAGTAGTGGGCGATGTTGTAGCCGCCCTCGCAGGTCCAGTCCGAGAGCAGGTATCCGCCCGGGTCGGCCACGTCGACCAGGTAACCGCGGGAGAGCAGCGCCGCGTCGAAGTCGCCGGAGAGCATGTCCGGCTCCATCGCGGCGTAGTCACCGCCCTTGATCTTGACGTCGACGCCGAGCTCGCCCAGCTGGCTCTGGATCACCGCCGCGACGTCCCCGAACTCCGGCCGGTCGTTGTAGGCGAGCAGCTGGATCGACAGGTCCTCGGGGGCCACCCCGGCCTCGTCCAGCAGCGCCCGCGCCTCGTCCAGGTCCGGGGCGACGGCCTCCGCGCCCTCGGGGGCCCAGTCGGTGTCCGGCCCGAACGGACCCACCGCCGCCGCAGCGGCGCCCTCGTAGACGCCGTCGACGATCGCCTGGGTGTCCACCGCCTGCTGGATCGCCTGCCGCACCAGCGGGTCGTCGAACGGCGGGCGGGAGTTGTTGAGCAGCATCACCGTGGTCCGGGCCAGCTCCAGCTGGGCGATCTCCAGGTTGTCGTCACCCTCCAGGTTGGCCAGGTTGGCCACCGGCAGGCTCTTGGCGATGTGCACCTCACCGCTCTGCAACTGGGTGGCCCGGGTGGCACCGTCGATGACGAACCGCACCTCCGCCGAGTCGAGCGTGACCTCGCCACCCCAGTAGTCGGCGTTCGCCTCCAGGCTCAGCGACTGCTGCGGCACCTCCTCGGTCACCGTGAACGGCCCCGTGCAGGTCCCCACGATGTCGATCTGCCTGCCCTCGTAGGCCTTCGGAGCCAGGATCCCCGCGTTGGCGTTGGCCACCCGCAGAGGCACCAGCGGGTCCGGCTTCGGCGTGCTGATCCGCACCGTCGCCTCGTCGGCGGCCTCCACGCCAGCGATCACGTCGGCGTTGAACGCCCGCGCCGGGGTCTCCACCTCCAGCACGTGGCTCAACGCACCGGCCACCGCCTCGGCATCCATCGGCGTACCGTCCTGGAAGGTCACCCCCTCACGCAGCGTGAACTCCCACGTCGTGGGCTCCACCTGGGTCCACTCGGTGGCGAGCATCGGCTCCAGCTCACCCTCGGCCGTGTACTTCACCAGCGTCTCCAGACACCCCGCCCGGGTCAGCGAATGCGCATCATTGGTCTCCATCGCCCACGCCGACGCCGGCGCGAACTGCTCGGCGTAGACCACGTGCCCGCCACTGGCCCCTTGACCGGCACCCCCATCGCCACCGTCGTCGCCACCGCCCATGCCGCATCCGGCGGTGACCAGAGTCACCGCTGTAAGCCCAACCGCCCAACGAACTCGACCCATCGAGAGCTCCTCGCAAATCCGGCTGCGCCCCCTCGGCGACAGCGGGTGTGTTCCAGGTCACAAGCACACCACCGCCCGGTGACTATTGTCAACAGATTGCAGTTGACGATAAGCAGATGACAGGTCACAGTTTGTACATGAGCAGCCAGCCCTCCACCTGGACCCCCGCCGGCGGCGCCTTCTGGGCCGGCCGTTGGCACCACCCGGACACCACCCTCGAGGTGCTGGACCCCGAGGACGGCCAGCTGGTCGGCCGGGTCGGGGACTGCACGGCGGCCGATGTCGACGAGGCGGTGCGCGCCGTGGCGCAGGCTGTGCTGGCCGGTCCTGCGTGGCCGATCTGGCAGCGCCGCGAGGCCCTGCACAGGGCTGCTTCGCTGCTCGTGGAGCGGGAGGCCGCCTTCGCCGAGCTGCTCTCCCGCGAGGGTTGCAAGCCCATCCGCGACGCCCTCCGCGAGGTGCAGCGGGCCGTCGAGACCGTGCGCCTCTCCGCCGAGCAGGCCGACCGGCTCGAGGGGCAGACACTCCCCTTCGGTGACACACCCCGCGGCGAGAACCGCCTCGGCTGGTACACCCGCGAGCCGGTCGGTGTGGTCGCGGCGATCACCCCGTTCAACGACCCGCTCAACCTGGTCGCCCACAAGGTGGCGCCAGCCCTGATCGGCGGCAACGGGGTCGTCCTCAAGCCCGCCGAGCAGACCCCGCTGGTCGCGCTCGCCTTCACCGAGCTCCTGCTCGACGCCGGCGTTCCGGCGGACCGCGTCGCCGTGCTCCCGGGTCGTGGCGCCACCGTCGGGGCGGCCCTCGTCGGCCACCCGCGGGTCGACCTCGTCTCGTTCACCGGCGGCTACACCACGGGCAATGCCATCGCCGCCACCGCGGGCGCCAAGAAGACCGTGATGGAGCTGGGCGGCAACGGCACCGTCGTGGTCCTGCCCGATGCCGACGTACGCCGTGCGGCGCAGGCGGTCGTCGACGGCGCCTTCGGAAACGCCGGCCAGAACTGCCTCTCGGTGCAGCGCGTGTTCGTCGCGCGCGAGCTGGTCGACGAGCTGGTCGAGCGCGTCGTCCGCCTCACGACCGAGCTGGTCGTCGGCAGCAAGGCCGACGATCGCACGGACGTCGGCCCGCTGATCGACGAGACCTCGGCCGCACGCGTCGAGAGCTGGGTCGACGAGGCCGTCGAGGGCGGCGCCGCGGTCCTCACGGGCGCCAAGCGCGAAGGCACCTACTACTGGCCCACCGTGCTCGTCTCGGTCCCGGCCGGTGCCCGGGTGCTCACCGAGGAGGTCTTCGGGCCGGTCGTCTCCATCGAGCCGTTCGACTCCGTCGACGCCGTGGTGACCGAGGTGAACGGCCTGGAGTACGGGCTGCAGGCGGGCGTCTTCACCCGCGACCTCGACGCCGCCCTGGACGTCGCACAACGACTGCGCGTCGGCGCCGTGATGATCAACGACACCGGCGACTTCCGCATAGACGCGATGCCCTTCGGGGGCAGCAAGCGTTCGGGAGTCGGTCGGGAAGGTGTGCCGTTCGCGGTGGACGCCATGACGGAGCCGAAGATCATCGCCATCCACAGATCTCCCCGGCCGGCCTGACCCCCGCCGTGCGGCGACCATCCTCCCCTCCCGGTGGCAGGTCGTCGCGACGGATGCGCGAGACCGACCGCGAGCTGGTGGGGCTGGCGATCCCGGCGCTCGGGGCACTGCTGGCCGAGCCGGCCTTCCTCCTCGCCGACAGCGCGATCATCGGCCACCTCGGCACCCCCCAGCTCGCCGGCCTCGGCATCGCCTCGGCGGTGCTGCTCAACGCCGTCTTCCTGTGCATCTTCCTCGCGCACGGGACGACGGCTGCCGTGGCCCGTCGCGCCGGGGCCGGCGACCTGCGTCGCGCGTACACGCTCGGGATCGACGGGATCTGGCTCGGCGTCTCGATCGGTCTCGGGCTGGCGGCCCTCGGGATCCCCCTGGCCCCGATCCTGGTCGACCTGCTGGGCGCGTCTGCGACCGCGGCGCCGCACGCCGTCACCTACCTCCGGATCAGCCTGCTCGGCCTGCCCGCCATGCTCGTCGTCCTGGCCGCCACCGGCGCCCTACGCGGCCTGAAGGACACGCGTACGCCGCTGCTCGCGACCGGACTCGCCGCGATCGCCAACGTCCCGCTCAACCTCGTGCTCGTCTACCCTCTGGGGCTCGGCATCGCCGGCTCAGCGATCGGCACCGTGATCGCCCAGGCCGCGGCGGCCGCCTGGCTGTGCGCCGTCGTGGTCCGAGGCGCCCGCCGGAACGCCGCATCGCTGCGACCGGACCGTCCGGGCATCAAGGCGGCGGCGAGCGCGAACGCGCCGCTGCTCGCGCGCACCCTGCTCCTGCGGATCTCCCTGCTGACCATGACCTTCGTCGCTGCCGCCCAGGGTGACGTGGCTCTGGCAGGCCACCAGATCGCCTTCACCCTGTGGTATCTGCTGACGATGCCGCCGGAGGCGTTCGCCATCGCCAGTCAGGCGATGGTCGGCCAGGCCCTCGGCGCCGGGGAGTCGGCGACGGCGAGGGCCGCGGGTCGTCGTGCGCTCATCTGGGGCCTCGGTAGCGGGCTCGCGATGGCCGCGCTGCTGCTGGTCCTGAGGCCGGCGTACGTGCCGATCTTCACCACAGACGCCGCGGTCCGCGACCTCGTCTGGTCGCTGGCTGTGGTGCTCGCGGCCAGCCAGCCGATCGGCGCCCTGCTCTACGTCCTCGACGGGATCCTCATCGGCGCCGGGGACACGCGCTACCTCGCCTGGACGATGCTGGTCGCGCTCGTGGTGTTCCTGCCGCTGGCCGGTGCCGTGCTCGTCACCGAGGCAGGCGTCGTCGCGCTGTGGTGGGCACTGACCGGCTGGCTGCTGGCCCGGCAGGTCGCGGTGGCGCTGCGCTTCCGATCCGCGGCCTGGCTCCGGCCTGGCCCGGCGGCCTAGCCGCCGGGCCAGCCGAGCTCACGCCGACGTGGCGAAGTCCACCGCGGCGGCCCAGATCGCGAGCGCGTCCTCGACCTGCTCCTTGGTGACCACGAGTGCCGGGATCATCCGTACAACGTTGCCGAACGGTCCGCACGTCAGCAGCAGCAGGCCGAGCTCGGCCGCCTTCTGCTGGGCGCGCTGAGCCGTGGTGGGGTCGGGCTGCCCGTCGGCCGTGATGAACTCGTTGCCGAGCATCAGGCCCAGCCCGCGGACGTCACCGATGCCCGCCGTGTTGGCGGCCACCTTCTCGAGTCCAGCGGAAAGGGCCGCGCCCACCACGCGAGCGTTGTCGACCAGCCCTTCGTCACGGATGACGTCGAGCGTCGCGATGGCTGCCGCGCAGGCCACCGCGTTGCCACCGTAGGTGCCGCCCTGCGAGCCCGGCCAGGCCTTGGCCATCAGGTCGGCCGGGGCCGCGATGGCGGAGAGCGGGAAGCCGCTGGCAAGGCCCTTGGCGGTGATCAGGATGTCGGGCTGCACCCCGAAGTGGTCGTGCCCCCAGAAGCGGCCGGTGCGTCCCCAGCCGGTCTGCACCTCGTCCACCACGAGCAGGATCCCGTGACGGTCGGCGCGCTCCCGGAGACCCTCCATGAATGCGGTGTTGGCGGGGACGTAGCCACCCTCACCGAGCACGGGCTCGACCAGGAACGCGGCAGTCTCGGCCGGCGCGGTCACCGTGGCGAGGAGGTAGTCCAGCTCACGCAGGGCGAACTCGGTGGCGGTCTGCTCGTCCCAGCCGTAGCGGTACGCCGTGGGGAACGGCGACACGGCGACGCCGCCCATGATCGGGGAGAAGCCGGCGCGGAACTTGGTGCCCGAGGTCGTCATCGAGGCCGCGCCGATGGTGCGTCCGTGGAAGGAGCCGTGGAACACGACGATGTTGGGCCGGGCCGTGGCATGCCGGGCGAGGCGGAGCGCCGCCTCGACCGCCTCGCTGCCGGAGTTGCTGAAGAAGACCGAGTCCAGCCGCTCGGGCAGCACCTCGCCGAGGCGCTCCGTCAGCGTCAGCAGCGGTCGGTGCATCACCGTCGTGTACTGGCCGTGGATCAGGGTGGCCACCTGCTCCTGGGCGGCGGCGACGACACGCGGGTGGCAGTGGCCCGTGCTGGTGACGCCGATGCCCGCAGTGAAGTCGAGGTAGCGCCGATCGTCCTGGTCATACAGGTAGACGCCCTCCCCGCGGGCCACGACCACGGGAGTTGCCTGCTTGAGCAGGGGAGAAAGGTTGGCCATCACGAACGCTCCTTGGTAGACTGTCAACAACAGACACAACCATACTACCGTCGACGCCCCGGAGGCCACACATGTCTGATGAATTCGCACGGGAAGAGAAGGTCGTCAGCTCGGTGCCGAGCGGACTGTTCATCGGCGGCACCTGGCGGCCGGCCGAGTCCGGGGCGACCTTCTCGGTCGAGGACCCCTCCAACGGACGCGTCCTCGCCCAGGTCGCCGACGCCTCCCCCGCCGACGGCATGCAGGCCCTCGAGGCCGCGGCCAAGGCGCAGGGCGCCTGGGGCGCGGTGCCGCCTCGGGAGCGCAGCGACATCCTGCGTCGGGCGTACGACCTGCTCCTCGAGCGCAAGGAGGACCTCGCGCTCCTGATGACGCTGGAGATGGGCAAGCCGCTGGCCGAGGCCAGGGGCGAGATCGTCTACGCCGCGGAGTTCTTCCGCTGGTTCTCCGAGGAGGCGGTGCGGATCGACGGCGGCTTCGCGGTCAACCCGAACGGCCAGGGACGCCTGCTGGTGATGCGCGAGCCGGTGGGCCCGTGCCTCCTCATCACGCCGTGGAACTTCCCGATGGCGATGGGCACCCGCAAGATCGGGCCCGCCGTCGCGGCCGGCTGCACGATGGTGGTCAAGCCCGCCGAGCAGACTCCGCTGTCGATCCTGGCGCTCGCGGGGATCCTGCAGGAGGCCGGGCTCCCGGACGGCGTGCTCAACGTGGTGACGACCGCGGACCCGGCGCCCGTGATGGAGCCGATGATCCGCGACGGACGGGCCCGGAAGCTCTCGTTCACCGGCTCCACGGCGGTGGGGCGCAAGCTGCTCGAGCAGTGTGCCGACCAGGTGATGCGGACCTCGATGGAGCTCGGCGGCAACGCACCGTTCCTCGTCTTCGAGGACGCCGACCTCGACGTGGCCGTCGACGGTGCGATGCAGGCCAAGATGCGCAACATCGGTGAGGCCTGCACGGCGGCCAACCGGTTCTACGTGCACTCCTCGGTGGCTGACGAGTTCGCCCGCCGATTCGGTGAGCGCATGGCGGCACTGCCGATCGGCCGCGGGGTCGAGGACGGGGTCGTCGTCGGCCCCCTGATCGACGCCGACGCCCGTGACAAGGTCTCCTCCCTCGTCGACGACGCAGTGAGCCGGGGCGCCGAGGTCGTCGTCGGCGGCAAGGCTCTCGACCGCGAGGGCTACTTCTACCCGCCCACCGTGCTGACCAACGTGGCGAAGGACGCCCGGATGCGGCACGAGGAGATCTTCGGCCCCGTCGCCCCCATCGTGACGTTCGAGACCGAGGAAGAGGCGATCACTGCGGCCAACGACACCGAGTTCGGCCTGGCCTGCTACGTCTTCACCCGCGACCTCGACCGCGCATTCCGGGTCTGCGAGCGACTCGAGACCGGGATGATCGGCCTCAACCAGGGCGTCGTCTCCAACCCCGCGGCGCCGTTCGGCGGCGTGAAGCACTCGGGCCTGGGCCGCGAGGGCGGCCGGGTGGGGATCGAGGAGTTCCTCGAGACCAAGTACGTCGCCATCGCCACGACGGCCTGAGCCGGCGTCATGGAGAACACCACGAAGACGCGCCGCATCGCACTCATCCCGGGTGACGGCATCGGTGTCGAGGTGGCGACGTCGGCCCGCGCCGTGCTCGCCGCCCTCGACGCCCGTCACGACCTGGGCATCCGGATCGACGAGTTCGACTGGTCCTGCCAGCGCTACCTCGACACCGGCGCCCTCATGCCTCCCGACGGCCTGGAAACGCTGCGCCAGTACGACGCAGTCCTGCTCGGCGCCGTCGGGTGGGCGGGCGTACCCGACCACGTCTCCCTGTGGGGCCTGCTCATCCCGATCCGCCGAGCGTTCAGCCAGTACGTCAACCTGCGTCCGGTCCGCTCGTTCGCAGGGGTCACCAGTCCCCTCGCGGATGCGGACAACCGGCCGATCGACCTCGTCATCGTGCGGGAAAACAACGAGGGCGAGTACAGCGAGGTCGGCGGGCGATTCGGCCGAGGAGGGCCCGGCGAGACCGCCATCCAGGAGGCGGTGTTCACCCGGCGCGGCATCAGCCGCATCGCGGACTACGCCCTGGAGCTCGCGTCCGGACGTGACCGGCGCGTCACGTCGGCGACCAAGTCCAACGGTCTCGTGCACAGCATGCCGTTCTGGGACGAGGTGGTGCGTGAGCGCGCCGACCTCCGGCCAGAAGTGGAACTGGTCGAGGAGCACGTCGACGCGCTGGCAGCGAAGCTGGTGCTTCGCCCGGAGTCGTTCGACGTGATCGTGGCCAGCAACCTGTTCGGGGACATCCTCAGCGATCTCGCGGCCGCCGTGACCGGCAGCATCGGCATCGCTCCCTCGGCCAACCTCGACCCCACGGGTGAGAACCCGTCGATGTTCGAGCCGGTCCACGGGTCGGCCCCCGACATCGCTGGTAAGGGACTGGCGAACCCCGTCGGCATGCTGTGGTCGGTCGTGCTCATGCTCGAGCACCTCGACGCCGGCGAGCCCGCCGCCCGGCTGATGGACGCCATCGAGGCCTCCCTGCGCGATCCCGCCACCCGCACCGCCGACGTGGGCGGCACCGCCTCGACCGAGCAGGTCACCGCCGCGGTGCTGGACCTGCTCGCCGCGGACTGACCCGCTCAGTTCCGACGAGCCGCACCCGCCGGTCCTGCGAAAGAGCCCGGCCACCCCTCGGGGTGGCCGGGCTCTCTTGCGCTCAACCGACTGCGCTCAGCCGACCTGCTCGTCCTCGGTCTCCAGGCGACGCTTCAACGTCACGACGGCGTCGTCGAAGTGCTTCTTCAGCAAGGCCACAGCGCCCGCAGTGTCGTCATTCCGGAGCAGCTCGCAGATCTGGCGATGCTCCTCGACCAGATCGTCCCGGGCCTCGTACGACGAGGTCAGCACGGTGAGGCACAGGCGGGTCTCGGAGATCACTGTGGAGAACATGCGCTCCAGGCGCGGGCTCTCCGCCGCTGCAACGAGCGCGGAATGGAACTCCAGATCCCGGTTGGCCACGGTCTTCCAGTCGTCCGCCTTCTCAGCCGCCTCCATGGCCCTGACGATCTTGTCCATGGCCTTGTACGCCGAGGCGGTCCGCGACCTGGCCGTGATCCTCTGGACGGCTGCGGTCTCCAGCGCCTGACGCGCGAGGTAGATGTCGTCGATATCCGCGGCGCTCATGACGGGAACGAAGACCCCGCGGTGCGGTTCGCTGCGGAGCAGGCCCTCCTGGATCAGACGCTGCAGCGCCTCTCGGACCGGGCCGCGGCTGACGCCGAAGCTCGCAGCCAGCTCCACCTCGTGGAGCTGGGACCCCGGGGGCAGCACACCCTCGATGATGTTGGACCTGATCCGCTCCCCCACCATCGACGCGAACGTGGCGCGTGGAATTCCTGTCGGTGCGCTGCTCTTCGCTGCCACGTGCTCCCCCTGTAATCCAGTCGCGGCTCGAAGCCGCCTCTTCGCTCGTGGCTTCTTGTGCCACCATGAAAAACTAACAGTTGACATCATACAACAACGGTGGTGCCCAGCAGAGCTGGACACCACCGTCGAAGGGTGTGATCACCCAGGACTACTTGATCACGTCCTGGAACTTGTAGTACCCGCCGGCGAAGGGCAGGAACCACGGCGGACCGAAGTGGCCGGGGATCCGCTTGAAGGGGATGTCGCGCCAGGGATTGGCCTCGAGCACGCCATCCATGTAGTCGGCCATCTGCTTGCCCATGTAGGTGGCCATCTGGACCCCGTGACCGGAGTAGCCGACCGAGTAGAACAGGCCGTCCTGCTCACCGGCGTGGACGAGGCGGTCCATGCTCATGTCCACCAGTCCGCCCCAGCAGTAGTCGACGCCGGCATTCGCGAGCTGCGGGAAGACCGAGACCATGGCCTCCCGCAGGATGCGGCCGCTCTTCTGGTCGGATCGGGGACCGGCCATCGCGAATCGGGCCCGACCGCCGAAGAGCAGGCGGTGGTCCGGCGTGATGCGGAAGTAGTACAGGAGGTTCTTGGAGTCCGAGCACATCCGCCGGTTCGGCAACAGCTGGTCGCAGACCTCCTTGCCGAGGGGCTCGGTCACGATGATGAAGCTACCGACGGGTGCGATGCGGACCTGCTGCCAACGGAAGGGCCGCGTGGTGTAGCCGCTGGTGGCGACCAGGACCTTGTCGGCGCGGATCCGGCCTCGCGACGTGACGAGCTCGTGACGCGTGCCTCCCAGGCGGTGGACCGACTCCACGCCGGCCTTCTCGTGGATCTCGGCACCCGCCCGAACCGCACTCTCGCCCAGTCCCTTGACGAACTTGCCCACGTGCAGCCCGGCACCGAGGGGGTCGAGGATGCCACCGTGGTAGCGAGGCGAGCCGATCTCCTCGCCGAGCTCGCTGGGGGGTACGAGCGTGGTGTCGACGCCCATGCGCTCGGTCAGGACCTCGTAGGTGCGCTTCATGCCCTCGTAGTGGGCCGGCTTGGCCGCCAGGTTCAGCTTCCCGTTCCGGGCGAAGTCGCAGTCGATGCCCTCGTCGGCGACGAGCTTCTCGATGCTGTCGATCGCGTCGTAGTAGCTGTTGTAGAGGTCCCGCGCGGTGGGGAAGCCGTAGCGCGCGATCGCGTCGCGCAGCCCGAGAGAGAGCCCGGGCGTGGCCATGCCTCCGTTGCGACCGGAGGCACCCCACCCCACGGTCTCCTTCTCCAGCACAGCCACCCGAGCACCCTTGCGGGCAAGGTGGAGGGCGGCCGAGGTGCCCGTGAGCCCCGCACCCACGACGGCGACGTCGACCTCGCGGCTGATCTCCGTGCGCGAGCGATCGGGGGTGGCCGGTGCGGTGTCGAGCCAGTAGGACGTGAACTTCATGAGCGGTGGTCTCCCGAATCGGTCGAGTGAATGATAGAGATTGTCAACAGTTTACACGGGCCTGGGTCGGCGCTGCGCTACCCCAGTGCGCCGGGCATCCGGCGCACTGGGGTCAGAGCCGGCGACTCAGAGCACCGTCTCCAGGAACTTGCACGTCCGCGGCTCCTGAGGATTGCCCAACACATCGGCGGGCGAGCCCTTCTCGACCACGAGGCCACCGTCCATGAAGATCACCGTGTCGGCGACTTCGCGGGCGAAGCCCATCTCGTGGGTGGCGATCAGCATCGTCATGCCCCGGTGGGCCAGGTCCTTCATGACGGCCAGCACCTCGCCGACCCGCTCAGGATCGAGGGCGCTGGTGGGCTCGTCGAAGAGCATCACGCTCGGGTCCATCGCCAGGGACCGGGCGATGGCCACGCGCTGCTGCTGCCCTCCGGAGAGCTGCCACGGGTAGTGGTCGCCGTGCCCCTGGAGCCCCACACTGGTCAGGAGCTCGTCCGCGCGTCGCCTCGACTCCGCCTTCGGCGCGCCCTTGACCAGGACCGGCCCCGACATCACGTTCTCCTGCGCCGTCATGTTGGGGAACAGGTTGAACGACTGGAACACCATGCCGATGCGGGTCCGCTGCGCGGCGACCTCCTTGCGCTTCAAGGCCTGGTATGCCCTCGGGGTCTCTCGGAAACCGAGGTCCTGACCGTTGACGCGGAGCACTCCGCGGTCGATCTCCTCCAGCCCGTCGACGCAGCGCAGCAAGGTGGACTTGCCGGAGCCGCTCGGACCGATGATGCACACGATCTCGCCGGACGCGACGTCCAGATCGATGCTGTCGAGCACCACCCTCTCGCCGAAGCTCTTGCGCAGACCCCGTGCGTGCACGGTTCCTTCACCATTCATCTGGCTCATTTGGCTTCACCCATCATCTCGGTCTGGGTGGGCACGGCAGCCGGCCCGTTGCTGACCCTTGCCCTCGTACGTGAGAACTTCTTCTCGATCAGGGACTGCGGGTAGCTCAGCAGCAGGGTCATGACCAGGTACCACACACAGGCCACGATCAGGAGCGGGATGGTCTGGTAGGTCCGCGCGTAGATCAGCTGCACGCTCATCAGCAGCTCCCCGACGCCCAGCACACTGACCAGCGACGTCTCCTTGAACATCCCGATGAACTGGTTGCCCGTTGCCGGGACGATCGTGGGCATCGACTGCGGCACGATGATCCGGCGCAGCTTCGTCCCCCGGCTCATGCCCAGCGAGTCCGCCGCCTCGATCTGCCCCTTGTCGACCGACGCGAAACCACCGCGGAAGATCTCTGCCTGGTAGGCGGCCTGGTTGAGGGACAGGCCCACCACCGCCGCGGTCGTCGCACTGATCAACCGGTTGACGTCGATGTCCTGGGAGACATCGGTGAAGGGGATCCCGATCGCGAGATGCGGGTAGAGGGCGGCGATGTTGAACCAGAAGATGAGCTGCACGAGCACCGGCGTGCCTCGGAAGAACGTGATGTACGCACCGGCGAGGATCCGGACCGGCCTGAGCGGCGAGACGCGCAGGACGGCCAGGAGAAGGCCGAGCAGCGCACCGAAGGTCATACAGAGGACCGTGAGCACCACGGTCATGACCAGGCCACGCAGCACCGTCTCCGCAGTGACGTACTGCGCCACCACGTCCCACTGGTAGTTCTCGTTCGTGAAGACGGTGCGGACCACCCCGAGCGCCACCAGCGCACAGCAGAGCCACGCGAAGTACTCCAGCGCTCCGCGCCGGTGCACTCGAGGCTTGACCGTGGCGTCCAGCTCCGGCAGGTCCTGTTTGTCGCGGTCCTTGCGGACCGACTCACTGGTGGTAGTCATGGGTCACCCCAGGGATTCCGACTTGGTGATCGCGCCCGCGCCCAGACCCCAACGGTCCAGGGTCGCCTGGTACGCCGGCGAGTCCATCAGGGACTGCATCGCCGCGTGCAGGGCCGGCGTGAGCGGCGAGTCCTTCTGGAGTCCCAGGGCCACGATGTCGTCACCCTCCTCCTTCTGGTACTGCGGCGAGAGCAGCTCGAAGGCCTGCGGCTGCTGCTTGGCCGCCCAGGCCAGCTGCGAGGTGTCGGAGAAGACGCCGTCCACCCGCTTGGCCACCATCTGGGTCAGCGCGCCCTCGACGTTGCCCAGGACGACGCCCTCGACCGGCTCCTGTCCGGCGGCCTCACAGTCCTCGGAGATCAGGGGAAGGTAGTCCTGCTGCTGCGAGCTGCCGGTCATCACGGCGATCTTCTTGCCGCAGATGGACTCGTCGGCCAGGCTCAGCTCCAGCGGGTTGCCCTTCTGGACGATCAGGGACGATCCAGCCGCCCAGTAGGTGATCATGTCCAGGACCTCCAGCCGCTCCGGCGTGGGGGTCATGTTCGTGGCGGTGAAGTCGTAGCGACCAGAGGCGATTCCCGGGATGACGTTGTCCCAGGTCACGTTCTTGACCTCGACGTCGAGCCCGAGCTTCTTGCCCAGCAGCGTGGCGATGTCGACGTTGTAGCCGATCGGGGTCTTGTTGTCCTGGGCCAGGAACGACGTGGGGGGGTAGTGCAGGTCCGCCGCCATCGTGATGACGCCGGCCTCCTTGATGTCCGCGGGCAGGAGCTCGACCGCGTCAGCATCCGGCTCCACCGCCGCGGCGATCTCCTCGAAGCTGCCCTTGGCACCCGACGCCTCGTCGCTCTTGGCGGCCTCACTGCCACCGCAGGCACTCGTCGCGACCATCAGCAGCGACCCCAGGCCCGCCGCGGCGGACATCTTCCACTTGTTCATGCTCTTCCGGCTCATGCACTTGCCTCCTTGGGCATCAAATCCCGACTCCGGGACATGGTTGTTGGCTCGAGGACGGCACGATGCGCTGCCACCGTCGAGAGAATGGGCTTCAGGCCGGCCAGGGACGCTCGTCCCCTGGCGGCACAAAGCCGCGGGCAGGCGACGAGAGCTGCCGGCCCGCAGCCTCGCGTGCTCGATCAGATGCCGAGCATCGTGTTGAGCTCGTCCAGGGACTTGACCACCGTGAGGTCGTAGCCCGGCGGCACCGGGTCGTAGCCACGGTCCAGCAGCACCAGGTTGCGGAAGCCCATGTCGTGCATCGGCAGGGGGTCGTAGCGGGTGTGCGACGACACGTGCACGAAGTCCTCCGGCTTGGCGTCCAGCTGGTCGAGCATGTACTCGAAGGCGCCGTAGCGGGGCTTGTAGAAGCCGGCCTGCTCGGCGGTGAAGACCGCGTGGAAGTCCGCTTCGAGGCGCGGGACGCTCTCAGCGAGGAACGAGTCGTCGGCGTTGGAGAGGATCACCAGCTTGTAGTGCTCGCCCATCTTCTTCAGCGGCTCCACCACATCCGGGTGCGGACCCCAGCTCCGCACACCTTCGGCCAGACGCTTGCCCGCAGTCGGGTTCGACTCGATCCTCCACTTGCGGCAGACCCGGTCGAACGCGTCCTGCAGCACCTGCTCGTAGGCGTAGTACTCACCGCACACCTGGTCGTAGCGGTAGCCACGGAACTCCCTCACGAACTGGTCCCACTGCTCCGCAGGAATCTGGTCGCCGACCAGCTCCTTGGTGATCGGGGTCATCGGCCAGCTGATCAAGGTCCCGTAGCAGTCGAACGAGACGTACTTCGGCCGGAACTGGGTCGCACTCATGGAGGGGAGCCTCTCTCTATGTGATCTTGGGTACATCCTAAGGATGCAGACTTAAGACTGTCAACAGTTAACCGCTACCATGAGAGCCGCTTGCGGTCGAAGAAGAACCCGCCCGTCGGGCCGTCGTCGGGCAGGGTCGCGAGCCACACAGGGGTGTCCGCGCCTTCCTCGACCGGGCGCTCCGCGTCCGGGCTCATGTCCGTGCGGGTGTATCCCGGGGACGCGGCGTTGACGAGGATCCCGTCATACTGCAGCTCTGCGGCGAGCACCTTGGTGAGCATGTTCAACCCGGCCTTGGAGATGCGGTAGGCGGGCGAGCTAGGGGTCCCGGTCAGCTCGAGCGAGGCCATCGTGCTCGACAGGTTCACGATGCGGCCGTAGCCGCGGCCCCGCATCAGGGGGATCGCCTCGCGGGCACAACGCCAGGCGCCGAACAGATTGGTCTCCAGCGTCTTGTGGACCTTGTCCAGGTCCGGCGCCGACGCTCGGTGCTCCGGGCCGTCGATGGCGATCCCTGCGTTGTTGACGAGCACGTCGACCGCGCCGAAGAGCTTGACCGCCTGCTCGAAGCCTGCCCGCACGGACTCATCGTCCGTGACGTCCATCGACACACCGGCCACGTCGCCGCTCGCCCAGCCGTCCAGCGTCTCGGCCGCCTCGTCGGCTCGCCGACCGTCTCGCGCGGTCAGCACGACGCGGTAGCCGAGCCGCGAGAGCTGACTGCCGATCTCCAGCCCGATGCCCCGGTTGCCGCCGGTGACCAGGGCGACACGCTTCTCCTGGCCCTCCGTGTCCCACTCTCGTCCCGACGAGGTCATCCGGGGACGCCCACGCCCAGGAGCATCCCGACGGCGTACGTCGCACTGGCGGCCAGCGCCCCGAATGCGAGCTGGCGCAGGCCGCTGAGCCACCAGGGCATCACGGTCGCCAGGGACGCGAGCCCGCCGGCGATGAACAGGCCGAGGCCGCCCACGAGAAGGCCGGCCGCAAGGGAGGTGAAGCCGAGCAGGAAGGGCAGCAGCGGCACGACCGCGCCGAGGGAGAAGGTCACGAACGAGGAGATCGCCGCGACACGTGGCGACGGCTTGTCGCGGGGGTCCAGGCCGAGCTCCTGCGTGACGTGCACCAGCGCCGCCTGCTCGGGGTCACCGTGGATGTCGCGCGCCGCCTGCGCTGCGGTGGCCTCGGTCATGCCCATGTTCGCGAACATCGCGGCCAGCTCACGCTCTTCCGCCGCGGCGTTCGCGCCGATCTCGGCCGACTCCTTCGCCCACTCCCGGTCCACCTGCTCGTTCTGGGTGCGGACAGAGGTGTACTCCCCCATCGCCATCGAGAACGCGCCGGCCACCAGACCGGCGAGCCCGGTCAGCACGATGTAGCGAGGGGCGGCACCGGCTGCCCCGACGCCCGCAACGAGCGCGATGTTGGTGACCAGGCCGTCCATGGCTCCGAAGACCGAAGCACGGAGCGCGCCACCGGAGACGTCGGCATGGGTGTGACCCACCTCGGCGGGTCCGGAGGGGATGAGGGTTGGGTTAGTCATGCGCCCTAGGGTAGGGTGCCTTGTTTACTGTTGACAATCAAGGCGAGCCTTCCCTAAAGCGTCAGGCGGTAGCGTCCAGCGCGCGCCGGAAGTCCTCGACCAGGGCGTCGACGGGTTCGACGCCGCACGAGACCCGGATCATCCCGTCGTCGATGCGCGCAGCCCTGCGCTCGGCCGGGGTGAGTGAGAAGTGTGAGGAGTTGAACGGCGTGCTCACCAGGGTCTCCACTCCCCCGAGGCTGGTCGCCTCGCATCCGATCTCCAGCCTCCGCATGACCCTCAACGCGCGCTCGTCACCACCGGCCACGGTGAACGACACCATGGCCCCGGAGCGGAGCTGATCGGCGTCACGGCGGAGAACGCGCTCGGCGACCTCCGCCCGTTCGTACCCCGGAAGGGACGGGTGTCGGACGCGAAGCACGTCGTCGCGCTGCGCCAGCGCCAGCGCCAGCTCCCGTGCGGTCGCGTTGGCCCGGGAGAGCCGCAGCTCGAAGGTCTGCAGGCCGCGCCAGACGAGGTACGCCGCGTGCGGATCCAGGCAGGTCCCGAGGGTGATCACCCTCCGCTGGACCTCCCGCACGTGGTCGAAGCTCCCGGCCACGACACCGGCGATCACGTCCGAGTGCCCCGTTGAGGAACTTGGTTGCCGAGTGCACGACGACGTCTGCGCCCAGGGAGAGCGGCTGGACGCTGTAGGGCGTGGCGAAGGTGTTGTCGACGACGAGGAGGGCGCCAGCCGCGTGGGCGATGTCGGCGAGTGCCGGCAGGTCGGCCAGGTCCAGCTGCGGGTTGGCCAGCGTCTCGACGTACAGGACACGGGTCGACCCCTCGTTCACCGCCTGGCGCCAGGCGTCCAGGTCCATGGCGTCCACCTGGACGACGTCGAAGCCCCAGGCCGGGAGGTCACGCACGAGCAGGTCCCGGGTGTCGCCGTAGACCTGCCGTGCGGCCACGATGCGGTCGCCTGCGCGCAGCAGCGTGAGCAGGGTGGTGGCGATGGCTCCCATGCCCGAGGCCGTCATGAACGCCGCCTCGGCGCCTTCGAGGTCCCGGATCACCTCCGCGGCGACGTCGACGGTCGGGTTCCGGAACCGTCCGTACCAGATCTCGTCGAGACCGCCGGCCTGGACGTCCTTGTAGGCCTCGTCGTCCAGGAAGTACGTGACCGAGTGGTGGATGGGCGGCACCACCGGGCGGGTCCGGGGGGTGAACCTGTGGGACTGGTCAGGGCGGCCCTGGGTCATGGCGAATCCTCGTTCGGGTTCCGGGAGTAGTTCACGAGAGGCACCGCGGCGCTCAGCCGTCGGCGCCGACCGCGTGGCACAGGTCCCTGAGGATCTGCACGCCGACGGTGAGCATCGCCACGTCCACCTCCGTGCTGCCAGCCAGGCCGGCGTACGCCGCGCGGGCCCGGGCCAACGCGTCGTTGTTCTCGCGCGTCCACCGTGCAAGACCCCCGACCGCGATCACGTCCGTGGCGATCGTCGTGGTGAGCGCGGCCACCTCGTCGCGGAGCGCCGCCTTGGCCAGCTGCACCCAGTGGGGGTCCGCCGACGTGATCGGCATGGTGGCGTAGAGCCAGGAGAGGCCCAGGGTCTCGCCGATCCTGGCGTAGACCTCCTCCAGGGCGATGACGTCGTGGCCGCTGTCGGCCGCGGCCGCGGCCAGGGCCAGCGCATCCTGCATCCGCGCCACCGCGCCACAGGCTGTCAGCAGGTCGGTCGAAGCACCCAGGCCGGCCAGGGTCGAGAGGCTCCCCTCCAACGGCGACCCGTCCGCCATCGGAGGTCGGGCAGCCATGGCCCCCCGCAGGCGGGCGACCGCAGGCTCGAACACCGCCACCTCGGCGTCGACCGGTCCCAGCTTGCTCTTGCGGCGGACCAGCCACACCACGTTGTGCTCGAGGGCTCGCTCGAGCGCCTGTCGGAGGGGAACCGTCGCGGCAACAGGGAAGGGCGCGAGACCGTCCCACAGCTCGTCCAGCCCGAGCAGACGCTGGACCACCAGGATCGACCGGATCGCTTCGTCGGTGTGGGCACCGGTGCGGTCTTCGACGCGGTAGATGAAGCCGGGGCCGACTCGGTCGATCAGGTCGTTGGCAAGTCGCGTGGCGATGATCTCGCGGCCCAGCCGGTGGGCGGACAGCTGATCGGCGTACATCTCCTGCAGGGACGCCGGGAAGTAGCCGGCCAGGGTGTTCGACACGCCGGGGTCATCGGGCACGTCACCCGCCAGCAGCAGCTCGTGCACGAGGTTCTTGGCGTGGGCGAGCACGACCGCGATCTCCGGTCGCGTCAGCCCTTGACCTGCCGCGCGCCGACGCTCGATCTCCTCGGGCTCGGGAAGGTGCTCACGAGAGCGGAGGAGTCCGTGCTGCTCGAGGTTGCGGATGACCTGGTCGTGCCGGTCGAGCACCGTCACGCCGTACGCCTCAGCGACGCTGAGCGCGAGCGTTTGCCGCTCGCTGTCGGCCAGGACCGCGCCGACGACGTCACCGCTGCAGGCCTCGAGGAGCCGGTTGCGCTGCGCCCGGTCGATGAGGCCCGCCTGTTCCGCAGACCTCAGGAGGATCTTGAGATTGACCTCACGGTCGGAGGTGTTCACACCCGCGACGTTGTCGATGAAGTCGGCGTTGACACGTCCTCCGGCAAGGGAGAACTCGATCCGGGCGGCCTGCGTCAGGCCCAGGTTGCCGCCTTCACCGATGACCCGGCAACGCAATCGGTCGGCCGTGACGCGGACCCGATCGTTGCCTCGATCGGACACCTCGGCGTCCGACTCGTGCGAGGCTCGCACATACGTGCCGATGCCGCCGTTCCACAGAAGGTCGACCGGCGCCCTCAGGACCGCCTGGACCAGCTCGTCGGCGGACAGGACCTCGGCATCGATGTCGAGGACGGCCCGCACCTGGGCCGACAACGGGACTGCCCGGCCGGAACGTGGAAAGACGCCGCCGCCCGGAGAGATCAGCGCGGGGTCGTAGTCGGCCCACGAGGACCGCGGCAGGGCAGCGAGCCTCGCGCGCTCGGCGAACGACGTCCTCGGATCGGGTGAAGGGTCGAGGAAGATGTGCCGGTGGTCGAAGGCGGCGACGAGCCGGAGCCTGTCCGAGAGCAGCATGCCGTTTCCGAAGACGTCTCCGGACATGTCGCCGATGCCCGCGACGGTGATCTCGTCACGCTGCGGGTCGATGCCCAGCTCGGTGAAGTGTCGCCGCACCGCTACCCAGGCCCCGCGGGCGGTCACAGCCAGCTGCTTGTGGTCGAAGCCGGTGGACCCACCGGAGGCGAACGCGTCGTCCAGCCAGAAGGCCGCGTCGGCGGACTCCTCGTTCGCGAGGTCCGAGAAGGCGGCCGTGCCCTTGTCAGCTGCCACCACCAGGTAGGGGTCCGGGTCATCGGTGGCCACCACACCCGTCGGCGAGCTCACTCCCTCGTCGCCGACCGTGTCGGTCACGTCGAGAAGGCCGCGCACGAACAGCCGGTAGCAACGACGCACCTCGGCTGCCGCCGCATCCGGCGCAAGCCCGGCCAGGGACGCCTTCACCACGAACGCACCCTTGGCTCCAGCTGGAACGATCAGCGAGTTCTTGACCTGTTGGGCCTTGGCCAGCGCGAGCACCTCGTCGCGGTAGTCCTCGACGCGGTCCGACCAGCGGAGGCCTCCGCGCGCGACCGCCCCGTAGCGCACATGCAGCCCTTCGACGTCCGGATGGTGCACGAAGCTCTCCACGCGGACGGCCGGATCAGTCGGGAACGGCAGCCGGGCCGGGTCGAGCTTGAGCACGATCGTGGTCGGAGGCCGCCCCATCTCATCGGTGCGGAAGAGGTTCGTGCGCTTGACGGCGTCGAGGAACCCCGCGTACCAGTCGAGGACCCGGAACTCATCTCTCGTCGTCGCCGCATCGGCGTACGTCGCGAGCTTGTTGGCCACCGACGTGCCACCAGCCGGGTCGAATCGCTGCTCGAACAGCTCCACCCAGTGACGGATGAAGTCCCGGTGGCTCGACAGGATTCCGCGTACGTACGACATGCTGGCGCCGAGGCCTGCCTGGCGCAGGTACTGGTATGCGGCACGCACGAGCTGGACCTGCCTGGGGTTCAGGTGGGCGTCGATCACCAGCGCCGCGAACTCGTCCCGGTCGACCACCCCCTTCCAGGCGGCGCTGAACGCCTCTGCCAGCAGCGGCAGCATCTCCTCGACGCCCGGGTCCTCGACCTCGGAGAACACGAAGGTGTCCGCGGACTCCTCGGGGCGGTGGTCGGTCAGCTCGAGCCCGAGCTGCTCGAAGATGGGGAGCACTCGGGAGAGGGGCGGCCTGTCCTCCGGCCACGTGATCCTGCACCTGAGCCAGGACCCGTCCGCATCCGCCTCCCACGCCACGCGTGGCGCTGAAGGTGCTGCCTTCTCCTCGGTCACAGTCATGACGCGCCTCCGCGAGAAGGCTAGGTCGGACTCGTGAGCGGCGTCGAGACCCTGGGACGTGTTCACCGCCGACCCCTGGTGGCCGAACCGGGGGTGGTGCGCCCTGCGGGGGTCCGGTGCGCTGCCTGCATGTCATGGGAACGCTGGAAGTCGAAGCCAGCCGCGAGGGTCATGGGTAAGACGATATCGAAGACTGTTGACTGTTGACAAGCGCCATCCTAGGCTCCATTCATGCCGGTGACACCCCGCTCAGCCGGGAGCGGACGCGCCAGCCTGGGCGAGCGCCAAACCGCCCAAACCCGGTCGCTCCAGACCTCCCCGCCCCCCGTCAGCGCCTGGATCACCGACTCGGCGAAGCGCCGGCGACTCAGCCGACGGGCGCAACTGCTCGCCGCCGCATCGGTGACCTACAACATGATCGAGGCGGCCATCGCCATCACTGCCGGCGTGGTCGCCGGCTCGGTCGCGCTGGTCGGATTCGGCCTCGACTCTGTGGTCGAGGTCTCGAGTGGGCTCATCATTCTCTGGCAGTTCCGCGCCCGCCTTCCAGAGAGTCGCGAACACATAGCCCTCAGGATGCTTGCCGGGTCGTTCTTCGCCCTCGCCGCGTATGTGACGTTCGAGTCACTGCGCGCCCTGATCGGCGGCAGCGAGCCCGAAAGCTCGCCGGTCGGGATCGCCCTGGCCATCGCCTCGCTGCTCGTCATGCCGTTCCTGTCCTGGGCGCAGCGGCGCACCGGCAGGGCCTTGGGCTCCAACGCCGTTGTGGCCGATGGCACGCAAACCCTGCTCTGCAGCTACCTCTCAGCGGTCCTGCTGGCCGGGTTGGTGCTCAACGCCACCCTGGGCTGGGGCTGGGCCGACCCGGTCGCCGGCCTGGTCATCGCCGCGGTCGCCGCCCGGGAAGGCCTCGAGGCCTGGCGCGGGGAGGGGTGCTGCTCCCCCATCGCAAGCACGGGCCATGGCGGTGCCGAGGATCGCGGTCGGGGCGACGGGCCGTGCGCGGACGGCTGCTGCGTGGACTGACGTTCACGCCACGGACAACGCAAGGGCCCTGATCCGGCAGGATCAGGGCCCTTGCGCCTCCGGTGATGCCTACGCGTAGAAGCGTGGGCCTTGCACGACTATGAGCATTCGAGGTGGAGGGTGCGCCCGGTTCCACGCACCAGGAGCGGGTCGGTCGCCGCCGGACGCTCCGCCCCCGATGGGACCGACACGGCGCGGTACTCGACGTCATGGAGATGCTCGGACCAGCCCATCAACCGGGCCTCCACGAGCACCCGACCCGGCCCCGCGACCGTGCTCTGCGGAACGGTCAGGCTGTCGTAGCCGACAAAAGCGCCGGGGCTGCCGACGAGGTTGCGGGACAGCTCCTGGCGCATCCGGTCGAGCAGCCGCAGCAGGTCAGCCGCCGACAAGGTCTCGCCGTCGCCGATGTCAACAGCCAGCCACTCGCGCGCCGGCCCAGCAGCGGCGGGCCGCGGAGGGGCCGGACGCCTGATCGTCGTGGGTTCGCTCATGATGCCTCCTGGCACTCTCTCCCAGCTCGCGCTTCAACCTAACCAGGGCGCCTGTTGATTGTCAACAGTTGACTCGATATTGGACGAGAGCTTCACTTACCGCCGACGCGGCTCTGAGTCCGCGACCCTGGAGCGATACGGGAGGATCAGGCCATGGGCAACATCCTTGAAACGCGACTGACCACGCTGGCAGGAGAGCCGACCACGTTCGGCGAGCTCACCAACGGCGCGGCCGCGCTGGTGGTCAATGTGGCCAGCAAGTGCGGGTACACCTCTCAGTACGAGCACCTCGAGGCGCTGCACCGTGAGCTCGGCCCGCGAGGGTTCACGGTCATCGGCGTCCCGTGCAACCAGTTCGGCGCCGAGGAGCCCGGCACAGCGGCACAGATCCAGCAGTTCTGTTCCCGTAACTACGGCATCTCCTTCCCCATGACGGAGAAGGTCAAAGTCAACGGCAAGGGCCGCAGCCCCCTGTTCACAACCCTGGTGAACGCCCGCGATGAGAGCGGGTATGCCGGCGAGGTGCGCTGGAACTTCGAGAAGTTCCTCGTGGCGCCCGACGGCCGGGTCGTCGGGCGGTTCGACTCCGAGACGCCCCCGGACGCGCCCCAGATTCGGGAGGCGATCGAGGCGGTGCTCCCCGACTGACCCGCGAGTCGGGCGGGCTCCGCAGTCGCACCCGGGCGTGCGAGGGCTTGCCTTCTGGTCGCAGGGGACGGTGAACGCTGCCGTCATATGACCATCTCTTCATGTGTCTATACTTCGTTGGTGTCCACAACAGAGTCAGCAGCGCGGAGAAGCACCACCGTGCAGAGACCGCCGAAGGATCACGGCCTGTCCATCGCCCTCGGCGAGGACATCGTGGTCGTGAGGCCCAGCGAACTGCGGTTGCTGCGCAGGTCGGTGTCGGCTCGGGCCCAGTACTGCGAGCCGGCTTGATGGCTCACAAGAAGCGAGTCCGCTGTTGCCGATCGACCCCGCGGTGCGCCGAGTGTCCCGTCATCGCGCTGCAGGCCAACCGCAAGGCGTCCAGCAGCTCCAAGAAGCGAGGACGCAAGCGCCCGCGCTGAGCGAGGCCACTCCATCCGACGCCTCCTTCGCCACCGCCGGAAGCGAGCCGGCTCCGTACGCCTGATCGCTCCCCCGCTGGTCAGTGCTGCTCGGCGAGCCAGGCGTCGACGCGGCGCTTGGCCTCTTCCGGGGCAACGTCCTCGACCCGGGTCATGACCGCCCAGCGGTGACCCCACGGGTCGAGCAGGGCGGCGAACCGATCGCCGGTCACGAAGGTCTCGGGGGCGCCGTACCCCTTGGCGCCGAGAGCGACGGCGCGCTCGTAGGTCGCGTCCACGTCAGGCACGTACGCGACGGTCGAGCGGCTGACGTCGTCCTCACCGGTCGCGGGCACCAGATGATGGGCGGGCGCGGGGTCGGACAGTTGCATCCGCCCGGCCGGGAGCTGGATCTCGCAGTGCGCGACAGTGCCGTCGGGGTTGTCGTTGCGGGTTACGACCTCACCACCGAGGACGGCGCAGTAGAACGCGATGGCGCGCTCGGCACCGTCGACGCAGAAGAACGGCGTCAGCGTGGTGTAACCGGCGGGGAGAGGAATGACAGTCGGCCGGTCTGCGGGCTGGATGCTGGGCGCGTTGTTGGTCTGGCTCGTCATGTCGGCGAGTCTTCCTATGCTGGCGGCGTGCCGGCTTGGACGAACGCGACAGTCCCGCGGACCCTCCCGCCCGACCTCCCGCGACCGCCGACCGCGAGCGAGGCGGGCCCGCTCCGGCCCGCCGAGGCCTTACAGCACTTCACGCTCGACCGGCCCGCAGCGCATCCCGACCTCGACCCGTGGGTGGAGCGCTACTGGTGTGTGCGGTGGTCGCTGCCGGGGCGAACGTCGTACCTCTCCCAGGTGCTCACCCATCCGGCGGTGCACCTCACCGTGGAGTCCGGGCTCGGGCCGCGGCACGGCATCGCGATGCCGGCGGCGCTGCTGCACGGGGTTGTCACCCGCCGCTTCGAGGTCGAGCTCTCCGGCTCCGGGAGGGTGTTCGGGGTCAAGTTCCGGCCTGGCGGCTTCGGCGCGTTCACCGGCCACGACGTGGCGGTGTGGACCGACCGCGTCGTGCCGCTCGCCGACGTGCTCGACACCGGCGACCTGAGGGAGCGGATCCTGGCCGCCGACGACGACCGCCAGCGGGTCCGCCTGATGGACGGCTTCCTGCTCGAGCGGCGACCGGGTCCCGACCCGACGTACGAGCGGCTGCTCGGGGTGGTCGCCGACATGCTCGCCGACCGTGGCCTGACCAGCGTCCGAGCCGTCTGCGAGCGCCACGGCGTCGGGCAGCGCACGCTGCAGCGCCTGTTCCGGAGGTACGTCGGCGTCGGGCCGAAGTGGGTGCTCCAGCGGTTCCGGCTGCACGACGCGCAGGCGATGCTCGACGAGGGCTGGGCGGGCGACCTCAGCGAGCTCGCGGCGCGGCTGGGGTGGTTCGACCAGGCACACTTCGCCCGGGACTTCCGGGACCTGGTCGGTGTTCCGCCGAGCGGGTACGCCGGCGATCAGCCGGCGGCGCGGTGAAGGCGGGCAGCGAGCCGGCGCAGCGCGTCCTTCAGCTCCGGTGACTCGACCTCGAAGTCGGCGCCGAGGAAGCCCAGCCAGAGGGCGAGCGAGTCGGGGTCGTCGGAGCCGGGCTGGAACGCGCACCGGTCCTCCCCCAGCTCCTCGATGTCCACTGGGATCGGCAACCGGGCGCGCACGTGTTCAGCAGACGCGTGCACGACCACCCGCGCGCGGAAGTGCCACATCCCCTCGCCGACCGCCTTCTCGACCTGCCCGATCACCTCCTCGTCGGAGGGCGCCGGACGCGGCGTGAACCGCGGCCCGGTCGGGGTCCTGGGTCGGGCCCGGTCGACGCGGAAGGTGCGCCAGTCGTCGCGGTCGAGGTCCCAGGCGACGAGGTACCAGCGACGCCCGTGGCTGACCAGGCGGTATGGCTCGGCACGCCGCCGGGCACTGCGCCCGTCGTGCGCCTCGTAGTCGAACCGGACGACCTCCCGGTCGCGGCAGGCGCTCGCGAACAGCGTGAGCACCTCCGGGTCGACGAGCGGGCCGCGCGGAGGCGTTTGCAGTGCAGCTGCCGCGAAGGCCCGGGTTCGGTGCCGCAGCCGCGACGGCAGCACCTGCTGGAGCTTCATCATGGCCCGGACCGACGCGTCCTCGATGCCGGCGACCGCCGAACCGGCCGCGGTGCGCAGGCCGACAGCCACGGCCACCGCCTCCTCGTCGTCCAGCAGTAGCGGCGGCAGCGACCCGCCGGCGCCCAGCCGGTAGCCGCCGGCCACCCCGACCCGGGCCTCGACCGGATAGCCGAGCTCCCGCAGCCGGCCGACGTCTTTGCGCACCGTGCGAGGGGTGACTCCGAGCCGCTCTGCGAGCTCCGGACCGGTCCAGTCGCGGCGGCTCTGCAGCAGCGAGAGCAGGCGGAGCAGCCGGGCCGAGGTCTCCAACATTCCCCGAGTATCCCGCGCAATCGAGGAACAATCCCTTCCTCATTGGTTCGTAGTTTCGGAGCAATCAGTTCCGGCAACCGAGGAGACACCGATGACCGACCCGATCCGACCCTTCCGCATCGAGATCCCGCAGGCCGACCTCGACGACCTGCGCGCCCGACTCGACCGGGTCCGCTGGCCCGACCGCCTCGAGGGCCTCGCCGCCGCGGACCGGAGCCGCGGCATCCCCCCGTCCGAGCTCGCCGACCTCGTCGAGCGGTGGCGGTCGTCGTACGACTGGCGCGCCCAGGAGGCTGCGCTCAACGAGCTACCTCAGTTCACCACCGACATCGACGGTCAGCGGGTCCACTTCCTGCACGCGCGGTCCAGCCGCGCCGACGCCCAACCGTTGCTGCTCCTGCACGGCTACCCGAGCTCGTTCGTCGAGTTCGCCCGGATGATCGGCGAGCTGACCGAGCCGGCGCACGGGCCGGCCTTCCACGTGGTTGCGCCGTCGCTGCCCGGATTCGGCTTCTCCACGCCGCTGTCCTGCCCCGGCTGGGCGATGGGCAGGACGAGCGGCGCCCTCGTGGAGCTGATGAGCCGTCTCGGCTACGAGCGGTACGGCGTCCACGGCGGCGACATCGGGGCGGGCGTCGCCGGGATGGTCGCCGGACACGACGAGACGCACGTGATCGGCGTGCACGTCGTAACTGACCCGATGACCGCCGCGAACACCGCGACGTTCATCCCCGGCATGGCCGACCGGCTCGACGCCGACGACCCGGTCGACAAGCTGATCCTGGAGCGGATGGAGCGGTTCACCCACGACGGGTCGGGCTACCTGGCGATCCAGCAGACCCGGCCGCAGACGATCGGGTACGCGCTCGCCGACTCCCCGGTCTTCCAGCTCGCCTGGATCGCGGAGAAGTTCCAGGAGTGGACCGACGTGCCGATCGAACCCGAGCTGGTGCTCACCCACGCGAGCGTCTACTGGTTCACCGGGGCCGGCGCCGGCGCGGCGCACGTGCTCTTCGATCAGGCGCACGCCTCGGACTGGGGTGCACCGGCACAGGTGCCGTTCGGGTTCTCAGTCTTCAGCGCGGACGAGACCGTCCGCAAGCTGGTGCCGGCGCCCGAGGGCGCGTTCTGGGTCGAGCACGAGAAGGGCCTGCACTTCCCCGCGATGGAGACTCCCGACGAGCTCGTCGGCGACCTCCGGGCGTTCTTCGGCGGGCTGGGCTGAGCGGCTTCGATGAGACGGCTCGCGCTGGCGTTTCCGGGGCGTCAACGGGGCACGACTCACATCGCAAATCGAGTCTCGCGATCACGCCCGACTTCCCGGTGCTTGGCCGAGGACGCCGACCGACCCTCACCGGCGTCTCGGGCTCGTGGAGGCCGCCCCCGCCGCCCCGCTCCGGTCAGGAGTGAGCAGAGACCCCCGACAGTCCTATCTCCCTGCCGACGACGGGCAGTGCGTCCTTCCAGTACGGCGCGGTCGGGACCCGGGCCACCAAGGACAGTCTCGGGCCGCCGAACCGTGGCGTGACGAGCTCGCGGTCGGTGTCGGCGAGATAGCTCCGCAGCAGGGACCGGGGCATGACGACCGGATGGCCCAGGAGGCGCCCCAGCCGCACCGCGGTCTCGGCCGTCGCGGCCCTGTACGGCGTGGCTCCCAGCGCCACGACGCGCCCGTCGAGCTCCTCCCCCGAGTAGTCGGTGGTGTAGGTGACGACCGTCCTGCCGGCGAACTCCCGACGGTCGGTGGAACGCAGGTCGCAGGTGGCAGGCGCCAGGACTCCGATCCGGTCCACCCCCACCACCTGGCCGGTCACGCCCTTCGGAAGCTCGATCTGACCGGCGATCGCGACGAAGGCCGCGTCGAGCGAGCCCTCGGCCACCCAATCGACGAGCCGGGGGCCGTGGTCGACGACCTGGCTGGTGCGCAGGTGGGGCAGGGCGACGTGGAGGGCGGGGAACACCAGCATGGCGAGGCTGGGAATGGTGCCCACCGTGATGGTCTCGGACTCGGCGGCCGCCCTGCTGCGCTCGAAGACCCGTTCCAGGTGCCCGAGGATGTGCCCCGCCTCGGCCACCATCTCCTGGCCGGCGGCCGTGGGGCGCGCTCCGGTGTTGTCCCGGTCGAACAGCCGCGCGCCACACCGTCTCTCGAGGGCGGCCAGGCGCTGACTGGCTGACGGCTGGCTGACCAGCAGCTCTCTCGCCGCCGCGCCCAGTGACCCGTGCCGGGCGATGGCGGCGACCAGGCGAAGGTCCCCCACTTCTGGATATGAGGCCATAAGCACAGTCTATGAATCCCTCTCAGGAACTGCTCGCTACCGCACCAGGCCCGTCTGTCCGACTCTGGTGGAGTGAGGAGAGACGTGCTGCGCATCCTGCTGGCGACCTTCGTCAGCTGGATGGGCCTGCGACTCACCGAGGTCGCACTGCCCTTGATCGCCTTGCAGCAGACGGGCTCGGTGTGGGCCACTGGCCTGGTCGCCGGGTCCTCGGGCATCGCACTCCTCACCTCGCCCTGGTGGGCGGCGCGGCTGCGCCACCGGCTGACCTCCGGACCGGCTCTGGCGGCGGTCCTCGGCGTGCAGGCGCTCGGGTACGTCACCGTGGCCGTCGCAGCGACGCTGGACACCCTCACCGTGGTGCACCTGTGCCTCAGCGGCCTGATCGTCGGTGCAGCCACCTCGGTCGGCGGTCCGGCGACCCGCGCGATGCTCGCCGATCTCGGAGACCGGATCGGACCCGGTGTCGCGGTTCGAGCCCTGGCCTGGCAGGACCTCGCTCACCGGATCAGCATGGTGGCCGGCCCGCCGGTCGCCGCCTGGGTGGTCACGCAGCACGGGGCGATGCCGCTCATGTGGGCGGACACCGTCGCCGTGCTGCTGGCGGCGGCGCTCGTGGCGGGGGTCGGACGGTACGCCCTACGGCAGGGGTCGGCTGGTGCGGTCCCACGCCGGGCGCGGGAAGTCCTACGCGGCCATCCCGTCGTCGCCGAAGGGATCGCGATGGCGGCGGTGGGCTGGTTCTGGTGGTTCGCGTTCGCGCTCGGCCTCGCCATCCTCGGCGCCGAGACGGGCAGGCCGGGACAGCTGATCGCGGCCGGGATGGCCGGGTACGGCATGGGGTCGCTGGCCGGATCGGCCACAGCCCCACTGGTGGTGACGCGCCTGCCACAGGTGCCGACGATGGTCACCGGATGGATCGTGCTGGGCGCCACGTTCACGGCCCTGCCGTGGCTCGACAGCTCCCTGCTCGCCCTCGCCCTGGTCTCCGCGGTCGGTGGCTTCGTGACCCCGTTCGGGCTCGCCGCCCTGAACGCGGCGATCACCGAGCACACGAGCGGCGAAGATCGCCGTACGGCGTTCGCGGCGCAGCACGTGGCCGGCAGTGGCGGATCGTCGCTGGGGATGCTCACGGGCGGCGCAGTGATCGCCCTCCTCGGCGCGGAGAACACCATGCATGTCGCCGGGGTGGTCCTGATCGCCGTGCCCGTCGTCCTTGCGGCACGAACCCTTTTGCCCCGACGCCGACAGGACTCGCGAGGAACACAACCGGCTGCGGACGCTCCGCCTCGACCGGAGTGCGCCGACTCGGTGAGCGGGCCGTCTGGTAGTTGTTGACCGAACGGGGGTGAAGGAAAAGTCGGCGCCCTGATCGACGACGTGGACTCCTCCGCCGCGAAGGCGCCGTTCATCAGCTGCACGCTGACGAAGCGCTCTCCCACACCGGCGCGCTCGAGGTGGATCCTGAACAGCGTGGAGATAGAGGTTCGCGACTACCGGATCCGGCACGGCCACATGGACGACTGGATCGCAGGATGGCTGGCCGGCGTCGTGCCACTGCGCGAGGCGGCGGGGTTCCGGATCCTCGGCGCCTGGGTCGATCGTGAGCACGACCGCTTCTTCTGGGTGATCGGCTACTCCGGCGCTGACGGCTTCGCGGCGGCCAACGACCGCTACTACGCGTCACAGGAGCGCGTGTCGCTCACCCCGGACCCAGCCGAGCTGATCGAGGACGCGGCGGCGACCGCGGTCGAGCGGGTCCTGTGACGTCTGCGTCCCGACGAGCCGGCGATCCGTTCGGCTGGCACCCGAGACGAGGCCTTGACACTCGAACGTGTCGTACACCACAGTCGTCGCCATGAACCTGTCAGACAGGCAGACAGGCGGACAGGTGATCCGCCGGGTAAGTGCCATGGAGGCCGTGCTCGCTCACCTCCGGACGGCCATCGAGGGCGGTGAGTACGCCGTCGGCGAAAAGCTCCCGTCCGAAGCGACGCTCAGCAGGGAGTACGAGGTCAGCCGGTCGGTCGTCCGGGAGGCGCTGCGGGGGCTGCAGGCCCTGGGCATGACCGTCTCGCGCACCGGCAAGGGGACCTTCGTGGTGTCCGCCCAGGCGGCCGCCAACCCGACCTTCGGGCCCTACTCCGCTCGCGACCTGCTCGAAGTACGCCGGCACGTCGAGGTCCCGGCCGCGGGCTACGCCGCCCGCCGCCACACCGCCGAGGACCTGGACGCCCTGACCGACCTGCTGGAGCGGATGGAACAGGAGGCCGACGACACGGTCTGGGTCGCTCTGGACTCGCTGTTCCACATCGCCGTCGCGCGGGCCTCGGGGAACCCGGTCTTCGGCAAGGTCATCGAGGAGATCCGGGAGGCCATCGCGACCCAGTCGGCGTTCGTGAACCAGCTCGGCAACGACCGGCGCAGCGCCTCGAACACGGAGCACCGACGGATCGTGGAGGCCATCGCCTCCGGCTCCTCCGGCGCCGCCAGCGACGCCATGGGCGCCCACCTCGGGCACGTCGACGACACCCTCGTCGACATCGTCGGCAAGAACAGCAAGACGAAGTAGAGACCGGCCGCCACCAGGCGTCCAGAAACGGAGAACCCCCAGATGACCGAACAGTCCGTCCTCGGGACCGGGCAGGCCACCGCCGATGCCGGCGACGAGGGATACCGCAAGTCGCTCAAGGCCCGCCACATCAACATGATCGCCATCGGCGGCGCCATCGGCACCGGCCTCTTCCTCGGCGCCGGCGGACGACTCGCCGACGCGGGGCCCGCCCTGGCCATCGCGTACGCCGTGTGCGGCCTGTTCGCGTTCTTCGTGGTGCGTGCCCTGGGCGAGCTGATCCTCTACCGCCCGTCGTCCGGCGCGTTCGTGTCCTACGCTCGCGAGTTCATGGGCGAGAAGGGCGCCTACACCGCCGGCTGGATGTACTTTCTGAACTGGTCGACCACCGGCATCGCCGACATCACCGCGATCGCGCTGTACGCCCACTACTGGTCGTTCTTCGCACCGCTGCCGCAGTGGGTGCTGGCGCTGATCGCGCTCGCGGTCGTCCTGTCGCTCAACCTGGTCTCGGTGCGGCTCTTCGGCGAGATGGAGTTCTGGTTCGCCCTGATCAAGGTGGCCACGCTCGTGGTGTTCATGGTGGTCGGCATCGTCCTGGTGATCACTCAGCACGAGATCGGCGGCAGCTCCGCCGGCCCCCAGCTGCTCACCGATCACGGGGGGCTCTTGCCCGCGGGTGTATTGCCGCTGGTCCTGGTGATGCAGGGCGTGGTTTTCGCCTACGCGTCGATCGAGCTGGTCGGCGTCGCCGCAGGCGAGACCGAGAACCCGCGTGAGGTCATGCCCCGGGCGATCAACACGATCATGTGGCGGATCGGGATCTTCTACGTCGGGTCGGTCGTGTTGCTGGCGATGCTGATGCCGTGGACGTCGTACTCCGCTGGTGAGAGCCCGTTCGTCACCGTGCTGTCCAACATCGGGGTCCCGGCCGCCGGCCACGTCATGAACCTCGTGGTGCTCACCGCCGCCATGTCGAGCCTGAACTCCGGCCTCTACTCCACCGGCCGGATCCTGCGGTCGATGTCCATGGCCGGCTCCGCGCCCCGGTTCACCGCAGCGATGAACCGCAACCAGGTGCCGTACGGCGGCATCCTGCTGACCGCGGCCGTGTGTGTGCTCGGCGTGGGTCTGAACTACCTGGTGCCCGCGGAGGCCTTCGAGATCGTGCTCAACTTCGCCTCGGTCGGCATCCTCGCCACCTGGGGCATCATCATCCTGAGCCACCTGCTGTTCGTCCGCAGCGCCGAGCGTGGCGAGCTGGCCCGGCCGGGCTACCAGCTGCCGTGGTCGCCGTACACCCAGATCCTGACGCTGGCGTTCCTGGCGTCGGTGGTCGTCCTGATGGCGTTCGACGAGGTCGGTCGGATCACGCTGATGACCATGCCCCTGATCATCCTGGCGATGGTGGCCGGCTGGTACGCCGTCCGGCGGCGGATCGACACGTCGGTCCTGGAGCACATCAGCTGATGGCACCTGCACCACTGCGAGCTCCCGCACACGTTCCCCTCGTCCACCTCCGGCGTGGCGGCATGGTCGAGGGGGTGCACCACGGCTCGGCCGTCGTGCTCTCCCCCGACGGCTCGACGCTGATCGAGGCCGGCGACGTCGACACGGCGTGCTATCCCCGGTCGACGGCCAAGCCCTTGCAGGCCGTGGCGATGGTCCGGCTCGGACTGTCGCTGCCGGACGACCTGCTCGCGCTCGCGGCCGCCAGCCACTCCGGTGAGGCGACCCACCTCGACGGGGCGCGGCGAATCCTCGAGGCGTGCGGGTTGACCGAGGACCACCTCGGCAACCCGCCCGATCGGCCGTCGGACGTGGTCGAGCGCGAAGCCTGGATCGCGGCCGGCCTTCCGGCTCGGCGACTCGCGCACAACTGCTCGGGAAAGCACTCGGCGATGCTGAATGTCGCGGTGCGACGGGGCTGGACACTGGGCGACTACCTCGACCCCGCCCACCCGCTGCAACGCGAGATCGCCGCGACCATCGAGGATCTGACCGGCGAGGGCATCGCGCACACCGCCCGTGACGGCTGTGGCGCTCCACTGTTCGCGGTCTCGCTCCGCGGCCTCGCCCGGGCGGCTGGACGGCTGGCCGCCGCACCCGAGGGCACCGCCGAGCACCGGGTGGCCCGGGCCATGCGGACGCATCCCGAGATGGTGGGTGGGAGCCGACGTGACGTCACCGAGCTGATGCGCACCGTGCCCGGGCTGGTCGCCAAGGACGGCTTCGAGGGCGTGCAGGTCGCCGCCCTCGCCGACGGCACGGCGATCGCGGTCAAGATCGCCGACGGCGCCGACCGGGCCCGGCTGCCGGTCACCCTCGCGCTCCTGGCACGCGCCGGCGCCGACCCAACCCTGCTCGCGCCGCTGTCCACGTCCACGGAGACCGACGGGCCGGCCGTCGTCCCCGAGCTGGCTGCCGACCCGCGACCCGCACCAGCACCACCGACCTCCACATCGAAAGGTTCCACCATGGGCACCCGCATCGAGCACGACCTCCTGGGCGAGATGAGCGTCCCGGCCGATGCCTACTGGGGCGTGCACACGGCCCGGGCCTGCGAAAACTTCCCGATCACCGGCACGCCGATCTCGGCGTACCCGCACCTCGTCGACGCACTCGCCTCGGTGAAGGAGGCGGCGGCGCGCGCCAACGCCGACCTCGGGCTGCTCCCCGCCGACCTCGCCGAGGCGATCGCGGCCGCCTGCCGGGAGATCCGGGGAGGCGCCCTGCACGACGAGTTCGTGGTCGACGTCATCCAGGGGGGCGCCGGCACCTCGACCAACATGAACGCCAACGAAGTCGTCGCCAACCGCGCGCTGGAGCTCCTCGGTCGCCGGAAGGGCGACTACGCCGAGCTGCACCCGAACGAGCACGTCAACCTCAGCCAGTCGACCAACGACGCCTACCCCACCGCGGTCAACATCGCCACGATCCTCGCCGTACGCGAGCTGTCGGACGCGATGGCGGTGCTCGAGCAGGCCTTCGCGGCGAAGTCCACGGAGTTCCGCGACATCGTGAAGATGGGCCGCACCCAGCTGCAGGACGCCGTGCCGATGACGCTGGGCCAGGAGTTCGGAACCTACGCCGTCATGCTCGGCGAGGACCGGCAGCGGCTCGACGAAGCGGTGGCGCTCCTGCACGAGATCAACCTCGGCGCCACCGCGATCGGCACCGGCCTCAACACGCCCCCGGGCTACGCCGAGACGGTGTGCCGGCACCTCGTCGAGATCACCGGGCTGCCCCTGACGACCGCGGGCGACCTGGTGGAGGCGACCCAGGACTGTGGAGCCTTCGTGCATCTCTCCGGCGTCCTCAAGCGGGTGGCGGTCAAGCTCTCCAAGAGCTGCAATGACCTACGACTGCTGTCGTCGGGGCCGCGGGCTGGCTTCAACGAGATCAACCTGCCGCCGTTGCAGGCGGGCTCGTCGATCATGCCCGGAAAGATCAACCCGGTCATACCGGAGATGGTCAACCAGGTCGCCTTCGAGGTCATCGGCAACGACGTGACCGTCACCATGGCCGCGGAGGCGGGTCAGCTGCAGTTGAACGCATTCGAGCCGATCATCCTGCACTCGCTGGCCAAGAGCGTGACCCACCTCCGGTCCGCCTGCCTGGTGCTGGCTGAGCGGTGCGTCGCCGGCATCACGGCCAACGAGGAGGTCACCCGCGGCTTCGTTGAGCACTCGATCGGCTTGGTGACGGCCCTGAACCCGGCCATCGGGTACGCCGTCGCGACGGGGATCGCGCAGGAGGCGCTCGCCAGCGGCCGCGGCGTCGCCGAGCTCGTCCTCGAGCGCAAACTGATACCGCCCGAGAGGCTCGCAGAGCTGCTCCAGCCGGACCGGCTCGCCCGGCCCGGCTCGCAGGCGGGCTGACAAGCTCCCGGCGTCCGCTCCTGGTACCGGAGGCCTGAACGACAGCGGCAGCTCGATGTCGGGCGCGGTCAGTGCACGGTCAGTACATGAGGTGGCGGATGTCTGGCGGCAGGTCATCGCGGTCGACCCAGATGTCGGTCGGGCGAACGTTGCCCGTCTCGCACCTCCTCCCTCCAGTGCGTGAGCCGACCGTGCGTGTCATGACAGCTTTCCGCCTGCATCGGCGCACCCATGATGCCGACCCTTCGTCATGGGGCCACGACGGAAGTGACACGATTGACGAAATGGTCGACAGTTGACCGGACAGACGAGGCGCTGCGCGCTCCAGAGTTGGTCGCGACAGCCGCATGACCGTGGTGACCATGGAGGCGCTGTCCTTCTGGCATGAGCAGGAAGAGAAAGGTGTAGTCGTGTTTCGAGGTGCGCGCCCGGAGGACGGGCCAGATGGTGTGGCCGGTCCTCGACCAGCCGACAACCCGTGGGCGCGGAGCCTGTGGCTCGAGGGGGTGGTCCAGGATCTGACGCCGAGAGAGCAGCTTTCGGGCGACCACACGTGTGATGTCGCGATCGTCGGAGCCGGATTCGGCGGGCTGTGGACGGCGTACTATCTCAAGGCGGCGGACCCGTCCCTGCGGGTCACCGTGGTCGAGGCCGAGATCGCGGGATTCGGCGCGGCCGGTCGCAACGGCGGCTTTGTCTCTGCTGGTATTGCCGGCAGCGGGGCGCGCTACGCACGGGTCAGCGGTTGGGATGGCGTCCTGCGAGCCGAGCGCGAGACCCAGCACGGGGTGGACGAGATCGGCCGGGTCGTGTCTGAGGAAGGCATCGACTGCGGCTACCGGAAGTCGGGCGCGATGAGGGTGGCGACGATCGAGCCGCAAGCGCAGCGTCTGCGCGACTTGGTCGAGGCAAAGCACCGTTTCGGGCTCGGGACCGAGGACGTCAGGCTCCTTACCGCCGATGAGTGTGCCGACCTCATCCGCGGCGCTGAGGGTGTTCTCGCGGGGTCCTTCACGCCGCACTGCGCGCGCGTCGACCCGGCCAAGCTGGCTCGCGGGCTGGCCGCGGCCTGCGAGCGTCTCGGTGTCAAGATCTATGAGCAGAGCCCGGCCGAACACCTGGGCCCCAAGATGGTCCAGTGCCGGAACGGACGAATCTCGGCCGAGGTGGTGGTGCGAGCCACGGAGTCCTACACGATCCGCGAGCGGGCCGAGCGACGCAGCTTCCTGCCCCTCTACTCCTTGATGATCGCTACCGAACCCCTCCCGCAGCAGACCTGGGACGAGCTGGGGTGGCGGGACGGTCTCGGGGTCCAAGATACGCGGCACCTCTACTACTACGCCCTGCGGACGATCGACGGCAGGATCGCGCTGGGCGGCCGCGGGGCGCCGTATCGACTGACCGACCCCATTTCAGCCCGGAACGAGCAGGACGCCGGGGTTTACCAGCGGCTCTGTGAGACCCTGCGCGAAGCGTTTCCCGCTGCGTCGCAGGCTCGCATCACCCATCACTGGGGCGGCTCCCTCGCGGTGCCACGCGACTGGTGCATGAGAACGACCTTCGACCGTAAGACGGGGCTGGGTTTCGTGGGTGCGTTCGGCGGTCACGGCGTTGTCGCCGCCAATATCTCGGGCCGCACCATGCGCGACCTGATTCTGAACCACAGCACGGAGCTGACATCGCTTCCGTGGGTAGGCCACCACACCCGGAACTGGGAACCCGAGCCCATCCGGTTCATCGCCTCGAGGCTCATTGCCAAGACGCTCGACGCCTCTGACGCCTACGAAGAGCGCACTGGGAAGCCGGCGAAGCGCGCACGGCTGGTGGCACCGTTCCTGCCACCGAGCTAGCCGACCCCATGCCGTTCGCACCACCCCTCAGCCCCGATCCACCGATGCACTGCGTGAGGTGAGCGTGCGGCAACGCAGGGATGCCCTTCTGTGCTGGGAGTCTGGGACTTGCGACGGTTCCAAACCCCTCACCGCAGGAGGGCATCTTCATGCGTCTTTCTCACACCCTCCTAGGGTGAAGACATGCGAATCGACGACGTCGCCCGACTGAAGCTGGGGACCTTCGTTCGCCCGGCGGAAGAGACGGACGCGGGACACCCACGCGTGGAGAGTGTGCTCGGCTACGTCGCCAAGACCCCTGCGGGCACTCTGCTGCTGGACACAGGTCTCGGTGACGCCGGCCCAGAAGTCGAAGCGTGGTACCGACCGCGACGCGTCTCCGTCGACGACGCCCTTCGTCAGGTCGGCCTCACCACGCACGACATTGATCTCGTGGTCAACTGCCACCTGCACTTCGACCACATCGGAGGGAACCCAACCTTCGGCGGCAGGCCGATCTTCTGTCAGCGACACGAGCTCGACGCTGCGCGCACCCCCGACTACACGGTTCCGCAACTGGTCGACTTCGCTGGAGCCGCGTACGAGCTGCTCGACGGCGAGGCCGAGATCGCCCCTGGTGTACACGTCATCCCAACGCCCGGACACGTCGATGGACACCAATCGATCGTCGTGCAATGCGAAGACGGGTCGATCATCCTGGCCGGCCAATCCCACGACACCGCGTCGCAGTGGACGGCCGACGCCCTCGCCGCTCAAGCCCACGACCTCGGCCACACAGGCCCGCTGCCCATAAGCAGTTCATGGATGGCTCGGCTGCTGGCCTTCGACCCCAGACGGGTCTTCTTCGCCCACGACATGGCGATCTGGACGCCCTGACCCAGCCCCAAGAGGCGAAGATGCTCGAGTTCGCGAACTCGCGCTCCAAACACTGGATCCCGGGAACAAGGGAGAGGACGGTGCCGCTGACGGTCACCGGCACGACCTCTGCGTTGCAGCTCGCGACGGCGTCCCTGCCCTCGAGGGTGTCCGGGCCGGGGTAGGTCGAGGTAGCCGAGTGCGGTCTGCTCGGCCTCGGTGGCGGTGCCGTCGAACCCGCGGGCGGCCGCGCCCTCCTGGGCGGCCTGCTTGCGACGTTGCGGGCGTGCGCGAGCAGCCCGAACTGGACGATCGTCATCGTCATGGTGAGCAGGGCAGGCGCGAGCACCACGCAGTCTTCCTCACGCGCAACGGGACCTGGCATCCGGTCGACAACATCGAGCATCGCTGGCGCAGCGTTCAGGCCGACACGGGCTACGACTGGGTGACTCCGCACACCTTCCGCAAAACAGTTGCGACGTTGATCGACCGCCTAGTCGATTCCGGCACGGCCGCCCGCATCCTCGGACACACCTCCGATGCGATCACCAGAGAGTTCTACATCGAGAAGAACCGGTCCACGTCCAACGTCACCCACGTCGTGCAGTCGTTCGCGGGCACCACCTCGCCACCTTCCGTCGACTGATCCGCACACTCCCACCCGATGCGCACAACCTTGAGCCCGGAGAAGTCGGCGACTTGCGGGCTGCCCTGGCCTATCGCGAGTGCCCGGAACGGGGCGTGAACGCGGGGGTTCTCGGGGAGTAAACCGGGGAATTGGCGAATAGGCTCAAAAATCCAAGTGGCCCCTGACTGCGTTTCCGCAGGTCAGGGGCCACTTTCTTGTAGCGGGGGCAGGATTTGAACCTGCGACCTCTGGGCCTTCGGCGTGTGCGCGCTCCCGCTCTGCGCCTTTGACGGGTCTTGGCCCTGTGGGCTCTGACCTGCACAGACGTGGCCAACCTGCTGGCCCGGCCCCCGATCATCTTGACGCCGTCTGCATCGATTTGACGGCTTGCGCCGAGGTTTTCGGGACATAAACGCGGCACGACTCAAATCCCAAGTGAGCCGGCGCCCGGTTTTGAAGAAGCCTTACCGATCCCCCGACCGTTTACCGGATCTAATGGCTTCTTGCCGAGCGGCTTTGGCTTGGCCAGGCGGCGCTCGCTGTGCGGCGGAAGCTCAGCCGGCCCGCCAGTTTGATTCGGACGCTACGGGCAGAAACTCCACGCACTCGCATACGCGGTACGAGGTCGTATCGGCCCAACCGTCTGCAGCAGCCTCCTGCATCGCAGACGACACAGCGTGCGCCTCATCCGTGGCCCACCCGTGCCACTTGTAGCTTCGCGCCTCATCCATCGGGGAGCCCAAATCATGACTACGCAAAGTCACATCGAAGCGACGTTCCGGTCGCTCAAGCCAGGACAACCCCTCAGCTGATTGCACATACCAACACTATGGGTCGGAGCGCGCCTCCATGCGGAAGCCAACCGCGACCGCCGAAGCCGGCGGCCGAGTTATCCACAGGACTGTGGATGACTCGATGCCCCATGATGGTCCACGGACCAGTCATCTGCTCCTCCGACCATCCTCGTGCTTTCGCGACGGATTTTCAGGCCAGCACTCACAACCCGCTGACCTGGGCGTTCGCGTCAATCAGCCAAACTTCCGCGCGCATGCCGCGCAGAAACTCGGCGCCGGTGTCGACGATCGCCGACACCCGTCCGCAAGACCGGAATGTCGATCAGGAAGAATCGTGGCGCGAGGTGCTGAAATTTCACAACGCCCGACAACCGATGTCAACGGCAACGACATTCCGAAGCGAGCCGCAGGCGCAAGTTTCCCACGGCGCGTGAACAACGTACGGCGTCAACGCGGTGCCAACATCCGTAGTTTTCCCGGATGTTCGACGCATGGCCGAACGCGTTAACTGCAGTACCAGCGCAGATGAATGCACACGAGGGAAGGGACCCCGATGACGGTGACGACAGAACAGCCAGGATCCACGATCCAGGTAAACGGCATCGCCACCAACTACCACGAGGCCGGATCCGGCGATCCCGTGTTGCTTCTACACGGTTCCGGACCCGGCGTATCAGCGTGGGCGAACTGGCAGCGCACCATCCCCGTCCTCGCCGAGCATCACCGCGTGCTGGCGCCCGACCTCGTCGGATTCGGTAACACCGAGCGCCCCGCCGACATTCGATATTCCGCGGAAACGTGGGTCGATCATGTATGGGGATTCCTCGATGCGATGAAGATCGAACGCACATCGATCGTCGGCAACTCGCTGGGCGGATTTCTCGCTTTGGCCATGGCCATCAAGCGCCCCGAACGTCTAAACCGGATGGTGTTGATGGGTACTCCAGGCCCTGGAATGACTCCGACCGAGGGCCTAGCGGCAATGCGGACATACGAGCCTTCGTATAAGGCAATGGAGGAACTGCTCATAAAGTATTTCGCCGTCGATTCGAGCATCATCACCCCCGAACTAGTCCAACTCCGACACGAGGCCAGCATCGCCCCCGGGGCATTCGAGGCGTACCGCAAAATGGAAATCAACCCCAAGACTGCGGCCAGTGACCTCGGAATCGAAGCAGGCGACTACGGCCGGATTGCCACCCCGACCCTGATCGTGCACGGCCGTGAAGATCGCGTGATTCCAATCGAGGTAGGAATCAACCTGATGAACACAATGCCGAATGCCGATCTGCACGTCTTCAGTCGCTGCGGCCATTGGACTCAGGTCGAGCGGGCAAGCGAATTCTCGGCCGTCGTGGATCAGTTTTTGTCGAACTAGTAGGCCAGGCGATCCGCCTCGTAGGTCTTGCCTGTGCCGAAGTGCTCAGGGCACCGGCTTACTCTTCACCGTCGTCACGTCATGTTGTACGGCAATCAGGCTCAGGTCTGCGGTGTTCCGGTGTGCGGCACGTTTCTGCTCTGGGCGCTATGTCAGCGAACAATGCAAGCCTTCAGAGTTGAACGTCTTCGCCTGGCGAACGGCCGCCTGCTCGACACCGCAGTCCCAGTCTGGGAGCGTGCCTCAACCAGGAGTCGCATCCCTCGAGGTCGTCGGCGCCAGCGTGTCCCGCAACTGGAGTGCGACCTCGAGGCCCTCGGCTTCCTCCAGCTCACCCTGGCCGCCAACGAGAAGGTCTCCTGGACTGGTGGCTTCGGCGTCAACGCCTGAGCCCCACGTCTCCCCCACCACGACCGGAGCATCGTCATGACCGTCAACGCCGTCCGTCTCAACCACGCCGTGCTGTTCGTAGCCGACCTCGAACGGAGCGTCACCTTCTACCAGCAGGCCTTCGGCATGCAGGTCGCGGCTCGCGAGCCCCGCGCCAACGCCGTCTTCCTGCGGCTCCCCCGTTCGGGCAACCACCACGACCTCGGACTCTTCGGCGTGGGCGCGCAGCCTCCGCGCCCCCGGGGCAGCCTCGGGCTCTACCACCTGGCGTGGCAGGTCGACACCATCGAGGAGCTCGAGCAGGCTCGGTCAACCCTCGCCGACCTCGACGCCTACACGGGCGAGTCCAGCCACGGTGCCACCAAGAGCATCTACGCGCACGACCCCGACGGCATCGAGTTCGAGGTCATGTGGATGCTCCCCAAGGCTGAGTGGGGCGAGTACGAAAGCGCCGCTCTCGTCGAGCGCCTCGACCTGGCGGGCGAGGTCCGGACCTGGGGCGGCATCCGCACTGCCGCCGAACTCGTGCCCCTGGACGCGCCGTGACCACGGGGACGTTCCCGAGGGCCATGATCGCGACGTACGGCAGCACCGACCCGTCGGCACCGCTGGTCATCCTGCTCCACGGGCGCGGATCCAGCGAGCATGAGATCATAAGCCTCGCACCGCACCTGGCGCAGGGGCCGCTGTACGGACAACTGCATGCATCCGCCCGCTCTCGACCACCCGCTCGTACCTGACGAGCCGGGTCACGACACGGCCTCCTCGAGTGCGGCACCGGTCAAGGAGCGCACCCGTTCGGAATCGACGCCTGGCGCGACCTCCCGCAGGATGAGGCCTTCGTCGGTCACGTCGATCACGGCGAGATCGGTGATGATCCGATCGACCACGCCGGCTCCGGTGAGCGGGAGCGTGCACTGCTCGACGATCTTGGGGCTGCCGTCCTTGGCGACGTGGTCCGTGACGACCACGACCCGCCGGGTACCGGCAACGAGATCCATCGCCCCGCCCATGCCCTTGACCAGCCTGCCGGGAACCATCCAGTTCGCCAGGTCACCGTTGGCAGCGACCTGGAGTGCCCCGAGGATCGCGATGTCGACGTGACCGCCGCGGATCATGGCGAAGCTGGTCGCGGAGTCAAAGAACGAGGCTCCCGGCACCGCGGTGACCGTCTGCTTGCCTGCGTTGACGAGATCACCGTCCTCCTCGCCGTCATAGGGGGACGGGCCCATGCCTAGCAGGCCGTTCTCGCTCTGCAGCATCACGTTGACACCTGGCGGCAGGTGGTCGGCCACCAAGGTCGGGATGCCGATGCCCAGGTTGACGTAGTCGCCGTCGTTGAGCTCCAGGGCAGCGATCGCCGCCATCTCCTCGCGGTTCCAGGCCATGTCAGGCTCCCGCTCCGACGGCAACCGGCCGAGGCCGGACGACGCGCTGCTCGATGTCCTTGGGCCGGTCGCTCGCGACCACCATTGTGTCGACGAAGATGCCCGGCGTCATCACGTCGTCCGGGTCGAGGAAGCCGTCGAGCACCTGCTCCGCCTCCGCGATGCAGACCCGACCGCTCATCGCGACCAGCGGGTTGAAGTTGCGGGCGGTCGCCCGGTAGCGCAGGTTCCCCTGCGCGTCGGCGACGGCGGCGTGGACGAGCGCGAGGTCAGCGACGATGCCGCGCTCGAGGACGTAGGTCGCGCCGTCGAACACCTGGTGCGACTTGCCCTCCGCGACCTCAGTGCCGACCCCGGTGCGGGTGTAGAAGCCCGCGATGCCCGAACCACCGGCACGCAACCGTTCGGCGAGCGTGCCCTGCGGACAGAACTCCACCTCGAGCGCCCGGTCGAGGTACTGCTGGGCGAACAGCTTGTTCTCACCGACGTACGACGCCACGACCTTGGACACCTGGTTGTTCTCCAGCAGAAGCCCGAGGCCCTTGCCGTCGATGCCCATGTTGTTGGAGACAATCGTCAGGTCGCGCACGCCACTGCCGCGCACAGCCTCGATCAGGTCGCGGGGGATGCCGCAGAGACCGAAGCCGCCGACGGCGATCGTCATCCCGTCCCACACCCGTGCCGCCAGCGCGGCCTCCGGGTCCGCCACCAGCTTCCTCACTGCACGCTCTTGTGGGTGTTCGTCTGCTGCGCGACGCTCGTGAGCGCGATGTCGTAGATCATGTCCTCCTGGCCGCCGACCAGCCCCCGGCGGCCGCACTCCATAAGCAGGGTGCGCACGTCGACGCCGTACCGCTCGGCGGCGATCTCGGCGTGGCGGAGGAAGGATGAGTAGACGCCCGCGTACCCGAGGGTGAGGGTCTCGCGGTCGACGCGGACGGGGCGGTCCTGCAGGGGGCGGACGATGTCGTCGGCCGCGTCCCGAAGCTTGAATAGATCGCATCCGTGCTTGAACCCGGCCAGGTCGGCGACGCCGATGAATGCCTCGATGGGGCAGTTGCCGGCACCTGCGCCGTGACCGGCGAGTGACGCGTCGACGCGGTAGACGCCGTTCTCGACCCCGACCACGGAGTTGGCCACGCTGAGCGAGAGGTTCTCGTGCGCGTGGATTCCGATCTCGGTGACCGGGTCGAGCACGTCACGGTAGGCCCGGACCCGGGCGGCGACGTCGTTCATGGTCAGTCGGCCGCCGGAGTCGGTGACGTAGACGCAGTGGGCGCCGTAGGACTCCATCAGCTTGGCCTGGTTCGCCAGCTCATCGGCCGGGGCCATGTGGGAGAGCATCAGGAATCCCGAAACGTCCATGCCGAGGTCGCGGGCCGCGGCGATGTGCTGGGCGGAGATGTCGGCCTCGGTGCAGTGGGTGGCCACGCGGATGGAGCGGACGCCCGAGTCGTAGGCGTGCTTGAGGTCGTGGATGGTCCCGACACCGGGGATGAGCAAGGTGGTGAGTCGAGCATGCTTCAGCACATCAGCGGCGGCCTCGATCCACTCCCAGTCGGTGTTGCTGCCAGGCCCGTAGTTGACCGACGAGCCGGCGAGGCCGTCGCCGTGGGCGACCTCGATGGCATCGACGCCGGCGTCGTCGAGGGCGACGACGATGCGCTGGACGTCCTCGGGGGTGATCCGATGGCGGACGGCGTGCATGCCGTCGCGGAGGGTGACGTCCTGGACGAAGATGGGGGTGCTCATTGGGCGGCCTCCTTGGCGGCGGCGATGCGTTCGGCGACCTGCAGTGCTGCCGAGGTCATGATGTCGAGGTTGCCGGCGTAGGCCGGGAGGTAGTGGGCGGCGCCCTCGACCTCGAGGAACACCGACACCTGGTGGGTCGGTTGCTGGGAGCTCTCGACGAGGAGGGTTCCGACGGGCTGGTCGGCCGGGATCTCGGTGATCTGGATCTGCTGCTTGAGGCGGTAGCCGGGGACGTACGCGGCCACGTCGGCGACCATCTTGTCGACGCTCTGCCGGATCTCCTCGTGGATGGCCGGGTCGGGCGCGGTGACGAGAGCGAAGACGGTGTCGCGCATGATCAGCGGCGGTTCGGCGGGGTTGAGGACGATGATCGCCTTGCCCCGCTCCGCGCCGCCGACCTCCACGATCGCTGCGGAGGTCGTTTCGGTGAACTCGTCGATGTTGGCGCGAGTGCCGGGGCCGGCGGACTTGGAGGCGATGGAGGCGACGATCTCGGCGTAGTTGACCGGGACGACCCGGCTGATGGCGGCGACGATCGGAATGGTGGCCTGGCCACCGCAGGTGACCATGTTGGCGTTGGGGGCGTCGAGGTGCTCCTCCAGGTTGACCGCGGGGACGACGTAAGGTCCGATGGCGGCGGGAGTCAGGTCGATCAGGCGCTTGCCGAGGGGCTGCAGCTTCGAGGCGTTGTACTCGTGTGCCTTGGCCGAGGTGGCGTCGAAGACGATCTCGATCTCGTCGAAGTCGGGCAGGGCCATCAGCCCTTCGACGCCCTCGTGGGTGGACTGGAAGCCGAACCGCTCAGCGCGCGCCAGGCCGTCCGACTCGGGGTCGATGCCGACCATGGCCGCTATCTCGAGATGCCTGCTGGTGCGCATCACTTTGATCATCAGGTCGGTGCCGATGTTGCCGGGGCCGATGATGGCCACCTTCGTCTTGGTCATGATGCTGCTCCTTCTTCGAATGTCACGGTGACGGCGCCGAGGCCGGTCAGGGTGGCCTTGACGACGTTCCCGCCAACGACCGGTCGCATGGGCCCGAGCGCGCCGGAGAGGACCACGTCCCCTGCGCGAAGCGGTTGGCCGAGCTCCACAGCGGTCCGGGCAAGCCACACCACCGCCTCCACCGGGTCGCCGAGGCAGGCGGCGCCGTTCCCGGTCGAGACCTCCCGGCCGTCGATGATCATCGACATCTCCACCTCCACGGGATTCACCTCTGCCAGGGTCACTCTCCGAGGGCCGAGGACGAACACTCCGGCCGAGGCGTTGTCGGCGACGGTGTCGCCGAAGCTGATGTCCCAGTTCTCGATGCGGCTGCCACAGACCTCGAGCGCCGCGACGACATACCCGGTCGCCTGGCGCACCCTTGCCGCGTCCAGTGGGCCGGCAGCGAGATCCTCGCCCAGCATGAAGGCGATCTCCGCTTCGACTCGCGGTTGCATGACGACCTCCAACGGGATCGTGTCGCCGCCGCTGAAGACCATGTCGTCGAAGAGCACGCCGAAGTCGGGTCGGTTCACCCCGAGCTGGCGCTGCACCGCAGGTGAGGTCAACCCGATCTTGCGGCCGACGACCCGCGCTCCGGACTCGGTTCTCCGCGCCGTCAGGACCTGCTGCACGGCATAAGCCTTGGCGACGTCGTCGCGCCCGATGAGGTCGCGTACCGGCGAGCACGGCACTCCGGAATCCGCGGCCCGCGAAAGCCGGTCGGCTGCCGCAGCGACATCGGTGTCGCTGGAAGAGAAGGTCTGCGTCATGGAGTCAACTGTGCTGCCGCGCTTGCCCCGGACACCAGCAATTCGTCTCGCTGAGCGATACGATGAAGAAGTGGAGGAGAATGCCGGTCTCGACAGCGTGCTGGGCAAGGCGGTGGCGATCCTCCGTGCGTTTCGAGTCGACGACCAGTCCGTTTCTTTGGCCGAGTTGGTCCGGCGGACCGGCCTCCACAAGGCCACCGTGCACCGCCTCGCCGGCGATCTGGTCACCAACCGGCTGCTCGACCGCGTCGTGGGCGGCTATCGGCTCTCCGGGGGTCTCTTCGAGCTGGGGATGCGGGCTTCGGTCGAGCGCAACCTCCTCGAGGTTGCGATGCCCTTCCTGCAGGACCTCTACGAGCGAACCCACGAGACCGTGCACCTCGGCGTACGAGAGGGACAGGAGGTCGTCTACATCGCCAAGATCGGCGGCCACCGGCAGGCTCGCGCGCCCTCTCGGGCGGGTGGCCGGATGCCGCTCCACTGCACGGCGATCGGCAAGGCCCTGCTCGCGCACAGCGACTCCACGCTGCGCAAAGAGGTTCTCTCGGCCCACCTGGCGCGCCGCACCCCTCACACGATCGTCGCACCGGGCGTGCTGCGTCGCCAGCTGACGAAGATCGCCGAGACCGGAGTCGCGTTCGAGCACGAGGAGTCCGCCCCCGGCATCAACTGCGTCGCCGCGCCGGTCTTCGGAGCCGGCGAGGAGCTACTGGCCGCCATCAGCATCACCGGGCCGACGAGCCGGTTCCGCCCGGAAGCCCACGTGGCGCCTCTCCGCGCGGCCGCCGCCGCCCTCACCACGACCCTTACGCGTGCCGACCGGCAACGCGCCGGCCGCTGACCTGGCCGTAGACCCTCAGATCGGTCTCAACCCCCGCGATCTTCCAGCCATCACCCACGCGCGCCATGGTGACCTCGACCCGGCTCCCCGACACCGACGATCGGGCGCCGTCGGCGGTCGTCGTCTGGGTCAGGAACGGGAGGACGACGACTTCGTCCCGGCCGCCTGAGACGACTCCGACGGCGCTGACCGAGGCGGACGTGCTGATCCCGCGCTCCCCGGCCGTCGGCGTGACGACATCCGAAAGGATCTTCTCGTAGTCGTCGCGGAAGGCGCCCGTGGTCTGCTCGAGGGCCCGGGCGAGGTCGTCCTCGAGCATGGCGTTCTCGTAGCTGAGCAGGTCGGGCACGCGTGTCTTCGCGGCCGACAAGGCGCGCCGAAGACCGCGGCCTTCAGCTCCGACGCCAGGAAGTCGGGCAGACCCACTAGGAGGGTCAGGTCCGAGAAGTAGAGCCCGGGCGTCGCCCCCTGGAGCACCACGGACACGAAGTACCCACCGAGCAGGCCGACCACCGTCACGATGCCGTTGAGTGCGACGCCCACCAGGAGGCAACGACCCGGGGCACGACCAGTCGCTCGATCGGGTCGATGCCCAGAGTGACCATCGCGTCGATCTCCTCGCGGATCTTGCGGGAGCCGAGATCGGCGCTCATCGCGGTCGCCCCGGCACCCGCGACGACCAGAACGCTGACGATCGGGCCGATCTCGCGGACCACGGCGACGGCCGCACTCGCACCGGCCAGGTCGACGGCACCGATCTGAATGAGGACCTGGTTGATCTGGAAGACGATCACCACACAGAACGGGATCGCGACCAGCAGCGCGGGGCCGAAGGCCACCGTCGTGATGAACCAGGCCTGGGAGACGAACTCACGGAACTGGAACCGTCGGGTGAACATCTGCACGAAGACCTTGCCGACGAAGCGGTAGAAATCACCGAACGTCGACAGCGTCTTGAACGACATCGACGACCGCACCGCGTCACGCGCAAGCTGCCGGGGCTCATGCCGTCGGGGCCGCGCCGTGGCACCACCGGACCAGCCGGAGCGACACGCACCTCCGACACCACGGTCCGGTCGGGCGAGCTCATGAGAGCTCGGCCAACCTCTCGGTGGTCCTGCTGTCCAGTGGTGCCTCCACCGTGACGCCCGCACGAACGAGCTCGGCGATCTCCGAGTCGCTGAATCCGAGCTCGGCGAGAACCTCGGCGTTGTTCTCGCCCTGGCGAGGCACGAACTGGTCCTCCACCGGCCCGACAGTGTCCGCGAAGTGCCAGGGCCGCCCCGGGATCCGGTACTTCTGGCCAGAGCCTGCACTCACCGTGCGGACAGCGCTCCATGCGCTGGACCAATCGCTGTCCGCGAACTCGCGCACGGTGCGGACCTGGCCGGTCGCGATCTTCGCCTCATCCATCTGAGCGTCGAGCGATTCCATGTCGGCGAAGGTCAGGATCCAGTCCTGGACGATGCGGCGGAGGTCGTCGAGGTGCTGCAGCCGAAGCTCCGGGGTCAGGAAGCGGGGGTCATCGGCCAGGTCGGCGCGCCGCATGGCTGCGAGGTACATCGGGAACGACATGCTGCCCACGAAGCTCATGGGGCTGGCGAAACGCTCCCCCCCGGGACCGACGAGGAACGGGCCGTCGGTCGCGCCGAGGATGGGACGTTCCTCTCCCAGATCGTCATCGGCTAGCTCCACGTGAACCCGCTCGTTGATCGACAGCATCACCGCGGCCATGGCGACGTCGATGTACTCGCCACGCCCTGTGCGCTCTCGCTGGGTCAGGCATGCCAAGACGGCGATCGCGGCGTGCAGGCCCGAATAGACGTCGGCGTGCGACAGCGAGTCACTGCGGAGGTCGTCATGACCGAAGTGCGCCGCGGTCGTCGCCGTCAGCCCGGTCTCGGCCTGCACGGTGGGGGCGTACGCCATCCGGGACCGCGATGGTCCGTGCTGGCCGTAGCCGCTGATCGAGACGTAGACGACACCTGGATTCCGCGCGGACACGGACTCGTAGTCGAGCCCGAAGGCGGCGAGCGCGCCAGGACGGAAGTTCTCGACGATGACGTCGGCCTGGTCGCACAGTCGGAGAGCGACCTCTCGCGCAGCCGGGACGGTCAGGTCGATGCTGATGTTGCGCTTGCCGGCGTTCTGCTGGGCGTAGTAGCCCGAGACACCGCCGTCGTTGGGGTAGGCGCGTCGGGAGAGGTCTCCGCCAGGCGGCTCCAGCTTGACGACATCGGCACCGAGGTCGAGAAGGGTCTTCGCGCAATGGGGTCCGGCCAGCACCCGCGAGAAGTCGACGACCTTGACACCCGCTAGAGGCAGGCTTGAGGACATGGCTCAGGCTCCTTCGAACTGCGCCATGCCGACGCCGTTCTCTCGGTAGGAACGGACGCCGGTGCGGAAGTCGGCGGATCCGAGCACCGCCCGTTGGACCTCGAGCATGGCCTCGTCGGCAGCCTTGACGCCCTGATTGACGGCGATCGCCACGAGGCGCTTGCTCGCCGCGTTGGCCACGGTCGGTCCGTGGGCCAGCTCCTGGGCGATCACCATCGTGGCGTCGTCCAGGCTCTCGTCCTGGACGGTCCAGTTGATCACGTTCCAGCGCTCGAGCGTGCTGGCTGGGTAGCGCCTGCCCAGCAGGACCATCTCCCGAGCGCGCGCTGCGCCGGCTCGTTGGGTCAGGCGCTGAACCGCACCCATCAGCGGCTGCAGTCCGACGGTGACCTCCACCGATCCGATCTTGGCCGACTCGGAGGCGATGATGAGGTCGCAGGCCAGAGCCAGCTCGAAGCCACCACCGACGCAGACGCCGTTGACACTGGCGATGATGGGCGCAGGGAACGCGGAGAACGCCTCCAGCGTCTCGACGAATCCCCAGTCGAGAACCTCGGACTCGTCGGCTTCGCGGATCATGTTGTCGAGGTTCGCGCCGGCTGAGAAGTGGCGCAGCGAGCTGCGCAGCACGACCGCTCGGGCGCTCTGGTCGCGTGCCCACTCCAGCGCCGCGATGAGCTCCTCGTTCATCTCCTTGTCCATCAGGTTGTAGGGGGCCAGTCCCAGCGACAGGACGGCGACTGCCCCGTCCATGGAGCCGACGATGGCACGGCTCTCGAAGGGCGCAGACACCTGCGCATCGGTGTGTGTCGTTGTCATTGGTCGGTGGTCCTCTCGACGTTGTGCTGGTTTTCGGTGCGCGGTGGGGACCACGCGCACGAGCTTCTTGGCAGGTCCCGCGTCACAGCGCAGGGACACTGAGGCCGAGCGCCTGGGCGGTCTCTTCGTGCGTGGCTATCGGCCGATCCAGTGCCCTCGCCAGGTCCACGGCGCGTTGGACCAGGGGCAGATTTCCTTGACTGAGCTCTCCCTTGCGCAGGAAGAGGGTGTCCTCCAGCCCAGCGCGGGCATTGCCGCCCAGCGCGATTCCCATCGCGGTCAGCTCCAGGTTGGCCCGGCCGATGGCGATGACCTGCCAGACGCAGTCCTCGGGGAGCCGCTCGACCATGGTGATCAGGTTGGCGGGAGTGGCGGCCATGCCGCCCCGCACGCCGAGCACGATGGAGAACTGCATGGGTTCGCTCGTCAGCACGCCGGCATCTCGCAGCCGAAGAGCGGCTTCGAGGTGACCGGTGTCGTAGATCTCGAGCTCGGGCTTGACGCCCAGCTCATTCATACGGCGAGCCATCCGCTCGACATCAGCCGGCGGATTGCGGAACTCTGCAGCTCCGAAGCTCATGCTGCACGGGTTCAGCGTCGCCATCTGAGGCCGCAGCTCGACGAGGCGCTCGCGCTCCTCGAACGACACGTCGAGACCGACACCGGTGGACAGCTGGATGAGGATCGGACAGCGCTCCGCGATCTTCTCCATCGTCTCGCGCGCGATGGCCAAGTCAGCGGTCGGCCGATCCTGAGCATCCCTGAGGTGCACGTGCGCCACTGAAGCGCCGGCCAGGAACGCCGCATGAACCTCCTCGGCGATCTCATCGGGTTGGGTGGGCAGCGACGGGTTGTCCCTCTTCGATGCGATCGGCCCTGTCGTGGCCACCGTGATGCTGACACTCAACTTGAATGCTCCTTAGGGCGCCGTGTGATCGGCAGGTCGGTACGGGTCCAGGCGCGCGGTCGGTGACGCGCGGCGTTGCGCTCGAGCCGACGGACACGCGGCACGTCGACAATTCGAGCCGCGCGTGTCGTCAGCTGGTCAGGAACTGGTCGACGACGGCCACGAACTCGCCGGAACGCTCGATCTGGGTCCAGTGACCGCATCGGCTGAAGACGTGGAGGTCAGCGTTCGGGAGCGTGTTCAGCATGCTGAGGCCGGACTCGAGGGGGATCACCCGATCCTCACGGCCGTGGACGATCAGGGTTGGCGTGGCGAGCTCCGCCAGCTCGTCGAGGTTGAAGGCGAGATCGGCACGCGACTGCTCGGGGTCGGAGAACATCGTTCGATAGGTCTCGTGGACACCGGGAGCGACGCTGGCATCGTGCCGGATCTGCACGAGCTCCGGCGTGATGATGGTGGGATCGACGGCGAAGTAGCTGACGAGCAGCTCTCTCATCGCCTCGACCGAAGGCTCATACGTCCGGAGAGCGATCAGACCCTCGCTCGGCGTCATGCCCGGACCAGGCGACCCCATCAGCACCATCTTCGACACTCGCTCGGGCTGCTGGATGGCCATCGCCACGGCAATGCGTCCGCCCAGGGAGTTGCCCACGATCGAAGCACGCTCGATCCCCAGGGCGTCGAGGAAGCCCCATACGTGATCGACCCACGTCTGCAGTGAGTAGCGAGTGTCCGCCGGCCGGTCGGTGTGCCCGAAGCCGACGATGTCCGGAGCCAGCACACGATGCCCCTCGGCGAGTGCCGGGATCACGCGCTGCCAGTTCGCCCAGGCCGAGACGCCAGGGCCGGAACCGTGCAGGAGGAGGACGGGATCGCCGGAACCCACGTCGTGGTAGTGGGTGGCGATCCCATTGGCTTCAATGGTGCGTCCTGCGTTCTCCGTTGTCACAGTCATCCGCTGCGCCTTCCCTCGAGGTGTTGATGCGTAGTGCAAGCACCTCGGAGTTAACTCCGTCACACCCCGGCACAGCATCCGGGAAAACTACGGATTGCCCTCGCTGCGATCGACCTCGGTCGGTACTGACCCGCACGATCTGAGCGCCCAGGTCGACACGTCGGTCGGACGAATGATTGAGACTGCTGCCCCGCATTCCCCGCGCGGTCGAGAAGCTGACGCCTCCCAGGACCCGCAGCAGAGAGACGGGGTCTGCCGTACCTCTGTACCGCCATCCAGTTTCGACCGATACCTGCAGTCAGCGGCGCCGACGGCTTCGCTTGCGAATACCGCTATTCGAGCAGGAATGCATTGCGAGCGACGACCGCGAGCTCGGCTCGGGTGCGGATCAAGAGCTTGCGCTGGATGCTGGCCCGGTGACTTTCGACGGTGCGCGGCGAGACCGTCAACTTCTCGGCGATCTCGGCGTTGGTCAGCCCGGAGGCGATGAGCACCATCACTTCGAGCTCTCGTGACGACAGCAGATCGATGTCGACCTCGAGGCGCTTCTCGGGCTCGGCGGACCGGAAGGAGATGAATCCGTCCTCGGTCATGACGGCTTGGAGGACGGACACGAGCTCCTCGTCCAGACACTCCTTGGTGATGTATCCCCGCGCGCCTTCCGCCTTCGCCTTCTCGATGTAGCCCCTGGCGCTGTACATGCTGAGCATGACGACGCGAAGGTCGGGCGCGATGGCGAGAACCTGCTTGAGCAGGTCCAGTCCGCTGCAGTCGGTCAATCGTATGTCGAGGACGACGAGGTCGGGCGTGAAGTCGCGCACCGCCTGGAGCAGGAGCTCGCCGGTAGGCGCTGATGCCACCAGCTCGAAATCATCCGTGGCCTCCAGGAGGCGAGCGATCCCGGAGCGGATGATGCCATGGTCGTCACACACCACAACGCTGATCATCGTGAGATCGGCACCTCCGCCACGATCGTCGTGCCGTGTCCCGGACGGGACTCCACAGTCAGCCGCCCACCTACGAGCCGGGCGCGATCGCGCATTCCGATCAGTCCGAGCGACCGGCGCTGACCAGCGACGTCGACATCGAATCCCTGGCCGTCGTCCTCGATGACGGCCCTCAGGGCGCCACCTGACGCGATGACCATCACGCTCGCCTCACTGGCGCCGCTGTGGCGACCGACGTTGGTCAGCGCCTCCTGCACGATGCGGAAGATGGCGGTGGCGACGGACGATGGGACGGTCGGTGGCTGACGAGTGGTCGTCAGCTCGATGCGGATCGGGTAGATCTGGCGACAGTCCTCCACATACTGCTCGACGCATCCGAAGAGGCCCAGATCATCGAGCCCCGACGGACGCAAGGACCAAGCAACAGATCGAGCCACCTGGATCCCCTCGCGGACCAGACCCTTGATGTCGGCCGCGACCTCGTGTGCGGTCGGGCTGTCACACTCCTGCAGGGCGCTGAGCCGCTCCGTCACGCTGGCGAAGAGGTGGCCGAACTCGTCATGCAGATCGCGGGCGATTCTCCCGCGTTCGGCCTCTTGCACCGCCACCATCCGCTCCATGGATTCCCTGCGCAGGGACTCGCGTTCGATGACAGCGCCAGCCAGTGCGGCGAGGACCTCCACGGTCGACCTGTGAGTCTCGCCTTCGCCCAGCGGGAACGCGGCCACGACAGAGGTTGCGTGGTGCCCGTCCTCGCCAACTCGCCTTGCGAGACGCTCGGTCACCCTCATGTCCCAACCCTCGTCCGACGGCTCGACACCCCTCATTGCTGCTGCCACTGACTTCGGCAGCCTGCCCTCGTCGTCGGGCGCCAGCTCCTGTTGGACGATCTGCACCCGACGCGCGGTCGTCGTGGCGAAGGTCGCGTCCCGGAGCTTGTCGAGCACCTCGTCCGCGTCATCCGAAGCGACGATGGAGTTCACCGCATCCAGCAGGGCATCATGACGCGAAGAACGTGCACCGGCGAACGCGTCGCGCGCCTGGACCGACGTCACGATCGCGCCATCGACGTGTACCCCCAACAGCTGGCACTGTTGGGCCACCGGTGGTAGCCCGCTGAGGGCTCCCCTGCGCGGATGTAATCCAGCGAGGCCTGCGGCCAGTGAGCAGGCCGCCAGCTCGCCGTGCGCGTGGTAGCGAGAGGCGAAACGGGCGGCCACCTCCAAGATCAGGCGTCCCCGCCTCTTGTTCCCTCGGGAGAAGTGCCGCAGAGCCCACTCCCTGAGGACCGCGGGGCGCTCACCGCCGAACACCATCGCGGATCGACGGGCACGGGCCAGGAGCCGACGGGCGATCTTCGATTGCTGGCGGCTCTCCTCGGTCCAGACCTCCGGACCGGCGGCACGAGTCAGACGAAGAACCTGGAGATGTGCGGTCAGCACCGACGCGAGAAAGTGGTTGCGAAGGCCGGGTACGCGGATCAGCTCATCTGCTTGGCGGAAGGCATCCAATGCAGGCGCGTGCTGATTGGTATGGAACAAGCGCCAGCCACGCGCGGCGTGCAACATCGCCAAGGTATGGCGATCGCTGGGATCCGTCAGCTGCAATTCGCGAGCGATGGTCTCGACGTTCACATCGCCGGGCAGGCACTGCACCCAGATCGCCAACGCAGTGCCCGCGCCGATCCGGTCGCCTCTGCGTTTGCCCTCCCAATACGCGTCGCGCGCGAGCACTCCTGCCTCGTGAAGTCGTCCCAGTCGCGCCAGGCAGAGCGCCTTCTGCCACATGGCGGCGACCTGTTCCCACCGATCGCCGAAGATGTCGAACGCGGCGACAGCGGCGTCGAAGGCTTCGATCGCCTCCTCGTACCGGTTGGCGGCGTAGAGGACGAACCCTCTGAAGTGGTGAGACTGGGCAATGCCCCACCCGTCCCCGGCCGACTGTCGCAGCTGCAGCGACCGTTCGACCAGACGCAGCGCCAGCGGTGCCAGCAGGGGCGCCGTCCCAGAGATGACCGCGGCGCTGGAGTACGCCTGCGCCCGTTCACGCATGCCGCCCGAGACATTGGCGAATCGCGCGCTGCGCAGCACTCCCAGGAGGACCCAGATGGGTGACCTGACGAACCACCACTCGTAGACACGACGGGTGTGGATGTGGGCAGCGAGGCGGTCGCGCTCCGTGCCACGCCTCGACTTCCCGCGCCGGAGCCGGCGAGCACACCAGCCAAGGGCGAGTAGGCCCAGCTCGGCAACCGTCAGTAGCGCCGCGTGCGAAGTACTGCGAGGGATTCGCAGCTGCAGGTCGTGCAAGCTGCGTTGCATCCACCGTTCGGCGTCATCGAATCGACCTGTCTTGAAGGCAAGCTCGCCGAGCAGGGTGGCGACCCGCGCAGAATCAAGTCTTGAGCGCACACCCGCCAGCGCGTGCGCGCTGATCAACTCCTTTGCGGCGAGATCATAGTTTCCGCGGAGCATGTGGATGGTGCCAAGGCCTTCGTACACCCGAAATGTCGCGATGTCCTCCGCGGACTCGCGCAGCGCCAACCCTGCCGCCGCAATCTTGAAATTGCGTTCCGCGACGTCGAGCGCGTTGCGCCTCAGACCCGCCTCGCCTGCGCGCAGGGCGAAGGGTAACGCCGACTCGGCTCGACCGGCGCGATCGAAGTGGTAGGCGATGTCGTAATCTGCTGAGTCTTCGCGGTTCTCGAGTGCTTGCGCGGCGCGCCGGTGCAGCTCGCGGCGGGCGTCCTCGGTCATGTTGCGCAACACGGCTTCTCGAATCCGATCGTGGGAGAATTCGTATTCGCGACGATCACCCCTGTCCACGCCGCGCACGATTCCGGCCCCGACTGCTTCCCCGAGGAGCTGCTCGACGTCGGCCAACCCGGTTTCCAATGTCATGCTCAACAGCCGGGAGGAGAACCGGCGTCCCAGTACTGCGCCCTGCCCGAGAGCGTGTTCAGCTGCCGGGGACAAACGCCTCAGCCGCGAAGAGAGAAAGGCGTCGTTTCGCCCACCGTCGATTCCCGCACCCGCGCTGCCGTCACGAGCTAGTTGCTGCGGCGGGAGCTCCGCCAACCGGATGCCATCGAATACCCAGCGGTCTCGCTTGCGCGTCAGGGCCGATGAATCGATGAGCGCCTGGAAAACCAGGAGCGTTTCAAGGGGATTGCCTTGGGAATATTTTGTGACGTAGGGAATTACCCCGGAGGGAACGTAGTCGCTGAGTGAGCGGATCAGTTCCTCTGTGCAGGCGTCCGACAAAGGTTCGAGCTCAACGAACCCGATGTCGTCTACGCCCCACGCCAACACCTGCGCAACAGCTTCCGGGCGGCACGAAACAATAAGCGAGACATTCGATCCGATTCCGGATCGCTTGGTTTCCCTCGATATCGCTGCCGCCAGTTGGGCGAGCACTTGCCAGCTGAGATCGTCCGCCCACTGACAATCGTCGAGCACGATCAACCCGGGGTGTTCCTCGGTGAAGACGGAGGTGAGAAGTTGCGCGATCGCAGTGGGTCCCGCGGCCACTGAGCTGTCAGCAAAGATCGCATCAGGGCGTGGCTGATCCCCCAGCGCTTCGGCCAGCTCAGGTGCCTGCTCCACTGCTGCTGGAACCAGCGCACCCATCTCGTTGCGAACTCGTTCCGCCGCAAGCGGATGGGCGGTCAGGTAGTCAACGATGGTGCGCAATGGTGCGGCGAACAGTCCGAGCGGACGAGCGGGTGCATGGTCGAACGCACCGGCACGCAGTACGGTCCTTCCGGCCTCGTCAGCGTGCGCCACCACGGCGTCGAGCAGGCGGCTCTTGCCCATTCCGGAATCGCCACTCAAGCACGTGACCGATCCGGTCGAGTGGCTTGCGCCGTCGGCGCAGGTGACGAGCGCGCTCAGTTCGCGTTGCCTGCCCACCAGCGGCGGCTCCCCGTGGACGAGTGACGTGAACGGATCGGCGGTAGCGCTCTGCGCGCTGCCGGTGGCGACGACTGCCTCCAGGGCAGCCAGTACGTCCTCGGCGGATTCATAGCGTAGGTCCGCATCGCGGTCCAGCAGCTTCTGGAAGATGGGGCGCAGCGCTGCTGGGACACCGACGATGTCGATCAGGTGTGAGAGGTCCGTCGCGCTGTCGTCGCGCGGGTTCACCCTGCGCAGGGCACTGGCTGTGCGATTGATCTCGGCCAGCGACTCGAGAAGCGCCCATCCCGCCGCGTAGATGTCGGCGGCGAAACCTGCCGCTGGGTAAGCGAGTCCATGTCGCTCGGGTAGAAGATGCGGGGCCTCCGACCCCTCCAGCGGATGGGTCAGCGCTGCGAGCTGAGTCCTCGTCACGCTGGCGTCAAGCAGGATCAGCTCGTCCTTGCCCTCGGCGAGCAGGATGTTTGCGGATTTGACTCCACCGTGTGCTATCCCCATCCGGTGCAGGCGCGCCAACGCGAAGAACAGGTCGCACATCAGCTGCAAGTACGCATCGCTCGACTGACGCGACTGCTGGGCGGACCACTCGCGAAGGTCAAGCCCGGCGATGTACGGCCGAACGAGGTCTATGTAGTCATGACCCCGCTGGGCGATATTCGTAGGGACGACATGTGGCAGCCGCGCCCTTCGAGTGGCCTCGAGCTCGCTCTCCAGCCACTGCTGGCTCCACGGCCACGTCATCGACAGGTCCAGCCGTCTGAGGACGAACTGCTCACGCGAGTTCCCCAGACGCGCGAGAGTCGTCGTGATGCCCGGGGTCTGGCGAAGCGGCCTCACGGTGTTCCAGTCCATGCCGATCCCACCTAGGTCAGCAACTCTGCTGCCGTTTACCAGTGTCTCACCCGGGGCCAGGCAGGTCGATGACCGCGTCGTTCTGCGCCAGCGAACGGCACGGGCCTGGCGACTGCCGTCGCCTGTCTCTCAGCCCGCCGAGCCCTCTCACGACTCGGCTGATCAGCCCGGGAAGTCGCGGCCCTGGCACTCGGACTGGAGGAGAAGGCGACGGCCCGCCGGCCGGGCACGCTGCCACGTGGCACTCGTCGTTCAGACCTCCGGCTTCTTGGCGGGCTTGTGACCCCAGTAGCTGATCTTGTCGTAGCGCACCACCGACCAGCCTGGTTCGACGTTACGAGCACCCCAGCCGAACTCGACGGCGAATCCGGACGGCGTCCCGCCGTAGAAGGAGAACATGTGGTCATTGGTGTGGCGGCCCAGGGTGAGCACGACCGTCCCGTCGGCGTCGAACCTGTCGTAGGTGAAACCCACGTCGTCCATGCTCGTCGTCTCGAGCATGAAGTGATGAACCTTCTTGGGACTCGGAAGACTCGCGAGAGCCAGGGTGTGGTGCCTGCCATTGCAGTGCAGGAAGTGGAGGGTGGTTCCCAGGGTGTCGGTGAGCTGCCAGTCGATGACGTCGGAGAGATGGAAGCCCAGCGCTTCGACGTAGAACTCCAAGGCCGCGTCGATGTCCGGTACTGCGAGAACGTAGTGCCCGAGGCCTTGGTCGTCGGTGAGGAACCCGTGGACACCGGTCGGCGAGTTGAACGGCTCCTCGAAGAGCTCGGTGGCGCCGTAGTAGATCTCGACCCGAGAGCCAACGGGGTCCGAACAAGAGAGGAGACCGAGGACGCCACGTTTGGCTGCGACGTCTGCACTCTCCGTGGTCACCTCTACGCCATGGGCTTCCAGACGCTTGCGGATCGCCGCGAGCGACTGTGCGCTGTCGACCTCGAAGCCTGCGAACGAGATGTCGTCCGAGGTTCCCTTGTCGACCTGCAGGCGCCAGGCGCGCGAGTCGATTCGGAACCGCGCCGACGATTCGTCGCCGGACGCCTCCATGACTCCCAGCTTCTGAGTCATGAACGACCGCCATGCCTGCACATCTGACACTTCGAAGCCCAAGTATCCGAGTCGTTGAACGCTCATTGTCTAACCTTTCCTAGATGCGGCTTCCGCCGTCGACAGGGGCACCGGTCGCCGGGCGGCGCCGATGGAGAACACGCGATTGGGCCCGGAAGGCGGCCGACGGCTCACTTCTGCCCGAAGTGCTGGTCGAGCAGCGCGCCGCGATTGGTCCCGTCCAAGCCCCGAACGCCCATGCCGCCGTCGAAATTCAGCACGCTCCCGGTCAGCGGCACCGTGTCCGCACGCGTGGCGAAGAAGACGTACGCACCTGCACTCTCCGTGGCGGTGGCCATCCGGCCCGTCGGCAGGACGCCGGCGAGCATGTCAGCGAGCGGAATCGTCGAGATGCTGGTGTCCTGGAGATTGAGCGACTTGAGGCCACGAAGGTCGGTTCCGCCGAGACCGCCCGGGGCGATGCCGTTGACCCGGATGTGGGGACCCAGCTCGAACGCGAGCTGCTTGACGAGGCCCACCACCGCGTGCTTGGCGCCGGTGTACAAGGCGCCCCCGCCGCCGGGATAGAAGCCCGCGTTGGAGACAGTGAAAGTGATGCTGCCTTTGCTGTCGTATAGCGCAGGAAGACACGCCTTCGCCGCCAGCAGGTATCCCTTGACGTTGACGGAGAACATCTCGTCGAATGCCTCCTCGATCACCTCATCTGGCGTGTCCACCAACGCGGTCGAGTAGTCCCACACGCCTGCGTTGGGGATTAGGCAGTCGAGCTTTCCGAACTGCTCGACACATTTCGCGGCGGCTTCACGGTGGCTGTCGAGGAACCGCACGTCGCCCTCGACCGCAACAACCGCATCACCATGCGCCTCTTTCAGTGCCGACAGCCCATCGGAGGATCGGTCGAGAACAGCAACGCGCGCGCCTTCCGAGACGAAGCGATCGACGATTGCCCGCCCCAGGCCGGCGCCACCGCCGGTGACCAGCGCGACTTCACCCTTGAGTTTCATTGCAGTGCTCCTTCTAGTTGACGGCCGCGTTGCTGCGAGCCGCTTGATACAGCTGACGCAGCTCGACATCGGCGTCTGCGAGTGCTTCCTGGCTCACCTGGACGCCGGCATCAACGAGACGGCTCGCCATGGCGAAGTCGCGCGGCGCACCTACTGAGACCGCTGCCGCCACATGGCCGTTGTCCAGTCTGAACAGCAGTGCTGGACCGTCGTCGAGATCCCCTCGCGCGACGTACTCCCCCGAGCCTTCGATATCCCCGACCATCTGAATGTGGTGGCCGGCTATCTCGGTCCACGACAGAGGGATCTGCGGTGCAGGAATGGGCCTGCCGAGCATCGCAGTCGCAACGCTGGCGGCCTCCCTCTGGCTGTTGATGTACGTCTCGAGTGATCGCCGGCCACCGGTGCGGAGCGGCCATGACGCGACGTCGCCCGCCGCGAAGATTCCCTCGGCGCTGGTTCCACCGAAGTCGTTGACGACGACGCCGCGGCTGCAATGAAGGCCGGCCTGTTCGGCGAGCGTCGTTTCGGGCTCGGCACCCACACACACGATGACGCTGTCGGCGGACAGGACCTGGCCCGCGGTGTCGATCACCCCGGTGAGCCGGTCGGTGCCTGTGAACTCGGCGACTCCGGTGTTCAACCGGATGGCGACACCAAGTTCCTCCAACCGCTGCCGGCACCATCGACCGATTCGCCGGCCGAGCACACGCTGGAGCAGCTCGTCCGACGCCTCGATGACGGTGACGTCGAGGCCGAGTTTGCGGGCGGTGGTGGCGACCTCACATCCGATGAGGCCCCCTCCGACGACGACCAGGTGTTGTCCTGGCCGCCACTGCCTGCGGAGCTCGTAGGTGTCGTTCGCGGTCCGCAGAGTAGCGACGCCGGGCAGCTCCGAGCCGGGGATGGCCGCAGCGCGGGCACGAGCGCCGGTTGCCAACAAGACGCGATCGGCCATGAGCGCCACACCGCCATCGAGCACCAGTTCGCGTCGACCGAGGTCCAGCCGTTCCACCGTCCTGTCGAGCACGAGCTCCACACGGAGATCGCTGTAGCAGTCCACCGGCAGCAGCGGAGGAGGGTGGCTATTCTCTCCGACCAGAACGCTCTTCGACAGGGCAGTGCGGTCGTAGGGATGCTCCTTCTCTGCGCCGATCAGGTAGAGACGCCCCTCGTAGCCATCGGACCGTAGTGCCTGCACCGCGGCGATACCCGCGACGCCACCGCCGACAACTGCGATGTTCGAGATCATGAGGCTGTCGCATCACTGTCGAGCTCGACGAACACATCGTCTCCCTCGACCTTGGTGACGAACGTGCGCAGGGCCACGCAGGCGGGCAGGGCCTTGACCTGGCCGGTTCGTACGGAGAACTTCGCCCAGTGCAGCGTGCACTCGACGATGTCGTCCTCCAGGTCGCCGTCAGCAAGCGACCAGTCGTCATGTGAGCAGGTGTCCTGGACTGCGAAGAACTCCCCGCCGACGTTGCAGACCAGGATCGGCTCCGGGCCATCTTCGAAGCGAAGCATGTCTCCAGGCGACAGGTCGCTCGGGCTACAGATTCGTGTGAGAGACATCGGGAGACCTAGAAGAAGAAGCTGAGGTTGTTGGACAGAACGGTGCTCTGGTCCAGCAGGATCGTTCGCCGGGCGATCTCGAATCCCCGGTCGTCGTCCGTCCTCCGCAGCAGGTCCTGCCGTTCGCCGGCGAAGATGTCGACCTGACGCTCGAGACGGTTTCGGTAGACGACGAAGACGTTCGAGACCTGGTACTCGCCGGGATGCTCCCCGTCGACGATCATGACGTTCGAGATGATGTGCCGGGTGCGCGAAGCCGGATTTTCCGACCAGCTCACGTCGGAGGTGATCTTGCGGAGACGCTGGCGCATGTAGACCGCGTCTTCATCGAAGTGCGCGTAGTCGTTCGGTCCGGTGTATTCGTGGTGGGACTCACGCAAGACGCGGGTGGTCCGGATCGGCATGCAGTAGCGGATGTCGTCCGCCAGAAGCGCGAACCATTCCGGGAATCGCCGGTCATTGAGAAGCTTCGCTTCCCAGTAGTAGAACAGCTCGACCTCCTGCTGCAGCGCCACGTCGATGGGCGCCGGCTTGGCGATGAAGGGGGTGCTGGGTGATGTCGTCTCGATCATGGCGGACCTATTTCTTGGCCGAAGAGTGTGTCGGGTAGCAGGCGGTCGACGCCCCTGCTCGGTTATGCGGACGCTGCGTCGAGCTGCGGAGTGCGAGTGGCGTTGAGGGTCGCCCAGTCAGGAGAGGTCATCATCCGAACCCAGTGCGTGTAGAGCCCACGAGCCGCTTCCTCGCTGTACACATTGCTGATCGTTCCGGGATAGTCCGGGTGGTCCTCTCGTGTCTCCCCCAGGCCCATCTCCGCGTTGAACGGCCGGCTGCGAGCCATGTGCCCGCGCAGCACCTGCTGGATCTCGACCCAGTTCTCGCCGTCGTCCTGCTCGAAGACGCCAGCCGCAGAGAAGCTGCGCATCGACTGGCGACGGAACTCGTCCTTGATGTCGTCGGGTGCGTCGGCATCGACGATGGTGAATGCCCAGACCTCGATCTCGTTAGGGCCGCGGGGGTGCCATGCGCGGACCGTGTTCAGGCCTGGCAGGAAGGAGCAGTTCGGGAAGATGGTCATGTGCTCCGCGGTCACCTGCGCGCCACGCTCGATGCTTCCCAGACGCTCAGAAGCCTTCTCGGCGGCCGGTCCCTGAGTGTTGTACCCAGCGATCTTCGGCCCGGTGATGGCGAGCAGCAGTGCCGGGTCGTTGATGTAGAACCCGGTGCCGTGCCCACCCCAGGGGGCGCGGAACTGGATGCCGGTCGTCGGCGGCGCCACGTCGGTGATGTCGACTTCTTCGGGCAGCCCCGCGAGGATGCCGGACAGGTGAGCGGTGGTCGCCGCGTGGTACATGTCGCTCGCGAACTGCTCGGCGGCCAGCTTCCAGTTGCAGGGGATGACCCACTTCTGGACACCTGGGATGGCCTCGGTGCCTGCTTCGGTCCGATCCAACATGTGGTCCATGTAGAACTTCGCCTCGCCCAGGTAGGTCTCGAGGTCGGGGGCGTCGGCGTCCCAGTTGGCGAAGATGAGCCCCTTGTAGGTCTCCACACGAGCCTTGAGGGGGCCCCACTCCTCCTTCTTGAGCTTGGGGAAGGCCTCCTGCTGCATCGGAACGCTCACCAGGTTGCCGGCGGTGTCGTACGCCCAGCCGTGATAGCTGCAGGTGAACGACTTGGCGTTGCCTCCGTCGGCCCGACAGATCCGCATGCCCCGGTGCCGACACTGGTTGAGGAAGACGCGGATGTCCCCGTTCTTCTGCCGCGCGACAATGACGGGGTCCTCGCCCATGTAGTTCGTCATGAAGTCGCCGGCGTTCGGGATCTGGGTCTCGTGGCCCAGCATCAGCCATGACCGAGCGAAGATGCGCTCCAGTTCCTGCTCGTAGATGGCCTGGTCGGTGAAGATCTGGGGATCGAGACGCCCATTCTTCTCGTCCACCAGCGCCGCGATGTCGGCGTCGGCCCACCTCGAGCTCTTTCCCGCTGGTGTTGATCCAGACTGCAAGTTGGTCACCGGTAAACCCTTTTCGTCGGCAATGGAAAACGTTGGGCTGTCAGCCCGGCGTGACGCCAGAGGAGGATCCGTTTCATGGCCGGAGGAAGCTTGGCTCTCCGTGTCCCTCATCACGCTTGAGGACCATCGTGTGGCGTACCTCACCCCCGGGACATCCGGGAAAACTACGGATTCGATCACCGGTCGCAGGCAAGCGGGCGTAACCAGCCCGGCGTTCAAGGCAGAGCGGTTGATCAGCGAGGCTCGGGTGCTCGTCTTGAGTCAGCCCTCGGCACCACTGCCCCGAGGACCATGGGGGCGCGGTAAAGGTGGTTCACAACGTCGGCGAGCTCCGCGCTGCGAAGGAGCGCGGGAGGTGACCCCTGATCAGGCGACCGGGAAGGCAGGCTGGTCCACCAAGTCGGCGCGGCCGCCCTGCAGACCGTCGAGCTTCGCTGCGTTAGCTGTGTGCGGGACACCTAGGTCGGGAGCACTAACTGCGCTCAATCGGGCGTACTGCTCCTCAGTGAGTCTGACTTCCAATGCATCGAGGTACTCGGCCAGTTGTGCGGTCGAGCGCGGCCCGATGACCGGCACCACGGCGGTCGAGCAGCGTCGCGACCGTTCGTTGACCCAGGCCATCGCCACCTGAGCAGCTGGTCGTCCGAGGTCCTCGGCCACCTCCAGCACAGCGTCGACGACGGCAGTCTTCTGAGCCGACGACTCGGTGTGGATCAAGGTCTTGAGATCCGTGAGACGCCCGTCGTCGGAGGTTCGGTACTTGCCGGTGAGAAGACCCCCACCGAGGGGCGACCACGTCGTCACACCGAGCCCCAGCGCCTCAGCCATCGGCAGCTGTTCCCGGTCCGCGGAGCGCTCGACCAGGCTGTACTCGACCTGGATGCCAGCGACCGGCTCCCACCGGGCCGCATCCGCGAGCGCGGCGGCGCGCGCTGTCCGCCATGCCGGGAAGTTCGAGAAGGCAGCGTGCAATATCTTCCCCTGGCTGACGAGGTCGTCCAGACCGCGCAGGATCTCGTCGACCGGGGTCAGCTCGTCGGGGTAGTGGACCCACAGGAGGTCGATGTGGTCGGTGTCGAGCCGGGCAAGGCTCGCCTCGACCGACAATCGAAGGTTCTTGCGCCCGTTACCGGTACGGGAGAGCCGCCGGTCCGCCGACGCGCCCACGGTGTACTTGGTCGCCAGCACGATGTCGTCACGGTCGGAGCCGATGAATTGACCGAGAAGCCGCTCGGACTCGCCGATCTGGTAGGCATCGGCAGTGTCGATGAAGTTGCCGCCAACGTCGCGGAACCGATCGAAGATCGCCCGGGCCTCCTCCGGCTCGGCGCCCGCGCCCCACCCGGTCCCGAAGTTGCCGGTTCCGAGGGCGTACTGCGACACGCGCAGTCCTGTGCGACGGCCGAAGGTCTTGAAGCGCATGACAGAGTTTCCTCGCTGCAGACTGAGTTGGCAATGCCAATCTAGCCTTCGGACTTGGCCGTGCCAACCCAGGACTACGATCGAGCCATGACTGTTCGGTCCCGCGCTCGTACCCGCGCGCTCGAGGACACCTGCGCCATCGCGCGCAGCCTGGGTGTGCTCGCGGATCCGTGGAGCTTCCTGATCATCCGCGAGACCCTGTTCGGCCGACGCACCTTCGCTGAGTTCCGTGATTCACTCGGCATCGCGACCGACGTGCTCACCGACCGACTGGGCGTCCTCGTCGAGCACGGCGTGCTGCAGAAGGTGCCCTACCGAGCGCCACAACAACGCACACGCTGGGCCTACGAGCCCACCCCCGCAGGACATGATCTGAACATCGTCTTAGCCGCGCTGCAGCAGTGGGGGGCAGCGCACTTGCCACGCAATGAGCTCACCGTGGTCCCCACCTCAGCGCAGTCAGGTCACCCACTCCGAGTTGCCTTCGTCGACACCGAGGGCCGCTCGGTGAGCCAAGGGGATGCGCAATTCTCATCAACCGCTCGGTCCGATATCGAGGCGGATCCCGACCGTCGGTCGAGCTAAGCTAAGCGGTCAGTCTGCGAGCCGGCGTTGCCAGCGGCCCGCGCCGGCGGGGGCGCGGGCGACCGCCGAGACAGTGATCAGGTGCGGGCGTCCAGGACGGTGCCAGCAACAAACCGGGCCCACTGCGCCGAGAGGGCGTTGACTATCGCCGCCCGCCGAGCTTCGGGGAAGCGCGCCTCGATGCCGTTGATGCTCAACGCCCAGCGGGGGTCACCCGAGCCGTCGAAGACAGCCGACGCCATCCCCCAGATACCCTCAACAATTTGGCCGGGATTCAGTGCAAAGCCCGACCGTCGCGTCTCTGCGATCCGTTCCCTCAACGGACCAGGGGCATGCTCCGCGCCATAAGCGTGGGTGAGTGTGCGCTCGGCCAGATAGGTCTCGCGTTCGCGTTCTGACAGGTGCGCGAGAATCGCCAGGCCAGCAGAAGCCGCCCCGAGCGGGAAGCGGACGCCTTCGTACAGGACGTGCGAGCGGATGGGGAAGTTGCCGTCCTCGCGGAGAAGGCACACGGTCTCGTTGCCGCGCTTCACCGAGAAGAACGCGCTCTCGCCAGTCTGACGAGCGATGCGGCGGACAGCCTCCTCGACGCGGTCGGTCCATGGCAGGCCAAGCGGTGATGGGACGTGGCGGTTCGGAGATCCCGGTGCCGCCGTGGGTATCCCGCAGGCCACAGGACATATCGACAGCAGAGTGCTCGTCTGGGCGCTGGGGCTCGCTCTCCTGCTCCGAGTGATCCCGTTCGCGCTGGAGGTGCTCGCGCTGCGTCACATGACGCCGGACCGCGTTCGGCACCCTGATGGCCCTCGAGCCCGCATTCGGCGTACTCCTGGGACTGGCCGTGCTCCAGCAGAACCCATCGGCGTCGCAGTACGCAGGACTCACACTCGTGGTGCTGGCCGGGGCTGCGGCCCAATGCGGCGGATGCCGCGACCGGCGGAGCGAAGAACGCCCCGGTGCGCACTCAGAGCTGGATCTGATCGGTTGACCAAAGCGCTGCATAGTGTTCCGCGGGTCCGCTATCACCTGAGCGACCGATACCCACCTCATCCTGGCACGCCAACGTCAGTCAGCACGAGTCGTGAACCAGGTGGCAATCTGCGTACGCGAACGGAAGTCCAACTTGCGTAACACGTGCTCGACGTGCGCTTCTGCCGTACGCGTCGAGATCACCAGCCTGTCGGCGATCTCCTGGTTGGTCAGCCCTTCGGCCACCAGGGCTGCGACCTCCTGGTCGCGCCTGGTCAGCAACGACTCGGTACGCTGCGGCGCGCGGTGTGCGGGCTCGTGGTCCACCAGCTCACCAAGGGTGTCGTCGAGCGAGGCCGAGGCACCCTGTCGGACCGCCTCGACGTAAGCCGGGTCCCCGAGCGCCTGACCGATTCGGTTCCTGTTGAGATCAGGTTATGTGGGGTGGGCGGAATGGGCGCCCGCCTGCGACGGAGAGGTCGGATAACGCCACGGTATTGAGCGCGATGAAGACGTCCTCGGGATCGACATGCGCATTTCGGGCGAGGTTGTCCGCGATGGCTCTGTACAAGGCATGCTTGATGAGCTCGGGTCGTTCTTTACCGACGGTGATTCGCACCATCACGTACCCATCGGACCTCGGCCCGCCAAGGAACGAGCGATCATAGATGAGTTCGTCAAGCTGCTTCCGATGGACGATCTGGAATCGATCGTCGGTCGGGATGCCAAAGTGCTCGACGAGCGCATCGTGAACGCCGTCAGCGATCGCGCGGATGACCTCGGGAGAGCGTCGTCCTTCGATCAGAGTGATATCGACTATGGGCATCGAGGCTCCTCATTCGTGTGCGGTGGCACCCGGAATCGCACTGTGATCATCGAGAGGTTCCAATTTCATCTAGTGGCACGCCCTTGGTCTCTTTAATGACGAAGGCCGCGATGAGCGCCAGCGCGCCGAGGCCCATCAGGTAGATGTGGAAGATCCATTCAAGCCCGATGGAGCTAAGCCAGGTGTTCAAGTACGGGGCCGTACCGCCGAACAGAGCCGCGGACACAGAGGAGACCATACCCACGGTACGCGCGCGAGCAAAGGTGGGCACTTGCTCCGAGAGTATCGCCGGAAACATGCTTGAGCACAGGCACCAGACCAACAGGCCGACCAGCAGTGAGACGAAAAGTGTCCAGGGTTGAGAGCCGAGGATCATACTGACTGGGACCACTGCCAGGACCACTCCGACGCCATAGATGGCGAGCATGCGTTTGCGGCCGAATTTGTCCGCCATGATTCCGCATATCGGTAGCCAGAAGACCGCGATAGCCTGAGCGAGGAGACCGGCGATATACGCGCCCTGGGGGTCCATGCCTTTGGTGGCGATCGCGAATGCCGGGGGGAAAGCAACCCAAATGTAGAACCCGACTTGCGCGAAGGCGGCGATCATGATGATGCGCGCGGACATACGAAGAATGTCACGGCGGGTCAGCGAACGCACCTCCGGTCCAGTTGCCGTGCGTGCTTTTTCAAAGACGTCGCTCTCGCCGGCGCTGCGCCGCAGGATCATTGCGTATATGCCCAGAACACCACCGATCGCGAAGCCTACCCGCCACCCCCAGGCCTCCATGTCCTCAGTGCTCAACACCGATGTCAACACCGCCGCGAGTCCGGTTGCAGCCATAACCCCGATCATCACGCTGACGAAGATTGAGCTGGACCAAAAGGCGCGCTTGTCCGGCGGCGCGAGTTCGGCGGCATAGGTGTACGCAACACCGGTCTCGCCGCCGTAGGCAAGCCCTTGGAGTAGCCGCCAAAACAACAGAAGCACGGATGCCCAAACGCCGATGGCCTCGTAACTGGGGGTCACCGCGATCGCGACAGACGTGAACGCGAGCAGCAGCATGGTGGCTATCATTGCGACCTTGCGGCCGCGACGATCCCCGAGCCAGCCGAAAAACCACCCGCCAAGAGGTCGCATCAAGAACCCGACCGCAAAGATTGCGAACGTTGACAGCAGCGCCGACGTCGGGTCGCTGGGGTCGAAGAACTGCAACGCCAGGTAGGCGGAGAAAGTGGTGTACAACGTCCAGTCAAACCACTCGAGCGCGTTCCCGATTGCCGTTGCCCGTAGGGATCTGCGGCGTTCAGCGAGGGTCTGGGCGACGTTCGTGGATGGCAACAACATTGTCATAATATTTCCTTCAGAGGCTTACAGTGGCCTGGAGTTTGCGTGTTATGTCGCGGTTTCGGTCGTAGAAGAACAGCGGATGTAAACTTCAGAGGAAGCTCGTGGGTCATGGTCAACGCCCTTCGAACTTGGCTTGGCCGATGCCGTTATCCCGGTACGAGATGACACCGGTGACGAAGTCATCCGAACGGAAAATAGCCCGCCGTACCTCCGCCATGCCGAGGTCGGCCGCAGCGATGCCCTCATTGACGGCAAGGTTCACGAGCTGCTTCGTAGCAGTGGGGCTACCCTTCCCGTCGGCATTGGATGTTCTTTTCGATCGTCAATCGAGCGTGAGGTCAGAGGATCCGCTTCGTAGACGGAGTAAAGGGGCGATACGTGTCCCTGATCACTGACCGGCATCCATCGTGTGGCGTGTCTCACCATTGGGGCATCCGGGAAAACTACTGATCCGAAAGACCTCTCCGAAACGGGCGGCCGTGACTGGGCGGCTCGCTGTGTGGCGGTACCGGGTCGGGGACGGGCGGTAGCGGGTGTCAGGCAGCGGGTTCGCCCCGACTTCTACGACCACCGGATCGGCCAGGGTCTTCCTGCCGCGACGACCACCGGATCGGCCAGGGTCTTCCTGCCGCGGCGCCGGGCGAGCCGGCCAGCGTCGACGAGGCTGCCGCGACGCTCGGACTCGCTTCCGGGGTCGCGTGATGGACAAGACGGTCGCCTCCGCCGTAGAGGCGCTGGCTGACATCAACTCACCGAAGTGGCCTGCCTGGAGATCGTCTGCAACAGCCGCGGGGTCGACGACTCGAGCCTCGGCCAGCTGCTGGAGCAGGGGCTCATCCGGCGGATGATCGCCTTGTACGTCGGGGGGAACAAGGAGTTCGACCGGGAGTATCTTGCGGAGAAGCTCGAGGTTGATTTGACCCCAGAGACCCCGAACCAGCATCCGGCGCACGACGCAGATCCGTGCGATCCGTCATGGCTCGACACTGCGGTGCGCCGCCCGGCCCGGCGCCACCCCTCCTGGCGGCACCGTCAGGTCAGTCGATACGAGTCGCGTACCAGGTGGCGATCTGGGTTCGTGAGCGGAAGTCCATCTTGCGCAGCACGTGCTCGACGTGCGCTTCTGCCGTACGCGTCGAGATCACCAGCCTGTCGGCGATCTCCTGGTTGGTCAGCCCTTCGGCCACCAGGGCTGCGACCTCCTGCTCGCGCCTGGTCAGCAACGACTCGGTACGCCGGGGCACGCGGTGTGCGGGCTCGTGGTCCACCAGCTCACCAAGGGTGTCGTCGAGCGAGGCCGAGGCACCCTGTCGGACCGCCTCGACGTAGGCCGGGTCCCCGAGCGCCTGGCGGGCGGCGGCCTCGCATTGTGCACGCTGCGCGGTGAAGAACTCGGAGCCGAAGAGGTCGATGCCGAAGGTGGACCACAGCCACGATGCGGCTCCCACGAGTTGGGCGGCCCGCAGGGCCTGACCCTTCGCGGCGAGCACCCACGCCAACGCATCCAGGGCCAGGGCAAGCCCGAGCAGATCGTGGAATGGTCGCTTCATCTCGATGCTCCGCAGCAGCGAGGTCTCGGCCTCCTCGAGCTCTCCGGCATGGAAGCTGACCATGCCGCGACCCCAGACGGCGTATGAGCGCGCCCACTGGTCACCGTTCTCTTCGCTGCGCGAATGGGTCTCCTCGAACAAGCCGGCAGCGACTTGCAGGTCGCCCTGCAGAGCGTGCATGGAGCCGTAGTGGACCAGGAGCAGGAGCCTCCAAGCCTCGGAAACCGTGAAATCGGCGTAGAGCGTTCGGGCGCGGAGGAAGAGATCTTCCGCCTCCGCAGCCCTGTTGGCGAAGAAGGCGGAGAGCGCCCGCATGTGCACGCCGTAGGCGACGAGGTCTGGTCGCGCGAGGTCGCTGGCGAGCTGTTCGCACTCAGCGGCCGCCTGGTCCGCCCGGCCGGTGTCTCCTTGGAGCGCGGAGACCCCTGCTGCGGTTCGTAGGGCGAGAGCACGCTCGACGCTCGGTCGGGTGTCGGCAGCGAGGAGCCTCTCAAGCCAGAGGCGGCCCTCGGAAAGATATTCGCCGGCGATCCAGTGGAACCAGCTTTCTCCGGCCATTCGCTGGCCGACGCGGGCGTAGTCGGGGTGGGTGGCGCAGAACTCCAGCGCGGCCCGGATGTCGGACTGGGCGAGGCGAAGGCTTGCGGTCCACTCGGCCTGGCCCGGACCGAACCATTCGGCGGCCGCTTCAGCCAGCATGCCCGAGGTCCACGCACAGTGGGCGGCACGGAGGCTTTCGAGCTCCCCAGCCTCCGCGAGGCACTCCGAGCCGAACTCGCGGAGCGTCGCAAGCATCCGGAACCGCACCCGGCCGTCGCCCTGTTCGTTGACGACGACGGACTTGTCGACCAGGCCGAGCAGCGCGTCCAAGACCTGATCGCGGGGCAGGTCCCCGCCCGAGCACACCTCCTCCGCCGCGTTCAGGTCAAAGCCACCCGTAAACACCGAGGCCCGACGCCATAAAAGCTTCTCGGCGGGGGTACACAAGTCGTGGCTCCAGGCCACCGCGGCGAGGAGCGTCTGGTGGCGAGGCGCACCGACGGTGCTGCTCCCCTTGAGCATGGTGAACCGGTCGTCGAGTCGCCGGAGGAGGTCGTCGATCGTCATCACCTTGAGTCGGGACGCCGCCAGCTCGAGCGCGAGCGGCAGTGCCTCGAGCGTTGTGCAGAGGCGTACGACGTCGCGGATGTTCGACGCATCCACCTCGAAGGAACCGAGCGCCGCCCGTGCCCGGGCCGCGAACAGCTCGATCGACGCGAAGCCAGAGACCTGCGGCACGTCTGCGAACTCCTCTGCCGGAACCGGCAGCGGTGCGAGGCGGTAGGTCGCCTCGCCTGGCACTCCGAGCGGCTGACGGCTGGTCGCGAGCACCTGGACCCCAGACACCTCCCGGAGCACCGCATCGACGAGACGAGCGACCCCGACGACGAGATGCTCACAGTTGTCCACCACGAGCAGTGTCTCGCGGCCGCGAAGGTACTCGATCAGCACCGTCACCGGATCCCGCGTCGAAGAGTCGGGCACCTTGAGAGCCTCGAGCACGACCTGGCCGACCAGCGAGGGGTCCCGCAACGAGCCGAGCTCGACGAACCACGCACCATCGGCGAAGGTACGACGGGCCGAACGGGCGACGTGCAATGCCGTGCGCGTCTTTCCGATGCCCCCGGGTCCGGTCACCGTGACAAGCCGGTGAGAAGCCATGATCTGTCGGATCTCGGCCGTTTCCTGTCGGCGGCCGACCATCTCGTTGATCTCCAGCGGCAAGTGCCCGACGACTTTCTCGTGACGCGACGACCCCATTGCCCTCAGCTCTGCCGGCTCGGATCCACTGGTCGGATCTACGTGCTCGAATGTACTCCCGGCACCGGGGCGGCTGGCAGGGTTCATCGGAGTTGACTGAGTCCTCGGGTCGACCTTCACCAAGCCGGATCCGCCGCTGGTCACGGGGGCGGTGGCGTGCTCGCGGTGCGCCTCGATCTGGACTGCCTCAGGTGAGAGGTCGTTGAAGGTCGTCGCGACGCTGTTCGAGTGGTCAGCGAGGTTCTCTACTGCGACTGCGGTCGTCGGCGCCCCGGGATGACCGTGGCCCTCGCGCGGAGGTTTTGGGTCACAAAGCGCGACACAAGCCGAAATGGATCGAAACACAAGTGGCCCGCGATCTGCGTTTCCGCAGGTCACGGGCCACTTTTCAGTAGCGGGGGCAGGATTTGAACCTGCGACCTCTGGGACCTGCGGCGTGTGCGGATTCCCAGGTCTGCCAACTTTGACCGCTCTTGCCGACGTGTGCCCTGACCTGCACAGACTCGGCCAACACGCGGGTGCGATGGCCCAGTGATCATGACCCCGTCTGCTCAGATTCGACGGCTTGCGCTGGCGCTTTCGGGACATAAACGTGGCCCGACTCAAATCGCTGTCGAGCCCTGCTACAGGGGGTGCCCTCCGAATGCTCGGCTGATCCCGCGACCGCCTTCAGACAGCATCGGTCTCTCAGGACGTCTCAGGTTGAGCAACATCTCGAAGGTGTTCGCGAGCGCGTTACGCGGGAAGCCTGCCGTGTGGACGTGGCGGCATTGGTGTCCGGGCACCGTTGCTTCCCGCCCCATGGCGCCCCTCATCGGGCCCTGAAGATGGATAGAGCAGCCGCCTCCTAGGCGAAAGGTCGCCAGTTCGACTCTGGCCTGGGGCACCAACGCGGACTGCCACGTCACGACCTAGACCCGGTCGCTGACCTGCGGTTTCGCGACTTGATGTCACGGGCCCCAAGCCTTCGATTCCGTTCCGACCGTTCGTCGCGGCACCGCAGCACTCTCCGCCGATGGAGCTTCCCCCGTATTCCTCTCGGGCGCAGCCATAGTCCGCGCCGTCGACCTTGCCCCTGCTCGCGAAGCCCCGTACTTGAGAGGCCGAGACCTGGCAGCCTCGAACCAGCAGCAACGGCGCTCACCGCGATCGTCGTGCTCCACGAGCTGCTCTCGCCGATCTACTGGGTGGCGGTCGGCTGCGTCGTGGTCGCCAGCGTGGGCGCGACGCGCAGCCGGCCGGTGCTGAGCGAGCCCGCCCCGGACTGAAACGGTGTATGGCCGGTGTCGGGTTTGCGCTCCGCGTTGGCGTCTCGTGGGCGGCGCACCAGCCAGCTCCACGACTAGACGGATCTGGTCATCAGGTTGGTCGCAGCCGGCTGATCGGTGGTAGCCCGCTCAGTGCGTCGTGGGCGCGCGCGCTACAACGAGAACGCATCCCGGAATGCGGCGAGCGCTGCGTCGGAGCCGGCCGTTCCGGGTCGGCTGGCGAAGGCCTCGAGGGCCACCACGCCGTCGTACCCGGCCTCGGCAAGCGCCCGCGCGACCGCCGGCCAGGCGACCTCGCCGGTGCCGGGTTCGCAGCGTCCGGGGACGTCCGCGACCTGCACCTCACCGACGTACGGCGCCGACCGGCGGATCAGCTCGATCAAGTTCCCCTCGCCGATCTGGGCGTGGTAGAGGTCCAGGTTCATCCGCAGTGCGGACTCCCGACCGCCCGCACCAGCGCGAGCGTGTCCGCCGCGCGAGCGAACGGCGTCCCCGGGTGATCCACCTCAGTGTTGAGGTTCTCGAGCACGAAGGTCATCCCGTGCTGCTGCCCGAGCTCCGCGACCTGCTCGAGCGTGCGCAGCGCGGCCAGCCACATCTCGCCCGTCACGACCTCGACGGGTCGGAGAGGCAGTCCGCCCTCCCCGAGGCCGGTCCCGTGCAGGTTCAGCGCGGGTGACCCGATCCGGCGGGCGAACTCGATCGACTCCGCCGCCGACGCGAGCAGCGCAGCGGTCCCGTCGGGGCTGGTCAGGTCGCCGCTGACATACCCGGTCATCGACGTGAACCGCGCACCGGTCGCAGCCAGTGCTGCGGCGTCCTTGGCCGTCCAGTCCCAGATCTCGACCGCGAAGCCGGCGTCGTGGATGCGCTTGACGCGGTCGACGTGCGGCTCGTCGAGGTAGACCATCTCCGAGCACACCGCCAGGGTGAAGGTCATCGAGAAGCTCCTCGTCCGTCAGACGCCACGGGTACGGCGACCTCGGCGCGCCCACCCGTGCGGTAGGACTCGATCGCGGCCTCGGCGATGGCGAAAGCGGCCCACGCCTCGTCGCCTCCGACGCTCGGCGCGCGGCCGTCCTCGATCGCCGCCGCGAACTCGGCGAACTCCCCGAGGTACGCCTCCCGAAGCAGCTCGGTGTCGCTTCGCGCGGTCGAGGCGAGCCGGCCCTCAGCGTCGTGCAGGCGCATCGAGGTGCGGGACCCGTTGCCGATCGTCACCATCCCGCGTGAGCCGAAGACCTCGCCACGGACGTCATAGCCGTACGTCGCCGCGAAGTTCGCCTCGGCGGTGGCTATCGCGCCGTTGTCGTAGCGGATGACGACCACCGCGGTGTCGAGCAGGCCGCCCTCCTTGAAGTCCGGCGCGATGAGGGCGTCGGCCGTCGCGGAGACGTCGACGGCTCGCGCTCCCGGGTTGAGCCAGTTGAGCGTGTCGAAGTCGTGGATCAGCGTCTGGGTGAAGATCGTCCACGGCGGGATCGCGCCGGGGTCGGCCAGGCCGCTGCCCGGGTCGCGGGTGAGTGAGCGCATCAGCCGTACGTCGCCGACCCGACCGCCCGCGATCGCGTCGTGCGCTGCCGCGAAGTCGGGTGCGAAACGGCGGTTGAAACCCACCTGGAACGCGACCCCGGCTGCCGCTGTGGCCTTCCGTCCTGCGTCGATCTCGGCCAGGCTCATCCCGGCCGGCTTCTCGCAGAAGACGTGCTTGCCGGCCTCGGCCGCTTCACGGATCAGGCCGGCGTGGGCGACGGACGACGCGGCGATCACGATCGCGTCGACGTCGGTCGCCGCGGACACCGAGCCGGGATCGGTCTCGGCCCGAGCGCCGAGCGGCTCCGCCAGGGCTGACGCGACGCCGGGGCGCGGATCCGCGACGGCGGTCAGGGTCGCGCCCGGGAGGTGTCGGGCGATGAGTTCCGCATGGTGGGCGCCGATGCGACCGGCCCCCACCAGGGCGATGCGAACCGTCACTTTGCCTCGGCCTCCGCTTCGGCTTTGAGCTCTGCGACGATGTCGTTCGATGAGCCCATGGTGCGCTCGAGCTCGTGCGCCAGGGACTCCAGCTCCGCGCCGCCGGCCATCATCGATGTCAGGTCCTGCACGGTCAGCTCCGACTTCGGGAAGTCGCCCATGCTGCGGCCGCGCCTCAAGAGCATGAACCGGTCTCCGACGGGATAGGCGTGGTGCGGGTTGTGGGTGATGAACACGACGCCCAGACCGCGGTCGCGGGCCTTGGCGATGTACTTCAGCACCACACCGGACTGCTTGACCCCGAGCGCAGCGGTCGGCTCGTCCAGGATCAGCACCCGGGCCCCGAAGTAGACGGCCCGCGCGATGGCGACGCATTGCCGCTCACCACCCGAGAGGGTGCCGATCGGCTGGTCCACGTCGCGCAGGTCGATGCCCATCGCGAGGAGCTCGCTGCGGGTCGTCTTCTTCATGAACTCGACGTCCAGCCGTCGGGCCGGCCAGATGCCCTTCACCGGCTCCGAGCCGAGGAAGAAGTTGCGCCACACCGGCATCAGGGGGACCACGGCAAGGTCCTGGTAGACGGTCGCGATCCCGAGTGCCAGCGCATCGCGCGGGCTGGACAGGTGGCGCTCCTCGCCGTCGACGAGGAATGTGCCCTCCGTGTGCTGGTGCGCCCCGGCGAGGATCTTGATGAACGTCGACTTGCCGGCACCGTTGTCACCCAGCACGCAGGTGACCTCGCCTGCCTTGACCGACGTCGTCACGTCCTTCAGCGCGATCACCCGGCCGTAGGACTTGCCGATGTCGGTCACCTCGATGATCGGGGTTCCCCGCGGGGGAATCGCCGGACCGTCGGCGGTGACCGGGGTCTCGGCCGCTTCCAGCTCCTTGCGGCGCCCCGCTTCCTTGGCCTGTTGCGTCGCGTACTCGCGGGCGACCCTGCCGATCCGCTTGCCGGTCGCGCTCACCTTCTCGTCCTCGGTCATCGTGCCTCCTCCGCTCGCTTGCGCACCCATTCGTTGAGCAGGACCGCGCCCAGCAGCATCGCGCCCAGGAACGCCTTCAGCCAGTTGTTGTCCCAGCCGGCGTAGACGATGCCCTGGTTGGCCATGCCGTAGATCAGCGCGCCGAACGCCGCGCCGATCGCCGAGCCGTAGCCGCCGGTCAGCAGGCAGCCACCGACGACGGCGCAGATGATGTAGATGAACTCCTGGCCGACCCCGGTGTTGCTCTGCACCGTGGAGCTGCTGAAAAGCAGCAGCATCCCGACCAGCCAGCCGCAGCCGGCCGTCGTCATGAACAACCCGATCTTGGTGCCCACGACGGGCACGCCGACCTGCCGAGCGGACTGCTTGGCCCCGCCCACGGCGAAGACCCAGTTGCCGACACGGGTACGGAGCAGCACCCAGGTCGCGAACGCGGTCACTGCGATCCACCACAGGATCGATACGACGACCGTGCCGCCGGCGAACTCGAAGGACGACCCGAACAGCTTCTGGGGCTGGTCGTAGTACGGGACGTTGCGCATGCCCTGGATGGCGACCTGGCCGATCAGCGCCTTCGTCCCGGCGAGGTCGATGCCCTGCAGCACGAAGAACGTGCCGAGGGTGACGATGAAACTGGGCAATCCCGTCTTCATCACCATCAGGCCGTTGAGGAAGCCGACCCCGAGAGCGAGGCCGAGCGAGACGAGGATCGCGACCCAGATGTTCAGGCCGTACTCGGTCGTCAGGACGCCGACGACCAGACCGGTGAAGCCGGTGATCGCCCCGGCGGAGAGGTCGAACTCGCCGCCGATCATCAGGAGCGAGACCGCGACGGCCATGATGCCGATCGTCGAGGCCGAGTCCAGCCAGGTGCTGGCTCCCTGAGCCGTGGCGAAGGTGTCGGTCGTGAGGGCGAAAAAGGCGAAGATCGCGACCGCTGCTAGGAGCGCGCCGATCTCGGGGCGCTTCATCACGCTGGCGACAGGAGACGTGCGGACGACGCGTTCGTCCGCGACCGCAGTGGTTGTCATGTGCTGGTTCCTTTCCTGGAAGCCGGGGTGGAGCCCGCCCGAAGCGGCGGGCCCCACGCCCCGCTCAGCGGGTGCCGTTCTTGGCGAACTCGAGCACCGAGTCGGCGTTGTCGCTCGTGATGAACGCCGGGCCGGAGTTGATGGCCTGGCCGCCGCCCACGTCGTTGCCGTTGATCGACTTCAGGTAGAGCGTGGTGACGCCGAGGTAACCCTGGACGTAGGGCTGCTGGTCGACGGCGAACAGGATGTTGCCGTCCTCGATCTCGTTGATGACGTCCTCGCTGAGGTCGAAGGTCGCGACCTGGGCGTCGCTGCCAGCCTGGTCGACGGCCGCCACCGCGTTGATGCCGTACTGACCACCGAGAGTGAGCACGGCGTCGATCGAGTCGTCGGACTGCAGCTTCGACGTGATCGTCGAGGTCACGGCGTTCTCGTCGGTGCCGTCGACCTGCAGGTTCTCCACGGTGCCGCCGGCGGTCTCGGCAACTGCGGCACACCGCTCCTCCAAAGCGATGTTTCCGGCCTCCTGGATGACGCAGAGGATGTGGCTGAAGCCCTCCTCCTTGAGCCGCTCGCCGACCTCGCGGCCGGCGATCGTCTCGCTCTGACCGATGTGGGTGATGGCTCCGAAGTCCGCCCACTGGTCGTAACCGGAGTTGATCGTCACGACCGGGACACCCGCCTCCACGGCCGCCTCGATGCTGTCTTGGAGGCCGTCCGGGTTGGCCATCGAGACGACGATGCCGTCGACGTCGTCGGCGACGGCGGCGTCGATGAGCTCGGACTGCTTGGAGGGATCGGGATCGGCTGAGTACTCGGCCGAGACACCGTAGTCGTCACCGGCGCGCTCCGCGCCGGACTTCACCCGGTCCCAGAACGCATCGCCAGGACCGCTGTGGGTGATCACCGCGTAGGTGACGTCCAACGTGTCCGTCGGGGCCCCGCTCTCCTCCTTGCCGGTGCCGCTGCACGCGGCGAGCAACAGGGCCGACGCGGCCAGCCCGGTGATGGTGATCCTTCTGTGCCTCATGTGTGGTGCCTTTCTCTGCGGACCCGGTCGGACGACGTGTCCGGTCAGGCGTTCGTGGGGAAGTGGAAGCTTGCGCCGATCGGGTTCTCGACGTGGGGCCAGCGTGAGGTGACCACCTTGGCGCGGGTGTAGAACGACACGCCCTCGGGGCCGTGCACGTGCTTGTCGCCGAAGAGGGAGTCCTTCCACCCGCCGAAGGAGTAGTACGCCATCGGAACGGGTACGGGGACGTTGACGCCGATCATTCCGACCTTGACGCCGCGCTGGAACCGCCGCGCGGCCTCGCCGCTGGAGGTGAAGATCGCGGTGCCGTTGCCATAGGGGTTGGCGTTGATCAGGGCGATCGCCTCGTCGACGTCGTCGCTGCGCAGCACCGAAAGCACCGGGCCGAAGATCTCCTCGGTGTAGCAGTCCATCTGCGGCGTCACGCCGTCGATCACCGTCGGCCCGACGAAGAACCCGTCCTCGTGGCCGGGTACGACGAGACGACGCCCGTCGACCGTGACCCGCCCGCCCTGCCGTTCGCCGGCGTCGATCAGGCCGACGATCCGCTCACGGGCGGCCGGGGTGACCACCGGGCCCATCTCACTCGCTGCGTCCCGGCCCGAGCCGACGACCACGGCACGCGCCTTGGCGTTCACGGCCTCGACCAACGCGTCGCCGGTGGGGCCCACCGCCACCGCGGCCGAGATCGCCATGCACCGCTCGCCCGCCGACCCGAACGCCGCAGCCACCAGGTGGTCGGAGGCGAAGTCGAGGTCGGCGTCTGGAAGCACGATCGCGTGGTTCTTCGCCCCGCCGAGGGCCTGAACTCGCTTGCCATTCTCAGTGGCGCGTTGGTGGATGTAGCGGGCGATCGGGGTCGAGCCCACGAACGACACTGCGGCGACGTCGGGGTGGTCCAGGATCGCGTCGACCGCCTCCTTGTCACCGTGCACGACGTTGAACACGCCCTCCGGCAACCCCGCTTCGGCCCACAGCTCCGCGAGCAGGACGGACGCCGAAGGATCCCGCTCGCTGGGCTTGAGCACGAACGTGTTGCCACACGCGATCGCCACCGGGAACATCCACATCGGCACCATCGCCGGGAAGTTGAACGGCGTGATCCCGGCGACCACGCCGAGCGGCTCGCGGAAGGAGAACACGTCCACGCCGGTCGACACCTGGTCGGAGTAGTCGCCCTTGAGCAACTGCGGGATGCCGCATGCGAACTCGACGACCTCCAGGCCGCGCTGCACCTCGCCGCGAGCGTCGGACAGCACCTTGCCGTGCTCGTCAGTGATCGCCTCGGCCAGCCGGTCCAGGTTGGCCTCGACCAGGTGTTGGAAGCGGAACAGGATCTTCGTGCGGGCACTCAGCGAGCTCTGTGACCAGGTGTCGAAGGCGTCACGTGCCACCGCGATCGCGTGGTCCACGTCCGCCGCTGAGGCGAGCAGTACCTCGGCCTGCTCCTCTCCGGTGGCGGGATTCCAGACCGGGCTGGTGCGGCTCGAGCCAGCTGTGCTCCGGGTGCCGCCGATCCAGTGTTCGATCGTCCTCACAGGGTTCTCTTCCTTCGTGCTGCGGTGGATGGGTCAGAGGTGACGCCGCTGATCACGCTTCGCGACGTCGTACCGGGCCCGGGCCTCAGTCGTGGACTCGAGCCCGGAGACCTCGGCGACCGGGACGTCCCACCAGGCATCGCTGCTCGGTGCGGGCACCAACGGGTCGGTCTCGACGTGGATCACGACGGGCCCGGTCGCGTCCCACTTCGCCTTGCGCAGCGCTTGGTGCAGCTCGTCGATGCTGCTGGCGGGGAGCACCTGGGCGCCCAGGCTCTTCGCGTTGGCCGCGAGGTCGATCGGCAGCTTGTCGCCGTCGAGCCGCCCGGTCGCCGGGTTGCGACGGCGGTACGCCGTCCCGTAGCGCTGGGAGCCGAGCGACTCCGAGAGCGCGCCGATCGAGGCGAACCCGTGGTTCTGCACGAGGATCACGATGATCTTGACGTTCTCCTGGACCGCCGTGACCAGCTCCGAGGCCATCATCAAATAGGAGCCGTCACCGACCATGACGAACACGTCGCGGTCGGGCGCCGCCATCCGGACTCCGAGTCCGCCGGCGATCTCATAGCCCATGCACGAGAAGCCGTACTCGACGTGGTAGCCCTTCGGGTCCCGGGTGCGCCACAGCTTGTGCAGGTCGCCGGGCGTCGAGCCGGCCGCGCACACGACCACGTCGCGGGGGTCGGCGACGTCGTTGACGGCGCCGATGACCTCCGACTGCGCAGGCAGCGGTCCGTGGCCCAGGTGGTAGGCACGCTCGACAGTGGCGTCCCAGTCCGCCGCCAGCGAGCGCACCCGGTCGCGGTAGTCACCGTCGGTTTGGTGACCCGCGAGGGCCTCGGTGAGCGCCCTCAGGCCCTCGCGGGCGTCTCCCACCAGCGGCAGGCCGGCCTGCTTGTGCCCGTCCAGGCTTGCGACATTGAGGTTGACGAACCGGACGTCGGGGTCGGCGAAGATGCTGCGCGAGGCGGTGGTGAAGTCGCTGTAGCGGGTCCCTATCCCGAGGACGACGTCCGCTTCACGGGCGATCGCGTTGGCTGCGGTGGTGCCGGTCGCACCGACCGCGCCGAGTGCCAGCGGATGGTCGTAGGGCAGGGATCCCTTGCCGGCCTGGGTCTCGGCGACCGGGATGCCGGACGCCTCGGCGAAGACACGCAGCTCCTCGGTCGCCTCGGCGTAGACAGTGCCGCCGCCGGAGACGATCAGCGGCCGGCGGGCGCCGCGCAGCAGCTCGACCGCGCGGGCCACCAGCGCGGCCTCGGGCTGCGGTCGAGCCACGTGCCACACTCGCTTCTCGAACAGCTCCACCGGCCAGTCGTACGCCTCCGCCTGCACGTCCTGCGGCAGGGCGAGCGTGACCGCGCCGGTCTCGACCGGGTCGGACAACACCCGCATCGCGCCCAGCAGAGCCGAGGGCAGCTGCTCGGGGCGCCACACCCGGTCGAAGTACTTCGACACCGGACGGAACGCGTCGTTGACCGAGACGTCGCCGCTGGATGGCAGCTCGAGCTCCTGTAGCACCGGAGACGCCACCCGGGTCGCGAACACGTCACCAGGGAGGAGCAGCACGGGGATCCGGTTGATCGTGGCGAGCGCGGCGCCGGTGACCATGTTGGTCGCGCCCGGGCCGATGGACGCCGTACAGGCGAGAGTTGACAGCCGGTTGCGCATCCGGGCGTAGCCCACGGCGGCGTGCACCATGCCCTGCTCGTTGCGACCGGTCCAGTACGGCAGCCGGCCGGGTGCGCGCAGCTCCTCCTCGAGCAGCGCCTCGCCGACGCCCGCGAGATTGCCGTGGCCGAAGATCCCGAAGCAGCCCTCGACCAGACGGTGCTCGACCCCGTCGCGCTCCGAGTACTGGACGCCCAGGAAGCGCACCAGTGCCTGTGCGACGGTCAGCCGGACCGTGCCGCTCATCTCGGGCTCCTCTCGTCGGTCGTGGTCAGGGGTAGGCGCGGGTCAACTGCCGCGTCGTCCCAGGTGCTCCGCACCCAGGCATGGGCCGGGTCGTCACAGATCAGCCAGGCGCGCTCGGCGCCTGGACCTGCCATCACGTTCAGGTAGTACAGGTCGTAGCCGGGCGCCGCCATCGACGGCCCGTGCCAGCCGTGCGGGATGGTGACGACGTCGCCGGTCCGTACCTCGGCGAGCAGGTCCGCCGGACGGTCGTCGGTGCCGTACACCCGCTGGTAGCCCACCCCCGGCCCGTCCGGCCCGTCGTCGACCTCGAAGTAGTAGATCTCCTCCAGCACGCTCTCGGCGCCTGGCCGGTCCTCGTCGTGCTTGTGGGGCGGGTACGACGACCAGTTGCCTGCCGGCGTGAGCACCTCGACCACGATCAGGCGGTCGCACTCGAACGTGTGCGCCGCGGCGACGTTGTTGACCTGACGGCTGCAGCTGCCGGCGCCGCGGAGCTCGACGGAGACGTCCTCCGCCGTCGCGTACCGGAACAGAAGCCGGCGCTCGCACCGTGCGGACGGGAGCGCGAACCGGCCGCCGGCGTCCGAGCTGACGGTCACCTCGGAGTCGCGGGGAACGTAGGCGAAGTCGCTGACCCGGCTGAACACGGTGGCACGTCCCTCGAGCTCGACGACCTGGCCGTCACACTCCACGACGCAGCCGCCCGACAGCGGCAGCACCAGCATCTCCTCCTCGCCCGTGGCAAGTGTCTGCCGCTCGCCCGGCGCCAGCGAGACCACGCGCAGGCCGCTGTAGGTCCACCCCGCGTCGGCGGGACTCACCTCCACCACAGAAGGAAGATGGCGCGGGTTCACAGCAGGCCCACCGTCCGATCGACAGCCGCGGCAACGTCGCCGTCCGGCGGGTAGAGCAGGGCCCTGCCGACGATCATGCCGACCACCGTGGGCTGCTTGAGCGCCTGCTGCCAGCGCTCGAACGTCTCCGGCTGGTCGATGCTCGCCTCACCGCCGAGCAGCATCACCGGGAGCGTGGTGGCCGCGGCGACCCTCTCCATGTCCTCGACGACCGGCAGCTTGAGCCAGGTGTGCGCCGACGTCGCGCCGAGCCCGGCGGCCACGGTGGCCGATCGGATCACGGCCTCGGGGCTCAGGTCGTTGCGCACCCGGCCGCCGACCCGGTGCGAGATGAACGGCTCCACCATGGCCATCAGGTGGTGCGACGCCAGGTCGGTGACGGCGCGAGCGCACGCCTCGAGGGTGGCGACGGTGGCGGGGTCGTCGGGGTCGATACGGGCGAGCATCTTGCCGCCGTCGTACCCCATCGCGGCGATGGTCGCGGCGTCGTACGCCGTCATCCGGTCGTCGATCTCGAACGCCGTCCCGGCGAGGCCACCGCGGTTCATCGAGCCGAGGACGACCTTGTCGTCGAGGGCTCCCATCAGGAGCAGGTCATCGACCATGTCGGCCGTGCCGAGGAAGCCGTCGACGCCGGGGCGGTCGAGGGCGATGGCGAGCCGGCGCAGCAGTTCTCCGCGGTCGGCCATCGCGAGCGGGTCCTCACCCACCCGCAGCGCACCTCGGGCGGGATGGTCGGCCGCGATGATCATCAGCCGTCCGCTCTCGCCGACCAGCGAGGCGCGGCGCTTGCGCCGGGCGGCGGCGTCCACGATCGCACCGGGGTCCTGGAGCCGGATGGACGTCATCGCCCGCACCAGCTCCTGGCTGGTGGCGGTCGTGTAGTCAGGCATCAAGAACCTCCCCGAGAACGGCGTCGACCTCACTGGTCGTCGGCATCGCGTCCGAGCACGCCAGCTGGCCTGCGACGATCGCGCCGGCCGCATTGGCGAACCGGATGGTCCGGCCCAGCTCCCATCCGGAGAGCAGGCCGTGGCAGAGCGCTCCGCCGAAGGCGTCGCCGGCCCCGAGGCCGTTGACCACCTCGACGGGGACCGGGGGTACGTCGACCATCCCGTGGTCGTCCACGGCGTAGACGCCCTTGGGCCCCTGCTTGACGATCGCCACCTGGACTCCGCGGTCCCGCAGAGCCTCGGCCGCGGCCGCCGGCTCCGTCTCGCCGACGGCGACGGCGCACTCCTCGCGGTTTCCGACGACGACGGTGACGTGCTCGAGAGCGCGGGCGACCTGCTCGGTGGCCTCCTCGGGACGGGCCCAGAACATCGGCCGGTAGTCGAGGTCGAGCACCGTGATACCCCGGCGACCGCGGGCCTCGAGCGCGGCCAGCGTCGCCTCCCGGCTCGGCTCCTGACAGAGGCCGGTGACGGTCACCCAGAACAGGTCGGCGTCCCGGATCGCGTCGAGGTCGAGCTCGTCGACCCGGATCTGAAGGTCGGGCGCGGTGGGCGTCCGGTAGAAGTACAGCGGGAAATCGTCGGGCGGGAAGATCTCGCAGAACGTGACGGGGGTCGGCCAGGTCGGCACGGCCGTGACGAACTCGTCGCTCACGCCGTAGCCGGTAAGTGCCTTGTGCACGAAGCGGCCGAACGCGTCCTCGCCGGTGCGGGTGATGACGGCTGAACGCCGGCCGTGGCGGGCGGCCGCCACCGCGACGTTGGTGGCGCTGCCACCGAGGTACTTGGCGAACGAGACGACGTCCTCCAGCGGCACGCCGATCTGCTCGGGATAGATGTCCACCCCGACCCGGCCCATGGTGACGACTTCGTGGTTCACGCGGTCACCCCGGTGAGGAACTCCAGGCCGGTGCGGACCTCGGCGACCGGACCGGCGCCCGCCTGCGGCTCGGCGTCGAGGATCGTGTCCTGCTCCATGACGTACCAGCCCTGGTAGCCGGCGTCCTCGAGGGTCCGGACGATCGCGGCGACGTCGACATCACCCTGTCCCAGTGGGACGTAGAGGCCCTGCCGCACTCCGTCGGTGTAGGTCAGCTCGCGGGCGCGGACGCGCTCGGCCACGTCGGCGCGGACGTCCTTGAGGTGCGTGTGGCGGATCCGGTCGGTGGCCGCTCGGGCGAGCTCGACCGGGTCGGCGCCCCCGACCAGTAGGTGGCCGGTGTCGAGGGTGAGCCCGATCGTGCTCCCGGTGAGCACCCGGTCGACCTCCTCGGCGTTCTCGACCATCGTCCCGACGTGGGGGTGGAGGGTGGCCTCGATTCCCTGCTCGCCCGCGACGTCGCGGATCCGGTCGAGGTTGGCGAGGAGGACATCCCACTGCGTCTCGTCGAGGACCGGCCTGGCGTCGTACCCCTCGGCCCCGGAGGCGGCGGCCAGCACCAGACTGGTGGCGTTCGCGGCCCGGAAGTGGGCCAGGGCCCGCTCGACCTCGGGAAGGGGATCGCGGGAACCGTCGAACAGCACGACCGGGACGAATCCGCCGACGGCACGCATGCCGTGGGTGGCGAGGAGGTCGGCGGCTTGCTGCGGGTCGGCCGGAAGGAAGCCGTCGGGTCCGAACTCGGTGGCGGCAAGGCCGAGGTCGGCCATCTCGCGCAACACCCGCTCCGGCGCCATCTGGTGTCCCCACCCGGGCACCTCGCACACGCCCCAGGAGATCGGCGCTCCCGCGATCCGCGACTGCAGTGTCGTGGTCATTTGCGCACCTCCGCGATCTCGACGCGCCGGCCCTCGAGCCGCGACAGGGTCGCGGCCTCGGCGACGTACAACGCCTCCAGGGCCTCCTCGACCGAGCACGGGCTCGGACGCTCGCCTCGGACCACCTCGACGAACGCGTTGATCTCGGCCACGTAGGCGTCGGCGAAGCGCTCCCAGAAAGTGGGGTTGGGAGATCCGGACGGGAACTCGACGCCGGACTCGGCCGAACGCAGCGCGGTGTGCTCGTCGAGTCCGACCGCGATCGTCGCGTCGGTGCCGGCGATCTCCATCCGCACGTCGTAGCCGGCGCCGTTGTAACGCGAGCCGTGCACGGTCACCAGCGTGCCGTCGTCGAGGGTCAGGATCGCCACCGTCTCGTCCACGTCTCCGGCCTCGGCGAAGAACCTCGCGCCCCGGTTGACGCCGCTAGCGATCACGTCGACCACCTCCCGGCCGGTGATCCAGCGAACGATGTCGAAGTCGTGGATCAGGCAGTCGCGGTAGATGCCACCACTGGTGGGGATGTACGACGCGTGGGGCGGCGCCGGGTCGGCCGTGACGGCGTGCACCCTTCGCAGCTCGCCCAGGCGGCCGCTGTGCAGCGCATCGCGCGCCGCGACGTACCCGGCGTCGAACCTGCGTTGGAAGCCGATCTGCACCGGGGTGCCGGCCGCCCGCACCTCCTCCAGCACGCGGAGGGTGCCGGGCACGTCGAGCGCGACCGGCTTCTCGCAGAACACGGGGAGGCCTGCACGCGCGCCGGCGGCAATGAGCTCGGCATGGCTGTCGGTGGCGGTCGCGACGACGATCGCGTCGACGTCAGCGGCGAGAACCGCGGCGACGTCGGCCACGCTCTCCCCGCCCAGCTCGTCGGCGACGGCGCGTGCTCGCCCCTGGTCGGCGTCGGCGAGGACCAGGGAGGTCACCGCCTCGTGGCGGGCGACGACGGCGGCATGGCTGGCGCCGATCCGCCCCACGCCAAGGAATCCGATCCGCATGGATGGCCTTTCGGGATGCATGTGATGTGGGTTACAGGGCTTTTCTAGTCCTCGGCGGCGGAGCATGTCAAGACTTTGTCCTAACATTCTGTCTTTCAGTCATTCTGATATTGCTCGGTAGTATCAGGATCATGGGTGAACAGTTGCGACTCACGGTGGACCGACGCAGCCCCGTCCCGCTCTACTACCAGGTCGCCAGGCAGCTCGAGCAGGCGATCGCCAGCGGAGAGGTCTCGCCCGGCTTCAAGCTCGACAACGAGATCTCCCTGGCTGACCAGCTCGGCCTCAGCCGACCCACGATGCGGCGTGCGATCCAGGAGCTCGTCGACAAGGGCCTGCTCGTGCGCAAGCGCGGGGTGGGGACCCAGGTAGTCCACGGCCGGGTGCACCGCGAGCTGGAGCTGACCAGCCTGTATGACGACCTGCGCGGCAGCGGCCAGCAGCCCTCCACTCGGGTGCTGCTCAACGTTCGGGAGCCGGCCACGGCCGAGGTTGCGGACGAGCTCGGGATCGCCGAAGGCGAGGAAGTTCTGCACCTGGAGCGGCTCCGCCTGGCCGACGACGAGCCCCTGGCGGTTCTCCGCAATTGGCTCCCGGCGAACGTGATCTCGCCCACCGACGAGGAGCTCGAGGGCGGCGGGCTCTACCAGCTCGTCCGGGACGCCGGGACGCACGTCCAGATCGCGCGGCAGCGGATCGGAGCTCGTGGTGCGACGACGCAGGAGGCCAGACTGCTCGGCCGGCGCAAGAACGATGCGGTGTTGACGATGCAGCGGACGGCGTACGCGGACTCCGGTCGTGCCATCGAGTACGGCGACCACTGCTATCGACCGGAGGCGTACTCGTTCGAGGTGACGCTGGTCGAGCGCTGAGCACGGCCCGAACGTGAGAGAACTCGCTCCAGGTGGCGCGAGTTGACGTCGCTCCGGCCCCCTGCGGGAAGGTGCGGGCTAGGCTGACCGGCGTGACCGAGACCCCTCCTCGCCGATCCATTCTGTTCCGCGCGGAGGCGTCTACGATCGGGGTGGACATCGGGGGGACGAAGATCCTCGCGGGCGTCCTCGACCCCCACGGGAAGGTGCTGGCGAGACGCCAGGTCCCGACGCCGGGTCACGACGTCCAGCTGGTTGAAGACTCGATCGTGTCCATCGTCCAGGACCTTCGGCGCTCGCATGAGATTGCTGCGGTAGGCATCGGTGCCGCTGGGTTCGTGGACGCGACTCGCAGGGTCGTCATGTTCTCCCCCCATCTGAACTGGCGCCGTGAGCCCCTTCAATCGGCTATCGCGAAGCGAGTACGTCTTCCCGTCGTGGTCGACAATGATGCGAATACGGCGGGGGTCGCCGAGTGCCTCTACGGTGCGGCCAGGGGCCATCGATTCGTGTTGTGCATCACGCTCGGCACGGGCATCGGGGGCGCTCTGATCATCGATGGCAAGGTGTTCCGGGGCAACAACGGGATGGCCGGAGAGTTCGGCCACATGCAGATGGTGCCAACCGGACACCGCTGCGAGTGCGGGAACCGTGGGTGCTGGGAGCAGTACGCCTCCGGGACGGCCTTGCTGCGCGACGCACGGGAGCTGATCGCGAACGGCTCGCCACTTGCCCACCGGCTTCGAGAACTTGTCGACGGCGACCCCGCCCGACTCACCGGTCCGCAGGTCACCCAGGAGGCGCGCAACGGAGACCCGTTGTCGCTCGAGCTCTTGAGCGACATCGGGGAGTGGCTCGGTGTGGGACTGGCGGGCCTCGCCGCGGCGTTCGACCCGTCATGCATCGTCATCGGCGGTGGCTTGTCCGATGCCGGCGACCTGCTCCTGCGTCCTACTCGCTCCGCCTTCTCAAAGGCGCTCACGGGCCGCGGCCACCGAAGTGAGCCAGCGATTGTAGTTGCGGCTCTGGGGCCGGAGGCCGGCTTCATCGGCGCGGCCGACATGGCTCGCTCAGCCGCACGCAAGGCGCGTCGAAGAACCCGCCGCGCGGACAGGCGTGAGGCGCGCGTACGAGACTCCGCCGCACCACTTGGCAGTCGCCGACGTCTGATGTGACCGGCTCCGACAGGCTAGTGGGCATTAAGTGACAGGTCCGTCACTCCGAGGAGCACAGCATCGTCTCCCGGCAGCCCGGCTCGCAGTTCCAGATCTGTCGATTGCCCAACAGTTCGCGACATAGCTTCCCGGGCTGGAGTCAGCAGTATGTCGCCCGCGTCGTCGACAAAGGACCCCCTCAGCACTACCCCCGACAGGCTCAGCGGTTTGACCAATCGCCCGATGCCCATGCCCAGGTGGCGGCCAATTTCAGCGGTCTGTCCGAGCGCGGACTCATTCCCGTTCACGGCGGCTCGGACTATCTCGCTCGCGACTTCATCGATGGGCCCGTTCCGCACATCGAGGGCAAGTCGCTGGCCGACTTCGGCAGTCTCAATCAGCGCTGCACGTGTCCGCTCCACCAGGGCAGTTGCACTCGCGTAGCGATCAAAGCATCCTTCCAACCCGCATTCGCACTGCCGGCCGCCCGGCACGAATGGTAAATGCCCAATCTCTCCGCCTAAGCCGTGCGCGCCGCGAACTAGTCGACCCCGCAGGATGAGACCACCACGGATGCTCGCCCCTACAGTTACTGTCATGGAATTTTGAGGGGCTTGGATGCCCCGAAGGACGCCGAACCGGTGCTCTCCCCACGCCGCGGCACGTGCAGCCGTCTCTAGGTGCACCTGTTCTTGAACATGCTCAAGTGCGTGCCGAAGCCGTGGCACATGCCCGACCAGAGGTTCGAAGGCGAGGCCCACAGTCGAGCGCTGGCCAGGCGCACGTAGAGCTCTCACGGTTGCGACAACGGCGGCTGTCAGATCATCGTCCTGCGGGCCGCTGGACCCAGGCCCAACGGGGTAGTTCTCACGATGACGGCCAAGTACCTCTCCGTCGTCCGCAACGGCAGCACCAGACACATAGCCTGCCTTTAGAAGGACCGCAACAGCAGCCATACCCCCGCTCCTCTCAATAGCACCTTGGCTCGGATTGGCATCCCTGGCGGTGGCAATGGGAGGTAGTCGCCCACGTAAGCCGGCGACTCACCCATCCGGACCGCGGCGACCCGCCTGGTCGACTCGGACACCGCGGCCCGCGTCCTCGGCCACTCCTCAGATGCGATCAGAAAGAGTTCTACATCGAGAAGGACAGGTCCACACCCGACGTGACGCACATCCTTCAGTCCTTCGCCGGCCAGGCCACGACGACCACCGCGAACGACTGAGGTCGTCGCCGCTTCGGGCCCCACCCGGCGTCTGCTTGCCTCAACGTCCCCGCAGACCATGTCCAAAGCGGGTCACCAGCGCGAGGGTTCTTGGTACACAAAACGCGTCACAAGCAGAAATGGTTCAAAAGCCAAGTGGCCCCTGATCTGCGTTTCCGCAGGTCAGGGGCCACTTCTTCGTAGCGGGGGCAGGATTTGAACCTGCGACCTCTGGGCATGCGGTGTGCGCTCCTTCCCGATCTGACATCTTTGACCGCTGTTGCCGATGTGCGCCCTGACCTGCGCAGGCACGGAAACCCAGGGGATCGGTCCCCAATCATCTTGGTCCCGTCTGCTGCCATTTGACGACTTGCGCTGGCGTTTTCGGTACATAAGCGCGGCATGACTCAAATCGCAGTCGCTTCCCACGACCGAGCCCGACGTGGCGGCGCCGCGGAGACGTGCCGAGTGATCTCCCGACCTCTCCTGCGGTCGCGTGACGACCGACGTCCGGGAGGCACACGTCAGCCCGGCGTCGCCGTCCATCCTTAGGCGCCGCAGGCGCGGAGTCCGATCAGCAGTACGACCTGAAGTCATTCCTCACATAGAGCTCGAACTCAGCGAAATCGACCATGCGAGCCCGGGTTGCCGGGAGGCTGTCGATGCACGCGGTTACGCGTGCAGTTCCCGCAGGACCTTGTGGAAGTTGGCCTTGCCCTCGAACCCGATCCCGGGTCGGTCGTCGAGCTTGACGCGGCTGTTCACCACGACCGCGTCGTCTGCGAACCCACCGGTCGGCTGGAACTCGTCGGGATAGGACTCGTTGCCGCCGAGCTTGAGAGCGGCGGCGATGTGAAGTGAGAACTGGTGGCCGCCGTGCGGAATGCATCGGCGCGAGGACCAGCCGTGCTGGGCGAGCATGTGCTGGATGCGACGGTACTCGACCAGGCCGTAGCTCAGGGCGGGGTCGACCTGGATGTAGTCGCGATCGGGTCGCATGCCGCCGTACCGGATCAGGTTGCGAGCGTCCTGGAGGGAGAAGAGGTTCTCGCCGGTGGCGATCGGGCCGCGGTAGTGCTCGGACAGAGTGGCGTTGAGCCGGTAGTCGAGCGGGTCGCCGACCTCCTCGTACCAGAACAGACCGTAGGGTTCGAGGGCACGGCCGTACTCGAGCGCGCGGTCGAGATCGAAGCGACCGTTAGCGTCGACCGCGAGCCGCGAGCCGTCACCGTCGAGGACCTCCAGGACGGCCTCGATGCGGCGCAGGTCCTCGGCGAGGTCGGCGCCGCCGATCTTCATCTTGACGACGTTGTAGCCGGCGTCGAGGAAGCCCTTCATCTCGTCCTGCAGGTCGCGGTAGGTCTTGTTGGGGGCGTAGTAGCCGCCGGCCGCGTAGACGAAGACGGAGTCGTCGAAGGTGCCGTCGCCGTACTTGTCGGAGATCCACCGGTAGAGCGGGACGCCAGCGATTTTGGCGGCAAGGTCGTGGAGGGCCATGTCGACGACGCCGACCGCGACCGAGCGCTCACCGTGGCCGCCGGGCTTCTCGTTGCGCATCATGACGTCCCAAGCAGTGGACGGGCTGAGCAGGCCGTCATCGTCCAGCAGGCTATTGGCGGGCGCCCCCATCAGCCGGGGCAGCACTCGGCGGCGGAGGATCTCGCCGGCCGAGTAGCGGCCGTTGGAGTTGAAGCCGTAGCCGACCACCGGCTCCCCATCAACCATCACGTCGCTGACCAAAGCCAGGATCGAGCAGTCCATCGTGGAGAAGTCGATGAACGCGTTGCCCATCGACGAGCTGATCGGGATGACGCCTTCGTGGGCGGAGATGATCTTCATGAGCATCCTTCCTCGAAACTTGCGGGCCGCGCCTCGAAACTGGCCGGCTCGCGCCAGATCGCCCCCGCCCGGGGCCCGCGAAGTCGGCCGAGTATTGCCCCAGCGCGGGTCAGCGGCAACGTCGCGTCAGGTCCTACATCTAGGTTAGAACCGATTGAATCCACCAACACTCAGGCGACGATGGCCCCGGGCCTGTCCCGGGGCCATCGTCGTGTTCAGGCGCGGATCGCAAGCGCACCCTGGACCTGTGTTAGTCCGTCTAGTGGCCCGGTGGTAGGAACGGCGCCACCAGGCGTACGCGCTTCGCCGGCTTCCCGGTGCGCTCCTCGTAGGCGTCGGCCGACGCGAGGGTCTTGTGGATGGCCATCGAGGCGATGAACCGGAGGGGCTCCGGCTCCCAGTTCCGGGTGTGGTGCCCCACCCATGGGAGCGACGTCAGGTCGGTGTCGTGGCCCAGGATCAGGTCGCGCATCGTGCGGCCGGAGATGTTGGAGGCGGTGACGCCATGACCGCCGAACGCACCGACGAATCCAAGTCCGCTGTCGCGGTCGAACGTCGTTCGCATGCACCAGTCGCGTGGGACCGCCAGGGAACCGCCCCAGTGATGGGTGATCCGAGCCTGCGCCACAGCGGGAAATGCCTCGTGCAGGGTCTGGACCAGGCGCTCGTAGACGTGGGCGTTCTGCTCGTTCTCGGGGGAGACGGGCTTGGTCAGCCGGTACGGCGCTCCTCGTCCGCCGACCACGATCCGGCCGTCGAGCGACCGCTGGGCGTAGTAGAACAGGTGCCCGATGTCTGAGTAGCCGATGCCGTCGCGCCACCCGAGCTCGTCCCAGGTCTCCTGCGGGAGGGGCTCGGTGGCGATCAGCAAGGAGTAGAGGGGCAGGAACTTGCGTCGCTGGCCGCGCTCGCGGATCGTGTAGGACTCCGTCGCGCGGACCACGACCTCGGCCGAGATCCGTCCGTTGCGGCACTGCACGAGCCTGGGGCCCAGGTGTTCTGCCGGGCTCTGCTCATAGATCTTGACACCGAGACGCTCGCAGACGTCGGCGAGTCCCCGAGCCAGCCGAGCGGGGTCGACGCGAGCACAGTGCGGCGTGTAGGACGCACCGAGAAGACCCTCCGGCCCGCGGAGGAATTCGGTGCACTCGTCGGGGTTGAGAAACCTGATGTCTTCGGCGCCGAGTCCGGAGCGGTGCTTTGCCTCGATTCGGGCGCGGACCCGCTGCAGCTGCGGTTCGGTGGTGGCCACGGTGAGCGCCCCCGCCTTGTTGTAGCCACAGTCGATGCCCTCCAGCGACACGACGCGACCGATCTCGTCGATCCCGTGCAGGACCTCGCGCTCGGCTCGATGGACGCTGTCCCAACCGTTGCGCCGTGCATAGCGCGCCCCGCTGCCGGCAATGCCGGACGAGACGAAGCCGCCGTTGCGACCGGCAGCGCCGTATCCCGCGATCTCGGCCTCGACCACGGTGACCCGCAGGGACGGGTCCGCCTTCTTGAGGTAGTACGCCGTCCACAGCCCGCCGAACCCGGCTCCGACGATCGCGACGTCACACGTGTGGTCGCCTGACAGCTGCTCTCTCGGGGTCAGACCCTGGACCACCCCGTCGAGCCACAGGCTCCGCGCCCACGGGTTCTCGGGTGGCGGTGGCGGACCGGCGGCCACATCTGGCCCGCTGCTGGGGCGGTCAACTCGAAACACAACTTTACCTCTCCTGGTCTTGCCTGAAGGCCGCTGCCTCCATGGCTACTTCCATCATGCGGGGGCCGCGACTGCGGCCTCAGCGAGCACGGACGCCAGCCGGGCCATGCCCGAGCTGGGGCTCGAGAAGACCGGAACCGACAGGGCTCCCGGTTCGAGGGTGGCGACCACCCGTGCCATCGACGCCTGGGCGAGCACGATCGCGTCCACCTGCAGCGCCAGCTGCAGGAGTGCCTCGCCGATGAGCTCGTCGTGCCTTGCGCCGTCGCCCGACCTGATCGCCGTGAAGGCCTCGTCCTTCAGCACGGGCACGAGCTCGACGTCCTTCTCGAGGCTCCTGGCGCAGCGTCGCAGCAGGTCCACGGTGGGGTTGAGCGTTGAGGGAACGGTTGCCAGCACCCCTATCCGCCTGCCGCTCTCGACAGCAGTCGACGCCATCGGCTCGTCGACCCGCAGGACGGGCACACCCACCAGCTGTGAAGCGATCTCCACGGCCGGTCCGATGGAGGAGCAGGTGGCAAGAACTGCCACCGCGCCACTGTCCGCGGCCGACAGGACGTGGTCCACGACCCGCCGGTTCACCGAAGGAGTGAGCGCTCCGGCGCCGATCGCATCCTCCAGCAAGGACTCGTCCACGATGTTGGAGACCTTCACATCCCCTGGCAGTCCCTTCGCCAGGTCCTGGAAGACCGGCACCAGTCCGGCGACCGTGTGAACAAGGACAACTCGACGCATCATGCTCGTTCCTTCCTCTGCGCCAAGGCGCCGAGCTGGGCACTGGTCAACGGTCTGGTGGGGCTGTCACCCAGCAACAACCGGAGCCGGGCGGTCTCTTCGATCTCCTCCGCCGCATCGGCCGCGGAGAGGAGATCGTCGGCGGCCACGACGGAGCCGTGGTTGGCCAGCAGCATGGCGTGGTGCTCACGAGCCATCTCCTCCACCGCGACGCTCAGCGCCGGATCCCCGGGCGCGAAGTACGGCACAAGGGGCAGCCGCCCCACGCGCATCGCGAAGTAGGCGGTCAGTGGCGGTAGCGCGGAGCGTTCATCGAGGTCGGCAAGGCACGACACGGCCACGGCGTGGGTGCTGTGGAGGTGAACGATCCCTCGGGCGGTCGGCCTGGCGCGATAGAGGGCGGCGTGCATTCCGGCCTCCTTGGACGGCTGTGCTCCGCTGATCGGACGCCCTTCGAGATCGATGATCGCGAGCTGGCACGGATCAAGGGAGCCGAGGCTCGCACCGGTGGGTGTCACCACGATCTCGTCCCCGATCCGACAGCTGAGGTTCCCCGTGCGCCCCGGGGTCAGGCCCCGCGCGAAGATCGAGGCTCCCAGCCTGGCGATGTCCTCGGCGACGGCGCCGACGCCTGCGCCATGCGCGTTCATGGGGCGGCCTCGATCAGCAGTCGGCTCGAGCCGAAGTTCCCCGACTTGAGCAACAGGCGCAGCGGACGGCGCCCTTCGGTGGTGCACCACGGAACGCCCGCTTCGAGCTCGTCCTCGACCAGCACCTGTCGGATGCCGAGGGCGGAGACAACGGCACCGGATGTCTCACCGCCGGCCACCACGAAGCGGCGTGTACCCGCCGCGGCGGCATGCACGGCCAGCGCACCCAGGACGTCTTCCAGGTGCTCAGCCGTGCGGGATCCCATGGCCGCGATGGCTGCTTCACGCTCTGCTGGTGTCGCGGAGGAGTAGATGAGTCGCGGTCGGCCGGAGGCCTGGGCCTGCAGCCACGCACGTGCCTCCTCGAGCATCTGAGCTGGATCAGGGGTTCGCACCGGGTCGAGCCGGTAGCTGGGAAAGGCCGCTTTCGCTTCGGAGACCTGCCCGAGGGTCGCTGCCGAGCAGCTGCCCGCCAGGACGAGCGTGTCCCCCGCGGAGCCGTCCTCGAGGGTGGCGCTGTGCTCATCCCCCGCCGTTCCCGGCGCAGGCGGCGCGCCACCGTCGCGCCGGGCCTCCCCGTCGTAGAGGCGATCGTGGACGAGCTGCCCCCAGGCCTCGGCGAGACCCGCTGCCCCGGTCAGCAGCGAGCGATCCTGCATCGCTGTCGCGACGGTCCGGAGGTCGCCAGCGCTGATCGCATCCGTCACGACGTGGCGAACGCCAGATCGGTCGAGGCGGTCAACGGCGTCTCGGACCGCCGAGGGCCCCGTGGCAACCTCTGGCCAGCTCACGAGGGCGACCCGACCCGCCGTTTGGCGACCCAGGAACCGGACCAGGTCGGGATCGGTCATGGGGGTCAGGGGGTGGCTGCTCAGCGGTGACTCCGACAGCAGCCGATCGCCGACGAAGAGATGCCCCTGGTAGACCGTTCGACCGTGGATCGGGGACGAGGGGCAGATCACGGACGTCTGCATTCCTGTGAGCTGGAGCAGGAGGTCGGTGATGGGGCCGATGTTGCCCTCGGGGGTGGAATCGAACGTGGAGCAGTACTTGTAGTAGTAGCGCTGGACCCCTTGGCTCGTCAGCCAGTCGTAGGTGGTCGCGACGTGTCTCGAGGCCAGCTCGACAGGAGCCGTCCTGATCTTCATGGCCACGACCGCCGCATCGCATGGGGGCAGACTCAGATCGGGGGTGGGTACGCCGAACACCAGCGCAACGCGCAGTCCCGCACGACGTAGTCCGGCGGCGACGTCGGTGCCTCCCGTGTAGTCGTCAGCGATGCATCCGATCGTGGTCATCAGGCAGGGTTGTCCTTACTCCGTAGTCGCCGCACTGGCCATGCGCGTCTATCGAACCCGGCCACCACCCCCACCGTCCAAGACTCGTTTGCAGGCTCACCGATAGCTGTCCCCTATCGTTCGACGGCGGGAGCCGGTCCTGTCCTTCCCCAAGGAGCCGCCTGTCAAGAGGCGCTCGAGAAGGAGGCATCCCGCTCGCGGCGGCGCCCAATCGATAAGTCTTCTCTATCGATATGCTGGGAATCGCACACAGGCGCCGACGGCGAGGAAGGGGCAGCATGGACGTCAGGCAGCTCCGCCACTTCCTTGCCGTGGTCGACCACGGAACGGTCCATCGGGCAGCCGAGCATTTGTTCGTGGCCCAACCCTCGGTGACCCAGACGATCCGCGGGCTCGAGTCCGACCTCGGGACGAAGCTGTTCATCCGCCGGGGACGAGGGTTGGTGCTCAGCCCGTCAGGGACGGCGTTGGTCGGCCCGGCGCGTGAGGTGGTCCGGGCGCTCGACGTGGCACGAGAGACCGTGGCCGCCGTCGACGGTCTGCGTGGGGGACGGCTGCGGATCGCGTCGATGCCGTCGCAGGTGGTCAGCCCGTTGACCGGCCTGGTGGCTTCGTTCGTGGAGAGGTACCCCGGCGTGCAGGTGGCCGTCGGCGCGGCAGCCCGACCCGTCGACGTGCGAGAGGCGTTGCGGCGCGGCGTCGCCGAGGTCGGTGTCGTCGCAACCGCCGGCCCGACGGAAGCCCTGGCCGACCTCGACCGCCTGCCGCTCGAGAGCCAGCCGTTCGTCCTGGTCGCACGCGATGACGTGGAACTGCCGGCTGGCCATGACGTCCTCACCATGAGTGACTTGCGGCGCCTGCCGTTGGTCGTAGGTCAGCCAGGCACGGGGATGCGGCGGGTCGCCGACGCGATCATCGCCGCCACCGACTGTCGGATCGTGGTGGAGATCGAGCATCGCGAGGGACTCCTGCCCCTCGTGCTGAGTGGTGTCGGCGCGGCCGTGGTCGCGGACTCATGGCGCCCTCTGGCCGACGCCGTGGGCCTGCAGGTACGCCGGCTGGCGGTCGAGGACGAGCTCGACGTCGCGCTGGTATGGCAACGGCATCGGCTCAGCCCGGCCGCCGCGGCATTCGTGGCGTTGGCCGAGGAAGCGGGACGGACTGTCGCCGCCGGCTGACAACGAGCTCCCGTCGGTCAGCGACAAGCAACACGTGGGGACGGCTCCGCCGCTCCACGGCCGGAGAGCTGCTCCACCAGCAGCAGAAGGGCGGAGTGGTCGAGAGAGCCGTGGCCCTGTGCCCGAAGTGCGCTCATGAGCTGGGCGACCAAAGCGCCGAGTGGGATGGCCACCCCGACGTCCCGTGCCGCCGAGGTGACGATGCCGAGGTCCTTGTGGTGCAGGTCGACGCGGAAGCCGGGCTGGAACTGGCGTGCGCGCATCTGCTCGGACTTGCGGTCGAGGATGCGGTTGCCCGCCAAGCCACCCGCCAGCACCTGTATGGCGGCCTGGGTGTCCACGCCGTGCGCCTCGAGGAAGACCAGTGCCTCGGCGACGAGCTGGATGGTGCCGGCGACGATCAGCTGGTTGGCGGCCTTGACGGTCTGTCCTGAGCCGGCCGGGCCGACGTGGACGACGGTCGATCCGAGGGCATCGAGGATCGGGGCGTGCGGCGGCGACGTCGGCCTCCTCGCCGCCGACCATGATGGAGAGGGTCTCCTCGATGGCACCCGGCTCCCCGCCCGAGACGGGTGCGTCGACCGCGCGCAGGCCGCGCTGCCCGGCCGCCTCGGCGACCCGGACGGATACCTCCGGCTTGACGGTGCTGGCGTCGATGAGGAGCGTGCCGGGATCGGCTGACTCCAGGAGGACGCCGCCGTTGCCGAGGACGACCTCCTCCACGTCAGGAGAATCCGGCAGCACGGTGAGGACCACGTCTGCGTCGCGGACGGCTTCGGTCACGTCGGCCGCACAGCGGCCGCCCTGCTCCACCAGGCGGTCGATCTTCGACCGGCTGCGGTTGTAGCGGATCACGTCGTAACCGGCCTTGACCAGGTTGGCGGCCATCGGTCCGCCCATGATGCCCAGTCCGATGACGGCGACAGTGGTCAACTCGGTGCCTCCCTTGGTGTGGGGCAGCGCTCGGGCATGCGCCCTGACGTGGAGCGCTGCGCGGGGGGCAGCCAGAGCAGCCCGTGGACGGTGTCAGCGCGTGGCGTGTACTCCAGGGCCACCCAGCCGTCGTAGCCGGCGGCCTCGAGCTTGCGGAGGTAGCCGTCGGGGTCCAGTTCGCTGGTGCCCGGTTCATGCCGGCCGGGCGCATCGGCGATCTGCACGTGCTCGACGCGGTCGGCGTGGGTGGCGATCGCGGCATCGAGGTCGTCGCCGTTGACCGCCAGATGCTAGAGGTCGCAAAGAAAGCCGAGGTTGGTCACGCCGGTCTCCTGCGCGACCCGGTCGTTCACGCCGAGCGCGTCAACTGCGGTGTGCAACGGGTAGCTCGGCGCCCCGCTCAGCGGCTCGAGGAGCACCGTGCCGCCGACCCGGGCCGGCCGGCACCGCGTCGGGGACCGGCCACCAGAACTCGACTGCGGTAGAGCCGGCCTCCCGTGCCGCCGCGCACCGCTGGAGCAGCGGCACCTCGGCGAACAGGATCGACAGGTTGACCGCGTAGCGGCGGTGACTCGCATTCTCCTCATCTTGCATGGTGTCTAACCACTCGCGTCACCACAGCCGAGAAGGGTCAGATGCCGAGCATGGTGTTGAGCTCGTCCAGGGACTTCACGACCGTGAGGTTGTAGCCGGGCGGAATCGGGTCGCAGCCGCGGTCCAGCAGCACCAGGTTGCGGAAGCCCATGTCGTGCATCGGCAGCGGGTCGTAGCGGGTGTGCGACGACACGTGCACGAAGTCCTCCGGCTTGGCGTCCAGCTGGTCGAGCATGTACTCGAACGCGGCGTACCGCGGCTTGTAGTAGCCGGCCTGCTCGGCGGTGAAGACCGCGTGGAACTTCGCCTCCAACCGCGGGACGCTCTCCTCGAGGAAGGAGTCGTCGGCGTTGGACAGGATGACCAGCTTGTAGTGCTCGCCCATCTTCTTCAGCGGCTCCACCACGTCCGGGTGCGGGCCCCAGCTGCGCACGCCATCGGCGAACCGCTTGCCCGCCGTGGGGTCGGACTGAATCTCCCACTTGCGGCAGACCCTGTCGAAGGCGTCTTGCAGGACCTGCACGTAGGGGTAGTACTTCCCCTTGACCTGGTCATAGCGGTAGCCCCGGAACTCGGCGACGAACTGGTCCCACTGGTCGGCGGGGATCTGGTCGCCGACCAGCTCCTTGGTGATCGGGTTCATGGGCCAGCTGATCAGGGTGCCGTAGCAGTCGAACGAGACGTACTTGGGCCTGAAGGTCGGGTCGCTCATCAAAGGGTCCTCTCAGTTCACTAGGTTTCGAATGGGCCGCTCAGGCCCGGTCAGCCGATCGTCAGGTCGGCAGCTTGGTGCCGGCAGTTCCCTTTTCCTGGAGTGCCGACGGTCGGCGTACGCGACGTAGCTCGGAGCTCGGCCGTGTCAGCCGCCGAGCTGATCGCTCACCCGTCGGTGGCGGGCACCGCGATGCAGTAGACCTTCCGGATCGTCTCGGTGACGTCCCAGCGACCCGACCATCCCTTCGGGAACGTGACCACGTGCCCCGCAGAGATCTCGTTCTTCTCGCCGGTCTCGTCGTCGGTGATGGTGGCGCGTCCGCTGATGATGTAGCAGGTCTCGGTGTTCTCACGGTTCACGATCGGCCAGCCGCCCGCCGCGGCCTCCCAGACGCCGACCTTCACGTCGTCCGAGGAGTCGAAGGCGGTCCAAGCAATTTGCGGGTCGCCGCTGTCAGCACCCTCGCGCTGGCCCCTGGGCTCGAGGGGGCCGGTCACAGCGGTGGGGGGTTGGTGGTACATGCTGGGCATGGGTTTCCTTTCGTAGAGTCAGCCGGGCACGGGGACCGACCGTCGGATCGTGGGTGGGATCGGGCAGGCGAGGGCTTGCTGCCCTCGAGGTCAGCAGTCACCGGCGCGTGTGGCAGCGCCGTCGGGGTTGGCCGGACGGCCGCGGCAGTCGCGGCGGTAGCCGACCCACTCATTCATTGAAGTTCCCATTGGCCGATGGACGCGACCGTCAGCTGGGCGTTCTCAAGGCTGCTGGCAAGGTATTGACGGCGGGCTTCGATGACCTTCACCTCACTGTCGAATATCCCGTCCAACTTCCCATTGATGGAGAGAGTCCACACCTTCATTCGTCGTCACCTGGCAGTTGCGGCCGAGCCTGAGGTCGGCGGTAGGGACACCTGCATGCGAACGGACCTCGGAACGCGCGTTCGCTGCGGTAGCTGGTCATGCCGGCAATCGAACACCGCGACCACCGGTTCCGTCTAAGACACAATTGCAGGCCGATCGATAGCTGCTCCCTATCGGTCTGGTCGACACATATCCATGACATCGCCGCCCAGTGAGGCGCCACCCCTGGGGTCAGTGGCGCGACGGACGATCAAGCTCTGGCAGCCCATTCGTGCGGTGCGGGACGGCGTCATTTCGCCGATCAAGCACGCCCGGCGGCATTGGAGATGCAACCGAGAGCGACCTACAGGCTCCACGAGCACTCTCACAGAGGGGTTTTGGGGTCACAAAACGCGGCATAGGCCAGAATGGCTCAAATGCCAAGTGGCCCCTGATCCGCGTTTCCGCAGGTCAGGGGCCACTTATTTGTAGCGGGGGCAGGATTTGAACCTGCGACCTCTGGGTTATGAGCCCAGCGAGCTACCGAGCTGCTCCACCCCGCGTCGGTGAACAGAACCTTACAGGCCGGTCCGAGCAGGCTCAAATCGAGGACACCAGCGCGACGGTTACCGGCTCGCGAGCGTGATCGCCTCGTCGATCAGCGACCGCGCCTGCTCCATCAGCCGCGCCCAGCGCACCGTGTCGCCCTGGCGCTGAGCCTGGTCGGCCCGGGTGAAGAGCTGGTCGGCCTCCCGCAGCAGCTCGCGCACCTGGGCGTTGACATTGCCGGTGGGCTGCTCCTCGCCCTCGCCGGGGTCCGGCTGACCGGACGGCGGCTCCTCCTCCGGAGTCGCCGGCGGCGTGACCCCGGCCGAGACCCCGAGCACGTCGGCGATCGCCTCGCGCAGCGTCCGGCCGATGCCGACCCGGTCGCCGTAGGAGACCAGCACGAAGCGCAGGATCGGGAACGACGACTCCGCGGTGTCGCGCTTGGCATAGAGCGGCTGGACGTACATCAGCCCCTCCCCCACCGGCAGCGTCAGCAGGTTGCCGTAGACCGGGGTCGAGCCACCGCTGGTGAAGGACAGCAGCTCCTCGCGCACGTCCTCGTCCGAGGAGATCTCGTTGGCGATCAGGCGCGGGCCGTCGGTGCGCTCGTTCGGCAGCTCGAGCACCTTGATCTGCCCGTAGCTGTCGCTGGTGGCGTCGCTGTCGACCGACATGAAGGCCGCCAGGTTGTCCTTCTCGCGCGGCACGTAGACGCTCGTGAGGGCCCAGCGCTCGCCCTCGCCGGTGTCGGCGAAGAGCCGGTAGGGCGGCTGCAGGCGGGTGTCGAGCTCGGGGTCCTTCGGCACCTCCCAGCGCGTGGAGCCCTCGAACCAGTCCTGCGCGTCAGTCTCGTGGTAGCGCTGGAACTGGTAGCGCTGCACCTTGAACAGGTCCTCGGGGTAGCGCAGGTGCTCACGCAGCGAGTCGGGGATCTCCGAGTTCGGCCGCACCACCCCGGGGAAGACCTCGCTCCACGCCTGCAGGACCGGGTCGCTCTCGTCCCACGCGTAGAGCCGTACGGTGCCGTCGTAGGCGTCGACCGTGGCCTTCACGGCGTTGCGCATGTAGTTGATCTCGTCGGTCGGCAGCGTCTGGAAGCCCGGGGTCTGGTTGAGCGAGTCGTCGGTCATCTCCTCGAAGGACTCGCGCTGCGCCCCGGGGAACCGGTCGGTGACGGTGTAGCCGTCGAGGATCCACTGGATCTTGCCGTCGATCACGGCCGGGTAGGGGTCGGCGTCGACGGTCAGCCACGGCGCGACCTTCTCGACCATGGTGCGGGGGTTGCGGTCGTAGAGGATCCTGCTGTCCTCGTGCACGCGGCTCGAGAGCACCAGGTTGGTCTCGCCGAACTTCACGGCGTACAGGAGCTTGTCGAAGATGCTGTTGATCGGCACGCCGCCGAGGCCGTCGTACGTCGTGGTCTGGTTCTCGTCGTCGCGCTCGCCCTTGGGCAGGTCGAGCTCGACGTCGCTGCCGCCCTCGCGCTTGCCGACGATGGAGTAGGACGGGCTCTGCTCGCCGAAGTAGACGCGGTCCTCGTAGCCATCCTCGCTCATCTCGGTGAGGTCGCTCTCGTCGGACTCCTGGCCCTCGGCCCACTGGACGTCCTCGTCCTGGGTGGTGTCGTCCTTCGGGCGGTGGTTGGCGTACGCCGCGATCACGCCGTTGCCGTGCGTGTAGACCGTGTGGAGGTTGGACCAGTTCTGGTCGGTTGCAGCCAGGCCGCTCTGGTCGAGCTCGCGCACGCCGAGGACGACCGCCCGGTCCTTGCCCTCGATCTCGTAGCGGTCGACGTCGAGGACCGGGCTCACGGAGTAGTAGGCCCGCACCTGCTGCTGCTGCTCGAAGGTGTCGCTGACCACCTTCGGGTCGACCAGCGGCACGGTGCTGGTGCTCGCGTCGAGGGCCTCGAGGTTGCTCGCGGACGTGTCCGGCTCGCTGGTATAGGGGGTGACCTCGATCTGGTCGAGGGCGTACGCCGCGCGCGTGGCCTCGATGTTGCGCTCGATGTAGTCCCCCTCCTTGTCAGGCACGTTGGGGCTGACCTGGAACTGCTGGACCACCCCGGGCACGATCAGGCCGAGCAGGACCGCGGACAGCGCGAACAGCGCGATGCCGACCGAGGGCAGCAGCCACGTGCGGCGCCAGACGTTGAGGAAGAACAGCACGGCGCAGATCACCGCGATGCCGGTGAGGATCTCCTTGCCAGGCAGCACGGCGTGGTCGTCGGTGTAGCCCATGCCCGTGAACAGCGAGCCGGACGAGGTGACCAGGTCGTAGCGGTCGAGCCAGTAGTCCGCGGCCTTGGCGAGCACGAAGAGCCCGAGCAGCAGCGACAGGTGCACCTGAGCCGGCCCGGAGAGGCGGTCGCGGGGCACCGAGAGACGGATGCCGCCGTAGAGGTAGTGGATGACGGCGGCCGCCATCAGGCCGATCACCACGAGCGCCATCGCGAAGTCGACGACGTAGTGCCACCACGGCAGGTCGAAGACGTAGAAGCCGGCGTCCCGGGAGAAGTAGGGGTCGGTGTGCCCGAATTCGCCACCCTTGCGCCACAGCGAGTAGGCGCGCCACTGCCCCGACGCCGAGGCTCCGGCGAACGCGCCCATGAGGAGCGAGATTCCCGCGAGCAGCCAGCCCATCACGGGCGTGACCGCCTGGCGGTAGCGGTCGAGCCCGTCGGCGTCGCCTGAGGGCCACACGTGCGGGCGGAAGCGGTAGGCCGCCGCGATGTTGACCGCGACCGCGGCAGCCATCAGGGCGCCGAAGACGAGGAACAGCCCGATCCGGGTCCACAGCAGCGTGCTGAACACGCCGGAGTAGCCGGCGGCGCGGAACCACAGCCGCTCGGTCCAGAACGAGGAGAACCCGGTGATCAGCAGGAAGCCCACGACCAGCACGCCGGCCGTGATGACCAGCGTCCGCGACCGGCCGGGTGGGCGCTGGGGCGGGACCTGCGCGGGGCGCTGGGGCTGGTCGAACATGCCGCTCACGCGGGCCTCCCGGACTCGTCGAGGGTGTGGCGGAGGAGGTCGAGCAGCCCGGGCACGAGCTCGGTGCCGTCGACCACCGACTGGTCGTCGTCGTGGGCGCGCAGCCGGAGCGCGCAGTAGGTGGAGCCCGTGCGGGTGGCCCCGGCGACGATGCGCACCTCCTGGCGGAGCGGGTGCTCGCTGGCGAAGCGCTGGGCCTCCTCCGCGTCGGAGGGGATCTCGTCGTCGAGCTCGGGGGGCAGCACGAGCCGCTCCAGGACGGCCGCGCAGCCGGCCACGTCGTCGGGCCAGGCGATCCGCTCGAGGGTGCGCTCCAGCGGCTGGTCGGCGGGGAGGGCCTCCTGCTCCACCGGCGTCAGCCCGGGTCCGTCCTCGAGCCCCATCGACGCGGCCACGTCGGGATACTCGGCGACCAGGCGCGCGGTGTCGACGAGTGCGTAGAGGCGGGCCGGCTGGTCCCAGCCGCTCTCGGCGACGTGGGACTCGATCTCCAGCACGGCCGAGGCCAGGGCCGGGTCTGCGGGCAGCTCACTCATCAGGTCTCATCTTCACAGGTGGGGAGGGTGGCGTCGGGGTCGTCCACCCAGGTCTCGATGGCCTCGCGGGCCTCGTGCATGGTCGTCACGCTCACCAGCAACATGTCGCCGGGGTCGACGCCGGCGGCGTCGGCACAGTTGTCCGCCGCCATCAGGAACAGCTCGCTCTGCGCCTGCTCCGCGCCGGCGATCTTCTGCTGCACCCCGCCGATGGGGCCGACCTTGCCGTCCGCGTCGATCGTGCCGCTGCCGGCGACGACGTGGCCGCCGGTCAGTGAGCCGGGCGTGAGGGTGTCGTAGATCGCCAGGCTGAACATCAGCCCGGCGCTCGGGCCGCCGATGTTGTCGCCCACGTCGACGTTGACCTCGAACGGGAAGGTGAAGCCAGGCCCGGGCGAGATGCCCACCCGCGGGTTGCCGTCGACCTCGCGAGGAGTCACCTCGACCGTCAGCTCCTTGCCGTCGCGGCGTACGACGAACGGGAGGGGCTGCCCCGGCCGGGTCGCCTCGACCGCGTCGACCACGTCCTGGACCTCGCGGATCGGGGTGTCCCCGACCCTCAGCAGCACGTCGCGGACCTCGAGCTTGCCGTCGGCCGGCATGTCCTTGCTGACATGGAGGATCTCGACGACCTCCTCGACGTCGTAGTCGAGTTCCTTCAGGGCGGTCGCGATCGCCGCGTCCTGCGAGCTCACCATCTGCACCGAGGACTCGACGTCCTTGTCCTCGTCGGTCTCGTCCGGCGCGTAGACGGCCTCGCGCGGATAGACCGCGGAGTCGTCGTCGAGCCAGGCCTCCATCAGCTCGACGAGGTTGACGTCCTCCTCGGGCTGGTCGACGTAGATGGTGGTGAGGCGCAGCTCGCCGCCCTCCGCCCCGTCCTCGTAGTAGGCCTGGTGCCCGCTGACCTCGACGATCTCCTTGCCCTCCTGCTCGGCGAGGATGTCGACCGTCGGTCCGGGCCGGTAGGTGACATAGGGCAGCGGCGAGAGCATCACGAAGAGCCACATCGCGACCAGGAGGGGCGCCGCGAGGAGGCCCGACAGGGTCCGCTGACTCATGCGGTCAGCCTCTCAAACCAGTGCAACTAGGAGACGCGGCGGGGGGCGCCGTCCCTGCGGGGGCGTACGGCGATCCCGGTGCTGCGGTCGTGTGGGCGCACCGGACGCTCGGGCAGCCGTGCGCGGTGGTCCTTCGACATGGCCCTCGCGAGCCGTGCCACGGCCTCGTCGCGGTCCACCTCGCCGCGCCCGTCGCGGCTCACCCAGGACACCCAGCACATCGCGGCCACGGTCACCAGGACCGAGGGCACGAGCCACAGCAGGATCTCCACGGCCACAGGCTAGGCGGGCGTGTCCGCGGGGTGAGGAGGCGCGCCGCCTACGGCGTGCCGACCCACTCCTCGGTGCCGTCGTCGAAGAGCTGGTGCTTCCAGATCGGCACCTCGGCCTTGAGGGTGTCGATCAGCGCGCGCGACGCGGCGAACGCGACGTCCCGGTGGGCCGCGGTGGTCGCGACGATGACGGCGGCGTCCCCGATCTCGAGGTGGCCGGTGCGGTGCACCGCGGCGACGCCGTGCACGGCGTACTCCTCCGCGACCCGCAGGCACACCGCCTGGAGCCGCTCGAGGGCGCTCGGGTGGGCGCTGTAGTCGAGCGAGCTCACGCCGTGGCCGCCGTCGTGATCGCGGACCCGGCCCACGAACAGGGTCAGGCCACCGGCCGCATCGTTGTCGAGCGCCTTGACGACCTCGTCGACCGACAGCGGCGTCTCGCGGATGTCGACGAGGCGCACGGGCGTGGGGAGGCTCACGAGGTCGAGTGTAGGGACGCCGGGGGCCCCAGGGGCGTGGAGGTGCTGAGTAACGTGGAGCCATGAGCAACGACCCCGGCAGCACCCCCGGGCCCGACGACGACCCGTCGCAGGGCAACCCGTTCAAGGGCACGCCGTTCGAGCAGCTGTTCGCCGGCATGGCCGGCGGCGCGATGCCCGACCTGGGCGCCCTGTTCTCGCAGGTGCAGGCCCTCATGCAGCCCCACGACGGACCGGTCAACTGGTCGGTCGTCACCGACATCGCCCGCCGCTCCGCCGCGCAGCAGCCCGACCCGTCGGCGACCCAGTCCCAGAAGGCCGCCGTCGCCGACGCCGTAAGGCTCGCCGACCACTGGCTCGACGAGACGACCGACTTCCCCTCGGGCGTCACCTCCACGGCAGCGTGGAGCCGCGCGGAGTGGATCGTCGAGACCACCGAGGTGTGGAAGCGGCTCGTCGAGCCGATCGCCGGCTCCGCCACCACCGCCCTGGCCGGCGCGCTGCCCGAGGAGGCGCGCGCGATGGCCGGCCCGCTCCTCGGCATGCTCGCCAAGGCGACCGGGGCCATGGTTGCCACGCAGGTGGGGCAGGGCATCGGCGGGCTCGCCGGTGAGGTGCTCGGCGCCTCCGACATCGGGCTGCCGCTGGGCCCGGCCGGCAAGGCCGCGCTCCTCCCGGCCAACGTCGACGCCTTCGCCGCCGACCTCGACGTGCCGCGGGACGACGTGGTCCTCTACCTCGCGCTCCGCGAGGCCGCCCACCAGCGGCTCTTCGCCCACGTGCCGTGGCTGCGCGAGCACCTGCTCAGCGCGATCGCCGACTACGGCCGCGGCATCGAGATCAACACCTCCTCCATGGAGGACAAGCTGCGCCAGATCGACATGACCAACCCGATGGCGATGCAGCAGGCCATGGAGGGTGGGCTCTTCGACCTCCAGCGCTCCCCCGCCCAGCAGGCGGCGCTCGAGCGCCTCGAGGTGACGCTCGCGCTGATCGAGGGCTGGGTGGACGACGTCGTCGGCCAGGCCACCGCCGAGCGGATGCCCAACGCCGCCAAGCTGCAGGAGATCGTGCGCCGGCGCCGCGCGGCCGGCGGTCCGGCCGAGCAGACCTTCGCCTCCCTGGTCGGACTCGAGCTCCGGCCCCGCCGGCTGCGTGACGCCTCCACCCTGTGGGGCTCGCTGCGCGCCCGGCAGGGCACCGAGGGTCGCGACGGCGTCTGGATGCACCCTCACCTGCTGCCGACCGCGGCCGACCTCGACGACCCGCTCGGCTTCCGCGAGGACTCCGTCGCGCCCGAGTCGATCAGCGACGAGGACTTCGAGGCCGGGCTGCGCCAGCTGCTCGACGGGCCGTCCGACCCCGACCGACCCGAGGAGTGAGCCCGCTCCGCGCCGACGCGCTGGCGACGCTGACCTCGTGGTCGCCGCCCAGCGCGTCCCAGGCCGCGCTGCGGAAGAGGTACGTCGCGCACCTGGCGTCGCACGACGACGCGATGTGGCGCTCGTGCCGGCCCGACCACCTCACGGCGTCCACGCTGGTGCTCGACCAGCCGCTCGAGCGGGTGCTGCTGACCCTGCACGCCAAGTCGGGACGCTGGTTTCAGTTCGGTGGCCACGCCGAGGAGTCCGACACCACCCTGGCCGGCGCGGCGCTTCGGGAGGCCGTGGAGGAGTCCGGCCTGGCCCCCACCGACCTGTCGCTCGACGGCGCTCCCGTCGTGCTCGACGAGCACCCGGTGCCGTTCTGCTGGCCCGGCGAGGGGGTGCACCACCTCGACGTGATGTTCGTGGCCGTGGCGCGCGACCACGCGTCGTACACCGTCAGCGAGGAGTCGCTCGAGGTCGCCTGGTGGCCCGTCGGCGACCTGCCCAACCCTGAGCTCGCACCGTTCGTTGCGCTCGCCCGGGAGCGGCTCGCCTGACGCTAGTCCACGTGCACGTCGGCGTCGGCCACCGCGTCGGGGTCCTCCTCCGGCGCCCCGTCGGCCCGGGACGCCGCGGACCACCCGATCAGGTAGCCCTTGGCCCGCTCGGCCCTGGGGTAGCGGTCGACCCAGGCCCAGAACTTGTCGTCGTGGCCGGCCTCGAGGAGGTGCGCCAGCTCGTGCACGAGCACGTAGTCGACGACCCACGACGGCATGCCCTGGAGCCGCTCGGAGAGCCGGATCGACCGGTCGCCGGGCGTGCACGAGCCCCAGCGGGACGTCTGGTTGGCCACCCAGCGCACCGAGGCGGGCCTGGCCAGCCCACCGAAGTAGGTGTCGTTGAGTGCCCGGGCGCGGGCCATCAGCTGGTCGTCCGACGGCCTGCGCCGCCGCTCGGAGCGCTGCACCCGGGCGACCATGTCGGTGACCCAGCGCGCCTCGTCGCGCTTGCTCATCGAGGCCGGGATGAGGACGACGATGCGCTCGCCGTCGCGGTAGGCCGACACCGTCCGGCGGCGCCGCTTGGAGCGGCGCACCTCCACCTCGGGCGTCCCGGTCACCTCGGCCATGACCTGACGCTAGCGCGAGTCGGAGCGGGCAGGGTTCGCCCACGCCAGCAGCCGCTCGCGCGGCCAGGTGTTGACGATCCGGTCGGGGTCGATGCCGGCCGCCTCCGCCCGGTCGCAGCCGTAGTCGACCATGTCCAGCTGGCCCGGAGCGTGGGCGTCGGAGTCGATCGAGAAGAGGCAGCCGAGGTCGCGCGCCAGCTCGAGCAGCTTCGTCGGCGGGTCCCGGCGCTCGGGGCGGGAGTTGATCTCCACGGCGGTGCCGTGCTCGGCGCACGCCTCGAAGACCGCCTGCGCGTCGAACTCCGAGGACGGCCGCTTCCCGCGGTTGCCGGTGACCAGCCGCCCCGTGCAGTGGCCGAGCACGTTGGTGAACGGGTTGCGCACGGCCCCGAGCATCCGGCGCGTCATCTGCGCGGGATCCATCCGCAGCTTGGAGTGGACGCTGGCCACCCGGACGTCGAGTCGGGCCAGCATCTCCTCGGTCTGGTCGAGCTCGCCGTCCTCGAGGATGTCGACCTCGATGCCCTTGAGCAGGGTGAAGCCGCCGTCGAGGTGGATGTTCACGGCGTCGACGACCTCGAGCTGGCGGGCGAGCCGGGCCGCCGACAGGCCGTTGGCGACGGTCAGCCGCGGCGAGTGGTCGGTGAGCACGAGGTAGTCGTGCCCCAGCTCCATGGCGGTCATCGCCATCTCCTCCAGCGGGGAGCCGCCGTCCGACCAGTCGGAGTGGGAGTGCAGGTCGCCGCGCAGCAGGGAGCGCAGCTCCCGGCCGCCGGACGCCAGTGGCCCGGAGTGCTCGGCCTCGAGGCGGGCCAGCCGCTCGGGCAGGATGCCGCGTACGGCGTCGGTGATGACCGCCGCGGTCGACGGCCCGATCCCGGCGAGCTCGGTGAGCGTGCCCGCCTCCGCCCGCTCCCGCACCTCCTCGGCCGGCAGCGGCAGCACGACCGCGGCCGCGCTGCGGAAGGCCTGGATGCGCCGGCTGTCCTCGCGTGCCCGCTCCATCAGGAAGGCGATCCGCCGCAGGGCGGCCACCGGCCCCCCGGCGTACTCCTCGCTCACCGCGCTCCGATCCCTCGAGAGTTTTCCGTCCACAGCACGTGGATGACCATTGTTGCTGGTCAGCGACGCGCGGACACGCCCGCCCGGGCGTGTCCCGCACAGCACCATCCCGCGCAGGTGCCGGGTTGTCCACCATCCGCACGGCTCCGTGCACATGTTGTCCACAGGCTTGTCCACAGGGGTGGAGAGCGCTGCGTTGACCCGCGCGCCCCGGCGCTCCTAGCGTGGCACCCGATGAGGCCGCACGGCCCGTCCGCGAGACGTCCGCAAGGGGAAGGCAGGCGTCGAGCGGGAGGGCCGGCGGCCTCTTCTCCGTTGCCGGGCGCTCCTGGCTACCGTCCCTGGAAGACCGGCGCCCGCTTCTCCGCGCTGGCGCGGACGCCCTCCTGGAGGTCCTCGGTGGCCAGCGTGATCGGCTGGGCCAGGGCCTCCCACTGCAGGCACCTCTCGAGGTCCGCGTGCCCGCCGTCGCGCAGCGCGAGCTTGGTGAGCCGGCTCGGCAGCGGCGCGGTGGCGGCGATGCCGGCCGCCGCGTCGAGCACCTCGTCGAGGAACGACTCCTGGTCGATGACCCGCGAGACCAGGCCCAGGCGCAGCGCCTCGTCGGCGCCGACGGTGCGGCCGGTCAGCAGCAGGTCTCGCGCGGCGGCCGCGCCGACGGCGTTGGGCAGCAGGAAGGTCGCGGCCATCCCGGGGTGCATGCCCAGCCTGACGAAGGGCACGCTCATCCTCGCCCCGGTGGCGGCGTAGCGGATGTCGCACGCCAGCGCAAGGCACAGGCCCGCGCCGACGGCGGGACCGTTGACCGCGGCGATGGTCGGCACCTCGAGCTCCCGGATCGAGAGCCAGGACCGGTAGAACGGCATCATCCGGGTGCGCAGCTGGTCGACCGTCGCGTCGGGCTCGCCGGAGATCCAGCTCTTGTTCCCGCCGGAGCAGAAGGCGGAGCCCTCGCCGGTGACGACGACGGCGCGCACCGACCTGTCCGCGGCGAGCTCCCGGATGGCCGCGACCCAGGACGACGTCATCTCGTCGCTCATCACGTTGCGCATGTCCGGGTGGTCGAGAGTGATCAGCGCGACGCCGTCGGAGGGACGCTCGAGCCGCAGGTGGGTGTAGTCAGCCATGGCCGCGAGCGTACTGACGGGCCAGGCCCCGGATCACCCCGTTCCACGCCTCACTGCGCGCCTGACACGCCCGCGCCCCCGCGTACCGTAGGGTTCTGCGTGGGCCACCGGCGTGCCGGGGCCTCCGACGGGCTTCCCCAACGATCCCCCGTCGCGACGACCGAGAAATTAATAGGCAAGGAGGCCGTCATGGCGGAGACCTGGAGCGGCGAGTTCTACTGCGTCAAGTGCAAGGAGAAGCGCGAGGCGGAGGGCGAGGTCAAGGTCAACGACAAGGGCACCAAGATGGCCAAGGCCGTCTGCCCGGTCTGCGGGACCAACCTCAACCGCATCCTCGGCAAGGCGTGACCATCACGCCCACTGGCTGAGCAGCCGGCGGCGTCACCTTCGGGTGGCGCCGCCGCTGACATTTTCGGGCCGTGCGCCCCTGTGGATGAGCTCGTACGCCGCGCGCCGCACTCCACCAGACTGCTGGCATGCCGCGCGCCGTCAGAGTGGTCACTCGCGATCCCGGGGTCCCCGGCCTGCCCGCCGCCGCGCTCGCCGCCGTCCTCGCCGCCGCCGGCCTGGCCGCCGACCCGTCGGCGCCGGTGGCCCTCGTCCTCGGTCTGGGAGACCCGGGAGACGGTGACGAGCTCGTGCGCTCCGCGGTCCCCCACCTCCACGTCATCGGCGCGGCCGGCCACGTGCAGGTCGGGCCGTTCGTCGCGCCGGGGCTCACCGCGTGCCTGCGCTGCCTCGCCGCCGCGGACGCGCTCCCCGACCCAGCCGCCGCCGACCCAGCTGCGGCCGACCCGGCCCTGCTGCTCGCCGGGCTGGCACTGGCGGCCCGAGACCTGGCGCACTGGCCTGACGACGTGCCGGTCACCTGGTCGCGCACGCTCACGCTCGACGGCGGCCTCGTCGTGCAGCCGCGCAGGTGGCACCGCCACCCCCACTGCGGCTGCGCGTGGGACGAGGCGGTCTGATCAGCACGCCCAGCTGATCACCACCACGTGCTGTCGAGCTTGCCCTCGATCGCGCGCAGGTGGGTGCGCGAGCATTCGGTGCAGTAGGTCCGCCTGCGCCCGTTCTCGACCGAGGTGGTCCACGCCAGGGTCTCGGCCTCGTCCTCGGACTGCCGGCCGCAGAAGTCGCACGTCACTCCCCCAAAATACGCCCAGCCGGCACGACCGTGGCGGTGGTCGTGCCGGCTGGGCTTCTGCATCACCCGCGATCAGGGCGAGCGCTGGCGCCTAGATCGCGCGGGCGAGGGCGAGGCGCGCCTGCTGCGCGGCCTGCTCGGCCTTGCGGCTCATCCGGCGGGCCAGGGCCAGCTGGTGGCCGCGCCGGGCTCGTTGCGCCTCTCCCAGGCGCGCGGTCATTTGCGCGCGTGCCAGGTCTTCGTGCATGAGGTTCATGTGCGTGCGTCCGTTCTTGAAAGGGGTCTTGGTCATCAAAGGGGTTTCGTTGTGAGAAGGGATGAGCCGGCGCCGGTCAGGCGGCCACCTCGTTCTTGCGGGGCCGGCCGCGAGGCCGCTTGCGCGGGATCACCACGCCCTGGAGGAAGAGCTCGCCGCCCCAGACGCCCCACGGCTCACGCCGTTCGAGCGCCCCGTCGAGGCACAGGGACTGCACCGGGCAGTCCTGGCACAGGGTCTTGGCGAACTCGACGTCCGCAGGCGATTCGGCGAACCACAGCTCCGGGTCGTTCACCCGGCACGGCAGCCGCTCCTGGTCCACCTGCGCGGCTGCGTCGTGCAAGCACCCCAGGTCGGTGGGGTTGCTCGCGTCGGCAGCCGGCTCGCGGTCGAGAACACTGATGGTCATGTGTGTCACCTCCTTCTCGTTGACCTGATCGCTGGTGCAGATGAGTTGTGCTTGGGAAACACAAAGGCCGCGGATCCCTGGTGTGGGTTCCGCGGCCTGGAGGCTGCCGATGCGAGTGTGAACTCAGGTAAGCGGCGGACTCCAGGCGTTGTCACCCGTGATGTAGGCACCCTTGACTCGATCCGTGACGAGAGCCACGTGGGCCACCACAGCCTCGACGTCCCAGGTGCGGGCGCACTGCGGGGAGGTGGGGGCGATGGCGGACATGCCAAAGGCCGGCGCGAGGGCCGGGGTCTTGATCATGGTGATGCTCATTGCGTCTCCACCTCCTTCGGGTGATCGGGCGCTGACTGGTGCCAACAGTCGTCTGCGCGTGAGTGCGATGAGAGAAACGTAGCGGCGCGCTGCTGTCATGGGCAAACGATTTAATGGGTATTTCTGGAAAAGTTTCAGGAAACCAGCAGCGAGAGCACCTCGTCGCCGTACTTCGCCAGCTTGGAGGGCCCCACGCCGCTGATCTTGCGCAGCGCCGTTTCGTCGGCCGGACGATGTTCGGCGATCAGCTGCAGCGTGGCATCGGTGAAGACCACGAACGCAGGCACCTTGTCGGCGCTCGCGCGCTCCAGCCGCCAGGCCCGCAGCCGCTCGAAGAGCTCCTCGTCGTACGACGCGGGGCAGCCGCTGCAGCGCCCGATCTTCTTCTCCGCGGCCGACTCGAGCGGACCACCGCACTCGCGGCAGCGCATCGCCTTGCGGGAGCGTCGGGCGGCCTGCCCGCGGCCGGGCGGCTCCTCCTGGGTCACGATGCCGTCGAGGAAGCGGGAGGGCTTGCGCGAGGCGCGGCCACCCGGATTGCGGGCCTGGGCCCACGAGATGCTGAGCTCGCGGCGGGCCCGGGTGAGCCCGACGTAGAGCAGGCGCCGCTCCTCCTCGATCGCCGCTGCGCCCTCGGCGTAGATGATGGGAAGGGTGCCGTCCTGGACGCCACAGACGAAGACCGCGTCCCACTCGAGGCCCTTGGCTGCGTGGAGGGTCGCCAGGGTGACGCCGTCGGCGACCGGGGCGTGCTGCTCTGCGGCCCGGCGGTCGAGCTCGTCCACGAAGGCACCGAGCGGAGCGCCCGGGTGCTCGCGGGCGAACTCCTCGGCCTGGTCGACCAGCGCCTGCCAGGACTCCCAGCGGTCCCGGGTCTGGCCCCGGCTCGTCGGCGCCTCGGGCGACCAGCCGAGTCCGGACAGGGTGGCCCGCACCTGCTCGGGTATCGGGCCGTCGCCCTCGCCGGAGCGCGCCGACCCGCGGAGCAGGGTGACGCCCTGGCGTACCTCGGGGCGGTCGAAGAACCGGGCCGCGCCGCGGATGACGTAGGGCACCCCGCGGGCGGTGAGCGCCTCCTCGAACGTCTCGGACTGGGCGTTGATCCGGAACAGCACCGCGATCTCGGACGCCGGCGTGCCGGTCGCCCGGAGCTCGACGATGCGCGTCGCGACAGCCTCTGCCTCGGCGACCTCGTCGGGGTGCGCCGAGTGGCGCACCTCCACGCCCGGCGGCTGCTGGGCCACCAGGTCGACGCCCTTGCTCGGCGTGCCGGCGAGCAGCGCGTTGGCAGCGGCCACCACCTGGGGTGTGGAGCGGTAGTTGCGGACCAGCTCGATCGAGGTGGTGCCGGGGTGCTTGGCAGGGAACTCGCGAAGGTAGCTCGCGTCGGCGCCGGCGAAGGAGTAGATCGTCTGGGCCGGGTCGCCGACGACGCAGATCTCGTCGCGGCCACCGAGCCACAGGTCGAGCAGGGCCGACTGGAGCGGTGAGACGTCCTGGAACTCGTCGACGACGAGCCACTTGTACTGACGGCGCACCTGGGCTGCGACGGCCTCCTCCTCGGCCAGGAGGCCAGCAGCGAAGAGCAGGACGTCCTCCATGTCCATCCGGCCCTGGCCGCGCTTGAGCACCTCGTAGCCCTCGAAGACGCGCCCCACGGTGTCGGAGTCGAGGCCGTTGACGGCGCGGCCCCGGGCGGGCGCGAGGCGTGGGTAGGTGTCGGGGCTGATGTTGCTGACCTTGGCCCACTCGATCTCCGACGCCAGGTCGCGCAGCAGCGCCTGGTCGGCCGTCAGCCGGAGCCGCCGCGCCGCGCCGGCGAGGATGCCGATCTTGCTCTCCACGAGCTCGGGCAGCTCGTGGCCGTGCACCCGGGGCCAGAAGAAGCGCAGCTGGCGGAGGGCGGCGGAGTGGAAGGTGCGGGCCTGCACCCCCCCGGCTCCCAGCGCCCGCAGCCGGCCGCGCATCTCACCCGCGGCGCGCGTGGTGAACGTGACCGCGAGGACCTCGGTCGGGACGTAGACGCCCGACGCCACGCCGTACGCGATGCGGTGGGTGATCGCGCGGGTCTTGCCCGTGCCCGCGCCGGCCAGCACCCGCACCGGTCCCCGCAGCGCCTCGGCGACCCGTCGCTGCTCCGGGTCGAGGGCCTCGAGCAGGTCGGTCGGGCTGGGCATGGACGGGAACAACTCCTGCGCGTGCGTGGTTGGCTAACGGTGTCGGCCACCCTAGACGGACGAGGGGACACTCCCGAGATGACCTTCACGATGTACAGCACCCCCTGGTGCGGCTACTGCCACCGGCTCAGGAGCCAGCTCGACCGCGACGGCATCACCTACGAGGTCGTCGACATCGAGCAGATCCCGTCCGCGGCCAAGGTCGTCGAGGAGGTCAACGGCGGCAACCAGACCGTCCCCACCCTCGTCTTCGCCGACGGCGCGGCGATGACCAACCCGTCCCTGGCCCAGGTGAAGGCCAAGCTCGTCGAGCTCACCTGACCGCTCACCAGGCGGAGCTGCCCGGGAGCGGCTCGCCGAACCAGTGCTCCAGCAGCGACGACGAGATCGAGACGCTGCGCGGCACCCGCACCAGGCCGGCCTCGGCGTCCTGGCGCAGCTCGGCACGGGTGAACCACCTGGCCTCCTCGATCTCCGAGCCGTCCACGTCGATGTCCGTCGTCACGGCGCGGCCCGTGAACGCCAGCATCAGGCTCGCCGGCAGCGGCCACGGCTGGTTGCCGAACCAGGTCACCTCGGCGACGGTCACGCCGGTCTCCTCCCTGACCTCGCGGCGTACGGCGTCCTCCAGCGTCTCCCCCGGCTCACAGAAGCCGGCGAGGGACGAGAAGCGGCCCTCTGGCCAGCTGGCGTTGCGGCCCAGCAGCACCCGTTCGTCGTCGCTGCCCGGCTCGCCGTAGGTGACCGCCATGATCACCGCCGGGTCGGTGCGCGGGAACTGCGAGCGGCCGCACGCGGTGCAGCGCAGCTCGTGACCCGCCGCGACCGACTCCAGCGGGGCCGCACAGCGGGGGCAGAAGCGCGTCGCGAAGTGCCACTCCGCCAGGCCGACCGCATGGAACAGCAGCGGCGCCTCGGCGGGGTCCTCGGTCAGCACCGGGAGCACCGCGCGCAGCGGCACCCACTCCTCGCGCCGGCCGGGCGCGATCCCGGGGTCGATGATCTGCGCGAAGTGCACCGCCCCGGCCGCCTCGCCGAGCAGCACGGTCGTGCCCTCGGGCGCGTCCTCGGGAGCCACCCACGAGACGGCCCTGTCGACGACGCGCAGCCGCGAGCCCGCGACCACGAGCACGCGGGTCGCCGGGTCGGCCCAGCGGCTCGCGAGCCACTCGGCATCGGTGCGGTGGAGCCCCAGCCGGTTGTGGGCGTGCGCGGAGAGAGCGACGTGCGGGAGGTCGGCCACACGCCACAGGCTAGCCACCTGGCCGAGACCTAGGCTGTCGGCCGTGAGCACCCACATCGGAGCCCAGCCCGGCCAGGTCGCCCCCGTCGTCCTGATGCCCGGCGACCCGTTGCGGGCGCGGTGGATCGCCGAGACCTTCCTCGAGGACGCGCAGTGCTACACCGAGGTGCGCGGCATGCTCGGCTACACCGGCACCTGGCAGGGACAGCGGGTCTCGGTCCAGGGCTCCGGCATGGGCCAGCCCTCCTTGGCCATCTACGTCACCGAGCTGTTCCGCGACTACGGCGTGGAGACGGTGATCCGGGTCGGCTCCTGCGGCGCGCTCACGGAGCGGGTGGCGATGCGCGACGTCGTGATCGCCTCGGGTGCCTGCACCGACTCCTCGATGAACCGGATCGCCTTCCACGGCCTCGACTACGCGCCCGTCGCCGACTTCGGACTGCTGCGGGGCGCGGTCGAGCGGGCCGAGGCCCTCGACTCCGCCCACCACGTCGGGCTGATCCTCTCCAGCGACTCGTTCTACCCCGCGCGGCCCGAGCTGGTCTCCGGGATGGTGGAGTACGGCGTGCTGGCGGTCGAGATGGAGGCCAGCGCGCTCTACACCCTGGCCGCGAAGCACGGCCGCAGGGCGCTGGCCGTCTGCACGGTGTCGGACCACATCGTCACCGGCGAGGAGACCACCGCCCGAGAGCGGGAGAAGACCTTCGGCACGATGGTCGAGATCGCCCTGGGCGCCGCGTTCAGCCCCCGCTGACCAGGGCCTCCAGCTCCTGGCGACCCGGCAGGTCGGGCGGCTCGACCGTCTCGCCGCTGCGGACGTAGTGGAACGCCGCCCGGACCTTCTCGAGCGGGACGCCCTGGAGCTCCGACCAGGCCAGGCGGTAGAGGGCGAGCTGCAGCGGGTCGGCCGTCTGACGCCGGTTGGTCTTCCAGTCGACGACGAGGAACCCGCCGTCGTGCTCGGCGTAGACGGCGTCGATGCGGCCGCGCACGACCTGCCCGCCGAGGACCAGCGAGAAGGGCGCCTCGACCGCGTGTGGGCTGCGGTCGCCGAACTCCCCCGCCTCGAACGCCCCCTGGAGCGCCAGCAGCTCGGCCTCGTCCTCGATGCCGGCATCGGCGCGACCGGGCAGCTCGTCGGGGTCGAGCAGCTGCTGTTGGCCGAACCGCGCCTCGACCCACGCGTGGAAGCGGGTGCCGAACCGGGCCTGCGGAGCGGGCGGCCTGGGCATCGGCCGGGCGAGGTCGCGGGCGAACCCGTCGGGGTCCTCTCGCAGCCGGGCTACTGCAGTGGCGGACAGCGCAGCGGGCAGCGGCACCTCACGGACCGTCGCGGCGGTCCTGGACGCCTCCGCCAGCAGTCGCTCGATCTCGGCGTCCCACCGCTGGACGACCTTCCGCTCCTCAGTCGTGAGGCCGGCGGGGTCGGGAGTGGTGCCGGTCCCCTGGTCCTTCACGAGCGCGGCGGCCGCTTCACGCCGGGCCCGCTCCAGGCTGCGGCCGGTCACCGGCCACGAGACCTCCGCCGCCGCGGAAGTGACCGGGTTGGCCTCGCCCTGCTCGGCGACCTCCCACACCTCGGGCTTCTCGCCCCACTCGGCCACGAGGTCGCGGGCGATCAGGAGGTACGGCGAGGGGTCGAGCGGCTTGATGGTCGTGCCCCACGTGTGGGAGCTGACCACGAACTCGTGGCGCGCACGGGTGAAGGCGACGTAGCCCAGCCGCAGCTCCTCGAGGGCCTGGTGGTCGCGGGCCGCGCTCTCCAGGGAGTGGTCGGGATCGTCCTTGCCGACGAACTCCTTGCGAAGATGTTCCGGCTCGCAGCCAGGCGCCTGCGGCACGTGGTCCTTGTCCCCGCGCAGTGGCGACGGGAGGACGCTGGCCACGGTGGTCCACTGGGAGCGGAGGGTCGTGTTGGGGAACTTCTTGTCCGCGACCCCGGCGAGGAAGACCGTGTCGTACTCCAGGCCCTTGGCCCGGTGGATCGTCAGCAGCTTGACGGCGTCGGACTCGCTGGGCGGCGCGACGTCGAGGCCGCCCCCGTAGTCGTCCTCGGTCTCCAGCCAGGCGTTGAGCGCCGAGAGCGTGACGGAGCCGTCGACGGCCTGGAAGTCGGCCACCGCCTTGACGAAGAGGTCGAGGTTCTCCCGTCGCGCCTCGGCCGCCGGCGAGGTCGACGAGGCCAGCTCGATGTCGAGTCCGGTGACGTCCATGATCCGGCGCAGCAGGTCCAGCAGTGGCTCCCCGACGTAGCCGCGCAGGTGGCGCAGTTCGGCAGCGAGCCGGGCGAAGCGCTCGCGCGCCTCGGGCGAATAGTCGAGGTCGCCCGGGTCCTCGAGGGCTTCGTTGAGGGAGGCGATCTCGGTGGGGTCAGCCCCGGCGACGGCCTCGTGCATCTCGTCGGCGAGCGACCGCTCGGGGTCATCGCGGTGCTGCACGCGGGCCAGCGCGGCCGACCGCTCGCCGAGCAGGGCGAGATCGCGAGGGCCGATCTCCCACCGCGGCCCGGTCAGCAGCGTGAGCAGCGCGGCGTTGTCGGTGAGGTCGTCGAGCAGGCTCAGGGTCGCCACGACCTGCGCCACCTCAGGCAGCCGGATGAGACCGCCGAGGCCGACGATCTCGACCGGGATCTCGGCCTCGGTGAGCGCGTCGTAGACCTCGGCGCCGTGCTTGTTGGTGCGGACGAGCACGCCGATCTCGCGCCACTCGGTCCCGGCGTCGTGCGCGGCCTGCACCTCCCTCGCCAGCCAGGCGAGCTCCTCGTCGTGGGTGCGGTGGAGGCACGTGCGCACGCGCCCCTCGGCCGCCCCGGGCTTGGCCTCGAGCGGCGCGACGAGGGCACCCGACGCGGCGTACAGCGGACCTGCCAGGGTGTTGGCCAGCTCGAGGATGCGTCGGTCGGAGCGGCGGTTGACGGTGAGGTGGAACAGCCGCGCCGGGCTGCCGTCGGCCTGCAGGAACTGCTCGCGGAACTGCTCGATGTTGGCGACCGAGGCCCCCCGCCAGCCGTAGATCGCCTGGTTGGGGTCGCCGACCGCCATCACCGGGTGGCCGCGACCGGAGTCGGGGTGGTCGCCCCCGAAGAGGCCGGCCAGCAGGCGCGCCTGGGCGACGGAGGTGTCCTGATACTCGTCCAGCAGGACGACGCGGTACTTCTCGCGCTCGGCCTCGCCCACCTCGGGATGCCCCGTCGCGAGCCGGTGCGCGCCGGCGATCTGGTCGGAGAAGTCGAGGAGGCCGAGCTCGGCCTTGAGCGCGCGGTAGTCGGCGACCAGGCCGAGCAGTTCATCGCGCTCGTCCATCTTGTCGAGGACCTTGCGGAGGCAGTCCTGCCGGCCCTTGGTGCCGCCCTCGGCGACGAGGCGCGCGAGCGCCGCCTCGAAGCGCGGCCGCTCGCGCCGGTGGAAGTCGCGCACGTCCTCCACGCCGACGAGGTGCTCGCTCATCGCCCCGTCGAGCGCCAGCAGGTAGCCGATGACGGTCGGTGGATGGTCCGACAGCCGGGCCACGACGCCGCGGTGCTGGGCGATGACTCGCTGCGCGAGCTGGAAGCGCGAGGCGTCGGCCATCACGCGGAGGTCCTGCTCGTGCCCGATGCGCAGCCCGTGCTCGGAGAGCAGCGCGGCGCCGTAGGCGTTGTACGTGGAGACGACCGGCTCCAGCCGCTCGGGCACGCCGTCCTCGCCGACTGCCCCGGTGTCGAGCCCGGCCACCGAGAGGGCCTTGCGGATGCGGTGGGACAGCTCGGCGGTCGCCTTGGTCGTGAACGTCAGGCCGAGCACCTGGTCGGGCCGGACGAGCCCGTTGGCGACGAGGTAGATGACCCTGGCCGACATCAGCTCGGTCTTGCCGGAGCCGGCGCCGGCGATCACCACGGCGGGTCCCAACGGGGCGCTGATCGCCTCCCACTGCTGGTCGCTGACCGTGAAGTCCGCTCCGGTCAGCCGGCGCAGGTCGGCCGGGCTCGCGATCGGTCGGGGCGCCCTCACTGGATCACCGCCTTGGTCGTGCGGGCCGGGCACATCGCCTGGAACGAGCAGACCCGGCACACCTTGTCCGAGGGCCTCGCCGGGAACTCCTCGGCCCGGATGGCGTGGGCGGCCAGGGCGATCTGGCGCTCCACCGGCAACCAGCCCTCTTCGTCCGGCTCCTGCGGCCGCTGGGTCTGCACCTTCGGGGCATCGCTCGTCGAGGTGCGCAGCTGCCAGAGCTCGGCGCCGCCCGAGACCGCCCCGGGCGTGCCGTCGGGGAGCAGCCCGTCGACCGCGCCGCGCTCGACGGCGAGCTGGTAGAGACCGAGCTGCGGGTGCACGGCGAGCTCGGCCTGCGTGGGCATGTACTTCCCGGTCTTGAGGTCGACCACGACGACGCGCCGCTCGGCGTCCAGCTCCACGCGGTCGGCGAACCCGCGGAGCCGCACCTGCTCGCCGTCCGGCAGCGTGGCCAGGACCTCGAAGGAGTGCTCGGTGGCGACGATGGTGCGTGCGGCCGGGTCGCGGTGCTGCTTGAGGAAGCGCTCGATCGCCGCCCTCGCCTCCTCGCGCTCCTTGTGGCGCGACCACGGCGTGCGGAAGGGCAGCTGGTCCCACACCTGGTCGACATGCTCCATCAGCTCGTCGATGTCCGCGTCCGCGAGTCGGCCGCTGCCCACGTGCTCGGCGATCTTGTGGACGAGGTTGCCGAAGCCGGCGGCCTGTCCTGAGTACGTCGCGCCGCCGGCCTCGTGCTCGAGGAACCACCTCGCCGGGCACTCCCCGATCGAGGTGATGGTGGAGGCAGAGAGCCCCAGGGGCTCGTCAGCCGGCCGCACCGGCGTGGCGGACGCCGTGCGCGCGTGGGTGCCCCACCAGTGGGCAGGGTCGGCGGCGGGCACCAGCGGACGGCCGGCCACTTCGGTGGCGGCCAGCTGGGCGAGCCGGCGGGCCGCGGCCTGCCGGAGCGCGTCGGAGAGCGTGTCGTCGGAAGCCGTCCGCCGGAGCTCGGCCACCACCCCCGCGAGCGTCAGGGGGCGCTGTGGCCGGCCCTGGAGGTGGGTCGGCTCGTCGACCAGCTCGAAGAGGAAGCGCGAGGGCTGCTCACCCTCCTCCGCAGTGGACGAGACGGCGGTGACGACGAGTCGCCGCCGGGCGCGGGTGCAGGCGACGTAGAAGAGACGGCGTTCCTCGGCCAGCAGGGCACGGGCAGTCACGTCGGGCTGGAGCTCCAGCCGGCCGTAGGCCGGCGCGCCGATCCGGTCGCCGCCCAAAAGGGTCGCCCGGCGGCGGAGGTCGGGCCAGGCGCCCTCCTGCACGTGGGCGACCACGACCAGCTCCCACTCCAGCCCCTTGGACCGGTGGGCGGTCAGCAGCCGCACGGCGTCGCCGCGGACGCCCTTCTCTGCGCGGGTGTCGCCGGGGATCTGCTGCGCCTGCAACTCGGCCAGGAAGTTCTCCGCGCTGGTGTGGCCGCGCTGCTCCTCGGCCCGGGCGGCGAGGTCGAAGAGCGCGCAGATGGCGTCGAGGTCGCGATGGGCACGGCGCGCCGCCGCGCCGCCGCGGGCGACCCCCGCCCGGAGGTGCTCTGCCCATGACGTGCCGGACCACAGGCCCCAGAGCACCTCCTCGACCGAGCGGTCGTCGTGCAGTGCGTCGAGGGCGGCCCCGAGCAGGCGGACGAGCCGCCGGGCACCGTCGACGGCCGCGCCCTCGAGGCCGTCGAGCAGGTCGTGGTCGACGAGCGCCTGCGCCACGAGCTCGCGCGAGCCCCGCGGCGGGCGGCGGTCGCGGGTCGCCTCGGCGAGATCGCGCCTGCGCAGCTGGCGGCCGAGCGCGCGGACGGCCGTGGCGTCGAGGCCGCACAGCGGCGAGAGCAGCAGCGCCTCCGCGGCCTCCGGCGTGGGTGGCTCCGGGCTGGCCACGACGACCGCGAGCGCGTCGACGAGCGGGCGGACGGCCGGTTCGGCCACGAGCGGGATCTCGTCACCGGCCACCTCGACCGGCACGCCGGCGCTGGCCAGCATCCGCCGCATGACGGGCAGCGTGGCCCGGCCCGAGCGCACGAGCACCGCCATGTCGGACCAGGGCAAGCCGTCCTCGAGGTGCGCCCGGCGCAGCAGGTCGGCGATCCGCTCTACCTCGGCGCGGTCGGTGTCGTAGGTGAGCACCTCGAGCAAGCCCGCCGGCGCGTCGGGCGACGGCACGGGTGAGGCGAAGGCGGCTCGCGCCTCCTCGCCGATCGCGCCCGCGAGCGGCAGCCGCGCCGCCACCCGCCGGCTGGCCTCGAGCAGGTCGGCACCGAAGCGCCGCGTCGTGCGCAGCACGACCACAGGGGCCTTCGCACCCTCCCTGGTCGGGAACGTCGCCGGGAAGTCCAGGAGCCCCCGGACATCGGCGCCCCGGAAGCCGTAGATCGACTGGTGCGGGTCGCCCACGACGACCAGGTCTCCCCCGTCGCCGGCGATTGCCTGCAGCAGCGCCACCTGGCCGGGGTCGGTGTCCTGGTACTCGTCGACGAAGACGTGGCGCAGTTGGCGGCGCAGCTCGCCGCGGTGGGCCTCGGCCTCGATCACCGCACGTCGCATCAGGTCGGCGTAGTCGGTGGCGCCGTGGTCGTCGAGGTTGTCGAGGTAGTGGCGCAGGAAGATGCCGGCCGCCACGAGCTCCGGCAGCTGCTCGGCGTGGCCGAGCGCGAGGAGCTGCTCGTGGTCGGCGCCCTTCTCGCGGGCGCGCGCGACCACCGCTGACACCTCCTGGGCGAAGCCGCGGGTGCGGGCTGCGACTGCGAGGCCGGGCGGCCAGGGCAGCTCGTCGCGATGCAGGTCGAGCAGCTCGCGCACCATCACGTCGGCCTGCGGCGCGGTGAGCAGCCGCAGGGGCGCGGAGTAGAGCTCGGCCGGCGTGAACCGCCGCACCAGCCCGAAGGCGAACGAGTGGAACGTCGCCGCGAGCGGCGTCGCCACCGTGCGGCCGAGACGGGCGGTCACCCGGTCGCGCAGCTGCTCCGCGGCCTTGCGCGAGAACGTCAGCGCCAGCACGGACGACGGGTCGGCGCCACGCACCTCGATCCGCTCGACGATCGCCTCGACCAGCGTCGTGGTCTTGCCCGTGCCCGGGCCGGCGAGCACCAGCAGCGGCCCCGACTCGTGCTCGACGAACTGGCGCTGCCACGCGTCGAGGACCGGCGCGGCCGTCGGCGCGTGCTGCCGCACGAGCCGGTAGGCCGGGGGGTCGAGGTGGGTGGTGCTCATGTCCTGCAGCCTTCCAGACCCCACCGACACCGGGCGGGCTATCGGGCTCAGACCCCCAGCGACCGCTCGTTGTAGACGCCCGCCTCCTCCTGGCCGGACAGCTGCTGGATGGCCGTCATCACCCGATCGGTGAGCTCGCGGCGCGCACGCCCCGGGGGCACCCCGTCGTACTCCCCCGCCACGTCGATCGGGGCACCGAAGCGCACCGTCACCCTGGCCAGCCGGGGCACGTTCGAGCCGACCGGCTGCAGCTGGTCCGTGCCGTGCAGGCCGACGGGCACGATCGGGACGCCGGCGGTGAGCGCCAGGTGTGCGACACCGGTGCGGCCGCGGTAGAGCTGTCCGTCGCGCGAGCGGGTGCCCTCGGGGTAGATGCCGAAGGCCTCGCCGCGGCCCAGCACCTGGAGCGCCGTGTCGAGGCTGGCGATCGCCGCGCGGGAGTCGTCGCGGTCGACGGGCAGCATGCCGAGCCCCTCGAACCACGCCCTCATCGCCCGGCCCTTGAGGCCCGGAGTCGTGAAGTAGTCGGACTTGGCGAGGAACACCACCTTGCGCGGCGCCACGACCGGGATCACGACGCTGTCGGCGAAACTGAGGTGGTTGCTCGCCAGGATCACGCCACCCGTCCGGGGGACGTGGTGCACCCCCTCGACGGTGGGGCGCCAGAGCACCTTCGCGACGGGGGGCACGATCCGGTGCAGGACGCCATAGAACATGCGGACAGTGTGGCAGCCGGCGAGGGGACCCCCTCGGTGGTGTGTCAGCCGGTGAACGGCTCCGTGCCACGCACCAGCCGCAGCTTTCGCAGTCCGGAGTGCTGCCGGGCGAACGCCAGCTCGCGCGCCAGCGAGCCGAGACCGTTGGCGGCGGGCAGCGGGGTCAGCGCCAGCGTGGACAGGGTGCCGAAGGCCCGGCCCTGTGCGTCGAGGAAGCCGCTCCCCGAGTCTCCCGGCACGCCCGGGGCCAGGGTGTAGGCGTCGCTGCCCCACCCGCCGTACGACGGGCCCAGCGAGACCCCGCGCCGCGGGGACAGCACGGTGCCGGGCCGCAGCCGGGACTGGCCGTAGCTGAGCACCGCCTCGCCCTGGGCCGGCGGCTCCGCCAGCCCGACGGGGCCGCCGAAGACCGGCACGGAGGGGTTGACCTTGCGCCGGTCCGCGCGGGAGACCCTGACGAGCGCGAAGTCGTTGGCGGCGCACGCGTCGGGGTCCTCGACTCCGAGCTCCTGCATCGCCAGCCAGGAGCTGTAGACCAGCCGGCCGCGGCCCAGGGCCGTGCCGTCCTCGAGCAGCGACGCGCCCCGCACGAAGTCGACACGGGTGCCCAGCGGAAGGGACCCGGTCTCGCAGCCGTCGGTCTCGGTCGCCTCGCCGAGCCCGGCGCAGTGGGCGGCGTAGCCGACGTAGACCCGGTGGCGCGTGTCGGTGAAGACGAAGTTGGCCGTGCACTGGGCCCCGGCCGTCATCATCTGCACCCCCGGGGTGATGGTCGCCCGCGCAGCCGGCGCCCACCGTGGGCCGCGCACCTGAGCCGACGAGACCTCCGCGGCCCCGGCGGGGCTCGCCGCGGTGGCGGCACCGAGGAGGAGGGTGCCGAGGAGGGAGAGGAGAGAGCGGACGGGTCGACCCTGGCAGAGCATGCCCCCTCCAACGACGGACCCCAGCCGGTGCTACGGATCCGTGTCCGTGCACCTGCGCACGAGCAACGGCCCAGCCCACCGGAGTGGGCTGGGCCGTGTGGTCACGCGTGGATCAGAGCAGCGGGCTGAACGGCTCCGTGCCGGGCACCAGGGCCAGGCCCGCGATGCCGCCGTGCTGCTGGGCGTAGCCCAGCTCGTGGGCCAGGTCGCCCACGCCGTTGGAGCCGGCCAGCGGGGCGATGGCGAGCGTCGACAGGGCCCCGAGGGCGTTGCCCTCGGCGTCGAGGAAGGCGCTGCCGGAGTCACCGGGAACGCCCGGGCTCACCGTGTAGACCGGGTGCGACCAGCCCTCGCCCTCGGAGCCCAGGCTGGTGCCCTGCTTGGGCGAGAGCTGGGTGAGGCCGGCGCGGAGGCTGGAGTTGCCGTAGGAGTAGACGGTGTCACCCGCCGCGGTGCCGGTGGTGTTGAGCGCGACCGGGCCGCCCCAGAAGGGGACGCTCGGGTTGACCTTCGAGGCGTCGGCGGCGTCGACCTTCACCAGCGCGAAGTCGTTGTAGGCGCAGGCGTTGTCGTCGCGCTCGCCGTTCTTCTGCATGGTCAGCCAGGACGAGTACGCCAGGGTGCCGTGGCCGACCTCGGTGCCCTCGGTCAGCAGCGAGCCGCCCTCGACGAAAGTCACCCGGGTGCCGAGCGGCAGGGAGGCCGCGTCGCAGCCGTTGGTGTCGGTGGCGGCGCCCTTGCCGGCGCAGTGGGCGGCGTAGCCGACGTAGGTGCTGCCGGCGGCGTCGGTGAAGACGAAGTTGGCGGTGCACTGCGCGCCGTCGGTGTACATCTGCACGCCGGGGTGGATCCGGGCGGTGTCGGCGGGGGCCCACGAGGCGGCGACCTGCTGCTTGCCGCCCTTGGCAGCGACGGCCGGCGAGGCCGAGGCGACCGCGCCCATCAGGACGGTGGCGGAGGCCAGGGCCAGGACGTGGTTCTTGCGCATCTGTTGGTTTCCTCCCAGAGTCGTCAGGCCCCCGCCTTCCCGAGCGAGGCGGGGACCGGTCACACCCCGCTAACGAGGTGGCCGGACCGACGTTACGCGCCGGTAGTCCGAAATGACCAGACCGGCGTAGCCCGTTCGGGGCCACGCCGGTGTGTGGGAGCCGGGTCAGTACGCCGGCTGCGAGGGGTCGATCTGGCTGACCCAGGCCGCCACGCCACCACCGACGTGGACGGCGTCGGCGTAGCCCGCGCCCTTGACGATCGCCAGGCACTCCGCCGAGCGCACGCCGGACTTGCAGTGCAGCACGACCTGCTTGTCCGAAGGCAGCTGCCCGAGCGCGTTGCCGTTGAGGAACTCGCCCTTGGGGATCAGCACGGCACCCGGGATCCGGTTGATCTCGTACTCGTTGGGCTCGCGCACGTCGACGAGCACGAAGTCCCGCTCCCCCGCCTCGCGCTCCTTGAGCATCTGGTCGAGCTGGGTGACCGAGATGGTCGAGCCCGCAGCCGCGTCCGCGGCCTCCTCGGAGACGGCGCCGCAGAAGGACTCGTAGTCGATGAGCCCGGTCACCGTGGGGTTGTCGCCGCACAGCGCGCAGGTGGGGTCCTTGCGCACCTTGAGCTTGCGGTACTCCATCTCCAGGGCGTCGTAGATCATCAGCTTGCCGACCAGCGGGTCGCCGACGCCGGTGAGCAGCTTGATGGCCTCGTTGACCTGGATCGAGCCGATGCTGGCGCACAGCACGCCCAGCACGCCGCCCTCGGCGCAGCTGGGGACCATGCCCGGCGGCGGCGGCTCGGGGTAGAGGCAGCGGTAGCACGGAGCGTCGTCGGCGAGCATCGGCGCGAAGACCGAGGCCTGGCCGTCGAAGCGGTAGATCGAGCCCCACACGTAGGGGATCTTCAGGAAGTACGCCGCGTCGTTGACCATGTAGCGCGTCGCGAAGTTGTCGGTGCCGTCGACGATCAGGTCGTAGCCCTCGAAGACCTGCATCACGTTGTCGTTGTCCAGGCGCTCGCCGTGGACGACGACGTTCACGAGCGGGTTGACCTCCTGGATGGAGTCCCGCGCCGACTCGGCCTTGGGGCGTCCCACGTCGGACTGTCCGTGGATGACCTGGCGCTGCAGGTTGGACTCGTCGACCTCGTCGAACTCGGCGATGCCGATCGTGCCGACGCCGGCGGCCGCGAGGTAGAGCAGCGCGGGCGAGCCGAGGCCGCCGGCGCCGATGACGAGCACCTTGGCGTTCTTCAGGCGCTTCTGGCCGGTCATGCCGACGTCGGGGATGATCAGGTGCCGGCTGTAGCGGCGCACCTCGTCGACGGTGAGCTCGGTGGCTGGCTCGACGAGCGGGGCGAAGGACACGAGTCTCTCCTCGGTGTGTGCGGGACGTCGCTGGGCCAACACCCGCGCGAGCCCAGGTGTTCCCAGGCCTCCATGGTCCCTGCGCCACCCGTGCCGCCCCGCGGCGTACCGCCATCCGGACTCGCGTCCCGGCATCCGGACGGTCTCGCCCCGGGCACGTGTCGGGGGCGCGCGTCGCGCGGCGGCTAGGCTCTCGTCCCACCAGCACCCACATCGTCAGGAGCACCATGGTGAGCGCAGGCCACCCCGAGACCCCCGAGTCACGGTCGCTCGAGCCGCGGCCGCGCGGCGGCCGCATGCCGCGTAGGGAGAGGCGCGTGCAGCTGCTCGACTCGGCGCTCGAGGTGTTCGTGGCGCAGGGCTACCACGCGGCAGCGATGGACGACATCGCCGACCGGGCGGGCGTCTCAAAGCCGGTGCTCTACCAGCACTTCCCCGGCAAGCTCGAGCTCTACCTCGCCCTGCTGGACACGTCCTGCGACACGATCATCGACAACTGCCGCAAGGCGCTCGCCTCCACGACCGACAACAAGCAGCGGGTCGCGGCCACCATGGAGGCGTTCTACACCTACGTCTCCTCCGAGAGCGGCGCCTTCCGCCTCGTCTTCGAGTCCGACCTCACGAGCGAGCCGGCCGTGCGCGAGCACGTCGAGCGGGTCACCATCGAGTGCGCCGAGATGATCGCCGAGGTCATCCACGAGGACACCGGCCTGCCGGACGAGGCGTGCCGCCTGCTGGCGGCCGCCCTGGTGGGAATGGCGCAGGTGAGCTCCCGGTTCTGGCTGGCTGAAGGGGGCGCCGCCTCGGGCATCGAGCGCCAGCAGGCCGCCGCACTCGTCGCCGGCCTGGCCTGGCGCGGCATCCGCGGCTACCCCCTCACCGACGACCACTGAAACCCACCATCGCAGGAAGGCACCACATGGAGGTCAAGATCGGCGTCCAGCACGCCCCCCGAGAGCTGGTCGTGGAGACCGACTCCACGGCGGAGGAGCTGGAGTCGCAGCTGACAGCCGCGCTGTCGAGCGACGGTGTGCTGGCGTTCACCGACAGCAAGGGCCGCCGCGTCGTCGTACCCGCCTCGAAGGTCGCGTACGTCGAGATGGGCGGCGGCGTCTCCGGGATGGTCGGCTTCCGCTGAGCCGATGACGCCGCGGCCCGCCGGAGCCGCCGAGTACGAACCGGCCTCCGCGGGTACAGGAGGGGTGCCCGTCGACATCCTCGACACAGGCGCCACCGTGGCGCATGCACTGTGAAAGGTTGCAACGAACATGGAGCTCAGTGACATCCTCGTCGCCATCATCGGCGGCGTCATCATCGGCTTTCTCGGCAAGCTCGTAGCGCCCGGCGACCGCGACAACATCCCGGTGTGGCTCACGATCCTCTGCGGTATCGGTGGTGTCCTGCTCGGCACCTTCCTCTACAGCCTGTTCTTCGACCCGACCACGCGCGGCATCGACTGGTGGCGCCACGTCTGGCAGGTCGTCGTCGCGGCCATCCTCGTGATGATCGCTGCGACGGTGACCGGACGAACCAGCCGCGTCTGACCGTTTCCAGCTCGAAGGCCCCGCACCTGCGACAGGTGCGGGGCCTTCGTGCGTGTCCGGCTCGGGCGACTACGCGTCGAGGCCGAGGTCGTCCATCCGCTGGGCGTGCCGCTCGGTGAGCCGGGTGAACATCCGGCCCAGCGCAGCGAGGTCGAGGCCGGGCCGGTCGACACCACCCGTCAGCAGCGCGCTCAGGGCGTCGCGCTCCGCCGCGACCCGCTGCGCCTGGGTCAGCGCCTCCCCCATCAGCCGGCGGCCCCACAGCGCGAGCCGCCCGCCGAGCCGGTGGTCCTGCGCGATGGCGGCGCGCACCCGATCGACGACGAACGCGGAGTGGCCGGCGTCCTCCAGGGAGCCGATGACCAGGTCGCGGGTGTCGGCGTCGAGGTACGCCGCGATCTCGCGGTAGAAGTCGGCGGCGAGCCCGTCGCCCACGTAGGCCTTGATCAGGCCCTCGTACCAGTCGGCGGGTGCCGTGTGGGCGTGGAAGTCGTCGAAGCCCCGCTTGAACGGCGCCATCGCCGCGAACGGGTCGGCGCCGAGCTCGCGCAGCCGCGCGTGCAGCCGCTCGAGGTGACCGAACTCGACCGACGCCATGGCACCCATCGCGACCTTGTCCTCCAGCGTGGGCGCCAGCTTGGCGTCCTCGGCGAGGCGCTCGAAGGCACTGAGCTCGCCGTACGCGATCGCTCCGAGCAGCTCGACGACCGCCTGGCGGTAGTCCTCGTCGTCCGGCACCGTCCCGACCCGCGCCTGCGACGCCCCGACAGAGGATTCAGTCATGCTCGCACCCTACCGATAGACTCAGGACTCGAGCGCCGCGCCCGCGACCGACCCGGTTGCCGTGGCCGCCAGGCGCACCGCATGTGCGCGGAGGGCTTTCACACCGAGTCCGCCGCACCAGTGGACGACGAAGAAAGCGACATATCGTGACCACGTTCCGTGAGCTCGGGGTGCTCCCCGAGATCTGCGACGCGCTCGAGCGCGCCGGCATCACCACTCCGTTCGCCATCCAGGAGATGACCCTCTCGGTCGCCCTGCTCGGCACCGACCTCATCGGCCAGGCCCGCACGGGCACCGGCAAGACCCTCGCCTTCGGCATCCCGGTACTGCAGCGCTCGGTCGCCCCGAAGGACCCCGACTACGCGCAGCTGCCCCAGGGCAAGCCGCAGGCACTGATCGTGGCCCCCACCCGCGAGCTCGCGCTCCAGGTGTCCAACGACCTCGCCCTCGCCGGCGCCGACCGCGGCCTGCGCGTCCTCACGGTCTACGGCGGCGTGGGCTACGAGCCGCAGCTCGAGGCGCTCGAGGAGGGCGTCGACGTCGTCGTCGGCACCCCCGGGCGGCTCATCGACCTGGCCAACCGGCGGGCGCTCGACCTCTCCCACGTTCACGCCCTGGTGCTCGACGAGGCCGACGAGATGCTCGACCTCGGCTTCCTCCCAGACGTGGAGAAGCTGCTCAAGATGACGCCGGAGACCCGGCAGACGATGCTGTTCTCGGCCACCATGCCGGGCGCGATCGTCGCCTTGGCGCGCACCCACATGCGCCACCCGATGAACATCCGCGCCGAGTCCTCCTACGAGAACGCCACGGTGCCGGCGACGGCGCAGTTCATCTACCTGGCCCACGACCTCGACAAGCCGGAGATGATCGGCCGCATCCTGCAGGCCGAGGACGTCGAGAAGATCATCGTCTTCACCCGCACCAAGCGGCAGGCCCAGCGCATCGCCGAGGACCTGGCCGAGCGCGGATTCAAGTCCGCGCCCCTGCACGGCGACATGGCGCAGATCGCGCGCGAGAAGGCGCTGGCGAAGTTCCGCGAGGACAAGCTCCAGGTGCTGGTCTGCACCGACGTGGCGGCCCGCGGCATCGACGTGCGCGGCGTCTCCCACGTCATCAACTACACCTGCCCCGAGGACGAGAAGACCTACATCCACCGCATCGGCCGCACCGGCCGCGCGGGCGCCTCGGGCATCGCGATCACCTTCGTCGACTGGGCCGACGTGCACCGCTGGAAGATGATCAACAAGGCGCTCGACCTTCCCTTCGACGAGCCCGTGGAGACCTACTCCACCTCCGAGCACCTCTTCCACGACCAGGGCATCCCGGCCGGCACCCGGGGCCGCATCGTCGACCCCGCCCCGGCCGCGCCGCGCGAGGACCGCTCCCCGCGCTCCGACTCCCGCTCGGGCGACCGGCCGACGCGCAACCGCAGCCGCAGCCGCACCCGCAGCGGCGCGCCCGTCGACGGTGGCGGCCAGGCCCAGTCCTCCCCCGCGTCCTCGTCGTCGGAGGGCTCGAGCGGCGAGAAGCCGGCCGGCGCCAGCCGCAACCGCCGTCGCCGCCGTCGCTCCTCGGGCGGCTCGGGCGAGTCCGCGAGCGCGGGCAGCCAGGCCTCGCAGGCCTGACGCCCGCGTCGTACGGCTCCCGCCGCCCTCACGGGCGGTGGGAGAGCAACCGAATCCGCAGCGCATCCGGTTGCTGGCGCACCGCCGTCTCGGCGAGTTCTCGCGACAGGCCGTACGGCGAGCGCGTCAGCGGTTGTTGGCAGGCACCCAGGCCTTGGCGGTCAGCGCCGGGTGGTCGCTGATCCCGTTGTAGACCTTCTCGAAGCCGGAGAACTCGGCGCCGCTGCCGAGCATCCAGTCGGGGCCGCCGAAGCGCGGGACCGGGCAGGGGCGCTTGGCGGTGCCGCCGTTCATCGAGACCAGCGGGGTGGCGGCCGCCACCTTGTCGCAGAACTCCGAGCGCTCGTTGACGTCGCCGATCACGAAGACCGGCTGGCCGCCCGCGACCATCTCCTTGATCTTGTCGATCTCCTTCGCGGTGGAGATGTCGCGCTCGGTCTCGTGGCCGCCGGGGGCGTTGTGGATCGCCATCACCCAGAAGCCGCGACCGGTGCCGCGGTCGCGCACCTTGACGTAGGGGATCGGCCGCTGCCAGCCCAGGAACGGGCGGTAGACCGCGCCGGTCTTGAGGATCTTGACCTCGTCGGTCTTCCAGGCGATCTGGATCGCCGAGCCGCGCGTGCCCAGGGTGCGGCGCGGGAAGAAGTGGTAGCCCGGCATCACGCGCTGCATCTCGCGGAGCTGGTCCTTGGCGACCTCCTGGAAGGCGGCGACGTCGGCCCCCTCCCCCTGCACCCAGCGGGCAGCGCGGTGGGCGCGGCTGGTGCCGCCACGGGCGAGCGAGCTGCTGAGGATGTTGAACGTCGTCAGCCGGATGCCGTAGCCGTTGGGCGGCTTCTCCCCGGTCGTCGAGTCGACGGCCATCGAGGGAGCGGCGAGGCCGAAGGTGAGCAGCAGGCAGAGCGTCAGGAGCAGGCGCATCCGGCCACCCTAGGGAAGGAGCCCGGTGGCCTGCCAAATCGTCGGAACGGCCCGGTCAGGCCTTCTTGCGCTTCACCTTGGGCCGCTGCGAGCGCCTGACGAGGTTGGCCGCGACCTCCCGGTAGGCCTGCGCGCCCTTGCTCGAGCGGCTCGTCGCGAGGATCGAGCGGCCCGCTGCCGGGGCCTCCGCGAACTTGATCGTCTTGGGGATCGGCGGCTCGACGACCTCGAGGTCGTAGGTGTCCGAGATGGTCTCGAGCACGGTGCGGGCGTGGTTGGTGCGACCGTCGTACAGCGTCGGCAGCACGCCCCACACGTCGAGGGAGCGGTTGGTGAAGCGGCGCACGTCGTGGACCGTGTCGAGCAGCTGGCCGACGCCGCGGTGGGACAGGGTCTCGCACTGCAACGGGATCAGGACGCCGTCGGCCGCGGTGAGGGCGGCCACGGTCAGCACCCCCAGCGAGGGCGGGCAGTCGAGCAGCACCCAGTCGTAGCCGTCGAGCTCTTCGAGCGAGGACTTGATGACGTGCTCGCGGCCGGTGCGGGTGAGCAGGTCGGCCTCGGCGCGGGCGAGCTCGATGGTCGCGGGCAGCAGGTCGACCCCGTCGTCGGTCTCGATGATCGCCTCGGTCGCGTCGATGCCCTTGGTGAGGACGTGGTGCACCGAGGTCTCGAGGTCCTCGGGGTCGATGCCGAGGGAGAACGTCAGGCACGCCTGCGGGTCGAGGTCGACGAGCAGGACCGAGTGGCCGAGCTCGGCGAGTGCCGCGCCGATCGAGGCGACCGAGGTCGTCTTGGCGACGCCGCCCTTCTGGTTCGCGATCGCGAGTGTCGTGGTCATCACGGCACATCATGCCGCACCCGGTTGCCGCCGCCGTCGGACACGCTGGATGCTGGGCCGCATGACGAAGACCCCCACCCCGCCCGGCACCGCCCTGGTCACCGGCGCGACCGCCGGCATCGGCCTCGAGTTCGCCCGCCAGCTCGCCGCGCGCGGCCACGACCTCGTGCTGGTGGCCCGCGACGGGCCGCGGCTCGAGGCGGTCGCCGACGAGCTGCGCCCGGCGTACGGCGTGGAGGTCCAGGTCCTGCCGGCCGACCTCGTCGTGCCCCAGGAGCTCGGCCGGGTGGAGGCCAGGCTGGCCGACCGCGACCGGCCGGTGGACCTGCTGGTGAACAACGCCGGGTTCGGGCTGAGGAAGCGCTTCCTCGACAACGCGGTGGAGGACGAGGTGGCGATGCTCGACGTGCTCGTCACGGCGGTGCTGCGCCTCTCCCATGCGGCGCTCGGCTCGATGGCGGAGCGCGGCCGAGGCGGGATCATCAACGTGAGCAGCGTCGCGGCCTTCCTGCCTCGCGGCACCTACTCCGCGGCGAAGTCCTGGGTGAACAGCTTCAGCGAGTGGGCGCACCACGAGTACGGCCGGCGCGGGGTCACCGTGACGGCGCTGTGCCCCGGCTTCACCCGGACCGAGTTCCACCAGCGGATGGACGTCGAGCCCGGCACCGGCCCGCTCTGGCTCGACGTGGAGTTCCTCGTCCGCTCCGCCTTGCGCGACCACGACAAGGGCCGGGCGTTCTCGATCCCCGGCGCGCAGTACAAGGCGATCGTGGCGCTGGCCCGGGCCATCCCGTCGCGGGTCCTGCAGGCCACCCAGGCAATCGGCCGCAAGTAGGCCCGCGCGGAGTCAGGGCCGGACGGCCTCGGGGGTCGGGCGTCCCGACTCGCGGGCGGCCGCCGCCGCGAGGTCGAGCAGCCGCTCCAGCTCGCCGGGCGCCGTGGTGTTGCACCCGAGGTCGTGGCCGACCTTCCCGGTGCCGTGGTAGTCGCTCGACCCGGTGACCACGAGATCGAGCTCGCGGGCGATCCCGCGCAGCTGCTCGCGCGCCCGGGCGTCGTGGTCCTGGTGGTCGACCTCCAGCCCGGCCAGCCCGAGGTCGCGGAGGCCGGCGATGACGTCGACCGGCAGCGAGGACGCACCGTGCCGCCCCCACGGGTGGGCCACCACGCTCACGCCCCCGGCCGCCCGCACCAGGCCGATGGCCTCGGTCAGCGGCAGGGCATACCTGTGGACGTACGCCGGGCGCCCGGGGTTGAGGTAGTGCGCGAACGCCTCCTCACGGGTCCGGACCGCGCCCGCCGCGATCATCGCGTCCGCCACGTGGGGACGGCCGGTCGCCGCGGCGTCGCCGGACAGGCGGCGTACGTCCTCGGCCGTGACGCCGACCCCCAGGTCCGCCAGCCGGGCACAGATCGCCGGCACCCGGGCGTTGCGGCCGGCGAGGACCCGGTCCAGCCCCTCGGCCAGGGGCGCGTACGTCGGGTCGGGCAGGTAGGCGAGCAGGTGCACGCTCAGGTCGGCGTGCTTGGTGCTGATCTCGATGCCGCGCACCAGGGTGATGCCGGTGGCGAGTGCGGCCGCCACCGCCTCGTCCCAGGACTCCGCGGTGTCGTGGTCGGTGAGCGCGACCACGTCGAGGCCCGCCGCGGCGGCCTTGTGCACCACCTCGGCCGCGGTGTCCGTGCCGTCGCTGGTGCTGGAGTGGGTGTGGAGGTCGATCCGCACGCCCGCAGTCTTCACCACGGAGGGCGCGGCCCCCCAAACGGCATCTCGACCAGGGGCGGGCCGAGGCCCGACACGTCGCGCAGGATCCACTCGTCCCGGAGCAGCAGCATGGCGGACGCCGGCCGCAGGACCATCCAGAGCCACCGGCCAGCGGCCTCACCGGCCACCACGACCCGATCGAACTCCTCGTCCGCGGCGCTGGTCGACACGGCCCACAGCGGGACGGACGCCGAGCCGACCCGCACCTTGGTGAGCGGAGGGCCTTCGCCGACGTCGACCGGGTCGGGACCCGACAGCTTCGCCACCCGGGCACCGAGTCCGGTGCCCGGCTCCTCCGTCACGACGAAGACGTCCACCGGGCCGTCGAGCGCGCTCGTGCCGGAGCAGCAGGCCAGGGTGCCGAGCGTGCCGCGCTCGCCGGCCACGAGCGCGAAGTCGCTCACCGACCAGCCCGCGCCCAGCGGCCAGGGCAGCAGGGTGGGGAACTCGCCCGCCTTCTCCAGGTGGGCGACGAAGGCGTCGTACGTCGACTCCACCGGGGTCCACAGGGGCGACACCGGTCCGTGGACGACGCAGCCCCAGCTCGCGCCGGCGCCCGTCACCGGCGCCGCGCAGTGGAGGCAGCCCGGGCGCAGCATGTGCCCACCGTGTCCGCAGCAGGCGGACGCGTCAAGAGTTCCAGCGCAGCAGGACGGGGGTCTCCCGTTCCCAGCCGAGGACCGACAGCGTGGCGGTGTCGAGGCGGAAGTAGCGGCCCTCCGTCACGGGCTGCTCGAGCCAGCGGGCCGTGAGCGCGCGCAGCGCGTGGCCGTGGCCGAAGACCAGGCTGCGGCCGCCCTGGTCGCGGACGCGCTTGACGACCCGGTCGAGCCGGGCCGTCACCTGCTGCGGGGTCTCCCCGCCCGGGCTCGGGTGCGTCCACACCGTCCAGCCGGGCACCGTCTCGCGGATCTCCGCGGTCGTGATGCCCTCATAGTCGCCGTACGCCCACTCGACGAGGTCCTCGTCGACCTCGGCGTCCGGGAAGCCCACCAGCTCCGCGGTGTGGCGGGCCCGCCGGCGCGGGCTGGTGAGGACGAGGTCGAACTCCTCACCCGCCAGCCGGGCCGCGAGCTCGCCGGCGACCCGGACTCCCACCTCGGTCAGCGGGAGGTCGGTCACCGAGGTGTGCCTGTGGTCGCGGCTCCACTCGGTCTCCCCGTGGCGGACCAGCCAGAGCTCACTCGTCATGGGGCGAGCCTAAGCCCGCCGAGCCGCCTCAGCTGCCGCCCCCACCGGCCTTCCGCCGGTGCAGCTTGGGCGCGGCACCCCCGGCCACCTCCGGACCGTGTGCCTTCTCGTGCACCGGCCCGTCCTGGTGGACGCCCTTCTCGCGGTTGTTCTTCCGCTCGAGGGCCTCGCGCATCTTGGCCTTCAGGTCGTCGTTGTTCGCGGACTTGTCAGGCATGGGATCTCCTCCGTCGTCAGGCCTCCACCCTGCCACCCGGCTCCACACGGGTCGAGCGGGTTTCCCCTCACCCCGGCCGCGTCAGCAGGATGATGCGCGGCGACAGCTTCCCGAGCATCGGGTAGACCTGCCAGAGGCAGTCCGCGAGCGCGGAGTCGTACGCCGTGTCCCCGAGCATGCCGCGGAAGTGCTCCTCCGCCCGGCGGAGCCGGGCGGCGTGCAGCAGGGCGCGGGACACTGCCCCCGAGCTCTCCTCCGTCCGCTCTTCCCACTCCGACCCGAGCTCGAGGACGACGTCCACCTGGAGGCCGGCCGCCTCGATCGCGGCGTCGGTGGAGGCCGGGTCGGCCGAGTCGCGGACGACACCGAGCGCCCCGAAGAGCCAGTCCCGCTCGCGAGGCTCCAGCAGCGGCGTGGCGAACACCTGGTGGACCAAGGCCCGGCCGCCCGGCCGCAGCACCCGCGCCATCTCGGCGTACGCCGCGTCCAGGTCGCCGACGCGCACGAGCACGTCGCGGCACCACACCAGGTCGGCAGAGCTGCGAGGCAGTGGCATCGCCTCCGCCCGGCCGCGCTCGAAGGAGACCCGTGAGGCGATCTCCTCGGGCTCGCCGCGGCGTGCCTCGCGGGCGCGGTCGAGGTGGCGCTGCAGGGGGTCGAGGCCGAGCACGCGGAAGCCGAAGTGGGTCGCCAGGCGCAGGGCGTCGACGCCCTCGCCGCAGCCGAGGTCGACCACGTCGCTGTCCGGCGGCAGGCCGAGCTCGCGGACGATGTCATAGAGCTGGCCTGGCCCCCGCGGGGCGAGGCTCCGGTCCAGCAGCTCGGCCAGGTCGCCCATCAGCCGGTGTGCTCCTCGTCGTCGCCGGCCTCCGACTCGGCAGCGGCCCGGATCTGGCCCTCGAGCAGGCCCGCCAGTCCGGCGATCGCCGCCTCGGCCACGTCGGACGGGTCGACGTGCGCCGGGTCGATGCCGGGCACGTCCACGGGGGTGAGGTCGTCCCAGGAGCCGACGAGCCGCACCCCGAGGTCCTGCAGGGAGGCGACCATGTGGGTGGCGTGGTCGCGCACCCAGGGCTGCACCGGCAGCCCGGTGGCGGGCTCGGCGGACTTGCGGGCGGCCAGCAGCTGCTTGGCGAGCATGCCCTTGCGCAGGTCGGTGCCCTCGGGGAACGGCAGCCCGGCCTCGTCGAGGAGCTCGTTGAGCCGCCGGATCACCAGGGTGGACGCGGCTCCGATCGACTCGTTGCCCATCCGGGCCGGGTCGAGGCCGGCCGGGTCGGTGCCCAGGACCGAGCAGAAGCGCTCCCAGAGCAGGTCGCGGGGCGCGCCGGGCGGCGGCACGGTGACGAGGACCAGGCGGTCGCGGCCGAACGCCTCGCCCCAGGTCCGGGCGAAGCGGACGATGTTCTGCTGCCGCCAGAAGGTCCGGCCGGCCTCGCTGGGCGACTCGCCCTCGCCCCGGTGGCCGGGTCGCCACGACTCGATCCCCTCGACGTACTCCGCGAACGTCCAGGTGCGGCCGTTCTGCACGGTCTCCTGCCACATGGCCGGGATGCTGCGGTTGAGGTCGCGAGCGGTCACGACGACGGTGACCTCGTCGAGGTCGGCGTACGTCGCCCGCACCCGCTCCACCACGACCGGGCGCACCGGGCCGAGGTATTCCATCGAGATCACCGAGGTGCCGTCGTGGGCGTGCACCTTGCCGGCCATCTTGGCCCACTGGCGCTGGCCGTCGCCGAGCACGTCGCGCGCGGCCATCACCTGGGAGAGCCAGTTCATGCCCGGCACCAGGATGCCGCGCTCGGCGAGGCGGCGCTTGTTGGCGAACAGCCGCGACTGGATGTAGCTCGTGCCGGACTTCATCGCTCCGACGTGGAGCACGAGCCGGCGGGACATGGCGGTCACCCTATCGGCCCGCTCACGCCTCGACGGGCTCCTCCGCGTCCGACTCGGCGCGGGCGAACGGGAACGGCCCGTAGCCCACGTCGAGCACGGTCTGCAGCCGGGCGAGCAGCGCGTCGTCGACGGGTGCACCGGTGACGAACTCCCCGAGGCCGCGCAGCGACCGGTCACGCGCCGCTGTGTCGTCGCCGGTGATCACCTCGTAGGCCACGTCGAGGACGCGGTCGGGCCGGGTGGTCCGCAGGTGGTCCTGGATCTCCACCACCCGGGCGATCAGCGCGCGCGCCTCGTCGGCGTCGGCCTTCTGCCAGAAGCCCGAGCCGAGCGCCTGCCCGGGGTCGCGGGTGTTGAGGACGTAGCGGACCCCGGGGAACGCCTTGTCCATGGTGTCGAAGAAGGCGGCCGTCTCCTCGGGCTCGATCCGATGCCACACAACCTCCTTGAAGCCGAGGACGTCGAAGTCCGCCGGGTCGAGGTTGCCGATCACCGAGGTGGTGACGATGTCGTTCATCGCCTGCATGAAGGCGCTGCGGCGAATCGCCTTGAGGCCGTAGAACGCGGAGGTGACGTTGCGCGAGCCGTGCTCGCCGTGCCGCTCCCGGAACGCCCGGACGGCGGCCAGGGCGCGGTAGAGGTGGAGCAGGTAGAGGTCGTTCTCGCCTCGGACGAGCACCCGGGGCAGGGCGTTGAGCAGCCCCTGGACCAGGGTCGAGCCCGACCGGCCGTAGGTCACAACGAAGACGTAGCGGTAGCGCTGGCGGTCGCGGCGGGCGCGCATCAGCTCGATGCCGTGCCGCACGCCGTCGGCCCGGACCCGGGCGTCCCGGGCCTCGAGCCGACGGCGCACCGCTGGGGGGATGAGGCTGGCCGTCAGGGACACGGGGCTCAGCCCTTGAGGGCGTAGTCCTTGAGCAGGCTGCGGCCGATGATCATCTTCTGGATGTCGGAGGTGCCCTCGCCGATCAGCATGAACTTGACCTCGCGCATCAGCCGCTCGATCTCGTACTCCTTGGAGTAGCCGTAGCCGCCGTGGATCCGGAAGGAGTCCTCGACCACCTCGTTGGCATACTCCGAGGCGACCATCTTGGCCATCCCGGCCTCGACGTCCATCCGCTGGCCGGTGTCCTTGAGGCGGGCGGCGCGGACCATCATGTTGTGCGCGACCTCGACCTTGGTCGCCATCTCGGCGATCCGGAACAGCACCGCCTGGTGCTCGGCGATCACCTTGCCGAAGGTCTTGCGCTGCTGGGCATAGGCCACGCCCAGCTCGAACCCGCGCCAGGCCAGGCCGCACGCCCGGGCCGCCACGTTGACCCGGCCGACCTCGACGCCGTCCATCATCTGGAAGAAGCCCTGGCCCGGCTCACCACCGAGGATCTGCTCCGCGGCGATCCGGTGGTCCTCCAGGACCAGCTCGGTCGTCTCGACGCCCTTGTAGCCCATCTTGTCGATCTTGCCCGGCACGGTGACGCCCTGGGCGGTCTCGCCGAAGCCGGGCTCCTTCTCGACCAGGAAGGTGGTCATGTTCTTGTAGACGCTCTCGGCGCCCTCGTCGGTCTTGACCAGCAGCGCGACCAGCGTGGAGGTGGCCCCGTTGGTCAGCCACATCTTCTGCCCGGTGATGGAGTACTCCAGGGGAGCGCCGTCGTCCCCCTTCTGCAGCACCGTCGCCTTGGTCGAGACCGCCGACACGTCCGAGCCCAGGCCGGGCTCGGACATCGAGAACGCGCCCCGGACCTCACCCGTCGCCATCCGCGGCAGGTACTTCTGCTTCTGCTCCTGGGTGCCGTGCCTCATCAGCATGTAGGCCACGATGAAGTGGGTGTTGATCACCCCCGAGACGCTCATCCAGCCCCGGGCGATCTCCTCGACCACCAGTGCGTAGGTCAGCAGCGACTCCCCCAGCCCGCCGAACTCCTCGGGGATCGTCAGCCCGAACACCCCGAGCTCCTTGAGCCCCTCGACGATCTCGGTCGGGTATTCGTCGGCGTGCTCGAGCTCCTGCGCGACGGGGATGATCTTCTCCTCGACGAACTGGCGCACCGCCTTGAGGATCTCGTTCTGGTCCTCGGTGAGGCCTTCGGTCTGGCAGAGGCGACCCATGTCGGTGCGGTCCTTCCGTGGGGGTGGAATCGGGCGAAGTCTAGGTTGATGGGTTCAGCGCGGGACGAGCGCCCACAGGTCGAGGTCGAGGAGCACGCCGTCCTTGTACGTGCCCTCTTCGGTGCGCAGCGTCATCGACTCGTCGTGGCCCTGGGTGGCCACGAGCCGCAGGCGCAGGGCGCCCACACCGGGGGCGGAGGTCTCCGCCTTGTCGAGCACCTCGGACCAGGCGTAGACGGTGTCGCCGGCGAAGGCGGGGGCGACGTGGGAGCCGGCGTTGATCGCCGCGACGAGCTGGGCGTTGGCCAGCCCGTTGAAGGAGAGGGCGCGGGCCAGCGAGATCACGTGGCCGCCGTAGATCAGCCGGTTGCCGTCGGGCCGCGCCTGGGTGTTGAAGTGGATCTTCGCGGTGTTCTGCCACAGCCGGGTGGCCAGCATGTGCTCCGGGTCGGTGAGGGTGACGCCGTCGACGTGGTCGATCTTCTCCCCCACCTCGTAGTCGTTGAAGCGGTGCGGCTCGCCCGCGGCGGCGAAGTCGTACGACGTGAAGTCGAGGCTGGTGGGCAGCACCAGGTCGTCGGCGGCGACGACGGGCGCCAGCTCGGGCACCACCGTCTCGGGGGCCGGGGCCTCGGCGTCACGCTTGTGGACCATCACCCAGCGGCACCAGTCGAGGGCGACCTCGCCGCGCTGGTTGGTCGCGGTCGAGCGCACGTAGACCACGCCGCTCCTGCCGTTGGAGTTCTGCTTGAGGCCGATGACCTCGGAGCGCGTGCGCAGGGTGTCCCCGGGCACGACCGGCTGGTGGAAGCGGCACTCGGCGTAGCCGAGGTTGGCCACCGCGTTGAGTGAGATGTCCGGCACGGTCTTGCCGAAGGCGATGTGGAACGCGACCAGGTCCTCCACCGGGTGTGCTGCGAGACCTACGCTGGCGGCGAAGTCGGCCGACGAGGGGATCGCGAACCGGGTCGGGTAGAGCGCCCCGTACAGGGCGCGGTCGCCCTCGGTCACGGTCCGCGGCGTGGCGTGCTCCAGCACCTGGCCGATCGAGAAGTCCTCGAAGAAGTTGCCCGGGTTGGTCTTGGTCACGAGGCCCCATGCTGCCGCATCGCAGCACGGCGCAGCACCCGTCCCAGACGTGACATTGGCGACGGTCGCGGCGGGCCGGAGGCGTTGTTGCGGGGCTTCTCGGCGCGTTCGCGCAGGTCACCCATCAGGGTGGCCACCAGGTCGACGGCGCACGCGGCCACCTCGGCGTCGGTGACGTCGTCGGGGTGGCGCCGGGGCGGCAGGTCGTCCGGCACCAGCAGCAGATCGGGGTCACCGACCACGTCGTACGCCGAGGCGCGCAGCATCTCCACGGCGCGCCGGCCGCGCTCGCGGCAGTCGGCCACCTGGTCGTCGGCCGGCCAGAACGGCTCCCCCTGCCGCGGCACCAGCCGCTCGTCGGCGAGGAAGCTGCGGATCCAGGCGCCCCGGGCGTGCCCGCTGTACGCCGGGAGCGCGGCGTTGATGCGCCGCAGCGTCTCCGCCTCCACGACCCCCATCGAGGCGTTCGCGAAGCCGCGCGTGGCGTCGCAGACGGCCGGGTCGAGGCCGAGCACGGCGGCGAACCGCTCCCAGAGCAGCTCTCGGGGCGAGCCGGGCGGGCCGGGGCAGATCACGTGCACCCGCTCGGCGGGCACGGCAGGGGCCCAGCGCTCGAGCACCAGCCCGAGGTCGAGGGCCCGCCAGTCCCAGACGTCGCGGGGGTCCTCGGACACCGACTGGCCGTAGTCGCGCAAGGGGGTGGTGCTCTTGTTCTTCAGCGACTCCTGCCAGCTGGAGGTGAAGAGGCCGAGCGGCTCGCGGGCGGTGACGACGACGTGCACCTCGGCCGGCGCGAGCTGGTCGACCATCCGGCGGGCCTGCTCGGCCGTCGCCGCGCAGAAGAACTCGTGGCTGACCAGCGCGTCGCCGCCCCACGCGGCGACGTCGGCGCTCACCCGGTCCCAGGCGGCCGGCGCGTCAGGCCCGCGCCGGCGGACGCCAGGGTCGTCGCGGACGACCATCGAGGCGAAGAGGTGGTCGGCCTTGCGCGCGCCCGGCAGCAGCAGGCCGACGGAGCGCAGCTGCTCACGAGCCGGCCAGAGGATGGCCTGCAGGTAGGACGTGCCGGTCTTCGGCAGCCCGATGTGGACGAAGACGCGCCGGCTCACGAACCCAGCTCGTCGGCGTACTTCTGGAGCGTCTCCTGCACCTTCGCCTCGTCGCGCGACGCCAGCGGCACCAGCAGCTCGGTGACCACGTCCATCAGCTCCGCGAACCGGTGGTGCAGGGACTGGCACTCGGCCACCTGCGCCTCCAGCGCGGCGATCCTCGCCTCCAGCTCGCGCTCACGGCCTCGCAACTTCATCGCCACTCCACCTCCAGGCGGCAGGACCGCCAGTGCTTGTCCCGGGACACTTCCTCGCCGTAGCCGTAGTCGATCGGCTGCCCCACCAGATCCTCTCGCGCGACGACCCGGGCACCCCAGCCGGCGAGCTCGGCGACGACCAGGTCGGGGTCGAGGGGCCTGGTGAGCGGGGGCCGCCCCTCCTCGTCCTCGATCCGCTCTGTGAGGAACTCCAGGTGCAGCCGGTGGCCGCCGCGCAGCACCATGTCGGCCAGCCGCCACACGTGCTCGCGGCCCTGCGGCGACGTGCTGTCGATGAGGTGGCGGGCGAGCATCGCCCGTGGCCCCGGCCGAGCAGCCAGCCGGGCGCCCCACACGAGCAGCTGGCGCAGCTCGAGCAGGTTCACGGTGTGCAGCTCCAGGGGCCAGCCCTGCTCGGCGGCGCGGGCGCGGACGAAGTCCATCGCCACCCCGGAGTAGTCGAGGCCCACGACCTGGCGGCCCTGCTTGGCCAGCCAACGGGCGTCGCGGGCGCGGCCGCAGCCCGCGTCGAGCACCCACGCGTCGGCGGGCTCCCGCTCGTGCAGCACGACGGAGACGTCGTGCGGAGGCTGGTAGGGCGGCAGCAGCCGGGCCAGCCCGTAGCGGTGGTCCCACTGCGGCCGGTTGACGCGGGTGCCGCGGAACCACCAGTCGAAGCGCCGCTGCGCGTCGGCCGACTTCTCGAACCGGAAGGCCGGGTCCGGCACCTTCCAGCCGGGCCCGTACATCGCCTCGAGCAGGTGCTCCGGCCGCGCGGGCGCGGGCAGCTCGCGGCCCTCGAGGGTGGTCGTGCCGAGCGGGAAGACCCACTCCCGCTCGAAGGGCTGGAACACCTCCCCCATCAGCGCCAGGCGCCCGTCTATGAAGAAGCCACCGAAGACGTCGAGGCCGCGCCGCGAGCCGTCGGCGTCCGGCACCAGGATCTGGAAGGCCGCGCCGCTGTAGCGGGCGGTCTCGTAGCCCTGCCGCTGGATGGCGCGCTGCACCCGGTGCGACTCGCGGATCACGTCGAGCGGGTGGGAGTGACGGCTGACGTAGCCGACGTCGGCGTCGGAGTCGTGCCCGATGAACGCGCCGTCGCGGACGGCGCCGAGCAGCGTGCCGTAGGCGGGGAACGCCTCGAGGCCCTGCTCGCGCAGCAGCCCGAGCACCGTCTCGAGAGCGTCGAGCAGCGGCAGCAGCTCGCCGCGGTCCTTGGTCTCGAACGTCTTGACCAGCCGCCCGTAGTTGTCGATGCCGAGCGGGGCGCCCTGCCGGTCGACCACCGTGAGCCGGCGGTCCTCGGTGCCGAAGCGCACCTCCGCGTCGTACGCCGTGGCGCCGGCCGCCGTCGTGATCGTGACCCGGGTCGTGCCCTCCAGGTGGAGGAGCAGCCGCTCGGGCCACGGGACCAGCCAGCCGTCCCCGTCGGGCCGGCCGTCGCGCTGCACCCAGAACGACCAGATCCGCCGGTCGTCGAACAGCAGGTTGCACAGCTCGTCGGACCCGGCGTGGAGGCGGATGCCGTCGTCGTCGACCAGGTCGACGGTGACGGCGTGGGTGCCGGGGGTGCTCACAGCGCCACCGGGTGAGCTCGGTCGCTCACAGCGCCACTGGGTGAGCTCGGTCGCTCGCTCGTTCCTCGCTCGGCTCCGTCGCTCACAGCCGCCCCAGGAACCGGTCGGGGATGCGGGTCAGCGGGCGGTTGCGCATGGCCCGCACCTGTCCGCCGCCGACGGCGCGCCAGACACCGGCCTCGGGCTGCTCGACGATCTGCCCGAGCTTCTTCAGCGGCGGGCCGAACGGCTTGATGTCGGTGTGGTCGATGTCGCCGGCGATCTCGTCCAGCAGCTCGACCATGTCGCCGCCGGAGCGCTCCCAGCTCGTGCGGGCGGCACGGCCCTCGCTCGTGTACATCCCGTGCCGGTGGTCGGCCACTGCCTTGAGGTGGTCGCGGTCGGCGAACTTCATGTGGAACATGAACAGCTCGGGGTCGACGGCGAACTCGCAGCGGATGCCGTGCGAGGCGAGCACCCAGTTGGCCGGCACCCACTTGAGCGACGGCTTGCACATCAACGGCAGGAACTTCGCGAGCCGGCGCTGGCCCAGGATCGGCTCGTCCTCGCGCAGCGGGCCCTCGTGGGCCAGGTCGTGCACCACGTTGAGCCCCATCACGCCCACGGCCTCGCGGCCGGGCCGGTCGGCGACGAAGTGGCGCAGCGTCTCGTAGCGACCGGGGTCGGCCACGATGAACTCGTCGACGTCGCAGAAGATCACGGCGTCGTAGGCCTCCAGGAGGCCGGCCGACAGGCCACTGAGCAGGCCCATCCGGGACGGCTCGAAGCTCCTCTTGGTCAGCGGCGGGATGCGCAGCACCGGGCACGGCAGGTCGTCGGTCGACCCGTCGCTGCTGTTGTCGTCGACGACCACCAGGTGCTCGGCACCGACCTCGCGGGCGTAGTGGTCGACCCAGCGCCGCAGCATGCGGCCCTCGTCACGGGCCATCGTGATCACGGCGACCGACGGCAGGGATGACGTCATCGCTGTGCGGCCTCCTTCGCCTCGGCGAGCCGTCGCCGGTTGCGGTCCTCGCGCCGGGCGCTGATCTGCACCATCCGGGTGAGGGCCTCCATGGCGGCGGCGTGCCGCTCCTGCAGCGAGACGTCGGAGGGCTGCACACCGGGCACCGGCCGCGGCACGAGCTCGTCGAGGTCACCGACCACGCGGTGACCGGCCTCGCGCAGGCGACGTACCTCCTCGGTGCCCCGCTTGAGCACCCACCGCGCATCGAGGCCGAGCCGGGGCTCCTGGGCGTGGCGGTGGGCCAGCGCCCGCTTGGTGAGCAGGTGCTTGACCAGGAGGTCGTGGTAGCGCTGGGGGTTAGTGCCCTCCTCGGCGGCGGGGTCGCCCTTGGCCAGCTCCTCGTTGAGCTCGCGCAGCACCAGCGCGGTGGCGAGCCCGATGGAGGGATTGGCCCGTACGCCGAGGGAGCAGGTGGCGGGGTCGATGCCGAGCAGGCTGGCGAACCGGGTCCACAGCAGGTCGGCCGGGGCACCCTTCTGGGGCACCGTGACGAGGGTGAAGTGCTCGGGCCCGACGGCGTCGGACCAGCGCCCGGCTATCGAGGCCAGTCCCTGGTGGCGCCAGAACGCCCGGCCGTCGGCGTTGCCGCGGTCCTCGGCGCGCACCGCCTCGAGGTAGTGCGCCCAGGTGGTCGCCGAGCCGTTCTGCACCGACTCCAGCCACATCGCGGTGAGGTTGCGCGCCAGGTCGCGGCCGGTGAGCACGACATCGACGGGGGCGTCGAAGGAGTCGCGGATCAGCTCGATCTTGGCGGCGTTGCGGGGAGCCAGGAACTCCATGGACACCACGGCGGTCCCCTGCCAGGCATCGATCTCCTTGACCAGGCGGCGCCAGGGGCCGTTGCGGCGCAGCGGTGGCTGGCCCTCGCCGCCCTGGCCGATGACGTCCTGGACCGCCTTCACCTGGTCACGCCACTTCTGGCCCGCGAGGCTGATCCCGTGCTCGGCCAGCACGGCCCTGTTGTTGCCGAGGACGTTCTGGACGAAGCTCGTGCCGGACTTCATCGATCCGATGTGGAGGATGACGCGTTCGGCCACCTGCCCGTCCTTCCCTGCCTCGCCCTGAGGGCGTCGATGCGCCTGCGGCGACGACCCTACCCGGCTGGCTGGTCGGTCAGGGCAGGCGGACGTCGACGAGCGCCATGTTGTGGTCGGTGACCAGGCTCATCAGGGGCGGACGGGTGTAGGCGAAGTTGGTGTACGTCGCGTCCGGCGACCCGAAGATCCAGTCCACGCGCATCCGGCTCGGCGGGTTGGGGCACGTGCCGGTGGAGGCGTTGTAGCCGCCGCCGTACGGGCTGATCAGGTCGGTCTTGCTGGTGACCTTGCACAGCAAGGTGCGCTTCTCGTTCATGTCACCGATGTAGAAGACCGGCAGGCCCGTGGCCCGGAGCGCGGCGAGCTTGGCGATCTGGACCCTGGTGGCCATGTCGCGCTTGCGCTGGTAGTCCCACGGGGCGTTGTGGACGTTCATCACGTAGATCTCCTTGCCGGTGACCCGGTGGCGCAGCTTCACCACGGGCCGGGGCAGCTGCTTGCTGATGAACTGCGTGGTGATCGTCGTGGCCTCGACGAGCTCCCAGACGCTGGTGCGCCAGACCAGGGCGGCCTCCACGGCGTCGTCGCCGGACTCCGGCCGCGGGTAGGCGTCCCAGGTGCCGCGCGCGGCCTTGAGGAAGTGCCAGATCTGGTCGGCGTTGGCCTCCTGCGTGCCCATGATGTCCACCGCGCTGTTGTCCAGCTGGTCGGCCAGCCAGCCCATCCGGGTGGTGGCGGGGCCGAACGCGTCGTCGTGGGCGTAGGGCCGGGTGTGGCCGTTGCCGAGGACGTTCGCGGTGGCGATCCGGAAGTCGGTGGCGCCGGCCGGGTCCGGAGCCGGGAGCGGCTCGACCTCGCGCGGGAAGGGCGAGCTGTCGTAGGTGCCGTTGCCCAGCTGGGCCCGGTCGTTCTGGCCCCAGCAGCTGTGGGCACCGCCGTTGGTCACGGCGCACACGTGCCGCCAGCCGCCCTCGATCTCGCGCAGCCCTTCGGGGCCCTTCACCGGGGAGGCGGAGAAGGGCAGCCCCGCGTCGCCGAGGATGCCGTAGGCGTTGTTGCCCCAGCACCAGGACCTGCCCTCCGTGTCGAGGAGGCAGGAGGCACCCTCGGTGGTGGTCACGTCGACGGCCTTCGGGGCGCCGACGACGGGACGCGGGGTGTTGATGGTGGTCTGCGTGCCGTCGCCGACCTGGCCCCAGGTGTTGCGGCCCCAGCAGCTGACGTGGCCGTCGGTGCCCAGGGCGCAGGTGTGGGTCCAGGACGTCGAGACCTCGCTCCAGGTGCCGGGGACGCGGCCGGGCGTCGTGCGGCCGGACCACGAGCCGGTGCCGAGCTGGCCGAACAGGTTGCCGCCCCAGCAGTAGAGCGCGCCGGTGCCCTTGATGCCGCAGACGAACCGGCTGCCCACCGAGACGCTCTTCCAGTTGCCGCCGGGCACGCGGACCGGGGTGCTGCGCTTCTTCGGGTCCTTCTTCGTGAGCTGGCCGGCGGCGTTGTCGCCCCAGCAGTAGAGCTTGTTGTTCGTGGTGATGCCGCAGGTGTTGAACCAGCTGGCATCCACGTCCTTCCAGCGCTTGGACTTGCCGGAGACCGCCTTCGGCTTGTTCCGCGGCTTCGTGGTCCCGTCGCCGAGCTGGCCCCGGTGGTTGACGCCCCAGCAGTAGAGCTTGCCTCCGGTCTTGATGCCGCAGGTCGAGGCGCCACCGGCGCTCACGGACTTCCAGCGTGCCCCGCTGCCGACGCGCTGGGCGCCGGTGACCTGGTAGCCCGTCTTGCCGCCACCGAGCTGGCCGTAGGTATCCCGGCCCCAGCACTGCATCGTCCCGTCGCCGGGCAGACGGCAGCCGTGCTCCCCTCCCGCCGACACGGTCTCGACTGCAGCCCGGCGACGCTCGGAGCCAGGCTCCGCAGCGGCGGTGCCCCCCAGCACCCCGGGTGTCAGCAGGCTCGCAAGCAGGGCGATGAGGGCGACGTGCGCCTTCATGTGTACCTCCAGGGCAGACGATGCATCACGGGAACCATCAGTCACGGTAGTTCACAAATGCCACACGTGGCGAGACCGCGCGCGGTCGGACCCGTCATGGATGACGCTCCAGGAGGTGGTTCGGTTGCGTCCGTGTCCTGGATTCAGAGCGCGGGCTGCATGTTCCCCATGCCCATCTCCTCGCGCACGAGGGCGAACGGGTCGTGGCCCGCTGCTCGGCGCAGCTCGATGTACTTCACCAGGTCCTGCCCCTGCGGGGGCGGGTTTCTGAAGAGGTAGTTGATGAACCTGCGGTACTTCTCCTCGAGCTTCTGGCTGTGGACGATGAAGCCCTGCTCGTCCGACAGGGTGCTCATGCCCGACCAGTTGGAGCTGCCCTGGTAGACGACGTGTGCGCTGCGCCTGCCGTCGTAGTGGCCCGAGATGGTCAGCGCCTTCATGTGGATGTAGCGGTCGACGAAGCCGTCGCCGTCGGTGTCCTCGAGGATCGTCTTCTTCGGGATCTTCTTCATCCGCTCGCGCGCGAGGTTGTTGAGCACGCCGAAGACCATCTTGATCTCGCAGCCACGCTCGTGGAGCGACTTGAGACGCTGCGCGACGGCCGAGCCGGGCTTGCCGTTGAAGACCGACTGCGAGACGCGGATCTGGGTGCGGCCGTTCTTGCCGGCGTCACCGCGGGCCCCGCGGCACTTCACCTTGTCGAGCATCTCGACGACGTTGTAGTTGCTGATCTTGCCGGGACGCGGCAGGAACCACCCGTCGTACGCACCGTCGTCGAAGGTGGAGTAGGGCCGCTTCACGGGCTGGTCGCGCGCCATCTGCTTGAAGACCGAGTTGTACTTCTTCCACGTGATCGGCCGCTCCATGACGGTGAGCAGGTCGTTCCACTGGTTGGCGGCGGCCGCGTCCGTGAGGTTGGCGGAGGTGGACATCACCACCTTCTCCTTGCCGCCGGTCTTGCTGAACATGAACCACTTGCCGTGCTGGATGCCCTCCTGGCCGCGGCAGGAGTTGCGGCAGGTACGCGCCCAGCTCTTCATGCCGTTGCTGCGCTTCTGGTTGCCCTGGGCGAGCGCATCGCGGGTGCGGCCGAAGTAGCCCTGGCGGCTCTGGTCCTCGGCAAGGCCGTTGGCCATGATCAGCCGCACGCTCACCCCCCGCTTGTGGGCGGCGATGATGTCGCGGACGAACAGCTCGTTGCTGTAGTTCCAGGTCACCAGCCGGATCTTCTCCCCCTTGGGGGTGCTCTGGATGGCGTTGCGGATGTAGCGGTTGATCTTGTGGGAGAGCGCCGGGTCACGCGGCTCGTTGAAGCGCACGCCCGAGCGGGGCTGCCAGCCGGGGTCCGCCGTCTCCTCGGTGGGAGCCGGCGTGGGAGTCGCGGTCTCCGTGGGGGTCGGCGTGGGGGTCGGCGTCGGTGTCGGCGTCGGCGTCGGTGTCGGTGTGAGCGTGAGCGTCGGCTTGGGCGCCGCCGCGAGCGACGCGCCCTGGGTGGCGGCCACCGCGACCGGCGTCGTCACGACGATCGCGGCCGCCGTGACGGCCAAGGACCTCAGAGACAACATGTGATGCGATTCCCCTGCGTTCTCAGGCCCGCGGCCTGCTCGATGGTCTGGTCAGTGGCGCCCGGACGCAGCACGGCACCGGCCGCGGCGACGGCTGAGGAGCTCAGCCCGTGCAGGCGTCCCAGGCGTTCTGGTACTGCTCGCTGGTGGCCAGGTCACCGACGTCGTTGATGCGGTTGCCCGGCATGGCGTAGAAGCGGCCGTCGTGCTCGACCATCGGGCGGCCGAAGCCGCACATCTGCTTCTCCGGCTTGACCTTCACGCCGTCCTGGTCGCAGGCCTTGTAGTCGACCGGGAGGTCCTGGCCGTCGACCCAGATGACCGAGCAGAGCGGCAGGCCGGTCGGGCCGGTCGTCTCCGTCGGCGAGGGCGTCCCGGACGGGCTCGAGGACGGATCGGACGCCGTGTCCCCCGTGCCCGAGTCGGTGCCGCAGGCGGCGATCAGCGCCGTGGCGGCAGCTGCTCCGGCCACGCGGGCGACCCGCTTCATCAGGATGGACATGCCCAGCAGTGTAGGTGAAGGAGTCGGTCCTGCCTCATCACACACGAGCGGTAGCCTTCGCGCCGGGGACAAATCCGCGATCCAGCCGAGTCGAGCGAGGAGGGGCCATGAGCACCGCGCCGAGCCGCATCTACCTGGCCCGTCTCGTCGGCCTGCCGGTCTTCGACCCGCTGGGCGACCAGGTCGCGAAGGTGCGCGACTTCGTGGTCGCGCTCCGCTCCGAGTCCAGCCAGCCCCGCGTCCTCGGCATGGTCGCCGAGGTCTTCGGCCGACGGCGCATCTTCGTGCCGATGACGCGCGTGACCAGCATCGACTCCGGCCAGGTGCACACCACCGGCCTGCTCAACATGCGCCGGTTCGAGCAGCGCTCGACCGAGACGCTGGTGGTCGGCCAGATGCTCGACCGCCAGGTCACGGTGAAGAGCACCGGGGTCCAGGGCACCGTCTACGACGTGGCCATGGAGCAGGCCCGCAACCGCGACTGGGTGCTCTCGAGGGTCGCGGTGCAGGAGCCCTCGAAGGGGTTCCGCCGGCGTGGCCAGACCCACATCGCGGAGTGGAACGACGTCACCGGGCTCGCACGCCGCGAGGCCAGCCAGGGCGCCACCCACCTGATCGCGGCGCTCAACGAGATGCGCCCGGCCGACGCGGCCAACGTGATCCACGACCTCCCGCCCGAGCGGCGCACCGCCGTCGTCGCCGCCCTCGACGACGAGCGCCTCGCCGACGTGCTCGAGGAGCTGCCCGAGGAGGACCAGGTCGAGATCCTCGAGCACCTCGACTCCGAGAGGGCCGCCGACGTGCTCGAGGAGATGTCTCCCGACGACGCCGCCGACCTCATCGCCGACCTGCACCCGGAGACGGCGGCGACCCTGCTCGGGCTGATGGAGCCCGAGGAGGCCGAGGACGTCCGGCGACTGATGTCCTACGAGGAGATGACCGCCGGCGCGATGATGACGCCCGAGCCGGTGATCCTCTCCCCCGACGCGACCATCGCCGACGCCCTCGCCCGCGTGCGTAACCCCGAGCTCACGCCCGCGCTGGCCGCGCTGGTCTATGTCTGCCGCCAGCCGCTCGAGACGCCCACCGGCCGGCTGCTCGGCGCGGCCCACATCCAGCGCCTCCTGCGGGAGCCGCCCTCCACACTGGTCGCCGCAGCCGTCGACGACTCGCTCGACCCGCTGCGCCCCGACGCGACGATCGACGAGGTGGCCGCCCACCTCGCGACGTACAACCTGGTGGCCGCTCCGGTCGTCGACGACGAGGGCCGTCTGCTGGGCGCGGTCACCGTCGACGACCTGCTCGACCACATGCTCCCGGAGAACTGGCGCGACCAGGCGGTGCGGGGCCTCGCGAAGAGGGGGCGCCGATGAGCGACACCCGCAGCCGCGGCCGCCTCGACATGCCGCGCGAGTCCCGACGGCGGCCCCTCGTCCGGCGGCCCGAGTACGACCGCGACGCGTTCGGCGTCTTCGCCGAGCAGTTCGCCCGGTTCATGGGGACCGCCCGGTTCCTCATGTACATGACGCTCTTCGTCCTGGCCTGGATGCTCTGGAACACGCTGGCGCCCCGGGAGTTGCGGTTCGACAAGTTCCCGTTCATCTTCCTGACCCTGATGCTCAGCCTGCAGGCGTCGTACGCCGCGCCGCTGATCCTGCTCGCCCAGAACCGCCAGGAGATGCGCGACAAGGTGGAGGCCGAGCGGGACCGCCAGGCCAACGCCCGGGCCCACGCCGACATGGAGTTCCTGGCCCGGGAGGTCGCCTCGCTGCGGATGTCCGTCGGCGAGGTCGCCACCCGCGACTTCCTCCGCTCCGAGCTCAGGGGCCTGGCCCAGGAGATCCAGGAGCTGGCACGTGGTGACGAAGGCGACGTCCGCGACGAGCAGCCGCCGGGCTGAGCCCGCCGTCCCCCTCGTAGACTCGGGGATCATGAGCACCCCCACCGTGGAGCAGGTCCACGCCGCCCTCGCAGGCGTCAACGACCCCGAGATCAAGCGCCCCATCACCGAGCTCGGCATGGTCGACTCGGTCGAGGTCGCCGAGGACGGCCGCGTGGCCGTGAAGGTGCTGCTGACCGTGGCGGGCTGCCCGCTCAAGGAGACCATCGACCGCGACGTGACCGCCGCGGTCTCGAAGGTGCCCGGTGTCACCGGGGTCGACCTCACGCTCGGCGTGATGACCGCCGACCAGCGCTCGGGCCTCCACGAGACGCTCCGGGGCGGCCAGGCCCAGCGCGAGATCCCGTTCGCACAGCCGGGCTCGCTCACCAAGGTCTACGCGATCGCCAGCGGCAAGGGGGGCGTCGGCAAGTCGTCGGTGACCGTCAACCTCGCGCTCGCGCTGGCGGCCGAGGGCCTCAAGGTCGGCGTCGTCGACGCCGACATCTACGGCCACAGCGTGCCCGCCATGCTGGGCGTGGCCGACGCGCGGCCCACCCAGGTCGACGACCTGATCATGCCCGTGCCGACTCCGAGCGGTGTCTCGGTGATCTCCATCGGCATGCTCAAGCCCCGCCGCGACCAGGTCGTCGCGTGGCGCGGCCCGATGCTCGACCGGGCGCTCGTCCAGATGCTCTCCGACGTCTACTGGGGTGACCTCGACGCCCTGCTCCTCGACCTCCCGCCCGGCACCGGCGACATCGCGATCTCGCTGGGACAGCACCTGCCGAACGCCGAGGTCCTGGTCGTGACCACGCCCCAGGAGGCGGCGGCCGAGGTGGCGGAGCGCGCCGGCACGATGGCCTCGATGATGCACCAGCGCGTCATCGGCGTGGTGGAGAACATGAGCTACCTGCCGTGCCCCCACTGCGCCCCGGAGGAGGGCCACCGGCTCGAGGTGTTCGGCTCCGGCGGCGGCGACCGGGTCGCGGCCACGCTGTCGCAGCGCTTCGGCTACGACGTGCCGGTCCTCGGTCGCATCCCGCTGGACATCTCCCTCCGCGAGGGGGGCGACGCCGGCAAGCCGATCGTGGACGCCGACCCCACCGCGCCCGCAGCCGAAGAGCTGCGCTCGGTCGCCCGCGTCCTGGCGGGTCGTGGTCGCGGTCTGGCTGGGATGCAGCTCGGGCTGACACCGGCCGCTAAGTTCTGACCCATGTTCGGGGTCAGCCTGACCGAGTTGGCGGTCATCGCGTTCGTCGCCATCCTGGTCTTCGGTCCCGACCGGCTACCGGACCTCGCCCGGCAGGCGGGCCATGCGCTGCGCAAGGCCCGCTCGATGGCCAACGCCGCACGCGACGAGCTGCGCTCCGAGCTGGGCCCCGACTACGCCGACCTGGAGCTGCGCGACCTCGACCCGCGCAACATCGTGCGCAAGCACATCATCGAGGCCATGGAGGACGAGCCGGAGACGTCCCGGGCCGCCGGTGCGTCGCTCGCCGAGGGCCAGGTCCCGCCCTACGACGTCGACGCGACCTGACCGGCCCGTCGCCCGCCGCGCGCTCAGTCGCGGCTCTGGACGGCCGCGATCGCGTCGTACGACACGAGCAGGCGGGCGCCTGAGGGCGCCTCCGCCTCGACGAAGTCCTGCCCGACCCGGCTGACCACGGCCTCGTGGGTGGTGCCGTCGGCGAGATGGAGGACACAGCGCAGCCGCTGCTCCGCCAGGCCGCGGAGCGCGGAGCCGAGTCCGAGCCGCTGGAGCGGCGACCAGGCGACCTCCGGCACCGAGCGCTCCGACGCCCCGTGCACCAGGGCCACAAGGGCCGTGCGCACGATCCAGTCCTGCTGGTGTCCGCGCAGCAGGCACCACCCCGCGCCCGTGCGCCGGAGCTCGCCAGCCACCCGGCCGAGGCCGGTCACGTCGAGGACCACCTCACGCCCCGTCGAGGCGGCGAGCCGGCTGGCGAGGGTCACGTGGCTGTACTCCGCGCGGCTCCGGTCGGCGAGCTCCGCCTCGCGCTCCAGGCCGTGCAGCACGCTCGCCTGCGCCTCGAGGTCGTCGAAGAGCGCGAAGAGCTGGTCCTCCCATCGCATGGACGGAGCCTAGCCGTGTGGACAACCGATTGACATCGGCCTCAAAGCATCTTTGAATAACGCAAACGTAGGCAAACGAAAGGTTTGAGTTGTCTCGGGGGAATGCGTCTCAGGGTCCGCAGCCGGTCCGCTGCTTCGCGGTCTGGCTCACAGCCAGCGCCGTCGCCTGGCTGGCGTGGCGCGGCCTGTCGGCCAGTGCGCTCTCCCTGCTCGAGGCCGCCTCCTGGCGGGGCGCCTTCGAGGAGGTCCTCGTCGGCCTTGCCGCCGCGGCGCTGCTGTGCTGCGCCGCTTGGTGCTGGGTCGTGACCACCGTGACGGCGTGGGAGGTGGCGCGCGGCGCCGCGGACCTGGCCCGGCCTCAGGGCCTGGCGCGCCGCTGGGCGCTGGCCGCCTGCGGAGCGGCGCTCGCGGCCGGCGTCGCCTCCCCCGCGGTCGCGCAGGGCGACCGAGGCCCGGTGCTTGCCGGGCTGCCGCTGCCCGACCGCGCCGTGCCGACCGCGCCACTGGCCGCCGCGCCGGTGGCGCGGATCGCCCCGGCTCCCACCGGCGACGTGGTCGTCCAGCGGGGGGACAGCCTCTGGGCGATCGCCGCGTCCACCCTGCCCCCCGACGCGCCTGACTCGGAGGTCGCCGCCCGGTGCCGGGCCCTCTACGCCGCCAACCGCGCGGCCGTGGGCGACGACCCCGGCCTCATCCACCCCGGGCTCCGGCTGCGGATGCCCTCGCCCTCAGCGACCGACGAGTGAGGAGAAGCTCCGTGTCCGACATCGCTCCCGTGATCCCGCTGCCGGCCGTGCCGGTGGCCTCCGTCCAGGGCGCCCTCGCCCTCGACCTGGGTCCGCGCCTGGACCCCCCGGAGCCCCCGCGCCCGTCCCGGTCCAGGCTCGACGCCTGGGCGCACCGCTACCTCCAGGCCGTCGTCGAGATCGCCTGCGGCGACCGGCCGGTCACCCAGGTGCTGCGGTGGACCCATCCCGACGTCTACGCCGACCTGGCCCGCCGGGCGCAGCTGGCGGCCCGGGCCTCCGGGACGACGCCGGGCCGGGGCCGAGGACCCGGAGCCGTGCGGCCCCAGGTCGTCGGCGTACACACCAGCCTGGTCTGCCCGGACGTCCTGGAGGCGTGCGTGCGGGTGCGCCACGGGGAGCGCAGCCGCGCGGTCGCGGCCCGGTTCGAGCTGGTCCGCGACCGCTGGCAGTGCGTCGCGCTGGAGTTTGCCTAGCCGCTGACGCGCGCGGTGTAGCCGCTCGCTCCCCCGGGCGCGCCGTGGCACTTCTTGAACTTCTTGCCCGACCCGCAGGGGCACTCCTCGTTGCGGCCGACGCCGGCGAAGGGGTCTCCGGCGTTGCTCACGGTCTCGCCGCGGACCTCGGCGTCGCCGTCCTCGCTGGGCGCGGTGTAGGCGAGGTTCTGCGGGCGAGCCTTGCGCTCGAGGCCCTTGGCCCTGATCTGGGGGGCGTGCTCGTGCGCCTGCTCGGCGTGCGCGGCGGCCGCCGCCAGGTCGATCGCGGGTCCGGAGGCCTCGAGGTCCCGCAGCTCGTCGCCCTCGTCGACCAGGTCGTCGTCGGCCGCGGTCCCTTCCGGCTCGACCTCCACGACGAGGTTGAACAGGAAGCCGACCGACTCCTCCTTGATGCCGTCCATCATCGCGGCGAACATGTCGAAGCCCTCGCGCTGGTACTCCACCAGCGGGTCGCGCTGGGAGTAGGCGCGGAGGTAGATGCCCTCGCGGAGATAGTCCATCTCGTAGAGGTGCTCGCGCCACTTGCGGTCGAGCACGGAGAGCACGACACGGCGCTCCAGCTCGCGCATGACCTCCTCACCCATCTCGGCCTCGCGCCTGTTGTAGGCCTCCTGGGCGTCCTTCTGCAGGTCCGCGATGAGGGACTCACGGCTCAGACCGCTCCGGCCGCCGGCCGCCTTCTCGACCACGTCGAGGCTCAGTCCGATCGGGTAGAGCTGGCCCAGGGCGGTCCACAGCCCCTCGAGGTCCCAGTCCTCGGCGTAGTCGGCCGTGGCACCGGTGACGTAGCCGGCGATCACGTCGTCGATGAAGCCGCGGATCTGCTTCTCGAGGTCGGCGCCCTCGAGGACCTCGCGGCGCTCGGCGTAGATGACCTGGCGCTGGCGGTCCATCACGTCGTCGTACTTGAGGACGTTCTTGCGGGACTCGAAGTTCTGCGACTCGACCTGCCCCTGAGCGTTGGCGATGGCGCCGGTGACGCGCTTGTTCTCGATCGGCACGTCGTCGGGGACCTTGAGCACCTGCAGCACACGGTCGACCCAGTCGGACTTGAACAGCCGCATCAGCTCGTCCTCGAGGGAGAGGTAGAAGCGGGACTCGCCCGGGTCTCCCTGGCGGCCGGAGCGGCCGCGCAGCTGGTTGTCGATGCGGCGCGACTCGTGGCGCTCGGTGCCGACGACGTAGAGGCCGCCGAGCTCCTTGACCTCGTCGTGCTCGGCCGCGACCTGCTCGCGGATCTTCTCGAGCATCGCCGGCCAGGCCTCCTCGTAGGCCTCGGCGGTCTCACCCGAGGGCTCGAGACCCTGCTTGCGCAGCTCCTGGTCGGCGAGGAAGTCGATCGACCCACCCAGCATGATGTCGGTGCCCCGACCGGCCATGTTGGTGGCAACGGTGACGGCGCCCGTGTGGCCGGCGAGCGCGACGATCTTCGCCTCGTCGGCGTGCATCTTCGCGTTGAGCACGGAGTGCGGCACGCCGTTCGTCTTCAGCATCCCCGAGAGCAGCTCGGACTTCTCGACGGAGACGGTGCCGACCAGCACCGGCTGGCCGTTGCGGTGCCGCTCGGTGATGTCCTTGACGACCGCCTCGTACTTCGCCTCCTCGGTGCGGTAGACGAGGTCGGGCTGGTCGATGCGGATCATCGGCTTGTTGGTCGGGATCGGGACCACGCCGAGGCCGTAGATCTTGTCGAACTCGCTGGCCTCGGTCATCGCCGTGCCAGTCATGCCGGAGAGCTTGTCGTAGAGGCGGAAGTAGTTCTGCAGGGTGACGGTCGCGAGCGTCTGGTACTCCTCGCGGACGGTCACGCCCTCCTTGGCCTCGATCGCCTGGTGGAGGCCGTCGTTGTAGCGGCGGCCGGCGAGCATGCGGCCGGTGTGCTCGTCGACGATGAGCACCTCGCCGTCCATGACGACGTACTCCTTGTCCTTGCGGAACAGCTCCTTGGCCTTGATGGAGTTGTTGAGGAAGGAGATCAGCGGGGTGTTGACCGAGTCGTAGAGGTTCTCGATGCCCAGGTGGTCCTCGACCTTGGTGATGCCGGGCTCGAGCACCGAGATCGTGCGCTTCTTCTCGTCGACCTCGTAGTCGACGTCCCTGGCCAGGCTGCGGGCGATGGTCGCGAACTCGGCGTACCACTTCACCTCGTCCTGCGTCGGGCCGCTGATGATGAGGGGCGTGCGGGCCTCGTCGATCAGGATCGAGTCGACCTCGTCGACGATGGCGAAGTTGTGGCCGCGCTGCACGCACTCCTCGATGGAGTCGGCCATGTTGTCGCGCAGGTAGTCGAAGCCTAGCTCGTTGTTGGTGCCGTAGGTGATGTCGCACGCGTAGGCCTCGCGGCGCTCCGCAGGACGCATCTGCGGCAGGATCACCCCGACCGAGAGGCCGAGGAAGTGGTGGACGCGGCCCATCATCTCGGACTGGTAGCGGGCGAGGTAGTCGTTGACGGTGACGACGTGGACGCCGTTGCCGGCGAGCGCGTTGAGGTAGGCCGGGGCGACCGCGACCAGGGTCTTGCCCTCACCGGTCTTCATCTCGGCGATGTTGCCCATGTGCAGCGCCGCGCTACCCATGATCTGCACGTCGAAGGGCCGCATGCCCATCACCCGGCGCGACGCCTCGCGCACGGTGGCGAACGCCTCCGGCATCAGGTCGTCGAGGCTCTCGCCGTTGGCCAGGCGCTCCCTGAACTCCGCCGTCATCCCGCGCAGCTCGTCGTCGGTCATCTTGACGAAGTCGTCCTCGATCGCGTTGACCGCCTTGGCGATCGCCTCGAGCTGTCGCAGGATCTTGCCCTCGCCGATGCGGAGGAGCTTGTCGATGATGGCAGGCACGGGATGGGTCTCCAGGCAGGTCGATGGGCGGCCGGACGGCCACCGGTCATGCTACCTACGCACGGAAGCGGCGCTCAGCGCGGGCGCGAGGTCGCCGCGCGGCTCCACCAGCACCTGGTCGAGGCCGAGCCAGCCCGCCAGCCGGTGCAGCTCGGCCCACAGCTGCTCCGGCGTCCCGTCGGGGGCGCCGGGCTCGAGGTGCGCGGCCCGCACGAGCAGCCGCCGCTCCGCACGGTCGGCCTTGAGGTCGACGCGGGCGGCGATCCGGTCGCCGAGCAGGAACGGGAGCACGTAGTAGCCGTGCACCCTCTTCTCGGCGGGCACGTAGATCTCGATCCGGTAGCGGAAGTCGAAGAGCGCCTCGGTGCGGGACCGCTCCCACACCACCGGGTCGAACGGGCTGAGCAGGGTGCGGGCGCCCACGCTGCGCGGCAGCCGTGCGTCGCGATGGAGGTACGCCGCGCGGCGCCAGCCCTCCACGCGCACCGGCTCGAGCTCGCCCGACCCGACCAGCACGTCGATCGCGTCCTGGACGCTGGGCCCGCCGGGGGCCGGCTGCAGGCGCAGCCGGTAGTAGTCGGCCAGGCACGCGGCGCTGGCGACGCCGTGGGACCGCGCGGCCCGCCGGACGAGCTCGACGGCGGCCTCCTCCGGCGTCGGGGTCGGCGCGGCCAGGACCTCGGCTGGCAGCACCCGCTCGGGCACGTCGTACAGGACCTCGAACTGCGGGCTGCGGCCGGCGATGGCGACCTCGCCGACGAGGAAGAGGTAGTCGAGGACCTTCCGGGCGTCCGACCAGTTCCAGCCCCAGTGCTCACGGATCCGGGGACCGCTGAAGTCGGTGTCGAGGTCGCGCGCCGTGACGGGGCCACGCTCGCGCACGGCTGCCAGCACGGCGGGCTCCAGCATCGGGTCGGCGGTGAAGCCCCACTTGCCGCGCTGGGCACGGTAGGAGTCCATCCGGTGCCGCATGACCGGCCAGAGGTCGACCGGCATCAGCGCCTGCACGTGCGCCCAGTACTCCACCAGCCGCCGCGGCTGCCGTGCACGGGCGGACTGCGCGCGGGCTAGGAGCGACACGTCGTAGGGGCCCATCCGGGAGTAGAGCGGCATGAAGTGCGCGCGCTGAAGCACGTTGACGGAGTCCACCTGCAGCACGCCGGTGCGCCCCACCGTGCGCTCCAGGGTGCGCATGGTGGGCGTGGCGTGCGGGCGGTCGCAGAACCCCTGGGCGGCTAGGGCGATGCGTCGCGCCTGGGGGCGCGTGAGTGTCTGGGCCACCGTCAGGGCAGGTCGAGGAGCTTCTCCCGCATGGCGAACATGACCGCCTCCATGCGCGAGTGCAGCTGCAGCTTCTCCAGGATGTTGCGGACGTGGTTCTTCACCGTGTTCTCGGAGATGAACAGCGCCTTGGCCACATCGCGGTTGTTCATCCCCTTGGCGACCAGCCGCAGCACCTCGAGCTCGCGGTCGGTGAGCTTGAAGCCCGGACCCTGTGCCTTCTCCGGCTTGGACATCGACTTGAACTCGTCGATCAGCTTCACCGCCATGGACGGGCTGATCAGCGACTGTCCCTCATGGACCACCCGGATGGCCTGGGCGACCTCGTCGATCGAGGAGTCCTTGAGGAGGTAGCCCGACGCGCCGTTCTTCACGGTGTCGTAGAGGTCAGCCTCCTCGTCGGAGACCGTCAGCATGATGATCTTGGCCGACGGCACGGCCTCCTTGATCGCACGGCACGCCTCGACACCGGTGCGCTTGGGCATCCGGACGTCGAGGAGCACGACGTCGGGCGCGAGGCTCTCGGCGAAGTCGGTCGCCGCCATGCCGTCGCCGGCCTCACCGACGACCTCGATGTCGGCGTCCTGGCGGAGCAGCATGACAAGGCCCCGGCGGAACAGCTCCTGGTCATCGACGACGAGGACCCGGATCGGCTCGCCGCCCGTCGGTCTGGTCTCGGTGGGAGTCGCCTCGGTCACGTCCCGCATCATGTCAGACGCGGGACGTGGCCGAGACGAAGAAGGGCCGTGCATCAGTCCCCGAGGTCCAGGGAGATGACGCCGTAGTCGTAGCCCCGGCGGCGGTAGACCACCGAGGGCCGCTCGCTCTCCTTGTCGACGAACAGGTAGAAGTCGTGGCCGACGAGCTCCATCTCGTAGAGCGCCTGGTCGAGGGTCATCGGGGTGGCGGCGTGCGTCTTCTCCCGGACGACGAGGGGTCCGTCGCCGGTCACCGTGATCGGACCCACCTGGCGATCGGTGACCACGTCCTCGTCGGGCGCGGCTTCGCTGCCGACCAGCGCACCGGCGCCGCTGGCGAGCGCCTGGCCCACGGACACGGGCGTGTGCCGGCCGCGGTGCACGCGGCGCCGGTCGGCAGCCTTGCGCATCTGCGAGGCCATCTTGTCGAGCGCCAGGTCGAGGGCGCTCATCTTGTCCTCGGCAGCCGCCTCCGCCCGGATCACCGGGCCCTTGGAGAAGGCGGTCAGCTCCACGCGCGTCGCGTGATCGTGCTGGCGGGGGTTGCGCTCGACCTCGACCTCGACCTGGACCCGGATGATCCGATGATCGTGCTTCTCCAGTCGACTGAGCTTCTCTGAGACGTGTTCGCGAAACCTCTCCGACACCTCGCAGTGCCGTCCGGTGACCACAACATCCATCTGAACCTCCGTAGCGTGGGTTGCCCCTCGATCGTCCTCACCCGCATGTGAGCAGGGTGGGATGGAGTCCGCCCGGCCGACCTGGTCTTCGTCCCCACAGTCGCCTGCTGAGGCTTCCGCAACTTCTCCGTCACTACCGGCCTTCTCCCGGGCTTCACCGTGTCTGACGGCGGGACCGAGGCAGGACTTACGTCTAAGCCGCACCGTGATCGCCCGGCCACCGGTGAGGGTGGGCCGGACTTACGTGGACCGTTTCGCCTGCGACTGGCATCGGCTAGCCACCCGTCTCCCCGCGCTTGGCGCGCGGTGCTCCGGGTGACGCAACCACGGACCCGGACGGACTCCATGCACAGACGCTACAGGTCGCGGCCGGTCGTTGAAAGCGTGCCGGAGGATTCATCCGTACGTCGCCTGCGCGTCGCCGCCACGACCGCGATCGCGGCCACGTGGAGCCCCACGGACTCGAGCGCGCGCTGCGCCTCGCGAGCCGTCGCGCCGGTCGTCAGCACGTCGTCGCACACGACCACGCGGGCCCGCGGCACCAGCCGGGCGAGGCGCCGCAGCCGCGGCGAGGGGCACGTCATCGACCCCGTGAGGTTGGCCGTGCGGTCGGCCGCGCCGAGCCCGGCCTGGTCGCGCACGCCGCCACGCGACACCAGGAGGTCGGCCACCACGACGTGCCGCTCCTGCCGCATCGCCCGCTCCGCGGAGCGCACCAGCGCCCCCGTCGGGTCGTAGCCCCGGCGCCGGCGCGAGCCCGGCCGGGACGGCACCGGCACGAGGACGATCGGGTCACCCGGAGGCAGGTGGACGACCGCTGCCCGGACGGCCGTCGCGAGCAGCGCGCCCAGCGGCCGCCGCAGCACGAGCTGGCCCTCGTCCTTGTGTCCCACGACCATCGCCCTCAGCGCCTCGGCGTACTCCCCCGTCGCCCACGGGACGGCCAGGCCCGGCGGGACGGGCGTCGGCCAGCGCACGGAGGCCGACGTCGGCAGGGCGGCACGGCAGGACGGGCACAGCAGGCGCCCGGGCCTCGCGCAGCCCACGCAGGAGCTGCCGGTCACCAGGTCGACGAGGGCGTCACGCACCCGGCCATGCCACCAGCACGGGGCCTGTGATCTCAACCGGCACCCGGCCGGCCTGTGGATCAGCCGACGTAGGTCAGGAACTCCATCCCGTCGGGCAGGGCGGCCAGGTCCAGGTCGGGCGAGGCCATGTCGGTGATCGTGGAGCCGCCGACGGCGTAGACGCCCGCCCCCTCCACCGGCGACGTGACCAGCCGGCTCGTGCGGCCCCGCAGCCGGGTCGGTGTCAGCACCTCCTCCGGAGCGCCCTCGACCGACACCGTGCGCACCTGTGAGAGCTCGTCGTTGATGAGCACCGACACCGCCGTGGGCGAGCGCCACCCCAGGTCGCTGATGCGCTCGGCTGCCAGCCCCGGTGCGATGCCGCGGGCCCGGGTCGCCCGGAGGACCCGGCCCCGCTCGTCGTGCAGGAGCCGGCTCACCCGGACCCGGTCACCGGCCCGGGTGCGCACCACCGCGACCAGGCGGCTGCCGTCGCGCGAGACGAGGAAGTGACGGACCTGCCTGCCGGTGATGCCGGGCACGTCGATCGCGACCCGCCGCGACCGCTCACCCACGACGTACTGCACGCGGGCGCTGCCCCGGTTGCGGTCGACCAGCCACAGCCGGTCGGCGAAGTCCCAGTGCGGCGGGAGCAGGTCGCGGGCCCCGCTCACGACCTGGACCGCCGCGTCCTCGCCGTCGTCGACCGGCGCGACCAGCACGGACCGGCCGTCGGCTGCCACGGCGGCCGCGCGCTCGCCCGCGAGGTCGACACCCACCGACCGGATGCTCAGCTGGGCGGCGCCGAGCGGCCCGGCCGTGGGCTCGAAGCCATCCGCGGAGCCGCGCACGAGGCGACCGTCGAGCAGGCCGAAGAGGTCGCCGGTCGCCTGGGCGCCGGTGGGGTCGTAGGCCGCGCCCACGTCGAGCCGGACCTGCGTGGGACCGCCCGGCAGGCCCAGCTCACGGTCGCCGACGGTGACCTGGACCGCGCTGACGCGTGGATCCTGCCGAAGCGTCCACACCAGCTGGGCGAGCATGCGGTGCGTGGTCGCCTCGTCCAGCGCACCCGGGTCGCCGCCCGAGAGGGTCACCTCCGCGATGCCCCCCGGGGTGATGGGGACCGAGAGGCCCTCGTCGAAGCCCGGCGGGAAGAACGTGCGCGCCACCTGCGGGCCGTCGGACGGGTCCGCGAGCAGGCCGCGGACCATCGCGGCGCCCGACTGGTCGCCCACCGGCACGTAGACCGGCTCGGGCACCAGGATCTGGGCCGTCGGGTCGAAGAAGTGGAGCGAGACGCGCTGGTACCAGTCGGCGAACCAGCCCTCGGGCACGATGACCGCGTCCGGCGCCCGGTCGATGCGCCACTCCCCGTCCTCCTGGACCATCGCGAACCGCAGCGTGTGCGCGGCGCCGCGTCCCTGCCAGGCCCCCCGGTCGTCATAGCGGTTGATTCCTGCCAGCGGCTGGGCGACCTCGAGGTCGCCCAGCGGCTCACCGGCCTCGGCGTAGGTGAGGATGGCCTTCTCGGGCCGCCAGGCCTCCTGGGCAGAGGTGGAGAGGAACTGCCGCGCCACACTTGTCTTGATCGGTGTCGCGGTCATCGCCTCGAGGAAGTGGGTGACGATCTCCGAGGGGGTCTCCCCCGGCTGCGGCGGCCTGGGGTCGAAGTAGAGCCTGGGCGTCTCCGGCGGGCGCCCCGATCCGGTGCGGGCCTCCACGGGACCCTCGCTGGGCATCCGGACGCACCCCGCCAGCCCGGCCAGGAGCAGCAGGGCCACGAGCAGCCTCAGCGCGCGGGTCATGCCGGCTCCCGGTCATCCTGCGGCACCAGCGGCAGCGGGCTGTGGCGCAACGGCTGGCTGAGCCGCCGCGGCAGGGTGAGGCGGAACTGGGCGCCCTCCCCGGGGCGGCCCCAGGCCTGCAGCCACCCGCCGTGCAGGTGGGTGTCCTCGAGCGCGATCGAGAGGCCGAGGCCGGTGCCGCCGCTGGTCCGGGCCCGGGCGGGGTCGGCACGCCAGAACCGGTTGAAGACCATCGCGGACTCGCCCGGACCGAGACCGACCCCGTGGTCGCGCACCGCGATCGCGGCCGCGTGGTCGTCGCCCTCGACGAGCACGTGCACGTCGTGCGACTCCGCGTGGTCGATCGCGTTGGTGACCAGGTTGCGGACGATCCGCTCCACCCGGCGTACGTCGGCCTCCGCGAGGCAGAGGTGACCCGGGTCGATGACGATGACGCGCGTGTCCCGCTGCTCCGCCAGGGCGCTGGTCATGTCGACCACCCGCCGGGCGACGTCGACCAGGTTGACGTCTTCGACCTCGAGCACGGCCGCGCCGGCGTCGAACCGGCTGATCTCGAGCAGGTCGGAGAGCAGCGTCTCGAAGCGGTCCAGCTCGGTCTGGAGCAGCTCGGCGGCCCGTGCGGTCATCGGGTCGAAGCTGGCGCGCGCGTCGTGGAGGACGTCGCCCGCCATCCGCACGGTCGTGAGCGGGGTGCGCAGCTCGTGGGAGACGTCGGACACGAAGCGTCGCTGCAGGCGGCTGAGCTCCTCCAGCTGGCGGATCTGCCGCTGGAGGTTGGAGGCCATCTGGTTGAAGGACGTGGCCAGCCGGGCCAGGTCGTCCTCGCCGGTCACCCGCAGTCTCTCCTGCAGCTGACCGGCCGCGAGCCGCTCGGCCACCCGGCGGGCCATCCGCACGGGCGTCACGACCTGGCGGGCGACCAGCCAGGTGAGCCCGGCGACCAGCAGGAGGAGCAGCACGCCGGCGGTGAGGAGGGCCCGCTCGACGAGCGCCAGGGTCTCCTCCTCGTCGTCGAGGGAGTAGAGGTAGTAGAGGGTGTAGGTCTGGTCGTCGGCCGGCAGGGTCACCTGGCTGCCGACGACGATGCCGGGGCCCTCCGGAAGGCCGGGCACGGCGCGGGTGGTGCGGATCGTGGTGTAGGTCCAGGCCGTGGGCGCGGGCTGGTCGAAGTGCTGCTGGAGGTTGTCGGGCACGCTCGAGGTGTCCAGGCCCTGGGTGAACTTGGCGCCACCCTCGGCGAGCCGGCCGCTGCCGACGGCCGGCGCCAGCACGACGGCGAAGCCCCGCGTCGCGCCGCGCGCGATGATCGGCTCGACGAGGTCCTCCTGCTGCTCCGACTCGTCGACCTCGGTCCCCGGCGCGTAGGCCAGCCGGTTGCGTGCGTCGGCGGTCTCGTTCTCCGCCTCCGCCACCACCTGGTCGACGCGGTGGTCCAGCAGGCCGTCGCGCGTCTGCTGCATCAGGAACCAGCCGACGATCCCCACGACCGCGGCCGAGAGCAGCACCGTGCTGGCCACGACGCGCGCCTGCACCGACCGGCGCCAGAAGGTGAGCCCCCGGCGGAGGGCGTACGACGCGCGTTCGGGGACAGGAGGGAGCCGCGGCGTAGTGCTCATGGCTGGCCTAGGACGGCGGGCCGGCCTTGTAGCCCACTCCCCGCACCGTCACGACGATCTCGGGGTTCTCCGGGTCGTGCTCGATCTTGGAACGCAGCCGCTGGACGTGCACGTTGACGAGCCGCGTGTCGGCGCTGTGGCGGTAGCCCCACACCCGCTCGAGCAGCACCTCGCGGGTGAACACTTGCCACGGCTTGCGCGCCAGGCAGACGAGGAGGTCGAACTCGAGCGGCGTGAGGCTCACCGGCTTGCCGTCGCGAGTCACGGAGTGCCCGGCGACGTCGATGGCCAGGTCGCCGATCGTGAGCGACTCCGAGGCGGGTGCGTCGAGCCGACGCACCCGCGCCCGGACACGCGCGATGAGCTCCTTGGGCTTGAACGGCTTGACGATGTAGTCGTCGGCGCCGGACTCGAGGCCCAGCACGACGTCGACCGTGTCGCCCTTGGCGGTGAGCATCACGATCGGCACACCCGACTCGGCCCGGATCTCCTTGCAGACGTCGATGCCGTCCTTGCCGGGCAGCATCAGGTCCAGGAGCACCAGGTCCGGCCGGTAGGCGCGGAACGCCTCCATCGCCTCGTCGCCGCGGCCGACGAGACGACTGTCGAAGCCCTCCTGGCGGAGGACGAGCGACAGCATCTCGGCCAGGGAGGCGTCGTCGTCGACGACGAGGATGCTGCCCCTGGTGTCAGCGGACGGGGTCATGCCGCCAGTCTGCCAGCCCGCCGGCTCAGTACCGGTACTGATCGGGCTTGTACGGGCCCGACACCGGCACGCCGAGGTAGCTGGCCTGCTCGTCGGTCAGCGTGGTGAGCCTGACGCCGAGCGACGCCAGGTGCAGCCGCGCGACCTCCTCGTCGAGGTGCTTGGGGAGCACGTAGACGCCGACCGGGTAGGCCTCGGGCTTGGTGAAGAGCTCGATCTGGGCCAACACCTGGTTGGTGAAGGAGTTGGACATCACGAAGCTCGGGTGGCCCGTGGCGTTGCCGAGGTTCATCAGGCGACCCTCGGAGAGGACGATGATCGCCTTGCGCTCTCCCATGTCGTCGGGAGGGAAGGTCCACACGTCGACCTGCGGCTTGACGTTGGTGCGCTCGGCCACGCCCGGCGCCTCGAGGCCGGCCATGTCGATCTCGTTGTCGAAGTGGCCGATGTTGCCGAGGATCGCGTTGTGCTTCATCCGGCGCATCTGGTCGACGGTGACGACGTCCTTGTTGCCCGTGGCGGTGATGACGATGTCCGCGACGTCGAGCACGTCGTCGAGGGTGGCGACCTGGTAGCCGTCCATCGCCGCCTGCAGGGCGCAGATCGGGTCGATCTCGGTGACGATCACGCGCGCGCCCTGGCCCCGCAGCGACTCCGCGCAGCCCTTGCCCACGTCGCCGTAGCCGCAGACGACCGCGACCTTGCCGCCGATGAGCACGTCGGTGGCGCGGTTGATGCCGTCGATGAGGGAGTGGCGGCAGCCGTACTTGTTGTCGAACTTCGACTTGGTGACCGAGTCGTTGACGTTGATGGCGGGGAAGAGGAGCGACCCCTCCTTCATCATCTCGTAGAGGCGGTGCACGCCCGTGGTGGTCTCCTCGGTGACGCCCTTGAGCTCAGCGGCGATCCGGGTCCAGCGGTCCTTGCTCTCGGCCAGCGAGGCGTTGAGGACGTCGAAGATGATCTTCTGCTCGGTGGAGGTGGCGGTCGCCGGGTCCGGTGCCTCGCCCCTCTTCTCCATCTCGACACCGAGGTGGACGAGCAGGGTGGCGTCGCCGCCGTCGTCGAGGATCATGTTGGCGAACTCGCCGTTCGGCCACTGCAGGATCTGCTGGGTGCACCACCAGTAGTCCTCCAGGGTCTCGCCCTTCCAGGCGAAGACCGGGACACCGGCCGGGGCGTCGACGGTGCCCTCGGGGCCGACGACGATCGCGGCAGCCGCGTGGTCCTGGGTGGAGAAGATGTTGCACGAGGCCCAGCGGACCTCGGCACCGAGCGCGACGAGCGTCTCGATGAGGACAGCGGTCTGGATCGTCATGTGCAGCGAGCCCGCGATCTTCGCGCCGGCCAGCGGCTTCTCGGCGCCGTAGCGCTCGCGCATGGCCATCAGGCCCGGCATCTCGTGCTCCGCGAGCGCGATCTCCTTGCGGCCGAACTCGGCCAGCCCCAGGTCGGCGACCTTGAAGTCCATCAGTGGTTCCCCTCGCGATTGTGACTGCGCGCTGCCGCGCCCCTTCGTCCGAGGGTAGGACTCTGCCGAGTCGAACGCAGAATCCTCAGGCCTGCTCCGGCTCCTCCACGTGATGGCCGCCCTTGCGGAACGGCAGGAGGTGCATCGCGACGACGACGACGGCCCCGATGAGGACGCCGACGATCGCCGACGCGAGGGTGTTGACGACCCAGCCGAGGAACGAGCCGACCGCCGGGACGGCGTGGTGCACCGCCTCCTCGAGGTGGTGCACCAGCTCGTAGGGCGAGTGCCAGCCGAGCTCGTCCACACCGACGAGGAGGATGTGGCCGCCGACCCAGAGCATCGCGACGATGCCGATGGTCGACAGGGCGGTGAGCAGCCGGGGCATGCCGGCGACGAGCGCGTGGCCCAGGCGCTGGGAGGTCGAGGAGCCGCGCTCGGTCATCCGCAGGCCCACGTCGTCCATCTTCACGATGAGCGCGACCAGCCCGTAGACGAGCACCGTGATCGCGACGGCCACCACGACGAGGATGATCGCGCGATCGACGAAGCCCTCGCTCGCGACCTCGTTGAGGGCGATCACCATGATCTCGCTGGAGAGGATGAAGTCGGTGCGGATCGCCCCGGAGACCATGGTCCGCTCGGCGTCGGGGCCCTCCTCGACGGCGAGGTGGTCGTGCTCCTCGTGGCCGCTGAGCTTCTCCCAGATCTTCTCCGCGCCCTCGTAGCACAGGTAGGTGCCGCCGATCATGAGCAGCGGGGTCAGCAGCCATGGCAGGAACTGGCTGAGCAGCAAGGCCGCCGGGAGGATGAGGAGCAGCTTGTTGCGCAGTGAGCCGATCGCGATCCTGCGGATGATCGGCAGCTCGCGCTCGGCCGTCACGCCGTGGACGTACTGCGGCGTGACCGCCATGTCGTCGACGACCACGCCCGCCGCCTTGGTGCTGGCAGCCGCGGACATCTTGGCCAGCACGGCCACGTCGTCGAGGAGAGCGAAGAGTCCTCCGGCCATCAGCAGTCCCCCGGTCGAGTCGCGGCGTGGTCAGTCACGGGCCGAAGCCTAGCGACGACCCCTCAGGTCACTCCTCGACGAGTCCGAGCTGCAGGTACGCCGCGGCGTAGCGTCCCTGCAGCATGAGCGACGCGTAGCGCGCCACCTCGGTGTCAGCCGTCGTCGTCAGCGTCTCCACGCGTACGCCGCGGCTCGTGGCCGCCGCCTGCAGCCGGCCGCGCTGCTCCCGCACCACCGGGTCGTCGCTGCCGTCGTCGAGCACGAGCAGCAGCGGCCTCAGATCACCGGCCGGGTCCGCGAACGGGTCGTCGAAGACATCGCGTTGCTTGGCGGCCTCGAGCACCGGCAGCAGGTGCTCGGCGTCCCCGGCGATCGCGGAGCGACCGCTTGCCCGGCGGATGGACTCGGCGACGCGCCGCGCAGCGCGTGCCGCCAGGACCGACCCGCCCCAGACGACGGGGATGGTGTCGGCGAGGGAGATCGCGAGCATCTTGGCCGGGTTGACCGCGAGGTCGCGGTGCGGCGAGCAGGACACCGCCACGTCGTCCAGGGCGGTGGCGACACCCTCGGCGTCGGCCCTCGGCCCGAGGTGGACCTGCGCGAGGTAGTCGAGCATGACCACCGCAGTGGCGAGCTGGTCGCCGGTCACGGTGGGCAGCAGGGTCGTGTAGCGGCCGGCCGCGTGCTCGGCCACCAGTGATCCGGGGGGGCAGGCCACGACGACTTGCGCGCCGCGGCGTACGGCCTCCGCGACCGCGGACGCCGAGCCCGTGTCGGACCCCTCGGGCGCGAGCATCACCACGAGGTCGAGGCTGCCTGCCCAGCCCGGCAGGGCCGGGCCCGGCCAGGCCACGAACGGCACCGGGCACCACGGCTCGAGCACGGCCCGCAGGAGCCGCGAGTCCGGGCCGGCGGCGATCACGGCGCGCGGCGCCGACGCGCCCTGCTCACGCGCGATGGCCTCGGCGGTGGCGGCCGCGGCGTCGTGGGCCTCCCGGCGGACCCGGGCGCCGCTCTCGGCGAGGGAGCGCAGGTGTGCGTCGATGTGCGCGAGGGCGGACTCGTCGTCCAGCCGGGACTCGTCGAACCAGGTCGCCATCTCGACAGCCCGTCAGGCCGGCTTGCGGGCCTCGTCGAGGAGCAGCACGGGTATGTCGTCGCGCACGGGGTAGGCATTGCCGCAGCCTGAGCACACGAGCTCCTCCCCCTCCGCTGCGAGGTCCCCGTGGCAACCCGGGCACACGATGATCTCCATCAGCCGGGGGTCGATGTTCATGCGTCTCTCCTGATCGTCGTCAGCACCTGGTCGCGCACCCGCTCCATCGTGGCCCGGTCGCGCCCCTCGGCGTTGAGCCGCAGCAGCGGCTCGGTGTTGGAGGGCCGGACGTTGAACCACCAGTCCTCGTGGGAGACCGTCAGCCCGTCGAGGCGGTCGGTCTCGACGCCGTCGCTGCCGGCGTAGCGCCTCTCGAGGTCGTCGATGATCGCCTGCTGGTCGGCCACGGTGGAGTTGATCTCGCCACTCACGACGTAGCGCTCGTAGTCGGCCAGCAGCGCGCTGAGCGGCTGCTCGGTCTCGGCGAGCGCGGCCAGGGCGTGCAGGGCCGCGAGCATCCCGGAGTCGGCTCGCCAGAAGTCGCGGAAGTAGAAGTGGCCGCTGTGCTCGCCGCCGAAGATCGCACCCGTCTCGGCCATCCTGGCCTTGATGTAGGAGTGGCCGACCCGGGTGCGGACGGGCGAGCCGCCGAGCTCTTCCACGATCTCGGGCACGGCGCGACTCGTGATCAGGTTGTGGATGACGGTCGCGCCCGGCTCCTTGGCGAGCTCGCGCGCCGCGATGAGCGCCGTGAGCGTGGACGGGGAGACGGCCTCGCCCCTCTCGTCGACGAGGAAGCAGCGGTCGGCGTCGCCGTCGAAGGCCAGGCCGATGTCGGCGCTCTCGGCGAGCACCCGGGCCTGGAGGTCACGGAGGTTCTCGGGCTCGATCGGGTTGGCCTCGTGGTTCGGGAAGGTGCCGTCGAGCTCGAAGTACATCGGCACCAGCTCCACCTTGTCGGAGCCGAGGCGGTCGAAGACGGCCGGGGCGGTCAGGCCGGCCATTCCGTTGCCGGCGTCGACGACGACCTTGAGGCGGCGGCCCTCGACGGGCGCGAGCACCAGCAGGTGGGCGGCGTAGGCCTCGATCACGTCGTCCTGGGTGATGTTGCCCGCCACCCGGGCGGGGCGGTGGCCACCCGCCTCCACGCTGGCCCGGATCTCGCCGAGACCGGTGTCGGTGCCGATCGGCTGCGCGCCCTCCCGGCACAGCTTCATCCCGTTGTACTGCGCGGGGTTGTGGCTGGCGGTGAACATCACTCCCGGGTGGCCCAGGTGGCCGGAGGCGAAGTAGAGCTGGTCGGTCGAGGACAGGCCGATCATCACCACGTCCGCACCGGCGAAGGTGGCGCCGTCTGCGAACGCACCGGCCAGGCCGGGCGAGCTGGGACGCATGTCGTGGCCGACGACGACCGTGGTCGCACCGGTCACCTCCACGAAGGCGGCACCCGTGGCGCGCGCGAGGTCCTCGTCGACCTGGTCCGGGACGGTGCCACGAACGTCGTACGCCTTGAACGTGGCGTCGAGGTTCGCGGGATCGAGAGTGCTCGGCTGCTCGCTCGGTGGCATGCGAGCAGCGTAGACCGCCGCGGTCAGTCGGAGGTGAGCACCCGGAGGTGGCCGCGCTTGGTGCCCCGTGTCGCGTCGTCGGCGCCCTCGGGGGAGGCGGCACGGAGCGGCGGCAGCGGCTCGGCCGGGCGGGCCGCCTCGCGCACCGCGTCGGCGAGGGCGAGCAGGTCGTCGGAGCTGGGTCCCTTGGCCGAGGGGTCCGGAGCGAGGCGGAGCACCTCCCAGCCCCGCGGCGCCGAGAGCCGTTCGCTGTGCTGCTCGCACAGGTCGTAGGCGTGCGGCTCGGCGTACGTCGCGAGGGGGCCGAGGACCGCGGTCTGGTCGGCGTAGACGTAGGTCAGCGTGTTCACCGCACTGCGACCGCAGGCAGTGCGCGAACAGCGACGGGCGAGGCTCACGCGGCAGACGCTACCTCGCCCCACCGCCCCGCCCGATTAGGCTCGCTGCGTGGAGGAGAGCACCGGCGTCGAAGGCCGCGGCCGACGGGTCACCCGCGACCGCCGCGGGCGGGGCATGCGCGGGCCCGGCGTGCTGCCGCGCATCCCGGGCCGGCCCGCCACACGCACGAGGCGGGAGCGCTTCGACGAGCTGGTCCTCGACATCGTCACGGAGATCGACGCGCGCTGGCAGCGGCACCTCGGGCTGGTGGAGTACGCCGTGGAGGATGCGCCGATGCTGCCCGACGACTGGGGCGAGACCGTGCCCCTGTCGTCGCTCGTCCGCGGCTCCGGGGCGGAGCCGACGCGCCTGGTGATCTTCCGCCGGCCGATCGAGCACCGCGCCGAGAGCCGCGACGACCTGGAGGCGATGGTGCTGACCGTCGTGGTCGAGCAGGTCGCCGAGCTGCTGGGGATCCCGCCGGAGGACGTGGACCCCCGCTACGGCGACTGAGCCACGCTCGGCTCAGGGGGATTCGTCTCCCGGTCCAGTGCCTGCTCCCGCTGTTCGATCTCGTCCAGGAGCTCGCCATCGGTCGGGTGGTCGTCGTGGAGTCGCTCACTCGGCGTCGAGCCCGTCCGATGGAAAGGTGACCCGCACACGGCCGGCACGCCGTGCTTACAGGCGATCCTTCGTCCATGAGGCGTCCAGGCTGTCGGTCTCGGTGCGCCAGCCTCCCGGCCTGGGATCCGTGAACGGCGGAGGCCGCCGACCCGCCTCGGTCCTCACTCCGTCGGGGCGCATGGACGGAACCACCCTGTCCTCGTCGTCGATGAGGACGAGACGGAGATCGGCGAGGGCGGCGGCCTGCTCGAGCAGCCCGAGCGAGGAAGCCGCTGGCCGCTCTCCCAGCGAGCCACGACGGACTTCGACACACCGATCTCCTCCGCCAGCGCACGCTGGGACAGTCCGGCCACCCGCCGGACGCGTCGCAGCAGTCCCGGCACCTGGCTCTCGAAGATGGTGCTTCCGCTCATGACCCCAAGCACACCGCCTGGCACCGACAGCCGGCGGGCATCATCCACAGTGCGGATCGAGGCGGCCACCACGTCCGCCCCACCTCACTTGAGAGCAGAGCCCCTCAGCTCACTGCAGCGCCGGTCGCACGTCGGGGACCTCCCCGGTGAGCGGCAAGGGGGCGAGCGGCACGACCGCCAGGCCGGGCGGTCCCATCTCGAGGGCCGCGAGCAGGGTGGTGTCCTCGACGCGCACGTCGAGCACGGCCGCCGGCGGCGGGAGGGCGATGCGCTGACTGGTCCCCTCGGAGACCCGGACGGTCTCCTGGGCGACCTCGCGCCCGCGCTCGTCCAGGGCCAGCCAGGTCACGGTGCCCGCCCCCTCGGCCCCGGAGAGGAGGAGGCGCTTGGGGCCGGGCGGCAGGACCGCGCCCGCGCGCCCCTCCAGCGGCTCGCCGGGCACCGCGTGCGAGAGATCGCCAGCGGCGAGCGTGCGGAGGGAGGAGGTGACGGGCTGTGTCGCGGTGAGTCGGAGGCCGAGTGCGCCCTGGGCGACTCGCGAGGAGAGCAGCCGGCCCAGGTCGGTGGTGACGACCGAGCCCGGCGGCACCCGGAGCTCCTCGACCCCGGCGGGCGCGAAGGCACTGGCCCGGGTCAGCAGGTCGATCTGCACCCGGGCCTCGGAGTCACCCGGGTTGGCGACGCTCAGCACCCGGCCTCCCGGGCTCGATCCGAGGCCGAGGAGATGGGACGTGGTGAGCGGCTCCGCCTGCGCCGGCAGCCAGTCCTGGCTGCGGGCGCCGAGGCCGAGCTCGTCCACGACGTCGACGACGTGCACCCCGAGCCGCCCTCGGGGCACGCGCACCCGCAGTGCGAGCTCGTCACGGGTCGGCACCAGCCGGGCGAGGTCGAAGCGCTCGGTGCGGCCGCCCGCGACGGTGACCCCGCGCAGCGAGGCCACCGTCATCTCCCCCGTCGGACCGAGGACGGTGACGTCCGCGACGGCCGGTCCGCCGTCGGGGTTGACGAGCTCGAGGACGGACGAGTGCTCGGGCGCCGCGCCCACACCCGTGAACCACACCTCGGCGGCGGGCCGCGGACAGGCGGTGGCCGAACCGGCGCCATGCCGCCAGGCAGCCAGGCCGGGCGCGAGCTGGCCCTCCGCCGTCATCGCCACGGCGTCCCGTCGGTCCGTCACCGCCACTCCGTCCGTGAGCCGGATGGACTCCTCCTCACCACGCGTGGTGAGCTCACCGGTGGCACTCTCGAGGCTGGCGACAGAGACGTCGTCGGCCCCGGGCAGCGCCGCGGGGCACACCAGGGTGGTGCGGTGCAGCTGGGTCGGCTCGGAGGCCCGGTGCTCGACCGGCTCCGCGGCCGGGCGGACGAGGGCGAGCGCGCCGACCGTCACCAGCGGGATCAGCACCGCCAGCACGTCGAGGGCGGCCGGGCGCCGGCGGGTGGCGACCAGCGCACGGCGGCCGGGCGTCGGCTCAGCCATCGCGCGACCTCCTCACGGTCGGTGCTGCGAGCACGAGCACGGCGAGGACCGCCAGGCCCTGGACGACGAGCAGCACCGTGCGCGACCAGGCCCACGCGCCCTCGACCGAGCCCGCCGAGAGAGGGCGGTCCACCCGCCAGGCGCGGGTGGTGCGGTCCTCGGCGCTGGCCTGCTCGAGGCCGCTCGTGGCGTCGAGGGCCGACGCGATCCGCCCGTCGACGGGCGCCGGGGCCACGACGTACTCGATGCCCCGGTCCCCCAGTGCGGTCACGACGGCGGGTGTCGGCGCGGAGACGAGGGTCCGGACGTCCTTTGTGAACGCGACGTCCTCGTCGGCCAGGGCGAGCACCTCGTCCTCGCCCAGGGTGGTGCCGTCGCCGCGGCGTACGCGGTAGTCCACGCCGTCGTCGACCGAGCCGCGCAGGACGAGGACGCCGTGCTCGGCTCCCAGCAGCGAGCTCTGCTCCATGTAGGCCGGCACGACGGCGTCCGCGTCGCGCTCGAGCACATCGCTCGGCGACGCAAGCCACCAGGCCAGCCCGCCGAGGGGCACCAGGGCCGCGACGACGACCAGCGCCCCCGCGACGGCGCGTTGCCAGGCCGGATGGCGCCCGGCCAGGCGGCGGAGGTACGCCGTGCCGCCGAGGCAGGCGGCCACGACGGCCGCACCCTGCAGGACCACGACGAAGAGTCCGAGGCTCGGGCGGGTCGAGGCGACCGGCAACTGCAGCGTCACCTGCCCGAGCACGGCCGCCACGACGGCGGCCGCGAGCGCGAGCAGCCAGCAGGCGAGCACCGGCACCCGCGTGCGCACCGGGACCAGGGCGAGCAGCGCGAGCACCGCCAGGACGAGGCCGAGCCACCAGGGCGCCCCCAGGTCACCCAGCCGTCCGGTCACCAGCCCGGTGAAGTCGACCCGGTCACCCGGCAGCCGCCCCGACTCCAGCAGGAGTCCGGCCGACGAGCCGGTGGTCACCAGCGGCAGCAGCCAGGGAGCGAGCAGCACGGGGACGGCGAGGACGGCCACGACGGGCGGCCCCCACGCGGACCGGTCCCGGAGCAGCCGAGGAGCGATGAAGGCGGCAGCGCCCAGCCCCACGACGGCCGCGAGCAGTGCGAAGAGCCAGACCCCGGGGACGAAGGCCGCCGCGAGGGCGACGAGCAGCGACGTGCGCCACGCGGCCCGCCAGCGACGGTCGGCGTCAGGGTCGGAGAACCCGAGGGCGGCGTGCGCCGCCCACGGGAGCAGGGCCGCGACAGCGACGGTCCCGAACCGCCCCTCACTCCAGGCACCGCTCGTCGCGGGCACCAGGGCGTAGGTCGTGGCCCCCCAGACCAGCACCCAGCGCGGCAGGCCCGCCGGATCGACGAGGTGGCCGACCACGCGGAGCAGGCGCCAGGCGCCCCAGGCCGCGAGCGGCACCGCCAGCAGCATGAGCGCGGAGACCACGGCGCCGGCCTGCCCCCCGAGCACCGAGCCGACCACGGCGAACGGCAGCACGTAGGCGGGTGCGGGGACGTCGGTGCCCGTGCCGAGCGGGTGGCGTGCCTCGACGTGCAGCCGCCACCAGTCCGCGGCCGCCTCGGGTGCCGGGGAGAGCGCGCCGCCCGTGATGCTGCCGAAGGCAGCCCGTGCGGCCACGATGGCCAGGACCGCGAAGAGCGTGAGCGCGAGCGCCACGGGGTTGGAGAGGAAGCGCGCCACGAGACCGGTGTCCCGGAGGAAGGCTTCTTCGTCGTCGGCGTCCGGCCGCGGCCTGGAGGCCGCGGCAGTCGCCACCGGCAGCTCGGCCGCCTTCGCGGCCCGACGGCGCTCTGCGACGTCCTGGGCCTGGTTGCTGGCCGCCGTGACCAGGTCGGTGACGAAGTCGAGGCCGTGGCGGTAGGGCAGCCAGCGCGGCGCGAGCAGGCCGCGCACGTCGTGCGGCTCGCCGCGCCGCCGGGACGCGCGGACCTGCCGCGCGGCGCGGATCTCACCGGGGTGGGAGTAGAGCGACACGACGGCGGCGAGCTCGTCGAGCGCCTCGCCCACCGAGCGCACGCACAGGAAGCCCAGCATCCGCAGCAGTGAGCCGGCGAACAGCCGCACCACCTGCCAGGGCAGCCACTGCGCGGGCGCGTTGGCCAGGATGGTGAAGAGCGCCGCCCGGCGCTCCTGGTAGTGGGTGTGACGGCCGGTCAGCGGCGTCCGCCTGAGGCCCCGGTGGGCGGCCTCCGCGTGGAAGACCACGGCCTGCGGCACGACGTACGTCGCGTGCCCGGCGGCGGCGGCGCGCCAGCCGAAGTCCACGTCGTTGCCGAAGATCGGCAGCTCCGGGGCGAGGCCGCCGAGGTCCTCGAGCACCCGGCGGCGCACCAGCATCCCGGCGGTGTTGACCGCGAGGACGCGGCGCACCTCGTCGTGCTGCCCCTGGTCGTACTCGCCCCGCTCCAGGCCGGTCTCTCGATGGCCGGTGCCTGTGATCGTGAGCCCCACCTCGAGGAGTCGGCGCAATGAGGGCCACTCGCGGAGCTTGGGCCCGAGGACGTCGGCGTCGGGATGGCTCTCCGCGGCGGCGAGCAGCGCCGCGAGCGCGCCGGGCTCGGGATTGGCATCGTCGTGGAGGAGCCAGACCCACTCGTCGTCGCTCGCGGCGGGCACGGTGGCGAGCCCGTGGGCGACGGCGTCGGGAAAGCTGGTCGAGCCGGGGATGACGTGGACCGCCTCGTCCCCGAGGGCCGCGCGGACGAGGTCGGCGCTGCCGTCCTTGCTGGAGGTGTCGATTGCGACGACGCGGTCGGCGGCGCGGCTCTGGCCCGAGAGGCCGGCCAGCACGGCGGGGAGCCACCTGCCCCCGTCATGGCTGACGAGCAGGGCGGTGACGGTCACCGGAGCACCCTACGTGAGCCCCGGGAGCGGAAATGCACGCGCTCCGGCCCCCCGTGTCGGACACGGGACCGGAGCGTGCGTGCGTCAGGTGGTGCGCAGACGGTGGAGCTGGGTCGTGCTCAGACTGCGCGCTTCTTCAGCTTGCGGCGCTCCCGCTCGGAGAGACCGCCCCAGATGCCGAAGCGCTCGTCGTTCATCAGTGCGTATTCGAGGCAGTCATCACGCACCTCGCAGGTCAGGCAGACCTTCTTGGCCTCCCTGGTCGAGCCACCCTTCTCAGGGAAGAAGGCTTCAGGGTCGGTCTGGGCGCACAGGGCACGCTCCTGCCAACCCAGCTCTTCGGCCTCCGGCTCGAGGAGAAACAGCTCTGCTCTCATGGCGCTCGCCCTTTCGACCCTCGGAGAAGAACACTACGGGAATTACATGCCTGTCATCCACGGAAGTCAAGCCCGCATCTGGTATGGACCAGACCACCGACGAGGACCACGACGCCACCGCCGCCATGGTGGCGGCCGCCGGTCACCTGGTCGATTGACGCGGGGGTGCGGAGGCGCGGGTCTCCCCGGCCACTCCGTAGACTCTGCCGACGACACTCCGGCTGACGAGAAGTCTGGACTGACAAGAGAGACGCACTCCCCGTGGCCAAGCAGGCAAAGACCGACCGCCAGGCGGTCATCGAGTCCATCCGCAAGCAGCAGAAGAGCGCCGAGAAGCGCCGCGGCACCATGATCGTGGGCGTCTGCGTGCTGGTGGCGCTGCTCATCGTCGGGGCAGCGGCCTACCGCCCGCTCGTGGACTGGTGGGAGCTGCGCGGCATCCAGGACCAGGCGCTCTCCGACATCGGAGCTCCCGCCGACGCCTGCGGCGAGGTCACCACGAAGAAGGCGACCGGCAGCCAGGAGCACGTCGAGCCCGGCACCCCGATCACCTACGACGACGCCCCGCCGGCCTTCGGCACGCACTACAACGTCTGGGACGAGATGGAGCGCAAGCTCTACATCGAGTCCGACCGCCCCGACGTGGGCGAGCTCGTGCACAACCTCGAGCACGGCTACACCATCCTCTGGTACGACGAGACCGTCGCGGCCGACGACGCCCAGATGGACGACCTCCGCGCCATCGCCCAGAAGCTGCAGGGCACCGACGACCTGCGCCTGAAGTTCAAGGCCGTGCCGTGGACCGAGGAGGACGGCGAGCCGTTCCCCAAGGGCCAGCACGTGGCCCTGACCCACTGGTCGATCGGCGGCGCGGGCGCCGAGACCACCGGCAAGCAGGTGGGCGTCTTCCAGTACTGCGAGGCCCCGAGCGGCGCTGCGCTCGAGCAGTTCATGGAGGACTACCCCTACATGGACTCCCCCGAGCCGACGGTCAGGTAGTCGCTACGTGAGGCCGTGGTGGGCGCCCTCCTTGAGGGCGGCCACCACGGCCTTCACGTCCTGGGCTCGCTCACGGGTGGTGACCAGCAGGGCGTCACCGGTGTCGACCACGACGACGTCCTCGAGCCCGACCACCGCGACCACCCGCCCGGCCGAGGGCACGACGAGCCCCGAGGCGTCGAGCGTGCGCACGAGCTCCGGGTCGCCCAGGACGGTGAGGCCGCCTGCACTCCGCAGCAGGGTCTCGAGCGAGGCGAAGTCGCCGATGTCGTCCCAGCCGAAGGAGCCCGGCACGACGGCGACCCGGCCCGCTGCGGCCGCCGGCTCCGCGACCGCGTGGTCGACCGCGATCCTCGGCAGGGTCGACCAGGCCTCCTCGAGCGTCTCGGGCGCCGCCGCGATGCCGCGCAGCGCCCTCGCGAAGTCGGGGTCCTCCCCGGCGAGCAGGTCGAGGATCACGCCTGGCCGGGCGACGAACATGCCGGCGTTCCACCGGTATCCGTCCTCGACGTAGCGTGCCGCCACGTCGGCCGCGGGCTTCTCCACGAACTCACGGACGGCGAAGGTCTCGTCGAGGCCCGGGAGCGGGTCGCCGACGGCGATGTAGCCGAAACCGGTGGCCGGATGGGTCGGCTCGATGCCGATGGTCACCAGCCATCCCTCGCGAGCGGCGGCTGCTGCCCGGGTGACGACCGCCCGGAACGTCTGGGGATCGGTGATCACGTGGTCGGCGGCGAAGGAGCCCATCACCGCGTCCGGGTCGCGTAGCTCGAGCATCGCGGCGGCCAGCCCGATCGCGGCCATCGAGTCGCGGGGCGAGGGCTCGCCGACGACACCGGCCTCGTCCACCTCGGGGAGCTGGGCGACGACCGCATCCCGGTGGCTGGCGCCCGTGACGACCAGCACCCGCTCCGCGACGAGCGGCACGAGGCGGTCCACGGTCGCCTGGATCAGGGTCCGCCCCGAACCGGTGAGGTCGTGGAGGAACTTCGGGGCAGCCGCCCGCGACAGCGGCCAGAGCCGGGTGCCCGCACCGCCTGCCGGGATAACGGCCCAGAAGTGGTCGAGGGACGAGGCGGCCACGTCGGCTTCAGTCATGTCGGCGAGGCTACCTGCGGGTCACGGCTGGAATGATCGACGGGTGACCACCTTCGCCGATGTCCTGGCCGCCCGGCTGCGCACCGACCCCGGCCAGCCCCTCGTCACCTTCTACGACCACGGGACCGGGGAGCGGGTGGAGCTCTCCGTCACCACCTACGCAAACTGGGTCGCCAAGGTGGCGGGCCTCCTGGTGGACGAGTGCGACCTGGAGCGTGGCCAGCGGATCCGCCTCGACCTGCCCGCCCACTGGCTGGGCACCGTGTTCCTCGGCGCCGCGTGGACGGTCGGCCTCGTGGTCACGACCGACGATTCGCCGGACGCCGTCGTCTGCGGGCCCGACTCGGTCGAGCGCTGGGCGGGGAGCGCGAGTGCGACTCCCGTGCTCGCGTGCAGCCTCCTCCCTCTTGGGGTCCGGTTCGCTACCCCCTTGCCGCCCGGCGTACGCGATGTCGGCGTCGACGTCTGGGGGCAGCCCGACTCGTTCATCCCGTGGGACCCGCCGGGCTCCGGTGACCCGGCGACCGACGACCTCACCCAGGGCGAGCTGATGGAGGCGGCCGCCGCCGGGAGTCTCCTCACCGACGGCGGCCGTCTCCTCACGGTGGCGAACCCGGCTTCCCCACCGGGGATCGCCACCTTCACCGAGCCGCTCGCGCATCGCGGCTCGCTGGTCCTCGTCGCCCACCCCGACCCGTCCCGCCTCGAGGAGACGGCGGCAGCGGAGCGGGCCACGCACCGCGGCTAGCCGCCCAGGTCGTAGACCCCCAGCCCCTCGCCGAGGAACCGCGGGGTGCTGGTGCCCGACGCCTGGCCGTTGAAGAGGTAGAGAAAGCCGGTGCCGCGCTGGCGGACCACGAAGTCGTCGCCGCCCGCGAGCCTCATGTCGCCGATCCCGATCACCCAGTCGTACGGCGAGAGGTCGACGGGCAGTCCGGCGCGACCCAGGACGCTGTCCTTCTTGTTGACCAGCTTGCCGGAGGAGATGGCCGAGCCGGTGCCGGCGTAGACCATGAGGGCGCCGCCCGGCGGCGTGCCGAGCAGGTCGGGGAAGCCGTCGCCCGTGACGTCGCCGACCGCCCGGAGGTCGGGGATCGCCCCGAACCCCGACCCGATGGTCGTGGCGCTCACCAGCTGGCCCTGGCCGTTGCCCCTGCGCAGCACCAGCTCGCCGGCCGCGTTGCGGGTGACCACGTCGCCGAGGCCGTCCCGGTCCCAGTCACCCACGTTGAGCACCGCGGTGTCGCCGGCGAAGCTCGCGCCGGTGTCGATCGGCGTGCCGAGGTCGTAGGTGCCGCGGTTGGGCGCCACCACGAGGCTGTTGCCCTTGACGCCGACCAGGTCGGGGGCGGGGTCGCCGAGCACGTTGCCGGCTCCGGTGATGGAGCGCATCGTGCGCAGGTTGGCCGTCGGGCCGAGCGGCATGCCGAAGGTGCCGTCGCCGCGGCCGGGCAGGATGTAGACCTTGCCCTTGGCGTCGCGGGCCACCAGGTCGGTGCGCCCGTCGACGGTGTAGTCGCCGCCGCCGGCCAGCCGGTTGTAGGCGCTCCACGAGCCGGGCACCGACCTGCGCGTCGCGAAGTCGCCGGAGCCGTCGCCCGCATGCAGCTTGAGCGTGCCCTTCGAGTCGCGGCCGAGCAGGTCGGGGGAGCCGTCGCCGGTCACGTCGCCCGGGCCGACCAGCTGCTTGTAGCCGCCGATGCCCTTGGCCGCCACGACCCGCTTGAACCCGCCCTTCGGCGCGCCGAGGAACACGACGAGCCGACCCTGCTGGCGGGCTGCCAGGTCGTTGCGTCCGTCGCGGTTGAGGTCACCGGTGGCCGTGAGCAGGTCGTGCTTCCGGGTGGACTTGACCACCTTGCTCGTCGCCGCGAACTTGCCGCTCGCCGTACCGGGACGGATCTTGAGGAGGCCCGACCTCGTCGTGGAGGCCAGGTCGACCAGGCCGTCGCCGGTGAGGTCGGGAGAGACGAGCACGTCGACGCGGTCCTTCCAGCCCTTCTGCGACACCGTCTTGCGGCTGGTGAACGAGCTCAGCCCACCGGTCGGGAGGATGAACGCCTGGCCGTCGCTGGCGCGCCGGACGACGAGGTCGGGGTACGGCGTGCCGACGAGGTTGGTCTGGAGGTCCGGCTCGGTGATGGTGACCTGCGGCGGAGGCGGTGGCGGAGGCGGGGGCGGAGGCGGGGCGGCGGACACGGCGTACTGGCGGATCAGGGGGAGCTGCGCGTAGAGGTACTTGCCGGGGCAGGCAGTGCTGCCGGCGTCGCGGTGCCCGTTGATGGCGGCGAACGTGGACCTGCCCACCTTCTGCGACGTCGAGGCGGGGTTGACCCCGTGGAGGCCGAGCTTCCAGCCGAAGAGCGCGCCGTAGGACCGCAGCATCGCGTCGGTCGGCTTCACGGTCTCGAAGTTGCCGATGGCCGACATCGCGAACGAGTAGTCGTTGTAGCCGAGCGTGTGGGCGCCGACCACCGGCTTGTCGACGCCGCCGTAGCGGCCCTCCCAGATCCGGCCGAACTTGTCGACGAGGAAGTTGTAGCCGATGTCGCTCCAGCCCCGGGACTTCACGTGGTAGGCGTAGATGCTGCGGATGATGCCGGGCACCTGGGCCTCGGTGTAGTCGTTGCCGTTGACGGTGTGGTGGACGAACCCGGCGCTGATGCTGCCGTAGCGCAGTGAGCCGGCGTCCCGCATCCGCTCGTCGGCGCCCCACTGGGCGCGGGAGAAGATCGTCGGCTGGGCGGGCGCAGCGGCGGAGCGCAGCGCGATCGCGCCGCGGTCGCCCTCCTCCTCGAACTTCTCGTCGGGGTCCAGCGAGGCGCCCGTGTCCGGTGCCTGGGCCTGCGTGCCGGGAGCGGCGCCCGGCTCGATCACGGCCAGGGAGAGGTCGGCCGGCAGCCCGCTCGCCGCGTCGGCCTTCACCTGCACGTCGTCCACGTCGCCGACGACGAGGGGCTCGGTGCCGGGACGCGCGTGCGCGGCCTCGGGGCTGCCCGGGTCTGGGGCGTGCTCGTCGTGGTAGGCCAGCGTCCTCCACTCACCCCACGTGCCGTCGGTGCGCGTGCGCACCGCCACCGTGATGTCGTCCTCCTCGAACTGCTCGCCGTGGCCCCACGTGACGCCGACCGTCCCGAAGCCGTCGACCGGCTGCGGGCGGCTCTGCAGGTGGCCGGACTCGACGGTCCGGCCCAGCACGGTGCGGCCGACCAGACCGCCGGTGCGGCCGGACCGGTCGGTGAGGGGCACCTCGGTGACCTCGGGGGTCACCGGGCTCGTGGGCACCGTCGCCGACACCAGTCCCGCCGGCTGAGCGGTGCTCCCGGGGACCACGTCGAGAGAGATGATCCTCGACGCGGGGGTGAGCAGGGCGAGGACTACACCGAGCGCCAGCAGCTGCTGGGTCGCGGTGACGAACGGGGCCTGATGAGGCTGCATGAGTGGCTACTCCAGTGCGCGGGGAAGTTCACACGGGTAGCAAGTTTCACACCAGTCACACCAGTCACCGCAAGGTTTCGTGAGTAACTACAAGGCTGTAATTTCCAGTCGACACGCCGACCACTCCGCGATTTGTCAATTCGTCGGGACGCGTCGCGGCCGAGATCGCGCGTCAGATGTCGACGCCGAGGCCGTCGTCGGCGGTCTGGGTGTCCTCGTCGTCATCGTCGTAGTGGAGGTAGTGGATCCCTTCCTCCACTCCCCCGTCGAAGCCCAGCCGACCCTGTTCAAGCACCAGCACCCGGTTGCACAGCTTGCGAACCGAGCCGGGCGCGTGGGAGACGTAGAACATCGTCGTGCCCTGCGCGACGATCTCCTCCATCTTCTGCTTGCACTTGCGCTTGAACGGCCGGTCTCCGACGGCGAGTGCCTCGTCGGCGATGAAGATATCCGCGTCGACGTGGATCGCCACCGCGAAGCCGAGGCGGGCCTTCATGCCGGAGCTGTAGTAGGTCACCGGGGTGTCGAGGAACTTCCCGAGGTCCGCGAACTCGACGATCTCGTCCAGCTTCCGCGCGGTCTCCGCGCGGGACATGCCGAGGATGGCGGCGTTGAGCCACAGGTTGTCGCGGCCCGAGAGCTGGAGGTCGAACCCCGCGCCGGTCGCGATCAGCCCGGCGATCCGGCCCCGGGTCAGCACCGAGCCGCTGTCGGGCTGCATCACTCCGCTGATCAGCTTGAGCAGGGTGGACTTGCCGGAGCCGTTGAGCCCCATCAGGCCCACCGACTCACCCTGCCCGACGGTGAAGCTGACGTCCTCGACCGCGTTGAAGGTGTCGGAGGTCTGCCGCCCGCGCGCCTTCGCGAGCGCGATCTGCTTGAGCGAGCGGTGGTAGTGCATGGTGAAGGACTTGGTCGCGTGCTCCACCGAGATGACGGTCGACATCTAGAGCCTTTCGGGAACGCCCTTCTCCAGGCGGGCGAAGAGCAGCTGCGCCAGGAGAAGTAGCAAAAGCGTGGCCCCGAGCATCACGAAGCCACGTGACCACAGGTCGTCGGGGAGATGCGCGGCGGCGGTCGCTGCGGGATCGTCCGTGGAGCCGGTCCAGAAGCACCGCTGGATCAGCAGCACGGCCTCGGCCATCGGGTTGAACAGGTAATAGTGGGCCCCGGTCTCGCCGAAGCGCTCGGCCACCAGCGTGTAGGGGTACATCATCGGCACGCTGAACGTGACGAACTGCGTGAGGGTCTGGGCCACCTTGCCGAAGTCGCGGAAGTAGACGTTGGCGACCGCGAAGGTCAGGCCGACGGCGAGGCCGAGGGACATGGTGACGGCGAAGCCGAGGAGTCCGGCCCCCAGTCCGACCATGTCGGGGCGCCACCCGGTCGCGACACAGGCGATCACGAGGATCACCATCATCGGCCCGGTGTGCCACAGGGCCACCAGCATGCGGGCGACCGGGAACAGCTCCTTGGGCATCGCCAGTTTGATGATCAGGCTCCGGTTCGCCACGAGCGACTGGGTGCCGCCGTTGAAGGTCTCGGTGAAGAAGTGGATGATCACCATCCCCGCGAACAGGTGGATGGCGAAGTTGGGGGTCGTCTCCGCGCCGCGGCCGATCATCACCTGGAACAGGAAGTAGAACAGGCAGAAGCGGACGGCCGGCTGGAGGTAGCTCCACGCCCAGCCGAGCAGCGTGCCCTGGTAGCGCGACTTCATCGTCGTACGCACCAGCAGGCCCAGCAGGTGCCTGCGGCGGAAGACCTCGACCAGGCCGGTCGTCGAGGACGGCGAGACCATCGGCGCGTCGTCGCGCGCCCGGTGCCTCGTGAGGTCACCCATCAGTGGCCTCGTCCGTCCAGGGCGCGAACGTCTTCTCCCAGGCCTCCGGCGAGGTGATCTCCGGCAGCGCGGCGCGATACTCGGCCGCGAGGCGCGGCCACTCCTTCTTGAAGCGGGCGTGGATCTCGACGGTGCGCTTCATCAGGTCGCGGAACCGCTCGGGGTCACGCTGGTAGTAGGCGGCCGAGGTGCCGTCGGGCATCGAGACGATCGCCGAGTCGAAGCGCGCGATCCGGTACCACTTGGCGTCCATGGCCGGGATCTCCGCCTCGGGGTGCTTCCGCGAGGTGGGGCGGACCGGCTTGAGCTGACGCAGCGGCATGATGCCGGCGGCGATCAGAGTCTGGAGACGGGTGGGCACCTCGGTGCCGTCCCTGCCCTTGCGCGGCGGCTTGTGGCGCCGCACCGACGGGAACGCCTCGGGATCGGCCTCGAGCTGGGCGTCGGTGAACTGCTTGCGGAACGCGTTGACCTCGGCCAGCTTGGTCGGCAGCTTCTCGTGCAGCGCGTGCGGTCCGGCCAGCACGTCCTCGAGTGCCTGCAGCCGCAGCTCGGCGGTGGAGTACTGCATCGAGACCAGGTGGGCGATCTGGTGGTTGAGGCTCTCGCGCACCATCCGCCCGCCCCGCTCGTACGCCGAGTGGAGCAGCGCCGCGACGAAGCGGTTGCGGAGGTGGAAGTAGGCCTGCCAGTCGAGGGCGTCGTTCTTGTCGGACCACGGGATGTGCCAGACGGCCGCACCGGGGAACGACACGGTCGGGTAGCCGGCCTCCCGCGCGCGCAGGCCGTACTCCGAGTCGTCCCACTTGATGAACAGCGGCAGACTCAGGCCGATCTCCTCGATCACCCGGCGCGGGATGAGGCACATGAACCAGCCGTTGAAGTCGACGTCGATGCGCTTGTGCAGCCAGCGGGTGGAGCGCAGGTTGCGGGCGCCGAAGTCCCAGTCGTTGAACACCCCCGGCGCCGACTGCCACCAGAAGCGCCACGGCTGGATGACCTCGCCGAAGCTGTGCAGGCGGGTGCGGGCGTAGATGCTGAACATGTGGCCGCCCACGATCGTGGGGCGGCGGGCGAGGTCGCCGAAGGTGACCGCGCGGATGATGCCCTCGGGCTCGCAGATGACGTCGTCGTCCATCATCACCGCGTAGGTCGCGGTGCCCTTGCGCACGGACTCGAGCTGTCCGCGGGCGTAGCCGCCGGAGCCACCCAGGTTGCCCTGCTCGATCACCCGGAGGGTGTCGCCGAGCGACTCCGCCGCGGCGGGGAAGAACTCGGAGTCCTTCATCTTCTTGGTGCCCTGCTCCATGACCATCACCTGGTCGAGGTAGGGGCGCAGCTCCTCGGTGTCGGCGATCTGGCCGAGCAGCTTGGCCACGAAGTCGGGGCGGTTCATCGTCGTGATGCAGACGTCGACCGTGCCGTGCTCGGCCCGGTCGGCGGACACCTCGGCCGTCCACTCGGCGGAGCGGACGACGACGTCCTCGTCCCCAGCGACGACGTCGTACCAGTACCACCCGCCGTCGACGAACGGCTTCAGCGGCAGGTCGAAGGTGAACGACGAGGACTCCTCCCCCTCGGTCGTTACCGTCTCGACGCGCTGCGAGCGGCCGTTGGCCATCGAGCGGTAGACGATCACCGTCGCGCCGCGGCCCTCCACCACCAGGGTGAGGGTCACGTCGGTGACCACCGTCCAGCGCCGCCAGTACGACGCGGGGAAGGCGTTGAAGTAGGAGCCGAACGAGAGGCGCTGCTCCGCCGGGATGCGCAGGGCGGTGCGACCGAGGATCTGGTCGGGGTGGATCTGCGCGCCGCTGGTGATCGACTCCCGCATCTGGGAGGCGTTGAGCTCCTGCGCGGTGCGGTTGGAGCCGACCTCGTACTTGTCCCGATCCAGGACGGCCGGGTCGGGGTCGACGTACAGCCGGAAGACGTCGGTGTCACCGTCGATCGGCAGGATCTGCCGCTGCAGCAGCCTGGTCACAGTGCCACTCATTGCGTTGTCGCTCATTCGTCGACTCCTCCGCTCTTGAGCTCGGCTCCCTCGGCGAAGTGGGGCCTGAGCTTGTTCTCGTACATCGACAGCGCCGAGCCGATGGCCATGTGCATGTCGAGGTACTTGTAGGTGCCGAGGCGGCCGCCGAAGAGCACCATCGGCTCCTTGCGGGCCAGGTCGCGGTACTTCAGCAGCTTCTCGCGGTCCTCGGCGGTGTTGATCGGGTAGTAGGGCTCGTCGTCGTCCTCCGCGAAGCGGGAGTATTCGTGAACGATGACGGTCTTCCCCGAGAGGTAGGTCCGCTCGGGGTGGAAGTGCTTGAACTCGTGGATCCGGGTCCACGGCACGTCCTGGTCGTTGTAGTTCATCACCGCGCAGCCCTGGAAGTCGTCGACCTCCTTGACCTCGGCCTCGAGGTCGACGGTCCGCCAGGACAGCCGCCCCTCGGAGTTGCCGAAGTATTCGTCGACCGGGCCGGTGTAGACGATCGGGACCTTGCCCTTGAACTCCTCGGCCACGTCGAAGAAGTCGGTCTCGAGCCGGACCTCGATGTTCGGGTTGTCCGCCATCTTCTCCAGCCACGCGGTGTAGCCGTCGACGGGGAGGCCCTCGTACTTGTCGTTGAACCACCGGTTGTCGAAGTTGTAGCGGACCGGGAGCCTGGTGATGATGTCGGCGCTCAGCTTCGTCGGGTCGGTCTGCCACTGCTTCGCGGTGTAGCCCTTGATGAAGGCCTCGTAGAGGGGTCGACCGATCAGCGAGATCGCCTTCTCCTCGAAGTTGGTCGCCTCCGCGGTGTCGAACTCGCTGGCCTGCTCGGCGATCAGCGTCTTCGCCTCGTCGGGCGTGTGCGACTGGCCGAAGAACTGGTTGATCAGGCCCAGGTTCATCGGCAGCGAGTAGACCTGCCCGGCGTACTGGCCGAAGACCCGGTGCTGGTAGTTGGTGAAGCTGGTGAACCGGTTGACGTAGTCCCACACCTTCTGGTTGGAGGTGTGGAAGAGGTGGGCGCCGTAGACGTGCACCTCGATCCCGGTCTCGGGCTCACGCTCGCTGTAGGCGTTGCCGCCGATGTGGTGGCGCCGCTCGAGGACGAGGACGTTGAGGCCCAGGTCGTTGGCGCAGCGTTCGGCGATGGTGAGGCCGAAGAAGCCGGAGCCGACGACGACGAGGTCGGGATCGGACAAGGGGGATCTCCTGTGTGTGGGACGCCTGGAGGCGTCGATGAGTCTAGCGAGGGGGCCCGGCGGCCTCGGTCAGGCGACGCATGCCCCGGGCCGAGCGGATGGCGCGGGTCACGTTGGCCGCCTCGGCACGGCCGCCGCGCAGCGGGCACATGAGCAGCACCGCGAGGACGATCAGCCACGGCTTGAGCCGGACGAGGGCGTTCTCGCCGTAGCGGAGGTGGACGACGAAGAGGTTCCGGTACATGTAGAACCCCTTCCAGCCCGCGAGGTCGTGCTGCTGGTTGAAGTCGAGCTGGCGCACCAGCCGCGCGTCGCGCACGGCCCAGATCCGGTAGCCGGCCCGCCGGGCGCGCACGGCGAAGTCGACGTCGTCGTAGAAGATGAAGAACTCCGGGTCGGGGAACCCGATCCGCTCCACCACCCGGCGCCGCACCATGAAGCCCTCGAAGGCGACGTTCTCCAGCTCCACCAGCGCGGGCAGCTCGTCGCGGGAGGAGTACGCCGAGTCGACGCTGGCCGTCTTCGGCCGGATCACCAGCGGGTTGGCGAGGTCGAAGCGCAGCGCCGCCTTCTCGCACAGCCGGCCCTCGAGGTCCTCGCGCACGGCCATCAGGCAGTCCTCGTCCGTGGCCATCAGCGTGGCGAGGCAGTCGGGCGCCGGGACGACGTCGTCGTCCATCAGCCACAGCCTGTCCCAGCCCGCGTCGTACGCCGCGCGGACACCGACGTGGAAGCCGCCGGCGCCGCCGAGGTTGGCGTGGGTGGTGGTCACGTGCAGCGGCAGGTCGTGCCGCGCGTCGAGCACGGCCCGGGTGTGGTCGGTGCTCGCGTTGTCGACGACGATCACCGCGTCGGGCAGGTGCGTCTGGGCTGCGAGGCCGTCGAGCATCCTCGCGAGCAGGTCGGCGCGGTTGTAGGTGACCACGACCACCGCCACGGTCTCCCTCACGCCAGGAACCTCCGATGCCCGTCGAAGTCGCCGGCGATGCCGGCCCGCATCGCCCCGATGCTCAGGCGGAGCCGGGCCGGGCTGGGGCGGGTGAAGGCGTAGAACCACAGCGTCTTCACCACGAACGCCAGGGCGTGCAGCGGGCCGCGGTAGTCGCGGAGGTTGACCAGGTTGTTGCGCGCCATGCAGTAGTGCTTGAGGTCGCTCGGGCTGTGGTTGTAGGTGGTCAGCCCGAACATCATGGGCGTCCCCAGGTCATCGGTCGCCGGGTGCAGGAAGTGGGCGTCGACCACCGTGGCGACGCGGGCGCCGGCCTCGCGGGACCGCCACAGGTATTCCACGTCGTCGCCCCAGATGAAGAACTCCTCGCGCGGCAGACCGACCAGGTCGACGAGGTCACGGGTGACGAGAACGCCGTTGAACGGGATGACGACGTCGCGGATCAGCCCGTCCGTGGCCGCGGCCTCGACCGCTGCCATCTCGTGGACGACCTTGCTGCTTCCGGGCAGCCGGATCGGAAAGCACAGCCGCCACGGGTCGTGCTCCGCGAGCACCGCGGGGCCCCAGAAGTCGAGCTCCCCGTGGAAGGGGAGCAGCCGCTCCAGGCAGTCGGAGTCCGGCAGGCCGTCGTCGTCCATCAGCCAGACCAGGTCGGCGTCCCGGTCGATCGCCCAGGCGAGGCCGTCGTGGAAGCCACCCGCTCCGCCGCGGTTGGTCTCGAGCGAGCGGCCCACGACCGGGACCTCACCCGTGGTCGTCGTGGCTGCGAGCCACTCCCCCGTGCCGTCGGTCGAGGCGTTGTCGAGGACGAGCACCTCGGCGACCCCGGCGACCTCCCCGAGCCGGGCGACGAGCCGCTGCACGAGCGCCAGCCGGTTGAAGGTCACGACCACCGCGACGATGCGCGGCTCCGGACCTCGACGACTCACGGCGTACACCCTAGGGGGCCGTGCTCCACGGTCAGCAGGCCGCGCCGAGGTCGTCGGCCTGGTTGGCCTGGTAGCCGTCCTTCAGGGAGCCCAGCGAGCCTCCGGTCGTGGTCGGCTGCGGTGCCGGCGTGGGCTTCGGCTCCACCGCCTGCTTGCCCGACACCGCCTTGCCACCGTCGGCTGCTGCCTCGTCGTCGGTCGGCACCGGAGCGGGCGTCGCGGCGTCGCCCTCGGACCTGTCGATCGCGTCGCTGATCATCGCGTGCACGACGTCCATGTCGGGGTCGGCGGTGTTGACCTTCGGCGGCACCAGCGACACCGAGGCGATCCTCTGCTCCTTGGCGCGGAGCGCGAGCTGCACGAAGCGGTCGACCTCGCCGCGCGGGACGCTGGTGGACACCATCTGCGAGCTCGCCTTGGCGATCTTGGAGAAGTTGCGCAGCGCCACCTCCGGGCTGACCTGCTGGAGCATCGCGTTCATCACGCACTTCTGGCGGGCCATCCGCGAGTAGTCGTCGGAGTCGTGCCGGGCCCGGGCGAACCACAGGGTCTCGAAGCCGTTGAGCTTCTTCACCCCGGGCTCGATGTGCGTGTAGAAGTCGTCGTGTGGGAGGCCGACCGGGATCCGCGAGCGGACGTTGAGGGTCACGCCGCCCACGGCGTCGACGAGGTCCTTGAACCCTTCGAGGTTGACCATCGCCCAGTAGCTGATCTCGAGGTCGGTGATCCCCTCGACCGCGCTCACGGTGGCGTCGACGCCGGGGTGCTTCGAGCCCTTGAACAGCTCGGTGTTGTCCATCGCCCACGTGCTCACGCCGTTGAGGTAGCACCCGTCGCAGTCGAAGCCGTCCGGGAACTCCTGCGCCATCGGGGAGCCCTCGGCGAACGGGAAGTTGGCCATGTTGCGGGGCAGCCCGATGAGCACCGTCTTGCCGGTGCGGGCATCTACGGAGGCGACCGTGAGCGAGTCGGGGCGGAGCCCCCAGCGGCCGGCGCCGGCGTCACCGCCGAGCAGCAGGATGTTGTAGCGGCCGTCGTGGGCGCCGACGGCCTCGCCGTCGCCGAACATCGTGATCATGAACTGGCGCTGCACCCCCACCAGGTGCGCGCCGAAGAGCAGGGTGCCGGCGACGGAGAAGCAGAGCAGGCCGTTGACGCCCACCACGCCCAGCCGCTGCTTGCGGTGCAGGGTGAGCGGCTGGCCGATCCGCCAGGCGTCCATGAAGAGGGCTGCCCAGCCGATCGCCAGGCCCATGAGCAGCAGCCGCACAGCGCCGAGGAGCAGCGTGTTGGACGCGGCCCAGAAGACGAAGGCGTTGGAGAACCAGGCGATCGCCCCCACGACCAGGCCCACCAGGAGCAGCACCATCCAGATCCGCATCGCCAGCCGCCCGAGACGCCGGTTGCCCGCCACGAGCTGCGCGGACCCGGGGACGATGAGGGTCATCACCATCAGCGTGACGGCGCGCCGGAACCGCACCCGCTGGGCGCGGTCGACGGTCGAGAAGCGAGCGCCGGAGTCGACGGCAGGCTGCCCTGGAGCCATGGGGTGCCCTCTCGGTGGGGGAAGAAGAGTGCCCCGCCAGTATCACCAGTCACACCCGCCACAGCCGGGTACGACGCGCCGTCAGGTCTGCGGTGGGCTCGCCGTCACGGCTCGCGGCCCTGGTCGATCTCCCTCTTGCGTGCGAGGCGGTGGGCGCGGCGGATCTGGGCCTCGCGCTCGCGGCGTACGTCGTGGGGGGTCTCCGTGACGAGGGTGGGCGCGGGGCGCCGTGCTCGTCGATGGCGACGAAGACGAAGTAGGCGCTGGCCACGTGCACGGGCTCGTCGGTCGCGTTGCCCCACGGCTGCGCCTCGACCCGGACGCCGATCTCCATCGACGAGCGACCCGACCAGTTGACCTGGCCGAAGGTGCGGATGATGTCGCCGACGCGCACGGGCTCGAGGAAGCTCATCTCGTCCATGGCCGCCGTCACGGCAGGCCCACCGCTGTGCCGGAACGCGACCGCGCCGGCGGTGTTGTCGGCGAGCTTCATGATCTCGCCGCCGTGCACGTTGCCGAGCAGGTTGGCGTGCGTGGAGTGAGCCGTGATGGCCAGTGAGACACGAGAGAAGGAGGCCGGGCGGGCGCTCGGGGCGTGGTGATCCACATGTGCTGCCGGGCCGTGCTCGCTCATGGGCTGCACGGTAGCGTCACGGCCATGTCTGATCGTCCCAGGGATCCGGGCGCCCCCGCGGAGGGGACGCCCGAGTACGAATGGCTCTACGGCCGGCGCGGCAACGCGCCCGACGACGTCACGCGGGCGATCCCCACGCAGTCCCCGAAGAGCCAGACACCCCGAGCAGAGTCGACCTCACGCCCCGACGAGACCCGAGTGATGCCGGCCGTCACCCGCCCACGCCGGGCGAGCTCGGCCGATGGCCCGCCGCGCCGCCCGGAGTCCCGCTCCACCACGGGGGACCGGCCGCCATCCCGTCCAGCCCGGTCGCGCGGCCGGTTCCGCCTCGGCTGGCTCAAGCTGGTCCTGCTGCTCTGGCTGGTCTTCATGATCGCCGTGCCGTTCTGGGCGTGGACCAAGGTGACCAAGGTCGAGGCGCTCCCCGACGGCGACAGGCCGGCCGACCAGCCGGGGCAGACCTACCTGCTCGTCGGCTCAGACTCGCGCGACGACCTCACGCCGGAGGAGCGCAAGGAGCTCGGCACGGGCGGCCCGGAAGGCCAGCGCACCGACACGATCATGCTGCTGCACACCGGCGACGGGCCCAACCTGCTGATGTCGATCCCCCGCGACTCGATCGTGGAGATCCCCGGCCACGGGACCGACAAGATCAACGCCGCGTTCGCCTACGACGGCCCGGAGGGGCTGATCCGGACGCTGGAGGGCGAGACCGGCATCCGCATCGACGACTACGTCGAGGTCGGGTTCGGCGGCTTCGTCGGCATGGTCGACGCGGTGGGCGGCATCGAGATCTGCCCGACCGAGGCGATGGACGACCCGCTGGCCAACCTCAAGATCAAGAAGGGCTGCCAGGAGGCCGACGGCAAGACCGCGCTGGGCTACGCGCGCTCGCGGCACACGTCCGGACTCGGTGACATCGACCGTGCGAAGCACCAGCGCGAGGTCGTCTCGGCGATCGGCAAGGAAGCCCTCTCGCCGTGGACCTTCATCAACCCGGTCCGCTACTACCGCCTCAACATGGCCGCGGCCGACTCGTTCAACGTCAGCGACGGCACCTCGCCGATCTCGCTGGCCAGGTTCGGCTTCGCGATGACCCGGGTCAACGGCGAGCAGGGCCTCACTTGCGGCGTCCCGATCGCCGACCTCGCCGTCAACTGGGACGAGGAGCGGAGCCGGCAGCTTTTCCAGCACATCATCGAGGACGACACCGCCGGCATCCCCGACCAGCTCTGCACCCCGACAGGAATGCCCCGGTGACCGGCGACGCCTACGATGCCCGGGCGTCGGAGACGCCGCGCATCCTCTGACCCGCGTGCGCGGGCACCGGATCGGGTACGTCCCCACCATGGACGCTCTCGAGATCTACCTGCGCAACCACTGGGCAGGCGCCGCCGCCGGCGTCGACTTCGCACGTCGTGCGGCGCGCTCCCACTCGGACCGCGAGGTCGCGCGCGTGCTCGACGGTGTCGCCCAGGACATCGCCGAGGACCGGGACCAGCTCGCCCGCCTGATGGACACGCTCGGGGTCGGCCGTGGCCATGTCATGCCGCTCGCCGCACGGGCGGTCGAGCGCCTGGGGCGCCTCAAGCCGAACGGCCGGATCGTGCGGCGCTCACCCGTCTCGGACGTCCTCGAGATCGAGGGCCTGCGCAGCGCCGTGATCGGCAAGCGGGCCGGCTGGGAGAGCCTACGGGTGCTGGCGCGGGACGACTCGCGTCTCGACGTGGCGGTCCTCGACGCGCTCATCGCGCGGGCGGACGACCAGCTGCGCCGCCTGGAGGAGGCCCACACCATGAGCGTCGAGGCCCAGCTGCTCACGCCCAGGGGTCCAGGACGACCTTGATCATGCCGCGCTCCTTGTCGCGGAAGGCTCGGTAGGCGTCCGGCGCCTCGCCGAGGGGCAGCCGGTGCGTCGCGAACGACTCGACGCCCAGCGGGTCGTCCTCGCCGGCGACCAGGGGCATCAGGTCGTCCACCCAGCGGCGGACGTTGGCCTGGCCCATGTGGATCCGGACCTGCTTGTCGAACAGGGTCATCATCGGCAGCGGGTCGGCCTGGCCGCCGTAGACGCCGCTCAGGGACAGCGTGCCACCACGCCTGACCGCCTCGATGGCGGTCTGCAGGGCGGCGAGCCGGTCGATTCCCGCACGTTTCATCATGGCGCCGGCCACGGGGGACGGCAGCCTGCTGACGGCCTTGATGCCCAGCTCGGCGACGGGTGAGCCGTGGGCCTCCATGCCGACCGCGTCGACCACCGAGTCGGCTCCCCGCCCCTCGGTGCGGTCGTGGATCTCCGGCACCACGTCGGTGCCCGAGAAGTCGATGGTCTCCGCACCCCAGGCGGCGGCGGCCTCCAGCCGCTCGGGGACCCGGTCGACGCCGATGACGCGGTGTCCCCGGTGCCGGGCGATGCGCACGCACATCTGGCCGATCGGCCCGAGCCCGAGGACCAGCAGCGTGCCGCCGTCGGGCACCTCGGCGTACTCCACGGCCTGCCAGGCGGTCGGCAGCACGTCGGAGAGGAAGAGGAAGCGCTCGTCGGGCGGCCCGTGCGGCACCTTGATGGGTCCGTACGACGCGTGGGGCACCCGCAGCAGCTGGGCCTGGCCGCCCGGGACGCTGCCGTAGAGGGCGCTGTAGCCGAGCAGCCTGGCGCCGGTGCCGTGCTCCCGCACCTGCGTGGTCTCGCACTGCGACTGCAGCTCGTGCGTGCACATCCAGCAGGTGCCGCAGGCGACCTGGAACGGCACGACGACCCGGTCGCCAGCCGCGAGGTCGGGGACCGCCGACCCGACCGACTCCACCACGCCCATCGGCTCATGGCCGAGGACGTCGCCGCGGGTCATGAACGGCGCCAGCGGGCCGTAGAGATGGAGGTCCGACCCGCACAGCCCGGTGGAGGTGATGCGCACGAGCGCATCGGTGGGCTGCTGGATGACGGGGTCGGGGACGTCCTCGACCCGCACGTCGCCGACTCCGTGCCAGGTCACCGCTCGCATGGCGGACCGGTGCCCATGCCGACCCCGCCGCATGCACGGTGTGCCCGAGGAGCCGGCCGGGTACCGGCGCGAGGTGAAGGTGGTGGTGGTCGGCGCGACCGGCAACATCGGCACGGCCGTCGTCGAGCGGCTGGCGTCCGACCCCGAGGTGGACGAGGTCGTCGGCGTGGCGCGGCGGCTGCCCGAGACGCCCGAGGCCAGGGCGCCCGGCGGACGGAGCGTCAGGTGGCGCGCGCTCGACGTCCGGCTCGCGAGGCCCCAGGACGTGGTGGGCGACGCGGACGCGGTGGTGGACCTGGCCTGGATGTTCCACCCCACCAGGCGCCCCGACATCACCTGGAGCACCAACGTGATCGGGCTGGTCCGGCTGCTGGAGGCGCTGCCGTCGACCTCGGTCTCCCAGCTGGTCGTGGCGTCCTCGATCGCCGCCTACTCCCCCGCGGGGTCCGATGCTCCCGTGGCCGAGGACTGGCCGACCCATGGCGCGTCCTCGGCGGCGTACGCGCGGGAGAAGGCGTACGTCGAGCGTCTGCTCGACCTGGCGGAGCGACCCGGCCTCGTGGTCTCGCGCCTGCGCCCTGCCTTCGTCTTCCAGTGGCGGGCGTCCTCCGAGCAGCGCCGGATCTTCGCCGGCCCCCTAGTCCCCGGGCGGCTCATGCGCCCCGAGCTCGCGCCGCGACTCCCGATCCCGGCGGGCCTGAGGCTGCAGGTGGTGCACGCCCGCGACGTGGCCGACGCGGTCGCCCGGATCCTGGCGAGGAGGGCGCCGGGGCCGTTCAACCTCTGCGCCGACCAGGTGCTCACGGAGTCCGACGTGGCGGAGGCCGTCGGCTCGCGGGCCTGGGTCGTGCCGCCCCGGGTGGCGCGCGCCGCGCTCGGCGCGGCCTGGCGGACCCGGGCGGCGCCGGTCCCGCCGGAGCTCTTCGACGCGCTGATGCGGGTGCCGGTGCTGTCGCACGCGCGCGCCCGGAGCGAGCTGGACTGGGCACCCACCCGGACGGCCACCGAGGCCCTCCAGGAGCTGCTCGGCGGGATGCAGGCGGGCGCCGGCCACGGCACGCCGCCCCTCCACCCCGACCGCTGACGGATTCCCCTTGTCCGCCTCCTTCAGCGGCGCTACGCTCGCGATATATCGCGATAGGACAGCGATATGACAGCGATACAGCGTCGGGGAGGCGACCATGGGACACGGATGGCAGGGACACGCGTGGAGCGGCGGTCCGTCGGGACCCCCGCCCTGGCTGCAGGGACTCTTCGGGCTCGCCCAGCCCACCCGCCCGGCGGGCAGCGGCCCGCGCGTGCGCCGGGGCGACGTCCGCACCGGGATCATCGACGTGCTCGCGCGGGCTGCCCACGCCGGAGAGTCGATCAACGGCTACCAGGTGATCCAGGAGATCGCCGAGCGCAGCAACGGCGAGTGGCGACCCTCCCCCGGGTCGGTCTACCCGACCATCCAGCAGCTGCAGGACGAGGGCCTGGTCGAGAGTGACGACGACCGCGGCAGGCGCACGATCCGGCTGACCGCGGAGGGTCTCGCCTGGGCGGAGCAGCACGCCGACGAGCTCGCGGAGGTCTGGGCGCCCTTCGAGCGTCCTGACCGGCGCGAGCAGGGCACGTCCGGCGGGGCGGACATCAAGAGCGAGATCGGCCAGGTGATGAGCGCCGTGTGGCAGCTGCTCACCCAGGGCTCCGACCAGCAGCGCCGGGCCGCGCTCGACGTGCTGGTCGACACCCGCCGGCGCCTCTACGGCATCCTCGCCGACGGTGACGACACCGCACGGGACGAGGAGGCGTGATGGCCGAGCTGCGCATCAGTGACGCCGACCGCGAGCGCGCCATGGCCGACCTCGCGCGGCACTACGCCGACGGCCGGCTCTCGCACGAGGAGTACGACGAGCGCCTCGACGCTATCTGGACCGCTCGCACCCGGGCCGACCTGGCGATGCTGTTCGAGGACCTGCCTGCCCTGGCGCCACCGGCCGCGGCCACGCCGCAGCGCAGCTACCTGCGGCCGCGCGGCCGGCTGTCCCTCCCGCTGCCCGTCCCGCTGCTGGTGCTCGGCGCCCTCGTGGCCGTCGCGCTGGTCGAGCTGATCCCGTGGTGGGTCCTCGCCATCGGCGTCTGGATCGTGCTGGCCAAGCTCCACCGCGGGTCGCCGCGCCGGGCCGGATCGTGGCAGCACGGCGGCTGCCACGGGATGATGCGGCGGCCCCACACGTCCTGATGGCCGCGGGTTAGCGGGCCGCGGTGACCGGGTACCGGACGAGCGAGGCGGCATCAGCCGCAGACGTAGGAGGGAACATGACCACCCTGTTGTTCATCATCGCGGCCATCCTCGTGATCGCCGGCATCGTCTCGCTGATCCGCGGACAGGTGCTCTGGGGCGTCGTGCTGATCGTCGTGGGCTTGCTCGTGGGCCCGGGCGGTTACAGCATCTTCCGGTAGGCGCACCGGGGCCCTCAGCACGTGCAGCCCACGGGGGTGCGCGGCCTGAGGGCCCCGGCGTCTCCGGACGCAGGCGTCAGCCGTCGACCTCCACCTGTCCGGGGTCGCGGAAGCCCAGCACTGTCCGGGTCATCTCGTTGCGGTCATCCAGGAGGTCCGCGAGCGCCCGGTCGAGCATCTCCGCGGCCACCTGCACGGGCTCGCCCCCGTCGACCAGCCCCTCCTCGACCGCGAGCACCGCGGACCTGCGGAGCAGCTCCTTGAGGAAGGAGGCGGTGACGCCCTCCGTGCGGTCGAGCACGTCCTCGAGCCGGCTGAGGTCGACCTCGAGCCGGCCGCGGTAGAGGTCGATGAGGCGCCGGCGGTCGTCCCTGCCGGGCAGCCCGATATGCACCGCCTGGTCCACCCGGCCGGGTCGCTGGGTGAGCGCCGGCTCGAGCAGGTCGGCCCGATTGGTCGTCAGCACGAAGACGACGTCGGCGTCCTCGTCGAGCCCGTCCATCTCGTTGAGCAGCGTGAAGAGGAGGGAGTCTGCCCGCTGTAGTGGTCGCGCTGTTCCGCGATCAGGTCGACGTCCTCGACCACGATGACCGCCGGCTGCAGGGTGCGGGCCACGGAGCAGGCCTCGCGAATGGCATGGAGCGTCTCGCCCGTCAGCTCCACGACGGTCGTGTCGGCCAGCTCGCTGATGAGGTAGCGGATCGTGTGCGTCTTTCCCACTCCCGGCGGGCCGTAGAGCAGCAGGCCCCGTTTCAGGTGCTGGCCGGCGGCGCGCAGCCGGTCGCGGTTGCGGGCGACGCCGACCACCTGGCGGCGTACGTCGGAGAAGGTCTCCTCCGGCAGGATGAGCTGCTCACGCGACATCGACGGACGACGCCGGAACTTCAGGGCCGAGCCGCGCTCACCGAACATGTCCTGGCCGAAGGACACCACGTGACCGCGAAAGACGTTGTGCTCGACGGCCGCCGCCCGCACGCGCGCCCCGATCTCGGCTGCGAGGCCGTCCCGGCTGGCGATGATCTCCACGGTCACCCCGTGCATGTCGCTCTCGCGGTCCGACCCGCGCACGAGCAGGGCCGCGCGGTCGCCGGCCCGGCTGAGCAGGATCACGGCCGCGCGGAGGCACTCGACGGTATCGCCGTCGGGGCCCGCCGCCAACCGGACGGTCGAGATGTTGCCGGGCCGGATCGCCGGGCCGAACATCTCGTCCGCGCTGAGGAGGTCGCTGAGCCCGAACGGCCCGCGGTGGCGGTAGCCGGTCATGCCTAGCGTGTCGTGCTCCCACTCACCCGTGGCGAGCCAGGCGTCGAGCCCGGCCTGGACGTTGACGTGCTCGTAGGAAGGCCACCGCTCCTCCGCGACCGGGAGCCCCCGTGCGTCCGTGTGCAGGTGCCCGGCGATGATGTCGGAGAACGTCGGCTGCTCGGCGATGCGGGCGGCCTTGACCCACCGCCCAACCGAGTGGCGCGCCACGCGGCCGACGTCTGCCAGCTCGAACCCGTCGGGCTCCCTCTGCTCCCCCGGCATCCCCATGGCGCGAGCCTAGGCTGGCTGTCCAGCCCTTATCCCGGGAGCAGAGACATGCGCGACCTCCAGGTGCCGCCCGGTCCGGGCGTGCCGCAGGGACTCGTGATCCCTTCGGCCGAGCTGGTCGAGCGGTTCTCGAAGTCGCCCGGCCCCGGCGGCCAGTCGGTCAACACCAGCGACACCCGCGTGGAGCTGGAGTGGGACATGGCGTCGTCGCCCTCGCTCACCGAGACCCAACGGCGGCGAGCGCTCGCCCGCTGGCCCGAGGGACGGATCACCGTCGCGGCGTCGGAGCACCGCTCCCAGCACCGCAACAGGATGGCGGCGCGGGAGCGGCTGGCCGACCAGCTGCGCCAGGCCCTCGCGCCGCCTCCTCCGCCGCGGCGGCCCACCCGGCCGACCCGCGGGTCGAAGGAGCGGCGCCTGAAGGAGAAGAAGCAGCGCGCGGAGACCAAGTCGCTGCGGGGGCGGGTCGGCGACTAGGCGAGGCCCGGGACCTCTCCCTCGTGCGCGGTGATGCCGAGCTGCGACAGGGTCTCCTCCATCACCCACTGCACGGCCAGGGTGTCGTCGAGCGACATCAGCGGGCTCTCGGTCAGCCCGGCGGCGAGGCAGCGGCCCACCTCGACGATCTCGTGGGCGTAGCCGCGGCCGTCCGCCGGCAGGTCGACCTCCTCGGCCGCCTGCCCGTTGCGCCGTACGACGAGGCGCGTGGGGTGGTGGAAGCGCGGAGCCAGCTCGATCGACCCCGCGGTGCCCATCACGACGGCGCGACCACCGGTCTCGCTGGTGAGCGAGCAGACCAGGGAGGCGGCGCGCCCGTCGTCGTACGCGAGGTGGATGGCGGCGCTGGCGTCGGTGTCGTTGGGGTAGCGCGTGCCGGTGGCCGTGACGCGGTCGGGCGTGCCGAGGAAGTGCTGCGCCACGGAGATCACGTAGACGCCGAGGTCGAGGGTGGCGCCGCCCCCGAGCGCGGGGTCGAAGAGCCGGCTGGCGGGGTCGTAGGGACGGAAGGCACCCAGGTCGGCCTGCACCATGAAGACGTCGCCGATCTCGCCCTCGGCGATCAGCTCGCGGGCCCGGACGACGGCGGGCTGGAAGCGCGTCCACATCGCCTCCATGCAGAAGACCCCGCGCTCGCGGGCGGCGTCGACGACCTCGCGGGCGCCGGCGAGCGTGGCGCTGAAGGCCTTCTCGACGACGACGGCCTTGCCGGCCTCGATCGCCGCGAGGGCGAGCGCGTGGTGCTGGGGGTGCGGCGTGGCGACGTAGACGACGTCGACGTCGCTCGCCATCAGGTTGCGGTAGGTGTGCGCGCCGGCGATGCCGTGCCCGGCAGCGAACTCCGCGGCCCGCTCGGCGGTGCGGCTGCCGACCGCGGTCACCTCCGCGTCGGCGACCTGGTCGAAGTCGGCGAGGAAGGCGGCCGCCATGGCCCCGGTGCCGGCGATGCCCCAGCGCGTCGTCATGGACGTCAACCTAGGGCACGCGACGTGGAGCGACTGGCCACACCGACGAGGCGCTCGAGCGGTCCCCGGCGGCCCAGCGCGACGTAGACCGAGCCGATGCCCATCAGCAGCAGGACGTGGAAGAGATAGCTCTCGACGAGCGATCCCGGCAGCAGCCCGGGTGCCCGGGTCACCACGTGCAGCGAGTAGAGGGTGAGCGTCATCGTCCCGGCGCCGAAGAGGACGGAGACGAAGCGCGTGCCCCGGGCGCCGAGCGGGCCCACGACCAGGAGCGCGAGACCGATGACCAGCAGCGCACTGCCCGTCGTCTGCGCCAGGTCGAAGGGGGTGCCGCTGTGGGGCTCTGCCACCAGGAGCCACTCCCACGGGCCGCCGGTCGGAGTCGTGCCGGGCAGCCCTTCGACCTCCTCGAGCCGACGACCGGCGACCCGGTCCCCTGTCAACGCGCGTGAGACGACCGTCGCGGCGACCGCGAGGACCGCGCCGGCTCCGGCCAGCAGCAGCGGCGTACGGCGGGACGAGAGGCCGAGGCGGCCCAGCCCCATCCCGACGAGGAGGTAGGCCAGCCAGGGCACCACCGGGTAGTAGCCGGTGAACAGCAGCTCCGACACGAGGCCGGCCGGGTCGCCGACCAGCTGGCCCAGGGTCGGGCTGGCGAAGCCGCGCTCGGGCAGGTGCGGCCGGACCAGGTGCGAGAGCACCGGCCCCACCACGACCGTGACTGCGCCGAGGACGAGGAGGGCGCTGGCCCGGAGAGGCAGGAAGGCCAGGCCGACCAGGAACAGCAGGCCGTAGTAGGTGAGGATCACGGCCAGGCCCGAGCCGAGCCCGCCGAGCACCAGCCCGACCAGGGCGATCAGGACGGCGCGCACGGCCAGGCCGGCGGCGACCCCGGCCCGACGGCTCGCCGGCGTGGGACGAGGCCCGCCCGACGACAGCGCCAGGGTGACGCCGGCCAGGACCGCGAAGAGCGCCGACGCCCGGCCGTCGGCGGGCGTGGGCTCGTCGAACACGTGCGACGCGACCATCCCCAGCAGGGCGAGGCACCGGGCGACGTCGAGCCCGACGATTCGGCCCGCGCCCGGCACCGGATCAGAAGCCGAGCTTGCGGGGGCCGCCTGCGGCCTCACGGACGACGGCGCCCTTGTCGGTGGCGGCCTGCCGCAGCGAGTCCTGGAACTCCACCATCTTCGCCCGGAGGTCCGCATCCGTGGCGGCGAGGATGCGTACGGCGAGCAGCCCGGCGTTGCGGGCGTTGCCGACCGCGACGGTGGCGACCGGGACGCCGGCCGGCATCTGGACGATCGAGAGCAGGGAGTCCATGCCGTCGAGGTACTTGAGCGGGACGGGCACGCCGATGACGGGCAGCGGCGTGACCGAGGCCAGCATCCCCGGCAGGTGGGCCGCTCCCCCGGCGCCGGCGATGATCACCGACAGCCCGCGGTCGGCGGCCTCCCGGCCGTAGGCGAGCATCTCGTCGGGCATCCGGTGGGCGGACACGACGTCGGCCTCGAACGGCACGTCGAACTCGCGCAGCGCCTCCGCGGCCGCCTGCATGACCGGCCAGTCGGAGTCGGATCCCATCACGATGCCGACGCGTGCACCGGTGGGGGTTGCGTGGTCACTCACTCGTGTCTCCCAGGTCTCCCCTGAACCACGCCGCCGCGTGGCGGGCGCGCTCCAGGCAGTCGTCGAGGTCGTCGCCGTAGGCGTTCACGTGGCCCACCTTGCGGCCGGGGCGCAGCTCCTTGCCGTAGAGGTGCACCCGCAGGTGCGGGTCGCGGGCCATCGCGTGCGGGTAGCCGTCGTAGAGCCGGCCGGCGTCGGTGGGGCCGCCGAGGATGTTGACCATCACGGTCCACCGGGCGCGGGGCGCGGGCGAGCCGAGCGGCAGGTCCATCACGGCACGGAGGTGGTTCTCGAACTGCGAGGTCACCGCGCCGTCCTGGGTCCAGTGGCCGGTGTTGTGCGGGCGCATCGCCAGCTCGTTGACCAGGATCCGGCCGTCGGTCGTCTCGAAGAGCTCGACGGCGAGGATGCCGGTGACGTCGAGCGCCCCGGCGATCCGCAGCGCGATCTCCTGTGCCTGCCCGGCCAGTGAGGGGTCGAGGTCGGGCGCCGGGGCGACGACCTCGTGGCAGATGCCGCCGAGCTGGGTCGAGGCGACGACCGGGTAGGCCGCGGCCTGGCCGCTGGGCGACCGGGCGACGAGCGCGGAGAGCTCGCGGCGGAACTCGACCAGCTCCTCGGCGAGCAGCCCGACTCCGGTCTCCGCGGCGACCGCGAACGGCTCGGCGGTGTCCTCGGTCCCCCGGACGACCCAGACCCCCTTGCCGTCGTACCCGCCCCGCGTCGTCTTGAGGACGCACGGGAAGCCGAACTCCTCGACGTCCGCGGGCGAGGCGACGACGGCGTTGCGGGGGCAGGGCACCCCGAGCTCGGCGAGCCGGGCGCGCATCACCGCCTTGTCCTGGGCGTGCACCAGCGCGTCGGGCCCGGGGCGTACGGCGATCCCGTCGGCCTCCAGCGCGTGCAGGTGCTCGGTCGGGACGTGCTCGTGGTCGAAGGTCACGACCGCGCAGCCCTTGGTCACCCGGCGCAGCGTCTCCAGGTCGCGGTAGTCCCCCACCTCGTGGTCGGGGATCACCTGGGCCGCCGAGACGCCCTCGGCCTCCGCGAGCAGGCGCAGCGGCAGGGCGAGCGCGATCGCTGGCTGGGCCATCATCCGGGCCAGCTGGCCGCCGCCGATGACAGCGAGAGTGGGGGCAGGCTCAGACACGGGAAGAACCCTAGCCCCGGTCGCGCCGAGGGCGCTCAGGCGCCTCCGCCGGTCTCGAAGCGGAGCCCGTGGCCGCGCAGCGTGGTGATCAGGTGCGGCCTCCTCGGGTCGTCACCGAGCTTGCGCCGCAGCCACCCCAGGTGGACGTCGATCGTCTTGGACGACGTGAAGAACGAGGTCTGCCACACGTGCTCCATCAGCTCGGCGCGCGTGACCACCTGGCCCGCCCGCCCCATCAGGTGGTGCAGGAGGTCGAACTCCTTGCGGGAGAGCCGGATCTCCTCCTCGGCTCGCCACACCCTGCGGGACTGCGGGTCCAGACGCAGGTCTTGGACTTCCAGCACGGACACAAAGTAGGCAGTGGCCGCGTGGCCCACGACCGGTTTGCGGAAGTCGCAAGTAAAAAGTTCTGCGGTCAGCGACGGCGTACGGCGACCGGCTCGACCAGGCCGAAGCCGCGCACCGGCCGGGCGGGCAGCCGTCGCCACTCGAAGTCCTCGTCCGGCAGGGCCTCGGCGGTGGCCTGGTCGATGATCAGGCGGTTGCGCCGCGCGACCGCGGTGAGCCGGGCCGCCATGTTGACCGGCGGCCCGAAGACGTCCCCCAGGCGGGCGATGACGGCGCCGGTGGCGAGGCCGACGCGGACGTCGGGCATCTTCGGGTCGCGGCCGATGACGTGGATGATCCCCTCGGCGATCGCGACCCCCGCGACCGCCTCGCTGACCACGAAGAGCACCGAGTCGCCGAGGCTCTTGATGATCCGGCCGCCGTGGTGGGAGATGACGTCGTGGCAGCGGGACTCGAAGACCTCCACGAGGTCGCCGAGGCCGTCCTTGTCCATCTCGTTGGAGAGCGCGGTGAAGGCCACCAGGTCGGCGAAGCCCACGGTGACGTCGACCGTGTGCAGGTCCTCGTCGCGGGCCCCCATCGCCTGCATCCGGTGCACGGCGGCAGCGAGGTGACGCCGCCAGGCGTAGACGAGCATCTCCTCGAAGGGCGGGTTGACCTCGTGGATCAGCCGGAGCGCAGAGCCGACGCGGGAGCCGGTGGCCTGCTCGCCACGCTCGAGCTCCTCCACGCGGGCGGCCAGCGTGCCCACCTCCCAGTCGGCCAGCCGGGCCATCGTCTGGCCCAGCGCACGCGTCAGGTTGACCGCCATGTCGAAGTCGAGGACTCCCGTGCGGACGATGCCGGTGACGGTGCTGAGGGCGTCGACGTCGCCCTGGGTGAAGGCCGCCTCCCCGAGGATCTCGGGAAAGCCGAGTGCCCGCCAGAGCCGGCGGGTCTCGTCGAGCGTGACACCCGCTTCCTCCGCGACGTCGGTGGCGGTGAACTTCGGCGTCTCGCCCAGGATCGCGCGATCGAGCCGCTCGGTGGCGTCGAGCTCGGCGTCACGCGCCATCGTCGGAACGCCCTTCTCCGGAGAGCTCGTGCAACTGCTCGGCGACGCGGAGCTGGACCTCCTCCACGCGCGGGACGTCGTGAAGGAGGACGCGGCCGTCGGTGCTGGCGTCGGAGACGATCAACGTGCCACAACCGAAGATCCGGTCGATGACCCCGATCTCGAAGTCGACACCGCTGATCCGGTTGAGCGGGATGGTGCGGCCCTCCTTCGCGATCAGCCCGGACCGCTTGACGAACCGTCGCGTGGTGAAGGTGTAGGTCGTGGTCAGCCAGGCGACGACCGGGCGGACCACCCACCACAGGAAGGCGGCCGCGGCCAGCACCCACACGACCAGCTCCAGCGCGGTGACGCCGGTCCGCAGGACGAGGACGGAGAGGACGACCAGCACCACGGTGAGCAGCACGGGGCCGATCAGGGCCTTGGGGTGGGTGCGGGTCGAGACGAGGACGGTCTCACCCTCGTTGAGGAGACGCGCGGGGAACGACACGCCCCGATCATGTCACCCGATCGGACGCACGTGTACGACGTCTCCGGCACCCACGCTGAACACGCCGTCGTCGGCACTCACCACCAGCGCCCCGCCGGCGTCGATGTCGAGCGCCTCCCCCCGCCGCACGCCCTCGGCGGGCAGCTGGACGTCGACCACCTTCCCGAGGGTGGAGCAGGCGTCGACGTAGGCGGCACGGAGAGCCGCGGTGTCTTCGAGCAGGCCCTGGAGGCCGTGCAGCGAGCCGAGCACCTGCCCCAGGAGGTCCGTGCGGTCGGGCGTCTCGCCGAGCTCCAGCTGCACCGACGTGGCCGACGCGACGGGCAGCTCGTCGAGCGTCTGGTCGACGTTGATGCCGATGCCGACGATCGCGGCCGGGCCGTCCTCGGAGTCGACCCGCTCCACCAGGATGCCGGCCAGCTTGCGACCCTGCCCCGTGGCGGGGTCCTCCACGAGGACGTCGTTGGGCCACTTGAGGGCGATCTCGGGCAGCCGGTCGGCGAGCGCCGCCTGCACGGCGTACCCCGTCAGCAGCGGCAGCCACGGCCAGTCCTTCGCGGGCACGTCGGGACGCAGCAGCACGGAGAACGTCAGCGACGAGCGGGCCGGCGTCTCCCAGGCACGGTCGAGGCGGCCCCGGCCCGCGGTCTGGTGCTCGGTGACGACCACGAGGCCGGCCGGCTCGCCGGCGCGGGCGCGCTCGGCGACGAGGGCGTTGGTCGACGCAGCGCTCTCGAGCACCTCCACGCGCCAGCCGCTGGGGACCGCGAGGCGGTCCGGATCGAGAGGTGGGCGCGGTGAGGGGGTCCCGGTCATGGACACTAGATTGGCCCATGGCCCCAGCACGAGCCAGTGAGAGGACACCACCAGCGTGAGCGCACAGCCGACAGGCGGCACCGAGGTCCCGCAGGGCATCGACATCCACACCACGGCCGGCAAGCTCGCGGACCTGGAGCGGCGCCTGGACGAGGCGGTGCACGCGGGGTCGGCCAAGGCGGTGGAGAAGCAGCACGCCAAGGGCCGCAGGACCGCCCGGGAGCGGATCGAGATGCTCTTCGACGAGGGCTCCTTCGTCGAGCTCGACGAGCTGGCCCGGCACCGCTCGACCGCGTTCGGGCTGGACCAGCGCCGCCCCTACGGCGACGGCGTGGTCACCGGCTACGGCACCATCGAGGGCCGCCAGGTGTGCGTGTTCTCCCAGGACTTCACCGTGTTCGGCGGCTCGCTGGGCGAGGTCTACGGCGAGAAGATCACCAAGGTGATGGACCTGGCCATCAAGACCGGCTGCCCGATCATCGGGATCAACGAGGGCGCCGGCGCCCGGATCCAGGAGGGCGTGG
>NZ_QDGZ01000002.1 GCF_003076135.1 Nocardioides gansuensis | reverse complement strand
CTGACGCCGGGGTGGGCCGCGTCCTCCGAGGAGCGCGCCGACCCGCGGGCGCTGGTCCGTGAGCTGCTGCCCTACATCCCCGTCGTCCTCGTGCTGCTCATCACGATCACCCGGCCCTCGCAGCTCACGGACCTGGTGCTCGTCGGCCTCCTGGCCGCCATGGTGGCGCTCCTGATCGCGCGGCACATGCTCACGCTGGCCGACAACATCCGGCTCACAGCCGGCCTCGAGGACCTGGTGCACGAGCGGACCCACGAGCTGGAGCAGCTCAGTCGCCGCCACACGTCCATCCTCGATGGCGCCGGTGAGGGCATCGTCGGCCTTGACCGGTCCGGACTGGTGACATTCGCCAACCCGGCAGCGGCCGCGCTGCTCGGTCGCGCTCCCGACGACCTGGTCGGGCGTTCCTTCCACGAGGTGACCCAGCCCCACGACGCCCATGGCGAGCCCGTCTCGGCACTCATGGACCCGGTCGCCCAGTCCCTGGCCACGGGGGAGGGACGCGGCGGTGCGGACGACGTGACCTACCGGCGCGCGGACGGCACGGATTTCTCCGTCGAGCTCACGGTCACCCCGGTCCGCGGCAGCGAAGAGGTCACTGGCGCGGTGCTGATGTTCCGTGACGTGACCGAGCGCCGCGCGGTGGAGAAGATGAAGAACGAGTTCGTGTCGGTGGTCAGCCATGAGCTCCGTACGCCGCTGACCTCGCTGCGGGGCGCGCTGGGCCTGCTGCAGGCCGGTCTGCTGCGTGAGGCGGCACCCAAGGCGCAACGGATGGTGCACATCGCGGTGGAGTCGACCGACCGCCTGATCCGGCTGATCAACGACATCCTCGACGTCGAGCGGATCACGGCGGGCGGGCTCGCCCTGCACCGAAAGGCCTGGCCGGCCGCCAACCTCGTTGGCCGCGCCGTCGCCGAGATGCGGGGGCTCGCAACCGAGGCCGAGGTGCAGGTGGAGGTCGGCACAGTCGTGGGCACTGTCGACGCGGATGCGGACCGGATCGTGCAGACCATTGCCAACCTGCTGTCCAACGCGATCAAGTTCTCCCCGGCTGCGGGCACCGTGCGGGTCACCGCCGAAGAACGGGGGAACGAGGTGCTGTTCCGCGTCAGCGACGAGGGCGTCGGCATCCCGCCCGACCAGCAGGAGGCCATCTTCGCGCGTTTCGCCCAGGTGGACGCCTCGGACACCCGAGAGAAGGGAGGGTCAGGGCTCGGCCTGGCGATCTGCCGCGGCATCGTCGAGCAGCACGGCGGCCGGATCTGGGTGCAGAGCGAGCCGGGCACCGGTGCCACCTTCTGCTTCACTCTCCCGGCGGTCAGCAGCTCCGCCGAGGCAGAGACGCCACCCGGGGGCGACCGATCGATGCCCACCGTGCTGGTGTGTGAGGACGACGCGCCCACCCGCGCCGTCATCAGCGACCTGCTGAGCTCGCATGGCTACGCGGTGCTCGGCACGGGTTCCGGCGAGGAGGCGCTGGCCCTGGCGGCTCAGCAGACACCGGCCGCTGTTCTGATGGACCTGGGGTTGCCCGGCCTTGACGGCTGGACCGCCATCGCCGGTCTCCGTGCCGACAGGCGGACCCGCAATGTGCCGGTCCTGATCGTCAGCGGCACCGAACCGGGGTCCGCGCCGTTACCCGTGGCGGCATGGTTGACCAAACCGCTCGACGTCTCCAGGCTGCTGGCCGCGCTCGAGGACGCCATCGCGGCCGGTGGTCCGCGACCGTGTGTCCTGATCGTCGAGGACGACCCGGCACTCACGCAGGTGTTGGCCGCGCTGTTTGCTGAGCACGGAGTGATGGCGGTGCAGGCACACACCGCGCGGGACGCGCTGCGGCTGAGCCGCGACATCGCTCCGGACCTGCTGCTGTTGGACCTGCTGCTGCCGGACAGCGACGGGTTCGCGCTGGTCGACTGGCTGCGCGAGGATCCGCAGCTGTGCCGGGTCCCCCTGGTCGTCTACAGCGCACTCGAGCTGGACGAGGGCGACAAGCAGCGGCTGCGGCTGGGCCCGACCGAGTTCTTCATCAAGGCAAGGACTAACCCCGAGGAGGTCGAGCGCCAGGTGCTGGAACTGCTCGACGCCGTGGTCACCGGAGCCATCCGATGACCCGGCGAGTGTTGGTCGTCGACGACGACGACGACATCCGCGAGGTGGCCCAGTACAGCCTGGAGCTGGTCGCCGGATGGGACGTCGACGTCGCCTCCGGCGGCCAGGAAGCCGTGGAGCTGTGCCGGGCCAGCCCTCCGGACGCGATCCTGTTGGACGTGATGATGCCGCTCATGGACGGGCCCACCACGTTCGCCACACTGCAGGCGGATGCGCGCACCCGCGACATACCGGTGATCCTGCTCACCGCGAAGGTGCAGCCCGCCGAGCGCCGGCGCTGGGACGGCCTTGGGGTCGCTGGTGTCCTCGCCAAGCCCTTCGACCCGCTCGGGCTGTCCGGGGAGGTCGAGAAGCTGCTCGGGTGGGACCGGTGACCTCGCGGCGACCGTAGCCCTCAGCGCTCGGTCGCCTCGTCGCGGTGCTCGAGCAGTGGCCGCAGGCGCGTGACCACGTCCTCGAGTCCTGCGGTGGTGCGCAGCACGACCACCGCGGTCTCCTCCCCTCCCACGGGTGACTCACGGAACTGCCGAAGGGCGACCTCCATGGAGCGCTCGAAGTCGGCCTCCGGGGTGTCGGTCTCGCCGCGCAGCCAGCGTCGGAGGACGTAGTTGTGGGCCGTCACCACGGCCGCCGCCACGAGGCCGGCGCGCAGCTCACCGTCGGGTTCGCCGGCCATCCAGTCGGTGAGCGATGCCGCGAACAGTCGCTGGTACTGCTGGATGCCTGCGACCTCCCGGGCGCGCAGGACGGGTACGGAGCTGACGAGCCGGTACCTGGCCCGGGCCAGCTCGCCCTCGGCGAGGTAGTGCCGCAGCACGATTCCGGCGGCCTCGGTGAGCGCGACGTCCCTGGTGCGAGGGGTCGCGACGGCCAGTCTGGCCCCGATGCGCTCGAGAAGGTCCTCGTGCGCCGGGAAGATCACGTCCTCCTTCGTCCGGAAGGTTCGGAAGAACGTGGTCCGCCCGACGCCGGCGCGCTGCGCGATGTCGTCGGTCGTCGTACCGTCGAAACCGCGCTCGGCGAAGAGGGCGAACGCCGCACTCACGAGACGGCTCTTGGTCGTCTCCGCTGCAGGTTCGGGCACGGAGTGCACGCTACTTTGGTGGTACGTGATGCCGCAAGTATGGTACTCAGTACCAAACGCGAGGAGCGGGACATGATGGGCGTGGAACGGATCGGCGTCGTCGGCTGTGGACTGATGGGTGGCGGCATCGCCGAGGTGTCGGCACGTGCGGGCCTCGACGTGGTGGTGGTGGAGTCGAGCCCGCCGGCGAAGGAGGCAGGTCGCGCCCGACTGGAGAAGTCGCTGGGGCGTGCCGAGGTGGAGGGCAAGATCGACTCTGCCCGTGACGTGCTCGCCCGGATCCGGATGGAGACCTCGCTGGAGGCGCTCGCCGACCGCGAGCTCGTCGTCGAGGCGATCGTGGAGGACGAGGCGGCCAAGACCGAGCTGTTCGCGACGCTGGACGAGATCGTCGAGTCGCCGGAGGCGATCCTGGCGTCCAACACCTCCTCGATCCCGATCATGAAGCTGGGCGTCGTCACCTCGCGCCCCGAGAAGGTGATCGGCATCCACTTCTTCAACCCGGTGCCGGTGCTCCCGCTCGTCGAGCTCGTGCCCTCGCTCCTGACCTCGCCCGAGGTGACCGAGCAGGCCCGTGCGCTCGTCGAGGGAAGGCTGGGCAAGCGCGCGATCGACTGCCAGGACCGTGCCGGCTTCGTGGTCAACGCGCTGCTCGTCCCGTTCGTGCTGTCGGCGATCAGGATGCTCGAGTCCGGGTTCGCCACTGCCGAGGACATCGACCGGGGGCTGGTGCTCGGCGCGGCCCACCCGCAGGGCCCGCTCGCGCTCGCCGACCTGATCGGCCTCGACACCACCCAGGCGGTCGCCCAGTCGCTCTACGAGGAGTTCAAGGAGCCGCTGTACGCCGCGCCGCCCCTGCTCAACCGCATGGTCGACGCGGGGCTCCTGGGTCGCAAGACCGGCCGCGGCTTCTACACCTACTGATCCGATCCCGATTCCCCACATCACGGAGAGCCAGCCATGAGCACCCCCGACTTCGACCTCTACCGCCTGACCGACGACCACGACGCGCTGCGCCACGCCGTACGCCAGGTCGCCGAGGCCAAGATCGCACCGCATGCGGCCGACGTGGACGCGCAGCCGCGCTACCCGCAGGAGGCGCACGACGCCCTCGTGGCCGCCGACTTCTTCGCCCCGCACGTCGCCGAGGAGTACGACGGGGTGGGCGCGGACGCGCTCGCCACCTGCCTCGTGATCGAGGAGGTCGCGCGGGTGTGCGCGTCGTCCTCACTGATCCCGGCCGTCAACAAGCTCGGCAGCATGCCCCTGATCCTCGGGGGCGACGACGACCTGAAGCGGCGGTACCTCACGCCGCTGGCACGCGGAGAGGGCGGCTTCTCCTACGGGCTCTCCGAGCGCGACGCGGGCAGCGACACCGCCGCCATGAAGACCCGTGCGAAGGCTGACGGCGACGACTGGGTCCTCAACGGCCAGAAGTCGTGGATCACCAATGCCGGGGTCTCGGAGTTCTACACCGTCCTGGCCGTCACCGATCCCGAGGGCGCCCGCGGCAACAACGTGAGCGCCTTCATCGTGGAGAAGACCGACGAGGGCTTCACCTTCGGCGAGAAGGAGAAGAAGCTCGGCATCAAGGGCTCGCCGACACGGGAGCTGCTCTTCGACAACGTCCGGATCCCCGGTGACCGGATGATCGGTGAGCCGGGCACCGGCCTCAAGCTGGCGCTCCGCACGCTGGACCACACCCGGGTCACCATCGGCGCGCAGGCCGTCGGGATCGCCCAGGGGGCGCTCGACTTCGCGGTCGGCTACGTCAAGGAACGCAAGCAGTTCGGCAAGCACATCGCCGACTTCCAGGGCATCCAGTTCATGCTCGCCGACATGGCCATGAAGCTGGAGGTCGCGCGCCAGATGGTCTACGTCGCCGCCGCCAAGTCCGAGCGCGACGACGCCGACCTCGGCTTCTTCGGCGCCGCCGCCAAGTGCTACGCCTCCGACGTCGCCATGGAGATCACCACCGACGCGGTGCAGCTGCTCGGAGGCTACGGCTACACGCAGGACTTCCCGGTCGAGCGGATGATGCGCGACGCGAAGATCACGCAGATCTACGAGGGCACCAACCAGGTGCAGCGGATCGTGATGGCCCGCTCGGTCCTCAACAGGTGAGTTGACCCGCGCCCCACGGGGGCGCACAGCCTTGACGTGTCGGGCGGCACGGCCCTAGGGTCGCTGTAATCGTTTCCGTAATCGATTACGAAAGCCGTGGCCGTGACCGCCGAGCGTCCCACCGTCGCCCTTGTCGCCCAGCGCGCGGGTGTCTCCGTCGCCTCCGTGTCGCGGGTGCTCAACGGTCTTCCGGCCGGCGCCGCCACCCGCGAGAAGGTCGAGCGAGCGGCCGCCGAGCTCGGCTACCGGCCCAACGTGTTCGCGCGGTCGCTCAAGGTCCGCCGCTCCCAGCAGCTGGCGCTCGCGGTGGCCGACGTCGGCAACCCCGTCTACGTCGAGATGATGCGCGCGATCGAGGACGAGGCCCGGGGGAGCGGCTATCGCCTGCTCGTCTCGTCGACCGGCGGCCGGTCCGACGACACCCTGGCGCTGCTCGACAGCCTCAGCTCCGGATACGCCGACGGGTTGCTGCTCAGCCCGGTCCGCGTCGACGACACGCTGGTCGAGGCGCTGCGCCGGGTGAGCTTCCCGGCGGTGGTGATCGGCACCATCCCCAGGTCGGTGCCGCTCGACAACGTGCGCGCCAACTCAGCCGGGGGAGTGCGGCTGGCCCTGGAACACCTGCACGCCCGGGGCCGCCGCCGGATCGCCTTCCTCAACGGCCCCAGCGACACCGTGCCCGGCTCCGCCCGGCGCCGGGCGTTCGAGCGCACCGCGCGGACCCTGGGGCTCGACCCCGCCCCCGAGCTGCGCATCGAGGCCGGTGACTTCACCCTCGGCGAGGGCCGCAAGGCCGCCGAGATCCTGCTCGAGCGCACCCTCCCCGACGCCGTCCTCGGCGGCAACGACCTGCTCGCGATCGCCACCATGCAGGTGCTCACCGAGCGCGGCCTGCGGATCCCGGACGACGTGGCCGTGGTGGGCATGGACGACACCGAGCTCGCAGGAGTCACCAGCCCGGCCCTGACCAGCGTCGACCTCGGCGCCCACGAGCGTGGCCGGACCGCCGCCCGTCTGCTGCTGGCGCGTCTCACGGACCCGGCGCGCGAGGTGCAGCGCGTTGCAGTCCAGCCCACCCTCACCGTGCGGGACTCCTCCTGATGACCACCACCCAGATGACCAGCCCGCCCACCCCGCCGGTGCCACCGACTCCGCCGGACAAGGCTGGGGCCAGGGGCCGCAAGCCCGGGCGGCTGAAGGGCGACGCCTGGCCCCTGCTGCTCCCCGCGCTGATCCCGATCGCCCTGTTCAGCGTCTACCCGCTGCTGCAGGGCATCTACCTCGGCTTCACCGACTCTCGGGCCGGGCTCAACCGGGTCACCCACTTCACCGGCGTGGAGAACTACCAGGACCTGATGGGCAACGACCTGTTCTGGAGCTCGTTCCGGATCGGGATGATCTGGGCGTTCTCGGTCACCGGCCTGCAGTTCGTCGCCGCGATGGGGCTGGCCCTGCTGCTGCACCAGGATCTCCGGCTGCGCTGGCTCGCCCGCACCCTGTCCCTGGTGCCGTGGGCGATGCCTCCGGTCGTGGTCGCGATCATGTGGCGACTGATGTTCGACCCCAACTCCGGACCGATCAGCACCACCTCGCAGGCACTCGGGCTGGGCCAGCTCAACCTGCTCGGCAGCTTCGAGACCGCGCTCCCCGCCGTCATCGTCGTCGGTGTCTGGTCCGGCATGCCGCACACCACGATCACCCTGCTCGCCGGTCTCCAGGGCGTGGACGACAGCGTGCACGAGGCCGCCGCGGTCGACGGCGCCGGCGCCTGGCGGCGCTTCCGGCACATCACGCTCCCCGAGCTGCGACCGGTGATCGTCGCGATCACGTCGCTCAACTTCGTGTGGAACGTCAACACCTTCGACCTGATCTACGTGCTGACCAACGGGGGTCCCGGTGGCCGGACCATGCTGCCGATGCTCTTCGCCTACAACGAGGCGTTCCGCTACGGAAACTTCGGCACCGCTGCCGCGATGGGCAACGTCATGGTCGTCATCATCGTCGGGATGCTGCTGTTCTACCTGCGGTCGCGGTTGAAGGAGACCAAGGCATGAGCATCGGCCGCACCACGCCCCTCGCGCGCACCGGGCAGTACCTCCTGCTGGCGGCGTACGTCGTTTTCCTCGGCTTCCCGCTGCTCTGGCTGCTCTCCACCGCGCTGACCAGCACCCGGGACATCTCGCTCGGCGCCACCAGCCTGATCCCGACCTCGCCCACCTTCGAGAACTTCGGCGACGCCGTGCGCCGCGCCAACCTGGTCGAGGCCGGTCGCAACAGCCTCGTGGTCGCGTTGGCCGCCACGGGGATCACCGTGCTGCTCTCGCTGCCGGCGGCGTACGGGCTGGCGAGGTTCCGCACGTTCCTGCGGCCGGTCACGCTCGGCTGGGTGCTGATCAGCCAGGTCTTCCCCACGATCCTGGTGATCATCCCGCTGTTCCTGATCCTCAAGCAGTTCCGCCTGGTCGACTCCCTGCCGGGCCTGACCATCGTGCACGTCGTCTTCATGCTGCCGTTCTCGTTGTGGATGATGATCGGCTTCGTCGCCAACATCCCGGTCGATCTCGAGGAGGCCGGTGCGATGGACGGCGCCGGCCGGCTGCGGATCCTGGTCAGCATCGTCTTCCCGCTGCTGCGCCCCGGCGTCGTCGCCACCGCGCTGTTCGCCTTCATCTCCTCCTGGAACGAGTTCCTCTTCGCGCTGGTCCTGATCCAGTCGCCCGAGAAGGTCACCCTGCCGCTGACCCTGTCGCGCTTCGTCGGTGCGGAGGGGCAGGTGCAGCTCGGCGCCCTGGCCGCGGCCTCCCTGCTGGCCACGATCCCCAGCCTCGTCTTCTTCGCGCTGATCCAGCGCCGTCTCACGTCCGGCCTGCTCTCGGGCGCGGTCAAGGGATGACCCACCGAACAGGCACCACAACCGAAGGGATCCACCGATGAAGCACAAGTTGGCACTGGCCGCCGCAGCGGTGAGCGTCGCGCTCGCAGGCTGCGCCACCTCCACCGACAACGGCGGCAACGAGGGCGGCGGAGGTGGTGGCGACGAGCCGGTCACCCTGCGGTTCCAGAGCCTGGCCTTCCAGGAGACCACGATCCAGGCCACCAAGGACATCGTCTCGGCCTGGAACGAGGAGAACCCCGACGTGCAGGTCGAGTACGTCCAGGGCAGCTGGGACTCGGTGCAGGACCAGCTCGTCACCCAGTTCCAGGGCGGCACCGCGCCGGACATCATCCAGTACGAGTCGGCCGCGATGAGCCAGTTCGCCGAGCAGGGCTACCTCGCCGACCTCAGCGAGCACCTCAGTGACGAGGTCATGGACGCCGTCTCCGACGACGTGTGGGAGACGGTCACCTACGACGACCAGGTGATCGCCGCGCCGACGCTGCTGCAGAGCTACGTCGTCTTCGCCAACCGGCAGCGCCTCGAGCAGGCCGGTGTGGAGATCCCCGAGGGCGACACCTGGAGCTGGGACGACTTCCAGGCCGCCGCGGAGGCGACCAGCGCCGGCGGCAACAACAAGTTCGGCCTGGGCTGGGGCCTCGGCGACCCCACCGCCACCATGATGAGCCTCGGCCTGAACTTCGGCGCGGACTACTTCGAGGGCGAGGGCGAGGACGTCAGCATCGACGTCGGCGAAGCGGAGCTCACGCTGCCGGAGCGCATCCACGAGATGGTCTACGACGACGGCTCGCTCGACCCGGTCACGCTCACCCAGAGCGGTGGCGACGTGATGCCCGGGTTCCTCAAGGGCCGCTACGCGATGACCGTGCAGGGCAGCTACAACGCCCAGACCCTCAGCGAGTCCGCGCCGGAAGGCCTGGACTGGATGGTGATGCCGGCGCTCGAGGCCGAGAGCGCCGCCCAGGCCGCTAACCCGCAGACCCTCTCGGTGTCCGCGCAGAGCGAGGACGTCGAGGGCGCCGCTGCGTTCATCGACTACTACATGCAGCCCGAGAACCTCGCGAAGGTCGCGATGGGCGACTGGCTGATCCCCGCGTCGAGCGAGTCCGCCGACGTGATCCTGGAGGAGACCGGCGGCGAGAACGGCTGGGACGCGATCCTGGCCAGCGGGGAGCACCTCACCAAGGCGCCGTTCCAGTCCGCGTTGAGCTACCCGCAGTGGAAGGACCAAATCGCGACCCCGGCGTTCCAGCGCTATCTCGGTGACGAGATCTCCGCCGACGAGCTGGCCACCCAGCTGACCGACGGCTGGGAGTCCGTCAGCCGATGATGCTCCGCGACAAGGCGCTCGGCGCCATGGTCGGGTCTGCGGTGGGCGACGCGCTCGGCGGCGCCACCGAGGGCTGGACCACCGACCAGATCAAGGAGCGCTACGGCGGCTGGGTCACCGGCGTGGTGGAGCCGTTCAACAGCGACTGGCGCAACGCCCGCCCGATCGCGCCGTACCACAAGGGCGACGGGCACATCACCGACGACACCCTGATGACCCATGCCCTGGTCGACGTGTACGCCGAGCGACGCGACCACCTGGATGCGTACGCCGTCGCGACCGACCTGGTGCCGCTGCTGATCGGAGACAAGCGCTGGGTGCCGGAGCTGGAGGGCGAGGCGCTGCTGCTGCAGCGGGTGTTCCTCGCCGAGAAGTGGCTGGTCGCCCGCCTCCACTACGGGCACATCGACCCACGCGAGGCGGGCGTCGGCAACATCGTCAACTGCGGTGCCGCGATGTACGTCGCACCGGTCGGGATCGTCAACGCGGCGGACCCGGCCGGGGCCTACGCCGAGGCGATCGACGTCGCCTCCGCGCACCAGCACAGCTACGGCAAGGAGGCGGCGGGCGTGCTCGCCGCCGCGGTCGCGGCCGCCTGCGTCGACGGAGCCACGCCGCGTGACGTCGTGGAGCAGGCGCTCGCCATCGCACACGACGGCACCAGGGCGGCGATCGAGGCGGTCGCCGAGGCCGCCTTGGGCGTCTCGGACTGGCGGGAGGCGCTGCCCAGGCTGCGGTCGGCGGTCGCGCCGTACGACACCGTGGGTCCGCACTACCGGGAGCCCGCGATGGACGCCCGGCTGCCCAGCCGGACGAAGTCGATCGAGGAGCTGCCGATCGCGCTCGGCATGGTGCTGGTCGCGGACGGCGACTACGAGGCCGCGGTGCTGGGCGGGGTCAACTACGGCCGCGACGCCGACTCCATCGCCAGCATGGCCGGGGCGATCTGCGGCGCGCTCGGAGGGCACGCCGCGGTGCGCTCCGACTGGGCGACCACGGTCGCCGAGGCCAGCCGCACCCCGCTGGAGCCGGCAGGCGAGACCCTCGCCGTGGTCGCCCGCGAGGTCTTCGCCCGCGACGCCGAGCGCGCCCGGCAGCGGGACCAACGGCGCGCCACGCTGACCCGGGGGGAAGCCGCTCGATGAGCCGCCTCACCTGGGTGCAGCCACCGGACCTGCTCGCCCACGAGCTGGTGGCGAGCGCGGACGACGGCAAGCCGGTCCAGGACGTCCGCGACCGCTGGACCAGGGCCGGCGGGCGGGCCGAGGCCCCGCGTGCCGGCCTCGGCCAGCCCGGCGACCCGACGTTGCGGGCGCTGGCGGTCGAGCTGCTCGACGAGCTCGACGCCCGTCCGGTCCCGCCCGAGGTCGCCGACCGCGAGCCCGACGACCTGGCGGCGATCGAGGCCTCGCTGCCGGGGCCGCCGGAGGTTGTCACGGTCGATGCCGCCCTTGACCCCGCGCTGCCCGACCGGCTGCTGGGCGCGTGGACCGGCCGGGCGGTCGGGTGCCTGCTGGGCAAGCCGGTGGAGAAGATCCCGCGCGAGGGGATTCGCGAGATCCTGCAGAGCCAGGGCCGCTGGCCCCTGCGCGACTGGTTCACCGCCGAGGGGCTGGCCCCCGAGATCGCCGACCGCTGGCCGTGGAACCGCCGCAGCGCACCCACCAGCCTCGCCGAGAACATCGCCGGCGTGCCCGAGGACGACGACCTGAACTTCCCGATGCTCGCCCTCGGCCTGGTCGAGCAGAAGGGCCGCGGCTTCGCCACCGACGACGTCGCCGACGCCTGGCTGGCCGGGCTGCCCGGGGGTCGCGTGTTCACCGCCGAGCGGGTCGCCTACCGCAACCTGCTGCTCGGCGAGGACCCACCAAGGACGGCCACCCGGCACAACCCGTTCCGGGAGTGGATCGGCGCGCAGATCCGCGCCGACCTCTACGGCTGGGTGCACCCCGGTGACCCCGCGGCGGCCGCCCGGGCCGCGTGGACCGACGCGCGACTCAGCCACGTGCGCAACGGCGTCTACGGTGCGATGCTCGTGGCCGCCGCCTGTGCCCGCGCGGTCACCGGCGGCACGGTCCACGACGCGCTGCAGGCCGGCCTCTCCGTGGTGCCGCCGCGAAGCCGTTACGCCGAGGCGGTCCGCCTCGGCGTCGAGCTGGGCCGTTCCGGGCTGGCGATCGAGGAGGCCCTGGACGAGCTGTACGCCGAGCACGGCCACCGGCACTGGGTGCACGTCCTCAACAACGCCGCGCTCGCGGCGTACGCGCTCACCGTCGGCGACGGCGATCTGGAGCGGAGCATCTGCACCGCGGTGACCGGCGGCTGGGACACCGACTCGGTGGGCGCCACCGTCGGGTCGGTCTGCGGGGCCGTCGCGGGTGCCGCCGCGCTGCCGTCCCGCTGGGTCGCCCCCCTGGGCAACCGGGTGGCCAGCAGCCTGCCCGGGTTCGACGGGATCGGGCTCGACGCGCTCGCCGACCGCACCCTCGCGCTGGCCCGGGGAGGTGCCCGGTGACAGCGGGCGCCGGGGTGGTCGTCGTCGGCAGCGCCAACGTCGACCTGTTCGCCGCCGTGCCGGCAATCCCCGCCCCGGGGGAGACCGTGCTCGCCCGCGGGCGCGAGGTGCGCGCCGGCGGGAAGGGCCTCAACCAGGCGGTCGCGGCCGCCCGCGCGGGTGCCGCCACCACGTTCGTCGCCGTCGTGGGGCGCGACGAGGGCGCCGAGATGCTGCTGGCCGAGGCCGCCGCCGCCGGGGTCGACACCGGGCTGGTCCGTCGCGCCGACGGCCCCACCGGCACCGCCTGGATCATGGTCCGCCCCGACGGGGAGAACGCGATCGTCGTCGACGGCGCCGCCAACGCCACGCTCACCTCGTTGACCCTCACCGAACGGACCGCGGTGTCGGAGGCGGCCGTCGTGGTCGCCCAGCTCGAGACGCCACTGAGCGCGGTGCGCGAGGCGGCCGAGGCGGCGCAGGCCTCGGGCGCCAGGTTCCTGCTCAACGCCGCGCCCGCCTCCGAGCTGCCGGAGGAGCTGCTGCGCTGCGTCGACGTGCTGGTCGTCAACGAGCACGAGGCCCGCCACCTGTCGGGCGAGGCCGACCCCTCCTCCGCCGCCCGCACGCTCCTCCGGCTGGCGGGGGCGGTCGTGGTCACCCTCGGCGCCGAGGGGGCGTTGCTGCTCGACGCCGACGGTGAACGGCGTGTGCCCGGCCTGACGGCTCGCGTCGTGGACACCACCGGGGCCGGCGACACCTTCACCGGCGTCCTCGCCGCCACCCTCGCCACGGACCCCGACCTGGACGCCGCCGCCCGGCGCGCGGTGGTCGCCGGGGCCCTCGCCGTCGAGACGGCCGGCGCCGTCCCGTCCATCCCCACCTCCGACGCCATCGCCGCACGCCTGCGGCAGGAAGCGAGCCGATGACCCTCCCCGTCGAGGCCCCGCGCGACCCCTACGCGCCACGGCCGATCGACCTGCCCACCCCCGTGCCGCTCGAGCCGGGAGCAGACCTCTCCGTGCTCGACGAGGCCAAGATCATCGCCGCACCCGACGACCCCGGGGACCGGCCCGCCTGGCGAGCAGCGCTGCAACGCTGGCGGGAGGAGGCACGCGGCCGGATCGGTTACGACGGGTCGCTCTACGACGCCGGAGACGGCCGCTGGGCCGCGACCGCGTGGAACGTCGCCCTGGTGTGGCTCTGGGACGAGGTCGTCCGCGACTGGGGCGGCGAGTGCTTCGACGCCGACCGGCTGCTCGCGGCGTACGACGACCTCGGCGGCCTGGACGCGGTCGTGCTGTGGCACGCCTACCCGGTCATCGGCGTCGACCCGCGCAACCAGTTCGACTGGTACGACGTGCCCGGGCTCCAGGACCTCGTCACCGGGCTGCAGGCGCGCGGGGTGCGTGTCTTCCTCGACTACAACCCGTGGGACGTCGGCACCCGGCGCACCGGGCGCAGCGACGCCCAGCAGCTCGCCGAGACCGTGACCCGGCTCGGGGCGGACGGCGTCTTCCTCGACACCCTCAAGCAGGGCGACCCCGGGCTGCTGGACACGCTCGCCCAGCTGCGGCCCCGGCCGGTGCTCGAGGGGGAGTCGCGGGTGCCGCTGGCCCGGATCACCGACCACCAGGCCTCGTGGGCGCAGTGGTTCGCCGACAGCCCGGTCCCCGGTGTCCTCCGGGCCCGCTGGTTCGAGCAGCGGCACATGATGCACCACACCCGCCGGTGGAACCGCGACCACGGCGCCGAGCTGCGCTCGGCCTGGGTGAACGGCGCCGGTGTGCTGGTCTGGGACGTCGTCTTCGGCGTCCGCGTGGACTGGCAGCCCCGCGACCGGGCAGCGCTGCGCGCGATGCGGCGGGTCCAGCGGCACGCCGAGGCGCACTTCCTGCGTGGCGAGTGGGAGCCGCTCGCCGAGCTGCACCCGGACGCGACCGTGGCCGGGGTGGCCGCCTCGTGCTGGCGACTGGACGGCGTCGAGCTGTGGACGCTCGCCGGGTCCGGCGAGCGCGATGGCACGGCGTACGACGGACCGCTGCTGGTGGACGCTCCCGAGGGCGGCGCGGTCCACGTCGTCCTCGGCGACGGCACGGTGCCCTCCGGCGGCATCGCCGGACTGGTCCGGGTGCCCGCCGGGGCGAGCGCGCCAGGCTGGCTGGGGACGCTGGTCGCCGAGAACGCCGCCGATCCGGTGCCCTCCGCCGCGCCGGCGGAGGGGCCGGTCACCCCACCGTCGCCCCAGCGCGTGCTGCCTGCCCCCGCCCTCGGCGTCGCGCCAGCGGGCGCGGTCCGTCCGACGCCAGGGGAGCGACGGCTGGCCGTGCGGTGGCGGCACCGCGAGACGGGCCTCTACGAGGCCGCGCCCTTCGTCGACGACTGGAAGCCGCTGCCGCCGCGGCTGCACCAGCTGCGCGAGGACACCCGGGTGGTGCGGCTCGGGGCGGTGGCGGTGGACGCGGTCGAGGTCAGCAACGCCGACTTCGCGCGGTTCCTGGCCGCGAGCGGGCACCGACCGCACACCGCGCACCGGTTCCTGGCGCACTGGCGGGACGGCGTCCCGGAGCCCGGCACCGCGGACGAGCCGGTGCGGTACGTCGACCTCGACGACGCCCGTGCCTACGCGCGGTGGCGCGGCGCCCGGCTGCCCACCGAGGACGAGTGGCAGGCGGCCGCGGAGGAGCCGGGCTTCCGGCGCGCCGAGCCGCTGGTGTGGCAGTGGACCGAGAGCGAGCACCGTGACGGCCGGACCCGGTGGTCGGTGCTCAAGGGCGGCTCGTCGTTCGCCGCGACCGGGTCGGACTGGTACGTCGACGGCGGGCCGCAGGAGCCCGAGTGGTCGGTACGGTTCCTCCTGACGCAGGCCGGCACCGGTCGTTCGGAGTGCATCGGGTTCCGGTGCGTCGTCGACCTCGAGGAGCGGGCATGAGTGGACCCCTGCAGGGCCTGAAGGTGGTCGACGCGGCGACGCTGTTCGCCGGACCGCTGACCGCGACCTACCTCGGTGACTTCGGCGCCGACGTGGTGAAGATCGAGCACCCGCGGCGGCCGGACGCCGCACGGGGGCACGGCCAGGTCAAGGACGGCCACGGCCTGTGGTGGAAGACGCTGGGCCGCAACAAGCGCACGGTCACGCTCGACCTCGGGCATCCCGCCGGCGCCGCGACGCTGCGGCGGCTGCTCGCGGATGCCGACGTGCTGGTGGAGAACTTCCGCCCGGGCACGCTCGAGCGCTGGGGGCTCGGCCCCGACGTGCTGCTCGCCGACAACCCGCGCCTGGTGATCGCCCGGGTGACGGCGTTCGGCCAGACCGGGCCCTACGCCGGACGGCCCGGCTTCGGGTCGTTGGCGGAGGCGATGAGCGGCTTCGCAGCGGTCACCGGCCAGCCCGACGGTCCGCCCACGCTGCCGCCGTTCGGGCTGGCGGACGGGATAGCCGCGCTGGCCACGGCGTACGCCGTGATGGCGGCGCTCCGGCACCGCGACGCGACAGGGGAGGGCCAGGTGGTCGACATGGCCATCGTCGAGCCGATCCTGATGATGCTCGGCGCCCCGCTGACGGCCTACCAGCAGCTGGGCTACGTGCAGCCCCGGACCGGCAACCGGTCGGTGAACAACGCGCCGCGCAACGTCTACCGCACCGGCGACGGGCACTGGGTCGCGGTCTCCACCAGCTCGCAGAGCATCGCCGAGCGGGTGCTGCGGCTGGTCGGTCGTCCCGACCTGGTCGAGCAGCCGTGGTTCGCCACCGGGGGCCAGCGCGCGGAACACGCCGATGAGCTGGACGAGGCGGTCGGTGGCTGGATCGCCGAGCGGGACCGCGACGAGGTGCTCGCGGCGTTCGAGGAGGCGCAGGCCGCCGTCGCGCCGGTGTACGACGTGCGCGGGATCCTCGAGGATCCGCAATACCAGGCGCTCGGCACCGTGCTCACCGTCGACGACGAGGACCTCGGGCCGCTTGTCATGCAGAACGTGCTGTTCCGGCTCTCGGCGACGCCGGGGGAGGTGCGCTGGGCCGGACGGGCACCGGGCGCCGACACCGACCAGGTGCTCGCCGAGGCCGGGTTGTCCGAGGAGGAGATCGCCCGGCTGCGAGCGGAGGGGGCGGTGTGACCGGCGGGGCATCGGTGGTCGCGCTCTACGTCCCCGGCTCACGACCGGACAGGTTCGACAAGGCGGCCGCGACCGGCGCGGAGGTGATCCTCGACCTGGAGGACTCGGTGGCGCCGGCCGAGCGCCCGGCGGCGCGGGAGGCCGTGGCGGCCTGGCTGGGGTCGTACGACGGCCCGGTGCAGGTGCGGGTCAACGCGCCCGGCTCCGCCGACCTGGCCGCCGACCTGGCCTCGCTCCCCGCGCAGGTCGACCTGCGGCTCCCCAAGGTCGAGGCGGTCTCCGACCTGGCCGCGGTGGCCGGGCGCCGGGTGCACGCGCTGCTGGAGTCGGCCCGTGGCATCGAGGCGGCCGCGGAGATCGCCCGCGCCCCGGGGGTGGTGTCACTCTCGCTCGGCGAGGCCGACCTCGCCGCGGAGCTCGGGCTCGCCGACGAGGAGGCTTTCGCCTGGGTGCGCTCGCGCGTGGTGGTGGCGGCTGCGGCCGCCGGGCTGCCGGCGCCGATGATGTCGGCATACCCGGGAGTCCGCGACCTCGACGGACTGGCCGCCTCCTGCCGCCGCGGGCGACGGATGGGCATGTGGGGCCGCACCGCCGTACACCCCGCGCAGGTGCCGGTGATCCGGAAGGCGTTCGCACCGACCGAGGAGGAGCTCGCCTGGGCGCACGCGGTCCTCGAGGCACTGGGCGGCGCCGGTGTCGCCTCCCTGCCGGACGGTTCGATGGTCGACGCGGCGATGGCGCGGCGGGCGCGGCAGCTGCTGCGCTGACTCAGGTTGCACCTCGCGTGGGCAGTTGGCGCTTCAACCATGCTTGCGGTTCCCGGCGCGGCGCATCCTGTCGGGCAACGATCAGCGCCGCAGATACTCCGCCACCGCGGAGAGGTCCGCTCCACCCAGGCCGGTCGAGACGGCGTCGGCCACGACCTCGCGGTTGCGCTCGAGCTGCGGAGTCCGCGCGCCCACCTCGCTCGCCAGGGCTGCGGCGAGCTCGAGGTCCTTCGCGACGAGGTCCAGCGCGAAGGCGACCGGTGTCACCCCCGGGGACAGGAACGCCGCGCGCTTGTAGTGCACGAACGGCGCGCCGACGGCGCTGTGCGCGAACACGTCGTACGCCGTCTCCCGGTCGAGGCCGGCCTTCTCCGCCAGCACCAGCGCCTCCGAGAGCGCGATATCGAGGGCGTGAACGATCGTGTTCACCGCCAGCTTGAGCGCGGCGCCACTGCCCTGAGGGCCGCAGTGCACGATGCTGGAGGCCATCGTCTCGAGCACCGGCCGGGCGCGATCCAGAGCGGACGGGTCGCCGCCGGCCATCACGGTGAGCTGGCCCGCCTCGACGGTGCTCACGCTGCCGGACACCGGTGTGTCCAGCAGGGTGGCGCCGGCGTGGGCCACGTCCGTGGCCAGCCGTCGCACCGTGGCTGGCGCGATCGTGCTGGTGTCGGTGACCACGGCGCCCCGGGCCAGCCCGGCGACGATCCCTGCGTCTCCGCCGTACGCCGCGTGCGCGGCCGCGTCGTCGGGCAGTGAGACGAGGACGACGTCCGCGCCGGCTACGGCATCGCGGGCGGTGTCGGCCACTTCGCACCCGTGCCGTTCGGCGACCACCTCGGCCTTGTCCCGGCTGCGGTTGTGGACCACGACCGGGAAACCGCCGCCGGTGACCCGGCCGACCATGGCCGATCCCATCCTGCCGGTGCCGACCACGGCGACGCGCAGGGTCATGTGACCTCCCATCCGCAGTCGACGTTCAGGCTCGCCCCGGTCACCGACCGGTTCCGCAGGAGGAACTCCACTGCGTCGACCACGTCGGCCATGGTCGCCAGCTCACCGGACGGCGTGCGCGCGCGATAGGCGGCCAGCACCTCAGGCGGCTTCGCCGCCCAGAACGGGCTGTCCCCGACGATGCCCGGGTGGATCGCGTTCGCCCGGATGGGCGCGAGCTCCAGTGCGAGCGTGCGGACCAGGCCCTCAACCCCTCCGTTCACCGTGGAGACCGTGGTGGAGCCGGGGTAGGGACGGTCCTTGGCTCGGCCGCCGAACATCACGATGCCGGTCTCGGCTGAGGCCGCCATCCGGGGGAGCAGCGCGTGCACCACCTCGGTGTAGCCGACCAGCTTGAGCGTGACCAGGCGCAGCGCCCGCGCGACGTCGTACTCCTTGACGGCGTTGGCGTCACGCTCGATCGCGGCCAGCACCAGCCCGTCGACGGCCTCCACGTCGGCCAGGGCCGCACCGATCATCGTCGGCTCCGCGAGATCGACCCCGAGCCCGCGGGCGTGGTCGCCGAGCGTCTCGGCCACCTCCGCTGCGCGGGCGGCGTGCCGGCCGGTGACGACCACCCGGTCCCCGCGGGCCACCGCGCTCCTGGCGATCTCCAGGCCGAGCCCGGACGTGCCTCCGACGACGACCAGGGTCCTCGCTGCCATCAGGTCACCTCTCTCAGGTAGTCCCAGTCACGCGCGAAGCGGTAGGAGTGCCGCGACGGGGGCTGCGGCGCCTGCGTCTCCAGCCAGCGGAGCGGCCCGTCGCCGAGGTTGCGGAAGCTGTGCTGGCAGCCGACCCCCGCCCAGGCGAGGTCCCCCGGTCCGAGGCGGTATGGCTCTCCGTCGAAGGTCGCCTCGGCCTCGCCCTCGAGGAAGTAGTAGGTCTCCTCGAACGGGTGGTCGTGCGCCCCCGCGACGCCGTCGGGCGCGTACTGCACCATGAACATGGTCGACAGCCGGGCGCCCAGGTCGGAGTCGACCATCATCTTGACCGTGATGCCGCTGTAGACGAGCAGGGCGGTGCGCATGCTCGCGGACACCGCCAGCAAGTCCTGGGACTGGCGCCCGACGTCCATGTGCGAGGGCGTGATGTTCCCCAGCCAGCCGGACCGCGGGTCGCGGACGTCGACGGGCACGGCCTCGGCGTACGGGGGATCGGGGACGACGAACGTGTCGTCCTGGTGCGCCGCTCGTGGCATGGGTGCCTGCATCTCCACCCACCGGACCGACCGCTCCGCGTCGTTGCGCCAGCGGTGGGGGAGGCCCACCGCCAGCACGCCGTAGTCACCGGGTGAGACCCGGACCGAGCCGTGCGTGGTGTCGACGATCCCGGTGCCCTCGACGACGAAGAAGCTCTCCTCGAAGGAGTGCACGTGGGAGGGCAGGGCGCCGCCGGGGTCGAGCTCGCAGATGACGAACCCGGTGTGAACGGCCCGCTGCTCCTCGCCCACCGCCGCCTCGGACCGGTAGCCAGTCGCCGTGGCCGCCCAGCCCGCTCCGGCTTGCGGCCTGATCTCGTCTCCCCTGCGAACGACGTGCCCTCCGCTCACGGCCAGCCCCTCATGCAGACCGCTTGGCGGCGATCGCGCCGAGGAGGTAGTCGCGCGAGGCCTCGACTCCGGCCCGGGCGCTGTCGACGTCGGCGAGGAGGGCACCGTCCCTCTTGCGGAACTCGCCGGCAACCAGGACGGTGTCGACGTTCGAGACGTCGGCGCAGAGCACGACCGCGGCGACCGGGTCGATCACCGGTGCCATGTTCAGCGACTTCCCCTCGATCACCACGATGTCCGCCTGCTTGCCCGGCGTCAGCGAGCCGGTCCGGTCCTCGACCCCGGCGACGTGTGCGCCGTCGATCGTCGCTGCCTCGAGGATCTGCCGGGCGGTGAGGACGTCCTTGGGCACCTGCTCGTTCGGCTCGTAGTGCTTCTCGTGGACCCGGGCACGGTCGGCGCCGAAGGCCGACCGCATCTCGGTGAACATGTCCCCGGGCACGGTGGTCACGACGTCGATCGACAGCCCGGGCCGCAGGCCCAGGCCCCTGGCCTTGAGGAGCGGAGGCCAGCCATGGCCCATCTGCAGCTCGACCTGGGGCGCGACCGAGACGGTGCCGCCGCTGTCCCTGACCAGCTCCCACTCCTCGTCACTGAAGTGGCAGCAGTGGATGTACGTCGTGTCCGGGCCGAGCAGCCCGTAGCCGTCCAGCATCGAGATCATCCCGAACCGGCCGGCCAGCCGGCCCATCGCCACATGGATCGTGATCGGGAGGCCGAGCTCACGCGCGAGCTCCCACTCCTTGCGCACGACGTCCTCGACGCAGAACCCGGGCCCACGGGTGGCCAGCGCCATCGTGAGCAGCCCGGAGTCCGAGCTGAAGTACGTGTCCCGGACCCGGCGTACGTCGTCGGCGGGGATCGCGATCTCCGAGTTGAACCAGTAGTCGGCCAGCGACAGGTTGGCGCTGCCATAGGCGTACTGCGAGCGGATCCCCGACTCCTGCAGCGCGGTGACGGCCGCGTCGGGGTGCTCGGGAGTGTTGTTGATGTGTGACCAGTCGACGAGCGTGGTGATCCCGGCGTTCAGGCACTCGAGGGCCCCGGCCAGGTTGCTGGCGTGCACGTCCTCGGCCCGGTAGAGGGGAGCGAAGGTGTCGAGCACCTCCACGAAATAGTCATCCAGCGTGGCGTCCGGCGCGCAGCCGCGGATCGCGGCCTCCCACGTGTGCCGGTGGGTGTCGACGAACCCGGGGATCACGATGCAGCCGCTGGCGTCGACGACCTCCGCATCCGCATCGATGCCCGGCTGGACAGCCGCGATCCTGTCGTCCTCCACGAGGACGTCGCCCTCGAGCTCGCCGATCTGCGGGTCCATGCTCAGCACGGTGCCGCCGCGGATGAGCTTCCTGGTTGTCATGGCCTCTCCTTTCGTGCTGCAGGGTGGGGTGGGGCTCAGTAGGCCGCCAGCGCCTGGACCGCGGCGGTGACCTTGTCGACCGAGGGCAGGACCACATCCTCGAGTGCGTCGGCGAACGGAAGCGGGACGCACTCGGCGGCGACGCGGCGTACGGGCGCGTCCAGGGACTCGAAGCCCTCGTCGGCGACGATCGAGGCGACGGTCGCGCCCCACCCGCCCTGGTAGGGGTTCTCCTCCACGATCACCAGGCGGGACGTCCGGCCGACGGACTCGAGCACGGCCGCGGCATCCAGGGGGACCAGGCTGCGCAGGTCGATGACCTCGGCGGAGATGCCCTCGCGGGCCAGCTCCTCGGCGGCGGCCATCGCCATGGGGACGGTCCAGGCCAGGGCGACCAGGGTGACGTCGTCGCCCCGGCGCACCGTCGCGGCCCGGCCCAGCTCCAGGACGTGGTCGGGAGGGGCCGGCTCGCCCTTGGCGGCGAACAGGCCCTTGTGCTCGAAGAACACGACGGGGTCGTCGCTGCGGATGGCGGCAGCCATCAGCCCGACCACGTCGCTCGGTGTGCTCGGCGCGACGACCTTGAGGCCGGGCACCGTGAAGGCCCAGTTCTCCACGGCCTGGGAGTGCTGGGCGCCGAAGCCGAGACCGCCGCCGTTGGCGGTGCGCACCACCAGCGGCACGCCGAGCTGGCCGCCGGTCATGTAGCGGACCTTCGGGATCTCGTTGGCGAGGTAGTCCCAGCAGCAGGCCAGGAAGTCGGAGAACATGATCTCGGCCACCGGACGCAGCCCGGTCATCGCCGCACCCATCGCCGCGCCGACGATCGCCTGCTCGGAGATGGGGGTGTCCCGGACCCGCTCCGGGCCGAACTCGTCGAACAGCCCGACGGCGGTCTTGAACACGCCGCCCGCAGCGCCGATGTCCTCGCCCAGGCAGACGACGTCGCGGTCGCGGCGCATCTCCCGGGCGATCCCCTCGGCGACCGACTCCCGGTAGGTGACTAGCTCCGCCACGTCGCGCCTCCGTCCGCCCACACGTCTGTCAGGGCGTCTGCAGGATCGGCCCCGGGCGCGGCCTCCGCCTCGGCGACCGCCTCCTTGACGAGCCGTTCGGCCCGTTCATCGGCGGCGTCGACCTTCCCCTCGGGCACACCGAGCTCCGCCAGCCGGGCGCGCGCGAGCAGCAGCGGGTCGCGGGCCAGCCATTCCTCCACCTCGTCGGCGGGCCGGTACGTCGCCGGATCGGTCCTGCTGTGTCCGTGGTGCCGGTAGGTGCGGGCCTCGATCACCGTCGGTCCCTCACCTGCGCGAGCCCGGTCCGCGGCGGTCCGCACCGCGTCCTCCACCACCTCGACGTCGTTGCCGTCGATCAGCTCGGACGGCAGGGCGTAGGACCCTGCCCGGTCGGCCGCCGGGTTCGGCACAGGGGTGACCGACCCGATCGGGGTGTACTCCATGTAGAGGTTGTTCTCGCACACGAACAGCACCGGCAGTCGCCACACCGCGGCCAGGTTGAGTGCCTCGTGGAACGCGCCGATGTTGGTGGCGCCGTCGCCGAAGAACGCAACCGCGACCTGTCCGGTGCCGCGATAGGCCGCGGACCAGGCCGCGCCCACCGCCATCGGCAGGTGGGACCCGACGATCGCGTAGGAGCCGAGCATGCCCGCGTCCGCCTTGGTGAGGTGCATCGAGCCACCCTTGCCACGGCACAGACCGGTCGACCTGCTCATCAGCTCGGCCAGGCACGCGGCAGGGCTGGCGCCGCGCGCCAGCGCGTGGTGGTGCCCGCGGTAGGTGGCGAACACATAGTCGTCGGCGCGCAGTGCGGCGCTGGCGCCCACCGCGACGGCCTCCTGCCCGGAGGCCAGATGGGTGGTGCCCTTCACCTTGCCCGCCAGGAAGAGGTCGTGGGCCGCCTTCTCGGTGCGCCGGATCACGGCCATCTGCTCGTAGCGGTCGAGGAGCTGGTGCGTCATCGGTCCTCGCCCCGGCCGGCCGCGGTGTTGAGGTGGGACTGGGCGTCGCGGAGGGTGTCGAGCTGGCCCCCCACGGTCCAGTACTTGCGGCCGGCGACCAGCAGCTCCTCGGCAGGGAACTTCGTGATCACCTCGCACCCGTCGGCGGTGACCACCACCTCCTCCTCGATCCGGGCCGCGCCCCAGCCGTCCGCGGCCGGCCAGTACGTCTCGAGCGCGAACAGCATGCCCTCCTCGAGCACCTCTGGATGGTCCAGGGAGGTGAGCCGGGAGAAGATCGGCTTCTCCCAGATCGAGAGCCCGACCCCGTGGCCGTACTGCAGCGCGAACGCCGCCTCCTCGTCCGGGAAGCCGAACTCCTGCGCGGTGGGCCAGAGCTCCACGATGTCTGCGGTCGTGACCCCCGGCTTGACGATCGCGATGGCCCTGTCCATGTACTCCCGGCACCGCGTGTAGGCGTCGCGCTGGGCGGCCGACGCGCTGCCGACGGCGAACGTGCGGTAGTAGCACGTTCGGTAGCCGAGGTGGCTGTGCAGGATGTCGAAGAAGGCGGGATCGCCGGGACGGAGGACCCGGTCGGAGTAGACGTGCGGGTGGGGCGAGCAGCGCTCGCCGGAGATGGCGTTGACCCCCTCGACGTACTCGCTCCCCAGGTCGTAGAGCGTCTTGGCGACCAGGCCGACGCACTCGTTCTCGCGGACGCCGGGACGGAGGAACGCGTAGAGGGCGTCGTAGGCCGCGTCCACCATGGCGCAGGCCTGGGCCAGGAGCCCGATCTCGTCGGCCGTCTTGATCCGGCGCGCCTCGAGGAACACCTGCTGGCCGTCCACCACGTCGAGTCCCTCGTCGCGCAGGGCGGCGAGGATCGGCATCTCCACCACGTCGACGCCGACCGGTTCACCGTCCAGACCGTGCTCGCGGAGCTCGTCGGCGATCTTGCGGGCGACGTCTGCGGCGATCGGGGCTTCCGGGGGGAAGGCCCCCCGCAGGGTGGAGATGCCGGCGCGTGCCCGAGCGGTCCCGTCCAGCCACGGGTTGAACAGCTGGTGGTGCTTCGCGGCAGACCCGAAGTCCCACACCACGGGCGGGGCGCCGCGGGGGAGGAGTGCGAACCTGATCAGCTTGTCCATCGCCCAGGTGCCGATGTGGGTCGATGTCATGTAGCGGATGTTGGAGAAGTCGAAGCTCAGCAGGGAGCCGAGCCAGGACTCCTCGAGCGTGGCGTTCAGCCGGTCGAGCCGGTCAGTGCGCAGACGGCCCAGGTCGATCCGTTCCTCCCAGTCCACGGCGTTGGGCCCGTACGTGCGGATGGCCACGGACACCATCTCCTCGAGACGCGTCGCGTTCAGTATGGCTGAACAGCAGTTAAACTCGCCTGGACATCCCAGTCAATGGGTCCGGAGGAGGAACGCCGTGCCGACATCGCACCTGCCCCCGATCGGAGAGCGCATCCGCGCCGAGCGTGGCCGCCGCGGCCTGACCGTCCGCGGCCTTGCCGGCGACGCGGGGGTCTCGGCGAGCCTGATCTCCCAGATCGAGACCGCGAAGGCGCAGCCGTCCGTGAGCACCCTCTACGCGATCGCCACGGCGCTGGGCATCGGCGTCGAGGACCTGCTCTCCGAGGGCGGCGACGGCCACCCCCAGGCCGGTCGCGACGACAGGGCCGACGTGGGCGGCGTACGACGCCGGGTCGGGCCGGTGGTGCGGCCGGGCGACCTGGAGCCGATCGAGCTCGAGTCCGGGGTCACCTGGGAGCTGCTCGGCCAGGTGCCCGGCGTACACACCGAGTTCCTGCGCGTCACCTACCCGCCCGGTGCGTCCTCGTCCTCGTCGGACCGGCTGATGCGTCACCCCGGGACGGAGTACGGCTACCTCGTCAGCGGGGAGCTGGTGCTCACCCTTGGCTTCGAGGAGCACGTGCTCCGCCCGGGGGACGCGATCAGCTTCGAGTCCCGGACCCCGCATTGCTATCGCAACCGCTCGGACGAGCCGGCGGTCGGCATCTGGTTCGTGCGGGAGGACGAGCCCTGAGGGCCACGGCGGGGTGAAGGCTTCCCAGACATCCGCTCAACGCGTCCTGGCCGGGCGCAGCCGCCAGGCGACGGCGAGCAGGAGCCCGAAGCTCAGCAGGCCGATGGCGACATGCCATGGACCGGTGAGGAGGGTGTCCCACGCCGCATGCAGGAGCACGACGCCGGCGAACACGGCCGCGAACCGCAGCCACGCGCGCCCCTTGTTCGTGGCACCGCACACCGCGAACAGTGCCGCACATGCCAGTCCCGTCCATGCCGCGTGTCCGCCCAGCGACGAGACCGCGCGGACCAGGAGAAGGTCTGCCACCGGCGCCAGATGGCCGCGGGTGGTCAGCAGCTCGACGAAGCCGTAGCCCATCGTCTCCAGCGCGGCGAAGCCAGACCCGACCGCGACGCCCAGGATCAGCCCGTCGACCGCCCGGACCCTCCGCCGCGCGAGGAGCAGGGCCGGCACGGCGAGCTTGGCCGACTCCTCGATGAGCCCGATGAGCAGGGTCGGGATGCCGCCGAGGGTGCGAAGGGTGTCGAACTCGAGCTGGCCGGCGACGATCGTGGCCAGGGTCCCGCCGAGCAGCGCGCCGATGACGAGCAGGCCGGTGGAGAGCTGAGCGCGACCGAAGGCCTCGTGGAAGAACATCGCGAACGTGGCGGGCACGACCGCTGCGCCGAGCAGCAACAGTGACGGCACGTAGATGGGGTTGCCGGTGTCGCGCAGCACCGCGTAGAGCAGCACGAAGAGCGCCGTGCCGCCAAGGAGAACAGCAAGCCAGCGGGCAGGCGGGCGCCGACTTCCATGGATCGCTTGCGTTGAGACCGTCATGAGGCACCTCCGTGCTCAGGGTTGGGTTGGGTGGTGGGAGCTGATGACCGGGGCCCGAGAGGCCCGACGGTGACGTGCAGGGCTGGGTGGCCGGGCCCAGCACCGATGCGGGCCAGCGGCGTGGGCGCCGGCGGCCCGGTGACGATCTTTCCGACGATGTCGTAGACGACCGACCCGTCCACCGTCTCCTCGTCGAGCAGGCGCTGGGCCAGCTCGTCGAGTGCGGCTCGGTGCTGCACCAGCACCGCGATCGCCCGCTCCTCGGCCTCACGCAGCAGCCGGGACACCTCGCGGTCGACCAGCCGCTGCGTCGCCTCGGCGTACGGCCGTTCAGCGCCCAGCCGGCCCACGTCGTCGACGGGGTACGCCGCGGGGCCGAGGGTGGCCGAGAGGCCGAACTCGCGCACCATCCGGACGGCGAGACGGGTGGCGCCGGCCAGGTCGCTGGCGGCCCCGGTCGACACCTGGCCGAGGACCACCCGCTCGGCGGCCCGTCCGCCCAGCTGGACCACCAGGGTGTCTCGGAGGAACTCCTCGGTGTAGAGGCGGCGGTCGTCCTCCGGCAGCTGGTGCGTGGCGCCCAGCACCGGCCCTGACGGGAGAATGGTGATCTTGGCGACGGGGTCGGCTGCCGGTGACAACGCCGCCACCAGGGCGTGGCCACTCTCGTGGATCGCGACGGTACGCCGCTCCTCGGGGAGCAAGGTGCCGGACTCCTCCCGCAGACCGAGGGTGAGCCGGTCCCGGGCCTCGTCGAAGTCCGCCGGGAGGAGCTCGACCCGGTCGTCTCGCGCCGCGCGCATCGCCGCCTCGTTCACCAGGTTGGCGAGGTCCGCGCCGCTGAAGCCCGCGGCCGCGCGCGCCTCCCTCGACAGGTCGACCGACGGCGACAACAGCTTGTCCTGCACATGGACCTCGAGGATGCGCTGCCGGTCCCGCATGGTCGGCAGCGGCACGTGGACCTGGCGGTCGAAGCGTCCCGGCCGCAGCAGCGCCGGGTCGAGGACATCGGGCCGGTTCGTGTTCGCGAGCACGACGACGGAGGCGTCCTGGGCGAAACCATCCATCTCTGCCAGCAGCTGGTTGAGCGTCTGCTCCCGCTCGTCGTTGGCGCCTAAGCCGCCCCTCGACCGGTGCCCGCCGATGGCGTCGATCTCGTCGATGAACACGATGGCCGGGGCCGATCTACGGGCCTCGGCGAAGAGGTCCCGCACCCGTGAGGCGCCGAGCCCGACGAACACCTCGACGAAGCTGCTGCCGGTCACGGCGAAGAACGGCACCTGTGCCTCGCCGGCGACCGCTCGGGCGAGAAGCGTCTTGCCGGTGCCCGGAGGGCCGACCAGGAGCACCCCGCGCGGGCCCTGGGCACCCGCGCGGCTGTACCGCTCGGGGTTCTGGAGGAAGTCGACGACCTCTCGGATCTCCTGCTTGACCCCGTCGTACCCGGCGACGTCGCTGAATCGCACGGCCGGCCGCTCGGCGTCGGTGACCCGGCTCCTGGTCCGCATCAGCCCGCCGAGGCCGCCTCCGCCGGAGCCGAGCATCCGTTGGGTGCGCCGCGCCATCCAGACGAGCAGGCCGACGATGAGCAGGCCCGGTGCCAGCGCCATCGCCAGCTGTCCGAAGGTGCTCATTCCGGCGGCGCTGATCGTGACGTGGGCGGCCTGCAGCTGGTGCGCGAGGGCGTTCGTGCTCAGCGCCCAGGGCGGGGCCTGGGTGACGAAGTCGCGGCCGTCCTTCAGCGTGCCGGTGAGCTGGCCTGCGTCCCCCACCTCCACGGCGGTGACCTCGTGGTGCTGGAGGTCGGCCAGGAACTGGGTGTAGGTCAGCTCTTCGGTCGTGGCCGAGGTGACCAGCCGCTGGCCGAGGAGGATGGCCAGGAAGATCGCGATCGCGAGGAGGACCAGCCAGGTCCGTCGCGGTGGGGTGACCGGAGGCGCGGCCGGCGGCCGGCGCGGAGCCGGCTCAGGCTCGGCAGTCCGGGCGGGGCCGATGGCCGGCCGCACGAAGGGGGTAGGGGTGCGCCGTGTCATCGAGGACTCCTGGGGTCGAGGTGCAAGGGGACGGCCCCAGCCTCGACCGGTCTCGATGAGAGGACTATGAGAGCGGGATGGGAGCTCGGCTCAGGCGTCGGGGTCGAGGCGGTAGCCCGCGCCGCGGGCGGTGCGGATCGTGTCCCGCCCGAAGGGCCGGTCGACCTTGTCCCGCAGGTAGCGGATGTAGACGTCGACGACGTTCGAGGCGCCGTCGTACGCGAAGTCCCACACGTGGTCGATCAGGTAGGTTCGCGTCACCACCTCGCCCGGCCGCCGCATCAGCTCCTGCAGCAGTGAGAACTCCTTGGGCGACAGGGTGATCTCGACCCTCCCGCGACGCACGACGCGAGAGGCTGGATCCAGGGTGAGGTCCGCCACCCGGAGAGCGGCGGGTCGCTCCTGCGGATCGCGGCGGGTGAGCGCCCGGACCCGGGCGAACAGCTCCGCCAGCGCGAACGGCTTGGTGAGGTAGTCGTCGGCGCCGGCGTCGAGTCCCCTGACGCGGTCCTGCACCGCGTCCCGTGCAGTCAGCATGAGGACCGGCGCCCACAGGCCTTCGGCCCGCATCCGCCGACAGACCTCGAACCCGTCCGGCGCGGGGATCATCGCGTCGAGGACGACGGCGTCGTAGTCGTTCTCCTGGGTGTTCCAGAGAGCGTCCTGACCGTTGTCGGCCACGTCGACGGCGTATCCCTCACGCTTCAGACTTCGCACCAGCAGGGCCCTCATGCCGGAGTCGTCCTCGACGACGAGCAACCGCACGTCACCCATCGTAGGGGCAGCATCGGCGATCATGTCGGCAGCATGCTCGGTCCAGGATGAGAGGGCGGTGAGAAGGTGCGGCGCAGTCGCTGGCTTCCCCGGTCGCTGCGTGCCCGGGTGACGGCGCTGTTCACGCTGGGTTCGATGGCGGTGCTGTGCGTCGGGATCGCCCTGATCTACGCCACCCTCGACCGGCAGCTGGCCGCCGTGATGGACGCGGACCTGAGGGCACGCGCCGCAGACCTGGTCGCGGCAGTCCGAGCGGGTGACGTCGAGGTGGTCGAGAGTGACCCGACGGCCCAGCTCTACGCCGCGGACGGGCGGTTGCTGGCGGGCTCGGACGTGCTCGGCGACCTCCGGTTGCTGCCCGTGGAGGAGGTACGACGGGTGGCCGACCCGACCCTCGAGACGGTGGCTCTCGGCCCCGACGGCCCGGCTGGCCTGTCCACCGTCCGCATCCTGTCGACCCCGGTGGACGCGACCCGGACCCTGAGCGTCGCGGTGTCGGCGAGGCCACTGCAGGAGGCGCAGGACCGGCTCCTGCTCGTCCTGCTGCTCGTGGGCCCGGTCCTGGTCGGGATGGTGGCGCTCATCGGCTGGTGGGCGGTCTGGGCGGCGCTAAGGCCGGTGGACCTGCTGACGCGGGAGGCGGCCGCCATCTCGTCACTCCACGAGCCGCGCCATCTGCCCGCGGTGCCCGGGAACGACGAGATCGCCCGGCTGTCCCGGACCCTCGATGACATGCTGACGCGGCTGCGCGTCTCGCTCGAGCGCGAGCGGGGCTTCGTCGACGACGCCAGCCACGAGCTGCGCAGCCCGATCGCCGTGCTGCGCGGAGAGCTCGAGCTGGCCCTGTCCGCGCTCGACGACCCTGCCGAGACCGAGCGCTCCCTGCGGGCCGCCCTCACCGAGACCGAGCGCTTGACGCGTCTGGCGGAGGACCTGCTGCTGCTGGCACGGGAACGAGCCGGCTCGCTGGTGGTGCGCAACGAGCCGGTGGACCTCGTGGAGCTGGCAGCCACCGAAGCCCGGCGTCTCGGCCCGGGTCTGCGGCTGTCCGTGGCCGTGACGGGCGAGCCGGCGGTCGTCGAGGGTGACCCGGACCGGCTGCGCCAGGTGATCGCGAACGCGCTCCACAACAGCTCCCAGGCCGGCGCGGACACCGTGCAGATCGAGGTGTCCCGCGACCACGGCTGGGTCAGCGTCGTCATCGCCGACGATGGACCCGGCTTCCCGGCGAGCATCCTGTCGGCGGCCTTCGAGCGCTTCGTCCGGGGCGACCAGGCCCGCACCCCGGGCCGTTCCGGGGCCGGGCTGGGGCTCTCCATCGTCCGGGCCATCGTCTCTGCACACGAAGGCGCGGTGGAAGCACGGAACGGACCACCGCTGGGCGGCGCTGTCCTGACGGTCCGGCTTCCCCACCCGCGGCTCGGCGAGGCGTGACGGACCGATCCTCATCGGCCTCTCATCTGACGTGCTCGACTCTGGGTCGCATGAGTCTCGTGGCCGCGTTGACCGGACTTCCCTGGTGGCTGGTCCTCGGCAGCGTCGCTGCGCTGCCGGCGCTGGAGGCATCCACGATGGTCGGAGTCGTGACCCCCGGCGAGACGGCGGTCGTCGCCGGTGGGGTGGCCGCGCATGCGGGCCTGGTGCCGCTCTGGGCTGTGATCCTGGCTGCCGTCGGGGGCGCCGTGGTCGGGGACCAAGTCGGATACTCGGTCGGTCGACGGTATGGCGCAGGCCTGGTGCAACGCCTCCCGCGAAGAGCGCGTGACTCAGCCGGACTCGACCGGGCGTTGGACCTCGTCCGCCGGCACGGCGCCCTGGCGGTTGCCCTGGGGCGGTGGGCCGCCACGTTGCGTGCGCTGGTGCCCGGGGCCGCCGGCATGAGTGGCATAGGCCGGCGCCGGTTCACCGTGGCCAATCTGGCCGGCGCGATGGTCTGGGCGTCGGCGGTGGCCTTCGCGGCCGATCTCGCGGGGGCGTCCTACCCCATGCTGGAGCACCGGCTGGGACTGGTCGGACTGGCGGTCCTCGTCGTGGCCCTGCTGGTGTTGGGGCGGTACGTCGCTCGCGGAAGAGGGCCGCGGCCGAGCACGAGGGTGACCGACCATGGCCGAGCATCGTGAGCACGAGCGGCGCTGGCCGGCCAGCGTGGCCGTCCTGGCCGTGCTGGCCCTCCAGGTCGTGCTCCCACACCAGATCGCGGCAGGCACGTGGTGGCTGACGCCAGCGCTCGAGCTGATGCTCCTGCTGCCGCTGGTCGTCACGAACCCGGTCCGGCTCGACCGTGAGACCGCGGTGCTGCGAAGCCTCGCCCTCCTGTTGGTGCTCGCACTGGCCGTGGTCAATGCGGTGCACCTGGCCCGGTTGGTCGCCGCGGTCACGTCGGGCGAATCGACGGACCCGCGGGTGCTGGTCCAGGCCGCCCTGCTCATCTGGACCACCAACGTCGTGACCGGAGCACTCGGGCTCTGGGAGATGGATCGCAGCGGCCCGTTCGCCCGGGATCCGCGGCATGGCCGCCCCGCCGACCGCCCGGACCTGCTCTTCCCGCAGATGACGGGCGTCCCCGGATGGGATCCGCAGACCTGGAGGCCCTCCTTCCTCGACTACCTGTTCGTCTCGTTCACCGCCGCCACCGCCTTCAGCCCCACCGACACGGCGCCGCTGTCGGGTCGGGCCAAGGTCCTGGTCGCGGCCATCGGGTCCGTCTCGCTGGTGACCATCGGCGTGATCGCCGCCAGGGCCATCAATGCCCTGTGACCGTCCGGGGCGTTGACGGCACCGACATCAGACTCCTGCGCTCGAATCGCTTCGATGTGCGCAGCTGTCGCGCTCGACCAGGCGCGGGGCCACGAGCGTGGTCTGCGGGCTTCGGCCGGCGAGCAGGTCGGCGACCATCTCCACGGCCAGTGCGCCGATCTCGTCGGCCGGGATGCCGATCGAGGTGAGCCTGACCGCCTGCCCCTCGGCCAGCTCGTGCGGGCCGACCGCGAGGACCGACACGTCGTGCGGGACTTCCCGGCCCGAACCCCTGAGGGCGTGGAGCAGGGTCCCCACGACGGGTTCGTTGTGCACGACGAAGCCGGTGGTGCCGGGCTGTTCGGTGTCGACGCGGGCCAGGCTGGCCCCGAGCCCGTCATGGCTGGGCTCGCAGGGAACGGCCAGGCCGCGGATCCCGGTCTCGGCCGCAGCAGTCTCGAAGCCCGTGCGGAACCGGTGCGCGTAGGTCGTGCCACGCTCGTAGGCGGCCGGCGGCGGTCCGACGAGAGCGACGGCGGTGTGACCGTGGTCCACCAGGTGCTGCACCGCCAGTCGGCCGGCGGCCTCCCAGTCGAGGTCGACACAGCTGAGGCCGTCGGCCCTGCCGGGTAGGCCGATGAGCACGGTGGGCTCCCGGAGCCGACGCAGGACGGGCAACCGGGGGTCGTTCGTGGCGACGTCCATGACCACGAAGGCGTCGACCATCGAGCCACCCGCGACGCGCTCGAGCCCAGCGGGGCCTTCGTCGTTCATCAGCAGCAGGACGTCGTGGTCGTGAGCGCGCGCGGCCGTGGCCACGGCCGCGACGAACTGCATGATCACGGGCACGTAGAGATCGGTGCGCAGCGGTGCGGCCAGCGCCATCACCCGGGTCTGCCGGCTGGCAAGTGAACGCGCCCCCGCGTGCGGGCGGTAGCCGAGCTCGTCGATCGCGGCCTGGATCCGCTCGCGGGTCTCGGCGGAGATGGGCCGCCTACCGCTCAGGGCGTACGACACCGTGCTGACCGAGACGCCGGCCGCCCTCGCGACGTCGGCGATCGTGGTCATGGCGCCTCCTCCAGTTGCCTGCTGCCGGGCGGTCATCGAATCGCCCGTCGAACCGCTTCGTCGAAATTCTGCTCCGTCATAGTGCCAGATCCGCCGCCACCTGGGGCTGCTTAGGGCGGGGGAGTGTGACCGTTGACACACTGATGCCCGTTCTCTACGTTAGGCAGTCGAAACGCTTCGATGATGAAGCGTCGTCGCACCGGGCGTCGGCGCACCTGCTCACAAGGAGAGAGAATGAGACGACTGAAGCCCCGTCGCAGGGGCCTGGGAGCCGTCCTCGCAGCTTCACTGGCCCTGCTTCCTGTGGTGACCACGCCCGCGCCCGCCACCGCCCTCCCCGTCGTGGCGAGCCAACTGGACGCTCTGCCGTTCCGCAACCCCGACCTTCCGGTCGAGCAGCGGGTCGCCGACCTGCTGGGCAGGCTGACCCTGGACGAGAAGCTGTCACTGCTCCACCAGTCCCAGGCCGCCATCCCGCGCCTGGACATCCCCTACTTCAAGGCCGGCACCGAGGCGCTGCACGGTGTCGCCTGGTCCAACGACATCGACGACGGCTGGAAGCAGGTGCTCGCAGACCGCGCGACCGTCTTCCCCCAGGCCGTCGGCCTGGCCAGCACGTGGGACCCTGCGCTGGTACGCCGGGTCGGCTCGGCCGTCGGTGACGAGGCCCGCGCCTACAACACCCTGAACCCCAGGCAGTGGGGGCTCCAGGTCTGGGCGCCGGTGGTCAACCTGCTCCGCGACCCTCGCTGGGGCCGCAACGAGGAGGGCTACTCCGAGGACCCGCTGCTCACCAGCGAGATCGCGACGGCCTACGGCAAGGGCCTCTCCGGCGACGACCCGACCTACCTCAAGACGGCGCCGGTGCTCAAGCACTTCTACGCCTACAACAACGAGACCAACCGCAGCGCCAGCTCGTCCAACCTACGCCAGCAGCTGCGACACGAGTACGAGTACGCCGCCTTCAGGCCGGCCATCGAAGCCGGCGCCGCGACCGGCGTGATGGCGTCCTACAACAAGGTCAACGGCCGCCCCACGCACGTGGACCGCGCCCTCAACGAGGACGTGCGCTCCTGGACCGACGAGACGCTCTACAACATGAGTGACGCGTGGGGACCTCACGCGGTGACCCAGGCCCAGCACTTCTACGACGATGAGACGGTGGCATACGCCCACGTGCTCAAGGCGGGCCTCGACGCGTTCGTCGTCGACGACAGCAACAGCAAGCCGATGATCGCGACGCTCAAGGACGCGCTGGCGAGGGGCCTGATCACGGAGGCCGACGTCGACCGGGCTGTCACTCACGCACTGACGATCCGCTGCCGGCTCGGCCACTTCGATCCCGACGGCGGCCCGTACGCCGGAGCCTCGCCGGATGTCCTCGACAGCCCGGCTCACCGGCGACTGAACAGGAAGACTGCCGAGGAGGCGCTCGTGCTCCTCCGCAACGACGACGACCTGCTTCCGCTCGACCCGAAGCAGACCACGAAGGTGGCCGTCGTGGGCCCGCTCGCAGACTCGCTGTTCAGCGACTGGTACGGCGGCAAGCTGCCCTACGAGGTGACCCCGCTCGACGGGATCCGCGAACGTCTCGGCAAGGACGCTGTCGTCACCAGCGTCGAGGGCCTCGACCGGGTGGCCCTGCGTGACACCACCACCGGGCGCTACCTGAGCGCCACTGGGACCACCAGCGCGGACCGCGTCGTCGGGACCGAGGGCGAGCCCGGTGAAGCCGCCCAGTGGGACGTGAACGAGTGGATGGCCGACGTCGCCACCCTGCGCAATGCGGGCAACGGCCGCTACCTCACCGGCAACTTCGGGCCCTTCAACACGAGCGCCACCATCCCGACCGGCTGGTACGTCCAGCAGCAGTTCCGGTTCGAGGAGCAGCCCGATGGAACCGTCCTGCTCCAGTACATCGGCTACGAGACCAACGAGCCCTGGTGGTGGATCCCCGGCCACTACGTCACCGTCGCCCCGGACGGGACCGTCGGCACCGGCACGAAGGAGCAGGCCGCCCGGTTCGATCGGGAGGTCCTCCGTGACGGGGCGGCGGAGGCCGCCGCAGCAGCCGCCGAGGCGGACGCCGTCGTGGCCGTGGTGGGCAGCAACCCGTTCGTCTACGGACGGGAGGTCCACGACCGGGCCAGCACGGCGCTCGGCGGCAGCCAGCAGGACCTCCTCGAGGCGGTGCAGCAGGCCAACCCCCGGGCGGCCGTGGTCCTGGAGTCCAGCTATCCCGTGACCATGGACGTCGACCCTGGCGCACTCCTGTGGACCACGCACGCCGGCTCCGAGACGGGCAACGCGGTCGCTGCCACCCTCTTCGGTGACAGCAACCCTTCGGGCCGGCTCACCCAGACGTGGTACCGCTCCGACGCCGACCTCCCCGAGGACGTCTTCGACTACGACATCGTCAAGACCGGCCAGACCTACCTCTACTTCGAGGGGGAGCCGGGCTACCCGTTCGGGCACGGCCTGTCCTACACCGACTTCCGCTACTCCGACCTGCGGGTCGACTCGAAGCGCGTCGGCCAGGACGGGCGGATCACGGTGACCGTGGACGTCACGAACACCGGGTCCCGGGCGGGCGCGGAGGTCGTCCAGCTCTACAGCCACCAGCGGACCTCCCGGGCGACGCAACCGCTGCAGGAGCTCGAGGACTTCCGCCGGGTGACGCTGGCGCCGGGCCGCACCGTCACGGTGCGCTTCCGGGTCAACGCCGACCAGCTGGCGCACTGGGACGTCACTCGCGAGAGGTGGGTGGTCGAGCGGTCGACGTATGACCTGATGGTGGGCTCCTCCGCGGAGGACATCCGGCAGACCACCGCCGTGGACGTGGCCGGTGAGGTGATCCCGCCCCGCAACCTCGCACTCGAGACGGTCGCCGAGAACTTCGACGACTACGACGGCGCCTTGCTCGTCCCCACCACGAAGGAGCGGGGAACGTCTGTCGCCGCCGGTGACCGGCAGGCCTGGGTGAAGTTCGCAGCCTCCGGACTCGACCGGCCGACCGGGTTCACGGCCTCGGTGGCGAAGGCGACCCAGGGTGCCGGCACGCTCGAGGTGCGGCTCGACTCGCCGACCGGACCACTGCTGGCGACCGCGCCGGTGTCCACCGGCGGGGAGTACGACTACACCGAGGTCAGCGTCGACACGCTGCTCGACGACGTCTCAGGCCTGCGCGACGTCTACCTCGTGCTCAGCCCGGGCGTCAGGGTCGCCACGTTCTCCCTCTCCTGAGTCGACGCACGAACGACCGCCCGGTCCCGCTCTCCGCGGGGCCGGGCGGTTGTCGTCTACGACCAGTCGCTGCAGGCAGCGCTCGGGACGTACGACGCGGTCAGCGCCCGCCGACGACGAGGCTGCGGTACCAGTGAGCGCTGTCCTTCCAGGTCCGCTGCAACGTGTCGTAGTCGATCCGGATGATCCCGAACCGGCGGTCATATCCCCACGCCCACTCGAAGTTGTCGAGCAGCGACCACACGAAGTAGCCGCGGACGTCGGCACCGTCCTTGATCGCGGCCTGCAGCGCGGCCACGTGGCCGGCCAGGTAGTGGACCCGGTCGGTGTCGTGGACAGCGCCGTCGGGAGCCACCTCGTCGTGGAAGGCGGCACCGTTCTCGGTCACGACGAGCGGCAGTCCCGGATAGGCGTGGTGGAGCGAGGTCAGCAGGTCGGTGAGGCCGTCCGGGTCGATGTTCCAGCCCATGGCGGTGTGGGGCCCGGGCTGCGGGAGGAACTCCACGTCGTCGACTCCGACCCAGGGCGAGTGGCCGGCGGTGCGGTGGCCGTCGTCCAGGGAGCGTGGGGACTCGCCGTCCCATGCCCGCACGGTGCTCGTGGCGTAGTAGTTGACTCCGAGCGCGTCGAGCGGGACAGCGGCTGTCTCCACGTCACCGTCGCGGACGAAGTGCCAGTCGGTCACCCCGGCGGTGCCCTCGAGGAGGTCCGCTGGGTAGGCGCCCTCGAGCATCGGCCCGAGGAAGGACCGGTTCGCCAACGCCTCGATCCTGCGCACGGCGTCCAGATCGGCCTCCGACTCCGAGGCCGGGCGAAGGACGTGGAAGTTCAGCGCCACGGACAGCTGTGCCGCGGGGGCCTCTGCGCGCACGACCCGCCCGGCGAGGCCATGGGCGAGGTTGAGGTGGTGCACGGCCGCCAGCGCTGCGGCCGGCTCGGTGCGTCCGGGCGCGTGGACCCCCGAGGCGTAGCCGAGGAAGGCCGTGCACCACGGCTCGTTCAGGGTGATCCAGGTGTGGACCCGGTCTCCCAGGCGGCGCAGCAAGCCCTCGGCGTACTCCTCGAACCGCAGCGCCGTGTCCCGCTCCGGCCAGCCGCCCGCGTCCTCCAGCGGCTGGGGGAGGTCCCAGTGGTAGAGCGTGGCGAAGGGGCGGATGCCGCGCTCGAGCATCCCGTCGACGAGCCGCGAGTAGAAGTCGAGCCCGGCGCCGTTCAGCTCGCCGCGGCCAGACGGCTGGGTCCGCGGCCAGGCGATCGAGAAGCGGTAGGCGTCGACCCCGAGGGCCGCGAGGTGGTCCAGGTCCTCCTCCCAGCGGTGGTAGTGGTCGGCGGCGACGTCCCCGGACTCACCGCGGGCGGTGCGGCCGGGGGAGTGGGAGAAGGTGTCCCAGATCGACGGCCCGCGCCCGTCCTCGGCGACCGCGCCCTCGATCTGGTACGCCGCTGTGGAGGCGCCCCAGGTGAAGCCGGCGGGGAAGTCTGCCGCCGCCATCAGCGGCGACCGCCGCCGACCACGATGGCCTCGTACGCCGCGGAGGCACCCGCGACCAGGCGGGCCTGGGCCACTCCGCCCGTCACGGTGACGTCGAACTCCGCGTCCGGGCCGCCCGCGGCGGACGGGATGCTCACCCGGGTGCGCTGCCCCTCCTGGGGGGCGAAGGCCTTCAGCTGCACGCCGTCAGCCCACTCGTAGTCGGGCCGGTCGTGCACCGCGCCGAACGGGATCACGGCCCCGGGACGAGCCAGCACCGGCAGGCTGTCGAACCCGTGGTCCTGGGTGAACCAACCCGGCCCGGTGAGCTGCTCGCCGGTGACGACGTGGGTCCAGGTGCCGGCGGGCACGTAGAAGGTCACCTCCCGCTCGTGCATGACCGGGGCCACCAGGAGGTCCGGCCCGAGCATGTACTGCCGGTCGAGGTAGGCGCTCGTCGGGTCATCGGGGAACTCCACGACCATCGGCCGCATCATCGGCACGCCCTCACGGTGCGCCTCCTCCGCGGCGGCGGCCAGGTAGGGCATCAGCGACATCTTCAACCGCGTGAAGTGCCGCAGCACGTCGACCGCCTCCTCGTCGTACGCCCACGGCACCCGGTAGGAGCCCGAGCCGTGGAGCCGGGAGTGGGAGGAGAGGAGCCCGAAGGCGATCCATCGCTTGAACACGGCCGGGTCCGGCGTGCCCTCGAAGCCGCCGATGTCGTGGCTCCAGTAGCCGAACCCGGATGCGGCCAGGGAGAGGCCGCCGCGCAGCGATTCCGCCATCGCCCCGAACGTGGACTCGCAGTCGCCGCCCCAGTGCACGGGATACTGCTGGCCGCCGGCCGTCGCGGAGCGGGCGAAGACCACCGCCTCGCCGATGCCCCGTTCCTGCTCGAGCAGCTCGAAGACCGCCCGGTTGTAGAGCAGCGCGTAGTAGTTGTGCATCCGCTCGGGGTCCGAGCCGTCGTGCCAGACGACGTCGGTCGGGATCCGCTCGCCGAAGTCGGTCTTGAAGCAGTCCACGCCCATGCGGAGCAGGGCGCGCAGCTTGCCGGAGAACCACGCAACCGCGTCAGGGTTGGTGAAGTCGACCAGGGCCATGCCCGCCTGCCACTTGTCCCACTGCCACACCGACCCGTCGGGGTTCGTGACGAGGTATCCCGCGGCCCGGCCCTCCTCGAAGAGGTAGGACCGCTGGGCGATGTAGGGGTTGATCCACACGCAGACCTTCAGGCCCCGGTCGTGCAGCCGGCGCAGCATGCCCTCCGGGTCCGGGAAGGTGTCCGGGTCCCACACGAGGTCGACCCAGTGGAACTGCCGCATCCAGAAGCAGTCGAAGTGGAAGACCGACAGCGGCAGATCGCGCTCCGTCATGCCGTCGATGAAGGAGGTGACGGTCGCCTCGTCGTAGGAGGTGGTGAACGACGTGGACAGCCACAGGCCGAAGGACCAGGCCGGCACCCGGGCGGGGCGGCCGGTGAGCGCGGTGTAGCGGCGCAGCACCTCCTTGGGGTCGGGCCCGTCGATGAGGAAGTAGGTCAGCGACTCGCCAGCGACACTGAACTGGGTCTGCGAGACGACTTCCGATCCCACCTCGAACGAGACATGCCCCGGGTGGTCGACGAAGACGCCGTACCCGGCGTTGCTGAGGTAGAACGGCGCGTTCTTGTAGGCCTGCTCGCTGGCGGTGCCGCCGTCGGCGTTCCAGATGTCGACGGTCTGCCCGTTCTTCACGAAGGCGCCGAACCGCTCCCCGAGGCCGTAGACCGCCTCGCCGACGCCCAGGGCGAGTCGCTCATGCACGAAACGCCGCCCTTCGCCGTCGGTGACGATGCCGACACTGCGTTCGGTGGAGGAGGTGATCACGTCGCCCCCGCGCAGGAAGTCGACATGCCAGGCCCCGCCGAGGCTGACCCGCGCGCTGATCCCGCCCGAGGTGAGAGTCGCCTCGGTGTCGGTGACCTCGACCTTGACCGGGTGGTCGTGAGTCTCGGCGAGCGCAAAGCGCGGCTCCTTCGGCAGGCCACCGGAGTGGTGGCCGATCGTCACCCCGATCACGCCGGAGGCCGGACTGGAGAACTCCACCGTGACCACCGGCATGTTGAGGGTGTCGCCCCGTCCGGTGATCTCGCCGGTCGGCGCGAACACCGTGAAGCCGCGGTCGCCGCTCTCCACGGAATCGACGCTGCGGGGACGCAGGACGCTGACCCCGGGTCGGAGCTGCCAGTAGCCGTCGGTGAACTTCATTTCACTGCTCCTGCGGTGATCCCGCGGGTCAAGGTGCGCTGGAAGATGAGGAAGAAGACGATGGCCGGGAGGAGGCTGATGAGCGACCCGGCGTTGGTGGTGGGGGCGTCCATGAGCCGGTCTCCCTGCAGGGACGCGAGCGCCACGGGGATGGTCTGGGTGGAGTTGTCGATCAGCATCACCAGGGGGATGAGGAACTCGTTCCAGGTCCAGATGAAGAAGAAGATGAGCAGGACGGCGAGCGTCGGCCGCAGGTTGGGGAACACGATCCGCCACAGGATCCGCCACTTGCCGGCCCCGTCGACCGCCGCTGCCTCGAGGAGGGCGCGCGGGAAGGTGCTCAGCACCGACGCGAGCAGGTAGGTGCCGAACGCGCTCTGGATGACGGTGAAGATGATGATCACCGAGAGCCTCGTGTTGTAGAGCCCGACCTCCTTGGCGAAGTGGTAGAGGGGGTAGACCAGCGCCTCCTGCGGCATCATGTTGGCCAGCAGGAAGAGCCCCACGATCCACACTCGCCCGCGGACCCTCCCGATGCCGAGCGCGAAGGCATTCAGGAGAGAGACCAGGACCGCCAGGACGGCCACTGAGCCTGCGATCAGCGTGGAGTTCCACAGCTTCACCGGGTAGTCAGCCTCCCGCCAGTAGGTCTCCAGGCCCTCGGTGTAGAACCCGCTGGGCCAGCTCAGCGGGCCGTTGGTGGAGTAGTCACCCGGGGACTTGAAGGCGTTGAGGACCATGAAGCCGAAGGGCACCAGCATGGCCAAGCAGACGACCGCCACAAGCCCCAGGACCACCCACCGCGCTGCGCCCCGGCGGTAGCGGTCCTTGGTGTGAGGTGGCCCGGGCTGCGTCTCGGTGACCGCCGAGGGCATCAGTGTCGTGGCCATCTCAGGCTCCTGCCTCGCGGCGCTCGCCGCGCTGTTGCGCCCACATGAATGCCATCGCCACCACGACGATGATCAGGGTCAGGACGATCGCGATCGCCGAGCCGTAGCCGACCTGCAGCTTCTTGAAGAAGGTGAAGTACGCGTAGTAGGAAGGCACGTTCGTGGCGTTCTCCGGCCCACCCCGGGTCAGGGCGTAGATCGGGCCGAAGACCTTGAGTGCCGCGATCGTGCAGGTGAGCGCGACGACGAACGTCTCGGGGCGCACCTGGGGGAGGGTGATGGCGGTGAAGCGCTGGCGCCAGCCGGCGCCGTCGAGCTCGGCTGCCTCGAACAGCTCGGGGTCGACCCGCTCCATCGCCGCCATGAAGACGACGACCGGGTAGCCGATCTGGACCCAGATCATCACCATCATCACGCTGGGCAGCGCCTTGTCGGGATCTCCGAGCCAGTCGCCCTCCAGGAAGCTGAGACCTGCCGAGGAGAGCACCGCGTTGAGCGCCCCGTCAGGCCGGAGGATCCAGCCCCACACGATCCCGGCCACCACGACGGGCAGCACCTGTGGCAGATAGATCGCGGCGCGCAGGACGGACGCGGTGTGCGGGTGGAAGCGACGGCCGACGACGTCGAAGAGCACGGACGCCAGCACCAGGCCGAGCAGGGTGGGGACCACCACCATCGCCACGATCATCGCGATGGTGTTCTTGAACGAGATCCAGAAGACCTCGTCCTCGAGCAGGCGCTGGTAGTTCTCCAGGCCCACCCACTGCGGGTCACCGATGCCCGACCAACGCGTCATCGACAGATAGACGGTGTAGACGAGCGGCACGGCGATGATGAGCACGAACAACGTCGCGCCGGGCAGCAGGTACAGCCAGTACGCCGGATCGCGGCGGGGCTTCGAGCGCGGGGGCGACTCGCGGGCCGTCAGGGTGGCCGCTGTGGTCATGGTGCGTGTCCTTCCAGAGGGGCGGGCGCGCCGCGAGAGGCTGGCGCGCCCGCCCGTGCCGTCACCGGGCGTCGATCTCCTCGACGCCCTCCTGGTAAGGACCCTCGAGGGAGTCGAGGACCTCCTCGGGGGAACGGGACTGGTTGATCAACCCCTGCAGGGCGGACACGAGCACGTCGTAGTAGCCCGGGACCGGCCAGTCCGGGTAGAAGGCCAGCCCGTCCTGCTCGGTGACCGCGTTGAAGTTCTCGATCAGCCTGCTGTCCTTGGGGTCCTCGATCTTCGAGGGGTCGGCGTCGATCGGCACGCCGCCGTTGTTGCCGATGAGCTCCTGGATCTCCGGCCGCATCGTGATGTCGATGAAGTCGTAGGCGAGGTCCTTGGCCTGGCTCGTCTCCGGGACGACCCACAGGTTGCCGGAAGACCCGGCGTGGAAGGTGTTGCCGGGGAAGAGGAAGCTGTCCCACTCGAACGGGATCTCGTCCTTGAACCGGCCGTACCACCAGCTGCCAGACACGATCATCGGCACCTTGCCGCTCATGAACTGGACGCCCATGTCCTCGGCCTTGAGGCCGGCGGAGTCCCGTGAGATGTAGCCCTTCTTCACCCACTCGTCGAAGGTCTCGGCGGCAGACGCCAGCGGGTCGGCCTGGAAGTCGACCTCACCGTCGTAGAGCTGGTAGCTGTCGATGAAGGAGCGGTCGGCCTCCGCGAGGGCGAGCTGGTAGAACAGCTGGCCCGCGGGATACTCCGCACCGGACATGCCGAGCGGGGCGACCCCCTTGTCGACGAAGGTGTCCATCGCCGCGGTCATCTCGTCCAGGGTGGTGGGGACCTCGACGCCGTGCTTCTCGAAGAGCTCCTGGTTGTAGTAGACCATCACGTACTCGCCGTAGTTCGGCACGCCGTACCAGTTGCCCGATCCCATCACGCCGCGCTCGTCGTACCGGGCCGTGGTCTCGAGGCTGTCGCTGAGCTGGTCGGCCCAACCCCGCTCCTCGGCCTCGGCGGTGAGGTCGGTCAGCAGCCCCTGTGACGACAGGAGCCCGGCGGTGGCATTCCCCTTGTTGTACTCCATGACGTCCGGGCCCTCTTCGGAGTTGATGATCATGGCGGCGTTCTGCTGGATCTGCTCGAACGCCTTGCGCTCGAACGTCACCGTCACATCGGGGTGCTCTTCCTCGAAGATCTCGATGGCGCGGTCCCAGGCGACGCCCATCGCGCTGTTGGCGGACTCGTAGTGCCACAGACGCAGGGTCGTGGCCTCCTCTGCGCTGCTGCTGTCGTCGCCGCAGGCGGTGAGTGTCGCCGCGGAAAGGCCGAGAGCCACGGCCGCCGCGAGCTTGCGCTTCCTGAACATTCTCAATCTCCTCGTTGGGTGTAGAGCTGTTGTGACCAAGTCCGTCAGCGAGACGCGACCCCGCCGGGCGTCCGCTCCGGCGTGCGACGTAGGTGACCGCTGCTGCCTCGCACCTCGAGCGAGCACGTGACCAGTTCCTGGTGGCTGGGGCCGCCCGAACCCTCGAGCGTCCGCAGCAACACCTCGACCGCCAGCCGGCCCAGCGTGGAACCGGGGGAGGTCATCGTGGTGAGGGCCGGGGTGGCGAGGTCCGCGACCTGCGCCGACGTGACCATGGAGACGACGGAGACGTCGTCCGGCACCTTCAGCCCCTGGAGAGCCAGCTCCCCGAGGACGCCGAAGAGCGCGTGCTCGTTCATGGCGAGCACGGCGGAGAGGCCAGGGCACTGCACCAGGGCCGTTCGCAAGGCCGCGCGGCCGGCGGCCGCCGTGTCCTCGGCAGTGACCACCAGCGGCTCCAGGCCGTGCTCGGCCATCACGGTCGTGAAGCTCTCCTGCGTGCGCAGCGCCGGCGCATAACCGCTGGCCAGCGCCTCCTGGGAGTGGTTGACGAACACGATGGAGCGGTGCCCGAGGTCGAGCAGGTGCTCCACCGCTCCGCGAACGGTGTGGTCGAAGTCGATGTCGACGAATGGGACACCGGTGGTGTCACGGGTGCGCCCGATCAGCACGAACGGCACACCGAGCTCCCGCAGGACCTCCACACGCGGGTCTTCCATCTGCACCTCCATGACCAGGGCGCCGTCGAGAATGCGTTGGCTGGCCAGCCTTCTCAGGGCGTCGACGTCGCCGGCGGGGATCGGCGACAAGAGCAGGTGATGGGCGGCCCGGGCGGCGGCCTCGGCAGCGCCGGTCACGAAGGCAGTCTCCGTCGCCCCGGTCCCGCGGTCGTCCATCGGCATGAGCAAGCCCAGGATGCGGCTGCGCCTGCTCGCCAGTCCGCGGGCCATGGCGTTGGGCTGGTAGTCGAGCTCCGCCATCGCTGCCAGGACCCGCTTCCGGGTCGCCGGCGAGATCGGTCGCGCTCCGGTGAGGACGTACGAGACGGTGCTGACCGACACCCCGGCGTGCCGCGCGACGTCGTGCATGGTGACCACGGCGCCTCCCTCAGGAATCATCGAAACGCTTCGACGAAGCGTTTCGACGATATGGCAGGGGTCACACTGCTGTCAATGGTCCTCTCGGGTCGACGACGAGGGCGGATGGGGTGCCAGCTGGGGTGTCCGGGAGATCTGCTCCCAGCAGAACCGCTGTGAGCAGATCTGCTTCGTCGCGCCGCTTCGTCGGGACACGATCGTGGCATGAGTGACGAAGGACGACCCCTGGTGCTGAGGAAGCGCATCGCCGAAGACCTGCTCGCGCAGCGGATCATGCTGCTCGACACACCGCTGGACGACGAGATCGGCGCGCTCCTGTGTGCCCAGCTCGTGCTGCTGTCCGCCGAGGACCCGACTGCCGACATCAGCTTCTGGATCAACTCGCCCGGCGGCTCCGTACCTGCGATGTTGGCGATAGCAGACACGATGCGGCTGGTGCCCAACGACGTCTCCACCGTCGTGATGGGCATGGCCTACAGCGCCGGTCAGTTCCTGCTCTGCTGCGGCACCGAGGGCAAGCGGTACGCCCTCCCGCACGCCAAGGTCCTGCTGCACCAGGGATCCGCTGGCATCGGTGGCAACGCCGTCGACATCGAGCTCCAGGCCGGGGATCTGCGACACATGCGCGACACCGTGCTGGGGATCATCGCCGAGCGCACCGGCCAGACCGTCGAGCGGGTCTTCGAGGACTCCTTGCGCGACCACATGTTCACCGCCGAGGAGGCGCGTGACTACGGCTTCATCGACGAGGTGATCACCGACCTCGGCCAGATCCGTCCCAGCCCGCGCCGCAGGACCGGACTTCAGCATCACCACACACCTGCGGGGGGCGAACGATGAGCACCTACACGATTCCCAACGTGGTGAGTCGCACACCGCGTGGTGACAAGGTGATGGATGTCTACAGCCGGTTGCTGGAGGAACGGATCGTCTACCTCGGCACCGCGATCGATGACGGTGTCGCGAATGCGCTCATCGCGCAGATCCTCCACCTGGAGGCGGAAAGCCCCGACACACCGATCAACCTGTACATCAACTCACCGGGCGGATCCATCACTGCCACCTTCGCGCTCTACGACACGATCCAGTTCTGTCGGGCTCCCGTGTCGACCACCTGCGTGGGACAGGCCTTCTCGAGCACGGCGCTGCTCCTCGCCGCCGGGGAGCCCGGGCAGCGCTCGGTGCTCCCGCACGCCCGGGTCCTGCTCCACCAGCCTTCGGGCCAGGGGCGCGGGACCATTCCAGACCTGATCCTGGCCGCCGACGAGATCCTGCTGGTGCGCGAGGAGATGGAGCGGGCGCTGAGCCTCCACACCGGCCAGGACATCGAGACGCTGCGGCGAGACACCGACCGGGACCGGATCTTCAGAGCCCAGGAGGCGGTCTCGTACGGCCTGGCCGATCAGGTCATCAGGCGACGGTGACGTCACCCCCGGGCCCGGGCAGCCGATCAGGCTGCAAGGGCGAGCGGGCCCCGTACCTTGCTCGCATCCCGTCGGATCGGGGCCTGGACGTCAGGCACGTGCAGGCGACGGGCAACACCGACCGTGAGGTCGAGCAGGCTCAGGCCAAGGGCCCCGGCCACGGCAGCAAGCACCTCGGAGGACGGATCCTTGCGGCCGCGTTCGATCTCGGAGAGGTACTGCGTGGAGATGCCGGCCCGCCCCGCGGTGTCACGAAGCTTCTCCCCGCGCTCGTGGCGACGCTGGCGAAGCACGTCGCCAGCGAGCTCACGCCATAGCGGCTCGACCGGCTCGGCCTTCGGACGCATGGGCAGCAGCTCAGCCATGACGTGATGCTAGCCGGAGGATGCGCCTGCCAAGCCGCTCCGTGGTGAGTTCCTCTGAGAGCGAAACTCCCGCGCCGGGTCGTCTGTCGGCCGCGGCCGAACGCACGTGCCGCGCTGTCTATGCTGGGCCGGAGCGCTTGGAGGACGGCATTGGACCAGTCGGGGCACTTCTACCGACAGATCGTGGAATGGTCGCGCGACGGCTACTGGGTCATCGACCCCGACGGCGGCACCTTGTTCGCCAATGAGCGAGCTGCTCAGCTGTTGGGACGAACCCGCGCGGAGATGATGCAGACCTCCGTCCTCGACGTCCTCGACGACGCAGGCAGGGACCAGTTCAGGACCCACCTCGAGGCACTGAGGGAGGTCGGCGAGACGCCCCACGAGGTCGAGTGCTGCTACCTGCGGAAGGACGGCAGCTCCGTGCACCTGCTCGTGGGTGAGTCCACGGTGTACGACGCAGGGCGTCCCGTCGCCTATGTCCACCGGCTCACGGCTGACGCGGACCGACAGATGCTCCTCCGCGAGCTGTCCCGCAGCCGGGACCTCCTCGACGAGGCCCAGGGCATCGCCAAGCTCGGAAGCTGGGACTTCGACATGGTGACCGGCAGCCTGGTCTGGTCGCGTGAGCTCTACACGATGTTCGGCGTGGACCCGATGTCCTTCGTGCCTACGTGGGAGGGGTTCCTTGACCTGGTTCTCGACGATGACCGGGCTCTCGTCCTGGAGGCGTTCGAGCACGGAGAGAAGGAGGGCGCGTTCGAGTTCGAGGCCCGGATGACGCGTCGGGACGGGACCATCGGCTGGCTTCACGGACTTGGACGAGTCACCTACGACGGGAGCGGCGGCGTTCCGATCCGCATGCAGGGAACGGCTCAGGACATCACGGAGCTCAAGCGGACCCAGCTCGAGCTCGAGGACCAGGTGACCATCAACACGCTGATGCAGTTCATCGCGACTGCCTCGAACAAGGCAGCCACTCTCCGGGAGGCACTCGAGCTCATCCAGCAGCTGCTGCTGGCGCACCCCGATTGGCAGCGCGCGGTCGCCTTCAGCGTCGCCTCCGACGAACACGGTCGATGGCTCGTCGCTGAGCCGGTGGTCGGCCACGCTCCAGGGCCGTCTCCGCGAGAGCTACGCACAGCAGAGCGAGCACTCGAGGGCCTAGAGACGGTATTCGAGGAGGACTCCGAGCCACAGACTCCCCAGATCGGGTTCCCCGTTCTCTTCGACGGTTCTCCGGTGGCGAGCGTCGTGATCACCGCAGCCACCCCGTTCGAACGACACGCGATGTTGCGGTCGCTGGTGGAGCAGGTCGCCGAGCAGCTCGCCCGGGTGGTGGAGCGCGAGACCGCAGCCCGCCAGCTCGCCGCTGCCCGAGACAGCGCGGTGGAGGCATCTCGTCTCAAGTCGTACTTCCTCGCCACTGTGAGCCACGAGATACGCACGCCCATGAACGGCGTGATCGGCCTCAACGACCTGCTCCTACGCACCGGGCTGGACCCCCGGCAGAGACAGCTCGCGGAGGGAGTCAAGACGGCAGGGCGCACACTCCTGTCGGTCATCAACAACGTGCTCGACTTCTCCAAGATCGAAGCGGGCGAGCTGGAGCTCGAGTCGACCGTCTTCCGCCCACGCACAGTCGTGGAGCAGGTGCTGGCCTTCATCGAAGGCGCTGCCATCGACCGCGAGGTCTCCCTCCGCATGCATGTCAGCGACGGAGTGCCCGAGCACGTGGTGGGCGACCCCACCCGCTTCGGTCAGATACTCACCAACCTCGTGGGCAACGCGGTGAAGTTCACCAGGCACGGGCATGTGTTCGTCCGTCTCGACGCCACCGGCACGCCGGACGGCGACGTCGAGGTCACCGTCGAGGTTCAGGACACGGGGATCGGCATCCAGCCCGAGCACCTCAACACCTTGTTCGAGCCCTTCCGGCAGGCCGACGCCTCGACCACACGAGCTTTCGGTGGCACCGGACTTGGCCTGGCGATCTCCCGCCAGCTCGCCGAGGCACTCGGCGGTCGCATCACGGTCACGAGCCGGCCCGGGCACGGCAGCACGTTCCGGTTCAATGCCATCTTCCGCACGGCCGCCGGCCTCGATCCACTCACGACGGCCACCGAGGGCTCACGCCTGTTGCCACGACCCGCCGGACGGGTGCTTGTCGCCGAGGACAACGAGATCAACCAGCTCGTGGCTGTCGGCCTGCTCGAGTCCCTGGGCTACACCGCCGAGGTGGTCGCGAACGGGGACGAGGCCGTCGCACGTGCGACTCGCGACAGCTATGCCGCCATCCTCATGGACCTCCAGATGCCGACCATGGACGGGTACGCCGCCACCCGAGCGATCAGGAACGCCGAATCGTCCGGGGCCCGAGTGCCGATCATCGCCCTGACCGCATCAGCCACTGAGAGCGAGCGAGAGAGCTGCACCGCTGCGGGCATGGATGACTTCCTCACCAAGCCGGTGCAGATCGACCGACTCGCGTCTGTCCTCCAGGCCCTGATCCGGCCGGACGAGACGCGCGCGGCGACGGCCATCGCGGAGCCCGCGAGCCACGACGGGTGGACACTGCCGGATGCGGTGCTGGACCCGCGTCGTCTCGACGACCTGCTGGAGATGGGGAGTGGAGCGGCAGCCCTGGTGGAGAGGGCGATCGACAACTTCATGGCAGCGGGTCCCACGACGCTCGCCGACCTCCGCGAGGCCGTGGCCGCAGACGATCGTGAGCGCGTGAGAGCGGCGGCCCACCGCCTCAAGGGCAGCGCTCTCAACCTCGGCGCCACCCTCGTCGCTGATCTGGCCGCAGGACTGGAAGAGGCTGACCGCGACCTCTCCAGCCTGGGGCAGAGCATCCTCGACCGCCTCGACAGGGCACTGGATGACACAGCATCAGCCTTCCAGCGCTGGCGGCATCCTCCAGAGCCGTGATGCCCCGTGCAGGCGGGTAGAAAGGGCGCATGAGGCTGCGCAACGGCGAGCACGGGTACGGCGCCGTCACCAAGGCGCTGCATTGGCTCACGGTGTTCGCCTTCGCCACCCAGTTCTACGTCGGCTACACCATGGAGACCGAAGCTGACGTCCGAGCGGTCGACTGCGACCCACCCGGCGAGGACCAGAGCGGTGGTGACACCTCCGACCCCGAAGAGGAGAGGCTCGACCGACTCGAAGAGCGGTGCGAGGCGGCCCAGGAACGCCGCGAGGAGCAGGCGGAGGGCGCGGTGGGCACCGCCTGGTCCGAGCTGACCGGCGGTGGGAACGTTCTCGGCGACGGGGTGTCCTCCGCAGAAGTCCACGTGCTCCTGGGGCTGCTCATCATCTCCCTGGCCGTCCTCCGGCTGCTGTGGCGCAGGATGACCCCACTTCCGCCATGGGACCCACGCCTGACACCAGGCGACCAGCGCGTTGTCCACGCCACCGAGACGGTGCTCTTGACCCTCCAGTTCGTCGTCCCGGCCACCGGCATCCTTCTCGTGGCCGCTGACGACGACCTGCTGTGGCTCCACGTCGCCGGCCACCTCGCGTTCTTCGCCGCTCTGGGAGCGCACCTGGGCATGGTGCTCGGCAAGCGGTTGCTCCCCCGGATGCTGCCTGGTGTTCGGCAGCGGTCGCGCATCACGTGAGCGGCTGCGGACGGGCCAGGACGCTCAGCAGCGCGCGGGCGTAGGCGCCCTCGGCGTCGACATCGACGTGCCGCTCCGTGCGGCTGCCGCTGGCAACTTCGACGACGAATCCCCCGGGGACCGCCTGCAGGGAGACGAACCCGCCGCCCAGCATCGACCGCAGCTGGTCCTCCCGGGGGAGCCACACCACGTCGCGCTGCATGATGCTGTCCAGCGCCCACTCGGTGGTCCCGTTGAAGGCAAGGACGCGCCCGGTCGGCAGGTCCAGGACCTCGACGACCATGTCGCTGACGGCGAAGACCTGGTCGTCCAGGTCCCGGTGGGGGATCATGAACGTGTCGCCGGGCGCAGGAGACCAGGTCACGCCAGCGTTCTTGAGCTGCCGTGCGAGGTCGAGGCTGATCACCCCTTCAGTGTGTCAGCCACGGTCGACCCACTCGGTGGAGCTCCGCGGCTCACCCAGCCAGTCGGTGACTGGGTGACCTTTGCCTGCTCCGACCTGCTCGCCGGTGCCATGATGGCGTTCGTGGCGGTCTCCCCGGGTGACGTGCCGTTCGTCGGTCGCGTGCGCGAGCTGACGGCCCTGCGAGCCGCAGTGAGGCGGGCGGCCGAGGGCGCGCCGGGTGCCGTGCTGATCGCAGGCGAAGCGGGCGGCGGGAAGAGCCGCCTGGTCCGCGCGCTGCTGGAAGAGCCGTCCCGTCCTGAGCCACTGGTGCTCCGCACGCAGTGCGTCGACCTGGGCGACCCGGGCCTGCCCTACCTGGCTGTCGTCGACCTGGTGCGGGCGGTGCAGGCGGTGGGCGCGACCGATTCAGAGGTCGCCTCGATCCTCGACGGGCTGCCCGTGCTCACAAGGCTGACCGACCGCAACGCGGTCCGCGATGACGCCGTCGACGAGTCGCGCCGGCTCCAGGTCTTCGACGCCATGACGGCCCTGCTCGCGGGAGTCGGACGCATCCGCGGTCCCGTCCTGGTCGCCATCGAGGACCTGCAGTGGGTCGACTGGTCCTCTGCCGAGTGCTTCCGGTTCCTGCTCAGCCGGGTGCAGGCCGAACGGCTCCTCGTGGTCGCGACGGTGCGCACGGACGGGCTGGCGGGGCGGCCCCTGACGCGGCATCTCGTGAGCGAGCTGGGTCGGCTGCCGTGGGTGCAGCGCCTCGACCTGCAGCCCTTCGACGCGACAGAGGTGGCCGAGTTCCTGGCGCATCTCGACCGCGGTCCGGTCGACGCGGGGGTAGCCGACGTCGTGTTCCGCCGCACCCAGGGGAATCCCTACTACGTGCAGACCCTCGCGGCGGGAGCCCTCCACCACGGCAGGATCGACGAAGGGATGCCGCGGGGGCTGTCGGACCTCCTCGTCGGAAGGCTGGACCGGCTTCCTGACGACGTGCGCACGGTGCTGCGCTGCGCGGCGGTCGTCGGCCGCCATGCACCCGACCGGCTGCTGCGCGGCGCGGCGGGGCTGTCTGACGCCGCCGTGACGGACGCGATGGGGGTTGCCGTCGCAGAAGGGCTGGTGACGCCGGAGCGAGAGGGCTACTCGTTCACCCACGACCTGCTGCGCGACGCGGTGTACGACGACCTGCTGCCCGGCGAGCGCGCGCGGTGGCACCTCACCGTGGGGGGCGTGCTCGAGGCCTGGACCGCCGGCCCGGCTGCTCCTGCCGAGGTCGCACATCACTTCGCGCAGGCCCAGGATGCGGCCCGGGCGCTGCAGTGGTCGATCCGGGCCGCCGACGAGGCGATGCGGGTGCTGGCCCCGGGCGAGGCGCACCACCACCTGGCACAGGCACTCGAGGCATGGCCGCTGGTGGACGACCCAGCGGCGCTCGCCGGTCGATCGCAGGGCCGCGTGGCCGTGCAGGCGGCGCGGGCCGCGCGGCTCGCTGGCGAACCGACTCAGGCCATCGAGTGGGCGCGCCGGGCGATCCAGCTCTGTGACGCCGAGGGAGACGGGTCCGGAGGGGTGCAGGCGCGCGCCGAGCTCGTCCGGCAGCTCGTGGAGATCGATGCCACCGACCAGACGGTCGGGCCAGCGCAGGAGGCCGTCCGCCTTGCCGAGTCGGCCGGCGTCGACGCGAGCACCGGAGCACTCGCCCGCACGGTGCTGGCGCGGGCACTGCTGGCAGCCCGTCGTACGGACGAGGCCCGACCGCAGGCCGAGCGCGCGCTCGCTGAGGCCAAGGGTGCCGAGGTGCCCTCGCTCGAGGTGGAAGCGCTGACGACGGAGGCCTTCCTCGACGAGATCGACGGCGACCTGGAGGCCGCAGCCCGCCGACTCCGCACGGCCCTGCTGCTGGCGCGGGCAGAGGGTGAGCTGGCGGCAGAGCTGCGCGCGCACTACGCGCTGGCATCCCTCCACTACTACAACGGGGACGTGGGCGGGTCGCTGCCCGTGCTCAGGGAGGCCATGGCCCGAGTCACGGAGAGCGGCCTGCTCTGGAGCGCTCCGGGCCTCGAGCTGAGGCTGCTCCACGCTATCGCCCTCTACGCCTCGGGTGAGCTCCACGCCAGCCTGGAGGCGGCCCACGCGCCCGAGACGCGGCCACCCGACGTGGCAGCCGCGAGGCTTGCCGCGGTGGGCTGCTACGCGGCCGTCGCCTGCGGTCATCCCGATGCCGTACGACGGCTGGCCGGCCTGCGCGAGAGCTGGCACGCCGATCCACAGGTGGCCCTGGTGGCAGGCGGCTGCGAGGCCGATCACCTGGCCTGGGAGGGCGACACCGCGGGAGCGGTGGCGGTCGCCGAGCGCGCGCAGGTCCACCTGGACACCGTGGCCGGCGAAGGGATGTACGGCGGCCTCTGGTTGTCGGCCCTGGGGCTGGCTGCGCTGGCCGACGAAGCGACGACCTGCCGCCGGCGGCGCGACGAGGCCGGGGCGTCGGCCGCCCTGCGACGCGGGGACGTGCTCCTGCACCGGGTCGAGCAGCTCGTCGAGGGTGGGCACGGACGTCCCGGACTTCTGGGGCCCGAGGGCCGCGCCTGGCACGCCCGTGCGCTGGCGGAGCACGCCCGGCTGAGCGGGGAGCCAGCCGTGGAGGAGTGGCGGCGGGCTCTCGAGGCCTACGGCTACGGGCACGTCTACGAGCAGGCTCGCTGCCACTGGCGGCTGGCCGAGGCGCTCATCGCCGCCGGTGACCGGGATGCCGCCCGGAGGCACGCCGAGGCAGCGGCCGCGTCGGCCGAGCGGATGCAGGCCCTCCCGCTGCGGCGAGCCGTGGCGGCGACGGTGAGCCAGGCCCGGCTGGGCGGCGGGGAGACCACAGCGGAGTCGGTGCTGACCAGGCGGGAGCAGGACGTCCTCGCGCTGGTGGCTGAGGGGCTGACCAACCGAGAGATCGGGAAGCGGCTGTTCATCAGTGAGAAGACGGCCAGCGTGCACCTGAGCAACCTGATGGCGAAGCTGAACGTCTCCAGCCGCACCGAGGCGGTCACGGTCGCCCAGCGGCGTGGCCTGCTGGACGTCCTCTGACGTCCAGGCCCTCCCACCAGGACCTGTCCAGGGCTGAGCGGGGACGGCGTGAATTCCTCAGGTCCGGGGCGAGCCCTTAGTCCCAGAGTCGTCGCCATGCCTATCCGCACCGTGCGGAGGCGACGAGGAGGAACGAGATGGAATCTTCGTACAAGCACGAGCGGCTCGCGCGCCGGCTGTCCGGGGTGGTGCTCGACGGCAGCGCCCCCGCTGCGGCGGCCGAGACGGCCGGATTCAACACGGCAGTCGCGCACCGTCCCGCAGCAGTGGTGGCGGCGAGCAGCGCGGGAGACGTGGCGGCGGCTGTCCGCTACGCGAGCGAGGAAGGCCTCCCGGTCGCGGTCCAGGCCACCGGGCACGGGGCAGCGGTGCCCTCCGAGGGCACGGTGTTCGTCTCCACGAGGCGCATGCAGGGTGTCCACGTCGACCCGGCCACCCGGGTGGCACGGGTCGAGGCCGGAGTGCGCTGGCGGAGAGTGATCGACGCTTCCGTACCGCATGGCCTCGCACCGCTGTCCGGATCGTCCTCGGGCGTCGGGGTCGTCGGCTACACCCTCGGGGGAGGCATGGGCCACCTGGCGCGCCGCCACGGCTTCGCTGCCGACCACGTCCGGTCGATCGAGCTGGTGACCACCGGGGGAGAGGTCAGGACGGTCACCGCCGACAGCGACCCGGACCTGTTCTGGGCGGTCCGCGGCGGCCAGGCCAGGTTCGGGATCGTGACGGCGATGTCCTTCGACCTGCTCCCGGTGGCGGAGTTCTTCGGCGGCGCCATGATCTTCCCGGCGCCCGCCGTCGAAAGGGTCCTCCGCGCGTTCGCCGCCTGGGCGCCGACGATGCCGGAGGAGGTCACCACCTCGGTGGCGATCCTGCGGCTTCCCCCGGTCGAGGACGTGCCGCCACCTCTACGAGGGACCGTCAGCCTCGCCCTGCGGTTCGCGTTCACCGGCTCCCCGGAGCGTGGGCAGGCGCTCCTCGCGCCGATGCGCACGGTCGCGACCCCGGTGCTCGACACGGTGGGACCGATGTCGTACGCCGCCGTCGACAGCATCCACATGGACCCCACGGATCCGCTGCCCGCCGTCACCAGGGGCGGGCTGGTGCACTCGATGCCCGACCGCCTGGTGGACAGCCTGCTGGGGGTGGCCGGTCCCGGCGTGGACGTGCCGCTGGCTGTGGTCGAGCTCCGGCTCATGGGAGGGGCCCTCGGCCGCCCCGCGAGGGTGCCGAACGCCGTCGCGGGACGCGAGGGGGCGTTCTCGTTGTACGCCGTGGCACCGGCGCCGCCCCCGCTGATGGCCGCCGCTCTCGCGGTCACCGCCCAGGTGGTCGACGCGGTCGAGCCCTGGTCGACCGGCACGTCGCTGGTCAACTTCGCAGGCCATGCCGATGACGTGGCACGGAGCAGGGCCTGGACACCGGACACGCAGGCACGGCTGCGCCGGGTGAAGACCACCGTGGATCCGCACCACGTCTTCGGTGCCGCCCTGACGCCCTCCGCCGACCGACGGGTTCAGGCCTAGTGAGGCTCGGGCATCAGCCCGAACTGCTGGTTGCAGGTCCAGCCGGCGCAGGTCACCAGCTGGGCCCGCCGGGCCTCCAGCTCCGCGCGGACCTCTGCGTACGCCGGGTCGTCCGCGCGGTTGACCAGCTGGTGGGGGTCGAGGAGATCGTCGTAGAGGAACACGTCGGAGCCGTTGGCGCCGTAGAGGTAGCGGTCGGTGCGGACGCCGCGATAGGCCCAGCCGTCACCGGCGTCGTCGCCGGTCTGGACCAGCGTGGTGTCCCGGAAGGTCCCCGCCTGGCCGTGCAGGGCGGGCAGCAGCGACGTGCCGTCGAGCATCCACCGCGGCTCCACGCCCGCGATCGCGGCGAACGTGGCGGGCAGGTCGACCAGGGTCACGGGCAGCTCGGACGTCGCGCCACGCGAGACGTCGGGCCCCCGCACGAGCAGGGGCACCTGGAGCGCTTCGTCGGTGAGCACGTTCTTGCCGATGAAGCGGTGCTCGCCGAGCGAGTAGCCGTTGTCCGAGGTGAACACGATGTAGGTGTTGTCGAGCTCGCCGGACTCGCGCAGGGTCTCGACCAGGGACGCGACCGCCCGGTCCACGGCACGCAGGCTGCGCAGGCGCGCGCGGTGCTCGCGCACCACCTCGGCGTACGACGTCTCGCGCCGCTGGCGGAACGGTCGCGGCTGGTCGGTGACGCGGCGCTCGTTGTAGGCAGGCGTGCGCAGTGACGGCGGGAGCGCGCGGGCGAACGCCTTGCGGTCGCGCTGTGCCGCGGGCGGCATCGCCTTGCGGCCGTCGGCGAGGCGATAGTGCGGCGCCAGGTGCCACGAGTAGACGAGGAACGGCTCGTCGTCCGCTGCGAGGTCGCGCACCAGGGAGTTCGTGCGCTGGGCGATGACGTCGGTGACGTAGGAGTCCTGGAACCTGCGCGGACGGCGGTCGCCGTCGGCGAACGCGAAGTCGCGGTAGTCGTAGACGCCGCGGACCAGGGCGTCCCAGGTGGACCAGCCCGAGGGGCGCGGCTCCTCGGCGGAGTAGCCGTTGAGGAACTTGCCGACGAAACCGGTCCGGTAGCCGGCCGCGGTGAACCAGGAGCTGATCTCGTGCGTGGGGTCGAGCGCCTGGAAGCCGCCGAAGGGGCCGACGTTGTGCTGCACGCCGTTGTTCTGCGCGTACTGCCCCGTCACCAGCTGGGCGCGCGCAGGGCAGCACAGCGGGTGCGGGGAGACCGCGTCGCCGAACTCCATGCCCTGCTCGCCGAGCAGGTGGCGGGTGAGCGGCATGGCGGCCAGGTCGTCGTCGCGCATGTCGTCGGTCATCACGAAGACGATGTTCGGGCGGGCACCGGCCTCGGCCTCCTGCGCCCGCACCTGCGCCTGTGCCTGCACGACCCGGATGCCGTCCGCGTCCGCGTCCTCGACCGGGAGACCGGTCACCGCGCCGCCGAGCGCGACGAGCAGGGTGGCCAGGAGCGCGGTCATCCCGCCCCGCCACCAACCGCGCATCTCGTCCCTTGTCCTCGCTCGTACTCACGTCAAGGGTATGGGCAGGCCGGGCAGGTCCCCAAAGCGGCACCCGGGCCGCACCGTGTGAGGGGAGCGACGTCCCCGGCCGATACGCTGGGCCGCATCGTGACGCCCTGGTTGCTCCTCCTCACCTCCCTCCTGCTCATCGCGGCCTGCGGTGTGTTCGTGGCTGCCGAGTTCGCGTTCGTGACCGTCGACCGCAGCGCGGTCGACCGTGACGCCGCGGCGGGGGACAACGCGGCCAAGGGCGTCCAGTCGGCACTGCGCTCGTTGTCGACGCAGCTCTCGGGTGCCCAGGTGGGGATCACGATCACCAACCTGGCCATCGGCTTCCTGGCCGAGCCGGCGATCGCCGAGATCGTCGACACCCCACTGGCCGCGGCCGGCCTGCCCGAGGGGGCGGTCCGGCCGATCGCGATCGCCCTGGGGCTCGCGCTCGGCACGCTGCTCACGATGATCTTCGGCGAGCTGGTGCCGAAGAACCTCGCGATCGCGCGGCCGATGGAGACCGCCCGGGCCACCCAGCGGTTCCAGCGCACCTTCACCGCCGTGATGGGGTGGCCCATCCGGCTGCTCAACGGCAGCGCCAACGCGTTCGTACGCCGGCTGGGCATCGAGCCGCAGGAGGAGCTGCGGTCCGCCCGCAGCTCCACCGAGCTGGCCTCGCTCATCCAGCGCTCGGCCCACGAGGGCACCCTCGACGCCGAGACCGCCGAGCTGATGGAGCGGTCGGTGGAGTTCGGGTCGCGCACAGCGGGGGAGATCATGACGCCGCGCGTCCGCACGACCACCGTGGAGGCGGGCGACCGCGCCAGCGCGGTCATCGAGCTGGCCCGCCAGACCGGCCTGTCCCGCTTCCCGGTGCTCGATGCGGAGGACAACGTCGTCGGCACGGTCCACGTGAAGCACGCCGTCGCGCTGCCCGTGCACGAGCGCGCCACCACACGCATCAAGCACATCATGGTGAAGCCGATCGTCGTGCCCGACAGCCTCCGGCTCGACCCGCTGCTCGCGCTGCTGCGCGGCGACGGGTTCCAGATGGCGATCGTGCTGGACGAGTACGGCGGTCACGCGGGCATCGTCACGCTCGAGGACGTGGTCGAGGAGATCGTCGGGGACATCTCCGACGAGCACGACCGGCTCGGCGCGCGGGCCCGGCAGCGCCGCGACGGCACCTGGCTGCTCTCCGGCCTGCTCCGGCCCGACGAGGTCGAGGACGTCGTGGGTGTCCAGTTGCCCGAGGACGAGTCCTACGACACCCTCGGCGGCCTGGTGATGCGCGTCCTCGGCCGCGTGCCGGAGCCGGGCGACCTCGCCGAGATCGCCGTACCCGACCGGAGCGACCCGGAGGAGGTCCGAGAGAGGCTCTGCGTGCTCACCGTGGTCTCGATGGACGGGCTGCGGGTCGACCGCGTGTCGCTGCGGGTGCACGACACGGGCGACCACGAAGGTGACGGGGACTTCCAGCGTCGCTCGGGCGGGGAGGTCTCGCTATGAGCATCCTGACCGGGCTCCTCGTCACCCTCGTCCTGCTGCTCGTCAACGCGTTCTTCGTGGGCGCCGAGTTCGCGCTCATCTCCGCGCGCCGCAGCCAGATCGAGCCGCGTGCGGCGGCCGGCTCCGCGATGGCGAGGACCACGCTCAAGGCGATGGAGAACATCTCCCTCGTCATCGGGATCAACCAGCTCGGCATCACCGTGGCCTCCTTGGTGCTGGGCGCGGTGGGCGAGCCGGCGGTCGCCCATGCGCTGGAGCCGCTGTTCCACCTCGTCGGCGTGCCGGACGCACTGCTCCACCCGGTGGCGTTCGTGGTGGCGCTGGGGATCGTCGTCTACCTCCACGTCGTGATGGGGGAGATGATCCCCAAGAACATCGCGCTCGCCGGCCCCGAGCAGGCGGCCCTGTTGCTCGGGCCGCCAGTGTGGGGCATCGTCGTGGTGCTGCGCCCGGTCATCGTGGTCATCAACGCCATCGCCCGCGGGGTGCTCAAGCTGATGGGGGTGGAGCTGCGCGACGAGGTGAGCTCGTCCTACACCCGCGAGGAGGTCGCCGCGCTGGTCGAGCAGTCCCGTGGCGAGGGCCTCCTCGCGGAGGACGAATACGGCCGGCTCGCCGGGGCCCTCGGCTTCACCGAGAAGACCGTCGAGGACGTGCTGATGCCCGTGGACTCGCTGACGACAGTGGCGCGGGGCTCGACGCCCGCGGAGGTCGAGGAGGTCTGCGCGGCCACCGGGTTCAGCCGGTTCCCGGTGGAGGAGGACGGCCGACTGCTCGGCTACCTGCACATCAAGGACGTGCTCGAGGTCGACGAGGAGCGCCGCCACCGGCGGATCGACGACAAGTGGGTGCGGCCGTTGGCGTCCCTGCGGCGCGACGACCTGCTGCACGAGGCCCTCGAGACCCTCCAGCGCAAGGGAGCGCACATGGCGCGGGTGGTTAACAGCGACGGCATGCTGCTCGGGCTGGTGACCCTCGAGGACGTCATCGAGGAGCTGGTCGGCGAGATCCGCGACGCGGCCCACCACGAGTCCAGCGACGTGTGACGAGCGTAGGTAGGGTGTCGGCGACATGACCGACCCGGACCCCCGGCAGGAGACCTCCGGCCGCTCCCCGCGAGGGCACACCTCCACGCGCGTGTGGACGGTGCCCAACCTGCTCAGCATGGTGCGGCTGGCCGGCGTGCCGCTGTTCCTCTGGCTGGTGCTCGGCCCGCAGGCCGACGCCCTCGCCCTCGCCCTGCTGATGGTCATGGGGATCACCGACTTCCTCGACGGCTGGCTCGCCCGCAAGCTCGACCAGCGCTCGAGCCTGGGCGAGATCCTCGACCCGGTGGCGGACCGGCTCTACATCCTCGCCGTCGTCATCGGTCTCGCGCTGCGCGACATCATCCCGTGGTGGGTGGCGATCGCACTGCCGCTGCGCGACCTGGCCCTGTGGGCCCTGGTGCCGTTCCTGCGCACCCGCGGCTACAGCGCCCTGCCGGTGCACTTCCTCGGCAAGGCCGCGACGTTCAACCTGCTCTACGCCTTCCCCCTCCTGCTGCTGGGCGAAGGGGAGGGTGTCCTGCCCACGCTCGCGCTCGTCTTCGGCTGGGCGTTCGCCTTCTGGGGGATCGGCCTCTACTGGTGGGCCGGGGTCCTCTACGCCTGGCAGGTCCGCAAGCTGCTGCGCGACACCGAGCCGGTGCGCCGGACGGTCCGCGATGCCTGACAAGCCGCTCCCCGAGCACGTCACCACGCCCCTGCTCACCCTCATCACCACCCGATCCCTCGACGAGGACTACGCCTGGGTTGCCGCCCGCAGGCAGAAGGGAGGGCCGGTCGAGGGAAGGTCCCTGTCGTGGCTGCGGATCGGGGTGGTCGCGGTCTTCGGCTTGCTCGCGACCCTCGTCGCAGTGCAGTCCTCCCGTGACGCCGACGTGCAGGAGCTCGGCCGGGCAGCCCTGGTCTCGCGCATCGAGGAGCGGCGGGCCGAGCTCGCGGAGCTGCAGCGCGAGGTCCGGGCCATCCAGGAAGCCAACCGGGAGGCGGGCCAGCAGATCCAGGCCTTCCGCGACCAGCAGGAGGAGGCGGCCGCCCGCATCCGGCGGCTCGAGGTGCCCACCGGCTTCATCCCGGTACGCGGGGAGGGGGTCCGGATGATCATCGACGACGCACCCGGCGGCGATCCCGACTTCGAGGTGCGCGACGAGGACCTCGCCACCCTCGTCGACGGCCTCTGGGAAGCCGGCGCCGAGGCGATCGCGGTCAACGACTTCCGGCTCACGGCGCTCACCGGCATCCGGAACACCGGTCGTGCGATCCACGTCGGCGGCCGGCCGCTCACGCCGCCGTACGTCGTGGAGGCGGTCGGCGACAACTCGGCCCTGCAGGCGGACCTGCTACAGACCTCGCAGGGTGCCGAGTGGTTCACTCTGGTCAACGGACTCGGGTTCGTCTACGAGCCGGAGAACGTCGACGAGCTGCACCTCCCGGCCGCCTCGCTGCGCACCCTGCGCCACGCGGTCGAAGGGACTGCTGCCGACAACGCAGGCAAGGAGAGGGAGGTCGACCCGTGATCGCTGCGCTGGGTCTGCTGCTCGGGATCGTGGTGGGGCTGCTCTTCACTCCTGATGTCCCGCTCGGCCTCGAGCCCTACCTGCCCATCGCGGTCGTGGCGGCCCTCGACGCCGTGTTCGGCGGCCTCCGGGCCTTCCTCGACGGGATCTTCGACGACAAGGTCTTCGTCGTCTCGTTCGTGAGCAACGTGGTGATCGCGGCCGCGATCGTCTACCTCGGTGACAAGCTGGGTGTCGGTGGCCAGCTGTCCACGGGTGTCATCGTGGTGCTAGGCATCCGCATCTTCTCCAACGTCGCCGCCATCCGGAGGCACCTGTTCCATGCCTGACCAGCCGTCCGGCCCGCCGGTCGCCGACGAGCGCGACAGCGCCCGTCGCCGACTGCTCGTCGCCCTGCGGCGACCCTCGCGGGCCCAGGCCGTCGTCGCGGTGCTGCTCGCGCTGCTCGGCTTCGCCGGCGTCACCCAGGTGCGCGACAACGAGGCGAGCAACACCTACGCCGGGCTGCGCGACCAGGAGCTCATCGCGATCCTGGACGCGCTCACCGGCACCGCCGAGCGGGCGCGCTCGGAGATCGACCGGCTCGAGGCGGCCCGCAACGAGCTGCAGTCGGAGTCCAGCAGCAGGCAGGCCGCGCTCGAGCAGGCCCAGGCCCGGGTGCGGACCCTCAACATCCTCGCCGGCCTGGTGCCGGTGAGGGGTCCGGGCCTGCGGGTCACCATCACGCCCGGCAGCACGCCCGTGAGCGTGGGGTCCCTGCTCTCGACATGGTCCAGGAGCTGCGCACGGCCGACGCCGAGGCGATGGAGTTCAACGACCGGATCCGCGTCGTCGCGCAGACCTCCTTCAACGCCACCGTCAGCGGCATCGAGCTCGACGACCAGCCCCTCGAGGCGCCGTACGTCATCGACGTGGTCGGCGACCCGCACACGCTGCACGGCGGGCTCACGTTCAACTCCGGACCCATCCAGACCCTCGAGCAGTACGACGGGGCGACGGTGACGGTCCAGGAGCTCGAAGCCGTCGACGTGGAGAGCGTGCGCCAGCTCCCGCGTCCCGGCGAGGCAGAGCCCGACCAGGGCCAGTAGCCTGCCCCCCGACCACCCAGCCAGGACCAGAGCCGACGAGGAGACAGCCGTGTACCCCGAGGACCTCAAGTACACCAGCGAGCACGAGTGGGTGCGTCAGCCCGGCGAGGCCGAGGGCTCGGTGCGCATCGGCATCACCCACTTCGCGCAGGACGCCCTGGGCGACATCGTCTACGTCTCCCTGCCCGAGGTCGGCACCCAGGTCGCCGCGGGGGAGTCCTGCGGCGAGCTCGAGTCCACCAAGTCGGTCAGCGACATCTACGCACCCGTCTCCGGTGAGGTCGTCGCGCGCAACGAGGCCCTCGACGCGACCCCCGAGCTCGTCAACGACGACCCGTACGCCGGGGGGTGGCTGTTCGAGGTCGTGCCTTCGGACGCGGCCGCAGTCGACGGGCTCCTGGACGCCGCCGCCTATCAGGCCGGCCTTCAGGCCTGAGTGGTAGGTTCGGGGAAACCGTCAACCTCAACCCGCCGGTGAGGGTTGGCGGGCCTGAGCGAGATCGCACCGCGAAACCGAGGACCCGCCGAGGAGGGGCCACATGCCGTTCTGCACCGCCTGTGGGAAGCAGAACCCCGACGATGCCCGCTTCTGCTCCCAGTGCGGCACGCGCCTCGTGACCCAAGAGGCCGCTTCCTCGTCGGGCGGCAGCGACGCTACCTCCACGATCACCTTCGGCGCGCCTGCCCGCTCGGACACGTCCGACCGGCAGCTCAGCCCGGTGGACGCGGCGGCGGTCGACGCCCTCCCGCCGGGGCACGCGCTCCTCGTGGTGCAGCGGGGCCCGAGCGCGGGCAGCCGCTTCCTCCTCGATTCCGACGTGACTGGTGCGGGACGCCATCCCGACAGCGAGATCTTCCTCGACGACGTGACGGTCTCCCGCCGCCACGCGGAGTTCCACCGCGACGGCAACACCTTCTCGGTGCGCGACGTCGGCAGCCTCAACGGCACCTACGTCAACCGCGACCGCATCGACTCGGTGCAGCTCAAGGACGGCGACGAGGTGCAGATCGGGAAATACCGCCTCGTGTTCTTCTCGGCCCACACGGACAGCTGACCGTGACGGCCGCGAGCGCCTCCTCGGGGGCCGCCCGAGCCCGGATGAACATCGGCCAGGTGCTCGAGCAGCTCCGCGTCGACTATCCCGAGGTGACGATCCCCAAGATCCGGTTCCTCGAGGACAAGGGCCTGATCAAGCCGGAGCGCACGCCGGCGGGCTACCGCAAGTTCAGCACCGCCGACGTCGAGCGGCTGCGCTACATCCTGCGCATGCAGCGCGACCACTACCTCCCGCTCAAGGTGATCGGCGAGCACCTGGACGCCATCGACCGGGGCCTGGAGCCGCCGCCGATCGAGCCCGTCGTGCCGACCGTGCCGCAGGTCGCCCTGGCCGCGGACGGGATGCCCTCGCCCGACTCGTTCGCCCGCACGTCGAACCTGCGGCTGTCCCGCCGCGAGCTCGTCAAGATCGCCGAGATCTCCGAGGAGCTGCTCACCCAGCTCGAGCAGTTCGGGCTCATCTCGCCGCGCCCCGGCACCGGCCACTACGACACCGACGCGCTCGTGGTCGCGAGGACGGCCCGGGAGCTGGCCGACTACGGCTTCGAGCCTCGCCACCTGCGCGCCTTCAAGACCGCGGCCGACCGCGAGGTCGGCCTCGTGGAGCAGGTCGTCGCCCCGCTCCAGCGCGGACGGGACGCCTCCGCGCGCGGACGTGCCGAGGACGCCACGAGCCAGATCGCGGCACTATCGGTGCGCCTGCACGCCACCCTGGTCAAGACCGGCCTCAAGCGCCGCTGACCGGTCCGCCCGGAGGCGTGCGGGCCGGGGGTACTGTGGAGATGTGCGCGAAGTAGACGTCATCGGTGTCCGCGTCGAGATGCCCACCAACCAGCCGATCGTGCTGTTGCGAGAGGTCGCCGGCGAGCGCTACCTGCCGATCTGGATCGGGGCCGTCGAGGCCACCGCGATCGCCTTCGCCCAGCAGGGCGTCGTACCCCCGCGGCCGCTGACGCACGACCTCATGCGCGACGTCCTCGAGGCCACCGGGCAGACCCTGTCCGAGGTCCAGATCACCGAGGTCAAGGACGGCGTCTTCTACGCCGCACTCATCTTCGGCTCGGGGGCGGAGGTCAGCGCGCGGCCGTCCGACTCCATCGCCCTGGCGCTGCGCACCGGCTCCCGGATCGTGGTGTCGGAAGAGGTGCTGGACGAGGCCGGCCTGGCGGTGCCCGTCGAGCAGGAGGACGAGGTCGAGCGCTTTCGGGAGTTCCTCGACCACGTCTCGCCGGAAGACTTCGAGGCCGGCGGTCCCGCGCACTGACCTCACCCTCAACCTGAGGTTGAGAGTTGCGACACGCCGTGTGGCACGTTGACCAGTGCGCTCCCGGCCGCTTACCTTGAACTGTCTCTGTTGTAACTCCATCGTTGTGGTTGCCCGCACCTCCGCACCCGCCGCGTCTCCCCGGGAGTTACGGCCAACGGAGTAAAGGACCGTGGAGGGTCGCTGTGGCTGTGAACGAGAACGAGCTGGGCCAGACGGACGCCGGCAAGGCGGCCGAGCTGGCCGACGAGCAGGGACTGCTGTTCACCGACGACGTGTCGACGCTCCCGAGCGACCTCGGCTACCGCGGCCCCACGGCGTGCAACGCCGCCGGCATCACCTACCGCCAGCTCGACTACTGGGCCCGCACCGGACTGGTCGAGCCCACCGTGCGCGGCGCCTCCGGTTCCGGCTCGCAGCGCCTCTACAGCTTCCGCGACATCCTGCTCCTCAAGGTCGTCAAGCGCCTGCTCGACGCCGGCATCTCGCTGCAGCAGATCCGCACCGCGGTGCAGCACCTGCGCGAGCGCGGCACCGACGACCTGACCCGCGTGACCCTGATGAGCGACGGCGCCTCGGTCTACGAGTGCACCAGCAACGACGAGGTCATCGACCTCCTGCAGGGCGGCCAGGGCGTCTTCGGCATCGCGATCGGCGGCGTCTGGCGCGAGATCGAAGGCACCCTCTCCGACCTCCCGAGCGAGCGCACCGGTGATGCCGCAGAGGCAGCGGCGGCCAGCGACGAGCTCGCTGCCCGCCGGGCGGCGCGAAAGATCGGCTGACGCCGGACTCCCGGTAGACTCGGTTCCGCCGTTCATCCCACGCGGGAGAGTCCTCGAGCGAGTCGGGGCGCCGAAGGGGCAATTCCTCCCCGGAACCTCTCAGGCACCAGGACCGCGTGGAGCAGGCAACTCTGAAGGGACGCTCCGGCGGGCCGACAGAGGGGGAGGCGTCCCCGCCCGCGACCCTGGGAGCCTTTCCGTGCCGGACCCGTCCACGTCCTTCGTCGAGCGCCACATCGGCCTGCGCCAGCCCGACGTCGACGCCATGCTCGAGCAGCTCGGCTTCGACTCGCTCGACGCGGTGATGTCGGCCGCCGTCCCTGGGGGCATCCGCAGCGAGGCGGTCCTCGACCTGCCGCCCGCACTCACGGAGGACGCGACGGCGCGTGAGCTGCGCAGCCTCGCCGCGCTCAACCGCCCCGTCGAGGCGATGATCGGGCTCGGTTACCACGCCACGACCACGCCGCCGGTGATCCGGCGCAACGTGCTCGAGGACCCGAGCTGGTACACCGCCTACACGCCGTACCAGCCCGAGATCTCCCAGGGCCGGCTCGAGGCACTGCTGAACTTCCAGACCGTGATCGGCGACCTCACCGGCCTGCCCACCGCCAACGCCTCGCTGCTCGACGAGGGCACCGCCGCGGCCGAGGCGATGACGCTAGTGCGCCGAGCCAACCGTCAGGGCGCCGGACCGTTCGTGGTCGACGCCGATGCCCTCCCGCAGACCATCGAGGTGGTCCGCACCCGCGCCGAGGCGATGGGCATCGAGGTCGTCGTCGCCGACCTCACCGACGGACTGCCCGACGGCGAGCTGTCCGGGGTGCTCGTGCAGTATCCCGGCGCCAGTGGCCGGATCCTCGACCCGCGGCCGCTCATCGACGCCGCCCACGAGCGCGCCGCCCTCGCTGTGGTGGCCGCCGACCTGCTGGCGCTGACCCTGATCGAGGCGCCCGGCACGTTCGGCGCCGACGTCGTGGTCGGCTCCAGCCAGCGATTCGGCGTCCCTCTGTTCTACGGCGGCCCGCACGCCGGCTACATGGCGGTTGCCGCCGGCCTCGAGCGGCACCTGCCCGGCCGCCTCGTGGGCGTCTCCGTCGACGCGGAGGGCCGCCCGGCCTACCGCCTCGCGCTCCAGACCCGCGAGCAGCACATCCGCCGCGACAAGGCGACCTCCAACATCTGCACCGCCCAGGTGCTGCTCGCCGTCGTGGCGTCGATGTACGCCGTCTACCACGGCCCCGAGGGCCTGCGTGCGATCGCGAAGCGGATCAACCAGCAGGCCGCCGGGCTCGCGGCCGCCCTCCGCGACGGCGGCGTCGAGGTCGTGCACGAGCACCTCTTCGACACCGTGCTCGCGCGGGTCCCGGGCCAGGCCGAGACCGTGGTGGCGAACGCCCGCTCGCTGGGCCTGCACCTGCGCCTCGTCGACGCCGACCACGTCGGCATCAGCGTCGGAGAGACGGCAGGCGACGCGGTCTCCGCCGCGGTGCTCAAGTCCTTCGGCGTCGGGGAGGTCGCCTGGACGACCTCCGGCTCGTTGCCCAGCGACCTCGCGCGCACCACGCCGTACCTCACCCACGAGGTCTTCTCTGCGCACCACAGCGAGACGCAGATGCTGCGCTACCTGCGCCGCCTCTCGGCCCGCGACTACGCGCTCGACCGGGGCATGATCCCGCTCGGGTCGTGCACGATGAAGCTCAACGCGACGACCGAGATGGAGCCGGTCAGCCTGCCCGGCTTCGCCGACCTCCACCCGTTCGCCCCCGCCGAGGACGCGGGCGGCTACCGGCGGCTCGTCGACGACCTGGAGGGCTGGCTGGCAGAGGTCACCGGCTACGACCGGGTGTCGATCCAGCCCAACGCCGGCTCGCAAGGTGAGCTCGCAGGGCTGCTGGCGATCCGCGGCTACCACCGGGCGAACGGCCAGGAGCAGCGTGACGTCTGCCTGATCCCGAGCTCGGCGCACGGCACCAACGCCGCGTCCGCGGTGATGGCCGGCATGAAGGTGGTCGTCGTCAAGGCTGCGGAGGACGGCTCGGTCGACCTCGACGACCTGCGCGCGAAGTGCGAGGCGCACGCCGACACCCTGGCCGCGATCATGGTCACCTATCCGTCGACGCACGGCGCCTACGAGGACACCATCACCGACCTGTGCCGGGTCGTGCACGACCACGGCGGCCAGGTCTACGTCGACGGTGCCAACCTCAACGCGCTGCTCGGCTTCGCCCGCCCCGGGGATTTCGGCGGCGACGTCTCTCACCTCAACCTGCACAAGACCTTCTGCATCCCGCACGGCGGCGGTGGCCCCGGCGTGGGTCCGGTGGCGGTGCGCGCGCACCTCGCGCCGTACCTCCCGTCGCACGCGATGCACCCCGAGGCGGAGAAGCGCGTGGGCATCGGCCCGATCAGTGCCGCGCCCTACGGCTCGGCCGGCATCCTGCCGATCTCCTGGGCCTACATCCGGCTGATGGGCGGCGAGGGGCTCACCCGCGCCACGGCGATCGCCGTGCTGTCGGCCAACTACATCGCCCACCGCCTCGAGCCGCACTACCCGGTGCTCTACCGCGGCCACGGCGGGCTGGTCGCGCACGAGTGCATCCTCGACCTGCGCGGGCTCACCAAGGAGTCGGGCGTGAGCGTCGACGACGTCGCCAAGCGGCTCGTGGACTACGGCTTCCACGCCCCGACGATGTCGTTCCCGGTCGCCGGCACGCTGATGGTCGAGCCGACGGAGTCGGAGGACCTGGCCGAGATCGACCGCTTCTGCGACGCGATGATCTCGATCCGTGAGGAGATCGCACGGGTGCAGGCGGGGGAGTGGACCCCGGAGGAGTCGCCGCTGCGGCACGCGCCGCACACCGGCCGCGCGCTGGTCGGCGACTGGGACCGCGCCTACTCGCGCGAGCTCGCGGTCTTCCCGGCAGGCATCGACCCGGACAAGTACTGGCCGCCCGTGGCCCGCATCGACCAGGCCTACGGAGACCGCAACCTGGTCTGCGCGTGCCCGCCGCCGGAGGCGTTCGCCTAAGTGGGCGACCTGCGCCAGCGCCTGCTGGAGAGGGCCCAGGCCGAGGGACGCGTGACCTCGGTGGTCGGCGCTGTCTTCGACAGGTACGGCGCGGTGTGGGCAGGCAGTGTCGGCGACGGTCCCGGCCTGGACGGGCAGTACCGGATCGGGTCGATCACGAAGACCCTCACGGCCGTGCTGGTGATGCAGGCTCGCGACGAGGGCCTGCTCTCTCTCGACGACCCGGTGGGGAAGCACCTCGGTGAGGTCGGGTACGCCGAGGCCACCCTGCGCGAGCTGCTCTCGCACACCTCGGGCATGCAGAGCGAGCCCGCAGGCTCCTGGTGGGAGCGCACCCGGGGCGGCGACTTCCCGGCGCTCGCCGCGGCCAACGACGGCTCGGGCCGGGTCGCTGCCGCAGGGGAGCGCTACCACTACTCCAACCTGGGCTACGGCCTGCTCGGCGAGGTCGTCGCGGGCTGCTTCGGGGCGCCGTGGCGCGAGCTGGTGGGCGGCCGGTTGCTCCGGCCGCTCGGCATGCGCCACACGTCGTACCTGCCCAGGCCTCAGGCGCAGCCCGGCTGGAGTGTGGACCACTTCACCGGCGTGCGCGTGCTCGAGCCGCTCGCGGACACCGGCGCCATGGCACCCGCCGGACAGTTGTGGTCGACGGTCGAGGACATGGTGGTGTGGGGGCAGTTCCTCGCCGGGTCCCGGCCCGACGTGCTGGCGACGGCGTCCCTGCACGAGATGACCCGCCCGGTCACGCCCGGCTACGGGCTCGGGCTGCGGCTCACCCTGCATCCCGGCGGCCTGCTCGTGGGGCACACCGGCTCGATGCCCGGCTTCCTCGCCGCCCTCTTCGTCGACCCCGGGTCGGGCATCGGCGCGGCGACGCTGATGAACGGCACCACGGGAGTCGACCAGCTCGCGCTCACCGTCGACCTGATCGAGGGGGACCCGGACGGTGACGATGCGCCGATCGAGCCGTGGGTGCCCACCCGCGAGGTGCCTCCGGAGGCCGCGGGCCTGCCCGGCCTGTGGTTCTGGGGCAACACCGCGTTCGAGGCACGCTGGCACAACGGGGGGCTCGAGTTCCGCAACCTGGCGCTCGGCAGCCGGCTCGACTACCGCTTCGAGGTGGTGGACGGCGTGCTGTGCGGCGTCTCGGGCTACCACCGCGGCGAGCGCCTCGACGTCGTCCGGCGCGACGACGGGACCGTCGCGCACCTGGAGTGCGCGACGTTCGTCTACACACGCAGTCCTTCGGCCTAGTCGCGTCCCCGGCGCCACCACGGGCCGCCGTCGCCCCCGGACGGCGACTCGGCCTCGACCTTGAGCTGCTGGGCCGCAGCCTTGCGTTGCTTGCGCTCCCGGCGCGCCTGACGGCGCGCGTCCTGCATGTCCCACAGCTCCTGGAGTCGGGCGGCCGCGACCTGACCCTGGGTCGCGGTGGTGAAGCCCTCCGCGATGGTGCTGGCCGCCCGCTCGCCCAGCTGCCGGCCGAGCTCCGGGTCGTCCTTCAGCTCCCGCATGGCCCTCGCGGCCTGGTCGATGTCGGGCTCTGCCCAGCTGGAGGTCTCCGGGTAGGGGTCGCAGCCGGGCGGCACCGGCACGAGCGTGTAGTCCACGAGCCGGGAGTTTTCCGGTGTCATGAAGTCGAGGTTGCCGGAGTAGGCGGTGGCGATGGCTGGCCTGCCGATCGCCATCATCTCCGCGATCGTCTGGCCGAACCCCTCGGAGCGGTGGAGGGACACGTAGCAGTCCGCCCGCCACATCAAAGCGTCGAGCTCCTCGCGGCTGAGGTAGCGCTCGATCAGGACGATGTCGGGGCGGTCGGCCACGACGTAAGCGAGCCGTTCGCGCTCGACGGGGCGCATGGCGGCGTTGATGCTCTTGATCACGAGCCGGGCCTCACCAGGGGTCGGGAAGGCCCGAGCAAACGCTTCGACCAACGCGAGGGGGTTCTTGCGCTCGAGCACGCTGAAGAAGTCGAACACGAACAGGAAGGTGTAGACGTCGTCGGCGAACTCGGCCAGCATCCGCGTGGGACGCGCGGGGGCGTGGACCGGGTGGGGGATCGTTACCACGGGCTTGTCCGTCGCCGCTGACAGCACCTGCCGGTTGAAATCGCTGCTCGCCCAGATCTCGTCGACCATATCGAGCGCCGGGCGGAACTGGTCGGGGAAGTCGTCGAGCTCCCAGAACCAGAGGGCGATCCGATAGCGACCGCGGAGGTATTCGTCGCCGGCATCGGCGAGCAGAGTTGGGGTCATGTCGGCGTTGGTGCATATCAGCAGCGTGTCGTGCCGTTCCCCCTCGGCGGGCTTCCAGTCCCGCCAGGGCGTGCCCTGCCGGCTGCTGGTGCGGGTGTAGGTCGTGGTGGAAACCGGGACGCCGGCCTCCCGGAGCCCTTCGGCCGCGAGCCGCGCCGAGCCGCCGAGCCCCAGCTCAGCCCTCAGAAAGCCGGTGACCTCCACCCCGTGCGTCCGCCGGCGCCGCGCCTCCGTGCGATCATCGTCACGCACCTCCAGGTAGCCAGGAGTCGTCGTGCTGCTCGTCAGACGGTCACGGATCGCACGAGCCACTGCGACGGGGATGTGCTCCTCGGCACCGTGCATCTCGCACCAGTCGAGGAAGTCGGCGATGTTGCCGGACCACACCTGGGGGTAGTACTGCTGAAGGTCGGGCCGCCGGAGGTAGACCGGTGTCAGCAGCCGGCCGAGGCCGAACTGGTCGTCCTCGCGCTCCGCCGTCATCAGCCACGCCAGTAGGTCGAGCGATCCTTCCGTGCCGGTCATGAGGCCCGTGCCGCCTCCCCGGGCTTGGGCCACGAACTCGTGACGTACGTGCCGGCGTACCTCCGCGGTGAGCTCGACGCCGTCACGAACCGACACCGGGGCCGAGTCCGTGGCCTCGGGCGGGTGGCCGGCTAGCCGCAACCGATCGGCGTACTCCTTCGTGAGTGCGCGGAGGACAGCATGCTCCGAGAGCCGCAGTCGCGCGGGCTCTGGCTGCTCAGCGGAGATGAGGTAGGGCGCCTCAGGGGCATAGCCAGGGAACCGCACGAAGGCCAGCGGGCGACCCTCGACGGTCGGCGTGCCGTCCGCAGCCCGCTGGAGGGGGCGCGTCGGCATGTTCCACCACACGAGGTCCCAACCCGGGTCGCGGTGGACGTGCACGGGGAAGGCGTGTACGGCGTGGTCGAGCATCCGGCCGTCGAGGAAGAAGCCGGACCTGGGCTCGTCGAAGCAGTCGGTGGCCATCCGCTGCTGCCACCAGGAGACGAAGTCCCGCGCCGCTGCGCCGGGGCGGAGCGCCACGAACCCCGGGTCGATGGTGCCCCAGAGCAGGAGCTCCTGCTCCGTGGGACGCTTGCCGTCCTGCGGGAGGGGAGCGGTCAGCCGGGGGGCCAGCACGATCCCGGCCTCCAGCAGTGCCGGAAGGTCGGTCAGGGGTTGCAGGACCCAGGTCTCGGGCTCGAGGAACACCACGTCCGCGCCGTCGTCCAGCAGCCGGTCGAGGAGCCACGTCTTAAGTGCGCACCGCAGCTCGTCGGCCGTGTAGGCCGTGGACATCCGGTCCAGCAGGTGGTCATCAATGCCCAGGTCGGCGACCCGGAGCACGTCGACGCCCGCCGGGACCGTCCCCTCGTCGAGGAGGAGGATGGTGACGGCGGCCCCGGGATGGTGCTCCCAGAACGACTCGACCAGCACGCTGGCATGTGCGAGCTGCCCTGCGGCAGCGACGGTGCATAGGTGCATCAGAGGGCCTGCGAGACGCTCGACATGTTGAAGTCGGGGACCTTGAGGGCTGGCGTCGCGGTCCGCGAGAAGTAGTCGTCGCCCCACTCTCGGCTGAAGCTCGGCGCCGTTGCGCTCGCCGCCGTGAAGCGGTTGAGCAGGTCGATCGGGCTCTCGTTCCACCGGAAGTTGTTGACCGCGCCGGTGATCTCGCCGCCCTCGACGAGATAGACCCCGTCCCGGGTGAGCCCGGTGAGCAGCATGGTCTGCGGGTCGACCTCGCGGATGTACCACAGGCACGTGAGGAGCAGGCCGCGCTCCGTGCCGGCCACCAGCTCGTCGATCCCGCCGGTGGCCCCGTCCACCTCGAGCACGAGGTTGTCGATCATCGGGGTGACCGGCTGCCCGGTCATGCCTGCGGAGTGGCGGGTCTGCAACAGCGCGGTGAGGACGCCGTCGCGGATCCAGTCGGTGCGCTCGAGCGGGAGCCCGTTGTCGAACACCGAGTCGGTGTTGTCGGACGCCCCGGCGAGGTTGAAGGGTGCGCACTCGAGGGCGGAGTAGGCCGGGTCGGAGTAGAGGTGGACCCCGGGCTTGACGATCTGCTCGCCGATCCGGGTGCCGCCGCCGCGCCTGCTGTAGACCGACTCGCCCTCGTGGGCGACCCGTGCGCCTGCGCCCCAGTAGGCGTCGATCATCAGGTCGGCCACCGCGCTCGACGGCAGGATCGTCTCGTAGCGCCCGGCCGGCAGCGCGACCTGGCGCTCTGCCCAGGCCAGCCGCCGGGCGACCTCGTCGGCCATCCGCGCCGCGTCGACGTCGGCGAAGTCGCGGGTCGCGCCGCCGACCCAGGCACTTCGGGTCAGGTCCGCGCTCTTGCCGGTGCACGCGTAGTGGCCGGTGGGCTGCACGTGGCGGAGCCGCAGGCCGCGGCTGGACCCGAGGTAGGTGGTCGCGACCTCGTGGTCGACGAAGCCGTAAAGTACCCGCTGCTCGGCGCCAGCCTGGCCGAAGGCCTCGCCCAGGGCGGATGCGAACGCGTCGTACACGTGGATGTCGGTGCGGGCCGGCGCCTCGTCCCAGTCGGCCGACGTGCCCTCGGACAGGAGCTCGGCGGCGTCCTCGGCGGGGGAGCCCGCCCGGGCGGCGGCGTCGGCGGACTCCACGAGCGCCGTCACCTGCTCCAGATTGCTGGCGCTGGCGGAGACCGACGCCGTGGCGACGCCGTCGCCCGAGGCCACGAACGAGATCACGGTGACGGAGGTGCCGACCATGACGCCGTTGGTGGTGAGCGTGTTGTTGGCCCACCGCAGGTTGGCGCTGCTGCCGTCGCGCACGATCACGACGCAGTCGTCGGCCGTGGAGGTCGCGAGCGCGTGCTCGACGAGCTGCTGGGTGGTCAGGGCGATCGAGCCGGTGGACGTCATCAGTGGCCTGCCTCGTCAGTGGTGTTGAGGATCCGGACGCCGCGGAACAGGGCCGTCGGACAGCCGTGGCTGACCGAGGCGACCTGGCCGGGCTGGGCCTTGCCGCAGTTGAACGCGCCGCCGAGCACCCAGGTGTCCGGGCCGCCCACGGCCTCCATCGAGCCCCAGAAGTCCGTGGTGGTCGCCTGGTAGGCGACGTCCCTGAGCTGCCCGTCGAGCCGCCCGTCGGTGATCCTGAAGAAGCGCTGCCCGGTGAACTGGAAGTTGAACCTCTGCATGTCGATCGACCAGGACTTGTCGCCGACGACGTAGATGCCGCGCTCCACCCGGGAGATCAGCTCGTCGGTGGACGGCCCGTCGGGAGCCGGCTGGAGGGACACGTTGGCCATCCGCTGGATCGCGATGTGGCTCGGCGAGTCGGCGTAGGCGCAGCCGTTGGAGCGGCCGCCGTTGAGCTCCGGGATCATCGGGCCCATGGACCGGTCGAGCTGGAAGCCGACCAGGACCCCGTCCCGGACGATGTCCCAGCTCTGCGTCTCGACGCCCTCGTCGTCGTAGCCGATAGTGGCCAGGCCGTGCGCCACGGTGCGGTCGCCGGTCACGTTCATGATGTCGGAGCCATACTGCAGGGTGCCCAGCTTGTCGGGCGTGGCGAAGGAGGTGCCGGCGTAGTTGGCCTCGTAGCCCAGGGCGCGGTCCAGCTCGGTGGCGTGGCCGATCGACTCGTGGATCGTCAGCCACAGGTTGGAGGGGTGGATCACCAGGTCGTAGGTGCCTGCCTCCACGCCGGGGGCCCTGAGCTTCTCGGCGAGCAGGTCGGGGACCTCCTCCAGCTCGGCGTCCCAGTCCCAGCCGCTGCCGGCGAGGTATTCCCACCCGCGGCCCACGGGCGGGGCGATCGAGGACATCGAGTCGAAGACGCCGGTCTCGTCGTCTGCCCCCATCGCCTCGAACCCGGGCTGCAGCCGCACCCGCTGCTGGGTGGTGCGGGTGCCGGCGAGGTCGGCGTAGTACTTGTTCTCCTGCACCTGCTGCAGGTGGGAGGTGGCGTGGTCGACCGCGTCGTGCCGGACGAGCCGCTCGGTCCAGTCGACCAGCAGGGCGGCCTTCTCGCTCGTCGGCACCTCGAGCGGGTCGATGTCGTAGGCCGACACCCACGTCACGTCGTCATGGACCGGCTCGGGCGCGAGCTCGACCGGCCTGGACGTCATTCCGGCAGCGACCCTGGCCACCGCCACCGCGGTCTCGGCGACCCGGCGCGCCTCGTCGGCCGTCAGCACCACGCCGGACGCGAAGCCCCAGGCACCCTCGTGCACCACGCGCACGGCGAAGCCGAGGTCCTCGGCGTCCATCGCGGTCTGCAGGACCCCGTCGCGGGCCCCGAGGTACTGGTAGCGGACCCGCTCGAAGCGGAAGTCCGCATGTGAGGCTCCCAGCTCCTGCGCCCGGGCGAGCGCGGCGTCGCCCAGGGATCGGTAGGGGAGGTCCAGGAAGCTCGGGTCGAGCCGGGCGGCACACATGCGGCCGAACCTATCCGAGCCGTTAGGGTGACGGCCATGACGACACCCGCCTGGCTCGGGATCGGCGCCCAGAGGTCCGGGACGACATGGTTCACCGACCTGCTCTGCCAGCACCGGGAGGTCGGGCTGGGGTCCAACGACCGCAAGGAGCAGCACCTGCTGCACAAGGTCGGCGACGGCATCGAGCCGGCCTCGGCGTACCTCGACCTGTTCCCCGACGACGGGGTCCGGCGGGGGGAGTGGACGCCGCAGTATCTCCGCCACGCCTCGGCTCCCGCGGCTGCCGCACGGCTGCTCGGTGCGGACACGCTGGTGCTCGTACTGCTGCGGGACCCTGTCGAGCGGTTCCTCTCGGCGATGCGGCTCGCGGCCACGCGCGCCAACAACCCATGGCCCTACCCGGTGCCGATCACCGTGCAGGCGTTCAGCGGCTTCTACGCCGACCAGCTGGCCATGTGGGCCCACCACGTCGGTCGCGAGCGCCTCGTGGTGATGGTCTACGAGGACGTACTCCGCGACCCGCAGGCCGCGGTCGACGCGGTCTGGGCCCGGCTTGGCCTGGGGTCGGTGCCGCTGCGGGACGTCGACCGACCGTCCCGCTCGTCGAGCCACGCCACGTGGGAGCCGCCGGCCGGCCTGGCCGAGTCCCTCCAGGTCCTGTATCGGCCGCAGGTGGCGCGCCTCGCCGAGGAGTGGGGCCTCGACGTGAGTGGGTGGCCGACCTCAGCCGGTGACGGCCACGACGCGTGAGCCGCCGCGCTCCTTGACGATCCGCAGCTGGGTGGGGATGCGGGTCTGCATCTCGGCGACGTGGCTGACCACGCCGACCACCCGGCCGCCGTCGCGAAGCGAGTCGAGGGTGTCCATCACGTCGTCGAGCGTGTCGGCGTCGAGCGAGCCGAATCCCTCGTCGACGAAGAGGGTGTCGAGGTCGGCGCCGCCGGCCTCCTGGGTGATGACGTCGGCGAGGCCCAGCGCCAGGGCCAGCGAGATCACGAACGTCTCTCCGCCCGACAGGGTCGCCGGGTCGCGGCTCTCGCCCGACCACTCGTCGCGCACCAGCAGGCTGAGCCCGCCCCGCGTCTCGCCGGCTCCCCGGCGGCCGGTGTGCTCGAGCGTGTAGCGCTGGTCGCTCATCGACCTCAGGCGGGCGTTGGCGGCGTCGACCACCTGGGAGAGCCGATGGGCCAGGACGTAGGCGGAGAGCCGCATCTGCAGCTGGTTGTCGGGTGACTTGCCCTCGACGAAGCTGGCCAGGGACGTGACCAGGCCGAGGTCGGCGTGCAGCGGGAGCCAGGCGGCCAGGGCGGCGGCGAGCTCGTCGGCGAGGGCACGCACCCGGGTCGCACGGTCGGCCGTGAGGTCGCGGCGTCCGTGTGCAGTGGTGAGCGCCTGCTCCGCGGCCTCGGCGCTCGCGTGCAGGGCGTCGACGTCGGGCGGGGTCGCTCCTGCTGCGGCCACGACCGCGGGATCGTCGAGCAGCCGGCGTGCGCGGTCGACGGCGAGCACGTGCTCGGAGATCGCGGCCTCGGTGTCGAGGAGGTCGTCGGGCGCGAGCAGGGCCGTCTCCGCGGCCGCTGCGTCGGCGAAGCCGGCGCGGTCCAGGGCCTCGGCCAGGGACTGGGCTGCCCGGTCGTGGGCGTCCTGGGCCCGCTCGCAGGCCTCCAGTGCGTGGATCGCCCGGTCGACGGCGTCCTTGCGGTCCACCAGCGAGGCAGCCAGCGACGTCAGGTCGTCGCAGCCGGTGCCGGAGAGGCATGCCTCGAGCTCGGCGCGGGCGTCGTCCAGCCGGGAGCGGAGCACCGCGCTGCGCGACGCGAGCCCGGCGAGACGGCCCCGCAGGGTGGTCGCCTCATCGGCGAGCTCGGCGCCGGCAGCCACCAGTCGCGCGAGGACGGCCTCGTCGCCATCGGCCCGGTCGGCGAGCGATTGCAGCGACGCCAGCGTCGCCTCTGCGTCGGCCACCCGGCCGGCCAGCGAGTCGGGAGCCTCGCCCGCGGTCGCCCGCGCGAGGGCAAGTCGGGTGGTCAGGTCGCGCACCCGCTCGGTGCGGGCCAGGTGGTCGACCTCGGCATCGTCGACCAGGGCGCGTGCAGCCTTCTCGGCGGCCGCGTCGGGGGCACCCGGGGACGGCCGGGCCGGCGAGGGGTGGTCGTGCGAGCCGCACACCGGGCAGCATCCCCCGACCACGAGGGCACCGGCTATCTCCGCGGCCATCCCGTCGAGGCGCTCCTCGCGCAACCGCAGCCACGTCTCCTTGAGCGCCTGGACCCGGTCGGTCGCGGTCTGCAGCTCTGCACGCGCTGCCTCGAGCTGGCTGGCGAGGCCACCTGCGAGCCGGTGGGCGGCGTGCGCCTCGCGCCAGCGGTCGAGCTCCGCGGCTGCCGCCGGCAGCGCGGCGGCTGCTGCGGCCGACTCCTCGCGAGCGGCCCGGGCGGCAGCCTCGCGCTCGGGGAGCTCGGCGACCTGCCGGACCACCCCGTCGAGCTGGGCCTCCAGCGAGGTCCGGTCGGCGTCGAGGTCGCGCAGCTGGGTCTCGAGCCCGGCGGCCTCGGCCTCCACTCCGCCTAGTCGCTGCACGCGCTCCAGCGAACCGGTGAGGTCATCACGGAGTCCTGCCAGGAGGGCGCGCGTCGCGCCGCGGAGGCCGTCGACGTCGAGGGCGGCCGCCACCGCCTGGCGCGCCCGCCCGAGGTCGTCTGCGGCACGCCGGCCCAGCTCGAGGAGGGGCCGCACCCCCTCGGCCTGCCTGGCGAGCTGGACGCGGGCGACGGCGGCCTCGTGCTCGCCGGACCGGGCGTCCAGTCGCGCCAGCTCGGCCGTGGCCGCGTGGTGGGTCTGGGCGAGGCGGGCCACCTCGAGCCCACGGCGGAGCTCCTCGCGGGCGGTCGACGCGCTGCCGGTGGCCCGGGCCAGCTCGGCCTCGGCTGCGGCGGCCGCGTCGGCGCTGGCCGCGACCAGCTCGCTCGCCCAGGTGGCGAGCTCGCCCTCGGCGGCCGGGCCGGTGAGGGCGCGGACGTCCGTGCCCTCGGGCAAGGGGAACCCGGCGGTCTCGCTGAGCCGGCTCGCGAGGTCGGCGAGCGCCCGGAGCTCGTCGTCGCACCGCCGCCGCAGCGACAGCCGGTGGTCCCGCAGCCAACCCTCCACCCGGTCGAAGCGCGCTGTCCGGAAGATCTGCTGGAGCAGGGCGTGCCGCTCCTCCGAGCGCGCGCGGAGGAACGCCTGGAACCGGCCCTGGGGCAACATCGCGACCTGGCAGAACTGGGTGAGGGTCATCCCGAGCAGGCGGCTCACCAGGTGGCCCGTCTCATCGATGCGGGTGGACAGCGGCACCCACTCGCCCTCGATGCGCTCGGAGACCACGACGTGCGCCTGCTGGGTGGTGGTGCCGGTGCCCCGGCGCTTGGGGCGCTCCCACGCGGGAGACCGGTCGAGGAGGAACCTGCGCCCGCTCAGGGTCGCCTCCAGCACCACACGCGGAGCGACACCCTCCGGCGAGCGGTCACAGCGGAGCCGCTTGGCGACCGCCCGGTCGCCGGGGACGTCGCCGTAAAGCGCGAAGCAGACCGCGTCCAGGACGCTGGTCTTGCCGGCACCAGTCGGGCCTGAGAGCAGGAAGAGGCCCGCCCCGGAAAGGGCGTCGAAGTCGACGACCACGCGCTCGGAGAACGGCCCGAAGGCCGTGATCTCGAGGCGGTGGAGTCGCATGGGTCGAACCTACGAGCCCGCACCGACAACAAGGCGGAGCAACGCCGCTGTCAATGGCCCTAGGCCAGCCGCCCCGTGAGGACCTCCCACGTCTCCCGGGCGTAGTCGTCCCAGGTGCGCTTGGGTCGAGCAGCGGCCTCCTTCTCCAGCGTGCTCAGCACCAGGTCGTCGCCCAGCAGCGCTTCCATGGCCTCAGACAGCGCGTAGTCGTCACGCGGATCGACCGTGAGGGCGCCACCGCCCTCCGCGATCTGTGCCATGCTCCCGAAGTTTGAGGTGATCACCGGCGTGCCGAGCGCGAGTGACTCGGCCACGGGCAGTCCGAAGCCCTCGTTGAGGGACGGGAAGACGCTGAAGCGCGCGTGCGTGTACGCCGCCGCGAGGATGTCGTCGTCCACCCCGCCGAGCATCAGCAGTGACCGGTCGGCCGCCTGGAGATCCGCGACGTTTTCCCTGAACTCCTTTCCGCCCCAAGACCGAGCGCCGAGGAAGCACAGCGTGAAGACGTGGCCGCGCCGCCACAGGAGCTCCGCTGCGTGCAGGACCGCCAGGTGGTTCTTCCGTGGCTCGTGGCTACCGACGACGAGCACCACCGGTCCGCTCGAGTCATCGAACACGGCTGCGAACTCCTCGCGAGCCTCCTCGGAGGCCGGGTGGATGCTGGCAGGCAGGGTCACCTCCCTGAGCTCAGGCCCGGTCAGCCCGGCCCCAGCCAGCGCCTGGTGCCAGCCCTCGAACTCGGCCTCCGAGGCGCGGGAAATCGGAGTGATCGCGTCGAAGGGCTGCAGCGCGTTGAGGTATTCGAGGAAGTGCTCGTTGTCGTGCCCGCCTCGGGTCTCCGCCGAGGTGACGGCGACGACGTCGTAGCCGACGGCGCCGGTTCGGCACCGCGAGTAGCGGGCGAGGGGCTGGAGGAGGACGGAGCGGCTGTACTCGCCCACCACCTCGGGCAGGATGTAGGTGCACTCCCAGGGCACCACGAGTGCAGGCTGCTGCCCGCGTGGCTGTCGCACGGTGGGGTCGGGAGCGAGGCCCTTCTCCATCAGTTCCTGCTCGTGTGGACGCAGCAGGCGGGTGCAGGACAGGGTCGTCGTCCACGTGATCGGGCGCGCTCCGTGGTCGCGGATCCAGCGCATTACAGACTCGCGGACCACGCGCTGGATGCCGGTGGTGAACGGCGAGTCCAGGGTGGTGGCGACGTCGACGAGGACGTCACCGGGTTCGGGGAGCACGACCTGCCGCGCCAGGCTCGAGGGCGTCGACAGGGAGCGGATCGCCTTGTCGAGCGATTCGCCTCTGTCGAAGCGAGAGGCCAAGGCGGTCGCCTGGACCAGCTGGTTGTCGGGCAGCCTGCCGCTCATCACGGCCAGCGTGAGCCAGATCTCGCTGGGGTCCTTAGGGTCCAAGAGGGGTCGTGCCGCCCTGCCTGGACCGTCGGCCGCCACGGCAACGGTGGGCGACCCCTGTCCGAGTGCCTTCGCGACGAGGGCGAGACGGACCGCCCAGGCCTCTGCGGCCGGTGCGCGGCGTCTCAACGTCCGACCTCCTGGTTCCCGCCGCCGTGGTCGGTTGTGAACTCCCACAGGTCTCGAGCGTAGTCGTCCCAGGTCCTGGAGGCGCGCTTGTCGATCTCGGCGCGCAGTTCCACGAGCCGCTCGGGACAGGTGATCAGCTCCCGCATCGCAGCCGCGACGGCGTCCATGTCACGGGGATCCACCGTGACGCAGCCGCCGTGGGCAGCGATCTCTGCTTGACTGCCGTAGTTGCTGGTCAGGACCGGCGTGCCGCAGGCGAGCGCCTCCACGACGGGCAGGCCGTAGCCCTCGTGCAGGGAGACGAACACGGCGAAACTTGCGTCAACGAGCTGCTGCCACATCTCGTCGTCCGATACCCAGCCGAGGCTCGTGATGGGGTGTCCCTCGGATTCGATGGCCGCGACCGCCTGACGGATGAGGGGCTTGGCGAGGCCGTCGCCGCCCATCAGCACGAGTTCGAAGTCCTGGCCCTCCGACCAGAGCCGGTGCGCCGCCTGAACCACCATGAGGACGTTCTTGTGGATCTCCTGCCGCGCCGGCACTACGACGCGCGGACGAGTCGGGGGCTGGCTCTGAAGCGGACGCTCAGGTCTCCCCAGGTCCTCTGGCAGCATGACAGTCTCGACGCGAGGTCCGGCAAGCCCCTGCGCCGAGAGCATGTGCGTGAAGCCGCGGAACTCGTCGCGCGCCGAGTTGCTGACAGTTGCGACCTTGGCCATGTGCTTGACCGAGCTCAAGTACAGCGTGAAGACGGACTCCTGTTGAGGTCTGAGACTCGCCGAGACGACGGGAATCATGTCGTGCCCCACGGCGCACGCACGGTTGCCCGAGTAAGCGACCAATTCCCTGGTCGTCCGCGCGGCGTGCCAGTGAGGCACCTCCGGGAAGAGCACCGTCGTCCGCCAGGGGACGATGAGACGGGGAGAGAACGCCGCCTCAAGCTCATGGTCGACCTCGGTGTCGAGGCCGAAGCTGCAGACGCGCAGCTCCTCCTGGGGGGACAGCGTGCGAAAGCCGGAGCGTTCCTCCGTGTCGGCCACCGCCACGGCGTCATGCCACACGGCCCACCGCTGAGCGACGGCGCGGGTGACCCGCTGGATGCCCGAGTTGTTGTCGTGGCGGGCGCAGTAGTCGGCGTAGACGACGGCTCGATCGGTGATGATGTCAATCGGGAGATCGGGGCGCGCAGACACCGGGTCTGCGGCCACGTTGTCGAGCGCGTTGGATGCAAGCGCCTCCGGGCCGTCCAGCTGGAGGATGCGGGCGGCACGCTGTACCTCACCGGCCATCGGGAACCGTCCGCATACGGCCGTGAGGAACAGCCAGATGTCCGGCCCCGGCGTGGCCTCCACCTCGCCGGCGAGGTGGACTAGCGCCTGGGACGTCGTGTCGGCGGCGTCCGCGCCCGAGATCTCTGGCTGCACGCCCGTGAGCGCCACGGTCGCCACGCTGAGACGCTGTGTCAGGGCGTCGATGACGACGCCCGAACTGACGCTGGTGATCACCTGGAGCGCCCCAGCAGCGATCGTGCGGTCTTGGCCAGAGGGCTGGCGGAACCGCCCTGTCGCCCAGGCGCTTCTGCCACAGAGCGACGCTCGGCATGGGCGAGCTTGCGCCGCAGCACCTTGATCCGCTCGGCTTGCTTGTCGGTGCGCTGGGTCAGTTCATTGACACGCTGCAGCAACTGGCTGCGCTCCAGCAACCACGCGTTCTCTGTGGGAGCGCGGCCCACCCCCGCCCCCCAGGCGCGAAGGGCCTTTGAGCGCCAGTGGCGCAGATGGCCCTCGGACTCGGCCAGGCGCCTCCCGAGGTCCGCGACCTCGCGGTCAATGAAGTGGTCGAGCGCACATGCAGGATAGCTGAGCGGCTCGCGGAGGGTCGCGGCATGCTCGTCGGCGACGTAGAAGCATGAGACGCCGTCAAACAGGCAGAACGTGTAGCCCGCCGCGAGCACCCCGGGCTCCCACCGGTCGCGGGTCGATCGGGTTGAGTTGGGCTCGGTCGCCTCGATCACCAGCACCCAGGGCCGCCAGGCACGGAGGTCGACGCTGGCGAGGACATCGGCCTCGGCACCCTCCACGTCCACCATCAGGAAGTGGACCGGTGTGTGCGCCAGACCGGCCTCTTCAACCAGCACGTCGAGTCTCGCCCCGCGCACCTCCAGGTCCTTCACTGTGATGCCGCGCTTGGCGTTGGCTACGCCGACAGAATCGACCAGCGAGGACATGCCGGTGCCGGGCGCCCGGTGGAGCGTCACCGTGTCACCTGCCGAGGTCACGGCCGCCTCGACGACGTGGTCGAGGGGGCGGGCCCTCCGGACCCGGCCCGCGAACACCGGATCGGGCTCGACCACCAGCCCCGTCCAGCCACGGTCATAGAAGGCCTTGGTGATCGAGTCCTGGACCGGGTCGTTGGCCCCGATCTCGACGTAGCGCCCGTTCTGGACATTGCCCAGCGCCCGCCAGAGCACGACGTCCTCGCGGTTCTGAGCGTATGAGATGAACTGTTCCCCGGTCACGCGCGGCACTATATCCGTGGCGCCTGGTCCTGCTCGGGGTCCCCACAGCAGGCCTCCACCGCGTCACGCAGCAGGCTGGACTCCTCGGGGGTGGCGGGTGCCCCGCGCAGGTCGGCGACGAAGTCGAGGGTGATCTCGTGGTCACTGCGCCCGGTGGGCCTGGCCATCGGCGTGGTGGCCGTCGGCTGCGTGGGCGCGAACTGGAGCACCAGCGTGTGCGGGAAGCGCCGGCGGAGCTGGTCCATGGCCTGGAGCGGCCGCGTCGCGTCGGTGAGGGTCGCCTGGACCCAGGAGTCCTCGTGGCCTGCGAGGTCGGCGCGGGTCAGCAGCTCCTCGAGCGTGCCGGTCAGCCGGGCCAGCGGGCGCGGCACGGGAGCCGGCACGAACTCGGCGGTGTCGACGCCCGTCGGGCCGAGGTCGACCAGCCAGGAGCCCTTCACCTGGTCGGCCTCGGAGAACGAGAACGCGAGGGGGGAGCCGCTGTAGCGGATCGAGTCGCCGAGCACCTGGCTGCCGTGGACGTGGCCGAGCGCGGTGTAGTCGACGCCGTCGAAGACCGTCGTCGCCACCCGAGAGACGCCGCCCACGCTGATGTCGCGCTCGGAGTCGGAGGGCTCGGCGCCGGCCACGAAGGCATGGGCGAGCACCACGGAGCGCACCCCGGGCCTGGCCGCCAGGTCACGGCGGACCCGGCTCATGGCCTCGGCGAGCGCCGCCTGGTGGGAGCGCACGGGCAGGTCCCACGGCTCGCGGAGCGCACCGGGGTCGAGGTAGGGGAGGCCGTGCACGGCGACGGGTCCGTGCGCGTCCTCGAGCACGACAGGTCGTCCGACATCGGCTGCCGAGGTGCGGACGAAGACCCCCGCGGCGTCCATCAGCCGGGAGCCGAAGCCGAGCCGCTGGGCGGAGTCGTGGTTGCCGCTCGTCACCACCACCCTGGCCCGGGAGCGCGCTAGCCGCGCGAACGCCTCGTCGGCCAGCCGGACGGCGTCGACGTGGGGGAGGGCCCGGTCGTAGACGTCGCCGGCCAGGAGCACCAGGTCGACCTGCTCGCGCTCCACCACGTCGATCACGTGGTCGACGTATGCACCCTGGTGGCCGAGCAGGTCCTCCCGATGGAAGGACCGGCCCAGGTGCCAGTCAGAGGTGTGCAGGATGCGCATGGGACGAACCTAGGTCGGAGCACCGACATCCGGTCGGACGCGCGCCGCGCCTCTGGCAGGCTGGCGCCCATGAGCGACGACTCCTTGCGCAGCATCCACCTGACCAAGATCGGCGAGGCCCGCTACAAGGCCACCAACGAGCGGGGTGGCGAGACCTTCATCGGAGTCGGCGGCGACGATCCCGACTTCACCCCGGTCGAGCTGCTGCTCGCCGCGATCGCCAGCTGCACCGCGCTGGACGTCGAGTTCATCACCCGCAAGCGTGCGGTGGCCACGACGTTCGAGGTGGACGCGAGCGGCGACAAGGTGCGCGACGAGCAGGGCAACCACCTCACCGGGCTCCGGGTCTCCCTCGACGTCGTCTTCCCCAAGGGGCCCGAGGGCGACGCGGCCCGCGCAGCGCTCCCGCGGGCCGTCGAGCAGTCCCGCGACCGGCTCTGCACCGTCGGCCGTACGGTCCAGATCGGCGCGCCGATCACCTATGAGCACAGCTGAGCGGCATGGCTGTCGACGTCACCGTCGAGACGGTCATCGCCCGGCCGGTCCCCGAGGTCGCGGCGTACGCGGGCGACCCGACCAACGCACCCGAGTGGTACGTCAACATCAGGTCGGTGGAGTGGCGCACCGAGCCGCCCGTGCGGGTGGGCTCGCGGATGGACTTCGTCGCGCAGTTTCTCGGCAGGCGGATCGCCTACACCTACGAGGTCACCGAGCTGGTGCCCGACCGGCGGCTGGTGATGGAGACCGCACAGGGACCGTTCCCGATGCGCACGACGTACGGCTGGGAGCCCGTCGAGGGCGGCACCCGGATGACGCTCAACAACACCGGGGAGCCGAGCGGCTTCGCGCGCTTCGGCGCTCCGGTGCTGGAGAAGGCGATGACGCGGGCGACGTCGAAGGACCTCGCGCGCCTCAAGTCCCTCCTCGAGTCGAGGGGCTAGCGGTCAGCCGACCGTGACGCTCTCGATGGTGACGGGCTGGTTGGGGGCGCCGCCGCCGGCCGGGTTGGAGCCGTCGTCACCCTTCTCCGCGACCTTCTCCATCAGCTTGATGCCGGCCTCGTCGAACGTCCCGAAGACGGTGTAGTCGGGGGAGAGCTGCGTGTCGGCGAAGACGAAGAAGAACTGCGAGCCGTTGGTGTCCGCTCCGGCGTTCGCCATCGCGAGCGTGCCGGCGGGGTAGTTCTCCTCGCCGGTGAGCTCGTCGGCGAAGGTGTAGCCCGGGCCGCCCGCGGTGGTGCCGCTCGGGTCACCGCACTGCAGGATGCCGAAGCCGGGTGCGTTGGCCAGCCGCGGGCACGGGGTGTCGTCGTAGAACCCCTGCTCCGCCAGGGAGACGAAGGAGTGCACCGTGCAGGGCGTGCTCTCGGCGTCCAGCGTGAGGCTGAAGTCGCCGACGTTGGTGCTCACCGCGACCGGGACGGTCCCCGTCGCCTGGGCCTCGCTGGACGGCGGCTCGACCTCGCGGGCGGGCTCGGTCCCGTCGGCCGGGTAGTCGCACTGCACGGTGCCCGCGTCGGCCGAGGCGTCGGTGGTCGTCTCCGTGGCGGCGTCGGCCGGCTGGTCCCCATCTTCGGTGCCACAAGCGGTGAGCACGGCGAGGGAGAGAACGGCGAGGGCCGAGGTGGCGGAGAGGCGTCGGGTCAGCATGGGGCAGATCGTAGGCGGGCGCCGGCCGGCTAGCCGTTGCGGCCCCGCGCCGCGACGCTCCAGCGCTGGTCGCCCACCCAGAGCTCGTCGGCCAGGTTGACCGCGTTGCACACGTGGTTGGGCACCAGCCGCAGGGTGGTGCCGAGCGGAGGTCGCTCGGCCATCTCGATGACCGCGTGGTGCTCCGAGAGCATCACGATCCGGGCGTCCGGGTGGTCGAGCAGGCGGCCGAAGCCGGTGGAGTACGCCGCGCGGTCGGCGCCGAGGACCTTGCTGCCGGCGTCCACGACGACCCGGCCGCCGGCCAGGCTCACGACCGTCGCGTGGCAGGTCAGCGCGATGTCGTCCGGGGAGCAGGACCCGAGCTCCCACTGCTGGGCGTCACCGAGGACGTAGACGCCGGGACGCAACTCCGTCACCACGCCGGTGTCGGTGTGCGCGAGGCTGGGTGTCGAGCCGCCGCTGAGCACCGGTGCCTCCACTCCGGCAGCGACGAGCGCCTTCCCGGCCTCTGCCAGGGCCCGTGCCTCGTCGGCCGCGGCGCCGCTGCCGCCGTCGGGGGAGTAGGAGTGGCCAGGGAACGTGAAGGCCCCCCGCACCCCACCGGCGGCGGCGACCTCGCCCACGTCGCCGGGAGCGCACCCCGTGCGGTGGTGGCCGCTGTCGATCTCCACCATCAGCTCGACGTCGGGCAGCATCGCCCGGGCGCGCGCGGCGGACTCGGTGCAGTCGACGCCGATCGCGTTCCTGGCGCGTCCCGCGAGGCGGGCCAGCCGTGTGGCCCGGTCGTCGTCGAGCCAGAGCGGGTAGGCCACGAGCACGTCGTCGAACCCCGCGTGCACGAACACCTCGGCCTCACCGACGGTCGCGACGGTGACGCCCGTGGCGCCGGCCGCCACCTGGAGGCGGGCGATCTCCAGGCACTTGTGGGTCTTCACGTGCGGCCGCAACGCAACGCCCGCGACACGTGCGCCGACCGCGACCCGGTCGATGTTGCGGCGGAGGAGCTCTTCCTCGACGACGAGGCGGGGTGTGGTCACGGCGCTACCGTACGCAGGAGCGCCGAGGCAGGGTCCCTGGACCCGATCCCGGGCACGTAGCCTCGAGGGTATGCAGGTCGGCACCACGCGCCGCGCTCTTCTCCACGCGGGTGGGCTGCTGCTGGCGGCCCTCCTCTCCGGGTGCTCGGGGCAGGGGAGCGGACCCGCGCCGGCGCCGCCGAGGCCGTCGTACGACGGAAGCGAAGCGAGCAAGGCGTCGCCCACCGCACCGCCGACGACGCCGCGTCGTGAGTCGATGGCCAGCGACGGAGCCCCGCGGCGTGCACTCCTGAGCATCCCGCGGCTGGCGATCCGGCACCTCCCCGTGGTGCCCTACCGCGGCTACACCGACGACGGCCCCGGCACGGAGATCCAGAACCGGGGCGTGGCCGCCAGCCCGCACGGACCCCGCGGGGGCACCGGCCCGGGTGGCATCGGCAACTACCAGGTCACCGCCCACCGGCTCTCCTCGACGCAGGCCTTCCGCTACCTGCCGGACCTGCGGCGGGGCGACAAGGTGTACGTCGTCGCGGGGGGAGTGCGCTACACCTACCGGATCACGACGACCCGGATCACGTCGTTCCGCAGCGCGCGCTCCTTGAGGGAGCAGCGCGCCGCGGTGCCGGGCCGCCCCGGCGTGGCACCATCCCGCGCGATGATCACGCTCTCCACGTGTCGCACGATCGAGGACCACGCCGAGGGCAACTACTGGGCAGACGAGTTCGACAACCCCGAGCACCGGATCGACAAGATCGGCGTGCTCGTGGCGGCGTCCTAGCGAATCACCAGTCCCAGCCGGCGCGGTCGACCTTGCGGTGGAAGCGCATGCCCGTGAGGCCGCCCAGGACGGCGCCACCGAGGCTCGCCACCACGGCGAGCACCGCGGCGACGAGGCCGCCGGTGGTCAGGTCGCCCTCGCTGATCGGGATCCTCGGGAAGCCGTTGAGCTCGGCCATCACGTCATACTCGGTGCCGGCGACCGCAGCCACAACGGCCACCACGATGGCGATGATGAGCGCCCACAGCCACACGGCCAGGCCCTGCTTGGCGCCGTCGAAGCGTGCCATCCTGCCGGCGACGTAGCCGCCTGCGAAGTAGGCCACGAAGAGGACCACCAGCAGCGCGATGCCGCCGGCGATCCCCACGGTCTCGGCGTTCCGCCGGGCGTCCGACTCCTCGAGGCCGGTGCTGAGGCCGACCGCGGCACCCGCCGCGGCTAGGACCGCGGTCAGGATGAGGGCGGTGCCCATGGCGGTGAGCCAGCCGAAGAACGCAGAACCCCACTTGATGCCGCCGTACTCCGCGCGCTCCCGCGCGACGACGGCGTGGCGGTCCATGGCCGGTGTTGCTTGACTGGTGTCGGAGTCGTCGTGGTAGGTCTCGTGCGACCCGTGCTCGTCATCAGTCGCGTGCGACCGGTGCTCGTAGTCAGTTTCGTGCGACCCGCGCTCGTAGCCACTCTCGTGCGCCCCGTGCTCGCGATGTCGTTCTCTGTGCGGCAAGTGAAGCTTCATGGGTAGCTCCCTGTACTTGACAGTGTCCTGAGGAAAGCGGTACCCGTCGGTTCGGCCGGCATTCGGGTGACGTTATGTCAATCGGACGCAGCGTCGACGTCGTAGGGCGGACGGACGACCTTGTTCTGGGCGTCCAGGGCGGTCATCAGGTGGGGCGAGCCGTCGCCGAGCAGTCCGGACACCGGGGTCAGCCGGGCGCGGTCACCGTCGACGTCGACGACCAGGAGGTGGGCGTGGGCCGCCCAGGCCTCGACGCCCTTCTCGCCCAGCCGGGCCGGCGCCTCGTCGCGCACCTGGCCGCCGGCTCCTGAGACCACATACGTACGGCGGTCGACCCGGCCGATCTGGAAGTTGTGCTCGTGCCCGGCCAGCACGAGGCGCACGTCGGCGGTGGCGAACAAGGGATCCAGCGTCTCGAGCATCTCGGAGTCGTCATCGTGCGAGGGGCCCGCGCAGTAGACCGGGTGGTGGGAGAAGGGGATGCGCCAGCGCACGTCGGGCGCCGAGAAGACCTCGCGCAACCACTCGAGCTGGTCCCCGGCCTGGAAGTGCCGGTGGACGCCCTCCTCGGGGTCCTGCGAGGAGTCGATGCAGACCAGCTCGAGGTCCCGGCCGTAGCGGACCCGGTAGAACAGGCCCGGCTCGATGCAGTCGCGTCCGGGGGAGCGGAAGCGCTCGGCAAGGTGGAAGTTGTCCTCCATCTGCGCGCGGTCGTCCGCTCCCTCCGTGTCGGTCGTGTCGTGGTTGCCGATGGCGGGGAAGAACGGGACCCGCGCGAGCGCGTAGCGGTAGGGCTGGAAGAAGCTGGAGTACCAGTCGTCGTCCTCGCCGCCGCTCTCGTCGTCCACCGCGCCCTGCTCGCCCTGATAGATGTTGTCGCCGAGCGAGACGACGAAGCGGACGTCGTGGTCGGCCACGAACCGGTCGAGCACCTCGGCGATCCGCCGCTGCCGCCGGCTGGACTCCGAGTCCGAGCGGATGCCGACCCCGTAGTCGCCGAGGGCGATGAACCGCAGCGGCGGGGTCTCCGCATGGGGCTCCGGCCACGTCCGGAACCGCAGGTCGTAGGAGAGCCCCGCCGGCGCCAGGTCGTAGCCGCCGCGGCGGTCCTCGACCCAGTCCCAGCGCTCGCCGGCCGCCCACTCGCGTCCGTCGACGAGGACGCGGTAGCGGTAGTCGGTGTCGGGCTCCAGGTCACGGACCCACGTCCAGGTGGCGTCGCTGTGCGCCCTGGAGAGGACCCGGCCGCGCCCGGCGTCGAGGACCTCGACGACCGTCGGTCCGAAGGACTCCGCGGCGTGCCCGATGCACGTGTGCCTGCCGCAGCTCTCCTGCAGGTCCTGGTCGTCGACGATGTCCCAGCGGTCCCGCACCCGGTCCCGCCTGAAGTGGAACCCACCCCAGGCGACCAGGGCGGCGTCGTGCGTGACGTCGACGAGGTGGATGAACGGCTCGATGTGTAGGTCGTCCTGCATGGCTCCCTCTCAGCTCCCGTGCCCACGTCGGTACCCACGACGCAGCCGCCGGGGATGCGCCGCCGGGTTCCGGGGAACCGCGTGGGTATGGCCGACCTCGCGACGTACCGGCGCAAGCGAGACTTCCGGCGGACGCCGGAGCCCGCGGGGGACGGCACGCCCGGCCGGTCGGACGGCCGCCGCTTCGTGGTGCAGCGGCACCGGGCCAGTCGGCTCCACTACGACCTGCGCCTCGAGATCGACGGCGTGCTGGTCAGCTGGGCGGTGCCGAAGGGGCCTACCCTCGATCCCGCGGTGAGACGGATGGCCGTGCACGTGGAGGACCACCCGATCGAGTACCTGCAGTTCGAGGGGGTGATCCCCAGCGGCGAGTACGGCGGTGGCGACGTGATCGTCTGGGACACCGGCACGTGGGAGCCGGCCAAGGGGCAAGACCCGGCGCGGCAGCTCGAGCAAGGCGAGCTGCACGCAGACGTGCACGGCGAGAAGCTGCGCGGCCGGCTGGTGCTGGTGCGTCGCGACGACCGCGCCGACAAGAGCGAGAAGGGCGAGTGGCTGCTGCTCCACAAGAACGACGAGTACGCCGTGCCCGGCTGGGACCCCGAGGAGCATCCGCGCTCGGTGCTCACCGGGCGCACCAACGACGAGGTCGCGGAGGACCCGGACCGGATCTGGCGGTCGGGAGCGCCTGCGGACGTCGCGGAGGAGTCGCTGCTCCCCGAACCTGTGTCCGACGCAGCCATCGCGGCGCTCGAGGAGCTGGGCAGCGAGGGGACCTGGGAGGCCTTCGACCGCCGGCTGAAGGTGACCAACCTCGAGAAGGTGCTGTTCCCGGGCGACCCGCCCGTCACCAAGCGCGAGCTCCTCGCCTACGCCGCGCGCGTCGCGCCGCTGTCGCTGCCGTACCTGGAGGGGCGAGCGGTCAACCTGCACCGCTACCCCGACGGCGCGGAGAAGAAGGGCTTCTGGCACAAGGAGCTGCCCACGCACGCACCCGAATGGCTGCCGCGCTGGGACAACCCGGAGGCTGATTCGGGGGAGACGGTGACCTACCTGGTCGTCGACGAGCCGGCTGCGCTGGTGTGGGCGGCCAACTTCGGCGCGCTGGAGTGGCATCCGTGGACGTCGCGGACCTCGGCGATGCACGAGCCGACGTACGCCCTGGTCGACCTGGACCCGGGGGAGAGGACGACGTGGGACGAGCTCCTGCAGCTCGCCCGGTTGCACAGGACGGCACTCGACCACCTCGGCGTCCTCGGCCGGCCCAAGGTGACCGGGAAGCGGGGCATCCAGATCTGGATCCCGGTCCGCGCGGGCTACTCGTTCGCCCAGACTCGGGCGTGGACGGAGAAGCTCTCGCGGACCGTCGGCAAGGTGCTTCCCGAGCTGGTCAGCTGGAAGTGGGAGAAGAAGGCCCGGGGCGGCCTGGCGCGGCTCGACTACACGCAGAACGCGATCAACAAGACGCTCGTCGCGCCGTACTCGACCCGACCTGCCTTCGGCGCCCCGGTCTCGGTGCCGATCGCGTGGCACGAGCTCGACGACCCGGAGCTGCGGCCGGACAGGTGGACGATCCGGACCGTGCTCGACCGGCTCGAGCAGCGCGGCGATCCGTTCCGCTCGCTGCTCGGCGTCGAGCAGGATCTGCCGGAGATCACCTGACCTCTGGGGAACGACGCGCGCTGGTGCGGGTGTCATCTGTTCCCCAGGGAGCCGCCCTACACTGCGCGCATGCGATCGCGGATGGACGGCATGTGGTGGGGAACTGCGATCGAAGCACCCGATCCCGGCGCTCTGTGCAGGTTCTATTCCGAGCTGCTCGGCTGGCCGATCGGCCACGAGGAGCCAGGAACGACCATCCTCGCCGCTCCTGAGGGTCCCATCTACATCGTGTTCCAGCAGGCGACCGGCTACCAGGCGCCCGTGTGGCCGCCGGTCGATGGAGCTCAGCGTCCGATGATTGCACTTCGACTTCCAGGTCGGCGACCTCGATTCCGCTGTCGCCGAGGCGGTCGCTCTGGGAGCGGCCGTGGCGGACCACCAACCGCAGGAGAACGTCCGAGTGCTCCTCGACCCAGCTGGCCACCCGTTCTGCCTGTGCCGCGACGGCGACTGACCGCGAGCACGAGCGACACGAGCAGTGAGGGGCCTGGGGCGCGTCAGCAGGGGAAGGCGCCTGTCGCCACCTGCAGCGACGGGCCCTTCTTGACCTGGCCGGTCTTCTTGAGCGGCCAACCGCGCAGCCAGTCGAAGCGGGCCTCGGTTTGCTGCATCTCTGTGTCCGGGCTGCCGACCATGGACACGCGCACCGTGAGGTCGCCCTTCGGGATGGCCGCCGTGCCCTTCAGCACGCCCACGACCACGTTGTCGAGGAAGAAGGTGATGTGCCTCGTGCCGACCTCGACGGCGAAGGCGTGTGAGGAGAAGTTGAAGTTGCCGGGCCGGCTGCCCACCCAGTCACCGGCGGGGGAGCGGACGCCGAACCGGTACGACGGGTCGCCCGGCGACATGTCCAGGAACGTGATGGCGTGCGGGCTGCACACGGTTCCGGCGGCGCGCGTGGGGATGATCTCGGCGCGTATCCGGTAGGGCGGGTCGCCGGGGTCACCCTGGGCGCGCGAGAGCAGGCGTACCTCGAACCGGCCGCGGGTCATCGGGTAGTCCATCAGGGTGGCGTTCGTGGTGCCCCAGTCACCTGGGCCTCCGCGCAGGCCCTCCCCGGCGTCGAAGCTGCTGTCCAGGAACATGCCGCCGCTCTGCTGGGAGACCCGGCCGGTGCCCGTGGACACGTCGCGCCACCACCCCTTGCGGGGCTTGCCGTCCATGGGAGGCGTCGTCAGGTCCTCGGCGTACTCGAACGCGTAGTGCCAGGCGATCGGCCACCAGTTGCGCGCGCTGCCGGCGGAGGCAGTGACGTCGCGCCGGGCCAGCCGCGCCGCTTGCCGGAACGTGGCTGCTTCCTGCCCCTGGCCGGTCCGGGCTGCGGGGATGGGCGTGGGCTCTGTCCGCTGAGGCGCCGCCATCACGTCCACATAGGTCGGGAACGACGGGAACCACCCCACGCCTGCGTGGCGCTCGGCGACGGCGCGATAGACGACCGGGCCCGCGGCTGAGACATTCTGCTCGAAGGTGGCGAAGCCGCCCGCGTCCGCGACACCGGTCGCAACCGTGTGCCACTCGAAGGTGGCCGGGTCACGCCGCTGCAGGGTCACCGGTCGGCCCGGAAGGGGCATCAGCTCGACCCGGCTCTGTCGCGGCGCGGTGTCGACCGAGATCGTGAACGGCTGGCCGACCACCGCCTCGGTGGGGGAGAGCACGACCTGCTGGTCCATGGCGGCCATGCTCACGCCGTTGGTCGCGTTCCTGTCCGACTTCACCCTGAGCAGGATGTTCTTCATCGAGCGGGCCGGGAACTGGAAGCGGAAGCGGCCACGGCTGTCCGTCTTGCCGTGGGAGCCGGGGATGTCCGTCCACACGTCGCCAGGCCGGCGCATGTGGTACTGCAGGCGGAACGTCTGCTTGCCGCCTGGGAGCCTGCCGGAGAAGGTGACCGGTTGGCCGCCGTAGAACCTCGTCGGTGTGATCGTGAGGGAGCCGGTCGCCTGTGCCGAGACTGGCGCTGGTGCCGACGACACGGGTGGCGCTGTCAGGGCGAGGACCGCGAGAACGGTCGCAGCGAGCCAAGATCGGAATCCCATGCGTGAGGAGAGGGTCGACATGTGCGTGGTCCTTCCCCGAGGGCAGTCTCCTGCACCGTAGTGGCCTCGTTGGCCGCGCGTTGCAGAACGGAGGGAATGGCCCGGATGCGCTCCCGGGTCGTTGCGGTGAGCACGCACTGCAGCGCCCGCGACCCGACCGGCGGCCATGGGCCCGCCACGGGTAGCTGAGGTGATCGGTGGGCTACTCGGAACCAGGGCCTGGGCTGCTACCAGCCAGCGCCGTACCTGATGCCAGCGATGACTTCCTGTTGGGTCACTGAATTGGTGTGTCGGTCGAAGAGCCCGAAGCCATAGCGCCCGTTCACGCCGTTGTCCCAGACGAAGGTTGCCGCGCCGTACTTCTTGGCGGTGGCCGCGACGGCGTACGCGAAGTCTGCCCGGTACGTGTTGTTCGACCAGTCGAACGATGTCTTGTCGATCGAACCGTATTCGCCGACAACGACCGGGTATCCGCGCACGACGAACGTGTCGTGCATCAGTTTCAGCTGCGATTCCAGGTAGTCTTCCTGTCCCCGGGTCGACTTTCTCCACGGCTCGGTCGCCGCGCCTCCCCATTGGGTAATGGTGCCGCTTTCCTCGCCAGCGAAGTCCCATGGAGCATAGTAGTGAACGGAGATCATGATCCGCTTCTCGCTCTTGGGAATGGAGGGAGAACGGTAGTAGTCGGTCGAGATCACGAAGCCGTAGTTCCCGGCGGTGTAATCGATGTTCGTGTTCCAGCCGGGAACGAGCAACCATCTGGAACTGTTGTTCCCGCCGGTTCTCCGGACGGTATCCACGAAGATCTGGTTGTAAGCGTTGATGTTCGAGTAGCACGGCTGAGTCGGACGGTCGTACTGCCCGTCGAAATTCTCGTTCATCGACTCGAAAATCAGGCGATGGTCGTAACCCCGGAACCTGTGTGCGATCTGTTGCCAGGCATTCCGATACTTGGCCTTGATGGCGGTCTGGTTGGCTGCGTCACAGATCAGCCAGGCGTGGGGATGGACTTGTAACCATCGCCGTGCATGTTGATGATCACGTGCAGGCCTCGGCTGTGGGCGTAGTCGACAACTTGCTGGACTCTGTCCAGCCAACCCGTGTTGATCGTGTATTTCGGGCCTGGTCCGATATATCTCAGATAAGAGACCGGGATACGGATCGACTTGAATCCTGCCGCTTTGACACTGTCAATGAGCGCTTGGGTGACAGTTGGATTGCCCCACGCCGTCTCGCTGGCGTATCCGTTGGAGTTGGCTTCCAGTGCGTTTCCAAGATTCCAGCCCGCGCCCATAGCGGCCACTGTCTGCGCAGCGCTCGACTGCGTGCCGATATCGGCCGAGGCCTTGTTCGTTACGCCAGGCACAGCCATCGCAGCCGTCAACACGACGGCCAGGAGAGTGCCCTTGATCTTGCCCACTTTGAAAGCCATTGACGCCCCACTTCCGAGTCAGTCGAAGCGCTTCATTGAACGCTCAACCAGATCGAACAGCATCGCATGGGGCCAGCACAAGAGCTCAGGGACGAAATCGGAGGCCGCCGACATGGTGGAGCGTCAGGAGGGTCGGCCCACCCTGGGATCCTTCGCCGCCGACCCGGCGCTCTGGAGGGAGGCCGGAGGACCGCTGGCGGAGCCTGCGTGTTTGATTCGACCGATGCAATACGCAGCTTGTAGTGGACAGCCTGCGTATCAAGTTCGGCCGTATTTCGGCTGCGATCAGGAGTACGGTGCTTTCGCACGTGGGTGCCCGCCGGTCTCGGCAGAACACGGTCGTCCTGACCGCCTGAGTGTGCTGAGCCGGGTGAGGACCTTCAGGGGAGGTGAGTCGTGGCTGACCTCGGCGATGAGCTGGGGAGGCTCGGCGCCGTGCTGGCCGCGGCCCAGGCTCCGGTCGCCGCGCATTGGCGTCCCGGGCTCGAGCGGGCTGAGATCGTCAGCCGGCTCGAGGCCGACGGCGTGAATCCGCACCCCGACCTGCTCGTGTGGTACGGCTGGCACGACGGCACCGACACGCCCTCGGCGACCGACCCGGCCGGATGGTTGCTGACCAGCCCCGAGAACCACCTCTGCCTCAGCCTGCACGTCCCGACGCTGGCTCAGGCGAGCACCCAACGGGCGTTCGACGTCTCGTTCAACCCAGAGTGGAAGAAGCACGTCGGCATCGAGGCCTATCGACCCAGTTGGCACCCGGTCCTCATCTCGTCCGACGGCTGGCACGTGTGCCTCGACAGCGACGGGTCGGCCGGACGGCCCGGCACACTGTTCGTCTTCGACCCGCAGGCCGGCGACGACCCGGCCGACCCCGAACGGTTCTTCCCCGACCTCACCGAGCTGGTCGCGACCGTCGCGGACGCCTACGAGTCCGGCACCGTCCCACCGGTCGACACCTGGGTCGAGCCGGAGGACCTGCCACCGGACGTGCGAAGGCTGGTTCGCTGACCCGGGTCCCGCCCGGTCAATCTGGGTTGGTGGCGGGGTAGTGGATCAAGCTCATCCGAGCCTTCACCTGACTATTAACTGACATAATGTCAGTTATCGGAAGTCAAGCGGCCTGTGGGCCCGGCGCGGGCGCCCCCATCCGTGCGGCGCGGTTCAGGCGAGCCGGTCTGCGGCGTCGAACTGATCCTGGAGCTCGTCCAGGTCGAGATCGTCCGCCGTGACCACCTTCGCCCCGTCGTAGACGTCCCGGTCGATCTCGTCGGTCGAGTTGGCAACGAGCATGGCCACCATCGTGTCGCCGTTCACATTGAGGAACGTGCGGAAGATGCCGGTGAACCAGTCGACGGCGATCAGCAGTCCGACCGCTTCGAAGGGCAGGCCCAGCGAGGTCGCCAGGAACATCGCGATCACCGGGAACCCGCCGGGCACCGTGATCGTGCCGATGTTCAGCAGGATGGCGAGCGCCATGCCGAGGACGATCTCTCCGACGGAGAGCTCGACGCCGCCCGCCTGGGCCAGGAACATGACGACAACCACGTAGTTGAGCACGGCGCCGCACGAGCCCATGGTCATGCCGATGCTCAGGGTGAAGTTGGCGACCCGCTGGCTGACGCCCACCTTCTCGATCGTGTTCCTGAGCACCGTCGGGAACGTGACCGCCGAGCTGGTGGTCGTCACGGCCACGATGGTCTGCTCGAGGAGCTTGCTCGGCAGCTTCACCGGGTTGAGCCGGGTCAGCGCCGAGACGACGACCACGAACACCGTCATCATGATGAGCACTCCGAGCAGCGTCGTGCCCAGGTAGGCAAGCCCCGTCGTGACCACGGAGAAGCCCACGGTGCCCGCGAGGTTGGCCAGCAGCGCGAACACTCCGAGCGGGGCGACGAACATGACGAACCGGATCATGATCAGGACGACCTGCTGGACCTGCTCGGCGAAGTCGAGCACGGTGCGGTTGCCCGTCGTGGCGACGTAGCGGTTGAGGGCCAGGCCGAAGATCAACGAGAACACGATGATCGGCACCATCGTCGCCGTCGACATCGAGCCGAAGATGTTCGTCGAGACGAAGTCGGTCATCGTCTGCTGCCAGCCGACGACGCCCGAGGCCGACTCCTGCAGCGTCGGATCGAGCTCGCCGTCGAAGGACATGCCCGATCCGGGCCGGATCAGGACGCTGAGCACCCATCCCAGTGCCGCGGCGACGACGGAGAACCCGAGGATCCACCCGAACGTGCGCGCCATCAGGCTGCCGGTCCCCCGCCCTGCCACGGATCCGGTCGCCACGATCACCGACGACATCACCAGGGGCACGATCGCCATCTGGATCAGCCGGATGAAGATGTCGCCGACGAACTTGAGGTTGCTCGCCCAGTCCCCCACAACCAGGCCGAACAGGACTCCCGTGACCGCCCCGATCGCGATCTGCACGGCCGGGCTCTTCAACACCTTCATGATTCCGCTCCTGCTCTGGGCGATCGTTTTCGGCGTCAGCGCGACCCCGAGGGAGTCCTGAACGTAGGGCGGAGCCGTTAACCGGCGACTGCCCCGCCGTTACTGCCCTGTTACGGGAGGGACTGGGGAGAGCTCGACCGTCCCGCGAAAAGTGGTTGCCACTGCGGGGCCGACCCGGTTTACGCTGCGAACGGCGATCGCGAGGAGTGACGACCCTCGGCCGGGCAGGCGAGCGGCGCCCGCGCGTGACGGCGTACCGACGAGAGGCCGATGGCTCATCGGCGAAGGTGTGGTGGCACCGCGACCTGGCCCCCGCCCACACCTCCAGGGCTTCCGTCACCTGGAGGAACGATGAGTCGACCCCTACCTGTCCGCACCCTTGCAGCGGAGCTCGCCAGCGCCGAGCCCGGCAGCACCGTGACCCTCATGGGCCACGTCCACCGACGCCGCGAGCTCGCGGCGGTCACCTTCCTGGTCCTGCGCGACCGCTCCGGCCTGGCGCAGGTCGTGCTGCGCCCCGAGGAGGTGCCGAGCGCGGGTCTGCCACCCGAGGAGACCACCGTCCAGGTCACCGGCCTGGCCACGACGAACGGTCGAGCCCCAGGCGGCGTCGAGGTCACCTCCCCCTCCATCACGCTGCTCACCGAGCCGGCCCGCACGCCGCCCGCCGAGCTCTGGCGGCCGTCCCTGAACGTCGGCCTGCCGACGCTCCTCGACAACGCCCCGGTGACCTGGCGCCACCCGGCCCAACGCGCCCGCTGGGAACTTGCTGCGGCCAGCCTGCGTGGCTTCCGGCACACGCTGGACACGTCCGGCTTCACCGAGGTGCACTCCCCCAAGATCGTCGAATCGGCCACGGAGTCCGGCGCGAACGTCTTCGAGCTCGACTACTTCGGTCGGCCCGCCTATCTCGCCCAGAGCCCGCAGTTCTACAAGCAGCAGCTCGTCGGCATCTTCGAGCGGGTCTACGAGGTCGGCCCGGTGTTCCGGGCCGAACCCCACGACACGGTGCGGCACCTGGCGGAGTACGTCTCCCTCGATGTCGAGCTGGGTTTCGTGCGGGACCACCGAGACGTGCTCGCCACGTTGCGCGACGTGCTCGCCGGGATGATCGTCGGCATCCGGGAGCACGCGGCCACGGCTGTCGACCGGCTCGAGGTGGCCCTGCCGCACATCCCCGAGGAGATCCCGGTCATCCACTTCGCCGAGGCCCTGCGCCGGGTTGGCGCGCCGGCCGACGAGCCCGACCTGGCGCCCGAGCACGAGCGAGCGCTGGGAACGTGGGCCAAGCAAGCACTCGGCACCGACGTGTTGGCAGTGGAGGGCTACCCGCTGCGGAAGCGGCCCTTCTACACGCACGGGTGGACGGGTGAGCCCATCGAGGGAGGGCCGTGGACGAACAGCTTCGACCTGATCTTCCGCGGCATGGAGCTCGTGACCGGTGGGCAACGGCTGCACCGATACGGCGACTACGTGGCCGCGATCGAGGCGCGTGGTGGGTCACCAGCCGCGTACGCGTCGTACCTGCAGGCCTTCGCCCACGGCATGCCTCCGCACGGCGGCTTCGCGATCGGGCTGGAGCGCTGGGTCGCCCGCCTGGTGGACGCGGGCAACATCCGGGAGGTGACGCTGTTCCCGCGCGACCTGCACCGGCTGGCGCCTTAGCCCTCGTCACGCCTTCGTACCAGGCCCGACGCGGTCCAGGAGCATCAACGGCGTGAGGTAGTGCTCCGTCACGCGCCCACCGAGGTCGTCGGCTGCCTGAGCGGCGGCCTCCACTTCAACGGCGCTCCAGTCGCTGAAGGTGCTGAACAGGCCGCGGATCTGGTCGGTGTCGAGCTCGACGCTCCAGCGGAACACCTCCGTGTGGCGTACGACGAAGTGGCCGGTCGCCGTCAGCACCCGCGTCCAGTGGTCGGGGTCGAGCGCATCAGGCCGGTCCGCCGGGGGGCGGGCCGCCACGATCTCCGAGACCCGGTCCCGGAACGGAGTGCTCACCTCCGGGTCGCCGAAGACCGTCCGCCAGACGGCGAGCTGGCCTCCGGGCCGGAGCACCCGGTGCAGCTTGGGTACGACGATCCCGAGGTCGAACCAGTGAACGGCTGTGGCCACCACGGCGACGTCGAAGGCGGCGTCCGGGAGCAGCACATCCTCCGCGGTCGCGACGACGACGCGCGCCTGGGGTACGCGGCGGCGGAGGCGCTCCGCCAGCGCGATGCCCGGCTCGACGGCCGTGACCGTGGCGCCCGACTCGACGAGACGCCCTGTGGCCTCGCCCGTCCCGGCCCCGAGGTCGAGGACACGGCGTCCGCCGCCCAGCACCCCGAGCTCGCGCAAGCGTGCCCAGAGGGCCTCCGGGTAGAGCGGCCGGGACCTCTCGTAGACCTCGGCCCGGGCATCGAAGTGCATCGGGTCCCTCACGTCAGCCGCTCAGGACGCGTAGACCGGGGTCTCCTCGCCGCGAGCCTCGAGCCGGGCGCGACCCTCCGCACGCCGCTCCACGAACCTCGCCGCCTGGGCGTCGAGAGCGCTCAGGAAGGCCACCATCTCCTCGAGCGCCCGCTGGCCGACGTCGCCGAAGGTGCGGTCGAAGACCCCCCACTGCCTCAGGATCGGCATCACCACCTCGTCGTGGTGCAGGCGCAGGTCGTAGATCCCGGCCTTGGCGATCATCATCGAGCTGCGCCGGAAGCCGGCCATCGTGGCGCCTGGCATCTCGAACTTGATGACCTCGTCGGCGATCGCGCGCATCGTGGCGTCAGGCGCGATCTCGAGCGCGGCACTGACGAGGTTGCGGTAGAACACCATGTGCAGGTTCTCGTCCTTCGAGATCCGCGCCAGCAGCTTGTCTGCGATCGGGTCCTCTGTCACCTTCCCGGTGTTGCGGTGGGAGACGCGGGTCGCGAGCTCCTGGAACGACACGTAGGCCACGGTCTCCAACGGCGTCTTGTCGCCGGAGTCGTAGCCCGAGGTCATGTAGTCCATCCGGGCGCGCTCGAGCTCGACTGGGTCGACTCCACGGGTGACGACGAGGTAGTCGCGCATCGCGATGCCGTGGCGGTTCTCCTCCGCGGTCCAGCGCCCGACCCACGTCCCCCACGCACCGTCGCGCCCGAAGCGCGTCGCGATCTCCCGGTGGTAGGAGGGCAGGTTGTCTTCGGTCAGCAGGTTGGTGAACATCGCCGCCTTGGCCGTCTCGGACAGGCGCGACTGCTCGGGCGCATAGTCCTCGCCGCCGAGGAACGCGAAGTCGCGGCCCTGGCTCCAGGGGATGTAGTCGTGCGGGTGCCATTCCTGGGCCAGTGCGAGATGGCGGTCGAGATTGGCGGCGACGACGGGTTCGAGCTCTTCCAGAAGGTGGTCGGTGGCGCTCACGGGCGGCTCCTCGCTCGGGTTCCCTTGCGAGAGTACGCCGATCGGCCGCGCGCCGCGCCGGTGCGCGCCGTCGAATCCCAGTCGGCCGACGAAACTCTCCGGCCCCTCCAGTTTCAACGTATAGCGGGGTGGGGGCCTTGCCGCAAGGCCCCTCCCCTCCCCCACAATCCCCGACGTGTCCCCCACGACGACCAGTGCCTTCGACCTGGCCGACCACCTTGCGCCCAAGGCCGATCCCGCGCTGATCGCGGACGACGAGCAGCACTTCGGGGCCATCGCGGACAGCCTCGAGCGGACGATCGCCGCCCTGACGGAGCGTCTCGACGCGGAGCGCAAGGCGCCGGGCGGCACGGGCCAGGCCGCGCTGGACCGCGACCTGGAGGTCCACCGGCTGACCGCGCGCCTGCGGGCGCTGCGCCGGTTCGGCCTGGACCTGTGCCTGGGCCGGATGGTCAGCATCGACGACCCCGAGCCCGTATACGTCGGACGGCTGGGCCTCACGGACAGCGAGGGCCGCCGGCTGCTGGTCGACTGGCGCTCCCCCGCCGCCGAGCCCTTCTTCGGCGCCACCCACGCCAACCCGATGGGCCTGACGAGCCGCCGCAGGTATCGCTGGACCCGTGGTCGGGTGAGCGACTACTGGGACGAGGTGTTCACCCCGGACGGACTGGAGGGGCACGCGGCGCTCGACGACCAGTCGGCCTTCATCGCCAGCCTGGGCAGCAGCAGGTCGCCCCGGATGCGGGACGTGCTCGGCACGATCCAGGCCGACCAGGACGCGATCATCCGCGCCGGGTCCCGCGGGGCCCTCGTCGTCGACGGAGGTCCGGGGACGGGCAAGACCGTCGTGGCCCTGCACCGCACCGCCTACCTGCTCTACTCCGACCCTCGTCTCGGCCACCGGCAGGGCGGCGTGCTGTTCGTGGGACCGCACCAGCCCTATCTCGCCTACGTCGGCGACGTCCTCCCCAGCCTCGGCGAGGAGGGCGTGCGCACCTGCACCCTCCGCGAGCTCGTCCCCGAGGGCGCCGCGGCCGCGCCTGAGGTCGATCCCGAGGTGGCCCGCCTGAAGGCCTCCGTGGACATGGTGCAGGCGATCGAGCCGGCTGTCCGGCTGTACGAGGAGCCGCCGACCGAGGGCATGGAGGTCGAGACCACGTGGGCCGACCTCTGGCTCAGCGCCGACGAGTGGGCCGAGGCGTTCGACTCGCCGGATCCTGGTACGCCGCACAACGAGGCCCGCGGGCAGGTCCTCGAGACGCTGGTGGACGTGCTGGTCGACAAGGTCGACGACGAGGACGTCCCCGCGGAGACGCTCCGCACCTCCCTCCGCCGGCACCGTGGCCTGAACGAGGCCCTCAACACCGCCTGGCCGCTGATCGAGCCGACCGACCTGGTCGCCGACCTGTGGTCGGTCCCCGCTTATCTGCGCCGGTGCGCCCCGTGGCTGGCGCCGGAGGAGGTCCGCGCCCTGCAGCGCAAGGACGATCCGTATGCCTGGACGGTCGCCGACCTCCCGCTCCTGGACGCGGCGTACCAGCGCCTCGGCGACCCCCAGGCCTCCCCCCTCGAGCGCCGGCGGGAGGCCGCCCTGGCCGCCGAGCGCGCGCAGATGTCGGACGTCATCGACCACGTGATCGAGACGGACGACTCCGAGATGCAGCTGATGTCGATGCTGCGCGGCGGTGACGCGCGCAACGACCTCGACGACGAGGAGGCCCTGCCGAGCGCCGACCGGGACGAGCTCGCCGGCCCGTTCGCGCACATCGTCGTGGACGAGGCCCAGGAGCTCACCGACGCCGAGTGGCAGATGCTGCTGCGGCGCTGCCCCTCCCGCAGCCTCACCATCGTCGGCGACCGGGCCCAGGCCAGGCACGGGTTCAGCGAGACCTGGCAGCAGCGGCTCCGGCGGGTCGGGCTCGACCACGTCGAGCTGGCCTCCCTGAGCATCAACTACCGCACGCCCGAAGAGGTCATGGTGGAAGCCGAGCCCCTCATCCGGGCCGCGCTCCCGGACGCCAACGTGCCGACATCCATCCGGAGCACCGGCGTCCCCGTCGTGCACGGCTCGGCTGCCGAGCTGCGCCCCCTCCTGGACTGGTGGCTTGCAGCGCACGTCGACGGCATCGGCTGCGTGATCGGCGACCCGTCGTTCGAGGCGATGCCCCGCGTCCGCTCGCTGACGCCGGAGCTTGCCAAGGGCCTCGAGTTCGACCTCGTCGTCCTCGTGGACCCCGACGAGCTCGGGACCGGCATCGAGGGAGCGGTCGACCGCTACGTCGCGATGACGCGCGCGACCCAGCAGCTGGTCATCCTCACCAGCCCGTAGGCAGGGCTACCCCGGTTTCGGTATGGCGGCCGCTGCCCCCTCGGCGTACGTTCCGAAGAGGGCCCGGCCGGGGCCTGGGGCTGCCTCGACCGGTCAGCTGGTGCAGGAACGACCGATCGAGGAGACAGACGTGTTCATTCAGATCATCCAGGGCAAGTGCACGCGGCAGGACGAGGTCCACGCCCTGCTCGACGACTGGCGACGCGACCTGTCGGACGGAGCGTCCGGCTGGCTCGGCGGGACCTACGGCTTCACCGACGACGACGAGTTCATCGCCGTGGTCAGGTTCGAGTCCCGGGACGCTGCGATGGCCAACTCGCGCCGTCCGGAGCAGGGTGTGTGGGCCGAACGGTTGAGGTCCCTCATGGACGGGCCGCTCGAGTTCCACGACTGCGACGACGTCATGATGTTCCTCGACGGCGGCTCGGACCAGGCGGGCTTCGTCCAGGTCATCCGTGGACGCGTCGACGACCCCGACCGGCTCAAGGCGATGCTCGCCGACACCGAGTCCCTCCACAGGATGCGGCCCGACATCATCGGCGGGACCCTCGCGATCGAGCCCGACGGCACGTTCACCGAGACCGTCGCCTTCACGTCCGAGGAAGCGGCGCGCTCCGGCGAGCGGATGGAACCGCCGGCGGACGTGCGTGGCGAGCTCGAGTACGCCCTGCAGAACGCCAGGTTCTACGACCTCCACCACCCGTGGTTCGAGAGCGCCTGACCCGGAAGGAGTTGCACCATGCTGAACGACAGCAAGGTCACGGCCAACATCCCGGCCGCCGACATCGAGCGCGCGCGCAGCTTCTACGCCGACAAGCTGGGACTCACCCCGGCCCAGGAGAACCCGGGCGGTCTCATCTACACGACCGCCGGCGGGACGACCTTCTTCCTCTACCAGACGGAGTACGCCGGACGGGCCGGCCACACCATCGCCCAGTTCCACGTGCCCGACGTCCGCGCCGAGGTCGAGGACCTGAAGGCCAAGGGCGTCACCTTCGAGCACTACGACATGCCGGGCGTGACCTGGGACGGTGACGTCGCGAGCATGGGCGACATGGGGCACGGCGCCTGGTTCAAGGACAGTGAGGACAACATCCTCTGCATCGACGACGACGTGGTCCCCGCCTGACCGATCACTGACCGCGCCAACCCCGACTGACCTGGCTCAGGCGCCGACGTACTCCGCGAGGTGCTCCCCCGTGAGCGTCGACCGGCTCGCGACGAGCTCGGCGGGCGTCCCCTCGAAGACGACCTTGCCGCCGTCGTGGCCGGCGCCCGGGCCCAGGTCGATGAGCCAGTCGGCGTGCGCCATCACCGCCTGGTGGTGCTCGATCACGATCACCGACTTCCCCGCGTCGACCAGTCGGTCGAGCAGGCCGAGCAGGTTCTCCACGTCAGCCAGGTGGAGGCCGGAGGTCGGCTCGTCCAGGACGTAGGTGCCGCCCTTGTCCCCCATGTGCATGGCGAGCTTGAGCCGCTGGCGCTCACCGCCCGACAGGGTGTTCAGCGGCTGGCCGAGCGTGACATAACCGAGCCCCACGTCCTCGAGGCGCCCGAGGATCGCGGCCGCTGCGGGCGTCTTCGCCTCGCCGCTCGCGAAGAACGCGTGCGCCTCGGCGACGGGGAGGTCGAGCACCTCGGCGATGTTGCGCCCGCCGAACCTCAGCTCCAGCACGGCGGCCTGGTAGCGCTTCCCGCCACAGTCCTCGCACGGGGTCGCTACGGTCTCCATGAACCCCAGCTCGGTGTAGATCATCCCGTTGCCGTTGCAGGTGGGACAGGCGCCCTCGGAGTTGGCGCTGAAGAGGGCGGGCTTCACGCCGTTGGCCTTGGCGAACGCCTTGCGGATCGGCTCGAGCACTCCGGTGTACGTCGCGGGGTTGGACCTCCGCGAGCCCCTGATCGCCCCCTGGTCGACCACCACCACGCCCTCGCGGCCGGCGACCGAGCCGTGGATCAGCGAGCTCTTGCCCGAGCCGGCGACGCCCGTGACCACGCACAGCACGCCCAGCGGGATGTCCACGTCCACGTCCTGGAGGTTGTGGGTCGACGCCCCCCGGACCTCGAGTGCACCGGTGGGCTTGCGCACCGACTCCTTGAGGGCGGCCCGGTCGTCGAGGTGTCGGCCGGTGACGGTGTCGCTCCCGCGCAGTCCCTCGACGGTGCCCTCGAAGCAGACCGTGCCACCGGCCGAGCCCGCGCCCGGGCCGAGGTCGACGACGTGGTCCGCGATCGCGATGCTCTCGGGCTTGTGCTCGACGACGAGCACGGTGTTGCCCTTGTCGCGCAGCCTCAGCAGCAAGGTGTTCATCCGCTGGATGTCGTGCGGGTGCAGGCCGACGGTCGGCTCGTCGAACACGTAGGTGACATCGGTGAGGGCCGAGCCGAGGTGGCGGATCATCTTGGTGCGCTGCGCCTCTCCCCCGGACAGGGTGCCCGAGGGACGGTCGAGCGAGAGGTAGCCCAGCCCGATCTCGACGAAGGAGTCGAACAGGTGCAGCAGGTTGCCGACCAGCGGTGCCACCGAAGGGTCGTCGATCCCGCGGATCCACTCGGCCAGGTCGGTGATCTGCATGGCGCAGACCTCCGCGATGTTGAGGCCCTTGATCTTCGAGGACCGCGCCGACTCGTTGAGCCGGGTGCCGTCGCACGCCGGGCAGGGGGCGAAGACGGCTGCTCGCTCGACGAACGCCCGGATGTGCGGCTGCAGCGAGTCCACGTCCTTGCTGAACATGGACTTGCGGATCTTCGGGACCAGGCCTTCGTAGGTGACGTTGATGCCCTTGGCCTTGATCTTGACGGGCTCCTTGTAGAGCAGGTCGTCCAGCTCCTGCTTCGTGAAGTCCTTCAGCGGCTTCTTCGGGTCGAAGAACCCCGACTCGATGAAGGTGGCCACCATCCACCCGTCCGCGGTGTAGCCCGGCACCAGGATCGCGCCCTCGACGAGCGACTTGCTCTCGTCGTAGATCGCCGTCAGGTCGAGCTCCGAGACGGTGCCCCGTCCCTCGCAGTCGGGGCACATGCCACCGTGGTAGACAGCGTCGCGGACGATCGTCTTCTCGCCCCTGGCGTCGGTCATCACCCCGCTCGCCTTGCGGGTCGGGACGTTGAAGGAGAAGGCGATCGGCGGCCCGATGAACGGCGACCCGAGCCGGCTGAACAGCACCCGCAGCATGGCGTGGGCGTCGGTGGCGGTGCCCACGGTGGAGCGGGCGTTGGCGCCCATGCGCTCCTGGTCGACGAGGATCGCCGTGGTGATCCCCTCGAGCACGTCGACCTCGGGCCGTGCCAGCGAAGGCATGAAGCCCTGCACGAACGTCGAGTAGGTCTCGTTGATCATCCGCTGCGACTCGGCCGCGATCGTGTCGAAGACGAGCGAGCTCTTGCCCGAGCCCGAGACACCGGTGAACACGGTCAGCCGACGTTTCGGGAGCTCGACGCTGACGTCCTTGAGGTTGTTCTCCCGAGCACCCTGCACCCGGATCATGTCGTGGCTGTCAGCGGGGTGCCGCGTCGCTGCCTGCGGGTCCGCCTCGGTGGCCCTGCTCATCGTGTCCCCCCGTGAGGTGCGAGTGCGTGGAGTGGTCGGCTCAGGCCAGCTGCTGGATGCGGACCATGTTGCCCGCCGGGTCCCGGAAGGCGCAGTCACGCACGCCGTAGGGCTGGTCGGTCGGCTCCTGGACGACCTCGGCGTCGGTGGCCTGGACCCGTTCGAAGGTGCCGTCGAGGTCCTTGGTGGCCAGCAGGATCCAGCCGTAGGTGCCCTTGGCCATCATCTCGGTGATGGTGCGGCGCTCCTCGTCGGTGATCCCGGGGTCGACGGCAGGAGGGGCGAGGAGGAGCGAGATGTCGGGCTGGCCGGCGGGACCGACGGTGATCCAGCGCATCTTGCCGTCGCCGAAGTCGCTGCGCACCTCGAAGCCGAGGATGTCGCGGTAGAACGCCAGGGAGGCCTCCGGGTCGTCGTGCGGGAGGACCGTGGTGTGGATGATGAGGTCGTTGTCCATGGCAGTCAGGCTAGGTGCGGCTCAGGGGCCGCCGCTTCTCCATTCCTGATCGATGTGGTCCTGATCGGCCTGGTCACCTGCTTGGCCAGGCACGCAGGCAGGCCCTCGGTCGCCGCGGCCGCGTCGCGCCGGTAGACGCTGGGCGGCACCCCGACCAGCTCGGTGAACCGCGTGCTGAACGTGCCCAGCGAGGAGCAGCCGACCGCGAAGCAGACCTCGGTCACGCTGAGGTCGCCGCGGCGCAGCAGCGCCATGGCCCGCTCGATGCGCCGGGTCATCAGGTAGGAGTACGGCGACTCGCCGTAGGCCGCCCGGAACTGTCGGCTCAGGTGGCCGGCCGACATGTGTACGCCGCGGGCGAGGGCCTCGACGTCGAGTGGCTGTGCGTACTCGCGATCCATCCGGTCGCGGACACGGCGCAGGACCGCGAGGTCTCTCAGGCGCGCGGCGTCGGAGTCGCTGGTCACTGCGGCAATCCTGCCACGCCGGCGGGGGCTCGAGGTCCGACATCTCCCCGCACTCCGCCGTGCCCGCCGGCCCCCAGGCACCGCTACGGCCGGTCGACGAAGACGTCCCACTCCAGCTCGGTGCCGGTGCCGTACTTCGAGAGGTCGGTGATCCCGGCCTCTCGAAGCACGTCGACGTCGAGGAAGGTCTGGCCGCTGCACTCACGCGACGGTCGCGCCAGGATCTCGACGGCGGCGTCGGCGACGATCTCCGGCGTCCTCGCCCTGGCGACCGCCTCGTCCCCGCCCAGCAGGTTCTGAACGGCCGCGGTCGCGATCAGGGTCTCGGGCCAGAGGCAGTTGCCGGCGACGCCGGCCTCGGCATACTCGGCGGCCCAGCCGAGCGTCAGCATCGTCATGCCGTACTTCGCCAGCGTGTACGCCGGGTGCGCGCCGAGCCACCTGGGTGACAGGTTCAGCGGCGGGGACAGCGACAGGATGTGCGGGTTGGTGCCCTTGCGGAGGTGCGGCAGCGACTTGCTGGTGAGCAGGTAGGTGCCCCGGAGCTGGATCTGGGTCATCAGGTCGAACCGCTTGATCGGCAGCTCCTCGGTCGGAGCCAGCGCGATGGCGGAGGCGTTGTTGACCACGATGTCGATGCCGCCGAAGCGCTCGACCGTCGCCGCCACCGCGTGCTCCACCGACTCCTCGTCGCGCACGTCGCCGACGACCGGCAGGGCCCGGCCGCCGGCCTCCTCGATCTCGGCGGCGGCGGTGTGGATCGTGCCCGGTAGTCGGGGGTCGGCCACGTCGGTCTTGGCCAGGAGCGCGACGTTCGCGCCCTCGCGTGCCGCGGCGACCGCGATGGCCAGGCCGATGCCGCGGCTGCCGCCGGACATCAGGAGCGTGCGTCCTGCGAGTCTCTTCGTCACCCGGCCGATCATGGCAGACCCGCACGTCCGGAGGGCCGGGCACGGCGCAGGCATGGAAAGCGTCCTGCTGGGCACCGCTTCCCCATGAGACACCTGAGGCGTTGGGGCGCGGTCTACGTCCTGCTCGTGCTGTTCGTCGGGTCCTGGCTCGGACAGTTCGTCACGCAGCTGGCGGAGTTCCGCAGTGACCAGCAGGCGCACCAGGAGCCGTTCGTCTGGGGCGACTTCATGCAGACCTTCTTCGCCGCCACCTTCGAGAACTGGCAGAGCGAGTGGCTGCAGCTGATCTTCCAGGCGATCCTGCTGCTCGGCGCCAAGCACCTGATCTTCAAGGTCGACGCGGAGGACATGGAGCGGATCGAGGCGAAGATCGACCGGATCCAGGACCGGCTCGGCCTGCCCACTCCGCCCCCGGGCGAGACGTCAGACCCGGGCTGAGGCCGTCCGGACCCGCATCGCCGGTACGGCGTGCAGCAGGGCGGCGGCCAGGAGCACGACGGCCGTCGCGGCGAAGACGCTGCGCATGCCGAGGACGCCGGCAGCGAGCCCCCCGAGCACCGGCCCGGTGACGTCGCCGACGTACTGCGCCGAGACGCTCCAGCCGAGCAGCCGACCGACGCGCCCGGGTGGCGCGCAGGCCCGCAGCGCCGCGGTGACCGCCGGCATCAGGCCGCCGAGGCTGACTCCCATCAGCAGGCGGGCGGCCGCGAGCTGGCCCACCCCGTCGACGAGGCCCTGCACGACGAGGCAGGCCGCCGCTGCGAGGAGGCACCCGACGATCACCCGACGAGGGCCGTGCCGGTCGGCGAGCCGGCCGACGAAGGGGGCGGAGACGATGGCTCCGAGCGCACCCAGCGACATCACGACGCCGGCCCACACGGTCGCGTGCGCCGCCCCGTCGAGCAGCGCGACGTACTCCGTGACCAGGGGCTCCACCGACATCGTCGCGAACATGACCATCGAGCCGGTCAGGAGCAGTACGCCGATCCCGCGGCCGCGCAGGTCCCGTGCTCGCGGCCCATCGGCGTCCCCCGCGCGTGTGAGCGCGAGCCCCGCGGCCCGGGGCCGGTCCTCGGTCACCAGGAGCGCCGTGGCGAGGAACGCCAGGAAGATGAGGGCGCCCGTGAGCAGGAACGTCAGCCGGATGCCGATGACCTGGGGAAGCAGACCGCCCAGCAGCGGCCCGACGATGCTGCCGGCCATGATCCCGGAGGAGAGCACGCCCAGGCCCCAGCCCCGACGCTCCACCGGGCTGTCGGCCGCGACGAGGATCGTCGAGGCGGAGGAGTAGCCGCCCAGCAGGCCGACCAGGAGCCGGAGCACCACCAGCTGCCACACGCTCTGCGCCAGGCCGATCAGCGACATGGCGACCGACATCCCGAGGCTGGCCCGGATCAGCATGGACTTGCGTCCGTAGCGGTCACCGAGCGAGCCCCAGAGGGGCGCGGTGAGGGCCGCGGTCAGGAAGGTGGCGGCGTAGGCGACGCCCGACCAGAACAGCACGCCGGCATCGTCGGAGACCCCGAGCTGGCGCACGTAGACAGGGAGGAAGGGGATGAGCAGCGTCATCGCGACCGCGGTGGTGAACGAGCCGGCGGTGCACACCCAGAGGTTGCGCAGCCACCGGTCGGCCACCTCCGCTCCCCCGGGCGCGGTCTCCGTCGTCGTCACGGGTTCGATCGTTCCCCACGCGTCCACATCGCGGAATGATTCGTCCCGTTATATGGACGCGCCGAGGGCGGCCGATTCCTCCGGCCGCCCACCCGCGGCGTAGGCTGGGGCCAACCAGACCGACGAGTCCGCGCCCACCTCGAGCGCGGCGATCCGGTCGAGAGGCGTCCGTCATGTCGATGACGACCGAGCCCCCCGCCCCCCTCAGAAGCCCCCTCCGGCTCAGGCTGTCCGACCGCTTCGGGTCCAACACCCTCGACGGTGGCTGGTGGCCCCAGAGCCGGGACCTCGGCGTGGAGCTCCTCGACCTCGTCGACAACTTCCCCCGGGAGCGGGGCCGCATCGTGCGCGCCCTGGTGTCTCCCCCCGACTGGGACTCACCGCCCCGGCAGGTACGCGTCGCCCGGGGATGGGTGAAGACGGGGAGCTTCCCCCAGGACGACACGCACCTGATCGTGCTCACGACGGCCAACCGGGAGCGCCTCCAGCTGCTCGTGGTGCCCCCGTCCATGACGCAGGAGCAGGGCTCCGAGGCGCTCCTCGCCGCCGCGACACGGGGCAACGCGCACCCGGCCGGTGAGCTGCTGGAGGAGGTGGCGGACCAGCCCGCCACCGTGCCCGGAGACCACTGGAGCGACGACGGCGGCCACTACTGGGGCTCCGGCGGAGCCCCCTCGGAGCGCCTCGAGGGCTGATCGCCGGGCTCAGGCGCAGCAGGCCGCCTGCTCGTCGACGGGTGCCCCACAACAGGAGTCGTCGGCGGCCGGCGCGGCGCCGAAGGTCTCCGAGTCCTCGAGCTTCGTGTAGACCTCCCAGCGCTCTCCGTCGGGTGCGCCCTGCACCCAGAACTTGTCCTGGCGCGCGTAGCAGCAGGTGGTGTCCCGCTCCTCCAGGACCGCCAGCTGGCGCTCGGCCAGCCGTGCCTGCTCCGCCTCGACCGTCGCGGTGTCGGTCACCTCGACGCCCAGGTGGTTGAGGCTCCCGCCCTGCCCGGGGTTCTCGATCAGGACCAGCTTGAGCGGCGGCTCCGCCACGGCGAAGTTCGCATAGCCCGGCTTGGTCTTGGCGGGCGGGGTGTCGAAGAGGTGGGAGTAGAAGGCGATCGAGGCCTCGAGGTCGTCGACGTTCAGCGCGAGCTGGATGCGGCTCATGGTGGCTCCTCCTAGGGATAGATGAATGTCTATGTCCTGAACAGTACCCGGACATCGACGGATGTCAATGTCCCATCTACGCGCGGGTCGCTGCGGCCACCGCCGGGGTGCCTACTCAGCTCCGAAAGGGCCTCAGCGTCGTACGTCCGGACACGCTGGTAGCCGCCCCAGGGGGCCTGGCCCCGGTGCCCTGCTAGTCACTTCGAGTCATTTCGTGACTGCTCCCGCGCGTTCGCGTCTTGAAAGCCCGGGTGGGGTGTCTTCTAGATAACAGGCAAAGACATGAGGGGAGTGAAGGACCATGTGGGACACCGTCGACACCGGAGGGACGCACCTCTCGCACGACATGCCGTGCCCGGGTTGCGGGCACGCGCCGCACAGCTACCTGCCGTGCTCGGACGTGTGCATCTGCGCCCACGGGCGCGACCGCCAGCTCGTCTCCAGGTAACCCCGGCTCAGGGCTCGAGCAGCACCTTGATGGCGCGCCGCTCGTCCATCGCCCGGTAGCCCTCCGGCGCCTCGTCGAGCGGCAGGGTCAGGTCGAAGACCAGCCCCGGCTCGATCTGTCCGGAGAGCGTGAGGTCGAGCAGCTCGGGCAGGTAGCGGCGTACGGGTGCCATGCCGCCCGCAACGCCGACGTTCTTCTCGAACATCTTCCGCACCGGCAGCTCGACACCGTGAGGCACGCCCACGAAGCCGACCATGGCGCCGGGCCGGGCCACCGAGATGGCCGTGCGCATGGCGTCGTCGGTGCCGACGCACTCCAGCACGGCGTCGGCGCCCACTCCCCCGGTCAGCTCCCTGACCAGCTCCGCGCCTTCCTTGCCCCGCTCGGCCACGACGTCGGTGGCTCCGAACTTCCGGGCGACCTGCTGGCGCGACTCGTGGCGCGACATCGCGATGATCCGCTCGGCCCCGAGCTGTCGTGCGGCGAGCACGCCGCAGAGCCCGACCGCGCCGTCCCCCACGACGAGGGCGGTGCTGCCCGGCGCCACCCTGGCCGCGACCGCCGCGTGCCAGCCCGTGGCCATCACGTCGGAGAGGGTGAGCAGCGACGGGATCACCGCCTTGTCCGGCATCCCCTCGGTCTTCATCAGGCTGCCGTCGGCCTGCGTGACACGGGCGAGCTCGGCCTGGCCGCTGCTCGTGAACCCGAGGTGCTCGCACACCGACTGAGCGCCCGCCCGGCAGTGGGCACAGGTGTTGTCGCAGTGGCAGAACGGCACGATCACGAAGTCGCCGGGCTTGAAGTCGCGCACCTCTGCGCCGACCTCCTCGACCACGCCCACGCACTCGTGGCCGATCGTCGAGCCGGGGGTGATCACGTTGTGGCCCCGGTAGGGCCAGAGGTCGGAGCCGCAGATGCAGCCCGCGACCACGCGGACGATGGCGTCGGTCGGCAGCTCGAGGGTCGGGTCGGGAACCTCCTCGACCCGGATGTCACCAGGAGCATGGATCGTGGTCGCGCGCATGGGGCGATCCTTCCATGCGGCATGGCCGGCGGCGCCACACCGCCCAGGGTTCGTGGTCTATCTCATATCTGAGATAGCGTGGTCGGTATGGAGACGGACTACAAGGGCCGCATCGGCAACCTGATCCGCGACGCGCGCAAGCACCGTGGGCTCACCCAGCACCAGCTCGCCGAGCTGTTGGCCACCAGCCAGAGTGCCATCAACCGCATCGAGAAGGGCCACCAGAACCTCTCCCTCGAGATGCTGGCCCGCATCGGCGCGGCGCTCGACTCGGAGATCGTCGCCCTCGGCGCCGGCCCCACGCACCTGCGCGTCAACGGCCCGACCACGCTGTCCGGCTCGATCGACGTCAAGACGTCGAAGAACGCCGGCGTCGCCCTCCTCTGCGCGTCGCTGCTCAACCGCGGCCGTACGACGCTGCGCAAGGTCGCGCGCATCGAGGAGGTCAACCGCCTGCTGGAGGTCCTCGACTCTCTGGGTGTGCAGACCCGGTGGCTCAACGACGACAACGACCTCGAGATCGTCCCGCCCGCGGAGCTCGACCTGGCCAACATCGACGAGGCCGCCGCGCGTCGTACCCGCTCGGTGATCATGTTCCTCGGCCCGCTGCTCCACCGCGTGGACACCTTCGACCTCCCCTACGCCGGCGGCTGCAACCTCGGCACCCGCACCGTCGAGCCGCACATGTCCGCCCTGCGTCCCTTCGGGCTCGACGTCAAGGCGACCGAGGGCTCCTACCACGCGACGGTCAACCGGGCCGTGGAGCCGGCGCGGCCGATCGTGCTGACCGAGCGCGGCGACACCGTCACCGAGAACGCGCTGATGGCGGCCGCCCTCCACCCGGGCACCACGGTGATCCGCAACGCCTCGTCCAACTACATGGTCCAGGACCTGTGCTTCTACCTGCAGAAGCTGGGCGTCCAGGTCGAGGGCATCGGCACCACGACCCTCCGGGTCACCGGCCGCGAGGTCATCGACGTCGACGTCGACTACGCGCCGTCGGAGGACCCGATCGAGGCGATGTCGCTGCTCGCCGCGGCGATCGTGACCAAGTCGTCGATCACCATCCGCCGGGCGCCGATCGAGTTCCTCGAGATCGAGCTGGCCACCCTCGAGGAGATGGGCTTCGGCTACTCCCTGACCGAGGAGTACCTCGCCGCCAACGGCGCGACCCGCCTCGTCGACATCACCACGCAGCCCAGCGACCTCAAGGCGCCGCTCGACAAGATCCACCCGATGCCGTTCCCGGGCCTCAACATCGACAACCTGCCCTTCTTCGCGGTGATCGCGGCCGTCGCCGAGGGGCAGACGCTCCTGCACGACTGGGTCTACGAGAACCGCGCGATCTACCTCACCGAGCTCAACAAGCTCGGCGCCCAGGTCAAGCTGCTCGACCCCCACCGGGTGCTCGTCGAGGGCCCGACGCACTGGTCGGGAGCCGAGATCGTCTGCCCGCCCGCGCTGCGTCCGGCCGTGGTGATCCTGCTGGCGATGCTGGCCTCCAAGGGCACCAGCGTGCTGCGCTCGACCTACGTGATCCACCGCGGCTACGAGGACCTCGCCGAACGGCTCAACCTGCTCGGCGCGAGCATCGAGACGTTCAGGGACATCTAGGTCAGTCGAAGAGCGTCTCGATCCACGCCCTCGTCCGCTTCGTCGCGGCCGGGGGCGCGGTCATGTCGGCGGTGATCTTCGGCATCGGCGCGGTGTGCTGGCTGGTCCCGCGGTGCCAGTCGGTCTCGGACTCGATGAGGGTCCCGAGCTCGGCCCGCGAGAGGAAGACGCCATGGCCGTCCGGGCACTGGCTGACACTGGCCTGACCGACGATCCGGTCGTGCATCTCCGCTCCGCAACGCGGGCAGCTCAGGGGATCCATGAGACGACGTTACCCCCTTGCACGGCGATACTTCTCGCGTGACACCCACGGCTTTCCTCGAGCACCCGACGGTGCTGGCGTTCGCCCACCGCGGCGGGGCCTACCACCCCGAGATCGAGGGCCTGGAGAACACCGTGGCGGCCTTCAGGCACGCCGTGGACCTGGGCTACCGCTACCTCGAGACCGACGTCCACGTCACCAGCGACGGGGAGCTGCTCGCCTTCCACGACGCGGTCCTCGACCGGGTCACGGACCACACCGGCAGCCTGGCAACCACGACGTACGCCGAGGTGCAGCGGGCGCTGATCGGCGGACGCGAGCGCGTGCCGACGCTGGCCGAGCTCTTCGACTCCTTCCCGCACGTGCGCTTCAACATCGACATCAAGGCCGCGCCCGCGGTGCCCGTGCTCGCGCGCTTCATCCAGGAGCGCGAGGCGTGGGACCGCGTGCTCGTGGGGTCGTTCGACGGGCACAGCCTCGAGGCCTTCCGCCGGCTCACCGACGGCCGGGTCGCGACGTCGGCCCACCTGCTCGAGGTGCTCGCGTTCCTCCTGCTGCCCAGCGCCCGGCTGGCCCGGCTGGTGACGCGTGGCCGCCCGGTCGCCCTGCAGATCCCCCACCGGCACCGGCGGGTCACCGTGGCCTCGCGCCGCGTCGTACGCCGTGCGCACGCCGCCGGCCTGCAGGTGCACGTGTGGACCGTGGACGACCCGGGAGAGATGGAGGCGCTGCTCGACCGCGGTGTCGACGGACTCTTCACCGACCGGACCGACATACTCAGGGACGTGCTGCGATCGCGCGGCCAGTGGGAGGAGAGCCATGAGGGACTCTGACGCGCCCCCGGGGGGCATCGCCGACCTGCGGCCGCTGGATCGCGCACGGGAGCAGAAGGCGTGGTACTGGTACGACTGGGCCAACAGCGCCTACGTCACCACGATCGCCACGGTGATGTTCGCGCCGTACCTGATCGGCATCGCCGAGAACGCCGCCGTCGACGACCGCGTAGACGTGCTGGGACTCGCCGTGGCTCCGGGCTCCCTCCCGTCCTACCTGGTGACCTTCTCCACGATCCTCTCGGCCGTGGTCCTCCCGCCGCTGGGCGCGATGATGGACCGCACCGAGCACAAGAAGCAGTGGCTCGCCGGCTTCGCCTGGGTGGGCGCCGCCTTCGCCTCGCTGCTGTTCTTCTGCAGGGGCGACAACTGGGAGATCGGCGCGGTGGCGGTCGTCGGCGCCAACCTCTGCCTGGCCGCGTCCATGGTCGTCAACGACTCGATCCTGCCGCTCATCTCCGAGGAGCACGAGCGCGACCGCGTCTCCTCGCGGGGCTGGGCGTTCGGCTACCTCGGCGGGGGCCTGCTGCTGGCCGCCAACCTGGCCCTGGTCACCCTGCTCCCCTTCGGCCTCGACGAGGCGGCGGCCGCGCGGATCAGCATGCTGTCGGCGGCCCTGTGGTGGGCCGGGTTCACGGTCATCCCGTTCGTGCGGCTCCGCAACCACCCCCCGGTCGACGTGGCGCCGGCCACCGGCAACGCCGTGACGCGCAGCTTCGGACAGCTCGCCGCCACGCTGCGCGACATGAAGAACTACCCGATGGCGCTGACCTTCCTGCTCGCCTACCTGTTCTTCAACGACGGCATCCAGACGGTCATCGCCTCGTCCTCGACCTATGGCTCCGAGCAGCTCGGGTTCGGCCAGTCGGTGCTCATCGCGACGATCCTGATCGTCCAGTTCGTGGCCTTCGGCGGGGCGCTGCTCTTCGGCCGGCTGGCCGCCCGGCTGGGGGCCAAGCGGACGATCCTGATGGGCCTCGGCCTGTGGATGGTCATCGTCACCGTGGCCCTGTTCCTGCCCGAGAGGTCGCTGGTGCCGTTCCTTGCGCTCGGCGTCGGGATCGGCATCGTCCTGGGCGGCACGCAGGCGCTGGCCCGGTCCTACTTCTCCCTCCTGATCCCGCGCGGGAAGGAGGCCGAGTACTTCAGCTTCTACCACGCGATGGACCGCGGGACGTCGTGGTTCGGCACCCTGGTGTTCGGCCTCGTCTACCAGTTCACCGGCTCCTACCGGCCGGCCATCTTCGCCCTGATCGCCTTCTTCGTGCTCGGCGGTCTGCTGCTCATGCGCGTCGACACCGAGCGGGGCATCCGCGACGCCGGCAACGAGCGCCCGGCCGTCCTCTGAGCCGGCTCCCGCAGGTGGCTCTCCAGATGTGACGCAGACCTCCCGCTTGCGCGAAGCAGGCATGGAACCTTGCCGATGCGGATACCGTTGAAGGCTGAAGCGCAAGGAACGCTGCCACGAGCGGCGTCACGGAATCCGATCCGGCGCGTCTCACTTCCGCAACCGCGGACAGCAATCATCTTGGAGGTGGCTCAATGGCGGAGCGCACACTGCGTGGCGCGAGGCTCGGCGGCCAGAGTTTCGAGGACGAGCGCGGCATCGAGTTCGCCGCTCGCCAGCAGGTCGGCTACCGATGCGAGCGTGGTCACGAGTTCGAGATCACGATGTCGATGGAGGCCGAGATCCCGGCCAACTGGGAGTGCCCGCGCTGCGGTGCACAGGCCCTCAGCACGTCCGGCATCCTGCCGGAGGAGAAGGCCGAGAAGCCGGCCCGCACGCACTGGGACATGCTCCTGGAGCGGCGCTCGGAGAAGGAGCTCGAGGACATCCTCAAGGAGCGGCTCGAGCTGCTCCGCGGTGGCGAGATCGGTCCCGCGCACCTGCACCGCGCCAACACGAAGAAGCGCAAGGTCTCCTGACAGGCGACGCCTACTCGTCGTCCACCACTTCGCCCCGGACCACCGGCCCCGCCGGTCCAGGTCCGGGGCGTCGTGCGGTCACGAGCCGGCGCGCGACAGCCGCCGCCAGGACGCGCCGTGCGGCAGGCCTCGTGAGGGGCAGGATGAGCAGGACGCCGACCACGTCGGTGACGAAGCCGGGCGTCAGCATGAGGGTGCCGCCGATCAGCACGAGCGCCCCGTCGGCGAGCTCGCGCGACGGCATCCGGCCGCTCGCCAGCGCGGCGTTGAGGGCACGCCACGCCTTGCCGCCCTCGCGCCTCACCAGCCAGGCGCCGAGCACGCTGGCGGCGATGAGCAGCAGGATCGTCCACCACGGGCCGATCACCTGGCCGACCTGGATCAGCGTGTAGACCTCGACCAACGGGACGACGACGAAGGCCAGGAAGAGCAGCCAGCCCCTCATGGCGTACGCCGCCCGCGCCAGGCCCGGCGCGCCTGCTCGCGCCGCTCGCGCAGGCCCCACCGGGTGATCAGCCTGAGGGACTCGCTCGCGACGTCCGGGTTCATCTTGGAGTCGCCGCGCTCGCGCTCGACGAACTCGATGGGCACCTCCCTCACCCGCAGCCCGGCCCGGACGGTGCGGTAGGCGAGGTCGGTCTGGAAGACGTAGCCGGTCGACTGCACGGAGTCGAGGTCGATCTTCTCCAGGGTGGCCCGGCGGAAGAGCCGGTAGCCGGCCGTCGCGTCACGCACGTGCATGCCCAGCAGCAGCCGGACGTAGAGGTTGCCGCCGCGCGAGAGCGCCTGGCGGGTCCACGGCCAGTTCACGACGGAGCCTCCGGGGACGTAGCGCGAGCCGATCACCAGGTCCGCGCTGCGCAGCGCGTCGAGCAGGAGGTGCAGCTGCTCCGGCTGGTGGGACCCGTCGGCGTCCATCTCGCCGATCACGTCGTAGCCGGCGTCGAGCGCCACCGTGAACCCGTGGAGGTAGGCGGCGCCCAGGCCGGCCTTCTCGGTGCGGTGCACGACGCTCACCTGCGGGTCGCGCGCGGCGAGGTCGTCGGCGATCCGGCCGGTGCCGTCGGGTGAGCCGTCGTCCACGACCAGCACGTCGACGTCGGGCTGGGCGGCGCGCAGCCGGCCCACGATCCACTCGAGGTTCTCCGCCTCGTTGTAGGTCGGCATCACCATCACGACTCGCCCGAGTCCGTCGCTCACGTCCGTGCCACCTCGCGATCCTCTGGCGGCACCGGGGCGCGCCGCGCGTTCGTTCCACGGTACGTGCCAACGGCGAACAGGACGGAAACAACAGCCCCTGCCACCGCGACGCGCCCGGGCCATGCTCCCATCCGCACCGCGGGGGTGATCGTGGAGGAGAGGCCCACCTCCTCGACGAGCACCTCCGTGACGACGCGCCCGGACTGCGCCACGACGGTGCCGTCGGGCGCGATGACGCCCGAGATGCCGCTGGTGGCGGCCACGACGACCCACCGGCCGGTCTCGACGGCGCGCAGCCGGCTGATCTCGAACTGCTGGTCGACCTGCGCCGTCTCGATGAACATGGCGTTGCTGGTCTGCACCGTCAGCAGCTGCCCTCCTCGGGCCACCTGTGCGTGGATGCCGTCGTCGTAGGCGACGTCGAAGCAGATCGCGTCGGCGACGAGCGCACCGTCGATGCGCAGCGGCTCGAGACGGGTGCCGCTGGCCATGTCGCGCGGGATCAGCGACAGCTGTCCGTAGGTCGTGGGCAGCAGTCCGGTGTCCCGGAGCGGGATGTACTCGCCGTACGGCACTGGGTGGCGCTTGGTGTAGCGGTCCCCTCCCCCGGTGTCCGGCGACCAGACGATGCCCTGGTTGAGGACCTGGCCGGGGTCACGATCGTGGTCCACCATGGCGCCGACGAGCACGGGCACCCCGATGGCGTCGACCGCCGACTCGATGCCGGCGTTGGCCGAGGGATCGGTGAAGGGGTCGACCGCCGTCGAGTTCTCCGGCCACACGACGAAGTCGGGGGCAGGCAGCCGGCCGGCTTCGACGTCGGCTGCCAGGTCGGCGGTCGCGGTGACGTGGTTGGCCGTGACCTCGCGGTGCACGGCGACGAGGTCGTTGCCCGGGACACCGCCCTGTACGGCGGCCACGGTGACGCTGCCTTCCCCCTCGAGGGGGTACGCCGCGACGGTCGGCAGGAGGGAGCCTGCCGCGAGCCCGGCCGTCATGAGCACGGCGGCGGCGCGGCGGGCGGCCCGCGTGACCACCAGCCAGGCCAGCGCAGCGCCCGTGCCGGCGACGAGCAGGCTCACACCGGTCATGCCGATCCAGGGCAGTCCGTGCTCCCACGGCGTCCCGGCCACGGCGTACGACAGGCGCCCCCAGGGCAGGCCGCTGAAGGGCCAGGCGCCGCGCCAGGTCTCGACGGCCACCCACAGCAAGGAGCTCCACAGCGGCCAGCCCGGCAGGCGGGAGACCAGCGCCAGCCCTAGGCCCAGCGGGGCGAAGAACGCGGCCTCCAGCGCTGACAGCGCCAGCCAGGCGTCCGTGCCCACCGCGCGCAGCCACCACAGGAGCGTGCAGATGAACGTGATGCCGAAGCACAGGCCCGTCAGCCAGGCCCGGGAGGACCGCTCCCGGCGCACGGACAGCAGCAGCAGGGCGATCGCGACGGGCATCAGCCATGCTGCGCCTAGCGGCTCGAAGGCCAGGGCGAGGAGCAGGCCCCCGCCGGCAGCGGCGAGGCAGCGGCGGATCACGAGGAGCACGCTATCCCGGGCGACCCGAGCCCGACCCTGCAGGAGGGCGGGAGAGTCGCTGACCCTTCGGACCAACCTACGACCGCCTGGCGGACGGCCGCAGGAAGTTGTCTACGGAGCCAGCGCCCCTCCCGCGTCCGCCCTCGCGGTGCGAGACCGACCTCCGCGAACCGGTTCGGTGTGGATGCTGGCTTCACACCCTGTCGAGCCGGCCACTCGGACGTCGGTCCGCATGCCACGATCTGCACAGGCGGACCCCGGCACCTTCCGTCTCGGTGGTCGCCTCTGTCAACACGGCCCTGACCTGCGGTTTCGCGAGAAATCGCAGGTCAGGGCGGGGGGACCAACAGGAGCTCGATTCACAAATTTTGCTCAACTCGGCGTGTCGGGTCGCGACACGCCGGACAATTCACGCCTTCGCCGGCACCACGACCGTCCCCGTCGCGGTGGTCGCGACGAGCGGCTCCGGCAGCAGCTGCGCGGCACCGGGCTGCTCGTCGGTCGCCGCCCCTCGCGCCAGGACGCGCACCTCGAAGCGCATCTCGCGGCTCCGCGTGCCGGCACGGACGAGCTCGGCCGTCACCTCCAGCACGTCGCCCGCGCGGACCGGGGCGCGGAACTGCACGTCCGAGTAGGAGGCGAAGAGGCCCTCGTCGCCGTCGGTGCGGATGCACAGCTCGGTGGCCACGTCGCCGAACAGGCCGAGGCTGTAGGCGCCGTCCACGAGGTTGCCGGCGTAGTGGGCGTGCGAGTAGGGCACGTAGCGGCGGTGCGTGACCGTCGTACCAAGCATCAGGCGCTCCCCTTCTGTGGCGCTGCGGTGAGGCGGTGGACGAGGTACGACGCGACCTCGCCGGGCGTCGTGCCGCGGCTGAAGACCCGGTCGACCCCGAGCTCGCCGGCCATCGTCTCATCGAAGCGGGGCCCGCCGACGACCAGCAGCGGGCGCTTGTCGGACGGGTAGGCCTCGCGGAAGGCGGCGCTCATCTCGCGGGTGTTGAGCAGGTGGGCGTCGCGCTGGGTGACCACCTGGGAGACGAGGACGGCGTCGGCCTTCTCGGCGCGGGCGGCTTCGACGAGCTGGGGCACGGAGACCTGGGCGCCGAGGTTGACCACCTTCAGCTCGCGGTAGTACTCAAGCCCCTTCTCCCCCGCGAAGCCCTTGATGTTGAGGATCGCGTCGATGCCCACGGTGTGCGCGTCGGTGCCGATGCAGCCGCCGACGACGACGAGCCTGCGGCGCAGCGCCCGCTTGATGGCGGCGTTCGCCTCCTTGGGAGTGAGCAGCGGGTAGTCGCGCTCGACGACCTCGACCTTGTCGGTGTCCACCAGGTGGCTGACCCGGCCGTAGACGACGAAGAACGTGAAGTCGGGACCCATCGGCCTGGCGTGCACGACCAGCGCCGGATCCATGCCCATCTTGCCGGCGAGCTGCGCCGCGGCGCCCTCGGCCACCTTGGAGTGGGGCATCGGGAGGGTGAAGGACAGCTGCACCATGCCGTCGCCGGTGGTGTCGCCGTAGGGACGGGTGATCACGCGCCCTCCAGGATCTCGCTCGCGGGGTTGTAGTAGTCCTCCGCCTTGCGGGCCACGCCGTCGAGGCCCCGGCCCTTGTCGGCCGGGCGCTTCATCAGGCCGAAGGTGCCGTCCGCGATCGCGTCGAGCAGGCCGGCGCCATAGCTGTCGCCGGGGTGGCCCTTGATCGCCTCGAGCAGCTCGATCGACTCTCCGAGCACGCTGCGGGCGCGGGTCGCGATGAAGCCGTCGTGGCTCGGCCGGAAGTCCTCGTGGAGGTTGCCGGCTGCGTTCATCACGTAGCGGACGTTCTGCAGCGCCAGGTCGCGGTCGGAGAGCCACGGCGTGACGACGGCCTCGGTCATCATCCCGACGAGCAGGATGCCCTGCCCGGTGAGGGCGCCGACGAGGTTGAAGAAGCCGTCGAGGAGGTAGCCGCGGAACACGTCGCCCGTCATGTGCCGGGTCGGCGGCATCCACTTGAGCGGCGCTTCCGGGAAGAGCTCGCGCGCGAGCATCGCGTGGGCGAGCTCGAGCCGGAACGAGTCGGGCACGTCGGGGTCGATCTCGAACGCGTGCCCCAGGCCGAGCTGCCAGTCCTCCAGGCCGGCCTCCTTGGCGAAGTACTCGTTGAGCAGCTGGCTGGTGGTCACCGTGTGCGCAGCCTCGACGGCGTCGGCGGTGGTGAGGTAGTTGTCCTCGCCGGTGTTGATGATGATGCCGGCGCGCGCGTGCACCTGGCGGCTGAACCGCTGGTCGACGAACGTGCGGATCGGGTTGATGTCGCGGAAGAGGATCCCGTACATCGAGTCGTTGAGCATCATGTCGAGCCGCTCGAGCCCGGCCAGGGTGGCGATCTCCGGCATGCAGAGGCCGGAGGCGTAGTTGGTCAGCCGCACGTAGCGGCCCAGCTCCTTCGACGTCTCGTCGAGGGCTGCCCGCATCAGGCGGAAGTTCTCCTGGGTGGCGTAGGTGCCGGCGAAGCCCTCGCGGGTCGCCCCCTCGGGCACGAAGTCGAGCAGCGACTGGCCCGTGGACCTGATCACCGCGATCACGTCGGCGCCCTCGCGGGCGGCAGCCTGGGCCTGCGGGATGTCCTCGTGGATGTCTCCGGTGGCGACGATGAGGTAGATCCACGGCTTGCCGGGCGCGTCGCCGATCCTGGCGACGAGGCGCTCGCGCTCGCGGCGGCGCTGGTCGATGCGTCGTACGCCGGCCGCGACAGCCTTGCGGGACGCGGACCGGGCCCGGGTGAGGTCGCGTCCCTCGGGGATGCGGAACCTGACCGACCCCACCGAGGCCTTCTGGGCCAGGGTGGAGAGGTCCTCGGCCTCGCCGCGGATCAGCGCGTCCCAGACCGGCAGGCACAGGCCGTGCTCGAGCCCGACGTCGGCGCGCACCACGTCGGCGAGCCAGTTGACCCAGGGCGTGCCGTCGGGGTCGGCGCCGGAGATGCCGGCCAGGCGGAGCGTGGCTCGCTCCACCGACACCGTGGTGTGCTCCTGGGCAACCTTCACGATCGGGCGGCCGACCTGGCGGGCCAGGGTGCGGGCGCGACGGACCTGCGCCGCGTCGAGGCCGAGCCTCGAGGCAGCAGCCTTGCCCATCACAGCCGCCCCTCGAACAGGGCCCGGACCCCGGGCTCGCTGCGGAGCAGGTCGAGCGCGAGCTCGGCGTGGCCCGGCACGTAGCCGTTGCCGATGAGCATCCGCACGTCGGCGGCCAGGCCCTCGGCTCCGAGCGCCGCAGCACTGAAGGAGGTGGCCATCGAGAAGAAGATCACCGTGCCTCCGTCTGCAGTGGCGAGGATCGCGCCACCCTCGCAGCCCGGGACGTCGACACAGACGACCGTCACGTCGGCGGGCCCGCCGGCCGCAGTGACCGCGTCGCGGAGCGCGATCGGGTCGCGGGCGTCGGCGACGGCCACGGCTTCCGCGATGCCGGCGCCCTCGAGGAGGTCGGCCTCGGCCTGGTCCGGCACCACGCCGATGGTGCGGGTGGCGCCGGCGGCCCTGGCGGCCGCGAGGCTGAGCGATCCGGACTTGCCGGCTGCGCCGGCGACGGCGACCACCGGGGCGTCGTACTCCCCCACCACGCGGCTGGTCAGCGCCGGCGCGCCGCAGACGTCCATCACCGCGAGCGCCAGCTCGGGGGCGAGGTCGTCGGGCAGGACGGCGGCGATGGAGCGGCCGAAGAGCACGGCGTAGCCGTCGCACGGCACCTGTTCACCGGCGCCGTCCCAGCGGGCGAGGCCGTCCTCGATCACCAGCGGGGTGAGCGTCAGCGAGACCAGGGTGGCGATGCGGTCACCCACCCGCAGGCCGAGCGGCGACTCGGGGCCGACCTCCTCGACGGTGCCGACGAGCATCCCGCCGGAGCCGGTCTCCGGGTTCTGCATCTTGCCGCGGGTCGCGACGATGTCGAGCACCTCGGCCCGCACCGCCTCCCCATCGACGGAGCCGTCGCCGCGCAGGTGCTTCCGCTCGAGCTGGCGGAACGACGCCGCGTCGAGGTTGAGCCGCTCGACGCGCACGCGGACCTCGTCGGGCCACAGCTCCGGGCGGGTGTCGAGGCGCTCGGCCGCCTGCGGGAGCACCCGGCGCTCGTCGAGCACCCGGTGCAGCCCCGTCGGGTCGCCGACCTTCTCCCGCGCGGTGACACTCATGCCGTCCGTCCTCCAGTTGGATGATTCATGAACAAGAAATATTCCGGCGTGGCATTGGACTAACCGGACGATCTTCTCCTACTCTGGCAGAGGAGGCGCAGCTCACACAACCTGCCGCGCCGCACGACGAGCCCCCCGAGGAGCACGCCTTGAGCATCGAGTCCAGCATCGCCCTGATGGATGGGCACAGCGACACCAGCCAGCCCTACCCCTACCGCCAGACGGAGCTCGTCGAGCCCGACTGGACGAGGTTCCCGGGCTGGAAGGACGTCACCGCCGCCGACTGGGACTCGGTGCAGTGGCAGCGCGCCCACTGCGTGAAGAACGTCAGGCAGCTGCGCGAGCTGATGGGCGACCTGCTCGACGAGCGGTTCTACGCCGACCTGGAACGGGACCAGGCCGAGCGCGCGACCATGTCGATGCTCGTCCCGCCGCAGATGATGAACACGATGGTGCCCCACGAGCTGCCCTCCGGGCCGGGCTCCTTCACCGAGGCGTTCTACGCCGACCCGGTGCGCCACTACATGCTCCCGGTCTTCAGCGACCGCCGCACCGACTGGCCCTCCCACCCGCACGCCACCCGCGACTCGCTGCACGAGCACGACATGTGGGTCGCCGAGGGGCTCACCCACCGCTACCCCACCAAGGTCCTCGCCGAGCTGCTGCCGACCTGCCCGCAGTACTGCGGCCACTGCACCCGGATGGACCTGGTCGGCAACTCGACCGCCGTCATCGACAAGCTCAAGTTCGCCGGCAAGCCGGCCGACCGGCTCCGCGACATGATGGACTACCTCCGCCGCACCCCCGAGGTGCGCGACGTCGTGGTGTCCGGCGGCGACGTGGCGAACATGCCCTGGCCGCGGCTCGAGGCGTTCCTCACCGAGCTGCTCGAGATCGAGAACATCCGCGACATCCGCCTCGCCACCAAGGCCCTGATCGGCCTGCCCCAGCACTGGCTGCAGCCCGACGTCGTCGAGGGCGTCGGCCGGGTCGCCGGCCTGGCCCGCTCGCGTGGTGTCTCGCTGGCGATCCACACGCACGCCAACCACGCCAACTCGATCACCCCGGTCGTCGCCCGCGCGAGCCGCGCGATGCTGGACGCCGGCGTGCGCGACGTACGCAACCAGGGCGTGCTCCTCAACGGCGTCAACGCCGACCCGCACGCCCTGCTCGACCTGTGCTTCCGTCTCCTCGACGGCGCGCAGGTCATGCCCTACTACTTCTACATGTGCGACATGATCCCGTTCTCGGAGCACTGGCGGGTCTCGGTCGCCGACGCTCAGCGGCTGCAGCACCACATCATGGGCTACCTGCCGGGCTTCGCGACCCCGCGCATCGTCTGCGATGTGCCGTTCGTCGGCAAGCGCTGGGTGCACCAGCTGGAGTCCTACGACCGCGAGCGCGGCATCTCCTACTGGACGAAGAACTACCGCACCTCGATCGAGGCCGCCGACCCGGAGGCGCTGAGCCGCACCTACGAGTACTACGACCCGATCCACACGCTCCCCGAGGCCGGCCGGCAGTGGTGGGAGCAGCACGGACGGCTCGACGAGTCCGCGCTCAGGGCCGCCGAGGCCGCCGAGGCGTCACGTCGTACGGCGGCACTCCAGGCCTGGTGAGCGCTCCGGCTCAGGACGGGGTGAGCCAGGCGTAGCCCCAGGGGCCGAGCCGCAGCGGGCGGCGCTCCTCGCCCGTGACCTGGTCCCGGCCGGACAGGGCCTCCAGCACGACTGGCTCGCCGGTGACGTTGGTGACGCTGAGCACCTCCTCAGGCGTGCCGGCGGCGCGGCGTACGGCGAAGACGCGCTCGTCCAGGGCCTCGACGTCCTGGTCGACGTACGGCGAGAGGGCCGGCAGCCGTCGTCGGGCGCCCAGCATCGTGGCCAGCCCCTCGAAGATGCCCCGCCGGCGCGGGTCCGTGCTGAGCTCCTCCTGCAGGACGTCCGCGTCGAGCACCTCCCGGTTGATCCGGCGGCTGATGCCGGTCAGGTGCATGCCCTCGTGGTCGGGGCGCGACCCGAACAGGGAGTGGTAGTAGAGGGCGGGGACGCCGACCACGGAGAGCAGGATGCTGTGCGCGGCGAGCGCCTTGGCGACCACCACCTCGTCGTAGCGCTCCTCGTCGGGTGTGGCGAGCGCGTCGATGTAGCCGATGTTGAGCTCGTAGACGCTCTCCTGTCCGGGTGCCGCGGCCGCCATGGACACCCGGCCGCCGTGCGCCAGCGTCCGGTCGACGAGCGCCTGCCGCTCGGCGTCCTCGAGGATCCCCTCCGTCGCCCGCAGGCCGATGCCGTCGTGGCTGGCGAGGAAGTTGAACCAGGTCGCGGTGCCACTCACCGGCCCGATTCCCTGGGCCCACCGGGTGAGCTTCGCCGTGCTGCCCGCGACGAAGGAGTGCAGCACCAGCGGCGGCAGCGCGAACTGGTAGACCAGATGCGCCTCGTCGGAGCCGTCGCCGAAGTAGGAGACGTTCTCGGCGTGCGGCACGTTGGTCTCGGTCAGCAGGGCGGTCCCCGGCGCGACCTGGTCGACCACGGCTCGCCACACCTTCACCACCGCGTGGGCCTGCGGCAGGTGGATGCAGGTCGTGCCGGACTCCTTCCACAGGAACCCGATCGCGTCGAGGCGCACACCGGACGCGCCGCGCCCGAGGTAGCCGAGCAGCACGTCGGTGAGCTCGAGCAGCACCTGCGGCTCGGCCAGGTTGACGTCGACCTGGTCAGGGCCGAACGTGGTCCACACGGTCGCCGTGCTCCCGTCCGGGCGCTGGTAGTCGTGGAACAAGGGCAGCACCCGAGGCCGCACCACCCTGCTGGTGTCGAACTTCGGGTCTCGCTCGACGAAGAAGCCCTGGTAGGCCGGATCACCGGCCAGCCACCGCCGGAACCAGTCGCTGCTCGCTGAGACGTGGTTGGCGACGAAGTCGAAGAGCAGGCCGTGGTCGGTCGCCAGCTCGGCGACGTCCGTCCACGTGCCGAGCTCGGGGTTGACCTGGCGGTGGTCGACGACCGCGAAGCCGTCGTCGCTCGTCCACGGGAACATCGGGAGCAGGTGCACGTCGGTGACGACGTCGGCGACACGGTCGCGCAGGACCTGCGCGAGCGTGTGCAGGGGCGTCTCCCCCGGCCTGCGGATGGCGTCGCCGTAGGTGATCAGGTACGCCGTGGCGTGGTTGGGCGGGTGCCGCTCCCCGCGGATCCGGCCGGCGTGCGCCTCGGCGAGGTCGACGAGCCGGGCCGTGACCTCCCCGGCGCGCTCGCCGTACAGGAGCCGCAGGTGCGGCAGGACGGCCGTGGCGAGGGCGTCCCGGTTCATCGCGACTCCTCCAGCGAGGCCCGCAGGACGTCGGCCGCGAACGGCTCCGCCGTGGCACCGGGGAGGACCTCGCGCAGGGTGGCCAGGCCCCAGTCGTCGACCTCGTCGATGCGGTCGGAGAAGGACCGCGATCCACCGAAGCGGGCGACCGTCTCGGCCCATGCCCCCCGATGCGGGTACGACGGCCGCACCACCAGGCAGTCGGGGTCGGTGATCCAGAGGCGGCCCTGCTGCCAGGCCCGGCCCACCACGGACGGCCGCCCGGTGGGGCCCCCGGCGCCGTCCTCGCCGCCCTCGTGGAAGGTGTCGGAGGCCACCCGCATCGCGTCCACGATCCCCACGCTCGGCAGGACCGGTGCCCCGCACCCGAGCAGGAAGGCGTCCTCGCCGGCGGCGTCGCGCAGCAGGCGCAGCCCCGAGCGGTACGCCGCGACGTCGGACACGTCCTCGTGCCGGTGCCCGGGCGTCGCTCCGGCGTAGAGGAAGTCCAGCTTGAAGTAGTCCACGCCCAGGTCACGCAGCTGCCGGACCGAGGTGTGGAGGTATTCGCGCACTGCCGGGTGCGTGACGTCGAGGCCGCGCTGCTCCTGGCCCCAGTTGAAGCCGGTGCCGCCGAGCAGCCAGTCCGGGTGCTCCCGGGCCACGGAGCTGTCCACGCCGACCATGAAGGGTGCGAGCCAGATGCCTGCCCGCAGGCCGCCGGCCCGGATCTCCTCGACGAGCCGGGCCAGCGAGGGGAACCCGTCGGTCGGCCGCAGCCACTCCCCCAGTCCGTGGCTCCAGCCGTCGTCCAGCTGCACGACGTCCACGGGCAGGGCGTGCCGCTCGATCGCTGCGGCGTTCTCGCGGATGTCCTCGGCGGTCACCTGCTCGAAGTAGTGGTACCAGGAGCACCAGACCCGCGGTGGCTCCCGCACCGAGGCCACTCCGGCGGACCTGGCGAACGCTTCCCCGAAGCCCGCCAGTGCGCCGACCGGGTCGTGGGCGAGCACGGGGGCGAGGTCGGCATCGGCCTCCACCTCGAGGCGGTCGCCGCGCAGCCGGGCCCGGATCGACGTCACGGCCTCCTCCGCGTCGGAGTCTGCGTAGAGGCGGCAGGGGTCACCAGTGCCCGGGTCCACGACGAGCAGTCCCTCGCCCTGCCAGCCGTCGTCGGGCGGCGGCATCGACGCCCGGAACCGCATGGTCCGCTGCTCCTCGGTGGCGGGCCGCGGCTGGCCGCCCGGGGCCGTCCAGTAGGTCGGGGTCCAGCTCTGCCAGCCTTCGCCGTAGACCCGGACCGCCACTCGATCGACCGCCACCGCGTCGACGACCTGGCGGGTCACGGCGCGCCGGCCCTGCGTGCCGGTGGGTCCTCGACGTCGACGGGGGCGCCGCCGCGCTCGGCCGAGTCCCGGGCGGCGAGCATGACCCGCACCGTCCCCAGCACGTCCGAGACCGCGTGCTCCGGCTCCCGGTCCTCGTCGAGCGCGGTCATCAGCTCGGCCATCGCGCCGGCGAAGCCGTCCACGAACCACTGCCCGGGCAGGGCGAACTCCTCCGTGCCGGAGCCGTCGTCGAGGCTGAGCCGGTCGGAGCCGAGCAGCACGCTCCCGCGCACCGTGCCGCGCGTCCCGTGCACCCAGAACGGGCAGGACGGTCGTGCCGTCACGACGTCTCCGGTGATCCGCAGCACCGCGGTCGCGCCGCTGTCAGCGATCAGCGTCACCGTGGCCGACCACGGGTTGCGGGCGCTGGCAGGCTGGCCGGGAACGCGGGTGTCGACGGCCTGCACGGTGTGCACCCTCGCGGGGGTGAGCCAGCCACGCGTGACGTCGATCCAGTGGTTGAGGTAGTCGGTGACGAGCATGTGGCCGAGGTCGTCGAACGACGTCCCGGCAAGCGGCGGCAGTGGCTTGTCGTGCAGGTGCGTGACACCCACGACCTCCCCGACCGCGCCGGCCCGCAGCAGCTGGGTGGTCAGCCGCCACGGTGGCGCCCACCGGCCGTTCTGGTTCACCGCGACCCGGACTCCCGCCGCCTCGGCGCGCTCGCCCAGGCGCACCAGGGCCTCGACCTCGGCGGGGTCGTCGGTCAGCGGCTTCTGGGCCAGCACGTGCTTGCCGGCGTCGACGGCAGCCTCGATCCACGCGAGTCGTCCCCGGGTCGGCGTGGCGATGTCGACGATCCGCACCTGGGGATCTGCGAGCAGCTCCTCAGGAGAGCGATAGACCCGACCGATGCCCGGGAAGCGCGACGGCAGGCGCGCCACCGTGGCCGGTGACCGGGCCCAGACGCCGACCACGCCTACGCCGTACTGCTCGTAGGCCGGCAGGTGCGCAGACTGCGCGATCGAGCCACAGCCCAGGATGGCCACGCCGCCGCGCTCGTCCGGGAACCTCGGCCGGGGGTCGAGGTCGCCGTGCGGCGCGGTGGGGGTCGTGGTCACGGCGGTCACCGAGGTGCGGCGTCGAAGCGGAGGACCACCTGGAGCACGTCCGGGTCGCCTCGGTCGAGCCGCTCGAACGCCGAGGCGACGTCCGCCGCCTCGACCACGTCGGTGACCAGCCGGGCGGTGTCGACCTGCCCTGAGCGGACCTGCTCCATGAACACCGACACGAGACGGGCCTGGTCCCAGCGGTGCTGGAGCCCGGGCGGCGGGGCGCCGATCTGGCTGGCCACGATCCGAATGCGGTTGTGGTGGAACTCCTCGCCGAGCCGGAGGTTCACGGCACCGCCCTGGTAGAAGCCCGACGCGACGACCGTCCCGTCGACCACGACGCTGCGGATCCCCTCGTGCAGCGCGCGGTCGCTGCCGCTGAGGTCGATGGCGGCGTCGGCGCCGCGGCCGCCGGTGAGCGCCCGCACCACGGCGCCGGCGCCACCGGCGGTGCCGGCCGGCACGACGTCCGAGGCGCCCATCTCCAGCGCTGCCTTGAGCCGGGACCCGAACGCGTCGACGGCGATCACCCTCGCCCCGCTCAGGCGGGCCAGGCGCGTGGCGAGCAGCCCGATGACGCCCTGGCCGAACACGGCGACGGTGTCGCCCAGCCGCGTGTCGGCGGCCATCACGGCGTTGAGCGCGATGGCGCCCACACGCGCGAACGTGCCCTGCACGGCGTCCTCGGGCCGCTCGAGGGTGCGTCCCCGCACCATCGTCGCCGGAACGACGGCGTCGCTGCGGTGTCCCCAGATGCCGTAGACCAGCTGTCCCTGCGTGACGCCCTCGACATCCGCGCCCACCTCGACGACCTCTCCCACCTCCGAGTAGCCCCACCCGGCCACCGGGTAGGCGAAGGTGGGCGCTCCCTGCGCGAACAGGCGCAGGTCGGGGTTCCAGGTGTGCGTCAGGTACGGGTTCGTGCCGCGGTACGCCGTCAGCTCCGTTCCGGCGGAGATGCCGGAGTACCAGGTGTGCACCCGCACCCCGGCTGGCGTGAGCGGCTGCTCAGGGACCTCGACGAGCGACACGTCGTGCGGAGCGTTGAACTGGACGACCTGCGGCATGGGTGGGCCTTCCTTCGCTGCGGGACCGATGGTCACCCCTTCTCCGCCCCGGCGGTGAGACCGCCGGTGAGCCAGCGCTCACCGATGAAGAAGAGGACGATGACCGGGACCGTGAGGATGACCGAGCCGGCCATGAGCACGGTCGTCGGGATCTCGATGCTGCCGGCCAGCTGCGAGAGCCCGAGCGAGACGGTCCAGTTGTCGCGGCGCTCCACCAGGAAGAGCAGGGCGAAGAGGAACTCGTTCCACGCGATCATGAAGACGAAGAGTGCGTTGGACACCACCGCCGGGAGGGCCAGCGGCAGGCTCACGTGCCGCAGCGCCTGCAGCCGGGAGCAGCCGTCGATGGCAGCGGCGTCCTCGATGCTGACCGGGATGGTGGCGAAGTAGTTGCGCAGCATGTAGATCGACACGGCGGCGACCTGCGCGACGTACACGAGGAGCAGGCCGATGAGCGAGCCGCGCAGGCCGATCCGCGTGTAGAAGACGAACAGCGGCACGGCCAGCAGGATGCTGGGGAAGAAGTAGACCGCGAGGAACAGCGCGGACACCTGGCGCCGGCCGAAGAACTCCAGCCGGCTCACGGCATAGGCGCCGGGAATGGACACGAGCAGCGCCACCACGACCGTGCCGAGGGCGACGAGCAGGCTGTTCCTGATGAAGTTGAGGAACCCCTGCCCGCCGTCGTCCTGGGACTTGAGCACGTCGGAGTAGGTCGAGGGCGTGAACTCGTCGGGCGTGACCCACAGCGAGCCGGGGTCCTGCAGGACGGACTCCAGCGGGCGGAAGGACAGCAGCACCATGTAGTAGAACGGGAACACTGCGGCCGCCACGAGCGTGGCGATGACGATCCACCGCAGCACCCGCAACACCTGGTCCTCGACGGTGGTCCGTATAAGCCCCTGAGCCCTCGTGGCCGTCATGTCTGCTCCTCGGTCCGCCCGAAGAGCTTGAGGTAGCCGACGACGAGGACCGCCAGGATCAGCGCGAGCACGAGCGCCTGCGCCGCGGCCGCGCCGATGTCGCCGCGCGCGGTCAGATAGCTGAACACCCTGACGCTCACGACCTGGGTGCCCGCGCCGCCGCCGGTGAGCAGCCAGATGTCGTCGAAGTTGTTGAACGTCCAGATGAAGCGGAGCACGGTGAGCACCGCGATCGTCGGTGCGAGCTGCGGCAGCACGATGTTGCGGAACCGCTGGACCGCACCGGCGCCGTCCAGCATCGCCGCCTCCTCGAGCGTGTCGGGGATCGCCTCCATCCGCGCGGTGAGGAAGAGGAACGCGAACGGGAAGGACCGCCAGGCCTCGAACGCGATCACGGTCAAGAGCGCGGTCGGCACCGGGACCGTCAGGCCGAGGAGGGACAGGTCGTTGCTGCGCGAGCTCAGGAAGGCGATGGGCTCGTCCCAGCCGAGCAGCCCGGCGCCCCAGTCGTTGACCAGGCCGTACTGGGGATTGAGCAGCGTCGTCCAGACGAACGCGCAGGCGACGACGGGTGCGACGTACGGAAGCAGCAGCACGGCCCGGACGACACCCCGACCCCGGAACGGCCGCCGCAGGGCGAGGGCTGCCGCCAGGCCGACGGCGATCGCGAGTGCGGTGCCGCCGACGGAGTAGACCAGCGTGATCAAGAGAGCCTCGACGAAGCCGTCGGAGGTCACGACGTTGACGAAGTTGTCGACGCTGTAGTCCCCGATGAGGCTGGTCTGCCGGATGTTGAGGAGACGGACGCTCTGGAACGCGAGCGACACCGTCCAGAGGATCGGCAGCACCACCATGACGAGGACGATCAGGAACGTCGGCGAGATCAGCGCCAGGCCGGTGCGGGCGTCCTGGCGGACGCGGCTGGACGCGGAGCGACGCCGCCGGCCCGTCACCCGGTCGGCGGTCGTCGCTCCGGCATCCCTTGGTGTCACGGCATCGTGTCGGCGATGGACCGCACTGCCTCGGCCGCCTTGCCCGCGGCCTCTTCGGCCGGCGTACCGGTCGTCACCTCGTTGACCGCGGTCGCGACCGGGTGCTCACCCTGCGTGGCGCCGAGGAGGTCCCCCTGGCCCTGCGGGATGGCCCACCGCGAGACGTCGGTCGGCCCCTGCGCGAGGATCTCGAGGATGTCAGCCGGGTAGAAGTCGCTGAGCGGCGCCTTGGTGTCCACGCCGGCGGGCAGCGTTCCCCACTCGTCGGAGAACTCCGTGGGGTTGTCCGGCGTGCCGGTCCGTACGGGCACCTTGCCCTCCGGCGCGATCGCGATCCAGTCCACGTAGCCGTCGTTCAACATGTACTCGACGACCTGCTTGCTGGAGTCGGCGGATGCATCCGTCATGATCGTCCACGACGTGACCTCGCCGAAGATCGCGGGCTCCTCGCTGCTCGGACCCTGGATCGTCGTGGTCACACCGGTGTTCTTGGCCAGGAACGCCGGGTCGTCCTTGCATTCCGGGCAGTTGGGCTTGGCGTCGTTGCGCAGCCCGGCCATCTCGTCGAGCACGAACGTCGACCAGATGAGCATCGCGGCCTGGCCGGCGAAGTACGACGCCCGGGTCGTGTCGACGTCCTGGGCACCCGGGACGGAGTAGTCCTCGACGAGCGTGCCGTAGAACTCGAACGCCTCGACGCACTCCGGGCTGTCGAGGAGCACCTCGCCCTCCTCGTCCACCAGCTCGCACCCGTTGCCCAGCGCCACGTGCTCGAAGGTCTGCTCCGTGAAGGCATCACCCGGGGCGTTGGCACCGACGAAGCCCGCCATGCCTTCCTTGTGCAGCGCCTCCGCGGCGGCGAGGATCGACTCGTACGTCGTGGGCGCCTCCAGCCCCGCCTCCTCGAAGAGGTCCTTGCGGTAGAAGAGGAGCTGGAGCCAGGACTCGCTCGGGACCGCCAGCTGGGTGTCGCCGTCTGCGGTGAGCTCGATCGCTCGCTCGGAGAAGGTCGACGGGTCCAGGGACTCCATCACCTCACCGACCGACTCGGTGTCGAGCAGCTCGTTCGCCGACAGGGTGCGGACCTGTGGCAACGAGATGCCACCGATGACATCAGGCAGGTCGCCCGCGGCGGCAGCCGAGGTGATCAGCTGGTTGAACTGGTCCTCGCCGACGGAGACCAGCTCGACCTCGACCCCGCTCTCTGAGCTGAATTGGTCGATGATCTCCTGCGTGGCGGCCACCCGGTCCGGCAGGTCCTCCTGGATCCAGACGGTGATGCTCTCGGCACCGCCCCCCTCGCCTCCTTCGCCGTCGTCCTCGCCACCCCCACATGCGGCAAGGGCTCCGGCGAGGGCGAGCACCACTCCTGTCGCCAGCGTCCTGGCGGCCGGCCCCCGACGGCCGCGGCGCATCACCGCGGGCTCCCTGTCGTTCCGCTGGCCCTGATGGACTGGTGTTCCCTGGTCATGTGCGCCTCCGCGAATGTGACGTTCGCCATATGCAAAGACGCTAGGCATAAGATGGAGATCGGTCAAGCATTGGGGGTCAAGCCGGGGCGGTTCGCGGCTAGGCTGCTCCGCCCACCCAGAGCCGAAAGGAGGGTCGATGCCCACCGGTCCTGGGGACGTCTTCGACCTGGTTCGAAGCGGCCGCGCCACCACTCGCGGCGAGATCCTCGACGCCACCGGGCTGTCCCGGATGACCGTGGCGCAGCGGGTGGACGCCCTGCTCGGCGAGGGACTCATCGTCGAGGGGCCCACGGCCGCGGCCACCGGGGGGCGGCGGCCGCGCCGGCTCGAGTTCAACGTCGAGCACTCCCGCGTGCTGACGGTGACCGTGGACACCCAGCACAGCCGCATCGCCCTCACCGATCTCGGCGGGCACATCCTGGCCGAGGACGAGGTCCAGGTCGCCGTGGCGAGCGGTCCCTCGACGACCCTGGCTGCGACAGCGGAGGCCGCCGAGCGCCTGCTCAAGGAGACCGACACCGACCCCTCATCGGTCTGCGGGCTGGGCATGAGCCTCCCGTGTCCCGTCGACCCGGCGACGGGCAGGCCGAGCCAGCCGCCGATGATGCCCGGGTGGGACGGCTACCCCATCGCCGAGCACCTGCAGGGCTCGCTCCCCGGCGTACCCGTGCTCACGTCGAACGACGCCGACGCAGCCGCGGTCGGCGAGCATGCCGCGGACTTCCCCACTGCCCGCGCGCTGTGCCTGGTCAAGGTGGACACGGGCATCGGCACGGGCATCGTGATCGACGGCCGGGTCTACCGCGGGGCGGACGGCGGCTCGGGGGACATCGGCCACGCCAGGCTGCGCGAGCAGCCCGGTGAGGTGTGCCAGTGCGGCGCGATGGACTGCCTGGCGGCGCTCGCCGGCGGCCGCGCCGTGGCCCGGAAGCTCACCGAGCTCGGGATCCCGGCCCGGTCGGGTCACGATGTCGGTGAGCTCCTGGCGCACGGCGACCCCACCGCCGCACGCCTGACCCAGGAGGCGGGCCGGCTCATCGGGGAGGTGATGGCCACGGTGGTGTGCGTGCTCAACCCCGAGGTCGTCGTCGTCGGGGGCGCGTTGGCGTCGGCCCCGCTGCTGGCCGGCATTCGCGAGTCGCTCTACCGCCTGACGCTCCCCCGAGCCACGCGGCATCTCACGCTGCAGCTCGGGTCCCTGGGCAGCGAGGCGGCGATCGTGGGCCTGGCCCGGCTGGTCGTGGACGACCGCTTCTCGGTGGACGCCGTGAATGCCCGCTTCGCCGCGGTCGCTCCGACACGTTGAGACGGGGTCCCGCTCGTCAGGACATTCCGGCCAGCTCGGCCATCCGGGCCAGTCCCCTGTCGAGGTTGCCGCGGAAACGCTCCATCGCTGCGGTCAGCTGAGGGGAGCCGGCCAGCTGCGGCGGGATCCGCGCCGGATTCAGGGCCACCCCGTTGGCCCACGCCTTGATGTCGGCGTTCGAACCGAACGACATCGCGGATCGCGCACCCAGCACCTGCATCCGCGCCCAGCCGGGGGGCGTGTTCGAGTAGGGCGAGGGCGGGCACAGCCGGTTCTTCTCCTCGTCCTCGTCGAAGGTGGCCTCGACGAAGCCGGCCAGCGCGGCGCCGAAGCAGGGGAAGCCGGAGCGGATCGGCTGGAGCGTGATCGCCTCGCTCGCCCAGATCGGCACCAGGGGGCGGTACCGCAGGCCGGGTGCCGCGCAGTGCACGAGCACGGCGTCCCGGGCGATCGGCGCGTCGCCCTCGTCGAGCACCAGCCGCGTCGGCTCGACGTGCCGGATGTGGCCGAGCCGGACGACGTTCTCCAGGGTGCGCAGCCGGTCGAGCTCCCACTCCGCGAGCGTCGGCGCCTTCGCCATCGCCGGAGTCACGGACCGGTCGATGCGGAGCATGATGCCGGCCTCCTCCAGGCGGAGGAACAGGTCGTCCGCCGACACCGACCTGGTGGCGGCCCCCAGGGTGTCCGCGGCCATGCCGATGAAGACGGCCGGATCGGGCTGGACCACGGCGCGGTTGAGCATCCAGGGCTCGCGGGGCCGCACCCAGCGGATCGCGTCCGGATCCACCCCGTTGCCCAGCAGCCAGATGCACGCGTCCGTGGCGGTCTTCCCGGCTCCGATGACCACGTACTGCGACGGCGAGGCCTCGAGCCGGACCAGGTCGTTGACCGGGATGACGTCGACGCCGTCCACGACGCCGAACGGGGCCGGCGTCCCCGAGGGAATCTGGGGCGAGAGGTAACGCGCATCGACGATGCGGGTCCGGTCGCTGACCTCGTAGCGCCGGCCGGAGATCCTCGAGACGAACAGGCCCGCACCGAGATAGCTGCAGCCGGGGTGGAAGGCCACGCGGCCGGAGGCCAGCAGGCGCTCGCTCAGGACGCGCGCGTAGTAGGCACAGATCTCGGGCGCCGTGGCCCTCTCGTGCAGGCCGGCCTCCGGGCCCACCTGCTGCACCTGCCCGCCGCCGAGCAACGTCGACGCGACACCGTAGAAGGCAGACGCCTGGTGCAGGCGGACGAACGGATAGGCATCGAGCCAGTGCCCGCCTGCGCCGTGACGGCGATCGACCAACGCCACGGTGACGTCAGCGTGATCGATGAGCGCGTCGGTGAACGCCATGCCCGCCGCGCCCGCGCCGACCACCAGGTAGTCGGCTTCCACCACCTCGACCACGGCTCATGGTCGTCCCGCTGGACGCGGCAGGTCAACACGTGCCTGCACGGCTAGCAACCCAATCCGGCCACGGGACCGGAGGGGCACCCTGCTCGACCTGGGCGACGACCTCCTGGGTCATCCACTCCCGAAGCGCGCGGAGCTCGGAGTCGGAGGCCAGTGACAGGAGCTCGTCCCGCTCGCACAGGACATCGGCTCGCGCCACCGCGGCGTGCAGCCGTCGGATCAGGACGCTGAACTCGCGGGGCATCGCCATGTCGATGTCCACGTGCTCGAGCCCGTCGAGGAGGGCCTGCTCCGCCGCGCGCCGTCCGGTGAGCCGTGCGTGCGCCGGTGACATGAGCAGCTCGCTGATCTCCGCCGCGACAGCTCGGGCACTCTCGTTGCTGCCCGCGCCGATCAGCTGCAGCTCCCGGACCAGTTCATCGAGGTGGTTGTCCTGTCTCAGGCTCAGGCGCACCGGGCATCGCGCGAGGCGCACGAGGGCCCAGCCCGGGGGCAGCTCGGCGGGCGGTGCGACCGAGTCCTCTGCGTCCTGCCGGGAAGGCGGTCGCACGTCGTTCTCGGCGGCCGGCTCGACCACGTCGGCCCAGACGAGCTTGCCGCGCGGTGTCGCCGCGACTCCCCAGTCTCCCGACACCATGGAGACCAGGGCGAGCCCGCGACCGGTCGTGGCCTGCGCGGCCCAGCCCTGCAGATCGTCCACGTCCTCTGGGTCTTCCGGCTCGCCGGTGACCAGGAGCGGGGGCCTGACCGCCTCGGCACCCACCGGGCCGTCGTCCTCGACGGAGACCCGCACGCCGCGCACGCGATGCTCCATGGCGACGTACATGAACCGGGCTCCCCCGTGCAGCGCGGCGTTGCCGGCCAGCTCGCTGATCACGAGCTCGGCGGCATCCGCCAGCGCCTCGTGGGTGCCGGCCGCCAGGCCGTCGACGACGAAGCGTCGCGCTGCGGGCACGCCCGCGGGGTCCGCCGCCAGACGAACCGCCAGGCGCTTGCTGTGCTCGCGCTCCATTGCGTGCAGACTACTCAGTTCGAGCCATCCAGGACCACCCGGAAGGGTGGCCTGCGAGGTGGGTCCCGGTGGGGCGGCTCAGGCGGGTGCCGGGCGCTCGTCCGTGGGGTGCAGGGCGACCACAGCCGCCAGGATCAGGCCGCCACCCACGAGCGCGGGCCAGGCGAGCCGTTCGCCGAGGAGCAGGGCCGCGAGCAGGGCTGCCGAGACGGGTTCCACGAGGGTGGCCACGGTCGCCGCCGAGCCGGACGTCGTGCGAAGCCCGGCGTACAGGAGCCCGTAGGCCAGCGCCATCGTGGCCACTCCGAGGTAGAGCAGCAGGGCGAGCGAGACCGGGTCAGAGCTCATGACCGGCTCCTCCATTGCCGCCGCGAGACCGAGGAAGGGCAGCAGGGCCACGGCGCCTGCCGCGGTCGCGCAGGTGGTCAGGGCCACTGGGTCGACGCGCTGCGCGAGGGTATGGCCGAGCACCGTCGTCGCCGCGTAGGTGGCGCCCGAGCCGATGGCGAGGAGTGTCCCCAGCCGGGGGTCGCCGCCCGGCGGGGCAGACCCGTGTCCTGCGGTTGCGGTGATCAGCACCAGTCCGGCGAGGGCCGCAGCCAGCACGACGGCCTCGCGCGCCGACGGCAGGCTGCGCGCGAGGGCGTGCTCCCAGACCGAGGCGAGGATGGGTGCGAGCCCGAGGGCGACCACCGTGGCGATACTGACGCCGACGAGCAGCACCGACACGAAGTAGAGGCCCTGGTAGAGGGCGGTGCCGCAGCCCACGAGGACGGCCAGGACGGGGTGGGCGCGCATCGTCTCCCGTACGACGCCTGAGCGCCGGGTCACGACGGCGAACGCGACCAGGGCCAGTGCCGCGAGGGCCATCCGCCACGCGCTGACGGTCATCGCACCGAGGCCGTCGCGCTCGTGGAGCGTGGTGACCACGAGGCCGCCGGTGCCCCACAGCACCCCGGCAGCGCAGACCTGCAGCAGCCCCAGACGCGCGCTCCGACTCCGGGTCTCGATGCTCGCCGGGTTCACGCGGACAAAATAGCGGCGTCGTGACCGGGCACCTGACGTGCCGCCACATGCAGAAAGGGCCGGCGCCAGGCGCCGACCCTCTCTCAGTGTGCTGTGGCTCAGATGACGCGCACGCGCGTCGCCTGCGGGCCCTTGGGGCCCTGAGCTGCCTCGAACTCGACCTTCTGGTTCTCCTCGAGGCTACGGAAGCCCGAGCTCTCGATCTCGGAGAAGTGGACGAAGAGGTCGGGGCCCTCCGCGGGGGAGATGAAGCCGAAGCCCTTCTCCGCGTTGAACCACTTGACGGTTCCCTGTGCCATTTGGTTGCTCCTTACAGGGCAGGTGCGGGTCCACACCGTGCAGACCCGGGCCAGCGATGACGCGACTGGCTCCAGGGACCCTGAAGGACAATTGCGCCCGCAAACGTTCGTTGCGAGCGTGCAAGACACGAACACTCAAAACTGTGACCGCCTCGTACAACGAGAGGCAGCCCGGATTGATTCCCGACGACCCACAATCGCGCCCTGGCGGTCGAACGGTCAGGAATCGAGAAGCACCAAACGACCCACCGCGCCTAGCTTCCTCGAGATGACCTCTCTCGCATCCGTCACCCTCGAGGTGGACGAACCCACCACTGCCCGCCGCTTCTACGCCGACGCCTTCGGCCTCGACGAGCAGCTGAGCCTCCGCGCCTCAGACGCGCCGACGGCCGGGTTCCGCGGCTTCACGCTGTCGCTCGTCGTGGCCCAGCCCGCCAACGTCCGCGCGCTCGTCGACGCGGCGCTCGATGCCGGCGCCACGCCGATCAAGCCCGTCGCCAAGTCCTTCTGGGGATGTGGCGGCACCGTGCAGGCCCCGGACGGCACGATCTGGAAGGTGGCGAGCTCGGCGAAGAAGGACACCAGCCCGGCTAGTCGGAAGATCGACGAGATCGCGCTGCTGCTGGGCGCCGCGGACGTGGCCGAGTCCAAGCGGTTCTACGTCGGCCACGGCTTCGTGGTGGCGAAGAGCTTCGGCCGCAAGTACGTCGAGTTCGAGTCCGCGTCGAGCGCAGTCAAGCTCGCACTCTACGGCCACCGAGCCCTCGCCAAGGACGCCGGCGTGTCCGCAGACGGCACGGGCTCGCACCGCCTCGTCCTCGCGAGCGAGGCCGGGGACCTCACCGACCCCGACGGGTTCGTCTGGGAGTCGGCGTCGCGATGAGCCGGCCCGTGGAGCCGCCTCCCTCGGCCTCAGCCGCACGGCGGCGCCGGGGTGCGTGGTACCAAGGGTGTCGTGCGCGCCCTCACTGATCCCGGCCAGGTCACGCCGATCCAGGACTACGCGCTCATCGGCGACCTCCACACCGGCGCGCTGATCGGCCTGGACGGCTCGATCGACTGGCTGTGCCTGCCGCACTTCGACGACCCGGCCTGCTTCGCCGCGCTGCTGCACGACGAGTCGGCGGGCCGCTGGACGGTGGCGCCCGCCGGGGCCAGCAGGGCGTCGTCGCGTCGCTACGAGGACGACACGCTGGTGCTGCGCACCCGCTGGGAGACCGACGGCGGCGTCGTCGAGGTGGTCGACTTCATGCCGCCCCGGGGCGATGCGGCGGACGTCGTGCGGGTGGTCGAAGGCATCACCGGGCGAGTCCGGATGGAGAGCACGCTGCGGCTGCGGTTCGACTACGGCCGGGTGCGCCCCTGGCTGCGCACCGACGACGACCTCGGCCATCAGGTCTCGGCGATCGCGGGACCGGACGCGGCGTGGATCCGCGCCGACGTGCCGATGCGTCACGAGGACGGCGCCCTGTTGTCGTCGTTCGCCGTCGCCGCAGGCGAACGGGTCGCCTTCGTGCTCACCCACCGGCTCTCGCACCTGTCCAGGCCCGACGCGGTGCAGCCGGTGCAGGCGCTCAAGGAGACACGGGAGTTCTGGCAGGAGTGGATGGCGGGCTGCACCTACGTCGGCCGCTGGCAGGCCGAGGTGCGCCGGTCGCTGTTGTTGCTCAAGGCCCTGACCTTCGCGCCGACGGGAGGGATCGTGGCGGCTGCGACCACCTCGCTGCCCGAGGAGGTCGGCGGGGTCCGCAACTGGGACTACCGCTACTGCTGGGTGCGGGACGCGACCTTCACGCTGCAGGCCCTGATCGGCACCGGTTTCACCGGGGAGGCACAGGCCTGGCGGGAGTGGCTGGTGCGCGCGGTCGCCGGCGACCCGGCGAAGCTCCAGATCATGTATGGCCTCGACGGCACCCAGCGGCTGCCCGAGATGACCCTGGACTGGCTCGACGGCTACGCCGGCTCGAGGCCGGTGCGCATCGGCAACGCAGCTGCCGACCAGCACCAGCTCGACGTCTGGGGCGAGGCGCTCGACGGCCTCCACCTCGGCCGCGAGGCAGGGCTCCAGACCCTCGAGCCGGCCTGGGACCTGCAGCGCGCACTCATCGACTGGCTCACCGACCACTGGCACGAGCCCGACAACGGGCTCTGGGAGATGCGGGGACCGCGGCGGCAGTTCGTGCACTCGAAGGTGATGGCGTGGGCCGGTCTCGACCGAGCCGTCCGCACGGTCGAGAAGCACGGGCTGACCGGCGACGCCGCTGCCTGGCGTGAGCTCGCCGACCGCATCCACGCCGACGTCTGCGAGAAGGGCTACGACCCGCGACGCAACACCTTCACCCAGTTCTACGGCTCCCAAGGCCTCGACGCTGCGCTGCTGCTGATTCCGCGCGTCGGCTTCCTCCCGTGGGACGACCCCCGCGTCGTCGGGACGGTCGAGGCCGTCGCCCGCGAGCTCGACCACGACGGCCTCGTGCGCCGCTACGACACCCAGGCCGACGGGGGCCCGGACGGCCTGCCCGGCGACGAGGCGGCCTTCCTCGCCTGTAGCTTCTGGCTCGTCGATGCGCTGCACGGCATCGGGGAGCGCGATCGGGCCGAGGAGCTCTTCGAGCGGCTGCTTGCCTTGCGCAACGACGTCGGGATGCTGTCCGAGGAGTACGACGCGCGAACAGGCCATCAGCTGGGCAACACGCCGCAGGCGTTCAGCCTGGTCGGGCTGGTCAACACCGCACGGCATCTCAGCCAGACGTCGCCGAGCGACTCCCGGGACACCTGCGGCTGAGCGGAGCGGCCGTCTGGCGTGGCCAGGCGATCAGAACCCGTCGCCCGGCTGGTCGACCTGAGCCGCCATGACAGTGAGCAATGCACCCACGAGCGCGACGACACAGATCAGGATGGCCGCCCGTGCGAGGACGGACTCCCAACCGCCCGATCCAGCCAGGCCTCGCCAGGCCAGCAGCAGTGCCAGGAGGGCCTCCAGCGCGGTCGCCGCGCCCCAGCCTCCGTGGAAGGTCGTCCAGCTGGACCCGAGCGCCGATCCGAGCAGGGCGATCAAACCAACCGTGAGCGGGCTGTCCCCCACTAGGGCCGCGATCGCAAGGGTGAACGCCGCATGCACAGACGGCGGGCGTGAAGAAGCCCGACTCCCTTCCCCCGTTCGCCTCTTGCTGCGCGTGATCGGTGACGCTGTCCTCGGACATGGCTGCTCCCCCTGTGCTGTTTCTGTCCGGGGCACCGTACTCCCCCGGACCAGGTCCTCGGCATGAGCGAGCAACACCTACGGAGTGCCTCAGCTGACGAGGATGTAGTCGATGGTGAGGGCGGGTCTTCGGTGGATGGTCGCGACCGCGGGTGGTCGGGTGCGGTAGCGGTGGCCCGTGGGCACCCTCGTCCCTCGGCGGCTACTCGACCGCCGAGCCGTTCCCGTCGGCGGCTACTCGACCGCCGAGCCGCTCCCGTCGGCGGCATGTAGGCGCTCAGCGCCCTCCCCGGTCAGCTCAGCCGGCGTCAGAGCTCGGCCCCTGCCGTGGAGCAGCAACAGGATCGCCTCCGTCGACGCGCGCACCTCGGGCCCGGTCCCGTGCCGCCATTCGGCGTCCGTGGCGACCAGCGTGATGCCGGCGACCCGCTTGCGGGCGCTGCCGCCGATCACGGTGTTCATCGGCCAGGGGATGGCGAGGGCGGACCTGGCCAACGGCTCGAGGGCGCCCTCCGGTGGGTCGTGGGCGATCCCGAGCGGGCGGCGTACGTCGAGGCCGTGGACGACCGCGTCGGCGAGCGCCGCGACCACCGGCATGCCCACGGGCCTGGCGCCGGACTCGGCGTTGTCCCGCAACTGCTCGAGGATCGCCCTCCGGCCGCGCCTCGACCACTCGACGGCGGAGCTGGCGATCATCCGGTTCATCGAGAAGCCGTTGCGGACGAGTCGCCCCGTCGCAGGCAGGGGACGCAGGACAGGGGCCCAGGCGACGTGCGCGGCGACGTCGAGCACCCGCCACGCGTCGCACAGGGAGGGGGCAAGCCACTGCTCGGCCGAGAGCGACTCGAGCGTGTCGATGAACGCGAGGCGTTCGGCGCGGACCAGGTCGGCGACGGCGGGGGTCATCGGTCCTCCTGAGGGATCCATTCGAAGGTGTCGAGCAAGGCGGCCAGGCGTGCGGCCGGGTCGAAGCCGGGGTCGGGCATGGCAAGCTCGTGGAGCACCAGCCCGGTGACGAAGTTGGCGACGATGTCGGTGTCTCGCTCGGGGTGACGGGATCCGGCTGCGCGGAGGAGGTCGGCTGCCCAGGCGTTGACCTGTGCGCCTGCCCCGAGGAGCGTGTCGCGGAGCTCGGGCCGCTGGGCCGTCTCGACGAGGAGCGCGTAGCGGGCGAGGGTGGCGGCCCGCTCCTCCCCCGTCGCCGCGCGCGCAAAGGACGCGAACATCGCGACCAGGTCGCGCCGGTCGCGCACCGGCGCCTCCAGGGCGGCTTCGGCGCTCGCCCGCTCGCGCTCGACGAAGCGCCCCACCAGACCGGCGAGGAGGGCCTCGCGTGTGCGGAAGTGGTTGGACGTGGACCCGGGCGGGACCCCGGCCGCGGCGTCCACCGCCCGATGGGTGAGCCCGCGCATCCCGTCCGTGCCGACGAGGTCGAGGGCCCTGTCGAGCAGAAGGGTGCGGCGGTCCGTCACCCCAAGAACACTACGCCTGTAGTGCTGCCTGCGTCAGCCGGTGACGGGGCGGTTCTCGAACGGCGTGGAGAGCACGATCGTGGTGCGCGTCGACACGTTCGCCGCCATCCGGATCCGGGCCAGCAGGTCCTCGAGGTCGCGGGGCGTCGGGACCCGGATCTTGAGGATGTAGGACTCCTCCCCCGCGACCGACCAGCACGACTCGATCTCCGGGATGTCCTTGACCTTCTCCGGGTAGTCGTCGGGCGCGGCGGGGTCGATCGGCGTGATCGAGATGAACGCCGTCAGCGGCAGACCCACCTGCTCGTGATCGATCGTCGCGCCGTAGCCCTGGATCAGGCCGCGCTGCTCGAGCCGCTTGACTCTCTGGTGCACCGCAGAGGTCGAGAGGCCCGTCGCCTTGCCGAGGTCGGTGTAGGACATCCGCCCGTCCGAGGCGAGCAGCGACAGGATGTGCCGGTCGAGGTCCTCCACGTCAGGCTTCGTCATGGCGGAAGACTAGTCGGCTGGACGGGCTCCGGACGGGGGCGCCGACTCCACGAGACGGGCGGCCGAGGCTCGACGTGTGCGAGGCCACGTGACACATTGTGGTCGTGGAGAAGGAGGCGTCGCTCTACGCGTCGGTGGGAGGCCTCGAGGGGCTACGCCGACTGAGCCAGCGCTTCTATGAGCTGGTGCAGTCGGACGAGGTGCTGGCATCCGTCTTCGCCACCTTTCCCCCCGATCACGTCGAGCACGTGGCCGTCTGGCTCGGGGAGGTCTTCGGAGGGCCTCCAGGGTTCACCGAACACTACGGCGGCCACCAGGCACTGCTCGCCAGCCATCTCGGGCTCCACATCCGCGACGAGCAGAGGATCCGCTGGCTCGCGCTCATGTCCAGGGCCATCGATGAGATCCTGCCCGGGCGGCCGGCGCTGCACAGGGTGCTGATGGCCTACTTCGACTGGGGCACCCGGATCGCCCAGCAGGTGTCCCAGCAGCCGTCCGGCACGGACCTCGGCGACCCGGGACCCACTCCCCGGTGGGATCGGGAGGGGCTCGTCAGGGAGGCCTGAGCCGGGCCGTTGGTTCGTCGCCCTACGCACCGCCGGTCCGTGACAGCGACTCCACGAGACGCACGGCCGACGAGCCGAGGTCCCACTTCTCGTCGAGGGCCACCACCGCGCCGGGGTCGGCTGGGGTGAGCGGGCGGGTCAGGTCGGGAGACCCGAGGTCGAGATCGCGGCGTACGGCGACCACGCGAGGCGCGACGGCGAGGTAGTCGAGCGCGGCCTTGATCTTGCCGCGGGGGCCGGGGCCCATGTCCGACCCCGGGTCCTGGGCAGCCGCCACGATGCCGTCGACGTCGCCGAAGCGGGCGAGCAGGGTGGCGGCCGTCTTCTCGCCGATCCCGGCGACGCCGGGCAGGCCGTCGGAGTTGTCGCCGCGCAGGGTCGCGAAGTCGGCGTACTGCCGGGCGTCGATGCCGTACTTCGCGCGCACCCATGCGTTGTCGACGCGCTCGTGGCGGCCGACGCCGCGGGCGGTGTACAGCACCCGCACCTGCGCCTCGTCGTCGACCAGCTGGAACAGGTCCCGGTCGCCGGTGACGATGTCGACGGGCATGCCGGCGTCGGTGGCCAGCGACCCGATGACGTCGTCCGCCTCCATCTGGTCGTGGCCGACGATCGGGATGCCGAAGGCCTCCAGCACGGCCACGATGATGGGGATCTGGGCCTCGAGCGGGTCGGGCACCTCCTCGACGTCCGGCGCCGGCCCGGGCACGACTTGCTCGACGCGGTGCGCCTTGTAGGACGGGATCAGGTCGACGCGCCACTGCGGCCGCCAGTCGTCGTCCCAGCAGCAGGCGAGGTGGCTCGGGTCGTACTCCCCGACCAGCCGGCTGATGAAGTCCATCAGCCCGCGCACGGCGTTGACCGGGGTGCCGTCGGGGGCGCGCATGGAGTCGGGGACCCCGAAGTAGGCACGGAAGTAGAGCGAGGCCGTGTCGAGGAGGAGCAGCCGCTGGTCGGTCATGGCAGCAGGGTTCCACATCGCTTGACCTCAAGTGGACTTCAACCGGCACGGTGTGGCCATGCACGCGATCAGACTTCACGAGTTCGGCCCACCGGAGCACCTCCGCATCGAGGAGCTCCCCGACCTGGCACCGGCCACCGGCCAGGTGCGCATCGCCGTCGAGGCGAGCGGCGTCCACCTCCTCGACACCACCCTGCGGCAGGGGCTTCCGGGACCGATGCCGCCACCCGAGCTGCCGACCGTGCCGGGCCGGGAGGTGGCCGGGACGGTCGACCTGGTCGGCGAGGGCGTCGACCCTGCGTGGCTCGGGCGGCCGGTCGTCGCCCATCTCGGCATGGTGCCGGGTGGGTACGCCGAGCAGGCGGTCACGTCGGTCGACAACCTGATCCCCCGGGACGGCCTCGACGCCGCCGCGGCGGTCGCGCTGGTCGGCACCGGTCGCACGGCCGTCGCCGTGCTCGAGGCCGCGGCCATCACGGCGGACGACACCGTCCTCGTGCCGGCTGCGGCCGGCGGCATCGGCTGGCTGGCGGTGCAGGCGGCGAGGTCCCACGGCGCCCGGGTCATCGCCGCCGCCCGGGGAGCCGAGAAGACCGCGCGGCTCAAGGAGCTGGAGCCCGACCAGGTCCTCGACTACGCCGACCCAGGCTGGGCCGAGCTCGTCGACCAGCGGCCGTCGGTCGTGCTCGACGGTGTCGGCGGCGGGATCGGGCGTCAGTCGCTGGAGCTGCTCCAGCCCGGGGGCCGGATGGTGATGTTCGGCTACTCCTCCGGCACGCCGACCGCCTTCACGACCGACGACGTCGTCTCGCGCAGCCTCAGCGTCTCGTGGACCCTCGGCCCGCGGATCATGCAGCGGCCGGGCGGGCCCAAGGCGCTCGCCCGACGGGCCGTCGAGCACGCGGTCGCGGGCGACTGGGCGCCGCTGGTCACGGCGTACCCGCTCGCCGAGGCGGCCCGAGCCCATCGCGACCTCGAGGAGCGCCGCACGCTCGGCAAGGTCGTGCTGCTCAGTCGGTGAGGCCGGAGTAGGCCACCACGCCGCGCTTGAGCAGCCTGACGCACTCGCGGGCGGTCGCGCGCAGCGGCGAGTCGCCGGCGGCGTCGGCCACCTGGCCGGCCAGGTCGAGCAGCTGCTTGACCCAGCGCACGAAGTCGCCGGCGGCCAGGTCGGTCGCCCCGAGCACCGTGTCGAGCTCGTCGCCCTCGGCCCAGCGCCACGCCGCCCAGGTGAAGCCCAGGTCCGGCTCGCGCAGGAAGTCGAGCCTGTGGTCCTTCTCGAGCGCGTCGAGCTGTCCCCACAGCCGCACCATGTCGCCGAGCACGGCCTGCACGCGCCCGCCCGGCACCTTCGGCGGGGAGGCGTCGTCGGCGCGCCGGGCCTCGAAGGCGAGCGCGGAGAGCACCGCGGCGAGCTCCGCGGCCGTCAGGTCGTCCCACAGCCCCTCGCGCATCGACTCGGCGGCGACCAGGTCGAGCTCGGAGTAGATCCGCTTGAGGTGCCGGCCCCGCTCCGTGACCTTGTCCCCGTCGAGGTAGCCCAGCGCCGTCAGCACGTCGCACACGCGGTCGAAGGTGCGGGCGACGGTGTTGGTGCGGGACTCCACCCGGCGCTTCAGCGTCTCGGAGTCTCGGTGCAGCTTGTGCCAGCGCTCCGCCCAGCGGGCGTGGTCCTCGCGCTCGGGGCAGGCGTGGCAGGGATGAGCCTTGAGCTCGCGGCGCAGCGCGGCGATCTGGCGCTCGGTGGCGGAGTCGGTGGGGTCGTCCGACGTACGCCGCGGCGCGTGCGCCGACATCCCGTGGGTCTTCGCGACGAGTGCCTGGGCGAGGTCGCGGCGCATCTGCGGGTTGCGCCCGTTGAAGTTCTTCGGGATGCGGATCCGGGCCAGCGACTCGACCGGCACCGGGAAGTCCATCGGCGCCAGCCGGCGCGCCTGGCGGTCCGCCGTCACGACGTAGGGCCTCGGCTCGTGGCCGGTGTTGCCGGGGTCGACGACCACGGCGAAGCCGGCGAACTTGCCGGTCGGGACGAGGATCACGTCGCCGATCCTGAGGCGGTCCAGCGACTCCATCGCCGCCTCGCGGCGGTCTGCCCGGCGGCTGCGGGACGCGGCCTTCTCGGCGTCGGAGATGCGGCGCCGGAGATCGGCATAGTCCATGAAGTCGCCGAGGTGGCACTGGGCCGCCTGGGCGTAGCCCTCCAGCGCGCTCTCCGCCTTGTGCAGCTGGCGGGCGAGCCCGACCACGGCCTTGTCGGCCTGGAACTGGGCGAACGACTGCTCCAGCAGCTCGCGGGAGCGCTCGCGGCCGAACTGCTCCACGAGGTTGACCGCCATGTTGTAGGACGGCCGGAAGGACGAGCGGAGCGGATAGGTGCGGGTGGAGGCCAGTCCGGCGACCTCGCGGGGGTCCATGCCGGGCTGCCAGAGCACCACTCCATGGCCCTCGACGTCGAGCCCGCGACGGCCGGCGCGACCGGTCAGCTGGGTGTACTCCCCCGGCGTCAGGTTGGCGTGGGACTCGCCGTTCCACTTCGAGAGCTTCTCGATGACCACCGTGCGGGCCGGCATGTTGATGCCGAGGGCCAGCGTCTCCGTGGCGAAGACCACCTTGACCAGGCCGCGCACGAACAGCTCCTCCACGACCTGCTTGAAGGTCGGCAGCATGCCGGCGTGGTGCGAGGCGACGCCGCGCGTCAGCCCGTCGAGGAACTCGTGGTAGCCCAGCACGTGCAGGTCGTCGTCCGGCAGGTGCCGGCATCGCTCCTCGACATACTGGTAGATCGTGTCGCGCTCCTCGGGGCGGGTGAGCCGCACGTTGGCCGACAGGCACTGGGTCACGGCGGCGTCGCAGCCCACCCGGCTGAAGATGAAGACGATGGCCGGCAGCAGCTGCTCGCGCTCGAGCCGGTCGATCACCTCGACCCGGCTGGGGATCCAGACCCGGCGGCCGTTGCCGACCGAGCGCGGGTTCTTCGAGGAGCCTGGCTTGCCCTTGCGGGGCGAGCGGCGGTCGCGCATCAGCCGGGCGCTCGCGAAGTCGTCGCGCGCGACCCGCAGCAGCTCACCGTTGACCGGCGCACCCTCCTTGACGAAGCCGGCACTGGCGTCGACGTCGGACGAGGCGAACAGGTCGTAGAGGCGCCTGCCGACCATCACGTGCTGGAAGAGCGGCACCGGCCGGCGCTCCTCGACGATGGTGGTCGTCTCCCCGCGCACGGTGGCCAGCCACTCGCCGAACTCCTCGGCATTGGAGACGGTCGCGGACAGCGAGACCAGGGTCACCGACTCCGGCAGGTGGATGATCACCTCCTCCCAGACCGCGCCGCGCATCCGGTCGGCGAGGTAGTGCACCTCGTCCATCACCACGAAGCCGAGGCCCAGCAGGGTGCGCGACCCGGCGTAGAGCATGTTGCGGAGCACCTCGGTCGTCATCACCACGATCGGCGCGTCGCCGTTGACGACGTTGTCGCCGGTCAGGAGGCCGACCTTCTCGGGTCCGTAGCGGGCGACGAGGTCGTTGAACTTCTGGTTCGAGAGCGCCTTGATCGGCGTGGTGTAGAAGCACTTGCGCCCGGTCGCGAGGGCGAGGTGGATCGCGAACTCGCCCACGATCGTCTTGCCCGATCCGGTGGGCGCGGCCACCAGCACGCCGCGGCCGTCCTCGATCTCCTTGCAGGCACGCACCTGGAAGTCGTCGAGCGGGAAGTCGTAGAGGCCCTCGAACTCCTTGAAGACGGGGTGCTTGCGGTCGCGGGAGTACGCCGCGTACTTCTGCGCCGGGCTGAGGTCCTCGGTCACGCCAGCACCTCCAGGGCGCCGGGAACGCACTCGACCGTGACCGGCAGCTCCGCGAACCTCTCGCCATCGGCGTACGACACGACCCCTGGCGCTGCCACGGTGACGCGTCGGACGCGGTGGTGCTCGTACTCGGGCTCACTCGTGTGGGTGCCGGAGAACAGCTTCGGGTAGGTGCGCAGCAGCTTCGTCTTGCTCATCTCCTTGATGATGACCACGTCGAGGTAGCCGTCGTCCAGCAGTGCGCCCTCGGTGATCCGCAGCCCCCCGCCGAAGGACGGGCCGTTGCCGACTGCGACGAGCATGGCCTGCACGCGCCGCGAGGCGCCGTCGAGGTCGAGGGTGTAGGGCAGCGGGCGGAACGTGCGCAGCTCGGCGGCCGTGGCCAGGTTGTAGCGCATCTGGCCCCGGGGCCAGGTCATCGAGTTGGCGCGCTCGTTGACGAGCGCGTCGAAGCCGGCTGCCAGCACGGTCACGAACCACTTCGACCCGCTGCGGGCGAGGTCGATGGTGCGGGTGCGGGAGGCGATCACGCGGTCGGCGGCGGCGACCGCGTCCTTGCGCGGGAGGCCGAGGTTGCGCGCCACGTCGTTGCCGGTGCCCGAGGGGATGATCCCGAGGGGGATGCCGGTCGTCGCCACGGCCTGCACGGCCAGGTGCACCAGCCCGTCACCACCGCAGACGACGAGCGCGTCCACACCGTCGGCCACGCACGCGTGGGCGAGGTCGAGCGCCTCGTCGGCGTCCCGGCCCTCCAGGTTGCGGACCGTGAAGCCGGCGTCGCGGAGCCGACCCACCGCCAGGTCCCGGTGCCGGGCTCCCCTGCCCTTGCCCGAGGTCGGGTTGGTCAGCAGCGCGATCTCCCGGCCCATGCGCCGACCCTAGCGCCGGATAGGTTCGACGCATGCCGCCCGACCCGCAACGCGCCGTCCGCCAGCTGCTGCAGCTCCCGCTCTGGACCGCCTTCGACATCGACGGCGAGGGCAGGGTGCTCGCCGGCTCGGACGAGCCCGGCAGCATGCAGCTCGTCGAGCTGGCCCCCGACGGCTCGCGCACCCAGCTCACCGATCTGCCCTCCCCCTGCTCGGGCCGCTACGTCCCGGGCCGCCGGCTCGTCGTCGTGCAGCACGACCAGGGCGGCGACGAGAAGCACCAGCTCTCGCTGCTCGACCTCGGCGAGCCGCTCGGACGGCCGGCCACCCCGGACGACCTCACGCCCCTCGTCGCGGACCCGGCGCACATGAATCCGCTTCTCGACGTCACCGCCACGGCGGTCGTCTACTCCACCAACCGCCGCAACGAGGTCGACATGGACGTCGTCGTCCGCGACCTCGCCACCGGTGACGAGTCCGTCGTGTACGACGAGGGCGGCTACGTCGTGGGGTCCCACGTCTCGCACGACCTGACCCGGGTCGCGACGACGCGGCTGACACTGCTGCCCAACTCCACCGCCGTGAGCGTGTCGGGACCCGACGGCACGCGGGACGTCACCGACGTAGGCGAGCACGCGTGGCACGAGAGCCTGGGCTTCACCGACGACGACACCGGCGTGGTGCTCGCCAGCAACCACGACCGCGACCACTGCGCCCTCGTCCAGGTGACCGACGGCGCGTGGACGACGCTCGTGGAGGACGGGGACCACGATGTGGCCGGCTGGCTCTCGCCGGACGGCCGGTCGATCGCGGCGGCGACCCGCGTCGACGGCGTGGACAAGCTCGGCATCCACGAGGCCGACGGCCGGCTGCGGTGCCGCGTCGACGTGCCTGAGGACGGAGTGGTCGGTGTCGTGTGGGCGGCCGACGGCGGCCGGCTGGTGGTCGTCACCTCCCGGCCCACCGACCCGGGCTCGCTCCACTGCGTCGACGCGGCCACCGGGGAGGCCATGCTCCTCGTCGACGCTCGCGAGGCGCTCCCCGCCGACCTGCGCGACGTTCTGTCGAGCCCACGGGTGCTGCGCTGCCCGACGCCGGACGGCGAGCAGGTCCCCTGCTTCGTCTACCCACCCCACCCCGACGCCGACCCGGCCCTCGCGGGGGCCAGCGTCGTCGTCGTGCACGGCGGACCGGAGTCCACCGCCCCGCGCAGCTTCGGACCGATGACCCAGGCGATGTGCGCGGCCGGCCTCACCGTCCTCGTCCCCAACGTCCGCGGGTCGACCGGCTTCGGCAAGCGGTGGTACTCCCTCGACGACGTCGAGCTGCGCCTGGACTCGGTCGCCGACCTCGCCGCGCTGCACGCGTGGCTGCCGACGCTGGGCCTGGACCAGGAGCGCTCCGTGCTCTGGGGCGGCTCCTACGGTGGCTACATGGTGCTGGCCGGCCTCACGATGCAGCCCGGCCTCTGGGCAGCCGGCGTCGACGTCGTCGGCATCTCGTCGCTGGTGACGTTCCTGGAGAACACGTCCGACTACCGGCGCGCGGTGCGGGAGCGGGAGTACGGCACCCTCGCGGACCACCGCGACTTCCTGGTCGCCGCCTCCCCGATCACCCACCTCGACGCCATGCGGGCGCCGCTGTTCGTCATCCACGGCGCCAACGACCCCCGGGTGCCGCTCTCCGAGGCCGAGCAGATCAAGGCCGCCCTGGACGTCAAGGGGATCGAGTGCGTGCTCAAGGTCTACGGCGACGAGGGCCACGGCCTGGCCCGCCGGCCCAACCGCCTCGACGCCTACACCAGCGCCTTGACCTGGGTGGTGCGGCAGGTGGCGAGGGACTAGCGCGGCTTGCGGGGCAGCTCCCGACCGATCCGCAGGAGTGCGGCGTAGCGGTCCGGCGACGCCCCGACGGCCTTGGCCAGCCGGCTCAGCGCGTCGATCACCCGGTCGGCGTCGAAGCGGGTGCCCGGCACTGCCAGCGTCAGCCGCTCGGCGTACTCCTCACAGGCGAGGTGGCCGAGCAGCACCTGGCCGTGCCGCCACGCCTGGTGGGCACGGGCGCGGGAGTCGTCGTCGGTGACCGGCGCGGGGTAGGCCTCGTCCACGGCGAGCAGGTCGCACGGGAGCGGCTGCTCGCCGGCGGCGACCAGGGTGCCCTGCACATGGTGGCCGGTGCGCAGCCCTGCCGCCGACTCCCAGACCACGTCGGCGGTGCCGAGCCAGTCGGGGAGGTCGAACGGGTCGACGTCGGTCAGGGTCGGGATGTCCACGGCCCAACCCTGTCAGACGTGGTGACGGAGCCCCGAAAGCTCAGAGCGGCGACAGCTCGTCGGGCGACAGGCCGGCGTACGGCCTGCGCGCCCGGCGGCGACGGTCGTTGAACCTCGCGATCACCTCGGAGAGGAGGAACAGCACCACCATCGGGACCGCCATCAGCGTCATCGTGAAGGGGTCGGCCGACGGGGTGGCGATCGCGGCGAAGATGAACGTGCCGACGATGATCCACGGGCGGTGCGCCCCCAGCGCCCTGCCCGAGACGATGCCCGCGAGGTTGAGCATCACCACGAAGACCGGGATCTCGAAGCTGATGCCGAAGACGAGCAGCGTGCGGGTGAAGAACTGGAGGTATTCGTTGAAGTCGACCAGGTTGGTCACGCCCTCGGGGTTCAGCCCGATCAGGAGCTCCAGGCCCTTGGGGAGCGTGAAGTAGCCGAGCAGCACGCCGCAGAGGAACAGCGGCCCGGCGATCGCGGCGAAGATCCGCGACCACTTGCGCTCGTGCGGGTGCAGCCCCGGGAGGATGAACCCCCAGATCTGGTAGAGCCAGTAGGGGCTGGTGCACACCAGAGAGGCGAAGCCGCAGAGCTTGAGGTAGAGCATCAGCCCGCCCGCCGCCCCCCGGGTGGTGGGGAAGCTGGTGCCCTCCGGCAGCGCTTCCAGCGCCTGGTTGTAGGGGCCCAGCACGAGGTCGAAGAGCTGGTCGAAGAAGAAGAGCGCGACCGCGATCCCGACGGCCAGGACGAGCACGGCCTTGATCAGGCGCGCGCGCAGCTCCCGGAAGTGGTCGGACAGCGCCATCCGTCCGTCCGCACCCACCGGGTGCTTCGGACGGCCCGTCAGCAGGTCGACGAGACCGCGGATCCTCACCCGGGTCAGGCGGTGGTGTCGTCGCGCCGTTCGGGGACGGCCTGCTCCGACTCGGTCGCGCGTGGCGCGTCGAGCTGCTCGGGAGCCTTGGTCTCCGCCTTGTCGTCGTCGTCGCGGAGGCCCTTGGTCTCCGTCTTGAAGATCCGCAGCGCCTGCCCCGTGCCCCGCGCCAGCTCCGGCAGCTTGGCGGCGCCGAAGACCAGGATGACGATGGCCAGGATGACCAGCCACTCGGCGCCCTGCGGCATGCCGATGAGGGGGATGAGCATGGGGGTCACTCCAAGGTGTGGACGGATGGTTCGTCTCTCATCGTACGCCGGTGTCCCCGTAGAGGCTGAGCGCCTCCCGTGCACCGGCTGTGAACGATTCGTTGAACTCTCGGGGGCGTACGACGCGTGCGTGCGGCGCCAGTCGGAGCAGCAGCTGGCGCAGCCACGGCTCCCCCGCGACGTCGAGGTCGACCTCGAGGATGCCGTCGGGCCCGGGGCGCTGGGCGACGACGGTGTAGTACTCGGGCACCCAGTGGGCCGGGGGCTCCAGCGCCAGGGTGACCCGGGTCGTCTCCGCGCCGCTGAACCACTCGCCGGTCAGGTCGCGCGGGCCCGAGCCCGGCGAGGCGACCGGCGTCTCGAGCTCGCGCGCCTCCACGATGCGGTCGAGCCGGAAGGCCCGGTCACCCTGGGCGGTGTGGCACCAGGCGTCGAGGTAGGCGACCTCGCCGACGTGGGTCACGGCGCGCGGGTCGACCGTGCGCGCGGCCTGCTCGTCGCGCGTCGGCACGTGGTAGGTCAGCTCCACCTGGTGGCCGCGGTCGATCGCTCCCTGGAGCAGGGCGAGGAGGTCTCCCGGCGCGGTCTGTGGCTCGGAGGTCACGTGCATCTCCGCCGACCCGGCCCCGGCCGCCTCGAACTTGGCCAGGGTGCGCTCGACGACGTCGCGGGCCGACGGCGTACGCTCCCCGATCGCGCGCAGCGCCACCACCAGGGCGGCCGCCTCCGAGGGCGCGAACCGGACCGGGTGGGCGAGGTAGTCGGCGTTGCTGACCCGGATGATGCCCTCGCCCTCCAGGGCGTCGAGGTCGACGTCGATGAGGTCGTCGGGATAGCCGCCCGGGAGGCCGCACAGGAAGAGGACGCGCAGGTCCTTGACGAGCTGGTCGGGGTCCACGTCGAGCGCCGCGGCTGCCTCGGTGACGCTGACCTCGCCGCGGCTGTGGAGATAGGGCACCAGCGCGAGCAGCCGGGCGACCTGGTCGCGGGCCGTCGTCGCGGGTGTCCTGGCGGCGCTCATCGGGACACCACCCGGCGGAGCCTGTCGACGACCTCGTCGCGCAGCGACTCCGGCGCCTCGACCATGACGCTCGCGCCGTAGGTGAGCACCTCGTCGGCGAGCGACGACTCGGGGGCGGTCAGGGTGACCCGGTCCCACCTGGTGCGGTCGTCGGGACCGGGGACGTCGTCCTCGACCAGGGTGGCCCGGCGCCGGAGGCCGACGCCGGCGTGCTGGCGGACGAGCAGGACCGCCTCCACGTCGGGAGCAGTGGGCGCGAGGGTGTCGGCGATGCGGCGTACGTCGGTGCCGGCGGGCACCTCGAACGCGCCGGCCCGGCCCGAGGCGCGGGCGTCGCCCACGACCCGGCTGAGCCGGAAGACCCGCTCCTCGCCGCGGTCGAGGTCGTGCCCGACGACGTACCACCGGCCCGACGAGCGGACCACGCCGTAGGGGTGCAGGCGGCGACGAGTCGGCTGGGGCTCGCCCGGCCTCCGGTAGTCGAAGGTGACCAGCCGGCGCTTGCGGGTGGCGTCCCAGAAGACGTCGAACGACGGCTCCTCGGCGCGCAGCCGCGGGGCGACCACGTCGAGGCGGCTGCGGTCGACCTCCACGCCCGAGGCGGCCAGCTTGCGCAGCGCCTCGGTGGTGGCCTTGGCGAACGCCGCCTGCTCCCACGCGCGCGCGGCCACCCCCAGCACCGCGGCCTCGTCGGCCTCGAACCGGATCTCCGGGAGCGCCGACTCGTCGGGCGGGATGCGGTAGCCCACCTCGTCCTCGAAGAACTTGTCCATCGTGCCGACCTCGATCACGACGCCGAGCTCCCGGAGGTCGTCCTTGTCGCGCTCGAAGGTCTTCTCGAACGCCTCGTCACCGGCGGGCGTGTCGGGATAGTCGGCGTAGAGCATCCGCCGGATGTCGCCCTTCGACACGAACCGGCGCTGCGCGAGCAGCATGATGTGCAGGTTGAGCAGTCGCTCCGACTTCTCCACCCCGGTGCTCCTCCCGCTCGTGGGCGGGACCCGGATCAGGCCGCCCCGAGGATGTCTACCACGAAGAACAAGGTGTCCGTGCCCTTGATCCCCGCGCCCTTGTTGCCGGCCTCGCCGTAGCCCATGGCGGGCGGGATCTCCAGGATCACGCGCGAGCCGACGGTCTTGCCGACCAGCGTCCGGTCCCAGCCCTCGACGACGCCGCCGACGCCGATCGGGAACGACGCGGGCGTGCCCTTGCTGTAGGAGTCGTCGAAGGGCTTGTCGGCCTTGTAGACCTGGCCGAGGTAGTTGACGTAGATGGTCTGGCCCTTCTTCACGACCGGGCCGTCGCCCTTGACCAGGGTCGTCTCGAGCAGCTTGCCACCCGGCTTGTGCGCCCCGGAGAAGTCGAAGCCGGTGATCGTGCCGTCCTGCTCGACCAGCGTGGGCGCCCACTTCGCTGGCGTCTTCTCCTCGCCGCTCGGCTCGGTGCTGATCTTGCCCACCAGGTCGATCACGAAGATGACGGAGTCCTTGTTGCCGATGCCCAGCTGGGGGTTGCCCGCCTCGCCGAAGGCGTCCTCCGCGGTGGCGGCGACGGCGACCCGCGACCCGACCGTGTGGTCGGCCAGGCCGGCCCTGATCGCGCCGCTGAGCTGGTCGTCGACCGTGAGCAGCTCGGGCTTCCCGGAGTCCCACGTCGTGAAGGCCTGCTCCTCGGTGAAGCCGTTGCCGATCCAGAGGTGGGCCAGCACGCTGTCGCCGTCGGCGACCTCCTCGCCGTCACCCTCGCTGACGACCTTCTCCTCGGTCTCGTCGACCGCGACCTTGCCGTCGAAGCTGACCTTGGGCTCCTTGCCGGCCTCGCCCTCGATGGTCACCGAGTCGAGGCCTGCTCCCGAGGCGCCGGCTCCTTCGTCGTCACCGCAGGCGGCCAGACCGCCCAGGGCGAGCAGGAGAACGCCGGTCACGGCGGTGGCGCGGGAGCGGGTGCGACGGAGCACGGGATTCACCTCAGGAAGACGCGGTCTGCACGGGCGCGCACACCCTATCCGCAGGCCCTGAGGGCAGGCTGAGCACCCGAGAGCCGGCCCGGGTCACATCCCGTCGATCAGCCGCTGCACCCGCTCGTCGTACGCCTTGAAGGGGTCCTTGCAGAGCACCGTGCGCTGCGCCTGGTCGTTGAGCTTGAGGTGCACCCAGTCGACCGTGAAGTCGCGCCGGCGCTCCTGGGCCTTGCGGATGAACTCGCCGCGCAGCCGCGCGCGGGTGTTCTGCGGCGGCACGCTCTTGGCCTCGAAGATCTTGAGGTCGGTCGTCACCCGCGCCACCGCTCCGCGCTTCTCGAGCAGGTAGTAGAGCCCGCGGCCGCGGTGGATGTCGTGGTAGGCCAGGTCCAGCTGGGCGATCCGCGGATGGCCGAGGGGCAGCCCGTGCTTGGCCCGGTAGCGCTCGATGAGCTTCCACTTGATGACCCAGTCGATCTCGCGGTCGACCAGGCCGAGGTCGTCGCTCTCGATGGCCTTGAGGCCGCGCTCCCAGAGGTCGAGCGCCATCTCGATGACCGGCGTGGAGATCTGGCGGCGGTCGACGAAGTCGCGCGCCTTGGACAGGTACTCCCCCTGGATGTCGAGCGCGCTGGCCTCGCGCCCATTGGCGAGGCGCACCTTGCGGCGGCCGGTCACGTCGTGGGAGATCTCGCGGATCGCGCGGATGGGGTTCTCCATCGTGAGGTCGCGCATCACCACGCCCTCCTCGATCATCCGCAGCACCAGGTCGCAGGACGCCACCTTGAGCATGGTGGTGGTCTCGCTCATGTTGGAGTCGCCGACGATCACGTGCAGCCGGCGGTAGCGCTCGGCGTCGGCGTGCGGCTCGTCGCGGGTGTTGATGATCGGCCGGCTCCGCGTCGTGGCGCTGGAGACGCCCTCCCAGATGTGCTCGGCACGCTGGGAGACGGCGTACGACGCGCCTCGGGGGGTCTGGGTCACCTTGCCCGCGCCCACGACGACCTGCCGGGTCACCAGGAACGGGATCAGGATGTCGGCGAGCCGGGTGAACTCCCCGGCACGTCCGACGAGGTAGTTCTCGTGGCAGCCGTAGGAGTTGCCGGCGGAGTCGGTGTTGTTCTTGAACAGGTAGATGTCGCCGGCGATGCCCTCGTCGTGGAGCCGCTGCTCGGCGTCCAGCAGGAGGCCCTCGAGCACGCGCTCGCCCGCCTTGTCGTGGGTCACCAGCTCGATCACGTCGTCGCACTCGGGCGTGGCGTACTCCGGGTGGCTGCCGACGTCGAGGTAGAGCCGGGCGCCGTTGCGGAGGAACACGTTGCTCGACCGGCCCCAGCTCACCACCTTGCGGAAGAGGTAGCGGGCGACCTCGTCGGGGCTCAGGCGCCGCTGGCCCCGGAACGTGCACGTGACGCCGTACTCGTTCTCGATCCCGAAGATGCGGCGGTCCATGCCAGTCACACTAGACCGATAGACCTACCGCGGGGCGGGTACCGCTGCGTAATGCTGACACCTCTCTGGCTGGATCGTCCGCGGACGACGTACCCACCGCTCGCAGGTGAGGCCCGATGTGACGTGTGCGTGGTCGGGGGCGGGATCACCGGACTCCTCACCGCGCTGCTCTTCGCGCGTGCCGGCAAGTCCGTCATCCTGCTCGAGGCGCGCCGCATCGGGGCCGGCACCACCGGACACACCACCGCCAAGGTCTGCGTGCTGCAGGGCACCCGGCTCTCCCGCATCGCGACCCGCAACCCACCCCACACGCTGAGGCAGTACGTCGATGCCAACCTCGAGGGGCAGGCCTGGCTCAGGCGGTTCTGCGAGGACCACGGCGTGCGGCACCAGGTGAAGCCGGCCTACACCTACGCCACCACCCGGCTCGGCGTGGCCCGGGCCCGCGCAGAGCTGCTGGCGAGCCGGCGGGCGGGACTGCCCGTCGAGTGGACCGACCAGACCGGCCTCCCCTTCGCGACCCAGGGGGCGATCCGGCTCGACGGCCAGGTCCAGCTGCACCCGATGGAGCTGCTCGAGGAGCTGACCTCGGAGGTGATCGCCGAGGGAGGCGCCATCTACGAGGGCACCCGCGTCCAGGACGTGGAGCGCGGGGACGAGCTCGTCGTGCGCTCCGCCCGGGCGACCGTGCGCGCCGGGCACGTCGTGATCGCCACCAGCATGCCGATCCTCGACCGCGCCGGGTTCTTCGCCCGCCTCAAGCCGAGCCGCTCGTACGCCGCGACCTTCAGGTCGTCGTGGAGCCCGCCCGGCATGTACCTCTCCTGCGACGCGACGACCCGCTCGATCCGCTCCGTCCCCGAGGGCGACCAGGAGCTGGTGCTGGTGGGCGGCAACGGGCACACGACCGGCCGCGGCCCCCACGAGAGCACCCAGGTCGAGGACCTGGTCGCGTGGGCCCGGAGCGAGCTCTCCGTCGACGACCTCACCCACACCTGGTCCGCGCAGGACCAGACGCCCGTCACCGCGCTGCCCTACGCCGGTCCCCTGTTCCCCCGTGACGAGCGGCTGCTGGTCGCGACCGGCTACGACAAGTGGGGCTTCGCCAACGCGGCCGCCTCCGCGCTCCTGCTCAGCAAGACCGTGCTCGGCGAGAGTCGCCCGCCCTGGGGGCCGGCGCTGAGCAGCTGGACCCCCCGGGAGCTCACCGCCCTGCCACACGCGCTGGTGCTGAACGGCACCGTCGGGGTGCACCTGGCGCGCGGCTGGGCAGCCCGCACGCTCACGTCGGACGACGAGCGGGGCCCCGTCTGCACCCACCTGGGCGGCGTGCTGCGCTGGAACGACGCCGAGGAGTCGTGGGACTGCCCGCTGCACGGGTCGCGGTTCTCACCCGACGGCGCGGTGCTCGAGGGCCCGGCCACGAGGCCGGTGTCAGGCTGTCGCGCGCCGGTCAAGCACTAGGGCAGCGGATCCCCGGAGTCGGTCGGCGGGGTGCCCGGGGCGGGCGGCTCCGACGGGTCGGGGAGCGGCGGCGGCGGCCCGGGCGGCGTCGGCTCGCCCGGCTGTGCCGGGTCGGTGGGCTGGGGCGGCGGCGGCTGCGGGGCGGGCGGCGTGGGCTCGCCCGGCTGCGCAGGGTCGATGGGCTGGGGCGGCGGCTGCCGGGCGGGTGGCGGCGCGGTCGGCGGGGCCACGGGCGGCGCGACCGGCGGCTCCCCCGTCGTCGGGTGCTCCAGCGGCGGCACCGAGCCGCTCACCTGGTCGGTCGGGTCGCGAGGGTCGTCGGTGGCTGAGCCCGCCGGGGACGAGCCGGGCTGCCGGTCCTCGGGGCTGCTGGGGGCCTCCACCTCCGGCCCGCGCTCGCCGAGGAGCTCGACCAGGCGGGTCGCGCGCAGCCGCACGAACTTGCGGGGCTGGCTGCGGGTGCGGTCGAGCACCGCGACCTCGAGGTCACCCGCGGGGATCACGCGGTCACCCGCGTCGGTGTGGCCGAGCGCCTCGACGGCCAGGCGCAGCGCCGACTGCAGGTCGGCTCCCTCGGCGTACCGCTCGCGCAGGTAGGAGGCGACGGTCTCGGTTGCGCCACCCATCACGGCGAAGCCGTGCTCGTCGGCCACCTGGCCGTCGTAGGTGAGCCGGTAGATCTGGTCCTCCGAGGGTGCGTCCCCGACCTCGGCGACGAAGATCTCCACCTCGTAGGGCTTCTCGCCGCCCGAGGAGAAGATCGTGCCGAGCGTCTGGGCGTAGGCGTTGGCCAGGCCGCGGCCGGTGACGTCGCGGCGGTCGTAGGCGTAGCCGCGCATGTCGGCGAGCCGGACGCCCGCGATCCGCAGGTTCTCGAACTCGTTGTAGCGCCCGACCGCGGCGAAGGCGATGCGGTCGTAGATCTCGCTGACCTTGTGCAGCGCCTGGGACGGGTTCTCGGACGCGAACAGGATGCCGTCTGCGTACTGCACCGCCACCACCGACCGGCCGCGCGCGATGCCCTTGCGGGCGAAGTCGGCGCGGTCCTTCATCAGCTGCTCAGGGGAGACGTAGAAGGGCATGCTCATCGGCTACTCATTTCGGTGGTCGAGCCTGTCGTGAGTCAGACCAGCTCGGCGGCGGGGCCGTCGGGGCGCTGCATGCGGCCGGTGATGACGCGGTCGGCGATCTCGGCCACGTCGGCGTCGGGCACGCGGCGGCCTCCGTCGGCGGTGATCACGTGCACGACGGGGAAGATCCGGCGGGTGAGGTCGGGGCCGCCCGTCGCGGAGTCGTCGTCGGCGGCGTCGTAGAGCGCCTGCACGACGGCCATCACGGACTCCTCGGCCGTCAGGTCGTCGCGGTAGAGCTTCTTCAGCGAGCCGCGGGCGAACAGCGATCCCGAGCCGACCGAGTGGAAGGCGGTCTCCTCGTAGCGGCCACCGGTCACGTCGTAGCTGAAGATCCGGCCCTTCTCGGTCTCCAGGTCGAAGCCGGCGAAGAGCGGCACGACGGCCAGGCCCTGCATCGCGAGCCCCAGGTTGGCCCGGATCAGCGCGGCGAGCCGGTTGGACTTGCCGTCCATCGACAGCGTCGTGCCCTCGATCTTCTCGTAGTGCTCCAGCTCGGTCTGGAAGAGGCGCACCATCTCCACCGCGAGGCCCGCGGTGCCGGCGATGGCGACGACGGAGAACTCGTCGGCCGGGAAGACCTTCTCGATGTCCCGCTGGGCGATGACGTTGCCCATCGTCGCCCGGCGGTCACCCGCCATCACGACGCCGCCGGGGAACGTCGCCGCCACGATCGTCGTGCCGTGCGGCGCCAGGTCTCCGGCGTTCCCGGTGGGTACGGCGCGGCGCGAGGGCAGCAGGTCGGGCTGGTGGTCCCCCAGGAAGTCGGCGAAGCTGGACGTGCCGGGCGCCATGAACGACGCGGGCAGGCGCGAGTCGCTCAAGGCCTCACTCCCCGCCCTTCTGGATGAAGGACTTCACGAAGTCCTCCGCGTTGGTCTCGAGCACGTCGTCGATCTCGTCGAGGATGGCGTCGACGTCGTCGTCGATGACCTCCTTGCGCTCGGCGACGTCGGTCTCGACGACCTCCTCGACGACCTCGTCGTTCTCCGAGCTCTTGCGCGGCTGCTTCTGCTCCTGGGCCATGCCTCCGACCCTATCCACTCCCACCGACCCCACAAGCGGATTGGTCACCTGTCGCGGCCCGCGTCTCAGTGGGTGAGGGCGCGGAAGAGCTCTTCGGCGGTGTCGCAGCGGTCGAGCAGCTCGCCGACGTGGGCACGGCTGCCGCGGAGCGGGTCGAGGGTGGGCACGCGCTGCAGCGACTCGCGGCCGGGCAGGTCGAAGATCACGGAGTCCCAGGACGCGGCGGCGACGGAGTCGGCGTACTTCTCCAGGCAGCGGCCCCGGAAGTAGGCGCGGGTGTCCTCCGGCGGGTCGTGCATGGCCCTCTCGACCGACGCGTCGTCGAGCAGGCGCTGGATGCGGCCTCCGGCGACGAGCCGGTGGTAGAGGCCCTTCTCCGGACGGATGTCGGCGTACTGCAGGTCGATCAGGTGCAACTTGGCGTCGTCCCACTCGAGCCCGTCGCGGTCGCGGTACTGCTGGAGCAGCTTGAGCTTGGCCACCCAGTCGAGCTCGCCGGCCAGCTGCATCGGGTCGTCCTCGAGCCGGGTCAGCACCGACTCCCACCGGTCGAGCACGTCGAGCGTCTGGGGGTCGGCGTCGGCACCCAGCCGGTCCTCGACGTGCTTGCGGGCGAGCTCGAGGTATTCCATCTGCAGCTGCACCGCCGTGAGCGTGCGGCCGTCGTGGAGGCGCAACAGGTGGGTCAGCCCCGGGTCGTGCGACACCGCCCGCAATGAGGCCACCGAGGACTCCACGCTGAGGTCGCGGGTGATGAAGCGGTCCTCGATCATCGCGAGGACGAGCGCGGTCATCCCGACCTTGAGGTACGTCGAGACCTCGGCGAGGTTGGCGTCGCCGATGATCACGTGGAGCCGGCGGTACTTCTCGGGGTCGGCGTGCGGCTCGTCGCGGGTGTTGATGATGGGCCGCTTGAGGGTCGTCTCGAGCCCGACCTCGACCTCGAAGTAGTCGGCGCGCTGGCTGAGCTGGAAGCCGTGCTCGCGGCCGTCCTGGCCGATCCCGACGCGGCCGGCGCCGCAGACCACCTGGCGGCTGACGAAGAACGGGATCAGGTGGCGCACGATCTCGGCGAACGGCGTCGAGCGCCGCATCAGGTAGTTCTCGTGCGCACCGTAGGAGGCGCCCTTGTTGTCGGTGTTGTTCTTGTAGAGCAGGATCGGCGAGGCGCCCGGGATGCGTGCTGCCGCCTTCGAGGCGTCGAGCATCACCTGCTCCCCCGCCTTGTCCCAGCGCACCACGTCGAGTGGGTTGGTGACCTCGGGGGTGGAGTATTCGGGGTGGGCGTGGTCGACGTAGAGCCGTGCACCGTTGGTGAGGATGACGTTGGCGAGCCCCATGTCCTCGTCGGTCAGCTGGCTCGGGTCGGCGACCTGGCGCGACATGTCGAAGCCACGGGCGTCCCGCAGTGGCGACTCCTCCTCGAAGTCCCACCGAGCCCGGCGTGCCTTGACCGTCGACGAGGCGTAGGCGTTGACCACCTGGGACGAGGCCACCATCGGGTTGGCCGCGGGCATGCCCTGCACCGAGATGCCGTACTCCACCTCGGTCCCCATGACCCGACGTACGCTCATGCACCTGAGCCTACGGGTGTGGACCGAGCACGTCCTGCCCCACCCGTGGACCTACGGCTCGACGGGCGGGGCCGGGGTGCCTGGCTGAAGGGCTCTGGAGGCGTCAGCGGCGGCGCAGGAAGCCCAGGACGGCCAGCACGATGAGGATGACGACGATGAGGATGATGATGGTTCTCACGGGATTCTCCTGGGGGGTGGGGGTCAGAGGTACTGGCCCGTGTTGGCAACCGTGTCGATCGATCGGCCCGGTTCGGTGCCCTGCTTGCCGGTGATGAGCGTGCGGATGAAGACGATGCGCTCGCCCTTCTTGCCGGAGATCCGCGCCCAGTCGTCGGGGTTGGTCGTGTTGGGCAGGTCCTCGTTCTCCTTGAACTCGTCCACGCAGGCCTGCAGCAGGTGCTGGACGCGGAGACCACGCTGGTCGTGGTCCAGGAAGTCCTTGATCGCCATCTTCTTGGCGCGGTCGACGATGTTCTGGATCATCGCGCCGGAGTTGAAGTCCTTGAAGTAGAGGACTTCCTTGTCGCCGTTGGCGTAGGTGACCTCGAGGAAGCGGTTCTCCTCGGACTCGGTGTACATCCGCTCGACCGCGGCCCGGATCATGCCCTCGACGCACGCCTGCGGGTCGCCGCCGAACTCGGCGAGGTCGTCGCCGTGCAGCGGCAGGTCGGCCGTGAGGTACTTCGAGAAGATGTCGCGCGCCGACTCGGCGTCGGGACGCTCGATCTTGATCTTCACGTCGAGCCGGCCCGGCCGCAGGATCGCGGGGTCGATCATGTCCTCGCGGTTGGAGGCGCCGATGACGAGCACGTTCTCCAGCAGCTCGACGCCGTCGATCTCGCTCAGCAGCTGGGGCACGATCGTGTTCTCGACGTCGGAGGAGACGCCCGAGCCGCGGGTGCGGAACAGGGAGTCCATCTCGTCGAAGAAGACGATCACCGGCGTGCCCATGGACGCCTTCTCGCGCGCCCGCTGGAAGACCAGGCGGATGTGCCGCTCGGTCTCGCCGACGTACTTGTTGAGCAGCTCGGGGCCCTTGATGTTGAGGAAGTAGGACTTCCCCTCCTGGCCCGTCTTGGCCGCGACCTTCTTGGCCAGCGAGTTGGCGACCGCCTTCGCGATCAGCGTCTTGCCACAGCCGGGCGGGCCGTAGAGCAGCACGCCCTTCGGCGGCTTGAGCTTGTGCTCCTTGAAGAGGTCGGGGTGGAGGTAGGGCAGCTCGACGGCGTCGCGGATGGCGTCGATCTGGCTGATCAGGCCGCCGATCTGGCTGTAGTCGATGTCGGGGACCTCCTCGAGGACCAGCTCCTCGACCTCCGACTTCGGCACCTTCTCGTAGGCGTAGGCGGCCCGGGTGTCGAGCAGCAGGGAGTCGCCGGCCCGGAGGTGCTCGGTCATCAGCGGCTCGGCGAGGCGCACGACGCGCTCCTCGTCGGCGTTGGCGATCACCAGGGCACGATCACCGTCGGCGAGGAGCTCCTTGAGCATGACCACCTCGCCGACACGCTCGAACTCGAGCGCCGCGACGACGTTGAGGGCCTCGTTGAGCATGACCTCCTGGCCCTTGACCAGCTCGTCGAGGTCGACGTTGGGGCTGACGTTGACGCGCAGCTTGCGGCCGCCGGTGAAGACGTCGACCGAGTCGTCCTCGTTGCGGGCCAGGAAGGTGCCGAAGCCCGCCGGCGGCTGCGCCAGCCGGTCGACCTCCTCCTTGAGCTTCATGATCTGGTCGCGGGCCTCGCGGAGGGTCTGGGCCAGGCGCTCGTTCTGGCTGGTGACGGCTGCAAGGGAGCGCTGGGTGTCGGCGAGGCGCAGCTCCAGGCCCCGGGACGCCCCCGGTGACTCGCTGAGGCGGCGGCGCAGGTCGATGACCTCGGCCTCCAGGAACCGCACCTGGGCGGCCATCTCCTCGGGGTTGTGCTGGCTTCCGGACCCGTCGGCGCCACGTGTCGACTCGGACATGTGCGTCACCTCCTCTTCTTGGGACATTACCCAAGGTGGGGGTGAAGGGAAGTGGATAACCGCTCGTGTTGGTCACGAATTGGCGTCGCGGCGGTGTCAGGCGTCGAAGCGCTCCTCGACGACCTCGGGCGGCAGGTCGGCGGGGCGGGGCCCCGTGTAGTCGACGCCGTAGGCACCCGGGGCGGGGCGGCGCTTCTTGCGGGGGGCCTGCTCCCCCGGCGCCATCCGGCGCGCAGTCACGAGGAACGCGGTGTGGCCGATCATCTTGTGGCCGGGTCGCACCGCGAGGCCCTCGACATGCCAGTCGCGGACCAGCGACTCCCACGCCTGCGGCTCGGTGAACCCGCCGTGGGCCCGCAGGGTCTCGACGATGCGGCTCAGCTGCGTCGTCGTCGCGACGTACGCACAGACGATGCCGCCGGGGACCAGCGCGTCGGCCACCGCGTCGATGCACTCCCAGGGCGCGAGCATGTCGAGGACGATGCGGTCGGCACGCTGGCCGGACCTCGGCAGCTCCTCGGTGAGGTCGCCGAGCCGCAGGTCCCACGCCGGGTGCGTCCGGCCGTCCGGGGCGGAGAAGAACTGGTCGACGTTGCGCCGGGCGACCTCGGCGAACTCCTCGCGGCGCTCCCAGGAGACCACCTTCCCGAAGGGGCCGACCGCGCGCAGCAGCGAGCAGGTCAGGGCGCCCGAGCCGACGCCTGCTTCGACGACGGTCGCTCCGGGGAAGACGTCGGCCAGGGCGACGATCTGGGCGGCGTCCTTGGGGTAGATCACCGCGGCGCCGCGCGGCATCGACACCACGAACTCCGAGAGGAGCGGCCGGAAGACGAGGTACTCACCCCCCGCGGAGGAGGCGATCGTGAAGCCCTCCTCCCGGCCGATCAGGTCGTCGTGCTCGAGGTGGCCGCGGTTGGAGAAGAAGCGCTTGCCCGGCACCAGCTCGAAGTTGTGCCGACGGCCCTTGGAGTCGGTCAGCCGCACCCACTCGCCCGCGCGCAGCGGTCCGCGGTGGACACCGGACCATGCCTCGGGGGCGACGTCGGCGAGCTCGTTCGTGGGCGTCTGCTGGTCGGACATGGATGGTGAGGCTAGTGCCGGGACTCCCGGAACGCGCGATCGACGTCGGATGTCGCCAGCACCCCGAAGATCTCCCCCGAGTCCTCCACCAGGAGGTATTCCTCCGACGGGCGGCGGCTGAGCGCGACGATCAGGTCCTCGCCCGCGATGTCTGCGGGGAGGGTGAGCTCGTCCTCCAGCGACCTCGCGACCGCGGAGACGGCGATCCAGGGCCGGCGCTCGTCCGGGGTGGCCTGCACGGCCGCCTCGTTGACGATGCCGGTGACCCGGCCGGAGCCGGTCACGGTGACGATGCTGCCGGCGTCCTGGTCCCGGGCCCGGCGGATCGCCTCGGCGAGGGGCAGGTCCTCGGGGACGGTGAGGGTACGCCGCGCCAGCGGGCGGGCGATCAGGTGCGGGAGGCGCCGGCGCAGCCGGGCATGGGTCATCGCGGCGGTCGCGCCCGTCCAGAGGAAGGCGCCGAGCACCAGCACGAGCAGGTAGTCGAAGAGCGTGGGTGGGACGTCGAAGACCTCGTACTGCACCCAGGGCCACAGGAGCAGGAGGAGGGCAGCGATCCGCCCGCCCCAGCCTGCGACGATCGTGGCCCGGTGCTCGTTGCCGGAGGCACCCCACACCGCGGCCTTGAGGACGCGCCCGCCGTCGAGCGGCAGGCCGGGCACCAGGTTGAGGATGCCGATGAGCAGGTTGGCGCCCGCGAGCGCCTCGACCGCGACCTGGACGAGCCCGTCCGGGGTGATGAACCAGAGGCCGACGGCGGCGAGGCCGACGGCAAGCGAGGTGAGCGGCCCGACGACGGCGATCATGAACTCCTGGCGCGGCCGGCGTGCCGCGCCGTCGATCTCGGTCATGCCACCGAGGAAGTGCAGCGTGATCGAGCTGACGGCGAAGCCGTAGCGCTTGGCCATCAGGGCGTGCGACGCCTCGTGGAGCAGCACCGAGAGGTAGAGGACGACGGCGAAGACGAAGCCCGCGACGTACTTCCAGAACCCGAGACCGGGCTGGACCTGCTCGATCCGCGGTGCGACGGTGAAGGCGATCAGCGCGGCGACGAGGAACCACGAGGACGTGACGAGCACGTCACTGCCGGCGATCGAGCCCACGCGGAAGGTCCCCGGCGGTCGCGAGGGATGGGCGGGGGGTTCGGACTTGTCGGCCGGGGTTGCTGGCACCATCCGAGCCTAGCCGCCCCGGCGTGGACACGGAGACCGGTGTCGGTGGGCTCGCCTAGGGTGCGCTGCATGCGACCCGAGACAGGTTCCCCGGCCGACGTCGTCTCGACGCCCGTCGACGGCGTCGAGGTCCTGGGCGCGCTCTCGCCGAGCCGGGCCGGCGACTTCCTCACCTGCCCGTTGCTCTACCGGTTCCGCTCGATCGACAAGCTGCCCGAGGCGCCCTCGGTCGACGCCGTCCGCGGCACGGTCGTGCACAAGGTCCTCGAGGACCTCTTCGACCTCCCCGCCCACGAGCGCACCCCCGAGCGCGCCGCAGACCTGCTGGTGCCCTCCTGGGAGGCCCTCCTCGCGGCCGCCCCGGAGGTCGCCGAGATGTTCGGCGGCGAGGGGCCCGACGTCGTCTCCTGGCTGGCCAGCTGCCGCGACGTGATCGAGCGCTACTTCACCCTCGAGGACCCGCGCCGGCTCGAGCCCGCCGAGCGGGAGCTCTACGTCGAGGCGCTGCTCGACTCCAGGCTCCTGCTGCGGGGGTTCGTGGACCGGCTCGACGTTTCGCCGAGTGGGGCGCTCAGGATCGTTGACTATAAGTCCGGCCGGGCACCTGGACTCGGCTTCGAGGCCAAGGCGCTCTTCCAGATGAAGTTCTACGCCCTCGTCCTCTGGCGCACCCGGGGCGTGTTGCCGGCGATGCTCCAGCTGGTCTACCTCGGCAGCGGCGAGATCCTGCGCTACCAGCCCGACGAGGCCGACCTCCTCGCCACCGAGCGCAAGGTCGAGGCGATCTGGCGGGCCATCCGCACCGCCGAGGAGTCGGGTGACTGGCGTGCCAGCCCCAGCCAGCTCTGCGCATGGTGCTCGTTCCAGTCGCTGTGCCCGGAGTTCGGTGGCACACCCCCGCCGCTGCCGGAGAGGGTGCCGGTGCCCGACCCGTCCGGCGACCTCGACACCGACGAGGGCATCACGGCGCGCTGAGCGCCGCCAGGTCCCCGGTCTTCATCCCCTCGAGGGTGTCCACGAAGACCCGCCGCTCGCCGTCGAGGATCGGCACGTGGTTGGGCACGCACAGCACCAGGCAGCCGGCGGCCTCGGCCGACTTGGCGCCGGTGTTGGAGTCCTCGATGGCGAGGCAGTCGCCCGGGAGTACGCCGAGGCGCTGGGCGGCGACGAGGTAGGGCTCCGGGTGCGGCTTCCCGAACTCGACCATGTCCCCTGTCACCACCGCGGCGAACGTGCCGTCGGGCAGGCGGTCGAGGATCGGCTCCACGAAGCGCTGCCACGACATCGTCACCAGCGCGCACGGCACGCCGTCCGCGGTCAGGTGCTCCAGCAGCTCACGCGCCCCCGGTCGCCAGGGCACCGACCGGCGGACCCGCTCCACGACACCGTCGAGCAGCTCGTCGACGATCTGCGCGGGGGTCCGGTCAATGCCCATGTGCTCGCGGATGTAGGCGCCCGAGACGAGCAGGTCGTTGCCGACCAGGTTGAGCGCGTGCTCCTGGCTCCACGTGCCGCCGTGCTTCTCGGCCATCGCGAACTCGGTCTCGATCCAGTACGGCTCCGTGTCGACGAGGGTGCCGTCCATGTCCCAGAGCACGGCGGCGGGGAAAGGCGTGCGAGCGCCAGCGAGCTCGCCGCCCCCGCCGCCGTGTGATGCGAAACCTCCGTCACCACCGCCCGGTTGGCTCACAGTCACTGTCAGTCCTCCGGCTCGTACCCGAGGTTGGGCGAGAGCCACCGCTCGGTTTCCGCGAGCGTCCAGCCCTTGCGCTCGGCATACTCCGCGACCTGGTCACGGCCGAGGCGGCCCACGACGAAGTACTGCGACTGGGGGTGGGAGAAGTACCAGCCCGAGACGGCCGCGCCGGGCCACATCGCCATCGACTCGGTCAGCTCGATGCCGGTGGCCGCCTCAGCGTCGAGCAGCCGCCAGAGCGTCGCCTTCTCGGTGTGGTCGGGGCACGCGGGGTAGCCGGGTGCGGGGCGGATGCCGGTGTAGCGCTCGGCGATCAGCGCCTCGTTGTCGAGCTCCTCCTCCGGGGCGTGGCCCCAGAACTCCTTGCGGACCCGCTCGTGCAGCCGCTCTGCGAAGGCCTCCGCGAGCCGGTCGGCCAGCGACTCCAGCAGGATCGCGGAGTAGTCATCGAGCTCGGCGCGGAACCTCTCGATCCGCTCCTTCACCCCGTGACCGGCCGTGACCGCGAAGCCGCCGACGTGGTCGGGCAGCCCGGTCTCGCGAGGGGCCACGAAGTCGGACAGCGCCCGGTTGGGCACGCCCGCGCGGTGCTCGCCCTGCTGGCGCAGGTGGTGGAGTGTCTCCAGGACCTGTGACCGCGAGTCGTCGGCGTACACCTCGACGTCGTCACCGACCGCGTTGGCCGGGAAGAAGCCGTAGACGGCGCGGGCGGTGAGCCACTTCTCCTCGACGATCCGGTCCAGCATCGCCTGCGCGTCGTCGTAGAGCTTGCGGGCGGCGTCGCCGGACGCCGGGTTGTTGAGGATGTCGGGGAACTTGCCCTTCATCTCCCAGGCGTTGAAGAACGGCTGCCAGTCGATGTAGTCACGCAGCTCGCCGAGGTCGTAGCCGTCGAGCACGTGCACGCCCTGCTGCCGCGGAGCGGGCGGGGTGTACGACGACCAGTCGATCGGTGTCCGGTTGGCGCGCGCCTTCTCCAGCGGCACCATCGGCCGGTCGTGCTTGGTGGCGTGCCGGGCCCGCAGCGCGTCGTAGTCCTCCTTGACTGCCGCCAGCAGCGTCTCGCGCTGGGTCTCGTGCAGCAGCGCCGCCGCGGTCGGCACCGACCGGGACGCGTCCTTGACCCAGACCACGGGGCCGTCGTACTTCTGGTCGATCTTGACCGCGGTATGGGCCCGCGACGTGGTGGCACCGCCGACCAGCAGCGGGATGGTGAGGCCCTGGCGCTGCATCTCGGCGGCGAAGTTGACCATCTCGTCGAGGGACGGCGTGATCAGGCCGGAGAGGCCGATGATGTCGGCCCCGACCTCGGCGGCCGTGTCGAGGATCTTCTGGGCAGGCACCATCACGCCGAGGTCGATGACCTCGTAGTTGTTGCACTGCAGCACGACGCCGACGATGTTCTTGCCGATGTCGTGGACGTCGCCCTTCACGGTCGCCATCACGATGGTGCCGTTGGTGTCCTTGGCGGTGGCGTACTCCGGGTTGTCGAGCTTCTCCTGCTCGATGAACGGGATGAGGTAGGCGACGGCCTTCTTCATCACGCGGGCGCTCTTGACCACCTGGGGCAGGAACATCTTGCCCGCGCCGAAGAGGTCGCCGACGACGTTCATGCCGTCCATCAGCGGGCCCTCGATCACCTCGATCGGGCGGCCACCGCGGGCCGCGATCGCCTGGCGGAGCTCCTCGGTGTCGGCCTCGACGTGGGCGTCGATGCCCTTCACCAGCGCGTGGGTGATCCGCTCGCCGATCGGCAGCGCGCGCCACTCCTCCTCCGTCGCCTCGACGTCGGCGGCGGCCCGGTTGTGGGTCTCGGCGATCTCGAGGAGGCGCTCGGCCGCGTCGGGGCGCCGGTTGAGCACGACGTCCTCGATGCGGTCGCGCAGCTCGGCGTCGACGTCGTCGTACACCGCGAGCGCACCCGCGTTGACGATGCCCATGTCGAGGCCGGCGCGGATCGCGTGGTAGAGGAAGACGGCGTGGATCGCCTCGCGGACGGGGTTGTTGCCGCGGAAGGAGAACGACACGTTCGAGATCCCGCCGCTGACCCGGGCGTGGGGCAGGTTGTCCTTGATCCAGCGGGTGGCCTCGATGAAGTCCAGGCCGTAGGACGCGTGCTCCTCGATGCCCGTCGCGACCGCGAACACGTTGGGGTCGAAGATGATGTCCTCGGCCGGGAAGCCGACCTCGTCCACGAGGATCCGGTAGGCCCGGTCGCAGATCGCCTTGCGGCGCTCGAGGTTGTCGGCCTGGCCGTCCTCGTCGAAGGCCATCACGACCACGGCGGCACCGTGGCGGCGGCACAGGCGGGCGTGCTCGCGGAAGGCGTCCTCGCCCTCCTTCATGGAGATCGAGTTGACGATCGCCTTGCCCTGCACGCACTTGAGCCCGGCCTCGATGACCTCCCACTTGGAGGAGTCGACCATCACGGGGACGCGGCTGATGTCGGGCTCGGAGGCGACCAGCTTGAGGAAACGGTCCATCGCCGCGACCCCGTCGATCATGCCTTCGTCCATGTTGACGTCGATGACCTGCGCGCCGCTCTCGACCTGCTGCGCAGCGACGGCCAGGGCGGCGTCGTAGTCGCCGTCCTTGATCAGGTTGCGGAAGCGGGCCGACCCGGTGATGTTGGTGCGCTCGCCCACGTTGAGGAACAGGCTGTCCTCGGTGACGTTGAGCGGCTCCAGGCCGGAGAGGCGCAGCGCCGGCTCGACCGACGGCACCTCGCGCGGGGCGACGCCCTCGACGGCCTCGGCGATGGCGGCGATGTGGTCGGGCGTGGTGCCGCAGCAGCCGCCGACGAGGTTGACCAGCCCGCTGGCCGCGAACTCGCCCACGACCGCCGCCGTCTCGGCCGCGGCCTCGTCGTACTCACCGAAGGCGTTGGGCAGCCCGGCGTTCGGGTAGCACGACACGAAGGTGTCGGCGACCCGGCTCAGCTCGGCGATGTAGGGGCGCATCTCCTTGGCGCCCAGCGCGCAGTTGAGGCCGACGAGCAGCGGCTTCGCGTGGCGCACGGAGTTCCAGAACGCCTCGGTGGTCTGGCCCGAGAGCGTCCTGCCGGACGCGTCGGTGATGGTGCCGGAGACCACGACGGGCCACCGGCGGCCGAGCTCCTCGAAGACGCCCTCGACCGCGAAGATCGCCGCCTTGGCGTTGAGGGTGTCGAAGATCGTCTCGATGAAGATCACGTCCGCGCCGCCGTCGAGCAGGCCGTGGGTGGCAGTCGTGTACGCCGCGACGAGCTCGTCGTAGGTCACGTTGCGCGCGCTCGGGTCGTTGACGTCCGGCGAGATCGAGGCCGTGCGCGTCGTCGGCCCCAGGGCACCCGCGACGTAGCGTGGCCGGTCGGGCGTGCGCTCGGTCATCGCGTCGCACTCACGGCGCGCGAGGCGTGCCGCCTCGTAGTTCAGCTCGTAGGCCAGCTCTGCCATGCCGTAGTCGGACAGGGAGACCGCGTTGGCGTTGAACGTGTTGGTCTCGATCAGGTCCGCGCCGGCCTCGAGGTATTCGCGGTGGATCTCGGCGATGATGTGCGGCTGCGTCAGCGTGAGCAGGTCGTTGTTGCCGATGAGGTCCGACTCCCAGTCGGCGAACCGCTCTCCGCGGTAGCCCGCCTCGTCCGGCCGGTCCCGCTGGATCGCCGTGCCCATCGCGCCGTCGACCACCAGGATCCGCTCCCGGAGCATCGCCGTCAGGGCGGCGGTGGCGTCGGGACGGTGGTGCGCGTCGAACGTCGTCTCGGGCACGGAAGTCACAGGCCTCTCGGCTCCTCTCGGCAGGCAACCAGCCTAGGGACGGTGTCCACACCATGGACAGAGTTCCCAGATCGTGACACCGCCAGGACCCCGGGAGGAAATCGCCGGCTGGGCCATGGTCCTAGGCTGGTCTGGTGATCGAGTTCGACGACGTGCAGGACCTCGTGTCCCCGGTGGTCATCGCCGCCTTCGAAGGCTGGAACGACGCCGCCGATGCGGCCTCCGGTGTCATCGACCACCTCATGGACGTGTGGGACGCGCGGGTCATCGGCGCCATCGACCCGGAGGAGTTCTACGACTTCCAGGTCAACCGCCCCGTGGTGGGCTCGGACGCCCATGGCCACCGCCGGATCACCTGGCCCACCAGCCGGCTCGCCATCGCCTCGCCGCCCGAGCTGGATCGCGACGTCATCCTGATCCGCGGCATCGAGCCCAACATGCGCTGGCGGCAGTTCTGCGCCGAGCTGCTGGCCGCCTGCGACGACCTCGGCGCCGAGCTGGTCGTCACCCTGGGCGCCCTGCTCGCCGACACGCCGCACACCCGCCCCATCCCCGTCACGGGCACGGCCTCGGAGCCCGACCTGGTGGACCGCCTCAAGCTGGAGCAGTCGACCTACGAGGGTCCCACCGGCATCGTCGGCGTCTTCCACGACGCGTGCCTTCAGCTCGACATCCCGTCGGTGTCCTACTGGGCCGCCGTGCCGCACTACGTTGCCCAGCCGCCCTGCCCGAAGGCGACGCTCGCCCTGCTCGGTCAGCTCGAGGACCTGCTCGAGTGCAGCATCCCCCTCGGCGAGCTCCCCGAGGACTCCCGTGCGTGGGAGCGCGGGGTCGACGAGCTGGCCGAGGACGACGAGGACATCGCGGCGTACGTCAGGTCGCTGGAGGAGACCCGCGACACCACCGAGCTGCCGGAGGCGAGCGGCGAGGCGATCGCCCGCGAGTTCGAGCGCTTCCTCAAGCGCACCCGCGGCGACGACGAGGCCTGATCAGAGACTGAGGCCGAGCGCCGCATCGAGCACAGGCAGCAGCGTGGCCGCGGCCTCGCGGTCGCTGTTGTCGGCCAGGTGCTCGTCGTGGCCGAGGGTCTCGTCGACCCACTGCTGGACGGCGGCCACGGCCCGCGGCGCGTCGAGGTCGTCCGCCAGGGCGGCAAGCACCTGCTCGACCACGGGTGCCGCGGGCGCACCGGCGCCGAGCGTGAAGGCACGCCGCCAGGTGGCCAGCGTGTCGACGGCATCCCACAGCTGGTCGTCGGTCCACTCCCAGTCGCTGCGGTAGTGGTGGCGCAGCAGCACCAGGCGGATCGCCATCGGGTCGACCTCGCTGCGGCGCAGGGCCGAGACGAAGACAAGGTTGCCCTTCGACTTCGACATCTTCTCGCCGTCGTAGCCGACCATCCCGGCGTGCACGTAGGCACGAGCGAAGCGCTCCCCCGGGGAGGCGACCTGCGCCTCGCCGGCGCACATCTCGTGGTGGGGGAAGACGAGGTCGCTGCCGCCGCCCTGCACGTCGAAGGCGGAGCCGAGGTGCTCACGCGCGATCGCGGTGCACTCGATGTGCCAGCCGGGGCGGCCCTTGCCGAACGGGCTGTCCCAGGACGGCTCGCCGGGCCGCTCGCCACGCCACAGCACGCAGTCGAGGGGGTCCTTCTTGCCCGGGCGCTCCGGGTCGCCTCCGCGCTCGGGGTAGATCCGCAGCATGGTCTCGCGGTCGAAGCCGGAGACCTGGCCGAAGGCGGGGTCGGCGGTGACGGAGAAGTAGAGGTCGTCCTCGACCTGGTAGACCACGCCCAGGCGCTGCAGCTCCTGGATCAGCGCGACCACGAGCGGGATCGACTCCACGGCACCGACGTAGTGGTCGGGCGGCAGGACGCGCAGGGCATGCATGTCCTCACGGAACAGCTCGGTCTCGCGCTCGGCCAGCTCGACCCAGTCGACGTGGACCTTCGCGGCGCGCTCGAGCAGCGGGTCGTCGACGTCGGTGACGTTCTGGACGTAGCTGACGTCGTGCCCGGCGGAGCGCCAGGCGCGGTTGAGCAGGTCGAAGGCGACGTAGGTGGCGGCGTGCCCCAGGTGGGTGGCGTCGTAGGGCGTGATGCCGCAGACGTAGAGCCGCGCGGGGCCCTCGGGTGTCGTCTCGACGAGGCCGCCCGTGGCGGTGTCGTGCACCCGGACCCGGGGGCCACGGACGCTGAGGCTCGGGACCTCGGGGGCAGACCAGGCACGCATGACGCGCAGCCTATCCGGCGATCTCGCATCCGCTCGACCGGCCGCGCCTAGAAGGGCGGCCAGGGGATGACCGGCCACTCGTCACGCGGCGCCGGCATCTCCCCTGCGGCGAGCAGGGCCCGCGCGCGGGCCCGGGTCGCCTCGACCTCGCGAGGCGTCAGCAGCCCGCCGAGCCGCTGGCCGAGGTCGCCGTCGAGCGCCGCCAGGACCCGCTCGACCCCGGCCCGCTCGGCGTCGGTCAGCAGGTCGCCGAGCCAGCCCCACAGCACCGTGCGCAGCTTGTGCTCCACGTGGAAGGTCAGGCCGTGGTCGACGCCGTGCCGGTGGCCGTCAACCATCGCGAGCACGTGACCGCCCTTGCGGTCGGCGTTGTTGACCACGATGTCGAAGACGGCCATCCGCCGCAGCGCAGGAGAGTCCTCGTGCACGAGCGAGACCGGCCGGTCCTGGCCGTCGACCCCGTCGAAGACGTGGAGGTAGCCCGCCGGGACGGCCCCGGCGGCGACGATGTCCACCGGCACCTGCGCGGGGTCGGGCTCGCACCAGACCTGCACCATGCCAGGCCCGTGCGGGCCGTCGCGGATGAAGGTGCGCGGCACGACGTCCCAGGCGAAGGCCTCCGAGACGGCGTACGCCGCGACCTCGCGCGCGGCGAGCGTGCCGTCGGGGAAGTCCCACAGCGGCCGCTCCCCCGCCACCGGCTTGTAGACGACCCGGGTGCCCGCGACCTCGCCGACGAAGGTGGCGTTGGAGGCCGGCATCACCCGCCCGTGGAGGGTGAGCTCACCGGTCAGCAGCTCACTGCGCTCCATCCCGCTCAGCCCGGTCTCACTGGGGGTCACGGCGCTTGAAGCCGTTGGCCCGCACGCAGAGGTGCCCGTCTGGGTCGATCGGGCCGCCGCAGAACGGGCAGTCGGGCCGACCTGCGCCCACCACCGAGCGCGAGCGCTCGACGAAGGCGCGGGCCGCGCCGGGACGGAGGCGCACCAGGAGCAGCTCCTCGGGCTCGGGCTCCTCGAAGTCCTCGTCGACCTGGTCGGGGGTGACGACGGCCGCCTCGGTGAACGGGAAGACCTCGATCACGATGCGCTCGTCGGTGGGGTCCCACGACAGGGTCATGGTGCCCGCGCGGAACTCCTCCTCGAGCGGCTGCTCCAGCGGGTCGTTGTCCGTCAGGTCGAACGGCGCGACGGCAGGGATGACGGTGCTGCCGCCCTGGGACGTCATGAGCTCGTCCAGCAGCTCGTCGATGCGGTCGGCGAGCGCCATCACCTGCTGCTTCTCCAGGGCCACGGTCGTGATCCGGCTGCCGTCGCGCGCCTGGAGGAAGAAGGTGCGCTGGCCGGGCATCCCGACGGTGCCCACCACGAATCGCTCGGGCGGGTCGAAGGCGTGCACGAGGGGCATACCGGTCACCCTAGGACCCGGCTCCAGCGCCGCCCCCGACGGGAGCGTCCGCCGAGCGCCGGCTGTGCCGGCGGCGGGCCGGGGCGTTGAGCCAGGCCAGGTCGCCGGCGTGCGTGTTGGTGCACAGCACATAGGGCCGCGTCTCGGTGAACCGGACGATCGACACCGACCCCGGGTCCACCTGGATCCGCTGGAAGAGGTCGAGGTGGGTGCCGAGGGCGTCGGCCAGCACCGCCTTGATCACGTCGCCGTGCGACACGGCGACCCAGACCGCGCCGGGGCCGTGCTCGGCCTCGACGGCGCTGTCGTGGCGGCGTACGGCTGCGACCGCACGGTCCTGCATCGCCCGCATCGACTCGCCTCCCGGGAAGGTGACCGCCGACGGCTGCGCCTGGACGGTGCGCCACAGCTTGTCGCGGGCGAGGTCCTTGAGCGGCCGGCCCTGCCAGTCGCCGTAGTCGCACTCGGTGAGGTGCCGGTCGGTGGTGGCACGCACCCCGTCGGCCTGGCGCTGCGTGATCGCCCGGGCCGTCTGCCGGCACCGATCCAGCGGGCTGGTGACGATCCTGGCGAGGCGGACGGCGGCCAGCCGCTCGCCGGTCCGGTCGGCCTGTGCGGTGCCGGTCTCGTCCAGACGCACGCCCGGGAGCCGGCCCGCCAGCATGCCGGTGGCGTTCGCCGTGGTGCGGCCGTGCCGCACCAGGATCACGGTTGCCATGCAGCGACCCTAGTGGGACTAGCCTGCGCCTGTGATCGTCGACAACGCGCTCTACCGCGGCGGCGTCCGCGTGCCGCTGGAGACCGACGCCCGGTCGATCGCCCACGCCCGCATGCGCTGCACCGGCAGCGACTTCCAGTGGATCGGCATCCACGACCCCGCGCCCGATGAGCTGCGCTCGATCGCGGAGGCCTTCGAGCTGCACCCGCTCGCCGTCGAGGACGTGGGCGACCGGCACCAGCGGCCCAAGGTGGAGCGCTACGGCGACGTGCTCTTCCTGGTCCTCAAGACGCTCTGGTACGTCGACAGCGAGGACGCGGTGGAGACCGGCGAGATCGGCATGTTCGTCGGCGCCGACTTCGTGATCACCGTTCGCCACGGCGAGGGGGTCAACCTCGCGACCTCCCGCCGTGACCTCGAGCAGCGGGCACAGGTGCTCGAGCACGGCCCGGCGGCGGTGATGTACGCCGTGTGCGACCGGGTCGTCGACGAGTACGAGAAGGTCGCCGCCGCCCTCGAGGCGGACGTCGACGAGGTCGAGGAGTCGGTCTTCTCGGCGCAGCGCACCCGCGACTCCCAGCGCATCTACACCCTCAAGCGGGAGATCGCCGAGGTACGCCGCGCGGTGCTGCCGCTGCGGGAGCCGGTCAGGCGGTTCGCCCATGGCCAGGTGTCCGGGATCGACGCCGAGACGGCCACCTACTTCCGAGACGTCTCCGACCACCTCAATCGGGTCTCCGAGGTGATCGACAACCTCGACAACCTGCTGACGACGGCCTTCGACGCGCACATCGCGCAGATCTCGGTGCAGCAGAACGAGGACATGCGCAAGATCTCGGCGGGCGCGGCCCTGATCGTGGTGCCCACGCTGATCGCCGGGATCTACGGCATGAACTTCGACTTCATGCCCGAGCTGCACTGGACCTTCGGCTACGCCTGGGCCCTGTTCCTGATGTTCGGCGTCTCGGGCGTGCTGTTCTGGTTCTTCAAGAAGTCCGGCTGGCTGTGAGCGCTGCCGCGTCGTCCGCTCCGGGCGCACGGATGGGTGCCTGGCGGGTGGTGTGGTGGTTCGGCTTCGTCAGCCTCTTCGCCGACATGGTCTACGAGGGCGCGCGCTCGATGTACGGACCCGTCCTGGCGGCCGCGGGCGCGTCCGCCGTGGTCGTCGGCCTTGTCACCGGGGCGGGCGAGGCGGTGGCGCTCGTCATGCGGCTCGTCTTCGGCCCGGTCGCGGACCGCACGGGGCGCTACTGGACGCTCACGCTGGCCGGTTACGGGCTGACCGTGGTGTGCGTGCCCCTGCTCTGGTTCGTGCCCCGGGTCGGTGCCGCGGGGCTCGCGCTCGCGGTGACGCTGATCCTGCTCGAGCGGCTCGGCAAGGCGGTCCGGTCCCCGTCCAAGTCCGCGCTCCTCGCGCACGTCGCCGGGGCGGTCGGCCGCGGCCGCGGCTTCGGCGTGCACAAGGCGCTCGACCAGGTGGGCGCGTTCGCCGGCCCGCTGCTGGTCGCGGCGGTCATCGCAGCGGCCGCCGGGGTGATCTGGCCCGGCATGGCCGCGCTGGCCGTCCCGGGGGCGCTGGCGATGGTGCTGCTCGTCGTGTTGCGGATCAGGGTCCCCGACCCGTCCGTGTACGACGGGGCGTCGGCCCCGGTGGCGACGGGCACCCTGCCCACCCGGGGCTGGCTCGCCGAGGCCGCGGGCGCGGGACTCCCGGCGGCGTTCTTCCGCTACGCGCTCGCGGCCTCGCTCACCACGGGCGCGCTGGTCACCTGGGGCATCATCGGCTACCACCTGGTCGTCGACGACCTGGTGCCGGTCTCCTCGGTCCCGCTGGTCTACGCCGGCGCGATGGCGGTCGAGGCGGTCGCCGCGCTGGTCGTCGGCTGGGCCTACGACCGCACCGGCACGCGCATCCTGCTGGTCGTGCCGGTGCTGGTGGCGGTCGTCCCCGCGCTGGCGTTCGCGGGCACCGTGGCGCTGGTGCTCGCCGGCGTCGTGGCGTGGGGCTTCGCGCAGGGGGTGCAGGACTCCACGATCAAGGCGGTCGTGGCCGACCTCGTGCCCGCGTCCCGCCGGGCGACCGCCTACGGCGTCTTCGCCGGCATCCAGGGCGCGCTGGCGATCGGCGGCGGCGCGGGTGCAGGCTGGCTCTACGAGCGCTCCCTCACCTGGCTGGTGGCGGTGGTCGCGGTCACCCAGCTCGCGGCCCTCGTACTGCTCTGGACGACGCTGCGGACCCTCGAGCGGGACCCGGTCAGGCGGTGAGCACGCCCGCGCTGAGCAGCGCCAGGGTGGCGCCGCCGAGGGCGACGCGGTAGAGCACGAACGGCGTGTAGGACCTCGTCGAGACGTAGCGCAGCAGCCACGCGATCGCGGCGTACCCCACCAGGAAGGAGACCACCGTCGCCACGAGGGTGGGGCCCCAGCCGTAGGCGTTCTCGCCATGCGGGATCTCCTGGAGCTCGAAGAGGCCGGCGCCGACGACGGCGGGGATCGCCAGGAGGAAGGCGTAGCGGGTGGCGGCCTCGCGCTCGTAGCCGAGGAAGCGCCCCATCGAGATCGTCGCGCCCGAGCGGGAGACGCCGGGGATCAGCGCCAACGCCTGGGCCGCGCCCATCAGCACCGCGTCGCGGAGGGTGATCTGGCGGATGACCTTCGTGCTGCTGCTCACCCGGTCGGCGATCCCCAGCACCACGCCCAGCACGATCAGCGTCGTGCCGATGATCCAGAGGTTGCGGAAGTCCCGTTCGATGACGTCCTTGAGCAGGACGCCCAGCACCACGATCGGCAGCGAGCCGATGATGATGAACCAGCCCATCCGGGCGTCGAGGTGGCCGCGCCACTCCGGCTGCACGAGCGAGCGCAGCCAGGCGCTCGCGATCCGGAAGATGTCCTTGCGGAAGTAGATGAGCACCGCGAGCTCGGTGCCGATCTGGATGACCGCGGTGAACGCCGCGCCCGGGTCGCCCCAGCCGAAGAGCTCGGGGAAGATCCGCAGATGGGCGCTGCTGGAGATCGGCAGGAACTCCGTGAGCCCCTGGATGGTGCCGAGCATGACGGCCTTCACGAGATCCCACACGGGCGGTGAGCCTACGGGGTGCGTGGTGGGGCCCGTCGCTACCCTGCCCCGTATGCAGAGGCGCGCGCTCGGCTCGACCGGGCTGAAGGTGTCCAGGCTCGGCCTGGGCACCATGACGTGGGGCCGTGACACCGACGAGCACGAGGCCCGCGACCAGCTGATCGCCTTCGCCGAGGCGGGCGGCACGCTCATCGACACGGCCGCGGGGTACGGCGACGGCGCCAGCGAGCAGCTGATCGGCTCCCTCCTCGGGGACGTCGTCTCCCGGGACGAGGTCGTGCTGGCCACCAAGGCCGGCATCTCGCGGCGTACGGGCGAGCGGGTCACCGACACCTCCCGCGGCCACCTGCTCACCAGCCTCGACGCGTCGCTGCGCCGGCTGAAGGTCGACCACGTCGACCTGTGGCAGGTGCACGTGTGGACCGACGACACGCCCGTCGAGGAGACGCTGACCGCGCTCGACTTCGCGGTCTCCTCGGGGCGGGCCTCCTACGTCGGCATCTCCAACTACACCGGCTGGCAGACGGCCCAGGCGGCCACCTGGCAGCGTGCCGTGCCCGGGCGCGCGACGCTGGCCTCGACGCAGGTGGAGTACAGCCTGGTCAACCGCCACGTCGAGCACGAGGTGCTCCCTGCCGCGGAGGCGCTCGGCCTCGGCGTACTGCCGTGGTCGCCGCTGGGACGCGGGGTGCTGACCGGCAAGTACCGCGGCGGCACGCCGTCCGACTCGCGTGCGGCCTCCCAGCACTTCGCCGGCTTCGTCACGCCCTACCTCGACGAGCGCGGCCGCGCCATCGTCGAGGGCGTCGCCCGCGCGGCCGAGGGCCTGGGGTGGACGCCGCTCGAGGTGGCCCTGGTGTGGGTGCGCGACCGGCCGGGTGTCACCGCCCCCGTCGTGGGGGCCCGCACCGCCGTCCAGCTCCATGGCGCCCTGGGTGTGGAGGAGCTGAGCCTGCCCGTCGAGATCGTTGAGGCACTCGACGATGTGAGTGGAGACTGATTGCCATGCCACGCGCGCACCGCCGCCCACCGCGTCCGGGAGTGGAGTGGGAGTTCGACACGGTGACGTTCCCGCGTGACTACCCGCGCACCGTGGTGACGAAGCTGCTCGTCGAGAGGGCCGAGCACGGAGGCTGGGAGCTCGACCGGCTGCGGATCGGCCAGGATGGCGTACGCCGCGTGGTGCTGCGCCGCAAGATCATCCGCCAGCGGCTGACGCTCTTCGTCTAGGGCGCCCTCGCACCCGGATCAGTGCCGTGGGTCGGTCTGGGTCATCCGGAACAGCAGCGCCAGGGCGGGTACGACGATCACGGCGGCGAGGCCGACGGCGAACAGCAGTCCCTGCAGGGTCGCGGTGGCGCCGGCCGCCTCGGTGATGGTCACCTCGTCGACGAGGATCCACGGGTACTGGCCGACGCCCCAGCCCAGCACCACGCTGCCGACCGCGGTCACGGCGGTGACCCGGGCCAGGCCGTCCCGGCGGCGCCACAGCAGGGCGAGGGTGGCCGCGCCGGCGACCGCGGAGAGCACCATGAGCGGCACCGCCCTGCCCGTCAGACCCTCGAACAGGGTGGGCGCGTCCGCCCGCAGCGGCAGCAGGGCGGCGAAGACCACGGCTCCGGTCACCACGCCCACGCCGAGCGTGCGGCGCCGCAGCTGGTCGGCCAGGGCCGGATCGCCGGAGCGGCCGGCGTCGGCGACCAGGAACGTGCCGGCGAGGAAGGCGCACGTCCCCACGGCGATGAGGCCGCCGAACAGCGATGTGGGGGTCAGCCACGAGGAGAACAGGTCTCCCCCACCCTCCGCGGGCACCCGGCCCGAGGCGATCGCCCCCGCCACAGCACCGAGGAAGAACGGCGTGATCAGCGACGACCCCGCGAAGACCACGCCGAACAGGCGCGCCTGCGCCAGCGTGGCGGCGTACTTGCGGAACGCGAAGCTGGCGCCGCGCAGCACGATGCCGAGCAGCGCCAGCATCAGCGGCACTGCCAGCGTGGTCATCGCGGCGGCGAACGTCTCGGGGAACGCGGTCCACCAGGTCACCAGCACGTAGATCAGCCACACGTGGTTGGCCTCCCAGACCGGCCCGATGCTGTGGTCGATGAGCGTGCGCACCTCCGCGCCGCGTCGGCTGCCACCGGCGATGGCGTCGAAGAAGCCGGAGCCGAAGTCCGCCCCGCCGAAGACGGCGTAGAGGACGACGCCGGCGAAGAGCGCCGCCGCGACGGCGAGCTCGATGCTCATCGGCTGCTCTCCTCCAGCTCGGGCGAGCCCGGCGCGTAGGGGCTCGGCAGGTCGTGCTCGCCCGCCCGCCAGCGCCGTGCCATCGACCGCAGCACGACGATCGCACCGACCGTCATGCCGGCGTAGACCACGATCGTGCCGGTGAGGCTCCACCAGATCCACGGGCTCTCGCCGGCCGCCTCGGTGGTGCGGAGCACGCCGTAGACCACCCACGGCTGCCTCCCGACCTCGGTGGCGATCCAGCCGGCCTCGAGGGCGATCGCGGCGAGGGGTCCGGCGGCGACGGCGCAGCGCAGGTACCACCGCCGCTCCAGCAGCTCGATGCCGCGCCAGCGTGCCGCCCAGAAAAGCAGTCCCAGGGCGGCGAGCAGGGTCCCGAGGCCGACCATCGCCTGGAAGGCGAGGTGGGTCAGGTTGACCGGCGGGCGCTCGTCCTCGGGCACCGTGTCGAGGCCCGGCACCGGCTTGCCGAGGCTGTTGCGTGCGATCAGCGAGCCCACCTTCGGGATCTCGATGCCGTAGCGGAACTCGCCGTCGATGAGCACCCCGCCCAGGCGCAGCGGCGCCGGCTGCTCGGTGGTCTCGGCCAGCTCGAAGGCCGCCAGCTTCGCCGGCTGGGTCTCGGCCAGCCGCAGGCCCAGCACATGGCCCACCAGGGGCTGGGCCAGGGCGGCGACGGTCGCGAAGACGAACGGCACCATGAAGCCGAGCCGGTGGTGGCGGTCGCGGCGCCCGCGCAGCAGGCCCGCGGCGTACACGCCCGAGACGGCGAAGCCGACCACGACGAAGGCACCCACCCACATGTGGGCGAACATCAGCCACACGCCGTCGTTGAACATCGCGGCCCACGGGTCGACGTCGGTGACCTCGCCGTCGACGTAGCGGAAGCCGGTGGGGTTGTTCATCCAGGCGTTGACCGCGAGCACGCAGAAGGAGCCGACGACGCCGGCGGCCATCATCGGCAGCAGGGTCAGCAGGTGCACCCGCGGCGCCAGGCGGCCCCAGCCGTAGAGGTAGATGCCGAGGAAGATCGCCTCGACGAAGAAGGCGAGCCCCTCGAACGCGAACGGCAGGCCGAGGACATCGCCGAACGGACCCATCAGGCCCGGCCAGAGGAGCCCCATCTCGAAGCTGAGCACGGTGCCGGAGACCGCGCCGATCGCGAAGAGGACGGCCGAGACCTTCGACCAGCGACGGGCCAGCTCCAGGGCGTCCGCGTCGCCCTTGACCACCCCGCGGCGGTGGACGACGAAGATCATCGCCGGGAAGGCGACGCCGAAGCAGGCCAGGATGATGTGCCAGCCCAGCGAGAGCGCCATCTGGTTCCGCGCCGGCAGCAGGCCCTCGGGGTCTGCGGCCAGGGCCGTGAGGATCTCCAGGGAGCTGTTCACGGCCTCAGACTAACGCTTGTGAACAGATGCACAATCTCCCGGGTGGGGCCTACGCGTCGTCAAGGAAGCGGTCGAAGACCCGCGCGCCGAACTCCAGGGCGTCCACCGGCACGCGCTCGTCGACGCCGTGGAACAGGGCACCGAAGTCCAGCTCGGCCGGCAGCCGCAGCGGTGCGAAGCCGTAGGACTGCATGCCCAGCTTGCGGAAGTGCTTGGCATCGGTGCCGCCGCTCATCAGGTACGGCGCGACCAGGCCGTCCGGGTCCTCCGCGAGGATCGCCCGGGTCATTGCGGACATCAGGTGGCCGTCGGTCGGTGACTCCCAGGGCTGCTGGTGGCTGAGGAACTCCCGCTCCACGTCCGGCCCCAGCAGCTTGTCGAGGGTCGCGAAGAACTCGTCCTCGAAGCCGGGCAGGAAGCGGCCGTCGACGTGGGCGGTCGCCTCGGTCGGGATGACGTTCACCTTGTAGCCGGCGTCCAGCATCGTGGGGTTGAGCGTGTTGCGGATGACGGCCCCGAGCATCCGCGCGGAGCTCTCGAACTCCCCCACCAGCGCCTCTGCGTTGTCGGGCGTCGCCGGCTCGCCGGCGATCTCGCCGACCGTCGCCAGGAGCACCTCCATCGCGGGGGTGAGCCGCACCGGCCACTCGTGCGCGCCCAGGCGCGCCACCGCGGCCGCGAGGTTGGTCACCGCGTTGTCGCGGTTCACCATCGAGCCGTGCCCGGCGGTGCCCCGGGCCCGCAGCCGCATCCAGGCCATCCCCTTCTCGGCGGCCTCGATGAGGTAGACCCGCTGTCCCTTGACGGTCGTGGTGAAGCCTCCGACCTCGCCGACCGCCTCCGAGCAGTCGGCCAGCTCGTCGGCGTACTGCTCCACGAGGACCTCCGCCCCCTCGTGGCCGCCCGCCTCCTCGTCCGCCGTGAAGCAGAGCACGAGCTCGCGGTCGGGGAGCGCACCCGCCCTGGCCCGCGCCCGGACCACGCTGAGCAGCATCGCGTCGAAGTCCTTCATGTCGACGGCGCCGCGTCCCCAGACGTAGCCGTCCTGCACCTCGCCGGAGAAGGGGTGGACCTGCCAGTCCTCGGCAGCGGCGGGTACGACGTCGAGGTGGCCGTGCAGCAGCAGCGGCGGCTTGCTCTCGGTGGGCGAGCCCGTCGAGGCCCCGCCTCCCCACCGGGCGACCACGTTGGCCCGGCCCGGGACGCCCTCGATGATGCGGGCCTCGATGCCCACCTCGTCGAGCAGGGACGCGACGCGTTCGGCCGCCTTCCGCTCCCCCGTCGCCTCCCCGTTGCCGTAGTTGGTGGTGTCGATCCGGATCAGCTCGCTGCACAGCTCCACGACCTCGGCCGCGGGGTCGTAGCGGGCGTCCTGGGTGTCTTCGGCCATGGGGCCATCCTGCCCCACGTCGTGGGCACCCCGATTCCGGAACTGGACCCCTGCTTTGCTACTGTTCTCCAGCACTCGTCCGGGTGGCGGAATTGGCAGACGCGCTAGCTTGAGGTGCTAGTGCCCGTATTAGGGCGTGGGGGTTCAAGTCCCCCCTCGGACACTGGAAAGGCCCTGGCTCCACAGGGCCTTTTCTTCATTTTCCCCGCCCCAGGCGGGAATATCCGGGCGGCCTCCGGCATCACAGATGGAGAGGGATCCACATCTCGTGACGGGAGGTGAAGAATGGTTCAGGACACGAACACCGCACTCGATCGTCTCGGCTCGTTCTTCCCGATGGAGCGCGAGACCGGCTGGGACGGGCCGATGGACGTGCGGCGCGAGGACGAGCGCTTCGTCGTCCAAATGGATGTCCCGGGCGTCGACCCGGGCGCGGTCGACGTCTCCGTCGAGGACGGCTACCTGACCGTCCGCGCCGAGCGCTCGTCGCAGCGCGAGGACAAGGACGAGGGCTGGGTGGTGCGCGAGCGCAGCCACCACGCGGTCGTACGACGCCTGGCGCTCGATGACTCCGTCGACGTGGACGCGATCACCGCGGACCTCACCGACGGCGTGCTGACGCTGACCCTGCCGCTGGCCGCGGGTGCCAAGCCGCGCAAGGTCTCGGTCGCAATCAGCGAGGGCAAGGAGCGCGAGCTGGGCGCCGGTTCGGAGAGCCGGCACCACCACCTCGGCGACGTCCTGAGGCGGTGGAAGAAGAAGGTCGCCTGAACCGGGCGGCCCAAGGAAGGAAGGGTCCTGGGCTCCCTAGGGCCCTTCTCCGACTTGCCGAGGTCAGCCCACCGGGTGACGAACGTCGTGGTACCCCTTCCCGAGCTCCATTCGGGGCGAAACGTGACAGGGCCTCGGGTCACCACGGGAGGTGTGGCGGCTTGTCGGCCCGCATCTGCTCCTCGAGCGTCGGAGGTTCCTTCGCGCTCATCTGCTCGACCCGCCAGGCGTCGGGGTAGAACTCCGCCCGCACCTGCTCCGGTGTGATGCCGGGCCGCAGCGGGGCCACGTCGAAGGTGAGCTGGTCGTCGAAGATCTGCAGGGTCACCTCGTCCGGGACGTATCCGCGCACCCAGACAACCAGCTCCATCAACGGCGCCGGCGGCGCCTTGATGACGAAGGCTGTCCCCTCCTCGTTGAGGTTGACCTCCCAGCCGTCCGCGAAACCCTCCGCCATCAACTGGCGGCGGTCGTCTCCCTGCCAGAAGGATTGTCCGGCGTAGGCGTTGCGCAAGGCTGCGAACACCTCTTCAGGGTCGAACCGCCATACGGGATCTGCGACTTTGACGAACATCGTTGCACCCATCGCTCAGCTCCTTCTCGGGGCGGACCCCACGTGTCTCCCCCGTGTCACCACTGGATGTGAGGCGGCTTGTCGGCCCGCATCCGCTCCTCGAGCGCCGGAGGTTCCTTCGCGCTCATCTGCTCGACCCGCCAGGCGTCGGGGAAGAACTCCGCCCGGACCTGCTCAGGCGTGATGCCGGGTCGCAGCGGGACCACCTCGAAGGTGAGCTGGTCGTCGAAGACCTGCAGGGCCACGTCGTCGGGGACGTACCCGCGCACCCAGGCAACAAGCTCCATCGACGGCGCCGGCGGGGCCTGGATGACGAACGCCGTCCCCTCCTCGTTGAGGTCGACCTCCCAGCCGTTCTCGTACCCCTCCGCCCTCAGCTGTCGGCGGTCACGGCCCTGCCAGAAGGACCTCCCGGGATGGCCGGCGCGCAACGCGTCGAACACCTCCTCGGGATCGAACCGCCATGCCGCATCCTCCGCGACCACGACGTACGTAGCTCCACCCATCGCTCAGCTCCTTCTCGGGGCGAACCCCGTTGCCTCCCGTGTCACCACTGGATGTGAGGCGGCTTGTCGGCCCGCATCCGCTCCTCGAGCGCCGGAGGTTCCTTCGCGCTCATCTGCTCGACCCGCCAGGCGTCGGGGAAGAACTCCGCCCGGACCTGCTCCGGGCGTGATGCCGGGCCGAAGCGGGGCAACCTCGAACTCGTACTGGTCGTCGAAGATCTGCAGGGCCACCTCCTCGGGAACGAATCCGCGCACCCAGGCAACGAGCTCCATCAACGGCGCCGGCGGGGCCTCGATGATGAGCGTCGTGAGATCCTCGCTGAGGTTGACCACCCAGCCCTTCCCATACCCCTCCGCGATCAGTCGGCTGTGCAGGGAATCCTCGAAGAGGGGCTGGAGTATCCCCCGTCGGAGATCTCGTAGAAGGCACCGAGTGCGGAGTCGGAGTCGAGGCGCATGTGCTGTTCGTTCTGGACCAGCGGTTGCCATGTGATGACCTCGTCGAGATCTCCGACGGACGCGGCGACGGCCTTGGTCTCAACCCGACCGCTGTCGGCTCGGGTGCGGGTGATGGTCGTCAACACTGTCGGCTTCTCACCTTCTCCCAGCAAGATCAGCGATTGCTCAGGCGCCACCTCGGGGAACCAGGGATCTGCGATGGCGACGGCGCCGAACTTCATCGTGAGCAATGGAGCCGGTGTTGCCTCAGCGTCACAGTGTGTTCTGGATATCGCACGTTGCCGGGCATGACATAGCGGTCCCCGAACCGCACCAGATCCTGCGGCAAAACATCCATTGCCACACTCCTCAACACACGATGCTGAACGAGTCGGCCCCGCAGAGCCTCGGCTGCCGGCTTAGAAAGCCGACACGATGTTCGGGATCGTACGGCCAAAGATCCAAGCGCAACCACGTGTGCGCCGGCGAGTGGGCGCCCCCGCGGGATCGTGATGCTAAGGCAGGTGAGGCGGCTTCGTCGCCCGCATGCGCTCCTCATTCGTCGGCGGCACCTTACGCGCGCGTTCCTCCATACGCGCCGCATCTGGCCAGAAGTCTTCGCCAAGCTGCTGGTGATGCCAGGGGGAAGCGGGCGCACGTCGAAGGTGGCGTTGTCGTAGACGACGAGATCAACCCCGGCTGGGACGTAGGCACGCACCCATGCCACCAGTTCCAGCATCTGCGCTGCGGGCGCATCGATGACCAACCCGTTCAACTCGTCGTCGACGCTCACCTCCCAACCGTCCCGGAACCCCTCGACGATGAGCCTCCTTGGGTCGCGATCCGGGACAAATTGTCTTGCGGCGTAGCGCTGCCGTAGCGCACCAAGCACGTCGCCGGAGTCGAATCTCCATCCGGGTTCCGTCGCGACGACGAAGGTTGACGACATCAGTAGGTCTCCTTCCATGGGTGCGCCGAGAGCGACACCGTCACTTCTGGCACGTGGTTGACCGAGCCCGGCACGCCATTCATGGCCATCAGTGTCTCGAAGGAGACCCGCCCCTTGTCGTTGGCGATGGCGACGTAAAGCTCCTTGATGGGGACGCACTGGTCACGCGCGATGAGGCCGTACCTTGCGAACGCACTGAGCCGTCGTGACCAACCGCCATAGCCCGCCAGGGCCACGGGGGCCTTGGGAGTGGTTGCGCGCTCAACGAGAGAAGCCACGTTGGCGCCCCTGCCGGCCTGGGCGACTAAGGTCGCTCGGGTGACCCCAACCGACGCGAGCAGGTTCCGGGTCGGATTCGTCACCGGCGCCACGCCGGACAAGTGGGCGCGCGCCTGGCGCGACCGCTCCCGCACGCCGCTCGACCTCGTGCCGGTCACCGAGGACGAGCAGGCTGGAGCGCTCAACGAGCTCGACATGGTGATCGTCCGGCTGCCCATCGACCGCGACGACGTCCACCGCGTCCGGCTGTACGACGAGCTGCCGGTCGCGGTCTTCGCCGCGGACCACTACCTCGCGGCGGCCGACGAGCTGACCACGGCCGACCTCGCCGACGAGCAGCTCGTGCGCCCACACCCCAGCGGCTGGCGCCCGACCGCCGACCAGCTCGACTGGCCGCCGATGGACGAGAAGGACGCGATCGAGACGGTCGCGGCCGGCACCGGCGTCGTGATCGTGCCGATGTCGGTGGCCCGGCTGCACCACCGCAAGGACACGGCGTACCGCGTCGTCACCGACCTCGACCCGACCACGGTCGCCCTGGTCTGGCGCATCGACCGCGACGACGACGACACCCAGGCGTTCGTCGGGATCACCCGCGGGCGGACGGCCAACACCTCACGCTGACGGTTGAGGGTCGCTCCTCCGGGGTCCATGCTGGTCGGATGCTGCACATCGAGGGCCTGCGGAAGTCCTACGGGGAGCAGCAGGCCCTGCTCGGCGTGGACCTCGACGTGTCCGAGGGCGAGATCGTCGCGCTGCTCGGCCCCAACGGCGCCGGCAAGACCACCCTGGTGTCGATCGTCGCCGGCCTGCGCAAAGCCGACGGCGGGGTGGTCGAGGTGGGTGGTGTCGACGCGCTGTCGCGGTCCAGGGAGGTACGCCGCATGCTCGGCCTGGCCCCGCAGGACACGGGCCTCTATCCGGTCGTCTCGGTGCGGCAGAACCTCCGGCTCTTCGGCGAGCTCTCCGGGGTGCGTCGCAGTGCCCTGCGCCAGCGCGTCGACGAAGTAGCCCAGGCTCTCGCGATCACCGACCTGCTGGACCGTCAGGCCGGCAAGCTCTCCGGAGGTCAGAAGCGCCGGGTGCACACCGCGATCGCGTTCATGCACCGGCCTCGGCTCCTGATGCTCGACGAGGCCACCACGGGGGCGGACGTGGAGACCCGGGGACACATCCTCGACCTCGTGCAGCGCCTCGCCGAGCAGGGATCGGCGGTGCTGTACTCCACGCACTACCTGGCCGAGATTTCCTCCCTGCCGGCCACGGTGGCGATCCTGGATCGCGGTCGGGTCATCGCACGGGGCGGTGTCGCGGAGCTCGTCTCGGCGCACGCGGAGCCCGTGGTCGAGCTGGCCTTCCACGGCGATCCACCGGTCCTCGCGGACCTGGCGGCCGAGCGTGTCGACGGCGACCGGCTGCGGGTGCGTGCCCCCGACCCCGCGGCCCTGCTGGTCGCCGTACTCCCCACGCTGCCGCCCGGGAGCCTGGCGGGGGTCGAGATCGTGCGGCCGGACCTGGAGTCGGTCTACCTGGCGCTGACCGGCCGCCGCTACCAGGAGGCCGACGCTGCCGGAGCACGCGAGCCAGCAGACGAGGGAGGTGGGGCAGGTGTCTCCGCGAGCTAGCTGGGCCATCATGCGCCACGAGTTCCGGGTGATGCTCAGCGACCCGTCGACCGTGATCTTCGTGGTGCTGATCCCTCTCCTGATGGTCGCCATCATGAAGGAGCTCTTCGCGACCGCGCTTCGGGCGCAGGGCTACGAATCCGCCAACGGCTCGGAGTTCGGCATCCCCGCGATGGCCGTTGCGTTCGCAGCCTTCGGAGTCGGCTACGCCGGGTTCACGTTCTTCCGCGACCACGGCTGGGGCACCTGGGACCGGCTCCGGGCGACCCCGGTGAGCTCGGTGGACATCATGGTCGGCAAGGTGGTGCCGAACGTGATGATCACCGTCGTCCAGCTGCTCCTGCTGTTCGGCCTCGGGGGGCCGCTCTTCGGCTTGGTGGTCACCGGGTCCTGGCTGGCCCTGATCGTGCTGATCCTGGTGCTCGCGGTGTCGCTGAGCGCCTTCGGCATGCTGGTCACGTCGGTGGCGCGCACCATGAACCAGCTCAACGCGGTGGGCAGTGTCGGTGGCATGGGCCTCGCCCTGCTCGGCGGCGCCTGGGTGCCGGTGGAGACCATGCCAGGCTGGGCGCAGGCGATCGCGCCGGCAATGCCGACCTACTGGGCGATGGAGGGCTTTCGCAAGGTGATCCTGGAGTCCGGGGGCCTCGACGCAGTGCTGGTGCCGTCGCTGGTGATGCTCGGCTTCGGTGTCCTGTTCACGGTGCTGTCGGCCTGGCGGTTCAGGTTCGAGGAGACCAAGGTCTACTACGGCTGACCGCGGCTCCTCGACGCCCCGTCACCACGAGGTGGAGAGCGGCCGGCCCTCGTGGAACCCGGCCGCGGACTGTACGCCGACCACGGCCCGCTCGTGGAGCTCGCCGAGCGTCGCGGCGCCGGCATAGGTGCAGGCTGAGCGGACGCCGGAGCAGATCTGGTCGATCAGGTCCTCGACACCGGGCCGGGCAGGGTCGAGGTACATCCGCGAGGAGGAGATGCCCTCCTCGTAGAGGCCCTTGCGGGCCCGGTCGTACGCCGACTCCGACGAGGTGCGGTTAGCGACGGCTCGGGCCGAGGCCATCCCGAAGGACACCTTGAACGCCCGCCCGTCGGCGTCGTGCATGAGGTCGCCCGGCGACTCGTGGGTGCCGGCGAACCAGGAGCCGATCATCACCGACGACGCCCCGGCCGCCAGCGCGAGCGCGACGTCGCGCGGGTGCCGCACGCCGCCGTCGGCCCACACGTGCCTGCCCAGCTCGCGGGCGGTCGCCGCGCACTCCAGGACGGCAGAGAACTGCGGCCGGCCGACGCCGGTCATCATCCGCGTGGTGCACATGGCGCCGGGCCCGACGCCGACCTTGATGATGTCGGCGCCCGCCTCGATGAGCGCCCGGGTGCCGTCGGCGTCCACGACGTTGCCGGCGGCGACCGGCACGTCCGGCGCGAGGGCGCGCACCGCACGCAGCGCCTCGAGCATCCGGTCCTGGTGACCGTGGGCCGTGTCGACGACGAGGCAGTCCACGCCGGCCTCGAGCAGGGCCTTGGCCTTGGTGCCGACGTCACCGTTCACGCCGACCGCCGCGGCGATCCGCAGGCCACCGTCGGCGTCCACCGCGGGCGTGTAGAGCGTCGCCCGCAGCGCGCCGAGCCGCGTCAGCACCCCGGTCAGCCGTCCGTCGGCCCGGACCGCGACCGCCAGCGGCGCCTTCGCCTCCTCGAGGCGGTCGAAGACCTCGCGAGGCTCGGCCGAGTCCTCGACCAGCACCATGTCGCGCTGCATCACCTGCCCGACCTGGGCGAAGCGGTCGACCTCGAAACAGTCCGTCTCCGACACCACGCCCACCGGCCGGCCGTCCTCAACCACCACCGCCGCGCGGTGCGTCCGCTTCGGGATCAGGGAGAGCGCCTCGGCGACCGTCTGGGTGGGCACCAGCTCGATCGGGGTGTCGAAGACGTGGTGGCGGGCCTTGACCCAGCTCACGACGTCGGCGACGACGGGAATGGGGATGTCCTGCGGGATGACGGTGATCGCTCCGCGCCGGGCGACCGTCTCGGCCATCCGCTTCCCCGCGATGGCCGTCATGTTGGCGACGACGAGCGGCAGCGTCGCTCCCGTCCCGTCGTCCGTGGAGAGGTCGACGTCGTAACGACTCGCCACGGCCGAGTGGCGGGGGACCATGAAGACGTCGTCGTAGGTCAGGTCGTGCGGCGGGGCCGCGTCGTGGAGGAAGCGCACGTCGGTCCAATCTACGCGGTCGGGCCTCATGCCGTACGACGTGGCGGTCGGAGACCGACGTCCCGGAGCTCGAGCTCGGCCAGCCGCCGCACCACGGCCGGGTCCTGACGGCGCCACGCGCCCGACGGGTCGTCGCTGATGCGGGCCAGCACGTGCATCGGCTGGTGCGCGAGCGCCCGCAGCGCGAAGAGGTCGAGGTCCTCGCTGGTGTCGACGAACCGCGCGCCCGCGGTCGCCTCGCGGACGAAGCGCCATCGCAGGGGCAGGTGCACGGCCCCGACGGCCAGGATCGGGATCAGCGCGATCGACAGCCCCAGCCACAGCGCCAGGTCCTCGACGGCCTCGACCGACGACCGCCCCGCGGCCGCGAGCCCGTCGGAGGCCTCCGCCGCCTCGTCGAAGGGGATGGCCACCTCGTCGCCCACGACCGGCACGTCGTCGAGCCGGCCGCCCGCGTCGCGGAGCCGGTCCGCCATCGCCGAGGCGGACTGGTCGGTCAGCCGACCGGGGGCGGCGAGCGCCAGGGTGCCGTCGTGGACCGTCATGCCCATCCAGGCCCACAGCACGACCCAGCAGACGAAGAGCACGTCGGCGGTGAGCTGGAGGAGCATGCGGCCGGGGTTGTGGGCATAGAGCGTCATGCCCCGACTATCCCCCGAGCACGCCCTCCGCGGCCTCCTGCAGCGCCGCCCAGGTGCGGTCGACGTCGGCCCGCGTCGTGCGCCAGCTGCCGACGGCCAGCCGCATCGCGGCCCGGCCCTCGACCCGGGTGTGGCTGAGGTAGGCGACCCCCGAGGCATTGAGCGCCTCCATCGCGGCCAGCGTCGCGTCGTCACCCGCTCGCAGCCGGAACACCACCAGGCTCAGCGAGCGGTCCGTGACCAGCTCGAAGCGGTCGTCGGAGGCGACCAGCTCCTCGACGTACGCCGCGAGCGCGACGCCGTCGCGGATGTGCGCCCGCAGCCCCTCGAGCCCGTACGTCCGCAGCACGGCCCAGAGCTTGAGCGCCCGGAACCGGCGGCCGAGCTGCGGGTGCCAGTCGCGGTAGTCGACGACCTCGCCCGACTCGGTGGCGGCGTTGCGGAGATACTCCGGCGTGATCGACAGCGCACCGGTCAGCAGTGCGCTGTCCCGCACCCAGAGCACGCTGCAGTCGAAGGTGGTGAGCAGCCACTTGTGCGGGTTGGTGACGAACGACCTGGCGAGGTGGACGCCGCGCATGAGCCTGTCGCGGTGCTCGGGGCACACTGCCGCCACGCCCGCCCACGCCGCGTCCACGTGCAGCCAGGCCAGCCCGTCGACCGCCATCGCGATCTCCTCCACGTCATCGACGGCGCCGGTGGACGTCGTCCCGACGGCGGCCTGCACGAACAGGGGCTGGAAGCCGTCGTCGACGTCGTCGGCGAGCTGGCGCTCGAGCGCCCGCACGTCCATCGCCTGGGTGCGGGGGTCGACCTGGATGCCGCGCACGCAGTCGGAGCCGAGGCCGGCCATCATCGCGGCCTTGACCAGCGACGAGTGCGCCTGCGTCGAGCCATAGACGGTCCACCTGTGGCTGCCGAGTCCCTGCTCGGGTGAGCGCCCTCCCGTGGCCGCGCTGATCGCCGCCACGAGCGCCGTGAAGGTGGCCGTGGACGCGGTGTCGTGGATGACTCCCCCGCCACGGCCGGGCGCGGCGTGCAGGAACTGCTCGGGCAGCCCCATCGCCCGCGCGAGCCAGTCGACGACCACCTGCTCGACCTCGGTGACGGCCGGGCCGGTCGCCCAGATCATCCCCTGCGCGCCGATGCCGCTGGAGAGCAGGTCGCCGAGGATGGCGGCCGGGGACGAGTTGGCCGGGAAGTAGGCGAAGAACCGCGGGTGCTGCCAGTGCGTCAGCCCCGGTACGACGATCGCGTCGACGTCGGCGAGCAGCGAGTCGAACGGCTCCGGGTGCTCGGGCGCAGCGGCGGGGAGTGCACGGCGTACCTCTCCTGGAGCGACCCTGGAGAGGACGGGCAGCTCGTCGAGCGACTCCCAGTAGTCGGCGATCCAGTCGATGACCGCGTGGCCCTGCCGGCGGAACTCCTCGGGTGTCATGTGCCCCGTCATGGCGGAGAACCTACTCGGCACGGCTGGGCGCACGTACTCAGCCGAGGTGGGGTGCGCAGCCGGATCCCGCAACGCGTGGCACAGGGAAGGCTTCAGCCATGAGCACTCCGACCCAGCCCAAGACCACCAACGCCTTCTACCTCCAGGCCGGCATCAGCTTCGGTGTCGCCCTGCTCACGATGATCTTCGCGGTCTTCTACCTCCCGGTGGACCCGTGGATCCGCGCCTTCCTCGGCCTCGGCACCATGTTCCTCGTGACGTCGAGCTTCACGCTCGCCAAGTGCGTCCGGGACGCCCAGGAGACGCAGGCCGTCATGTCCCGCCTCGACCAGGCCCGCGTCGACAAGCTGCTCGCCGAGCACGACCCCTTCAAGTCCATCGCCTGACCACCACGCACGAAGCCCCCTCCCGGTGATCCGGGAGGGGGCTTCGTGCTGTTCGGTGGCTGAGGTGCGAGCGAAGCGAGCCTCGAAACCTACTTGAGCTCGGCGCTCGTCAGGCCCAGGATCCGCCGCGCCACGATGAGCTGTTGGATCTGCTGGGTGCCCTCGAAGATGTCGAGGATCTTGGAGTCGCGCGCCCACTTCTCGAGCAGCTCGGCCTCGCTGTAGCCGACGGAGCCGGCCAGCTCGACACAGCTCAGCGTGACGTCCGAGGCCACGCGGCCGGCCTTCGCCTTGGCCATCGAGGCCTCGAGCGAGTTGGGCTTGCGGTTGTCGGCCATCCACGCGGCCTGCATGGTCAGCAGCTGGGCTGCCTCCCAGTCGGCCTCGAGCTGGAGGAACTTGGCGGCGGCGGCGGACTGCAGCTGGGCGGGCCTGTCGTAGTCGATCGTCACGCCGGCCTGCTCGAGCAGGTCGCGGGTGAGGTCGAGCGACGCACGCGCGCAGCCGACGGCCATCGCGGCCACCAGCGGCCGCGTGTTGTCGAAGGTCGCCATGGCGCCGGCGAAGCCCTGCTTGACGTCGATCTCCGGCGAGCCGAGCAGGTTCTCCTTCGGGACGCGCACGTCGGTGAAGGTGATGACCGCGGTGTCGGAGGCGCGGATGCCGAGCTTGTGCTCGCACCGCTCCACCTTCACCCCGGGCATGTCCTTGGTGACGACGAACGACTTGATGGCTGCCCGGCCGAGCGACTTGTCCAGCGTGGCCCAGACCACGATCGAGTCGGAGCGCTCCCCCGAGGTGACGAAGATCTTCTCGCCGTTGATGACGTAGTCGTCGCCGTCGAGCACCGCGGTGGTCGAGACCTGCGCCGAGTCGGACCCGAAGGCCGGCTCGGTGATCGCCATCGAGGCCCAGGTGCCCTTGAAACGCTCGAGCTGCGCGTCGGTCGCCACGGAGGCGATCGCGGAGTTGCCGAGTCCCTGGCGCGGGAAGGTCAGCATCAGGCCGACGTCGCCCCAGCACATCTCCGCGACGGAGAGCACCGAGGAGAGGTTGGAGCCGTTCTTGTTGCCGGTCTCGGCGGCGGTCTCGTCGCGACGTACGCCGGTCGCGCCGGCGCCCTCGGACGCGCCCGACTCCTCGAGGCCGTCGATCATCGCGGCGAGCATGTCGAGCTCCTTGGGGTACTCGTGCTCGGCGAGGTCGTACTTGCGGGAGATGGGCCGGAGCATGTTCATCGCGACCTGGTGGGCCTGGTCGATGAGCATCCGGTGCTTCTTGGGGGTCTCCAGGTTGAGCATCAGACGAGCACCGCACCTTCCATGATTCCGATCGCACGCAGGTCGCGGTACCACCGCTCGACCGGGTGCTCCTTGACGAAGCCGTGGCCACCGAGCAGCTGGACGCCGTCGAGGCCGATCCGCATGCCCTTGTCGGCACACAGCTTGCGGGCGAGGGCGACCTCGCGACTGAAGTCCTTGCCCTGGGCAGCGCGGGCGGCCGCCTTGTAGGTCAGGAGGCGCATCGACTGCAGCTCGATCGCGATGTCGGCGACCATGAACGCCACGGCCTGGCGGTGGCTGATGGGCTCCCCGAAGGCCTCGCGCTCGTTGACGTACGGCGTGACGTAGTCGAGAACGGCCTGGCCGGTGCCGACTGCGAGGGCGCACCAGGCCAGACGGGCGAGGCGCACGCACTCGGTGTAGGCCTCGCCGTCGGCGTCACCGAGCAGGGCGTCGGCGTCGACCTTGACGTCGTTGAGCTCGAGTCGGGTCAGCGACGCGGCGCGGACGCCCATCGACGGGTCGCCCTCGACCTCGAGGCCCTCGGTGGAGGACTCCACGAGGAACAGTGCGGGCTTGCCGTCGAGGGAGGCACCGACGACGAACAGCTCGGCCTCGGCGCCGCGGACGACCGCGGACTTCACGCCGTTGAGCACGAAGCCGTCGCCCGCGCGCTCGGCCGTGGTGGCCGGTGCGAGGACGTCGAAGAGCACCGACGGCTCCGTGAGCGCCAGCGCGGCGGCCGGCACGTCGTCTCCGGTGAAGGCCGGCAGGTAGGTCTGCTGCTGCGCCACGGTGCCCCACAGGCCCAGCGCCGTCGCGACCGAGCCGGGAGCCAGGGCAGCGACGGCGAGTCCCATGTCTCCCCTGGCCAGGGCCTCCGCGACGAGCACGCCGGCCGTGGCCGAGCGCTCCTCGGAGATGCCGCCGAGCGACTCCGGCACGCCGAGGATCGGCAGCCCGATCTCCAGGCTGGCCTTCAACAGCCCCTCGGGCGCCGCGCAGGTCTCGTTGGCCTCGGCGGCGGCCGGGCGCACGACCTCGGTGGCGAACTCGGTCACCACGTCGACGAGCATCTGCTCGTCGTCAGTGGGCGTCAGGTCGAAGAGGCCGCTGGCCTTCGCGGCCGGGGCACGGGTGCCGGCCAAGGTGTTGCCACTCACCTTCTTGAACTGCCGGCCGGCCGCGGTGGCGGTCTTGAAGCCGTTGCGGGTGACGGTGAAGACCGCCTGCTCGGTCTGCTTGCGCAGGCCGACCCTGTCGATGAGGTCGCTCTGGGCGAGCCTGTTCAGCGCCGCCACGGTGAAGCCGATCGGGTCACGGCGCTCCCGCGAGGAGAGCCCGTTCCTCCCCCCTGGCTTGAGGATGTTGATGAGGGACATGCCGTCAATGTAACTCCGAGTTACACACGGCGCCACACCTTCGCACGCCCGGTGAGCGTGTCCCCGGTCACGCGGGCGCTCCGGGACGCCTCACTAGGATCACCGGCATGCCCGATGACCCCGCGGACGACGCCGTCCACGCGCCGTACGGACCCCTTCCCGAGGGCGGCACCGTCCGCCCGATGACCCGCTGGGGCACCCCGGTCATGCACCGGCCGCAGGCCAAGGTGACGGAGTACGACGACGGGCTGACGCAGCTCGCTGCCGACATGGTGGCCACCATGTATGCCGCGGACGGGGTCGGGCTCGCGGCCTGCCAGATCGGCGAGGACGTCGCGATGTTCGTCTTCGACTGCCCCGACGCCAGTGGCAAGCGCACCGTCGGCGTGGTCTGCAACCCGGTGCTCACGCTCCCCGAGGGGCGCGAGCGGCGGCTGGACGACGGCGACGAGGGCTGCCTGTCCTATCCCGGGGCCTTCATCGAGTGCGCACGGCCCGACTGGGCGCGGGTCGACGGCTTCGGGCTCGACGGCCAGCCGGTCACCTTCGAGGGGGACGGGCTGCTGGCACGCTGCCTGCAGCACGAGACCGACCACACGCTCGGCACCGTCTTCGGAGACCGCCTCTCCGACCGGGCGCGGAAGAAGCTGCGCAAGGCGCACGAGAAGGCGGCCGAGGACTACCCGCCCGAGTGGCCCGCCTCCGTGGGCTGAGGCGCGAGCGCGAAGGCGCTCACCAGGAGGACCCCGAGCAGCACCGCGGTGTGGGCGGTGAAGGCCGCCGGGCGCGAGGGGTCGAGGTCCATGTAGACGCGCAGGTCGCCCACGACGTAGTAGGCGAGGTAGGCGGCCGGCGGCAGCAGCCAGGACCAGGGATGCCAGCGGCGCGCCCCGGCCCGGTCCACGCCGACCAGGAGGTGGTCGGTGACCACCAGCGCGGGGGTGAGCATGTGCTCGAAGATCGAGTAGGGGTCGAGCAGGTTGCCGTGCTGCATGGCGAGGAAGGCCGAGGCGACCAGCACCATGGTCGTGGCCGTGGCGCCGCGGAACCACGCCGAGGCCAGTGCGCGGCGGGGGCCGGTGCGCCCGCTGGCCGCGCCGGCGGCGAGCACGAGGTAGCCCACGCCTGCCCCGAGGCTGGCCAGCTGGCTCAGCGCCGTCCACCACACGTCGTACTGCCGGGACGCCAGCCAGACCCCGGTGAGGGCCGACGTGGCCACCCCCAGCCGCCAGGCCACCAGCCCCCACGAGCGCTTCTCTCCCTGCACCCCGGCAGGGTGTCATGCCATCTGCTGGACGTCAGCCGTTCACCCTCTATTCACCCCGAACGGGCGAGCCGGTCAGCGCCTGGAGGCGACGTAGCAGGCGACCGCGGTGGCAGCCGCGACGTTGAGCGAGTCGATGCCGGCGGCCATCGGGATGACTGCGCGGCGGTCGGCGGACTCCTCCCACCGGCGGGACAGGCCGTGTCCCTCGGAGCCCAGGACCAGGGCCACCTGGTCGATCCCGGCGACGGCCTCCTCGATCGGCACCGCATCCGGGGCGAGCGTGAGCGCCACGGTCGTGAAGCCGCGCTCCGACAGGGACGGGAGGGCATCGGCCCAGCCGGGGAGCCTGGTCCACGGGGTCGAGAAGACCGCGCCCATCCCGACCTTGACCGAGCGGCGGTAGAGCGGGTCCGCGCAGCGCGGGGCCAGCAGGACGGCGTCGAACCCGAGCGCCGCGCCGCAGCGGAAGATCGCTCCCACGTTGGTGTGGTCGACGATGTCCTCGAGCACCAGGACGGAGCGGGCGCCGGTCAGCACCTCGTCCACGGTCGGCAGCGGGCGGCGGTGCAGCGAGGCCAGCGCGCCGCGGTGCACGTGGAAGCCGGTGACCTCCTCCGCCAGCTGCTCCGACACGACGTAGCAGGGCGCGTCGGTGGGGTCGAGCACATCGGCCAGGCCGTCCAGCCACCGGGGCGCCATCAGGAAGGAGCGCGGGGCGTAGCCGGCCTCCAGGGCGCGGCGTACGACCTTCTCGCCCTCGGCGAGGAAGAGGCCGTGCTCGGCCTCGAGGTGCTTGCGCAGCTCGACGTCGCGGAGGTCGCGGTAGTCGGCCAGGCGCGGATCGGCGGGGTCGTCGATGGCGACGAGCTCAGCCACGACTGGGCGCGCTGTGTCCGTAGTGCTCGGGCCGGGCGACCCGGACGACCTCGCCGATCACGATGACGGCGGGGGGCTTCACGTCCTGGGCCTTGAGGTCGTCTGCCAGCGAGCCGAGCGTGCTGAGCACCGTGCGCTCCTCGGGCATCGTGCCCTCGACGACCACGGCGACCGGAGTCTCGGTGTCACGGCCGCCCTGGACCAGGGCGGAGGCGATGGCCGCGGCGTTCTCCACGCCCATCAGGACCACGATCGTGCCCTGGAGGCGGGCCAGGGCGTCCCAGGTGACGAGCGAGTCGGGGTGGCCGGGCGGGATATGCCCCGAGACCACGGTGAACTCGTGTGCCACTCCCCTGTGGGTCACCGGGATCTGGGCGACGGCCGGCACCGAGATCGACGAGGAGAGGCCGGGGATGACGGTGACCGGGACGTCGGCGGCACGGCACGCCTCGATCTCCTCGAAGCCGCGACCGAAGACGAAGTTGTCGCCGCCCTTGAACCGGACGACCCGCTTGCCCTCGCGGGCCCGGTCGACGATGAGCTGGTTGATGAACTCCTGCTGGGCGCTGCGGCCACGCGGGAGCTTGGCCACGTCGACGAGCTCCACGTCGGGACCCAGCTCGTCGAGCAGCTCGCGTGGGGCGAGGCGGTCGGCGACGACCACGTCGGCCGAGGCCAGGGCGTGGCGGGCGGCGACGGTGACCAGCTCGGGGTCGCCGGGGCCGCCACCCACCAGCACGACTCCGGGGGTGCGGTCGAGGGCGCCCGAGGCGTTGAGGTGGCCGTCGCGCAGCGCGGTGAGGATCTCGTCGCGGAGCGCCGCCGACTGCTGGGGCTCCCGGTTGCCCAGCACGGCGACGGTGACCGAGCCGTGCCGGCCGGTGGCCGGCGTCCAGGCCGTGGCCTCGGCCGCGTCGTCGCTGCGCACGCAGAAGATCCGCCGCTCCTCGGCCGCCTGCGTGACGAGCTCGTTGGCCACGGGGTCGTTCGTCGCCGCGATGACGTACCAGGCGCCGTCGAGGTCGCCCGGCTCGAAGCGGCGGGCGAGGATCTCGATCTCGCCCCCCATTCCCTCCAGCGCCGGGGTCACTGTCGGCGCGACCAGGGTGACGCGGGCACCGGCGGCGATCAGGGCCGGCACCCGCCGCTGCGCGACGTGTCCGCCCCCCACGACGACGACCTTGCGGCCGGCGAGCCGGAGGCCTGAGGGGTACGGCGGGAACTCGTTCATGCCGGGCATTCTTCCCTGTACCTGTGGGCGCCCGGGTCGTTAGGTTCACCCCATGAGCATCGAACGCCCGATCGCCCCGAATCCCTACGACTACCTTCCCGCGAGGGAGTCCTTCACGGTGACGAGCACGGACGTCACCGACGGGCAGCCGCTGAAGGACGCCCAGGTCGCCGCCCTGGGCAACACCTCGCCCCAGCTGAGCTGGGAGGGAGCCCCGGAGGGCACCCGGTCCTACGTCGTCACCTGCTTCGACCCCGACGCCCCCACCCCGTGCGGCTGGTGGCACTGGGCGCTCGTCGACATCCCGGCAGACGTGACGTCGCTCGAAACTGGGGCGGCCGCCGGCGAGCTCCCCGGCAATGCCTTCCACCTGCGCCACGACGGCGGCGAGGCCGGCTTCATGGGTGCTGCTCCCCCGCAGGGCGACCACGTGCACCGCTACTTCTTCGTGGTCCACGCGGTCGGCGAGGACAGCCTGGGCATCGACGCCGATGCCTCCAACGCCGTGATGAGCGTCAACCTGGCCTTCAAGACTCTCGGCCGCGCGATCATCCACGGGACCTACCAGCACTGACCTCTTCTGCCCTGCCTCTTGTGCTCGCGGCGGAGGCGGAGTTTCGTGGCCGTATGGGAGACAAGAACGGCAGAAGGGCGACCGACCACGACCTGTCGGCGCTTCGGCCCGACCGGATCCGCAACGTGGTCCTGGTCGGGCCGACTCAGTCAGGCAAGACCTCGCTCGTCGAGGCCCTCCTCCATCACACGGGCGCGATCAGCCGCCCCGGGACGGTCGCCGACGGCACCACGGTGAGCGACCACGAGGACGTCGAGCAGGCTCATGGACGCTCCGTCTCGCTCAGCGTCGCCCCGCTGGTGCATGAGGGGGTCAAGGTCAACCTCGTCGACACTCCGGGGTTCGCCGACTTCGTGGGCGAGGTGCGCGCAGGCCTCCGTGCAGCCGACTGTGCGCTCTTCGTCATCGCGTCGCACGAGGGTGTCGACGACAGCACGCGCGACCTCTGGCGCGAGTGCGCCCAGGTCGGCATGCCGCGCGCCCTGGTCCTCACCAAGCTCGACCACGCCCGCGCGGACGTCGACACCGCCCTGGCCGCGGCACGATCCGCATTCGGCGAGAAGGTGCTGCCGGTCTACGTCCTCGAGGGCGACAGGCTCACCGGGCTGCTCTCCGGCGCGACCGACGACCCGCGTCGCGGGGAGCTCGTCGAGGCGGTGATCGAGGAGTCCGAGGACGAGACCCTGATGGACCGCTACGTGGGCGGCGAGCAGATCGACGAGAAGGTGCTGGTGGACGACCTCGAGACCGCGATCGCCCACGCCACGCTCTTCCCCGTCGTCCCGGTGTGCGCCACCACCGGCGTGGGGCTGGGCGAGCTGCTCGACCTCTGCGTGCGCGCCTTCCCGTCCCCGCCCGAGCATGCGCCTCCGGACCTCTTCACCCCCGCCGGTGTGGCGGTGGAGCCCGTCACCTGCGACCCGGCCGGTCCGCTGGTCGCCGAGGTCGTGAAGACCTCCAGCGACCACTATCTCGGTCGTGTCAGCCTGGTGCGGGTGTTCTCCGGCGCCCTGCGCCCCGACGTCCCCGTCCATGTCTCCGGGCACTTCGCCAGCTTCGGCACCGCCGGCCACGAGGACCACGACGAGGACGAACGGGTCGGTGCCCTCGCCCATCCGTTCGGGGCCCGCCAGGTGCCCACCGACCAGGTGGTCGCCGGCGACATCGGGCTGGTCGCGCGGCTGTCGCGGGCCGAGACCGGGGACACGCTGTCCAGCACGGACGACCCGCGGGTGCTGCGGCCCTGGGAGATGCCCGACCCGCTCCTCCCCGTGGCGATCGAGGCAGCGAGCCGCTCCGACGAGGACAAGCTGTCCGCTGCACTGTCCCGCCTCGCTGCCGAGGACCCCAGCCTCCGGGTCGAGCACAGCGCCGAGACCGGCCAGCTGCTGCTCTGGGTGATGGGCGAGGCGCACGCGGAGGTCGCCCTCGAGCGACTCCGTCAGCGCTACGGGGTGACCGTCACGGAGGTGGACGTGGTCGTCCCGCTGCGCGAGTGCCTCCTCGGCCCGGCCAAGGGCCATGGCCGGCACGTGAAGCAGTCCGGCGGCCACGGGCAGTACGCCGTGTGCGACATCGAGGTCGAGCCCCTGCCCGAGGGCAGCGGGTTCGCGTTCGAGAGCCGGGTCGTCGGCGGGTCCGTGCCGCGCCAGTTCATCCCCAGCGTGGAGAAGGGCGTGCGGCAGCAGATGGACCGCGGCGTCCGGCTCGGCTATCCCGTCGTCGACCTGAGGGTCGTCCTGGTCGACGGCAAGGCGCACAGCGTCGACTCCTCCGACATGGCCTTCCAGACCGCCGGCGCGCTCGCACTCAAGGACGCCGCCGAGGGCGCCACCGTCGCGATGCTCGAGCCGTACGACGAGGTATCGGTGCTGGTCTCCGACGACCATGTGGGCAGCGTGATGAGCGACCTGTCGGCCCGGCGTGGGCGACTGCTCGGCACCGAGCAGGCCGACGACCGCACCGTGGTCCGGGCCATCGTGCCGCAGCGCGAGCTGCTCCGCTACGCGGTCGACCTGCGCTCCGCCACCCACGGGGCCGGCACGTTCACCCGCACGTTCGCGCACTACGAGCCGATGCCCGAGGAGCTGGCGGTCGCCGTGCCGAGACGCCGAACCTGAGTCAGGTTTGCCGATTTCCTCATGGAATCGTCAATTTCTATTCTAGGCTGCGTCCTGGGATGGGGGGGTCCACGTCGAGCAGACGTCAAGACTCACCACCTGATGGAGAAAAGCAGTGCTAAGAGGCCGCTTCGCCCGCCCCCTGGCCGTGCTCGTGCTGAGCGCCGTGTCGGCCGCCCTGATGCCGGCGCACGCCGGCACCGCGGAGGTCCACCGTCCCATGCGCAAGGCGCGTTACGCGTCGGCGATGGAGACCTTCGAGCAGCAGCTCATCGTCGAGATCAACAAGGCCCGCGAGCGGGCACGCGTGCCGGTGATCCGGGTCGCCGACGCCTGCCTCGACGGCATCGCCGAGGACTGGTCCCGGCACCTCGTGGACCTCGGAGACCTGCTGCACCGGGACCAGTCGGTGGTGCTGAGGCGCTGTCACCAGAGCTGGGCGGGCGAGAACCTCATCCGCGGCTCCCGCCTGACCCCCGCCCAGGCCGTCCAGGCCTGGCTGGCGTCACCGGCGCACAAGGCGGTGCTGCTGAAGCACCGCGCCAGCCGGATCGGCATCGCCGTCCGCCGCGACGGCCGGGGGCGCTACGTCGGGGTGCTCAACCTCGGCGACAGCTGAGTCATCTCCGCGGCCGGGCCGTCACCACGACGTTGGAGCGGTAGCCCTCGCCGTCCCAGTCCTCGCAGGTCACCAGCACCAGGCGCCCCGCCACCTCCTGGCTGAACAGCTCGGGCGCGCGCCGGGCGATCTCCTCCTTGCCCAGCACCGCGACGTCGGTCACCACGTAGTCGATCTGCCCTCGCGTCGTGCGGACCTGGACCTGAGCGCCTGGCCTTATCCGCTCCAGGTCGTCAAGCGCCCCGCCACCGGCGTGCACCGTGTGACCCGTGACGAGCGCACTGCCTCGTCCGGCACCGGCCCAGGCTCCGCCCACCCACCAGCCGAGGACACCCGGGTCGCCCGGAGGGTTCAGCGTCCTGCCGTCGGCGGACACGGGCACCACGTGTGCCGCCAGTCCCAGGGACGGGACCGCGACGTGCAGCGGCGGCCCCGCGGGGAGGTGGTGCCGCGGACCGCTCGAGACCAGCGGCGGCCCGAAGGACCTGGAGCTCGGGCTCGCCGCGACCGTGGGCGACCCGGCCGGGTCGAGGGCCTGCGTGGGCCCCTCGACCCGGGCCGGCGTACCCCTGCTCAGCAGGAGTGCGGCGACCACCACCAGCAGCACCCCGGCCACGGCCAGGACGGCCGTGAGCCGGGAGAGCGCTGTGTCACCGCGCAGCGTGCGCACCTCCTCGACGTGCCCGGACCACCCGGGAGAGGATGAGCGCGATCGCGAGGAAGGCCAAGCCGGCCGCACCCAGACCCAGGGCCCACAAGGGCACCTCGGCAGGTGCCTGGCTGTCCCCGGACAGCCCGGCGTTGACGACTGTCGGGATCTCCGCCTGCGTGCCGGCGACCTCGGGCTGAGCCTCCTGGACCTGCTCCTGAGCCTGCGGCTGCTTCACGGGCTGCTCATCCTTGACCTCGACGTCGTCCTCGGCCGCTTCCTCCTGCTCCCCTGCGACTGGGGTGGGCGTCTGCGTACCGGGCGAGACCGTGGTGGTGTGGGTCGTCGTCACGGACGGCGTGATCGTCGTGGTCGTGGTGGCCGTGGTCGTCGTGGTCGTGGTGGCCGTGGTGGCCGGGGCCGACGTCGTGGTCGTGGTCGGGGTCGTGGTCGTCGTCGGGCTCGACGTGGTCGTCGTCGGGCTCGACGTGGTCGTCGTCGGGCTCGACGTGGTCGTCGTCGGGCTCGACGTGGTCGTCGTCGGGCTCGACGTGGTCGTCGTCGGGCTCGACGTCGACGTCGTGGTCGACGGCCCCCGGACCAGCGTCACCGTGTAGTGGCTGAGGGCCTTGCCGCTCGGGTGCTTGATGGTCACCGTGCGGGCCGGAGGTGAGACCGTCACGTACACCGGTCCGTCACCCTGCTCGTCCGAGCCTGCCTTCACGCAATAGCTGGAGACCAGCATCCCTGCGGGCGCGGTGTAGACGACCGAGGTCTGGTTGCCGGTGACCTGGACGTGGGCGGACTGCGGCTGGCAGACCCCGGTGTTGTCGGGGTCGGCGATGCGGACGGTGCCGTAGTCCTGCACGGCTCCTGCCAGGCCTGGTGCGGCGAGCACTACACCGACCGGTGCGACGATCAAGCCGATCGTGCCGGCCACAGCTCCCCATGTGCGCTTCTTCTTCGTCATCTGGTGTAACCCCCTTGTTCGCGGCGGAAGGCCCTCCTGCCTGTCACGATCGCCCCGTTTGGACGACGCGGACGGTCGTGATGCCCCGCGTACCCCAAAGTGGGTAGATTCGCCGGTCTGCCGGTGGTCCAGTCGAGGGGGGAGGCCGGAATGCTCTACGCCGCGATCGCGACGCGGGCGTTCCGCCGATACGCGACCTACCGGTCGGCCACGCTGGCCGGGATCTTCACCAACTCCGTCTTCGGGGTCATCTACTCCTTCGCCTACCTCGCGCTCTGGGCACAGGACCCCGACGCCGGTGGCTACGACGCGGTCGACGCCGTCACGTTCGTGTGGCTCACCCAGGGACTGCTCATGACCGTGGCGATCTGGGGCGGCGGCACCACCGACGACCTGGCCGAGCGGATCCGCAGCGGTGACGTGGCGATCGACCTCTACCGCCCGGTCGGCCTGATCCGGTGGTACCTCGCCGCCGACCTCGGCCGCTCGGCGTACCACCTGCTCACGCGGGGCCTCGCCCCCACGCTCGTCGGGATGCTGCTCTTCGACCTCCGGCTCCCCGACTCCCCCGTCGCCGCGCTCGTCTTCGCGGTGAGCCTGCCACTCGCCGTGACGGTGAGCTTCGCCATCCGCTTCCTGGTGGCGTGCACAGCCTTCTGGCTCCTCGACGCCACCGGACCCAGGGTGCTCAGCGCCGCGCTCGCGATGTTCTTCAGCGGGACGACGCTGCCCCTGGTCCTCTTCCCCGGCTCCCTCGGCACCCTGGCGAACGCACTGCCGTGGTCCGCCATCATCCAGGTGCCCAACGACCTGTGGCTGGGCACGCACACGGGCCGTGACGCCCTCGCCGCGCTCGGCTTCCAGCTGCTGTGGATCGTCGTCCTGCTCGGCTGCTGCTCGCTCGTGATGCGCGCCGCGACGCGCAAGGTGGTGGTGCAGGGTGGCTAGGGGTCTCGACTCCGCTCGACCGGCCGGAGGCGCTCGACCGGCCGTGACGGCGTACGGCGACATCACGTGGCTGTGGGTGCGCGCGGCCTGGGTCTACCCCGGCTCATTCGTCATGCTCGTGGTCGGCAGCATGCTCATCAACGGGCTGGACTTCGTGGGCCTGTGGATCATGTTCGCCAACATCGACCACCTCGGCGGTTTCGGCCTCCGCGAAGTCGCGCTGCTCTACGGTGCGAGCGGCATCGGCATCGGGATCGCCGACACCCTGATCGGGAGCGTGGAGAGGATCGGCACCTACGTCCGCACCGGCCGGCTCGACCAGATGCTCACCAAGCCCGTGCCGCTCCTGGTGCAGGTGTGCGCCGACCAGTTCACGCTCCGCCGGCTCGGCCGGATCACCCAGGCGGCGGTGGTGTTCGCGTGGGCGGCCCCGGTCGTCGACTGGACGCTCCTGCGGGTGCTCGTGGCGGTGGTGATGATGGCCAGCGCGACCGTGATCTTCTTCGCGCTCTTCGTCGGCTTCTCGTGCATCCAGTTCTGGACCACCGATGCGAGCGAGTTCGCCAACGGCTTCACCTACGGCGGCAACACGGTCACGCAGTATCCCCTGACGGTCTTCCCGCGCGAGGTCCTGGTGTCGCTGACCTTCGTGCTGCCGATCGCCTTCGTGAACTGGTATCCCTGCCTCTACCTGCTGGGGCGCGACGACCCGTTCGGCATGCCGGCCTGGCTGCAGTTCTGCTCCCCCGTCGCCGCCGTCGTCTCGATGGCGCTCGCCCTGCTGGCCTGGCGCACCGGCGTACGCCACTACACCTCGACAGGATCCTGATGGCCGACTCCCTCATCGAGGTGCGCGACCTCGAGCGCACCTTCACCGTCCGCAGGCGCACCGGCGGGCTACGGCGCCGGGCGACGACGGTGCACGCGGTGCACGACCTGAGCTTCGACGTCCCCGCCGGCGAGATGGTCGGCTACATCGGGCCCAACGGCGCCGGGAAGTCGACGACGGTCAAGATGCTCACTGGCATCCTGGTGCCGACCGGAGGTCACCTGCGTGTCGGCGGCCTCGAGCCAGCGGTCCAGCGCACCGAGCTCGCTCGGCGCATCGGCGTGGTCTTCGGGCAGCGCACCACGCTGTGGTGGGACCTCCCCCTCCGCGACTCCTTCGAGCTGCTCCGCAAGATCTACCGGATCCCCGAGCCCACCTTCCGCGCCAACCTCGACCGGTTCGTCGAGCTGCTCGACCTCGGCGACCTGCTGTACACGCCTGTGCGCCAGCTCAGCCTCGGCCAGCGGATGCGCGGCGACATCACCGCCGCCCTCCTGCACGACCCCGAGATCCTCTACCTCGACGAGCCCACCATCGGGCTCGACGTGATCAGCAAGGGCCGGCTGCGCGAGTTCCTGCGCGCGCTCAACGCCGAGAACGGCACGACCCTGATGCTCACCACCCACGACCTCCAGGACATCGAGGCGCTGTGCGACCGGGTGATCGTCATCGACCACGGCACGACCGTCTTCGACGGGCCGCTGGCCGAGCTGCACCGCCAGGGTGGCTCGACGCGCACGCTCGTCGTCGACCTCGTGGACGAGGCCGAGCCGATCTCCGTACCGGGCGCGGAGGTCCGCCGCGTCGAGGGTCCGCGGCAGTGGCTGGCCTTCCCGGCCGACGCCAGCGCGGCACCGATCGTCTCGGCGGTCGCCGCGTCGTACGACGTCGCCGACCTCTCCATCCAGGAGCCGGACATCGAGGAGGTCATCCGCGAGCTCTACGCCCGCGGATGACCGGGCATCCCTAGGCTGGGGGCATGCCGAGCGAGGACGTCCTGGGAGCGCCGTACACCGTCGAGACCATCGAGCTGCCTGATGACGACGAGGGACCCGTCGTCGCGACGCTCGTGCGCCTCTCCCCCGCCGACCTCGGCCACGCCGAGCCGACGACGCGGGCGGTGCTGCACGTCCACGGCTTCGCCGACTACTTCTTCCAGACGGAGTACGCCGAGTGGTGGGCGTCGCGGGGATACACGTTCTACGCCCTCGACCTCCGGAAGTACGGCCGGTCCATCCGCGAGCACCAGACCCCCAACTACGTCGCCGACCTGCGCGAATACTTCCCCGAGCTCGACGAGGCGTGGCAGCGCGCCACGAAGCGCGACGGGCACACCGAGATCATCGGCAGCGCGCACTCCACGGGCGGACTGACGATGTCGCTGTGGCTCAACGAGCGGCAGCCGGCCGAGCTCACGGGCCTCGTGCTCAACTCCCCCTGGCTCGACATGCACGGCTCCGCCTGGCTGCGCACGCCCGCCGGCAAGCTGGCTGTCAGCCAGCTCGGCGCGCGTCAGCCCCGGCGGGTCATCCCCCGCAAGGTCAACGGGTTCTACGCCCGCTCCCTGCACCGCGACCATGAGGGCGAGTGGGCCTTCGACCTCGCCTGGAAGCCCGAGCAGTCCTGGCCGGTCTACGCCGGCTGGCTGCGCGCGATCCGGCGCGGACACGCCGAGCTGCACCGCGGCCTCAAGATCGCCGCGCCCACGCTGGTGCTCTCGTCGCGACGCTCCGCCTTCCCCTCCCAGATGGGCGATCCCGTGCACCGCAGCGACGTCGTGCTGGACGTCAGGCAGATCCGCCGCTGGGCCTCCAGCATCGGCACCCACGTCACCAGCATCGCGGTCGACGGGGCCCGGCACGACGTCGTGCTCTCGCTGCCCGACGTGCGGAAGGTGGTCTACCGGGAGCTCGACACGTGGCTGCGGGCCTGGGTCGAGGGACGCTGACGCACGTGCCGTCGCTGGTGCGCTCGTCGTCATCGCTCAGGCGGCCTGGAGGGCGTCCTTCCTCGGAGGGCGGCGCTGATGGCGCGTCCGTTGGAGACCGCTCCCATGGGGACATACTGCCTCGCCGCGAAGGTGGCCTGACGGCGGTTGCGCCGCTGTGGCGCTGTCACTTCGATGGCTTTTTGCCGTGTCCGCATGCCCGATCGACCTACGCTGGAGGCATGAACACCATCCATCTCACAGACGAAGAGCTGGAGATCACCCGCCACGGGATGACGGCCTATCTCCATAGCTTCGGACATGACGAGGCCGACACCGTCGCTCTCATCCGGGCTGTCCTCGCCCGGCTTGCGGCCGCGCAGCCGGAGTCCGATCCGTCGCACGCGGTCGGCTGAGCGCGCCCGTCAGACGAGTAGTCCCAGGACTCCTACGCCGCACACGATCAGTCCGCCGATCCGGGCGAGTGTCCGTCCGCGTGCGCCGTCGAGGCGCCCGCGGGCGAGGCTGAGGCAGAGGAGGTTCCAGGCGCCGGCTACCGCCGCCCACTCCACACCGAGGGCGAGGGTGCTCAGCACGCCTGCCTCGGGGAGCGAGAACTGCGGGAGCAACGAGACGGCGGTCAGGGGGGTGCGGGGGTTGGTCACGCACACGGCCAGTCCGGTGAGGAAGCCGGACGACGGAGGCGCCTCGGCGGGCGTCGAATGTCTCGGCAGCATCGCCCACAGCCCCATGGCGATCATGGCCACCGAGCCCAGGATGCGCAGGGTGTCGAGCCCGCCCGGCAGGCCGGCGACGAGCCCACCGACGCCGAGGGCGACTGCCACCGACCAGGCGGCGATCCCTGCGCTCGTGCCGGCGGTCGCGGCTCGCGCGGCGTCGGTGCCGATCTCCACGGCCGTCCGGAGGACGAGGAGGTTGTTCCCGCCAGGGACCAGGACCAGAAGAGTCACCACGGGAAGGAACGCGACGAGTTGGCTGACCACGCACGCCACCCTGCGCGACTCTGAGCATTCAGAGAAATCACTTCTCTATGCAGGAGCATTAGAATGTTTGAATGGCTGTTGATCCGTCCCAGCTCCGCATGCTCGCCTTGGTGGCCGAGCACGGATCGCTGGCTCGCGCCGCAGCCGAGCTGCGACTCACCCCCGGGGCCTTGACCGCCCAGGTGACCAAGGCCGAGCGCGACTGGGGCGTGCCGGTCGTCCATCGCGGACCTCGTGGCGCACGACTCACCGAGGCCGGCTCGGTCCTGGCGAAGTACGGACTCGTGATCGACGAAGCCTGCGACGCGGCCGCTGCCGAGCTCGACGACCTCCTGGGGCGAGCCGTGGCCCGGTTGCGCATCGGGGCCTTCCTCTCCGTGGCTCTTCGAGTCCTGCCCGAGGCGATGACCGCGCTACGGCACCGTCGGCCGGGCAGCGATCTGTCGATCGTGGAAGGCACCAGCACCGATCTTCGCTCCCGGGTCACGCGGGGGGAGCTCGACCTGGCGATAGTGGCCACGTACGACGACGCGCCCGACCTGGCCGCGTGGCTGACCGGGGTGCCGCTGCTCGATGACCCACTGGTCGTATGCCTTCCGGCCGAGCACCGACTGGCCCTCACCCCTCCCGAGAGGCGGGTCCGGTTCTCCCAGCTCCGGCACGAGCCGTGGGTCGCGATCCTCTCGGGCGAGACGGCGCGCGAGCAGTTCGACCGGATAGCGCGTGAGCACGACCTGCGGCCCCGGGTCCAGTTCGAGACCGAGTCCTACGACGTCGCCCAGGCGATGGTCGGCACCGGTCTCGGGGTCGCGGTGCTGTCGCGGCTGGCGGTTCGGCGCACCCCAGGAGCCGTGCACCGCGAGCTCGAACGTCCGCGCCTGAGCCGGCGACTCTGGGCTGTGCACGCCACAGACACCCGACTGGCGCCCCTGGTCGACGAGCTGATCGACCTGCTGCGCGATGTGTGCACGGACCTCCGGGAGGAGTGGCGGGCCAACCCCGTGTCATCGGCGGACTAGGGTGACCGACGTGAGCGATGACGCGTTCGGCACCTTGATGGCCTCGGCCGACCCGCCGCTGATCGTGCTCACCACGGCCGCGGAGAACGAACGGGCCGGGTGCCTGGTCGGATTCCATGTGCAGTCGAGCATCACGCCCCAGCACTACTGCGTGTGGTTGTCGAAGGCCAACCACACCTATCGCGTGAGCCTGCGCACCGCACACTTCGCGGTCCACTTCCTGACGCCGGAGGACTTCACGCTTGCGGAGCGGTTCGGCACCCTCTCGGGTGAGGACACCGACAAGTTCGCAGGCCTCGACGTCGATCTCGACCAGTTCGGCGTCCCGCTGCTGGGGGCATGCCCGAACCGGATGTCACTCGGGCGCATCGCGGTGCTCGACGACGGCAGCGACCATGTCTGCCTCACCACACGGGTGCGCTCGGCCCACACCAGCGGGAGCTTCGTGCCCCTGCGCGTCTCGAGTGCCGCCCACCTCGTCCCCGGCCACGACAGCGAGGAACGGGCGGTCCAGCCGTGACGCTGGCGAAGGCGCTCCCCAGGCACCCAGGCGGGAACACGGCAGCGTGCGCCCTTGGTCGTGGGGGGATCGGCTCGCCCTTCCCGCTCATCTCACCCGCCTGAGCCGGAACGGCTCGCCGAGTCCGCGCTCGACGAACGGCCGGCGGACCGGGTACCGGTTGTACGAAGGGAGGGATGAGACCTGTGGACGCGTTCGGTGTGGTGCTCACCGTCGTCGTACTTCTCGGTGTCGCCGTGCTGATCCTGCTGTTCGAGCGGAAGCGAGCCAGGGAGATCCAGCGCGACCTGAGGTCCATGGCCGACCAGCGCGACGCCGGCCGAACGGACGAAGACGGGAAGGACCACTAGCCTGCGAGCCGGCACGCATGACCGTGCCGTCAGCGCGCCAGGAACACCACCAGCGCAGTCACGCCGACCACCACGATCAGCACTCGCAGCACCGCCGCCGGCAGCCGGCGACCCCAGGTCGCACCCAGCTGCCCGCCGATGATCGAGCCCACGGCGATCAGCAGCGCCACCCGCCAGTCGACGGTGTCGAAGGCGAGGAGCACGAAGACCATGCCGGCGACGCCGTTGCCGAGCGTGCCCAGGATGTTCTTGGCCCCGTTGAGCCGCTGCAGAGTGTCGTCGACGCCGATGCCGAGCACCGCCATCATCAGCACTCCCTGGGCGGCACCGAAGTAGCCGCAGTAGACGCCTACCAGCAGCACCGCGGGCCACACCCACCATGCGCCGTGCTCGGGAACGCCGCCGAGATGCTCGTGCCTCCGGGCGACCCACGCCGAGATCCGCGGCTGCAGCACGACCAGCACGAGCCCGAGCAGGATGAGCACGGGCACGATCGCCTCGAAGGCGCCCGGGGGCAGCACGAGCAGCAGCACGGCGCCCAGCACGGCCCCGATGAACGTGCCTGAGGCGAGCCGGAGCACGCGGCCGCGCTGACCGGCCAGCTCCCGGCGATAGCCGATCGCTCCCGAGACACCGCCCGGCACGAGCCCGATGGCGTTGGAGACGTTGGCGGTCACGGGTGGCACGCCGAACGCCAGCAGGGTCGGGAACGTGATCAGCGTTCCCGACCCCACGATGGTGTTGATGGCACCGGCCGCGACGCCTGCGAGCGCGACCAGCGAGGCTTCGAGCGGCGTCACTGCGTGGGCGTGCTCCCACCCTCACCGACGGAGGGGCCAGGCCCAGCATTTCGTACGGCGCTCGCGCCCGGACGCGTCTGCGCGGCGCTCTCGGCCTCGGCGATGGCCGCCTGGACGGCCTCGCTGGTCTCGCGCTGACCGAGTGCCGCGGATGACTCGGGGATCTGCGGCTCGCTCGGGCCCATGTCGACGCGGGTGCGCGGCGTGGCGTCGCGCGGGATGCCGGCGAGCTCGTTCATCGACGAGCCGAGCCCCTCCAGCGCCTTGGTGATCTCGCTCGGGATGACCCAAACCTTGTTGGCGTCGCCCTCGGCGATCTTGGGCATCATCTGGAGGTACTGGTAGGCCAGGAGCGCCTGGTCGGGCTGACCGTCGTGGATGGCCTGGAAGACGGTCTGGATGGCCTGTCCCTCACCCTGGGCCCGGAGGATCGCGGCCTCCCGCTCGGCCTGTGCGCGCAGGATCTGCGACTCGCGCTCACCCTCGGCGTTGAGGATCGCCGACTGCTTGTTGCCCTCGGCGGTGAGGATGGCCGACTGACGCTGGCCCTCGGCGGAGAGGATGAGCGCCCTCTTGTCACGGTCGGCGCGCATCTGCTTCTCCATCGCGTCCTTGATCGACGGCGGCGGGTCGATGCCCTTGATCTCGACGCGGTTGACCCGGATGCCCCACTTGCCGGTGGCCTCGTCGAGGACGCCACGCAGGCCGTTGTTGATCTCCTCGCGGCTGGTCAGTGTCTGCTCGAGGTCCATGCCGCCGACGATGTTGCGCAGCGTGGTCATGGTGAGCTGCTCGACCGCCTGGATGTAGTTGGCGATCTCGTAGGTCGCGGCGACCGGGTCGGTGACCTGGAAGTAGATGACGGTGTCGATGGAGACGACGAGGTTGTCCTCGGTGATCACCGGTTGCGGCGGGAAGCTCACGACCTGCTCACGCAGGTCGATGAGGTAGCGCACCTTGTCGATGAACGGCACGACGATGTTGAGGCCGGCGGGCAGGGTGCCCTTGTACTTGCCGAAGCGCTCGACGATCCCGGCGCGTGCCTGGGGCACGATCCGCACCGTCTTCGCCATCAGCACGACGACGAACAGGACGAGTAGGACGAACAGGATCAACAAGGCTGTCGACATGGTGCTCCCCGTGGGTGTGGTGGTGGATCAGGACTCGAGGCGTGCGACCGGGTGGACGTAGGCCGTCGCGCCCTTGATCTGGAGGATCTCGACCGTCTCGCCGGCGGCGATGCTCAGGTGCTCGTCGTAGGGCAGCGCGCTCCACTCCTCGCCTGCGACCTTGATGCGGCCGGTGGACAGGCCGGTGATGTCGGCGGTCACGAGCGCGGTGCGGCCGACGAGCTTGCCGTGACCGAGCGAGAGCTCGGGGCCACTGTGCAGCCGCTTGACGACGGTCGGCCGGACCAGCGCCAGCATCGCGACCGAGGCGCCCGCCGCGCAGAGGATCTGGAGGGGGATCGCGAGCCCGGCGACAGCCGCCACCATCCCGACGAGCGCACCGACGGCGAGCATCCCGAGGATCAGGTCGAGACTGAACATCTCAGCGACACCCAGGACGATGCCCAGGCCCAGCCAGGTCTCCCAGAGGTGGTCGCGGATCCAGTCCATGGCGAGACCCTATCCTCCTGTGCCAGTCCTCAAACCGTCCTGTGGCCGTTTCGCCGACGCGCCGCGTAGCGGCCGTGGGAGACGGTGAGCACGAGGGGCATCCCGAAGGTCTCCGAGAGCGCCTCCTCGGTGACGACGCGCTCCAGCGGGCCCGACGCCACGACCCTGCCGTTGCGCAGCATCAGCGCGTGGGTGAACCCGGGGGGGATCTCCTCGACGTGGTGCGAGACCAGGACCGTCGCCGGCGAGTCGGGGTCTGTGGCGAGCACCGACAGCGTGGAGACGAGGTCCTCGCGGCCGCCGAGGTCCAGGCCGGCGGCCGGCTCGTCGAGGAGCAGCATCTCCGGGTCGGTCATCAGCGCCCGCGCGATCTGCACGCGCTTGCGCTCGCCCTCGCTGAGGGTGCCGAAGGTGCGCTCGGCCAGGTGCCTCGCGCCGACCTCGACCAGCAAGTCGGCCGCCCGGTCGTGGTCGAGGGAGTCATAGTGCTCGCGCCACCTGCCCAGCACGCCGTACGACGCGGACACGACGACGTCGCGCACGAGCTCCTCGCGCGGGATGCGGTCGGCCAGCGCCGCGCTGGTCAGGCCGATGCGGGGACGCAGGTCGAAGACGTCGGTGGTGCCGAGGACCTCGCCGAGGATGCCCGCGACACCGGACGTCGGGTGCATCTGGGCAGAGGCGACCTGCAGCAGGGTGGTCTTGCCGGCACCGTTGGGCCCGAGGACGACCCAGCGCTCGTCCTCCTCGACGATCCAGTCGATCCCGTCGAGGAGGGTGGCCTGTCCCCGACGCACCGTGAGGCCGGCGAGCTCGATCACGGCGGTCATGCGGGCCACCCTAGTGGGCGGCCGGACGTATCCTCGCGGCCGTGTACCCCGAACTCCCCCGCTCCGCCCGCCTCGCCTGGTGGGCGACCGCCTGGTTGCGTGGCCACGAGCCCGCCGACCACGTGCTCGACGCGATGGCCGAGCTCGAGGAGGCGCACAGCGTGGTCGGCCTCGAAGGCGGCGGCGGGCTGGTCGACCTGCTCGCCTCCTGGCGGCGCGCCGGTGCCACCGGCGTCGGCCTGGCCCTGCCCGTCGAGGGGGACCCGGTCGGGCTCGGGGGGCCGCGAGCCTTCAACGACGCGGCGCTCGAGGCCGGCGAGGGCGTGGTGGCGGCCGGCGTGGGCGCGGTCCCCGAGCTCGTCGGGGAGGTCGTGCACTGGACCGTGCTGCCCGCCGACCGTCGCCAGCTGGCCGACGTCGGAGAGGCCGACCGCGGCCTGCGGTCCGCGCTGGTCGAGGCGGCCGACGAGCTGGCCGCCCTCGACGTCGCCCGCTGGCGCCCCGAAGCCGCCGACGCGTTGATGGACCTGCACCACCGTCCCGCGCTGGACGCGCCCCTGGGCACCCCGCCACGCTGCGTCGAGCTCGCGGCCCGCGGCCTGCAGGCCTGGGCGATCGTCGACCTGGCGCTGGAGGACGACGGCGGTGCCGTGTCGGCGTACGAGATCGGGCGCCGCCGCGACAGCATGCAGCCACTGGAGCGGGCCGCGCGCCGGGCGGTGGTCGCCGCCTGCTCGCCGGAGGTCTGGCCGCACTGACGCTGCACGAACCTGGCCGGGCCCGGGACGAGACGACCCCACAACCCCACCGTCGAACCGATAGCCTCGACGGCGCCATGGACGCGCCCCAGAACCTCCTCGTCACCCTCACCGGCAAGGACCGCCCCGGTGTCACCTCCGCGGTCTTCCAGGCCTTCGCGGCCGCCGGGGTCGAGGTGCTCGACATCGAGCAGATCGTGCTGCGGCGCCGCCTGGTGCTCGGCGTCCTCGTGACCGAGCCCCGCGACTGGAAGCGGCTGCGCGCCGCCGTCGAGAAGGTCGCCCAGGACCTCGACATGAACGTCGAGGTCGAGCGTGGCGTCGGCGACAACAGGGCCCGGCGCGAAGGCCGGTCCCACGTGACCGTGCTCGGCGCCCCCCTGAAGGCGTCTGCGATGGCGGCCATCGCGGGCCGGATCGCCGACTGCGGCGCCAACATCGACCGCATCGAGCGGATGGCCCGCTACCCGGTCACCGCGATCGAGCTGCACGTGTCCGGCGTCGACCCCGAGGTGCTGCGGCCGCTGCTGTCCGCCGAGGCCGCCCAGCGGGGCCTCGACATCGCCGTCCAGCCGGCCAACCTGCTGCGGCGATCGATGCGGCTGATCGTGATGGACGTCGACTCCACGCTGATCCAGGGCGAGGTCATCGAGATGCTCGCCGCCCACGCCGGCTGCGAGGCCGAGGTCGCGAAGGTGACCGAGGCCGCGATGCGCGGCGAGCTCGACTTCGAGGAGTCCTTGCGCTCGCGGGTGAAGCTGCTGGAGGGCGTGCCGGCCAGCGCGCTGGAGGAGGTGTACGACGCCATCGCGCTCGCGCCGGGCGCCCGCACCCTCGTCCGGACACTGAGGCGGCTGGGCTACCGGTTCGCGATCGTCTCCGGCGGCTTCACCCAGATCACCGACCGGCTGGCCGAGGAGCTCGGCATCCACTACGCGCGGGCCAATGAGCTGGAGATCGTCGACGGAAGGCTCACCGGCCGCATCCTCGGCAAGGTCGTCGACCGGGCCGGCAAGGCGGAGGCGCTGCGTGAGTTCGCCGCCCAGGTCGGCGTGCCGGAGGCGGCCGTGATCGCCATCGGCGACGGCGCCAACGACCTCGACATGCTCAACGCGGCCGGGCTCGGCATCGCCTACAACGCCAAGCCGATGGTGCGCGACGCCGCCGACACGGCCGTCAACGTGCCCTACCTCGACTCGATCCTCTACCTCCTCGGCATCTCCCGGGAGGAGATCGAGGCCGCGGACGCGGAGGCCGGCTTCGTCACCCCCGCGCCGCCTGTCTGAGGCTCAGCCCGCCGGCCCCCCGGGCCACACGCCGACCAGGACGCAGCTGCCGATCGTGTCGTCCACGACCATGCTGGTCCGGAGCCCGGCGGCCGCCATTGCCTCGGTGGTGAGCTCGGCCTGCCCGGCGCTCGTCTCGATCAACAGCGCTCCCCCTGGCGCCAGCCACTCCGGCGCGCCCGCCGCGATGCGTCGGTGCAGGACCACGCCGTCGGCCCCGCCGTCGAGTGCGCGCACGGGCTCGTGGTCACGGGCCTCCGGCGGCATGGTGGCGATCTCCGCGGTCGGCACGTACGGCGCGTTCGCGACGAGGACGTCGACGCGTCCGCGGAGCCGGGGAGGCAACGCGTCGTAGAGGTCGCCCACGTGCACCTGCCCGTGCGGCACGTTCAGGCGCGCGCACTCGGCTGCCACCTCGCACAGGTCGGCGGCGTGCACCTCGTCGGCCGGCACCAGGGCGGCCACCGGTGCTGCCCCGCAGCACAGCTCGACCAGCACCGAGCGTGCCCGCACCCGCTGGGCCGCCACGCGCACGAGCAGCGCCGTCCGCTGCCTCGGCACGAAGACGCCCGGCTGCACGACGAGCCGCCGGCCGCACAGCTCGACCCAGCCGAGCAGCGGCTCCAGCGGCGACCCGGCCACGCGCGCGGCGACCAGCGCCTCCAGCTCGACTCCCTCGTGACCGGTCGCGCGCAGCAGGCGGGCCTCCTCCTCGGCGTACACGCACCCCGCAGCTCGCAGCCGGGCCACGAGCGGGTCTGGCGTGGTGATCAACCTCGCCCCACGTGGAAGGCGACGAGGGTCGCGGTGCCCATGTCGAGGTCGGCCCACTCACCGTCGAAGGCGAACACGGCGACCGCCGAGGTCGGGAAGCCGTCCTCGTTCATCCGGCCGGCCACCTCCGGGTCGCCCTCGCCATCGTCGAGCATCTGGGCGAGAGAGGCCATCGTGGGGTTGTGGCCGACGACCACGAGCGTCGTCGTCTCGGGCGGGGTCAGCCGGACCAGGTCGAGGGCGGTCTCGGGCCCGGCAGAGTAGAGGCCGCGGTCGAAGTCGGCCTCCAGGTCCCAGCCGGCCGCCTCGGCGATGTCGGTCCAGGTCTCGACCGTGCGGACTGAGCTGGAGACGAGCGCGGCGTCGGGGCCGATCCCCTGGGTGGCGAGCCACCGGCCCGCGTCCGCCGCGTCGCCGTGGCCACGCTCAGCCAGGTGGCGCTCGAAGTCGGGGGTCCCCGACTGCTCGGCCTTGCTGTGCCGCACCACCACCAGGGTCCGCAGAGTCATGCGCACACTCTCCCAGCCACCACCCGACGTGTCATGCCGCGGCCGCCTTCAGCGCGCGGAACGCGAGGCCGTCGACCGAGCGGTCGGTGGCGGCCAGCGCCACGGCTGCGCGGCCGGTGGCCGGGTCGGCGACCAGGGCCGAGCGGAAGCCGTAGGTGCCGCCGTTGTGGAAGAGGCAGCCGGCCGCCGGGCCGCGCCGCAGGACCAGCCAGCCCAGGCCATGCCCCACCCCGGCGGTCTCCACCACCGGCGTCGCCGCGAGGCGCATCGCCTCGCCCAGCTCGCCCTCCGGCGGGTCGACGACGTGGGCCGCGAACCGCTGCATGTCCTCGATGCTCGACCAGAGCGCGCCGCACCCGGCCATCGCGTCGAAGCCCCAGGCACGCGCCCGTGCGCGGCCCCGGCGGGTGTGTCCGGTCAGCGTGCGGCTCGCCGGAGGCGTGGTGGTCGTGTCGGCGAGGCCGAGGGGCTCGCAGACCTCGGCGTGCACGAGGTCGCCGTACGCCGTGCCCGCGGCGGCGGCGAGCGCGTGACCCAGCAGCCCGAAGCCGAGGTTGGAGTAGCGAGGTCGTCCCGCGCCGCGCAGCCGCGCGGACCCGACAGCAGCGCGCAGCCGCCCTGCGTCGATCCCGGCATAGGGGTCGGCGTCACGGGTCAGCGCGTGCCTCCAGACCGATCCCGGCACGCGCGGGAGTCCGGCCGTGTGCGTCGCGAGCTGTCCCAGGGTGATCGGCGCCCGGGCTTCGAGGCCGGGCAGCAGGGCGGCCACCGGGGTCTCGAGGGTGACGTCGCCGCGGACGACCGCCCGCGCGAGCACCAGGGCGGTGAAGACCTTGGTGACCGACCCGATCTGCCAGAGCGCGCCGGGCGGCACCTCGTGCCGGCCGGCCCGGTGGATGCCGCCGCCGCCCGGACCGGTCGTGGCGACGGCGAGCGCACTGTGGTGCGGCGCGGTCCGGCCGATGAGTGCGTCCAGGTCGTCGAGGCGGCTCACGCCCGCCAACCTAGTGGCGGGCGCCAACCGCTCTCAGAGGCCCATCGCGTGGAAGCCGCCGTCCACGTGGACGATCTCCCCCGTCGTCGCCGGGAAGAAGTCGCTGAGCAGGGCCACGACCGCCTTCGCGGTGGGCTCGTGGTCGCCCTCGTCCCAGCCGAGCGGAGCCCGGTCCTTCCAGGACGTCTCCAGCGCCTCGAAGCCCGGGATGGCCTTCGCGGCCAGCGTCTTGAGCGGTCCGGCGGACACCAGGTTGCAGCGGATGCCGTGCGGGCCCAGGTCCCGGGCCAGGTAGCGGGAGGTGGACTCGAGCCCGGCCTTGGCCACGCCCATCCAGTCGTACGCCGGCCAGGCGATCGAGGCGTCGAACGTGAGCCCGACGATCGAGCCACCGGTCGGCATCAGCGGCCGGCAGGCCACCGCGAGCGACTTCAGGGAGTAGGCCGAGACCTGCACGGCCTGGGCGACGTCGGGCCAGGGCCCGTCCAGGAACTTGCCGCCGAGCAGCGTCTCGGGGTTGCCGTAGGCGATCGAGTGCACGACGCCGTCGAGCCCGTCGACGTGCTCGCGCACCTGGTCGGCCAGCCCTGCGAGGTGGTCGTCGTCGGTGACGTCCAGCTCGAGCACGGGCGGCTCCACCGGGAGCCGCTTGGCGATCCGGCGGGTGATGCCCAGCGCCCGTCCGAAGTTGGAGATGAGCACGGTCGCGCCCTGCTCCTGGGCCACGCGCGCGGTGGCGAACCCGATCGAGCTGTCCATCGTGACGCCCGCGACGAGGATGCGCTTGCCTTCGAGGATTCCCATGTCTCTCTCCTTCTCAGTGGCCCATGCCGAGGCCGCCGTCGACCGGGATGACCGCCCCGGTGACATAGGCCGCGCCGTCGGAAGCCAGCCACGTGACGGCCGAGGCGACCTCGACGGGCGTGGCGTAGCGGCCGAGCGGCACCTGGGTCTTGATGGTCTGCTTCTGGTCGTCGGTCAGCACCTCGGTCATGTCGGTCTCGACGAAGCCCGGGGCGACCACGTTGGTGGTGATGGAGCGGCTGCCGAGCTCGCGCGCGAGCGAGCGGGCCATCCCGACCAGGCCCGACTTGGAGGCCGCGTAGTTGACCTGGCCGGCGGAGCCCAGCAGGCCCACCACCGACGAGATCAGGATGATCCGGCCGCGGCGCAGCCGGAGCATGCCCTTGGCCGCGCGCTTCACGACCCGGAACGACCCGGTGAGGTTGGTCTCGATGACGCGCGACCAGTCGTCGTCGCTCATCCGCAGCACGAGGGTGTCCTGGGTGATGCCGGCGTTGGCCACCAGGACTTCCACGGGGCCGTGGGCCTCCTCGACCTGGGCGAACGCCGCGTCGACGGCCGCCGGGTCGGTGATGTCGCAGCGTACGTCGAGGGCGCCCTCGGGGGCTCCGCCGTTGCGGGTGGTGACGGCGACCTTGTCGCCCTGGGCGAGGAAGGCCTCGGCAATGGCGCGACCGATGCCTCGGTTGCCGCCGGTGACGAGGACTGAACGAGGTGTCTGGCTCACGTCGTACGACGCTAGTGATTACCGCGGGGTACGCCGAGCCGACGCGACGGGGCTCACTCGTCTTCGAGCCGGAAGCCCACCTTGATGCCGACCTGGAAGTGCTCGACCTCACCGTCCTTGGCCTGGCCGCGGATCTGCGTGACCTCGAACCAGTCGATGTGGCGCAGGGTCTGGCCGGCCCGTGAGATGCCGTTGCGGATGGCCTGGTCGATGCCGTCGGGCGAGGTCCCGACGATCTCGGTGACGCGGTAGGTGCGGTTGGACATGGGGCCTCCTGGTGACGTCGGATTCTGCCGTGATCCCCTGAGCGTAGCGACGTAGAGTGGAGCCATGGCCCGGTCCGAAGCCGTCCGCATCACCACTGCGGGGACGAGCCGGGCCGACGACATCGCAGCCCGGCAGAAGCGCTACATCATCTCGATGGCGATCCGCACCGCCTGCTTCATCGGCGCGGTCGCCGTCGGCCCGGGGTGGCTGCGGTGGGTGCTGGTGGCTGCGGCCCTGCTGCTCCCCTACGTCGCCGTGGTGCTGGCCAACCCGGAGACGCACAAGGAGGACGGGTTCGCCCTGCTCGACGGCCGCCAGGACAAGGAGCTTCCGGGCCCCGAGAATCGCCCGTGACTCGTTGTTGGCATCACCGCGCCGTCATGCAAGAATCGACGTGCGGCTCCGGCATCCCCCGTCCGGAGTCTCATCAGGTGCCGGACGGCTTCCCCCGTGGTTGTCCGGCACCTGGCTCATTTCCGCCCCGTACGCCGCGAGGTCCGCGTGAGTCCTGACACCTGCTCGGCCAAGGGCTGCACCGCGCCGGCCGCGTGGCGGCTGCTGTGGAACAACCCGAAGATCCACACGCCCGACCGCCGCAAGACGTGGCTGGCGTGCGACGCCCACAAGGGGTCGCTCTCCGACTTCCTCGGGGCGCGCGGCTTCCTCCGGGAGGTCGAGCCGCACAGCCCCGCAGGGGCCTGAGTCAGGCCAGCGCGCCGTCGCGGACGGTGACCCGCCCGCCGTACACCGTGTGCACGACCTTCGAGGTGAGCGACCGCCCGTGCCACGGGTTGTTGCGCGACAGCGAGACCGAGTCGTCGCGGTCGACGGTGACCGACGCCGTCGGGTCGACCAGCGTCACGTGGCCCGGCTCTCCTGGCGAGAGTGTGCCGCCGTGCCCGTCGAGGCGCGCGATGCGGGCCGGCGACTGCGACATCACGCGCGCGACGTCGGCCCACGTGAACGTCTCGTCCATCACCGTGCGGACTACCGAGAGGGCCGTCTCCAGGCCGAGCATGCCGAAGGCCGCGTCGACGAACGCGTGCTCCTTGTCGTGGCGGGCGTGCGGCGCGTGGTCGGTGGCGACGGCGTCGATGGTGCCGTCGGCCAGGGCCTCCCGCAGGACCTTCACGTCCTCCTCCGGCCGCAGCGGCGGGTTGACCTTGTAGGTCGGGTCGAAGGTGGTGAGCAGGTCGGTGGTGAGCAGGAGGTGGTGCGGCGTGACTTCGGCGGTCACGTCGATGCCCTGCGCCTTCGCCCAGCGGACCACCTCGACCGAGCCGGCCGTCGACACGTGCGCGACGTGCACGCGCGAGCCGGTGTGGCGGGCGAGCATCACGTCGCGGGCGACGATGACCTCCTCGGCGATGCCGGGCCACCCGGGCAGCCCGAGACGGCCGGAGACCTCGCCCTCGTGGCAGCAGGCGGCCGGGCCGGCGAGCGTCGGCTCCTGGGCGTGCTGGGAGACGACGCCGCCGAACGCCTTGACGTACTCCAGCGCCCGGCGCATCACGCGGGCGTCGTGGACGCACCTGCCGTCGTCGGAGAAGACCCGGACGCGGGCGCGCGAGCGGGCCATCAGCCCGAGCTCTGCGAGCTCCTCCCCGGCCAGGCCCTTGGTCACCGCACCGACCGGGACGACGTCGACCAGGCCGGCCTCGCGGCCCAGCTCCCAGACCCGGATCGCCGCCTCGGCGGTGTCGGTGACGGGGGTCGTGTTGGCCATCGCCAGCACGGCGGTGTAGCCGCCGACGGCCGCGGCCCGCGACCCGGTGAGCACCGTCTCGGCGTCCTCCCGGCCGGGCTCGCGGAGGTGGGTGTGCAGGTCGACCAGCCCGGGCAGCGCCACCAGGCCGTCCGCGTCGAGGGTCTCGACCCCGCGCGACCGGCCGGCGCCCGCGGGCAGTTCGCCGACCAGCCGCCCCGCGTCGTCGACGTACAGGTCCTTCCGTGGGCCGCCCATCAGCGACGCACCGGTGATCACGAGGCTCATGCCGAGCCCTCCTCTCCCGCAAGCAGGTGGTAGAGCACGGCCATGCGCACTGCCAGGCCGCTGGAGACCTGCTCGAGCACCACCGACTGGGCCGCGTCCGCGGCGTCGGCGGCGATCTCCAGGCCGCGGTTCATCGGGCCCGGGTGGCAGATCGGGGCGTCGGGCTTGAGCAGCGCCAGCCGGTCCTTGGTGAGGCCGTAGCCGACTGTGTACTCACGGGCGCTCGGGAAGTAGCCGCCCGACATGCGCTCGCGCTGGACGCGCAGCATCATCACGGCGTCGGCGTCCGGGAGGACGGCGTCCACGTCGTACGACGTCTCGAAGCCGGCCTCCTTGGACCACGGCTCGATGCCGCTCGGCATCAGGGTCGGCGGCGCGACGACGGTGACCTGGGCACCCAGCTTGGTCAGCAGCTTGACGTTGCTGCGGAACACCCGGCTGTGGGTGAGGTCGCCGATGATCGCGACGTGGCGGCCCTCGAGGGAGCCGAGCCGGCGCTGGAGCGTGTAGGCGTCGAGCAGAGCCTGCGTGGGGTGCTCGTGCATGCCGTCGCCGGCGTTGACCACCGACGCGTCGACCCACTCGCTGACCTGGCGGGCGGCGCCGCTGGCGGGGTGGCGGATCACCAGCCCGTCGACGCCCATCGCGCAGACGGTGAGCACCGTGTCGCGCAGGCTCTCGCCCTTCGACGCGCTCGACCCCTTGGCAGAGATGTTGATGACGTCGGCGGAGAGCCACTTGCCGGCGATCTCGAAGCTCGAGCGGGTGCGCGTGGAGTCCTCGAAGAACATGTTCACGACCGTGCGGCCGCGCAGCGCGGGCAGCTTCTTGACCTCGCGCGTCTGCACGTCGTGCATGTCGGCCGCGGTCTCGAAGATCTCCTGGACCAGGTCGACCGAGAGGTCGTCGATGGAGAGCAGGTGCTTCACGAGAGGGTCACCTCGTCCAGTCCGTCGATCTCCTCCACGCGCACGCTGACCCGCTCGGCGCGGGCGCTCGGGAGGTTCTTGCCGACGTGGTCCGCACGGATCGGCAGCTCGCGGTGTCCGCGGTCGACCAGCACCGCCAGTCGCACGGCTGCCGGCCGGCCCAGGTCGGCCAGCGCGTCGAGGGCGGCCCGGATGGTGCGGCCGGAGAAGAGGACGTCGTCGACGAGGACGACGACCTTGTCGTCGATGCCGCCGGCGGGCAGCTGGGTCTTGTGCGCGCGACGGGTGGGCTGCTTGCGCAGGTCGTCGCGGTACATGGTCACGTCGAGCTCGCCGACGGCCACGGGTGCGCCCTCGACCGCGGCGATCCGGTCGGCGACGCGTCGGGCCAGCGGCACGCCCCGGGTGTGCAGGCCGAGCAGGACGAGGTCGGTGGCGCCCTTGTTGCGCTCGAGGATCTCGTGGGAGATGCGGGCCAGCGCCCGGGAGATGTCACGGGCGTCGAGGACGGTGCGTGCCTCGGGGACGGTGCGGGCTGGCTCTTCGGGCATGGGCCGCTCCGGACCTCCTTCTCCGCCTCACGGGACGGCTCGTTAAAGGATGTCTTCGGGCGTGACTCTAACAGGCGTCACTTCTCCAGGATCGCGACGACGCCCATGCCGCCGGCGGCGCAGACGGAGATCAGGCCACGGCCCGAGCCCTTGTGGTCGAGCAGCTTGGCCAGGTTGGCGACGATGCGGCCACCGGTCGCGGCGAACGGGTGACCCGCGGCCAGCGACGAGCCCTTGACGTTGAGCTTGCCGCGGTCGATCGAGCCCAGCGACGCGTCGAGGCCCAGGCGCTCCTTGCAGAACACCGGGTCCTCCCACGCCTTGAGCGTGGAGAGCACCTGCGAGGCGAAGGCCTCGTGGATCTCGTAGTAGTCGAAGTCCTGCAGGGTGAGGCCGTTGCGGGCCAGCAGGCGCGGCACGGCGTAGGCAGGTGCCATCAGCAGGCCCTCGCCACCGTTCACGAAGTCGACCGCGGCGAGCTCGGAGTCGACGAACCAGGCCAGCGGCTGGAGGCGGTGTGCCTCCGCCCACTCCTCGCTGCCCAGCAGCACCGCGGAGGCGCCGTCGGTCAGCGGGGTGGAGTTGCCGGCCGTCATGGTGGCGGCCACGCCCTTGCCGAAGACCGGCTTGAGCCTGGCGAGCTTCTCCACCGAGGAGTCGGGGCGCAGGTTGTTGTCGCGCTCGACGCCGCGGAACGGGGTGACCAGGTCGTCCTGCCAGCCCTCGTCGTAGGCCCTGCCGAGGTTCTGGTGCGACGTCGCGGCCAGCTCGTCCTGGGCCTCGCGGGTGATCTGCCACTCCAGTGCGGTCAGCGCCTGGTGCTCGCCCATCGAGAGCCGGGTCCGCGGCTCGCCGTTGGACGGCGCGTCGAGGCCGATGTCGCCGGGGCGGATGGTGGCGAGGATGGCCAGGCGGGCCTTGAGGTCCTTGGCGCTGTTGAGGAGCAGCAGCTTCTTGCGCAGGCCGTCGCTGAGGGCGATGGGGGCGTCGGACGTGGTGTCGGTGCCGCCGCCGATGCCGGACTCCAGCTGGCCGACCGCGATCTTGGTGGCGATGTAGTTGATCGCCTGGAGGCCGGTGCCGCAGGCCTGCTGCATGTCGATGCCGGGGGTCTCCGGCGAGAGCCTGCTGCCGAGGACCGACTCGCGGGTGAGGTTGAAGTCGCGCGCGTGCTTGAGCACCGCGCCGGCCGCCACCTCGCCGAGGCGCTCGCCTTCCAGGCCGTAGCGGGCGACGAGCCCGTCGATCGCGGCGGTCAGCATCTCCTGGTTGGACACGCCGGCGTAGGCGGTGTTGGACCGGGCGAAGGGGATCCGGTTGCCGCCGAGGACGGCGACGCGGCGGGTCTGGGCCTGCATGTGCACTCCTGCGTGGGTTCTCAGACATGGGCGGCTGACGGTCTCAGCGGCGCCTCCTATCCTGCTGCGTGACACCCGCGTGCGGAATGCAATGAGTGCCACGTCACGAAATGTGGACGCCTAGTTACACGTCTAGTTACATGACGTCGTCGGAGCGTCCCGGCTCCGCTACATGCACCCGACCTCCGGAGGACCTCCCACCCATGAGCGACCGCTACCAGGGCTTCGTCTCCACGCCGATCGGCAAGTTGCTCGTCAAGAACCTCGGCCTGCCCAGCCCGACGAGGCTCGAGCGCTACACCGAGGGTGCCCCGCTGGTCTCCGGCACGGTCGCCCTCGGCGGCTCCGGCCGGCTCGCCGCCTCCCTGCCCACCGTCCTCGACGGCCTCGGCATCGCGTCCACCACGGACTCCTCGGGCGACGCGAAGTTCAAGGGCCTCGTGTTCGACGCCACCGGCCTCACCGAGAGCGGTGCGCTGATCGCCCTCCAGGAGTTCTTCACCCCGCTCCTGCGCCGCCTCGAGACCTGTCCCCGCGTCGTGGTGCTCGGCACCACCCCCGAGGCGCTCCAGGGCAGCGCCCGCGTTGCGCAGCGCGCCCTCGAGGGCTTCACCCGCTCCCTGGGCAAGGAGATCGGCAGGGGCGGCACAGTCCAGCTGGTCTACGTCTCCCAAGGCGCCGAGGACGCGATCGCGTCCACGCTGGCCTTCTTCCTCTCGCCCAAGTCGGCCTACGTCTCGGGCCAGGTCGTCCGCATCGGCGCGCACGGCTCCACTCACGCGGAGTCCGCCGCCGACTGGTCGAAGCCGCTGGCCGGCAAGGTCGCCCTCGTCACCGGCGCCAGTCGCGGCATCGGCGAGCACATCGCCCGGGTCCTGCACCGTGACGGGGCGACGGTCGTCGGTGTCGACGTGCCGCAGGCCGCCAACGACCTGCAGGCCCTGATGACCGAGCTCGACGGCGACCAGCTGCTGCTCGACATCACCGCGAAGGACGCCCCCCAGCGCATCGCCCACGCCCTGAAGGAGAAGCACGGCGGTGTCGACGTCGTGGTGCACAACGCCGGCATCACCCGCGACAAGAAGCTCGCCAACATGGCCGGGGACCGCTGGGCCTCGGTCATCGGGGTCAACCTGACCGCACCGGAGCGGATCACCCGGGAGCTGCTCGACCAGTTGGTCATCAACGACAACGGCCGCATCATCGGCGTCGCGTCGATCGCCGGCATCGCGGGCAACGTGGGCCAGACCAACTACGCCGCCTCCAAGGCCGGGGTGATCGGCCTGGTCGACAGCCTCGCCGACGAGCTGAAGGACGGCATCACCGTCAACGCGGTGGCCCCGGGCTTCATCATCACCCAGATGACGGCCGCCGTGCCGTTCGCGACCCGCGAGATCGGCCAACGCCTCAACGCGATGTCCCAGGGCGGCCTGCCGGTCGACGTCGCCGAGACCATCGCCTGGTACGCCTCCCCCGGCTCCACCGCGGTCAACGGCAATGTCGTCCGCGTCTGCGGCCAGATGATGCTGGGTGCCTGAGATGACCGACCCCAAGCTGCTCCGCGGCAAGCCCGGAGTGCTGTCGACCCTGGTCAAGGCGGCCCTGCCGGCCGTTCCCGGCGTCAACCAGCTCCCCGGCGTGAAGAAGGCGCCCCGCGACCAGTTCACTGGGCTCTCCTACGCCCGTGAGGGCGCGGTGGCGGAGCGGTCCGAGGTGGATCGCTACGCCGGGGTGTGCGGGTTCCCCCGCAAGGACACCGTGCCGCTGCCCTACCCGCACATGCTGGCCTTCCCGCTGCACATGGCGATCATGAGCGACCCGGCGTTCCCGTTCCCTGCGATCGGCAGCGTCCACCTGGAGAACTCGATCACCAGCCACCGGCCGATCGGGGTCGGCGAGACCCTGGACATCGTCACCTCGGTGGGCCCGGCCCGTCCCCACGCGAAGGGCACGGTGCTCGACTTCGTCACCGAGGTCCGCTCGGGCGACGAGCTGGTCTGGGAGTCGACGTCGGCCTACCTGCGCCGCGGCAGGGGCGACGGGTCGGCCACGAGCGGCCTGTCGATCCCGGGCACCCCCACCGGCGGGATCCAGTGGCGGCTGCCGGAGGACCTCGGCCGCAAGTACGCCGCCGTGTCGGGCGACCACAACCCGATCCACCTCTACCCACTCACCGCCAGGGCGCTCGGCTTCCCGCGCCACATCGCCCACGGCATGTGGACCAAGGCGCGCTGCATCTCGGCCATCGAGAATCGCCTCCCCGACTCGGTCGTCGTCGACGTGGCCTTCAAGAAGCCGGTCTTCCTGCCGGGCACGGTGGCCTTCGCCGTGGCGTCTGAGGGCAGGAACCACACCTTCGCGCTGACCAACCCGAAGGACGGCTCGCCCCACCTGGTGGGTCGCACCACCGCGCTCTGACACCCGCACGGCTCAGCGCGGGTTGCCGAACCGGACCGTGGTCACCCCGGTGCGGGCCGAGGTCGGCGTCGCCGCGCGGCTCTGGGCGAAGGTCGCGGTGGCCGGGTTCCAGACCCCGAGGTCGGTGACCCCGTTTCCGTCCCAGTCCCCGGTGACGGGGAGGTCGCCGACGGCGCCGAACGGCACCTGCGCGGTCCAGGCCACGCCGTTGGCGTCGACCTGCCGCAGGGTGAACGTCGCGGTGGCCTGGTCGTAGACCCCCAGGTCGGTGACCCGGTCGCCGTTCCAGTCGCCGGTGACCGGCAGGTCGTCGGCGTCCCCCAGCACCAGCGACTGGGTCGACCCGTCGGGCATCCGGATGTAGAAGGAGGCCGTCTCCGGCCGCCGTACCCCGAGGTCCGTGATGCCGTCCGCGTTCCAGTCCCCCGCGATCGGCCGGTCCGACGGGATGCCGTAGACGATCTTCACGACGCCGCCGGCCGTCTGCAGCTTGAACCTGGCGCCGCGCGGGGTGCGGATGCCGACGTTCGCCGTCCCGTCCCCGTCCCAGTCGCCCACGACGGGCTCGTCCGTGGCCCTGCCGAAGGGCACCACGCGCGGGGTGCCGGCCTCGTTGACGATGAATTGCGACCTGCGCCCCCGACGGAAGACCGCCACCTCGGCCAACGCGTCGCCCGAGAAGTTGCCGGCCACCGGCACGTCGACGCAGTTCGCACTGGTCGCCTCGCCATAGGAGTAGGGCACGCCCCCGAACCAGGCGCGCACGACCTCCCTCCCGATCCGCTCCTCGAAGTGCAGGTGGGCGCCCCGCGCGTTGCCCGAGTCGCCGACCGCGCCGAGCATCGCGCCCTGGTCGACGCGCTGGCCGGCGGCCACCGTCACCTTCCCGAGGTGGGCGTAGAGCGACGACTCCCCGTTGAGGTGGTCGACGACGACGTAGCGCCCGTAGCCGCCCTTGTCGTGGGGCTGCACCAGGGAAGCGACGCCGGGTGCGCTCGCCACGACGGAGGCTCCGGCGTCGTTCTCCCGGTTCCAGTCGATCGAGCGGACGCTGGGGCTGTGCCCGCTTCGCGTCGACCCCGTCCAGGTCTGCCCGCAAGGGAACGGCATCTGGTGGGGGGTCGCCACGGCTGCCCAGGCCGGCGTGGACGTGCCCACCAGGACCAGGGCGAGCGCGGCGCCGGCGGAGGGCAGGCAGGAGCGGAAGACGAGGCCCACGGCGGCGTCCCTCTCGGTCGGGGGTCAGAGCACCGCGCCGGCGTCCCCCTCGGCACAGGGGCGTTCACCAGTCACAGGTGCCACAGAAGCGCTCAACCGTAACCACGCCCCGGCGTGTCTGTCATCGAAATGCGCCGAATTACAGCGGTGTAGTGCTATACGCGGTCACGTCGCGGGCCGTCGAGGCGCCTGATCAGGCCCTCCTGCGCCACCGTCGCCACCAGGGTCCCGTCCTGGGTGAACACGCGTGCGGTGGCGAGACCCCGACCGCCCACGGCCGTCGGCGAGACCTGGTCGTAGAGCCACCACTCGTCGGCACGGAACGGCCGGTGGAACCAGATGGAGTGGTCGAGCGACGCGGGCATCAGCGTCGGCGAGGTGATCGACACGCCGTGCGGCACCAGGGTCGCACCGAGCAGCGTCAGGTCGCTGGCGAACGTGAACGCGGCGAGGTGGGTGCGGGGCTCGTCGTCGAGCCGTCCGTCGACGCGGATCCACAGCTGCGCCTGCGCGGGATGGTCTGGGTCCTCCGGCATGCCCTTGCCAGAAACGCCCACGTAGCGCGCGTCCAGCGCGCTCCACTCGCGGTCCCAGCGGGCTGCCTCGGCCTCGCCGCCGAGCCTGCGGACGACGTCGGGCATCCGCATCGACTCCTCCGGCGGACGCACCTCGGGCATCCGGTCGGCGTGGTCGTAGCCGTCCTCGGGTCGCTGGAAGCTCGCCGTGAGGAAGTAGATCGGGCGGCCGTGCTGGCGCGCGACGACCCGGCGGGTCGAGAACGAGCGCCCGTCGCGGATGCGCTCGACGTCGTAGATGATCGGGACGGAGTGGTCGCCGGGGCGCAGGAAGTAGGAGTGCAGCGAGTGCATCATCAGCTCGGCGTCCACGCTGCGCACCGCCGCCATCACGGCCTGCGCGGCGACCTGGCCGCCGAAGACCCGCTGCCGCTCCGTCTGTGGCTGGCGGCCCCGGTAGAGGTCGACGTCAAGGTCCTCGAGGACCAGCAGGTCGACGAGCTCCTTCGCGGAGGACGGCACGTCAGTGGCCCTGCCCGTCGCGGTCGTCGCGGTCCCCACGGTCGTCGAGGCCGGCCAGGAACTGCTCGAACTGGCGGCCGATCTCCTCACCGGTGGGCATCGGCTGGTCCCGCGCGAGCAGGGACTCCCCCGACTCCTCGGCCTCGCGGAACGCGTCGTACTGCCTCTCCAGCCCGGCGACGACCTCGCTGACCTCCTCGTTGCTGGCGAGGTAGCGCTCCACCTCGGCCGCGGTGCTGGCGGCGGCGTCGCGCAGGCGGGTGAGGTCGAACGTGAGGTGGCCGCCGATCTCCACATGCTCGAGCAGGTCCAGCGCCGCCTGGGGATAGTCGAGCTGCGCGAGGTAGTGGGGGATGTGCGCGACGAAGCCGAGCGCGTCGTGCCCCCACTCCCCCAGCCGCAGCTCGAGCAGCGCCTGGGCGCTGGAGGGGACGCGCAGCTCGCCTTGCCACGGGCTCCGGCCGGTCACCAGCTCGGGACGGTTGGCGTGCGGGGTGACCGCGATCGGCCTCGTGTGCGGCACGGCCATCGGCACCGCGCCGAGCGAGACCACGCGGCGTACCTCGAAGCGCTCCACCACCTCCCGCACGGCTCGGGCGAAGCCCTCCCAGCGCACGTCGGGCTCGGGGCCGCGGAGCAGGAGGTAGGGCGTGCCGCCGGTGTCACGGAGCGCGCGCACCACGAGCCGGGGCGCCTCGTAGTCGGCGTAGTGGTCGCGCACGAAGGAGACCGGTGGCCGCCGGGCGCGATAGTCGTGGAGGGCGTCGACGTCGAACGTCGCGACGACGGGGCCGTCGGAGAGCGACTCGAGGTGGTGGGCCGCGAGCTCCGCCGCGCGGCCGGCGTCGAGGAAGCCCGAGAGGACGACCACCAGGGTGAGGTCGTGGGCCTCGGCCAGTGGCGCGGCGTCGTCGACGATGTGCACGAGGCGGAGGGGTTCGACCATGGGGCCAGCCTAGTGAGCGGGGCGCCGTGAGCGGACACACACCTCCGCCTGCTGACGGCTGATTGTTACTCAGAGGTAACCTGCTCCTGTCATCCCCCACACCGACCCAGGAGGGCCAGTGCCCCGTCAGCTGCGAGAGGTCGTCTTCGTCGACGGCGTACGCACCCCGTTCGGCAAGGCCAAGGGCCAATACGCCGAGACCCGCGCGGACGACCTCGTCGTGAAGCTCATCCGTGAGCTCGTCCGCCGCAACCCGAGCCTCCCCCAGGAGCGCATCGACGAGGTCGCGATCGCCGCGACCACGCAGATCGGCGACCAGGGCCTGACCCTGGGCCGCACCGCCGGCATCCTGGCCGGCCTGCCGCAGAGCGTGCCGGGCTACTCGATCGACCGCATGTGCGCCGGCGCCATGACCGCCGTGACCGCCACCGCCGGTGGCATCGCCTTCGGCGCCTACGACGTGGCCATCGCCGGCGGCGTCGAGCACATGGGCCGCCACCCGATGGGCGAGGGAGTCGACCCCAACCCGCGGATCGTCTCCGAGCGCCTGGTCGACCCGTCTGCGCTCGTCATGGGCAACACGGCCGAGAACGTGCACGACCGCTACCCCGCGATCACCAAGGAGCGGGCCGACCGGTTCGCCGTCCGCTCCCAGGAGCTGGCCGCCAAGGCCTACGCCGACGGCAAGATCCAGCCCGACCTCGTGCCCGTCGCCACCCGCTCCGCCGAGGCAGGCTGGGGCCTGGCCACCACCGACGAGCCGATGCGCCCCGGCACGACCGTCGAGGACCTCGCCGCGCTCAAGACGCCGTTCCGCCCCCACGGCCGCGTGACCGCGGGCAACGCGGCGGGCATCAACGACGGCGCCACCGCCTCCCTGCTCGCCTCCGAGGAGGTCGCGCGGGAGCTCGGCCTGCCGGTCCGGATGCGGCTGGTGGCCTACGCCTTCGCCGGCGTGGCCCCCGAGGTGATGGCCGTCGGCCCGATCCCGTCGACCGAGAAGGCGCTCGCCAAGGCCGGCCTCACGATCGAGGACATCGACGCCTTCGAGCTCAACGAGGCGTTCGCGATCCAGGTGCTGGCGTTCCTCGACCACTTCGGCATCGACCAGGAGGATCCGCGGGTCAACCCGTACGGCGGCGCGATCGCCTTCGGGCACCCGCTCGCGTCCTCCGGCGTGCGCCTGATGATCCAGCTGGCCCGCCAGTTCGAGGAGGACCCGTCGATCCGCTACGGCCTGACCTCGATGTGCATCGGCCTGGGCATGGGCGGCACAGTCATCTGGGAGAACCCGCACTGGAACGGGTCCACGACACGCGCGACCACGGACGGAAAGGCCAGCTGACATGACCGACATCGCAACCTTGGTTGAGCGCGCCGAGGCGCTGGCCGCGGCCGACGAGGTCGTCACCACGGCTCGGCTGCGCAAGGTCACCCTTCCGGGCGGCGCCGTGCTCGGGCTCATCACGCTCGACAACGGGCTGGACCACACCCGGCCCAACACGTTCGGCTTCCGCGGCCTGGTCTCGCTGAACACGGCGATCGACGCCGCACTCGCCGACGACGAGGTCGTCGCGCTCGGCGTCACCGGCAAGCCCTTCATCCTCGCGGCCGGCGCCGACCTCGGCTCCGTCCAGTCCGCCGGTGCCGACGGCGTCCGTGTCATCGGCGAGCTCGGGCACGCGGTGTTCCGCAAGCTGCAGGACGGCGGCAAGCCGTCGGTCGGCTTCGTCAACGGCCTCGCCCTGGGCGGCGGCCTCGAGGTCGCGCTGCACTGCACCTACCGCACCGTGATGGACAGCGCGCCGGCCCTGGGCCTGCCCGAGGTGATGCTCGGCCTGATCCCCGGCTGGGGCGGCAGCTACCTGCTGCCAAACCTGGTGGGGCCCGAGAAGGCCGCGAAGGTCTTCATCGAGAACCCGCTCAACCAGGGCAAGGTCCTCGGGGGCACCGCCGCCTTCGAGCTGGGCCTGGCCGACGCCGTGTTCAGCGGTGCCGACTACCTCGAGCAGTCGCTGCTGTGGGCCGCTGACGTCCTGGCCGGCAAGGTGACGGTCGACCGCCCCGGGATCGACCGCGGCGAGGCGTGGGATGCCGCCGTGGCGAAGGCCGAGGCGTTCGTGGCCGCCAAGACCGGTGGGGCCTCCCCCGCCGCGAGGAAGGCGGTCGAGCTGCTCGCCCTGGCGAAGACCGCCACCCGCGACGAGGGCTTCGCGGCCGAGGACGAGGCCCTCGAGGCGATGGCCCGCACCCCCGAGCTGCTCGCCTCGCTCTACTCCTTCGACCTGGTGCAGAAGCGGGCGAAGCGGCCCGCGGGCGCGCCGGACAAGTCGCTGGCCCAGCCGGTCACGAAGGTGGGCATCATCGGGGCCGGCCTGATGGCCTCGCAGCTCGCGTTGCTCTTCGCGCAGCGGCTCAAGGTGCCGGTCGTGATGGTCGACCTCGACCAGGAACGCGCCGACAAGGGCGTCGCCTACGTGCACGCCGAGCTCGACAAGCGCCTGGCCGCCGGCAAGGCCTCGCAGGACGCCACCAACCGCCTCAAGGCGCTGGTGAAGGCCGAGATCGACTACGCCGCCGCCTTCTCCGACGCCGACTTCATCATCGAGGCGGTCTTCGAGGAGATGGGGGTCAAGAAGACCGTCTTCGCCCATGCGGAGAAGGTCGCCCCCGCGACAGCGGTCTTCGCGACCAACACGTCGTCGCTCTCGATCACCGAGATGGCCTCCGAACTGGCGAACCCGGAGCGGGTCGTGGGCTTCCACTTCTTCAACCCGGTCGCGGTCATGCCGCTGCTGGAGATCATCAAGGGCGGGCAGACCTCGGACGCCGCCCTGGCCACCGCCTTCGCCACGGGCAAGGCGCTGAAGAAGACGACCATCCTGGTCAAGGACAGCCCGTCCTTCCTCGTCAACCGCCTCCTCGGGCGGTTCATGGGCGAGGTCGCCCGGATCGCCGACGAGGGCACACCGCTGCCCGTGGTCGACGCGGCGTTCGCGGGCGTGACGCCGATGCCGCCGTACACGCTGATCGCGCTCGTCGGACCGGCCATCGCGCTGCACAACAACGAGACCCTGCACCGCGCGTTCCCCGAGCGGTTCTATGTCTCGGACAACCTCAAGCGCGTGGTCGAGGCCGGGAAGGGCGCCTTCTACGGCCCGGACGGCCGGACGCTCGACCCCGAGGTGGAGGCCCTCCTCGAGGTCGGCACCACGGTGCTGACGACCGAGGAGGTACGGCGCCAGACGCTCGCGGCGCTCGCCGACGAGGTGCGCCGGATGCTGGACGAGGGCGTGGCCTGGGCTCCGGAGGACATCGACCTGGGCATGATCACGGGCGCCGGCTTCCAGTTCTGGAACGGCGGCCTCACGCAGCTCCTCGACCGCGAGGGCATCTCCGAGGAAGTGACGGGCAGGAAGTTCAACTGAGCCCCTGATCCCTGGTCCCCGGTCCCGCACGCACCACGCGGGGCCGGGGACTAGTCACTTCCGACCACAGAGTCCGTCCGCTCAGCCGAGCCGCTCGGGCGGCGAGCCGCCTAGCGTGGTGGTGTCGGGGCCTGGTTGGGGTAGGTCCCGCTGGGGCAGGGGGAGGGCGTCCGTCGGGGCTGGACACCCTCCCCGCTGGCGTGCGGGCGCTCCGAACCTTCCGGCCGGGTGGGATCGTCGGGTGGGGTGAGAACACCCCCTCGATCGAGGAGCACACATGGCACGACGCGATCCGGCGGCCTTCGCCGAGTTCGTCGCCGCCCGGTCGGCAGCCCTGCACCGCTCGGCGTACCTGATGGTGGGCGACGCCCAGCTGGCGCAGGACCTGCTGCAGGAGGCGCTCACCAAGACATACGTCGCGTGGCCACGGCTGCGTGACCCCGCGAATGCGGAGGCCTACACCCGCAAGGCGATCACCACGACGGCGATCACCTGGTTCCGGAGGAAGTCGTGGCTCGGCGAGCGCCCGACGGAGCACGTGCCGGACGCCGGCCGCGCCGGCCACGAGGACGAGGTGACCCGGCACGACTGGCTCTGGACTGCCCTCCAGGAGCTGCCGCCCCGCCAGCGCGCCGCGATCGTGCTGCGCTTCTACGAGGACCTCACCGAGGCCCAGACCGCCGACGCCATGGGCTGCGCCGTCGGCACCGTCAAGAGCCAGGTGCACGCCGGGCTCCGCACCCTGCGCGGCCTGCTGGGTGAGCACGGCGTCGACGGCGACCTGCTGCCCGCCGAGCTCTTCCCTGCCGACCTCAAGGTGGTGACCCCGTGACCGGGCTGCTCAACGACCTCATGCACGACCGCGCCGACACGCTCGGCGCGCCCGACCTGGACGTCGCGACGATCGTGCGCGAGGGCGACCGGCGCCTGATGCGGCGTCGTACGGCGGTCGTCGGCGGCGGCGTCGCGGCGGCTGTGCTGACCGCGGTGGCCCTCCCGACGGCCTTCCAGTCGGCCCTCCCGTCGGGGGACGACCGGGCGGTCGACCCGCCCTTCGCTGCTGCCTTCTCGGCCCACCTCCCCGTCTACGCCCTGGGCTCGACCGTTCACGTGGACGGCCGGACCTTCGACGTCGGCCGGGAGGTCTTCTCGATGGTGCAGACCGACACCGGCGTCGTCTTCACCGACCCCGACGGCACGGTGTGGTCGGCCACGGGCAGCGGCGAGCCCGTCGCCGTGGGCAGTACCCACGCCCGGCACCCCCGTCTGGAGACCGACGCGTCGCTCGTCGCCTGGATGGAGCGCGAGGGCGACCAGCCGGTCTACGCGGTCCTGGACCAGTCCTCCGGTGAGGTCCGGCGCAGCAGCCTCGGGGCCGTTCCGGGCATGGGCTGGCTCCGCGACGAGGCGGACCCGGCGCTCGTCTACGCGGTCGACAGGCAGGAGGTCTACGTCCGCGACGCCCGTGGGCTGGTGGCCTGGAACCCCGCGACCGACGAGCAGCGGGTGCTCGGCGAGGCCGGTGGCTTCACCGTCGACGACGTGCAGGCCGGGCTCGTGGCCCACGGGATCGACCACCCCGAGACCGGTGAGACCACCTACCGCGTCGGCCCGGCCCTGGGCGAGGGCAACGTGGTGCCCGCGTGGAACGGCTTCGCACTCTCTCCCGACGGCAGGTACCTGCTCGGCGAGTCCGACCCCGACGAGGCGGCCGTCTTCGACGCCACCACGGGCACCTCGCAGGACGCCATGGCCGAGGGTTACTCGTTCTCGGTCTTCTACGGCTGGGTCGACGAGGACAGCTACGTCGGGCTCGGCATGAACAAGCCCTACGACACCACCCCGATCGACCTGCTCTCCTGTGATGTCGGCGCCGGGTGCACGGTGATCGCCGAGGCGATCGGCACCATCGACGACGGCGTCGTCATCCCCATCGGCGAGTCCATGGACGAGTGACGCGCGCCGGTGGACGGGCGCGATCAGACCGGGGTCGAGACCTCGGCCTGGTCGTGTCCCGGTGCCAGGCGGCTGTTGCGCTGCCCGTAGACGAAGTAGACGACCAGCCCGATCGCCATCCAGATCAGGAACCGCACCCAGGTCTCCCCGATCAGGTTGAGCATCAGGTAGAAGCACAGCAGCACGGAGGCGGTCGCGACGACGCCGACCGCCGGCGTCCGGAACGCCCGCGGCAGGTCGGGGCGGGTGCGCCGCAGGATGAGCACGCCGACCGAGACGAGCACGAACGCGAACAGGGTGCCGATGCTCACCAGGTCGCCGAGCGTCTCGAAGTCGACGAAGCCGGAGAGCACCGCGACCCCGATGCCGGTGATGAACGTGATCCGGTAGGGAGTGCCGTACTTCGGGTGCACCTTGGCCAGACCGATAGGCAGCAGGCCGTCGCGGGCCATCGCGAAGGCGACCCGGGTCTGGCCCATCATCAGGATCAGGACGACGACGGTGAGGCCGATCGTGGCGCCCACGGCGATCACGTTGCCGATCCACTCCACCCCGACGGAGTCGAAGGCGGTGGCCAGCGGCGCCGAGTCGTTCGGGTCGATGTCCTGGTAGTTCTGCATGCCGGTGACGACCAGCGACACCGCGATGTAGAGGACGGTGACGATCGCCAGCGAGCCGAGGATGCCGATCGGCACGTTGCGCTGGGGGTTGCGGGTCTCCTCGGCCGTCGTCGCCACCACGTCGAAGCCGATGAAGGCGAAGAAGACGATCGAGGCGCCGGCGATCACGCCGGCGACGCCGAACACGGCCGGCTCGAGGCCGAAGATGCTGGTGATCAGCGGGGTCTTCCAGAACGAGCCCTCACCGTCCGCCGTCGGCTGGCTCGGCGGGATGAAGGGCGTGTAGTTGGCCGCCTTGATGTAGCCGATGCCCATCACGATCACCAGCCCGACCACGGCGAGCTTGATCGCCACGACGACCTGGTTGACCCGGCTCGAGAGCTTGATGCCTCCGACGAGCACGCCCGCCACGATGAGGGAGATGAGCACAGCCGGGAGGTTGACGATGCCCTCCGAGGCCGAGCCCAGGGACGCCGGGACCTCCAGCGGTGTCCCGGCCAGCACGTTCTGCAGGTAGCCCGAGAACCCGGCAGCCAGCGCGGACGCGCCGACCGTGAACTCCAGCACCAGGTCCCAGCCGATGACCCACGCGACCAGCTCACCGAACGTGGCATAGCTGAACGTGTAGGCACTGCCCGCGACCGGCACCGTCGAGGCGAACTCCGCGTAGCACAGGGCCGCCAGGGCGCACGCAGCGCCGGCGATGGCGAAGGACAGCGCGATAGCCGGTCCGGCGTTGGTGGCCGCCACGAGCCCGGTGTAGACGAAGATGCCGGCCCCGATGATGACGCCGACGCCGAAGACCGTGAGGTCGAGGGCCCCGAGGTTCTTCTTCAACCGGTGCTCTGGCTCGTCCGTCTCGGCGATCGACTGCTCGACTGACTTCGTCCGGAAGAGGTCCATGTCCCGCACCGTAGGGGGTTCGGGGCGTTTCCCGCCAGTCGGTCGCGCGGGTGCCGGGGCTCTCAGCGGTACGTCGCGAGGATGCGGTTGGCGGCCTCGCGCGCGAGCTGCCCGGTGCCCATCTGGAGCAGCTGCTGCAGCTTGTCGGACTGGTCGGGCGGGCTCGTCGCAGCCAGCTCGTCGAGGAGGCGCCAGAGCATCTCCTCGCCGTACATGTCGACCACTGTCTCGCAGGCCCACCAGGACAGGCCGTAGTGGGCGCCCTGGTCGGGACCGTTGAACTCGATGTCGTTGGGCAGGGCGGCCGGCCCCTGCTCCGCCGCCTCCAGCGCCGCCCCGCTGATGAGGCGCTCCTCGGGCGGGATCGGCTGGACGGACACCCACTCGGCGATGCCCTCGCTGAGCCAGGTGGGCACGAGGTCGTCCCGCGCGCCCAGGGCGACGTGGGTGAGCTCGTGCCGGATCAGCCGGGCGAGCTGGCCCGGCTCGCTGCCCAGCATCCGCGGGTGCAGCATGAAGCGCGTGCTCGCCAGCTGGTCGACGCCGTCGCCCGGGTGCGCGAGCACGGGGAAGGCGATCGCGTCCAGGGAGTCGGGGTCGCCGCCCGGCACGTCCCCCAGACCCTGCAGGGTCGCCGCGTCGGACAGGGCGTAGACGACCACCATCCGCGACCAGTCGTAGGGCACCTCGGCCGCGACGCTGGCAATCCCCGCCTCGACCGCCCGGATCACGTCGCCCGCGACAGCCGCGCTGGCCTCGTCGAAGATGCCCAGCACGCCCGCCCCGCTGCGCACGACGATCGACCCGGTGTCCCAGGGCTGGGGTGACACCTCGCTGCGGCGCTCCCAGCGGGGGTCCCGGTCCGAGGCCACGACCAGGCCGGCCCCGTCCGGGTCGTCCACGAAGCGGAACTGCTGCGGGCGTACGACGGGGACGGCGTCGTACCCGTGCAGCTGCAGCCGCATGTCGACGACCGCGCGGTAGCCGCCCTCGGTCCGGACGACCGTCTCCGGGTCGACGTCATAGGAGAGGCGCCCGATCGGGAGCTGGCTGAGGTTGGTGAAGTAGCGGCGCTCGCGCTGCGTGAACCCGCGTGCCCGGGTCGTCGTGGCGAGGAAGCGCTCGAGGTCCCGCCCGCGCAGGGCCCTGGCACGGGCCCGCAGGACCTGCTGCATGTCGCCGGCGACGTCGACCCGTGCCTGCTCCTGCGGCACCCCGGGGTCGTCCGGCGAGTCGCTGGCGAAGCAGCCGGTCAGTGGCAGGAGGGCGGCGACCAGCAACGCCGCCCAGCGGCGGCGGTGCGCATCACGGGGTGTGGTCGGCATCGACCAGAGAACGACCGGCAGCCAGAGCCGTCACGTCCTCGACGATCCCGCGCGCGATGGTCTGGGCGTCCAGTCCGATGCGGGTGAGGATCACGTCGCGCTTGGCGTGGTCGAGGAACTCCTGCGGGATGCCGTGGAGGCGGAACGGAGTGGTCACCCCGGCGTCGTTGAGCGTCTGCAGCAGGGTGGCGCCGACTCCGCCGACGCGGCCGTTGTCCTCCACGCTCACCACCAGGCCGTGCTTGCGGGCGAGCTCGACCAGCGCGGGGTCGACGGGCTTGACCCACCGCGGGTCGACGACGGTCACGCCGATGCCCTGGTCGACCAGTCGCTGGGCGACGGCGACGGCCGTGGTCGCCATCGCCCCGACACCCACGATCAGGACGTCCTTCTCGCCCTCGCGGACGAGGACGTCGGTGCCGCCCGCCGTGTCGATCGCCTGGATGTCCTCGGGCGGCGACCCCTTGGGGAAGCGCACCACCGTCGGCGCGTCCGACACCTCGACGGCCTCGTCGAGCAGCTCGCGGAGGCGGGTGACGTCGCGCGGGGCGGCCAGGCGCAGCCCGGGCACGACCTGCAGCATCGACATGTCCCACATGCCGTTGTGGCTCGCACCGTCGTCGCCGGTGACGCCCGAGCGGTCGAGCACGAACGTCACGCCGCACTTGTGCAGCGCCACGTCCATGAGCACTTGGTCGAAGGCGCGGTTGAGGAAGGTGGCGTAGACGGCGAAGACGGGGTGCAGTCCGCCCATCGCGAGTCCGGCCGCCGAGGTCGCGGCGTGCTGCTCGGCGATGCCGACGTCGAAGGTGCGCTCGGGGAAGCGGCGGGCGAACTCGTCGAGGCCCACCGGGTGCATCATCGCCGCGGTGATCGCCACGACGTCGGGCCGCCGGGCGCCGATCTCGACGATCGAGTCGGAGAAGTGGTCGGTCCAGATCTTGCCCTTGGGCTTCTCGGCGCCCGTCTGGACGTCGAAGGGGCCGGCAGAGTGGAACTGGTCGGCCTCGTGCCGTTCGGCTGGGTCGTAGCCGTAGCCCTTGCGGGTGATGGCGTGCACGATCACCGGCCCGCCGAACCCCTTGGCGTTGGCCAGCGCCTGCTCGAGGGCACCCCGGTCGTGGCCGTCGACGGGACCGACGTACTTGAGTCCCAGGTCCTCGAAGAGGCCCTGCGGGGCGATCGCGTCCTTGAGTCCCTTCTTCACGGCGTGCAGCGCGTCGTACGCCGCGTGGCCGACGCCCGGCACCGCGTTGAGCCGGCGCTTGACCATGTCGAGGACGTGCTCGTAGCGCGGGTTGGTGCGCAGGGCGGTCAGCGCCGTGGCCAGGCCGCCGATGGTGGGCGTGTAGGAGCGGCCGTTGTCGTTGACGACGATCACGAGCTTGCTGTCGTGCTGGATGGCGATGTTGTTGAGCGCCTCCCAGGCCATGCCGCCGGTGAGGGCGCCGTCGCCGATCACGGCGACCACATGGCGGTCCTCGCCGCGGATCCGGAACGCCTTGGCGAGGCCGTCGGCGTAGGAGAGGGCGGTGGAGGCGTGGGAGTTCTCGACGAGGTCGTGCTCGGACTCCGCCTGGCTCGGGTAGCCGCTGACCCCGCCCTCGCGGCGAAGCGTGCCGAACGCGGCGTAGCGACCGGTCACGAGCTTGTGCACGTAGGACTGGTGGCCGGTGTCGAAGACGATCTTGTCGCGGGGGCTGTCGAAGACCCGGTGCAGCGCCAGCGTGAGCTCGACGACGCCGAGGTTGGGGCCGAGGTGACCGGTGTTGGTGGCCACGGTCCGGATCAGCACGTCACGGATCTCGGCGGCCAGCGCCTCGAGCTCTGTGGGCGAGAGCTCACGGAGGTCGGCCGGCGAGGAGATCGAGTCGAGGTGGCCCATGGGGCACGAGTCTATGTGGTCACCGGGACGTCAGCTGCGGAGGTCGTGCACCGCCACGGCGGGGCTCATGGCTGCCCCTGGAGGTGCGCGTAGGTGTCGGACTCGAGGAAGGCAGGGAGGATCTGGCCCGCGGCCATCGACAGCGGGAGGCCGCGCACGACCTCGGGGTCGACGAAGACGATCTGGCGGCCCTCGCGGCAGTCGATGTCGGCGTCGGTGAGATCGGTGCCGCCCACGAAGACCTGCATCCGGTCGAAGGTGCCGTAGGCCTCGCGGTGGTCGACCACGAACTCCTGCCACAGCGTGATCTCCCCCGGATCGACGCGGATGCCGGTCTCCTCCTCCAGCTCGCGCGGCGCCGCGGCGTCGAACGCCTCACCCTCGTCGACGTGCCCGCCCACCAGGCCCCACTTCCCGGGATCGATGCGCGGGTGCTCGTCGCGCTCCTGGAGCAGGATCCAGCCCCGGGGGTCGACGAGGATGACGCCGGCGAAGCGGTGGCCGTCGGGGCTGGGCGACGGAGCGTCGAGATCGGGCACCCGGGCGACCCTACCGACGCCGGGTGCCTCGTCGGCTCACAACCGCGCGGTGTACCGGCGGCCACGCAGCGCCTCCTCGACCAGCCCGACCGCGCGGCGTACGCCGAGGAGGCGCGCGTCCTCGAGCTGGAACGTCTGCACGGCTGCCTCGACCACGGCCTCGTCCGCCACCTCGCGCAGGTCGGCGCGGGCCTGGCTCAACCCGCGCCGGACCGCTGCCTGCTGCGACTCGACGTGCAGCACGGCGAAGCGGGCGAGGACGACGACGTGGCGTCGGAGACCGCTGTAGCGGCGGTAGTCGGGCGGGCAGAGGTCGAGCAGCCAGTTGGCCGCTGTGGCCTCCCAGTCGGGCGCGTCGGGCGGACGCACCTCGCGGGGCCAGCCGGGCGGTGCGACGTAGGTGGGCATGCCCCTAGTCTAGGCCGGGTTCGAACACATGTTCTAGCAAAGTAGTCGTCCAGCCGGGCGAGGTCCGGGTCGCGCAGCCCGGCGGCGTCGTGACGCCACCAGACGTCCGGGTAGACCACCCGGCCCGTCATCGACGGCTGGTACGAGTCGAGCAGCGCGACCTGGAAGGCTGCTTCGGGCGATCCAGCCAGGCGTGGCTCAGGCCGACATGCCCCACGACCTCGCCACCGACGCCGGCAACGAGCTCGCTTACCAGCCAGCCGCTGGTGCGCAAGTCGTCCCACAGCTCCCCGATGTGCTCATCCGGCAGGCGCGGTAAGAGCCTTCTCATCGGTCCTTCACAGCCGTCTCACCGGAGCGGGCGAGCCTCGGACGAACGAAACGGAGGTGGTGGCGATGGAGCTCGTCGTGATCCTGCTGGCGGACGTCGTGCTGGTGTCGGTGATGGTGCTCGGGGTGTACTTCCGACGCCACAGGCGCCGGGACATGCTGCTGGCCTATTTCTCGCTCAACGTCGGCGTGATGGCCGTGACGCTCGTCCTCGCGAGTGCGCCGGTGGCCGCAGGCCTGGGCCTGGGCCTCTTCGGCGTGCTCTCGATCATCCGCCTCCGCTCCTCGGCGCTGACCCAGGAGGAGGTCGCCTACTACTTCGCATCCCTCGCGCTCGGCCTGGTCGCCGGGCTGCGCCCCGACCCCTGGTGGGTAGGTCCCACCGTGAGCGGCCTGGTCGTGCTCGTGGTCTATGCGGCCGACCATCCCCGGTTGCATGCACGCAGTCGGCAGCAGGTCATCACCCTCGACGTGGCCGTGACGGACGAGCAGGAGCTGCGCGGCCGGCTCGAGGCGCTGCTGCACGCCACGGTCCAGCGCTTCGTGGTCACCGAGACCGACCTCGTGCGGGACCTCACCGTCGTGGACGTCCGCTACCGGCTGGCCGATGACACCCTGGCCGCCCCGCAGAGGACCGGCGCACAGCCGGCGACCGCAGACCCTGGGCTGGCTCCGGTGAGGATGGCGGGAGTATGACCGACGGCCGGCCGCGGACGTCCCCGGCGACTGCCGTCGCCGAGCTGCAGCCGGTCGGGCTCTCGACCGTCCTCGCGGAGGCTGACCTCCAGACCCGCACCGAGCGCAAGTACCTCGTGCCGCCGTGGGCGCTGGAAGCCCTCGTCGACGGCCTGCGAGACGACTTCCAGGCGCTCGAGATGGCCGGACTGCGCGTCTTCCGCTACGAGTCCGTGTACTTCGACACGCCCGGCCTCACGTCCTACCGGGCGGCCGCCCACGGCAGGCGGCGCAGGTTCAAGGTGCGGACCCGCACCTACCTCGACTCAGGCCTGTGCGTGCTGGAGGTGAAGACCCGCGGCGGCCGCGACGAGACCGTCAAGGACCGGATGCCCTACCACCCCGACCGGCGCGACCGGCTGGACCGGGCAGCCACCGAGTTCGTCCTCAGCCGCGTGCCCCTGGTGGTCGGCGCCGACGCGCTGGAGCCGACGCTCGTGACGACCTACTCGAGGGTCACCCTCGTGGACCTGGCGGTCGGCGCCCGAGTGACCTGCGACGTCGACCTGGTGCTCTCGGAGCCGACCGGGGAGTCGGCCCGGCTCGACGACCGCGTCCTCGTCGAGACGAAGTCGCCGGGGTCCGCCGGGCCGGCCGACCGGATCCTGTGGCGGCTCGGCCTGCGCCCCGTCGCGATCAGCAAGTACTGCGTGGGGCTGGCCGCGCTGCGCCCCGGGCTGCCAGCCAACCGCTGGCACCGCACCCTGCAGCGCCACTTCGCCGACCGGCTATGACCGCGGACGCAGCTCGTGCACGTGCTCGTCGAGCCACGCCACCCGCGCGTCGAGCCACGTCCTGAGCGCGCGCACCTCGCTGGCGTAGGTGGTGCGGTCGGCGGCCTCGGCCGGGTTGGGCCAGACGACCTTGCCGAGGACCGGCCAGCGCTGGAAGTTCCGGCGTGCGGCGCCGCTGCGCACCAGCTGGCGGGTGCTGCGCTTCACCTCGGCGTGCAGCCACGGGCGCAGGCCGGCGGCGCGGAGCGCCCGCCAGCGGGCAGCCAGGGCCGCCACGAAGGTCGGGTCCGCGTAGAGCCGCTCGGCCCAGCCGCGGTCCGCCAGCGTCGAACCGGCCACGGGGCTGGCGGGGGCGAACCGGGAGTTGCCCATGCTCAGGTCGAAGTCCCAGATCGGACCGAGGACCCAGCGCCCTGCGGCTCCGCGCGCCAGGTAGACGCTCTTGTGGAAGCCGTCCTGGTTCTTGAACAGCTCGTTCAGCAGCACGTAGTCGACGGCGGCCGCCTCGTCGAGGTGTCCGCGCCAGCCGGTGGCCGGGTCGGTGAACGCGGGCCCGTACAGCGCCGCGTCGGCTGCCTTGACGCTCCGGCGTACCTCCTGGCGCTCCTCCCGGTCCAGGTCGCCGCGCTCGGGGTCGTCGAAGACCAGGGGGACATCCGCGCCGGGCAGCCGGACGTCGACGCCCTCGTCCTGCGTCTCCTGCCAGGAGATCCACTCGAGCAGGTGCGCCGGCTCCTCGAGGTCCACGCGATCGTCGTGCAGCTTGAGCTTCTCGATCAGCACGTACACCCCGCGGTAGCGGCCGTTGAGCCACAGCTCGACGTGCCGGGTCCGGCTCGCGTAGCGTCCCAGGCGGCGGGCGGTGGCGTAGGCCAGCGTGTTCCGCACCAGCGTCTTGTCGTTGTACGACGGGTAGAGCGCCCAGTCGTCGTCCGCGGGCATCCCGAGGAGCCCGGCATCGCGGTTGTCGCCGGACCGGTCCCGGAGCTCGACGCCGTAGGCCTTCTTCGGGAAGCGCCGGGACGACTCTCCCCGCAGCTCGATGCCGATCCGGCCGCGGAAGACGGCGCGGCCGTGCCGGCGCAGGACCATCCGCCCCGCCACCTTGTCGTCCGGCGGCACCCGGCCCTGCACGGTGAGCTCGATCCGCGGGAGCGGTCGGACACCGATGCGCGGGCTCTGCTCCGCGGAGATCTGCCCGGACTTCGCTAAGGCCGCCGGGGCGGCCGGGGTGGCCGGGGTGGCCGGGGTGGCCGGAGCGGCCTGGGCGGTGGTCGCGGCGACACACGCCGCAGCGACGAGTCCCACCACGGCCGGGCGGGCGCGTCGGCTGCCACCACTGCTCTGACGAGTCTGCATGCGGACAGCGTGGGCCTCCGGGCTGGAGCAGGGATGAGAGCGCGATGAGACTTCTCTCATCCCGTCCGGTGCGGCGCGCTCAGCCGGCGATGAAGGAGAACCGGACGCCGCGCTCGGCGTTGTCGACGTTGAGGTCGACGAGGCAGATGCTCTGCCACGTCCCGAGCGCGAGCCGGCCGCCGAGCACGGGAACGCTGGCATACGGCGGCACCAGCGCCGGCATCACGTGGGAGCGGCCGTGGCCTCGCGACCCGTGACGGTGCTGCCAGCGGTCGTCCGCGGGCAGCAGGTCGCCCAGCGCGGCCAGCAGGTCGTCGTCGGACCCGGCGCCGGTCTCCACGATCGCCAGGCCGGCCGTCGCGTGGGGCACGAAGACGTGCAGCAACCCGTCGCCCCTCCCCTCGACGTACGCCGCGCAGTCGCGCGTGAGGTCGAGGACGACCTCGACCCCCCCTGTCCGGTAGGTGCGCACGTCACTGTCCACCGAGCGCCTCCTCGATCCGCTCCACCTTGGCGGTGAGCTGGCCCTCGTAGCCGGGCCGGATGTCGGCCTTGAGCACCAGGCCGACCCGCGGCGAGACCTCGGCGACGACGTCGACCGCCCGCTTCACCACGGCCATCACCTCGTCCCACTCCCCCTCGATGTTGGTGAACATCGCGTTGGTCTCGTGGGGCAGTCGCGACTCCCGGACGACGCGGACGGCCGCGGCCACGGCCTCGGTCACCGACCCGGTCTCGTCGGCGGACGTGGGCGAGATGCTGAAGGCGACGATCATGGCAGCATGCTGTCAGCCCGCCAGCGCCGCCCGCACCTGCTCGGCCCGCTCCCGGAGCTCCTCCAGCCGGGTCGGCGGCAGCATGTCCGCCCAGGCCGGCAGGTTGGAGCCGCGCAGCTGCAGCACGCCCTCGGGGCGCGCGTTCAGGACGAACGAGCAGTGGCCCTTGCCGTTCTCCCACTTGTTGACATGCACGTTGCCCACGCCGTCGAGTGCCCGCACGGCCGAGTAGGCCGCACCGAGGGCCTGGCCCATCCCGGCGTACGACGCGGGGTCGAGGTCCTCGAGGCGCAGGTGCTCGCGGGTCGCGACGTTGGCCGTGAAGACGAGGCTGGTGGGCACCCAGATCACCACGAAGTCGCCGATCGTGCCGAGCACCCGGTCGGGGTCGGCGAGGACCTGGCAGGTCTTGCACGAGCCCGGGTCGGCCGACCGGTCCGGCTCCGGCACGGCGTAGTCCGTCAGTGGACGGGCCCGCAGGCCCTCGGCCTCCCAGGGGAAGACCTCCCAGCCGGGCATGGCACCGAGCGGCAGGCGGCCACCCTCACCGGTGGCCGCCTGCGCGCGGTCGAGGAACTCCCTCATGAAGGGGCCCGCATCAGCCCTTGAGCAGGTTCCGCAGGACGTACTGCATGATGCCGCCGTTGCGGTAGTAGTTCGCCTCGCCCGGGGTGTCGATGCGGACGACGGCGTCGAACTCCACACTCTGCCCGTCAGCGGCGTCCGCCTTGACCTTCACGGTCCTCGGCGTCGTCCCCGAGTTGAGCTCGGTGATGCCGGTGATGGCGAAGGTCTCCTCGCCGGTGAGGCCGAGCGACTCGGTGTTCTGGCCCTCCGGGAACTGCAGCGGGATGACGCCCATGCCGATCAGGTTGGAGCGGTGGATGCGCTCGTAGGACTCGGCGATGACCGCCTTCACGCCCAGCAGCGAGGTGCCCTTGGCAGCCCAGTCACGCGACGAGCCGGAGCCGTACTCCTTGCCCGCCAGGACGACCAGCGGGATGCCGGCGGCCTGGTAGTTGACGGACGCGTCGTAGACCGAGGTCACGGGCGCGTCGGCCGCAGAGTCGGCCGCCGTGAAGTCGCGGGTGAAGCCGCCCTCGGTGCCGGGCGCGATCTGGTTGCGGAGGCGGATGTTCGCGAACGTGCCGCGGATCATCACCTCGTGGTTGCCGCGGCGCGAGCCGTAGGAGTTGAAGTCGCGCTGCTCCACGCCGTGCTCGGCGAGGTAGCGGCCGGCGGGCGAGTCCTTCTTGATGGCACCAGCCGGGCTGATGTGGTCGGTGGTGACCGAGTCGCCCAGCTTCAGCAGCACCCGCGCGCCCTCGATGTCGGTGACGGGCGCCGGCTCGTCGGGCATGCCCTCGAAGTAGGGAGGCTTCCGCACGTAGGTCGACTCCGGGTCCCAGTCGAAGGTCTTGCCCTCGGGGGTGGGCAGCGACTGCCACTGCGCGTCGCCGGCGAAGACGTCGGCGTAGTCGGTGGTGAACATCTCGGAGGTGATCGCGGTTGCGATGACGTCCTCGACCTCCTTGGCGGTCGGCCAGATGTCCTTCAGGAACACGTCGTTGCCGTCGGTGTCCTGACCCAGCGGGTCGTTGAACAGGTCGACGTCCATCGAGCCGGCCAGCGCATAGGCGACCACCAGCGGCGGGGAGGCGAGGTAGTTCATCTTGACGTCGGGGTTGATCCGGCCCTCGAAGTTGCGGTTGCCCGACAGCACCGACACGACCGCGAGGTCGTTGTCGTTGACGGCCTTGCTCACCTCGGGGATGAGCGGGCCGGAGTTGCCGATGCAGGTGGTGCAGCCGTAGCCGACGAGGTTGAAGCCGAGCTTGTCGAGGTAGGGCGTGAGGCCGGACTTCTCGTAGTAGTCCGAGACCACCTTGGAGCCCGGCGCCAGCGTGGTCTTGACCCACGGCTTCCTGGTCAGGCCCTTCTCGACGGCCTTCTTGGCCAGCAGGGCGGCACCGATCATCACCGACGGGTTGGAGGTGTTGGTGCACGACGTGATCGCGGCGATCGCGACCGCTCCGTGGTCGATCTCGTACTTGGTGCCGTCCGCCGTCTCCACCACCGCCGGGTTGCTCGCCCGGCCGCCGTCGGCCGGAGCCGCGGAGACGTAGTCCTTCCGCGGCGCCGACGCCTTGCTGGAGTGTGACGGCACGTCCGAGGCCGGGAAGCTCTCCTCGACCTCCTCGTCGTACCCCTCGCTCTCCGTGTTCACGTGACCCTCGTCGACGTAGTCGACGAGCGCACCGCGGAAGGACTCCTTGGCGTTGGAGAGCGACACGCGGTCCTGCGGTCGCTTGGGACCGGCCAGCGACGGCACGACCGTGGCCAGGTCGAGCTCGAGCGTCTCGGAGAAGCGCGGCTCGGCCGACGGGTCGTGCCAGAGGCCCTGCTCCTTGGCGTAGGCCTCGACCAGCGCGAGCTGTTCCTTGGATCGACCGGTGAGCTCGAGGTACTTCACGGTCTCCTCGTCGATCGGGAAGACCGCGATGGTGGAGCCGAACTCGGGGCTCATGTTGCCGATCGTGGCGCGATTGGCCAGCGGCAGCGCGGAGACGCCGGGGCCATAGAACTCCACGAACTTGCCGACGACCCCGTGCTTGCGCAGCATCTCGGTGATGGTCAGCACCAGGTCGGTGGCCGTCGCGCCCTCGGGGAGGTCGCCGTTCAGCTTGAAGCCCACCACGCGCGGGATGAGCATCGACACCGGCTGGCCGAGCATCGCGGCCTCGGCCTCGATGCCGCCGACGCCCCAGCCGACCACGCCGATGCCGTTGACCATCGTGGTGTGGGAGTCGGTGCCGACGCAGGTGTCGGGATAGGCCTGCAGGACGCCGTCGACCTCACGGGTGAAGACCGTGCGGGCCAGGTGCTCGATGTTGACCTGGTGGACGATGCCGGTGCCGGGCGGGACGACCTTGAAGTCGTCGAAGGCACCCTGGCCCCAGCGCAGGAACTGGTAGCGCTCGCGGTTGCGCTCGTATTCGATCTCGACGTTGCGCTCGAACGACTCCGGCGTGCCGAAGACGTCGGCGATCACGGAGTGGTCGATGACCATCTCGGCCGGCGCGAGCGGGTTGATCTTCGCCGGGTCGCCACCGAGCTCGGCCATCGCCTCGCGCATGGTGGCCAGGTCGACGACGCAGGGCACACCGGTGAAGTCCTGCATGATCACGCGGGCTGGCGTGAACTGGATCTCCTCGTCGGGCTCGGCGGTCTCGTCCCAGCCGGCCAGCGCCTTGATGTCGTCGGCCGTGATGTCGGCGCCGTCCTCGGTGCGGAGCAGGTTCTCCAGCAGGACCTTCAGGGAGAAGGGCAGCGACTGGACGTCGAGACCCTCCCCGGTGACTGCGTCGAGACGGAAGATCTCGTAGGACTTGCCGTCCACGTCCAGGGTGCTCTTCGCACCGAAGCTGTCCTGACTGGCCATCAGTCGCATCTCCTCGGGGGGTTCGGGTTGCCCGGCCCATCTTGCCGCCCGCGCACCCGGCGCGGGAAGTGAGGCGGGCCTAAGTTCGGCGTGGCATCTCTCTCGATATCAAGATACACGATGTCGAGGAGTCAGTCGAGCACCCTGCCGCCCAGCGCGGCGGTGATCTCCCCTGCGGCCGCGGCCACGACCGGCGCCAGGCGGCGCACGTCCCTGGGCCCCATCTCGTGGACGAGAGCGGACACGCTGATCCCGCCGATCGGCCGGCCACGGTGGTCGAAGACGGGCGCGCCGACACACCGGATGCCGAGCTCGTTCTCCTCCGCGTCGACCGCGAACTCGCGCCGCCGGACCGCACGCAGCTCCGCCAGCAGCCGGTCCAGGTCGGTGAGCGTGTGCGGCGTCATCCCGGGCAAGCCGGTGCGGGCCGCCAGGGCGCGCACCTCCGACTCCGGCGTGTGCGCGAGGACCGACTTGCCGATCGCCGTGCAGTGCATGGGGATCGCCAGCCCGACCCGCGAGCGCATCCGGTAGGGCCGCAGGCCGTCGAGCTTGTCCACGTAGACGCACGTGTCACCGCTGCGGAGCGCGAAGTGCACGGCGATCCCGGTGTGCTCGTTGAGTGCACGCAGGACCGGGTGGGCCAGGCGCACGATGGTGCCCTCGTCGGAGCGGTGCCCGGTGAGGGCCAGCAGCCTCGGGCCGAGCAGGTAGCCGTGCTCGCCGTCCTCCCTGGCCCAGCCCAGCTCGACGAGCTCCTGCAGGATCCGGTGCACCGTGGAGGTGGCCAGCCCGGTCGCCTCGGCGATCCGGCTGGTGCTGCCCTCGTGGGCGAGCACCTCGACCACGGCCGTGAGCTTCCCCGCCGCGGAGGCACGGCGATGCGCGGACGTGGCGTCGGCCGTCATCGCGCCAGCCATCCGCCGTCGACGACGAGGACGTGCCCGTTGACGTACGCCGCGGCGGGCGAGGCCAGGAACACGACCGCACCGACGATGTCCTCGACCTCGGCCCAGCGCCCGGCCGGGATCCGGGAGCGGATCGCGGGCTCGCGCTCGGGATCGGCACGCAGCGCCTCGGTGTTGCCGGTGACCACGTAGCCCGGCGCGACGGCGTTGACGGTCACGCCGCTCGCGGCCCACTCGTTGGCCAGCGCCTTGGTGAGCCCGGCGACGGCATGCTTGCTCGCGGCGTACGCGGGCACGCGGATGCCGCCCTGGAACGACAGCAGGGAGGCGATGTTGACGATGGCGCCGCTCCCCCGCTCCACCATCGGCGCTCCGAACGCCCGCGCCAGCAGGAACGCCGAGTCGAGGTTGGTGGAGAGCACCGCCCGCCAGTCCTCGAAGGTGGTCTCCGCAGCGTCCGCACGGCGGATCGTGCCGGCGTTGTTGACCAGGACGTCCACCTCGGTCTCGGTGAGCACGTCCGCGGCTGTGTCCTCGATCGCGGACGGGTCGGACAGGTCCGCCCCGACCGTGCGCACCCGGCGACCCAGCGCGCGGGCCTCGGTGGCCACGTCCTCCAGATCGGCGGCGTCACGGCCCCACAGCACCAGGTCGGCGCCGGCCTCGGCGAGCGCGAGCGCGGAGGCCCGGCCGATGCCGGTGCGCGCGCCCGTCACGAGGGCCGTGCACCCCGCGAGGCCGAAGCGCTGCTCGAGCCAGGTCACCGCAGGTCCCGGGTGTCGACGGGGTCCATGTCGGTGTAGGTGAGGTTCTCCCCCGCCGTGGACCACACGAACCTGTACGACGCGGTGCCGGCGCCGAAGTGGACCGACCACGCGGGGCTGATGACCGCCTGCTTGTCCGCCATGACCAGGCTGCGCGTGCTGTCGGGCCGGCCACAGAGGTGGATGACCCGCTGGTCCTCCGGGACACCGAAGTAGAGGTAGATCTCGGTGCGCCGGTCGTGGGTGTGGCAGGGCATCGTGTTCCAGACGCTGCCGGGCTCGATGGTCGTGATGCCCATGGCGAGCGTGCATGACTGCACGCCGTCCTGGTGGATGTACTTGCGGATGGTCCGCACGTTGGCGTGCTCCTGGTCGCCCAGCGGCACGGTCTCCACCTCGTCGCGCCGGGCGACGGTCGTCGGCAGCGCCTCGTGAGCGGGGCCGCTGATCAGGTAGAAGACAGCGTCACCGGACACCCTGAGCGGACCGGAGCCCTTGCCGACGTAGACGATGTCCTCGGTCGCGACCTCGTGCACCTCGTCGCCGACGTGCACGGCGCCCGAGCCCTCCAGACAGGCGATGCCCACCTCGCGACGGTCGGTCAGCTGCTCGGCGCGGATCTCGTCGGGGACCGGGACGTCGAGCGTGCCGCCGTCCGGGAGCGCTCCCCCGATCAGGATCCGGTCGTGGTGGGTGAGCGTGAAGCGCACCTCCCCCGGCACGAAGAGCTCCTCGAGGACGAACCTCTCACGCAGCTCTGCGGGCGTCAGGCGGTCCATCTCGGTCGGGTGGGTGGCGAAGCGCACGTCGGTCATCTCTGTCCTCTCCTGAAACTTGACCGGTTTCCCGTCACACGGGATCTTCTTTCCTTCACACGGAATCTGTTACTAGCATCACAGACATCCGGCGCCGAGGCCAGTGCGACCACGTGATGGCCGGCATCCGTTCACCTGGAGGATCGCAATGACGAGACGCACGCTCCGCACGTTCACGGCCGCCACGGCCCTGTGTCTCTCCGCCGCACTGGTGGCCTGCTCCCCGGGCACCACCGAGGAGGAGCCGGCGGCCCCGGCCGGCGACGGGACCATCGACCCGGCCGAGTTCGAGGGGAAGACGCTCGAGTACGTGTACTTCACCGACGGCCCCGACGAGGAGGCCACCCGCGAGCTGATCGCCGACTTCGAGGAGGAGACCGGCGCGACGGTCGAGCTGTCGATCGTGCCGTTCGACGGCCTGGAGCAGACGCTGCAGTCGCGCATCTCCGGCGGCAACTCCCCCGACGTCGCCCGGGTCGCCAACTGGCGCCCCTACGAGGACGTCCTGATCGACATGACCGGCTACTTCGGCGAGGACTACCCCGACCAGTTCATCGAGGGCATCGCCGCCGGTGCGCTCGGCGCCGACGGCGGGATGCTCGCCGTGCCGAGCGACCAGACGATGAACGGTCCTCTGGTGAACGTCGAGGCCTTCGAGAAGGCGGGGGTCGAGCTGCCGACCGCGGAGGACCCGTGGGACTGGGAGTCGATGATCGCCGACCTGGAGAAGGTCCAGCAGGCCAACGACATGGAGTTCGCCTTCGCGATCGACAAGTCGGGTCACCGCATCAGCACCGTGCTGAACCAGTTCGGCACCGGGTTCTTCAACGCAGACGGTGAGGTCGCCCTCGACGACGCGAAGGCCGCCGAGGCCCTGGGCCTGCTCGACGAGCTGATGCAGTCGGGTGCGGCGTCCAAGGACTTCTGGCTGGAGCAGGGCTCCCGATACGCCGGCGCCAACGAGATCTTCCTCGCCGAGGAGGTGCCGCTCTACCTCTCCGGCAACTGGCAGGTCGGGCTCTTCGCGGAGGCGGCCGAGTTCGAGTGGGCAGCCGTGCCCAACCCGTGCGGTGAGAACTGCGGCGGCTTCCCCGGCGGCAAGTACATGGTCGCCTTCGAGGACGGCCCGGAGCCGGAGCTGGCTGCCTACTTCGTCGAGTGGATGAACCGTACGGAGAACCAGGAGAAGCTCGACCAGCTGGCCTCCTGGCTGCCGACCCGCAACGACCTGGTCGAGTCCGGCATCGAGTACCCGAACCGCGGCGAGGACATGAGCGTCTTCCTGGCCGACGTCGCGGAGACCCCGGAGGATGCCTACGCCACGGCCGCGCACCCCGGTTTCGACGAGGCCGCCACCGTCCTGATCGAGGAGTTCGACAAGACCGTCGCCGGCCAGCAGGACGTCGGGACCACGGTCTCGAGCCTCCACGCCACCCTCGACGAGCTCGCCGCCCGCTGAGGGCCACGGACGAGAGCCGAGGGACCCCGGTGGCGATGGCACGCAGGCGGAGAGGTTCGGCGCCGCGCCTGGCGCCGTACCTCTTCGTCCTGCCCAACATGCTGGTCTTCGGGCTGTTCACGATCTGGCCGGCGATCAACGGCTTCAACATCAGCCTCTACGACAGCAGCAACGGACGGACGTTCGAGTACGTCGGGACGGAGAACTACGAGCGGATCCTCTCCGACCCGGCGTACTGGGAGACGGCCCGCAACACGGTGGTCTACACCATCGCGTTCGTGGTCCTGGTCACCGCCGCCTCACTCGCGCTGGCCATCCTGCTCAACGCTCAACAGCGCGGCAAGGGCGCCCTGCGCGCGGCGTACTTCGTCCCGGTGGTCATCTCACCCGTCGTCGTGGGCCTGATCTGGAGCTGGGTGCTGACCCGGCAGAACGGCGTGGTGAACGAGCTGCTGCGAGGGGTCGGGCTGCCCGCACCCGGCTGGCTGCTCGACCCCGCCCTCGCGATGATCGTGATCATCCTGGTCGGGGTGTGGGTCAACCTGGGCTTCTTCACGATGATCCTGCTCGCGGGCCTGCAGAGCATCGACCCGAACCTCTACGAGGCCGCGAAGCTGGACGGCGCCACCGTGTGGAAGCAGGTCCGCCAGATCACCCTCCCACTGCTGCGCCCGACCACGATGGTGGTGGTGATCCTCGCCGCCATCAACGGCTTCCAGGCGTTCGACTACATCTGGACCCTCACCGGTGGCGGGCCGGTCGGCGCCACGACGCTGATGGTGCAGTACATCTACGAGAACGCGTTCCAGTCCCCCATCCAGTACGGCCTGGCCAGCGCGGCCGGGGTCATCTTCTTCGTGGTGGTGTTCGGCGTGACGATGCTGAACTACCTCGTGGGCCGACGCCGGGAGGCGATGTGAGCACCCAGACCGCTGCCCGCCCGAGCGGCTGGCACTCGACCACGGGGCGCCGTGCGCCGGCGACGGGCTCCGTCGTACGCGGCACGATCCTGGCGGCTGGCGCACTCGCCATCCTGGCCCCCGTCGTATGGGCGGCGCTGTCGTCCTTCAAGACGCAGCGCGAGCTGGCCCAGCGACCACCGTCGCCACTGCCCGAGTCGTTCGCACCGGACAACTACACCCAGGCGCTCGGCGAGTTCTCCTTCGGGCAGTACTTCATGAACAGCGTCGTCGTCACGGTGGCCGCGACAGCCCTGACGCTGCTGATCAACTCCATGGCCGCCTACGCGCTCTCGAAGTACAACTTCCGGGGCCGCGACACGCTCTTCCTGATCACCCTGTCCACGATCATGATCCCGATCCAGGTGATCCTGCTGCCGGTCTACCAGGTCGTCGCCAACCTCGGCATGGTCAACAGCTACTGGGGCCTGATCATCCCGCCTGCAGCGACACCGACCGGCGTCTTCCTGCTGCGGCAATACATGCTCTCGATCCCCGACGAGCTGATCGAGGCGGCCCGCATCGACGGCGCCGGCGAGTTCCGGATCTTCCGCAAGATCATCATCCCGCTCAGCCTCCCGGCCCTCGCGGTGCTGGCGATCTTCTCGGTGATCTGGCGGTGGAACGACTTCCTGTGGCCGCTGATCGTGGCCCAGCGGGAGTCGCTCTACACGCTGCCCGTCGCGCTGGCGCAGTTCAACAGCCAGCTCGTCGTGCCGTTCAACCTCGTGCTGGCGATGTCCGTGCTCTCGATCCTGCCGGTCATCATCATCTTCCTGCTCCTCCAGCGGCAGATCGTCACCGGCGTCGCCCAGACAGGACTCAAATGAGCCACGACCGCACCGTCCACCAGCTCGATCGGACCGGTCTGGTCCGTGACTGGCTGGTGGGCCCCTCCTGGGCGCACCCGTGCGAGGACCTGGGCACGCTGCTGTCGGCGGAGGGCAGCCCCTGGGGCGTATCGGGCCGTTGGTCCCTGACGAACGGCCCGGACGTCGCTCCCCTCAAGACGCGGATCCACGAGGCCCGGCCGATGGTCCTCGACCAGCCGCTGCCAGCGGTGGTCGAGGGCGGGCCGATCCGCTGGCAGGCACCCGGCGGCGACGGCACGGACGCGGGCGTCTGGCGCCGCGAGCACGTCGGGTGGGACGGCTACGTCGACTGGTCTCACTTCTCCTACACCCCGGAATACCGGCACGCCGTCGCCGCCACGGTGATCGAGCTCGACCAGGCCGGCCGGCGCACCCTCGAGGTGATCTCCACGGGCCCGGTCGCGATGTGGTGCGACGACGACCTGGTCCTGCACACGAGCGAGTTCTCCTACATGGAGCCGTTGCGGCACCGCGTCGAGCGGCGGTTCCAGTCGGGCACGACCCGGCTCTTCCTCGCCACCTGGCAGCTCGCGCTGCGCGAGGTGCGGCACTTCGTGGGCGTCCGCGTGCACGGCCTCCCGGTGCGGGTCGTCATCCCGTCGCCGGGCGCCGACGAGCACACCGCGGCGGTCGCAGAACGCCTGCTCTCGGCCGTCGGGGTCTCGCCGTGGGCTGCGACGACCGGGCAGGTGCGGGTCACCGGGCCCGCGGGCGCGGCGCTGCAGGTCGCCGTCGGGGACCGGGCGCCGGTGCCGCTGCGTCTAGTCGACGGCGAGGCGATCCTGGACCTCGCCGCCGTCGCGCCGGCGGAGCCCACCGGGGAGGACGACACGGAGCAGCCGGAGGCCGCCGCCTCCATGCTGGCGTCCGGGGAGACGACGCTGGCCTTCTCGGTCGACGACCCGCGTGCGCCCGTGGCGCGCCGGATGCCGGTCGCGACGCTCCCGGGCGCCTACCGGCCGGTCCCCGAGGGCGACGGGCCGGCCCAGTGGCGCAGGGAGTTCCTCGAGCACGCCGCCGCGGGGGTCCCGTGCACAGCGCGGGCGCTGGCCCGCTTCGCGCTCGATCCGGACGGGTCGGGCGCCGACGCAGCGATGGAGGCCGACCTCGCGCCGGCGCTGCACATGGTGGAGCACCGCGCCGACTGTGCGGACTTCGAGGCGGTCGGGCTGCTCGACCTGTGGCACCGGGTGCCCGCGTCCCGCTGGCCCGACGGGCTCCGGGACAGGGTCCGCCAGGCGCTGCTGGGCTTCAAGTACTGGATCGACCAGCCCGGGCTGGACGCCATGTGCTACTTCACCGAGAACCACCAGATGGTGTGGCACACCGCCGAACTGCTGGCCGGCGAGACGTTCGCCGAGGAGACCTTCAGCAACGCCGGCTGGACCGGCACCGAGCACGCCGCCCATGCACGGGAGCACGCGTCGGAGTGGATCCGCCGCAAGCTCACCGGCGGGTTCAGCGAGTTCGACTCCAACGCCTACCTCGCGATCGACGCCCTGGCCCTGGTGAGCCTGGTCGACCACGCCGGGGACCCCGACCTCCGGATGGCGGCCGAAGCCCTGCTCGACAAGACGCTGCTGACGCTGGCCTCCAACTCGTGGCGGGGCGTGCACGGCGCCGCCCACGGCCGGAGCTACACCACCACCCTGCGGTCGTCCCGGTTCGAGGAGACCGCACCGATCATGTGGCTGCTGTGGGGCACCGGGAGCCTCAATGCCGCGGTGCTCCCGGCCGCCCTGCTGGCGACGTCCACGACGTATGAGCTGCCTGCACTGGTGCGCGCCGTCGCCAACCAGACCGAGCGGGTCTGGGACGGGCGGCAGGTCTACCGCGGCCGCCTCCGCCGCGACCACGACCTGCTCGACCGGCACTACGGGTCGGACCTGCGCATCCACCGCACGCCCGACGTCATGCTCGCCTCGGTGCAGGACTACCGCGCCGGCCTGCCAGGCCTCCAGGAGCACGTCTGGGGCGTGACCCTCGGTCCCGAGACGCAGGTCTTCGCCACTCATCCGGCAGCGTTCCAGCACGGCTCCACCGCCCGCCCGAACGCCTGGGCCGGGCACCGGGTCCTGCCCCGCGCGCGCCAGCACCGCGACGTCCTCCTGGCCCTGCACCGGATACCCGAGGGCGACCCGGTCGACCGGACGCACCTGTGGTTCCCCGTCGACCACCTCGATGAGCACCGGGCCCGCGGGTGCTGGCTCGTCGGCCGCGTCGCCGAGGGCTACGTCGCCGTGGCCACCGACGGCGGCTTCGAGATGCTCAGCACGGGCCCCAACGCACGCCAGGAGTGGCGGCCGCGCGCGTCCGGGCACCACTACGTCGTCGCGGTCGGCTCCGCCCGCGAGCACGGCGCCCTCGCCGACTTCGTCTCGCGACTGGAGGAGCCCGACTTCGGTCACGACGAGTACGGCGAGCCGTGGGTCCGCTGGCGCTCCCTCCACGGCGAGGTGCTGGAGATGGGCTGGACGACGCCTCTCCTCGTCGACGGCGCGGACCAGGACCTGGACGCCGACGGCCGGATCGAGGAGCCGCCGCACCTGGCCAACCCGGCCGTGACGGTGGCGTTCGGCGAGGCGGTGCTGCGCGCGAGCTGGGCCGGGGAGTCGCTCGAGCTGGACCTGGAGAAGGGGCGACGGATCGTGCCCGCGAGCGGGGTCGGCGGATGAGCGGCCTCGACCTGGCCAACGCCCGGCTGGCGACCCCACCTCGTGAGCCGCTGGCGAGGCTGACTCGGCCGGTTCTCGTCGACCTGGCCGAGCGCCTCGAGCGTCGCGGCTGGGACCTGGTGGCCGACTGGTTCTGGGGCGAGGCGGTGCTGCTGCAGGGCATCCTCCGCGTCGCGGCCGCCCGGGAGGTGGAGCCGCCGCCCCGCGTGCTCGGCTGGCTCGAGGAGCGCCGCCGCGCCGGCATCGCGATCGAGCACGTCAACCACGTCGCGCCCGCCACGGCCGCGCTCATGGTGGCGCCGTCCGACCCTGTCTGGCTCTCGCTCGCCGACGACCTGGAGCACTGGCTCGCAGGCACGGTCACCCGGGCCCCCAACGGCGCGATCGAGCACTGGCCGGGCGGGGTGTGGGCGGACACCGTCTACATGGCCGGGCTGTTCCTCGCCCGCCTCGGCGTGCAGGCCGGGCGCCCCGAGCTGCTCGCGGAGTGCGGGCGCCAGCTGCTGGCCCACGCGGAGGTGCTCCAGGACCCCGGGACCGGGCTGTACGCCCACGGGTCGCACGGCGGCGTGACGATCCCGTGTCGCTGGGGCAGGGCCAACGCCTGGTGCGCCCTGGCCTCGGTGGAGTTCCTCGAGCTCGCAGCCGCCTCCGGGCTCGCCGAGCGCGGCCAGGTGGAGGCGGTCCGCGACGTCCTCGGCCGACAGCTGCGCGCACTGACCGGGCTCCAGCCGGAGCACGGTGTGTGGAGCGTGCTCGTCGACGACCAGCCCGAGACCAGGGGCATCCTCGAGACGTCGGCGGCGGCGGGCATCGGGGCGGCGATGCTCCGCGCGTCGGTGGTGGTCCCCGACCTCGACGCGGCGGTGACCGAGGCCGGCTGGCGCGCGGTGCGCGGTGCGCTGGCCTACGTCGACCCGGACGGCGCCCTGACCCGCACCAGCGCGGGCACCGTGCTGCAGCTGGTGCCGTTCGGCTACTCGGTGATCCGCGACGACCTGCCCCAGCTGTGGGGCCAGGGCCTGGCCCTGAAGGCGGTCGCGGCGGCCCTGGAGCACCTGCCATGAACAGCCCGCTCGCGCCCCATGGCGTCGTGCTCTGTGTGGGCGAGGCCCTGGTGGCGCTCAGCCCGCCCGGCGGCACTCCACTCGAGTCGGCCGACCACCTCGTCGTCTCGGAGGCGGGCGCGGAGGCCAACGTCGCGGTGCACCTGTCGCGGCTGGGCGTGCCCGCCCGGTTCGCGGGCGCGGTCGGCGATGACCCGCTCGGCCGCCGCCTGCGCGGCGGGCTGGCCGCCGAGGGCGTCGACGTGTCGTCGTTGGTCTGCGACCCGGACCAGCCGACGGGCCTCTACCTCAAGGACCCGGGCACCACCGCGACGGCCGTGCACTACTACCGGAGCGGGTCGGCGGCCTCGGCGTTCGCCGCGCTGCCACCAGGAGCGCGGGACGGGATCACCCACGTGCACCTGAGCGGGATCACCCCCGCACTCTCCGCCGCCTGCCACCACCTGGTGGAGGAGCTCCTGCTCGAGCTCCCGGGCGTGACCACGTCGTTCGACGTGAACCATCGGCCCGCCCTGTGGCCGGCTGACGTGGCGGGGCCGGTGCTGCTCGCGCTGGCGCAGCTGGCCGACCTCGTGTTCGTCGGGCTCGACGAGGCGGCCGCCCTGTGGGGGACGCCCAGCCTCGACGCCCTCCGGGACCTGGTGCCCGGCCCGGAGCTCGTCGTCAAGGACTCCGGGCGCGCCGCACACGCGTTCTCCGGCGCGGCCCTGACGTCCGCCGAGGCCCTCGAGGTCGAGGTGGTCGAGCCCGTGGGGGCCGGTGACGCCTTCGCCGCGGGCTACCTCGCCGCACGGCGCCGCGGGCTCGATCCCGCGGCCTCGCTGCGCACCGGCCACGTCGTGGCGGCAGGCGCCCTGACCGTCGTGGCTGACCGCGGCGCAGCCGCTGACCCTGCCCTGCTGGCGGCGGCGGAGAAGGGCCATCCCTGGCCGGTACCGGTCGGCCGGGAAGAGCTCGACTAGCGCGACAGCAGCGCCACGCACTCCACGTGGTGCGTCATCGGGAAGACGCCGATGATTCTGAGCGTGGGCGCGATCCGTTGCCGGCAGCTGCGTTCATGAGACCAAACTAGCCGCTGGCCTGCGGCTTTGCCGCTTGGGACGTCGATGGCGTCTGCTCCCCATCTGCGACCCTCCGCAATTCAAAGCGCGCCCAAACCGCGCCATCGAAGAAACCGGCTCCGAGGCTCACAAGCGACAGCAAAGAGCACAACGGGCCACCCAGACTGCGGGAGCCAGTTCGAGTTGATCTACGACATCTAGTCACGCGTGGGTGACGCCCACGGGCTGAGTGCCTGAAAACGGCCCCTGACCTGCGAAGACACCTTTCAACGTCTTCCAGCGTCAGGGGTCGTTTTTCGTTCGTCTACGGCCCCAGTGCGGCCCACGCGACCCAGCGGCCCGCGAGCCCGGACGCTCGAAGCCCGGAACGCCCCTGGGTTTCTCTGGCGAACGACGACCTGGCTGCGCTACGGCCAGAGGGGCTGGAGAAATGCCCGGGGTCAGGACGGATCGGAACCCGAGGTCTACCTGCTGAGCCCGGGCGCCACCGACCCGCTCACCGTGCACGGTGGCGAGCACTCGCTTGGCGGCATCGTGGGGCACGAGGTCGCCGAGACCACCGACGAGAGCCCGGCTCGGGTCGCGCTCATGCAGCGCGTCACCGCCGCGTGCCTGCGCCAGGCCATCGTCGGCGACGACTCGGAGTGGCGGCGGTCGTGGCCGAGCTTCGCGACAACCCGGCCGCGGAGGGTCACATCGAGTCGAAGTGAGCCGGCTGTCGCAGGCGGGGGTGCTAGGCCCGGGCACCCCCGTCGACCGGAAGCACCGTCCCGGTCACGAAGGATGAGCGATCGCTCAGCAGCCAGGCGGCGGCTTCGGCGATCTCACGCGGCTCGGCGCCTCGGCGCAACGGCGTGTTCGCCGCGAGCCGCTCGGAGAGGCCGGGCGTATGGGTCTCCCACGACTGGATCATCTCGGTGTCGGTGTTACCGGGGGCGATCGCGTTGACGCGGATGCCCTCAGGGCCGTAGGTGACCGCGGCAGTCTCGGTCAGGCTGTTAACGGCGCGTTTCATGGCGCCGTACGCCGGCAGGACCGGATTGCCTCGCAGGCTCCCGACGCTCGAGTTGTTGACGATGGCACCCGTCCCGACACTCTGGCGGATGGCAGCGACCTCAGCAGCGATGGCCACCCACACGCTCTTGAGATTGACGGCGTAGAGGGTGTCGAACTCCTCCTCCGGCACTTCGTCGAGGGCGTTCGGCGGAGTGATGGTCGCACCGTTGTTGAACGCCACGTCCAGCCGCCCGAAGGTGTCGACGGTGTGCTGGACCGCAGAGCGTACGGCGGCCGGGTCGGCGAGGTCGCAGACGACGTACTCCGCCGTCCCGCCGCCACCGCGGACCTCCTCCGCGACCGCGCTCAACTGCTCCTCGGTGCGAGCAGTGAGGAGGACCTGGGCGCCCTCCTCGGCGAAGAGCCGGGCAGCTGCGGCACCGATGCCGCGGCCCGCTCCGGAGATGAATGCCACCTTGCCTGCCAGGAGGCCGTGGCCGGGGTTGGGTGAGCTGTTCACACTGTTCGCGTTCATGTCTCCCAGCATGCCCCGGGCGCCAGACGCAAGGGAGGGAGAGATGCACCCCCCTGGCGCGGCTGGCGGGTCAGCGCTGTGCGGTCGGTCGGATGACGATCTCGTTGACGTCGACGTCGGCCGGCCGTCCGACCGCATAGTCGATGGCTCGCGCGACGGCGTCGGCCGGGATGCTGGCGGCGCGGTAGGCGACCATCGCCTCCGCAGCGACAGGCGGCAGCGCGGCAGGGCAGCCCGCCGACTGGCAGGCGGCTGATCCGGCTGCAATGAGTCGAGACCGGCTCCTCCCCCAGCCTGGGGGCAACACCCCCATGTTCGGCCTCCGGCACCGGCCTACGATCGGGTCATGTCCACTCCACTCGGTGAGTACCTGAGGGCGCGCCGCGCCCAGGTGACCCCGCAGGAGGTGGGCGTGCCCACCCACGGTGTACGCCGGGTGCCGGGCCTGCGCCGCGAGGAGGTCGCGATGCTGGCCGGCGTCAGCGTCGACTACTACACCCGCCTCGAGCAGGGCCGCGAGCGCAGCCCCTCCCCGCAGGTGCTCGACGCGTTGAGCGACGTGCTCCGCCTCGACGACGACGCTCGCCTCCACCTCTACCGGGTGGCCGGCCTGACACCGGGCGAGCGACAGACGGCCGCACACGATCGCGTCGCACCCGAGCTGCTCCGCCTCCTCGACAACTGGTCGGCGCATCCGGCGATCGTGGTCGGGCGGGCCTACGACGTACTCGCCTGCAACCCTCTCGCCGACGCCCTCTTCCAGGGCTTCCATCGGGAGCGGAACCTGATGCTGCGCGTCTTCCTCGACCCGGACGCGCCGACCTTCTATCCCGACTGGGACCAGGTCGCCCGCGCAACGGTCGCAGGCTTCCGGCTGCTCGCCGGCCGCACCCCGAACGATCCGCGGATCCGGGAGGTCATCGCACAGCTGACCCGCCACAGCCCGGCATTCGTGACGCTCTGGCAGCGGCACGAAGCGCGGGCCAAACGCCTGGAGAGCAAGCGGCTCCGGCACCCCGAGGTCGGCGAGCTGACCCTCAGCATCCAGGCCTTCGACGTCCGTTCGGCGCCCGGACAGGAGCTCATTGTCTACTCCGCGGAGCCGGGTACCCCGAGCGCCGATGGCCTCGCCCTGCTCGGGACCCTGGCGGCGACGCGGGACCGCGAGGCGCGGCAGGCCTGAGCCCTGCGATTCGACGGCGGACGCGGCACGAGGCCGGACGTTCCGCTGCCCGATGCGGTCTTGAAGGCGATCAACGCGCACATGACCGCCTACCCACCGATCGAGGTGACGCTCCCCTGGGACAGGACGGACGGAAAGCCCACGACCTTCTCGCTGCTTCTCTACAGCCGCGAGAAGAAGGCGCTGGCACGGAACTACCTCAACACGTTCATCTGGAAGCCGGCGTTGAAGCGGGCAAGGATCCCGGTAACGCCCGAAAACGGCAGCCACGCCCTGCGGCACTTCTACGCCAGCACAGCGCTCCATGAAGGTGGAGCCGATCAAGGCCCTCAGCGAGTACCTCGCTCACGCCGACCCCGGCTTCACCCTGCGCACCTACAACCACCTCGTCGAGGACAGTGCCGAGCGCACCCGGCGAGCGGTCGACGCGGTGTTCGGCCACCAGACGCCGGAGCCCGATCCGGACGACACGCAACCGAACGACGAAGAACTCGCGGGTGACGTTGAACCCGACGAGGACGACGATGATGACGTCTGAGCACGCACGGTCGGCGTCATGACCAGTCATCGACCAGCGCCGCGAAAGGGTCGAACTCGGGTCGACCCGCCGGCGCCGGCGTGCGTGCGCCGCGGCCATGTGCGGCCCCAGCGCGGCCCCTGGCCCCTCAATCTCGGCGTTTGCGCAGGTCAAGGCACAAGTGCGGTCAGAACTACGACATCTGATTCAGGGGTTTGCGACCCCTGTCAGTAGTCGCCAAAAACGGCGGCTGACCTGCGGAAACGTCGGTTTCGTTGTCGTGCCTACCCAGTGCACCCCAAAACCTCGATCCGGCTGGTGCCGCATGCCCTCAACGCCGCTTCTGCGCCGGAAGCAAGCTTCACGACCTCAGCCACCCTTTGCGCCTCGGCCTCATCGCGGCCGGCTGCGAAGTCGTCACTGCCCAACGCTCACTCGGTCACGCCAAGGCAACCACGACACTCAAACACCTACGCCCGCCTGTGGCCCACCGGGAAGCGGGGCCCACACGAGGCGCGGCCTGCAGGACGGGCCACGCACTACCGGGCGCGTGACTGTTGGTCGTATGATCGTCATGGCTACGTTGGGTCCACTGCCCCGCGCAGCGCGACGAAGGGTCGGACCATGGTGAGATACAGCGAGGGCCACAAGGCCGAGACGCGAAGGCGCATCGTCGAGTCCGCGGGACGTCGCCTCAAGAGCGACGGGATCGATGGGTCGGGCGTCGCCGTGCTGATGAAGGACGCCGGACTGACGAACGGCGCGTTCTACGCACACTTCGCCTCCAAGGAGGCCCTCGTCGCCGAGGTGATCGGCAGCGAGCTTCGCACCCAGCTCGCGGCCTACGACCAGATCCCTCCGGGCCGCCCAGGCATCGAGGTGATGGTCCGCCGCTACCTGTCGGTGGAGCATCGTGACGCCGTGGACCTGGGCTGCCCGTCCGCAGCCCTGATCGACGAGATCGTCCGCGGCGGACCGGCCGTGCGCGTCGCCTACGACGACGGCCTCACGGCCCTCGTGGAGGCGATGGCCAGCCGACTCGAGGGTGAGTCCGAGCTCCATGGCGAGAGCCTGCGCCTCCAGGTGATGAGCGCCTACGCCCTCATGATCGGCACGATGCAGATGGCGCGAAGCCTGGTCGACGACACGCGGTCCCGCGAGGTGCTCGCACGCGGGATCGACAACGTCCTCGCGCTCCTGACCTGACGCGACCCCCTCGAGGCCCGGCGACGTCGCGCCGGACCATTGGCATATGATCGTCATACAAAGCCGATCGGGTCGCTGCGGCCCGCCTGAGGAGGACGCATGACGATGTTGACCGACCAGACCGTGCTGGTCACTGGAGCCAACCGCGGCATCGGAGCGGAGTTCGTAGCGCAGCTGCTCGGCCGAGGCGTGGCCAAGGTCTACGCCGCAGCGCGCGACGCGGACAGTGTCGACGCCTCGGATCCGCGCGTCGTACCGCTCCGGCTCGACGTCACCGATCCGGAGTCCGTGGCCCGCGTCGCATCGACGGCGAAGGACGTGAGCATCGTCGTCAACAACGCCGGCATCGCGCTCGTCGCGTCGCTCCATTCGCCCGACCCGGCCTCATTGCGTCAGGAGATGGAGGTCAACTTCTTCGGCCCCGTCGCGGTCGCGGCCGCCTTCGCTGACCGGGTCGCCGAGCGGTCGGGGGCCATCGTGAACGTGGCCTCCGCCCTCTCGTGGTTCGCCCTCGGCGGTAGCTACAGCGCCTCGAAGGCCGCGCTGTGGTCCGCGACCGACTCGCTGCGGCTCGAGCTCGCCCCCCGGGGCGTGCAGGTGCTCGGGGTCCACATGGGCTACGTCGACACCGACATGGCCTCCGGAGTCGAGGCCCCGAAGGCGTCCCCGGGCGACATCGTGCGCCAGGTGCTGGACGGACTGGAGTCCGGTGTCGACGAGGTCCTGGCCGACGACACCGCGCGCAATGTCCGCTCCGGCCTCCACCTGCCCGGCGGCGAGCGCTACGCCACCTTCCTCCCCCAGTCCGCCTGACCGGTCACGCCGCGCAACGGCGCCCCTCGATCCAAGGATCGGGGGGCGCCCTCGTCTCGCTGGGGGTCGCGGTCAGGACATCGTCACGACGACCTTGCCCTTGACTCGTCCGCCGTCGACCAGGCGCAGGGCCTCGAGCGTCTCGTCGAAGGGGAGCACCCGGTCGACGACGGGACGGATCGTGCCCTCCTCGACCAAGGAGGCGATCTCGGCGAGCTGGCTTCCGTCGGCCCGCATCAGCAGGAACGAGTACGACACGCCCCGGTGTCGGGCGGCCTTGCGCACTTTCCGACTGAGCAGTCGCATCACGAGACGCACGACCGGGTTCGCGCCGATGCGTCGCGCGAACGCCGGGTCCGGAGGACCCTGGATGCCGATCGCGAGGCCACCTGGGCGGAGCACCGACAGCGACCTCAGGACGTGGTCGGGCCCGAGCGGGTCCAGCACCAGGTCGTACTCGCTGAGGACGTCCTCGAAGCGCTCGGTCCGGTAGTCGACCACCACGTCCGCGCCGAGCTCGCGGACCCACTCGACGTTGGCGGTGCTCGTGGTGGTCGCGACCGTGGCGCCGAGATGCTTGGCCAGCTGGATCGCGATCGTGCCGACACCACCGGAGCCGGCGTGGATCAGCACCTTCTGGCCCGCTGTCACCTGACCCTTCTCCACGAGCGCCTGCCACGCCGTCAGCGCGACCAGTGGCAGGGAGGCGGCGTCCTCGAAGGAGAGCGAGGCCGGCACCAGGGCGAGGTCGGACTCGCGGACGGCGACCTGCTCGGCGAACGTGCCGATCTGGAAGTCCCCCGCCCGCGCGAAGACGCGGTCACCCGGGGCAAAGCCGGTGACGCCGGGGCCGACGCCCATCACGACGCCGGCGACATCGTGTCCGAGCACGAAAGAGGGCTTGTACGGGAGGAGCGCCTTGAACTCGCCCGCGGCGAGCTTGGAGTCCAGCGGGTTCACACTCGCCGCCTCGACGTGCACGAGCACCTCCCCGCGTTGGGGCGTCGGCTCGGGACACTCCTCGGCACGCACGGCCCCCTCCTTGGCGTACTTCGTGACGACGAAGGCCTTCATCTCGATCGACTCCTCCTGTTGGGCGTGGTAGACGCCCGTAACATTGACGTACGATCATCATACCATATCCACCAGGCACCCCCGAACACGTGGAGAGACATCACGCACACCTACCGCACCGCCCCCACCTCGTACGTCGACGTCGACGGAGTGACCTACGCCCTCCGCGATCGCGGGCGTGCGAATCGCCCGCAAAGCGCGCCCATGCCCTACGGCGGTTTGTCGGAGACCGACGACCTCAGCGCGAATCCCTCAGCCGCAGGTCAGAGCCGCGATTCTCAAGAAGCGCGACACACTCCACATGGCTGGTCATCGGGAACGCACTGGGGACGCTGAGAGTAAGCGTGCATGATTGCTACAGGCTGCGGCGATGGCCCGAAACCGTACGCTGACCTGCGATGTTGCTCTGTCGGGGCCTGATCCCGTAGGCACGCTGCTGCGTGCCACTGCGAATCAAAGCGCGCCCTTTCCGAGCCCTCGCCGAATTTGGGTCCAGGGTCTCAAGCGCGATCAGAGTCGGCGACCTGATCTTGGCGGGGCAGTCCGCCCACAGTGATGCGCACAAAGCGACGAGCCACGAGCGGAAGAAGCAGACGTTGTCTGCTCTTCACCATCCCAGCTCGCGCAGTCGGCTTCGTCGATGCCGAGGGGTGACCGACCTCGTGGATCCCGTGCGGCGAACCTGTTCCGCAACCTCCTGGTCACCGCGACAGACTTCGCAAGTAGGACGGCGGTAGATCGTGATCCGGTCGGGCAGACACCCGCGTAGCTCGTCCGCGGCAACGCGGGCGCTTGGCTCAGCGTCGGCACGGAAGCTGTTTCCAAGGGCTGGATCTGTGATGGTCAGGTGCGGGCGCGGAGGCCGACGAGCATCGTCCCGGCGGCCGCGTCGAGGAGTTGCTGCAGGCGTTCGCGGTCGGGCCGAAGGGGGTCGGCTCGCCAGCCGAGGCTGAGGATCCCGTTCCACATCGCCCACAGTGCCGTGGCCAGGACCTCGGGATCCTCGTCGACGCTGAGCACCCCTTCGGCGATGCCGTCCCGGATCGTGGCTGCCAGCTTGTTGTTCTGTTCCTGGATGAGCTCGGCGATGCGCGTGAGTGCTTCAGGGTGGTCCGGAGGTTCCACGAGGAGTCGAAACTCGTGGGGTCGCTCTAGCGCGAACCGCGTGTAGGAGCTCGCGGTCAGCAGGAGGCGCTCTTCGATGGTGCCCGGGGTGGCGTAGGCCGTGTCCATGTACTCGCGGTTCTCGAGCATCGCCAACTCGGCAACAGCAACGAGGAGGGCTGACCTGCCCCCGACCCGGTTGTAGATCGTCTGCACTGCCACGTCGGCTCGGTCCGCGACTGCCTCGATCGTGAGGGCCGCGGAGCCGTGAGTGGCCAGGATGTCCTTCGCGGCCTGGACGATGCTCTGCCGAGTCGCGGCGGCGCGTCGTTGCGTACGGGTGCCGGCGCTCGTGTCCATGTCCAAAGCGTAACCCACATCCATTGTTAGAAGTGTCTTCCATTCTTGGTAGTACTTCCAGTAATGTGCGTCACATGACACCTCAGGACCGCAAGCCGCCACGCGCTGAGCGCATCGACGTGACCTTCAGCTCGGGGAAAGAGACCTGCGCGGCCTGGCTCTACCGCCCGGCCTCCATGGGGCCGGCCCCAGTCATCGTGATGGCCCACGGGCTCGGAGGGGTGAAGGAGATGCGTCTGGACGCGTTCGCCGAGCGTTTCGTGGCCGAGGGGTACGCGTGTCTGGTCTTCGACTACCGACACTTCGGCGCCAGCACCGGCGAGCCGCGCCAACTGCTGGACATCAAGAGCCAGATCGCCGACTGGGCTGCCGCCGTGCGGTTTGCCCGCTCCATCCCGGAACTCGACCCCGAGCGAGTCGTGGTCTGGGGGACGTCGTTCGGCGGCGGACACGCGATCCTCACCGCGGCCAACGACGCGCGCATCGCCGCGGCCATCGCGCAGTGCCCGTTCACCGACGGTCTCGCCGCCCTGCAAGCCGTGCCCCTAAGGACGAGCGCGAGGGTCACCGCTCGCGCGGTCCGCGACACCATCGGCCACCTCCTCGGCCGGTCGCCGGTGATGATCCCGACCTCCGGTCCGCCCGGCTCCACGGCCCTGATGACCGCGCCCGACGCGATGCCCGGCTACCTCGCGCTCGTGCCGGGTGCCTCCAGCTTCGAGAACCAGGTCGCAGCCCGGGTCGGACTCGCCATCGGCCTGCACACCCCCGGACGAGCGACCCCGAGGATCACCTGCCCGATCCTGTTCGCCATCTGCGAGACCGACTCCGTGGCGCCCGCGTCCGCAGCCCAAAGACACGCCACCAAGGCGCCCGAGCGCGAGATTCGCCTCTACCCCGAGGGGCACTTCGACATCTACGTCGGCGAGGCGTTCGAGAGAGTCGTCGCCGACCAGATCGAGTTCCTGAGCCGCCACGTCCCGGCCGCCAGCTGACACCGCCACACCGACCGACCGAAACGAACGAGGAAATCACCATGGCCAACCCGCAGTTTGCTCTCCCCGGCAAGACCATCCTCATCACCGGTGCCACCGGTGGCATCGGCGCCGCTTGCGCACGCGCCCTGGTCAAGGCCGGAGCCAACGTCACCCTTGTCGACCTCAACCCCGCACACCTCGAGGCGTTGTCGAACGAGCTCGGGCCTGATCAGTCCCTCGCGATCGCCGGTGACGTCACCGACCGAGCCAGCATGGACGACGCCGTCGCCCGGACCCTGACCCGCTTCGGTGCGCTCGACGTGACCTTCGCGAACGCCGGCATCGCCGCAACCACCCCGACGACCATCCGGGCGACGAAGGAAGAGGAGTTCGAGCGGATCATAGAGGTCGACCTCCTTGGAGTCTGGCGCACCGTCCGCGCCAGCCTCCCCGCCATCTCCGAGAGCAACGGCCACGTCCTTGTCACCGCTTCCATCTACGCCTACTTCAACGGCATGCTGAACGCCCCCTACGCCATGTCCAAAGCCGGGGTGGAGATGTTCGGCCGCGCGCTGCGGTCCGAGCTGGCCGGCACCGGCGCCACCGCGGGGGTGCTCTACCCGGGCTGGGTCGCTACCCCGATCATCGAGGCCTCCTTCGGCAACCCCGTCACTGAAGAGATCATCCGCTTGGCCTACCCCAAGGGCCTGCGACAGCCGGTAGCTCCCGCACGCATCGCCCAGGCCGTCGTCAAGGGACTGGAGTCGCGAAGCCCCCGCATCACCTGCCCGCGAAGGTGGGTCCCGATCTCGGCCGCACGAGGCGCCCTCAACGTGCTCACCGACGCAGCGATCGACCGCAACGCCCGCATCCACGGTCTCGTCCGCGAGCTCGACAAGTAAGGCCGCCGACGTGACCAGGTACAACCTCGCCGGCCGGACCGTCGCCATCACGGGTTCAACCGGCGGACTCGGTTCAGCCGTCGCCCAGGCACTGCGCGAACGAGGCGCCAACCTCGCCCTCCTCGACCTCGACGCCCACGCCGTCAGCCAGCAAGCCGTACAACTCGGCGGACAAAACGTGGCTCGAGGCTGGGCAGCAGACGTCCGCCACATCGACACCCTCCAAGCCGCCCTGGACGGCGCTACCGAACACTTCGGCCGTCTCGACGTCGTCATCGCCAACGCCGGCATCGACACCATGGCACCGATGGCCAAGCTCGACCCCGAGGCTTTCGACCGAGTCATCGACATCAACCTCAAGGGGGTCTGGCGGACCTTCCGCGCAGCCCTGCCGCACGTCCAGGAACAGCGCGGACACCTTCTGGCCATCTCCTCGATGGCCGCATTCTGCCACTCGCCGCTTCAGGCGTCCTACACAGCGAGCAAGGCCGGAGTCTGGGCGATGTGCAACAGCATCCGACTCGAGATTCGCCACCTCGGTGTCACCGTCGGCAGCGTCCACCCCACCTTCTTCAAGACCCCACTGATGGACCACGTAGTCGCCGACCCCGCCGGGAACACCCTCTGGGGTGGCAACCAGACAGGCATCTTCAAGTTCATCGACATCAAGTCGGTCGTCAAAGGCATCGTGACCGGCATCGAACGCCGCAAGCCCATGGTCGTCGTACCCAAGTCGCACACCATCGTCGCGAAAGCACCAGGACTCGCCCGCCCCATCATCGACCGCATCGGGTTCCGCGGCAGCACCATCCCGGACGCCATCGCCCAATCATCAAGAACCGGCTGGAACAAACCGTAACCAGCCAAACACGAGTCGCCGGGCCAACGTCCATGACGCTTGTCGCCTCAGCCAGTGATAGGACTCGCCCGCCCATCGGCACTCGGTCGACAGCTGGGCCGACGGCTGGCCGAGAGGTTGCGTCTTTGCAGCCGCATACGACGCGGCAGCCAGCCGAGGAGGGTGCCGTACGTGCTCACCTCTTCACGAGATGCGCAACGCACTCCACATGGGAAGTCATCGGGAAGACGCAGATGGTGCTGAGCGTCAGTGCGATCCTTTGCCGACAACTGCGTTCATCCGAGGAAAGTGGCCGCTGACCTGCGGATTCACCGCCTGAGACGCTCGATGCGTCGGCGCCCCTCTGCGACCGTTCGCGATTCAAAGCGCGCCCAAAGCGCGCCCTCGAGCAGGCCGTGTCTGTCGGTCAACCGACCGCAGACGGGCACCCGCCTACCCGGACTGCGGGCAGCCAGGTCGAGCTGATCTACGACATCTGAGTCGTAAACTGATCGAACTACTCGTATTCGATCGCGCGATGGCCCCGGGACTCCCCGGGGCCATTGTCATTTCGTGCGGAGCCACGCGGTCCTCGCCGAGTGGGCAAATCGTCGCATTGAGAGGCACATCGGCAGGCTCTTTGGCCGTTGCGGCATGGAGCAGGTGACGGGCTGAAGGGTGAGGATCTCAGCAATCCCGCCGCGAAGGGTGCGGCTCTGCCAAGGAGTGATCACATGGAGCGATACGACCTCGCACTCATCGGCTTCGGCGGTGTCAACCGCGGACTCGCCGAGCTCATCGTCCAGCGCGGCGACGACCTTGCTCATGAGATGGGGTTCGCGCTCCGCGTCGTGGCGATCACGGACCTTCGGGCGGGATCCTTGGTCGACAACAACGGGATCGACCTCGTGCCGCTCCTCGCCACGGAACCCCACGCAATGAGCTTCGCCGGCCTGACAGGTGGTAGTGCCGACCCGCGCAACGAGTGGGTGATCCGCCACGTGCCATCGGACATCGTGGCCGAAGCGACTTACACGAACCCCATCGACGGGGAGCCCGCCGTCTCCCACGTGCGGTGGGCGCTCGAGTCCGGCAAGCACGTGTGCACCACGAACAAGGGACCGGTCGCCCTCGCTGGCCAGGAGCTCAAGGCTCTGGCCGCCGAGCACGGCGTCAGCTTCGAGTTCGAGGGCTCCGTGGTCAGCGGCACGCCCATCCTGCGGACGGCCCAGCGCTTGTTCGGCGGACTGCAGATCGAGGGGGTCCAAGGCATCCTGAACGGCACTTCGAACTACATCCTCGGCAGGCTCGCAGACGGACTCGACCTGCAGGCGGCCACCGCGGAAGCCCAGGAACGCGGATACGCCGAAGCCGATCCCACCGCCGATCTCGAGGGTCATGACGTGCAGCTCAAGGTCATGATCCTGGCCAGCGAGGTCCTCGGTGCGGAACTGAGCCGCGAGGACGTGTCGTGCGAGGGGATCTCTGCTCTCACGTCCACAGAGGTGCAGGACGCCGCGTCGAAGGGTCTGCACTGGAAGCTCGTCGGGTCGGCGAAGCGACGCGCGGATGGAACCGTGGACGCCAGGGTGGCGCCGCAAGCCCTTCCCGCCCATCATCCACTCGCCGGAATTCCCGGAGCGATGAATGCGGTGGCCTTCGACACCGACATCCTCGGCACGGTCACCGTTTCCGGACCGGGCGCCGGCCGCCTCGAGACCGCCTATGCCCTGCTTTCGGACATCATCGCGATCCATGAACGGCACCACGCCAGCGGCAGCGGCGCCCCCGCGCACCGCGTTCTTCAGGAGGCTCTCCGTGACTGACACCATCACCGAACCCGTCGTCGAGCTCGGGACCGCGGGGTCGGTGCGCAACCCGTACACGGGCGAGGTCATCGCCTCGGTCGCCACCGCGGGGGCCGACGCCATCGACAGCATCCTGGAGCGCGCCAGGCGCGGGCGCCGTACGGCCGCAGCGCTGTCCCGGGCATCCAGGGCCGCCATCCTCGATCACGCCGCGCGCCTGGTCGAGCAGCGGGCCGAGGCCTTCGCCCTGCTGATCGTCAGCGAGGCCGGGAAGACCACCATCCAGGCCCGCAAGGAGGTCGCCCGCGCCGTCAACACGCTCTCCTTGTCCGCGGCCGAGGCGCGGCGCAACGCCGGCGAGGTCGTCCCCTTCGACTCCTACCACGGTTCCGAGGACCGGCAGGGCTGGTTCACCCGCGAACCGCTGGGCATCATCGCCGCCATCACCCCGTTCAACGACCCGCTCAACCTGGTCGCCCACAAGCTCGGACCCGCCATCGCCGGCGGCAACGCGGTCGTCCTCAAACCCTCGGTGCTGACCCCGCTCTCGGCGCTCCGGCTGGTCGACACCCTCGTCGAGGCCGGCCTGCCCGAGGAGGTCGTCACCGTCGTCAACGGCGATGCCGACATCGCCGCCGCCATCGTGGCCGCCCCCGACGTGCGCATGGTGTCCTTCACCGGCGGATTCGCCACCGGCGAGGCCATTGCCCGCACGGCCGGCTTGAAGAAGCTCGCCATGGACCTCGGAGGCAACGCCCCGGTCATCGTCATGGACGACGCCGATCTCGACGAAGCAGTCGCCTCCTGCGTCTCCGGCGCGTTCTGGGCAGCGGGCCAGAACTGCATCGGCACCCAACGGATCCTCATCGCCCACCAGGTCTACGAACGCTTCCGCGACGCGTTCGTCGCCCGCACGAAGCTGCTGCGAGTCGGGGATCCGCTCGACGAACGCACCGACGTGGGCCCGATGATCACCCAGCAGGCCGCGCTCGCCACCCAGGCCAAGGTCGACGCCGCCATCGAACAGGGCGCCACCCTGCTCTGCGGCAACGACGTCGACGGCTCCCTCTACACACCCGCCGTCCTCGAGAACGTCCCCACCACCAGCACGATCTGGCAGGAGGAGGCCTTCGCCCCGGTCGTCGTCCTCCACCCGGTCGAGTCCTTCGAGGACGCCATCGACCAGGCCAACGCCATTGACTACAGCCTCCACGCCGGCATCTTCACCACACGCCTGGACCGCGCCCTCGCCGCCGCCCGACAGCTCGAAGCCGGCGGCGTCATGATCAACGACTCCTCCGACTACCGCTTCGACGCCATGCCCTTCGGCGGATTCAAGTACGGCAGCATGGGACGCGAAGGCATCCGCTTCGCCTACGAAGACATGACCCAACCAAAAGTCGTCTGCATCAACCACCCCCGCGCGACCTGAGAGCGACGGCCCCAGTCAGGCCGTCTCGGCCGGGCGCCGCCTTCCTCGAGCTCGCCGCTCGAACTCTCCGCTCACACTCCCGCTGCGCCCAGACAGGTCACCCCCTATGAGTACTCACCACGATCAGCACGACCACCGGCAGGATGACCACGGGCCTGGACATGGCCACGAACACGGGCACGGACATGGGCACGGACAAGGGCACGGTCACGGGCTGAACGCGCTGGACGCCGTCAACGCCGGCGCGCGCTACAGGCGGCCGCTGACCTGGGCGTTCCTGATCACCGTCGCGTTCGTCGCCGTCGAGTTCGCCGTCGGCATCGCCTCCGGGTCGCTGGCCCTGCTCTCCGACGCCGGGCACATGCTCTCGGACGCCGGCGGGCTGGGCATGTCGCTGGCGGCGATCAGCCTGGCCACCGCCGGCACCGCCGCAGTGCACCGCACCTACGGCTGGTACCGGCTGGAGATCCTCGCCGCCCTGGCCAACACCGTGCTGCTCTTCGCCGTCGCCGTCTACGTCGTCTACGAGGCGATCCAGCGGCTAGGTGCCGACCACGAGGTCGCCTCCACCCCGATGATCGTGGTCGCGATCATCGGCCTGGTCGTCAACCTGATCGCCTTTCGGCTGCTCGCCGCCGGCGCCAAGGAGAGCCTCAACCTGCGCGGCGCCTACCTCGAGGTGACCGCCGACGCCGTCGGTTCGGTCGGCGTGCTGATCGGCGCCACGATCATCGCCGCCACCTCGTGGTACTGGGTCGACTCCCTGATAGCGGTCGGCATCGGGCTGTTCATCCTGCCCCGCGCCTACAAGCTCGGCCGCGACGCGCTGCGGATCCTGGTCGAGTCCGCCCCCGCCCACATCGACGTCGACCACGTCGCCGCCGACCTCCAGTCGATCGACCACGTCGTCGAGGCGCACGACCTCCACGTATGGACCATCACCTCCGGGATGGACGCCGTCAGCGTCCACCTCCAGGTCCGCCCGGACGCCGACACGCACGCCGTCCTCGACCAGGCGCGCGAGGTCCTCCGCGACCGACACCGCATCACCCACGCCACCGTCCAGGTCGAACCCACCGACCACACTGGCTGCAACCTCGTCCAGTGGTGACCGAGGAGACAGCCCGGCTCGAGCGAGACTTCCTCGGCGAGTGCGAGATCCCGGCGGGCGCCTACTGGGGGGTGCACACGGCACGGGCACTGGAGAACTTCCCGATCAGCGCGACCCCGATCTCGACCCACCGTGGTCTCGTCGCCGCCCTGGGCGCGGTGAAGCAGGCAGCGGTCAGGGCTAATCGCGAGCTGGGGCTGATCGACAGCCGGCGGGCGGATGCGATCGACCGCGCCTGCCAGGACGTGCGCGACGGGCTGCTCGACGACCAGTTCGTGGTCGACGTCATCCAGGGCGGCGCCGGCACGTCCACGAACATGAACGCCAACGAGGTGGTGGCCAATCGCGCGCTCGAGCTGCTCGGGCTGCCGGCCGGGACGTACGAAGAGATCCACCCCCTCGACCACGTCAACCGCAGCCAGAGCACCAACGACGTCTACCCGACCGCCGTCCGACTGGCGCTGCTGGCTGCCCTCTCCGAGGTGTCCGTCGCCGTGAGGCGTCTGGCTCAGACGTGCCACCGGAAGTCGGCCGAGTTCTGGTCGGTCCCGAAGGTCGGGCGGACCCAGCTCCAGGACGCGGTGCCGATGACCGTCGGCCAGGAGTTCGCGGCGTGGGAGGCGACGCTTGCCGAGGAAGAGGCCCGGATCCAGGACTCCCGGGCGTTGCTGTGCGAGATCAACCTCGGCGCCACCGCGATCGGCACCGGGATCACCGCCGACCCGGCGTACCGGGAGGCCGCCTGCCGCCACCTGAGGCAGATCACCGGGCTGCCCCTGGTGCCGGCGACCAACCTGATCGAGGCGACCTCGGACACCGGCGTGTTCGTGCAGCTCTCGGGTGTCCTGAAGCGGACGGCCGTCAAGGTCTCGAAGATCTGCAACGACCTCAGGCTGTTGTCCTCGGGCCCCCAGGCCGGCCTCGGGGAGCTCCGTCTGCCGCCCCGTCAGGCCGGGTCCAGCATCATGCCGGGCAAGGTCAACCCGGTGATTCCCGAGATGGTCAACCAGGTCGCCTTCGCCGTCGTGGGCAACGACGTCACCGTGACCATGGCCGCCGAGGGCGGGCAGCTCCAGCTCAACGCGTTCGAGCCCGTCATCGCCCACGTGCTGCTGCAGAACATCGACTGGATGACCAGCGCGTTCGAGCGGCTGGCGACCCTGTGCATCGAGGGGATCGCGGTCGACGTCGAGCATCTGGAGGCCGTCACCTCACGCAGCGTCGGCGTGGTCACCGCCCTCACGCCCTATCTCGGCTACGCCGCGGCTGCGGAGATCGCCGAGACGGCACTGGCCGGGGCCGGCGACATCCGGCAGCTCGTGCTGGCCACCGGAGTGCTGACCGAGGAGGCCCTCGACGCGCTGCTGCGACCCGAGCAGCTGGCCGGCATCTCGGCCGGCATCTCCGAGGCCGCCCAGCGTGTGACGACGACATGAGACGATCGTCATCGTGGGCGGCTCGCTCGCGGGCCACCACGCGGCGGCGTGCCTGCGTGGGCTGGGGTTCGACGGATCCCTGGTCGTGCTGGGCGATGAGCGCCACCGTCCCTATGACCGCTATCCCCTGTCCAAGGGGTTCCTGACGGGGGAGACGCAGCGGCGGGAGCTCGACGTCGCGGGCGAGGTCCCGGACGTGGTCCGGCGGCTGGGTGCACGGGCGACCGGCGTCGACCTCGCCGGGAGGGCGGTCGTGGTCGAGGACGGGAACGGATCGAGTTCGACGGACTGGTCGTCGCTTCAGGGGCCGACCGCGCGACGTGGGCTCGGTGGCCCGGGCCCGGGGCGCCTTGGTGCTGCGGACCCTCGAGGACGCCACCAGGCTCCGGGCCCGCTGCGAGCGCCGGCTCGCCGGGTGGTCGTCGTCGGCGGTGGCCTGATCGGCGCCGAGGTCGCCGCCACCGCCGTCGAGCATGGCCACCACACGACCATCGTGGACCCCTCGGACGTGCCGACGGGTCGCACACTCGGCCGAGCCGTGGCCGAGCACCTGCTCACCCTGCACCGGGCGGCCGGCATCGACGTCCGGCCACGGACCCGGGTGCGCGACCTGGAGACGTCCGGGCGTCTGGTGCGGGGGGTAACCCTCGACGACGGCACCCGCCTGCCTGCGGACCTGGTGGTCATGGCAACCGGCACCCAGCCGAACGTGGAGTGGCTGGACGGCAGCGGGCTGCGCCTCGCGGACGGTCTGGACTGCCGCGCCACCCTGCACGCGGTGGGCAGTGACCGGGTCGTGGGCGCCGGCGACGTCTTCCGGGCTCCGCATCCGCTGCTCGGCGGGGAGTCGGTGCGCATGGAGCACTGGGCCAGCACCCGCCGACAGGCAGCGCTGGCAGCCGAGAACATGCTCGGCGGCCCGGCTTCGGCCCGCCCCCTCACCGAGCTGCCCGAGTTCGGCACCACGATCCACGGCGCCCGCATCCGGGCCGTCGGCTTCCCGCAGCTCGCCGACCGCGGGCGCGTCGTGTGGGCGCCCTCGAGGACGGAGCCGCGGTGGTGTGACTCTTTCGCGGACCGACCGCGATCGCGGCCATCTCGGTGAACGCGACCGCAGTCCTCCCCAGTGGGCCCCGCAGCGACAGCCTCCGCCGTCCGATGCTGGCGAGGCGGAGATTGCCAGTTTCGGCTTCCCGCAGTGTGGGCGACACTCGACATCACCGGGCCGTACCCTTGTCCGGAATGTTCGGGCAGAGACCTCAGATCGTCGCTGATATCGTCGAGGACCTTTCTCTTTCTCCAGCGCGCCTACCGGCCAGCCATTCAATTTCATAGGCTCTGCGCATATTGCAAGCCTACTCAGGAGACCATTCATGCTGTCGTTCGTGCACGTGCCCGCAGCCACGACCCTCGGGGAGCTGAAGCCCAACGGACACCGTCCCGGCTACGACTCCGGGGACCCCCAGACGTTCAAGCTGTCGTTCGACACCGAGCCCGTCGTCAAGACGAGCATCTGGGAGTGCCAGCCGGGTGGCTGGGAGGTGACCCCTCGCCTGGACACCGAGGTGTGCTACATCCTGAGCGGGCGCGCGAACATCACTTGTCACGCGACCGGCAGGCGCTTCGAGATCACCGGCGGCGACGTGATCGTCCAGCCCAAGGACTGGACAGGTCGCTGGGAAGTGACCGAGACCATCCGCAAGTTTGCCTGCCACGGCTTCGACTGAGCGTCGCGCGTTTCTTCAGGAGGTCCTCGGTGACTGAGATCATCACGCCGCCCGACGTCGAGACCAGGTGCGACGTGGCGGCCGGGACCGATTCGGGGTCGGTGCGCAACCCGTACACGGGCGAGGTCATCGCCTCGGTCGCCACCGCGGGGGCCGACGCCATCGACAGCATCCTGGAGCGCGCCAGGCGCGGGCGCCGTACGGCCGCAGCGCTGTCCCGGGCATCCAGGGCCGCCATCCTCGATCACGCCGCGCGCCTGGTCGAGCAGCGGGCCGAGGCCTTCGCCCTGCTGATCGTCAGCGAGGCCGGGAAGACCACCATCCAGGCCCGCAAGGAGGTCGCCCGCGCCGTCAACACGCTCTCCTTGTCCGCGGCCGAGGCGCGGCGCAACGCCGGCGAGGTCGTCCCCTTCGACTCCTACCACGGTTCCGAGGACCGGCAGGGCTGGTTCACCCGCGAACCGCTGGGCATCATCGCCGCCATCACCCCGTTCAACGACCCGCTCAACCTGGTCGCCCACAAGCTCGGACCCGCCATCGCCGGCGGCAACGCGGTCGTCCTCAAACCCTCGGTGCTGACCCCGCTCTCGGCGCTCCGGCTGGTCGACACCCTCGTCGAGGCCGGCCTGCCCGAGGAGGTCGTCACCGTCGTCAACGGCGATGCCGACATCGCCGCCGCCATCGTGGCCGCCCCCGACGTGCGCATGGTGTCCTTCACCGGCGGATTCGCCACCGGCGAGGCCATTGCCCGCACGGCCGGCTTGAAGAAGCTCGCCATGGACCTCGGAGGCAACGCCCCGGTCATCGTCATGGACGACGCCGATCTCGACGAAGCAGTCGCCTCCTGCGTCTCCGGCGCGTTCTGGGCAGCGGGCCAGAACTGCATCGGCACCCAACGGATCCTCATCGCCCACCAGGTCTACGAACGCTTCCGCGACGCGTTCGTCGCCCGCACGAAGCTGCTGCGAGTCGGGGATCCGCTCGACGAACGCACCGACGTGGGCCCGATGATCACCCAGCAGGCCGCGCTCGCCACCCAGGCCAAGGTCGACGCCGCCATCGAACAGGGCGCCACCCTGCTCTGCGGCAACGACGTCGACGGCTCCCTCTACACACCCGCCGTCCTCGAGAACGTCCCCACCACCAGCACGATCTGGCAGGAGGAGGCCTTCGCCCCGGTCGTCGTCCTCCACCCGGTCGAGTCCTTCGAGGACGCCATCGACCAGGCCAACGCCATTGACTACAGCCTCCACGCCGGCATCTTCACCACACGCCTGGACCGCGCCCTCGCCGCCGCCCGACAGCTCGAAGCCGGCGGCGTCATGATCAACGACTCCTCCGACTACCGCTTCGACGCCATGCCCTTCGGCGGATTCAAGTACGGCAGCATGGGACGCGAAGGCATCCGCTTCGCCTACGAAGACATGACCCAACCAAAAGTCGTCTGCATCAACCACCCCCGCGCGACCCGACGGTTGCGGTTGATGAGGAGTGCCTTCGCGATCGCGTTCCAACCATCGTCTGGCCTAAGGCCATCCTCCGCTGCGGTGCCCACTCATCACTCGGCGGCGCTCCCAGGTACTCAGGACCCAGAAGCTCACCAGACCGGCCCGAGGAACAGGCCGAGGGGTGGGATCGGTCAGCTCGGTGGCAGGAACGGCTGGACCAATCGCGCGCGCTTGGCCGGGTTGCGGGTGCGCTCCTCGTAGGCGTCAGAGGCGTCGAGCGTCTTGGCGATGAGTCTGGAGGCGATGAACCGGATGGGCTCGGGCTCCCAGTTTCGCGTGTGGTGCCCCACCCACGGGAGCGACGTCAGGTCGGTGCTGTGGCCCAGGAGCAGATCGCGCATGGTGCGGCCGGGCCCGCCCCGTCCTCGCGCTTGCTGCACACGCACGTCGTTCGGCCCCTTATTCTGAGGGCGCCAGCGACCGCCGTCGTCTGGCATGCACGCGGACGCTCAGTTCGTCTGAAACGCTTCGGATCTAGGGCGTCGCCTCCCTTCGCCGCCCGTTGACGACCGAGGACAGGGTGAGCGCCGTGACCGTGTCGCGAACCCCGGACATCTGTGCGATGTCCTCCCAGATGCCGCGGATCCGCTCGAGCGAGGCCGCCTCCAGTCGCACCATGATGTCGAAGTCACCGCTGAGGATCTCGCAGATGACGACCTCGGGGATGCGCGTGAGCGCGGCCAGGACGTCGCCCCCGCGCATGCGGTCCTGGCGGTAGACGAGTACGAACGCCGAGACGAGCTCGCCGGTCTCGGCCCCACCCCGGACGATGGTGTAGCCGGAGATGTGGCCCTGGCGCTCCAGCCGCTCGATGCGCTGGCGCACCGCGTTGCGGGACAACAGGACGTTGCTGGCCAACTCCGCGTAGGAGACGCGGGCGTTGCGGGTCAGCGCGGCGACGATCTTCTGGTCGATAGCGTCCATGGAGGACGATTCCTTCGAGGTCGGGGGCTTCCAGTTCAGGAAGCGGGGGCTACGGCGGGGAGGCGACCTTGGCTCGACCGCTCCAGCAGGCTTGCCAGAGCCTCGGGCGAGGCGGCGGTCGCGACCGCTCCTACCGACTCGTCGGGTCTCCCATAACCCCACAGCACGTGGACCGCAGGAACTCCCTCATCGGCAGCGCTCTGCACGTCGTAGCTGCGGTCTCCGACCATCAGGGGCGTGGAGACGTCGACTCCCTGCTCCCGCATGCGGCGCAGGCACTCTCGGATCACATCGCGCTTGGTGGCACGACGTTCCGCGTCGGACGTACCGCACACGGTCACCAGACGTGAGGCGAGACCGTGGTGCTCAGCGACACGAACAGCCTGGTCCTCGACCTTCGAGGTGGCCACCGCCATCGGCAGTCCGGATGCCGCCACGGCATCCAAGAGCTCTGGCACACCGGCATAGACGCTGCTGTTGAGGGCGCCCGTCTCGGCGTAGCGGCGCCTGTACAGCAAGAGGGCTCGCTCGGCCGTCGCCTGGTCAAGTCCCACGACCTTGCGGAAGGTCTCCCGCATCGGCGGTCCCACGAAGCTGCGCAGTGCGTCCGCTGAGGGCACCGGATGGCCGATCTCCGTGAGCGCGGCGGTGACACTGGCAGTGATGCCGGGGGCGGAGTCGACCAGGGTCCCGTCGAGGTCGAGGAGGAGGCATGTGGGAGGCATGGTGCTCACCTTCAATCGACGAGGTCCAGCGAGGCGGCGGTGATCGAGTCGGCGTCGATGCCGTGGAGGCGGTAGATGTCGTCCAGCGCTCCCGACTGCCCGAACTCGGTGACCCCGAGCGCGGAGTGCTTCACCCGGTTGACGGTCGCCAGGAACGAGAGGGTGTGGGGGTGGCCGTCGAGCACGGTGACCATCGGTGCCGCCTTGTCTGCGGGGAACACCTGGTCGAGCACCCACGTCTCCGCCGTCTCGTGGCCCTGGCGGGCGCGCAGCGCCCGGTAGAGCAGGTCAGGGCTGGTCACGCACACGACCTCGGCCGCGACGTCCTGTGCCGCAAGACGGTCGGCTGCTGCGAGCGCTTCGGGCACCACCGCTCCCATTGCGGCGATGGTCACGGCAGGTGATGGATGGCGACGGATCCGGTACGCGCCTGCGACGACTTGTCGTCGCCGCCGCTCTCGGGCGGTGGGGTCGCGGGGGACGTCGGCCAGCGACTGGTCCACCGGTCTGGTGGAGAGCCTCAGGTACGCCGAGCAGCCGTCGGGCCGCCCGAGTCGCGCCAGGCTGGTCAGCAGGGCCCACTCGGTGTCGATCGCGAAGGCCGGCTCGTAGGTGATGCATCCGGGCTGCTCCAGCCCGATGGAGGGGGTCTTGATCGACTGGTGGGCGCCACCTTCGGGTGCGAGCGACACTCCGGACGGCGTGCCGACGAGGATCGACTGCCCTCCTGCGTACATCCCGAACGACCAGGGTTCCAGGGCTCGTTCGACGAAGGGGTCGTACACGACGCCGATCGGTAGGAGCGGCTCGCCCCAGCGGCTCCAGGTGGCGCCGAGCTCGCCCAGCAGTCCGACGAGGTTCACCTCGGCGATTCCCAGCTCGATGTGCTGCCCGGTCGGTATCTCTCTCCAGTGCAGGATTGTCTCGCCGTCGTCGGCGAACCAGTCCTGGCGCTCACGGACCGACCACACGCCGACCTTGTTGACCCAGCCGCCGAGGTTGGTTGAGGAGCTGACGTCGGGACTGACGGTGACGATCCTCCGAGCGATCTCGGGCGCCTGACGGGTGAGGTCGAGCAGTGTTCGTCCCAGCGCGGCCTGGGTCGTGGCGATGCCGCCCGGCGTCCTGCCGGTGTCTGTCGGCACCGAGAGGGGTGGGATCTCAGGGGTCGGAGGGCGACGGAGCTTGGCGGCAGTCTGCCGGCACAGCGTCGCCGCGGGGGCGTCGTCCTCGAAGCCGCGCCACGGGTCCTCGAGATCTGCGCGGAGCTGCTCGGCCAGCTGTCGCATCTGGGCATCGGTCAGGAGGGCGGAGTGATTCTGCGGGTGCCCCCTGGTCGGCAGCCCGAATCCCTTGACGGTGTAGGCGAAGATCACGGTCGGCCTGGTGTCGTCGATCGTCGTGAAGGCCTCGTCGAGGGCACCCAGGTCGTGCCCGCCGAGGTTGCCGATGGCGTCGAGGAGCTCGTGGTCGTCCAGCTCGGCCAGCAAGCCGCGGATCCGTTGGCCGTCGGCTCCTGAACCGGGAATCCGACGGCGAAGTTCCGCTCCGTCGCAGCGCAGGAGTCGCTGGTACTCCGGATTGCTCATCGCGTCGATCCGTGCGCGAAGCTCAGCGCCCCCCGGACGAGCGAAAAGCTGCTGCAGCCGTCGGCCGTACTTGACGGTGATCACCTGCCACCCGGCGGCGGCGAACAGCGCGTTGAGCTTGTCGGCGGCGATGTCAGGCACCACACGATCCAGGGACTGCCGGTTGAGGTCGACGACCCAGACGATCTCCCCCAGCTCGCCCACGTTGGGATCGAGGACGGCCTCCCAGACCGCTCCCTCGTCGAGCTCGGCGTCACCGACGAGCGAGTAGTGGCGGCCCGAGCCGGCCGTGCCGACGTAGCGCCGGGCCATGGCACCCCAGATCGGCGCCGTCGCCCCGATCCCGACGGACCCCGTCGAGTAGTCCACTGGGTCCGGATCCTTCACTCGACTTGGGTAGCTCTGGAGGCCACCGAAGTCACGCAACCGTTCGAGGTAGGAGGCGTCCAACTCCCCCAGCAGGTAGTTCACTGCATGCAGCACAGGAGCCGCGTGCGGCTTGACGGAAACCCGGTCCTCGGCTCGCAGGTGACGGAACCACAGCGTCGTCATGATCGAGACCATCGACGCCGACGACGACTGATGGCCACCGACCTTCACTCCCGATGGATTGGCACGGACGCGGTTCGCGTGGTGGACGAGTGCCGTGGACAGCCACAGGACCCGGTCCTGCACGTCGCGCAGCACCGCGAGCTGGTCATCGGCGGGGCGGGCCGGTTCAATCGCGGCTGCGGTCATCGGGGGTTCCTGTGCGCAACCGTCGAATGCGCTCCATGCGGCGACACCAGGCGTTCGGTCGATCGTGCGGTCACAGCCAGCTCCTCAAAAGGCGCGATCTCGGTTCCCACAGGTTAGAAAGCACGTGATCCACGGTCTAGGCTCAGGCGCCCAGCCGAGTCAAACTGGCTTCTCATGTCAGTTGATCGATACGATCTAGCGCAATCCCGCACCAAAAGCACAAGATCGTCCAACACTGAACCCCAAGGTGGTCGCCACATGGAGAACCAGCCGTCCGCACCGACACCTCGTCCGATCGACGAGATCGACCTCGCCCTGCTGCGAGCCCTACAGGTGGACGCCCGCGCGCCGATCGGCACCCTGAGCGATGCGGCCGGCGTCTCGCGCGCGACGGCCTACGCCCGCCTGGCCCGCCTCCGCGAGGAGGGCATCATCGACGCGCTCACGGTCACTGTCCACCCCAAGCGAGTGGGGCTCGGCGTCAGCGCCGTGGTGCTGATCCGGTCCACCCCGGACAACTGGAAGACTTGGTCGTCCATGGTGCCGCTGATCGAGGCGATGGACGAGGTCGAGTACGCCGCAGACCTGGCCGGCGACATCGACCTCCTCCTGCTCGTGAGACTGCGCGACGTCGAGCACCTGCAGCGCTTCGTCACCGAAGAACTGCGCACCCGGATCCCCGGGATCGGCAGCGTGCGCACGATGCTGGTGCTCAACCAGACGCCCGAGCGATCGCTCGTGCTGCCGAGCGGGTGAGCCCAGCGGTGCCGCTGGCCTCCGCTCGTCCCAGCGGTGCTGGAGGTGGATCGGCTCAGGGCTGCAGCAGGACCTTGATGGCACGGCGTTCGTGCATGGCGCGGTAGCCCTCGGCCACCTGGTCGAGCGGGAGGGTCAGGTCGAAGACCCGCCCGGGGTCGATGGCGCCGTCGAGGACGAGGTCGAGGAGGTCGGGGAGGTACCGGCGCACCGGTGCCATCCCGCCCGCAAGTCCGACGTTCTTCTCGAACATCGGCCGGACCGGCAGCTCGACCCCGTGGCCCGCCCCGACGTACCCGACGGTTGCCCCGGGACGGGCGGCACGGCGGGCGGTGGTCAACGCCTCGATCGTGCCGACGCATTCCAGGACCGCGTCCGCGCCGATCCCGTCGGTGATCTCCTCGACGGTGGCGATGGCGCCGTCGCCGCGGTCGGCGACCACGTGGGTGGCGCCGAATGCGCGGGCCAGCTGCTGGCGCGGCTCGTGGCGCGAGAGCGCCACGACCTGCTCCGCACCCAGGCGTGCCGCGGCGATCACCCCGCACAGACCCACCGCGCCGTCGCCGACTACAACAACAGTGCTGCCCGGACGCACGCCCGCAGACACCGCGGCGTGCCAGCCCGTGGCCATCACGTCGGTGAGCGTCAGCAGCGACGGCAGCAGGTCGGCGGCCGGCACGCCGTGGGTCTTCACCAGGCTGCCGTCCGCCTGCGTGACCACGGCGTACTCCCCCTGACCGCTGCGCGTGGAGGCGGCGTTGACACAAGCGGACTGGACGCCGGCCCGGCAGTGGGCGCAGGTGTTGTCGCAGTGCACGAACGGCACGATGACGAAATCGCCGGGGCGGAAGTCCCGCACCCCTTCCCCGGTCTCCTCGACCACGCCGACGCACTCGTGGCCGATGGTCGCCCCCGGGGTGATGGCCTTCTGGCCCCGGTAGGGCCAGAGGTCCGAGCCGCAGATCGCCCCCGCGACCACCCTCACGATCGCGTCCGTGGGGGCCGACAACACGGGATCGGGTACGTCGCTGAGGCGGATGTCCCCCGGGGCGTGGATGGTGGTGGCGCGCATGCCTCAGTGCGTCTCGCGCCGCGCGATGTTGTAGAAGCGCACCGACTGATACTCCTCCAGGCCCTCGGCGCTGCCCTCGCGGCCTAGGCCGGACTGCTTGACGCCCCCGAACGGAGCCGCAGCGTTGGACGGCACTCCCTGGTTGATGCCGACCAGGCCGGTCTCGAGCCGGTCGGCGACGTTGAGTGCCCGGTCGATGCTCTCGCTGAACACGTATCCGGCGAGGCCGAACTCGGTGGCGTTCGCGCGGGCGACGACCTCGGCCTCGGAGTCGAAGCGCTGGATCGCGGCGATCGGCCCGAAGATCTCGGTGCAGGCCACCGCGGCATCCGCCGGCACCCGGTCGAGGACCGTCGGAGCGAAGAAGTGACCGACCGACCCCAGCTCGGTGCCGCCGGTGAGCAGCTCGGCGCCCCGCGTCACGGCGTCGTCGGTGAGCGCGCGCATCCGGCGAACGGCCCGGTCGTCGATGAGCGGCCCCAACGCGGTGCCCGTGCCCAGACCCGCTCCCACTGCGACGCCACCCATGCGTTGGGCCAGTCCCTCGGCGAAGGCGTCGGCGATGCCGTTCTGCACGTAGATCCGGTTGGCCCCGATGCAGGACTGACCGCCGTTGCGTAGCTTCGCCGCCAGCGTGCCCTCGATCGCCCGGTCCAGGTCCGCGTCGTCGAAGACGATCAGCGGAGCGTTGCCACCCAGCTCCATGGAGGTGCGCAGCACCGAGTCGGAGGCGAGTCGCAGCAGCGTGCGGCCGACCTCGGTGGAGCCGGTGAAGGACACCTTGCGCACGCGCTCGTCCCGCAGCACGGCCTCGCTGAACTGCGAGGCGTTGGCGGTGGTCACCACCTGCACCAGCTCGGCGGGCACGCCCGCCTGGCGGGCGAGCTCCACGGCGAAGATCGTGGTCAGCGGCGTGAGGTTGGCGGGCTTGATCACTGCCGCGCAGCCGGCGGCCAGTGCGGGCGCGATCTTGCGGGTGGCCATCGCGAGTGGGAAGTTCCACGGCGTGATGAGCACCGCAAGACCAACGGGGGCGCGGCGGGTGATGATGCTCGCGCCACCATCGGGGGCCTCGCGGAAGTTGCCGGCCGGACGCACCGCCTCCTCGGCGTACCAGCGCACGAAGTCGGTGCCGTACTTGACCTCACCACGTGCCTCGGCCAGGGGCTTGCCCATCTCCCGGCTGATGAGATGGGCGAGGTCCTCGGCGTACGCGACGAGCAGCGCGTGCCACTCGTGCAGCACGTCGGCGCGCTGGCGCGGGGCCGTGCGAGCCCAGGAGCGACCAGCCTCGTACGCCGTCGCGACAGCCTGCAGGGCCCCCTCGAGGTCGATGTCCTCGATGTGGGCGATGGGCTCGCCAGTGGCCGGGTCGGCGACCTCGATGCCGTCGATCGGCAGACCGAGACCAGCGGTGACGCGATCCGCGTGTGCGACGGCGGTGGGGTCCGCGCCGACGAGGGCGTCGTTGTTGGTGATGATGCTCATCGGTGTGCCTCCTCGGCGACGGACTGTTCGATGGCGGCGACGAAGTCGCCGACTTCCTGGTTGGTGACGATGTAGGGCGGGCTGAGCTGCAACGTCTCGTCGGGCAGGACAGCCGTCGGGCGGTCTAGAAGGCGGTGTAGCCGCCGTCGATGGGGAGGACGGCTCCGGTGATGTAGGAGGACTCCGGGGAGGCCAGGAAGAGCACGGCGTCGGCGACCTCCTCGGGGGTGGCGAGGCGCTGCAGCGGGATCTGGGACTCGCGTTGGCGGCGGTAGGCGTCGGGGTCGGGCCGGCGCTGGATGTTCGACTCGATGACCGGGGTGGCGGTCAGGCCGGGCGCGGCGACGTTGACCCGGATGTTGCGCGGGGCCCACTCGATCGCGGCGCCCTTGGCGAGCATGATCAGGCCGCCCTTGGCCGCGGAGTAGAGCACCTGGTCCGGCATGCCGACCATGCCGAGCCGCGAGCCGATGAGGACGATCGACCCCCCGCTCGCCGGCATCAGCGGGGCGAAGTGCTTCATCACCAGGAACGAGCTGAGCAGGTTGCTGTGCAGCACGTTCTTGGCGTCCTCGTAGGACATCTCGGTCAGCGGGGCGTTGGCCTGCAGGCCGTGGTTGAGCACGACCACGTCGACGGTGCCGAAGGACTCCGCGGCCTCCTTGGCCAGGGAGGCGACGAAGGCCTCGTCGTTGAGGTCTCCGGGGACGTACACGTCCTCGGGCCGGGCGGTGTCGAGCTGCTCGCGGCGACCGGTCAGCAGCAGCCGCGCGCCCTCGCGGCGGAAGTGCGAGCTCACCGCCTCGCCGATCCCGCTGGTCGCGCCGGTGACCAGCGCCGTGGCCTTCTCGAGTTTCATCTCAGGTTCTCCTAGGTGGGGTTCGGGGGTTGAGGGGGTCAAGAGGGCGGTCGTGAGCAGCTCAGCCGAGGCGGCCCCGGGCGGCGACCTCCCACCGCTCCAGCGTCGTGCCCTCGGAGTCGGTCACTAGCAGCTCCTCGAAGCTGGCCACCACCGGGCACACGTGGTTGGGCACCACCGGGACCACGGTGCCCACGGTCGGGCGCCCTTCGCCGCCGGGCACCGCGAGGAACCCGTGGTACTCGTTGAGCTTCCACAACACGGCCTTGCTCCCGGCGACTCCGCCGTAGCCGATCTCTGGGGTGCCCTCGCGGCCCATCGCCTTGGTGCCGACGTCGAGGATTGCCTGATCCGGCACCCAGTCGCTGACCACGGTCGCGGCCACGAACAACGCGATCTGGTCCTCCTCGCACGCGCCGAGCCGGGTGTTGTTCAGGTCGCAGAACACGTACTCCCCGGGTCGGATCTCGGTGATCACGCTGCCGGTGGAGTACGCGTACGTGGGGGTGGAGCCGGCGGAGACCACCTGCGGGGTGATCCCCACGCTCTTCAGGCTGCGTACTGCGGTGGTCAGCGCGGCCTCCTGGTCCTGCGCGGCCGGTTCCCGCGAACCCGGACCGGCACTGCCGTGGCCGGGGTAGGTGTAGACCCCGATCGGCACCAGCCCGCGGTTGCGCACGGCCCGCGCCAGCTCACCCGCGGCCTCCGGCGGGGCGCCGGAGCGGCGGGCACCGCAGTCGATCTCGACCACGACCTGGAGCCGCTCGGGCTCGTCCCCCATCGCGTCGACCAGGGCATCGATAGCCGCGGCGTTGTCGACGCCGACCCGCAGGCTCGTGGTCCGCGCCAGCTCGCGGATCCGCCCACCCTTGGTGCCCGAGGGCCACACCGGGTAGGCCAGGAAGATGTCGTCGAACCCGGCGCCGGCGAACACCTCGGCCTCGCCGACGTTGCCCGCGGTGATGCCCACCGCACCCGCCTCGAGCTGGCGTCGGCCGATCTCGATGCACTTGTGGGTCTTCACGTGCGGACGCACGTCCAGGCCACGCTCGGCAGCGAAGGCCTGCATGCGGTCGATGTTGCACTGCATGACGTCCGCCAGGACGATCGGGAAGGGCGTGTCCACCCGGTCGGCCAGGCGGTCGAGAACGTGTTGGAGCCGGTGCACGTGCACTCCTCGGTGTCGAAGGGATCGGTCGAAGGGGGAGGTCGACGGAGTCGGTGGTGTCCTACGCAGCCGTGCAGATCATCTGGATCTCGACGGGGCTGTTGCGCGGCAGGCTCGCCACGCCGATGGCGGTGCGCGCGTGCCGACCGTTCTCGCCCAGCACGTCGATGAGCAGCTCGCTGGCCGCGTCGGCCACCATCGACTGCTGACCGAACTCGGGTGTGCTGGCGACGAAGACCAGCATCTGCACGATCCGAACGTCGTCCAGCCCCCCGACCGCCTCCGCGGCGACAGCCAAGCAGTTCACCACCGCCTGGCGGGCAAGCTCGCGAGCAGTCTCGAGGTCGACGTCCCGACCGAGGATGCCGTGGCCCAGCAGCTCCCCGCCCTTGTAGGGCAGCTGACCCGCGACGTAGATGCTCGAGTCGACCTTCCGATGGTTCACGCGTACTTCGTGCTCTCTGCGACGGACGGGAGCTCCATGTCGAGCGCGTCGAGCCGCTCCAGGGCGGAGCTGCTGCGGGTGGGAATCTCAGCCATCTGTTACGTCTCCTCTTGGGGTGGGCGCGCCGAGGCACGTACGCCCACATGACGGGGCGCCTCGGACACCGAGAGGCTAGGAGCGCCCTTACGCGTGAGTCCATCTTCAGCGGCAGAATTGCGACGATCTGATGATCAGACTGCCAAATAGCAGCACGCTGACTCGCAACACCCACACCATGGAGCTTTCTGTCTGAGACGGCCCCTCGGCCCAGAGCCACCCGGTCATGCATCGCGGAAGCGCGAACCCGAAGGAGCCGCATCGGCAGTCGACAGGGGCGGAATCGGGAAAACCGGCCCGCACCACCCCCGCCCCCGTCAGACGATTGGCTGCCTAGAGCCCCGGCAATCGGATTCGTTAGGCAAGTGACCTGCGTCACCGAAGCCAGATCGTCTGGAAGTGTGCCGATCGGTCTGGACGCCCCGACAGAACCGACCCTAGCGTGACGCCTCGCGGATCGCCGGTCGATCTGGATGGCCTGTTAGCCGTGCCCCCGGCCGCGACCACCCGCGCACACAACCCCCCGACTCACCCCGGAACTCCGGCATGGTGCAAAGGAATCACAGGACATGACTCGAATCCTATGGGCGACCGGTGTCGCCCTCCTCGCCACGACACTGAGCGCGTGCGGCATGAACACCGGCACCGGCGGTGCTGCCGCGGCAGGGGGCGGCGGCCACCTTGTCTATGCCGAGCAGCTCGCGCCCGCTGCTGCGTGGGCTCCTGAGACCGATGACGCGCACCGGCTGCGCCGAGCGGGCTGCTTGGAGACGCTCCTGGGCATCGGGTACGACGGTGAGCTCGAGCCGATGCTCGCGACCGAGTGGAACCAGGTCGAGCCGACGACGTGGGAGATCACCCTCCGCGAGGGCGTGACCTTCCAGGACGGCACGCCGATGGACGCTGAAGCCGTCGCAGGTTCCCTGAACCACCTGCTCGAGGTGAAGACCCCCGCGCGGTCGTTCAATCCCGACATCATCTCGAAGGTGACGGCGACCGACGAGTCGACGGTGCAGATCAGCACCCCCGAGCCGGACGCCCTGCTCCCGCTCCGGCTCGCCAGCCCGAACACCGGAATCCTGGCCCCCAAGGCCTTCGAGGGCGCCCAGATCGACATCCAGGGGACCTGCACCGGGCCGTTCACGGTGACCGAGGAGGTGCCGCAGCAGTCGCTGGCACTCAAGGCCAACGAGAACTACTGGGGCGGCGACGTCGCCCTCGACACTGCCGAAGTGCGGTTCGTGGTCGACGGTGGCACCCGGGCCACCCAGCTCCAGGCCGGCGAGGTCCAGATCGCCAAGAGCGTGCCCGTCGCCAACCTGAGCTCGCTCGAGGGGGACACCAACCTCGAGATCCCCCAGATCGGGCTTCCGCGAACGACCGTGATGCTGCTCAACAACTCCCGCCCGCCGTTCGACGACCCGCTGGTGCGGCAGGCGATCCAGAAGGCCATCGACACCCAGCCGATCGTCGATGGCGTGTACGAGGGCGCCGGCACGCCGGCCGTCGGCCCCTTCCGTCCGGACAGCGGATGGGCACCCGAGGGCGCCGAGGCCATTTCGGCCAACCTGGACGAGGCGCGCTCGCTGCTCGACCAGGCCGGCGTCGACCCTGAAGAGCTGACGTTCGAGCTCCAGGCCTACATCGATCGGCCAGAGCTTCCCGACGTCGCCACCGTCATCCAGGCCCAGCTGGCCGAGCTCGGGGTCAAGGTCGAGATCAAGTCCGGCGAGGCTGCCGCACTGGAGCCCAGCTGGCTCGAGGGCGACTACGACGCCACGCTGGTGTCGCGGGGCTACCTGACTGACATGGCCGACCCCGGCGGCTACCTGCTCTCCGACTGGACCTGCAAGGGCAGTTACAACATGGCTCAGTACTGCGACCCTGAGACCGACCGGATGATCAAGGAGGCCGTGGCCCTCGAGGACGAGGCAGCCCGCGCCGAGGCGTACCGGGAGATCGCGGCAAAGCTGAACGGCGAGGCGGCCAGCATCTGGCTCCAGCACGAGAACGCGGTCTGGGGCACCCAGGCGGGGGTCAAGGGCTTCCAGCCGCACCCCCTCGACGCCTACGTGCTCACGGCGGGTCTGTCACTCGGCTGACCCGAGCTCGCAGAGGGCCGGCTCGCCTGCGTCCAGCCGAGCCGGCCCTCGGTCCCCAACGGCTCACGTAGCCGACCACGGCCACTCCGGAGGTGTCCTCGATGTTGATGTTCTTGTTGCGCAGGTCGTTGGTCCTGTCGGTCACGCTGCTGGTGATCTCGGTGCTGGCGTTCTTGATCCCCTACGCCGGGGAGGGCGACCCCGCCCGAAAGATCCTGCAGGCTCGCGTGAACGACCCGGGTCTGGAGCCGGCACAGGTGGAGGCACTGACTCGGGAGCTCGGCCTGGATCGGCCCATCTTCGTGCAGTACTTCGACTGGTTGAAGCAAGCCGTGACCGGCGACTTTGGGTTCTCCTACACGAGCCGGACCCCGGTGGGCGAGCTGGTCACGCCGGCGTTGTCCGTCTCCATCACCCTGGCCCTGGCGGCCTTGCTGCTGGCGCTCGTCTTCGCGCTGCCGCTGGGCATCGCCGCGGCGACGAGGCGTGGTGGGCGGCTCGACAACGCGATCACCTTCATCTCCCAGAGCGCCGTCTCCGCACCGGAGTACTGGGTGGGTCCGGTGCTCGTGCTGGTCTTCGCCCGCTACCTGGGCTGGCTGCCTTCAGGGGGCTGGACCGGTCCAGCGTTCATCGTCTTGCCGGCGGTCGCGCTCTCACTGCGGCCGTTGGGCTACTTCACCCAGGTGACCCGGGCGGCGATGAGCGAAGTGCTGGCCGCGCCGTACATCACCGCGGCCCGCAGCCGCGGACTGTCCTTCCCCGTGACCCTGCTGCGGCACGGGCTGCGCAACAGCATGCTGCCGGTGATGACGCTGTTCTCGTTCTGGTTCGCGGGACTGCTGGGCGGCGCCGTGGTGATCGAGGTGATCTTCAACGTCCCGGGGATGGGCCGCCTGCTCTACACCGCCGTCGTGAACAACGACGTACCAGTCATCCAGGGCGGGCTGATGTTGATCCTCACCCTCGCGGTCCTGATCAACACGGTCACCGACCTGCTCTACAGCGTCCTCAACCCAGCGATCAAGGTGACCAATGCCTAGTCTGACAGCCCCTCCGCCCACGACACGCGAGCCCTGGCGCCGTGTCGGTCCACCCTCCCATCGGCCGAACATCTTCGAGTCCCTCGTGCGCGGCATCGGTGGCAGGCACTGGACCTTCGCGCTCGGGGTCGCCATGCTCGCGCTGTTCCTCCTGGTCCTCGTGCTCACGCCGTGGATCGCGCCGCACGACCCAGCCATCCAGGACCTGGGCAACAGGCTGGCCGGACCCTCGGCCGAGCACTGGCTGGGCACCGACCACATGGGTCGCGACGTGCTCTCCAGGCTGATGTGGGGAGGGCGCTTCTCGGTGACCATCGCCGGGATCACGCTGGCCATCTGCGCGGTGTCCGGGGTGATCCTCGGTGCCCTCGCGGCCCGCCGTGGTGGCTGGGTAGACGAGCTGGTGATGCGCGCGGTGGACGTCCTGGTGTGTTTCCCCGACGTCGTGGTCGCGCTGTTCCTGATCGCCCTGTTCGGGACCGGCTACGGCACCTTGATCGCCGCACTCACCATCGCCGGCTGGACTCCTTTCGCCCGCCTGATGCGCGGCCTGGCACTGGAGATCAACGCCAAGGACTACGTCGAGGCCGCGGAGGTCCTTGGCTCCCCGAAGTGGTTCATCCTGTTCCGCCACGTGATCCCCAACGCGCTCCCCCCGGTGGCGGCGATGAGCTTCCTGCGGTTCGGGCACAAGCTGATCACCGTGGGTGCCTTGTCCTACCTCGGCCTGGGCGTGCAGCCACCGGACTCGGACTGGGGCGCCATGCTCTTGGACGCCCAGCCCTACATGGAGCGCGCCCCTTGGGTCGGGATCCTTCCCGGCGCAGCGATCTTCCTCGCCGCCCTGAGCGTGACCCTGATCGGACAAGGCCTGGACAAGAAGAAGAAGTCGCGTCGCCGCCGCTCCGTTGCCAGCGGTGCGCCCGGCGCGCCCACGCCCGTTCACGGCTCGGCGCTCGACGAGGGAGAGGCCCTGTGACCGTCCAATCCCCTGCGACGAGCCCGACCGAACGAATCCTTGAAGGGAGAACGGCATGAGCGAGATGGTGGAGCCGATCGTCGATGTCGGGATGCCGAGGCACGTCGCCGCACCCCTGTTGGAGATCCGCGATCTCCGCGTCGAGTTCCCCGAGATCGGCGGGGGTCCCGCCATCGACGGCATGGACCTGACCGTGGGGCGCGGTGAGATCGTGGCGCTGGTGGGTGAGTCGGGGTCGGGCAAGAGCCTGACCGCGTTGACCATGATGGGTCTCCTGCCGCCGGGGGCGGAGGTGAGCGGCGGGACCGCCCTGCTGGACGGCGAGGACGTGCTGGCGATGGCCCCGAAGCGCCTCAACGAGGTCCGGGGCAACAAGGTGGCCATGCTGTTCCAGCAGCCGAAGGTGATGCTGGACCCCACCGCACGTGTTGGTGGCCAGGTCTCGGAGGCGTTGCGCCGGCACCGCAAGGTCGGCCGCCGCGAAGCCAGGGCGCGGGTGGTGGAGATGCTGCGCGATGTCGGTATCCCCGAGCCCGCCCGCCGGGCCTCCTCGTTCGCCTACCAGCTCTCCGGCGGCATGGCCCAGCGGGTGATGATCGCCGCGGCACTCAGCGCGGACCCCGAACTGGTGATCGCCGACGAGCCGACCACCGCACTCGACGTCACCGTGCAGGCACAGATCCTGGACCTGCTCAAGACCAAGCGCGACACCCTCGGCCTGTCGATCCTGCTGATCACTCACGACTTGGGCATCGTGTCCTCGATGGCCGACCGCGTCGCGGTGATGTATGCAGGCCGGATCGTGGAGAACGGGACGACCCAGGAGATCTTCACCAACCCCCAGCACCCCTACACCGAGGCGCTGCTCAAGGCCTCGCTGCTCGAGGCCGAACGCGGCCAGCTGTACTCCATCCCCGGGAGCGTGGCCCAGGCCAGGGCGATGCAGCACGGCTGTCGGTTCCTGCCCCGCTGCCCCAAGGCCGCCGAACTCGGGATCACCGCCCAGTGCAGCGGCGCAGAACCCACCCTGCACATCTGCGGCGACCACGACCACCACAGCCGCTGCCACGCGGCACCCGAGCACGCGGAGGCACGATGAGCACACCGGTCACCATCCACACCGCCGAGGTCGCCGCCCCCGGGAAGCGGCCAGCGACCTACCAGCCGTTGCTGACCCTGGACCGGGTGGTCAAGCACTTCCCCGCCGGTCGCGGCAAGCGAGTGCACTCCGTCGACGGGGTGTCCCTGGAAGTCGGCAAGGGCGAGGTGCTCGGACTCGTGGGCGAGTCCGGGTGCGGAAAGTCCACGCTGGCCCGCACCATCCTGCAGGCCGTGACTGCGGACTCCGGCCACATCACCCTCGACGGCCAGCAGATCACCGGACTCAAGGCCCGCGACCTCAAGGCACTGCGCCGCACGATGCAGTTCGTCTTCCAGGACCCCTACGGCGCGTTCGACCCCAAGATGCGGCTGGGCACCAGCCTGCACGCCCCGCTGCGGCACCACGGCATGAAGGACCAGGCCGAACGGGCCGCGCGGATCGCCGAGATGCTGGCGAAGGTCGGTCTCGAGGAGGACATGCTCGAGCGCTTCCCGCGTGAGTGCTCCGGCGGCCAGTTGCAACGGCTCGTCATCGCCCGGGCGCTGCTGTTGAAGCCGAAGTTCCTGATCTGCGACGAGCCGACCTCTGCGCTCGACGCCTCGATCCGAGCCCAGATCCTCAACCTGTTGGTCGCCCTCAAGGACCAGCTCGACCTCACCCTGGTGCTGATCTCCCACGACCTGCGCGTGGTGCGCTACCTGTGCGACCGGGTCGCGGTGATGTACCTCGGCCAGATCGTCGAGGAAGCCCCCCGCGAGGAACTGTTCACCAACCCCCGCCACCCCTACACCCGGGTCCTACTCGCTGCGTCCCTGGCCGAGGAACAACACGACCCCGCCCACCACACCGAAGCCGACCTCGTCACACGCCTCAAGGGCGAACCACCCAGCCCCATCGACCCCCCACCCGGCTGCCGGTTCCACCCCCGCTGCCCACTGGCCCAAGACCTCTGCCACACCACCACGCCCCCACTCGCCTGGCCCGGAGACGACCACTCCACCACCTGCCACTTCTGGGACCGCTGACCGAAAGGTCGGCTCCACCCTTCCGGGCCGGCCGCTGAACCCCCCACCACACTCATGAGGAGCACGACCATGCAGTTCCAGTCCCGCCGGCTCGACACCCACGCCCCGGGGAGTCCCGGGCGATCCAGCGCCGGAGGACTCGGCGACAGGGTTCCACCAGCACCCGAGAACCCGTGGGCGCGGAGCCTGTGGCTCGAGGGGGTCGTCCGCGATCTCACGCCGAGAGAGAAGCTCTCGGGTGACCACACGTGTGATGTCGCGATCGTCGGTGCCGGCTTCGGCGGGTTGTGGACGGCCTACTACCTCAAGGCCGCGGACCCCTCCCTGCGGGTCACCGTGATCGAGGCCGAGATCGCGGGCTTCGGTGCCGCCGGTCGCAACGGCGGATTCGTCTCGGCCGGCATCGCCGGCAGCGGGTCGCGCTACGCCCGGGTCAGTGGTTGGGACAGCGTCCTGCGCGCCGAGCGCGAGACCCACCACGGGGTCGACGAGATCGGCCGGGTGATCTCGGCGGAGCATATCGACTGCGGCTACAACAAGGAGGGCGCGCTGACCCTGGCCACCACCGAGCCACAAGCACAGCGTGTTCGGGCCAAGGTGGAGGCAAAGCACGGCTTCGGGCTGCGCCCCGAGGACATCCGGTTTCTGACGGCCGAGGAGTGCGCCGACTTCGTCCCGGGCGCTGCCGGTGTCCTCGCAGGGTGCTTCACGCCGCACTGCGCTCGGGTCGATCCCGCGCGGCTCGCTCGTGGCCTCGCCGACGCCTGCGAGCGGCTCGGTGTCAAGATCTACGAGCAGAGCCCGGCAGAACGCGTGAGCCCGAAGGTGGTGCAGTGCCGCGGCGGCCGGGTCTCGGCCGATGTCGTCATCCGGGCCACGGAGTCCTTCACCATTCGCGAGCGGGGCCAGCGCCGCGGGTTCCTGCCGCTCTATTCCCTCATGATCGCGACCGAACCCCTCTCGCAGGAGATCTGGGACGAGCTCGGCTGGCGCGATGGCCTCGGGATCGCGGACATGAGGCACCTCTACTACTACGCCCAGCGGACGATCGACGGCCGGATCGCGCTGGGCGGACGCGGCGCACCGTACCGGCTGACCGACCCCATCTCCCCCAGCAACGAGCGGGACGCCGGCGTCTTCCAGCGGCTCTGCGACACGCTGCGCCAGGCGTTCCCAGCCGCCTCGGAGGCCCGAATCACCCACCACTGGGGCGGTTCCCTGGCCGTTCCCCGGGACTGGTGCATGAGGACGACGTTCGACCGCAAGACCGGACTCGGCTTCGTGGGGGCGTTCGGGGGGCACGGCGTCGTCGCTGCCAACATCTCCGGCCGCACCATGCGCGACCTGGTCCTGGGCCACAGCACCGACCTGACGTCCCTGCCGTGGGTGGGCTACCACACCCGCAACTGGGAGCCCGAGCCCATCCGGTTCGTCGCCTCCAGGCTCATCGCCAAGACGCTGGATGCCTCGGACAACTATGAGGATCGCACCGCCAAGCCGGCCAAGCGCGCACGACTGGTCCAGCCGTTCCTGCCGCCGAGCTGACCCACCATGCCGAGAGGGGCCCCACGGTTGTCCGCGGGGCCCCTCCGGCGTGGCCTATTCTCGACGATTCGTCGTCAGCTCACGTTCACGCCGATGAGGAGGCCGACCAGGTATGTCGCTCCGGCGGCCAGTGCGCCGAAGAGGAGCTGACGGGTGGCGCTCCACCACCAGGCCTGGCTGGTGGCGAGCGAGGCGATCGCACCGGCGATGAAGAGTCCGATCGCGCCGACGATCAGCCCGGCCGCGAGCGAGGCGAATCCGAGCAGGAACGGGATCAGGGGCACGAGGGCGCCCAAGGAGAAGGTGAGGAAGGACGAGATCGCGGCCACCTTGGGCGACGGCTTGTCCTCCGGGTCCAGCCCCAACTCGTGAGTGACGTGGACGAGCGCCGCCTGTTCGGGGTCCGCATGAATGTCACGAGCCGCCGCGAGTGCGGTCTGTTCGCCCATCCCCATTTCGGCGAACATGTGGGCGAGCTCGAGCTCTTCCATTTCCGGGTTGTTCCGGATTTCCTCGACCTCGCGCGCCCATTCCCGGTCGACCTGCTCATTTTGGGTCTTTACGGAGGCGTATTCACCCATCGCCATTGAAAATGCCCCGGCGACGAGTCCGGCCATGCCGGTGAGCACGATGAAACGGGGGTTGGCGCCAGCCGCCCCGACGCCTGAGACCAGCGCGATGTTTGTCACCAGACCATCCATCGCACCAAACACGGAGGCGCGAAGCCACCCGCCGGAGACGTCGGCATGGACATGTCCTACCTCGGCAGGACCAGCAACAGAAAGTGTGGCTTGCGTCATGCCGAAATTCTAGTTTTCATAGCAGGCGGCCCGCAACGAAGGAAAGGCTCTGCTAAGGACCGACCCCGCTGGCGCCAGGGACCCGAGCAAAGCCTTTCCTAATAGGGCCAAGAATGCCCCGACAAGGCCTTCTGACTGCTTTCTGGGAGGGACCGAACCGACCCGGCTCGCTACAGGGCCACCACCGGAGCGAGCTGGGCGCGGAGGGCGCCGGCGTGCAGCTGCAGCGAGCCGTCGAACGCGGCGGATCCGATGGTGATGGCGTCCGCCCAACTGCGGCAAGTGCCTGGATCTGGTCGTTGCCGGTGATGGAGCCGGCGACGACCAGGCGGCCGCTCGCGGCTGCGCGGGCGGCACGGACGAGGTCGAGATGGTCGGCATCGGTGGCGCGGTATGCCAGAAGGTCGACGCCGGCGCAGCCGGCAGTCAACGGCGATGCCGTCGGGGGTCTCCGGCGAGTCAGGTGGGGTGCCCCACGGGTTCGCCGGGGAAGGGCAGGTTTCCGATGGATGTGCCCTGCAGAAGGGCGAGGGTCGCCTCGATCCAGGTGCCGCCCATCAATCAGTCGACTCCGAGCTCGGTGGCCGTCCGCACTGGGGCGAGAGCCTGGTCCCGTGGGTGCTGACGACTTCGAGGTAGGTGGTGGCGAGCGCCGCCGTCCCTTTGACCGCTTCCCCCTGTCCAAGGGATTCATGACGGGAACGACCGAACGGCGGCACCTGGACATCACGGATGAGGTCCCGGACGTCGTCTGGCGCCTGGGGGCACGGGCGAGCCGAGTCGATCTCCCCGGCCGGACTGTCGTCGTCGACGACCGAGAGCGGACCGAGTTCGACGGACTGGTCGTCGCCTCCGGCGCCCGGCCGCGCGACCTGGGCTCGGTGGCAGCGCCGTTCAGACCGTAGAGAACCGTTGCGCCCGGTCTCACCGGCAGAAACGCCTCTTCGGGCGCGGTGTGATAGATCAATCGGTTGACGAACCCAAGAGCTGTGGCCGTTCGGCGTGGTCATCAGACGTCACTCAGCCGACCGTAGGCGTTCGCGTACCCGGCCTGGGCATCTTGGCGGAACGTTGAACTTTGCAGTGGGTACCCCTACGGCCCGCCCACTCAAGTTCGGCCATGGCTTCCTCGGGTTCGCCCGACGTGCCCAACTTCGAAAGAGTCAGTCGCATCAGCGTAGCCGACACGCGGCGGTAGGACGCGCCGGTATGACGCACCGCCGCACGGCAGTGGAGGGGCATCGTCATCTGGCCATGGCGCCGATGAACGGCCGACCGAGACGATCTAGCGCCAGCCGGTGAGCTTGCCGGGGTTGACCACCATCCACACGTCGGTGACCAGTCCGCCGGCGACTCGCAGGTTGACAACTGCTCGCACCTCGCCGCGTTCGGTCAGGGTGAACCCGAGTCCGTCGGCGGTGACCCGCTCCGAGACCGCCCAGGTCGGCCTCTTGGTGAGGACGCCGAGTAGGAACCGTGCGACTCGCATGGGTCCGACTACGGGGTTTCGGGCCGCGCTCACCACGCCGCCACCGTCGGAGCGGAGCGTGACCGACGGGTCCAGCAGCCTGGTGAGCGCGTCGAGGTTTGCGCCGCCGGCGGCCGCGAGGAACGCGCGGACTACCGCATCGTGCTCGGCGGGCGGGGCGACGATGCTGCGGTGGTCGGCGATCCGTCGCCGGGCGGCGGTCGCGAGTTGCCGTACCGCCGCCGGGGAGCGGCCGACGATCTCGGCGATCTCGGGGAAGGGCAGTGCGAACACGTCGTGCAGCACGAATGCCACCCGCTCGGCGGGCGTCATCGTGTCGAGGAGCACGAGTAGGGCGGTGCTGATTGTGTCGTCGAGGGTCACTCGATCGGCCGGGTCGGGGGTCGCGCCGTCGCCGAGGAGACCCGCCGGCACCGGCTCGGGCAGCCACTCGCCGACGTACTGCTCCCGCCGGGCGCGCGCCGACTTCAGCACGTCGAGGCAGATCCTGCTCGCGACCCGGGTCAGCCAGCCCTGTGGGTTGCCGATCGCCGCGCGCTCCTTCCCCGCGAGGCGGTACCAGCGGAGGTAGGTCTCCTGCACCGCGTCCTCGGCCTCCTCGAGGGTGCCGAGCAGGCGGTAGGCGAGGGCGATCAGCCGGCGCCGCTCCGCCATCACGGTGTCAAGCTCGTCCATCGGGGCTCCTTCGCTGCTCACGCCATGGTGACGAGGCGCACGGCCCGAATGTGAGGTCACGACCTCACACCTCGGGGCGCCGCGTCGTCATCTCAGAGAACGCCCGCGAACCGCCGGGCCATCGAGGACAGGAAGTCATCATGCTGCCGCACGTCAACCTCACCAAGCTCTTCCCGGCTGCCTACGAGGCCCAGCTCGCCGCAGACAAGGCCGCCGAGGAGGCCGCGGTGACCGCAGGCCTCGACCCGCTGCTCGTCGAGCTGGTCAAGGTGCGCGCCTCGCAGCTCAACGGTTGCGCCTTCTGCCTGCGCATGCACACGCGCGACGCGCTCGAGAAGGGCGAGACCACCGACCGCCTCGCCCTCGTCGCGGCCTGGTGGGAGTCGGAGTACTTCACCCCGCAGGAGCAGGCCGCCCTCGCCCTGGCCGAACGAATCACCCGGATCGGCGACGAGCATACCGCCCCGGCCCCGAAGGTCGACATCGAGGGCGTTCTGGAAGAGAAGCAGATTGCAGCCGTCATCCTGCTCACCATCGTCATCAACACCTGGAACCGGATCGCCATCGCAAGCCACTACCCGGTCGCCCCCTGACAGCGGCTCAGACGGAAGGTCAGAGGGCGGCGCATCGCGTCACCGCCCTCTTGCCCGGTACACCCGGACAGTTGCGGCGTACTCAGGCACGAGCGCGCAAGGCAGCGGTAAGACGCACCAGTAGTGCGGATCGCGGCAGAACGGTGGGCTTCTTCCACACCAGGGCCTCACGCCACGCAGAACTCGTTTCCTTCCGGATCGTGCATCACGACGGAGTACCGCTGCAGGGTGTCGGTGTCGACCCGGTTCGGATGATCGATGGTGGCGCCGAGGTCGACCAGCGCGGCCACCTTGGCATCGACTGTCGCGACAATCTCCTCCATCGGGGCGGAGCGGTCGGCGACGTAGATGTCGAAGTGGAACCGGGTCTTGACTGTCTTCTTCTCCGGCACCGGCTGGAACCAGATCTTCGGCCCTTCACCAGCTGGGTCGACGAGCCGATCGATGTAGTCGTCGGGGTCGCCGCCGAGATTCTCCTCGGGCACGACGGACTGGTAGTAGGCCAGCCAGGAATCGAAGCCGTCGGGCGGCGGCTCGGGCACATAACCCAACAGGGGCGCCCAGAACCGAGCCATCCGTGCCGGATCGTTCGAGTCGATCGTGAGTTGCCAAGTCACCATGTCCCGACACTAGACCCGGCCACCGACGGCTCGGATGTTCAGAGGTCGGGGGCTCGGGCGAGGTGGCCGAGGCTTCCCGCCCGATTCACCCGGCGTCGACCCGAGCAGCGAACGACGCGGCAGTAGCGTGCGCCTACGACCCGCGCCGCGAGGGAGCTCGGAAGAGGACTTCCCACCGCTCCGCGGTGTCTCTTGCCCACACCGTGACCGTGGTCAAGCCCGGCTCCTTTGACCAAACCGGACACATCCGAGGCGAGCGTCAAGTAGGCCTTCGGTCCCGCTACTAGGATGCCTGCCACGGCGTACGTCGCACGTCGCCTCGTCAGGAGTTCACGATGAAGCCACGCGTCTTTCTCGGCTCGTCCGGCCAGCAGGCGAAGCTGCTCGAGTCGCTGACCCGCGGCCTCGAGCCGGTGGCCGACGTCGAGCCGTGGACCACGACGTTCAATCCCGGCACCTCCACGCTGGAGCGGCTTGTCGAACTCACCCGCGAGGTTGACTTCGCCGCGTTCGTCTTCGCCCAGGACGATTGGACCTCCCATGCCGACGCGCTGGGCCAGGCGTCCCCGCGCGACAATGTGGTCTTCGAGGCGGGTCTGTTCGGTGGCGCACTCGGCATGCGACGGACGTTCATCCTCCATGCCAACGGCGCGAAGCTCCCCAGCGACCTGCTCGGCCTGACGTGCGTGCGGTACGCCAAGACCACCTCGACGGAGATCAAGTCGATCAACCAGAAGCTCCGCCATGCGATCGAGAACGAGGGCAGGCTCGCGCGCATCGAGGGAGAGTGGTGGCAGCACTCCCTGACCGTGCGCACCGAGCTTGAGCCCTCGGCCGTGAGCCTGCTGCGGATCTCGCGGAATCGTCATGGCGGGTTGGAGGTGAACGGCCGAAGCTGGCAGGAGGACGGCACGCTGTCGGCGCGCTACTGGAGTGAGGCATCGAAGGAGATGAGTGATCCCTCCGGGATCTTCTACTACTGGAACGGCGAACGTCCCCGACACCCCGACGCGCCCCAGCTCGAGGGCACCGGGGAGATCAGGCTCGAGTCCATCGACCGGGCCGCCGGCTACTGGACCACCCGTGCAGACGCCGACCCCACCATAAGGGCGCGCACGTCCGGGGTCTACCTGCGTGCCGACCCCGAGGACCTGACCATCCTGGATAGCAGTGACCAACAGCGCCGCGCCGAGTTGATTGCGACGAAGCTCGAGGAGTGGCGCTCGATCGCCAGCTCCTGAGCGTCACTCCTTCGAGATCACGTACATAACAAGCAGATCCGGATGCTTTGGCGACGCGCCGGCAGGCGGCGCAATGACGTACCTCTCAGCACGCGCGGCTCCCGGTTCGGCGACGCAGGCAGCACACAGTGTGTGTAGCAATTGAGTTCACTCGTGAAACACCGCAGTCGACGACGGGGAATCTTGTCGGGGCCGTCCCGATTCGCAGTCGCACCGACGGCGGGGGTGTAACGATGAGGCGTGTTGCCGCAACCCCCGACGAGCTTCGTCGGACGCGAAACCGAATTGGCACAGGCGCGAAGCCTGCTGGCCGGGTCGCGGCTGCTCACGCTGACCGGTCCGGGTGGCGTGGGCAAGACTCGCCTCGCGATTGAGTTGGCGCGCAGGTCGGCAGCGGAATTCGCGGATGGCGCGAGTTTCGTGCCGCTGGCGGCCGTCCGGGACCCCGCGCTGGTGCCGGTCGAGATCGCCGGGGGGCTCGGGCTCCAGGACTCTCGCGGAACCCCTTTGCTCGATCACATCGTGGCCAACCTGGTGGGTCGGGACCTGCTGTTGGTGCTCGACAACATGGAGCAGGTACTTGAGGCGAGCGGGTTCGTCGCCGACCTCCTCGCTGCGACCGAGAGGGTGCGGGTCGTGGCGACGAGTCGCGCGCCCCTTCATGTCTCCTGGGAGCAGGAACTGCCGGTGCCGCCGTTGTCGGAGGCGCCGCAACTCTTCGCAGCCCGGGCCGCCGCCTCGGATCCCGGATTCGTGTTGACGGAGGCGAACTCATCCACGCTCGAGGGAATCGCCGAGCGACTCGACGGACTGCCGCTGGCGATCGAGTTGGCTGCAGCCCGGGTTCGTGTGCTACCTCCCGAGGCGATTCTCGAGCGGCTCGGCGACTCGCTTGCCCTTCTGGTGAGCAACAACCGTGACGTGCCAGACCGCCAGCGCACGCTTCGAGCCACGATCGCGTGGAGCCACGAGCTGTTGAGCGATCAGGCGCAGCGACTGTTCGCCGTCTGCTCGGTCTTTCGTGGGGGCATCGATCTCGACGCGCTCACTGAGGTGTGTGCAGCCGTCGGCTCAGACGGGTCGGTTCTCGATGCGGTGGCCGAACTGGTCGATCACAGCCTGCTGCGCCGTGCGGACGCTGGGGGGGTTCCGCGATTCGCGATGTTGGAAACCGTGCGTGAGTTCGCAGCCGAGCAACTTGCCGCAGGCGAGGAGCTGCGGGCAACCCGTGACGCGCACGCTCACGCGTTCTTCCGGCGTGTCGAGCCCATGCCGCGGCCGCCGGCCACGCCCGACCGTGCGGATCTGAACACCGTTGAGCGCGAGCACGACAACCTCCGGGCGGCCCTCGATCACTACTCCGAGTCGGACCCTGGCGTGGCACTGCGGATGGCCAATCGGCTGACCGGCTTCTGGACCATCCGCGGCTATTTCACCGAGGGGCGTCGACGCCTGGCCGACCTACGGCAGCACGCGACGGTTGGCGAACCCGACTTCACAGACGCGCTCATCGGCGAGGCCTGGCTCGCGACCGACCAGGGCGATCGCGGCGTCGCGCTGCCGCTCCTTGATGAGGCCCTCTCGGCGGCTCGCGCCACAGGGGACCGCAGCAGGGAGGCCGACGCGTTGTTGGCCAGGGGCCGTGTCCGGGGCGTCATCGGTGACCCGGCTGGCGCCCGCGACGACGTCGAGCAGTCGCTCGCACTTCACGAGGCCTCGGGGGACGCCGTGGGCTTGGCGATTGCGCTGTGGCTCGGCGGCGCCCTGGCTCACTTCGCCGGGGACTTGGAGCTTGCGCGGGATCGGCTGGAGGCATGCGCGCAGCGGTGTGCTGAATTGGGCCAGCCCGTCACGTCGGCCCGTGCCGGGTATCTCCTCGGGGCGGTGAGGATGGACATGGGCGACCTAAGCGGAGCGGAGGCAGCTCTCGCACATGCGGTTCCGGCCGTTGTCGACGTGGGGGACCGATTCGGGATTCCGATCGCGTTGAGCATCCTGGCCGGTCTTGCCGCGCGGCGAAGTCGGCCGCGGACAGCGCTCCGGCTGGCGGGCGCCGCCTCGGCCCACGAGCAGGCCGACCAGACCAATCGGCCGCAGTTCATCCGGACTCTGCTCGAGGGCTGGCTGGCGCCAGTTCTCGCCGAGGTTGGCTCGGCAGCCATTCGGTTGCAGGCCGAGGGCCGCACCATGGGGATCAGCGAGCTGATCGCCGCCGGCCTCGACCCACGGCCCGAGGACCCCTGGCACGTCGGCACCTCGCCAAGGCTCACGGAGCGTGAGCGCGAGATCGCAACCCTGGCGGCCCGGGGGCTGACGAATCGCCAGATCGCCGAGCAACTGTCCTGTCGGTACGGACGGTCGAGACGCACGTCAGCCGAGTGCTCGCCAAGCTCGGCTTCAACACCCGCGGACAGCTCACCGTGTGGGCGCACGAAGCGGGGCTGATGACCGACCTGCGTGGTGATGTTACGTAGTCCCACGGACCCCTCGGATCTCGCCCCGGCGCAGAGTCGGTGCATGGAGACCACAGACCTCGACGTGCTGGTCGTAGGGGCCGGGCCCACCGGCCTGACGCTCGCGATCCAGCTGATCTCACGTGGCGTGCGTACGCGCGTCATCGACAAGGATCCCGGGCTGCCGAAGCTCAGCCGGGCGATCGGCATCCAACCCCGCACCCTGGAGACCCTTGACATGATGGGCCTGGCCGGCGAACTGCTGGCGAACGGGCACCGGACCACGGGGGTCAGCGTCTACTTCGACGGCCGGCGACAGGTCGGCATCGACATGACCTACGCAGACTCGGACTACGCGTTCATGCTGCACCTGCCGCAGCACCGAACGGAGGGGGTGCTCCGGTCGCGGCTTGCCGAGCTCGGCGGGAAGGTCGAGTCCGGGGTGGAGCTGCTGGGCTTCGTTCAGGATGCCGGCGCCGTGACCACCACATTGCGGGACGCTGAGGGCCTCAAGGAGCAGGTCACGACCGCATTCCTCGCCGGCTGCGACGGGTCGCACAGCAAGGTGCGCCACATCCTGGACGTCCCGTTCGTGGGGCAGCCCTATCCGTTCGACTGGCTACTCGCTGATGCCGAACTCGACGGTGTCGAGAGCAGCGACAACGTGCACGTCTATTGGGGTGCCGGGGGGCAGGCGCTCGGCCTGATCCCGATCGACGGGCGCCTCTGGCGCGTCTCCGCTCCAGTGCCCGGGGACCGCGGGGGTGCACCGCCCACACTGGCGGAGATCCAGCGGCTCGTCGACGCTCGCGGCCCGGGCGAGATCGTCGTCCGCGACCCTCAGACGCTCCACTGCTTCCGCTGCCAGATCCGCTCGACCGACGTCTACCGACGCGGCCGCGTGTTCTTGGCCGGCGACGCCGCCCACATCCACGCGCCGACCGGCGCGCAGGGCATGAACCTGGGCATCAACGACGCCGCCAACTTGGGCTGGAAGGTGGCACACGTGGTCCTCGAACAGGCACCAGACTCGCTCCTCGACAGCTATGGCGCAGAGCGGTACCCGGCGACCCAGAAGGTGATGGCCTTCACCGACAACATGGTGCGCTTCGCGACCGAACCGTCGCGGATCAAGCGCGCGCTGCGGCGGGCCAGGATGCCGCTGCTGCGCCTGCCGAAGATCCGGCGGCACCTGGCGAATCGGATGGCGCAGCTGGCGATCGCCTACCCCGACAGTCCAATCACGCGCCCGGGTCGAGTGCGGGGCCTGCCGGAGCCGGGCGAGCGGATGCCGAACATCCGCATGCGGGACGGCCGCAGAATCAACGAGGCGCTGCGGGACGGCAACCACTTGCTCGCGGGCCCGGATGACGGCCTGCCAGGTCGGGTGTTGATCCGACCCGACGGTTACGTCGCGGCCATCGGGCGCGACGATGACAGCGCGGCGATCGACGACTACCTCCAGACCATGCGCGTCCGCGCCACCAGCAGCAGATACGCTCCGGCGAGTCCCGCATCTCCGGCTGAAGCTCTCTTCCCCCCGACTCCCCCAGCGACCGCGCGCCACCGTCCGCCGCACCACCGCCTCCGAGCGCGACGCCGAGTGCCCCGACCAAGGTCGCCCGGCCACCGGCGAAGGAGGACGAGTCGTTCAAGGAAGACCTGATGACGATCCTGGCCTCCCACCGGCCCGATCCGGCCTCGCCGCCCGTACCCGAGCCCGCGCCGGCGCCGGCGGCCTCGGCACCAGCCGAGGACGCGGTCCTGGACCACGGCGACGCGAAGTCCGCGGCCCAGAGCCACGCTGTCTTCGACCGGCTCGGCAAGCAGATGAGCACGGCGACGACCTACGACCTCGGCCCGCTGGCCCTCGAGCGCAGGCTCGACGAGCTGGACCAGGTGATCGCCGCCGAGGTCGACACAGCCGAGGCTGCCCGCGCCCGAGCGGACCGCGTCGGCACGCTCCGCCGCCAGGATGACCTCCTCGACGTCGGCGAGGTGGCGGCGAGGCTCGCGACACGCCCTCCCGTCTCTCCGTCCCTTCCGCCGGTACGACGGGTCACGCACGACGTCCGTATCGCGAAGGTCCGTCCCGGGCTCACCTGCGGCGCGGCGGCCGCCGCGTCCCTGGTCGCGTGGCGCGACCGGCTCGATCCGGCGTCCGACGAGCTGCCCGCCGGCGCCGGCCCCTGGACGCCGTACGCGGACGGGCGGCAGGCCCGCAGCGCCGCGGACCTCGCCGCATGGGGGCTCACCGTCACCACCGCCGCGACCGCGGGAGCCGTGTTCGACGCCCTCGAGGCCCACGGGCCGCTGTGGCTCGCCGCCTCTCCGCCGGGTGAGCACGCGGTCGTCGTGAGCAGCGCGACGAGCGACGGCACCGACACCCGGGTGAACGTGATGGACCCGTGCTCCGCCGAGGCGGCTCCCCTTGAACAGTCCTGGTCGGACCTGCGCTCATGCGTGGGCGCGGCCGACGGACTCCCGCTGACCCTTGCCCACCTCACCACCTCCTAACGGGAGATCGTCATGCCATCCCGCTTCTCCGCCCTCGAGTCCGACCTCGCCCGGCTGGCTGCCGCACAACGCAACGGCACCACGAAGCGCCGCCGCGTGCCCCAGCCGCCGGCCCGGCCCGCGGTCCCGGCCCCCTCGCGCGGCGTCGTACCGCCCCCGCCGCCGGCGGCACCGCCTGCCCACACACCGCCCGCGCCCACCACCCCCGCCCTCTCGTGGCGGGAGTCGCCCTACGCGACGGCGCGTCCGACTAGGCGCTCGCCACGGGCCCCCCGGGTGCGGGCCTTCAACAGGGCCGTGGACTACACGGTGCCCGGGCTCATCGCGGTGCTCAAGCAGGACAAGTCGATGGCGTGCTGGGCGTTCGCCACGCTGATGATGGAGCAGTGGCGCCGGGGCCAGTCCCTCTCTCTCCCCAGCTACCTCGACGACCTCGGCGCCCGCGTCGGTGCGCCGACCCTCTACCGGGACGCCTACGAGAACAACACCGGACTCTTCTCCGACCAGGTGCAGCGGCTTAAGGGCGCGCTGTCGCTGAGCGCGGAGCCGGCGGCGAGCTTCACGGTCGCCCGGTGGGAGGAGCTCCTGCGCGACCACGGCCCGCTCCTGGTGGTCGGCGACGAGGCCCTGGCCCCGGGCGCCTGGGCCGTGCATGCCCGGGTGATGGTCGGCATCACCGGCGACGGCTCGCCCACGGGCACGACCGTCGACATCGTGGACCCGGGGACCGGCACGCGCTACCGCGAGTGGCTGGGCACCTTCCTGGCCAAGTACGAGGAGCTGGCGCCGACCGACTGGGCGGGAGTCCAGGTGCTGCACTTCCCCGCGGGGACCGTGGCGGGTGCCCTGTCGGTGAACCGCGGCCGGCGTCGACCGTCCCGCCTCGCGAGGGGGTTCTCGGTGCTGCCGGCCCCGCCACCGCCTGCACTGAACCCGTGGGTCCCGCTGATGAGGCTGACCCCGTCGTCCTCACTGGTCTCGCGACTCACCAAGTTCACGCCCGACGGCTCGGTGCACCGCATCCACGACGCCTACGGCGCGGTCAACCTCGACTGGTACCCCGTGCAGGTCTCGCTGCCGCCCTCGATGTCCGCCACGCAGCTCCTCGACCGCTGGCGGCGTGACTTCAACTCCACGATCGACCAGAGGATGGCGTTCTTCGAGCCGTACGACGAGGAGGAGGCCGGCCTCTGGAGCTCCGGCTCCCCCGCCGGAGCGGTCATCCACATCGACATGCGCTCGGGCGCGGAGTGGGCCAACCCCGACGACGGGTCGGTGCTCACCAGTGAGGCCACCGGCGACCACTGGACCTTCTCGACGATCTGGACGCCGCTGGACATGGGCCACCCAGTCTCGGGCAACAGGTGGTTCGGCTACGTCGCCAACGAAGACGGCACCTTCACGTTCGGCACCCGCGGCGCCGACCGCACCACGGGCGCCATGGACTATGGCCTGAGCGACATCGTGTTCACGGCTGCCCACAGCCTGTGGCTCACTCTCCTGCAGGGCCTGGCCAACTACGTCATCGCCCTCGGTGGCACGGCCACGATCGGCCAGGCCACCAGCGCCCGCTACGACTGGGACCAGGTGGTGTCGACGTACGGCGTCTGAGGGACGGCCGCGACGCGGACTCGGGGCGAGGTTCAGCCCAGCGTGCTCACGTCGATCACGAACCGGTACCGCACGTCCGACGCCAGCACCCGCTCGTACGCCTCGTTCACCTGGCCAGCCGCGATGACCTCGTCCAAGACCTCCGCCTCTGGCGCGGCAAGGTCTTCGAGCACAACAAACACAACGCCGTCACGGGCTTCAACCGGCTGGGGGTCGGGCCGCTGGAGGTCAAGCGCTTCCAGTTCACCGCCCGCGTCGCGCAGTCGCTGTTCAGCGACCGAGAAGTGGTGTTCCTCGACCACGACAGCGCGAACAACCCTGGCCACGTCCGCCGGTTCCACGACGAGCTCGTCGCCATCGATGAGGGCCTCTACCTGGCTACCTCGCACTACCGAGAGGGCGAGCGGCAGCGCTACCTGTGCAATTTCGCCCTCGCCAAGCCCGCTCGGGCTTGACACATTGAACCCTACGGGAGGTCGTCGACAGGAACTGGTTGTCCGAGTTCGACAACGTCTGTCACGCCGTCGGCCGAGTCACCCGGTACTGGACGGGTTCGATGGTCACGGTGATGCTGAAAACAACTTCAGCCAGCGCCTTGACGCAAGGCCGCTGGGCGGGCTTCAGCGCAATCGGTCCGCCGCAGGTCATCAGAGTCGGCTTTCACCAATTGCGCGACGCACTCCACATGAGAAGTCATCGGGAAGACACGAAACGGCTTGAGCGTGAGCACACGTCTTTGCCAACGGCTGCGTTCATCAGAGCAAACTAGCCGCTGACCTGCGGCTTTGTCGGCAGCGCGCTCGGGCGTCGCCAGTCCCGGTTTGCGACCGTCCGCGCTTGAAAGCGCGCCCAAACCGCGCCCTGAAGAGAAGCTGGCTTGCGCAGCGACTACGGCTCGAAGTCGTCGTGCTTCCGGACACTCGAGAGATCCCACAGGCCGTTCGGTAGGCGCCAGGCGTGAAGCCGTCGCGCCGACGGGGTGTTGACCTGGAGCGCGAGCCGCCAACAAACTGCGCCGTCATCCCGCTGTCGAACGGGGTCATCCCCTCCGGGTCCAATGCGGAGTCGGTGCATGTCCCGCCCCGAGCTGCTCTCAGCGAGCCCCGTGACTAGTTCCATCGCGACGTCCGCCACCTTCTCAGCGGTGACGCCCTGGAGCTCTTCGACGCTGGAGAGGAACTGCTCGCCGATGATGAACTCGGGTAACGCCCTGGCGAGCTGCTCCCCCACCGGGATGCGTCGGGCCCATGCAGTCTCGACGAGGTACCGGAAACCACGCTCAGGATCAGCGAATGCCGGTGCCACCGTGGCCTGCGCGCCTGCCGTCTTGCGTAGAGCCGACCGGGACTTCTTGAGCTCGGACTCAAAGCGATCCGCACGACGTTCCGCGGCGTTCTTCAGCGCCGCGAGTTGGTCGCGTTCGTAGCGTGTTGCCAAGAGTTCGTCGCGGAGCGGCGCCAACTGCGACTCGAGCGAGCGGACTTGCGACTGTAGTTGCGTGACTTTGAGGGACAGATCCCGGACCGCCGGTCCCGGGGCCAACGGGGCCGCGGCGGGCGCAGGTGTGATGGGCCCTCGAGCGCCCGGCAACTGCGCCGGTGAGATGCCGCTGCTTGGTGCAGCCTGATCCGCCTGACCGTCGGCGGCCACCGACGAGGCGGGAGGCACGACGACTGGCGGTGCCAAGGGAGCGGGAACCGCGTCGATCTCTTCCTCATCATCGGCGACGTCCTCGCCTTGCACCACCCACGGTGGTCCGCCCGGGTAGATGCTCGCGGCGGGTCTGGGGTCCTCATCCACGCCCAGGAGGGTCAACCACCACGGCGTCTTCCCGAGGACACGCGCAGCGATGACCTCGCCGGGCGTCAGGAGCGTGCGAAGGTCGGCCTCATCCTCCGGCGTGACGTCGACTCGGTTGAGCCGGACGGAAACACCCGGCAATAGTCGAACGAGCGCCGTCTCACTAGACACTTCCTCAACCTGGGCGAGGACCACGTCGCCGATTTGGTAGTCCGCCAGCGCCTCGGCGGGGGCCAGCCGACTCGCTCGAATGTCGAACCAGCGGGAGTCCAGGTCGAGGATCCCAGAGACCTTCATGCCTGGCCGAAGGACCCGCTCGATCGGGAGCTCGGGCTCAGCGAGCTGCGGCGGGACGGTACCCATATCGAAGGTACCTCCGCCGAAGTCGACCCATGCCCGTTCATTGTCCGCCCGCTTGACGGTGCCCTCGCGACGCTGGCTACGAGTGGAGGGCACGCTCTTGCCGAGGAGGCCGGCGGCCGCGGCCATGTCCAGGCCGTCCTTGATGAGCCGCTCCGTGGTCTTGGGACCTTCGCTGCGTCCCCAAGCGAATCGGAGGGGCGATTTGGAGAGGTGCTGGACCCATTCGTGGCCGACCGGGTAAACGCGCCCGGCACCTCCGTAGACCTGCGTTCCCTCGCCCATGTGGTGCGAGAAGGTCCAGGTGTGGGGTCCCGTGGCGATGAGGTAGACGTCCGCCAGGCCGTCGAGTTCCTGAGCTACCTGCTGCACGTCGATGTACGGCGCGTCCTGGCCAGCTGCGATTGTGACCACGGCCGTGGGACGGACGCGATCGTTTCCGTTGAGGAGCTCCGCTAGTGCGATCGCCGCGGAGTCCGAATCGATAAGTTCGTAGTCAGCCATCGGGACGACGCTAGATGCACCGTCCGACAGATGGGGTCTAAATGGAAGCAGCGCCGAGCACTTAGCCGAGATGGACGATCTCTACGTCGCCCCAACGATCCTGGAGATACTCAGCCACAAGCCGTCGATGGCAGTTGTGCGGCTTCTCCTCGCTGCAGAGCAGGACCGTGTTGTCGATGTCAGCCGGATCGAGATTCTCCTCGATCCGGCGCTCCTGCATGAGCTGGAGGAAGTCGGCTTCGTAGAGTCGCCAGTCGCCGCCGCGCTTCTTGAACGTGTCGAGCATCGGCTGCGTTGGGGCCAGCGAAGTGAGGTGGCGATACTTCATGTCGCAGATCTCCCCGAGGAAGAACTCCAGGTCGTCGCGCTTGGCGAAGCCGGCGAGCTGCGAGACGTTGTTGAGGCGTACGTCGATCAGCTCTGAGGCTCCCGACTCCTGGAGCAACCCGAAGAACGTTCGTGCCGACTTCTTCGTGAAGCCGATAGTGAAGAGTCGCAATCTCAGTCCCCTACTGCCTCTCGTCCGCCATCATCGACGTAGGCGATCCGGTCCTCTTGCCGACTCAGTGCTTGCGCCACCAACTCCTCCTCCGTGTGGAAGAGGTCGTCTTCCGCGAGTCCATGGAGTTCTCGAAGGCGACGCCGCGTCTGGTCATGGGACTCGAGCGTTCCATCGCCGAGGATGTGCACGACGTTGACTCCCTCGGCGACAAGAGTCTCCGAGACAAGCACCGTGCGGTGGCAGTCCAGCGGCTCGCGCTCAGAGCACATGATCGCGATCGCATGGTCGGCGCTGCCCGACTTCAGCCGCTCGATACCGGCGCGATACCCGGGCGCCTGCGAGAGCCTGTCGTACTGCACCTTGCCGTCGACATAGCAGCTCGGGTCGTCCGAGCGCGCGCCGAGTTCCTTGCCGAGGAACACATACGCGATGCCGGCCTTGCTCAGGAAGGACTTGAGGGCATCACGATTGAACTGCGGGTTGAAGCGGCTCGCAGGGGTCGAGCGAACGTCGGCGACTGCCGAGATCCGGTGCGTGCTCAAGAGCGCGAGGAAGGTTTCAATCTCGTGGGTCGAGTGCCCGATGGTGAAGACGGTGCCCGGTTCCTTCATCACGCACCCCCTGGTGACCCACTTGGCTCGATGACGGCAGCGACGATCTTGTACGAGTATGCCTGCGCGCCTGGCTGGGGCGCGGTGTAGGGCTCGGCGAGGCTCACGGTCATAAGCGCTCGATCGCTCAGCGGGTAACGGCCGACACCACGAGCGAGAAAGTGGTCGTGGTAGATCGGGTCAGTGACCTTCAGTTCGTACTGGACCCCGTTGTACGTGAACCGAGCGCGTACTTCGTTCGCCCCACTCCAACGATTGGTCGCGACTACGATCTGCGCGCCCTCGGGGCGGATCAAGCCGATGGAACGCCGGTGCCTCGCAAGGTCCTTCTCGGCCACGCGGTCATGGACTCCCCCAGTAGAAGACGACTCATTCGTCCACAACGACGGTGGATGGTTGATGACGCCTTCAACCTGGGCGTAGTTCCAGCGGTCGACACGTCTCCACGTATGAGCAGGATCGAGGAGCCAGTTCTCGCTTTGATAGCCATTGGGGACCGCGTGCCGAAGGCCAACGAGCACCACATCGAGCACTTGCGGTTGCGAGCCGTCGGGCAGCGTCTGTTCAGCGACGTTCACTTCGTGACCAGTACGCGCGCTGACGGGACGTATCCAGTCCCCCGCCGATGACGAATGGATCTCGATGCCCGCGAAGCAGGTCCCTCCATGCTTCTTGGAGTTGGCCAGGCACAGGATTCTCTTGAACGTAGTCACCCTGCCCCCTCCTTCACGCTTCACCCGTGGGAAACGCTAGGGGAGACCTAACGAGCAAGCATCGCTTCTGCCGAAGGAACCTCACGGACACCGGCTCCGGCCAACCTCCCCCGCGGAGCTTTCAACACCACAGCCACGTGGCACCGTCCGTTCTGGCAGCCGGGAAGCCAGTTCCTTCCCATCGACGACATCTGATTCGGGGTTATCGTGACCTGCGGCTAGATGCCTGAAACGGCGCCTGACCTGCGAAAACGTCTTTGAATGTCTTCCAGCGTCGGGCGCCGTTTCTTGTCCTTGTGCGTACGGTGCACCCCACAAATCCATCCTCAGGAGGAGCGGTCCGGGTTGCACAGTGTGGCGTCATGCCACCCGTGACCCGCGCCGACGAGGAGCTCGCCGAAGTTCGCCCCGAAGATGCGCCGCTGCAAACAGCCCCCGTCCAGCCGAGGCGGTTCGGGCATCACGGAGTGGGAAGGTCTCCCTGCCAGTCCTCGACTACCCGGTCGATATGGGTCGGCAGATCGGCCAGTTTGCCTGCGTCACTCCAAGTTTCGATGAAGTTCGGATCGTCGCTCTTCGGCGGGTCCTCGACGTCGCGCACACGAACTGCGACAGGCACGCCGGTGCTGACGCCCGTCACAAGAGCGTGCTGCTGTGCCAGGCTGGGCAACTGATCAAGGAGCGCACGTGAGCTGAGCGCGGTCGCGTGGCGGAGAAGACTCTGGTCGGCCTCATGGGTGAGGCGGTGTGCGATGACAGTCCCACATTGGGCTACCACCGTTTCGCTGAGCTCGCTCGGCCGCTGACTTGCTAGCAGCAGCGAGAGGCCGAACTTGCGCCCCTCCTTCGCAATGCGCTCGAAGACGGCCGCCGAGCGACTCGCACCGCCGACAGGGTCCTGCCGCGTCGGGATGAAGCGGTGCGCCTCCTCCAAGACGAGTAGTACAGGGTGCTCGGCACGGGGCTGACTCCGAACAGCGAAATCGAAGAGGAGCCGGCCGAGCAAGGCCGTGACGTTCTCCAGGACATCGTTCGCAACGAGGCTGAGATCAAAGATCGTCACCGACGGGCCGTCGCCGTGCGACGCACTCTGCGCCTGATACTGGGTTGCCGCCGGCCAATCTGACGCCGGGTCCCCACCCGTCGGGTCAACCCCCATGAGTGCCTTCAGGTAACTGCCCAGCGGGTCAGTGTGCTTCTCGATCCTCGTGATGAAGTCATAGCGGCCGTCCGCGAGAAGCCGGCTGAGCCGCATCTGGAGCGTCGCGACGTAGCCAGCGATCTTGCTGTCGTTCGCCTGCTCCATCTGGATGCGATTGGGGAGGAAGAAGTCACACAGCTCCTGCAGCGAGTAGAAGACTGGCGCATCAAAGTCGGGTGCAGCTTGGGCACTACCCATGCCCAGCGCTCCGAAGGCGGTCGAGACCTCTCGACGGATCGCCACGAACATCCGGGCAAGCACGTCGCGTTGAGGCGCTGTCAGCGGGGTCCACGCCGCGTTGGCAACACCGGCTTGCGGAATCCCTGTGTCGAGGATCTTCTTGATCTGCGTCCACTGAGCGGCGCAGGTGCTCGTCTGACTGGCCTGCCCGTCAACCAGCGCTTTCATCCCGTCCAATTGGGCGAATGCGGTGTCCGACCCACTCTTGGTGTTTGCGAACGCCCCCTCGATGATTCCCATGGAGCTGAGCAGGTTCTGGAGCCGAAGCAACTCGATGTTCGTGGATGCACCTGCCACTCGCGCGTCAGCGATGGAGCGCTGAAGGACAGGAGCCTGGACGCCCTCACTGGCCCTGAGGAGGTTCATGTGCTCCTCGTTGTTCATGAACCAGTGCGGCAAGAAGAGCCCGGAGTCCGGGCCAGGCTTCGGGCCCAGGATGAGCGGTCGAGTCTTCTTGCCACGCGTCGTGGAGACTGCAAACGACTGGGCGTACTCGCCATTGATATCGAAGATGACGATGTGCCCGTTGGAGATCTCATGATCAAGCAACCCATCGACGAGGGCGGTCACGGTGCATGACTTGCCTGACCCCGTTGACCCGACGACCGCGCAATGGTGGCCGAGCAGCAGGTTCGCGTCGAGATGAACCGCCTGCTCCGAGGCCACCGCCGATGTGCCGATCCGAAGCGACGGCCCGCCCTTGGGGAGAAAGATGTTCTTCACTTCCCCTGGCGTGGCCGCCTGCACGGGCGCATGGAGCGGTGGGTATCCGGTCAGACCCGACTTGAAGGTGTCACCCTCGAACCGACCCACAACAGTGGCTTCCAGTTCGTAGGTAGCTGTGTCGTCCTGACTGAGAAGCTCGCCTCGCCCCTTCTGCTCCTGCCGACCGCTGATGTACACACCGCTGACGATGCCGACGACGCGGTGTGCGCCAGCAGGCACCGTGATGTACGAGTTGACGACACCAACAGTCTGGAGACCGTCCGGTCCAACCTTGGTGAACCCTTTCGACCCAACGTCGAGCGCGACCCTGATCGTCGTGCTGCGGACGTCGATCACTCGCCCAATCACACTAGCCTCGGTCATAGCAGCGCGCTTCCCGGGATCGGCGGAGCAATTCCACGCGCGGCCTGTTCAAGCGCCTCTATCAGGCTCGCGACGGCAGTAGGGGCTTCCCCTTGAAGGGACGATCCCGGAATGAGGCGGGCGAGTTCTGTGAACTTGCCGTGCTCGCCAGTGAGTACCGCGATCCGAGAGTCGCTGGCGGAGGCGAGCGCTGCGATTGCCGTCTTCTTCGGCGTGACGCCAAGTTCGATGAGCTGGCGTTGCTGAGCGTCCGCAGTCAGCGTTGCCAGGTCTGCGTCTTCGAGGACGGCGAAGGGATCCGCGACCAACATGTTGAGAGCAGAATTCGTGGCGAGGCTGCGAAGCAGAAGCCGGTTGATGTGCGGATCAGCGAATCCGTAGCCGGCAACGAGCACAGCCGTGTCCTCCTGCTGCACCGCATCGCCCAGCAGTCGTAGGAGATCCGAGTACGGGTAGGCGAGGGTGTCACCCTCCTTCGACGACGTCGGGTAGATGAGCACCAGCTCGTCATTCTCGGCGGCAGTGTCGCTTTGCTTCACCTCCAGGGACTCGAGTCCCGTCAACCGATCGGGATCAGTTGACGCCCTCCAGTTGAGACTGCCGTGAACTTTGTGTAGGTAGATCGCACCCTCAGCGCGAGCGATGACCGACTGCGTCGTCGTCTCGACTCGGTGAAAATCGAGACCGTAGAACGCGAGGTTGAGGCGCCGATCCACCGTGCCGCTGAAGCCGTCGATGTACGGATAGCCCAACTCGTCGAGAGAACTCTCGATAACCAGGTCGTAGTTGGTGGTGAAGACCCGTGGGCGCGGCAGGTTGGAGCGACGGCTACGTAGGATCCGTGAGAAGAACATCCGGTGGGCGTGGAGCGGATCAGCATCGAACGGCGGGTCCAGTTGCTTGCCATTCTTCGGCAGGCGACATGCCTCGGCGAGCGCCCGGTTGACCCGCTGCCGAAGGCCCTCGACCTGCTCCTTTGGATAGGACGTAGCGGCAGATCCTGATCCGAGGATCACCGAATCCTGTCCTGCTTGAGTCGCAAGCGATGCAGCCAGTTGGAGCCCGTTGAGCAACTGCTCCAGGTCTCCGCTGTCGGTGGGGTTGGTGGTGGCGAGAAGTGTGCCGTCGGCGGTGGTGGGCTCACCGCCGGCGTCCTTGATGAGTTCGAGAACCTGCTGGTTGGTGAGATTCCGCGTCTGTGGCGACCCTAGGTGGAAGGAAGCGCCAGAACCGAGAAGAACAACCAGGTTCTTCACCTGCAGAAGAGAACTCAGATGATCACGAACGCCAGGCGGCTCGGCAGTGGTGAGGACCTCCTTGACGATGCCGCCGACAAAGAACACACCCTTCGGGCCTTCCTCCTCCGAGTCGATCGCCTGCGCGTCCGTGGTCATCAGGCGCTCTCTTCCTCGCGGATGTAGGTCACGCCGAAGGCCTTGACCTGGCGATACTGCTGGAGCTTCACCGCGAGGTCGAACGCGTCGTTCGGGACGTACTGGAAGATGTCGAGACCCCGCCCGAGATTGATCCGCCAGCCGGAGTTGGCGACGATCGAGCGGTCGTGGATCGTGCCGTCGAACTTCACGTCGAGCGTGATTCCGGCGACCGCAGCGGCCTGCTTGACGCGAAGCAGAAACTCCATCTGCTTCTGCAGCTTCTCGGGGCCGTCGGTGTTCTCGCTCGTCACGAGGAAGACCTTCAACTCATCTGCTGGATCCTTCACGAGGGCCAGCGCCTCGATCAGCTCCATCAGGTTGCGTGCTTGGTGGAACTGGCGGATGTACGGATCGACGATGGTGATCTCGGAGGCCCCGGCGAGGTACGGCAACAGGAGCGTTTCGTAGGAGACGCCGCGCTGGTTCTCCTGGAACTCGCGATGGCCCTCGAAGAGTGGCTCGGGGCTGGCGGCGTCCTCGCCGGGCGCCGAAACCGCTTCCTCTCCCCCGTCAGGTGCGCTGGCGCCCGTCGTGTCGCCCTCGCCATGGTCGGGACGGCTCTGGTGGTAGTAGGCGGGGTACTCGTCTTCCTCCAAGGTCGTGACTGCGTGCCACTCGCCGCCCTTGTCGAGGTAGCCGAACCTCACGTCGGCCATCGTGGTGTCGATGCGCAGGATCTGGTCCTTGACCCGCTTGCGCCCCTCGACGGCAAACCGGAGGATCTCCTCGATCTCGTCCTTCGTGGCCTCAGCGTGCGGGTAGATGATCTTCATCAGGCCCGAGAACGTCTTGTGGATGCCATCGCGGTCACGCGTGGAGATGTCGGAGCCGAGCGTGAAGTGCTCCTGGTAGCGGTCGGAGTAGTCGGCGTTCCGCATCGACTTGAGCACTTCTGCGATGTAGTCGACGACGAACCCATACCCGTCCGAGAACATCTCGCCGCGGATGGTGTCGACTTCCCAGCCCGGGATGTAGAAGTGCAGGCGGTCGAGGTACGCCGAGTCGTGGTAGCTCTCGGGCAACTCATCGAACAGGTCGGAGTGCTTGAGCATGTGTGGCACGTTGTGGGAGGTGTTGCCTACGAAGACCATCGATGCCTCGGCGCCCAAGGTCTCGACACCGCGCGAGAACGACTTGTTCGCCATGTAGTTCTTCATGATGTCCACGAGCGCCTTGTCCGCGCGCTTCTTCTTGCCCGCGAACTCGTCGAAGGCCACGACATCCCAATAGCCGACCAGGCCGATACGGCCGTTGGAGTTGTTGACGAAGAGCTTGGGGACGGTGACCTCTCCGCCGGAGATCAGCATGCCGTGCGGAGAGAACTCCGAGAAGATGTGCGACTTGCCCGTTCCCTTGGGGCCGAGCTCGACCAGGTTGTAGTTGCGTTCGACGAAGGGGATCAGCCGCACGAGCTGGATGAGCTTGGCGCGCCGACCGAACAGCTCAGGGTTGAAGCCGATGGACTGGATCAGCAGGTCGATCCACTCATCGGTGGTGAACTCGCGCCTCGCAGTTGTGTAGCTGTCGAAGTCGAAGGTGGACAGCTGGATCGGCTTGAGTGAGCCGAGTTGCCACGGAACGACACGGGCATCGTCGAAGTGGAAGTAGTCGATGTCGCAGATGCACCAGACGCCGCCGACGAGCAGCTTGGGATGGGCGTTGACGGTGGCCGCCTCGACGATGACGCCCTTGATTCCGAGGTTGGAAAATTCGGCCTCGTATCGGTCTTCCTTGTCGTTGAGGGTGACCGTGACCTTGTCGATGATCTTGTAGCGACCGCGCTCGCGGATGGTCGACTTCACGAGCTCGGACTGGTTCCGGTGGACGTAGTGGTCGGCCAGGATCTGGCGCACCGAGCCGATGCCGGCCTGGATCGTGGCCTCGTCGTCGGACGCGGCGTACTGACCGAGGAGGTACTCCAGGACGTACGACGGGACGATCGCGTTGCCCTTGACCGCCTTGACCAGATCCTTGCGAACCACGACGCCGGCGAAGTGCTGATTGATCTTCTTGTCGAGCTCGGACTGTTCAGGCGTCTGGTCCTCGGTCGCCTCCGCCGCCAGGTCGATGGGGAAGTCGTCATCGATCACGTGGAGGTCTGTGTCTTCAGTCATGTCAGCCCGCCCTAGAAATCGAAGTCCGAGGTGAAGGAGCGCTTGAGGGTGTAGATCGCCTTCTCATAGACGCGCCACTGGTTCGTGTTGGGGATGCGCTCCTCGAGCCGGAACTCGACGGCGCGGTTGTTGTAGTCGTTTGCATCCTTGTTCAGCAGGAGCTGGATGCTCTGGTACCGGTCGCGCTGCTCGCCCGAAGCGGAGTCAAAGGTCAGCTCCGGCTGAGGATCGTTGGAGATCAGGGTCTCCCCAACGTAGAGGCCAGCTCGCAGCACGCGCGCCTGAACCTTGTCGCTGACCGGTTCGGACTGAAACAACTTCACAACAAGCTGCCCGGTGGTGATCTTGTCGGCGTCGGGCAGCACCTTGACATTGACCAACCGGGTGTCGCTCTTGCGCTTCTTGTTGACCGCGAGCACCGGTACGACGACCTCCTGCAAGGTCGCTCCCCCGTGCACGAAGCGTGTACCCCCGCCGGGCAAGCGGAGCCGGTGGATCGACTTGGGGATCTGCACTTCGATGTCGCTGTCGAGTTCGAGCTGGATTCCACTGAACGTGGTGAACGCGAAATCGACCTTGAGCCCGTGCCCAAGCACGTAGCGCTTGTTCTTGACCAGGATCTTGTCTCCGTGGGGCGCCTCAGAGAGGAAGAACTGCTGGGGCAGCTCGTCGTCTTGGAACAGGAAGCCATGGTCGGCGGTGACGAAGATGTTGGTGGCGTTGGCGTTCGCCGCCTTCTTCACCAGGTCGACCAGCTCGCTCAGCGCCTGCTCAGCTGCCTCAAACACGCGGCGCTCGGTGCCCTGCTTGTCACCGGTGGCGTCGATGACGTCGTGGTAGACGTACAAGACGCGGTTGTTCCTGAAGAGCTCACGCCGCTCCTCCGGGCTCAGCGCCTTGAAGTCCTCGGCCTGGATCGCCGTCCCGCCGACCGTTTCCAGGATCTTCTTGCGGAATGCGGTCCCGTTGGTCGGCTGGTCGTCAGCGAGGACAGTCTTGCCGTCCGGCGAGTGCTTGAGCGTCCGGTGCGGCAAGAGCGCCGCCATCCCCAACTGCGTGTAACTGGGCAGGACCCCCAGAACAGCCTCGAGTTCTGCGTCGAATCGGTCCTCCTGCCGGATGCGCGAGCCCAACTCCTCGGCGACCTCGTAGCGGAGCGCGTCGGAGACGATGACGACCGCCTTCTTGTCCTCGCGGACCAGCTGCTCGACGTAGTCGCCATAGAACGATCTCTGCGACCTGACAGTGGCGGAGCGCCAGGACTCGGCCTCGTCCACCTGCTTCTGCCAGGCGTTGCCCAGCTCGTACACGAACTTGTTGGTGTATCGCTTCTCGACCTGCTCGCGAAGCGGGTCGAGTGGGTGCGGTCCCTCGAAGGTTCGGCGGGCATAGGTGAACTGGCGGTAGAGCTGGTCGATGCGAAACCACTCGCTGCGGTAGCGCTCCAACGCCTCGTCGAACGTCGAGAACGTGAAGTCGATCGTGCTCAACTCCGACAACAGCTCTGCTGCGGCTGCGATTGCCGTGTAGAGCTGGCGATAGCCGTCGATCCACACGCTGCTCTGTCGGGCACGGACCACTTCAGCTACCTCACGGGCGGTGACCGTCTGCTCCGTTACAGCGCGCGCGAGGTCCGCGATGATCTTGCGATCGGTCTCCTCGAACAGGTCGACGGGCACCAACTCGCGGAATCCGGCTTCCTCGATACTTGCCTTGTAGTTGAGGTCGGCGGACGCGCGCCTCGCCAGCGTCGCGAGTGCCTGCTGGCTGCGCCGGTCGTTGCGGAAGCTCGCAAAGTCCAGCTGGATGTTCTGGAGTCCGCCGGGGCGGTCTGATCTAAAGCCATCGATGGCCTTGCGGAAGATCCAGAGAATGAAGTCGTCAATGCTCGGCGAGGTTGCCTCGTAGCCATAGATCGAGGCCACGCCCCGCCAGTAGAAGTCGCCGAGGCCGTAGTCGACCAGCGCGTCGTACTTGGTGCGCCCGCCCTTGGCGTTTTCGACGAGCAGTGTCCGGGTGATCTCAAGAAGACTGTGCTCCTTCTGACCGAGCACAACGGCAGACATCTTGGCTCGAAGCCGGGCTGCGTCATCGTCCGGTGTCAGCAGTGCCTTAAGGCTCTGGACGCGTTTGCTCGCGTTGAAGAACTTCTCGTGAGCCTGCACGACTTCGTCGATGCCGTCTGCGCTCAGCCCGAGGTCCTCCGACACAAGCGAGCTTCGGTCGGCGGTGAATACGCCGTAGGCCAGCTCGAGATCGAGGAGCCAGTTGCGTGTGCCCGCGGGCGGCTGACCGGTGCGGTAGACGAGGAACTTGTCGTCAGGCTGCTGGTGGAGCAACTTGTGCTTGATGCCGTACTCGTCATTGGCGACACGCAGGGTCGTGACCCCCGGCAAGTCGAGGCCATCGAGGTCGGCGGCGTACTGGCCATGAGGGTCGTGCCAGAACACGACCCGTTGGTCCGCGAATCGGCGCTCCAGGTGCGGACGGACAGCGGAGACTTCGCTCATACAGGCGCCTCCAAACCCACGATCTTCTTGAGGGCACTGCCGAACTTCGGGTAGTTGAACTTCACCCCGTCGTCGAGGTCGATCGCGATGTTCTGAGAGGCCAGCGGATAGAGGACATCGTGCTCGAACTCGTCGAGCTCCAGCAGGATCTTGCGCAGGCGGTCGGCTTCCTTCGCGTTATTGGAGCGCTCAGCGTGCTCAAGGCTGGCCTTGAGCTTGGCCTGGAACTCGCGGAGGTACTCGTTGAGGACCGTGGAGGCCGTTGATGGGGTGTAGCGGTGCATGTAGATGAGCGCGTTGAAGGAGCCCTTCGAGCTGGAGAAGAGCCAGTAGATCGGGCGCTTCTTGTACCGCTGCACGTGGTCCTTGTAGAAGGACTTCACGAAGTAGTCGCGAAGATTCTTCACGCCAAGGGACTCAGTGACGAACCGTATGTTCTCCTCGAAGTGCTGCTCGCCGAACGCGGCACGGAGGAACTGACGGAACCGCTCCACGATGTCGTCCTCGAACCAGTCACCGTCAACGATCGGGATGACGTTGTCGGCATCGGGTGCAAACGTTGGCGACGGAACCTTCGCGAGGTAGTCCTGCAACGTCGCACCCTGGTCGGCAAGGATCAACCCCGGCTCGTCGAGGCTGAACCGGCCAAACATGCAGCCCACGGCATACGAGACGAGGTCTTGTACGGCCAGAGCCCTGAACCGCTTCTGGTACTCGGAACTCGAAAGTCCGTCGCCAAAGCGAAACTGAGCGTTGCAACTCAGAGAGACACGGGAGAGTTCCACAGAGGTTTCAACTTCGCCCGTCAACCCGTACAGTTTGGCGACCGACTCGTTGTTCCGCATTTCAAGGTCCCGCACGCGCTCTGCCGTCTCGTCGCTCGACGTGTGGTGATTTCGCACCGCCTCTTCAAGAGAAGTCGAGCCACTGGCAACCAACGGGTTGCGGTCGAAGCCCCAAGACGTTTCCGCTTGATCCCAGTCCGCGCGAGCGATATCGACCAGTTCTCGGACGACATCGCCAATGTCACTTTCCGGTCCCGGCTGGATAATCGGGAGATTGGCGATCGTGCCCACGTTGAACGTGATGGTCGGGGCAATCGCGGCCAACAATTCATGCGTCACTGACGAGTTCAGTATCCCCAGCAGGCTCGTCGACAACTCCTCGGACTGCGGATAGACGCCATCCCCGGTACTTCCAGCGGCGATGAACCCTGGCGGATACACGCGAAAGGCTGGCGATCCCGAACTTACATTCGACCAAGACACCGACGACCTGAAGTAGTAGTCAACGTTCTGGGGCCGTGAGCGAACCTTTCCTCCGTCCTCTGAACCAAAGGTCCGAACCACGCGTCCGTCATCCTCCCAGTTGACGAGGTGCTCGTGATTTCCGTACCACTTCCGGAACTCCCCGCCCTTGTTGTACGGGAACCAGCGAGCGCGAGATGCTTTGGCGGCGTCCCGCGAACCGCTGAAAAACGAGGTTCGGTTGGCGGATGCCTCCCACCATTGACGAACGAAGACCTCGCTATCTCCGGTGAGCAGCCCCTGTCGCGGCTCCGCGACTGCACTGAGCGGCACACCCACTGAGAACGCACGGCGCATCGAGTCTGAGAGCCAGTAGACGAGCGGCGATCCAGGGATGACAGCAAAATCGTCTTGATCGACTGTGAACGCGTTGTAGTCACGGTCCAGGAACAGCGCCTCGATCTCCGCGTTGCTTCGGACATCTACATGCCGCTCGAACAGCTTCCGGTACGAGCCGTGCCGACCCTTCGGGGACGCCTTCTGGAAGATGAACCCAACAGATCCGAAGTCCGATCCCCAGACTCCGCGACCAAACTGCGCCAAGCAGACAAGAAACTCGTTGCGGAACAGCTGTCGCCGAAGCTTCTCGTAAGACTTGAGCACCATCCAAGCGGGTAGGTCGATCATTGCCCAGAACCCCGCGTCGGCGGTCAGAGCTGACGATCTAAGCATGAAGGCCGTCATCAAGTCCGACTTGCCGTATGGGAACTGCTCATTGAGGTACGAGGCCAGACGCTCTGACATATTCCCACTGCCCATGTACGGCGGGTTGGTAACCACCACTCCGTACCGCTGACGCAGGTACTCCGCTTGCCTCGCGGCGCGCGCGGCTTTCGGGAGCGTCTCCTCCGACAAGAGCAAGTCGCCGTCGGCGTCCAGCGTTTGAAGGTGGCGCGATAGTCGAACGGTCATGTCCGGCTCAGGACTGATGAGAGACCCGAGAGTATCTGCCTCGGCGAACTGGTTCCAGAACGCTTCCTCTGCGTGTTTGTCGCCGTCCTTGGTGACAAGGAAGGCCAGCTCGTCCGGGCTGAACGAGATCGGCTCGATCACGCAGATGTTCGGCTCGACCTGCCTGTTGAAGAAGGTCCGCTGCTTGCCACGGGCCTTCATCGTCAGCGCGAATGCCGCTAGCGCACCTGCCCGCGGGTCGATCTCGGTGCCGTAGAGGTTGTGGGTAAGGATCAGTCCGGGAATCTCGGCAGGGCCGTAGCCCTCCTCCTCGTAGATCGCGTAAAGCACGTCGAAGGCGTAGGTGAGCATGTGGCCCGATCCGCAGGCCGGGTCGATGACCTTCAGCTCTTCGGGCTTGCTGATCCTGAGGAAGTCAGTCTCGTCGTCTACCGGGGCGACGTAGTAGTCCATCTGGCTGGCCAAGTCCGAGTTCGGGCGGTTGAGCATCCATAGGCGGCCGAGGGAGTTCTCGACGAGGTAACGGACGATCCAGTGCGGAGTGAAGAGCTGGGTGGCGGCGGGGATCTCGTCGGCACCCGCCTTCTTGTTCTTCTTGAACCCTGCGAATACCTCGTCTTTCCGCTCGGAGATGTAGAACTGGTAGAGCCAGCCGATCACCTCGACGTCCTTGCACACGTCCTCAGTCAGCACCTTGACGGAGCGGTTGAGAACCGAGACGTCGGCGAGGAGGTTTGCCGGGATGAGCAACTCGGTAAAATCACCTTCCCGCTCGAACATGAATGGCATGGCCTTGTTCCAGTAGCGGCAGTAGTCCGCGAGCAAGAGTGCGTACGCCTCACCTTGGGCGTCAACGCTGGTCCGCGTGCCGTCGAGCAGCCCAACCACGGTCTTTCGGGTTGCGTCGCTGACGACCTCGGCGTCGATCACTCCGCGCTTGGCTTCGGCAAGAACCTCGGGCTGGCCGACCTCGACGCCCGCCTGTGGGGAGACAACCCCGATTGCGGTGTAGCCGTTGGCGTCCATGAAGCGCAGGGCGATGATCCGGTTGAACCAGGTGTAGGCGACCTTGTCCGCGACGGCAGCGCGGCCCTTGTCGCCGCCCCCAGAGGCGGTCACTGCCTTCTCCAAGTCGGCGACGGCCCTCGTCTGCTCGACTCGCTCCGAGGAGCCAGGTGCGAGGACCGCAGCGATGCGCGCGTTGACCTCGCGGATGAGCGCAGCGCGCGCCCACGTCGCGAAATTCTTCAGTGGTGCAGTTTCCATCAGAGGGTGATTCGCTTTCCGGCACTCAGGGTCTGTATGAGGGCGCTGCGCAGTGCGGCGAGATACTTCTCGACGTCGTCTTCGGTTTCGATGACGCCTGATGCGCCGGGCACAGGGATCGTCTTGACCGAGACGGTCTGCTTCTGTTGGCCCCCACCGGCGCCGCTGCCCTGCTGGGAGGCTGCGAGGAGGTCGAGCAAGGCCGGGTAGTCGCTCGACTCGAAGGTCGATCCGATCTGGAGGATGAGCGCGACCTGGGTCTCGCTCGTCACTCGGGCGAGCGTGGCATCAACACGCTGCGTGACGCGATCCTGCGCTTCGGGGCTGGCCTTCGCGTAGTAGACGCTCGCAAGGAGCTCAGCTTTGCGACCCTCTATGGCCGTAGTGACCGCCGAGCGCTTCGCAGCGACGATGCCGTCGATCTGGTTGCGCAGCTCGTCGGCGGCCGTCTTGAGCTGGGCCATCTTGTTGCCTCGGAAGGCGTTGGGGTCTGCGAGCGCGTTCTTGACGGTCTCGTCACTGCCGGGCGGCAGGTAACTCAGGTTGCTGCCGTGCGTGGCGAGCAGCGTGGAGGCGTCGTCGTAGATCGACCGCTGAGCACCGTTGATGAACGACTGAATAGGGTCGATGACGTTGTCCTTGGCTTCGAGCAGGTCGTCACCGAGGCTGAACTCCGTGAGATACCAATCGTCGGACTTGCCGACCGTGTGCTCCAAGAGACCGATGGGGCCGTTGAGCTGCTCCACGAACGGGTAGCGGGACCCGCGAACGGTGGCCTTGAGTTCGTCGAGCTTGCCCTGGAGCTTGTCGGCCCCGTGGCGGGCTAGCTCCAGCGGGTCCCTCGGGGCGTTACCTTCGTCGAAGAAGTCGGTGACGAACTTGCGGAATGCGGCGACCTTGCGCTCGTCGTAGGTCTTCTGCGGGGCGATGACCTGGTGGCCGTGCTTCTGCGTGTTTCGCAGGGCGTTCGGCAGTTCGCTGCGCTTGAGGACATTGCCGTCCATCGTCAGGGTGATCTTGGACCTGCCAATCAATGCGGCCACGATTACCTCGATAGATCCGAGGTCCCATCCATATGGCTTCGCCTGGAAGGTGTCGATGATCGCCTTGACCGTCACCTGCTCCCCTTGTCCATGCTTCCGCAGGATGGTCGAGAGCACGTCCTCCGATGCTTGGTGGATCTTGTGGAGCGGATCGGCGTAGGGGCCCTCCGGGTTGACTGCCTCCGAGACCTGCTGCTCGCTGTAGGTCATCCCTCCGAGCAACTTGAGCTGGGTATAGGTCCGATCGACCAGCGCTTGGAAGCCCTCAATGACTCGCCCGATGGCGTCAGTCGACGTTGCTGGCACATCAGCAGCGTTGTGCACGAGCGACGCATTACCGACGGCACTCCGAAGCCGTTGAACGATCTCCTTTTCCCGATCACGATTCTGGCTGGCCTTGGACCGGAGGATCTGTTCCTCGATCGCGGACAGCGAGGTCGTCTGCTTGCGCTTGGTGTACTTGTCGGTCTTAAGCAACAGCCGCAGGTCTGTGAGAACTCGATCATCGGGTTGGAGGATGACGCGGAGTTCGTCCTTGCCAGCACTGTGCATCCGGGTCTCGTCTGGCGTGTACGGGTACTCCGGAGTGATGAAGTGGACCGAGAGTTCTCGCTGGGGGCCGTGGACCTGATCGTCGAGCTTGAACCCGAACGGGAAGTCCTGGCCGTTCTTGGCGTAGCGGATCTTGTTGGTCTTGATGACATCGCCGGACAGGATCTTGAAGAGCTGAGCGCTTACCTCTGAGGAGTCGATGTCGACGTTCTTGATTTCCTCCTCGATGACCTGCTCTTCGTTGGTGAGGTATTCGTAGACGTTGCCGTTGCGCTGGACGTAGGTCTGGGTCTCCAGCAGTGTCAGCGCCTCCTTGACGTCCTCCGCGAGGGCGGGCAGGTCGAGACCGAAGCGGTCGTAGACGAGCACGGTGAGGTTGCGGGGCGTGGCTTTAAAGCTCTCGACATACTTCACGAGGAAGAGCGCCTTGAGCAGGCGGATGGCGAGCTGGTTGTCGAGGTTGCGCTCGGCGACGTCGATGGAGCGCTGCGCGGCCGACTTCAGGGAGGCCCGAATGCCCGCGAACATGTGGTCGAAGGTGGCCAACGTGCCGACCTCGACGTCGCCGATGTCCTTGGCAACCTGCTGGACGACACCGAGCATCGACCGCTCGCCGACCGAGCTGTTGCGTCCCTCGAAGACGTTGTGGTCAGAGATGCCCTCGATCGCCGCCTGAAACAGTGGGAACTGGTAGCTGACGAACGGGTAGGTGCCGACGAAGTGTGCCTCGTCGGTGTAGTTGCGGTAGGTCTTCGCGCCGTCGACAAAGTCGAACAGCGTCTTGAAGTTGGCCGACTCGACGGCGTAGATCGCCTGGAGTGCAGTCTCGCCGGTGCCGTTCTTCTCCAGCAGGCGCTTGCGGATGACTTCCTCGACGTCCGCGCTGGTGAGCTTCACGCGCGTCTTGAAGCGCGCCTGGATCTTGGAGAAGTCGTTCCCTTGCTGCCGGGTGCGGTCGCCGACGACCTTGTCCATGTCCTCCTGCGAGGTGACCATCACCCAGGCGCGCCCGGCGCACTTGGTGTTGAGGCTCTCGGCAATGGTCTGGAGGTTGAGCATCAGGTGGGTGTTGGAGCCGATGAACTGGCCGACCTCGTCGACGTAGAAGTTGAGGCGGTAGCCGTCGGGCTGCTTGTCGAGCCACGCCTTGACCTCGTCCGCGAAGTCTTCGATCGAGACGGCGTACGACGCCTGGTACTGCTTGATGATGCCGGTGGTCGCCTCACCGTTGACCTCAGCGAACGCGGCGTCGATGTTCGCGCCCTCGAGGGCACTCTGCTCCCGACCCTGCGACCACGGGATGCCGGCGATGCGCTCGAACGCCTCCTTGAACGCGTCGTACTGACCCCGCGTATCGAGATCCCGCTCGAAGCGCGCGACATGACCCTGGTTGCCGTAGTAGCCCCGGCTCTCGTCGAAGACCTTCACGAAGACCTTGAGCAAGGCATCGGTCTGGTCCTTGGTGATGAGCGTTGCCTTCTGGTCGATGTTGAACAGAAGGCTCTTGGCTGGGATGCGCTCAGCCTTGGTCAGTAGGGCGGGCAGGAATGCGCCCGTCGCCTTGGACCGGAAGCTCTCGGAGACTTGTGCACGGTCGAACTCCTGACCCTCGACGTCCCCGAGGAGATGCGCGAGCATCTTGAGCAGGTGCGACTTACCGGAGCCGAAGAAGCCCGAGATCCAGACACCGTTGGCGTTGGTGTAGTTCGTGTAAGCCTCAAGAAGAAGCTCGAGGCCCTTGGCGGCCTCGTTGGTGAGGACGTACTCCTCAACCTCGGTGCCCAGGTGTGCGACGTCGTCCGCCTTGATGACGCCCTCGATTGGGCGCTGGACGTCCTTGGCGAAGATTTCGTTCAGCTGCATCGGGTCACGCTTCCTGTTCCAAGATGTTCTTGGCTCGGTAGTACTGGTCGTCCTTTAAGCGCCCGAAGAGCACGAGTGACGACCCGAGGGTGTCGGACTGCTCGTAGCGGCCGGGGAAGAACATGAGCATGGGCTTGCCGGTCACGACGCTCTGAAGGTTGTTGAGCACGTTGTGGGACCGGATGTACGGGAAGACCTCACCGATGCCGGTGAGGAAGAAGATGTCGAACTCGCCGTCCTCGATCTTGGCGCGGATCGCCGGCGCGATGTGGAGCTGGGGGTCCAGCATCCCTTGGAGCATCTCGCGAAAGTCGTCCTTGTCCTGCTCTGGTTCGGCCTGCAGGACCCGCTCCCAGACGCCGCGCTCCTTGAGGATCTCGACGGCCAGGTCGTAGAGGTTGACCTCGCGCACGGTGATGCCGTGCTTCGTCGAGAGCTTGCTCTTGATGCGCTTCTTGGCCTGCGCCACGGCGAGGGACGCCTCGGGTGGGTACGGGTAGATGAAGAACGGGACCTCATTGCTCAGGCCCTCCATCTGAAGGAAGCGCCTCCCGCCAAGGACAGCGAACAGGTGCTCCTCCTGCTTGTGGAGATCGGCGGCATTCGTCATGCGGTGCCGCCCGTCGGAAAGAAGCGGAGGTCGTCGGACAGGGCATCCCTGAGCCGTGCGGAGAGGACGGCCTGATTGATGCGGCCGTCGTCGGAGATCAGGCCCGCCTCGACGAGCATGCGGAAGACGGTGGATCGGAGCTTGCGCAAGGTGGTGTCCTTGAGGTTGGCCACTTCTTCATGCCAGAGCGCCTTGACCCGGATGAAACTGTCGAAGTCGTCGTGGTCGAGCGTCTGGGCCAGCACGAGGTACCGCTCGCGTACAACCTCCTCAGCGAACTCGCCGATGAGGTCGTAACGGCGGCAGGCAGCGGCCCACATCAGGTAGCCGCGCTCGGTCGGCGTGGCGTCGATAAGCAGTTCGAGTTCGGCATCTGTGAGCACCGAGAGTCGCTGAGCGACCTCACGGGCGAGCCGGAAGCCAGACGAGCGCGTGCGGGCTTGGAGGAGATTGTCCTCCTCGATCAGTTCACGGACCTTCGCCCAATCCTGCACTCGCAGGTAGAGGGGCGCGGCCACCAAGGCTTCACGCACGAGAAGGGCACCACTGGTGAACGACAGCGCATAGCGCGCGGCTGCGGTCATGATGTGTGCCTCCTCTCTGCCTTGAACAAAGTCGATCAGGATATCGGGACCGTCCGACAGAACCGTCGGACAGAGTGCTTCAGCCAGAAGGGGTTGCGTCGTCGGCGACCGCCGCGCCCCCGCTCCGAACCCAGGCATCGACCTCGCTCGCCTGGAACTTCCAGAGGCGCCCCACCTTGTGGGCCGGCATCGCCTTGTCGGAGATCCACGAATAGACCGTGTCCTTCGTGACGCCGAGGTGGGCGGCGATGTCGTCGGCAGACAGCCAAGGCTCGGACATGGCGACGTGGCCTTCCAGTGGGCGAAACCGGTTCTTGCTGGGTATGGCCGAGCCTAGTGGAGGTTCTTGCCGGTTTTCTGGGGTTCTGTCGGACAACTCCGACAGACTTTGTCTCATGGCCGATTGGAGCCTCCTGCGAGCCCTGCTCGCCCCCGTCACCGACTCGGTCACTCTGAGCTGGGAGGACCTGGACGCCCTCGTCGGCGGGCTCCCGCCCTCCGCGTACACCCACTCTGCGTTCTGGAAGGGTGCGCGTAGCGGCTGGCCGGGGTTCTCGACCGTCGACGTGCGGGTCGGAGAGTCCGTGACGTTCCTTCGGAGTGGAGCTGCCCGGCCGTCGCCAACACATAGGCCGCTCCCCCGCACCGTCGCCGGTCCCGACAACTCGACCTCGGCAGACGTCATCCTGATCGGGTGCGTGAAGCGGAAACTTCCGACCGCAGCGCCGGCGAAGGACCTCTACGTGTCGCCGCTCTTCCGCAAGGGAAGGGAGTACGCCGAAAACGCCGGAGTCCCGTGGTTCATCCTGTCGGCGCAGCACGACCTCGTCGCGCCCGACGAAGAGCTCGAGCCTTACGACCTCCGATTGGGTGCGACGTCCCAGCAGTACCGACGCGAATGGGGCGGACGTGTCGTCGAAGCGCTGCGCGAGGCTCTCGGATCGATCGACGGGCTGAGCATCGAGGTCCATGCGGGCTCGGCTTACGTGGACGCGATCCGTGAAGGGCTGCGATCGGGCGGTGCAACGGTCGTCGAGCCTCTCGCTGGGTTGGGTCTCGGGCCGCGACTCGCGTGGTACGGCGACCGGGCGATCGCCCCGGCACCGTCAGCTCCTCGGCCCGACCTGGATGACCTGATCGCCCGACTCCTGCGAGCGGACAAGGCGATCTCCCCCGAAGAGTTCTTGGCGACGGGCGCCACGCTGTTCCGCTCCCCCGGGCTGTATAGCTGGTGGGTGGATGTGGAGGGTGCGGCGGATCTAGAAACCGGCCTTCGTCACCCAGTCGAACCCGGCCTCATCTACGCCGGCCTGGCTGGCGCCACGCGGTCGGGCGGCCGGAAGTCGAAGAACACGCTGTGGGGTCGTATCAAGACAATGCATCTCGGCGGGCGACACGAGTTCTCGACGTTCCGACTCAGCCTCGGGTCGGTCCTCGCCGAGTCACGAGGAGACCAGGAGATCGACGAGCCGGGGCTGACGGCCTGGATGCACGAGCACCTTCGTCTCATCGCCGTGCCTGTCAACGCCGCCGACACCCTGGGTGACGTCGAGACCGAGGTGCTGCAGCAACTGGATCCGCCGCTCAACCTCGACAAGGTGGCGCGCAACGCACTGCGGATTGAGCTCTCCGCGCTCAGGAAGAGGTACGGGCGCAAGCGACGGACGGCGACAGCAACACCGACAGACTGACCGGCTCGAGGACTGCGCCACCCGCTTCCTCACTCGTACTGCTTCGGGCTGAGTTCCGTCAGCGAGCCAACACTCGGACCTGACCCCACCGAGCAAGTGACCGCAGACAGTCGCTGACGACGAGGACACCCATCTTGATGGCGTCCCAGAGAAGCAGGAAGACGAGCAGGTTCAGCCATTCCGCAGAACCTGCTTCGATGATGCGTTCAAGCGCATGGGCCAGCGCGATCAGCGCCAATGAAAGCATCGCCAGTCCGATCGCACGTCGCACCTTGGGCCGGCTCCGACGCACGTGCCGTACAAGCATGTTCGAGGGCGCGATCGCCTGGATCCATCGGTGCAGGAAGGCGACCGCCAGGACGACCGGTATCGCAAGCAGGATGAGCATCGGGACCTCCAGTGGAGTGATGGACCACATCCGTCATAGGCCAGCCGCCGCCGAGCCACCGGGCCTGATCTCCGGTTGTGGAAACGAGACCACTGAGCAGACCTATGGGACTGAAATGGCATGCGCAGGTGTCGCGAGCCCGCGGTCGGTTCTGGTCTCGGCTGCCAGGCGTTGTGCCTCTCGGGCAGCCCACTGGGCCCGCCGCCGGTCGGCCCGCTGTGCGTCGTGCGCGGCTCCGCCCCCGACGGGCAGATCAGATTCGATCTTGTAGCGATCGCGGTATGCCGCGAGCGTGGCCACGGCGAGCATCCAGGGCGTCTGGTGCTTCGGATCGGTCGGCGGCCTTCCCATTCGGCGAGCCCAGGATGCGCCGGCGTCCACAGCTGCCGTCGCGAGTGCGATGGCCCGTGCCTCGATGAGTTTGGTCCGTTCGCCGATCGCCTGGCGGTCCTCGGCGGACATCTCCCCCAGCGGCTCCGGAATGAGGCCTGCGATCAGGCGCGGACGGAGTCGGCAGCCTCGGGGCGGGGACGCGGTCGCCTGCTCGACTCGGCAGCGAAGCACCGCGGCGATGTCGTCAGCGTCGCCGAGCGCGTGCTGCCCAACCACGCGCGGAACCAGCTTCTCGAGGTCGTGGTGGTAGGCCTCCGTCCGGCGGAGGGACGCGGTGAGCGGCCCGAAGGCGCTCGACTGGACGACCGCTTCGTGTTGTTCAGGCGTGAGACCGGACCGCCGCAGGAGTTCGACGAACCGGTCGCGCTGGGCGTCTGCCGCGATCGTCTCGAGCTCGGCGGCGAGGCGGTCGATGCCGCCATGGATGGCATACTCTGCCGCCATCGTCTGGTGCGCGGAGATGCTGGCGCCGCTGTGCCGAAGCACCCCGAAGAGCACGGTTCGGGCGGTGACGTCATCGGGCTCGGGTGTCGTGTGGCTGTCGTCGGGCTGGTCGAGTGCGACGTAGGCGATGTTCGACTCGCGACCGCGGCTCATGGAGACGTAGAGGTTCTCCCTTGTCGTCGACGGTGTGACCACGACGTGGGACGTGTCGACGGTGATGCCCTGGGCGCGATGGGCGGTGACGGCGTAACCGAGGTCTACGTACTCGGCGACGTACTCAGCCGGCAGCACCGTCTTGCCTCGACGCCGTTGATCGAGCCGGTCGACGAGCATCGAGCCGTCGCGGCGGATGTCGACCACCCGCCAGCGGTCACCGTTCTTGACCCAGCCACCACGAGAGGTCCGCAGGCCGCGCTCGTTGCGCCGGGTGATGACCACGTCTCCGACCGAGGCACGGTTGCCGGCGGCCAGCGGGATCTCGCGACCGTCGACGGCGCCATCGAGCAGCAGCCGTTCGGCGCGGGCCCGCTCGTTCAGGGTTCGTACGGCATGCGACGACTCGGTCACGAGGATGCTGGCCTTCCCGGCGCTGCAGTCTGCACGCCACGCCTCGTAGGCCCGATCGAGCATCTCGTCGGTCAGTCCCTCGCGGATTCGCTTCTGGCGGACGTACGTCGAGATGACGTCGACCTCACCCCGGCGAAGGGCGAGGGAAGCGTGCTTCTCCCACTCGTTCACGAAGCGATGGATGTCGGTCAGCTCCGGGGCATCGGTGCGGCGATCGACCAGGAGCGCGAAGGCGCCCCCGGCCTCGACGGCCTGAAGTTGATACGGATCACCGACGAGCAGGACCTTGGCTCCTGCGGCCTCTGCGATGCCGCTGATCCGGTCGAGCGTGGCCGTTCCCGCTAGTGTGGCCTCGTCGATGATCACCAGTTGCCCGGCGCGCAGATCCGTGCGCCCTTGGTCGTACTCATGCAGCCACTTCGCCGTGTTGTCACAGGCGACCCCCAGGTCGTCGGCCAGCGCCTGTGCAGCTGTCGCCGATGGCGCCAGCCCGATGACACTCCCCTGCCCATGCTCGTCGACCCACGCGGAGCGAAGGGCGCGCATCGTCGTCGTCTTGCCGGCGCCCGCGGGGCCAACAAGCAGGTCCAGCTTCCGCCCGGACGAGGTGATGCTCTCGAGTGCGGTCCGCTGTTGGGTGCTGAGGCGACCCCTCGAATGCCTCACCACCCGCGCCAGCGTGCTGCCCCGCACGGTCGGCGCGGTCGTGGCTTCCGAGCGGTCCAGGAGACGTGCTTCTGCATCGATGATCGCGGTCGAGGAGTACTTGGCCGAGTGCCGCGGCCGGAAGAGGCTGGTGCCGTCCTCTCGCTGGAAGCTGATCGGACTGCTCGCGAGCTCCGGCGGAGTCAGCGACACCGACTGACGCTGAGCTGCGTCGACCACCATGGCGACGACGGCCTCGCGGTCCGCGGTAGTCGCGAACCGTCGGTCCATCGTCTGCTTCGACGCCTCGGCCATGAGGTTCCAGTGGGTCCACACTGCCCTCTTGACCTCGACCACAGCCACGACGTCAGCGGCGATCGCCTCGATCGCTGCCAAGGGAACGTCGTCGACGGTGAGCGGTGCCCCACCAGCACCAAGGAGCGTTGCTGCCCACGCGGTTGCATCCGCGCCCAGTCGCTCGGATGCGCGGCGTCGCCACTCGGCTGTCAGGTCAACGAGCGACCGGAGCTCCTTTGGTGGCCGAGTCGCCAGGGTCGCATGGGCGCGCAGCTCCACGATGGTCCTGGCCGACGGCATCCGACCGTGCCGTGCTACGTACTCGGCGATGAGCTCGTCCTTCTTGAGCTCGATCTCGCGGGTCCGGCTCGAGAACTCGGCGATGAGCTCATCGCTGATGCCGGCGATCTCCCATTGCGGGTTGCGGTCGGCACTGCGTTGGCGGAGCTCCCACTCGACGCCGATGTCTCGGCTGAGTCGGTCGGCCAGCAGGGCGTTGTAGTGCGCTGACAGTCCCGTGACGGAGGAGAACACCGGGCGGCCGTCGAGGCTGCGCCACCGTCCGTCCATCACGGTCAGCACCTTGTTGGATACCACCACGTGCGTGTGGAGCTGTGGGTCTCCGGCGCGGGAGTCGAAGTGGTCGTAGGCGACGGCGGCGACCCCTGCCACGCTGACCTGGGCCACGGCGCCGTCGCTGTCGGAGATTCCGGCCCGCGTCGCGGCCACCTCTCGCTCGAAGAAGGCGATGACGTCGGCGACAGCCGCGTGATGTGCTTCTGCGATCCGCTCCTGGGTGGCCGCATCGGCGACTGCCCATAGCACCGACACCGACTTGGGGACGCTGAAGGTGAGATCGAAGCCCGCCACTGCCTGGCGCATGCCGGCAGCGGTCTCCTCGGCTTCGATCCGACTCGTTTCGGCCGCGCAGTCCTCCTGCGTCATCTCCGGATCGAGAGCCGCCACTCGCTCGTCGATGCGGTCCGCCAGGCGCTTGTACGTCGGATACGCACGCCCGAGCTGCTCCCCCGTGATCGGGTCCCGCCCCATGCCGATCAGCAGCGCGAGCTGCTCCTCGGTCACCTGCATCCCCGCGGCCAGCTGACCGCTCCCGAAGGTCCGGACTCCAGAGCCGAGCCAGCGGCCTGGCGGCGTACCGACCTCGGAGTAGTACCGGGTGAGTGGCGTCGACAGGGACCTGCTGCCGTCGCCCGCGGCGACGCTGCGCAGCAGGTACTGGTAGCCGCTGCCCGCGGACATACGACGCAGCGAGACCGTCACCACCGTTTCCCTTCCACAGCCCTCAGGTGCGCCTCTCCATCCACAGACCCCTCGATCTGCAAATCGTGTGAAGGCGAGAAGGGCTGGGGTGAACGAGGCAGAGCCGAAAGGGCGAAGGTCGGGATGAGCGAAGGGCGAGAGGTGGCGGGTGGCAATGAGGAGGTGGAGAAGGACAAGGAGAGGTGCAGTGGGTCGGGAGGGTTGGGAGGCAGGGAGCACCTGAGCGGTGGCCCGGAAGGCAAAGAACGCACGGGCCGAGACCGAGAAACGGGCTTACGATGAGGTCCAGACGATGCACGCACCGCCAGCGGGGTGTCGTCTGCGCCTCGAGCCGAACGGCGAGAGGATGCGAGCGAGCGCCATGAAGATTCGACTCGGGCTGATCTCCTGGGCGACCGGCACACTGATGTTGGCCGCGGTCTCCGCCTGTGGCGGCAGCGATCCTGATCCCCCGGCGACCGCCGAGCCGTCGTCGACGTCGCCAAGCCCATCAGCGACGAATTCCTCACCGAGCACTCCGTCCGACGCCGCGACCGCCGGGGCCACCGACGCGGTCCGCAGCTATTTCACGGTGGTCGACCAGCTCCGCAGCGATTCCGCGGCCGACCTCAGGAAGCTGAAGTCCGTCGCGACGAGCGCGCAGCTCAACGCCGTCACCACCCTCATCAACCGATCACGCGACGAGGGCCAGCGACAGACCGGCACAACAGCCATCAACGAGCTGAAGGTTCAGTCGGTCAACCTCGACAACTCCGACCCGAAGGCCGGCAAGGTCCCGACGGTCGTCATCGACGTCTGCTGGGACGTCAGTAAGGTCGACGTGCTCGACAAGCGCGGCAAGTCGATCGTCTCCCCCGACCGCCCGGACACCGGGTGGACGCGCTACACCGTCGCGAACTACAAGTACGCCGCCGACCCGACCGGCGGCTGGCGCGTGGCGACGGGCCAGGACCTCAAGCAGACGCCATGCGCGGCATCCTGACTCGCCTCCTCCTGACTGCGCTGACCGCCGCCGGCCTCTCCGTCCTCGCCCAGACTCCGTCGTATGCGGACACCGTGTGCTCGCAGACCGACCCCGCGACGGGCGAGTGCCTCATCTGGATCGAGGTGCCGGGCACGCGGGGTACGCCAGGTGAGCCGGGCGACGACGGACCACAGGACACCGGAAGCGGAGCCGCCTGCTACTGGGATGGCACGAGCCAGGGCGTCACGAAGCCACCGCCCGGACCGGTTCCCTGCACGAAGGACGGCGCCTACTGGTCGAACACGTACCACTGCTACATCAGCCCGGTCGAGCCTCCGCCGCCTGCAGGCGACCCGAGCTGGCAGGGTCATGAGCCCGGCGACGGCGCTGTGTATTACTGCGACCAGCCGCAGACGGGTCTGCTCATCACGATCTGGTCCCAGGACCCGCCGGCGAACTCCGGCACCGGACCAACTCCCCGCGAGGTAGCGCAGATCGCGATCGAGGAGATGCATCTGTCCGCCATCAACATCGGCATTGCGCCGGAGCCGGGTCCGGACAGCGTAGGCCTGGTCGGGATGCCCGTCTGGATGTGGGCCAAGGATCCGAACGCCCACACCGTCGGGCCCATCACTGAGAGCGCCTCCGCCGGCGGCATCACAGTCACGGCCACCGCGAAGGTCCTCCACATCACCTGGGACATGGGAGACGGCACCGAGGTCGTCTGCGACACGGCGGGCACGCCGTACAAGCCGTCGTACGGGAGGAAGGACTCCCCCGACTGCGGCCACACCTACACGAAGTCGAGCGCGCACGAGGCCGACGACGCCTACACCGTCACGGCGACGTCGAGCTGGGTCATCACGTGGTCGGGCGCCGGCCAGACGGGAACGATCCGGCTCGACGGCCTCAACCGCTCGACACAGATCCGGATCGGCGAGGCGCAGGTGCTCGTGAACTGACGAGCTGCGCGGGAGGTACGACGAAGTGTCCACAACTGCCCGAGAGGACCGGAGGACCGGCCCACGCCCGGCCACGCCGGAGACCGCTTCCACCATCACTCCGCCGCCCAAGCTGCGGAGACGCCCTGCGCTGGTCGTGGCCGCGGTCATCGTGACGGCGCTCGGATGCCTGCTCGGCGCGTGGGCCTGGAGCGCGACGACGAACACGCAGGAGGTGCTCGCCGCCCGCGACACGATCCACCGCGGTGAGGTGATCGGGGCCGAGGACATCCAGCGGATCCGGATCAGCGCCGACCCGGCGCTGTCGCCGTTGCCCGCTTCGGCGTTCGACGATGTCGTCGGGCAGCGAGCAGCGCTCGACATCGCGGCTGGCGGCCTGCTCACCATCGAGTCGACGGCCGACGAGCCGCTACCTCCGCAGGGTCAGTCGATCGTCGGGATCTCCCTGACACCCGCGCAGGTCCCCGGAATGCCTCTGTACGGCGGCGACACGGTCCGCATCATCGTCACGCCGGGCGACAACGGAGAGGCACCCGCCAACTCCCCGCAGTTCACGGTCGCCGAGGTCGTCGACACGTACTTGGACGAGACGACCGGGAACACGGTTGTCAACGTTCTGGTGCCCCATGCCGACGCCGGCGTCCTTGCCGCGCGAGCCGCCACCGGGAACGTCGCCCTGGTGCTGGACTCCGGAGCCGAATGATGGCCGTCATCTGCCTGACCTCTGCATCCGGCTCGCCCGGCGTCACCACGACGGCCGTGGGTCTCGCGTTCTGCTGGCCGCGTCCCGTGCTTCTCCTCGAGGCCGACCCGACAGGTGGCTCCGCCATCCTCGCCGGGTTCATGAAGGGCACGACGCCGTACGACGCCGGACTCGTCGAGCTCGCGCTCTCGCCGCTCAGCACGGCGGATGCGCTACGGGACGTCGTCCGGCGACTGAGCCCGAACGTCTCCCTCATCGCGGGAACGCGGACACACGCTCAGGCGGCGGCACTACGCGACGTGTGGGAACCACTCGGCTCGGCCTTGCGCGAACTCGAAGCAAGCGGGCAGGACGTCATCGCCGATGCGGGCAGACTCGGGCTGACGGGGTCGCCGCAGCAACTCCTGGACTCAGCTGACGCAACCCTGCTGGTCACTCGCGCCAACCTGCCGGCGATCTCCGCGGCACGCTCATGGGCCGAGACCGTCCGCGAACCCGGGACCGGATGGAGGCACCCGGGCCTGCTCCTGATCGGCGAAGGTCAGCCCTATCGAGACAGCGAGGTCTCCAAGGTGCTCGGCATGCCCGTGGTGGCCGACCTCCCCGACGATCCGGCGGCGGCCGCGGTCTACCACCGCGGCGCGCACCCGCCCCGCCACTTCGAGACGGGCCCCTACATCCGGGGGCTCCAGGCAGCCGCTCAGTCGGTCCAGGCGCACGTCGCACGTGGTCGGTTCGCCATCGTCGAGGAGGCCAAGCGATGACTGAGGCCTCCCGCTACCTGAGCGAGTACGGCGACCTGTCCCGCCTGCCGCTGTTCAGCCAGCCGACCAACGGGTCGACGCCGGCAGCCGCCAAGCTGGGCGCTCCGGTCACCGCTCCTCCGCCGTCGGGCCCCGATGTCGACTGGTCCGTCGTGTCGGAACTGCGAGCTCGAGCGTCCGAGCAGCTGAGCCAGGCCGTCGCCTCAGACCGAAGCCGCCTCGATAAGGCAGCTCAGCAGGAGCTCGGCCGTTCGATCGTGCTGGACCTCATCGAGTCCGCGATGGCGGACGATGTCGACGCCGGCCGCAGGGCATGGAGCCCCGCGCGCCAGCAGGCCACGGCGCAGGCTGTCTTCGACTCGCTCTTCCGCCTGGGTCGACTGCAGCCGCTGGTCGACAACGATGACATCGAGAACATCGTGATCGTCGGCCACGACAACGTCCTCCTCGAACTGGTCGACGGCACCCTGATCGACGGCCCACCCGTCGCGGACTCCGACCAGGAGCTCATCGACTTCCTGGTCTTCCTCGCCTCGCGCAGCGAGGTCAACGCTCGCTCCTTCTCCGAGGCCCAGCCGCGGCTGCATCTGCGGTTGGACGGCGGATCCCGCCTGGCCGCCGCGGCCTGGGTCACGCCCCGTCCATCGGTCGTGATCCGACGGCACCGGCTGATGCAGGTCACCCTCGACGACCTCGTCGCCAGAGAGATGATGACGCCGACCGCGGCATCGTTCCTGCGAGCCGCCGTCCGAGCACGACGCTCGATCGTCGTGGCCGGCGCCCAGGGAGCGGGCAAGACAACCCTGGTCCGCGCGCTCTGCGCCGAGATCGACGCCATGGAGGCGATCGGCACGTTCGAGACCGAGTACGAGCTCCACCTCCACGAGCTCGGCCGCCACAAGGTCGTCCACGCCTGGGAGGCACGGCCGGGGTCCGGAGAGCGCGGGCCCGATGGCCGCCAGGCCGGCGAGTTCACGCTCGACGAGGCCCTCGTCGACTCCTTCCGGTTCAACCTCTCGCGCCAGATCGTCGGGGAGGTCCGAGGCAAGGAGATCTGGGCGATGATCAAGGCGATGGAGTCCGGCACCGGCTCCATCTCGACGACCCACGCGGCTGACGCCGTCTCGGCCGTCCGCAAGCTCGTCACGTGCGCGATGGAGGCCGGTCCTCACGTCACCCAGGGGCTCGCCACAAGCAAGCTCGCGGCCACGGTGGATCTCATCGTCCAGCTGAGCATGGAGACCAGGTCCGTTCCCGGCGGCGCCCAGCGGACGAGGAGGGTCGCCGAGATCATCGCCCTCGCTCCAGGTGAGAAGGAGGTCGGGTACGCCACCACGCATGTCTTTCGTGCCGATGCATCAGGTGTCGCCGTACCGGACGTGCTTCCGGACGAGTACCGCGCACTGGCCCACCACGGCTTCGACCTCGCGGCGTACCTCTCGACCCAGCCGTACGGAGGCCAGCCGTGACTCCCGTGCTTCCCGCTCTCGCAGGTGGACTGATCGCCATCGGCATCCTCGGGATCGTCCTCGGCCTGCGACAGACAGCCGAACCTCCTCGCCAGAGGCGAATGGCCCGAGGCCGCCGCGTCGCCGTGACCTCGCGCACGCGGATGCTTCTTCTGGTCGGTGTCGGGCTGGGCATTCTCGGCTGGGTCATCACCGGGTGGGTACTTGCGCTGGTCATTGCGCCGGTGGCGGTCATCGGACTGCCCGCCCTGCTGGGCGCTCCGCCTGCCGCCACCCAGATCAGCCGGCTGGAAGCGATGGAGGAATGGACGCGGTCACTCTCGGGCGTCCTCACCGTCGGGATCGGCCTCGAGCAGGCGCTGGTCGCAACGCTGCGCTCCACTCCAGCGCCGATCAGTCCTGAGGTCAGCCGGCTCGTCGGTCGCCTTCGCGCACGATGGGACACCGAGACGGCGCTCAGGGCCTTCGCGGACGAACTCGACGATGCGACAGGCGACCTGATCGCCGCGAACCTCATCCTCGGAGCACGCCGCCGCGGCGCCGGGCTCGCGAGCGTTCTCGAAGGTCTCGCGGAGTCGGTCGCGGCCGACGTACGGGCCCGCCGTCAGGTGGAGGCCGATCGAGCCAAGCCTCGCGCGACCGCTCGATGGGTGACACTCATCAGCGCCAGCGTGCTGGTCGTTCTTGCGCTCTCTGGCCAGTACGTCGAGCCGTACGCGACCGCCATCGGCCAGGTGATCCTCGTCGTGCTTCTCTCGGCATACGTCGGCACCCTGATCTGGATGCGGCGCATGGCCACCGGAAAGCCGCTGCCGCGCTTCCTCGAAGCCCGACCCGATGCGGTGGCGACGCCATGATCACGGGTCTCCAATTGGCGGTCCTGTCCGGCGGCCTCATCGGCCTCGGACTCGCTCTGGTCGTCGCGCGACTCCTGCCCGCGGAGCCGGACCTCGCGGACGCGTTGGAAAGGGTCTCCTCGACGCGCAACCGCGCAAACACCAATGCTGCGGCGGCGCGGACTGGCAAGGAACGGCTCGGGCTGTGGGGCATGCGGGTGCTGCCTCCGGGAGTGTGGGTACGGACGCCGACCCGCGAGCTTGCCCTGCTCCGGATATCCGTCGCGCAGTTCTACGGCGAGAAGCTGACTTTCGCCGGCCTCGGGCTCCTCATCCCGCCTGGGCTCACCCTGCTCTTCAACTCTCTCGGCCTCGGCCTTCCACTTCAGATCCCGGCGCTCGCGTCGATCGGCCTCGCGGCCGTCATGTTCTTCATCCCGAACTACAACGCGCTCGACGAGGCGCGGAAGGCGCGCGTCGAGTTCGCCCGCGCCCTCGGCGCCTACATCGACCTGGTCGCACTCGAGAGGCACAACGGCATCGGTGTCCGACAGGCCATGGAAGCGGCGGCGGAGGTCGGCGACTCCTGGGTCTTCACCCGGCTCTCGGAGGAGCTGACGCGGTCGCGGTGGTCGGGCCTCCCGCCTTGGGACGCATTGCACACCTTGGCAGAGGAGCTCGGACTGCCCGAGCTCGACGACTTCGCCGACATCATGCGGCTCTCCGGCGAGGAGGGAGCGAGCGTGTACGCCACCCTGCGTGCCCGGTCCGCCGCCATGCGCACGGCGATGCTCAACGAAGAGATCGCCCAGGCGAACGCCGTCGGCGAGCGGATGACCATCCCCGGCTCGCTGCTGGGCGTCATCTTCATGGCCCTGCTCGTTGCCCCCTCATTGCTTCGCATGTTCACGACCGCGTGACACGGAAGGACAGATCCAAGGAGGAACTCATGTTGAAAGTCCTGATCCTGCTTCAACTGGCGGTCCTGACCGCTTACGACGACCTGCGAGCCGCCCGGCGGGACGAGTGTGGCTCGGTGACCACGGAGCACGTCCTCTGGGCCGTCGCCGTGATCGCCATCGTCGGGATCGTGGTCGCGGCCGTGACGACCTATGTCAAAAGTCAGGCCGGCAACATCAAGTAGCCGCCGCCGGCGGCGCGACGACCGGGGCTCGGTCTCGATCGAGCTCGTCATCCTGCTGCCCGCTCTCTTCGCGGTCATGTTCCTTGGGATGCAGGCCGCGCTCTTCTATCACGCGCGGACGGTGGCCATCGCCGCGGCGCAGGAGGGCGCACGAGCGGCCGGCGCTGAACACGGCCGCGAGGCCGACGGCGTCGGAGCGGCCAACGACTTCCTCGCTGAAGCTGGTGGCGACGACGTGATCACCGGGACCTCGACCACCGCCAATCGCACAACCACGACCGCGACGGTCACGGTCACGGGCTTCAGCCTGAGCGTGATCCCCGGATGGAACGTCCGGATCACCCAGAGCGCGTCGGTCCCCGTTGAGCGGCTGACTGCTCCGAACGCGGCGGGAACACCGTGAAGCGGAGAGACGAGCGCGGGTCGGCGGCGATTGAGGCGGCGATCGGGGTACCTGCGTTCGCGCTGTTTGTCGGCCTGATCATCTTCGGCGGCCGCACGGCGACCACCCACGAGGCGCTGCAGTCGGCTGCCGCGGACGGCGCCAGGTCGGCCTCCCTGGCGCGGGACGCGCAGGGGGCACGCGCCGACGCTCGCGCGGCTGCCGTAGCGAGCATCTCGAACCAGAAGATCGGCTGCTCCGACGTCGACGTCACCGTCGACACCAACGACTTCAACAAGCAGCCCGGTGTGCCCGGCTCGGTCGAGGTCACCGTCTCCTGCCGCCTGAACCTCTCCGACCTGGCGGTCCCGGGCGTCCCCGGCTCGCGGGTGATGCAGGCGACCATGTCCAGCCCGATCGACACCTGGCGGGAACGATGACCCGGCGGCGCGACGAGCGCGGCTCGATCACCGTGTGGCTGGCCCTGGCCAGCTTCGTGATGATGTTCCTCGTCGGACTGGCCGTCGACCTCGGCGGCCAGGTGCACGCCCACGAGCGAGCCCACGATGTGGCAGCCCAAGCGGCTCGCGCCGGCGGCGAAGAGGTCGAGGGCAGCGCGGCCATCCAAGGGCGCGAACTCACCATCAGCCCAGCTGCGGCGCGTGCCGCGGCTCAGCGCTACCTCGACTCCGCGGGCGTCACCGGCACCGTCGAGATCACCAACGGCGACACGATCACGGTCACCGTGCACGACTCGTACAACCCGCAGTTCCTGGGCTTGATCGGCATCCACCGGCTGGACGTGTCGGGCACCGCGACGGCTCGTCTCATCCGCACCCTCGGAGGTAACCAGCGATGAGCACCCTCAACTCCCACCTGCGTGGCCTGGCAGCCACGCTGGCCCTTGTCGCTTTCGTGCTCGGCGTACCGACTGTCCTGGTCGCGATCGACGCGGTTCCGGACCTTGCGAAGTTCGCGTGGTCGCGACTCACCGCACCGGACGACGGCACGCTGGTGGTCGAACTGATCGCCGCAGTCGGCTGGATCGCGTGGGCAGTGTTCACCTGCCAGGTCATCGCATCCATCGTGTCCCAGGTTCGGGGCATCCGCAGCCCACGGTTGCCGGGACTGGGTGTGCCGCAAGTCGCGGCAGATCGACTCGTCGCCGCAGCCGCCTTGCTGTTCGTCGCCTTGCCGACGGCGACCCCGTTCCTGCCCCAGCCGAGGGCCGAGGCCGCTGCGACGGCCGCACCCCTGCCCGACCACTCCCGACTCACGGTGGAGCCTGCATCCGCCACTGCCCTTGCGCCAACGGTCGAGCATGAGAAGGAGAAGGAGAAGGAGCCAGAGGTCGAGCAGTACACGGTCAAGCGCGGCGACAGCCTCTGGAAGATCGCCGAAGAACGACTCGGTGACGGCACGCGGTACGTCGAGCTCGTGGCGCTTAACGAGGCCGTCCTCGACGGGCGTCCCGACTTCCTCCTGCCGGGCACCATCCTGCGAGTGCCGGTCGCCGAGACCGCTCCGGCGGACGCCTACGTCGTGCGGCCCGGCGACACCCTCTCGGAGATCGCAGAGGACGAGCTCGGCGACGCAGACGCCTACCCCGCCATCTACGAGGCCTCCCGGGACACCGTCCAGCCCACCGGTGACCATCTCACCGATCCCGACCTGATCCTGCCCGGTTGGAAGCTGACCATCCCCGGGCAGAAGCCGCCGCCGGACTCACGGGAACCCAAGCACGCGAAGCCGCCGGAAGAGGTACCCGATACGACCCCACCTCCGACCGACGTCACGCCTACTGAACCGGTCGGCGAAGTGGACCCTGATTCCGACGAGTCTGGCCAGAGTTCGGACGACAGCGTCGTTCCGAGCTGGCTCGTTCCCGGACTCGCCGGGGCGGGAGCGGTCCTCGGCGGCGCGCTCTGGATCGCACTCCGCTCACAGCGACGAACGCAACTGCGCCATCGGCGTCCCGGAACGGTCATCCCTCCCCCGCCCGCCGAGCTCGTTCCAGTCGAGAAGACGGCACGGGCCACCGCATCCGCGATCGCGCCCCGGATCTACGCCCTCGACTCCGCACTGCGATCTCTGCCACCGCTGCGCCTGGTCACGGCAACGCTCTCAGCGGACGAGATCTCCCTCGCGCTCGGCGAGCCAGCCCAACTGCCGGAGCCATGGTCCGGGGCAGGCACCGAATGGCGGATCGATCTGGCCTCGGTGCCCGAGCACCCCGAGGACTCGTTCCCGCCGTATCCACTCCTGGTGAGCGTCGGCCAAGACGACGACGGCTCCTTCCTGTTCCTCAACCTGGAGGAGCTCCGCACGCTTACGGTCACCGGAGCCAGCGATCGGAAGGCCTCCTTCGCACGCCACGTGGCGGCTGAACTGGCCGTCAACCCGTGGTCGGTCGTGACGACGGTGGAGGTCCTCGGTCTCGGGTCCGACCTCTCGTCCTTCAACCTCGGCCGCGTGCGCACCCACCCTGCTGGAGACACCGGATTCATCGGCGAGCTGGCCCGCGACCTGTCTTCGATCACCGAGCCGTTCGATCCCGACGACTTCCACGTGGTGATCATCGCCTCGGCGGACCGTCCTACCTCGGATCTCGATGCGCTCGCTGACGTGATCGAACGGATCCCTGGTCGTTCGTCGGCGGTGCTCCTCGATCTCCAGGGCGAGCCTCGACCCTCGGGCACTCAACTGGAACTGACCGATGACGTGCGCGCCTCCGAGCGCCGAGCCTCGGGGTCGACGTCCAACCGGCAGAGTTGAGCGCCGATGAGGCCCGCGCTTGCGCTCTGCTCCTCGACCTCACTCTGGATGAGCAGCTCGTTCCCGTCCCGCAACCCGACGGCGACACTGCGGTCACCGACTTGGCGGGTGCACTATCGGAACGGCTCACCGAACCGCGGCCGGAGGTCGGCGCGGCCGGAGAGGAATCCCTACTCCCGCTCGACGCGGTCGTGTACGCAGACGCCGCCGCGACGACCACCGAAGACGTCGAGGTGCTCGCGCCGCGGGCGGCGCCCGAGGCCCGCCCCGCCGTCGACGCCGCGGACCCGACGCTCGACGAGGACCTCGCTCGCTGGGAGTCGCCAACGCTGTCCGCAGCGAAGCTGACCCTCCTCGGGCCGGTCGGCGCCCGCACGACGGGCGACACGAAGGCAACTGCGCACCGGCGGCCGTTCTACGTCGAACTGCTGGCCTACCTCGCACTCCATCCCCGCGGGGTCTCCGGACACGACGTGGCTGACGCGTTCGGGATCCGCCCGGAGCGCGTTCGCGTCGACATGAGCCAACTGCGTCGATGGCTGGGCAACGATCCCCGCACAGGGAAGCCCTACCTGCCAAAGGCACAACCTGGGCCAGACCCGGACTCACCGGCCCTCTACAGGCTCGACGGCGTGCTGTGCGACCTCGACCTGTTCCGACGTCTCAGGGCCCGTGGACAGAGTCGCGGTGTCAGCGGCATCGAAGATCTGATCGCGGCACTGCGACTGGTCATCGGCGAGCCGTTCACCGAGCTCCGCGAGGGTCACTGGAACTGGCTCCTCGACGGCGACCGCTGGGACCACATCATGACCAGCGCCATCGTCGACGTAGGGCACGTTGTCACCACCCACGCTCTCACCGCAGGCGACCACGACCTCGCGCTCTGGGCGGCTCAGGTGGCCTACGCCGCGGCGCCGTACGACGAGGTTGCCCAACTCGACATCGTCCAGGCCGAGAAGGCCGCTGGTGATGATGCAAAGGCAGCCCGGGAGCTGAACGACAAGGTCTTCAACCGTCGCGACGATGAACTCGCGCCGATCGACCTCCCGCAGCGCACCGCTCAGATCGTCGATCAGAAGGACTGGGCTGGTCATGGACGTCGCCCTCGCCGTACAGGCTGAACCTGGGTGACACAGCTATCGCCTGATGGTCTGCGAGGCGCGCCCTCACTCATCCTTCGCCGTGGGCGGACGCCGTCCACGTATGACCGCACGCGTCGCAACATCTGTTGTAGCCGGGATGGACACATCCGACCCAGCTCACCCAGTCGGGACTGGCCGCGGCCGGAGGGCCGGCCAGGTAACCGATGACAAGATGCCGGACCTGATGATCCCCGCACACGGGACAGGTCCCTCGCGGTTGGTCGTACGACGAAGCCTCGTGATCGTCGCTGGGCGGCAGCATCATGACGCGATGCCCTCCGGCGCTTCCTTAAGGAGGACCCGGCGGAGGGCCTTCCTCAGCACCTTCGTGGTGCGCTGAGCGTGCTCGCGCTCGCCCTCGCACACCTCCGCCTCCTCGTACTCGCCTGCCGCGCGGGCCTCGTCCCGAGCCGCCCGCCAGGCGATCCCCTGCTCCTCGTTCCAGCCGATCAGCTCGAGAAGCAGATGGGGGTCATGGCCGCAGAGCCGCGCCGCGACCTTCGGCCGGATGGAACCCGGCTGCTCGGCGTCGAGTTGCAGCAACGACAGCATCACGGGGTGGATGGCGTCATCTTCCGGAGCCTCTGGCTCAGGAGTGTCGATGATCCCGAGGCGAGTCCACAGCTGCACCACCTGCCGAGCCAGATCGAGCATCTCGTCCAGGTCGTCCGGCGCCCGGAGCTCGAGGTACCTGTCGACGATGGCGCACAGCTCGTCGTACGTCTCGTCATCGAAGGTGGCACGGAACATGTCGGCTACCTCGTCACGCACGTCCTCAGGCAGGTGCCGGAGGCCTCGCACGAGCAGGGCCTGGCCCGCGGGGAACCAGCCGTCGTACTCGGTAACGAGCGTGGCGCCCACCCTCTGAAGCGCCGGGATCGCCTCTGGATACCAGTCGACGAGCAAGGCCTCGATGCGCTGGTCCTCGAGGACCATCCAGGCCCAGTGGAGGTCATCGGTGAACTCCTCTGCACCGCCGGCCGCTTCCCGGACTCTCGGCTTGGCGACGGAGAACAGCACTCGGGCCACCTCGTGGAAGTTCAGCCCCAGCAGCCGCAGAGTCGCCTCCCCGGGCCCATGGGCTTCGAACCATCCCTCGGCCACGCCCTGCAGGATTGCGATCTCCCGTCGCTCGACGTTGGTCCACGTCAGTGCATGCGGAACCTCTTCCTCGGTGACCCAGTCCATCGTGATCGTCGACATCCCGGTGATGGCCTGCTCAATGCCCCGGTTGAGCTGCTGGAGCGTCCACAGCCAGGTCCCCCAAAACGCGTTGTCCGTCATCGACTCCCCCTCGTTCGCGTAACCCCATGGGACCACGTCCCCCCGACGCAACTCCCTGCTCTCACGGTGCGCCTCCACAGGTCCGGACCTTGCGGATAACCGCGGCGACGTCGAGGAAGTTGTTGCGCCGCCACTGCCGGATCCGCTGCCTGCCGAGCGCCAACTCCGTCCGAGTCGCGCCGTTCTTGCGGAGCCACCAGTCGAGCGCGTCCTCGGCGTAACCGACGTAGGCGATCTCGCGCCGCTCCCTGATCCGGTCCAGGGCCTCGATCGGGTCCCATCCCTGGACCAGCATCACGGCGAAACCCATCGAGGGCCCGCGGTTGATGCCCATGTGGCAGTGCACGAGCACGCGCCCTCCGCTGTTCAGTTGTGTGAGCACGTACGACGTGCTGATGTCGAACCACTCATCAGGCATCCGCTGCCCAGCGTCGTCGACCCCGAACCACCGATACCGGATCGACGGCTTGGCCACCGTCACCCAGTCTGCGTCGTTCCACTCGAGCCTGAGATCGACGATGTCCGTGATGCCGGCTGCTTCGAGTTCTTCGAGCTGGATGGCTGCGAGCTCCGGGTCGCTGATCTCGAGATCGCCGCCGATCCAGAGGCCCTCATCGACGTGACTGCCGTTGGCCCATCGCAGGATGCCGCTGCTACCGGCACGCGGGCTCATGAGCGTCCCCGGACGTAGCGCGACGTGGTGCTCGCGAAGTGAGGCTTCCACGACCACTGATCCATGACGTACATCCCGAACTCGTCCTCCGTCAGCTCGATGACGTTGTCAATCTGCATCCGGGCCATCATCAGGATGCGGTCGTAGTCGTCGGTGTGGTCTTCGGGCTCCGGCAGGCCGATGTACTGATTGATCTCCCGGCCGCGCCGGACGTCGCGGAGGCGTCGCTCCAGTTCCTGGATCCACCGGTCGCGATAGCCCTCAAGTGCTGCCTCGAAGACCGCTCGGTGGTTGTCGCGGTTCGCCTGAACCTTCGCCACGAACTCGTCTCGATCGATACGGATGACCCTCATCGGCCCATCACCTCCTCCATGCGGTCGCGAACGATTGCCCACTGCGCGGCGGCGACCTCAAAGGCGTTTGCGCGGTTCGGCATGCGGAAGAGATCGAAGTCCGCGAACTCAGGCGACTGCTTCAGTTCCGAGCGGGTGATGACCGGCTCGTCGAAGACACAGCACAGAGCGACCTCCGCGGACTTCCTCAGCGCCCGGGGACCGTCCGGGTCCTGATAGTTCCGGGGGTGGCTCAACTCCTCGATGACCCCACTGGCCACCCCGAAGCCGATGAGGCCGGCGGTGTCACCCCGGCCCGACCTCCAGAACAGAACGATGTCGTCGAGGCGGATGTCGTCGGCGTGCCTGTCGAGGGCGGGATACTCGAGGTCCTCACCAGCGTTCCAGCTCAGCTGGAGCGCCCGGGCACTGCGTGGGCTGTACTGGAAGAGCCAGACGGGAATCGCCGCGATCTGGGCTGTCGTGAGGCTGGAAGCCTCGTCTGTCGTCATCGTCACTGGTTGGTCCTTCGTCTCGGGCCGCCCGATCAGCAGCCTCTAACCAATGACTCGTAGGCCGGGGCGGCAGGGGGACACCCACTCACCAACTTCGTTGCCGTCCCTTATCCGTGGCCCGGCGCATACGCTGCAATCATGGGTGGCGACGAGGCTCAGACAGACGGCGCGACATCTGAGTTCTTGACCTCCCTGCCCGACGTTCAACGATTGGCCGGCTCCGTCGAGCCGATGGTGAGGCGCATCGTCAGGCGCCGCGCGAGCGCGTACCCGGGGATGTTCAACTCAGCGGATATCGAGGAACTGACGGGAACGGTCCTCGAGATGTACGCCCGTGCCTGGGACCGAGGGAAAGGCGAGGTAGACAGAGGCGACCAAACTGACGAGCACGGTCAGCCGCTGTCGCCCGATGCACGTGACGACAAGCTTGGCGCGTGGCTCAAGACCGTGGCGGGCCGTGTGGTCATCGACGAACTTCGCCGTCGAGGGGCGCAGCGGCGGCGCGGTGACGGACCCGACCTGGCGTTGGACGACGACGAGTCAGTCGACCGGCGTCTGCAGGTCGCCCTTGGCGAGATGGCGACACCATCGTTGCTGACGCATCACAAGCTCCTGCTCCTGAAGGCGCTCGACCTCGTCGAGAAGAAGCATCCCAAAGACCCCGAACTGATCCGCCTCCGGTATGAACTCGGGCTCAGCGTGAAGGAGATCGCGGACCGTCGCCACGAGAGCGAGGAAGCGGTCAAGAAGCGCCTTCAGAGGGCGACCAAGCGGCTACGAGACGTCATCGAGCAGATCGAAAACGATGCCCTCCCCGATGAAACCTGACATATCTAACCCGCCCCACGGGGTGTTAGGTCGATCTGGATGGCCTGACGGATCAGTTCCTGCTCCTCGGGAGACAACCCGGCGAGGACCTCAATGAGCTCCGATTGGCGCGGCTGCCCCATCGTCATGCGATACAGGCTCGTGGCCTCGATGAGTTCCTTCAACCGGCCGACCTCGCGACTCAGCGGGAGCATCGGGACGAGCCGCTCGATGGCTGCGTCGCCCGGGTAGATCCACCATGGTTTGAGGTCGTCCTCCTTCGCCTTTGCCAGATCGAAGAGAGTCGCCCACGGATCGCTCGACTTCACGAGTTCGGGTGCCTGGTGGAAGTCGGCGGCCACGTTTTTCCGCACCGCGTGGTTCTTGTAGCGGTGAACCCGGCCCTCTCGTTGTTCGAGATCGACTGGGTTGGACGGGATGTTCCAGTGCACGATCGCGTGCGCGTAGTGGTGGAAGTCCAGGCCCTCTTGACCGACAGAGGTCGAGATCAGGACGAACGGGTGGAAGGGCGAGTTGAAGGCGTTCCTGACGTTCGTCGGATTGTCGCCCTCGGCTGTCGAGCCGCGGGCCTGACCGAAACGCATGGCGAAGTTGGTTCGCAGGGCGTGTGCCTCCTGCTCGCCGGACTCGACGCCGAACGTGTGCGCTACGAGCGTGCTGTCCTCGAGACGAAGGACGCTGGCGCACGCTTCCACAACTTTGCGAAGCGGCTCCTTCGTGTTGTTCAACCGCAGTTGGTCAGGGACCAGGTGCAACCACTCGTCCAGGACGCTTCCCAGGCCACCGCTCATGCAGTGCTTCAGCAGCATGCGCCAGAAGTCGGCGCCCTTCGCGGCACCCCGCATGATGAGCTGATCGGCCTCGGAGCTGTTGATGACGCTGCGGAACGCCCAGGCGAGGCGGGCGGCGCCTTGCTGTGGTGACAGGTCGTCCAGTGTGGAGCGCCCGAGTTGGTCGATGCGCTCGAGGGGCCGAAGGAAGCTGGGACCGGGGCCACCCACGGCGATGTCGGCAAGCACGCCGATGAGGTCGTCGGGCGGTCTTCCCCACGCCTCGACTGGCGTCTCAAGCATGTCCATCAGGGTGCGCCAGTGCATGTCGAGGCCTGTCGAGTCCCGGTCCTCGCCGTAAAAGTCCGCGGGCTCTAGCTGGGCGAGGTCGGGTTCAAGGAGTAGTTGTGCGGCGGCGTACCACCTGTTCGACGTGATGCCTGACTTCGGGGCGCGGTCCAGGTACTGCTGCAGGTCATCCCTAAGGAGTCGCATCGCACGAGCTCGCACCTGTTTGGGAGGAATGGGCAGGGAGACGCCAAGCTCCTCGGCCGCGCGAAGCGGATCGCCGTAATTCGCCAAGGCGGCGCAGGGCATCAGGAGCGCGAGGTGCGCGAACCGCTCGCTGTCGGTCGGTACCACAAGGCGCCCCGAGAACTGCCTGACCTTGTCGCGGCTCTGCCCCCTGCGGTGGTGTCGGCGCTCGCGCTCGTACGAGGTGAGCGCCGCGACGACGCGGGGTACGACTGTCCATCCTGAGAAGACCAAGCGCTTCGTGAACCCCGCTGCATCGGCATACGCACCGGCGAGTTCCGTCTGGGGCAGCGACGGCGGCAGCCAGAGGAGGTCGAACGCTGAGTGAGAGTCCAGGTCGTCGAGCAGCCAGCGGAGGCGCCCGTTCATGGGCTCGACGGGCTTGAACTGCTCAAGCCGCCGCCAGTCGAGCATGTGCGACCCGTTCAGACCTGCTCGAATCTCGCCGTCGTCCTGATCGATCCGCTTGCTGATTTCCTTGCGCACCTTGTATTCGTCCATGAAGTTGAACAGGTACGGAGCGGACTTCCAGTACTCCACCATCCCCGGAACGTCAGCAAGGGTGCGAACGACGCGATCCACGCCGACGAAGCTCTGAACGTCTTCCGGTGCCACCCGGCACATGGCAGCGCGTTCGTCGCGCAACATGCCACTGCGGTTGCCGCTGGCCGCGAGCCGCTCCGTTCTCACCATGACGCTCTGCAGGAGGTCCTGGACCTTGTCGCGAGCCTCCGCGAGGCGTTCGGGGTCCCGGTGCCCCAGGATCCCCCGGCGCATTTCTGTCAGGCCCTGCCGAAGCACCGCGCGCTCAGCAGAGCGCTCGGGACCCAGCAGGAAACCCACGGTCCGCTCGAAGCCCTTGAAGTGGCTCTCCTCGTCCTCCGCCTGGCTGAGCATCTTGTACGGGGTGGCGGACAGCAGCAGGATCCTTGCGCCGCTCTGGTTGAAGAGTTCGCGTGCGAGCTCCCCGTCGGGTCCTTCGCCGTCCAGAATCTTCGTGAAGCGCTGAAACTCGTCGAGGATGATCAGATCCGGCGTGAGCAACTCGATGCATGCTCTTGCCAGTGCTCGCCGCAGCCTGCCCACGAACGAATGCAGCTCATGGCTCTCGAACCGGACACGGCCGTCGGTGAAGTGCTGGAGTTCCTTGTCAAGCTTCGAAGCTCGTAGGACCTTTCCGAACTTCTGCGTCACCTTGGCGGGGACCACGACGTGCTCGCGCACGGACCGCAGCTCGCCGCGGAAGCTTTTGGGGGCACCGAGCTGGAACAGTCGGATTGCGCCCTGCCGCGCCATAAGGTTCGGCCAGATCTGCTCCAGGAGATGGAACAGCATTGCCCGCTCCCCAACTCGTCCCCCAGCGTGTCCGAAGTTGAGCGATGTGTTGGGTGTGAACGCCACGAGATTGACGCTCTTCCTGCTCAGATCGCTCAGTGCGGCGGGCAGCATCGTGATCCGATCGACCGGGTTCTCCTTCATCCCCTCGAGGACCGCAAGGTCCCGCACGTTCTGCCGCGCGATCTGGTGGTTCGAACAGATGTAGATGATGTCGATGCGGTCGGTGTCCGGGTCATCCCAGAGCCGCTGAATCATCTCCACGACGAGCGACTTGGCGACCTTGGTCTTCCCGAGGCCGACTTCGTCGGCCACGAGGAAACGCCTCTGAGGCTCGGGGTCGTCGAACATGCGTTGCACGACGCGGGCAACCGTGCGCGCCTGGAACGGCTTCAGCCCTTCGAGTGCCCTGGCCAGCTCTTCCTTCGGCAGCTCGCCCCGCCGGCTCATGCGCGTCTCCTCGCCAGTGCTGCGCGAACGGAGCGCCAGACCTCGCGAAACTCGTCAGAGACGTAGTCACGCGTTTCTGGATGCGCGTCGAGCTGCAGCAGCGTCTCGTGCAATGTGTCGAGCCGCTTCGGGGCCCTAGCCACTGTCGTCAGCAGGTCCTCGAGGATCCGGTCTGCGCGTAGGCCCCGGAGCCACTTGCTCCTGTCACCTAGCCCATGTCCGGGGTCGTCAGGGGGCATCGCGTCGTCCGGATGACCCAGCAGCGCCGCGAGGTACCGCAGGAAGTCTTCGGGCGAACTGATGGCGCGCGCCAGAATCGCTCCGCGCCGATGTGGAGGGTCCCCCGTCAGGTTCGCGCGCACGAGCATCATCCGGCTACGCGAAGGTCCCTGGAGCCTCAGCACAACGAAGGGTGTGATCGCAGTCAGGTCCAAGCCATTCCATTGAGCGGCCCCGTCGTCGACAGTGACGAAGTCTCCCTCCTTCAACGACAGGAGCCTCGCCGAGGCGGTTAGCTCCTCCAGTCGAGGACAGGGCGTAATGCGAAGTTCCGCTTGCCACATGCCGCTCTGTGCCGTGAGCGCCACATCAACCTGCGCCGACGCGAGTTCGAGAGCGAGGCCCTCGAACTCGGTGATCTCTTGCTCGTCCTCGACTGCCGCGGGGAGCGTCTCCGGCAGCACGTGATCTTCGACGAGCATCGACAAGTCACGCCGCCTGCGAGCGGGATCCAGAAGGGCGTCGACGCCGACGAGTCGCTTCGGCCCTTCCAACTGAACGAGTGTCTCGAAGTTGCCCCCAAAGCCGGGGGTTGTGAGGTTCGCAGAACCGAGCCAGACGGTGCTGCGACTACCGACGTCCTGCACGTAGAGCTTCGCGTGGAGGCCTCGCGTGGAGGCGTGCTGGATTGGATCGCGCGACGGCTCCGCCTCCGCATCGGACACCTCGGGCGCGACGACCGTGTCGGACAGGACCACGTCGGCGGATTCCTGAGCGTTGAGAACGACGTCCTTGACGCGCAGCACCTCCTCGACGTCGGCCAGCGCGTTCGCAACCCGATCGAGTGCCTCCCGCCGGGACACGATGCCGACCCATGTGTCGGCGGTCGCGACGAACCGCTTCACAGCGTTCTGGGTGAGAAACGGCGATACACCCAGTGCGTGGTCGCACGACTTATGAAAAGGCTGGCGGCCCTTCCCGGGTCTTCCGACGAGGAGTCGTCCGCTGTCGAACGGGGCCGGCGCGGCGAATCGCGCAACCCCCAACGAATCGGCCAGTGACGCTACGAGGTCCCGTTGACGCTTGGCGACCGGCCTCGCGGCATTCTGTGAGGGCAGGTCGCGCAACAGTTGGACGAGTTCAGCAACATCGACGATGTTCTCAGTCTCGGGGTCCTCATCAAGCCTCACGATGACGTCGAGCGCGCGGTCGAACGTGAGGTTCCGGCTCATGACGAGTATCCGGTGAGTCTGGCGACCGCCGCCCTCGAACCTCACGGCCCAGAACTTCGGGTGGAAGATGCCGCCTTTCGGCTTCCTGATCTCGACGACGCTTTCCTCAACGAAGGTCATGGCCGCTCGATAGCGCGGCGGGACCGAGATCGCCCCCGCCTGGCAGAACAGCACCGTGGCATCCGCGTAACGTCGGATGGTTTCGAGGAGGCTCGCAGGCTCCTCTTCGTCTGGCGTCATGGCGCTGGTGAAGCTCGCCGCGACGGGTATCGCGAGCAGCGAGGCGAGGTCCAGCGTGTAGGTGGTGCCCACTGCGGCCGTGATGTCCATCCCCGGCGGCGCCTTCAACGCATCGACGAGGAGTGCGGCCTCGCGAAGCTCGAGGGTCATCCGAGGTCCTCCATCGACACGACCCGTGTACCGAGCCCTCGATGGACGTCAGCGAGCATCCTGCGGGCCACCCCCCAGTTGAAGTCCAGACGGAAGTACCCGGAGTCCCCATCCCAGTCCGTCAGCAGCGCCGGGTCCTGCAGCCGCGCTCGCCCAGGCTTCAGCTTGGCCTCGCGTTCGACTACCAACCGGGCTGCTGCTGGTGAGGCGAGCAAATCGTCTTCGCTGTCCGCAAGCACGGACCATGAGCGAAGGAACTGCGCACTCAGCTGCCAACGGAGTTGCGCCCGCCGCGAACCGCCCACTTCGTCGAGCCTCTTGCGCGTCCAGGCATCGATCTCGGCCAAGCGGTCTGGCCCTGGAACCCCCTCATCCGCCATCGACTCCTGCCACGCGACCATCGCCCTGGCGTACTTGTCCATGAGCTCATCGCGCCGATCGCCGAGTGGCCGCCCTCGCGCGCAGAGCCAGTTGTAGAGGATCCGAGCCCCGTGTACGAGCCGGTCGACGTCGTACCCCACCCACATCGCGATGGCCGTCTCGGCAGGGAAGTGATCCACCTCGGGGTGGTTCCACGGACGGTCCAGGTCTTCTACCCAGTAGTCCCTCGCGGGGTCAAGCAGCCATGACAGCAGGGAGCGCTCGTGCTCTGCACGAGTCTCCGCACCCACGAAGCGTTGTCGAACCCACTCGGCCTCATCGAGGCTGAGGTCGAAACTGACTTCACCTCCTTCGTCAGCGGGGAGTTCAAGGCTGGGCTGATACTCGACCTGCTCCGGCTCCTCGTCGGAGTGCAGGAGCGACTTCGCGTGTGACGCCGCAATCGCTTCTGCTCGTCGGCGGCAGAACTCGGTCACGGATCCCTCTGTCTGAATGCCGAGGGCGCGAAGGAGCGGCCAGTAGCTCGCACTGGCCAACTGCTTCGTGTCCTCGCCCCTTCGTCGCCCGATGATCCCCCGATCGTCCAGCCCTTCCGAGCCGCGGTAGTACTCGACCAGGTCCTGGATCAGTTTGCCTTCGGCCTTGCGGCCCTGCTGCATCATCCGGTCAGTAGTGCGCTCACTGAGCGAGCGATAGATCCGCGGGATGAACACCAGGTACTTCGCACGCGTGTGCTGGACGGTGAGGTTTGGGTGCAGGACACGTGCCACGAGGTCCCGGATGAGTCCCATACCCAGTTCATCGATCGTGCCCTGGTCAGCCAACGCCAGCATCATGAGCTCGGTACGCCGCTGCTGGTCAGCGTCGAAGGCCAGCCACGCGACCTGACTCGCCATACCGACTCCTTCACTGGCGCCACAAGAGTCGTGGCGCCGGGAACTTCCCGCATGCCCGACCCTTGCAGGTATCCAATGTTCCCGGGAGGAAATCAACCAGGATCCCTCAGCTCTGACGGGGTAATCCACGCGCCGACTGAGGTCGGGACCGCGCCTGGATCGAGCGTTAGCATTGTGAGTGCCCGCAGTTCAGCCTCGCGGCATGCGTGTCTTAGGGAACGCCTCTGACCTGCGGAAACGCAGTGTTCCCCTCCGCGTTCCCCCTTGTTGTTACCGGAATCCGGTAACGCCGGCGGGCCAATCTCGGGGGCATGTTCGACCCGGCAAACCCAGTCCCCAGCTGGACCACGTCCACCATGACGCGTGTCGCTTCCGAGCCGACCCTGGCCGGCGCGGCTATCCGCTATGCCAACCTCGGAATCCCGGTCTTCCCATGCGTGCCTGGCGGCAAGCAGCCGCTCACGCCCAACGGCTTCCACGACGCGACGTCCTCGGCTCGCGTCGTCCATGAGTGGTGGCAGCGGACACCCGAGGCAAACATCGGTCTTCCCACCGGTGCCCGCACCGGCATCCTCGTCGTCGACGTCGACGTCCACCCGGGAGGCAGTGGATTTGGAGCCTTTGAGCGAGCGCGGTCCGAAGGGCTCGCCGACGGCTGGCGCTGGGTGGTCCGCACCCCATCAGGCGGGATCCACGCCTACTACCCCACCGAGCCGGACGGCGAGCAACGCTCCTGGCAGGTCCCGTCCGCCCACGTCGACTTCCGGGGCGATGGCGGTTACGTCATCGCTCCCCCGTCGCGGCTTGAGGTCGACGGCGCGATCAGGACGTACGACGTCATCGCTGTCACGACCCAGCCGGCGAAGCCGCTGGACGCGGCCAAGCTTCGTCGGTTCCTGGACCCGGCCCGGCGGCCGGTAGCCCCACCATCGGGGCTTCCTCCGAAAGGTTGCCGCCCTGGGGCGCTGGCCAGAGTGGTCGCGCTGACTCCCGAAGGCGGTCGCAATCGAGCCCTCTTCTGGGCGTCATGCCGCATGGCCGAGGACGGCCTGAGCCGCGCGAACGCTATCAGCTACTTGATGCCCGCCGCCCAGTACGCCGGCCTTCCCGATCGAGAGATCGAGTCGACCATCGACTCCGCCTTCCGCATCGCGTCCCGGCTCGGCTCCGGGAGCAGCCTGGGCCCTACTCAGTGGAATGAGGCGATCCAGCTGTGAACACCCACGCCGAGTACCGCCGTCACAGCTACCGTCCGCCCGAGCCGCCGGTGCCGAACACCGAAGCGGCCGGGAGCGCCCTCGCTCGTCACCGTGATCCGTCGCTCTCGGCGCCTGAAGCGCACGCGGCGCCGGCAAAGGCGCCCAAGGGCATCGCCTGGATTCGCCCGACTGAGCTCGCGTCGTACGTCACCCCGATGGTCGGGCGCGGCATCGACCTCCATGCCGAGTTGATCCGCCGCGCACGGCGTACTCCCGTTACGACGCGGCGGGCTCTCCAGCGAGGTGCCCCTTCCCCCGTGCCGACCCGGGGCGCACGCCGGACGGAGGGACTGTCGCTGTGAAGCACTCATTCGAAACCGCGACTGGACTGCGCCGGCTTCTCGTCCGTCTACGGGTGTCCGGACCGAACGCGTGGGAGCACGACGCCGAGGCCCACGACCTCATGCTTTACGCCGCCCGGAAGTATGAGGCGCTCGCGATCAAGCACCGCTGCGACCCAACCGCCGGAGCCGCGGCAGCCTTTGAGGCCATGCGGACCTACGCCGTCCGCACAGCTGACGACCCGTGGGCCGTCGTCACCATGGCGGTCAAGGTCACGCTCATCGCCGAGGAGCGCGCCGACGGACTCCTATGCTCCGTCGACCAGGCCAGGCGGCCGGAGATCTCCAGGAACCACGACGTACGCCGGTTCTGCGACACGGAAGCCGACCTGCCCAACTTCCTTCCCGCGCTCGCCGTCGAACCGTTCAACCCGGGCGAGACCCCGCCGACCGGCGCGTATGAAGCGGTCGACGCGACGATCGACCTCTTTACCGCGCTGGGCTGGCCGCGAGACACAGCCACGTACACGCTCGACTACATCTCCGCCCGCCTCGTCGAGTCCGGATCACGTCCCCAGGCGCACGCGGCTCTGCGGCGCGACCACACCGCGCGGGCACTCCTCGACATCGAGCAAGAGGCATGGTCGACGGTGCTGCGGATCGTGCTTGGCAATCCGAACCCCGACGAGGCTTGTACGTCGGACGGCCACGGCGTCCTCCTGCGACTTCTCATCGGCCACCCGGTCGCCGAACTCCTGGACGACGACCTCCTGGTCTTCGAGATCAGCGAGACCGCTCCTCGACCGAAGGCTCGGATCCATGCCTGACACCCGCGGCCACATCGAACTCGACCGAGCGCTCGACTCGATCACCATCGGCGTCCGTCACCGCAGGGACCCCGGCGACCTCAAGCCACTCATGGAGTCGATCGAACGGCTCGGCCTGCTCCAGCCGATCACCATCACCCCCGAGGGTGTGCTCGTGTGCGGGTGGCGGCGCCTGGAGGCCGTGCGCCGGCTCGGCTGGCGCACCATGAAGGTCTGGGTGCGGTCCGGGATCTCCGACAGGCTCTCGCTGCTGCTCGCCGAGCAGGATGAGAACCAGCTCCACAAGCCGCTCAACGAGCTCGAGAAGGCAGCGCTCTACCGAGAGCTGAAGGCGCTTCGAGCCGAGGACGCGGAGCGGCGGATGCAGGCGACCCAATTCGGGAGCTCCGGGCCCGCACCCGGTGCGGACCCGGGCGAAACCGGTGACGCCCGGTCGCAAGCGGCCATGGCGATCACCGGCAAGGCGTCGTACAACACCCACGAGCGGGTCTGCGCGCTCATGGACTGGGCCTCCCGAAAGGCCACGCCACCGGAGATCCGCGCGATGGCGAACGACGCGCTGAAGAGGATCGAGCAGGGCGAGCCGGTGAGGCCGCTCTACCTCCAGGTCAAGGAAGCCTTCGACCAGGCGCAACAGCCTCAGCCGGAGGAGGAGACGGATCTCGCGCGGCTGGCTCGTGAGGCGCGCGAGCGTGCAGAGCGGGAGGCGCGCGAGAAGGGCCGCAAGAACCTCAAGCGCAGCCACGGGCCGGGCAGCCACTTCCGCAGCGTTCGCTCATTCAACCTCACCTGGACAGAGCTCGACGGCTGGACCGAGCTGTACGACGTCGACGCCCTCGCTGCTCAGCTCACACGCAGCGATTGGGAGCGGTTCGACCGCGTCGTGACAGCGACGATCGCGTTCCGCGACCAGCTCGTTGCCGCCCGACGTCACGCCGCGACATCGGCATAGTCGGCGCACCTATCGGACGTCCCTGAACACGACGCACGGAGCTCCGATGTCCAACCTGACCGGCCGCCAGATCATGCTTCTCCTGGGCTGCGCACTTGCCGTGATGACTGCGGTCGTCGGGATCTACGGGCTAGTGCGAGGACCGGGCGGAACAGCCGCAGAGTCACCCGATGCCAGACCGCCAAGGGTCGAGGCCGTTGCTGATCCGACCGACGATGCCGTCACCCTGGAGAACCGCACCCTCCCGCACACGACCGACCCCGTGGCCTACGCGCGCGCCGTGGCGGTCTCCCTGTTCAACTGGGACACAACGGCAGGGTTCCTTCCGACCGACTACACCTCGGCAGTCCTGGCCGACGCCGATCCCTCCGGCGAGGAGACACCCGGCCTGCTGACCGACGTCGCGACGTACCTCCCGACCGTGGAGCAATGGCTCGACCTCGGTGCGATGAAGGTCGAGCAGACCATCGAGATCGACCAGGCCTACGTGCCCGACTCCTGGGTCGACGCCGTCGAGCAAGCCCACGGGCATCTGCGCCCGGGGACGACAGCGGTGACGATCACGGGCACCCGGCACCGCACCGGAGTTTGGAACGGCGAGGTGGCCGAGTCGTCGTACCCGGTCTCCTTCACGATCTTCGTCGCCTGCCGGCCGTCCTTCGAGCGCTGCCACGTCCTACGCCTCTCCGAGCTCGACAACCCGCTGAGGTGAGCCCGGATGGGCATGAAGGTCCTCGCCGTCGGCGCCGCAGCCGCAGTCCTACTCGCGCCTGGAGCCGCGGTCCTCGGCGTGGCGACGCTCGTGAGCCCGCCGGCCGCAGGATCGAGCAGCTGCATGTGGGACGGCCAGACGACCGCGAGCCTGGGCGTAGCTGGCCCTGTCCCGGAGGGGCTCTCCGCCACCAACACGCACGGCGAGACAGTCACCCTCAACAAGCAGCAGCTCACGCGGGCCGCGACGATCATCGCCGTCGGAAACCAGCAACAGGTCCCGGCGCGCGGTCAGCTCATCGCAATCATGACCGCACTGACGGAGTCGTCGTTGCGGGTGCGCTCGAATGTTGGGGCCTATCCGCATTCCGCGGAGATCCCCAACGACGGTGACGGCAGCGACCACGACTCCGTCGGCATGTTCCAACAGCGGCCCGCCGCCGGTTGGGGAGCCGTCGAGAACCTCATGGACCCTGTGTGGTCGTCCCGTGCCTTTTACGGCGGGCCAAACGGACCCAACCACAGATCTCCGCGCGGGCTCCTCGACATCGACGGTTGGCAGTCGATGGAGCCTGGAGCGGCAGCGCAGGCCGTGCAGGTCTCCGCGTATCCGGATCGGTACGCCATCAACCAGCCGATCGCCGAGAAGGTCCTGAGCGCTCTCAGCGGTCTCTCGCTCACCAGCAACCTGGACTGCGCCCAGCCCGCCGGCGAACTTCCTGCGAACCTCCCACCGGGCTTCCCTGGAGCCTTCGTCACTGCGGCAGCCACACAACTCGGCAAGCCGTATGTCTGGGGCGGAGGCAACTTTGAAGGACCCACCAGCGGAGGTTTCGACTGCTCCGGCCTCGTGCTCTACGCCGCCTATCAAGCCTCTGGGGGACGCATCCGACTCCCCCACTACAGCGGCTCGCAGATCCACGCCGGCCAAGGCATCGCGTGGAGCGACAAGAAGCCCGGCGACCTGATCTTCTTCAGCTATCCGGGCGCCGGCCGTCCGCACCACGTCGCGATCTACGTGAGCGGCGACAGGATCCTGCACGCGCCTCGGACTGGCGATGTCGTCCGCTACGGAACGATCGGCGAGTTTGCCGGTGAGGTCATGACCGTACGGCGACTGGCGGGCGCTCCGGCGCTGGTCTGATGCAAGGGTCGTGGGGTATCGCACGGGCCTTGTCGTTGGATGCTCCTCTTCGCGAGGCGCAGCTTTAGCCGGCCGTCGCCATCACGAGTGCCACGATCCAGCCAATGACCGTCCAGCCGAGCAGGAAGTTGATCCAGCCAACACTCGCTCGGTTCCGAGTCCCGCGAGACATCGCCACAGCCCACGGCAGCATGTAGCCGACGGTGAGGAACGCGATGATCCACGCGAAAACGACCGCCCCGGGACTGGCGCCGGGACGCCTCGCAGCTTGCGGGGAGAGTGGCCTCGCATGGGCCGACCAGTCGTTCCGAACTGGTTCGTAGACCCAGGCGGAGCCATTCCAATACCGTTGGCCCTCGGCGGTGGGATACCAGCCAGGTGGCGCCGACTGCGTCGCTCCCGCTGATACACGGTCCCAAGCTTGCTCGCTCGGCTCGTCCACTGGCCCCACGTCCCGTGGTGGTTGGTATGCCTCGGTTCGCTCGACCACCTTGGCGCTCAGGGCGTCGGCGAAGTGTTCCGGGATCTGCGAGTGTTCATTCTCTGTGTGGATCCAGTAGTTCCCTGTGAGACGTCCGTAGTCGTTGAAGTCGACTTCGGCCTGCCAGGAGGACAGCCCGCTGATTGACCTGATGTCTAGGACGACGGTCATGCCGGCAACGTCGGCTCCGACGACCCGAGGCGTGCGATGCGCAATCTCGGTCGCGAGCGCGGTGAAGTCACTCTGGCTGAGTCGATCGTCGAATCTCAGTGGCGAGTTCCGTCGGCGCATGGTCTCCGCTTGTGCCTCCCGGGCCTGACGGAAGGCTGATGCAATGAAGGCTGCGCCGCCGGCGACCAGCAGCTTCTCGAGAAAACCCATGGCTTCCCTCCCCCTCTGCGCACGGCCTACATCCGGCCAAGGACTTCTTGCTGCTTCGCGGCGTACTGCTCCTCGGTGATGAGGCCCTGGTCGAGCATCGCCTTCAACTGTCCGAGCACAGCGACCGGGTCAGATTGGGTCGGCGTGGGTCCCGTTGTCGGCTGGTTTAGCCCGGAGACGGTGCCGCTGACGGCACCAAGACCCATGCCGAGCCCGATCATCCCGGCGGCGCCTTCACCGCTCTCGGCCATTGCCAAGGCCGAGTCAGCGACCGTCGTCTGCGTGTAGGCGTTACCGATGCCGCCGCCGAGCATCAGGCCCTTGTTGTACTTGTCCATGAGCTCGCGCGAGGGGGCGTCGTACTCAACGGCACTGATCGCAGCCGCCACCACCTCGAGGCCGAACCGCTCGAGCCAGGATCCACCTGGCCCGCTCTCGTTCGTGAGAGCCGCGGCCAACTCTGGGCCGTGCGAGGCAAGCGACGCGATGTCGGTCGTCCGGGACAGGGACTGCAGCGCTGCTTGGAAAGCCGTCAGGAACTCCTGGCGAAGCTGCCCATTCGCTGCCTCGTCAGCCAAGGAGTAGAACTGGATGTTCCCGGGCAGGAAGTTGCGAACGAATCGAATGGGATCGACGACTCGTACGGAGTACTGGCCGCGGGCCCTGAGGCGCAGGACAGGTGCCTGGCCCGAGCCCTCAGGAACGAGGGAGAAGTCCTTGTATGGGAGCAGCCCGGGCGTGCCGAATCGAAGGCTTCGGATCTCACGCAGGTTCACGTAGTAGATGAGCTGCTGCTGAGCAGGCTGCCCCCCGAACTTGAACCGCTCCCAGGACTCTCGAATGAGTGACTGGTGCAGACCGGACCCGCTGAAGAGCGAGGGCTGGCCGTCGTTGTAGAACTCGAAGTAGCCCGGCTCGGTCGACACGCTGACGATCTCGCCGCCGTCGGTGATGATCACAGCGGTGTTCTCGGGTACGACGACGCGCGATCCGTCTGAGATCACGTTGGCCGAACCGGACCTGTTTGAGCCCCGACCACGGTTTCGCTCCTGGAGCATGCCGGGAGCGACGACGGTCTGCTCGTCGAAGGGTGGAGCTACGAAGAAGTCCTTCCACTGGTCAGCGAGAGTCCCGCCGACCGCTCCAACTGCTGCGCTGATCAGTCCCACAGCGTCCCCGCCTTCTTCTGTCCGTCGTGTGTGCCGTGCGCCGATCTGTTCGGCTGCGCGCTTCGCTCGCAGACTAGGCGAGGGGGCCGACGCATCAGCGCGCTTTCAGAATGAGCGGCTCTCCACAGGCAGCGCACGATCGAGTGATGCCCACGATCAACTCGTTGTGAGCGCCGCACAGTCGACAGGTGACCACGGTCTTGTGCGATGACTTCGGCACGTACTTCTTGCTCACGACCTGATCACGCTGGTAGTCGATGTAGAAGTCGCTGATCTCGTCGGAGTCGATCAGAGTCTGAATCTCGGTACGGACTCTCGAGGGGCTGGAGCGGGTGATGTCCGCGATCCGGCCGATGTCCATGGCCTCGACGCCGGTGAGGATGGCTTGGTACTTCTTCAGGTGGCCCTGCGTTGAGATAAGGCGCCAAGCGGCGAACACGCAGATCAGGGCGATGCTGAATAGACCGATTGCGATCAAGAGGTGTGGAACACGGTCGCCCAGGGGGATCGGGACGTCCTTGCACTCCTTGGCCCACAGATGTCCCTTGCACTTCTCCTCGGTTTTGATGAGGAACATTGGGAAGTCAAGGGCGCCGAAGAACGCGGCGATGCCCGCCACCCAGAGAAGCCCTTGCGCGATCGGCTTACGGTGTTCAGCCGGGATGCGCAAGAGGGCTCTGCTGATCATGTGTGCGGTCTCGGATTCTGTGCGTTAGTAGGTAGGGGCTACTTCTTTGCCTTCTCGGCGTCCTTCTTGAGCTTGGCGAGCTTCTCGAGGTAGTTCGCCTTCTCCGTGAGCCGCTTGGCCTCCGCCCGGAGCTCGCGCGGCGTCCTGTTCTTTGCTCCTGGCGTACGCGCCATGACTGCTCCTCGATGAGCCGGGAATCGTAGATCTATCCCAGATGTATGAATGCCATGGCACCGTAACGCCAGCGCCCGGGCCGTGTCTGACGAACCCGCGAAGTTGCTTTGCTGCTCGCGCCACTCCCATCACCAGGGCCGGGTTGGCCCGTCGGAGACTATGCCCGTGACCACCGACAGATCCGTGTCCTCCACCCGTCTGCGGAGGATGCGCACCTGATCGACATGACCGTGACGCCACGATCCGATGTCCGACCCAACTTTGGAGCCGCCGGCGGCGCCGACGAGCTGCGTGCCATCGTCGGCGCGCTCCTGACCTATGGACTGATCGTCGCCGTCCTCATGCTCGTCGTCTCCGCGACCACCTGGGCGATTGCCTCCAACTCGGGCAGCGGGCACGCCGCTCAGAAGGCCAAGCTCGGCTGCTTCGTCGCGATCGGCGGAGCGGCTCTCACCGGGGCCGCGCTCACGTGGGCCAACTGGCTGCTGGACATCGGCCCGCACCTGTAAGGCGTCCGCCCGTCCGACCTCAGGAGCCCTCCGATGGACCTACTCACAACAGCACTCCTGCTCCCCCTCGACATCTCGATCGATCCCAACTCCAACGGTCTGCCGGGGATCGGCCAGCTCAAGAAGATCGTCGGAGCCTCGATGACGGTCGGCCTGATCCTCGCCGTACTCGCGTTGATCATCTCGGCGATCGTGTGGGCGCTCGGAGCCAACTCGTCGAACCCGCACCTGGCCGGCCGGGGCAAGCTTGGCGTACTCGTCGCCCTCGGTGCCGCGATCGTCTGTGGCGCCTCGGTGACTCTCGTGAACTTCTTCTGGAACGTCGGCCAGCAGGTCTGAGGAATCGATCATGGGTGTCTGCGACGTACCGGTGATCCACGAGGTCTGCAACGCCGCCGGCGACGCGGCCGGCGCGGTCATCACCGCGCCGTTCGACTGGCTCGCTCAAGGCATGGGCGGCGCGGCCGAGTGGATGTTCACCTCCGTCTGGAAGGTCATCGACACCACGACGTACGTCGACGTGACCAGCGGCGAGTACACGAAGGTCTACAACATCATGTTCGGCGTCGGCGTCTTCGTGATGCTCGGCTTCTTCATGCTCCAGGTCATCGGCGGCATGATCCGCCGCGAACCAGCCGCACTCTCCAGAGCCGCACTCGGACTCGCCAAGTCGATCCTCGGATCGTTCGTCGCACTGGCGCTCCTCGCGACCGCGCTCGAGATCACTGATCAGCTCTGCATCGGCATCGTCAACGCCGCCGGCACCAACATGAACGAGATGGGCGACAAGGTCGCCGTACTCGCCGCCGGACTCGGTGCCATCAACCTGAGCGCCCCAGGAGCTGGCGCGATCCTGACGATCTTCCTGGCCAGCCTGGCCATCATCGGAGCGATGGTGGTGTGGATCAGCCTGCTGATCCGCAAAGCCCTGCTTCTGATCGCGATCGTCTTCGCACCGATCGCGCTCGCGGGTGCCAGCTGGGACCACACCCGGACGTGGCTGAGCCGCTGGGCGACGTTCGTGATCGCGATGATCCTGTCGAAGGTCGTCCTCGTGGTGATCTTCCTGCTCGCCACCGCCCAGGTCTCGGCGCCGATCGATGCCGACCTGGAGTCCGTCAGCCAGCCGATGGCGGGCGTCGTACTCATGCTTTTGGCCGGGTTCGCGCCGTACCTGACCTACAAGGCCATCGCCTTCATGGGCTTCGACATGTACCACGCGATGTCGGCCGAGCAGGAGGCCAAGGCATCACTCAACCGGCCGATGCCGATCCCGCTCTCTCGCCGCACCGGCAGCGAGCCGGCGAAGGTCCTGGGCGGGGGCGGCGCAGACGGCGGCGGCGGTACGACGTCCGGCACCTCGCTCGCGGCCACGGGACCGTCCACCGGCGGACCATCGACTGGACCTAGCAGCGGAAGTGCCGGATCCGCCGCTGCCGCCGGAGGATCCGCCGGAGGAGTCGCAGCCGCAGGCGGCGCAACTGCCGCCGGAGTCGTGGTCGCAAAGGAGGCGGCAGCGGCCGGCCCTCGACTGGGCAACTTCGTCGCCGCCCAGGCGACCGGACAGGCACAGACACATGAGTCCGCCGCTCCTTCGAAGGTCCCACCCCCGGTCGCGGACACGACGCTGGTCGACACCGCTGGGAAGAAGTGATCGGCCGTGGCCACGACGACGGGCGAACCGGAGCTGACCCCGATCAAGTTCTCGCGCCTGACCCGCCGCGGCGTACTGCTCGGCCTCTCCGGGCCCCAACTGGTGATGGCCAGCATCGCGTCGGGCACGTTGATCATCGGTCTGTACGTCGGCGCCGTGGTGATGACGTTCCCGATCATCCTGCTCCTCGTCGCGCTGGCATTCGTCGGCGTCGGAGGGCGCAAGCTCATCGAGTGGGCCCCGATCGGCGCGCGATGGCTCTGGCGATCAGCGGGTGCGCAACTGCTGTATCGCCGCCGAGTCGTGAAGCCGCGTCCCGCGGGAACGCTGGCGCTGCCCGGCGATGCCGCGCGGCTGCGGCAATGGGTCGACCCCGAGACCGACGCCGTCATGGTCCACGACCCGCACGCTGCGACCCTGACCGCGATCGTCGGTGTCTCCCACCCCGCGTTCGTTCTGCTCGACCCCGCTGAGCAAGAGCGCCGGGTCGTCTCGTGGGGCCGCGTCCTCGCGACCGCATGCCGATCCGGGCGAATCGCCTCCGTCCAGGTGATGGAGCGGACGCTGCCCGATTCCGGCAAGGGCCTGGCGGACTGGTGGGAGCAGCACGGCAACCGCTCAGGCTCGTGGGCGTCGACGACGTACGGCGAACTCGTCGACCGTGCTGGCCCCGCTGGCGAACGCCATGCGTCGACCGTTTCCATCTCGTTGGACATGAAGGTTGCCGGGCGAGCGATCCGGGCTGCCGGTGGAGGCATGCGCGGGGGGGCCGCCGTACTCCGGCAGGAGATGGCGACCATGCTCGCGGCCCTCCGGTCCGCCGACCTCTCCCCCGGCGAGTGGCTCAAGCCCGGCGACCTTGCGCTGATCCTGCGCTCGGCGTACGATCCGGCCGTTGCGGGCGCCCTTGAACGACAGGGCGACATCGGCCGGGACCTCGCCACAGCGGGACCCGTCGCGGTTACCGAATCGTGGGGCTCGGTGCGCAGCGACTCCGCACACCACTGCGTGCTCTGGATCAGTGAGTGGCCGCGATCGCTCGTGTACCCCGGCTTCCTCGCGCCACTGCTGCTGTCGTCAGGGATCCGGCGGACCTTCACACTGCTCTACACGCCGATGCGGACCGACCGCGCTGCCCGCGACATCCGCAAGAAGAAGACCGAGTACATCTCGGATGCCGCCCAGCGACAAAAGATTGGGCAGATCGAGGACGCCCAGCAGACGGCCGAGTACCAGGACGTTCTCCAGCAAGAGGCCGACCTGACCGCCGGGCACGGCGTGCTGCGGGCGACCGGATTCGTCGCCGTCAGCGCCAGCGACCCCGACGAACTCGAGCGCGCGGTCGCGGCGATCGAGCAGGCAGCGATCCAGGCGTCGTGCGAAACGCGACGTCTCTGGGGTCAACAGGCACAGGGGTTCGCGGCCAGTGCCCTTCCACTCAGCCGTCTTGTTTGAGCGCACAACCGCGCGAGCACCGAGGCTGTCGCCCCCGAGAAGTGCCGCCGCAACCCGCGCGCATCCACGAAGATGGGGAGTCCGACTCGACGCAGGAGAACTCATGGCCGCTGTATCGCTACCGTTTGGCTGGGAACGCGCCCACCGTTACGGAACAGCAATGGCTCAGCTCTCGCTGGAAGATGCAGCTGTCGAAGAACTCTTCAACACCGCGCTGACACACGGCCTGCTCGCGATCACCTCCGCGACCATCGTCGGCCACCCCTCAACACGGCCCGGGCGGCAGCCATCCGCAAGCAAGTTGCTGAGGGACCTTGTGAAGACGTTCGGCGAGTCCGAAGGCGTGTGCCGAGTCCCAACGAACGAAAGGGACAGCCCGAATCCGTTCGGCGTGTTCGGCGACGACTACCAGCCACCGAGCGAAGTTGCAATCAATACGCTCCTGCTGTCCGAAGCGCTCGAACTCGCAGATGCAGCTCGACACGGCAGCGGCCCAACCGGCCAACTGACAAGCGCTCACATCAGCGCGCTCGAGGCACTCGACGCCCACCCCGCCCTCCGTGCGATCGGTGACGCCAAACGAGATCTCGACTGGTCTGGCGGAGTCGTTGCAGACGCCCACGAGACTGCCCGGGCCGCCGAATACCTGGAGATGCTGAGCGACGAGGAGATGGAACGTCGCGCCGAGGCCGTCTCCGAGTCGCCTATAGCCCCAGCCTGGGATGACTACCCGGAACTCCAAGACTGCCCAGTCTGCGGATATGCCAGCCTGATCCCGACCGGGGGCGACGAGATGGGTTACGGGATCACAGCAGGTACCTGCTTCGTTTGTTCATACGCGCGCAGCGAAGATGCCGCTCACGAACTCCAATTCTCCGCTGAGATCCAGCGTCTTTCCGACAAGGATCCCGATTGAGGAGCCGGGCTACGCCTTGTCCCGTTCCCCTCCGCCGCCCTCACACCAACAACTACGTTTCCCCCATGACCAGAGTCAAGGCGATCGCTGCCGGGAATGCCCACTGCCTGGCATTGATGACCGATGGCACTGTCCGAGTGTGGGGCAGCAACGCGCACGGGCAGTTGGACTTGCCGCCCGATCTGGTGGATATCACCGCTATCTCAGCGGGTGGCTACTTCAGCCTCGCCGTCAAGGATGACGGCACCGTCACCGCCTGGGGCAGCCCGGAGTGGGGGCTCACATGGGTCCCTGAGGATCTAACGGACGTTGCGTCGGTTGCTGCTGGTGAGACCTCGTTCGCAGTGGCGGTTCACCGCGACGGACGGATGACGGCCTGGGGCAACAACCATTTCGGGGAAAGCGATGTATCGCGCTGGTCGCACCTCTGGATCGAGTCTGCAGCGGCCGGCTTCACAAATGGCATCGCCCTGGCTGGATCCGCTGGCCCGGTTGTCTGGGGGACGTACGGACGAGCGAATGCTTTCGACCTCATGCCAAGATTCAGCCGCGCGGTCAGCGCCGTTGCCGCCGGCGGCGAGCATGCTCTTGCCCTGCAACTAGACGGTCAGGTTGTGGCCTGGGGCAATCCAAGGAATGTGGCAGGGCAGCTCGACGTACCCCCGGATCTAACAGACGTGGTGGCGATCGATGCCGCCGGCTTCTACAGCGTCGCGTTGAAACGGGACGGAACCGTCGTCAGTTGGGGCTCGGAGACCCGTCCGAAGCAGCCCACAAACTTGTCAGACGTAGTGGCAGTCGCAGCTGGCGCGGAACAGTGCCTGGCCCTCACCAGTCGTGGCAAGGTCGTTGCGTGGGGTTCGCAGGCAGACGCCTTGCCGGCCGAGCTCCGCGACTGACTTCGCGAGCGCACAGCGTCATTCAATTGCAGGGAGCGCCCTCGCAGCAGGGCCTGATGTAACCGCAGCCGTCGCAGCGCTCGTGAGAGGTCTCCCAGCGCATCAGGGTGTCGCAGTTCGGGCAAGGCTCCGTCAGATCGGCCACGGCCACAGGGTAGGTGGGTCTCCGACTCTCCGGCCGGCGACACTGCGGAGCGTCACGTGCACCTCATCGATGAGAAGCCATCGACCGAGGAGCCACCCGATGCCTACCTTCAATGACCCGGTCGCCGACGCCGACGAACTCCGGGAAGCAGTCCGCGGCCTCGCTCACGCGACGCGCACGATCGACGATCCGACCGCGATCTACGCAGTTCTGGGTTCCATCAGCTCCGCTCTCGCGTCGCTGAGCCAGTCGCTGCACCAGCTCGGCGAGTTCCACGACGGGCCGACTCGCAAGCAGGCGTGGATGAACGGCGATGGCAACGCCGGGCGCGCAGCGTCGTACAGGGAGTCCTGGGAGCTTCATCGCGCCGCCGAGATGATCCACCAGATCGCCGAATGCGTAGATCGGGCGCACGAGATCGAGGCGACGATCGCCTATGACATCCGCGACTACCCATCATTCGCACCGGTTCGGGGCTCCACCCACCAGCCAGGGATGTCGCTGTGACCGGGTGGCAGGACGGACGGCTCCACTCAGCCGTCCTCGTCTCACCGGGACGAGAACGGCGGCACGATCGCAAGCTCCGCAAGGCGGCCGCGCGAGAACGCCTGTCCGCGGACCGCGAAGCCCGGCGTACCGAAGCGAAGCGCAAGGCCGAGGAACTGTCTGCGGAGAAGCGAGCGACCGTGACGCTCCCCCGCGCCGGCGAACCCGGCCCGGCCACGCTGCGGACGCCCGGACGATTCCGCGTGCCGCGCCACCAGGACACCTCGGCGACCTTGGCGGGCGCGTACCCCTTCCTCGCCGAAGGCGGCCTCGGCAGCGAAGGCGTCTTCGTCGGTCAGGACCTCTACTCCGGCAGTTCGTTCGTCTATGACCCCTGGATCCTCTACGCACGCGGCCTCATCACCGCACCGAACCTCGTGCTCGCCGGGATCGTCGGCTCCGGCAAGTCCTGCCTCGCCAAGAGCCTCTACACACGGTCGATCCCCTTCGGCCGCCGCGTCTACGTCCCCGGCGACCCCAAGGGCGAGCACACCGCCGTCGCAGAAGCCGTCGGCGGACGCGCCATTGCGCTGGGCCACGGCATGGCCAACCGCCTGAACCCACTCGACGAGGGCCACCGCCCCTCCGGCTACGAAGATGCCCAGTGGGCGAGCCAGGTCGCATCCCGCCGCCGCGATCTCGTCGGCGCCCTTGCTGAGACCGTGCTCGAACGCCGGCTCACCCCACTCGAGCACACGGCCGTCGACATCGCCATCGACCGCACCGTGCGCGGCGCAGACGTCCCGGTCCTCCCGATGGTCGTTGACCGGCTCCTCGCCCCGGATCCGGTCGACGATCCCGACGGACGCCTCACTGAGGACGGACGACTGGTCGGTCACGCTCTCCGTCGCCTCGTGGCGGGCGATCTCGCCGGGCTCTTCGACGGCCCCTCGACGGTGGCGTTCGACCCGAGCCTCCCGATGATCTCGCTCGACCTGTCCCGCGTCACCGAGAACGCCACGCTCATCTCGGTCTTGATGACCTGCGCGTCGGCGTGGATGGAATCGGCGTTGCTCGACCCGAACGGTGGCCAGCGCTGGGTCGTGTACGACGAGGCCTGGCGCCTGATGTCCCACCCCGCACTGCTGCGCCGGATGGACGCCCACTGGCGCCTCGCGCGGCACTACGGCATCGCGAACATGCTGATCTTCCACAAGCTCACCGACCTCGACAACGTCGGCGACTCCGGCTCCGCCATGCGCGCGCTCGCCTCGTCGCTCCTCGCGAACGCCGAGACCCGCATCGTCTATCGCCAGGAAGCCGACCAACTCGGCGCAACGTCCGCGGCACTGGGGCTCACTGGCACCGAACAGTCATTGATCCCCACGCTCGGCACCGGGCAGGGGCTATGGCGGATCAAGAACCGCTCGTTCGTCGTCCAGCACCAGATGCACCCCGCCGAGCTCGAACTCTTCGACACCACCGGACGCATGACAGGAGCAGCGTCATGACCACTCAGGTTCCAGGACGAGCGGCCCGCGAGGCGAAGCTCGAAGCGCTCCAGGAGCAGTTGTCCGAGTCCGTCGCTGCGCTGGTGACCGGTGAGGACTGGAAGCGCGCCCTGACCTTCGCCGCACAGTTCCGCGGGCGCAGCTTCGGGAACTCGATGCTGATCGCGGCGCAGCACTTCGCGGCGTACAACGAGGGCAGGGTGCCCGAGCCGACCCCGACGTACGTTGCCGGCTTCCACCAGTGGCTCTCGCTCGGACGCAGCGTCGCGAAAGGCCAGCACGGCTACGGCATCCTCGCCCCCGTCACCGGTCGGTTCGCCTCGTTCACGCCCGACGACCCGAACTCCTGGCGACGCCTGGCGCGCAACGAGAAGCCGCTGTCCGGCGAGTACGCCCGCACCCGCGTGATCGGCGTCAAGCCGACCTACGTCTGGGACATTTCCCAGACCACTGGCGACCCCGTGCCCGAACTCCCCCGTCCATCCCTGCTGCAAGGCCAAGCGCCGGCCGGACTCTGGGACGGACTGGCAGACCAGATCACGGCCGCCGGCTTCGAGCTCCGTCTCGTCTCCTCGGCTGCGGCGATCGGCGGCGCCAACGGGCTGACTGATTTCCTCTCCCGCGAGGTCTCGGTCCGCATGGACATGGACGAAGCGGCCCAAGTGAAGACGCTGGCCCACGAACTCGGCCACGTTCTTCTCCACGCGCCACCGGAGACCGCCCTGTCGACCGAGTCCGCCGCCGACGCGACCCTGCACCGAGGGATCGCCGAGGTGGAAGCCGAATCAGTCGCGCTCATGGTCGGTGCCGCCCACGGGCTCGACACCTCCTCGTACACGGTGCCGTACGTGTCGACCTGGGCGGCGAGCGTCCCGGGCAAGAACCCGGTCGAGGTCGTCCAGTCGACCGCGGAACGCGTCCGCGCGACCGCGCTCGTCATCCTCGACAGGGTCGACACCCAGCAGGTCGGCGACGGCAACCCGCCTGGACTCGACCGCGAAGCCCTCAGGCACCGGACCGGGACAGCTCCTGTCACCACCAACGCACGCCACGATGGGGCGGTGCTGGGGCTATGAGGATCCCCGTCGTCCTCAGCGTCGTGCATGTCGCCATCGACGCCGACGGCGTGATGAGGGTCGACGTCGACGGCGTCCCGCGCGAGCCCGGACAAAACAGAACCCGCGGTGACCTCCGCGCCGTGATCGACGAGATCACCTCTGACCTCGGCGTCCCGGTGCGCGTCGAGGTACGCGAGGCCGACGGCTCGACGTACGCCGACATCGCGACGCCCCCAGAAGCCTCGGTCCCCGCCGCGTCGGAGCCGTCGCCCACCCGGTCAACTGCGTCGCTCGCCGGTGCCGGGTTCCAGCCAGGCGAGGAGGTCGCGTTGGCGTACGTCGTCGTACGCCAGAACGCCGATGCCGAAGGCAACGCGTCAATCAACCTCCCGCCTGCGCTGCTGACCGCAACACGACAAGGGCTGGTTCTCCTCGGTCTGACCTCTCTTACAGTCGCGCCGGTCGAGGCGCAGGCATGAACCCGAGTGCTCGCAGCGCGAACGATGAGCTCGTCAACCTTGCTCTGATCGGTCTGATCGCGCTCTTCGGCTTTGGGCTCGCCCTCGGAGTCGCCGGAGAGGTCGCCGCGTTCCTGACCGGTGAACCGGGTCCCCGCGGAGGAATGGCCAGGGGACTTCGGGTCCTTACGAACCCAGGGCGTCCCGGTACGGCGCTCGGCACACCCGACCTGTCGGCCTCGGCGTACTGGCTCGTGGGCGCAGCCATGCTCACGGTGGTCGGCATCGCTGCGTGGCTTGCCTGGACCGTCGTTGCGCGACTGCGCCACCGCACCAAGCACGATCCTCACAAGATCGAGGGGATCGCCACCTGCCGCGACATCGACCTTGTCGCGTCGAAGCGAGCGCTCTTACGCCGAGGCGAGACGCTCCGCCCCTCGATCGGCCGGCCGCGGCCGGAGGATGTGGGCTACCTGCTCGGGCATAGCTGCGGCCGAGAGATCTGGGCCTCGGTCGAGGACTCGATCCTGGTGATCGGACCGCCCCGGTCCGGCAAGGGCTTGCACCTCGTCATCAACGCGATCCTTGACGCGCCCGGTGCCGTCGTCACCACATCCACCCGCCCGGACAACATCGGCGCCACCATCGCCGCCCGTGAGGAACGCGGACCTGTAGCTGTCTTCGACCCGCAGCACCTGACCGCAGGACTCGCCGCCGTCCAGGGGAACGGGGTCCGCTGGTCCCCCATCCGCGGCTGCGAGCAGCCACTCACCGCGATGATCCGAGCGGCCGGCCTCGCATCGACGACCGGACTCTCCTCGGGCGGGGTCGAGTCCGGTGGCTTCTGGGAGGGAAAAGCCCGGTCAGCACTCCAGTCGCTCCTCCACGCCGCCGCGATCGAACGGCTACCCACCCGCGCGCTCTTCGAGTGGTCGCTGTCGCCCTCGGCCGCGACCGATGCGGTCGGCATCCTCGCCAGTCGCCCACAAGCAGCCGCCGGGTGGGCCGACGCCCTCGACGGCATGATCAACTCCGATCCCAGAACACGTGACTCCATCTGGATGGCGGTCAGCCAAGCTCTCGCGTCGTTGGCCGATCCAGCCGTCCTCGAAGCCGTCAGTCCCGACCCAGGCGACGCCTTCGACCCTCGCGACTTCCTCCTCGAGAACGGCACGCTCTATCTGCTGGCGACCGGCGCAGGTGCTGGAGCTTCATGGCCGCTCGTCGCTGCCTTCTTGGAGGATCTCACCGAAGTCGCCCGACATCTCGCCGCCGGCTCCTCCGGAGCGCGGCTTGATCCCCCGCTCCTTCTGGCGCTCGACGAGATCGGCAACCTCGCCCCGCTCCCCTCCCTGCCAGTACTGATGGCAGAGGGCGGCGGCACCGGCATCACCACGATGCCTGTCCTTCAGTCGCTTTCACAGGCACGGAGCAAGTGGGGAGAGCACGCGGCCAGCACGATTTGGGACGCCTCGATCGTCAAGGTCATCCTTGGCGGAGCGTCGGCCTCCAAGGACCTCCAGGAGCTCTCGGTACTCATTGGTGAACGCGACGAGCGCTCAGACACAGTCACCATCAGTGACCACGGTGCCCGCTCACTGCAGCGATCCATGCGGCGGAGGGCGGTGATGCCACCCGAGCGAATACGAACCCTCCCGTTTGGGACTGGGCTCGTGCTGCTCCGTAGCGCCCCGCCGATTGTCACGTCGCTACGACCCTGGACGGTCCGCTAGCACTACTCGTCTTCCGTGTCGTTTCGCGAATCGTCCGCCTGGGCTGCGCCGCAGCGACCCTCGATCTCGGCGAGCAGGTTGCGCTCTGCCTTGTTGGGTTCGCCGTCGACAGTCGCGACCCGATGGGCCAGTTCGACGATGTCGTTCATATCCCCTGTCTCAGCGGCTACGCGACGCCAGACATCTCCTGCGTCGATCTGGACGACTCGCGCCAACTGCTCATCGACGACCTGGTGATTTCGATCGACAAGCACAACGAGGTGGCGGAACAGAAGGGCTTCGTCGTCGGAGATCTTGTCGTCCGCGTTGATGACCAGCCAAGCCACCCACAGCATCAACTCCGGGTGTCGGGTGTCTGTGGTCAACCGTTCCGCGAGCTCGACAACTCTCGCCTCGTTGCGAAACACAGCCCGCGCGTGCCGCCCTGCAATCTGCGTCGTGTACCGGTTGAGCAGAACGGCCAACGGAACGCCTACCAGCGGAATGCCGATCTTGATGACGTTGCGCTGGAGGAGGAACTTTCCGACGACCGGCAGGCCCTTGGCAGCACTCAACACGCCTTTCGCGTAGAAGCGCTTGATGAGAGGGCGCATTGCCAGAGGGACAGCCTTGATCACCCCCTCCCGGGCCACCTCACCACCCTTAATGGTGAAAGCGACCCGAATGAGCTTCCAGAGGTCGTCGGGGTCATCCAGATCGAGAGGAACGCGATACAGCACTGCGACGTCGTACGCCAACCGCAACTGCAGCTGCGTGATGTAGACGACATCGACCATGACCGTGGTTACCGCGGCTGGGACTGTGATTGGAGAGGCTCCGCCTCCAGACCCAATCGTGGCAGCGACGGCCCCGGTGTATGCGCTGGCCGACAGTCCTCCTTCGATAGCCGCGTAACGCGCAGCCAGCTTGATCCGCTGGTCCACGATCGCGTCCGCCGGCACACCTTCGTACTTCTCTTGGAAGTACTGCCAATCGACCTTCTCCGTGTAGGCACTGAGTGAATGAGAGAGAAGCTTGGTGAACCAACCACCCGACTTGATGTCGTCGCTACTGAGACCCTTCACAAACTCGCGAATTTCAGCGCGTTCGCGCTCGACGTGGTCCCGAGCTTCCAGGTCAGCGTCCTGATCCTGGGACGCCGGAACGACCTCATGCGCCTCCTCCGACACGAAGCGGCCCTCCTCCTAGGTAGTCGAGCAACCCGCGCGTCGGCCGACGCAAGCGCTATATAGCGCATCTTCGCTCACTGGTGAGCCTATCTAGGAAGCCCGACAGTTGCCGGCGAAGCGACTGCAACTTGGCGCGCAGGGCGCACCTGACTCACAGGAGCGGTCCGTCCCGAGAGACCGCGCGACACATCGGGAGCCAGCATGTCCATCCCTACCCAGATGAGCCTGGTCGGCTTCATCGCCTCAGCACCCGAACTGCACTTCACCAAGGCCGGAGCCGAGTGCTGCCGCATGCGCGTCGGGATCGAGCAGTGGCGCAAGGAGGTCGACGGCAGCTTCACGAAGCTCGACCCGACCTTCCACGACATGGTCGCCTTCGAGAGCACCGCGCGCGAGACCTACGCCCGCTTCCGCAAGGGCGACTCCTTCGTGGCCAGCGGCTACGTCCACGAGTACGAGGTGGACGGCCGCGAGGGCAGCGTCATCAAGGAGGAGTTCGTCGCCCGCAAGATCGGCCACAACGTCAACAAGACCGACTACGTCGTCCAGCGCGGCCGGCACGCTGCTGACCGGTCCCTGACATCTGTGCCGCAGCCTCCCGCCGTCGGCCTCTGATGGGAGTCGGCCGTGAGTCCGTACCCGGACGAGCCCGACGACCCTGATGGCTACCGCAGCGTGACCGAGCTCCTGGAGCGACCGCCGGTTCCGATCAACTGGAATCTGCTGGACGCGGAGCAGGCCGAGATCGAGTGGCACGACCTGGACGAGTGGGTCAGGTGGCTCAAGAGCACGTTCGGTCTCCCGCCGAACATCGTGCCGCCGTACTGGCACCGCCACGACGAGCTCGTTTGGGAACTGTCGGCGCTGCACTGCCACTGGCTCAGCTGCTACCACGAGTCGGCGTCGCCGTCGGCGCCTATCAGTTGGATGCGGGAGTTCGCGGAAGCTCGCGACCGGCTGCGGGACTGGGTGTCGATCTGCGGTACTCGGCTCGACCGCGACCGCCCGACTAGGCAGACCACCTGGCCCGGCGAGCTTCCGGCTGACGCAGGCGGAGAGATCGAGATCCGGGACCGCAACAAGGACTTCGCCGACTTCGTCCGCGAGGACATCCTGCGCCGTCGCCGGATCGAGGCAATCGCGAATCAACAACTCATTGGGTGAGCCGGATCCGTCCCATAGCCGGGTCGCGCCCACGTCCGTCCACAGCATTCACTGCGCAAGACGCCTGAGAGCGATCACCGTCGCATGGTCGATTGCCGCCCCCTGAAGGAGGGAACATGCTTCTCCCCCACGCACAGACCCTCGCGCAAGCCAGGTCGTACGTCGCCGCACTCTCCGACCGGGCACTGACCATCGAGTCGTCGTCCGCGTACGAGCGGGTGCTGCTGGAACTCGACCGCGTCCACGGCGACGACTGCCCGGCGCTCAACACCGAGGACCTCACAGACGACCGCGACATCCTGCTCGCCGTCGCGAGCAGTGCCGTGGAGGAGCTCGAGAACTACGGTGTCGACCCCTTGTCGGTCGAGCTCATCCTGGCGATGCTCGTCGACGCGCACGATCTGGACATCGGCTGATGTACGGCGAGAACGGTGCCCGAATGCGCACGGAGTTGGCTGCGCTCCTGCGCCAGCACCGGGTGATGCACCGCCTCGCCGCTGACTCACCCGCCACGCGCGCTGAGGTCGGGCAGCAGATCCTTCGCTTCAGGCACACGCTCCTCGTCTGGTGCGCGCAAGCCATCGGTGTGGCACAGCCGCTCACGTTCCCGAACATCCCGCAGAAACCGGCAGACCCCTTCCGCGCGACGAACGATCACGGCGCAGCTGCGAGCGAGCTGTCCCGCGCCCTTCAACTCGCTCGCGACCAGGCGACGACGCGGGCTGCGTCCAGTACCGAACTCGCGACGCCAAGCTCGAACGACGTCGTCGAACACTGGCGCTTGGCGGCACGGGCCGCGGCACTCGCCGAGCACGACACCGCGCCCAACCTGACCGTTCACCTCACAGCAGCCCAAGCCCGAACCATCGCAGGCGACGTCGCGGCGATCAGCCAAGCACTCGTCGTCCTCGATCGTCGTTACCGAAACACGCCCGACTGGCAGTCGCTCGCCGGCTGCGATCGACTCGGGTGGGCAGCACTCGCTACGGCGCTCGACGTCAGCCTCGGACAGCCCGACTACAGCGTCGACCAGACCGGCTGGCGGCCGCGGACCAAGCCGATCCCCGGACCGGCCAAGCCGGGCGTCCTCGGAGTGCTCCAGGCCGAGCACAACCTCTTGGTCCGACTGAAGTCGTGCCCGAACGCCATGAACTTGCGCCTGATCGTCGACTCTCAGCGCCTGCTCACCTCGCGACTGATTCCGTATGCGGAGCGGGTCGATCCCGACTTGGCCGAGCAGTGGCGAGCCCGCACCGCGACGTACTCGCGGATCCAGCGCGAGCTGCGCAACGTCGGAGGAAGAATCGGCAATGGGGCCGGCGCCACAGCAGAGGCCGCGAACGCGGTCAGCCGGATGAAGGCGTTGCCGTCCGGCACCGTGATCGAGCCGCGGATGCTCGGTGGCTTCCAGACACTCTTCCGCCGCATCGACGAACGCATCAGCGATGTCCTCGAAGCCGGTGTCGAGCGCGGGGCATTCGTCCAGCGCGTGACCGTCCCTCGGCTGGTGAGCGGCGAGGGACGGTTGGTCCAGCCGGTTCGCGAGCGCTTCGTGCCAGTCGCCCGTGCCGCCGACCTCGAGGTCATCAGGACCGCCCGCGAGCACCTGCGGCCCCGAGCTGAGCCGGCCGTGACGTCGCCGGGCACGAGCCGGGTCGATCTCCATGCTGCCTTGATCCACCGTCCGTCCGAGAAGGGAGCGCGCCCCGATGTCCCCTACTTCTGATGCGATCGTCGTGCGTTGGCACGGCTCGTCCACCTAATCGCTGAGCCCGAGCAAAGGAGAGCAGATGTCCACCGACATGAGCAGTTCGGACGCCCTCTCGATGGTCCGCGACCCCTTCCTGAACACCGACGACGCCTGCGGCTACCTGGGCGTGCCGAAGGCGACGCTTCTGACGTGGCGGGTGCGCCGCCCCGGCTACGGCCCGCGCGCCGTCAAGGCCGGCGGTCGACTCAAGTACCGCCTTTCCGAGCTCGATCGGTGGCTGGATGCCCATCAGGAGTCCTTCACCGAGGAGCAGGTCGAGGATGCCCAGGCTATTGAGCAGAAGCCCAGCCCGCCCTCGCGCAAGGTCGTCCGAACCCGTACGCGAGCAACCACCACACGGAGAGAGCCGTGGCCAGGCAGAGACTGATCGTCGGCACATACGGCGAGATCAACTGCAGCCGGCGGGCGAACGGAACGTGGTTGGCCCGGGCCCGCTACTGCGACATCGACGGTGTGGTGCGGGAGTACCGCAAGAGTGGTGAGACCAAGACCAAGGCGAAGAACAATCTGAAGGCGTTCTTCGTGGAGCACACGGGCACCTTCGGGGACGGCGCACTTGCGCCTGACGACAACGTTCAACGTCTCCTCGACTTCTGGTTCGAGAAGGCCGAACAGAGCGAAACCGGGCCGAGCACCGAAACACTTGAGCGGTACCGCTCGCACCTCCGCTGGGTCCTTGACCCCAACAAGACCGACCAACCGCTGGGCGCCTACCAGTTGCGTCATGTCCGCCCGGTGATCATTCAGGCGGCACTGGACAGCGCGGGCGTCAGCGCCGACATGCGGAAGCGAATCCGCAGCGTCCTGGTGCGCGCCTTCGATCTGGCCATTTTCCACGAGGCCATCAACGGCAACCCGGCGACAAGCGTCCCGACTGTCCCTGTGCCGAAGGTCAAGAAGAAGCCGGTCCCCGCCGAGGACCTTGATTCCGTGCGCACAGCCATCCGTGAGTGGGCAAACGCGGAGAAGCGCACCGGCCCCAGGAGCGTCGACCTGCCGGACATTGTCGAGATGCTGGTCGCTACCGGAATGCGCATCGGTGAACTGCTGGCGCTGCGCTGGTCCGATATCGAACTGAGCCCTCCACCCTCACGACGCGGCGACGAGGACTGGTTTCCGTGGCTGATGGTCAACGGGCAGATCACCTCCAAGGGCAAGCGGGTCGACTACGGCAAGACCGACGCCGCGATCCGCCCCATCGCGCTCCCCGACTGGGCGGCAGCATTGCTGCGCCGTCGGAAGGTTGCCCAGACGCCCAACGACCTCGACGCCGTCTTCATCACTCGCAACGGCACCTGGCACTACCCCACCAACATCCAGGGCCGGCTCCGTCACATCCGTCTGCTGGATGACTATGCCGACCTCACGTTTCTGCAGGGCGTCACACCCCACTCCTTCCGTCGAACGGTGGCGACTGAGATCGACGAGGTTTACGACGCTGAGGCTGCCAAGAATCAGCTCGGGCACACGTCCAAGACGGTGACCGAGCGGCACTACATCAACCGCAAACTTGTCGTGCCGGATTACCGGGCGGCCACCGAGCGCCTCGCTCCAGGACCCGGAGCGGGCGAAGGCGCTGGAGCCGAGTAGTAGAGACCGGATGCCGGCACGGACCTGCTCCCTGGAACAGGCCACGCTGAGCGCCCAACGGGCTCACGACCGGCCCGGAGTCCATCGACGCGCTCCACGACCGCCTGAGGCGGTTGTGCGGGCTCTTGCGGGCCCAGCTGGGCCCGTGTTCGGCTTCCTCAAGGGCAAAATCGGGTGCCATGCACGCAAAGTGCGCCCAAAGTGCGCCCTAAGGCCGATTCTTGAATGTTCGCGCACGCACGGGGATTCGCGTCACCGCAGGTCAGGGCCGGTTGTCTCCAGCAGCGCCACGCATTCGACGTGGTGGGTCATCGGGAAGAGGTCGAACGCGCGCAGGGCGGAGAGCCGGTAGCCGTGCTCGCGGAAGATCGCGACGTCGCGTGCGAGGGCAGCCGGGTCACAGGCGACGTAGGCCACGGCACGCGGGGCGCGGTCGACGACCTGCTCCACGACCCGGCGCCTGGCTCCCTCCCGGGGCGGGTCCAGGACGACGAGGTCGAACGGCTCGTCGTACGACGTCGCCAGCACCTCGTCGACGGGGCCGCACGCCACCTCCGCCCGCTCGTGGCCGGCGAGGTTGGCCCGCGCGTGGCGGGCGGCGGCCCGGTCGGCCTCGACCGCCAGGACCCTGGTGCCCTCCCCCACCTCGTCGGCGAGGAACCGCGCGAAGAGCCCGACGCCGGAGTAAAGGTCGAGGACCCGCTCCCCCGGCTGCGCCCCGAGCATCGAGAGCACCGTCTCGACGAGCACCTGGGGCGCGCCGGGATGGACCTGCCAGAAGCCGTCCGGCTCCACCACGAAGTCACGGCCGAGCACCGACTCGGTGACCGGAGGGCCGGGCAGGGGTGCACGAGCGTCGGGTACGGCGATCAGGCAGTCGTCGACCGGCACCACCGTGCGCGACCGGTGGGCCCGCAGGCCGCGCCTGCCGTCGGGAGCCGTGGCCCACTGCATCCGCGTCCGCCAGCGCAGCCCCTGGTGGTCACCCGCGACGGGCTCGACCACGAGGCCGGCCACCAGCGGGTCGTCCTCGTCCAGGCGCGCGAGGCGCACCAGCTGCTCCCGCACCACGGCCGCCTTGAGCTCCCGCTGGGCCGGCAGCGCCACATGCTGGAAGTCGCAGCCCCCGCACAGGCCCGGGCCGGACACCGGGCACGGCGCGAGCACGCGGTCCGGCGAGGGCTCGAGCACCTCGACGGCGTCCCCTCGCCAGAACCGGTCGCCGTCGGTGCCCTCGGTGACCTCCACGACGACCCGCTCCCCGGGCAGCGCGTGCCGCACGAACACGACGCGGGCGCCGTCCTCGACCCGGGCGACGCAGTGCCCGCCGTGGGCCACCGGGCCAACCACGGTCTCGAACCGCTCGCCGACGCGAGACCTGCCGCGGGCCCGGCGCTGCCTGGTGTGGCGGCTCACGGGCGGTTCGGTCCCCGCCGTGCCGTGTCGTCGACCCGGCCGCGGCGCAGGTCGCCCGCGTGCACCCGCACGTCCTCGCGCTCCTCCCGCTCGAGGGCGTACTTCGACGACCGGAGCTGGTAGGGCACCGACGTCACCATCACACCGGGGGTGAACAGCAGCCGCCCCTTGAGCCGCAGCGCGGTCTGGTTGTGCAGCAGCTGCTCCCACCAGCGCCCGACGACGTACTAGGGGATGTAGACCGCCACCACGCCCCGCGGGTTGGCCTTCCGGATCTCCTGCGTGTACATCACGATCGGCCGGATGACCTCGCGGTAGGGCGAGTGCAGCACCTTGAGCGGCACGTCGAGGTTGCGCTCGTCCCACTCCTCCAGCAGCCTGTTGGTGGCCGCGGGGTCGATGCTCACGTAGATGGCCTCGAGCACGTTGGGCCGGGTGGCCTTGGCGAAGGCCAGGGCCCGCAGCGTCGGCTTGTGCAGCCTGGCGGCGAGCACGATGGCGTGAACCCGGGTGGGCATCACCTTGTCCTGCTCGTCGGCGGCGAGCTCGAGCGTCACCTGGTCGTAGTGGCGGCTGATGGCCTTCATCACCGAGATGAAGACCATCATGGCCAGGATCGTGATCCAGGCGCCTGCGAGGAACTTGGTGATCAGCACGATCACGAGCACCACGGCCGTCATGCAGAGGCCGAACGTGTTGATCGCCCGCGAGCGCATCATCCGGCCGCGCTCGGCAGGGTCGGTCTCGGTCTTCAGGTGGCGCGTCCAGTGGCGGATCATGCCGAGCTGGCTGAGGTTGAAGGAGACGAAGACGCCGACGATGTAGAGCTGGATCAGCTTGGTGGTCTCGGCGTCGAAGACGACGATCAGCACGATCGACATGACGGCCAGGAACACGATGCCGTTGCTGTAGGCCAGCCGGTCGCCGCGGGAGCCCAGCGCGCGGGGGGCCAGGCCGTCCTGGGCCAGGATCGAGCCCAGCACGGGGAAGCCGTTGAAGGCGGTGTTGGCGGCCAGCACCAGGATGATGCCGGTCACCGACACCACGAAGTAGAAGCCGGGCGGGAAGGTGTCGAACACGCCGGCCGCGATCTGGGAGATCACGGGGTGCTGCTCGTAGTCCTCGGGGAGGACGTTGCCTGCCGCGTCGCGGAGCCGGTGGACGTCGTGCGGATCGACGTAGCGGATGCTCATCTGCTTGGCGAGCACGATGACGCTCATCATCATCGAGATCGCGATCAGGCCGAGGAGGAGCAGGGTCGTCGCGGCGTTCTTGCTCTTCGGGCGCTGGAAGGCAGGTACGCCGTTGGAGATCGCCTCGACACCGGTGAGCGCCGCACAGCCGGACGAGAACGCGCGCGCCAGCAGGAAGAACAGCGCGATCTGGCTCAGCGGGCCCTCCCAGCCCTCGGCGGGCTGGATCTGCAGGTGCGCGCTCTCCGCCTGCGGGAGGTCACCCGCGAAGAGGCGTCCCAGCCCGATCGCGCACATCCCGAGGATCGAGACCATGAAGAGGTAGGTCGGGATCGCGAAGAACGTGCCGGACTCGCGGACGCCCCGCAGGTTCATCGCGGACAGGGCGACGACGGCGATGCTCGCCGCGAGGGCCTCGTGGCCGATCAGGGCCGGGATCGCCCCGGCGGCGTACTGCGCTGCCGACGAGATCGACACGGCGACGGTCAGGACGTAGTCGACCAGCAGGGCCGCGCCCACCGTGATCCCGGCGTTGCGGCCGAGGTTGACGCTGGCGACCTCGTAGTCACCGCCCCCGGAGGGGTAGGCGTGCACGGTCTGCCGGTAGGACATCACCACGGTGAGCATCACGATCGCGACGGCGATGCCGATCTTCCACGACCACACGTAGGCCGAGGCGCCGGCGATCGCCAGCATGATGAAGACCTCGTCCGGGGCGTAGGCGACCGAGGAGAGCGCGTCGCTCGCGAAGACAGGCAGCGCGATGCGCTTGGGCAGCAGGGTCTCGCCCAGCTGGCTGCTCCGGAGCTTGCGCCCGAGCAGGATCCGTTTCGATACGTCGCCGACACCCACGAGCGGACAGCCTAGTCACCCGGGGGCGCGCCGAGCGCCACGGTGGCGGGCTGGGATACCGTTCAACTCGTGCATGTCGTGATCATGGGCTGTGGCCGGGTCGGCTCGACCCTTGCGCGCAGCCTCGAGGACCGCAACCACACGGTGTCGATCATCGACAGCGACCCCGACGCCTTCCGCCGGCTCGGCCCGACCTTCAACGGGGACAAGGTCACCGGCTACGGCTTCGACCAGGAGGTCCTGCAGAAGGCCGGGATCAAGCGGGCCGACGCCTTCGCCGCCGTGTCGAGCGGGGACAACTCCAACATCATCGCCGCCCGGGTGGCGCGGGAGACCTTCGGCATCCAGCAGGTCGTCGCCCGCATCTACGACCCGGGCCGCGCCGAGGTCTACCAGCGCCTGGGCATCACCACGGTCGCCACGGTGAAGTGGACGGCCGACCAGGTGCTGCGGCGCATCCTGCCCGCAGGCGCCGAGCCCGACTTCCGTGACCCGTCAGGCACCATCCGCCTCGACCACATCATGGTGCCCGAGCAGTGGATCGGGCAGCGCACGATCCACCTGCAGGAGCAGTCCCGCAGCCGGATCGCCTGGATCGACCGGCTCGGCGAGGGCATGCTGCCGACCCGCGAGACCGTCATCCAGGAGGGCGACATGCTGCACCTGGTGATGCGCGAGGAGACCGCCCCCCACGCCTACGCCGTGCTCGACCGCGGACCCGAGGAGGACTGATGCGCGTCGCCATCGCCGGAGCAGGAGCCGTGGGACGCTCGATCGCCCGCGAGCTGATCGAGAACGGCCACCAGGTGCTGCTCATCGACAAGCAGCCCTCGGCCATCCGGCCCGAGCGGGTGCCGAACGCCGAGTGGCTGCTCGCCGACTCCTGCGAGCTCTCCTCCCTCGAGGAGGCGCAGATGGACAAGTGCGACGTGGTGATCGCGGCCACCGGTGACGACAAGGTCAACCTGGTCACCTCGCTGCTGGCCAAGACCGAGTTCGGCGTGCCCCGCACCGTGGGCCGGGTCAACCACCCCAACAACGAGTGGCTGTTCACCGAGGCCTGGGGCGTGGACGTCAACGTGTCGACGCCGCGCATCATGTCGGCGCTCGTCGAGGAGGCCGTGACCGTCGGCGACCTGGTCCGGCTGTTCACCTTCCGGCAGGGCAACGCCAACCTGGTGGAGCTGACGCTCCCGGCCGACTCGCCGTACGTCGGCAAGCCGAGCGGGCTGGTCCCGTTCCCCGAGAACTGCGCCCTGGTCACGATCCTGCGCGACGGCCAGGTCTACCGCCCCGAGGCGGAGCAGCCGCTCGAGGCCGGCGACGAGCTGATGTTCGTGGTGCCCGGGGAGCTCGAGGAGGAGCTCGAGCGGCTCCTCTCCCCCCACTCGCACGGGGGCTGAGGGATCAGTCCCGCGGCGTCTCGGAGACCGGCGTCCGGTCGCGGGTGAGCAGCCACACCATCGTGCCGAGGGCGGCGATCTGGAGCGGCCACCCGAGCACGATCTTGAGCACGCCGAGGATCGCGATCGCCGCGTCGGGGTCCATCGCCTCGGACGAGCCGGCCAGCCAGACGGGCGCCTGCACCAGCACCCGCAGCACGCACGGCGCCACCAGGACCCAGGTGAGCAGCGAGCACAGCCGCACCACCTGGCGGTCCTCGTGCCACGCCGTCGGCTCACCGGTGACGCTGCCGACCATGAAGCCGACGATCGGCCAGCCGACGAGGCAGGTGAGCGCCAGCACGACGGCGTAGCCGCCGTTGTAGAGGATGCCGGGCAGGAAGTAGGCGAGCGCCTGGTCGTTGGCGCTCCCGCCGCTGTCGGCCGAGCGCTGCACGAAGAACCAGCCGATGCCGATCCCGAGCAGCGCGTTGACGCAGAACTGCACCGACGAGCGCTGCACCAGGCGGACCAGGAGCAGCGCCCCGGCCGCAGACACCGACACCACGAGCGCGAGCCGCAGCTCGCGCGTGGTCAGCCACATGACGGTGAAGAGGATGGTGGGCACCGCCGCCTCGACCATGCCGCGGCGCCCGCCCAGCGCGGTGCTCAGCTGCTTGCGGACGGCGGCCTCGACGGAGTCGACGCCGCTGCTCGGGGGCGCGTCGGTGCGGGCCTCGTGCTCGTTCACGGCATCAGCTCATAGCGCGGGTTGAAGATGACTCGGTGGCCCTCACTGGTGCCGATGCGGCCCTGGATGCGAATGGCGCGGCCGGGCTCGATGCCGCTGATCCGGCGCCGGCCGAGCCAGATGACCGTGACGACACCGGTGCCGTCGGAGAGCTCCGCCTCGAGGGCGGGCACGCCACCGCGGGGACGCAGGGTGACGGTGCGCAGGGTGCCCTGGAGGATCACCCGCTCCCGGTGGGGAGCCTCGGCGACCGTGGTCTGGCTGGTCTCGGCGTAGGCCTGCCGCAGGTCGCGGGCGTGCATGTCGTCGGTGTCGGCCCACTTGGAGAGGCTGCGGCGGAGGCGGCCCTTGGACATCGCGGTCACCCCATCCGTCGCGCTTGGTCGGGCAGCTTCACGGGGAGCGGCTCGCCGACGGGCATGGCCTCGCTGCCGCGGCGTACGACGATCGCGGCCAGCGTGTCCTCCCACTCGCCCGAGTTGTCCGGGTCGAGCGCCGGACGGCCGATCAGGGAGGCGCGCAGCATCCACCGGGGCCCGTTGATGCCCACGATCCGGGACGGCTGGGTGCCGACCTTGCCGTCAGGCAGCTTCACCGGCATCTGGCAGACCAGCTCCGGCCCGAAGCGGCCCTCCCGCTCGGTCACCTGGCCTCCGCGGCGGGTGACGTCGGCCTTGATCTGGGGGCGCACGGTGCTCCACAGGTCGCCGTTGCGCGGGGCCGCGAAGGCCTGGAACTCCAGCGCGCCGTCGGGTCCGGCGAGCAGGACGGAGCGCACGACGCCCGACTTCTCGTCGACCTGCAGGCGCAGCTCGCGGCCGGGCCGCGGGGCCACCAGCAGCGAGCCGAGGTCGACCCGCTCGACCCCGTCCCCGGCGACGTCGGCCTCGTCGAAGGGGCCCACGGCCGGGCGAGCGGCGTCGGGACCCGGGGCCTCCTGGGCCGCCGGCTCGGCCGCCGCGGGCGTCTCCTCCGGGGTCGCCTGCGGCTTGCGGCGGAACTTCACGACGTGCTCCTCGGTCTGGGCTCTGGCTTCAGAGGGCGATCACGGGGCGACCGGCGCACCGAACCCCCCTGTAGAACCGTAACCCCCCGCGCCACGGGTGGAGTCGGGCAGGCTCTCCACCTCGACGAAGCGGGCCCGCTCGAAGCGCTGCACGACGAGCTGGGCGATCCGGTCGCCTCGGCTGAGCTCCACGGGCGTCGCCGGGTCGTGGTTGATCAGCATCACCTTGATCTCGCCGCGATAGCCCGCGTCGATGGTGCCGGGCGTGTTGACGATCGAGAGTCCGTGACGGGCGGCCAGGCCCGAACGCGGGTGCACCAGCGCGACGTAGCCGTCGGGCAGCGCGAGCGCGACCCCGGTGGGCACCAGGGCCCGCTCCCCCGGCGCGAGCGTCACGTCGACGGTGGTGTGGAGGTCTGCCCCGGCGTCGCCGGGATGGGCGTACGACGGGACAGGCAGGTCGCGGTCCAGGCGCACGAGGGCGACGTCGAGATCGGTGCGGAGCTGGTCGGGAGGCGTGGTGTGCTGCACGGCCGGTGAATCTACTCCGGGACCGTCCCCCTAGGCTCTGCGCCGTGGACACGCCGGCCGTGCAGTACGACGAGCGACTCAGCGTGCCCCTGCGCTGGTGGGTGCAGGGCACGATGCTGGTCGCCACCCTGTGGCTGGCGGTCGTGGTGGCCACCCCGGCGGTCGTCGCCTGGACGGTGACCGCCCTGGCGCTGGCCCTGCTGTTCGGTGGCTTCCTGGCCTACGGCTCGGCCCGGGTGACCGTCGCCGCCGGCGAGCTGCGTGCGGGCCGCGCACACATCCCGGTGCACCACGTCGGCGCGGTGACGCCGCTGGACGCCGACGGCATGCGCCGCCAGGCGGGCGTCGACGCGGACGCCCGCGCCTACCTGCTGATCCGGCCCTACCTCTCCCGCGGCGTCCGGATCGACATCACCGACCCGGCCGACCCCACGCCGTACTGGCTGGTGGGCTCCCGCCACCCGGATCGCCTCGCCGCGGCACTCGACTCTGCGCGCAGGCGCGGCCCGATCTCGGGCTAGGCTGCCGATATGGCCCCAGGCAAGAACAGCAGCAAGTTCTGGTCCGTCTTCTCCCTCGCCGCCGCCCTCGCTGGCGCGGCGGTGGCGAAGAAGGGCCTCAACACCACGTGGCGCGCGGCCACCGGCAAGAACCCGCCCGCCAACCCGGCCGACCCCGACGTCGACCTGTGGGAGGCCGTCGCCTGGGCCGCGTTCAGCGGCACCGCCGTCGGGCTGGCCCGGATGCTCGCGACCCGCCGCGCGGCCACCTACTACGCGAAGTCCACCGGGCACCTGCCCCCGCCGCTGCAGAAGGACGACCAGAAAGCCGACCGCGCGCCGGCGCCGACGACCTGACCGGTCCCCGACCACGACGAAGGCCGCACCCCGAGGGGTGCGGCCTTCGTAGTCTGAGAGCGGCGCTCAGGCGCAGTCGCGGCAGATCAGCTTCTTCTCGTCCGCGAGCTGCGAGCGGTGGTGGACCAGGAAGCAGCTCATGCAGGTGAACTCGTCCTCCTGCTTGGGCATCACCTCGACCGCCAGCTCCTCGTGCGAGAGGTCGGCGCCGGGCAGCTCGAAGGACTCTGCGGCCTCGGCCTCGTCCTCGTCGACCTTGCCCGAGTTCTTGTCGTGCCGGCGTGCCTTGAGCTCCTCGATGCTCTCTTCGCTCTGGTCCTCTTCGGTCTTGCGTGGCGCGTCGTAGTCGGTGGCCATCGTGTTCTCTCGCTCCCCATCCGTCCCGGGACCCTGCGGCGGCGGGTCCCTCTGCCTCGTCGTCGGCGCCCATATGGTGCACCATCGCACGTGCTTCGCCAACGCGGGGCCCGACGTGTGGGCTGAACAGGGGTCGGGTCGGGCCTATTCCCCGCCGGGACGGGTGGTCCGGGCCAGGAATCCCGTCTCGGCGAGCACCGCCACGAAGGAGTCCCATCCAGCCGCCGGAGTGCCCACCAGGAGGGCCCTCTCGGGCGCGTCCGGGACGCTCTCGCGCAGGGCCCCGGCGAGCACCCCGAAGCGCCCTCCGGCCTCCTCGAGGACCAGCGAGGCGGCGGCCCAGTCCCAGAGCTGCGGCCCCTCCTCGACGTAGGCGTCGGCACTGCCCTCGGCGACGTGGCACAGGTCCAGCGCGCACGAGCCGATCCGCCGGATGTCCCGGACCCGCGGCAGCAGCCGGGTCATCCGCTCGACCTGGTGAGCCTTGACCTCGGTGCGGTAGCCGAAGCCCGTCAGGACCAGGTGCTCGGCGACCGGCGGCGTGGGACGTACGGCGAGGGGCCGACCGTCGCGGGTGGCCCCGGCGCCTCGCGCCGCGGCGTACTCCACCGTCGTGCCGATGCCGACGACTGCCCCGGCCGCGACGACCCGCGTGCCGTCGGGGCCCGGCACCTCGGCGGCAACGGACACGGCACATTCGGGGAGGCCGTAGAGGTAGTTCACGGTGCCGTCGATCGGGTCGACGATCCACCTGACCCCGCTGGTGCCGGCGTGGTCGTCGCCCTCCTCCCCGAGGATCGCGTCGTCGGGACGCGCTTCGAGCAGCCGGCGGCGGATCAGCACCTCGGAGGCCCGGTCGGCGTCGGTGACGACGTCGAGGGCGCTGCTCTTGGTGTCGGCGACGTCGATGCCGCCCAGGCGCATCTCCCGGGCCAGGGCCGCGGCCTCGCGGGCGACCTCGACCGCGAGGTCGCGCAGGCCCCGGGCGTCGACGGCGCTCATGCGGGCGACTCCTCGTCGTCGCCGCACAGCGCGGGACGGTCACCACGCGGGTTGGGGCAGCAGCCGGGCGGGCACCGGTCCGGCCAGGGCGGCAGCTCGGTGACGGTCGGCCGGACGACCGGCTCGCCCCGCTCGGCGTGCGCGCGCTCCAGCAGGAGGTCGCGGGCCATCGCGACGAAGCGCGGGTCGAGGCCGGGGGTGTCGGCGCGCACGGCCTCGATGCCCAGCTCCTTGGCGGTGGCCATCGCCTCGGTGTCGAGGTCGTAGACGACCTCCATGTGGTCGGACACGAAGCCCACCGGGACGAGCACCGCACTGGTCACCGCGCGGCGGGCGAGCGCCTCGAGGTGCTCGTTGACGTCGGGCTCGAGCCACGGGGTCGTGGGCGCGCCGGAGCGGGAGCAGTAGACGAGGTCGTGCCGGTGGCGGCGGCCGGTCTCCTGCCGGACGCGCTGCGCGACCTCGTCGGCGACGGCGCGGTGCTGGCGCTCGTAGGCCCGGCGGCCCCGGGTCGGCGGGCCACTGGTCTCCGCCATCACCTCGGGGATCGAGTGGGTCACGAAGACGAGCTCCGCGGACTCGCGCGCGCCGTCGGGGAGCTCGGCGAGGGCGGTCAGCGTGGCGTCGACGACGGGCTCCACGAAGCCGGGGTGGTTGAAGAAGGGGCGCAGCTTGTCCAGCTCGGGCGCGCCCTCCACCTCGGCGGCGGCGTCGAACAGGTCCTCGCGGTACTGCCGGCACGAGGAGTAGGACGAGTAGGCGGACGTGGTCAGCACCGCCGCCCGGCGCACGCCGTCGTCGCGCATCTGCCGCAGCGTGTCCGCGAGGAACGGGTGCCAGTTGCGGTTGCCCCAGTAGACGGGGAGGTCGAGCCCGTTGCCGACCAGGTCCTCGCGGATCGCCGCCATCAGGGCGCGGTTCTGGTCGTTGATCGGGCTGCGGCCGCCGAAGAGGAAGTAGTGCTGCCCGACCTCCTCGAGCCGCTCCCGCGGGATGCCCCGGCCGCGGGTCACCCGCTCCAGGAACGGCACGACGTCCTCGGGCTGCTCGGGCCCGCCGAACGAGAGCAGCAGGAGGGCGTCGTACGGCGTCGCGTCGGGACCGTCGGTGGACGTCATGCGGCCAGCCTAGTGAGGGCGTCGAGCCGCTGGCCTCCGGACCGTGACCGGGTCGCGGAACTGGGCAGGCACCGCGGGTGTTCGCCAACGCCTGCCTGCGGCGCGTCCTCGGCGACTGAGGCGTCCCTAGACGCTCGCCGGGCCGGAGGGCAGTGGGGCCTTCCAGTCCCTCACCATCGCCACGAGGCGGAAGACCAGGCACACCCCGAAGCCGGCCAGGGCGACGACGAGCTGCGGCTGCCCGACCCGGTCGAGGAGGACGGCGATCGCGGCGCCGGCGAGCGCCGGCGTGGCGTAGAGGTGGCCCAGGAAGACCATCGGGACCCGGCCGGCGAGCACGTCTCGGAGCATGCCGCCGCCGATGCCGGTGATCATTCCCAGCAACGCCGCCGGCACCGGTCCGAGGCCGAACGCCACCGCCTTGAGCGCACCGGTCACGCAGAAGAGCGAGAGGCCGAAGGCGTCGAGCACGTTGACGCCCCGCTCGAGCCGCCCCACGGTCGGGTGGAAGAGGAACGTGACGAGCCCGCCCGCCACCGGCACCATCAGGTAGCGCCAGTCGGCCAGCGCGGCGGGTGGGGTGGCGCCGATCAGCACGTCGCGCACGAAACCGCCGCCGAGCCCGGTGACCCCGGCCAGCACCAGTGCGCCGAAGATGTCGAGGCGCTTGCGCACCGCCACCAGCGCGCCGGTGACCGCGAAGACGAAGATGCCCAGGAGGTCGAGGGCGACGAGGAAGGGCGAGGGCTCAGGGGGCACGGAGCGGCACGCTATCCGCAGGCACGCCGCTCACGTAGCCGCGCCGGCCTCGCCCGCTGGCGTAGGCTCGTCCGACATGGCACACCTCACGCTCGCCGGGCGAAGCAAGGACGGCAAGCGCCTCCTGCTCGTCGACGACCGTGGGACCGAGCACACCCTCGACATCGACGCCCCGCTCAAGGCCGCCGTCCGCGGTGAGACCACCCGCCTCGGTCAGTTGGAGATCCAGATGGAATCAGCCCTCCGCCCCCGCGACATCCAGGCCCGCATCCGGGCCGGCGAGTCACCCGAGTCGGTGGCGCAGGCGGCGCAGACCACCGTCGACCGGATCATGGTCTACGCGGGTCCGGTGATGGACGAGCGTGCCCACGTCGCCCAGCGGGCGCAGACCTCCTCCGTACGCCGCAAGTCGGGCGACACGGGCGCCCGCACCCTGGGCCAGGCCGTGGCCGCCCAGCTCCGGGCCGTCAACGTCGACCCCGACTCGGTCGAGTGGGACGCCTGGCGGCGCGAGGACGGGCGCTGGACGCTGAGTGGCGCCTTCACCGCCGGCAAGCGCAAGGGCAGCGCGACGTTCTCCTACGACGTGCGCGGCAACTTCGTCACCCTGGAGGACGACGACGCCCGCTGGCTGGTCGGCGACCAGCCCACCAGGGTGGAAGGGCCCTCGCGCGACGACCTCGAGCAGGCCCGCCGGCGCAGGCTGTCCGCGGTGCCGGGTGACGACGCCGACGAGCTGCCGCTGGGTGAGGACGCGATCGAGCTGGTCTCCCCCGAGCCGCCTCGTCCCGAGGAGCCCAGCGCCGCCGAGACGACGCTCGACCTCAGCGAGACCGCCGGTCTGGGTGCCGAGCAGCCGGTCGAGGCGTTCCTCGACGACGACGAGCCGGAGGCCCCGCGCGAGGAGAGGGCCGGGGAGGCGCGTGCCTCCGAGCCCCCGGCCCGCCGCCCCGCCCGCAAGACCCGCGGCCGGGCCTCGGTGCCGAGCTGGGACGAGATCATGTTCGGGGGCCCGGGCGAGTCTGGACGCTCCTGACAGGCCGCCTACTCCTGAGTAGTCTCCCGCCATGTCCTACTTCGTGACTGGCGCTACGGGCTTCATCGGCCGGCATCTCGTCGAGGAGCTCCTCGACCACCGCGACGGGGACGTCTTCGTCCTCTGCCGTCCCGGCTCGATGGGCCGCCTGGAGACGCTGATGCGTCGCTGGGACAGCAGCCGGGTGGTCCCCGTGACGGGTGACCTGGCCGAGCCCGGCCTGGGCGTCGACCCCGAGTGGGTCGCCGAGCACGCCGACACGATCGACCACTTCTTCCACCTCGCGGCGATCTACGACATGACCGCCGACGACGACAGCAACGAGCGGCTCAACGTCGGCGGCACCCGCAACGCCCTCGACCTCGCCGACGCCCTGAGGCCCGGCTGCTTCCACCACGTCTCGAGCGTGGCGGTGGCCGGCGACTACCGCGGCACCTTCGACGAGACCATGTTCGAGGAGGGGCAGGGCCTGCACTCGCCCTACCACCGCACCAAGTACGAGTCGGAGAAGGTCGTCCGCACCGAGGGCGCAGTCCCGTGGCGGGTCTACCGCCCGGCCATCGTGGTCGGCCACTCCGAGAGCGGAGCGATGGACAAGGTCGACGGCCCCTACTACTTCTTCCCGCTGCTGAAGGGCCTCCGCGACCACCTGCCCGCCTGGTTGCCGCTCGTCGGCGTCGACCTCGGCGACACCAACGTCGTGCCGGTGGACTACGTCGCCAAGGCGATGGACCACCTGGCGCACGTCCCCGGTCACGACGGTGAGACCTTCCACCTGGTCAATCCCGAGCCGCAGCCGGTGGTGGACACCCTCAACCTGTTCTGCCGGGCCGCCGGCGCGCCCCAGTTCGCCACGCCGGTCGACCGCCGCGCCACGTCCGCCGGCCTGCTCGGCCTCATCCCCCGCGCCCTGCGCCCCTCGTCGTACGTCGGGGCGCTGGTGCGGTCAGGTCCCGCTCAGCTGCTGCTCGACCAGACGATCGGGCGCCTCGGCATCCCTGCCGAGGTGCTCGGGCACACCAGCTTCCCCACCGTCTTCGACTCGCGACGGACGGAGAAGGCGCTATCGGGCTCCGGCGTCGCCGTGCCGGACCTGGAGTCCTATGCGCGCACCCTGTGGGGCTACTGGGAGGACCACCTCGACGAGAGCACGGGCCGCAACCCCGCCAACCGGGCCGCGCTGGCGGGCAAGCACGTCGTGATCACCGGGGCCTCGTCGGGCATCGGCCAGGTCACCGCGCTCAAGGTCGCGCAGTGCGGCGGCATCCCGGTGCTGGTGGCCCGCGGCAAGGACAAGCTCGAGGAGACGCGTTCGCTCATCGAGATGCGCGGCGGGCAGGCCCACGTCTACCCCTGCGACCTCTCCGACCTCGAGGCGATCGACCTGCTCTGCGAGCAGGTCACGACCGAGCTGCCGTCGGTGGACTTCGTGGTCAACAACGCCGGCCGCTCGATCCGCCGCTCGCTGCACCTCTCGCAGGACCGCTTCCACGACTTCGAGCGCACGATGCAGCTCAACTACTTTGGCGCCATCCGCCTGGTGATGGGGCTGATCCCGATGATGAAGGAGCAGAGGTCGGGCCACATCGTCAACGTGAGCTCGATCGGTGTGCAGACCAACCCGCCCCGCTTCTCGGCGTACGTCGCCTCCAAGTCGGCGCTCGACTCCTGGAGCAACGTCGTGGCCAGCGAGGTCGTCGGCAACGGCATCACGTTCACCAACATCCACATGCCGCTGGTGCGGACGCCGATGATCGCGCCGACCAGGATCTACGACAAGTTCCCGACCATCTCCCCCGCGCAGGCGGCCGACCTGCTGGTCAAGGCGATGGTGGAGAAGCCGCACGAGATCAACACGATGCTCGGCAACGCCGGCGCGATCGCGCACACGGTGGCGCCGAAGGCGTCCTTCCGGTTGCTCAACATGGCCTACCACGTGTTCCCCGACTCCGCCGCGGCGAGGGGCCAGGCGGGCGAGCCGGGTGCGCGCGAGAGCGAGCAGATCATGCTCGCCAAGGTGTTCAAGGGCGTGCACTGGTAGGAATGCCTCCGTGAGGCTCACGGGGATCGCTGTCCATCCGGTCAAGAGCACGGCCATCCGGCCGCTGCCGGCGTCGGAGGTGCTGCCGCGCGGCCTCGCCGACGACCGGTCGTGGATCGTGGTCGACGGCGCCGGTGCAGCGGTGACCGCGCGCGAGGCACACGCGCTTCTCGCGGTCGTGGCCGACACCCCGGCAACCTGGCCCGGCCTCGGTGCCGCCCTGCGGCTGCGCGCCCCCGGCCTCGACGCGCTCCACGTCGGCCTGCCGGCCGGCGACCCGGTGCCCGTCCGCCTGTTCTCCCGCGAGCTCCGGGGCATACCGGCTGGGGTGGAGGCCGACGCCTGGCTGTGCAAGGCGCTGGGCCGCGACGACCTCCGCCTCGTCTGGTGCGACGACCCGACCCGGCGGCGGCTCAACCCCGTCTACACCCGCGAGGGCGACCACACGGCGTACGCCGACGGCTATCCGGTCACCCTGGCCTCGACGGCTTCGCTCGCCCGCCTCAACGACTGGGTCGCCGAGACCGCCGTCGAGCGCGGTGAGGAGCCGGTAGCCGTGCCGATGGAGCGGTTCCGGCCCAACCTCGTGGTCGACGGCAACGAGCCGTTCGCCGAGGACGGCTGGAGCCGTGTGCAGGTGGGCGAGGTGCGGCTGCGGATGGCCAAGCCGTCGGATCGCTGCGTGCTGACGACCGTCGACCTCGACACCCTCGAGACGGGCAAGGAGCCGATCCGCACGCTGGCACGCCACCGGCGGGCGGCCGACGGCACCGTGCTCTTCGCCGTCAACCTGATCCCCGAGACCACCGGGCGCATCACGCTCGGCGACGAGGTCACCGTCCTCGACTGACGCGCTCGAGCAGCCGCATCGCGTCGTGCGGCGCGTGGCCCTTGACGTCGTTGTCGAAGTAGACGAACACGTCCTGCTCCCCCGCCCACCCGCGGACCTTCTTCGCCCACCCGTCGAGCGAGCGGTCGCCGTAGCCACTGGCGTAGAGCTCCTTGTCGCCGTGCAGCCGCACGTAGCGGAAGTCCGCGGTGTCCGCCTCGACCTTCGGCCAGCGCCCGGCGGTGTCGGCCAGGACGCAGGCGACCTCGTGCTTCCTGAGGATCCGGCACGCCTCCGCGACATCGAAGGTCTTGCTGCGGAACTCCAGGGCGTGCTTGACCTTCCGTTCGGCGTCGGTCTCCAGGTGCAGCCGGTCTCCGGAGAGCCGGTCGTCGTGCTTCTTGGCCAGCTCGACGGCCTCGGTCGTCGTGCGCGGCAGCCGGCCCAGGAAGTCGTCGAGGAGCTGCGCGTCGAACTTCAGGTTCTCCGGCAGCTGCCACAGGATCGGCCCGAGCTTGGGGCCGAGCGCGAGCACGCCGGAGGCGAAGAAGTTGGCCAGCGGCGCCTCGACGTCGCGCAGCCGCTTGAGGTGGGTGATGAAGCGGCCGCCCTTCACCGCGAAGACGAAGTCGTCGGGCACCTCGTCGTGCCACTTCCGGTAGGACGACGGCCGCTGCAGCGAGTAGAACGAGCCGTTGATCTCGATCGACGTAAGGTGCGTCGCGGCATACTCCAGCTCGCGGCGGTGCGGCAGCCCCTTGGGGTAGAAGTCGCCGCGCCACCTCGGGTAGGTCCACCCGGAGATGCCGATGCGGACGTCGCCGCCCATGCGTCAGGCCCGCTCCACCGGGCGGTCGGGATCGGTGATCCAGCCGCTCCAGCTGCCGGGGTAGAGCGCCGCGGCGATGTCGGCGACCTCCATCGCGAGGATGTCGTGGGTGGCGGTCACGCCGGAGCCGCAGTACGCCGCGACACGGGCGCCGTCCCGCGCGCCGGCCGCCTCGTAGAGGCTCCTCAGCGTGGCGGGGTCCTTGAAGCGGCCGTCCTCCCCCACGTTGTCCGTGGTCGGCACGTTGACGGCTCCCGGGATGTGGCCCGCCACCGGGTCGACCGGCTCGATGTCGCCGCGGTAGCGCTCGGGGGCGCGTGCGTCGACCAGGACGTCGATGCCGGGGACCTCGTCGGCCTCCACCTTCGGCATCCCCTTGGTCGGGCTCGCGGTGAAGTCACCCTCCCCCTGCTCGCGGTCACCCGTCTCGACCTGCCCACCCGCTGCCAGCCAGGCGGGCCACCCGCCGTCGAGCACCCGGACGTCGTGGTGGCCGTGGTGGCGCAGCAGCCACCAGGCGCGGGCGGCAGCGCGCCCCTGCCACGCGTCGTACACGACGACGGGGCGGTCCATCGAGACCCCGGCCCGGCGCATCGCCTGCTCGAACCTGGCCTCCTCCGGCAGCGGGTGACGCCCGCCGGCGCCCGGCGGGTCGGCGAGGTCGGCGTCCATGTCGACGAAGCGCGCGCCCGGGACGTGGCCCGCGACGTAGTCGGCGTGGCCGGGCGGTCCGCCCAGCTGGTAGCGGACGTCGAGGACCGTGACCTCGTCCAGCCGTTCGGCCAGCTCGTCGGCGGAGATCAGTGGACCCGTCATGTCGTCATCCTGCCGCACCCCGACCGGAGGCACCGCTACCGTGAGCACATGCGCTGGGAATGGGGGAAGGGCGACGTCCTGCTCGCCGACGGCCAGGTGATGGGTGGCGTGCGGAAGGCGCTGCTGCGCACCCGGGCCGAGGTGGAGGTCGACGGCCAGGTGTGGGCGTTCCGGGCGGAGGGCCGCGAGCTGAGGGGCTTCCAGGGCGACACCCCGCTGCTGCGGGCCCACCGGCCGACGTTCTTCTCGGCGACGCAGGAGATCACCACGCCGACCGGCATCTACAGGCTCGAGCGGGCCGGGTGGCTCAGCAGCCGGCTGCGGCTCCTGCGCGACGGCGTCCCCGTCGGCGAGGTCGGCAAGGCCTCGTCGTGGGGCAACCGGCCCGTGCTGGAGACGACGCAGGACCTGCCCGCCGAGGACGCCGTCTTCGTGCTGTGGGTGGCCCACGTGCTGCGCAGCCGGGACGACGGCGGCGCGTCGGCTGCCACGACGGGCGGCGCGGCTACGTGACGTCGCGCAGGTCCGCTGTGGGAGGATCGTCGCCTCATGGCAGAGCTGCACTTCTTCACCGGCACGATGGACAGCGGCAAGTCCACACTCGCCCTCCAGACCAACCACAACCACGCGGCGCGGGGCCGGATCGGGCGGATCTTCACCGCCCACGACCGCGCCGGTGAGTCGGTGCTCTCCAGCCGGCTCGGCCTGACGCACGAGGCCCTGGAGGTGACCGAGGACTTCGACTTCTGGCACTACGTCGTGCGCTCCCTCACCCAGGGCGCCCGGATCGACTACCTGATCTGCGACGAGGCCCAGTTCTACACGCGCGAGCAGATCGACCAGCTCGCGAAGGTCGTCGACGAGCTGCAGATGGACGTCTTCGCCTTCGGCATCCTCACCGACTTCCGGTCGCTGATGTTCCCCGGCAGCGCCCGGCTCGTGGAGCTCGCCGACCGGATGAACGTCCTCCAAGTCGAGGCGCTGTGCTGGTGCGGCAAGCGCGCCACCCACAACGCCCGCACCGTCGACGGCGTGATGGTGACCGAGGGCGACGTGGTCGTGGTCGGCGATGTCGACCAGGCCGAGCCGGCGGAGGTCGCCTACGAGGTGCTCTGCCGCCAGCACCACCGCCGCCGGCTCACCGCGGAGCGCGCCAAGGCGGTCTCGCTGGCGCCCGAGCCGCTGCCGTTCGGCTGACGCGCCGCGCCGTACGACCTGGGCCGCACCCCCGGCTTCAGTCGACGAGGATCGGGATCAGCATCTCGGCAGCGGTGAGCGAGCCGTGCAGCCCGACGAGCGTCTTCTCGTAGGGGAACTCGACCGTCGACACGATCGCCGCGTCGTCGCGGCAGGCGACCACCACGTCGCCGATCCGCGGCAGCACCGAGGGGGTCAGGGCGCCGAACCAGCCGCGCAGCGCAACCTCGTCGCGGGTCAGCACCTCGGCCCGGGAGCCCAGCACCTCGCGCCAGGTGGCGGCGACGTCCGCGACGGCCCCGCGGGCGCAGTAGAGGTGGCGGAACCGCGCCTCCCCGCCGAGCAGGGCCACGCCGTCGCGCAGCTCGGTGACCTCGTCGACGTCGATGCGCGACGAAGTCGGGCTGTCGACCATCCCGTGGTCGGCGACCACCAGGAGGCGCACGGACGCGGGCAGCGCCTCGCGCATCTGCTCGGCCTCCGCGTCGACCATGGCCAGCTGCTGGAGCCACTGGGTCGACGCGACGCCGAACTTGTGGCCCGTCCAGTCGAGGTCGGAGTCGTAGACGTAGGTCAGCGACGGCCGCCCACCCGCGGCGGCCACGACGGCCGCGATCCGCTCGCCGACGCGGTCGGCCCCGACGTACTCCGCCCCCCGGTGGGCCGCGATGGTCAGGCCGGTGCCGTTGAACTCGCGCTTGTTGATGACCGTCACCTGCACGCCGCCCGCCACCAGCCGCGCGAACGCCGTCGGGTGCGGCTGCCACTCGACCGGGTCGACGTCCTTGTCCCACCACAGGTGGTTGAGCAGCCGGTCGGTGCCGGGGATGCGCGCGGTGAAGCCGACCAGGCCGTGGCTGCCGGGCGTGAGCGCGGTGCCGAGCGAGGTGAGGCTCGTCGCGGTGGTCGAAGGGACGCCCGCGGTGCCGGTCGTGCTGCCCTCGACCAGGGAGGAGAGGTACGGCGCGGCGTGGGCGTAGCGGCGCAGCAGCTCGGCGCCCAGGCCGTCGACGAGGAAGAGGACGTACGACGCGGCGTCGGGGAGTACGAGCCCCGATGGCGCGACCAGGCCGTCCGAGGCCGAGCCGCCGAGGGCCCGCGCCACCGCGGGCACGACGTCGCCAAGGGAGCGCACGCCGTAGGCCGGCTCCGTGAACGCGGTCACGTGGAGTGGGTGCTGGCGGACAGGGACTCGGCGAACGACAGCAGCCCGTCGACGGCCTGGCGGCCCTCGGCCGCGGCCGAGACGCGGAGCGAGAAGTCGTCGCCCGCGATCATGCCGGTGTAGCCGTGGTCGGCCTCGCACTGCGGGTCCGAGCAGCCGGCGGGCTCGAGGTCGACGCGCCCCACTCCGCCCCAGCCGATCGTGAGCACCACCTCGGCGGCGGGCGCAGGACCGCTCGTGGGGTTGGCGACCATCCGGGTCACCACCACGGAGCGCACCGCCGACAGGGCGATCGCCTCGGTCGAGGTGGACGTGTAGGGCTCGGGCAGCAGGTCGTCGCCGGGGTGCTCGTCGGTGTGGGCCACGATCAGCCGGCTCGGCGTCAGCACGACCACCGTCAGATGGCGGCGCACCTCGTCGCGGTCGAACGTCGGCTCGTGGTGGACGTAGAAGTCGGTGACGTCCTCCCCCGCGAGGGCGGAGAGGACACCGTCGGCGACGACCTCCGGGTAGTAGCCCGTGCGCTCGATGGCCGTGCGGAGGTCATCGGCGCGGTCGGACGTCTTGTTGCGCATGTCCGGAGTCTTTCACGCCCTACTCGGGCAGGGTGTCGCCCGGTGGTGTGGAGAGCCGCCGCACGAACCAGTCCGACCTCGGGTCGATCACCGGCTCGATCCGCATCGAGGCGCCGAGCACCGACGTGCCCTCCGCGCCGGCGAGGACCAGCGGCAGCTCGAGGGACCGGATCTGCGGCAGGTCGTGCTGGAGCTGGGCCACCCGGCGCACCAGCCGCTCGATCTCGGAGACGTCGACGATCTCGCTGCCGCGGTAGCCGAACAGCAGCGGTGAGGCCTTGATCTCGCGGACCATGTCCTGGGCGTCGTGCTCGGCCAGCGGCGGGATCCGGAAGGACCGGTCTCCCAGCAGCTCGGTGAGCGGGCCCCCGATGCCGAAGGAGATGACGGGGCCGAACAACGGGTCCTCCAGGGAGGAGATCCCGATGGGTACGCCGGGGGGCGCGTTCTCCTGCACCACGAACCCGGCCCGCTCGGGCTCGGTGATCACCGCGTTGAGCGCGTCCCAGGCGTGCTGCATGTCCTCGGGCGCGTCGAGGTTGCGGCGCACGTGCGCCAGGTCGGGGCGGTGCCGGAGGTGCTCGGCCGTGGCCTTGAGCACCACGCCCCAGCCGAGCCGCTTGCCCGCCTCCACGGCCTCCTCGAGGCTGGCGACCGCGATGGTCTCCCAGAGGTCGATGCCGTAGGCCGCCAGCAGCTCCTGCTGCTCGGAGAACTCCAGGTCATGGCCCTCGGGGTGGTGCATGAGCAGCTCGTTGACCAGCCGGCGTGCGGCCTGCCGGTCCACCAGCTCCTCGTCGGCGGGCGGCTTCGACGGCGTGCGCAGCCACACGGCGTACTCCACGACGTGCGCCAGCGCCCGCACCGCCGCCTCGACGGCCGGATAGGACGGCACCGAGCCGCGGCCGGCGCTGGAGCCGGCGACGTCGGGGACGCGGAGCAGCTCGGGCACGCCCTCGGCGCCGAGGAAGGTGGTGACGATCGGCTTGTCGCTCTGCTCGCCGACCGCGGCGAGCACGTTGGCGACGTCCTCGCCGGAGACGTTGAGCGGCGGGATGTAGATGACGGTGACGGCGTCGACGTCGGGATCGTCGATGGCGGCGTCGAGGGCGTCCTCGAACTCCTCGGCACCCGCGTCCACGCCCAGGGCGACCTGCTTGTTGACGACCAGGCCGACCGCGGCCGCCGCGTCCGCGGCGAGGAGGCCCAGGGCGTCGGAGTTGCCGACCACGGCGACGCGGCGCCCGCGCGGCAGCGGCTGGTGGGCGAGCAGCTGGGCGACGTCGAACATCTCCTCCAGCGTGTCGACCTGGATGACACCGGCCTGGCGGAACATCGCGTCCACGGCCTGTCCCGGCGCCGCGATCTTGCGGACCGCGTGGCCCATCGGCACGCCCTGCGACGCACGGCCCGAGCGCACCGCGATGATCGGCTTGCGCCGGCTCACCCGGCGGGCGACGCGGGAGAACTTGCGCGGGTTGCCGATGGACTCGAGGTAGAGCAGCACGACCTCGGTGGCGTCGTCGTCCTCCCAGTACTGCAGCAGGTCGTTGCCGGACACGTCGGCGCGGTTGCCGGCGGAGACGAACGTCGTGAGGCCCAGGCCGCGGTTGTTGACCTTCTCCAGGATCGCCGAGCCGAGGGCACCGGACTGGCAGAAGAAGCCGGCGCGGCCACGCGGCGGCATCACGGCGGAGAGGGACGCGTTGAGCCTGATCTCGGGGTCGGTGTTGATGACGCCGAGGGCGTTGGGGCCGATCAGCCGGAGTCCGTAGGAGCGGGACAGCCCGACCAGGCGGCGCTGGCGGTGGCGGCCTTCCTCGCCGGTCTCGGCGAAGCCGGAGGAGATGACGACCAGGCCGTGCACGCCCTTGGCAGCGCAGTCGAGCACCACGTCGTGCACGGCGTCGGCGGGCACCGCGACGATCGCGACGTCGACCTCGCCGGGGATGTCGCCGACCGACGAGTACGCCGGCATGCCGGCCACGCTGCCCGCGCTGGGGTTGACGACGTAGACCCGGCCGGTGAAGTCGCCGAGCACCAGGTTGCGGACCAGGGCGCGGCCGATGGTCTCCTGCCGCCGGCTGGCGCCGATCACGGCCACGGAGCGCGGCCGGAAGAAGCGCTCGATGCTCGCCGACTCCGCACGGTGCTCACGCTGCTGCATCACGCCGATGGCGGTGTCGGTGGGGTCGATGCGGAACTCCAGCTCGATCACACCGTCGTCCAGCTGGCTGGTCACGCGGTAGCCGGCGTCCTTGAAGGTGCGGATCATCGGCTGGTTGTCGGGGAGCACCTCCGCGATGAACGTCTCGATCCCCCGCTCGCGGCCGGCCTGGGCGAGGTGCTCGAGCAGCAGCTGGCCGATGCCCCGGCCCTGGTGCCTGTCCTCGACGAGGAAGGCGACCTCCGCCTTGGTGCTGTCGAGGGCGTCGTAGCGGCCGACGGCGATCATCTCGTCGCCGACGGTGAGGATGAACGCCACCCGGTTGACGTGGTCGACGTGCGTGAAGCGCTCGACGTCCTTGTCGGACAGCGTCGGCATCGGCGAGAAGAACCGGTAGTACTTCGACTCCTCCGAGACACGGGAGTAGAAGTCGACGAGCAGCTGCTCGTCCTCGCCGCGGATCGGCCGGATGTGGGCGGTGCGTCCGTCGCGCAGGAGGACGTCGGCCTCCCAGTGCCGCGGCGGCGGAGCGCTCTCCTGCCCGGGTGCGTCGGTCACGCCCGCAATCTATCGGAGCGATGGGCGCTCCCGGCGGCCGAGTCTCCCCTCCGAACGCCTCCTCGGCGTGGCCGCCGTCGATCCCGTGGGAGCGGCAGGGAGAATGCCCCGCATGGCACGACGTACGACCAAGCAGCCTCTCCCCGACGACTTCGAGGAGCACATCCTCGACACCGACATCAAGCAGGAGATGGAGGCGTCGTTCCTGGAGTATGCCTACTCGGTCATCTACTCCCGGGCGCTGCCCGACGCGCGCGACGGCCTCAAGCCGGTGCAGCGCCGCATCCTCTACACGATGGACGAGATGGGGCTGCGGCCCGACCGCGGTCACGTCAAGAGCGCCCGCGTGGTCGGCGAGGTGATGGGCAAGCTGCACCCGCACGGCGACGGCGCGATCTACGACGCGCTCGTCCGGATGGCCCAGCCGTGGTCGATGCGGGTGCCCTTCATCGACGGCCACGGAAACTTCGGTAGTCCTGACGACTCTCCGGCGGCCATGCGCTACACCGAGTGCCGGATGGCGCCCGCAGCCGTCGCGATGACCGCCTCGATCGACGAGGACACCGTCGACTTCAAGCCCAACTACGACTCCCGCGAGATGGAGCCGGTGGTCCTCCCGTCGGCGATCCCCAACCTGATCGTCAACGGGACCACCGGCATCGCGGTCGGCATGGCCACCAACATCGCGCCGCACAACCTGGTCGAGGTCGTCCAGGCGCTGCGGCACCTGATCAGCCACCCCGGCGCGACCCTCGACGACCTGATGCGCTTCATCCCCGGCCCCGACCTGCCGACGGGCGGCAAGATCGTCGGCCTCGACGGGGTGCGCGACGCCTACGAGACCGGCCGCGGCTCCTTCAGGATGCGCGCCACGGCCCGCGTCGAGTCGGTCACCGCCCGGCGCAAGGGCATCGTGGTCACCGAGCTGCCGTACGGCGTGGGCACCGAGCGCGTCGTCGAGCGGATCAAGGCCCTCGTGCTGGCCAAGAAGCTGCAGGGCATCTCCGACATCAAGGACCTCACCGACCGCGCCCACGGCCTGCGCCTGGTGATCGAGGTGAAGAACGGGTTCGTGCCCGAGGCCCTGCTGGAGCAGCTCTACAAGCTGACCCCGATGGAGGACTCCTTCGGGATCAACACCGTCGCCCTCGTCGACGGCCAGCCCCGCACGCTCGGCCTCAAGGAGCTGCTCGAGGTCTTCCTCCAGCACCGCTTCGACGTCGTACGCCGCCGCTCGGCGTTCCGGCGCGGCAAGGCCGCCGACCGGCTGCACCTGGTCGAGGGCCTGCTGGTCGCGATCCTCGACATCGACGAGGTGATCCAGCTGATCCGCTCCAGCGACGACGCCGGCCAGGCCAAGGAGCGGCTGAGGGACGTCTTCGACCTCAGCGACGCGCAGGCGACGTACATCCTGGAGATGCAGCTGCGCCGCCTCACGAAGTTCAGCCGGATCGAGCTGGAGAAGGAGAAGACCGAGCTGGAGCGCCAGATCGAGGAGCTCGACGCGATCCTCGGCGACGACAAGCTGCTCCGCAAGGTCGTCTCCGACGAGCTGGCCGGGGTCGCCAAGACCTACGGCACTCCGCGGCGCACGGTGCTGCTCGCCTCCGCCGGCACCACCGTGTCGGCGTCCGCCGCGCCGCTCGAGGTGGCCGACGACCCGTGCTTCGCCTACCTGTCCTCCTCCGGCCTGCTCGCCCGCACCAGCAGCGACGCCCGCCCCGGCCACGGCGAGGGCCGCGCCAACCACGACGTCGTCGTCTCCGCAGTCCGTACGACGGCGCGCGGCGAGGTCGGCGTGCTCACCTCACGCGGCCGGCTCGTCAAGCTGGGCGTGCTCGACATGCCGGAGCTGCCCGACTCGGCCAACGACCCCAACCTGCAGGGCGGCCTGCCGCTCAGCGAGGTCCTGCCGCTGGACCCCGGCGAACGGGCCCTGGCGCTGACCTCCCTGGCGACCGACGGACCGGGGCTCGCGCTCGGCACCCGGGACGGCGTGGTCAAGCGGGTGAACCCGGAGGTGCTCGGCCGGGACGAGTGGGAGGTCATCTCGCTCAAGGAGGGTGACGAGGTGGTCGGCGCCGTCGAGCTGGCCACCGGCACCGAGACGCTGTGCTTCATCACCTCCGACGCCCAGCTGCTCCACTTCGGCGCCGAGGGCGTGCGCCCCCAGGGCCGCTCCGGCGGTGGCATCGCCGGCGTGCGGCTGACGGCCGGGGAGCGGGTCGTCTTCTTCGGGTCGCTCGATCCCGCGGCGTCGGTGGTCGTCACTGCCTCCGGGTCGTCGACCGCCCTGCCCGGCACCGAGGCAGGCGCCGTCAAGGTCACCCCGTTCAGCGAATACCCCGCCAAGGGCCGCGCCACCGGCGGCGTGCGCTGCCACCGGTTCCTCAAGGGCGAGGACACCCTCGTCGCGGCGTGGGCCGGGCCCGCCCCGGCGCGTGCCGCCGCCGACAGCGGCGCGCCGATCGTGCTGCCCGAGGCCAACGGCAAGCGCGACGGCTCGGGCCTGCCCGGATCCCAGCCGATCGCCGCCGTCGCGGGCCCGGTCGCGCTGCAGCTGGCGGCGGCCGACGCTGTGGAAGGCTGACGCCATGCCAGCTGCCCGCCTCGCCCTCCTCGTCCCGCTCGCCGTCCTGGCGCTGACCGCCTGCACGGGCGGTGGCGAGGAGCCGGTCTCGGAGGAGCAGACACCGGAGGAGGTGCTGGCCGGAGCCAGCGACCGGCTCAGCGAGACGAGCGGCGTGCAGCTCAGCCTCAGGACCGCAGTCCTGCCGCCTGGCGTCACCGGCGTCACGAGGGCCGAGGGCGTCGCCACCAACGCGCCGGCCTTCGACGGCACCCTCACCGTCGTCTTCGCCGGCCAGAACGTCGAGGTGCCGGTGATCGCGGTCGATGACACGGTCCACGCCAAGATCCCCTTCACGACCGGCTGGAGCAAGGTCGACCCGGCGGACTACGGCGCGCCCGACCCGGCGGACCTGGTCGACCCGGCCACCGGCTTCCCGGCGCTGCTGACCCAGACCAAGGACCTCGAGGAGGGCGAGAGCGTCCGCGGCGGCGCCGACAACTCCGAGGTGCTCACGACCTACACGGGCACCGTCCCCGGGAGCGCGGTGCAGCAGGTAATCCCGAGCTCCTCGGGAGACTCGTTCGACGTCGAATACCTCGTGTCCGCCGAGGGGGAGCTGCGCAAGGCCGACCTGACGGGCGTGTTCTACCCCGGGAGCGAGGAGATGACCTACACCGTCTCCTTCGAGGACTACGACACGTCTGCGGAGATCGTCGCGCCATGACCCGCGGCGCCTCGCCGGCGTCCCCCCGGGTGCTGCTCGCCCTCGCCGCGGTCGCGGTCGCCTTCGCGGCCGCCGACACCTACGTGGTCGTGCTGGCCCTGCCGGACATGATGACCAGCTCGGGCATCCCGATCGACGAGCTGCAGCGCGCCGCCCCGATCGTCTCGGGGTTCCTGCTGGGCTACGTCGCGATGCTGCCCCTGATCGGCCGCATCGCGGACCTGCGTGGCCGGGTGCCGGTGCTGGTCGCCTCCCTGGTCCTCTTCGCCCTGGGCTCGCTCGTGACGGCGCTCGCCTACGACCTGCCCTCCATGGTGGTCGGCCGGTTCCTCCAGGGCGTGGGCGGCGGCGGCCTCGTCCCGGCCACCCTGGCCCTGGTCGCCGACCTCTACCCGCCCCAGCGCCGCGGCGTACCCCTCGGCGTCGTCTCGGCCGTCCAGGAGCTCGGCTCGGTCCTCGGCCCACTCTTCGGGGCGCTCGTGCTGGCCGTCGCCGACTGGCGGGCCATCTTCGGCATCAACCTCGCCGTCGGCCTCGTCCTGGCCGCCGCCATCCGCCGACTCGGCTCATCTGCACACGCCGGAGGCGCCGAGTCGGCTCATCTGCACACGCGCGAGGCGCCGAGTCGGCGCATCCGCACAGACCTCGTCGGCGTGGCGCTCGCAGCCACCGCGCTGCTCGCCGGCGCCCTGGTCTTCGTCCGCCCCGCGGCGCTGATGCGCGACCTGACCTGGGGCCAGCTCTTCATCCCGTACGCCGGCGACGGCCGCTGGCTGACGCCGGTGGGCGTGATCGCGATGGGCTCGGCGGTGGGGCTGCTGGTGTGGTGCTGGTTCGCCCCCCGGCCGCTGCTGGACCTCCGGCGATGGGCCGCCAGCCTCGCCGAGGCCGACGTCTTCGGCGCGCTGCTGCTGGCGACCGGGCTGGCCGGGGTGATCCTGGCGTTCGCCACCGCCGACCCGCAGGTGCAGGTCTTCTCCGACCAGGGCCTGTGGTTCCTGCTAGGAGCTGCCGTGGCCACTGCCGCCTTCGCCCTCCACCTCCGCCGGGCCGGCACCCCGCTGGTGCCCCGCGGCGCGCTGCGGCGCACCCCGGCGTGGGGCGCACTGCTCGTGAGCTTCTTCGTCGGCGCCGCCCTCATCGCCGCCCTGATCGACATCCCGCTCTTCGCCCGCACGACCGTCTATCCCGACTCCCAGCTGATGGCCGCGCTCGTGCTCGTCCGGTTCCTCGTAGCCCTGCCCGTGGGCGCGATCGCGGGGGGCTTCCTGATCCGCCGCCTCTCCCCCGCGCTGGTGACCGCGGCCGGGATGCTGCTCGCCGCGGTCGGGTTCGTGCTGATGACGAGGTGGGGGTTGACGACCCTGGACGAGCCGGTGGCCAACGTGGCCCTGCTCGTCGGCGGCTTCGGCTTCGGCCTCGCGCTGGCGCCCGTCAACGCCGCGCTGCTCGCGCACACCGACGACGACGTCCACGGCCTTGCCAGCGCCTTCGTGGTGGTCGCCCGCATGGTCGGCATGCTCGTGGGCATCTCCGCCCTCACCACGCTCGGGCTGCGCCGCTACTACGCCGAGCAGGCCGCGGTCCCGCCAGTGCAGGAGGTGTGCGACGGCAAGAGCCGGTGCGCCGAGTTCACCGACCTGCTGCGGGTCGCCGGGATCGCGCAGGAGCACGCGGTCTTCTGGGGAGCCGCCGGGTGCGCACTGGCGGCGGCCCTTCTCGCCCTGGTCCTCTTCCGTGAGACCGAGCCCACCGATCTCTCCACTCGGGACCTGCTCAGCACCGGCGGCTGAAGTCGCTAGCCTCCTCCTCGTGGGTGCTGTCTCAGACGACTTCGATGACCTGATCGCCGCCAACCGTGAGTTCGCAGCGGACTTCGAGCTGGGCGGGTTCGACGGCGTTGCCCATGCGGGCGTCGCCATCGTGACCTGCATGGACTCCCGCATCGACCCCCTGCGGATGCTGGGGCTCGAGCACGGTGACGCCAAGATCTTCCGCAACCCGGGTGGGCGCGTGACGAGTGCCGCCCTCGAGGCCCTGGTGCTCGGCGTACACCTCCTCGGCGTCAACCGGATCCTGGTCGTCCCGCACACCAGCTGCGCGATGGCCAAGCACACCGAGCAGGAGCTCTGGGTGAAGGTCGGCGAGTCGGCCGGTCAGGACGCGTCGTGGCAGCAGTTCCACGTCATCAGCGACCAGATCGCCGCCCTGCAGGAGGACGTGCAGAAGGTCCGGTCGCACCCGCTCATCCCGGGGACCGTCAAGGTCGGCGGCTTCCTCTACGACGTCGACACCGGGCTCCTCGAGCAGAAGTTCTGACCCCGGTCCAGACCACTCGCCCCCTGGCGTCCGGCGGCGCGACAATCGAGGGGTGGACTTCCTCGAGCGCGAGACCCAGCTCGACGCCCTGCTCGAGTACGCCGCCGAGGCGGACTGCGGCCTGGGGCGCCTGGTGCTCGTCGAGGGAGAAGCCGGCGTCGGCAAGTCCACCCTGCTCGAGCGCGCTGAGCGGCACCTGACCGACGCCCTGTGGTGCTGGGGCGCCTGCGACGGGCTCGCGACTCCCCGGCCGCTGGCCCCGCTGCACGACATCTCCGTCGATCTCGGCGGCGCCCTCGAGGCCGCCTGCCGGGCAGGGGCGAGCCGTGAGGTGCTCTTCACGCTGCTCCTCGACCACCTCCGGACAAGCGACCGCCTCACCGTCCTGGTCTTCGAGGACGTGCACTGGGCCGACGACGCCACCCTCGACCTGCTGCGCCACCTCGGCAGGCGCGTTCAGCGGCTTCGGGTGCTGCTCCTGGTCAGCTTCCGCGACGACCAGGGTGCGCGCGGTCAGCTGCGGATCGCGCTCGGCGAGCTGGCACGGGAGCGGGCGCTGCGCCGGATCACCCTCCCGCTGCTGACCCCGGGCGCCATCGCGGTGATGGTGGAGGGCACCGGCCTCGACCCCGACGAGGTCCACCGCCTCACCGACGGCAACCCGTTCTTCGTCACCGAGCTCCTCCTCAGTCCCGGCGAGCGGCTCCCCCACTCGGCGCGCGACTCCGTCCTCGCGCGTGTCGCGACGCTGTCGTCCAAGTGCCGCGAGGTGGTGGAGGTGGCCGCCCTGGCCGGCCCGCGGCTCGACCCCGCCCTCGTGGGCGCCGTCGTCGAGGCGCCGTTCGCCTGCTTCGACGAGCTGGTGGCAGCCGGACTCCTGGTGAGCGACGGGACCACGACGACCCGCTTCCGCCACGAGCTCGCACGACTGGCGGTCGAGGACTCCGTGCCGCCGCACCGCCGGGTCGAGGTGCACCGGCTGCTGCTGGCCGAGCTGGTGCGCCGGGGCGACGCCGACCCCGCCCAGCTGGCCTTCCACGCGCAGGGGGCCGGCGACCATGCAGCCGTGCTCGAGCACGCCACCGAGGCCGCCCACCATGCCGCCGCCATGGGGGCACCTCGGGAGACTGTCGCGCACTGCCGCAGCGCCCTGGCCAGCGCGGCCGGCGCCCCACCGGCGACCCGGGCAGTCCTCCATGAGGTGGCGGGGCTTGCGCTCGCCTCGCAGGACGACTGGGCGGCCGCCCTGGCCGAGATGCAGGTGGCGCTCGCCCTCTGGCAGGAGGTGGGCGACGCACTGCGCGAGGGTGACGTGTGGCGTCACCTGGCCATCTGCCTGTGGCGCCTGTCCCGCGGGGCCGAGGCGCAGGCGGCGAGCCATCGGGCGTACGCCCTGCTCGAGCCGCTCGGGCCGTCGCCCGAGCTCGCCCGGGTCGTCAAGCACCTGGCCGCGATGCACTGCCTCCAGGACGACCACGAGGCCGGCCTCGCACTCGCACACCAGGCCGTGGCGCTCGCGGAGTCGCTCGGCCTGCCGGACGTCCTCGCCGACGCCCTGGAGACCGTCGCGGTCTCCAGGGCCGCGCTGGGGTTGCCCTGGCGGGAGGCAGCCGACGATGCCGTCTCCGCCGCGCTCGCCTGCGGCAGTGCCATGGTTGCCGCCCGGACCTATGCCTACGCGTACGGCATCCACGTCGACGAGCACCAGTACGGCGCGGGCGAGGAGGTCTTCCGCGCGGGTCTGGCGTTCTGCGAGGAGCACGACGTCGTCACCTTCGCCACCACCCTGCGCTCGCTGCGCGCCGAGGCGCTGCTCGCCACGGGCCGCTGGGACGAGGCGCTCGACCTGGTCCAGGGGCTCCTGTCCGGCCCGGTGATGTCGCCGCTCAGCATGCTCCAGCTCCAGCTGGTGGCCGCCCGGATCAAGCTGCGGCGCGGAGACCCTGACGGCCGGGAGGTCCTGGCAGCGGCACTCCCCCGCGCCGAGGCCGCCCTCGAGTCGCGCTGGCGGGTCCTCGCCGCGGTCACCGAGGCGGAGGCCGACTGGCTGGCCGGCCGCGACCAGGACGCCCGGGAGCGGGCCCAGGCGGCGCTGGACCGGGCGCGCATCCCCCGGCTGTCCGGGATGGCGGCGGTGTGGGCCCGCCGACTCGGCGTCGCCGTCACACCGCCTCCCGGCTGTCCCGACCCCTACGCGGTCGAGCTCGCGGGCGACCACGCCGGCGCCGCCCGTCAGTGGCAGGCCCTCGGCTGCGACCACGCCGCCGCGCTGGCCCTCCTCGACGCGGGCGACCCCGACTCCGCCCGCCGCGCGCTGGAGGTGCTGGAGCGCCTCGGCGCGACCGCCACCCTGGCCGCGGCCCGCCGGGGGCTGCGCGCCGCCGGCATGGCGGTGCCGCGCACGCGGCGTACCGGCACCCTCGCTCACCCCGCCGGCCTCACGCCGCGGGAGCAGGACGTCCTGCACGGGATCGTGGCCGGGCTGACCAACGACGAGATCGCCGCCGCCCTGGTCATCTCGCCCAAGACGGTCGACCACCACGTGTCGGCGGTGCTCGGCAAGCTCGGCGTCGCCAACCGACGGGAGGCGTCCGCGGCCGCCCGGGAGCGTGGGCTGCTGCGCCTGGGTGGGGAGGCCACAGCCCCGAGATAGGGATCCGCTCCCGATGCGGAGCGCCCGCCCGCGGACCTACGTTCGAGGTCATCCACCACCGAACGAGAGGAACCCCGTCATGCCGCTCTTCATGGATGTCCACAACATGGGCGACGCCGTCGGCATCGAGGAAGTCGCCAAGGCCCACATGGCCGACCTCGCCACGCAGGACAAGTACGACGTGAAGTACCTGCGCTACTGGGTGGACGAGGCCAACGGCAAGATCTTCTGCCTCGCCGAGGCCCCGTCAGCAGACGCCGCCAGCACCGTCCACCGTGAGGCGCACGGCCTCGTCGCCGACGAGATCTACGAGGTCCGCGAGGGGTCGTAGACCCGGCATCGCCCGACGGGTCGTCCGGCGCCCGACGGGGTCAGGGTGCCGGACGGCGCGTCGACTACTCAGGCGTCCAGGGACTCGACGTCGACCTCGTAGGCACCCTGGACGATGAACTCCTTGCGCGGTGCCACGTCGGAGCCCATCAGCAGCTCGAAGACCTGGGTGGCCGACTCGGCGTCGTCGATGGTGAGCCGGCGCAGCGTCCGGTGGCGCGGGTCCATCGTGGTCTCGGCCAGCTGGTCGGCGTCCATCTCGCCCAGGCCCTTGTAGCGCTGCACCGGGTCCTTCCAGCGGATGTTCTTCTTCTTCAGCTCGGCGAGCCTCCGCTGCAGCTCGTCGTCGGAGTAGGTGTAGACGTACTTGTCCGTCCCCTTGCGCGGGTTGGAGATCTCGATCCGGTGCAACGGCGGCACCGCGGTGAACACCCGGCCGGCCTTGATCAGGTCGGGCATGTAGGTGAAGAAGAGGGTCGCCAGCAGGCAGCGGATGTGGGCGCCGTCGGAGTCGGCGTCGGCCATGAAGATGATCCGGCCGTAGCGCGCCGCGTCGAGGTCGAAGGTGCGCCCCGAGCCGGCGCCGACGACCTGGATGATCGAGGCGCACTCGGCGTTCTTGAGCATGTCGCCGACCGAGGCCTTCTGGACGTTGAGGATCTTGCCGCGGATGGGCAGCAGCGCCTGGTACTCCGAGTCGCGCGCCAGCTTGGCGGTGCCGAGCGCCGAGTCGCCCTCGACGATGAACAGCTCGGTGCGCTCGTTGTCGGCGGCGCGGCAGTCGGCGAGCTTGGCCGGCAGCGCCGAGGACTCCAGGGCGTTCTTCCGCCGCTGCGTCTCCTTGTGCTGCTTGGCCGCCAGCCGCGTCTTGGCGGCGCCGTAGACCTTGTCCATGACCAGCTTGGCCTGGGCCTTCTCGGCCCGCTTGGTGGACGTCAGGAACGCCTTGAGCTCCGAGGAGACCACCTTGCGTACGACGGCGCGCGCGGCCGGCGTGCCGAGGATCTCCTTGGTCTGGCCCTCGAACTGCGGCTCCGCGAGGCGGACCGTGACCACGGCGGTCATGCCCTCGAGCACGTCGTCCTTGATCACGTTGTCGTCGTTGACCTTGAGCACCTTCGCGGACCGCATCACGTCGTTGAACGTCGCGGTGACGGCCTGCTCGAAGCCGCTCACGTGGGTGCCGCCCTTGGGGGTGGCGATCACGTTGACGTAGGACCGGACGGTGGTGTCGTAGGTGTTGCTCCACCGGAGCGCGACGTCGACGGTCAGCTCGCGCTCGACCTCCTGGGGCGTCATGTGGCCCAAGTCGTCGAGCAGCGGCACGGTCTCGGTGAAGGTGTCCGCACCCTGCAGGCGCAGGATGTCGGTGACGGGCTCCCCCTCGGACAGGAAGTCGGCGAACTCGCTGATGCCGCCCTCGTGGAGAAACTTCTCCTCCACGAGCTCCGGGCCGCGCTGGTCGCGGATCACCAGCTCCAGGCCGGGGACGATGTAGGACGTCTGCCGGGCCCGGCCGAGCAGGCCCTCGAGCTCGAACCTGGCGTCCTTGGTGAAGATCTGGCGGTCGGGCCAGAAGCGGATCAGGGTGCCGGTCTTGCCCTTGGCGACGCGCCTGCCCTTGCGGGTCAGCCCGGACTTCGGGGTGAAGGTCGCCGTCGGGCCGTCGCCGTCGAAGACCCCGGGCACGCCTCGCTGGAAGGAGATGCCCTGCTGGTGGGGCGCGCGGTCGACGTCGATGTCCATCCGCGACGACAGCGCGTTGACCACGGACAGGCCGACGCCGTGGAGGCCGCCGGTGGCGACGTAGGACCCGCCGCCGAACTTGCCGCCCGCGTGCAGCTTGGTGGCCACGACCTCGACGCCCGGCAGCCCGGTCTTCGGCTCCTTGTCGGTCGGGATGCCGCGCCCGTCGTCGTACACCTCGACGGACCCGTCGGCGAGCAGGGTCACCTCGACGCGGCGCGCGACGCCCGCGAGCGCCTCGTCGACGCCGTTGTCGATGATCTCCCACAGGCAGTGCATGAGCCCGCGCGTGTCCGTCGAGCCGATGTACATGCCCGGGCGCTTGCGGACCGCCTCGAGCCCCTCCAGGACGAGGAGGTGCGCTGCGTTGTAGGTGTTGTCTGCCGGTGCTGCCACAAGGGGCGAATCTACCCGCGACACGCCGGTGGACCGCGCAGGGCACGCTGCCGCGGGATGTCGGTGGCCGGGTCTACGGTAAGGAAAGCCGGGTCCACGCTTGGGGATAAGGCATTCGGGGTAACGAATCTAATGACAGGATGGTGGGAGTCGGCTTCGGCGGGCGGGGAATCTTTGGCCCCGTCGCTACGTTGGGGCAGACACCGATGGAGAGAAATGAGGCCGATGTGACCACTGCCATTGCCCCTGACCGCGCTGCGCTCACGGCGAGCGACCGCTGCGACCGCTGCGGCGCGCAGGCATACCTGCGGGTCGAGCTCCAGAGCGGTGGCGAGCTTCTCTTCTGCGCCCACCACGCGCGCGAGCACGGCGACAAGCTCCGTGAGATCGCCGTGACGGTCGTGGACGAGACCCACAAGCTGCACCAGACCCCTGCGGTGACGACCGACGACGAGCGCTGACCGCCCACCGACCCTCGACGGCCCCGGACCGCAAGGTCCGGGGCCGTCGTCCGTCTCCACGGCCCCACATGGGAGGCTCGGGCGCGTGAGCGTGACCGAAGTCATCGTCGCCGTCGCCATCATGCTCGGACTGCTCGGCATCATCGTCCCGGTGCTGCCCGGCACCCTGCTGGTGCTGGCCGCCATCCTGGTCTGGGCCACCGAGGTCGCCACCCGCGACGCCTGGATCGTCTTCGCCGTGGCGACCACCCTGCTGGTCGTCGGCACGGTCGTGAAGTACGCCGTGCCCGGGCGCAGCCTGAGGGCGAACGGCGTGCCCCGCTCCACCCTGCTGTTCGGGGCGGTGCTGGGCGCCGTCGGGTTCTTCGTCGTGCCGGTGGTCGGCCTGTTCCTCGGCTTCGTCCTCGGCGTGTACGTCGCGGAGCGGCGCCGCGTCGGCACGGCCGCCGCCGGCCCGGCCACCCGGCACGCGCTCAGGGCCGTCGGCGTGTCCATCCTGATCGAGCTCGCCGCGGCCACGCTGGCGGCCCTGGTCTGGGTCGTCGGGCTGGTGGTGACCTGAGATGGGCGTGCTGCTGGCCCTCGCCGCGGCCGTGGCCTACGGCGTGTCGGACTTCATCGGCGGCCTCGCGTCACGGCGTACCTCCGCCTGGCCGGTCGCCTTCACCGCCGGCGTCGGCGGTCTCCTCGGCGCTGTGCTGCTCGCGGCCGGGATCGGCGGCGCCCCCACCGGCACCGACCTGGCGTGGGGGGCCCTGGCGGGCGTGGGCAGCGGCACCGGAGGGGCCTTCCTCTACCGCGGCCTCGCGGCCGGGCGGATGGGCGTGGTCGCCCCGGTGTCGGCCGTGGGTGCCGCGCTGCTGCCCGTCGTCGTGGGGGTGGCGGCCGGCGAGCGTCCGGAGGCGCTGGTGTGGGCCGGCATCGCGGCGGCGGTGCCGGGCATCTGGCTGGTGAGCAGGGAGCCGGACTCCGGCGGAGACCTGGCCGCTGGCCTGGTCGACGGGGTCCTGGCCGGCGTTGGCTTCGGCGTGCTGTTCGCCGCCATGGGTCAGGTGCCGGAGGAGGCCGGCTACTGGCCGCTGGCCGTGTGCCAGGCGGTGGCCATGGTCGCGGTGGCCCTCACGGCGGTGGCCCTCGGGGCCGCGTGGCTGCCGCGGCACGCCTCGGAGCTGTGGGGGGTAGTGGCCGGCCTGATGGCGAGCGGTGCCGTGCTGGCGTTCCTGCTCGCGACGCAGACCGGCCTCCTCACGGTGGCAGCGGTGCTCACGTCCCTCTATCCCGCTGTGACGATCGTGCTGGCCGCGACCGCGCTCCGCGAGCACGTGCACCGCGCGCAGGGCCTCGGGCTCGTGCTGTGCGGGGCTGCCGTGGCGCTGGTCGCGGCCGGCTGACGTCGATCAGCCCCGGGCGACCGGCAGGGTGAAGCGGCGCTTGCCCGGTGCCCAGTCGGTGATCGGGTGGGAGGCATCGGAGTCGTCGGTCATCTTGACGCTGACCCGCACCTCCTCGGGCTCGTCGAGGCAGCCGCGGCTGATCCGCACCTTGGCGACGTCGCGGTCGTAGCGAAGCCACGCCTGGTAGTCGCAGTCCACGGACTGCTGGGCCGACCGCCACCCGTCCGCGGGCGTGAGCAGGTAGTCGGTGCCGTCGGAGAGGCCCATGCCGAGCACGTACTCCGGGCCGGCACTCGCCCGGTCGCTGTCGAGGAAGACGCTCATGCCGGCCGAGCCCTTGCGCCGCAGGTCGGCGAACCTGACCTTCACCACGACGTTGTCGGCCCCGTGGCGCACGGAGAGCGCGTGGATGTCGGTCAGCGAGGCCGACGCGTCCGCGGGGTCGTCGATCCCGTAGACCTCGGCCTGGGCTGGTGCGGCGAGGGTGCTCAGCAGGAGGGCCGCGCCACCGAGGGCGGCGGCCGTGATGCGGGCGAGGGTGGTCATCTGGTTCTCCATCGTCGTGTCCTTCGGGTGTGCCCTCAGGACGCTTGCTCCTCCGCTCAGGGTTGCATCCGGCGAGGAATGACCTCAGCAGCTCCGGCGGACGTCCGGGTCTAGTGTGGCGGCCATGGGGCAGTGGGGGTGGGTACGACGCGGGTGCGCGGCCCTCATGCTGCTGACCGCCTGCTCAGCCGGCCCGGGGCCGCCGCCGGAGGAGCCGGAGGCCGCTCCCACCCCGTCCCCGGCAGCCGCGCCGACCCCGCCGCCGGGCGCCACGCCCTCCAGCCCGCCGGCAGGGCCGATCACCCTGACCGTGGTCGGCGACCTCATGCTCGGCCGACGCGTCGCCGCCGTGCACGACGACCCCACCGACACGTTGCGGCACCTGAGGCCGCTCTTGCGCCGCTCAGACATCACCGTCGGCAACCTGGAGAGCACCCTCTCGACCGCGGGCCCGCCGACCCAGGACGACTACTTCTCCGCCCCGCCGTCGGTGCTGCGCGGTCTCGCAGGTGCTGGCTTCGACGTGCTCTCGCTCGGCAACAACCACGTCGGCGACCACGGACCCGACGCCCTCGTGGAGACGCTGCGGGCCTTCGAGGGGTCCGGCATCCGGCCGGTCGGCGCCGGGCGGGACCTCCGCACCGCCCTGCGGCCGGCCGTGGTCGAGCGGGGTGGCGTGCGCGTCGGCTTCCTGGCGTTCAACGCCATCGGGGAGACCCCGAGGGCGGCCCCGGGGACTCCCGGTGCGCTCTCGGTGCGGATGCCCCCGCGCACCGGGCCGCTCCACCACGGCGACCTGGGGCGGGTGCTCCGGGCGGTGCGGCGGCTCGACCGGCGCGTCGACGTGGTCGTCGTACTCCCCCACTGGGGTGAGCAGTACACCCACACCCCCTGGCCGGTGCAGTCGCTCGTCGGGCGCGGGCTGGTGGACGCGGGGGCCGACCTCGTCGTCGGCGGCCACCCGCACTGGGTGCAGGGCGTCGAGCGCCACCGAGGCATGCGGATCTACCACTCGCTGGGCAACGCGGTCTTCGACATGGACTTCATGGAGCAGACCTTGGAGGGGGTCGTCCTCACCGCGACCATCCGCGACGCTCGCGTCCGCCGGGTCGACCTCACCCCCTACCGGATGGACGCCACCTTCACGCCACGTCCGCTCCGGGGCGCCGAGGGCCGGGCCGTGCTGGCCGACATGGGCGTCGTCCGCTAGCTGCCCGGGGCCAGCCAGGAGAGCACCAGGCGTCCGGTGCGTCCGAGCTGGGCCTCGTCGACGACGGAGACGACGTCCTGCGGACTGTGGTAGCCGGTGTACGAGGTGCCACCGATCCGCACGCCGGGCAGGCCTGCACGGACGAAGGACCAGTGGTCACTGGAGCGGTTGACGCACGGCTGCGCCGGTACGCGGGCACGCCGGGCCGCCGTCAGGGCCTGCTCCTGGGCCGGGTCGGTGCCGCCGGTGGCGGTGCAGACCGGCACCACGCTGCCCACGCCCACCCGGTCGAGCGAGAGCATGCCGCGCACTGCCGCGCGCTCGGCCCGGGACAGCGCCGCGACGTGCGCGCGAGAGCCGTAGTGGTGGTCGGCGTCGGTCAGCCCCCGCGGCTCCTCCGCCCCGAAGGCGACCAGCACCACGGGGAGCCGGGCCTCCCCCTCGGCGAGGGCCTGCGCCACCGCGAGGAGCACGCCGACGCCCGAGGCGTTGTCCTCGGCTCCGGGCGCCTGGGGCACCGTGTCGAGGTGGGCGCCCACGACGAGGTGTGGCGCCTTCGGCTGGAAGCCCGGCGGAGTGGCGACGACGTTCCACGAGGCGCCGGCCTCGACCGGCACACCCCAGGAGTCTCCTCCCGGCACGGCGAATCGCTCGCGGCGTACGTCGTAGCCCAGGCGCCGGAAGTAGCTCGCCGTCCACGCGGCCGCCGCGCGGTAGGCGGGGCTGGTGGCATGCCGCGGGCCGATGGTGCCGGCGAGGTGGCGGACGACCGCCATCGCCGCCGGGGTGTCGAAGTCCCGGGCCCGCAGGGGGCGCTTCGGGGGCTCGGCCGTCGGCTGGGTGGGCTCCGTGGGCGCCGTGGGCTCGGCCGTGGGCGTCGCGACCCCGGAGGTCGGCTGCCGGGACGGGGAGGGCGCCCGCTCCGCACCCGGCCCGGACGCGGAACAGCCCGCCGCGAGCAGCACGAGGAGTGCCGCGGCGGCGGGCTGTGTCCGCATCAGTCGAGGTAGTCGCGCAAGACCTGCGAGCGGCTCGGGTGGCGCAGCTTGGACATCGTCTTCGACTCGATCTGGCGGATGCGCTCGCGCGTCACGCCGTAGACCTTGCCGATCTCGTCGAGCGTCTTGGGCTGGCCGTCGGTGAGGCCGAAGCGCATCGAGACCACGCCCGCCTCGCGCTCCGACAGCGTGTCGAGCACGGCGTGCAGCTGCTCCTGGAGCAGCGTGAAGCTGACCGCGTCGGCCGGCACGATGGCCTCGGAGTCCTCGATCAGGTCACCGAACTCCGAGTCGCCGTCCTCGCCGAGCGGGGTGTGCAGCGAGATCGGCTCGCGGCCGTACTTCTGGACCTCGATGACCTTCTCGGGGGTCATGTCGAGCTCCTTGGCGAGCTCCTCCGGCGTGGGCTCGCGGCCCAGGTCCTGCAGCATCTGGCGCTGGACGCGGGCCAGCTTGTTGATGACCTCCACCATGTGCACCGGGATGCGGATGGTGCGCGCCTGGTCGGCCATCGCGCGGGTGATCGCCTGGCGGATCCACCAGGTCGCGTAGGTCGAGAACTTGTAGCCCTTGGTGTAGTCGAACTTCTCGACCGCACGGATGAGGCCCAGGTTGCCCTCCTGGATGAGGTCCAGGAAGAGCATGCCGCGGCCGGTGTAGCGCTTGGCGAGCGAGACGACGAGGCGGAGGTTGGCCTCGAGGAGGTGGTTCTTGGCGCGGCGGCCGTCCTCCGCGATCCACTCCAGCTCGTCGAGCAGCTTGGGGGTGATCTTGCCACCCTTGGCCAGCTTCTCCTCGGCGAAGAGACCGGCCTCGATCCGCTTGGCGAGCTCGACCTCCATCTCGGCGTTGAGGAGGGGCACCTTGCCGATCTGCTTCAGATAGTCCTTGACCGGGTCGGCGGTGGCGCCGGCGACCATGACCTGCTGCTCGGGCTCGTCGGTGTCGTCGGAGGCGGAGACGACGAACGACGCCTCCTTCTCGTCCTCCTTGATGGAGGGGTCGGTTGCGACGTCGACCTCGAACTGCTCGTCGGGCAGGTCGGGCAGGATCTTCGTGCCGTCGGGACCGACCGCGGGCACGACCTCGTCGACCGCCGCGTCGGCGGCCTCGCCGGCCACCTTCTGCGCGGGGGCCTTCTTGGCGGCACTCTTGGTGGGGGCGGTCGTCTTCGCGGCAGCCGCCTTCTTGGCCGGCGCCTTCTTCGCGGCAGCCTTGGTCGTCGACGCGGTGGTGGTCTTCCGCGCCGAGGTGGCGGCGACCGCACGCGAGGAGGAGGCGTCGAGGTGCACCGAGATGCCGAGGCCGCTCAGGTGCACCAGCAGCGCCTTGAGGTGGCGGGGCTCGACCTGGGCATCCTCGCTTGCCTGGCGGACCTCGTCCGGCGAGACAGTGCCGGTGGGGGTCCCCCGTTCGACCAAGGCCACGATGGACGGGTGCGCGAGCACCTCAGCAGGGAGCAACTTGCGTGCGTGCGGGGACACGAACACCTCTCGTGAGGAGACTTCGGGGCGCGGCGAGGCCCGGAGACGTCAAGAGCCGCGCTTCGTATTCTGCCACGGCCCTGGTGGGAATCACGTAGCAGGCTCAGAACGCCCCTCGCGCCGGGTCGTCGGGTGCACGGCGGTCCGCAGCGCCTGGTACTGCTCGCGCACCCGCGTGCCGGCGGCCGGGTCGTCGGGACGCAGGCTCACCGCCGGGCGGTGCGACCACGCCGGCAGCTCCGCCTGCCCGCGCTGGGCCGCGACCGCCCAGGCTGCCTGGCGGGCGGCCCCGAGGGCGACGTACTCGCCCGGAGGGGGCACGTCGACGGGCACCCCGAACAGGTTCTGGGCGACCACCTGGACGGCGGTCGAGCGGGCCGCGCCGCCGATCAGCAGCACGCGCCGCACGGGCACGCCCTGGGCGGTGAGGGCGTCGACCCCGTCCGCGAGCCCGCACAGCATGCCCTCCACGGCCGCCCGCGCGAGGTTCTCGGGCGTGGCGTTGCCGCGGCGGAGGCCGCCGAGGGTCCCGGACGCGAAGGGCAGGTCCGGCGTGCGCTCGCCGTCGAGGTAGGGAAGGAGGACCAGCCCTCCGGCGCCCGGAGCGCTCTGCTGGGCCAGGCGCTCCAGCCCCGCCAGGTCGGTGCCGAGCATGGTCGCCGCGGCGGTGAGCACGCGGGCGGCGTTCAGCGTGCACACCAGGGGCAGGAACCGCCCGCTCGCGTCGGCGAACCCCGCCACGGCGCCCGTCGGGTCGGCCGCGGGACGGTCGTGGACGGCGAAGGCCGTGCCGCTCGTGCCGAGGGAGACGACGACGTCACCGGGCTCGAGGCCCAGGCCCAGGGCAGCCGCCATGTTGTCGCCGGTGCCTGCGGAGACGAGCATGCCGCCGGGCGCCTCTCCCACGGTGTCCGCGGGCCCGACCACCGGTGGCAGGCCCACGTCCCGTCCGAGGGCGAGCCGGAGGATGTCCAGCCGGTAGCGGTCCTCGTGGGGGGACCAGTAGCCGGTACCCGAGGCGTCGCCGCGGTCGGTGCGCGCGGTGCCCGGTCGCACCCGGTCGGCACCCCGCAGGCGGGCGGTCACCCAGTCGTGGGGCAGGACCACCTCGGCGACACGGGCCGCGGTCTCGGGCTCGTGCTCTGCAAGCCAGCGGAGCTTCGTCACGGTCAGCGCGGCCACGGGCACCGAGCCCACGGCGTCGACCCACTGCTCCGGTCCGCCCAGGTCCGAGACGAGGTCGCCGGCAGCGCCGGCGGACCGGGTGTCGTTCCAGAGCAGCGCGGGCCGGAGGACCTGGCCGTCCTCGTCGAGGGCGACCATGCCGTGCTGCTGGCCGCCCACGCCGACGGCGCTGACGCCGTCGAGGATCCCGTCCGAGGTGGCCGCGCGGAGTGCCTCCCACCACCGCTCGGGATCGACCTCGGTCCCGTCGGGATGGGGCGCCCGGGCCTCGCGCACCACCTCGCCCGTGCCCGCGTCGCAGACCACCACCTTCGTGGCCTGCGTCGACGAGTCGATCCCGGCGACCAGGGCTGGCGTCACGTCATCGCTTCTCACGAGTCGCCATCCTTGCTCATCCGGGGACGATGCACACCTTGCCCGAGGTACTTTCAGTCGATCCTCACGACGGCATCGGCTTCCGTCCGTGTCGCGGCGACAAGGGCGGCGTTGGCCTGGTCCGAGCGCATGACCCATTCCTCGGCCGCATCCGGCGACCTGCCGTGCCGGACGTGCCGCTCGACGAGCCGGCGGACTCGCACGTCCTCGTCTCCCTCGACGAACCACACCTCGTCCAGCAGCGACCGGACCTCCTGCCACCCGGGCGCGTCCAGCAGCAGGTAGTTGCCCTCCACGAGCACCACGCAGTGCGTCGGACGGACAGCGATCGCACCCGCGACCGACTGCTCGGCGCTGCGGTCGAACTCGGGCAGGTAGACGGTGGCGTCGACCTCCCGGCGTATCCGACCGACGGCATGGACGAAGCCTCGGACGTCGAAGGTCTCGGGTGCCCCCTTCCGGTCGGCCAGGCCCAGCCGGCCGAGCTCCGCGTCGGTGAGGTGGAAGCCGTCCATCGGCACCACGACGCACCGCTCCCCCATTCTCGACGCCAGGCTGGCGGCCAGGGTGGACTTCCCACTCCCGGGTGCGCCGGTGATGCCCACCACCACGCGGCCGGACATGCTCATCCGGACCAGACGCTCGGGCAGGGCAGCCGGCTCGAGGCAGGGAGGGCCCCCGAGGCTCCCCGATGACGCCGGGCGGACGCCCGGTTGGACGGCCGTCGGGTCAGTCCTGCTCATCGGCCCGGCTCAGCTCGAGGCGGACGCCTTGGCAGCGGCCTTCTTGGCCTTCTTGAAGTCGCGCACCTTCTGCAGCGAGGCCTCGTCCACGACGTCTGCGACGGAGCGATAGCCGTCGAGCGCGTAGTCACCGACGACCTGCTCCCAGCCCTCGGGTCGTACGCCGAGCTGCTTGGCGAGCAGGGCCACGAAGATCTGGGCCTTCTGCTTGCCGAAGCCGGGGAGCGCCATCACGCGCTTGAGGAGGTCCCGGGCGTCAGCGGCCTCCGTCCAGAGGCGGGAGGCGTCCCCGTCGTACTGCTCCTCGACGATCCGGGCGAGCTCCTGCAGGCGCGCGGCCATCGAGCCGGGGAAGCGGTGGATCGCCGGCGTGGTCGCCGCCACGGCGGCGAACTCCTCCGGGTCGGCAGCCGCGATCGCGGCGGGATCGAAGGAGCCGAAGCGGTCGACGACCTTCGCAGGGCCCCTGAAGGCGTGCTCCATGGGGTATTGCTGGTCCAGCATCATCCCCGCGAGCAGCGCGAACGGGGAGTCGTCGAGGACCTTGTCGGCCGCCGGGTCACCGGTGATGTGGAAGCCCATGGCCACATCCTGCCGGACTCCCCCGGGGTGGCCGCGACCGGGCTGGCCTGCGTCAGTCGGCCTTGACCGCCAGCACCGGGCAGTGCGCGTCGAGCAGGATGCGCTGGGCGTTGGAGCCCAGGATCAGCTTGCCGACGGGCGAGCGGCGGCGGAGGCCGATGACGAGCAGCTCGGCCGAGTTGGCCTCGGCGATGCTGATCAGGTCCTCGGCCGGCTCGAAGCCGCGCACCAGCTGGCGGATGTCGAACTCCAGTCCGGACTCCTCGAGCACCTGCTGCACGCGCGACATGTCGTCCTCGGCCTTCTCGGCCTCGCTCTTGTCGAAGTCGTGTCCGCCGCGGTGGGAGTTGACGACCACCAGCTTGCTGCCGCGCAGGCGAGCCTCCGAGATGGCGGTGGCGAGCGCAGCCTCTCCCTCGGGCTTGGGGACATAACCGACGACGACGGTGCCCATGGGCGCCTCCTTCTTCCGAGTGGTGTGCGGTGATTCACACCGGACTCCGGCACCGTATCGGATACGCCTCCCCACCGGGAGGCTGTGGAGGGCACGGCGCGGCGCGCCACCCACCTGGGGCAGGGTGGTGTGCATGAGCCTGCAGGCGCCGATCTCGCGCGACACCCATGTCGTGCTGCGGGCTGCTGTGCTGGAGTTCCGGGAGAGCGAGTCCCGCCGCCGACACGCGCCCGTCACCATCCACGTCGGCAGGCCGGACCGGGTCTCCCCCACGTGGGTCGTCGGGCCCGGCCAGCGGCTGGACGCGGCGCTGCGCACCGACATCGCCGCCGGGCTGCTCCACCGGGCCCTGGCCGACCGGGCCCTGCGGCTGGCTGGCACGCCGTACGCCTGGCTGACCCGCAGCGGGGGCCTCGACCTCCACGACGCGGACGCCGCGTGGTCGGCCGCCGTGCGCGGGGCGTGTGCCGACGCCGGCCTGGCGCCGGTCTTCGTCGTCGTCACCCGCGACGGATGGGTCGATCCGGTCTCGGGCGTACGCCGCGAGTGGCGGCGGCTGCGCCGCTGGAGGCCTCCGGGCTAGTCGGAGCCCCAGGTGTGCACCGGCTCGTTGGTGTGCATCCGCTCGCGGTAGTCCAGCAGGGTCGCGCGCAGCGCGTCGTAGACGTCCTCGCCGTGCCGCTCGGCCATCCGGTCGACGAACCACTCGGCACCGTTGGTGCCGCGCAGGCAGCGCTGCTCGATGATCCCCAGGAGGCGCTCCCGCACGGAAGTCTCCACGCCCCACGACTCGAGCCCCTGGTGGGCCATCGGGAGCAGCCGGCGCAGCACCAGCTCGGTGGCCCGCACCTGGCCGATGCCCGGCCAGTAGAGCTGCGCGTCGATGCCCTGCTGCGCGGCGACGTGGAAGTTCTCCTCGGCGGCCTGGAAGGACATCTGGGACCACAGCGGGCGCTCGTGCTCGGCCAGGGTGCGGACCAGGCCGAAGTAGAACGCGGCGTTGGCGACGGTGTCGGCGACTGTCGGGCCCGCAGCCAGGAGGCGGTTCTCCACGCGGAGGTGCGGGACGCCCCCCGCAATGTCGTAGACGGGCCGGTTCCAGCGGTAGATCGTGCCGTTGTGCAGCCGCAGCTCGTGCAGCTCCGGGGTGCCGCCGCTCTCGAGCACCTCGAGCGGGTCCTCGTCGTCGGTGACCGGCAGGAGCGCCGGGAAGTAGCGCACGTTCTCCTCGAAGAGGTCGAAGACCGAGGTGATCCAGCGCTCGCCGAACCACACCCGCGGACGGACGCCCTGCGCCTTGAGCTCCTCGCTCCGCGTGTCGGTGGCCTGCTCGAACAGCGGGATCCGGGTCTCGCGCCACAGCTGCTTGCCGAGCAGGTACGGCGAGTTCGCCGCGACCGCGAGCTGCACCCCGGCGATGGCCTGGGAGGCGTTCCAGTAGGCCGCGAACGAGTCCGGGGACGTCTGCACGTGGAACTGCGTGCTGGTGCACGCCGCCTCCGGCACGATCGAGTCGGCCGTCGTCGAGAGCCGCTCGCGGCCCGAGATGTTGATCGTGATGTCCTCGCCCCGCGCGGCCAGGATCTGCTCGCTGAGCAGCAGGTAGCGCGGGTTGGAGCTCAGCGACGCCACCGACATGTGGCCCTCGGCGAGGGTCGGCAGGATGCCGATCATCACCTGGTGGGCGCCGACCTCGCTGGCCTTCTCCTCGGCCGAGTTGAGCGAGCGCCGCAGGCTCTCCTCGAACGTGGTGAGCCCGCCCTGCCTGAGCTTGGCGGGTGCCACGTTGATCTCGATGTTGAACTGGCCGAGCTCGGTCTGGAAGTCGGGGTCCGCGATCGCCTCCAGGACCTCGGCGTTCTTCAGCGCCGGGTCGCCCTGGTCGTCGACGAGGTTGAGCTCGACCTCGAGCCCGGTCATCGGGTCGTCGGTGTCGAACCTGGCCTCGCGCAGCATCCGCGCGAAGACGTCGAGGCAGCGCCGCACCTTCTCGCGGTGGCGCGTGCGGTCCGCGCGCGAGAACTCCTGCTGCTCCACCTCTTCGCCCATGTCGGCACCCTAGCCACGCACGGGGCGCCCGGGCCATGGTCAGGCGGCCGGCTCGGTCGGGTGGATGCCACTGCCGGGGCGCACCTGGTCCCACATGCGGGGCGGGGCCGCGGACGTCAGCATGTCGGCGACGAGCCGCGCCAGCGAGTGGCCGGGCTGCACCTCCCGGCACCGGTCAACGGCGCACCAGGCGAGCGCCCCCTCCCCCGCCAGCCATGCCGCGAAGGCAAGGACTGCGGCGACCGACGGCATGGTGTGCTCCGGCACCCGGCGCACGGCGTCCCGCCAGAAGGCCAGGTGCTCGCGCGCCCAGCCCCGGTCGACCCACCCCCACGCCTCGTCCCGCAGCGCCGGGTCGCGCAGCGAGACCGCCAGCCGGGCCAGCTCGTCCGGGTCGCAGGTCGTGCCGGCAGCGGTGTGGTGACGGACCAGCCGCTGCACCTGCGCCGGGCTGAGGGGTCGTGCCCCGGCGAGGGCCGCCTCCGTGGCGGCGACGGCCCCGGGATCGGGGTCGAGGGAGGCGCGCAGCTCCTCGCGGGACCCGAGCACCACCTTGCCCTCGTAGACCGCCTGTGCGACGAAGGGGTGCGAGGTGGTGTCGAACGGCGTCCCCGCGTACGCCGAGCGCGGCCGCCCCGGCAGCACCGCGAACCAGTGGCCGTCGTGGACGCGGAGCACGTCGACGACCTCGATCCCGGCCGCGGTGAAGCCGTCGTGGAGCGCCCAGGCAACCTCGTCGGCGACGGCCGTGTCGTCGTCGTAGACGACGAAGAGCACCTGGCGGACCTCGTGGCGCTGGGCCGGGCCGAGCAGCGCATCGACGACCTCCTCGGCGCCGTCGACGTCGTCCGGGAGGTCCACGCGTGCGTGGAACGTCTGGTCCTGGCCGACCGTGATCATCACGGCCGACGTGGCGGGTGTGAAGCCGAGCGCGACGGGCGCGAACGCGACGATGTCCTCGGGCGTCCGGGCGAGGAGCCGCGTGGGCTCTGGTGGTGTGGGTGAGATGGTCATGGAGCCACGCTGTCCGCGCACACGGACAGCCGAACCCACGTCCAGTCGCTGGCTGTGGAAAAGGTCCCGACGCGCGATTCCCACAGCCAGTCGGGCGACAACTGGCCTGCGAGAATGCGCCCATGCCCGAGGACCTCTCCCGCTGATGCGTGCGGTCGCCTCGGTCCTCCATCTCGACCTCGACGCGTTCTTCGCCTCCGTGGAGCAGCGCGACAAGCCCTCGCTGCGCGGCAAGCCGGTGGTCGTCGGCGGGGTCGGGGGGCGCGGCGTCGTCGCCACCGCGTCGTACGAGGCCCGGCAGTACGGCGTCCGGTCGGCGATGTCCACCCGCGAGGCCCGCGCCCGCTGCCCGCATGCGGCGTTCCTCAGCGGGCGCTTCGACGCCTATCGAGAGACCAGCACGCGGGTGATGGAGCTGCTCCGCTCGGTCTCGCCGCTGGTCGAGCCGCTGTCCCTCGACGAGGCCTTCGTCGACCTCGCCCAGGCCACGCTGCCGGACCTCGAGGTCCCCACCGTCACGGCGTACGCCGAGGAGCTGCGCGGCCGGGTGCGCGAGGTGACCGGTGGGCTCACCGCCTCCGTGGGCCTCGGGACTTCGAAGTTCATCGCCAAGGTCGCCAGCGAGCTCGACAAGCCGGACGGCCTGACCGTCGTCACCCCGGGCACCGAGCGCGAGCTCCTGCGGCCGATGCAGGTCACCGTCATCCCGGGCGTGGGGCCGGCCACGGCCGAGCGACTCCGCCGAGCCGGCATCCACACGGTCGAGGAGCTCGAGCGCGTGACGGAGGACGAGCTGGTGCGGCTCGTCGGCCGGGCGCACGGGCACTCGCTCTTCCAGCTGGCGCGGGCCCAGGACGACCGGCCGGTGGTCGCCGAGCGGGAGACCAAGTCGGTGAGCGTGGAGGGGACCTACGACACCGACCTGACCGACCGCAAGCTGATGGAGGGGCTGCTCACCCGCCAGGCGCTCGGGGTCGGCGAGCGGCTGCGCAAGCACGGCCTGTCGGGGCGCACCGTGAGCATCAAGGTGCGCCTGCACGACTTCACCACCCTGAGCCGCTCCACGACGTTGCCCAGCCCCACCGACAGCGGCCCGGTGATCGGGCGCCACGCGCGGGCCCTGCTCGCCGACCTCGACACCTCCGGCGGCGTGCGGCTGCTCGGCGTCGGCGTCTCGGGGCTCGCCGACTGGGTCCAGGAGGATCTCTTCGGCGAGGTGGAGGAGGGGGACGACGTGCCCGACCTCCCCGAGGCACCCCGCTCGCGCGGCCAGTGGGCGCCCGGGATGGACGTGCTGCACGCCGAGCTGGGGGCGGGCTGGGTCTGGGGCTCCGGCAAGGGCGTCGTCACGGTGCGCTTCGAGACCGCCGACACGCCGCCCGGGCCCGTCCGGTCGTTCAGGGCGGACGACCCGGCACTCTCGGCCCGCTCCCTGCGGCGCGAGGAGGACTGACCCGTCAGGGATCTGCCAGCCAGGCCAGCAGGCGACCCCACGACCAGCAGCGGCCGACGGCCTCGGCTCGCAGGGCCGACCCGTCGAACACCGCCAGGCCGATGATGCTGTGGCCGGAGGCCCGGCGATCGCCGAGTGTCGGTATCACCGGCGCGACGCCGACCCCCTCCGCCGACACCCACGCCACCGCCCGGCCGGCTGCGGCTTCGTCGAGGCGGTGCAGGAAGCGCAGGCGGCTCTCGAGCGGGAAGTGCGACAGCGCCCACGTCGTGGTGACGACAGGCAGGGCGTCCGCGGGCACGCGGGCGAAGGCGTCGGGCAGCACCTCGACGGCGTCGCCTCGCAGCAGCAGAGGGGGGTCCACCGCCGCCAACGCCATCTCCGCCTCGAGCCTCGCGACCTGTTCCGGCTGGTCCGGCCACTGGCAGGCGCGCAACCATCGGGCGTCATCCGCATCGGTCACGTCGAGCGGCTCGAGGTCGACGCCGACCCGGGCTGCGACCGCGGGCATCTCCCCCGCCGGGACCGGCCGGTCTCCCACGATCGACGAGGACTGCTGCACGGGGGATGAGGGATCGCCCAGCGACTGTCCGTTGCTGTACGTGAGGCCGACGCGATCGACATTGAGGTTGAGCCCGGCCCCGCAGCCCACGTCGATCAGTCCCACCGCATCCGCGCCCACCCGGCGCGCGGCCTCGGCAACGGCCGGGTAGAGCACGGCGCAGCGTCCGGTCACGTCGGTCCGTGTCCGCCGGCGCGCGGCGATGGCGACGACCGAGTCGGTCATGCGCAGCAGCGTGTCGATCGCCGCGCCAGCGGCAGCGTCGCCGTCCGCCGCGGCATAGGCGGCGGCCAGCGCCGGGGCACGTCCGGCGAGGGCGAGGTCGTGCAGCGCGGCCAGGACCACCGTGGGGTGCCGCTTGCGCGCCGGGGCCGCCTCGATGGCGCGCAGAGCCTCGTCGGACTCACTCAGGGCGACGGCGACGCGTTCGTACAGCGGCGAGGTCCCGGCCGCATCGACCTCACCGAAGTGTCGGTATACCTGGGCGAGGGTGCGGGCCCTACCCATGGCTCCTCCTGCGGTCGCCCAGCGCCCTCAGCGCGACCTCCTCCCCCGGCCGGAGCTGGGCGCACACGCCGAGGTCGTCCGGATCCACCACCGCGATGACCGGGTAGCCGCCCGTGACCGGGTGGTCGTGCAGGAACACGACCGGCTGGCCGCTCGGCGGCAGCTGCACGGCGCCGAGCACGACCCCCTCGCTCGCCAGCTCACCGCGCTCGACCCGCTCGACGGCCCGCCCCTCCAGCCGCAGCCCGATCCGGTTGGAGTCCGCACCGACGGTGTACGCCGCGCCGTCGAGCGCGTCCCAGGCCTGCGACGTCACCCAGTCGGCCCGGGGCCCGCGGTGCAGGCGCAGCACCGCCTCTCGGGGACGCCGTACGACGACGTCGGCGGCGCGCGGCGGGCCCGCGACCGGGCCGAGCGGCAGCTTGTCGCCGGCCTGCGGGAGGGGTGGGCCGACCCAGGCGAGCGTGTCGGTGGAGCGAGACCCGAGGACGGGTGCCACCGCGAGGCCGCCGGAGACGGCGAGGTAGGACCTGACGCCTCGCCGTGCCGGCCCTATCTGCACCTCGGCACCTGCCCGCACCGACACGGGCTCGGCGAAGGCACAGGACCGGCCGCCGACCACGACGTCGCACTCCGCGCCGGTGACCGCCAGCGTGCGCGCCTCCTCGAGCCTCACCCGCACGCCGGTGAGCGTGGTCTCGAGCAGCGCGGCGTCGGGCTCGTTGCCGACCAGCCGGTTGGCCAGGGCCGCTGCGTCCGCGTCGAGCGCGCCCGCCCGCGGGACGCCCAGGTGCGCCCAGCCTCGACGGCCGCGGTCCTGCACGGTCGTCAGGGCGCCCGGGTCGAGCACGACCAGGGTCACGACGCCTCCACGAAGCGCACGCGCGTGCCGGGCGCCAGCAGGGCCGGCTGCTCCCTCGTCGGATCCCACAGGGTCAGGTCCGTGCGCCCGATCACCTGCCAGCCGCCCGGTGAGGCCGTCGGATAGATCCCGCACCAGGCGTCGGCCAGCGCGACCGAGCCGGCCTCGACGCGGGTCCGCGGGGACGCCAGCCGGGGCACCGCGAGCTCGGTCGGCAGGCCGCTCAGGTAGGCGAAGCCGGGCGAGAAGCCGCAGAAGGCCGAGACGAACACGTGGGCGGTGTGCCGGACCACCACGTCGCCGGCGCTGCACCCCCAGTGCGCCGCGACCGCCTCCAGGTCGGGGCCGTCGTAGACCACGGGCACGGTCACCCACGGACCCGGCGGCGCCGGCACCTCCGGCGACCAGCCTGCGAGCAGCGCCGCCAGGTCGGTCCCCGGGCCGAGGCCGTCGAGGAGCACCGTGCGCGCTGCCGGCACGACCTCCTCGGCCGCCACCCGGCCCCGCACCCAGCCGGCGAGCGACAGGGCCTCGGCGGCGTCGGCCACCTCGACGAGGGCGGCACGGGGGCCGACCTGGGTGATGTGCACGGGCCCATCCAACACCGGCTCGTCACGTGGACGGCGTGGTCGACCGCGCGTGTCCCGCGGGAGCATGGTGCGGAAAGGGTGAGGGGCTCCCGGTGGTATGAGCACCAGGAGCCCCTCGGCTTTGACCGGCTTGGTGACGTCCGATCCATCGCCCAGGTGCTGCGATCCCGTCGTCCCCGTCACCGGGCCGACGCGGCGAGCGAGCTCGCCGGGCGGATCGTGCTTCCTGGTCGATCCCCGGCACCGCTTGCGGTGCCGGTGAAGAGAGTTCTATGCCCCCGCGTCCGGGCGGCGCAAGGGGTGCGCGCCACATTCTCCTGGTCCCACAGGCAGCTCCACAGATCTTCCGGTCCACTCCACAGCACGCGTCACAGTCTCCACAGGCCCGGCCTCACCCTGTGGAGGACCAGCAGGTCACGACCGCATGCCCGGCGGCCTCCAGCGCCCGGCGTACGGCGCGGGCGTGGACCACTGCGTCCGGTGAGTCCCCGTGCACGCACACCGAGTCGACGCGGGTGGCGAGCGCGAGCGCCTGCCGCACGATGGCCGACTCGTCGGTCAGGACGGCGCCCGGCTGCGTGCGCGGCACCAGCCCGCCCTCGGCCGTGTAGGCGCGGTCCGGGAACCCCTCGAGACGCGTGCCCCGGCCGGCCGAGCGGGCCAGGTCGAGCACCACCGCGCCGGGCAGTCCCAGCACGGGCAGCTCGCCCGAACCCGCCAGCACGGCCGCCGCCTGCTCCGGGTCCGAGGCCACCCGGTGGTAGAGCGCGCCGTGCGGCTTCAGGTAGGCGACGTCCGTCCCCTCCGAGCGGGCGATCTCCCGCAACGTGCCCACCTGGTCGGCGACCTGCTCCCGGAGCACGTCCGGTGCGACGTCGCGGGGCACTCGGCCGAAGTGCTCGCGGTCGTCGTAGGACACCTGGGCCCCGACGGTCACCCGCCGGGCCACCGCCTCGGCGCACACGGCGCGCATCACCGCGGCGTTGCCGGCGTGGTAGCCGCACGCCACGTTCGCGCTGGTCACGACGGCAAGCAGGCCCGTGTCGTCGGTGACCTCCTCGCCGAGGTCCGCGTTGAGGTCCACGCTGCGCACGGCCCGATGGTCCCACGGCCGCCGTCCTGCTCGGCCGGCCGAGTCAGGGTGAGCCCTGAGAACTCCCTGAGAACTCCCGATTGCGGCAACTCTGGTGGGTACCGGAACGTCTGTGGAGGTGAAGGGCCCACCACGGATCCGGGAATCTCCGGAACGTCCGGGCCGTTGCACCGAAGCACGGGCGACGTGGGGGTTCGCCCGCGCGAGGAGGAGGAGACGATGAGCACAGCACAGCAGTCGAGGAGCCGCACCGGCGCACGCGCCACGACCCGCGAGATCGAGGGCCGGGACAGCGTGGGCCTGTACCTCGACGAGATCGCGCGCACTCCCCTCCTCGACGCCGAGACCGAGGTCGAGCTGTCCAAGACGATCGAGGCGGGCCTGATGGCCGAGCACCTCCTCCGCGAGGGCCGCGTGGGCCGCAAGAAGGGCGGCGCGCCCATGTCGGCCACCGAGGAGGAGCTCGAGTGGCTCGCCGAGGCGGGCCGCCGCGCCGTCGACCAGTTCATCACCGCCAACCTGCGGCTGGTGGTCTCCATCGCGCGCAAGTACGGCCGGTCCCAGATGCCGATGCTCGACCTGATCCAGGAGGGCAACACCGGCCTGATCCGTGCGGTCGAGAAGTTCGACTACACCAAGGGCTACAAGTTCTCGACCTACGCGACCTGGTGGGTGCGCCAGGCCATCACGCGCGGCATCGCGCAGCAGGCCCGCGTCGTACGCCTCCCCGTGCACGTGGTCGAGGAGCTCAACCAGGTCGGCGGCGCCCGCCGCACCCTGGAGCGCCAGCTGGGCCGCGAGCCGGAGCCGCACGAGATCGCCGACGAGCTCGACATGGACGTCGAGCGGGTGCTCGACCTGCTCTCCTGGGGCCGCGACCACGTCTCGCTCGACACCCCGGTCGACGAGGACGGCGACACCTCCCTCGGTGACCTGATGGCCCAGGAGACGTCTCCCAGCCCCGACCTCACGGTGCTCGACACCGAGTCGCGCGAGCGGCTCAACGGGCTCGTCGACTCGCTCGACGAGCGGGCAGCCGACATCATCCGGGCGCGCTACGGCCTGCTCGACGGCCGCCAGCACAAGCTCGCCGACATCGGGGCCCGCCACGGCATCTCGGCCGAGCGGGTCCGCCAGCTCGAGCGGGAGGCCCTGCAGAAGCTGCGCAAGCTGGGCGACCCCGACATGGCCGCCTGACCCGTCCCGACTCCGCAGCCGCCGGTGGTGCAATGCCCCGGCGGCTGCGTCATTTCGTCAGTACGCCGCGGCCAGGAGGTCGCTGGCGGCCTGCTCCGCCTGCGTGGTGACGCCGGTGGGCACGGCCACCTCGGCGGCGACCCGCTGCTGCCACAGCTGCACGGCCACGACGCGGGCGGCGGCCTCCTCGGCGCGCTCACGGGGCACCTCCCCGGAGGAGATGGCGTCGGTGATGATGCCGTGGGTGACCCGGGTGTCGACCGGCATCAGGAGCAGGTCGGCGCCGGCGTTGAGGGCCTGCACGGCCGGCTTGCGACGGCCGGCGACGGCACCCATGCCCAGGGAGTCGGTGATCGCGACCCCCTCGAAGCCGAGCTCGTCGCGCAGCACGTCGTAGACCTCCGGCGCCAGGCTGGCCGGCACGCCCGGTGCCAGCCGGGTGAGGTCGAGGTGGCTCAGCATCACCGCGGGCGCCTCGCTGGCGATCGCCGCCTCGAACGGCGGCAGATCGTGGGTGCGCAGCTCTGCGAGCGTCGAGTCGAGCTGGGGCAGGGTGTCGTGGCTGTCGCTGAGCGCAGCCCCGTGGCCAGGGAAGTGCTTCACCGTCGACACCACGCCCGCGTCGTCGTAGCCGCGCACCGCCGCGGCGGTCGCCTTGGCGGCCACCGCGGTGTCGCTCGAGGCCGACCGGGTGCCGATGGTGGGGTCCGCCGCCCCGATCGTCACGTCGGCGACGGGCGCGAAGACCCAGGTGAAGCCGAGGTCGCGGACCTCCAGGCCGGTCGCGCGGGCAGCGGCACGGACCGCCTGCCGACCGGTCTCGCCGTCGGCCTCGATCGCGGCGCCGGCGGCGTTGAAGGCCGGGAACTCGGTGGCGATCCCGCGCAGGTGGGAGACGTAGCCGCCCTCCTGGTCGACGCCGATCACGGCGGGGAAGTCGCGCCCGCCAGCCGCGACGGCCTCGCTGATCGCCCGGGTCAGCTGACGGACCTGGGTCGAGTCGACGATGTTGCCGCTGGTGATCGACATCCCCGCGAGGTGGAGGTCCGCCACCATCTGCCGGGCACCGGCCGAGTCGGTGCCGTGGTAGCGACCGACGATGACCTGGCCGGCGAGCTGCTCCGGCGTCCATCCGGCCACCAGCTCCTGCGCCCGCGCGAGCTCGCCGACCGTCGGGCCCCACGAGAGCGGGGTGTCGGGATCGACCTCCGGCGTCGCCGAGCCGGCCTGCCCGGACGGCGAGCGGACGTCGGAGCCGTCCGTGGGGGCGGTCGCCGGGATCCCGCTGCAGGCGGCGAGCGCGAGCATCGCGGCAGCCGCCACGGCCGTCCTCACCGGAGCCAGCGTCATGCCCGCGCCGCCAGCTCGGCGTAGACCTCGCGCACGCGAGCCTCCAGCTGCTCGAGGGTGCCGGTGTTCTCGATGACGTGCGTCGCGACCGCGAGCCGGTCCTCGCGGGAGGCCTGGGCCGCGATCCGCGACTCGGCGTCCTCCACGGTCCAGCCGCGGTCGCGCACCATCCGATCGACCTGCACCTCGCGCGGCGAGTCGACGACGATGACCGCGTCGAAGGTGTCGGCCCGCCCGCTCTCCGCGAGCAGCGGGATGTCGTGGACCACGACGTCGTGGTCGCCGGCGGCCCCCTCGAGCTCGACGATGCGCTCGAAGACCAGCGGGTGCACGATCGCCTCGAGGCGCTTGCGGGCTGCCTCGTCGCCGAAGACCAGGCGGCCCATCGCCGGCCGGTCGAGCTCGCCGCCGGGGGTCAGCAGGCCCTCGCCGAACTCCTCGACGACCCGCGCCAGGCCCGGAGTGCCCGTCGCGACCACCTCGCGCGCCAGGGCGTCGGCGTCGATGACGACGGCACCGAGCTCGCGCAGGATCGCCGACACCGTGCTCTTGCCCGAGGCGACTCCCCCGGTCAGGCCCACCCGCACTGCGTGCCACCTCTCCTCGTCCGACGTGCCGCCGATGAGGGTACGTCGCGGGGTCGCCGCGCATCGCGCCGGGACCTCCGGGTCGTCGTCACCCGGATGCCGCGCTGAGCCTCACGCCAGTCCTGCCTTCGCGGCGTACCTCTCCGCCTGCTCCGCCGGGTCCAGCGACCCGGCGAGCAGGCGGCTGGTCGTCCACTGGGCCACGTCGAGCCCGGTAAGCCGCCCGAAGCCGGCCAGCTCGGGCTCGAAGGTGCGCGCCAGTGACAGCAGGTCCTCGGCCGTCGGGCGCGTGCCGGTGATCGTGTCGGTGCCGGCCATCAGCTTCTTCAGCGGCGGATGCGTGCCGAAGCGGTCCACCCCGATGTGGTCGGTGACCGTGTCGAGCACGGTCCCGTGGTCGGCGATGAGGGTCGCGAAGTCCAGGAACAGCCACTGCTCACGCGGGAAGACCTCCAGCCCGTGCTGCACCTGGCCGCCGTAGTAGCCGCGGACCACGCCCGAGGCCCGCAGGAACCGGGCCCGCTCCCCCCTGCCCCGCATCTCCTCGGGGATCTCGCGGGGGAAGTCCGCTGGCCGCCAGGCGATCATCTCGGGCCAGTCCGGCGCCCGGTCGGGCTGGCGAGCGCGCACCATCACCCACTGGGAGACGAGCCGGTCGATCGGGTCCCGGAAGACAGCGATGAGCCGCATGCCGGGCCGGTGCTCGCGCATCCGCTCCAGAGCCCGGGGCATCAACAGGTAGCGCGGGGTCGCGTCGCCCATGGCGCGGTGGACCGGCGACCTGCGCGGCACGGCGTACGACGCGTGGTCGACGCCCTGCCACGTCTGCTCGTCGACGTCGAACCAGCCCATCTCCTTGCGGGGCGGGCGGCACACCTGGGGGTGTTGGTTGAGCAGCCACTGCAGCGTCGACGTGCCGGCCTTCTGCACGCCGACGACGGAGTAGGTGAACTCCTGCCGGTCGGTGGGGGTCGCGTCGGCGAAGGCCCCGGCGGAGAAGGCACTGTCCGGCTGGCTGGACACGTTCAGGCCTTCTCGGCCGCCAGCTTCTCCGCGGCGGCGAGCAGCACGCACGTGGCCACGGCCTCCATCGCCTCGGTGACCTCAGGCAGCGGAGGCATGGTCGGAGCGAGGCGGATGTTGGTGTTCTCCGGGTCGCGCTTGTAGGGGAACGACGACCCGGCGGGGGTCAGCGCGACGCCGGCCTCCCTGGCGAGCTCGACGACGCGGCTGGCCGTGCCTGGCAGCACGTCGAGGTTGACGAAGTAGCCGCCCTGCGGCTTGTTCCAGGTCGCGATGTCGAGGCCGCCGAGGCGCTCGGTGAGGACGCGGTCGACCTCCTCGAACTTCGGCGCGATGATCTGGCGGTGCCGGACCATGTGGTCGCGCACGCCCTGGGCGGAGCCGAAGAACTGCACGTGGCGCAGGTGGTTGATCTTGTCCGGGCCGATCGAGCCCTTGCCGAGGTGGTCGAGGTACCACGCGACGGTCTTGGTGGAAGCAGCCAGGAAGGCGACGCCGGCGCCGGCAAAGGTGATCTTCGACGTCGACGCGAACATGATCGGCCGGTGCGGGTGGCCGGCGGCCGCCGCCAGGGTGAGGATGTCGGCGCTCTTCGCCTCCTCCTCGGTGAGGTGGTGCAGCGCGTAGGCGTTGTCCCAGAAGATCTTGAAGTCCGGCGCCGCGGTCGGCATGCCGGCGAGCTCGGCGGCCACCTCCTGGCTGGTCGTCGCACCGGTCGGGTTGGCATAGGTCGGGACGACCCACATGCCCTTGATGCTGGCGTCCTCGGCGACCAGGGCCTTCACCGCGGCGACGTCGGGGCCGTCCTCGTTGAAGGGCACGGTCACCATCTCGATGCCCAGCGACTCCAGCAGGGTGAAGTGGCGGTCGTAGCCCGGCACCGGGCAGACGAACCTGACCTTCTCCTCGCGGTTCCACGGGCGCTCGCTGTCGACGCCGCCGAACAGCATCAGGTAGACGAGGCAGTCGCGCATCATCGTGAGGCTGGAGTTGCCGCCGGCCACGACCTGCTCGGGCTCGACCCAGAGCAGCTCGGCGAACATCTCGCGCAGCTCCTGCAGCCCGCTCAGTCCGCCGTAGTTGCGTACGTCGGTGCCGCTGGCGTCCCTGGTCCCGCGCGGCAGGGTCAGCAGCTCGTCGGACAGGTCGAGCTGCTCCGCCGACGGCTTGCCCCGGGTGAGGTCGAGCTTGAGCCCCCGGCCCTTCAGCTCCTCGTAGGCCTTGCGCTGCTCCTCGAGCAGCGCGGCGAGGTCGTCGGCGGACAGGTCGGCGATGGGCTGGCTGGTCACGACCCCATCGTAGGGTCGCCGGCGGTGAACCTCGCGTCCACGTCCGCAGTCACGGACACGTCCTCCGGCGCGAAGGAGATCGGCACTCCGGAGTCGCCGGGGGCCATGGCCCGCGCCATCGCCATCTCCTCGCCGCCGACCGGGTGCAGGCCCGGCGCCAGCATGCCCGCGTCTGCGAGGGAGGCGAGCCGCACCGGGCCGAGCCCCAGCGCATCGGCGTACGCCTGGGCCCGCTCCTGCGCGTCCTTGACCGCGGCCGCCCGCACCTCGCGCACCAGCTGCCTGCGGTGCACGTCGGTCAGCGCCCACTCGATCTGCCGGACGTTCGCTCCCTCGATCTCGGCGAGCTTGCCCAGCCAGCTGCCGAGCGCGCCGAACTCGGCGAACTTCACCTGCAGGTCCACGTGCGCGTGGTGCACCAGGGGGAGCTGCTTGCCGTCCTGGTTCCACGGCCGGCTCGCCCAGGTGCGCAGCTGGTCGGACGCCCACCAGGTGACCGGGCCGTGCTCGGGGTCGTGCAGCTCACGCACGAGCGCCGTCACCGTCGCGACCTGGCCGGTCACCCCGTGGTAGACGTGGGCCGCGTCGGCGCCCTCGAGGCCGACGACCAGGTGGACGACGGCCCGCTCCGGCTTGCGGAAGGCGCGGAACGACCCGCGCACGGTGATGTCGACGGCCACGGCATCCCCCTCGGGCGGTCCGGCTCAGGCAGTGCGGCCAAACGTACGCCGGTACTGCTGCGGGCTCACGCCGCGGACCCGCCCGAAGTGGTGCCGCAGCGTGGCGGCGTTCCCGAACCCGACCTCGGCGGCGATCCACTCGACCGGGTGGTCGGTGGCCTCGAGCAGCTCCTGGGCCACCCGCACGCGCTGGGCGAGGATCCAGTTGTACGGCGTGCTGCCGGTCTCCTCCTTGAAGCGTCGCGCGAACGTGCGCGGCGACATGTGGACCTGCTTGGCCAACGACTCGACCGTCAGCTCGTCGCTCAGGTGGGCGGTGATCCAGTCCAGGAGCGGCGCGAGCGCCTCCGACTCGCACGCCGGCACCGGCTTGGAGATGAACTGGGCCTGGCCGCCGTCGCGGTGCGCCGGCACGACCATGCGACGGGCCACGGTGCTGGCCACGGCGGCGCCGTACTCCTGGCGCCAGATGTGCAGGCAGGCGTCCAGGCCCGCGGCGGTGCCCGCACTGGTCACGACCTGTCCGGAGTCGACGTAGAGCACCTCCGGCACCACCTGCGCCTCCGGGAACCGGGCGGCGAGCTCGTCGGTGTACTTCCAGTGGGTGGTGCACTCCCGGCCGTCCAGCAGGCCCGCCTGCCCGAGGGCGAAGGCGCCGGAGCAGACGGAGAGGATCCTGGCGCCGCGGTCGTAGGCCTTGCGGAGCGCGCCGATCACCTGGTCGGGAGCCAGCCTGTTGCGGGGCACTGCGGGTACGGCGATGAGGTCGGCGTCCTCGAGCCGGTCGAGACCGTGCTCGACGTTGATCGAGAAGCCGGCCGTGACGCGGACCAGCGGCTCGGGGCCGCAGACGGCGAAGTCGAGGAACGGCACGCCGTCGTCGCGTCGGTCGAGCCCGAAGGCCTCACACAGCACCCCGAGCTCGAAGGGAGCCACTCCGTCGAACACGACTGCGGCCACATTGGTGAGCATGTGCGCCAGCATCCTCCTCCGATGGCAGGAAATCAACTCTTGCTGTCATTCCTGCCACTGGTGGCCGGATCTCGATAGGCGGAGGATTACTGCCATGACCACCGCAGCCGTCCTCCTTGTCCTGGCAGTACTCGCCAGCCTGCTCGTGCGCTACGCACGCCACGACCGGTTCGCCGGCCCCGCCAACGTCACCCTCCACGACGACTTCGGCTCCACCTACCTCAGGGGCAACCTCGTCCCGCGCAACCTCTGAGGTCCACCCCCCTCAGAAACGGGCGAAGGCCCCGACCGTCAGGTCGGGGCCTTCGTCACGTGTATCAGACGGGCGTCAGCTCGCGCCACCGGTGAGCTTCTCGCGCAGCGCCTGCAGCGCCTCGTCGGAAGCCAGCGAACCGCCGGTCTGGGCTGCCTCGGCGTCGTCGCCACTGGAGTAGGACGTGGCCTCGCCGGCCTCGACCTCGGCCTGCTTGGCCTCGGCCTGCTGCTTGACGTGGGCCTCCCAGCGGGCGTGCGCCTTGGCGTACTGCTCCTCCCAGGCGGCGCGCTGCTCGTCGTATCCCTCGAGCCACTCGCCGGTCTCCGGGTCGAAGCCCTCGGGGTAGATGTAGTTGCCCTGCTCGTCGTAGGTCGCAGCCATGCCGTAGAGGGTCGGGTCGAACTCCTCCACGTCGCTGGCCGTGGCCGTCTCGTTGGCCTGCTTGAGGGACAGCGAGATCCGGCGACGCTCGAGGTCGATGTCGATGATCTTGACCATGACGTCGTCGTTGACCTGGACGACCTGCTCGGGGATCTCCACGTGGCGCTCGGCCAGCTCGGAGATGTGCACGAGGCCCTCGATGCCCTCCTCGACACGGACGAACGAGCCGAAGGGCACCAGCTTGGTGACCTTGCCCGGCACGATCTGGCCGATCTGGTGGGTGCGGGCGAAGTGCTGCCACGGGTCCTCCTGCGTCGCCTTCAGCGACAGGGAGACACGCTCGCGGTCCATGTCCACGTCGAGCACCTCGACGGTGACCTCGTCGCCGACGGCGACGACCTCGGACGGGTGGTCGATGTGCTTCCAGGACAGCTCCGAGACGTGCACCAGGCCGTCGACGCCACCAAGGTCCACGAAGGCACCGAAGTTGACGATCGAGGACACGACACCCTTGCGGATCTGGCCCTTCTGCAGCTGGGTGAGGAAGCCGTGGCGGACCTCGGACTGCGTCTGCTCGAGCCACGCGCGGCGCGACAGGACCACGTTGTTGCGGTTCTTGTCGAGCTCGATGATCTTCGCCTCGAGCGTCTGGCCGACGTAGGGCTGGAGGTCGCGCACGCGGCGCATCTCCACCAGGGAGGCGGGGAGGAAGCCGCGGAGGCCGATGTCGAGGATCAGGCCGCCCTTGACGACCTCGATGACGGTGCCCTCGACGACGCCGTCCTCCTCCTTGACCTGCTCGATCGTGCCCCAGGCGCGCTCGTACTGGGCGCGCTTCTTGGAGAGGATCAGCCGGCCTTCCTTGTCCTCCTTCTGGAGAACCAGGGCCTCGACCTTGTCGCCGACCTCGACGACCTCGGAGGGGTCGACGTCGTGCTTGATCGACAGCTCGCGCGAGGGGATGACGCCCTCGGTCTTGTAGCCGATGTCGAGCAGGACCTCGTCGCGGTCCACCTTGACGATGGTGCCGTCGACGATGTCGCCGTCGTTGAAGTACTTGATGGTCGCGTCGATCGCGGCGAGGAAGTCCTCTTCGGACCCGATGTCGTTGACGGCCACCTGGGGCGCGTCGTAGTCCGGAAGAGTGGAGAGGGTGCTCGTCATAAGGAGATGGATTCCTAGGGTGGACAGAAGTCGTGCGGGCACGCGCAGAAGCCCTGTTTCACCATCATTAGTGCTGGCCCCGCAGACCTGGTGGACCGCTCGGAGCCGACAGCGAGCGAGGGTCCGCTCCGTATGGAACCCAGGCAGACCTCTGGCGCATCCTCAAGACTACGCGGGCGCACTGATCCCAGTCCAACCGGGCCGCGTCTCCTCCGCACCGACGGGCCATCCGTAACGGACGTTTACCCACCTCGTTGACCATTTTGCCAATACCTTGACGCTGTCAAGACAGACGCGAACTTCTGGGGGAACGACAATCCGTCGTCCTCTCCCGTCAATGAAAGGGCTAATGCACATGGGGGACTTCCCATCCCGGCGCACCTGGGCCGCACTCACGACTCTGGCACTCGTGCCGGGTCTGTCGGCCCTGGTGCTGGGGGTGTCACCGGCCTCGGCGGCCAAGCTGCCCGCGGCATACTCGGCCGACGCACACGGTGACCTGATCAAGCTCACGACGAACATCGCCGGCCAGGGCAGCCTCGCCGACGCCGGTGTTGGCCACAGCCGCGCTGACGTGGACAGCACGCGCACCGCCAACAACGCGACGGCCTCCTCGGCCAACCTCGAGGCCTCGCTCCTGCTCGGCAACGTCCCGGTGCCCGTGGACTCCGAGCAGGTCGCGGCACCGCCGACGGCCAACCCGCCGGCCCGCGCACTGGTGCCCCTGCAGGGCACTCCCCTCGACCCGCTGCTACAGGCGCCCCTGATCACCGGTGACGTGATGGCGGCGTACAGGTCGGGCGCGGCATGCGTCCCGGCGACGAACGGCGAGCGGATCTACAGCGACGCGCTCACCACGCTGGCCGGTGCCACCGGGGGTGGGGCCGTGCCGGCTCCCGCTGGCCCGCTCGTCAAGGTGGGCGCCTCGGACGTGCGTGCCACGACCAGGCTGGTGGACACGGCTGCGGCCGGTGACGACGTGGTGTCGCGGGTGACCACCCACGTGGGCGACGTCGACCTGCTCGGCGGCAACGTCACGCTCGACGTGACCGGTGCACTGACCGTGGAGGCGCGTTCCGACGGCACCACCGGCACGGCCACGATCGTCGACAAGCCCACGATCGTCGCCAACATCGGCGGCAACCAGATCCCGATCCCGCTCAACGGCCAGCCGGTCGACCTCGGCCCCGAGCTCGATACGCTGGACCCCCTGGTCGACCTCACCGTCACGGCGTTCTCGCCCTCCATGCAGTCGAGCGGCGCGACCGGCCAGGCCGACCTGCAGGCGCTGATCCGCGTGCAGCTCAAGGTCCTCTCACTGCCCGCGCCCGCCGGGGTGACGGTGGCTGAGGCCGACCTGAGCCTGGCCCCGATGCACGTCCGGGCACTCGCGCCCACCGGTGGCGTCGAGTGCGGGGCCACCGACAGCGACGGTGATGGCCTCACCGACGACCAGGAGAAGCAGATCGGCACCGACCCGGGCAACCCGGACACCGACTGCGACGGCCTGAACGACGGCGCCGAGGTCAACACCCACGGGACCAACCCCACGAAGGCGGACACGGACGGTGACGGCCTCGTCGACGGCGCCGAGGTCAACACCTACGGCACCGACCCGTTGGACCCCGACACCGACAACGGCGGCGTGCCGGACGGCGCCGAGGTGTGGCAGGGCACCAACCCGACCAAGGGCCACGGCGCCGACGACTCGCCCGTCCCCGGTGACAGCGACGGCGACGGCCTCACCGACGCCGAGGAGAAGCAGCTCGGCACCGACCCCCACAAGGCCGACACCGACGGCGACGGCCTCAGCGACGGCGCCGAGGTCCACACGACCAGGACCAACCCGCTGGACTACGACACCGACGACGGTGGCGTGGGCGACGGCGCCGAGGTCGAGGCCGGGACCAACGCCACCGCCGGCCACAGCGTGGACGACAAGGTCGTCAGCGGCGACACCGACGGCGACGGCCTCACCGACGCCGAGGAGCAGGCCCTGGGCACGGACCCGAAGAAGGCCGACACCGACAAGGACGGTCTCACCGACGGCGCCGAGGTCAAGACCTTCAAGACCAACCCGAAGGACTGGGACACCGACGATGGCGGTGCCTCGGACGGTGCGGAGGTCAACAACGGCACCAACCCGGTGAACAACCCGAAGGACGACTTCGGCGCCAAGGACTCCGATGGTGACGCCCTCAGCGACGCCAAGGAGAAGGCGATCGGGACCAACCCGCACGACGTGGACACCGACAACGACGGGCTCAGCGACGGTCGCGAGTTCAAGGGGATGACCATCAAGGAGCGGTTCGAGGTCTGCGGCCGCAAGGCGAAGAAGAAGATCCATGTCTCGACGAACCCGCTCAAGCGCGACACCGACAAGGACGGCCTCACGGACGGCCTCGAGGTCAAGGGCTACAAGATCAAGCAGGTCGTCTACATCACTCGTAGCGGCAGCAAGATCACCATCGGCAAGACCCGCTCCAACCCGACCAAGGCCGACACCGACAAGGACCGGCTGAAGGACAAGGTCGAGAAGACCGGCAAGGCCAACAAGCGATACCAGAAGCGCAAGACCGACCCGACCAAGTGCGACACCGACCGCGGTGGCGCGAGCGACGGTCGCGAGGTCAAGGCCGGGTCGGACCCGAGCCGCATCAAGTCGGGCCCGAACGACGTCAACCGCCGCACCTCCGGCCGTACGTCGATCGGCTGACCCGGCATCAGATCACGACCCAGCAGGGCGTCGGACTCCTGTCCGGCGCCCTGCTGGCGTTCAAGTAACCTCCGAACGTGGACCCGCTGCCCCATCCCCCTGTCCGCGTCGAGCGTCGGGCGGTCGACGAGGAGGAGTCCCGCCGGGCGAACGGCCCCGACTGGGACCGCTACGCCGACGAGTACCAGGCCACCCACGGGGAGTTCCTGGGCGACGCGGGCTTCGTCTGGGGTCCCGAGGGACTGACCGAGGCTGTGGCGGGGGTGCTCGGGCCGGTGGACGGTCGCGACGTCCTCGAGGTCGGGAGCGGCGCCGGACAGTGCTCCCGGTGGGTCGCCGACCAGGGCGGTCGTGCCGTCGGCCTCGACCTCTCCCACCGGCAGCTCCAGCACAGTCGCCGCCTCGACGAGTCCACCGGGATCGCCGTACCGTCCGTGCTCGCGACCGCGACGCACCTGCCCTTCCGCGACGACGCCTTCGACGTCGTGTTCTCGTCGTTCGGCGCGCTGCAGTTCGTCGCCGACATCGAGCGCTGCGTCGCGGAGGTACGCCGCGTGCTCAGGCCCAGGGGCCGGTTCGCGTTCTCGATCACCCACCCGACGCGCTGGATGTTCCCCGACGACCCCGACGAGCCCGGCCTGACGGCCTCGCAGTCCTACTGGGACCGCACTCCCTACGTCGAGATCGACGACGAGACCGGCGTGGTCGCCTACGTCGAGCACCACCGCACGCTGGGTGACTGGGTGCGCCTGCTCGCGCACCAGGGCTTCTTACTGATCGACCTCGTGGAGCCGCAGTGGCCCGAGGACCACGACCGCGTCTGGGGCGGCTGGTCACGCACCCGCGGCCTGATCACCCCGGGCACCGCGATCTTCGTGGCCGACCTGCGCTGACCCCGGTTCCGGGCACGAGAACGGCGCCCCGGCCACAGGCCGGGGCGCCGCATCGAGGGGTGAGGTCAGACGATCCGGCGACGGAGCGCCACCACGCCCAGTCCCGCAGCCAACAGGAGGCCGGCGAGCACACCGCGGGTCACGTTGCGCCCGCCCTCGCCGGTGTCGCCGCGGATCTCGAAGGAGTAGGCGGTGAGGCCCTGAGCACCCTGGGGAGCCCCGTAGGCCATCGCCTCCGCCTCGGCCCGCTCGGACCCGGCCGCGACGATGGCCGCCAGCTTGCCGTAGTCCATGGCGGTGTCCTCGCCCGCGCCGATGAGCTTCGACATGCCCTCCTTGGAGAGCCTGCCGGCGCCGTCGCGGATGGCCGGCGCCCCGGACGCCGCCCTGGCCAGTCCGTCTGCCAGGCGACCCGATCCGGATGCGGCCTCGCCGAGACCCGTGGACAGCTCGGTCGCGCCGTCCGCGAGACGCGCGGAGCCTGCAGCGGCCTCCTGCGTGCCGTCGGCCAGCTTGGTCGTGCCATCTGCCAGCTGACCGGCTCCCCCGGCAACCTTGTCTGCTCCCTCGGAGAGCTTCCCGGAGCCCGCAGCGAGCTTGCCGGTGCCGGTCGCGAGCTCGCCCGTGCCGCCCGAGAGCTTGCCCAGCCCTTCGGTGAGGGCACTGGACCCGGTGTAGGCCGCGGTCGCGCCGGTGGAGAGCTGCAGGACGCCGGAGATCGCCGTGGCGAGGCCGGATTCGAGCTGTGTCAGACCCGCGCCGACCTTGGCCACGCCGTCCTTGAGCGCGATCCCGCCCTGGTGTGCCTTCGTCGCCCCGGTCTTGGCCTGGATCAGACCGGCGTGGAGCGCCTGGGCCCCCGGGACTAGCTGGGCGTCCAGGGCGCCGAGAGCCTGGCCCAGTCCGCCGGAGACGGCGCCCAGTCCCCCTGCGGCCTGACCGAGGTTGGTGCGGCTGACACCGACCCCTGCGATCAGCTGGTCGACCGTGCCTGCGCATTGGGCACTGAGCGTCGGGTGCGACGAGCAGAAGGCCGTCTTGACCCCCGTCAGGCCGCCCACCAGCTGGTCGAGGCTGCCGCCCGGCTTGAGCGACTCGTCGAGCCCACCCTTGATGACGTCCACGGCGTTCTTCGCCTTGGCGAGCCCAGAGCCGTCGGCGGGATCAGCCAGCACTCCGGCGTCACCTCGGAGCTGTCCCAGCCCGCCGGCGAGCTGGCCGGCACCGCCCTCGAGCTGTCCGAGCCCGCCGGAGAGCGCGTTGAGTGCGTAGAGCAGGGTCCCGTCCTGAGTGGCGGAGCCGAACCCTGCGAGGAGCTGGTCCACGCCTGCCTGCAGGGCGTCTATGCCCTTGCCCGCAGCCCCGAGCCCCTGCTCGCCGCCCAGGGTCTTCAGGCCGGAGCTGATCTTCGACAAGCCGGCGGTCAAGGACATGCTGCCGGCCAAGGCCGTGCCCGTCCCCGTGTGCAGCTGCTTCGCGCCCGCGTCCAGCTTGGCCGCGCCCGCCTTGAGCTCCTCGGCGCCCGCGCCCAGCTGGCCGGCTCCGTCTCGGAGCTTGCCCGCGCCCGTGTCGAGCCGGTCGGCTCCGGAGTCGATCTGGGTGAGGCCGTCCCGGAGCGCTCCGGCGCCCGTGGCCAGCTTGGCCGCCCCGGGGGCGGCCCGGCCCGCGAGACCGTCACGAAGCTGGCTGGCGCCGTTGCGGAGCTGGATCAGCCCCAGGATGAGCTCGCCAGTGCCGTCCCGCAGCTTGAGCAGGTTGCTGTCGATCTCGGTCGCGCCCGCTGCCAGCTTCTCGCCCGTCTGCGACCCGGCCTCGTAGCTCGACGCCGCGGACTTGAAGGCCGGGCTCGCCAGCGGGTTGACCGGAAGCGCCGACACGGTCGCGGCCGGAATCGTGGCGTCGGAAACGCGAGCCTGGTATCCCACCCGCACCGTGTCTTCGCCCAGGGGCGGCACCAGCGTCATGGTGAAGGTGAGCTTGGTGCCGCCCTTCCCGTCACCAGCCATGTTCGCTCCGCTGGTCTCGACGTCCGTGAAGTTGGCAGGCAGCACTGTCGACACCGAGCCCACCATGGGAATCGGCACGTCCACGGACTCGGTCACCGTGCTGCCGGCGCCGTCGGTGAAGGTGATCTCCTGCGGCTCGGACGTGATGTTGCGGACGGTGTAGAACACCTCGAGGAGGCCGTCTGCGCCCACCACGTCGTCAGCCTCCACCCGCTCGCCGTCGAGGCGGTACTCGATCTCGACCTCGAGCGGCAGGTCGCCGCGGTAGTCGCTGACGCTCCGGAACCGCTCGACCCCGTCGACCGACACCGTTCCGCGCTGGAGACCGCCATCGACCTCGAACGTGCCGAAGCCGTCGAGGTTGCGGAGTCCGGCCGTCTCCACCGGGTTCTCCAGGTCGAGGGTGCCGTCGCCACTCAGGGTCAGCTGCTCGTAGACCCGACGGGTCTCTATCTCACCGGTCGGCGCGAGGTAGACCTGCACGGTCTCGGTGTTCGTCACCGCGACCTCGCCGTCCTCCTCCGCGGCGAATGCGGGAAGCATCGTGCTCCCGAGCGCAAGGGCGGCCAGCCCTGCCCCGACCCGGGCCAGCGAACGCCGCTGCATCGTGCTCGTCATCGGGTCTCCTCCAGCATCGTCTCGAGCTCCGTGTGGGTGTCATCCGGCGCGGCCTCTCTGCGGCGCTCGGTCGACGACCCCGCCGGGCCGGCGGAGAAGGCCGCCGCGGCGAGGAACCCGACTGCGGCCGTGAAGAGAGCAGTCGTCGCCCCGGTGACGGAGGTGTCCACGACCAGGGACGGAGCCGCGCTGTAGGCGGACTCGTAGGTGCCGGTCATGGCGGCCACCCCGACGAGGGCGCTCCAGAGGGGCAGCCTCCCCCACGTCGCCGCACACACCCCGACGGCGATGAGCACGACCAGGCCGGCGGTCAAGGCCCGGCCGGTCGAGGTGTCGGGCAGCACCCCTGCCCTGCCGACGTACCCGATCCACGCTGCGGCGAGCCCCACGACGAAGCCCCCGAGCCGCGCGGTGGTGGAGCGGTCGGGCACGAGTGCGATCACGGCCCCGAGCGCGGCACCGGTCAGTGCGGCTGAATCGACATTGAGGTCGAGCGCTGCCCCGACCAAGATCAACATGACGATGGCCAGCGCCACCATGGCGCCAGCAGTCACGAGTGTGCGCATGACGAATGCGTCCCTCCTCCAGACGTGGCCCTCCCAGACCACGGCCACCCGATCGGGCAACGGTCCGGGATATTACCCACAAGTAGCATTCGTCGTGAACTCGTCGACATCCCCTCGGTATGGGCAGGCGCTTCCAGGACGCCACCGCGTCGACCCGTAGGCTCGCCTCCCATGGGAGCGGTTTCGCGGATGGCTGCGCTGATGCGCCGGGGAAGCATCATCGCCATCGCGATGGGCGTCATGAATGTTTCGACATATGCCTACCAGTTGGTGGTGGCCCGCCTCATCGGCACCGCCCACTTCGGGGCGTTCACCGCTGTGCTCAGCCTGCTCCTCGTGGTCTCAGTCGTCTCGCTCGGACTCCAGGCCACCGCTGCCCGGCGAATCGCCGCCGATCCTGAGCACGTCGCCCAGATCGAGGCGCAGGTGCTCAGGGTCACCTGGCGCACCTCGCTGGCCCTGGGCTTCGTGCTGATGCTGCTCTCGCCCGTGATCAACCACGTGCTCCGCCTGGACTCACTGCTGCTCGCACTGATGGTGCCGCTGTGTGCAGTGCCCCTCACCATGATGGGCGGCCAGGCGGGCACCCTCCAGGGCGAACGACGCTGGACGGCACTCGCCCTGGTCTACGTCGCCGCCGGCGTCCCGCGCATCGTCCTCGGCACTGGGCTGGTCCTCTGGCGCCCGACCGAGCTCTGGGCGCTCGTCGGCGTCTTCATCGGCTATTGCGCCCCAGTGCTGGTCGGCTGGTGGGCCCTGCGGCATCAGCGGGCGCCGGGTCGGGCCAGCGCCGAGCACCGCGGGATCGCAATCCTGCGCGAGAGCGTCCACAACTCCCAGGCGCTCTTCGCGTTCTTCGCCTTGTCGAGCGTCGACATCATCGTGGCGCGCAACGTGCTCTCCGAGCAGGACTCCAGCCTCTACGCCGCCGGGCTGATCCTCACCAAGGCAGTGCTCTTCCTGCCCCAGTTCGTGATCGTGCTCGCCTTCCCGTCGATGTCGTCCGATGCCGAGCGCCGGCGCGCCCTGGCTCTGAGCCTGGGCCTGGTCGCTGTCCTCGGCACCCTGGGGACGCTCGCGTCCTCGCTGCTCTCAGGCCTCGCGATGATCTTCGTCGGCGGCGGCCAGTTCGCCGAGATCGAGTCGCGGCTGTGGATCTTCGCCCTGCTCGGCACGGCGCTGTCGATGCTGCAGCTGCTGGTCTACGCCGTGCTCGCGCGCCAGGGCCGGCGCACGATCTATCTCGTGTGGATGGCACTCGTCGTCATGGTCGGCGGGGGCCTGACCACCGACAGCGTCGTCGGCCTCGTGACGGTCGTCGTGGTTGTGGACCTGTGCGTGCTCGCAGCGCTGCTGGCCGCCAGTGTCTACCTGACCCGCGTCGGTCACCGTGACCCCGAGACGGTATCCACTCACCAGGGCTAGTGAGCGGCCTCGTGCCAGCTGCGGCCGGTGCCGACGGAGACGTCCAGGGGCACGGCCAGCTCGGCAGCACGGCCCATCTCCTCGCGCACGAGCGCGTCCAGGGCGTCCCGCTCTCCCACGGCGACCTCGAACACGAGCTCGTCGTGCACCTGCAGCAGCATCCGGGAGCGCAGCCCCTGCTTCTCGATCGCCCGGTCGACCCCGAGCATCGCGACCTTGATCAGGTCGGCGGCCGAGCCCTGGATGGGCGCGTTGAGCGCCATCCGCTCAGCCATCTCCCGGCGCTGCCGGTTGTCGCTGGTGAGGTCGGGCAGGTAGCGGCGCCGGCCCATGATCGTCTCGGTGAAGCCCGAGCGGCGGGCCTCGTCGACGATCCCGGCGAGGTAGTCGCGGACCCCACCGAAGGTCTCGAAGTATTCGTCCATGAGCCCGCGCGCCTCACCGGTGTCGATGCGCAGCTGCTGGGAGAGGCCGAACGCGGAGAGGCCATAGGCGAGGCCGTAGTTCATCGCCTTGATCTTGGCCCGCATCTCGGTGGTCACGTCCCCCGGCTCGACGCCGAAGACGCGGCCGGCGGTGACGGAGTGGAAGTCGCGCCCCGAGCGGAACGCCTCGATCAGGCCGGCGTCCTCCGAGAGGTGAGCCATGATCCGCATCTCGATCTGGCTGTAGTCGGCCGTCATCAGGCACTCGAATCCGTCGCCGACCACGAAGCCCTCCCGGATCCGGCGCCCGGCCTCGGTGCGGATCGGGATGTTCTGCAGGTTGGGATCGGTGCTCGAGAGCCGCCCCGTCGCCGCGATGATCTGGTTGTACGTCGTGTGGATGCGCCCGTCGGACGCGACGGTCTTGAGGAGTCCCTCGACCGTCTGCCGCAGGCGGATCACGTCGCGGTGGCGCAGCAGGTGTTGTAGGAAGGGATGCTCGGTCTTCTCGTAGAGCGACTGGAGAGCGTCGGCGTCGGTGGTGTATCCGGTCTTGGTGCGCTTGGTCTTGGGCATGTCGAGCTCCTCGAACAGCACGACCTGCAGCTGCTTGGGCGACCCGAGGTTGATCTCCTTCCCGATCACGCCGTAGGCCTCGTCGGCGGCAGCCTTGACCTGGTCGCCGAACTCCGACTCCAGCGACTCGAGGTAGTCGATGTCGACCGCGATGCCGGTCTGCTCCATGCGGGCGAGGTCGTGCACCAGGGGCAGCTCCACCTCGTGCAGCAGCCGGGTGCCGCCGTGCTCCTCCACCGCGGCCTCGAGGGCCTCGGCCAGGTCGAGGACGGCGCGGGCGGCGAGCATCGCGGTGTCGCTGGCTGTGGTGTCGTCAAGCGCGTCCAGCGTCAGCTGGCCGGTGTCGGCGGTGTCCTGGCGCAGCTCGCGCTTGAGATAGCGCAGGGTCAGGTCGGCCAGGTCGTAGGAGCGCTGGTCCGGCTGCACCAGGTAGGCCGCGAGCGCGGTGTCGACGGCAACTCCACGCAGGGTCCACCCACGAGCAGCGAGGGCCAGCATCGGACCCTTCGCGTCGTGCAGCACCTTCGGCCGTGACTCGTCGGCCAGCCACGCAGCGAGGGCGGCGTCGTCCTCCGGACTGAGCTCGACGGCGTCGACCCAGGCGGCGGCCCCGTCCGCGGCGGCGATGCCGAGTGAGAGGACCGCACCGGTGCCGGCCCGCCACGAGCCCTGCACCGCCACGCCGAGGCGCTCCCCGGGGCGGGCGTGGGCGGTGAGCCAGCTCGCCACGTCACCCTGGGCGAGCCGCACCCCCTCCATCTCGAAGCCCGCCTCGTCCACCTCCGCCCCCGGGTCGGGATCGATGGTCTCCATCAGCCGGGTGCGGAGCTCCCCACGGAACTCCAGCTCGTCCAGCAGCTCGAGGCCGGCAGCGCGATCCCACGGCTGGCGAGACAGGTCGCCCGGGCGGTAGGGCAGGGTCAGGTCGCAGACCAGCGCGTTGAGCCGGCGGTTGCGGATCACGTCGCCGAGGTGCGCGCGCAGGTTGTCGCCGGCCTTGCCCTTGATCTGGTCGGCGTGCGCGACGACGTTGTCGAGGCCGTCGTACTCGGTGATCCACTTCGCCGCGGTCTTGGGGCCCACGCCGGGGACGCCCGGCAGGTTGTCGGAGTCCTCCCCCACGAGCGCGGCGAGCTCGGGATAGCGGTGGGGAGGGACGCCGTACTTCTCCTCGACGGCAGGCGGTGTCATCCGGGAGAGCTCGCTGACGCCGCGGGTCGGGTAGAGGACCGTGGCGTCCTCCCCGACCAGCTGGAGGGAGTCGCGGTCACCGGTCAGGATCAGCACCTCGGACCCCTCGGCCACCGCCTGCGTGGTCAGCGTGGCGATGATGTCGTCGGCCTCGTAGCCGTCGAGATCGAGGTGGGTGATGCGCAGCGCGTCGAGGACGCGCTGGATCAGGGGCAGCTGGCTGCGGAACTCGTCGGGAGTCTTGTTGCGCTTGGCCTTGTAGTCCGGATAATCCTCGAGGCGGAAGGTCTGCCGGCTCTTGTCGAAGGCCACCGCGACGTGGGTGGGCTGCTCGTCCCGCAGCACGTTGACCAGCATCGAGGTGAAGCCGTAGACCGCGTTGGTGTGCTGGCCCGTGGCCGTCGAGAAGTTCTCCACCGGGAGCGCGAAGAAGGCGCGATAGGCCAGCGAGTGGCCGTCGAGCAGGAGGAGTCGCGGGCGAACGGGCGAGCTGGTCTCAGGCACGACGCGACTCTAGCCGCCGACACCGACAGCCCGGACGCCCGGCACAATGGCGGCCATGACCGACACCGCGAAGTCCCTGGCCGGCCTCAGCATCGACGAGTTCGTCGCCGCCATGCCGCAGGGCATGGGCCGGCTCAACGAGAAGATGGGCGTCGAGCTCGCCGAGATCTCGGCCGAGCGGGTCGTGGGGACGATGCCGGTGGAGGGCAACACCCAGCCCCTCGGCCTCCTCCACGGCGGCGCCTCCGTCGTGCTGGCCGAGACGCTGGGCTCGGTCGGCTCCGCGATCCATGCCTCTCCCGAGAAGGTCGCGGTCGGCGTGGACATCAACGCCACCCACCACCGCGCCGCCACGGCCGGAGTGCTCACCGGCGTGGCCACCGCGATCCACCTGGGGCGCACGTCGACCTGCTACGAGGTCGTCATCACCGACGAGCGCGGCAAGCGCGTGTGCACCTCGCGGATCACGTGCGCGCTGGTGCCCTCGCCCGCCTAGCCGACGACGCGCTCGCGCCGCCCGCGCCGGGCGGCCAGGACCCGGTCGATGTGCCGCGAGCTCGACCCGCCGAGGCGGACGGCTGCGATGCCGCGTCGCCCACCCAGCTTGGCCCGCACGGTGGCCGTCGGGGCGACGCGCAGTATGGCGACCGGCGAGAACGCCAGCCGCGCCAGGAAGCGGTTGGAGTCGCGCGCGTCGGCCCCCGCGGCGGTCACCAGGTGTGCGATCCCGTGCTGCTCGGCGTAGCGCGCCGCGGCGTCCATAAGCGCGGTGCCGACACCGCGCCGCTGGAACGACGGGAAGACGTGCGGCGCAACCACCAGCACGACCGGCTCACGGTTGAGCGGAGTCATGATGGAGCACAGCAGGAACGCAGCGCCGGCCACCTGCCCGTCGTGCTCGGCGACGATCACGGCCTGGGTGTCGCTCGCCGCCGACTGGGCGACGACCGTCGCCACGTCGGTCAGCTGCTCGTCGATCGGCGCCCTCCGCAGGGCGCCCTCCCACAGCTCGCGAATGGTGGCCACGTCGCCCGGTCCTGCCGCGCGCACCGTCACCGGTGAACGAGCCATCGTCACTCCCACACGTCTCATCCCCGTGTTGATGCTGCCCCGTACGGCGCGGGACCGGCCCGCGCCACAGGCGTGACCCTACGCCCGTTGTCCCCGCCTGTCTGCAGGAGGGGACAGATGCTCAGGTTTGGGGTCAGGCGACCCCGAGGTAGGCCTCCCGGATGCTCGGGTCGTCCAGCAGGGCCGCCCCCGTGCCGGCCTTGACGATGTTGCCGGTCTCCAGCACGTACGCCCGGTCAGCCCGGCTGAGCGCCTGCTTGGCGTTCTGCTCGACGACCAGGATGGTGGTGCCCTGCTGGGCGATCTCGCTGATGATCTGGAAGATCTGCTGGATGATCATCGGCGCGAGGCCCATGGACGGCTCGTCGAGCATCAGCAGCTTGGGACGCGACATCAGCGCCCGGCCGATGGCCAGCATCTGCTGCTCGCCTCCGGACAGCGTACCGGCGACCTGCTTGCGTCGCTCCTGGAGGCGCGGGAACAGGCCGAACGCCCGCTCGAGGTCCTGGGCGATAGCCGCCCGGTCCTTGCGGGTGTAGGCGCCCATGTCGAGGTTCTCGGTCACCGTCATGCCCGGGAAGATGCCGCGACCCTCGGGCGTGAGCACGAGGCCCCTGCGCATCCGCTGGTCGGCCCGGAGCCGCGTGACGTCCTCGCCGTTGAACACGATCTTGCCCGAGGCGAGGCCGCGGATCCCGGACAGGGCACGCATGGTGGAGGTCTTCCCGGCACCGTTGGCGCCGATCAGGGCCACGACCTCGCCCTCGTCGACCTCGATCGAGATGCCGTGCAGCGCCTCGATCTTGCCGTAGGTCAGAACGGCATCCTCAAGCTGAAGCAGCATCGTCCGGCTCTCCCAGGTAGGCAGCGATGACCCGCGGGTCGCGGGCCACGTCGGCGGGCAGTCCATCCGCGATCTTCTGCCCGAACTCGAGGACGACGATGCGGTCGGTCACCCCCATGACCAGCTTCATGTCGTGCTCGATCAGAAGCACCGTGTGCCCGGCCTCGCGGATCCGGCGGATGAGACCCATCAGGTCCTCCTTCTCCGCCGGGTTGAAACCCGCCGCCGGCTCGTCGAGGCAGAGCAGCTGGGGCTCGGTGGCCAGGGCCCGCGCGATCTCCAGGCGACGCTGGTAGCCGTAGGGCAGGTTGCGGGCCAGCTCGTGGGCGCGGTCGGCGATGCCGACGAACCGCAGCAGCGCCATCGACTTCCGGCGGGCCGCCCGCTCCTCGAGGGTGTGGCGGCTGATCCCGAAGACCTTCGCGAAGCTCGCCTTGAGCGAGTTGTCCGGGAGCTCGGTCTCCTTCGGCTTGACCCGGTAGGCGCGGAACAGTGCGCCCATGACGCTGGTCTTGTGGCGCGAGTCGGTGCCGACCATGACGTTCTCCATGGCCGACATCTCGGGGAACAGCCGGATGTTCTGGAACGTGCGGGCGATCCCGAGGTGGTTGATCTTGTGTGACTTCTCGCCCGAGATGCGCTTGCCGTTGAAACGGATCTCCCCCGTCGTCGGGGTGTAGACGCCCGTCATCGCGTTGAAGCACGTCGTCTTGCCGGCGCCGTTGGGGCCGATCAGGCCGAGGATCTCCCCCCGCCGGATCGAGAAGTCGACGTCGTTGAGCGCGACGACACCGCCGAACTTGAGCGTGACGTGGTCGACCTCGAGGAGGACGTCGCTGCTTGTGCTGGTCTGGTCAGACATCTACTGCCGCCTCCTGCGCCTCGTGCCGTCGATCCGCGAACTCCCGTGCTCGTCTTCGGCTCGGCCAGAGCCCCTGGGGCCGCATGACCATCACGACCACGAGGGCGACGCCGAAGGCGAAGGGTCGCCATTCCTGGAACTCCCGGAACCGCTCCGGGAGGTAGGTGATCAGGAAGGCGCCGAGGAGCGCTCCGAAGAGGTTGCCCGACCCACCGATGACCACCATCGCCACGAACAGGAAGGACAGCTGCAGGTGGAAGCCGCCGGGCTCGACGTACTGCTGCTTGCTGCCGAACAGCAGGCCGGCGATGGCCCCGAGCGCGGCGCCGATGGCGAACGCCCAGAGCTTGTACTTGAAGGCCGGCACGCCCATGATCGCCGCCGCGTCCTCGTCCTCTCGGATCGCGAGCCAGGCACGCCCGACCCGGCTGTGCTCAAGCCGCCGGGTGAGCCAGATGAGCAGGATCAGCATGACCAGCGCCAGCCAGTACCAGCGCTCCGCGTCGGAGGTGTTGAAGAAGGACCGGCCGTCGATCTCGGGACCGGGCGGCACCGGGACGTTGGTGATGCCGGCGGCGCCGTTGGTGATGGGGTCGGCGTTCTTCGCGATGATGCGGATGATCTCGCCGAATCCCATGGTCACGATGGCGAGGTAGTCACCGCGCAGCCGCAGGGTCGGCGCACCGAGGATGACTCCCGCGATCATCGTGAACGCGAGGGCGATCGGGATGCACGCGGCGAACGGGACGGCCCAGCCCTCCGAGAGGCCGAACCTCTGCGCGATCCACTCCGTGACGGGGGACGACGGCGAGCCGAACAGGGCCACCGAGTAGGCGCCGAGCGCGTAGAACCCGACGTAGCCGAGGTCGAGGAGCCCGGCCAGTCCGATCACCACGTTGAGTCCGGCCGCCGCGATCATGTAGACGACCACGAGAAAGAGCACGCTGGCCCAGTCGGAGCCGTGGGGGCTCAGATCCGTGCGGACGTAGGCGAACGGCAGGATGTTGAGGAACGGCAGGTAGAAGGCCAGCGCGAGGGCCAGCACGATGGTGCCGATGCGCACCCACTTCGGCGCGGCGTTCCAGCGCTCGGGGATCTGCAGGCTGCGGAGGGGGTGGGTGATCGCGCTCATGCCCGTGCCTTTCCGAGCGACTCGCCCAGCAGCCCGGTCGGGCGGAACATCAGCACGAGGACGAGCACGATGAACGCCCACACGTTCTGCCAGCTGGAGTCGAAGAGGGTCGAGAAGTAGACCTCCACGATCCCGAGAATGAGGCCTCCGACCAGGGCGCCGCGCAGGTTGCCGATGCCGCCGAGCACCGCGGCGGTGAAGGCCTTGATGCCCATCAGGAAGCCGGCACTCCAGGAGGTGATGTCGTACTGGACGGTGTAGAGGAGGGCTGCGACACCCGCCATGGCACCGCCGAGCACGAAGACCATCATGATGACGCGGTCCTGGTTGACGCCCATCAGCGAAGCGGTGTCGGGGTCCTGGGCGACGGCGCGCACGCCACGCCCGATCCGGCTCTTGTTCACGAAGGTGTCCAGCGCGAACATCATCACGATGGCGCCGACGATGACGAGGACGTGCACGTTGGTGAGGCGGAAGTCGCCGATCTCGATCAGGGCGCTGGTCCGCAGTGGCGAGGGGATGTTGACCGGAGCACGGCCGAACGGCTCGCCGAAGAACACCTTGAGCACATAGCCGAAGGTCTCCATCAGCGCGAGCGAGCAGCCGATGGCGGTGATCAGGAAGATCAGGGGTGGGGCGTTCTTCTTGCGGAGCGGCCGGTAGGCGATCCGCTCGACACCCAGGGCAACCGTGGCCGAGGCGGCCATCGCACACACCAGCGCCAGCGCGGTCGCGGCGATGACCATCATGGTGCCCGAGCCCTCACCCGCCCCCAGCACCGTGTAGACCCCGAGCACGGTCCAGGTGCCGACCATGAACACCTCGGAGTGCGCGAAGTTGATGAGCCGCATCACGCCGTACACCATCGTGTAGCCGAGTGCGACCAGGGCATACACGGAGCCCCGGAAGAGGCCGTCGAGCGTGTGCCCGCCCAAGCCGTTGATCAAACTGTCGAAGTCCACTGACCCTCCCAGCGACCCGCACCGACGCGGGTCGAACAGTGGGGGCGGTCAGGTCTCACCTGACCGCCCCCGTCGGTTGTTCGGTGTGCTCGGTCAGCCGAGCTCGATCGGCTGGTCGGGGACCAGCGCGCCACCCTCGGTCTTGTACGCGTAGTAGGCGACCTGCTCTTCGGGAACGTCGCCGTTCTCGTCGAACGCGAGCGGCTTGCTCAGGCCCTCACCCTCGTAGCCGTCGACGAACGCCTCGATGTCCTCGCGGGTGGTGTTGCCCTCCGCGATCGCCTCGAGGAAGATCGTCATGGCGTCGTAGCCTTCCATCGCGTAGGCACCCGGCGCCTCGCCGAACTCGGCCTCGAAGTCCTCGGCGAACGTCTCGCCCTCCTCGATCGGGGCGCACGGGCAGACGATGATCGCGTCCTCCCCGGCTGAGCCGGCAGCCGAACCCCAGTCGGCACCGTAGAGGCCGTCACCACCGATGAACGGGGCCTCGATGCCGGCGTCGCGGATCTGCTTGAGCAGCGGCGCGGCCTCGGCGATGTAGCCGCCGTACATGATCGCGTCGGGCTTGGCCGCCTTGATCTTGGAGATCGTGGGCGCGAAGTCGGTCTGGCCGACCTCGGTCTTGTCCGAGTCGACGACCACGTCGCCCAGCGTCTCGGCGACCCTGGCCACCAGCGGCTCGCCGTAGGCCTCGGAGTTGTCGACCAGGAAGGCCCTCTTGGCACCGAAGACGTCGGTGATGTACTTCGCGATCGCCTGGCCCTGGTAGTCGTCGTAGGGCACGAGGCGGTGGAAGACCGGCACCGGGTCCTCGAGGCTGAGGTCGGTCGCGGTGGCCGACTGGCTGATCATGGTGATGCCCGCGTCGGCGTAGATCGACTTGGTGGCCCGGGTCTCGTTCGAGAAGGCACCACCGATGACGCCGAGGTAGCTGTCGTCGCCCGCGATCTGCGTCGCAATGGGCGTGGCCTTGGCCGGGTCACCCTCGGTGTCGTGCCGCACGAGCTCGATGGCGCAGTCGGGGTTCTCCTCCGACCACTGCTTGAGCGCCAGCTCCGCACCGTCCACCGACGGGATCACGATGCTGGCGTTCGGGCCGCTGAGGGCGCCCATCGCGGCGATCTTGCCCGCGCACTCGCCTTCCTCGGCGCCTGTGCCGGTATCGGTCGTGCCGCAGGCGCTGAGCACCAGGCCGGCGGCGGCAGTGGCAGCGAGTGCCTGCCACGTCTTGGATGAGCGGATCATGGACCCTCCGTCTGCTTGTCGGCCGGGACGACCTTCGTCGGCGGCCCTTTTCAGCGGGAACCTAGCACTCCGTTGTGTCCTGCGACACGCAAGGCGACACGTCTGCATCCGCTGTTGCGCTTTCGTGACCTGACCGCAACGCGGCGCAACGCCTGCAGGCCCGTGCTAGTCGGCGGGCTTCGTGACCCCGGGACCGTGCGTCACAACTCCTTCGGCGACCTCCCGCATCGACAGGCGAAGATCCATTGCCGTCTTCTGGATCCACCGGAAAGCCTCCGGCTCGCTCAGTCCGAGCTGTTCCTGCAGGACCCCCTTGGCGCGGTCCACCGCCTTGCGGGTCGCGAGCGACTCCTTGAGGTCGTGCACCTCCCGCTCCAGGACGGCGACCTCCGCGAAGCGGCTCACCGCCATCTCGATCGCGGGCACCAGGTCGCTGCGGTTGAACGGCTTCACCAGGTAGGCCATCGCGCCGGCGTCCCTGGCCCGCTCGACGAGGTCGCGCTGGGAGAACGCCGTGAGCATCACGACCGGCGCGATCCGCGCCGCGGCGATGTGCTCGGCGGCCGCGATGCCGTCGAGCACCGGCATCTTGACGTCGAGGATCACCAGGTCGGGCCGCAGCTCCTCGGCGAGCTCGATCGCCCGCTGACCGTCACCGGCCTGCCCGACGACCTCGTAGCCCTCCTCCGCCAGCATCTCGGCCAGGTCCATGCGGATGAGCGCCTCGTCCTCGGCAATGACCACCCGACGTACGCCGGGGGTGCTGGCGGACGGGTCGTGCGGGGACGGGCGGGTGCTGGGGTCGGTCACGGCGCCTAGGTTAGCGGCGCGTGACCTCGCGGCCGGCCTCGTCGTTCAGGCGACATGGGACGCCTCGTTGCTCTGGCCTTGCTGGTCGCTGGACTCCCCCTCTCACTGGCGGGGCCGGCACAGGCGCACGAGGAGCGCGAGTCGCAGTTCCCGCCGGGGACCGGGGCGGTCCCGGAGCACCGCTCGCTGAAGCAGGCCAGCGACGTCCTCGTCGTGTGCAAGCCCACGTCGCCGAAGCGGATCGCCCGGATCAGGCAGGCCAAGGTGCGACGCTTCAACGAGCGGCTGCTCGAGCGATGCGACCACCGCGAACTCCAGGCGGCCGTCGACGCGGTCCGCAGGCCCCGCACCAACATCTACGTCCTGCCCGGCGTCTACCGCGAGCGGCCGTCGTGGGACCCCGCCTGCACCGAGGACTACGACGGCGGCGTGGTGTCCTACGACCTCGTCCACTCGTGCGGCGAGGTGGTCAACCTGGTCACGATCGCGGGCGACGACCCCGAGGACCCCGACATCACCTGCGACGGTCCGCTCTGCCGGCTGCAGATCACCGGGACGGGCGCCACGCCCGGCCAGGTGCGGTTCACCGGCGGCTTCCGCAAGGACGGCGACTGGGTCAAGCACAACGGCATCAAGGCCGACCGGGCCGACGGCTTCTATCTCGCGAACATGACGCTGGAGCTGTTCCGGGAGAACGCGGTCTACATCCACGAGACCGACGGCTACGTCGTCGACCGCGTCGTCACCCGCTACAACGACCTCTACGGAGTGCTGACCTTCACCTCCGACCACGGCCTGATCCAGCGGTGCAACGCCCACCACAACGGCGACTCCGGCATCTATCCCGGCTCGGCGGCCGACGTGAACGCCCAGAGCACCAGCACCGGACCGCTCACCCGCTGGTCGGTCGAGGTGCGTCGCTGCAACATGCACCACAACGCCCTCGGCTTCTCGGGCACCGCCGGCAACTCCGTCTACGTGCACCACAACCGGATGCACCACAACGGCGTGGGCTTCGTCGTCGAGTCGATCCTGGGCGGGCATCCCGGCATGCCCCAGGACCACGGCTGGTTCACCCAGAACAGGATCTACAGCAACAACGTCAACTACTACGGCAACACCCAGGGCGACGACGCCCCGTGCCAGGCCGAGAAGCCCCGCGACCGCGGGCACCAGCGCGGCGTGGTCTGCCCTCCGCTCCCCCTGCCTGTCGGCACCGGCGGCATGATCGTCGGCAACCACAACTTCGTGAACGCCAACGAGGTGTGGGACAACTGGCGCACCGGCTTCAAGCTCTTCTGGGTGCCGCCGGCGCTGCTGCGGGGCGAGTACGACCCGCTGCAGCAGAACGACAACTCCAACCACAACGCCTACACCGGCAACGAGATGGGCTTCTCCCCCACCGGCCAGGTCCTCCCCAACGGCCTCGACTTCTGGTGGGACGACGCAGGCGTCGGCAACTGCTGGCAGGACAACCTGGCCGCCCCCGGCCGGCAGATCACGCACAACGCCACGCGCGGGTCCCTGCCCAGCTGCGGCCACAGGTCCGACGCCCCGGTGAGCAACCTGGTCAAGACGACCTCGATGCTGCCGTGCGCCGAGTTCGACCGCTACTCCAATCCCGAGCCGGCCGGCTGCGACTGGATCGTCACGCCTACCAGGCCGACAGCGGCCAGCATCCGGGCCGCCGCCGCGTCACCCGTCGCGCCCGACGCCACCGGCCCGGTGCTGCTCGCCGGCCTCGGCCTCGCCGGCGCGCTCGTCCTGCGCCTCGTGGCCCGCCGCCGTCGCCGGAGGCATGCATGAGCCTGCTGACCGACCACCCGCACGCGCGTCTCGACGGCGACCCCGCGTCGTACGCCGCTCGGGGGCCGCGTCGTCGGCGGCCGCTGCGCCACGGGCTGCTCGTGGTGGCGCTCGCCTGCGTCTGGGCCGCACTCCCCCTCGGCGTCCGGCTTGCTCCCGACGTCGAGCCGAGCATGCCCGTGGCGGCCGGGCTGATGGTGCCGGAGTACGGCGCGCGCGGGACCTACGCGTTCCACTACCGCTTCCACGAGACGATCACGATCGAGGTGCCCGTGCGCAACTCCGGTCCGCTCCCGCTGACGATCGACAGCGTCCGGCTCGAAAGCCCCCGACTGCCGCTGATGGTGCCGGTGGGCGGTCTCGAAGAGCCGCTGCGGCTGGGCCCGTTCGGCTCGGGCACGGTGTCCCTGACGATGAGGTTCGACAACTGCCGCTACTACCACGAGCGGTCGGCGCAGACCTGGGAGCAGGTGCGCGTGAGCGGGTCGACGCTGGGGCGGGACTTCACCCGGAGCGTGCCGCTCGCCTTCCCCCTCGCGGTGCACGGGCAGGTCATCCTCGACTGTCCCGACCGCACGCTCGTCCGGGGTGACGACGTGCGGGAATGAGGAACCTCGGCGGCGTGGTTCCGACAGTGGTCGGGTAGGTTGATGCCCCGAAATGCCCCGGTAGACCAACTGGCAGAGTCGATGCTCTCAAACAGCATTCAGTGTGGGTTCGAATCCCACCCGGGGTACAAATCCACAGGTCGAACGTCATGTCGGTGGCTCGTGGGACCTTCGCGAGATGTACGAGAAGCACAGGCGTCGCGAGGTGCTGGCGCAACTCGCCGCCGGTGTCTCACTCGCGGCTCTGAGCCGCTCCACGGGCGTCGATCGCTCCACTGTTCGCGCATGGCGAGAAGCCGGCGGGCCCGGCGTCGGAGAATGCTTCCGCTGCGAGGGACTCTCCCCCGCCGCTGGCGCCGAATACTCAGCCCTGCTGGGCTTCTATCTGGGAGACGGATGCGTCTCGACATACCGGGGCAGCACTACCTCCGAGTGTCCTGCGACAAGACGTGGCCAGGCATCGTTGCGGACGTGTCTTCGGTCGTCGCGGCCATTCACCCGACAGGGAAGGTCTTCCACGTCCGCGGCCAGGGCGCGACAGTCCTCCAGTCGAACTGGAAGCACTGGCCCTGCTTGCTCCCCCAGCACGGCCCGGGACGCAAGCACGAGCGCCCGATCATCCTCGAGCCCTGGCAGCGCGAGGTGGTGGAGGCGTTCCCGGCCGACTTCCTGAGGGGCCCCTTCCACTCCGACGGCTGCCGCGTCGACAACTGGGCGACTCGCGTCGTACGAGGAGAGAGACGGCGCTACGACTACGGCCGCTGGCAGTTCGTCAACGCGTCCGACGACATCCGCCGCCTCTGCGCCTGGGCACTCGACCTGCTGGAGATCCCGTGGCGACGCTCCGGTGATCGGGTGATCTCGGTGTCCCGTCGCGAGGCCGTCGCCCGGCTCGACGAGCTGATCGGCCTGAAGTCGTGAGCCTCAGCGAGCCCGGCGGTAGGCCGGCGCCACCTCGTTGATCGCGTCGCCGATCCGGTGGATCCGCAGCGCGTTCGTCGAGCCGGGGATGCCGGGCGGGCTGCCGGCGATGATGACCACGAGGGCGCCCTGGTGCACCCGGCCGATGTCCAGCAGCTGCTCGTCGACCTGGCGCACCATCTCGTCGGTGTGCTCGACCGCGTGGGTGCGGAACGTCTCGACGCCCCAGGTCATCGACAGCTGCGAGCGGGTGGCGTCCTCGGGCGTGAACGCCAGGATCGGGATGTGTCCGCGGAGACGGGCGAGCCGGCGGGCCGAGTCGCCCGACTGGGTGAACGCGACGAGATATTCAGCCCCGATCCGCTCGGCCACCTCGACAGCAGCCTTGGCGATGACGCCGCCGCGGGTGCGGGGGTTCCACTCCAGCTGCGCCATGCGGTGGCGGCCGTGGTCCTCGGTGGACTGGAGGATGCGGGCCATCGTCGCGACGGCCTCGATGGGATAGCTCCCGACGCTCGTCTCGCCCGACAGCATCACCGCGTCGGCGCCGTCGAGCAGGGCGTTGGCGACGTCGGAGGCCTCGGCGCGGGTCGGGGCCGGCGCGGAGATCATCGACTCGAGCATCTGGGTGGCCACGATCACGGGCTTGGCGTTGAGCCTGGCCATCTCGATCACCTGCTTCTGCAGGAACGGCACGTCCTCGAGCGGGCACTCCACGCCGAGGTCGCCGCGGGCCACCATGAAGCCGTCGAAGGCGGCGATGACCTCGTCGAGGTGCGTGATCGCCTGCGGCTTCTCGATCTTGGCGATGACCGGGACGTGGATGCCCTCCTCGGTCATCACCTTGCGCACGTCGTCGGCGTCCTTGGCGTTGCGGACGAAGCTCAGCGCGATGAAGTCCACGCCGCGTCGCAGCGCCCAGCGGAGGTCGTCGATGTCCTTCTCGGACAGGGCGGGCACGCTCACGGCGACCCCGGGCAGGTTGATGCCCTTGTTGTCGGAGATCGGGCCGGCGACGATCACCTTCGTGGTCACGTCGGTCTCGTCGACCTGGGTGACCTCGAGGCGGACCTTGCCGTCGTCGATCAGGATGCGGTCACCCGGCCCGACGTCGCCGGGGAGCCCGCCGTACGTCGTGGACGCGATCTCGCTGTCCCCCGGCACCGGGCGGGTGGTGATCGTGAAGGTCTGCCCCGCAGTGAGCTCGACCTTGCCGGCGGCGATGCGGCCCAGCCGGATCTTGGGGCCCTGCAGGTCGGCGAAGATGCCGACCCCGTGACCAGAGGCGTCGGCGGCCTCCCGCACCAGCTTGTAACGCATGTCGTGGTCGGCATGGTCGCCGTGGCTCATGTTGAGTCGGGCGACGTCCATGCCGGCGTCGATGAGGGCCCTGATGGCTTCCGGCGAGTCGACGGCCGGGCCGAGGGTGCAGACGATCTTGGCTCTACGCACGGCACGACCCTAGCGGATCTTTGATCGTTCCAAACACCGGGACGCCATACGGACCGTGACCAGTGGGTGACGGTCCGTATGGCGTCCGGGCGGGGTCAGACGACGAGCGGGCGCTCGTGCGGCTTGATGGGCACCGGGAGGGCCGTGGAGCCGGTCAGGTAGGTGTCGACCGCGGCCGCGGCGGCACGCCCCTCGGCGATCGCCCACACGATGAGCGACTGGCCCCGGCCGGCGTCGCCGGCCACGAAGACCCCGTCGACGCTGGAGGCGTACGACGCGTCGCGCTTGACGTTGCCGCGCTCGTCGAGCTCGACGCCGAGCTGCTCGACCAGGCCGTGCTTCTCCGGACCGAGGAAGCCCATCGCGAAGAGCACCAGCTGGGCCGGGATCTCGCGCTCGGTGCCCTCGATCGGCTGGAACCTCGAGTCGACCTCGACCAGGCTCAGGGCCCGGACGTTGCCCTCCTCGTCGGGAAGGAACTCCTGCGTCGACACGGCGTAGACCCGCTCGCCACCCTCCTCGTGCGCGGACGAGACCCGATAGGTCATCGGGTACGTCGGCCACGGCTGGCCGGCGGGCCGGTCCCCCGTGGGCCGCGGCATGATCTCGAGCTGCGTGATGGAGCGCGCACCCTGACGGATGGAGGTGCCGAGGCAGTCGGCGCCGGTGTCACCGCCACCGATGATCACGACGTCCTTGTCGGTCGCCAGGATCTGCCCCTCGACGGTCTCGCCGAGCGCGACGCGGTTGGCCTGCGGGAGGAACTCCATCGCCTGGTGGATCCCGCCGAGCTCGCGTCCCGGCACCGGGAGGTCACGCGGCTCCGTGGCACCCATCGCCAGCACGACGGCGTCGTAGCGGTCGAGGAGCCGGTCGCCGGTGAGGTCCTGGCCCACGTTGACGCCGGCCCGGAAGACGGTGCCCTCGCGCTTCATCTGGTCCAGGCGGCGGTCGAGGTGCTGCTTCTCCATCTTGAACTCGGGAATGCCGTAGCGCAGCAGGCCGCCGATCTTGTCGGCCCGCTCGTAGACGGCCACGGTGTGACCGGCCCGGGTCAGCTGCTGGGCGGCGGCCAGGCCGGCGGGGCCGGAGCCGATCACGGCCACCGTCTTGCCCGAGAGCCACTCCGGCGGCTGCGGCCGGACGTAGCCCGACTCCCAGGCGCGGTCGATGATCGAGACCTCGACGTTCTTGATCGTCACCGGGTCCTGGTTGATGCCCAGGACACAGGCGGTCTCGCAGGGGGCCGGGCACAGGCGACCGGTGAACTCCGGGAAGTTGTTGGTCGCGTGCAGGCGCTCGATCGCGCCCTCCCAGTCGTCACGCCAGACCAGGTCGTTCCACTCCGGGATGATGTTGCCCAGCGGGCAGCCCTGGTGGCAGAACGGGATGCCGCAGTCCATGCAGCGCCCGGCCTGTGTGGTGATGATCGGGAGCAGCGCCCGACCGACCCCGTTGGGGTAGACCTCGTCCCAGTCCTTGACGCGCTCCTCGACGGGGCGGCGGGTCGCGACCTCGCGTCCGTCCTTGAGGAAGCCCTTGGGATCAGCCATGACGGGCCTCCTGACCCTGGTCGCTGTTCGTGCGATCAGCCATGAAGCACCTCCATGATGCGGGCAGCAGCCTCGTCCTCGTCGAGGCCCTCCTCGAGGGCCTCCTCGCGCGCCTCGATCACGCGCTTGTAGTCGCTGGGCATCACCTCGGTGAAGCGGGCCAGCGAGGCCGGCCAGTCCTCCAGCAGGGCGGCGGCGACCGTCGAGCCGGTCTCCTCCGCGTGCTTGCGCACCAGTGCCTCGAGCTCCTCGGCGGCCTTGCCCTCGACCTTGCCGAGCTCGACGAGCTCGGGGTTGACCCGGCCCTCGTCGAGATCGAGCACGAAGGCGTAGCCGCCCGACATGCCCGCGGCGAAGTTGCGGCCGGTCTGGCCGAGGACCACCACCCGACCCCCGGTCATGTACTCGCAGCCATGGTCGCCGACGCCCTCGACGACGGCGGTGGCGCCGGAGTTGCGCACGCAGAAGCGCTCGCCCACCGTGCCACGCAGGAAGATCTCGCCCGACGTGGCGCCGTAGGCGATCGTGTTGCCGGCGATGACCTGCTCGCTGGCCTCGAACGGCGCGGACCGGTCCGGGCGCACGATGATCCGTCCGCCCGACAGGCCCTTGCCGACGTAGTCGTTGGCGTCGCCCTCGAGGCGCAGCGTGACGCCCCGCGGCACGAACGCACCGAACGACTGCCCGGCCGATCCCGTGAAGGTGATGTCGATCGTGTCGTCGGGCAGGCCCTCGCCGCGGTAGCGCTTGGTCACCTCGTGGCCGAGCATCGTGCCGACGGTGCGGTTGATGTTGCGCACCTGCACCTGGGCGCGGACCGGCTCGCGGCTCTCCAGGGCCGGGGCCGCGAGCGCGATCAGCTCGTTGTCCAGCGCCTTGTCGAGGCCGTGGTCCTGCGTCCTGGTGCAACGCAGGTCCTGCTGCTCGAACTGGCCGAACTCGCCGTGCGGTGAGGCCTGGTGGAGGATCGGCGAGAGGTCGAGCCCCCGCGCCTTCCAGTGGTCGACGGCGCGCTCGACGTCGAGGACGCCGACCTGGCCGATGGCCTCGTCGAGGCTGCGGAAGCCCAGCTGGGCCAGCAGCTCGCGCACCTCCTGAGCGACGTACTCGAAGAAGTTGACGACGTACTCCGCCTTGCCGGTGTAGCGCTCGCGGAGGACCGGGTTCTGCGTCGCCACGCCCACCGGGCAGGTGTCGAGGTGGCAGACCCGCATCATGATGCAGCCCGAGACGACGAGCGGAGCGGTGGCGAAGCCGTACTCCTCCGCGCCGAGCAGCGCCGCGATCACGACGTCGCGACCCGTCTTCAGCTGGCCGTCGGTCTGCACGACGATGCGGTCGCGCAGGCCGTTGAGCAGCAGGGTCTGCTGGGTCTCGGCGAGGCCGAGCTCCCACGGGCCGCCCGCGTGCTTGAGCGAGGTGAGCGGCGAGGCGCCGGTGCCGCCGTCGTGGCCGGAGATCAGTACGACGTCGGCGTGCGCCTTCGAGACACCCGCTGCGACGGTGCCGACCCCGACCTCCGAGACCAGCTTGACGTGCACGCGCGCGCTCGGGTTGGCGTTCTTGAGGTCGTGGATCAGCTGCGCCAGGTCCTCGATCGAGTAGATGTCGTGGTGCGGCGGCGGGCTGATCAGGCCAACACCCGGCGTCGAGTGACGGGTCTTGGCCACCCACGGGTAGACCTTGTGGCCGGGCAGCTGGCCGCCCTCGCCGGGCTTGGCGCCCTGGGCCATCTTGATCTGGATGTCGTCGGAGTTGGTGAGGTATTCCGACGTCACGCCGAAGCGACCCGACGCGACCTGCTTGATCGAGCTGCGGCGCTCGGGGTCGTAGAGGCGGTCCGGGTCCTCGCCGCCCTCACCGGTGTTGGACTTCGCGCCCAGTCGGTTCATGGCGATCGCGAGGGTCTCGTGCGCCTCCTGCGAGATCGACCCGTAGGACATCGCGCCGGTGGAGAAGCGCTTGACGATCTCCGAGACCGGCTCGACCTCGTCGATCGAGATCGGCTCGCGCACGCCCTCCTTGAAGCGGAACAGGCCGCGCAGCGTCATCAGCTGCTCCGACTGCGAGTCCACCCGGGAGGTGTACTGCTTGAAGATCTCGTAGCTGCCGGTGCGGGTGGAGTGCTGGAGCCGGAAGACCGTCTCGGGGTCGAACAGGTGCGGCTCGCCCTCACGGCGCCACTGGTACTCGCCGCCGATCTCGAGCTCGCGGTGGGCCGGCGCGATGCCGCCACGGGGGTAGGCCCGGGCGTGGCGCCGCGCGACCTCCTCCGCGATGGTGTCGAGCTCGATGCCGCCGAGCTTGGAGGTGGTGCCGGTGAAGTACCTGTCGACGACCGCCTGCGAGAGGCCGACCGCCTCGAAGATCTGGGCACCGGTGTAGGACGCGACGGTGGAGACGCCCATCTTGGACATCACCTTGAGGACGCCCTTGCCGAGCGCCTTGATCAGGTTGGCAACAGCCTTCTCCGGGTCGGCCTTGACGTAGTAGCCCTCGCGGGCCAGGTCCTCGACGGTCTCCATCGCGAGGTAGGGGTTGACCGCGGCCGCGCCGTAGCCCACGAGCAGGGCCACGTGGTGGACCTCGCGCACGTCGCCGGCCTCGACGAGCAGGCCGACCTGGGTGCGGGTCTTCTCCCGGACCAGGTGGTGGTGCACGGCACCGGTGAGCAGCAGCGACGGGATCGGGGCGAGCTCGGCCGTGGAGTGGCGGTCGCTGAGCACGATGATCCGGGCGCCGCCGGCGATCGCCTCGGACACCTCCTGGCAGATCTCGTCGAGGCGACGGGCCATGGCCTCGCCGCCGCCCTCCACGTCGTACAGGCCCCGCGACACGTGGGTGATGAACCCGGGCATGTCGCCGTCACGGTTGATGTGGCGGATCTTGGCCAGGTCGTCGTTGGAGATCACCGGGAAGGGCAGCACGACCTGCCGGCAGGACGCGGGCGTCGGCTGCAGGAGGTTGGCCTCCGGGCCGATGGTGCCGTTGAGCGAGGTGACGAGCTCCTCGCGGATCGCGTCCAGCGGCGGGTTGGTGACCTGCGCGAACAGCTGAGCGAAGTAGTCGAACAGCAGGCGCGGCTTCTCCGACAGGGCGGCGACGGGCGTATCGGTGCCCATCGAGCCGATCGACTCCGCGCCGGTGTTGGCCATCGGCGTGAGGAGGATGCGGAGCTCCTCCTCGGTGTAGCCGAAGATCTGCTGGCGACGGGTGACCGAGGCGTGGGTGTGCACGATGTGCTCGCGCTCGGGGATGTCGTCGAGGTGGATCTGGCCGGCGTGCAGCCACTCGTCGTAGGGGTGCTCCGAGGCGAGCTCGGACTTGATCTCCTCGTCCTCGATGATCCGGTGCTCGTCGGTGTCGACGAGGAACATCCGGCCCGGCTGCAGCCGGCCCTTGCGGACGATCGTGGCGGGGTCGAGGTCGAGCACGCCGACCTCGGACGCCAGGACGACGAGGCCGTCCTCGGTCACCCAGTAGCGCGAGGGGCGCAGGCCGTTGCGGTCGAGCACGGCGCCAATCTGGGTGCCGTCGGTGAAGACGACGCAGGCCGGGCCGTCCCAGGGCTCCATCATCGAGGAGTGGAACTCGTAGAAGGCACGCCGCTTGGCGTCCATCTCGGTGTGGTTCTCCCAGGCCTCCGGGATCATCATCAGCACCGAGTGGGGCAGCGAGCGGCCGCCCATGTGCAGCAGCTCGAGCACCTCGTCGAACGAGGCGGAGTCGGAGGCGCCCGGCGAGCAGATCGGGTAGAGCCGCTCCAGGTCGCCGGGGATGATGTCGGACTCCAGCAAGGCCTCGCGGGCCCGCATCCAGTTCCGGTTGCCCATCACGGTGTTGATCTCGCCGTTGTGGGCGATGAACCGGAACGGGTGGGCCAGCGGCCAGCTGGGGAAGGTGTTGGTCGAGAAGCGAGAGTGCACGACGGCCAGCGCCGAGGCGATGCGCTCGTCGACCAGGTCGGGGAAGAACTCGCCGAGCTGGTCGGTCGTGAGCATGCCCTTGTAGGCCAGGGTGCGCGACGAGAGGGTCGGGAAGTAGACGCCCGCCTCGTGCTCGGAGCGCCTGCGAAGGCAGAAGGCCAGGCGCTCCAGGGCCATGCCGGCGATCCGCTTGCCGCCACCGGCGACGAAGAGCTGGGCGAAGGCCGGCATCACGCTGCGCGCCGTGGCGCCCAGGATGCCGGGGTTGATCGGCACGTCGCGCCACCCGAGGACCGCGAGGCCCTCCTCGTGGGCGATCTGCTCGATCTGCTGGCGGGTCTTGGCGACCGTCTCGTCGTCGCCCGGGATGAAGGCCGTGCCGACGGCATAGCTGCCCGCCACGGGCAGCTCGAAGTCGACCACGTCGCGCAGGAACGCGTCGGGCACCTGCATGAGGATGCCCGCGCCGTCGCCCGAGTTGGTCTCGGCGCCGGCAGCACCACGGTGGTCGAGGTTGCGCAGGGCGGTGAGGGCCTGGACCACGATGTCGTGACTGGCCACGCCGGTGAGGGTCGCGACGAAGGCCACGCCACACGCGTCGTGCTCGTGGCGGGGGTCGTAGAGCCCTTGCGGCGGCGGGAAGGCGTGCATCGGGGACGCACCGTTCGAAGGCACTGGGCATTCTCCCGTCGTCGTGTCGCCGACGCGGCCCAGTTGTGTTCAGAGGGCAGCGTCAGCGGTGGATATGGCGATCGGCAGGGGACGGCGTTGGCCCGAGCGAGGACGAATCTATCACCGGGAGGCGACGTCCGTGGCCGTCGTCTCGTCGCGGTAGACCCGCTCCTCGCGGCCGGGGTGGCGGCGCGTGGCCCACACGAAGTACGCCGTGGCCAGCGTGAACAGCACGATCGAGGTCCACACGTTCAGCCGGAGCCCGGCCACGTCCACGAGCTGGACGTCGTCGATCCGCAGGTTCTCGATCCAGCCCCGCCCGAGCGTGTAGAGCATCACGTAGAGGGCGGCCACCCGGCCGTGGCCGAGGCGGAAGCGGCGGTCCGCCCAGATGATGACCGCGAAGGCGGCGAGGTTCCACAGGGACTCGTAGAGGAAGGTCGGGTGGAACGTCTCGTTCAGCGGGTAGCCCTCGGGCCGGTGCATCGGGTCGATCTCCAGCGCCCAGGGCAGGTCGGTGGGCCGGCCGAAGAGCTCCTGGTTGAACCAGTTGCCCCACCGGCCGATGGCCTGGGCGACGAGCACGGCGGGCGCGATGGCGTCCAGCATGGGCAGCAGCCGGATGCCGCGCAGCCGGGCGCCGATCACCACGCCGAGCGCCCCCAGTGCGATTGCGCCCCACACGCCGAGGCCGCCGCGCCAGATGTAGAGCGCGGTCACGGGGTTCTGGCCCTCGCCGAAGTAGAGCTGCCAGTCGGTGATCACGTGGTAGAGCCGGCCGCCGACGAGCCCGAACGGCACCCCCCAGACGGCCAGGTCGCTCACCTCGCCGGCCTTGCCGCCTCGGGCGACCCAGCGGCGCTCGCCGATCCAGATGGCCACCACGATGCCGGCGATGATGCACAGCGCGTAGGCCCGGATCGGGACCGGGCCGAGGTACCAGATGCTCTCGCCGGGGCTGGGGATCGACAGCAGGGTCACGGTGGTCCTTCGTCAGTCGTCGAGCAGCGTGTGGATGTCGGCGGCCAGCTCGGCCTGGGAGACGTCCGCGTTCCAGTAGATCGGGGCCTGGTCGGAGCCGTCGATGCCCACCACCTGCGTGCCGTGGGTGACCTCGTAGCCGCCGCTCGGCAGCTTCTTGCCCTTCTCCACGGCGATGCCGAGCGGCTCGGCGACGTCGACGATGGTGTCCAGCTCACCGGTGACCCCGATGAACGACTCGTCGTACTGGTCGGCGTAGTGCCCGACCGCCTCCTCGTCGTCGCGTGCCGGGTCGGTGGTCACGAAGACCACGTCGAGGCGCTCGGCGTCCGCCTCGGCCAGCCGGTTCTTCGCCAGGGCGAGCGTGGACATCACCTGCTGGCAGATGTCGGGGCAGTTGGTGTAGCCGAAGAAGACCAGGGTCAGCGGCTTGTCGGTGTCCTCGGTGAGGCTGTACGGCGAGCCGTCGTCGGCCACGAGCGGTGTGCCGTCGACGGTGAACGGCGGGTCGAGGACGTTGCCGGCGAGCTCGCCGGTCTCCTCGGTGCCGGACGAGCAGGAGGTCAGCAGGACGGCGGCTGCCAGGACCGCAGCCGCCAGCGGCGGGAGCCGGTCACGCACGCCGGACGCCCTCCGCAAGGTCCTCGGTCAGCGTGCGCAGCGCGGCGATGCCGGCTGACGGGTCGTCGGCGTGGTCGAGGAGGGCGCGCACGAACGCCGAGCCCACGATCACGCCATCGGCGTACGACGCGACCTCGGCCGCCTGGTCGCCGTTGCTCACGCCGAGGCCGACCCCGACGGGGAGGTCGGCCCCTTCAGACGGGCTGAGTGCCCGGGTCCTGGAGACCAGCGGGCCAGCCAGGTCGCTCGTCGTCGTGCGCGCTCCGGTCACGCCCATCACGGCGGTGGCGTAGACGAACCCGCGGCAGGCCGCGGTCGTCATGGCGATGCGGGCGTCGGTGGAGCTGGGCGCGACGAGGAAGACCTTGTCGAGGTCGTGGGCGTCGGCCGCGGCGATCCAGTCCTGTCCGAAGTCGGGCGTGATGTCCGGGGTGATCAGCCCGGCTCCGCCGGCGCCGGCCAGGTCGGCGGCGAACGTCTCGACGCCGTAGCGCTCGATCGGGTTCCAGTAGGTCATCACGAGCGTCGGCACGCCGGTGCCGGCGACCGCCTCGACGACGCGCAGCACGTCGCGGGTGCGGATGCCGCCCTCGAGGGCCTGCTGTGCGGCGGCCTGGATGGTCGGGCCATCCATCACCGGGTCGCTGTAGGGCAGGCCGACCTCGATGACGTCGCAGCCGGCGTCGACCATCGCCTTCATCGCCTCGATCGACCCGTCGACGGTCGGGAAGCCGGCCGGCAGGTAGCCGACGAGCGCGGCGCGCCCCTCGGCGCGGCACTTCTCGAAGGCCGTCGTGGCGCTGCTCATGCCTGTCCCCCGTCGGTGTCGTCGGCTTCCGCGTCGCCCAGCCCGAACCACTCGATGGCCGTGCCCATGTCCTTGTCGCCCCGGCCGGAGAGGTTGATCAGGACCGTGGCGTCGGGGCCCTTCTCCTCGGCCAGCTTGCGGGCCACGTCCAGTGCGCCGGCGACCGCGTGGGCCGACTCGATGGCCGGGATGATGCCCTCGGTGCGCGCCAGCAGCGCCAGCGCGTCCATGGCCTCCGCGTCCGTGACGGGGATGTAGGCCGCGCGACCGGTCTGCGCGAGGTGGGCGTGCTGCGGGCCGACCCCGGGGTAGTCGAGGCCGGCGGAGATCGAGTGGGACTCGATGGTCTGGCCGTCCTCGTCCTGCAGGACATACGTGCGGGCGCCGTGGAGCACCCCGCTCTCCCCCGCGTGGATCGTCGCGGCGTGGCGGCCGGTCTCGACGCCGTCACCGCCCGGCTCGAAGCCGTAGATGGCGACCTCGGGGTCGTCGAGGAAGGCGGTGAACAGGCCGATCGCGTTGGAGCCCCCGCCGACGCACGCCGCGACGGCGTCCGGGAGGACGCCGTACTGCTCCAGGCACTGGGCCCGTGCCTCGTCGCCGATGCCGCGGGTGAAGTCGCGGACCATGCTCGGGAACGGGTGCGGGCCGGCAGCGGTCCCGAAGAGGTAGGCCGTGTGGTCGACGCTCGCGACCCAGTCGCGCAGCGCCTCGTTGATGGCGTCCTTGAGCGTGGCACTGCCGGACTCGACCGGGATCACCTTGGCGCCGAGCAGCTGCATCCGCGCGACGTTGAGCGCCTGCCGCCGGGTGTCGACGGCACCCATGTAGACGGTGCAGTCGAGGCCGAAGTAGGCCGCGGCGGTCGCGCTGGCCACGCCGTGCTGCCCTGCGCCGGTCTCTGCGATGACGCGGGTCTTGCCCATCTTGCGGGTCAGCAGTGCCTGGCCGAGCACGTTGCGGACCTTGTGCGCGCCCGTGTGGTTGAGGTCCTCGCGCTTGAGGAGGATGCGGGCGCCGACCTTCTCGGACAGCCGCTCGGCGTGGTAGAGCCGGCTGGGCGTGCCCGCGTAGTCACGGCAGATCGCCTCGAACTCGGCGACGAACCCGGGGTCCGCCATCGCCGTCTGCCAGGCGTCCGTGAGCTCGTCGAGGGCGGCGACCAGGGCCTCGGGCATGAACCGCCCGCCCCAGGAGTCGCCGAACCACCCGTGCTCGTCGGCATCCCACTGCTGCACGCTCATCGCACTCCTGTCATCGCTCGCACTGCGGTCTCGGGGTCGCCTTCCCTCACCAGCGCCTCGCCGACGAGCACCGCGCGGGCGCCCTCGGAGACGAACCGCTTGACGTCGTCGGGGCCGCTGATGCCGGACTCGGCGACCAGGACACGGTCACCGGGGACCAGCGGCGCCAGGCGGCCGAAGGTGTCGTCGTCGACGGCCAGGGTCTTGAGGTTGCGGGCGTTGACGCCGACCAGCTCGGCGCCGAGCTCGACGGCCCGCTCGGTCTCCCGCTCGTCGTGCACCTCGACCAGGACGGTCAGCCCGAGGTCCCGCGCCTCGTCGTAGAGCCTGTGCAGCGTCTCGTCGTCGAGCGCCGCGACGATCAGCAGGGCGAGGTCGGCGCCGGCGGCCCGGGCCTCGACGAGCTGGTAGCTGGTGACGATGAAGTCCTTGCGCAGGAGGGGGGTGTCGACGGCGGAGCGTACGGCGCGCAGGTCGTCCAGGCTGCCGCCGAAGCGCCTCTCCTCGGTGAGCACGGAGATGGCCGCCGCTCCCCCGCGCTCGTAGGCCGCCGCGAGGGCCGCGGGGTCGGGGATGTCGGCGAGGTCGCCCTTGCTGGGGCTGCGCCGCTTGACCTCCGCGATCACGCTGGAGCCGGGCTCGCGGAAGTGCGGCATCGGGTCGCGCGGCGGCGCGACGTCGGCGAGCGCGGCACGCAGGTCCGCGAGGGGCGTGGCCGCCTCCCGGCGTGCGAGGTCCTCGCGCACGCCGGAGACGATCTGGTCGAGCACGGACATGTGCCCCAGCCTCTCACCCGGACCCGAGTGGTCCGACGGCGGTTCCGAGGCGCGGGCGCCGGCCGTCCTCGGTCGTGATCGGGGTCAGTGGTGGTCGCGCGAGCCGTGGAAGCCCATCTTGGCCATCACCAGGAAGAGCGGGAACGCGATGACGCCGAGGGCGATGCCGATCCAGAAGAGGGTCATGTTCACCGGCGAGAGCATCAGCGCGATGCCGCCGACCACGAAGCCGAGCATCGCCACGGCGACCGCCGTCCATGCAGCCGGGGTGTTGCCGTGGTTGTCAGCCATGTCTGCTCCTGGTGCCGGGGGTGTTCGGGTGCTGGCGCCGCAGAGTCTAGGACCTCACGGCGTACTGCAGGACCGCGAGGTCCGGCCGTGGCCCTCGGCTCCGGAGGGAGTCGAGGGCCTCGGCCGCGGTGGCTAGCCGGCCGCGACGGCCTCGACGGCCTCCCGCAGCGACGTGGCGGGCCGGCCGAGCAGGCGGCTGAGGTCACCGGTGGTCACCTCGAGACGGCCGCTGGCGATGCCGCGGTGGGAGTCGGCGAGCACGTGCGCGACGGGCGTGGGCAGGCCGGCGCCCTCCAGGACCTGCGCGTACTGCTCGACCGGGAGGTCGCGGTAGACGACGTCCTCGCCGGTGACCTCGCTGACCGTGGCAGCCAGCTCCTCGAAGGTGAACGCCTCGTCGCCGCCGAGCTCGTAGACGCCCTCGGGGCTGTCGCTCAGGAGGACCGCGGCCGCAGCCTCCGCGAGGTCGCTGCGGGCAGCCGCGCTCTGTCGACCCGTGCCGGCGCTGCCGACGACCGCGCCGTGCTGGACGTACACGGGGACCTGCTCGGTGTAGAGGTCGAGGTAGAGGCTGTTGCGCAGCAGCGCGTGCGGGAGCCCGGAGTCGGCCAGCAGCCGCTCGGTCGCCTGGTGGTCCTCGGCGAGCGCGATGTCGTGGGCGTCGGCCCTCGCGATGCTGGTGTAGGCCACGAGCTCCGCGCCTGCCTCCTTGGCGGCGTCGATGACGTTCGCGTGCTGGGCCATCCGGAGCCCGAACACGGGACCCGAGACGAGGAGCACCCGGTCCCCCTTCCCGATCACGCCATGCAGGGACTCCGGGTCGTCGTGGTCCACGGCCTGGGTCCGTACGCCGCGTGCCGCGAGGTCGTCCAGGCGGGACACGTCGCGGCCGGTGGCGACGATGTCGGAGGCCGCGACGCCGCGGGCGATGAGGGACTCGACGACGAGACGGCCGAGATTGCCAGTGGCGCCGGTGATGACGTAGCTCATGGGTGCTCCTTTGGGGCGATGGGGATGTCTGCACCCCGTCCAACCGGCTCCACCCGCCCACGCTTCCCGTGACGCCGTACGCACTTTCAGGTAAGGTACCTACATGGAAGTAAGTGATCCGCTGGACTCGTCGCTGGGCGAGCGTGAGTTCGCGCCCGGCTGTGCCACGCGGGTGCTCCTGGACCACGTCACCAGCAAGTGGGGTGTGCTCGTGCTCGTCGCCCTCGCCGACGGCACGCAGCGCTGGGGCGAGCTCCGCCGGCGGGCGACCGGGATCAGCGAGAAGATGCTGGCCCAGACCCTCAAGACACTGCAGGCGGACGGGCTGGTCCACCGCGAAGCGCAGCCGACCATCCCGCCTCGCGTCGACTACAGCCTGACCGAGGACGGGCGAGAGTTCGTGGAGCTGCTGCTGCCGCTCGTGACCTGGGTGGCGGACTACGCCAAGCGGTCTGGCTGATCCGGGGGCGGCGCGCCGGTCGGTGGGGCCTGATCACTGATCGCCTCGACGGGCTCCGCGGCCACCCGGGCCACAGGGACTCCCGGTGGACTGCCGCTCGCCACGAGCTCGAACAGAGCGCTGGCGCGCCCCTCTGACTGCCACTCCACCTGAGCCATGACGTCCATGTCACTCCCCGACCGAGGGTCACCCACGCTGGTGCTCTCACTGTGGCAGGAAGCCGCCGCGGGCTCAAGGGCCTGGCGACCACTGTCGTCGTCGATGCGACGTCGCGCCGGAAGCTCGGCTGTTCAGCCGAACACCGACCCCAGAGCCTGTGCCCCGATTGCCTGACCGATCGCCAGGGCAATGAAGAGCCAGGCCGTGATCGCAGCGCCGCGAGGCGGGTCGAGCAGGCGGCCCCACAGGATCAGGACGCCGCTCAGTGCCATGTAGGCGGCTCCAAAGACCGCTGCCCCGGTAAGCGGCCACCACCAGCCTCCGAGGTTCGGCGCCAGCACGCCGATCGAGCCGACCACCAAGGTGGCGGTGAAGAGCAGGAACGCTGTCCGGGGGCCCCATCGCGACACCACCCCGTCGATGAAGGCGCCCGCGACTCCGCCCAGCCCGAGCGCCATCCACAGAAGTCCGACCTGGCCGGGTTCGAGCGCCCCGCGGGCCACCACTTCGGTCGGCCCGTAGGTCCACACCGCTGCCGAGATCACGCCGGCACCGACCGCGGCCGCGATCGGCAGCGTCAGGTTGGGCATGCGACCTTCTGTGCGCGGTGCGGGGGTATCAGCGAGCACCGTCCCGGAGGTCAGCACCACGACCACGGCCGCTGGCGCCAGGCACAGCACTGCCATGATCGGCCAGGCAACGCTCGGAGCATCGAGGGCGCCGGCGAGCACACCGGCACCCATCACGCCGACGGCGGTGCCGGCGTTGACCGTGGCTTGGGCAGCGCTGGCCAGCCGAGGTGGCACGACCGCGTCCAGGAGCCCAACCAACGCCGGAGAGGCGAGACCAGCGCCGGCCCCACCGACGAACGCACTGGCGACGAACCAGCCGGCCGACGTGCTCACCGCGAGCCCCAGACACCCCACCCCGGCCACCACGCCGGCGACTCCGGCAACGACGCGGGATCGGCGCGGCACGAAGGGTGCAGCCAGCCCCGCGGCCAGGCAGTACGAGACGAACTGCGCGGTGGCCGCCGACGGCAGCGCTGCCGCGACACCAGGTCGTTCGACGGCCATCGCAGGATGCAGCAGACCGACCCCGAACCGGGCCATCCCGTAGGTCGCTGCAATCAGCAGCGTCCCGAACACGGTGAGCGCCGCCCCTCGGACCAGCTCCGGATGAAGCGACCGTTTCACCTGCGACATGAAACGCACGTTACACTACGAGCCATGGCTCGCGCCGACACCCGCAAGCAGACCCTTGACGCCGCCGAGCGGTTGTTCTTCTCCGATGGCATCGCCGTCACCAGTGTCGACGCCGTCGCGCGCGAGGCCGGCGTCTCGGTCGTGACCCTCTACAAGCACTTCGGCAGCAAGGACGGTCTGATCGGGGCCGTCCTCTCGCGACGACTCGAAGCGTGGGACGGGGCCTGGCAGACCCAGATCGACGCGACCGAGGACCAGCGAGGAAAGGTGCTTGCGATCTTCGATGCCGTGACCGCCTTCCGGGCGAAGGCAGGACCAGCCCAGTGGTGCTGCTTCCTGGCCACGGCCTCGGAGCGCCCGATCGCTGACGATGTGCCTGCCCAGCTTGTCTCGCGTGACAACGCCCTGCTGCAGGAGCGGCTTCGCCGGTACGCCGAGGCCGCGGACCCAGAGAGGTCCGATGAGATCGTCGCGACCGTGACGCTGGTCTACAACGGCGTGCTCAGCAGCCTCCTCCGCGGCACGCCCGAGGACCCCGCCTCGCTTGGTCGTCGTACCGTGGCCACCGCGCTCGGCTGGCAGGACCTCACGACATCCGGGTCCTGACCTGCCTGGCATTCAGTCTCCCGGGCCGGTCGAGTCGGCGAGGCGTGCCACCGCCTCGGCAACCCTGGGACCAAACATCACCGGGTCGTTGTGGTTGGCGCCCGGCAGCACCACCTTCTCGAACAGGGACTGGGCTCCGGCGGCGACCTGGGCGCTGAGCCGGGAGGGCACGACGCCGTCCCGGTCGCCGTACAGCACGGTCACGGGCACGTCGCTGTGCCTCACGTGGTCGAGGACGGGGAAGCGGTCGCGCAGGAGCGCTCGCACCGGCAGCCACGGGTAGTGGTGGGAGCCGACATCGGCCAACTCGGGGAACGGGGAGCGCAGCACCAGGCCAGCCGGCGGACGTTCGGCCGCGAGAGCGGCGACCACACCCGCGCCGAGCGACTCCCCGAAGTAGAGGGTGCGCTCCGGCGGGAAGCCGAGCGCTTCCAGCGTGCGGGCGCCGGCTCGCGCATCCGCGAGCAGCCCCTCCTCGCTCGGCGAGCCCGGGTTGCCGCCGTACCCGCGGTAGTCGAGGAGCAGCACTGCCAGCCCGCGGCGGCTCAGCTGCTCGGCGAAGTCCGCGCGCCCGAGCCGGTTGCCGGCGTTGCCCGGTGCCACGAGCACCGCCATGCCCCGGTCACGCGGAGCGCGGCCGGGTACGAACCAGGCGCCGAGTGTGACGCCGTCTGCTGTGTGCAGGCTGACGTCGCGCGCCCCCGCGAGCACATCAACCGCCGGTGGCACCGGGGACCGGTTGGGGAAGTAGATCAGCTGTCGCTGCAGTCCCCACATCGCTCCGACCACCATCCCCCAGCCCACGGCAACGGCCACCACCACACCCACGACCAGCCCGACGCGCAGCCGGCCGGTCCCCTGCGGTGCCATCCCCCATGCTGTTCCCGGCGGCGCCGCACCCGCAATGGTCGTCGGAGGCGCCGCCCGAGGTGACTGGCCCGTAGCGTCCGTGTGTGACAGCCTCTCCGGGTGGCTCGGAGGGGTGGCCGTGGATCGGTCCACCCGGGGGAAGGTGGGGAACAGTGTTCGTCGGTAGAGCGAGCGGGCGGGTCTAGGTCCCGCATGCACCAGTTGTCGCCGCTGGACGCCCAGTTCCTGATGATCGAGTCTCCGACCACGGTGGGTCACGTCGGCAGTCTCGTCGTCGTCGATCCCCCCACCGGGGATGGAGACCGGTGGACCGTCGACACCGTCCGGGCGCTGATCGAGTCGAGACTGCACCTCGTGCCGATCTTCCGGCAGCGACTGGCAGAGGTGCCCTTCGGGCTCACCCGCCCCTACTGGGTCGACGACCCGTACTTCGATCTCGAGTTCCACATCCGGGAGCTGGCGATTCCGCAGCCCGGATCCGCCGCACAGCTGGGTGAGCAGGTCGCCCGGCTCCATGCTCGGGCGCTCGACCGGCAGCGGCCGCTGTGGGAGCTCTACGTGATCACCGGCCTGACCGATGGCCGGGCGGCGGTCTACTCGAAGGTCCACCACGCGGCGATCGACGGCGTGTCGGGCGCCGAGCTCCTGTCGACGCTGCTCGACATCCGTCCGACGCCGCGCCAGGTCGAGCCGGAGGACGAGCGTTTCGACCCGAGGCCGCTTCCCTCCCGGCGGGACCTGCTCGGGCGCGGCCTGGCCTCGATGCTTTCCGACCAGGCGCAGATCGCCCGGACCGTGCCCCTGGCGCTGCGTCATCTGGATCAGTTGCCCGGCGCCGGCTCCCACGGCGTCGTCCGGGGCATCAGCGACGCCGCGTCGTTGGTGGCGCGACTCACCGGCGCGGAGAGGCGTGCTCAGGTGAGCGCCACCTCCCGCGACCTCAAGGCGCCCCGCACTCCCCTGAACGGACCGATCACAGCCCATCGCCGGTTCTCGTTCGGCTCGGTGCCGTTGGCCGACATCAAGACGGTGCGCCGGCGGTACGGCGGCACGGTGAACGACATCGCGATGGTGCTGTGCACCGCGGCCCTGCGCCGGTGGCTGCTGGACCACGACGCGTTGCCCCAGACGCCTCTGGTCGCCGCTGTCCCGGTCTCGGTACGGCGGCGCGGCCAGGAGGGCTCTGCCGCCAACCAGATCTCGGTGATGCTCGCCGAGCTGCCCACCCATCTCGCCGACCCGGAGGCTCGCCTCGAGGCCACCCGCGCGTCCATGGAGCTGGCCAAGGCGCGGTTCGGTGCCGTGCCGCCGACCCTCCTGAGCGACCTGTCGCTGCTGATGCCCACGGCCGGCTCCGGCCTGGCCGCTCGCTCGCTGTTCAACCTGGCCACCGTGCCAGGTCCGCCGTTCAACCTCATGATCAGCCACGTCCCCGGGCCCCAGGTCCCGCTCTACGTCGCTGGAGCCAGGGTCGAGGGCGTCTACCCGGTCTCGGCGGTCTCCGATCTGACCGGCGCGCTCAACATCACCCTGTTCTCCTACAACGGCGCGCTCGACTTCGGCCTCATCGCCTGCCGCGAACTGGTCCCGGACGCGTGGAACCTCATCGGTTACCTCTCCGATGCGCTGGCCGAGCTAGTCCAGGTCAGCCAGGCCGGCTGATCCGAGCGGACTACACCGAATCTGTCCCCGAAAGTGCCCGAGCGGCCTATGCCGTCGGGGGACGTGCACGCCTCATCCTTGAGGCGGAGGGGGTGACCGCATGTCCGGTCCCAGCAACGTCGGGGACCTCGGGCCTGACGGCATGCCCGGCCAGCCGACGCGGCCGCCCCTGGCGATGGTCTACGGCGGAGGTGGGCTCTTCGGCATCGCCTACACCGCCGGGATTGCTGCCGGTCTGCTCGACGCGGGCCTGCCGGTGGACACCGCACCGGCGTTGGGGACCTCGGCCGGTTCGTGGACCGCTGCGGCGATGGCCCTGGGGCTCGGCTTCGACACGTTCTCCCGCGCCCGCGTCGTTCACGTCCCCAACCTGCGTCCCGGGGTGGTCGCCGCCCTGGCCCGCGAGCTGTTCGGCGAGGCACGGCACCCGCTGGTCTCGGCCTCTGCGGTGTGCCTGTCCACCGGGCGTCGTCATGTTCTCGACGGAGGCGCCCTTGCGCTGGCCGACCTCGTCGCCGCATCCTCGGCGGTGCCGGGGCTGTTGCCACCGCACCGGGTCGATGGGCGGCTCTACATCGACGGAGGAGTCTGGTCGGCGACCTCGGTGGACTCGGTTCCCGGTGCCGATCGCGTGATCGTCGTCGCCCCGCTGGCAGGGGCCGTGCTGGGGCCGGTGGGGCGGGCGGCGGACCTCCTCCTCGACCGTGAGCTGGGCCGCTGGCGTCACCGGCATCCCGGGTGCGTGGTGGATGTGATCCGTCCCCACCGGGAGATCGCCCGCCTCGCCGGCCGGCACCTGCTCAGCCTCTTCGACCCACGACGGGCTCACGACGTCTACCCCCTCGGCTACGAGCAGGGAACGCGTTGGGCGTCACACCTGCCGGAGCACGACGCCGCCTGACCCTCTCGGCGCGACCCGAACTGACGGGCTGGCACCCTGACGCTTACTGATAACGATTCTCGTTTGCAGGAGGCGGCGTGAAGCAAGGGATCCATCCCCCGTACGGACCCGTGGCGTTCCGGGACCGAGCCACCGGCCGGGTGACCCTCACCCGGTCGACGCTGGTCAGCCGGGAGATCGACAGGGTGATCGAGATCGGCGGAACGACCTACCCCGTCGTCGATGTCGACATCTCCAGTGACAGCCACCCGTTCTGGACCGGCACAGCCCGCACCCTGGACAGCGAGGGTCGGGTCGAGAAGTTCCAGCGGCGCTATGGGCGCAAGGCATGAGAACCCCGCTCGTGGTGGTCACCGGCGTGGATCCGGTGGCCATGGACACCACCCTGATGAGCCTGGCCTGGGACGTGCCCCGGGCGGTGTCGGTCCGACACCGGATCGATCCGCACTCCCAGGTCCTCACCCGGACCGTGAGCGACACCAGCGGCATCCTGGAACAGGAGCACATCCAGCTCGAGCACGCGTGTGTGAGCTGCGCGCTGCGTGAGGACATCATGCCGACGCTCGAGCGGCTGGCACGCGCCGACCGGTGGGGCGCCATCGTCTCCGGACTGCCGGCGGCGACCGAGGCCGGCCAGCTCGCCCACATCCTGGCGACAGACAGCAGGCTCGCCCGGCGCCTGAGGCTGAGCAGCGTCGTGGCGGCGGTCGGGACCGGGGATGTCGTCCAGGACCTGCTCAGCGACGACCTGCTCCGCGAGCGCGGCGTACACACCCACCCTGATGACGAGCGCGGCGTCGGCGAGGTCGCCTGCGCCCAGATCGAGTTCGCCGACGTCGTCGTGCTCGAAGCAGACCCGGGCGCCGAGGCCAGCGATCTGGTGCGTGCGCTGGCCCGTCCCGGGGTCCCGCTCGTCACCGGTGCCGACCAGCTCGACGACAGCACCGTCACCTCCCAGCGCCACCAGTACAGCCTCACCAACGCCTGGTGCTCCCCGGAGCTCGAGGTCGACCTGCCGGCGCTGGGTCCGAGCCACGCCTGGCGCCTGGACCTCTCCTCGCCCCGTCCCTTCCACCCCGATCGACTGCTGGACCAGGTCGAGCGCCTCGGCGCCGGGACACACCGCTCGCGTGGATCGTTCTGGGTCCCCACGCGTCCGGGCGACGTGCTGGAGTGGTCGGGAGCCGGAGGCCAGCTCAGTATCGGCACCTACAGCCCATGGGGCCGACGGGCGCCCGCCACTCGGCTGATCTTCACCGGCCTCGGGACACCGCCGCACGACCTCGTCGCCGCGTTCGAGGACCTGCTGCTCACGCCTACCGAGGCGCTTCTCGACCACCGGAGCTGGGCCGTCCTCGAGGACGGCCTCGAGCCCTGGCTCGGCGACATCCGCGACGCCGCCTGACCGAAACCCCGATCCCCCAGCCCGAAACGGACCCCCCAGCCAGGAGCAACCATGGCCGTACCCAAGCGCCGCACCTCACGAAGCAACACCCGGCACCGCCGGGCACAGTGGAAGGCGACCCCGCCCGACCTCGTCCCGGTCACGATCGACGGCGAGAGCTACCGCGTCCCCCGTGCCCTGCTGCGCGGCATCGAGCGCGGCTACGTCCAGCCCGCCCCGCGGGGTGCCCGATGACCGCGCCCCGCAAGGCGGGATCGGGCCGCACGGTCAAGGGCCGCAAGAAGCCGATGCTGGCTGCGGACGTGACCTACGTCGACTACAAGGACGTCACGCTGCTGCGCACCTTCATCTCCGACCGCGGCAAGATCCGCTCCCGCCGGATCACCGGCCTGACCCCGCAGCAGCAGCGGATGGTCACCCGCGCGATCAAGAACGCCCGCGAGATGGCGCTCCTCCCCTACCTCAACCGCTGACCCCCAGCGACCCACACAACAACCAGAGACCGCCAGAGGACGACACCGTGAAGGTACGCAACTCCATCCGCTCCGTGAAGCACCAGCCCGGCTCCCAGGTCGTGCGCCGACGCGGACGGACCTACGTGATCAACAGGTCGAACCCCCGGCTCAAGACCCGCCAGGGCTGAGCCGCCACCCAGTCGAGGACCCCATGTCACGCATCTGCCAGGTCACCGGAGCCAAGCCCGGCTTCGGTCATCACGTCTCCCACTCGCATCGCCGGACCAACCGGCGCTTCAACGTCAACGTCCAGTCCAAGCGCTACTGGGTGCCGAGCCTCAACCGGCACGTCACCCTCACGGTGAGCGCCCGCGGCATCAAGACCATCGACCAGCGAGGGATCGACGCCGTCGTCGCCCAGATCCTCGCCCGAGGAGGGAGGCTCTGATGGCCAGGCGCGGCAACGACCTGCGGCCCATCGTGAAGCTCCGCTCCACCGCCGGCACCGGATTCACCTACGTCACCCGGAAGAACCGGCGCAACAACCCCGACCGCATGGTCCTGCGCAAGTACGACCCGCGGATCCGCCAGCACGTCGACTTCCGGGAGGAACGCTGATGGCCAAGAGCTCCAAGATCATCGCCAACGAGCGGCGCAAGCAGACGGTCGCCCGGTACGCCGAGCGCCGGGCGGTCCTCAAGGAGGCCGTCCGCACCGCGCAGACACCGGACGAGCGCGAAGCAGCCGTCCGCGCCCTCGGCCGGCTTCCGCGAGACGCCAGCCCCGTGCGTATACGCAACCGGGACCAGGTGGACGGCCGCCCCCGTGGCTACGTCCGCAAGGTGGGTCTCTCCCGCATCAACCTGCGCACCCTGGCCCACCGGGGGGAGCTGCCTGGCATCACCCAGTCCTCCTGGTGAGGCCTGGTGGGGCGACGTCCTCAGTCCGCTCGGCAGCGGACCCCCGGCGACGACGGGTGGCCGATCCGGTTCGAGCACTCGATGCGGAGCTCGTCGGGGTGCGAGTCGACGACGAGGCGCGCGGCGCCGTCGCCGTACGCGCCGCCGAGCTGACCCGGACCGCGACGACCGGCGAGGAACGTAACCTGGGGATCACACCCTCGTCGACGGGGGCTGGCAGGCTCGGCCCATGACCGAGGCCACCACGGACAACGACTCCCCGCTGGGGAAGCCCGCCGAGTCGACCCCGCCAGGGCAGCTGCCACCCACACGCAGCGGTGTCTTCACCCTCGACTCGAGGGGCCCGGACCCGAAGGCGCTCGAACCGCTCAAGGATCCGGCCGCCATGCCGCGGTTCCCCGTGTACCCGAACCTGGCAGAAACATTGAACGAGACCGTCGACCACCCGGACGACACGGTGGCCCGGGTGCTGGCCACCTGTGCCGGCTATGGCTACTCCACCGCCGACACGGTCGCCATGATCATGTCCCGGCTGGGTCTGGAGCGGAACAACACCCGGATGGTGGCCCTCGGCGTGGACGCGATGCTCATCGTCTCGACGGCCTTCCTGGTGCAGAGCGAGGACGGGAGGGTGGTGATCCTGGCCTACCGGGGCACCGAGCCGGACAACGTCATCAGCTGGCTCACCGACCTGGACGTCTACACGGACACCATCCAGCTCGAGACCGATACCGGGGCAGCGGGATTCGAGGTCCACGCCGGCTTCTACCGCAACGTCCGGGCCACCCGCCACGAGGTGCTCGCCGCGTTGCAGCGCGCCCTCGACGGCCGGTCGGTCACCGAGGACGGCAGCCCCGTCGACCACCCGATGGAAAGCCTGTACATCACCGGGCACAGCCTCGGTGCTGCGATGGCGGCGCTCATGGCGGTCATGCTCGTCGAGGACGACGACTATGCGCCCATCGCCGAGAAGCTCCGCGCCGTCTACACCTTCGGGCAGCCGATGGTCGGCTCCCCCGCCTTCGCCGACCACTGCGCGGGCCTGACCCTGCGCGACGGCAGCCACCTGCAAGACCGGCTGATCCGATACATCCACCGGCGCGACGTGGTGCCCCGGCTCCCACCACGGATCTCCGGCCGCTACCAGCACTTCGGTCTCGAGTACGAATACAAGGGCGAGTGGCCGTGGCAGCAGAACACGACGGCGGCCGGTCAGGTCCGCGGCCTGACCGAGTTCGCACTCGTCCCGCTCGACTGGGCCGAACGCCGCCTGAGGCTCGTCCCGATCGCCAGCCGGCTGCGCCCCTTCCTGTACTCCCTCGACGACCACGGACCACTCCAGTACATCCGGGCGCTGACTCCTCCCGGTGAGCCCACCGAGTTCGGCGACTGACCGACCGGGCTCAGCCTTGGGCGTGCATCAGCGAGCCGGGGGTGGTGAGCAGCTGCCCGGTCTCCAGCAGCGTCTTGAGACCCGAGAGGATCATGGGCCAGCCGCCGTACAGCTCGGCGTTCGCCTCCTCCGGGAGCTGGTCGTGCACGACCGTGAGCCGGCAGGAGTCGCCGACCGGCTCGATCTCCCAGGTGACCCGGGTGGTGCCCTGCGCCTTCACGTCGTCGCTCCACAGAGCGGTGAACGACTGCACGAGCAGGCGGGGCGGCTCGACCACGAGGTTCTCACCCTGGGCGATGTCGATGCCTCCCGGCACACGGGCGTGGTACGACGAGCCGGTCGTCCAGTCCGACCGCGTCTCGACGCCGAAGCTGTACTTCGCTCGCATCGCGGGGTCGGTGATGGCCTCCCAGAGCCGCTCGGGAGTGGTCTTGATGAAGATCTCGAACACCGCGGTGTCCCCGACCGGGGCGGTGCCCTGGGCAAACGAGACGGTGGTGACGTTGGTAGTCATGGGGTGTCCTCCAGTTGTGTCTTGAGCTCGGTGAGCGCGGAGGCCCACGGCTCGGCGTACTTGCTCACCCAGCGGTCGTGGATGAGCCGGATCGGGACGGGGTTGAGGAAGTGCAGCTTCTCGCGCCCGCGCTTGCGGGAGACGACGAGGCCGGCCTCCTCCAGGACCTTGAGGTGCTTCATGACCCCGAAGCGCGTCATCGGCACCCGCTCCTCCAGGGCGGTCAGGGTCTGACCGTCCTGGGCGAACAGGGCGTCGAGCAGCTCGCGCCGGGTCGGGTCCGCAAGGGCCTTGAATACCTCGTCCACGTCTCGACGATAGGTGACCATTTGGTCACATGTCAACGGTGAGCACTTCGTATGGTGAGCGTTTCGACGAATGGGTCGACGCGAGGCGAGGCGGCAGTCCGTACGGCGATGCCGCATGACGCAGGCCGGTCGGCTGAACCGACCGGCCGGACTAACGGGTGGTGTTCGGGGTCAGCCGCTGCTGATCTCGATGCGGCGCGGCTTGTCGATCTCGTTGGACAGTTGGTTGTCGTCAACCTCCTCGATGGTGCGATCGGTGCGACCTGGCCTTGCCTACTGGCCGGACGACTCGCCGGTGCCCTGGCCCTGTGTTGTCGACTGATCCGACTGGCCGATCTGTTGCGGTTGGCTGCCTCCGCTCTCGATCTGGATCTTGCGGGGCTTGGCCTCGGTTGCGACCGGGATCGTCAAGGACAGCACGCCGTGCTCGTAGTGCGCATGGATGCTCTCCATGTCGACTCCCTCGCCGAGCGTCATCTGGCGCATGAACGTGCCGGAGGGTCGCTCCTGGCTGAGCCACTGGGCGTTCTCACCACGCAGCGTCCGCCGGGCGCGGATCGTGAGGGTGCTTCCTTCCACGTCGACGTCGATCGAGCCGGGGTCCATACCGGGCAGATCGATGTTGGCCACGAAGTGGTCACCCTCGCGATAGAGGTCCATCGGCATCCACCGCGGTCCCTGCCCGGCGGCTCCTTGGCCGAGCAGTTGCCTGGTCAGCCGGTCCATCTCCCGGAACGGCTCGGAGAAGACTGTCACCGGTATCACCTCCCTGGACTTGCCGCCTCGCTAGCGGCCATGTTGGGCGGGTCCCGGCGGTGACTGACGCGACCCGCCGCTGGGTCCGGTACCCCTGAGCAGCCCCGCCATTCCGCCGAGCTGAGGCGAAATGTCACCGGTCACTGGCGTGCGTCTGGCCCATGGCAGAGGGACAATTGAGGCTGAGGAGGGGGTGTCGATGGGAGCTGAGAACCTGACCCTCAAAGCCGCGCTGGCGCTGCTCGGACTGGACGAGGGCGCCGACCGCGATGCGGTCATCCGGGCCTACCGTCGACTGGCGAGGACGACTCATCCGGACCTGTCGGACGCCGCCGACGCCGCCGGCAAGTTCGACAGCCTCACAGCCGCCTACCGACGGGCGCTGGATACGGCTCCCACCACCGCGAGTGAGGCCGCCGCTGCACCAGTCGTCCCCTCAACTCCTTACGTGCGGCCCGCCGGGCCTGGGATCTGGCTCGGCGACGGGCCGAATCGTCCGTTCATCATCGTGCGACCCGGTCGGGTGGACCCGTTGCCGGCTCATCGGCGCCGTACCACCGGATGAGGCGGCGAGCTCGAGCAGGGCAGACCGGTTTAGGTCATCGCGTGACTCGAGGCGTCACCCCACGCCGCTGACGACCTCCACAGCGCCAGCACGGCAGTCGTGCGCTCGCCTGCCGTGACACCGCGCGAGCCGCCTTCCGTCATATCAGCGAGGTCCCAGATAGTCCTCGCGGGTGGGCGCCGAGTAGCCCGACCAGCACAGTCGCAAATCGTTTCGGCGACCCGCCTCGAAATCCGAATAATTGGCGGCGTCGCGTGGTTCTAATTGGAGGGAAATGTTGACGACGGCTCCACACCACAGGATGGGACTGGGGTCGGGGAAGCGACGGGGGGACGACAGTGGAGCAGCATCCGATGGACATAGTCACAGAAGTCGCCGCATGCACGAGGGCGGCCGCGCATCGACGCGATCACGACCACGGCCTCGGCACCAATGCCTGTCACCCTCACATGGTGGAGGTCGTGCACCTGGGACACAGAGCCGTCTGCGTGTGCCACGACTGCCGGCTCGACACCGGGTTCCTTCCGCGCCGCGAGGCCGAGGCATTGGCCGCTGCCCATCGTGACCTGACGCGCGATGTCAGCGTCACGCTGCGCAGCGCCTGACCAAACCGGTGCCGAGCTGGATGGGGCCACGACGTAAGGCCCTGACGCGAGTCCGCCGGACGGGCGTCCAGGTTGAGCAGATATCCGAGCTCGGCCGCGACCAGTGGGCCCAGGTCTGGGAATGTGCGAGCCGTCCCGGTAAACCGTGGACGGTGAACAGAGCCGCCGAGCTGACGTCGTCGACCACCCGGGTGAGCGGCAGCCGCGTCGCGGCGAACACCGATGTCGCGATCGGGACAAGCCCCGCAGCGGGCTCGGCGGGTTTGTGGGTGTTCACGTGTACCTCGTCTTGTCGGGCTTTCTGATCTCCTTGCTGCTTGTGCACGAGGCGACCACGACTGGAAGGATCCGGGTGGGCAACTTCTACGCCTTCAGGGCGCGTCGGATTCTGACCAGAATTACCGATATCAGCGAGTTCCGGTATCGGCCGCATTCTCTGTGCCTGATCCCTCGGCCTTGGGGTGGGTGAAGACAGGCTCTCCATGGACACCTAGTGCACACGCGAGTCGATCCGAACAGCCCCCAATCTGGCGCATTGGCAGGTCAGGCGCTAATTGTTTTCGGTGGGCGATATTGGGTTTGAAACAGTACGCCCGCCGATCGACGACACTGGATTTGACCTGCGGTTTCCCGGGCTGACCTGCGGTTTTACGAAACATTATCGCTGGTCCGTGGTGGACATCTATGGACACGGATACCCTTCTGGTGGACACGTAGTGGACACGGCAGGGGGATCGGATGGCCAACGAACGGCGCAGGTTCGGGCAGATCACCAAGCTCCCAAGCGGCCGGTACCGCGCTCGGTATGCCGATCCCGACGGCCGCCGCAACGAGAACGGCGAGCCGCTGCGCCACAACGCCCCGCACACCTTCGACGCAAGAGTCGACGCCGAGGCTTGGCTCACCGACGAGCGGCGCCTGATCACCGCGGGCGTCTGGTCCTCCCCCGCCGAGCGCGCCGCCGAGCGCAGGGCCAAGCTGCCCACCCTCAGCGAATACGCGCCGCGCTGGATGGCCGCCCGGAAAGTGAAGGGCAAGCCGTTGGCGGACCTCACCCGCGACCACTACCAGCACCTGCTCGACCGCTACATCCTCCCGACTTTCGGGGAGCTGCCGTTGAAAGCGATCACCCCCGAGCAGGTAGCCAAGTGGTACGACACCGCCGCCGCAGGCAAGCCGACCACCCAGGGACACATGTACTCCCTGCTCAGGGCGATCCTCGCTACCGCTGCTGACCCGACCGCGAACAACGGCCGGGCCCTCATCCCCTTCAACCCGTGCGGCATCCGCGGGGGCGGCTCGACCAGTCCCGCGAAGAAGATCCGCCCCGCGACCGCTACCGAGATCGCCACCATTGTCGCCGCGATGCCCGAGCGACTGCAGCTCATGGTCCTCCTGGCCGACGGCACGGCGCTGCGGTATGGCGAGCTGGCCGAGCTGCGCCGCGGCGACGTGGACACCAAGAACGCGGTCCTCCGCGTCCGCCGCGGCGTCATCCGCTCCAAGTCCGCCGGCGTAGTCGCCAAGGCTCCCAAGAGCGCCGCGGGGGTGCGAGACGTTCCCATCCCCCCGCACCTGCTCCCCGCCGTCCGCACACACCTGCTCGAGCACGCTGAACCCGGCAAGGACGGGCTGCTGTTCCCCGCGAAGAACGGCGGCCACATGGCCCCGTCCGCCTTCTACGGCAAACCCGCCATCGTGGCCAAGGACGGCGCCGTGCGACGCAAGGGCCACGGCTGGTACGAAGCACGCCGCGTGGCCGGCCGCGAGGACCTGACCTTCCACGGCCTGCGCCACGGGGCGCTTACCGAGGCCGCCAAGCACGGCGCGACCCTGGCCGAACTCATGGCCCTGGCAGGCCACTCGACCACCCAGGCCGCCCAGCGCTACCAACACGCCGCCAGCGGCCGGCTCGCTGAGCTTGCTCGCAAGCGCTCCGAGGCCGCCGGCTGGACCGGCGAGTAGGCCAGCCAGCCACCGCGAAACCGGCTTCATGATCCTGCGCATCGCACTGGGCGACCTGGGAAGTCTCGGGAGAGGTCGGCTGCCGCTCTCGGGTCGACGAGGGAATCGGCCGGCTTACGGTGAGCTCGGCGCTCGTTCTGAAGCCACCGGCTCTAGCAAGAGCCTCACAAGGCTCCCCGGCTGCCCCTCTCATGCCCGGCGGCCGACGCGGAAGTTCAACTCGTCGCGATTGCCCACTCGGCTGCACGCGAGGGTGCGGTGGACGCCAGCCGGCGACCTCATTGACGGCTGAGACCCTCCAGAGTCCCGCGGGCGGGATGTGTTGCAGTGCCGATCGCGTCGACTCCGAAGAGACCTCCTGCGCGAGTTGCCTGATCGCTCAGCCCAACTTCGCCGACGGGATCGGGCGCATTATCGACTCGAGATCCGTGGTCTTGATCCGGATCCCGCGCTTTCCGCACCGGTAGGCCGGCAGGTCGCCCGACGCGATCAGGCGGCGGATCGTCTTGGTGGACACGTCCAACAGGCCGGCCGCCCTTTCGATGCTCAACCACCGCGGCAGCTCGCCTCCCGTCCCGTACCGCTCCTGGCCGGCCACTGTCACAGCCCTCCACCCCGGAGGAAGCGGCGTAGCTCAGCCACTGTTGTGTAGAGCTGGCCGGTGCCGTTGAAGCGCCACCAGTGGGGTCCGCGGCCACGCTGCCTCCAGTCACGAACTGTGCGCCGCGAAGTGCAGGTGTATGAGCAGAACTCGTCGAATAGCAGGATGTCGTTGTCGTCCCACTCGGGCGGGACCGTTGTCGGGGACACCGAGGCGCCTTTCCTGTCGGTGGGGCCGACCTGCTCGGCTCCTGAGTACAAGAGAGGCAACGTCTGCGCACCCGAACCGGACAAGGGTGGCCGTCCAGTCTGGTTTCGGGGAGGCACCCTTGGCCCGACCCCGGCGAGCCGGACGGGCCTGGGCCAGCCGCCGGAAGGGGACAAGCAGGCTGGAATCGGATGGACGCCCATTCCCCGAGGAAAGCCCCGGTGGCCAGGAGGATCTCAGCCGGGTCGTTGACCGGCTCCCCCACCTGCCCCTTCGCCCGCCACCGCGAGGACGTATGAAGTCCTTCCGAAGCGGCACCAGCCCTCTCCTGGCGTGCCGTCGGCCACCGTTGGTGGCTGATCGGCCGCTCCGGTGTGACGGCCCCAACCATCGGTGCCACGCGGCTTCAACATCTCGAGGACGCGCTCGCCGCGGTGGACGTCACGTTGACCGAGGAGGAGGTCACTCGGCTTGAACAGCCGTACCGATCCCACGCCGTTGTGGGCCACAACTAGCTGCATGCCTTTAAGACGGGGTTACGTCCAGACTGTCAACCCACGTACCTTTGCCGCGCTAACCGTGCTCCCGGATCGCCCCTCAGATCCCAGTTGATCATGACGCCAACCGCCATCCAGGCGGCCTAACCGAACCTGTCACCCGTTCGTGAGGTCCGTGTCGGCACCCAAAGAGGGACAACGGGGAGTTCCGGCAGGGTGCGGTACGGCTGTACCACGAGCGGCTGACGGGCCGGAGCGCGCTGGCACACCTGAGGCATCATGGCGGGCACACTTGGGGAGATCGGCGAGATCTTTGGACTCGCGCGCGGTCGCGTATTCATCGCGGCCCGCTGCATTCACCCGATGATGAAGTGACCGAACCTCAGCAGACGAATCGATGCAGGAGAGACGTGGCAGCTACTCGCCCGCCTGGCCGTCCCCGGGTGTCGTCGCGCCAAGCCGTGGAGGCGGCGGCCGTTGAGCTCTTCTTGGCACACGGCTTCGAGCAGACGACGGTCGATGACATCGCGGCCGCTGCGGGAATCGGGCGATCCACGTTCTTCAGGTACTTCCGCACGAAGGCCGACGTCCTCTGGCTGCCCTTCGATGACCACTTCGAACATCTGGCGGCCGCCCTGGCCAAGCAACCGTCCGACGAACCGTTGACGATGGCCATCATTCGCGGGGTCATGGAGGCGTTGCGCGAGAGCGGGGACCCTCAGGGCGTGTGGCTCCTGAGATTCGTGGCGCAAGAGGAGCTGGCTCTCGAGGAGCAGGAAGCTGTGCGCTGGTCCCGGTGGGCAACTGTCGTAACCGAGTTCGCCGCCACGCGGCTTCCCGGCGAGCGGGGCGAGGTCCTCGCCGCCATGGTGGGCGGGACGACCCAAGCACTCATTCGGTCTCTGCTGCGGCGCTTGACCGGCCGCGAAGCGCGCACCGAGAGGGTCCTGGACGAGATCGAGCGCGAGCTGCACGCCATCCTCCAACCGCTCCAAGGGTGGCTGGACGAGGTCATCAGTTGAATCTTGAACCTTGTTTTGGGACTGAGTTCCGTTATGCTGGGGATAGATCGACACTGCACCAGATCGGTGAGGTCGTGAATGCCCAAAGGAGCGAGTCTCGTGGTTCAGGATGCCTATGACTACATCATCGTGGGGGCCGGCGCTGCCGGGTCGGTGCTGGCGAACCGGTTGACGGCGAACCCCACGGTTTCAGTCCTGCTGCTCGAGTACGGCGGACGGGACCTGAACCCCATGTTGTACATCCCCAAGGGCTTCTACTTCACCTTGAACGGCGATCGCTACACCTACCAGTACCCGACGAAGCCCTTCAAGGCTGACGGGACGGGCGAGTCCTGGACGCGTGGAAAGGTTTTGGGCGGCTCCACGAGCGTCAACGGGATGATGTACGCCCGCGGCTCCAAGCAGCACTACGACAAGCTCGTCAAGCTCGGCAACCCCGGCTGGGGGTGGGACGACATGCTGCCCATCTACCTGCAGATGGAGGACCACCAGCTCGGAGCGTCACCCATGCGCGGCGCCGGTGGCCCCTACGGCATCTCGCTACCCGAGGTCGACGAGGCCGCGAAGCTGGTGCTGGAATCGGCCCGCTCCATCGGGATGAAGGTTGTTGCGGACACCAACGCCGAGTCCGGTGAACGGATCGGCATGACCCCGTCCAGCATCAAGAACGGCAAGCGGGTCTCGGCCGCCAGCGCCTTCCTCCACCCGATCCGCCACCGTGCCAACCTGACGGTGCTGAACCGCACCCGGGTCGGCCAGCTGCTCTTCGACGGCAACCGGGTCATCGGCGTACGCGCACGGCGACGCGGTCAGCAGATCGAGGTCCGGGCGCGCCGCGAGGTCTTGGTTTCGGCCGGCACCATCGAGAGCACCATGCTGCTCGAGCGGTCCGGCATCGGGCGCGGAGACGTTCTGTCGCGCGCCGGCATCCGCCTCCGCGTCGAGAGCCCCAACGTGGGCGAGCGTGCGATCGAGCAGCGCGGGGCGACCATGCAGGTCAAGTTCAAACGCCCCGTCGGGAGAACCGAGGACCTCAACACCCTGCCAAAGCAGGGCTGGGAGGGCTTCAAGTACCTGCTCACCCGACGCGGTCCGGTCTCCGACGCGGGCTACAACATCCTTGCCGGCATCGCGTCCTCGCCCGAGCACGCCGACCACGTCGACATCCAAGGTCTGTTCGTGCCCTTGGCCCTGGACGCCACCAGCTTCGACTCGGTCAAGCTGGCCAAGCACTCCGGGGTGATGTTCCTGGCCTACGGCATCACGCCGACCACGACCAGCACCATCCACGTCACCTCTGCGGACCCCGATGCGCTGCCGGAAATCGATGCGCACTACCTGGAGACCGAGGAGGACCAGCGGGTGGGGTCGCGGCTGCTCGACAAGGCTCGTGAGGTGTTTGCAGCAGAGCCGATCGTCGACCTCATCCAGGAAGAGGAGTTCCCAGGGCCAGCCGTATCCACGCACGAGCAGGTACTCGCATACGCGAAGGATCCCGGCGCCACGATCTACCACGCCATCGGAGCCAACGGAATGGGTCCCAACGACGACGACGTGATCGATTTCCGGCTGCGTGTGCGCGGAGTGTCCGGCCTGCGGGTCATCGACGCCTCCTCCTTCCCGATCCAGGTCTCAGGCAACACCGCAGCACCAACGATGGCGCTCGGCTGGCGCGGTGCAGAGCTGATCGCCGAAGAAGATGCCTGATCGTTGCGTCGGTGCCCGCGAAATCTTGAGCGCAACACGCGCATCGCGGTGGGCCGCGTCGAAGAACTTGTCCGGTTGGTCCCCGATCGGTCGTCGGTGCCGTCCAGTTTCGTCGGGTTGCTTGCCGAGCAGGTGATGGCGGCGATCCACCAGGGCTCCGTCGCGGCGAGGACGGGGCTCGGGCACGCCGAGGCGTTTGACCCACAGTTGCACACCCGGGTGCGTCTGGAGGCTGCCGGCGTGGCGGTGCACGGTGGCCGGCGTGACTCCCAGGATCTCGGCGGCCTGTTTGGTCGTGAGCCTACCCCGAGGCTCGGGTGGCTCGCGCGCACTTCGCAGGAACACGACTCCCCGCAAGCCCCGCCGTGTCACGGCCCGAGAAGACGTGCACGCAAGGGGTACACGATGGCTGCAGATGGCCGGATCGCGCGTCCGGGCGTGCTCACGCTGCAAGGGGGTCGCAGCGGGTGCACCGTGCGCGCCTCGGTTGCGGCAAAGTCCAGCGGCTGTGACTGTGACGAAATCGCGCTTGCGCTGCGCTCAGCGGTGGCCATATCGTCCACAAATTGCGCTCTTTATCTGCGGAGCCTGTCATTAACTAGTCATAGTGATTAGTTGCAGCTCTTGAACCGCAAAGGATCTATGCATATGGCTACCTTCGACTGCCCGGACCCAGAGACGGGCCACTTTCCGCCCGCTGCCCGTCTGGGCGATCCAGAGATCGCGGGCTGCAGGCGGACCGAGAGCACCTGCTCCTGCGCGTCCCGCGCAACTCACTCGGGGCACGGCGACATTCACGCCAGACGTCGTGCTACAGAGGGGGTGGGCAGACGACCTCGACCTTCTCCGTCGCCAGGCCTGCGGCGTTTGTGGACCCCAGAGTGGTGCGGGAGCAACGGCGCCGCGTCGGTTGCGCGGGGTATAATCCGTGCGCCCGAGCGGAGCACGGGCTCACGTCGGGAGCGAGCGAGGTGCCTCGATGACGCATAGCTGGCGCGGGGAGTTCGATCCCCCCTCCCGCGAAATGATCGACACCTTCGTCGATGAGACGATGTACGCGCTGCCGCACGTCGTTGCCCACTCCGGCAAGGACGTCGAGTCTGACGTGCTCGAAGCTTGGCGCCGTTATGCGCATCTCTATTACGCCACCCTCGCCACGCTCGAGCTCCCCTCCAGTGACGAGATCGCCGAGTTCGAGCAGGTCGCACGCCGCCGCTTGCACCAGTCCGTCGGCCTGGAGGATCTCCACGCCGCGTTCCGCCGGGGCGCTCGGATCCTCCTTGAGCACGCGCTGATGAGGGTGGACCCCGTTGATGCAGGCATGGTTGCCTCGATCACGATGGAGTTCGCGGATCAGATGACGACAGCTGCCGAGCGGGCGTATCTCGAGGAGCAGCGTTCCATGTCGGCCACTGAAAGTGACTACACAGTAGAACTATTGCTGCAGCTGTTCCGAGGCGAAGTTCGCCTAGAGGACGCCAAGGTCCCCATGGCTCCGGTGCATGGCTATGACTTCGCGCGCACGTATACCGTTGTGAGCTTCGCGCCAAGTGCTCGCGCCACCCCCATGCGGCACGCTTCGGGCCCCGAACTCCTCCCCATGCTCGGCACAGTTCTCAGATCTGTGCTGCCGTTTGCTCTTCAGGTACAGCGCGACGACGACACTCTGACGGTTCTGGTGCCTGGCGATGCCGTCAGCAACTTGGCAAAGTTGCTGACCCGGATGCTCAGCGGCAAGTTCAACGGGACTCTCCGGGCCGGCATCTCGATCCCCACCGCCGGCCTCGCCGGGGTGCTGCCGAGCGCCGAGCAGGCGACGCGCGCTCGGCGGGTCGGAGAGGTGTTGCAGCCGGACGTCTTGGTGCACGTCTGGGACCACGTACGGGCTCTGGACATCTTCCGAGGCGCCAATGAAGTCGAAACCTACGTCGAAGAACAGCTCGGCCCGCTGATCCAACACGATAAGCGCAAGGGCACCCAGCTGGTCGAGACTCTCGCAGCTTTCCTCGAGGCCAATGGCAACCGTAAGACGGCGGCACGCAACCTCACGGTTCACATCAACACGCTCGACTACCGGCTCCGTCAAATCCGCAGCATCCTGGGTGACGAGATTTTCGCCGAGCGATCCTTCGCGGCCCATCTCGCCGTGCGCCTCTTCCCGCTGTACCGGGCGCAGAACCTCCCACCCGAGCGGTCGCTCGGACCGAACCCCTATCCGGACAGAGCTGGCGAAGTCACGACAGCAACGAACGCGTCCGCTGTGTAAGACGTCACCGCGCCGCTCTGCAGGTAAACGTCTGCGTCCATCACCGCGGTGGCCGCGTCCACGTCGGGCACCAGCAAGACCAGCACGGCGCCCTCGTCAGACACGTCCGGACCAGCCACGAGCACGAGACCATCGTTCGCCAGACCGCGCAGCCGATCCACGTGCTCGGCCCTGTGCCGAGCGCGCAGCTCCGTGTCGGCGTACCGGTAGCGGACCAGGACGGCCTTCACGCGTATCGGCCCATCCCGCCCGCGACGTCGATGAGGACGCCAGTGACGTAGCTGGCACGATCTGACGCGAGGAACGTCACCACGCCGCTCACCTCATCGTCACGGCCAAATCGTCCCAACGGAACGTCCGCCGTCAGGGTCGCCGCGAACTCGTCCGCCGTCAGGTGCGGAGCCTTGCGCTGGCGGATGTTCGCCCACTGCGGGGTCGTCACGAGGCCTATGTTGACAGCGTTGACGAGGATGCCTTCCGGTCCGTACTGCTGGGCAAGAACCTTGGTCAGGTTGTTCCCCGCGGCTCGAAGCGCACTGGTGGAACAGAAGGTCGGGTCTGGCGCTTTGCCCTGCACGGCGCCGATGTTGACGATGCGCGCCGCGGATGAAGCCCGCAGGTGTGGCAGGGCAGCGCGGCACACGCGAATGATCGAGCCGACTTTGGTGTCGAAGTCGATCTGCCAGTCCTCGTCGGTCAGGGTTTCGAACGTGCCTGGCCGCGCCCCTCCCGCGTTGTTGACGAGGATGTCGAGGCCACCCAACTCGGATGCCGCCTCCTCGACGAGCCTGTCGACGTCGGACCCCACGGTGACGTCGGCCTCATAGGCCCATCCTGTGGTTCCCAGGGCCCGCAGCTCGGCAACGACCGCGTCACATTCTGCACGGTTGCGGCTGCAGATCGCGACGGCGGCACCCTCGCGTGCCAGCTCGAGCGCGATGGCGCGCCCCAGTCCCTTTGAGCCGCCCGTGACCAGCGCCCGCCGTCCCTTCAGTCCGAGCTCCATCATGCCTCCCGGACGAGCACGCGGCCGTCGACGCAGGTGACTGTGCCCGACGTCACGTCAACCATGACCGGGTTCAGGTCGACGTCCTCCACGGCGGGCTCGGCGGTGAACCACGCGGCGGTTGCCGCCAGCATCTCGGTGAGGGACATAGCCACCTTCGGGTACTCCTCCTGGATGAACGACCCCACCCTGGTGCCGAGCAGGAGCTCTCCCACATCAGCTTCCTCGTCGACCACCAGAAGCGCGGTGTCGTCCAGGAACTCCGCCGCTGAGCCACCGAGGCCGAAGATCAGTGTGGTGCCGAAGTCAGGATCGCGTCTGGCACCGACGAAGCATTGCAGCGAAGCGGACACCATCGCTTCGACCACGACCCCCTGGCCGCCGTGCGCCGCGGCCAGGGCCGCCAGCTCGGAATAGCGGGCTCGCACCGCGTCCTCGGTTGCCACGCCGACGGCGACCAGACCGGCCTTGGCCTTGTGCATGGTGGAGGACACATCACCCTTCATCACCACGGGGAAGCCGATCTCGCGGGCCATGGCGACGGCCTCGTCGGCACTCGTTGTGTGTCCACCAGGGGCGAACGGCATTCCGAGCTCGCGCAGGCAGTCCCGTACCTCCGCGTACGTCGCCCCCAAACGCGGCGCCGGCACCGTGGCACTCAGCGACGCGGCTGTCTCCGGGGCGGCCCTCGGCTTGTCGAGTCCGCTCAACCAGCCCGAGTAGCGGTCGATGGCGTGGACGGCTCGCGTCGAATCCGGAAGCACAGGACAGCCCGTCGCGGACAGCAGCTCTGCCTGCAGCTCGGTGAGTGGACCGGCCGGCCACATGGAGAACGCCACGCGCGGACCGCTGTCGCCACGGTCGCGGAACAGGGTTTCGAGCTGAGGGAGCACGCGTTCCGCGGCCTCTGCCCGATACACCGGCGTGGCCACGAGCACCTCCGTGAGCTCATTGTCGTCGAGGAAGCTGTTCAGGACTGGAACCAGCTTCTCCGGCCGGCCGACCAGCTCACCGGTCGCGTCGAAGGGGTTGGCGGCCTTGGCAAAGCCCAGTACCTCGCGAATGTTCTGGTCGAAGGCCTCGCTCACCGCCGGCAGCGAAAGGCTGGTGTCGCTGGCGTGGTCGGCGATGAGCGCTGCCTCCCCGCCGGAGAACGCGAACACGCCGAGCCGACCAGTCGGGCCGGTCGGCGCACCCCAGGCCTCGAAGAGGCGCGCGACCTGCCACAAGGCGTCGAAGTCGTCGACCTGGACGATTCCCCACTGCTCAAAGGCCGCACGGGCTACCTGCTCGTCCCCGGCGATGCTTCCGGAGTGGGTCATCACGACCTCGCTGCCGAGCGGGCTGGACCCCAACTTGAGCAGCACGACGGGCTTGCGTAGCGAGTGCGCCAGGGCCGCCACCTTACGGATCCGCTGAGGATCCCCGAGCGCCTCGATCACGACCATGACGACGCTGACGCGCTCATCATGCAAAGAGTGCTCGACCAAGTCCCACACGGTGATGTCACATTCGCCGCCGGTTGCTGCCATGACGCCGATCCCAACTCCATTGGCCTGGGCTCGGTTGAACACGATGTTGCTGCAAGCGCCTGATTGCGTGAACAGCGCAACGGAGCCCGCCCGCAAGCGGGAGCCCTCCAGATGGTTTGCCGCGGCCCTCGGGACATAGTCGTCGAGCAGATTGATCAGGCCTGCGGTGTTTGGTCCGAGCACCCGTAGGCGGGACCCGGAGAGCCACTCATCGAGCCGGCGCTGACGCACCTGTCCGTCGGGCCCGGCACCGTCCTCCCCGAATCCAGCACTCACCACCGTGGCCGACAACACTCCCCGTCGCTCACACTGCTCGAGGACGTCGACCACAGCTGCGGCGGGCACGGTGATCACGGCGGTCTCCACCGCCTCAGGGATGTCGAGGACCGACGGGTAGCACTCTTGGCCGCCGATCTCATCCCGCTTTGGGTTGACCGGGTAGACGGATCCGGTGAAGCCGTGCACCGACAGATTGTGCAGCGGTGCTCCGCTGAAGGTGAAGCGCGAGTCCGACGCGCCCACCACAGCGACGGACTTGGGCGAGAGCAGGCTACGCAGTACCTGTGCGGACGGCACAGATCCTGGTTCATTCCCCATCGACGGCGACCCCCATGTCCTGAGCAGCACCAGTCTGCTCAAGCACCTCGGCCACGATGCGCTTGAACTCGGCCACGGGCACCGGAGCCTTGCGGACGCGCCCCTCGTCCTTGACCCGGTCCCGGATCAGCGCCAGCGCCTCCTCAGGGGCGTCGAGCTCGAGCTCGATGAGCTTCATCCGGATCAAGTTCTTTCCGGCCATCGGGCCGAGGTCCACCTGGTAGCCCTCCCTGCCGATGACCGACGGCACGAACGGAGTCCACGCCTCCGGCCGGCCCGCCGCGCCGACTCGCTCCCGCCAGGCAGCGTGCAGCGAGGTCCAGATGTGGTGCAGGGATACCCCGGTGACCGCCTTATTGACGGGCACTGGACGACCCATGACGTCGCTGGCGAGCTCGGTCATCTCCAACAGCCGGCTCAAATCCAGGCCGGTGTCGGCGCCGAGGAGGATGGTGGCCGCGACCGCCACCTCCTCCAAGGAAGCGTTGCCAGCACGCTCGCCAACGCCGTTGATCGCACACTCGACGATGTCGGCACCACCCTGGATGCCAGCGAGGGTGTTTGCCGTTGCCATGCCGTAGTCGTTGTGGCAGTGAGTCTCGATGTCGACCCGGTCTCCGACCCAGCCGCGCACCTCACGCGTCAGCCTCTCGAAGGTGCTCGGCAGGCACTGACCCAGGGAGTCGTTGACGCTGACGGAATCGCATCCCGCCTCGACGGCCTCGGTGAAGAGACGCTTGAGCCGGTGGACGGGCGTGCGAAACGCGTCACCGGGTCCGCAGACGACCTTGAACCCCGCCTCCTTGGCGAGGCGGATTCCTTCGACGATCTCGTCGGCGATCTGGTCGGCGTCCTTGTTGAGGGCGTGGCGGGCGATCCAGTCGTTCATCGACAGGGTGAAGACCATGACACCGTCCGCCCCACACTGGTGGGCCAGATCGAGGTCCTCCTTGAAACCCGGCCGCACCAGTGCATAGGTCGCCAGATCCGGGCTGAGTGCCGAGATCTCAGTCAGCGCTTGAGTGTTCTCGCGCGAGAGGATGGGCCACATCTCGAGTCGGGGCACGCCGACCCGGATCAGCTCTTCGGCGATTCGCACCATCTCAGGAGCGCTGAGAATCACACCGTATCCCTGCTCGCCCTCGCGGAGGGTCACGTCGTGAAACGTCACCTTCCCGAGGTTGCGAGCTGGACGGTCGGTCTGGTCCCAGTCGCGATTGGCGTCCGGCACCCACCACAGACCCGGCTCGTGGCCCCTGCCGTCGCGCTCTTGGTCGTGCGATGCGGTCGTCATCGGTCCATCACGCCTTCAGCGCCGGCATGACGTTCTCGGCGAAGTCGTTGAGGGACTGAAGGACTTGCTGGTGGGGCTGCCCGCCGCAGTTGAACCACGCAGCGACGTTCTGCATGCCGGTGTACTCCCGGTACTCCAAGAGGTCGCTCTTGACCTTCTCCGCGGAACCGAGCAGCAACGAGCGGTGGTCGAGGAACCACTCGTAGTCCCTGTTCTCGTTCGGGAAGCCGAACATGGTGCGGTTGTGCAGAGCGCCGAAGAACCACGTGAAGGCTTCCCGGTACTGCTCGATCGCGATCTCCGTCGTCTCGGCCACGTGCACCTGCTTGAGCTGCCAGCAGCGCGACGCCGCGTGCTGGACCTCCTCGTCGCTGAAGCCTGCGTCACTGGCGGTGTCAACGAACAGCTTGAGCCGGTCGCGGACCTCGTCCCACGTCGGACCCTGGCCGATCACGAAGGGGTACAACCGCTCGGCTGCCCACTTGATCGACTCCTCGCTCTTCACCACCATCACGTACGTCGGTGGCATGGGCTTCTGCTGGGGCAGCGGGAAGAGGGGCGCATCGGGGACCTCGTTGAAGTGGCCCTTGTACTCGGTGCGGCCGGTGCGCCACATCTGGGTGATGGCCTCATAAGCCTCCTCCCAGCGCTCGAACCGCTCCTCGAAGGGGACCCCGTAGCTCGCGAACTCCAGGTCGTCGTAGCCCTTGCCGATACCGAAATCGAGACGCCCTCGAGAGACGTTGTCGACGAATGCCAGGTCTTCGGCAAGGTGCAGTGGGTGGTGCAGCGGGAGCCGCGCTACCGCCGTTCCGATGCGGATCCGCTTCGTCGCCTGCGCCATGGCCGCCATGGTCACCGTGATGCTGCCCCCGAGCGCGTAGTCGCGCACGTTGTGCTCAGCGACCCAGGCCGTGTCGAAGCCAAGGCGGTCCGCCTCCACCACCTGGTCGATGTGCTGGGCGATGACGTCGTGCGGGTTCGACCACGGAGGCGTGGACATGAGGTGGAAGGTGCCGATGCGCATGCTTGAAGTCCCTTTCTTGGGGAAGTGGTGGAGGTTTGCGTAGCCCCTGTGACGAAGCCGACGAGAACCTTGCGCTGGACACTAGGTCTGCCGCCGGTCGAGTGAATCGGCTCAGCGCCCCAAGGTTGCTGGAGTTTCTGGTGGCCGCCCCACAGGCAGCTGGAGCGCGCCGGCCGTCACGTCCCCCCGGGGGGGAGGCTCCGTGCCGATCATCACCACACCCAGGCGGCACCCCTCGGGACCGGCCCGCCACGCGTGTGCCGTCCCAGGGAGAATCACGGCGTCACCGGCATGCAGGTGCGTCTCGCTCCCATCGTCGAGAATCAGCGTGACGCTCCCCTGCAGCACGAAGTCGTAGTCCAGCGTGCTGGTCCTGTGCATCGCCGTCTCGCGACCCGCGCTGAACAGGCTGGTGCGGAAGCGCGAGGCGCCAGGCGGGCAGCTGATCCGCCAGGCATCGACCTCGACCAGTGGGTCCGCCCTCCCGTCGTGGTACGACGCGTCGGGTGCGGACCACAGCTCGGCCAGCACGCCGGCACCTGGGGGCAGGTCCTCAGGCACATGGTCGACTCGGACGGCAGACACCTGCTCCGGGTGCGACTGGTCGGGGAACTGGAAGAGCACAGATGGCAGACCATCTTGCACGACGTAAGACTTTCCGTCCGTACCCGTGGCGGTGACGACTCGACGCATGGCGAACCCTTCTGTAGCAGGGACGGGCGCCCTGTTCTCGGCACCCCACCTAGTGCTATCCGGACGGGCCCTTGCTCACGCAGTTGCATCGCCCCAATCATCGAGCTTGACGCTGTGGCAAAGCGCCACTGTGCGCCAGGTGCCGCCCGGATAGCGTGACCGCATGACTCAGCACAACTCACCGGGCGCCAGCGCACAGAACTTCACGCCGGCTGACTTCCGACGCGTGCTCGGGCAGTACCCGACGGGAGTTGTGGTCGTCTCTGCGACTCAGCCCGATGGGCCACCGATCGCCATGACCATCGGCTCCTTCACCAGCGTGTCTCTCGATCCTCCGTTGGTGGCTTTCTACCCCGACAAGACATCCACGAGCTGGCCACGGATCGAGCAGCGTGGGGCGTTCTGCGTCAGCGTCCTGGGCGCGGACCAGGAGTCCCTTTGTCGGAACTTCGCAATGAAGTCAGACGACAAGTTCCGACATGTGTCCTGGCGGTTATCCGGCACTGGTTCGCCCATCATCAACGGCGCCGTCGCCTGGATCGACTGCCGGATCGAGAGCGTGCAGGAGGCTGGCGATCACTACTTGGTGCTCGCCCGCGTCGAGGACCTGGCCATCGACAGCGGCAGCCTGCCCTTGCTCTTCTTCCGCGGCGGGTACGGCCGGTTCACCCCCCTCTCCCTCGCTACCGGCGACCTGACCATGATGAGCCACCTTCGTGGCATCGATCAGATCCGCGACGAGATGACGTCTCTCGCTGAAAAGCTGCGCGTCGAGGTCCTCGCCGGAGCCCGGATCGCCGATGAGTTCGTGCTGCTGGCCGGAGCCGCGCCGGAACGCGCGGGCGCTGAGCTTTCGCGTGTCGGACGGCGCATGCCGTTCGTCGCCCCTCTCGGAGCACCCATCGCCGCGTGGACGCCGGACCTGCAGGAATCCGGCTGGTTCGGCGGCTCAGCCCCGCACGACTCGATCGTCGCCGAAGAATGGCTCGAGACCCTCGACCACATCCGCACCGAGGGCTACTTCGTCGGTTTCGGGGACTCCGCCTACGCCGGCGTCGAACAAAGCCTCCAGCGGGTCGACGGCACCATGCTTCCCCCCGACGCCGAGCTTCACGACGCAGTGGCCCACCTCCGTCAGAGCGCTTGGGCGCCATCCGACGTAGACGCGACCGCGGAGTACGAGGTGCGCTCCATGAGCGCGCCGGTCTTCACCCGGGACGGGACGGTGCTGCAGTTCAGCCTCTACGGCTTCCCTGCGACGATCACGGGGGCGGTCCTCCGCCGGACCGGGGCGGAACTGGTGGAGGCCGCCAGCCGGGCCACAGCTCGCCTCGGTGGCCGGATGCCGTCGACGGCCGGTCCCGCCGCAGAGGCACGATGACAAGCTGCCCGGACGTATGACCGTCGCCCACGTGACGGAGCACGGCTCGACCTGGCCCGCCTCGCGATCAGTCCTGCATGACGGTGAGCCACCCATCGACCAAGGGTTGTAGCGCGGCCGTGGCACCCGCGATGTCGCTGGCACCCAGCAACGACATCCTCGGCCGCCGTACCGCGGCCCCGACGCGCGCCATCGTGTCCAGTTCGGCGAGAGCAGCGAACCATGGGAACAGGCCGAGCAGTGCTGGGCGGCCTGCCAATTGGATGGCCGATGGACGGTCGCGAAGCGAGTACGTGATCTGCTCGATCTCTCGTGGCTCAACGCCGACGTCTCCGGAACGCGACGATGCGCGGAGGACGACTTGGTCGACCACGAGGCCTCCCACCACCAGCGCCGCGTCCAGGAACCGCGCGGGCTGCTTGTGGTCGGCGGCCCTTGTCCAGGCCTTGCTGACCCAACGGATCAGCTGAGAACGATGCATCTGGAGCGGCACCAGAGTCTCGAGGTTGACCGTCCTGCCAGCCGGCTGCACGTCCACTAGCCGCAGAAGAAGGGCGATGCTCTCGTGGGGATCAGGGTTCTCGATGGCGTCTATCGCGACCTGTAACAGGGCCCGGTGCTCGGGTTGGCGCGAGTCAGCAGCCAAGGACAGCAGGCGCGCCAAGTCGTCCTCGCTCCCGGTGGTTGAGGCGAGGACGCCCAGTGCTGCTGACCGGACCTCGATCTCGGGATCGCTGGCCACATCGAGACCCGTCTGACGGGCTACCCGGGAGTCGATGGCAAGGACGCGCCGCAGCAATTCCACGCGCTCGGTCGCCTCCTCCTCCGTGCTGCGCACCACCCTCGCCAGTCGGACTGCATGGGCGACCTGCGACTCACCGGCGTTCAGCGCTGAAATCGCGGCAAGCACGCCGTCACCCTCCTCCGACCGGTGCCCGGCCGGCATCTCATCGGCCACGTCCGTGGTCACCTAGTCGCCGGAGTGTGGGCCGAGAAGGTCACTGCACGCTGCCGAGGTAGCTGTCGAGCAGGACGTCGGACTCCCTCACCTCGGCCGCCGGACCTTCGTGGCGCACCGCTCCGTCATCCAATACGTACACGTGGTCGCTGATCGCCAACGCGTGATTCACCCGCTGCTCGACGAGTAGGACGGTGATGCCGCCTTCCCGCAAGGACAGAAGGGCGTCCATGATCTCCTGCACCACCATCGGCGCCAACCCGAGCGACGGCTCGTCGCAGATCAGGAGGCGGGGCGACATCATGAGCCCCTGAGCGAGCGCAAGCATCTGCTGCTCGCCACCCGACAGCGATGCCCCGCGCGCATTCGACTTCCGCCTCAGCACAGGGAACATGGAGATGACGCGGTCCAGATCAGCCTGGACGTTCTCGTCGCCAGATCTGAGGAAAGCGCCCATCGACAGGTTCTCCATGACCGTCAGCGCGGGGAAGATCTGATGTCCTTCCCGAACGTGGGATATACCCAGGCGGGCGACCTTGTGGGGCTTGGCATGCGTGATGTCCTTTCCGTCGAAGGTCACCGATCCCGACGTCGCCTTGAGCAGGCCCGTGATCGCCTTGAGAGTCGTCGACTTGCCGGCGCCGTTGCGGCCGAGCATCGTCACGATCGTTCCCGACTTGATGGTCATCGTCACCCCGTGCAGGACTTCGGTCCGGCCATAGCCTGCGTGCAGGTCGTGGATCTCGAGCACGTCAACTCCCTAGGTAGGCCGCGATGACAGCCGGGTTCCGTCGGATCTCCGCGGGTCCGCCATGCGCGATCATGCGACCGCTCTCCATGACGCTGACTTCGTCGGCTGCGCCCATCACGAAGGGCACGTTGTGCTCGACGAGCACGATCGCGACACCCTGAGCGCGCATCGTGGCGATCAGCGCCCCGAGGCTGGAGAGCGCCTCCCCGGTGAGGCCGCCAGCCGGCTCGTCCATCAACACGACGGTCGGGCGACGAGAAAGAACCCGAGCGATCTCGACGAAACGCAGGATCGCGTGCGGGATGTCCGCCGCCTTGCGGTGTGCCAGATGCGTCACACCGGCCGTGGCCAGCGCCTCATGGGCGCGACGGGCCGGGTCGCCCTCGGGTCCGGGTGCAGTCGCGGCAGCGTAAACGTTCTCCCACACGGTGAGCTCCGGCGAAAGCCGGGGTTGCTGGAACGTCCGGCCGATCCCCCGGCGCGCGCCGTACTGCGCTGAACGACGGGTCACGTCCTCACCTTCCAACCGTACGGCCCCCTCCTCGGACCTGGCCAGGCCTAGGAGCACGTTCAGTAGCGTTGTCTTGCCACATCCGTTGGGCCCGATCACAGCATGCACGCTGCCAGCGCGGGCCACCAGGTCGACTCCGTCCAGGGCCGCGACTCCCCCATAACGCTTCTTCAGGCCTGACCCCTCGAGGATGGTTGCGGAGTCGCGAGGCACGGGCTGGCGCTCGTTCGGGCCGGAGATGTTCGGAACAGCCGTCACGACCGACCCCATGCGTCGTTCCTGGATGCGGTCCGAGAGCACAGCGACGAGTCCGGCCGCGCCTCGCGGCATCAGGATGGTGAGGACGATCAGCGCGGCGCCCACGGCGTACGTCGCCGTCCCACTGGGCGCGAGGTTGTCGATCAGGAGCATGAGCGGCACCCCGATCAGGGGTCCCCACAGGCTACCGCTGCCCCCGAGAAGCATCATGACGAGCAGGACGAGCCCGAGGTGCAGGTCGAACGTGTCTGGCTGAAGAACGAGGATGAAGGATGCGTAGACGCTTCCCGCGGCGCCTGCCAGCACGGCGGAGATCGCGAACGCGGTCAACTTCGAACGAGAAGGGGAGAGGCCGATCGCCCGAGCGGAAACCTCGTCATCGTGAACGATTCGCCACCACAAGCCCCGACGGCCACGCAGCACAAGGGTGACGAGCAGTCCGGCTACGACCGCGAATCCGACGATGAAGTAGTAGAGCTGGTCGCCACGAAGGTCTTGCCCGAACAGCGACACTGGCGGCACACCGATGATCCCGAGGTACCCGCCTGTGACGGCCTGCCAGTTGAGCAGCACCTGGCTGAACACGATCGCGAACCCCAGGGTCATCATCGCGAAGTACAGGTGTGCGAGACGAAGGGACGGCACGCCCAGCATCAGCCCCATCACGAGGACGCCCACCACTGCTCCCACAAAACCGACCCAGAACGGCTGGTCGTAGCGTGTGGTGAGGATCGCGGAGATGTAGGCACCCGCACCGAAAAGGGCGCCATGACCGACCGAGAGCTGCCCGGCGTAACCGGAGACCACGTTCAGCCCCGCAACCACCACGTAGTAGAGCGCGATCAGCTGGACGAGGTCCATGTAATAGAGATTGCCCGTCAGCGGCACAAGGAGTGCCGCCCCCACCGTCACCACAGCAACAACTGGGCCCATGACTCTGGCTAGGGTCCAGCGCGGCGCCGGGCCCGCCGTCTCCGTTGCATCGGCGGTCGACCCTTCGAAGGGGTCGGTCACCTGGACATCTTGAGTCACACGCACCTCAGACCACCCGGCTCTCGCCGGCGTAGAACAAGCCGTTCGGCCTTACCAACAGGAATGCCAGCACGACGGTGAATACCATGACGAGGTTGAACTGTGCACCGATCAGGTCCAGGCTGAACGCCTCGAGTAGACCTAGCAGAAAGCCTCCGATCACGGCGCCCATCGTCGTCGTCATGCCACCGATCGCGATGGCCAGGAAGCTCATGAAGCTGATGAGGTCGCCGCCGTACGCCGAAGCGTAGGTGGTCGGCGCCGTCAAGATGCCGCCAAGGGCCGCGACGGCGGCCGCCACAAGGAACACCATCGTGACGATCCGGCGCGTGTTGATGCCGAGCGTCGCAGCTGTGTCGCGGTTCTGGGCAGTAGCACGCCACGCCGTGCCCGGCCTGGTGCGGCGCGCGAAGAGCTCGATGGCGGTTACCAGGACGAGAACGGCGACACCAGCGAGGACCTGCGACGGCACGAAGCGTATGCCGCCCAGGTGCTGCGCCGTCGACCCCACGAACGAATCCACGGGGTAGGGCTCTGCGCCGTACATCTGCGCGAAGCCGGCTTGGAGCAGGAAGCTCGCGCCGAGCGTGGTGAGGATCCAGTTGTAGCCCACCTTGATCGGCCGAATGGTGACGACCTCCTGCACGAACCCGATGATGGCGACGACGGGCAGGATCAGCAGCGCACCGAGCAGCCACGGCCAGTCTCTCTCCACCAGGAGCGTGTGAGCGAGCAACCCGCCCAGGACCAGGAACTGAGCCTGGGCGAGGTTGAACACCTTCGTGGTCGAGAAGATCAATGCGAATGCGAGCGCCATGAACGCGTAGGTCGCTCCCAGCGATAGTCCACTGATCACAGTGTTGACGATGTCGGTCACGGTTAGTCGTCCTTGCAGAGTCGGTGGTGCTGTCGTCGTCCTCGGCCGGTCACTCCCCCGGGGCACCTTCCGCCCGCACCCAGAAGCCGTCGTTGTAGCTGCCAGGGGCGATCGAGGCGAAGCTCAGGTTCTCCGGGGCGTATCCGTTTCGATCGTCCTCCGAAAAGGTGTAGACGTCGCCCAGGGGGGTCATGATGTCGCCTTCCACCAGCGCCGCGCGCAACGCGTCAGGATCGGTCTTGCCGTCAGAGCGCTTCAGTGCCTCCTTGAAGACGTGGACGGCGTTGTAATACATCAGAGCGAGGTGGAAGGCGTCGGGCAGCTCGTCAACGTTGAGCCGAGACTTGACCTCGTCGCGCAGCGCAACCGCCTTGGGGTCGGGCTCGGCACCCTCGGCGTAGAGCTCGGTGTTGAAGGTCGCCGCATCCAAGGTGACCTGGCCCAACGCGTCACCGGCGAGCTCAGGGGTCGCCTTGAAGACCGCGCCGATGTCACCCACCACCGGGGTGGTGACACCAGCAGCCGCGAGGGCCTTGACTACGTTGGCTGTGTTCGCCCCTCCCACTGACCACAAGGCGATGCCGTCGGCGCCGCTCTTAACGATCTCATCGACGTATCCGCCGAGGTCTGGCTTGTCGGTCGCGAAGAGCTGCTTCGTCGCGAGGCTGACGCCATCGGTCTCGTTGATCGCCTTCTCCAGAGAATCGGCACCGGGAAGTCCGGATCCCGTGTTCTCGGCGAGGATGGCGATCTTGGTGGACCCGTAGTGGTCGCGCAGCCGCTCCACGATGAGGCGCGCCTCCGCGTCCCCGTCGAAGAAGAGCCGCCAGGTGTTGGGATACTCGTCGGTGATGCCGGTGGCGGCCGTTCCCACCAGAAGCTGGACAAGACCGGCGTTGTGGTAGATGGGTTGGGCGGCCAGGAACGGGGTGTTCACCGCAGGCCCCATCATCACGTCGATCTTGTCCTCGCTGATGAACTGTTTGGCCTGGGTGACGGCCTTCTCCGCGCTCAGGGCGTCGTCCTTGACAACCAGCTTGATGTCGACGCCGTCGTCCTCGTTGACCTGGTCGACAGCCATCTCAATCGCTGCCTGGTTTGTTTCTGCCAGACTCTGAAGAGGCCCTGAGAAGGGGCCGCTCCAGCCGAGGACCACGTCTGACGAGGATTCGGAGCCGCTCCCGGCGCCTGCTCCTCCACAAGCGGTCAGGGCCAGGGCCCCCACTGTGATTACCCCGACGATCCTTTGGCGATGACTGGACATGGAACCTCTTCTCTCGATTGACCCGGACCCTCTGCCCGCTGCTACTTGGGAAGGCTGGTGAGCCGGCCGAACGACGTTTGCATGACCGTAACAACGTCGAAGGCTGTGAAACCGACCACAAGGTGTGCGGAACTCACAGTGATGTGCGCAGTGTTTGGGTGTTTCTCCACCGCCGCCCTCCGCAGTCGCTGCGGCCGGCGCAGGAGGCTCTGTGCCATCACCACAGTTCGTGCCTTGACGTCAGTACGGGGACCACATCCCCACCGTGTGCACGGAGCGCTTGGATGGGCAGCGTCCCTCGCGCAAGGCGACGGGCGGTTCCTGCGAGGTGACTATGCAGCCACGAGAACTGGCCGGACTCCTGCGCGCCAGACCACCGGGCCGGCATAGACCGGAGGCGTGGGCATCCGTCGAGGATGCCGAGCGAGCGGCACAGCGGCGACTACCACGTCCAGTCTTCGAGTTCGTCAGCGGTGGCGCCGAGGACGAGCTCACCCTGGAGCGCAACGCGCGCCGCAAGAACGACTGGTCGTTGCACCCTCGAGTGCTTCAAGGGGTCGGTCAGACCAGGTTGGACTGCCAGGTACTCGGCGAGCGGCACAGCCTGCCGATACTCCTTGCCCCGACGGGCTTCACCGGCATCGTCCACCCGGACGGCGAGGTGGCTGTGGCGCGTGCGGCACGCCGGGAGGACGTCGTCTACACCGTCTCCGCCGCGGCGTCCAACACTGACCTGGACGACCTCGTATCGGCTTGCCCCGACCGCATGTGGTTCAACTACTATCCGTTGGCTGATGAGCAGCGCGGGAACGCACTTCTCGATCGGGCTGCCAGCCTTGGCTTCCGCGTGCTGGTTGTGACCGTGGACGTGCCCGTCGCGGGCTGGCGAGAACGAGACGTGCGCAACGGGCTGACGATCCCACCCTCGATCACCCCTCGGACGGTGCTGGAGGGTGTACGTCACCCGGGCTGGTCGCAGGCGTTTCTGCGAGGCCCTGCCCTTGGCACGCCGAACCTGCCGGACGTTGATATCCTCGCGAGCTCGTCGAGCTTTCCCAGCCTGTTTCAGCGCGATCTCGGTTGGCCCACCATCCGCAGAATTCGAGATCGGTGGGCCGGACCCGTCGTGCTCAAGGGAGTGCTGTCCGTCGAGGTTGCGCGGCAATGCGTTGACGAAGGGGTAGACGCCGTGGTCGTGTCGAACCACGGCGGCCGCCAGCTGGACGGCGTCCCGTCGCCCTTCGAGGTGTTGGAGCCCATCGCTGACGTGCTTCGTCCAGCCGGTTTGGAGGTGCTTCTCGACTCCGGGATCCGCCGCGGTCGAGACGTCATCACAGCGGTGGCGCTGGGTGCCACCGCTGTGCTGGTGGGACGGCCGTACCTTTACGGCCTCGGCGCCGCTGGCCAGCCGGGCGTCGAGCGCGTCGTGCAGCTGCTGCGTGCCGAGCTGCACCGCTCGCTGCACCTCCTGGGGCTCGACTCCATTGGCGCGGTGGACCGGTCGGTGCTCGCCAGGACCGGCGGAGAGACGTCCGGCACTCACCCAATCCGAGGACGTTGAAGGTGACTTCCTGTAGGTCGAGGAACGGACGCGCGCTGGTCGTCGACGGTTAGGAACGCTGACGAGCGTGCGCAAACGGCCGGCGCCGCAGGTCCGGGCCGAGCGCAAGCAGTCCCAACAGCGGCCACGCTCCAAGGGCCGCGAGGCTGCTCGGGATGCCGATGATTTGACCCCATCCAGGGATGACGGCTGATCCCACACTCCCGCCAAGTGGTGCTTAGTCCTCGATGCGGAAGCCGACCTTCATGCTCACTTGGAAGTGCTGGACGTTGTCGTCCCGTACCTGCCCTCGAACTTGAATCACCTCGAACCAGTCCACGTGCCGCACCGTAGAGGACGCTCGTGAGATGCCGTTGCGAATCGCCTGATCGACTCCGTCGCCAGACGTGCCGACGATTTCTACAACGCGGTAGGTGTGGTTAGCCATAACAGCCCCTTAGAACGGGTAGATGGTATTTGAGTGTCAATGCACATAAACGGACCATTGGTGCGCGACGCCGACGATGCGCCCACCGACATGGGCCAAGTGATCCAACGCCACCGCTTGTGCCCCCGCAGTCCACGACCGGCAAGGGACGGTTGAACCGTGCCTGGGGTGATTGCCAGCGGGAGCCCTCATCGGCTTCACAGGAGAGCGAGCCCCGGGTCATGCAGGAGCATCGCCACCTTCCGCAGAAACGTGGCCCCAAGCTCGCCGTCGACGAGCCGGTGGTCGATCGAGATGGACAGGGTCATGACGTCGCGGACCTCCACCTGCCCGTCGACGACCCAAGGTCGCTGCTGGATCGCGCCCAGGGCGATGATCGCGGCCTCCGGCGGATTCAGAATAGGCGTGGCTCCTTCGACCCCGAACGTGCCGACGTTGGTAAGCGTGAGGGTTCCTCCGCGCATGTCCGCGGGTTCGAGCGCGCCGGCACGAGCGCGCTGGACGACATCGTCCAGGCCCATCGCCAGTTCGCGAAGTGACATCGATCCGGCGCCCTTGATGTTCGGCACCATGAGCCCGCGCGGGGTAGCCGCGGCGATGCCCAAGTTCAGGTCCCTGCGGACCACGATCTCCTGGGTTGCGTCGTCCCATGAGGCGTTGATGTCGGGGACCTCTCGCACGGCGAGCGCAACGGTCCGAGCGGTGACCAGCAGCGGGCTCACTCGCACCCCCGACCACTCGCGGTCGCGCTTGAGCCGCTCGACGAGCCGGACCGAGGCCGTCACGTCGACGGTCGTCCACATGGAAGCGTGGGGCGCGGTGAAGGCCGAGCGCACCATCGTCTCGGCCGTCACCTTGCGGACGCCCTTGATGGGGATACGCGTCTCAGCGGCGTCGGTGGCGGTCTGACCCGTGGGGAGGGCGGCATTCTCGCCGGGGGGATGCCGATCGAAGGGCTCCCCTTCTGGTCGACGTAGGTGCACTCGGCGCGGCACCGCTTCCTTCGGGCCCGTGCCTACGAGGATCAGCGGACCCTTCGGCGCCTTCTCGGCCGGCACCTTCTCGGCCGGCACCTCCTCGGCCGCCGCCTCCTCGGCCGCCGCTGGCTCCCCGGCAGTCGGTACGACGGCTCCCTCGGAGCCAGGTACCACTGCCGGGGGTGCCACCTGGCCTGGGGTCGCGGCTGCTGCGATCGAGATCAGCGGGTGACCTACCGGGACGGTGTCGCCCTCGCCGACGTGCAGCTCCAACACCACGCCGGCGTATGGCGACGGCAACTCCACGACGGACTTGGCGGTCTCCACATCCACTAGCGCGTCGTTGATCGCCACCGCGTCACCCACTTTGACGTGCCACGTCACCACGTCCGCTTCGGTCAGGCCCTCCCCCACGTCGGGGAGGCGAAACACCTCGACGTCAGGCATGAGCGGGCGTCCTTCCGAAGTTGAGGGATCGGTCGATCGCCACGAGGACGCGGTCGACGTCCGGGAGGAACTCCTCCTCTACCTTGGCCGGCGGATACGGGAGGTTGTACGCGCCCACCCTGAGCACCGGCGCCTTCAGCGCGAAGAAGCAGCCCTCGGTGACGGCCGCGGCAACCTCGGCGCCGATACCGAGGAATGTCGAGGCCTCGTGGACCACGACTGCGCGACCGGTCTCCGCGACACATCGCCGCAGCGTCTCGACGTCGAGCGGGGAGATCGAGCGGAGGTCCACCACACCGACCAAGACGCCGTCCTCGTTGGCCGCCTCGGCGGCGGCGAGCGCGAGCTTGACGGTCGGACCGTGGGCGATCAGCGTGCAGTCGCGGCCCTTGCGCAGGACGAGGGCCCGGTCAAGGGAGGCAGGGCTGGCGTCGAGGTCGACCTCGCCCTTGTCCCAGTACCTCCGCTTGGGCTCGAAGAAGATCACAGGGTCGTCGCTCGCGATGGCGGCCCGCAAGAGGCGGTAGCCGTCCTGTGCCGTCGCGCACGAGACCACCCGCAGACCGGCCGTATGGGCGAAGTAGGCCTCGTTGGACTCGCTGTGGTGCTCCACTGCGCCGATGCCGCCGCCGGCGGGAATCCGGATCACCACGGGCAGGGAGACGCGGCCACGGGACCTCGCGCGCATCTTGGCGAGCTGGCTGACGATCTGGTCGAAGGCCGGGTAGACGAAGCCGTCGAACTGGATCTCACACACGGGCCGGTAACCGCGCAGCGCTAGTCCAATGGCCGTTCCCACAATGCCGGACTCGGCGAGCGGGGTGTCGAAGACGCGATTGGGACCGAACTCGACGGACAGCCCGTCCGTCACGCGGAAGACTCCGCCGAGGGTGCCGACGTCCTCACCGAGGACGACGACCCGGTCATCGTCGCGCATGGCGCGCTGCATGGCGAAGTTGAGGGCCTTGCCCAGGGGTAGGTGGACCATCAGACACCGCCCTCAACCATGGCGGCGAAGGCCTCGTACGCGGCACGCTCCTGCAGCACAGGGTGCGGGTCGGCGTAGACCTCGGAGAAGAGGTCGGCCAGGTCCGGCGCATGCAGCGCCTGGCACTCCTGGCGTGTCCGTACGGCGAGCGCACGACCATCCTCCTCGACCTCCTCGAACCACGGCGGCGCCACTCCGAGGCCCTCCAGGACGACACGCAGGCGGGCGATCGGGTCCCGCCGGCGCCAACTCTCCAGCTCCTCGTCCGTGCGGTAGCGATTAGGGTCGTCGGAGGTGCTGTGGCCGCCGACCCGGTATGTCTCGGCCTCGATCAGGGCGGGGCCCCTGCCGGCTCGGATGGTCTCGACGGCCTCGCTGGTCACGGCGTGGACCGCGAGGGCGTCGTTGCCGTCCACCCACCAGGTGCGCAGGCCGAACCCGGCAGCGCGCGTGTGGATCGGGGTACTGAACTGCTTGGTGGTCGGCGTGGAAATGGCCCACTGGTTGTTCTGGCAGATGAAGAGGATCGGCAGGGACATGGTGGCGGCCCAGTTGAAGGCCTCGTTGACGTCGCCCTGGCTGGCGGCGCCGTCACCGAAGTAGACGACCGTCACTGCGTCCTCGCCGTCCAACTTGCAGCCTAACGCGTAGCCGGCGGCGTGAAGCGTCTGCGTGCCGAGTACGAGCGAGTAGAAGTGATAGCGGCGCTCGAACGGGTCCCACCCGGCGTGCGCCACGCCTCGCCATTGGGACAGCAGCTCGGCTGGCGAAAGGCCACGGACGAGCCCGACGGCGTGCTCGCGGTAACTGGGGAAGATGTGGTCCTGCGCCGCCAGCGCGTGCACCGAGCCGACCTGGGCGGCTTCCTGCCCCTCGCTTTGCAGCCACAGCGCCAGCTCGCCCTGCCGCTGCAGCGCCACCGCCTCGCGGTCGAGGAAACGCGACAGAACCATGTCGCGGTAGAGCCAGCATGCCTTGTCGACGTCGACGGGCCGCTCACGGCCGCGCCGGGTCAGGCGTCCGTCGGCGTCGACCAGCCGGATCGGCCCCTGCAACTCAGGATCCTGGACGCGCAGGGGCGCCGGTCCGGCGGCGCTGGGTCGGTCGGTGGTGGTGGACATGGCGGGTCTCCCAGACGGTGAAAGGTGACAAGACGAGTCGGGGCTGCGCTCTCACCCCGCCGACGCCGCTGGCGCGGCGCTGGAAAGCTCCGCATCGAGCACGTCGACGAGGTTGCGCAGGGACGCGACCACTGTGGTCGCGTGGGACGGGGTGGCCAGGAAGGTGGCCGTGAACCCGGCGTGGTGGTCGGTGACGGCGTGCAATTGCGCCTCCACGACGTCGACGCCGCGGCGGTGCAGCATCGACACGAGCGAGAGGAACGTCGACCGGTCGCGGTGCGCGAGGTCCACGCGGACTCGATGTGCCTCGAGCCGCGTGCTCACGACGTACTGTCGCCGCGGTGGAGCCGCTTGGAGACGAGGGCTGTGGCCGCCGCGCCAGTCCCGATGCGATGCTCGAGCGCCGCCATGAGCACTTGGCGCGCGGTCTCGCCCACACGCACCACGTCGTTGTGCACCCCGTCGGGTGTGCGGCCGAGGTACTCGCCTCCGACCTGGATGAGCCCGCCCGCGTTGGCGACGTAATCCGGCACCCACAGCACGTCGCGAGACAGCAGCGCCGCGTCGACATCAGGGGTCGCCAGCTGGTTGTTCGCCGCGCCGCATACGAGGCGTGCTCGGAGCCGGTCGACGCTCTCGTGGTCCAAGGTGGCCCCGAGGGCGCACGGGGCATAGACGTCGACGTTGGCGTGGAGTACGGACGGCAGGATCTGGACGCGGTCACCTTGATTCGCCACGAGCTGGTGCAGCGCTGCCTTTGAGGGGTCAGCCACGGCCACGTTCACTCCCTCGGCCAGCAGCAGGTCGACGAGGTGGCGACCGACCTTGCCGACCCCCTCGACGCCGACTCGGCGACCGCGGAGCCCTTCGACGCCCCAGAGCAGCTCGGCCGCGCCGCGCATGGCCTCGAAGACCCCGAGCGCAGTGGAGAAGCCGCTGTCGCCCCACCCCCCGGTGGCACCGGTGCGGCCGACGACGTGGCGGGTCTGGGAGTAGACGATGTCGAGGTCCTGTGCGGTCGTCCCGACGTCGGCTGCCGTCACGTACAGGCCCTGAAGGTGTTCGACGAACCGTCCGTACGCAGCGAGCAGTTCTGGGGTCTTGAGGTCGTCGGGGTCGCCCACGATCACGGCCTTGCCGCCACCGAGCGGCAGCCCTGCCGCGGCCGCCTTGTAGGTCATGCCCTCGGAGAGGCGCAGGACGTCCTTTAGCGCCTCGGGCTCGCTGGCGTAGGACTTGAAACGGGTGCCGCCGAGGGCGGGCCCGAGCACAGTCGAGTGGACGGCGATGAGCGCGTGCAGCCGGGTCGCCTCGTCGCGGCACCGGACCACGCGCTCGTGGGCCACGGTCGGAATGTCGACGACCTCGAGGGTGGACGGAAGATGGGCCATGGTCGTCACTTCTACTCCTTTCCGACGGCGCGACACGATGGGTGGCCGGTGCGTCGACGGGATGTACTCTTTCGGTAGGCATAACCCTGATAGCGGGTACACTGACGGTCAACTAAACGGCTGGGAACTTTGCAGATTGACTGGACCAGGCCCTACGGCGGACAGGAGAGCTACGCACGATGACCAGCCTCGACCGCCTCGACGTCGAGATCCTCGGACGGCTTCCCGACACCCTGCGCCCCGGCGTGGCGGAGATCGCTACCAAGCTGGGCGTGAGTCGCGCCACGGTCCAGCACCGTCTCACCCGACTCGAGACAGACGACGTCCTGCTCGGCTACCAGCCGGTCATCGACCTGAGCGCGATAGGCCTGGTCGTCAACGCCCTGATTAGCCTCGACATCGACCAGCGGGTGATGGGCCGCATCGTTGAGGGGCTGCGTGCCCTACCGGAGGTCCTCGAAGTTCGGATTCAAGCGGGTCGTGAAGACCTGTTGGTTAGCGTCTCGCTGGAGTCGCTTGAGGCCCTTCAGACATTGACGGCGGCCATAGTCGGCATCGACGGAGTGCGGAAGACGACGTCGACCTTCACCGTCTCGACTCCGGTGGCGCACCGGACGCAGCCACTGCTTGAGCGGCTCACCGCCGATTCAGGATGGGGCCGCTCGACTCCGGCACCGACGGTGTCCTCGAAACCATGACCTCCAGCGGCAGGTCCGCAGGCCCCCGTGAGAAGAAGACAGCTTCCGTCATGCGGTCCGCGTCCTCGAGGCGTGCCAACCGACACACACTACCGCTCGACGCAGGCACCAGCCCAGGCACTCATACCGACCGCTGGCCAGTGCGACGGGCCGCCCAAAGGCAGCTTCTTCCGGCCACCCCGACCGATCGACCCCAAGCTGCCGAACATTCGAGCCCATCACTAATCCACGTCGGGCACCGCACACCCACGTAAGTCCGTCCGACGTGGACCTTTCAAGCATCGTTATGATCTGCGCCACTGTGCGATAGACCCATGTTCGACAAGACGCCCCGGGTCACCCGCTCACGCAGCCGAGTGTCCCACGGCGCCTCGTCGAAATGAGAACGCGATCGCCGGTGGGCAGTCTCTGGCGAGCGCACCGCGATGCCTGACTAGGTCGCTGTGGAGTCGTGCTGCGACAGAACGAGAAGTACCTGCGCGACGCCTTCGGCTCCGCCCTTCGGGACGGCGCCTGCGTCCTTGACGCCGACCGCCAGGTCGGCTATGTCCGCCTCGAGTACGGCACACGACGCGGACCGGACTCGGCGTACTGGGACGGCTGGTTCACGGTCACCCGCACCCGCGGCGACCACCCGCTCCGCGGCAAGGTGATGACCGGACGCCTCGTGCAGCTGATCGGCGGCGCGCCATGACCTGGCACACCACAGTCGTCCCCACCGACGCACTGGCACCGCTCCTGGCCACGATCCGCACACACGGCGGCACCATCACCAACTCCCGGCCCGACCCCAACGGCATTTACGTGACCTGGACGACCACCACCGACAGCGACCTCGCTGGAGCCGGCACCCGCTGACCCCGTGGACTGGCGCGCCTGCCCGCGCGCCACCGAATCTTCCTCCCCGGGCAACCGTCGTGCGCGGCGAGGGATCGCGATGGTGGCCTCCCGGTGGGAGGTGGATGCGGATCTATGGGCTAGAACCGCTGGTTCAGAGGTCCCCACGCCTTGCGGCGGTACGCGGACCGAAACAGGGTCGCAGGGTGGTAGTCGTGGCCCACCAGGGATCGTTGGCCGCGTACTCGATACTCGCTATCACCTCCGATGTGGAGGCGTACGGCTACACCCTCGACCAGTTCCGCAGCTGGGCCAGAACGTTGTGGGAGAGCAGATCACCCTGGATTTCCGAGCGACTCGATGTCTGCCGCAGATCGCCCGATTCAACGGACAGTCGCCCCTTATCCTCGGCGATCCCGTCCAGCGTGGCGATCACGCTCTCGGGTGTCCGAGTAAACGGCGTGATGACCCGCGGGCCTGCTCGCGTCGAAACGCTCGAACACCGTGCGTCCGTTGGCGTGCCCCACGATTGCTCGTAGATCGTCATAGTCGGCACCCTGGGCAGAGCTCACCGCCTTCAGCGGTCGTCGGAGCTGCGCTGCTCGCCGATCCAGGCGGCGACCTGGGTCCGGCTGGTGAAGCCGAGCTTGGTCAGGATGTGCTGGACGTGGGTCTCGGCTGTGCGGGGTGAAATGACTAGGGTGTCCGCGATCTGCTTGTCGCTGAGCCCCTGGTGGACCAGCTCAGCGATCTGGCGCTCGCGACGCGTGAGCCCCGACTGCGATGCGCGGGTCCGCGGGCCGGTGGTGCTCTTGGCGGCAGGCGCGGGTTCCTCTAATGCGAGCGCGATCGCGGTTGCCTGGTCGAGGGCCCGCCCGTCCGACCAGGCCGAGTCGAGTGCGGCGTCGCCGAGTCTTGTGCGGGCCACGTCCATGGCCTCGCGGTGTGGTGTGTCGAGCCAGGGTAGGACCCGGGCCGAGGTCTCGATTTTGTCCCACTCGTTCTGCGCCGCCCCCAGCAGGGTCGCCGCGCGCGCCGGATCGGTGGCGGCCGCGATCCAGGCGAGTGTCTCCAGCAGGATGGCGATCCCCAGGGGTTCGGCGATGTCCCGCTTGAGGCGCAGGCTCTGCATGACAATCGCCCGGGCGGCCCCCGGGTCGCCTCGTGTCCACAGCGCTTGCCCGGCAATCCACAGGGACCAGGACCGGAGCCAGACTTCGCCCACGGGTTCGGTAAGCGCCAGGCATGCTCGGTTAGATTCCAGGGCGCCGTCGAGGTCGCCGCGAAGATTGCGCTCGAGCGCGAGCAGGACGTAACAGAAGGCCAGCTCCGCATCGTTCCCAGACGCGGCAAAGCCGCGTGCCGCCTCGGTGAGCAGCTCCTCGGCCCGAGCGGGGTCTCCGGCGAACATCGCGACGAAGCCGGCAGCCTGGACCAGGAGCGTCTCGGTCTCACCACCGAGCCGAGTCGCGAGCGCCTGGCCTTCGTCGAGGAGCGAGACAGCCGACTCCGTGTCTCCTTGCATCGCTGCCCACACACTGGCGGTTCGCAACGCGAGCGCTCGGGTTTCGGGATCCCCGGGGCGTCCGGAAAGTATTCGTTCGAACCACTGCCGGCCTATCCCGAACCGGCCCCCCACGAGTACGAACTCCAGCAGGTTGGCGCCGGCCATCAGGCCCTGGTCGGCGCTATCCGACTCCACCGCGCAGAACTCGAGCGCCTTCCCGAGGTTGCCGCCCTCGCGACGAAGCCGGCTCAGCATGTCCAGCTGGCGGGGGCCGAACCAGTCCTCGTGCGCACCCGCGACCAGATCGACGTAGAAGTCCTTGTGGCGGCGGCGCAGCTCAGCGTCCCGACCGATCCGGCCAAGCTCGACGCGACCGCGGTATCGGATCGGGGGGAGCATCCGGTAGCGGTGCACGCCCTGGTCCTGGGTCGAGGTCAGCACCGACTTCTCCACCAGCGAGGCCAGCGTCTCCTCGATCGGCTCATCGTCCTCAGGCTCGGAGCACACCGCTACCGCCGCGTCGAGCTCGAACCCATCGCGAAACACAGCCGCCTTGGCCCACAGCAACCGCTCTTCGGGAGTACACAGGTCGAAGCTCCACTCCACACAGGCCGCCATCGTGCTGTGCCGAGACGGCGCGGTGCGACTGCCCCGGCTGAGCAGCTCCCACCGGTCGGACAGACGCGCGTCCAGCTCGGCCGGGGAAAACGTCCGCAGACGCGCCGCCGCGAGCTCGATCGCGAGCGGGATGCCTTCCAGCTTGCGGCTGATCGCAGCGATGGCGGCGCGGTTCTCATCATTGAGGTCGAACCCCGGGACGATCGCACGGGCACGGTCCAGAAACAACTGGACGGCCTCGAACTGGTTGAGCGGTTCCTCACCCGACACATGCTCCGGAACGGTCAGCGGCATGACCGGGTACTCGACCTCACCGTCGGTCCGCAACGACTCCCGACTCGTCGCCAGGATGTGAACCTTGGGACAGGTCCGCAGCAACGTGTCGGCGAGCACGGCCACCACCTCGACGACGTGCTCACAGTTGTCCAGCACCAGCAGCACCGACCGCGGCCGGAGATACTCGACAACCGTGATCGTCGCGGACCCTCTGGACCGTCCATGCAGACCCAACGCGGCCGCAAACTGCTCCGGGACCGCCTCCGAATCCGCCACCCCACCGAAGGGAACCACGTAGACGCCATCGAACACCCGCCGCAACTCGCTGGCCATCCGCAACGCCAGCCGGGTCTTGCCGATCCCCCCGAACCCCGTCAACGTGACCAACCGCGACTCCGACATCACCTCCCGGATCCGGCGCAGATCAGACCGGCGGCCCACGAACGACGTAACCTCCAACGGCAAGTCCGCAGGCCCCCGCGAGAAGAAGACAGCTTCCGTCATGTGGTCCGTGTCCTCGAGGCGTCCCAACCGACACTACCGCTCCACGCAGGCACCAGCCCAGGCGCTCATACCGACCGCTGGCCCGTGCGACGGGCCGCCCAAAGTCAGCCGCCGGTTCTTTTCCTGCCGCGCCGAGCGATCCGACCCCATAGCTGCCGAACGTTCGAGCCATCACCGATCCACCTCGGGCACCGCCCACCTAAGTTCCGTCGTCCGACGTTGACCTTTCAAGCATCGTTGTGATCTGCGCCACTGTGCGATAGACCCGTGTTCGACGAGACGCCCCGGGTCACTCGCTTACGCAGCCGAGTGTCCCAGGGCGCCTCGTCGAACGACGGGAGCAGTCAAGGCGCGAGGCGCGCCCGGCCTTAGACTCCCCTACGTGGCAGGGCAAGGCTCATGAACTCCGGTAGATCCACCTACGCCGGCCTGCGGGTCGTGGACTTCACCGGCGTAATCGCAGGGCCGATGGCCTCCATGGTGCTGGCCAGCCTCGGTGCCGAAGTTATCAAGATCGAACGCCCGGCCCGGGGCGACGATAGCCGCCACATGCCCCCGTTCATCGAAGGTGACAGCGCTGTCTACCTGGCCTTCAATCGCAACAAGCGCAGCGTGGAGCTTGACCTTCGACAGCCGGCGGGTCGTGACGCCGCGATGCGCCTCGTCGAGCAGGCGGACGTACTGATCGAGAGCTTCCGACCGGGCAAGCTGGACAAGCTCGGTTTCTCATACGCCGACGTGGCGGCGCTGAACCCCCGGTTGGTCTACTGCTCCGTCTCCGCCTACGGCGCGGGGCCGCTGGGCCGCGCGTTGCCCGGGTACGACCCGGTGATCCAAGCATTCAGCGGGATCATGGCCGCCACGGGTCATCCGGACTCTCCGCCTTCTCGAGTGCCTGTCTCACTCATCGACATCAGCACCGGAATGTGGGCAGCGATGTCGATCATGGCTGCCCTCGAGCGAAGGCACCGCACCGGCAGGGGCGAGCAGGTCGACGCGACACTCGTGGATGCCGGATTCGCGATGCTTGCCAACCAGATCGTGGCGGCACTCGAGACTGGTCAGCCCCCGGCACCGAGTGGGTCGGCGTACTCGATCACCGCGCCGTACGAAGCCTTCAGGACGAGCACGGGTTGGACCATGATCGCGGCGGGCAACGATGCCATCTTTCGCCGCCTCTGCCGAGCGCTGCAGAGCCCGGAGACGGCCGAGGATGCCCGGTTCGCGACGGTCGAGGATCGCGTACGGCACCGCACGGAGCTGCACGAGCTGCTCGAGGCGCGCACCCGGGCGCTGACCAATGCCGAGCTCGAGCAATTGCTCCTCGAGGCCGAGGTCCCGTCCTCACCGGTCAACACGGTGATTCAGGCGCTGGCCCACCCACTGACCGTCGAGCGCGACGTCCTGCTCGACCCGTCTGGAGGCCCTGAAGGGAAGCAATTGCCACGCCTCCCCCTGGAGGAGCCTCGCCAGGACTCGTCCTGGCCACCTTCCCTAGGCGCAGACACGATCGAGGTTCTCCAGGCCGCCGGACTGACCCAACAGCAGATCGACGCGGTGCTCCGTGAGAGTCACCCAGCCGACTAGCGTGCAAGCCATGCTCATCGCCCTTGACGACCGTTCGCCCATCGTTGCGGCATCAGCGTGGGTCGCTCCCAGTGCGGTGCTCGTCGGCTCGGTCCAGCTGGGCGAGGGCGCCTCGGTCTTCTACGGGGCGGCCCTTCGCGCCGAGAACGAATCCATCGTCGTGGGCCCCCGGTCCAACGTGCAAGACAACTGTGTGTTCCACGTGGACGAGGGGCATCCCATCACCCTCGGCGAAGGGGTGACCGTCGGCCACGGCGCGATCATCCACGGTGCGACCATCGGCGACACCGTGCTGGTCGGCATGGGAGCGACGGTGATGAACGGCGCGGACATCGGGGACGAAGTGCTCATCGCTGCTGGCGCCGTGGTCACGGAGGGAACCGTGGTTCCACCTCGATCCCTCGTGGCAGGGGTGCCGGCCAAGGTGCGGCGTGGCCTCACGGACGCCGAGATCGAGCAAGTGCGTGGCAGCGCAGGGATCTACGAGGGGCTCAAGGAGCTGCACCGACGTGGAGTCGTCATCGAGTGAGTCTCGGGAGACTTCCGTGGCGACTCAGAGCTCGACCGAAGCGACCGTCTCCGTCGTCGCGACACATCGCCCCGACCTGTCGAGCACCGCGCCCCGCCCTGTGACGATCTGACCTCGTTGGCCGACGATCTCAGGTTGGTGCAGGTGCCAGTCCCGGGCGTCGAACGCCGCCGCGAAGGTGATGGAGTGCGATAGGACCGCCTGGGGGATCTCACCTCCGCGCTCGCGCATGCCGTGCCGGTCGATCACCAGGGGGACGGTCAGGGGTTCGGTGGCGTACGCGAGCAACGACCTGCTGGCGCGAGGCGTGAGTGAGCGGATCGGGACCCGTGTCCACACCGCGCTCGCCGACGGGTCGTCCGTCGGGGACAAGATCTCCCAGGGCCACAGAGCGCGCGCGGTCGGCGTTCCTGCCACCTCGACGTCGACGTCGACGTCGAGCGCGTCGACGTGGTCCGACGGTGGCCCGAGCAGCGCCTCACCTCGCGCAACGAGCCGGCCCTCCTGCTCGAAGTCGACCTCGACGACGGCGAACCGGCGACCGTTGCTGATGTGACGCCGTGCCACACGCACCGGCAACGTGCACCGCGACGGCCGCAGGAAGTTCATCGACAGCTTCATCACGACCTTGCCCGGGGTCGCGGTCTCGCACGCCGAGACCGCCTGCCCGAGCATCTGAGCCCCCAGGATGCCGCCGTGCTCGGCGGGAAGGCAGTCGACCTCGACCTCCGACGCGCCATCCATCGACAGATCGAGACTGGCCAGGAGCTCAGTCAGCCTGAAGCTGGTCGAGACCCACGCCGGATGGGGCCGCGGCTCCAACGTCAAAACCGACCACGACTCATCGCCAATGCTCCATCGGCACGCCAGCCACCGGTGACTGCAGGACCTGCACCGCCGACACGCCGAGTCCGCCCAGATAGAGCGTCTTCAGATCTGGACCTCCGAAGGCGACGCTGGCCAGGTTCGACACCCGAGACCCACGGCTCTGCGAAATGTCATTCCAGGTGAGGCGGCCGGCGGCGTGAGCCGAGGCGACGCGGTCGAGCTCGCTGCGGTCGACGTCCTCGAACAGGACCGTCCAGGACAGGTCCGGCGCAACACGGATCAGACGGTTGGAGATGACGCAGATGATCCATAGCGCGCCCTCGGCATCGAAGGCCATGCCATCGGGGTAGGTGTCGCCCGGGTAGTTGAGCCGGACGGGGTTGCTCAACGTGCCGTCGGCTGCCAGGTCGTACCGCGTGGTGCGGCAGGCGAACGTCTCATTGACGAAGAGGTGCCGGCCGTCGGGCGAGATCCGCACCTCATTCGTCCAGTTCAGTCCGTCGGCGGCGACGGTCACCTCACCATTCTTCACCAGCAGGATCTGCCCGGTGTCCTCCTGCGCAGTGAAGTGCTCGTGCTGGCGCGACAACGAGCTGATCGTGATCCAGGCCCGGTCGCCGTCCATCAGGACGAAGTTGGTGCGCGAGATGGGATGTCCCGCGAGCTCTGTCGCGAAGGGGCGGGCGTCACCCTGCCGGCCGACCCGCCAGACGCCACCTGCCCTCCCCATGTTGGCGAACAGGAAGTCACCGTCCGGCGTCAGCGCGATGCCGTTCGGCCGGAAGCCCTGCGCGACCAGCTCCGCCTCGACCGCTGGGCCAGTGGTCCCGTCAGGGGCGATACGCGCGATGCCCAAAGTCCAGTCGCCGGTGTACAGCGATCCGTCTCGAGCAGCCAGAACGCATTCCGGGCGGTTCAAGCCAGTGCCGACCTGGGTGAGGTGTTCCGGCCGGAACGGCTCGATCGTGGTCAACGCCATGTGTCTTCTCCTGTTTGCGAGGGACGGCAAGCCCAGTCAGAGCGCCAGGTAACCCCCATCGACGGGGATCGTGACACCCGTGACGTAGGACGACATGTCGGAGGCGAGGAAGACTGCGGGGCCGGCGATCTCGTGGGTCTCGCCCACACGACCCAGCGGCACCCGCTGCAGGAACTTCTCGTTGCCCTCGCCCGTGACCGTCATCAGGCCGCTCTTCATGCGGCCCGGCGCCAATCCGTTGACCCGGCCACCCGTCGGACCTAGCGTGCGAGCGAAGTACTGCACGAGGGAACGGACGCCTGCCTTGGTGGCGCCGTAGGCCGCGCTCGACCTCGGCGCGGTGAATCCGGCGATCGACGACAGGAAGATGACGCTGGCACCGGGATGCTTCAGCGCGGGCAGCAGGGCCACGGTGACGTCCCAGTGCCCGGTGAGGTTGACGTTGACTATCTCGTCCCACCGCTCGGCCTGATCGGGATCTTCCGGCCGGCTGCGCGGCGAGATGCCGGCGTTGTTGACCAGCACATCGAGCGTGCCGTACTGCTCCACCACGCGCGCACCGAAGGCGTTGACAGCCTTGCGGTCGCCGATGTCCAACGTTTCGGCTGCCGCCGACCCACCGGCCGCCGTGATCTTTCCGACGACCTCCTCAGCCGGTTCGGCGTGCCGGTCCACCACCAGGACATGCGCCCCTTCGGCCGCCAGGGCGGTCGCGATGGCCGACCCCAGGCCGCTTCCGCCCCCTGTCACCACGGCCGTCTTGCCGGACAGTCGAGTCATTCCCTTTGCTCCTTCGCTGCGGTTTCACCGTGATTGCTTCGCGCACGTGGCGGCGGATCACGACATGACGTAGCCCTTGTAGTCGTGCTTCTTCACGTCGTCGCAGTACGCCCGGAACCTGGGGTTGCCGCCGACGAACAGCAGCACCTCGCGCTTGTCGCGACCCGGGATGTTCGTGTTGATGCCGGTGAACCAAGAGTTGGTCTGGCCCAGCAGCAGCTTGGCCTGAAGTTTGGAGGCGTAGAGCGTGAAGCTCTCGGCCGCGGCGAGCTCGGGTTCGATGCGCTGGACGCCGGACTCCTTCGCGCGGACCATCATGTCGCTCAGCCAGTCGATGGCCAGGGCAGAGCAGCGCGGAATGTTGCAGAAGGTGGCGCCACTCTGCGGCCCGACCAGCATGAAGAAGTTGGGGAACCCGGGGCACTGCATACCCATGTAGGTCGTGATGCCCTTCTCCCACTCGTCCTTCAGCGCGACGCCGTCCACACCGCGGATGTCGATGCGGTTCCACGATCCCTTGACCGCGTCGAAGCCCGTGGCGTAGATGATGACGTCGAGCTCGTGCAGGCCCTCGGGGGTCTCGATGCCCTCAGGCGTGACGCGGGTGATCGAGGTCGAGTGGAGGTCGACGATCTCGACGTTGTCCTGGTTGTAGACCTCGTAGTAGTTGGTCTCGAGCGGCACCCGCTTCATCCCGAAGCCATGGTCCTTGGGGATCAGCAGCTCGGCGACCTGGGGGTCCTTGACCCGTTCGCGGATCTTCTGTGCCACGAAGTCCGAGACGTACTTGTTCGCTTCGGGGTCCGACAGGACGTCCTGGTAGGCCCCGAGCCACAGCGAGAAGCCGGGCCCCTTGTAGAGCTCTTCGAGCGTCGCGTCGCGTTCCTCCTTCGGGACGTCGAACAGGTCCTTTTGGATGAACTCGTGCGGGAAGCCGGCGAGGGACGCGTCGCACTTGGCAGTGAACTCGGGGTAGTGGGACTTGATGTAGTCCATCCGCTCCTGGGTCATGGGCCCGTTGCCCAGCGGGGTGCACCAGTTCGGGTCCCGCATGAACACCGTCAGGTGTCCGGCGACCTTGGCCATCTCCTGGATCACCTGCACGCCGGTCGATCCCACCCCGATCACGCCGACTCGCTTGCCGGTGAAGTCCAGCTTGGCGGGGCCGAACCCCTCGGGGTCGCGCGGCCAGTTCGCGGTGTGGTAGCTCTCGCCCTTGAACGTGTTGATTCCGGCCAGGTTGGGCATCTGGGGAGTGGACAGCGGGCCTAGCGCTGAGAACACGAACCGCGCGGTGACCGGCGCGCGGTACGGCTGCTGGAACCCGAGCGTGTAGAGGTTGTTCTGCTCGTCAAACACCGCCTCGTCGACCTTGGCATTGAAGATGAAGTCCTTGCGGATGTCCATGATCTCGGCCGCGCGATGGATGTAGCTCAGCACCTCGGGCTGCGAGGCGAAGCGCTCGGACCAGTTCCACTCCTGCATGAGCTGGTCGTTCCAGAAGTAGCCGTAGACCTCGCTTTCGGAGTCGATGCGGCACCCCGGGTAGCGGTTGTGGTGCCAGACCCCACCGATGTCGTCAGACCCCTCCACGCCGAGCACCCGGTAGCCCATTTCGCGAAGGCGATAGGCCTGGTACAGGCCGCTCAGACCGGCACCGATCACGACGGCGTCGAAGTCGGGTTCTTTCGTCATCTCAGTTTTCCTCTCATCGGCCCGTCGCGAGCCGCGCGCGTCCTGCGGAAACTCGGTTTTCGCGGGCAAGGCCATAACGAATGCATCGCGGCCGTGCTCTGAGCTCCGCGTCGGTCCAACGAACGATTGTTTTTTATACTCTGACATGCAACCGAGACCCCCGTCAACCAGCAAGGCCGTCGGACGAAGATGCGGCTTCCGGCGTCAGAACACACATGCCCACCTGAGTGCCGTGGCACTATTAGCCGCGATGGATGCGTCGGACGACGTCGGCACATGTTGGACACACGCCTGGGACGTCGGCCGAGAACGGGACCTCCCACAGCTTGCGCCACCCGGTTGCGGACTGCCCGCACATGGCTGTGGTCGTCCCCATTCGCTTGGCGTGGAATGGAGGTCCTTCAAGGATGTGAGAGCCGTCCCCTGGCTCCGCAAGGCGCGCGAAAGGCCCAGAGACGAAGAAGGGTGCTCGCGCAGCTTTGGAGACGGGCGCGCGGCGCGAGCCCAGGTTGGGGAAGTCTCGCCCTCGGCGCGAAAGGGTCATGTCATTCCAAGCAAGCTAGTCCTTGCGACCGACGTCGGTGCGGGTGATCAGGGCCTCAATGCACCGGGGGCAGCGGTCGGTGCGGACGGTTGCGAAGCTGACGTCCCAGAACTTGGCCCAGGACAGGGTCGACTGGCCGCACAGCGTCTTGGCGGTGCCCATGGTCTTCGCGTGCACCTGCAAGGTCGGCTCGCGTTGCAGTCGACCTTCCTGGAGCGTCGTGGACCAGAATGGCGACGTAGCGAACGCCGAGCGCGCCTGCTCGTGCGAGGCGGACCCCTTCGCGATGGTCATGCGTCGGCGCTCGCGCGAGCTGCCGTCCGGCACCCGCGGCTCGTTGCGCGCCCCGGTCCCATCAGGCTCGATCAGCGGCTTCGAGCCGCTCATTGCTGATGACCAAAGGGCGTGCGTACGACGCGTCCGTGCGGTCGCGGGTGGATGGGGTCGCCGATGCCATCAGCATCGCGAGCTCTGCAGGAAGGCCACCCTTGACCGCCGTGTAGGCGGCCGGGTCGTCCGGGTCCACGGCCTCGTCAGTCAGGATCCAGTCACGGACACACACCCGATGTGCGATGGCCCAGCGGCCGTCCCTCTTCTCGAAACGATCCACGTAGCGCCCACCGCTGATCGAGACCGGAGGTCCTTGCCGGTTCATCCCCACGAACATGTAGTAGGTCTCGGCGTGCGCGCTGGAACCGTCCAGCTCGCACGAGTGGTTCATCAGGACGTGCTGCTGGCTGAGGTGCATCGAGGTGTGCATGGGGATGACCCAGTCGGCGAACTCCTCCGGCCCGCCGACGAACATGCCATGGTCGTCGATGGCGTCCGGGTGGTACACGGACAGCAACAGCTCACGGTCCAGGCGGTCGACACCGCGGCTGTAGCGGACCAGGCAGTCGTGGATCGCCTGCCGATCCAGCAACTGGTTGATCGCGTTCTCGTTCTCAGTCTCCATGCGGGTCGGTACCTCCTTGGGCGGGCGATGTCAGGTGCGACTGGCGGCCAGCAGTTCTTCCACGCTCACGAACTTCACGCGTGACCGGTTGGTGTCGCGTCCACGAGCGCGCGTGACTGTGCACACCGACCCGTTGACGCGCAGCTTCATGAGGTGCTCCACATTGACAGGGACCATCGCCACTTTTCTGGCGGACCCACAAGGGTGTCATGGAAGCGCGCAAAGGTCAAGCAAACGTTCGTTTTACTGGTTGACGACGTTGCGGCGGGCGGCACCGACTGATGGGGCAAACTCGTTGAGACCCTTGACTGTGACGACAGTCGCACGGTAAAAACAAGTGATTGTTAGAAGGAGGGAACGTGGAGTTCCAGGAGACGTATGCCGGCCTCAGGGTGCTGGACCTCAGCGAGAACATCGCCGGTCCCCTCGCCTGCCTCATCTTCGCGGACATGGGTGCCGATGTCGTGAAGATCGAGAGGCCCGGCCTCGGCGACTCCACACGATCGCTTCCTCCGTTCTGGGGTCCGGAGGCAACGGTCTTCCAAACGGTCAACCGCAACAAGCGAAGTGCCGCGATCGACCTCAAGTCCGACCACGGACGGGCCGCCGTGCTCCGGTTGGTCGCCACTGCGGACGTCGTCGTGGAGTCCTTCCGGCCCGGTGTCGCCGACCGACTGGGGCTCGGCTTCGAGCACATGCAAGCGGTCAAGCCAGACCTGGTCCACGTGTCTGTGAATGCGTTCGGGACCGGTCCGCTCGGCCACGACCGCCCGGGTTACGACGCGTTGGTGCAGGCCTTCACCGGCATCATGGCAATGACCGGCGAACCCGGAGGCAGTCCGGTGCGCGCGGCTCCCTCCATCATCGACATCTCCACCGGGCTCTGGGCCGCTCTCGCCGTCCAGGCTGCCCTGGTGCGACGCGACGCGACGGGCGAGTCCCAGCGCGTCGAGTCCACACTCATCGACTCCGGCCTGTTCCTGCAGTGCCACCAAGTGATCGGCCTCCTCGCCACAGGGTCCTTCCCCGGCCCGCTCGGATCGGCGGCTCCCAGCGCGGCTCCCTACCAAGCGTTCGAGTCCCTGGACCAACCGATCATGATCGCCACGTCGACCGACCGCATGTTCCGCAACCTCTGCCTCGCTCTGGGGCTCGACGACCTGGTCGACGACCCGCGGTTCCGGACGATGCCGGACCGAATCGCCCACCGCGACGAGCTGGCCTCCTTGATCCAGCGGGTCCTCTCGACCGAGAAGGCCGATCACTGGCTGAGCGTCCTCCAGGAGGCCGGGATACCCGCGGGTCCCGTCAACGACCTGGCCCAGGCAGTCGCACACCCGCTCACCCGCGAGCGTCGACTCATCGCACCCGCCGAACCCGGGAGGGTGGACAGCCTCCAGCAGGTGCACCTCCCGATGGACCTCGCCCGGACCGCGCCGCGCCGACAAGCTCCTGCGGTTGGTGAGCACACCACAGAGGTGTTGCAGGAGGCAGGACTCACTGACGACGACATCGAGCTGATCGTCGCACCCCACGAACCCGTCACGAGAGGAACCGACCAGCCGTGAAGACTGCAGCGGAGCTGGAGGACCAGGTCCATCAAAGTCGGGCAATGCTCGAGGAGAAGTGGGGTCCGTGGCAGGCGCGCACTACCGCGCAGCTGCTCGACACTGTCGCGGCCGAGTTCCCCGATCTCCCCTACGTCCTGACCGACGAACGCACCTACACGTACCGCGAGCTGGCGGAGTTCTCGCTGGACCTCGCCGCCGGCCTGCACGCCGCCGGCGTCCGGTCCGGAGACCATGTCGCCGTCGACATGGCCAACTTCGTCGAGGCCGTGGCGCTCAAGTTCGCCGTCGCCCGACTGGGCGCGGTGTCTGTGTCGGTCAACTTCATGCTCCGCCACCAGGAGCTGGGATACGTGCTCCGACAGTCGCGCAGCACCCTGCTCATCACGATGGACACGTTCCGCGGCCTCGACTACCTCGCAGAGCTGGACCAGCTCATCCCGGGCTGGGAGGAGGCAGGCGGGGGTCAGGCACTTCCCGACCTGCGCGAGGTAATCGTCTTCGCCACAGCGGGAGGACGGCCCCCTCGCGGAGCATCCCTCGACGACCTGCTCCAACGAGGTGCGGATGTGCCACGGGCACTCGTCGTAGACCTGACAGGTGCCGCCGATCCCCAAGCGGTGTCCGACCTCCTCTACACGTCAGGAACCACGGGCAAGGCCAAGGGCGTCCTGCTAACCCACGACGCCGTGCTGCGCACCGCCTACTCCAGTGCGTACCACCGCGCCCTGCCCGCAGGCTTCCGGATCATGTACGCGATGCCGCTCTACCACGTGTTCGGGTACGTGGAGGCCACGATCACCACCTTGTTCGTGTCGGGCTCCATCGTCCCGAAGACGATCTTCGACGGCGCGGAAATGCTGAGCGCTGTCGCACGGCACGGCGTCGACGAGATCATGTGCGTTCCCGCCATGACCAGCGTGCTCCTGGAGAAGGCCCGGGCTGGCACCTACGACCTCTCGCCCATGACAAGCATCTTCTCCTCCGGTACGCCGCACCCCGAAGGGATGTTCGCCGCCATGGACGAAGTGTTCGGTGTCGAGCGCATCTACACGGCGTACGGGCAGACCGAGACGACCGCATCAACGATGTGCACGCTTCCCGGAGACGGCCTCGATCGACTGGCCAGCACGAACGGCACGCGGAAGCCCGGTGGGTGCGCCGGCGACGAGGCATTGTCGGGCAGTCTCGCCGTCTACAAGGTCGTCGACATCGCCACAGGCGAGGAGCTGCCGGCGGGACAGATCGGGGCGCTCCTCGTCAAGGGTCCTATCGTCACCCAGGGCTACTTCGACAAGCCGGCCGAGACCGCCGACCTGTTCACGGCCGACGGCTGGATGCGGACAGGCGACCTCGGTCGACTCGACGACGAGGGCTACCTCTCCCTGACCGGTCGACAGAAGGAGTCCTACCGGTTCGGAGGTGAGCTGGTCATCCCGAGTGACGTCGAAGATGTGCTCATCCAGCACGACGGCGTCCTCGAGGTACACGTCGTCGGCATTCCGCACGAGCGTTGGGGCGACGTCGGGTGTGCCTGGGTCGTGGCCAATCCTGCCGCCCCACCGGCCGCCGAGGACCTGATCGCCTTCTGCGCTGAGCGCGTGGCCCGGTACAAGGTGCCCGCCAACGTCTTGTTCATCGAGGCCTCGGAGCTTCCGCGGACCGTGACTGGTCGGGTCCAGAAGTTCCTCCTCGTCGAGCGGGCCGTGCGGACGCTTGCCGGAGCCGACCCGGTAAGCGTGTGAGCGGCGCCCCCCTGGGCGATGTCGTCAGTCAGCGGTGGGCTGGCTGCCGCCCGGACGGCGCAAGCCCTACGGTTCCACGCCACAGCGGCAGCATCACCGTGCTGACCGAGGAGGCTGAGCACCCCTACGACCGCCCACTGTCCAAGGACGTGCTTCTCGGGCAGGACTCGTCGCCGACCGTGTTGCTCTCACCCGGGAAGGCCAAGTCGTCAGGCATCGACGTCCGCCTCTCGCATCGTGTCACCGGGCTCGACCTGGAGAAGAAGATGGTGGCCGTCCCGGACGGGCCGCCCCTTGCCTACGGCAGCCTTGGGATCGCGGACCGGCACGCGCGCTCGCTCCCCCACCTCCATGGGATCAACGGCGTGCATCACCCGCGCACCCTCGCTGACACGCACGCGATCCGCGAATGGCTCACGCCAGGATCGAGGATCACCATCGCGGGAGCCGGCTTCATCGGGCTCGAAGTGGCTGCGGCCGCGCGCGCGTCGGGATGTGCCGTCACCGTTGTGGAGCTCGCACCCAGCCGCTCCACGGACCCCTCGGAGAAGCCATCGCCGCTTGGCTGGAGGAGTGGCACGCAGCGCGAGGAGTCGAGTTCCGGTGCGGAGTCTCCGTGGACTCTGCGGAAGCCGTCGACACCGGTGTCGCGGTGCGCCTCAGCGACGAGTCCCACACCGAGGCGGCGGACCTCGTCGTGGTCGGCGTCGGCGTCATGAGGGAGCTGGACTGGATGTCGGCAGCCGGCCTCCGCACGCATGCCTGACTGGTCTGCGACGCGTCGGGACACGCTTCCGTGCCGCGCGTGTACGGCGCGGGGGATGTTGTGTGCGTGCACGACGATGCCGACCACTGCTCGCCGGTGCAGCACTGGACCGCAGCCGCCGACTCCGCCCAGAGGCTGCCCGCACCCCGAGCGGCCTCCCACTCGAAGACGACGTCACCGAGGACCATTTCTGGTCCCACCAGGGCGAGCTCCGGCTCATGTCCGTGGGGCATCCCCCGAAGGACGTGGCTCCACGAATCACGTCCGGCCACCTCGAGAGCGGAAAGTTCGTGCCCGTGTGGGACGTCGACGGGCGGGTCACGGCCGTGCTGGGTGCCAACAGCCCGAGGGAGTTCCTCCGGGGCAGGCTGGCCTTCCGCGCGTCGTTCGCCCGCCCGTCGCTGTGACGACGCTCAGCGCCTGATGATGCCGTTGAGCATGGTGTCGGCCAGCCTGGCGCCCAGTTCCTCGACGGGAGTCGGCCCGTCTGCCGAGATCCACTCCGAGGTCCAGTTGAGGGAACCGAGCGTGCTCAGCACCGCGATGCGTACGTCCGTCTCGGCGTCGAAGCTGCCGTCGGCCACACCGGCGTCGATCACATCCCGGAAGAGGTCCTCGTAGCGGCTGCGCATGGCGCGGACCCTTCGCCGATTGTCTTCGCCCAGGTATCGCCACTGGTGGAAGACGATCTGTGTCTTGAGCGGGTCGCGGCTCACGACCTCCACGTGGGCGCGCATCATGGCGCGCAGTCGCTCGACCGCCGGCCCGGGTTGCGCGGACGCGGCCGAGACGGCCTCGAGGAACTCCCCGATGCCCTGCTCGATGATCTCGAGCAGCAGGGACTCCTTGCCGTCGATGTGAGCGTAGAGACTCCCCGCGAGGATGCCCACCTCGCCGGCGATGTCACGCATGGACGTCGCCGGGAAGCTCTCGCGTCCAAAGAGGACCGTGGCGGCACGGATGATCGATTCCCGCGGTGTTCCTTGCGCCGTCGCCTTCGTCACGGTCCCACCTTCCAACGTCGTCTGTTCCCTGGTGCGGGAATCTGCATGAGCACTATGCTAAGCGCTCAACGAAACGAACATACGTTAGCGGGCGTCCGTCCTCAGGCAGGCCACCCGGTCTCGCCACACGACGCGACCAGCGAGGACGTCGTCCACGCCATAGTCCTCGGTCTCCACGTCGAAGCGCAGCGTGGTCGCGCAGAACTGGATCAGCGCGCCGAACGACTGGCGTGGGGACAAGAACGTCTCGGCCCAGTTCGCGGAGGAAGCGTCCGTGCCCACGGTCTCGTAGCCCAGCTCCGCCAAGGACGAGACCGTCGAGGGAACGTCATCCACCATGTACGTCAGGTGGTGCAGGCCTTCGCCGCGCTTGCGTAGGTGGCGTGCGAGCGTGCTGCCATTGCGCAGCGGCTGCATCAGCTCGACCTTGAAGCCGCCGCAGGCGATCTGCATCAGCCGTGTGCCAGTCTCGTCGTTGTCGCCCCCCGAGAGCATGCGGCCGCCGAGCACGTCGACGAAGAGCCGAGCTGCCGGCTCCATGTCCACGGTGGCGACGGCAACGTGGTCCAGGCGTCGGATCCGGTCCGAGACCGCGGCTCCGGATGCCATCAGTCGTGAACGGCCAGGATGGTCACTGCCGCGACAGCCTCGTCGAGATCGTCGAGGATGCCACCACTGTTCTGCGCCAGGCCGACCCGGGCCCCCTCGACTTGCCGGTCACCCGCACGACCACGCAGCTGGTCGGCGACCTCCACGATCTGGGCGCATCCAGTGGCACCCAGCGGGTGCCCACGCCCCAGGAGGCCGCCGCCCGTGTTGACCGGGATCCGACCGCCAAGCTTTGTCGCACCGCTCCGGATCAGCTCGACGGACCCGCCCTGCTCACACAGCCCGACCTCCTCGTAGAGCCACAGCTCTGCGGGAGCGCACGCATCGTGCACCTCCACGACATCGAGGTCCGCGATCTCGATGCCCGACTGGTTCAGCGCGCTGCCCATGGCACGTGCCACCGGCTCCGCCGCCTGTATGTCCGCCCCGTTCGACGTCAGGGACCAGCCCACGACGCGAACGTCGGGCTTCGCCTTCCGCGCCACGTAGCTCGACGAGGCCACGACCACGGCTGCGGCTCCGTCGCCGATGGGCGAGCACATCAGCATGCGCAATGGATCCGAGATCATGCGGCTCGCCATCACCTCCTCGTGCGTGACCGGAGTCTGGAACTGGGCGTAGGGGTTCAGGGCACCGTGAGCCCGATTCTTGACCGAGACCAAAGCCAGGTCATCGTCGGTCGCGCCGGACTTGTCCATGTATGCACGTGCCTTGGCCGCATAAAGGTCCATCAGCGGAGAGTGTGACGCCGCCTGCAGGTCCGGGTCAGCACCCGTTGCCCCCACGGCCGACGCCAGCTCGTGGTACTCCGACAGGTCCACCGCGGTCGCCAGGGCGTCGAAGCTCCGCCGTTTGGTCGGGTGACTCAGGCGCTCTGCCCCCAGCACCAGGATGACCTCCGCCGCACCGGACACCACCGCCATGCACGCCACGTGGAACGCGGAGGACGACGAGGCACACGCATTCTCGACGTTGATCATCGGGACGCCAGCCAGACCGGAGTGCCGCAGGGCCACCTGTGCCCGAATCATCTCTTGGCCGTGGAGGTAGCCCTCAGTCGCGTTGCCGAGAACCACCATCTGCACGTCCTTCGCCGTGATGCCGGCGTCCCGGAGGGCGCTGTCGACGGCCTCGTTGGCGAGGGTTCGAAGTGTGACGTCGGGTCGCTGAGCGAACCTTGTGATCCCGGTGCCCAGGATGGAGACAGTCATGAGAGCCTTTCCGAAACAAACGTGTGTTTGTATCGTAGACCGACACCGCCATCGCCACAAGAGCACCGGTCGAGGGGCTCGACCGGTCCGCACACAGAGAGAGCCGGGCCCGCGGGCAGAATCAGCGGCAGTCGCCAGGACGGCGGCTCCCCGCCAGTGACCCGCGATGTCGTCAAAGACACCGCGATCCGACTGTTCAGCGAGCGCGGGTACCCCGTGATCGGGATGCGCGACCGGCGGTAGGGATCCTCCCCGGAAGCCTCTACGCCCACGTCGAGAGCAAGGATCCGTTGCTGCGACATCGTGAAGTCCGGGGTGGAGAACTTCACCGGGCACTCACCCCCATCGTGGCGGCGGACCTGCCGACAAGCGAACGCCTGCGGATGGCCCTTCGGGCGCACATGGAGGTGCTGGCCGTGAATCTGGACCAGACACGGGTGACATTGCAGCAGTGGCATTACCTCACCGGCGAGCGGCACGACCAGATGGTGCGCGCGCGACAGGACTCTGAAGACGTCTTCCGCGCGCTCCTGAGGGCTCCCACCGGGCGACACCCTCCGCGTGCGCGCGACGGTCGTCGAGCTGGCGGACGCCCCCGGGGCTTGAGGACCTGGAAGGACGAGAGGGATCGCCCGACCTGGGTCCGCTGTTTGGTGCAGGCAATGGACAATCGTTTGTTTGGATGCCACCATCGCGACCAGATGTAGTGCCCATCACGTCCGGCAGCACGCGACGAACGAAAGGACCGCCATGACCCGCCGCATCGCCCCCAGCTTCGAGGACTACCGAGGCAAGTACGAGAACATCCGTCTCGAGCGATCCGACGACGGTGTCCTCGAGGTCACGATCCACACCGACGGCGGGCCGCTCACCTGGACGTCCACCGCACACGACGAGCTCGCCTACTGCTTCGAGCAGATCTCGTGCGACCCCGACAACGCGGTCGTCATCCTCACCGGAGCCGGCGACGCGTTCTGTCCTGACATCGACTTCAGCTCGTTCAACCTCGGCACTCCCCACGACTGGGCGGAGATCATCTTCGAGGGCCAGCGGCTCCTCAACAATCTGCTCGCCATCCAGGTGCCGGTCATCGCAGCCATCAACGGCCCGGCCCTCGTGCACCCCGAGATCGCCGTCATCAACGACATCATGATTGCGTCGGAGACGGCCACGTTCACGGACTCACCGCACTTCGCGTCCGGGATCGTCCCCGGGGACGGTGCCCACGTCGTGTGGAACCACGTGCTCGGGAACACCCGAGGCCGCTATTTCCTCCTCACCGGCCAGGTGCTGGACGCGCAGCAGGCACTCGACTTCGGTGTCGTCAACGAAGTGCTGCCGGCGGACCAGGTCCTCCCCCGCGCTCGGGAGCTGGCTGTCACCATCGCGTCCAAGCCGATGCTGGCTCGCCGCTACGCACGACAGGTGCTCACCCGGCCCTTCAAGCAGCAGATGCACGAGAACCTGGCCTTCGGCCTCACGCACGAGGCGCTCGCGGCCCTCGACCTCTGACGACGTACAAGGAACTCCATGGTTACCAACGCAAACATCGCGACCGCTCTGTGGCGCTCGGCCGACGAGGCCCCGGACGCCACTGCCCTCAAGGACCTGACGGCCGGCAGCGTCAGCACCTACGACGAGCTCAGAAGGGCATCGGCCGAGGTAGCTGCAGGCTGGCGTGCACGTGGGCTGGAGCCGGGGGATCGTGTGGCGCTCCTGCTGCACAACTCGTGCGAGTACGTCGAGGTGTTCCTCGGGTCCCTGGCTGCCGGCCTGGTGGTCGTCCCGCTGAACACACGCCTGACCGTCCAGGACTTCGCGCACATGCTGAACGACGCCGCCGTGTCGGCGCTGGTGACCGATGCGGACTTCCTGCGCCAGCTGCGCTCCGACCCCACGATCCAGGTCCCGCTGGTGGTCGACGTGACGGGTTCCTCAGCGGACGGCATCAGCCTTTCCGAGCTTCGGGCAGAAGACGACCATCGAGATCCCGAGCACAAGGAGCCGGGCGACCTGTGCTCATTGATGTACACCAGTGGCACCACTGGTGCGCCGAAGGCGGTCATGCTGAGCCACCGGTCGTGGAGCAGCGTCAGCGACACCTGCGTCGACCTGCTCGGGTTCGAGACGGGCATCTCGGTCATGCATCCGGCGCCCCTCACCCATGGGGCCGGGTTCCTGTTGCTGCCCACCCTGCGACACCAGGGCACCAATCTGCTAGTTCGGTCCTTCGACCCACGGGACACTGCCGACCGCATCGCCTCGGGCGAGGCGCAGGGCATGTTCCTCGTGCCGTCGATGATCCGGATGCTCCTCGACTCCCTTCCACAGGAGTGGCGGCCGTCGGACAAGTTCCGCTGGATCTACTACGCAGGCTCCCCCATCGACCCCTCGACCTTCGTGGAGGCGGCGCGAGCCTTCGAGGGGAACATGGTGCAGTCCTTCGCCCAGATGGAGTCGCCCATGTTCCTCACGGCCCTGGACGCTGACGTGCACCGTCGGGCGATGGAAGATCCCGGCTCACCCCTCATCCGGTCGGCGGGGAAGTTGATCGACGGCCGTCAGATCCGGATCGTCGACGCCGACGGCAAGGAGGCGCCGACGGGCGAAGCCGGTGAGGTGTGGGCCAAGGCTCCGCAGGTCATGAGCGGTTACTGGAACCGACCGGAGGAGTCCGACAAGACTCTCGCCGGAGGCTGGCTGCACACCGGTGACGTCGGCTACCTCGACGAGGACGCCTACCTGTTCCTCGTGGACCGCGTCAAGGACATGATCGTGTCCGGCGGTTCCAACGTGTACGCCCGCGAGGTGGAGGACGTCCTCATCGCGATCGAGGGCGTCGAACGCGCCGCTGTCGTCGGACTGCCACATCGCATCTGGGGCGAAGAGGTCACCGCCGTGCTCGTGCGCGCCGAGGGGGCCATTCTGGATGACGACGCGGTGATCGCGCATTGCCGCCAGGCGCTCGCCGGATACAAGGTCCCGAAGAGGGTTGTGTGGCTCGACCAGCTCCCGACGAACTCCTACGGAAAGGTTCTCAAGAGGGACCTTCGCAGCAGTCTGACGACGCAGCTGGAGGCGACCGCACGATGACGACGGCCCATGCCCGGCTCCTGGTCTTCTCGTCCCCGCGCTCGGTGTCCGACGAAGGCGCGTTCGACGAGTGGTACGACGAGGTGCACATTCCCCAGGTGGCGAGGTGGTCCCCGGTGTGATCTCGGGCCAGCGCTTCGTCCTGTCCCCGACGCAGCTGGGTGTCGAGGTCGCAGAAGGGCCTCGAAGGCGACTGACGATCTATGAGGTGGAGGCAGGTCGAGTCATGGAGGTCGTGTCGGGGCTGGGTGCCGCCCTGCGGGACGGGACGCTCGATCAGACGGAGCTCATCGACCGCACCTCGGCGCCACCTGAGGTCGTCGTCTACGAAGCAGGCTGAGAGCCGGTCCGGCCGGTCCGCGAGGATGATCTCGCCGAGCCCACAAGGCGATGCAGCTGCACGGCGTCGCGAAAACCCGGCAGCGCGGACACGCCGGTCTGCACTGCGTCGGCCACGTGCTGCCACACGCCCAGCAGTGGCACAACCGCGGGGTCCGTCGTCGGCAGACCAGCAGTCAGGTCCTCCCAGCTGATCGTTCGTGAACCTGACCCGTCGTGGACTTCGATCGACATCCGCGTCATCTGGGGAAGGGCGAGGGCACCCCGCACGACCAGCGCTCCTCGTGTGCCCCGGATCTCCCAGTGCATTCCGGGAAGCCCGAACTCCGGCACGCCTGGGCGCAGGTGGATCGTGGCCAGGGCGCCGGATGCCGACCCCACCACCGCGACATGGTCCGGGCTCGACGAGTGGATCTCGCGCCCCGTGTCCTTCAGGCGGACCTGTGGGTAGGCCGTACGGCTCGCGCCAACGAGCGAGTCCCACGGCCCGATCACGTGCCCGATGGCGTCGACGAGGTGGGCGAGGGCGATGGTGCCGAGGTGGGCGCCGTTGCGCGGCTCGAGCTGGTAGGAGCTCCGACTGTTCTGGATCGGCGTACCAACCAGCCCGTTACCGGTCACGACGGTGTCGAGGATCTCCCCGATGCCGCCGTCCCGGAGCTCCTTGTGAACCAGCTCGACGGCAGGCGAGCTGCGCGACTGGAGGCCGACGAACGTCAGCCGGCCAGCTGCAGCGGCCTCCCGAAGAAGCAGCTCGGCCTCCACGGTGGATCGCCCCAGGGGCCACTCGCAGTACACGTGCTTGCCCGCACGCAGCGCCTCCACGACCGCGGCTTTGTGATCGGGGACCTTGACGGTGACCAGCACGACCTCGACTGCGGGATCTCTCACGAGCGAGCCCGCATCAGGATGTGCCCTCTCGACACCGTGCGCTCGGGCCGCAGCCTGCGCGGTGTCTGCCGAGGACGCTGAACAGGCCACGAGCTGCACGGCATCGACGTGGCGGAGGGCCGGGACGTGGGACTTGGCAGCCCATCCGCCTGTGGCACTGAGGCCGATCACGCCGACCCCGACCGGCTGACCGTCAGGCATCGGGCCTCCCCTCGTCGACTATTCGATCGAGCTGCGGCGAACCAGGCAAAGGCGGGGGTGCACGATGGGTGCGACGCGAGGCGACGTAGCCACCATCGACAGTCACCCGGGAACCCGAGACGTAGGTGGCCCCTTCAGATACGAGGAAGCCGATGACCTCCGCGACCTCCTCTGCTCGACCGAGCCGACCCGCCGGAATGCGCTCCATGGCCTTGCGCGTCCAGTCGAACTTCGTGCCGCGGGTGCCCATCGGGGTCTCGATCACTCCGGGCGAAACGGCATTGACCCGCACCTCGGGGGCGAGCCCTGCAGCCAGACGGTCTGTCTCCCGCAGCAGCGCCCACTTGCTGTACATGTAGGCGTCGACGGGTTCCGGGACCGCGAGTACGACCTCCTCGAGAAAGCCGTCACGCAGTGGGTGCGCGAGCAGCTCGGCATGGCGACCGTCCGACAGCTCGCCCGTGATGGAGGCGACGTTCACGATCGATCCTCCGGAACGCAGGTGCACTGTGCTCGCCACCCACATCGGCGCCAACAGGTTGACCGACCAGATGAGCCTCGGATTCTCGGTATCCGGGCCGAGCCCCGCGGCGTTGACCAACGCATCGACCTCCACGTCCGCCAGTGCCTCGGCGACGGAAGCGCGTTGGCTCAGGTCCACGACGATGCTGCGAGCCGTGACGCCAGCGTCCTGGAGCCGAACCAGGCCCTCCGCATCAACATCTACGCCGGTGACGGCGAAGCCGCGCGTCGCCAGGTGGCACGCGGTGGCGGCACCCATGCCGGACGCTGCGCCGGTGACCAATGCCTGCATGACCATCTGCAACACCCCTTGGACGACAGACTGATGTGATTTCTCGTGGCACGATTCCGCGGACCGTGGTCTCGAGATGCCAATCGCGGACCTGCCGAACGGGCAGGCCCGCGACGTGGCGGGTCAGGACGCGGGGACCTCGGCCTCGAGGCTGTAGACAGTGGCGGCGAAGGCCTTGCCGTCCAGTGCCGGGATGATGCTCTTGCCGTCGAATGAGTAGAAGACCCCCGACTTCGTGGCGAGGTGGTCCTCCGGGGTGAACGCCATGGGGTTCGGCGTGAATCCGTCGGTCTCCACCTCGATGTCATTGAGCGTATCGACCAGGGCGGCGCGGTCGCAGTCCTCGCCGCAGTCCTCTAGCGCCTTCACGACCATGAGACCGAGGAGGTAGCCCTGCGTGTACTGGGTTGCAGACTTCGCGACGTCCTGATCACCGGCCGCGTCGACCAGCTCCACGAACTTCTGCGTCCCCGGCTCCTTGCTCTCGGTGTCGTACTGCGCAGCCGTCCGGAGGACGTAGAGGTCCTTGTCGCCGATCGTCTCCAATGTCTTCGTGGCAGCGCCATACGAGAAGTTCACGATCGGCCCGAAGAACCCCAGGTCGCGAATCTTCTGGGCGAGGGCCACCAACACGCCGTCGGGTGCCTGCAGCAACAGGATGTCCGGCGTGCCGTCGATGAGCCGCTGCGCCTGGGCAGTGATGTCACCCGGACTCACCGGCAGCGTGACTCGGCTGCTGATGGTGAAGCCCCGGTCGGACTCGAGCTGCTCCACGTTGTCGCCCCACGCCTCACCGGCCGGACTCTCCACCGGTCCGATACCCGCCGTGAAGTCGTCCGTTCCCAGCAGCTCGCTCGCGAACTCGACCATCGGCTGGGCGTTCGACGAGGACGTTTGGTCAATCTGGAACATCGTCTCCTTGACCGGGTCCAGGATTGCGGGCGATGCGGCCTGGGCCAGGAAGGCCACCTTCTCGCGCTCGAGGGTCGGAAGCACACCCTCGACGACGGTGCTGATGTTGCCACCCGTCACGATGAGCACGTCCTGGGACAGCAGTGACCGAGCCGCTGTGATGCCGGCTGCGGGGTCAGTTTCGTCGTCCTCCGTCACCAGTTCGATCTGACGCCCGTTGACGCCGCCGTTGTCGTTGGCGTCATCGATGGCGAGCTTGACGCCTCCCAGCATGGCGGTGCCAACCGGGGCGAGCGGCCCTGAGAGGCTGCCCAGGAAGCCGATCTGGTAAGGCCCACGGTCGGATCCCGACGCGCCGTCGCCCCCGCCGCAGGCGGCGAGCATCGACATTGCTACCGAGACCGACATGGACACGGCGGCGATCCGCTTCCAGCGGGCCTTGGACTTCGCACTACTCATGATGCTGCCTCTTTCTCGGGTAGGCGTCGGACTGCCCGACGCCTTGCGGGGTCACGCTCAGACGCGGTCCACGATGGGTGAGCCGAAGAGGCCCCGGGGACGCACGATCAGGACGACCAGGACAACCGCGAAGCCAGCAGCAATGCTGGTCTGCGTGTCCCAGACGACTGCTGCGTACTGCTGCACGAGGGCGAGGATCAGGCCGCCGGCCAGACAGCCCTTGATGCTGTCCATCCCGCCGATCATGGCGGCGGGGAAGGCCAGGAGCCCGATCTCCGTGATGGTGGGGTCGACCGGTAGGCGCACGGCGAAGCTGACGCCGGCGATCACCCCGACCGCGGCTGCGATCGCCCATGCCACGCCGAACCACACCGTCAGCGGCATGCCGCTGTAGGCGGATAGTGTCGAGTTCTCCGCGGTCGCCCTGAGCCGGACCCCCATGGGGGAGACGGTGATCAGCCAGTAGAGAATCATCCAGAGCACGATTCCCGTCACCAGGATGGCGACATCCACCCGACTGATCACTGCGCCGCCGGGAAGGCCCCAGTTCACCCGATCGCCCGGGACGTCCAGGAATCGGGGATCCGATCCCCAGATGAGCTGGGCGATGTTGAGTCCCGCGATCCCGAGGAACATCGTCAGCAGCATCTGGATCCAGTGCGGCTGGCCAGTCGTCCGGTGGATCACCACGGCGTACAGCACTGCACCTGCGGCGGCCATCATCAGCACGGTCGCGACGAGCGCGAGCGCGAAAGACGTCACGCCTTCGCCTCCCCACAAGGTGATGAACAGCAGAGCGCCGAAGTAGAGGAACTGCGCCTGGAGGAAGTTGAACACCCGGCTCGCGCGGTAGACCACGACGTAGCCGAGGGCGACCAGGCTGTAGATCACTCCCACGACCAGGGCGCCGACCAACGTCTGGTAAGCCATTCCCATGCTCATAACGGTTCCTTCGTCGTGACTTCGGTGTCTGGCCGGCCGATGTAGGAGTCGATGACCCTCGGGTCAGCAAGCACTGTGGCGTTGTCGCCCGTGGCGATGACCTGCCCGGCGTCCAGCACCACCAGTCGGTGAGCGAGTGCCGATACGAAACCCAGGTCGTGGTCGACCAGGAGCTGGGCGATGCCACGTGAGTCGCGAATGGCGGCGATAGCCCCGGACATGACCCGCTTCTCCTCGCTCGTGAGGCCAGCGGCGGGCTCGTCCATCAGCAGAATCTCGGGCTCGCAGGCCAGGGCTCGACCGAGGTCGACGAGCTTCCGAACGCCGTACGGCAGGTTCTCGTAGGCGGTGTTGGCCCGGACCACGTCGGCGATGCCCAACTCAGTTGCGAGCTCGAGGACCAGCGAGCGAGCCTGCCGCTCGCGTCGACGGGCGGAAGGCCACCCCACGGCATAGGCGAGGAACCCGGACGACAGAAAGCGGTCACGGCCCAGCAACATGACGTCGGCCGCCCCCATCCCAGAGAGGCTCTCGGCCTGCTGGAAGGTACGGGACACGCCGAGCAGGGACACCTGCCGAGGATCGAGGCCCCTGATGTCGCGGCCTCCGATCCTGACGTGGCCCTCCTGGGGGGCGTAGAACCCGGTGAGGCAGTTGATGAGGCTCGACTTGCCCGCTCCGTTCGGGCCGATGAGCCCCACGATCTCCTGCGCCGACAGGTCGAAGGACACGTCAGACAGTGCGGAGACGCCCCCGAAGTGGAGGGAAACCGCCTCGCACTGCAGTGCGCGGGCGCTCACAACGCTGCCTTCGAGTAGCCCTCGCGGATCAGGCGTTCGTGCACGTCCGGCCCGGCCTCGAGCTGCAGGTGTCCGGAATCCATCGTGTAGACGCGCTGGGCGAGGTGCTGGGTGGACCGCACGTTCTGGTCCACCAGCAGGAGCGCGAGGTTGCGCTCCACCATGATGCGGCCGAGAGCACTCATCATGTCGAGGACGATGATCGGTGCGAGCCCCAACGACGGCTCGTCCACCAGGAGCACGTCGGGGGCGCCGATGAGGGCACCGGTGATGGCAAGCATCTGCTGCTCACCACCGCTGAGGAGTCCCGCTGGACGATCGGCGGGAAGACGTGACAGGGCCGGGAACATGTCCAGGGCCAGGTCCTTGTCCTCCTTCAGCCCGGCCTTGGTCCGGCGCCGCTGAGCGAAGATCTCAAGGTTCTCCGAGATGTTGAGCTCCCGGAAGATCTTGTCCCGCTCCGGGATGTACGAGATGCCCATCCGGGCGCGCTTGGTCGGGGACAGCCGCGAGATGCTGACGCCGTCAACCGTCACCTCGCCCCGGGTCTCGACACCTTCATGCGGCAGGAATCCGCAGATGGCGCGGACGAGGCTGGTCTTCCCTGCTCCGTTGGCACCAAGTACGACGACACACTCGCCGCGGTCGACGCTCAGGCTCGCTCCGTGCACAGCAGCGGCGCCCCGGCTGTAGCGGACACTGACGTCCGTCGCCTCCAGGTAGCTCACAGCTTCCTCCGGAACAGTCGCGACATCGACGAGCCGATGCCGACAAGCCCACGAGGCTGGAAGATCACCATCGCTGAGACCACCAGTCCCACGACGGCCCCTTGGACGAGGTAGATCTGCGTGGTCTCAATGACGTCCGCCAGCCCCAACACGAGACGCAGCTCGCGGATGACGTACGGGAGAACCACGATGACGCCCGCACCGATGACGGGTCCGTACACCGTTCCGAGCCCTCCGAGGATGACCATGGCCAGGTACTCGATCGCGATGTGGAAGCTCTGGAAGGTGCCGTAGCTGACGTTGCCGATGTAGTAGGCCGTGAAGGCGCCTGACACCCCGATGAGCACCGAGCTCAGCGCAAAGGCACTCACCTTGTGCCGCGTGACGGAGATGCCGCTCATCAAGGCGAGGGCCGGCCGTTCCCGGATGGCGTGAAGTGCACGACCCGGCCGGCTGGTGACCAGGGCTCGGTAGCCGAGGAGCACGAGCACCAAGAAGACGGACAAGAACACGAACCAGGCCCTGAGGTCGAGCAGCTCCCACCCGAGGATCGTCGCAATCGGCACGACCAGGCCGCTGTCTCCGACCTGCCGGGTCTGCCACTCGCGGAGCGCCCAGATGGTGACGAAATGGAAGCCCATGGTCGCGATCGCCAAGTACAAGCCCGTGATCCGCAGCGCCGGAAGCGCAACGATCATGCCCACGATTCCGCAGACGATCCCCGAGAGGACCACGGCGAGGACGAACGGCACCTCCATCTCGCGGTTGACACCCGCGACGACGAATGCGCCGATTGCCAGCAGGCCGGCGTTGCCCACGGAGATGAGCCCAGTGTGGCCCAGCAGGAGGTCCAGTCCGATCGCACCGAGCGCCGCGATGATTGCCAGGTTTGCGACGTCGATCCAGAGTTCCGAGCCGGTGGCACCCAGCACGACGAGCACTGCCACCATCGCGACCAAGGGCCCGACGTTCGACCCAGAGCCGACCAGCCGCCGTACTGGACTCATAGGTCGGGCGCCGCGGCTGCGGCCCACATGCGGCTGGCCGCCCTCGGCGACCGCCACTGGCTCGACAACTTGCTTGGGACTCACCCCAACACCTCTCCTCGACCGGATCTGCCCAAGGTCACGCGCGCCGCCTGCGGGCGACGTGCTCGTCCTCAGCGTTCGCCTTGGCCACATCAACTCCGACGTGGATTCGACTGTGAAGACGCGCCCGCCGTTGTTATGACGAGCCGCACACGATGCGATCGAGGAAACCACGTCAGCGCCCGGGTTGTCAACAAGCGTTTGTTTTTATCTCGGCGGCCGACTCGATCGCCGCGAACCCGCCGTCCAAGCGCACGGACAGCAGGCAACGCGCCGAGCACTTCGTGCCGGTCTTAGGGACACGTGCGAGACAGAAACCAGCACCGCGCACGGCGTCGCGGTCGGTGTTGCGCGCGACATGGTTGAGGCTCTGCGGGCACACGGGGCGCGCCCCGGCCCGGGTTGTGGCCCGCCAATCTCCGGTCGCAGCTTGCTTCCGTCAGATCGTCGTCGTAACGCTCATGCCCCTCTTAGTAGGTCAGCTTCACGTTGATCTGCTTGGTCTGGGTGAAGCCTTCGATGGCACCCTCGATGGAGAACTCCCGACCGATGCCGGACTCCTTGTAGCCGCCGTAGGACTGGCCCACGACCTGGCCGCCGCCTTGGTTGACCTGCACCCAGCCCGATTCGATGCGGTGGGCCGTCCCGAGGGCCTCGTCGAGGTCGGCCGACCACACGAAGGCGGCCAGGCCGTAGTGGGAGTCGTTGGCCATGGCGACCACGTCATCCACGTCGCGCCACGGAATGACGACCAGCACGGGTCCGAAGATCTCCTCGCGGGCGCAGCGCCACTCGTTGCTAACACCGGCGAGGATGGTGGGGCCTTGGTAGTAACCCTGCAGCCCCTCGGGCACGAACTCGCTGCCGTCGAGGACGACGCGGACCCCGGGCTGCTGCTTGGCCTCGTCGACGTACGCCCGGACGCTCGCATGCTGCTTGGCGCTGATGATCGTGCCCATGTCGGTCTCCTCCGCGAGGGGGTCGCCGACCTTGAGCCCCTCCACGTGCCGGGTGAGGACGGCGAGGAACTCCTCGTAGACGTCCTCGTGGACGAAGAGGCGTGAGCCCGCCGTGCAGGACTGGCCCTGCCGGGTGAAGCGCATCGCGAGCAAGCAACCCGCCGCGGTAGCCTCGATGCGCTCGGGGGAGGCAGCCGAGGGGAACACGATGTTGGGGCTCTTACCGCCGAGCTCGAGGGACACGTGAGTCAGGCGCTCGCCCGCGGCGGTGGCGACGTGGCGTCCCACCTCGGTGGAGCCGGTGAACGAGATCTTGTCGATGCCGCGGTGCTGGACGATGGCCTCGCCCACGACGCTGCCCTGTCCGGTGACGACGTTGAGCACGCCGGCGGGCAGGTGCTCACCTGCGATCTCGGCCAGCCGCAGGATGGTGAGCGGGGCGTCCTCCGCGGGCTTGACGACCAGCGTGTTGCCGGCGACCAGCGCCGCGGGGATCTTCATAGCGGCGATCATCAGCGGCGAGTTCCACGGCAGGATCGCGCCGACCACGCCCAGCGGCTCGATGCGGGTGTACTGCAGCTGGTCCTCGCCCGCGGGGAGCACCGTTCCCTTGAACTCACCGGCGACGCCAGCGAAATAGCGGAACAGCGCGACGAGCGTGGCCGACTCAGGACGTGCCTGTGTGCGGAGGGCGTTGCCGGTGTCCTGCGCGGTCAGCACCGCGAGGGCCTCCGCCTCGGCCTCCAGGGCGTCGGCGATCCGCAGCAGCGCCCGTTGCCGGACGGTGAAGTGCAATGCTGCCCAGGTCGGCTGCGCAGCGCGTGCAGCGGCTACGGCGCGGTCGACATCCGTAGCCGTGCCAGAAGGCACGCGGGCGAGCACCGTGCCCTCGCGGGACGGGCAAGTCGCGTCGGTCCACGACCCGTCAGCGGGGCCGACCCACTGGCCGTCGATGTACATGGGCCATTCGGGGACGTCGGTGCCCTCGAGCTCGAGGATGGTCTGGTACTTCATCGATGCTTCCTCAACAATCTGGGGGTCGGTGGTCAGGAGTGCGTGAAGTTCGGCTTGCGCTTCTCGGTGAAGGCAGCCATTCCCTCGGCCCGGTCGGCCAGTGCGAAGGTCGCGTGGAAGGTGCGGCGTTCGAAACGAACGCCGTCGGAGAGGGTCGACTCGAACGCCTCGGCAACTGCTTCCTTGGCCGCGTACACGGCAGGCAGCGACATGGACGCGATCTTGTCGGCGACCTCGAGGGCCTCCTCGAGCAGCCGCTCGGTCGGGACGACCCGTGCCACGAGTCCGGCGCGCTCCGCCTCCTCGACGCCCATCATCCGGCCCGTGAGGATGAGGTCCATCGCCTTCGACTTGCCAACGGCGCGCGTGAGCCTCTGACTGCCCCCGATGCCCGGGATGGTGCCGAGGGTGATCTCCGGCTGACCGAACTTCGCGTTCTCTGCAGCCAGCAGGAGGTCGCACATCATCGCGACCTCGCATCCGCCACCCAGTGCGTAGCCGGCGACGGCGGCGACGGTCGGCGTCCGCAGAGCGGCGAAGCGGTCCCAGTCTGCGAACCAGTCGGCCAGGAGGACGTCGGCGTAGCCTTGCGACGCCATCTCCTTGATGTCGGCCCCGGCCGCGAAGGCCTTCTCCGACCCAGTGACGACGATCGCACCGATGCCGCGGTCCCGGTCGAAGTCGGTCGCAGCGGCGACGACCTCGCGCATCAGGGTGGAGTTGAGAGCGTTCAGCGCGTGGGGGCGGTTGAGCGTGATGACTCCGACGCGTCCCCGGCGCTCGATGAGGATGGTCTCGTAGGCGCTCACGGTCGGATCCCCGTGGTGGGCTCGAGGGGCTCTTCACGAACGAGCTCGATCACAGCGGAGAAGTCCAGCCCACGCCCCTTGTGCCGCGCGAAGTCTCGGAAGATGTTGGCGGCGAGCTGACCCATGCGCGCGTCCGTCAAGGTGTCGTCGGCTGCCTTCATGGCCAGGGTGAGGTCCTTAGCCATGAGTGGCGATGCGAACCCCGGAGCGTACTCGCGATTGGCCGGACTGGTCGGTACGGGCCCAGGAACGGGGCAGTTGGTGGTGAGTGCCCAGCACTGGCCTGAGGCAGTCGAGGCCACGTCGAAGAGCGCCTGGTGAGTGAGCCCGAGCCGTTCCCCGAGGACGAATGCCTCCGAGACTCCGACCATGGTGATGCCGAGGATCATGTTGTTGCAAATCTTGGCTGCCTGACCGGCACCGACGCCGCCGCAGTGGACGACGCGGCCGGCCATTGGCTCGAGGACGGGTGCCGCGGTCGCTACATCTTCGTCAGACCCGCCCACCATGAACGTGAGGGTTCCGGCCGCGGCGCCACCGACACCGCCGGAGACGGGTGCATCGATGAAGCGAGCCCCGGCAGCAGTCGCCAGCTCGGCGGCGGTGCGGGAGTCCTGCACCGCGATCGTGGAGGAGTCGATGAGCAGCGCGCCCGGGGCAACGGCGTCGAGCACGCCGCTGCCGTAGACCTCGAGGAGGTGGTGCCCGGAGGGCAGCATGGTGACGACCACGTCGGCACCCTTGGCAGCCTCCGCGGCGCTGGAGGCGACTGCGATGCCGTTGGACACCGCCGACTCAGCGGCTGCAGGGACGGGATCGAACCCGGTGACGACGAATCCTGCCTTGACCAAATTGGCGGCCATGGGGCCGCCCATGTTGCCGAGACCGATGAAGGCCACGGTCTGCTGTGTGGTGGACATGCGAGTCCTTCCGGATGGCGCAGGGAGATCCTGCGGATGGGTGGGGTGGCTTAGTCGTGCGCGCCAAGAGGCGCGAAGTAGGCGTCGACGTCTTCGGGGTCCACGTCGTCGACGGTGGCCGGCTTCCAGTGAGGGGTCCGGTCCTTGTCGATGACCTGTGCGCGGATTCCCTCTGGGAAGTCATGGCCGCGCAGCATGCGTACGGCGATGCGGTACTCCTGGTCGAGCGCCTGGGTCAGCCCACTCATCGAGCGGGCAGTACGCAATGCGCGCAGGGTCACGGCGAGCGCCGTTGGCGACTTCGAGCTGACCGCTTCGAGCGCCACGGCTGCCGCAGGAGCGCCACTGGTGCTGAGTGCCTGGACGATGCCCGCAACGTCCTCGTGGCCGAAGCATTCGTCGATCCAGTCGCGTTGGTCGGCGAGCGCGGAGGGCGGACGCGCCCGAGCGACCTCGCGCAGCGCCTCGTCAGCGCTGACAGCGCCCAGCAGGTCCAGCAGAGCATCGAGGTCCCCGGAGTGGACGAAGTGGTCGGCGAGCCCGGTCTCGAGCGCGTCACCCGCATCAAGGTGTCCTGCAGTCAGGGCGACGTAGGTGCCGAGCTCACCGGGGGCGTGGGAGAGCAGCCAGGTGCCACCGACGTCCGGGACGAATCCGATGCCGGTCTCCGGCATCCCGATTCGGGTGCGTTCAGTCACGACTCGATGGGAGGCGTGCGCAGACACCCCGACCCCTCCGCCGAGCACGATGCCGTCCATGAAGGCGACGTAGGGCTTGGGATACTCGGCGATCAGCGCATTGAGGTCGTACTCGTCGCGCCAGAAGTCCTCGGTGCCAGTCCCTCCCGTGCGGGCGTCCTCGTAGATGGCCACGATGTCGCCGCCCGCGCACAGCCCGCGATCGCCACTGCCGGCGAGTACGACGGTGGAGATGGTTGGGTCGCCGGCCCACTCGGCCAGGGTGCGGCTCATGATGGCGACCATCTCGTGGGTGAGCGCGTTGAGGGCGCGGGGCCGGTTCAGAGTTATCACACCGGCGTGACCCCGACGGTCGATCAGGACGGGAGGCTGGTCGGGCAAGGTGCATGCGTCCGCGTTCATGCGATCCGCTCCAGTGCCGCCCGGCTGACGATCAGTCGCATGATCTCGTTGGTTCCTTCCAGGATCTGGTGCACTCGCAGGTCGCGCACGACGCGCTCCACGCCGTACTCGGAGAGGTAGCCGTAGCCCCCGTGAAGCTGGAGGGCGGCGTTGGCCGCCTCGAAGCAGTGGTCCGTCACGAACTGCTTAGCCATGGCGCAGAGCTTCACCGCGTCGGGGTCGCCGTCGTCTAGGGCTGTCGCTGCCCGCTGCAGCAGGCAGCGGGAGGCCTCGAGACTGGTCTCCATGTCGGCGAGCCGGAACTGGAGCGCCTGCTGAGCGCTGAGCGGCTTGCCGAAGGCGATCCGCTCGCGCATGTGGGTGCTGGCACGGTCCACAGCCCATGACGCTCCGCCGAGCGAGCAGGCCGCGATGTTGAGTCGGCCACCGTTGAGGCCTCGCATCGCGATCCCGAAGCCGTCGCCCTCCTCCCCGAGCTGGTTGGCAGCCGGCACCCGGACGCCGTCCAGGATGACCTGCCGCGTGGGTTGGGCGTTCCAGCCCATCTTTCGCTCGTTGGCTCCGAACGACAGGCCCGCGCTGTCAGCCGGCACCATGAAGGCGGATATCCCGCGTGCCCCGGCGTTACTTGTCCGCGCCATCACGAGGTAGAGGTGCGAGCTCCCCGCGCCGGAGATGAACTGCTTGACCCCGCTGAGGACGTAGGCGTCCCCGTCGCGTTTCGCCGTCGTGCGGATGCCAGCCGCATCGGAGCCTGCGTCGGGCTCCGTCAGGCAGTAGCTCGCCAGCTTCTCCATGCCGATGAGATCCGGCAGCCACTCGGCGCGAACGTCGTCGCCGGCGAAGGTGTCCACCATCCAAGCCACCATGTTGTGGATGCTGATGTAAGCCGCGAGTGCGACGTCACCGCGAGCAAGCTCCTCGAAGATCCGCACCGCGACGGCGCGTGTCAGCTCGGCGCCGCCGTGCTCCTCCTTGGTGTAGATGCCGCCCAGCCCCAGATCCCCCGCCCGCGCGAGCACCTCGACGGGGAACAGCTTCTTCTCGTCACGTTCCTGGGCGTGTGGAGCGAGCTCGCTCTCGGCGAACTTGCGAACCGCCAGGAGCATCGCTTGCAGATCGTCTTCGTCGAGACTCATGCGTTCACTTCCTTGACCGAGTGGCTGTCGAGGCCGAGCCAGGAGCGGACGGCGTCGTTGTGCTGACCGAGTAGTGGCGGCGCGGTGTGGGACTCGCGCCCACCGGCGTAGTCGTTGTCACCGAAGCGCAGCGCGGGGCCTGGCAGCTCGATGCGGCCCAGTACGGGGTGGTCGACCTCGACGACGAGCCCTTGGGATCGGGTCTGCTCCCAGTCGTAGACCTCGTCGAGGGTGCGTACCCGCCCGGCGGGAATGCCGGCCTCGGCGAGCACTCCGAGCCAGTGCTCGGCAGACTCGGTCATCAAGATGTCCTCGAGGACGGCGGTCACGCGGTCGCGATGCTCGACCCGGACAGCATTCTTCGCCCACGACGGGTTCTCGACCTCGATCTCCAGCGCTGCGCACAGCCGGTGCCAGAGCGCGTCGTTGCCGCAGGCGATCTGAATCGGGGCCCCAGCGGTGCGGAAGAGTCCGTACGGGGAAATCGAGGGGTGGTGGTTCCCCTCGCCGCCCGGAACGACGCCTGCGACGGTGTAGCGGGTGCCCTGGAACGCATGGATCCCGACGATGCCAGCGAGCAGGCTGGTGCGCACTGGTCTTGTGCGGCCAGTGCGCTCACGCTCGAGCAGCGCGACCACAACGCCGAAAGCACCGTTCATCCCAGTGAGAAGGTCACCGATCGGCACGCCGACCTTGGTGGGCTCTCCGGCAGGGCCGGTGATGCTCATCAGGCCGGCCTCGCCCTGGGCGATCTGGTCATAGCCGGGACGCTGAGCATCGGGACCGTCGTGGCCGAACCCAGACAGTGAGCACAGCACCAGACCGGGGTTGAGCTCCTCCAGTCGTTCGGGCGAGAGGCCGAGCCGAGCAAGGACGCCGGGGCGGAAGTTCTCGATCAGCACGTCCGCCTGGCGTACGAGTGCCTCAAGCAGTCGGCGGCCGTCATCGGACTTCAGGTCAGCAGTCACCGACTCCTTGTTGCGGTTGCAGGACAAGAAGTAGGTCGAGACGGCGTCGTCGCCCACGAACGGCGGTCCCCACCCCCGGCTCTCGTCGCCCTCGAAGCTCTCGACCTTGATCACCCGCGCGCCAAGATCCGCAAGCATCATCGACGCCTGCGGTCCGGCCAAGGCTCGCGTGAGATCGACGACGACGAACCCATCCAGCAGCGGGGCATCGACCGCTCGGATCATGTCTGGTCACTCCTCATCACATTAGTTGGACGTCCTAGTAGTTCTGGGACGATTTACATGGACGTCCAAGCATTTCGTCAACGTCGCCAATCTCACAGGCAGGAGTGCATACCCGCAATGGCCGAATGCGCACCTCAGCTGTGCAGAATTGCACGATGAAGATCAAGAGTGACGATCTGCTCGTGTTGCTGGCCGTCGAGCGACATCGCACGTTCACGGCGGCGGCCCAGCAGCTCGAAATCGATCACACGACCGTTGCGCGAAGACTCCAAGCCTTGGCGCAGGCCGTGGGAGGCCGCCTGTTGGTCGAAGGCCCCGGCGGATGGGAGCTGACCCAGCTCGGCCATGAGGTGACAGCTGCTGCTCGCGGTGTCGAGGAGGCACTGGCCGCGATCGACACGACTGTGTCCGACTCCGGCTCGACACTGCGCGGCCTGGTCAGGGTGGTGGCACCGGAGGTCTTCATGACACAAGTGGTGGCCGCCGCGGTTGCAGCCACGTGCCGAGCCAACCCGCGGTTGCTCTGCGAACTGATCTCAGTGACCCGCCCCACCCCGGTCCATGGCCCCTCGGCCGATCTCGACATCGGTGTGACGCGATCGCGTTCGCGGCGAGTCACCACACGACACTTGCTCGACTACCAGCTCGGGCTCTACGCCTCGGTCGAGTACTTGACCCAGCATGGCCCGGTAAACAACCGAGAGGAACTGCGCGAGCACATCCCCGTCTATTACGTCGAGTCCATGCTGCAGGTTGAGGATCTCGACCGCGTCGACGAGTTCTTCCCCCACCGTCGCGGACTGCTCGGTGCGACGAACGTCCATGCGCAGCTCGAACTCGTGCGCGCCAGCGCCGGGATCGGGATCCTGCCCACGTACCTAGCGGATCAGCATGACCTGGTTCCCGTCCTGCCCGAGGCTGCTACATCGACGCTCACCTATTGGATGACCGCCCGCCCCAACAATCTCCGGCGCCCCGAGGTCCGCGCAGTGGCGGATGCCATTTCACTCCACGCATCTACATTCGGACCGGAGAGCGCCACCTAGTTACTGATGCGATGGATTGGTTGTGATGCCAGGCACCACCGATGTCGTCCAACCCCTCCACGCCGAGCACTCGATAACCCATCTCGCGCAAGCGATAGGCCTGATACAGACCACTGATGCCGGCACCGATCACCACGGCGTCGAAGTCGGGCTCTTTCGTCATCGTGCGAGCGGGACTGCGATGCCGGCCACGAGCTCGTAGCCGAGTCGAAGAGTTGACGGTCGATACCGGTGCCGCGCACGCGCCCGTGGTTCGAGGATGCCGCGGTGATCTCGACATGCAACGCATCTCGGGCTCCGCAGCCGAGGCCTCTGCAGTCTCTGCTACGGCCATCTCGGGTGGGCTGGGCACAACAACAGCCATCTCCGACTCCTGACGACTGTGCGCCAACCGGACAAGTGCGGTTGGCGCACAGTTTGCCCCTGACGGGGGACTACTCCTCGATGACGATGGCCCTCTCGGGGCAGACCTTCGCGCCGTACCGGGCGACCTCTTCCATACCCGGCGGGACGTCGATGGTGCTGCCTCGGTGCAAGTTGTAACCGTTGTCGTCAACCTCGTAGAGCTCACCGGCCATCACTGCACAGCGGCCATGCCCCGTGCACCCCTGCTGGCCGCCATCGAAGCCGAGCTTGATGTGGGCTTTCACGCTGCCCTCCTCCTTGTCCGAAGCTCGCCTGGTTACCAGGCGAGCTTGAGCGATCGGATGGAGCGAAGCTGACCGGTCATGTACACCGGCTCCTCGACTACTCGCCACTCCGGCACTCGCTTGAGCCACTCCTCGAAGGTGGCGCGGAGCTCAAGTCGCGCGAGGTTCGAGCCGATGCACCGGTGGATGCCCACCCCGAAGGCGGAGTGGAGCACGGTTTCCCTGGTGATGTCGATCTTCTTCGGGTCGTCGACAACAGAGGGGTCACGCGAGGCCCCGGCGTACATCATCAGGATGAAGTCACCCTCGGACAGCATGCGACCGCCGATCTCGACGTCCTTCGTGCACGTCCGACCCAGCGCCACGACAGGCGCGAATACCCGCGCGAACTCCTCGATAGCGCGTGGCATGTAGGTGTCGGGGTCGTCGATGAGCAGTTGGCGGGCCTTGGGGTTCTCGGCCAGCCAGTTGATGGCGGAGGCCATCACGTACGTTGTGGTCGCGATGCCGCCGAATGTCATGTCGACGAGCACGGAGACGCGGTCCTCCCAGGGCGACATCGTGCCGTCCTCGTACTCCACGCCGGCCGCGATCATGTCGACCATGTCGCCCCGCGGGGGCTCCTGGGAGCGCTTCTTGAGGTAGTCACCCAGGTACTGGAAAACGAAGCCGAACTTGGCCGCGCGCTCTTCGAGGTCAGGAGAGAACGTTCCCTGCTCGACCCCGTCGACCAGCTTGTCGAGGTCCTCGACGGGGACACCCAGGACGTTCTTGAAGAAAGCCCAGCCCGGGAGCACCGCAGCGAACTCACTGATGAACTCGCACTCACCCTTGTCGATGAACCGGTCAATGAGAGCGTTCGCATCCGCGCGGATGTTGTCCTCGTAGTCGTTCACGGTGCCCGGCCCCATGAACGGGTTCAGCGACTGCCGCCACGCCGTGTGCAGGGGCGGGTCGGACTCCTCGGGGTAGAGGAACGGGACGCCTTCAGGACGGTTCGGCATGTAGCCGCCGGCAGCCGAGAAGGTTCGCCAGTTCTGCCCGACCTCCTTCACCAGCTGGTTCTGCGCCACGACGTAGTAGCCCGCGCCCACCTTGCTGTGGGCGACCGGGCACTTGGCCACGAGGTCGTCGATGATCTCGAAGTGCTTTTCGTTGAAGGCCGGGTCGTCCAGGTCGAAGTCGTTGTAGATGTCCCGACCGTACTTCTGGATCGCCTCATCGATGTCGGCCTGAGTAGGCGCCGTGTACATGGCCTTGTCGGCTGTGGATTCCATTGCGAATGTTTCCTCTCGGATGGTGGCGGATGGCGTTTGGGGATCTACAGAAGGGTGTAGCCGCCGTCGATGAGGTGATCCGCGCCCGTGATGAACGCCGACTCGTCGCTGGCGAGGAAGACAGCCAGGCTCGCCACCTCGCTCGCGTCGGCGATGCGACCCACGGGGTTGCGCTCGATGATCGCGTTGATCATGTCCGCCGGCAGGTGCGTAGTGATGGCCGTCTGGATCGTGCCGGGGCTGATCGCATTGACTCGAATGCCCTGCGCCGCGTACTCAGCCGCCGCCGTCTTCGTCAGCATGATGACGCCGCCCTTGGCTGCGCAGTAGCTCGACATGCTAGGGAAGGCAACGGTGGCCGCCATGGACGCCGTGTTGATGATCGAGCCGCCGCCAGTCTTGAGCATCTCGGGGATCGCGTAGCGGATACCCAGGAAGACGCCGCGCAGGTTGATCGCCTGCACCTGGTCCCACGCCTCTTCCGGCATCTCAGCCACGGGGTGCAGCTCCCCGTCGATCCCGGCGTTGTTGTACAGGACGTCGAGCCGGCCGAACGTCTCGACCGCCGCTGCGATCATGGCCTGGACGCTCTCGCTCTTGGTCACGTCGGTGTCGACCGAGAGCGCTCCTTCCCCGAGTTCCTTCGCCAGGACCTCCTGGGCTCCGGAGACGTCCGCGAGGACGACCTTGGCGCCCTCCTCGTGGAAGCGTCGCGCAGTAGCGGCCCCGATACCCGAGCCCGCGCCGGTGACAATCGCCACCTTGTCCTTAAGTCGTCCCATGGACGTGTCTCCCATCTGGTCGGGTCACGGGCTCGATGCACGTGACTAACAATCATTTGTTTCGTGAACGCTAGTGTCCCGGATCACAGTCGTCAAGCTTGTTGCGGATGTTTGCAGTTCGACCATCCGTGATGGCCTGGGTGTTCTACTGCGCGGTCAGGCCTGCGTCGATGACCTGCTCAGTGCCGGAGACGTACGAGGACGAGTCCGAAGCAAGCCACACCATGAGCTGCGCGACCTCGTCCGGGTCAGCCATCCTGCCCAGAGGGATCTGGGAGGTGATGCCACCGCCCTCCTCGTCCGTTGCGGCCGCCATCATCGGGGTCTTGATGTAGCCGGGGTGCACGGAGTTGCAGCGGATGTTGTCCTTGCCGTACTGGGTGGCCACGTGCTTGGTCATGCCACGTGAGGCGAACTTGCTGCCCACGTAGGCGAGATTGGGTGCCCCGACGATCGAGACCAGGCCGGCCACGGAAGACACGTTGATGATCGAGCCGCCGCCGGCCCGCTGCATGGACGGGATGACCGCCTTCATGCCGTAGAACTGCGAGTACTGGTTGACGAGACAGACCGTGTGGAAGTCCTCCTCGTCAAGCTCGACGGTCTCAGCGATGGGGCCGATGATCCCGGCGTTGTTGACCAACACGGTCACGTTGCCGAACTGGCTCTCGGCCGTCTCGACGAGCGTCCGCCAGTCCCCTACGGACGTGACGTCCGACTTCACGAAGACGGCCGCATCACCGAGCTCCTTCGCGATGCGCTCGCCATCACCCTCGTTGAGGTCCGCCATCACAACCTTCGCACCCTCCGCGACGAAGCGACGGGTATGGGCCTCGCCCATCCCCTGTGCGGCGCCGGTGATGATGGCGACTTTCCCGTCCAACTGACCCATGGAGCTCTCCTCTGCTGGACGCGGCGTGGGATGGTGTGCAGACCCTGCCTGAGGAACCCCCCGCGTCGCGTGAAAACAATCACTTGTTTGGACGCTACCTGACGAGCAAGCCAGGGTCAACAGTCCCTGGGCGGGCATCCGTGTGGCTCGCTTCCACGCCACGATTTGCATTCCAAGGCTCGTCCTGACGAGCACCGAGGTGCGACGAGTAGGCCTTTCATCCGATTGATCTCGTCGACCTGCTCAAAGTCCATCCGGCGTGCGAGCTCTCGGATTCAGGAGCCGAGGCTCGCTGTGCGCCACTGTGCCATCAGGACACCCGTGATGTGCCGGAACATCAGAGGCAGAAACGTCCGCGCCTGAAGACCTTGCAGCTGATTGAGCTGCGCCTGACTGGCCATGCCAGGCATCGCCTACACATGCGACGCCGGGAAGGCGTCGTGGTCGTGCCTTTGGGACTCGATGTGCATCCATTCCATCGGATCGCCACCGCCCAGCCAGCATTCACCCACATCGAGAACATGCCCTGCCACTGAGCGATCTCGACCAGTTGATTCAACCGGATCGCACTAGCCAGTTGCCCCACCCTGGGGTCCCGGTTCTGGCGAGCCAGTTCCGACATGAGCACGGCCTGACCGGGATGCTGGGCCATATCCCGGGCAAATCCGAGGTCCTCTTGGGAGGGGCGCTGCCGTCGTATCGCGACTGCGCTCGACCGTCCTCTCCAGATGCGTGAGCATCAGCTGCCGAGTATCTGCCGAACCCGAACGCCGCGACCGCTAGGGCCACCATGACCACGATGCTGAGTGCTCGCCGTCGATTGCCGAACAGGACCATCGCTCGCCCGAGACTCCGTTGGTGAACCGCAGGGCCAGGAACTCGTTGTCCTGACACGTGACCCAGAGACGGTGCCTTCTGAGAACCGTGGCGGCGAACTGCACCAGTCTGCGGTCAAGTTCGCAGGGGTGAGCGCCTCGTGATTCTGAGAGGGTCGATCAGGCTGCCGTTGATGACATCCGGGAGCACCAGGCCGCTGAGCTTGCCGCTGACGAGCCCCGCCGCATGCTCTGATCCCTGGAGGCGGCTGTTCTCGCCGGCCTGGGCCGGTGGTTGAGTACGCGAGCTCCTTGATTGCCGACAGGTCAGAGATGTCGAAGACTCGGACGCCCGAATTGAAGAAGCCGCATGCCAGTCGGGTCGGCTCCTGCTGACGATTGGGTGGAGGCTCTGTACACGTGATCTCCACCAACCAGCGCTTGTTTTTGACGTAAGCCGGGATGCCGTGGTGGCGCCGTCGCCGCTCGCAAACGAACAGTTGTTAGGCTACAATTCCGGTAGGCCTGGAGGCGCGTGACTCGACCATCGCGCGCCGCGGGCCACCAACGTGGAAGGAGGGCGCACCTTGGCCAGGAGGTCGAACAACGGCCAGGCGGTGTCACTCGAACGCATCAAGCAGGAAGCGATACGACTGTTTGGGGAGCGCGGTTACCCCGTAATCGGGATGCGCGACTTGAGCGAGGCGGTCGGCATTCGCCCGGGCAGTCTCTACTCGCACATCTCGAGCAAGGAGCACCTACTCCTGGGCATCGTGGAAACGGGCATCACCTCCTTCATCGACGCGATCCGTCCGGTTGTTGACGAGGACCTGCCGGCGGAGGAGAAGCTCCGCGAGGCCCTCCGTGCGCACATGCGGGTCCTCGACGGGCAGGTCGAGCAGACGCGCGTTACGTTCCATCAGTGGCAGTACCTCGGACCCGTGAACAGGCCGAAGGCCCTGGCGGTCCGTGAGGAGTGGGAGAGCCTCTTCACCCGGATCGTCGCTGACGGCATCGCATCTGGGGAGTTCCGCCCCCGTGAGCACTTCCGCCTCACCGTGCTGATGATCGCTGGCATCCTGGGCTCGGCCACGGAGTGGTACCGACCTTCGGGGCGGAGCAGCCCGGAGGAGATCGCCGATGCGATCCACGACCAGATCGTCGGCGGTCTTACCAGCGGCTGACTTGCCATCCCTCACACGTTGAGGCGCGAAGCAGCCAGCATCTCCTCGATGCTCACGAACTTGACCCGAGATCTTCCGGCCTCTCGACCCCTCGTCTTCTCGGCTTCGTCGATCTGTCGCCACCCCGCGAAGTCCAGGATGTTTGGCTGACGAGACGAGACCAGTTCCCGGACGTCCTCGACCTCGTGCGGCGGGTCGGGAAGCACTCCTGACCGGTGATCCTCAAGCAGGGCCGCCACGGTCTCGCGTGCGTCGACCTTGTTCGTGCCGATCACCCCGGTGGCACCGCGCTTGATCCATCCCGAGCAATACAGCCCCGGGATCGCTTTACCCTGGGCCCCGTCGAGCACGCGCCCACCGTCATTCGGGATCGTGCCCGTCCGGTCGTCGAACGGAAGCTGCGGCACGGGCTTTCCCTTGTAGCCGATGGCGCGGAGGACGAGCCCCGTCTCCATGGACTCGAGGCTCTCCCGCTCACCGTCGAGGCGTGCAAATGTGACAGACCGTACGCGGGAGTCGCCGTTGACCGACAACGGCGACAGCCCGAACCGAAGGACGATCCGCCGCCGGCCGGCCACAGGTGCGCGCCGGATGGCGGCGGCCAGGATCGAATCGCGCGGGTCCGTGGGATCGAGCTCGTGAACCATGTCCTGCTCGTGGGCGATCAGGTCGACGCCCTCGAGTCGCGCCAGAGCCGCGAGCTCACCAGTGCTGTACGCAGCGTGCCGCGGTCCTCGGCGGGCGACGATCACGACCTCCTCGATAGCACTCCGTGCCAGCGCCTGGAGCGCATGGTCGGCCATGTCGGTCCGTGAGTAGGCGTCGACCGGTCGGGTCAGCGCGCGAGCAACGTCGAGGGCGACATTCCCGTTCCCGATGATGACTGCTGTGCGACCAGAAAGGTCGAAGGCGTCCTCGGCGTGATCGGGGTGGCCGTTGTACCAAGCCACGAACTGTCGCGCCGAGTACGAGCCGGACAGTGCCTCGCCAGGGAGCGCCAGCTCTCGATCGCCTTCCGCACCGGCCGCCCAAAGGACGGCGTGGTGGTGCTGCAGCAGCTCACCGATGGAGACGTGCTGCCCGACCTCGACGTTAAAGTGACAGCTGACGTTGGACCTGGAGAGCACGCGCCCGAAAAGCTTGCTGATGTCCTTCGTCTTCGCGTGGTCCGGCGCCACTCCGGCGCGGACCAGGCCGAAGGGGGTCGGCAGCTTCTCGAACAGCGACACGTGAACGCCACGAATCTCGCTTAGTGCGTCCACGGCGTAACAGGCTGCCGGGCCGGCGCCGACCACAGCGACGCTCAGCATCGGGCGTTCCTCGGGAAGCCTCGGCCGCCTGACGACGGGTGCCGCACTCTCAGCGATCGGCCGCTGCACGAAGTACTGTGCGTTGATCGCCAGAAGGTCGCCGAACTCGTTCGGCAAGTCGTAGTCGGGGTGTACCGCGTCGATCGGGCACTCGTCCATGCACGCCTGACAGTCGATGCACGTGGTCGGATCGATGTAGAGCTGCTCGGCTGTCGTGAAGTCGGGATCCCCCGGGCGGGGGCGGATGCACTGCACTGGACACACGGCCACACACGACGCGTCCAGGCAGCATCCCGGCGTGATGACGAAGGTCATGTGGAGCCTCCGAAGGTCGATGTTGTGTGATGCCAGGCACAGCACATCAAACGTGTGGAGCAAGTGTCAAGCAAACGTTCGTTTTGAACTACACCGCTCTCCTCTTGACCATCCTGAGCAATCGAGGTACAACAAACAACCGCTTGTTTGCATGAGACGAGGAGCTTCCATGGACTTCCCACCCGAGCGGATCGTCATCATCGGCGGAGGTGTGAGCGCCGCTCGTACGGCTCAGGCCATTCGCGACCTCGATGAGCGCTGCACGATCACGGTCCTGTCGGAGGAATCGCTTCCGCCGTACGACCGCCCGCCGCTGTCCAAGGAGGCGTTACTCACCGAGCCGGCGCCTCCTCCCACGACGCTGCTGTCTCTCGAGGAGGCCGCCGCGCGCGGGATCGACCTGCGCCTAGGCCACCGGGTCGTCGGACTGGAAGCCGAGGCACGACTTCTCGAGGTGGACGGTGCCGATGGACCGGTGCCCTACGACAAGCTCGTCATCGCGACGGGCACCCGAGCGAGATCTCTCCCGGCGCTGCAGGGCGTCCCCCGGGTGCACCACCTGCGTACCGCGGAGGACGCAGCCAGGATCCGATCATCACTCGAGTCGAATGAGCGGCTCGTCCTCATCGGAGGCGGCTTCATAGGACTCGAGGTGGCTGCTGCCGCGCGCGCTCGCGGCGTGGAGGTCACCGTCGTCGAGGTGGCGCCTCGGCCCTTGGCCGGCGTCCTCGGCGAGGAGTTGGCGACGTGCCTCCAGCAGTGGCACAGCGACCGCGGTGTTCGGTTTCACTGCGGTGTTTCCATCACCGGCGCGTTGGACCGGGGCACCCACGTCGAGTTGAGCCTCGATGACGGGACCGAGCTCGAAGCGGGATGCGTCGTGCTCGGAGTGGGCGTGCATCGCGATCTCGACTGGATCGCTCGCGCGGGTGTTGCGACGCACGTGGGTGTCGTCTGCGACCACGACGGACGCACAAACGTTGCCGAGGTCTTCGCCGCCGGCGACATCGCCTGTGCGCACGACGGTGACGTTTGCCGCCCGGTCTCGCATTGGACCGCGGCCATCGAGTCGGGACAGCGAGTTGCGCACGGACTCCTGGGTCTCGAGCAGGAGGAGGAGATCGATGAGGCGTACTTCTGGTCGTATCAGGGCGACCTTCGGCTGATGTCCGTCGGTCACCGGACACCGTTAGCCGAGATGCACCTGGTGTCCGGCGACCTGGCTTCCGGGAAGTTCGTCGTGGAGTGGCGCGAGGGCGACAAGGTCGTCGGAGCTGTCGCGGCCAACAGCGCCCGGGATTTCCTGCACAGCCGGATGGCGCTGCGGCGGAGCAAGGAGGCTCTGGCGCGCTAGCGACGAGGGGTACTCCGAGAGGCCGGCGTGACGCAGGGCCACCTCGCCGCGCACCATCTCCTGGCCGTGCAGCCACCCTTCAGCGGCGTTGCCGAAGACCGCCATCCCCACGTCGGCCGGGCTGACCGCCGCATCGGACATGGCCGCGAGCGCTGCATCGGAGGCGAGGCTCCGTCGGTCGGCGCCGGAGTGCCGACCGAAGCGAGTGATGCCAGTCCCCACGATGAACACGGTCGTATGCCCAACTCCGGCCTACAAACACACACTTGTTCGAGATACGGTACGGGCGAGACCGGCGGCACACGGAATGGGGCACTTCACCCATCCGGCACCCGGCAGCATTAGGTTGGTTGCGCAACCACACGTGAACGAGGAGGCCGGGGTGCCCCGACAGAAGACAACCGCCCGCGGAGAGGGGGTCTCGCGTGAACGCATCCGTGACGCCGCCATCCGTCTATTCGGCGAGCGCGGGTACCCGGTCATTGGCATGCGGGACCTCAGCGAGGCCGTCGGAATCCTCCCAGGCAGCCTCTATGCCCACATCAGCAGCAAGGAGGATCTCCTACTCGACATTGTCGAGTCCGGCATCACCGCGTTCATCGACGTCATCCAGCCGGTCGTCGACTCCGACCTGCCGGCGGATCAGAAGATGCGTGAAGCGATCCGCGCCCACCTGGATGTCCTCGCACAGCAGGTCGAGCAGACCCGCGTGACGTTCCACCAGTGGCAGTACCTCGGTGCCGAGAACCGCGCCAAGGCGGTCGAGGTCCGTCAGAAGTACGAGGACCTCATCGTCCAGATCATCGATGAGGGCGTCGCCAGCAAGATCTTCCGTGACAGCGGGCACCACCGCCTGCCGGTGCTGATGATCGCGGGCATCCTGGGATCAGCGACCGAGTGGTATCGGCCGGAGGGACGCAATAGCGCGCAGGAGATGGCCGACGCGATCGCGGACCAGGTGCTCCTGGGCCTCCAGTCGGCTACCTGACGTCAGGCCGGACTGTCGGTGGAGTTGCCTCCGGCGACGGGGATGCCGCTCGGGTCCGGTCCGGCGACGGGCTCGAACCGGCGCCGGGACAGCTGCCACCCGGTCGCGGCGCGGACAAAGGTGTCGTCATACGTACCGACGGTCACCACACGGAGAGCGCCGTCGACCAACGCCAGGAGCTGGACATATGCCTGCCCGGCGGCGCCGTCCGCTGTCATCGTCACCAGGATGTTGCTCACCATGTGAAGCGTGCGGGCCGGTCGGGCTGCCGCCGCTGTCACCATGCCGGCGAGCGCCTCGCTCCCCTGAACCTCGGGCCCACCCACGACCTCGAACACGCCGTTTTCCGTGAAGAGAGCCGCGTACTCGGCCGCCCGACCGTTGTCGTAGGCGAAGGAGTACCGCGCGTACAGGTTCCGGATCTGCTCGGCATCCGAGGCACTGGGATCGGTGTTGGAAGGAGCCTCAACAGTCATGACGTACCTCCTTGTGGCTCCCCTCGCTCAGACCCAGCTCAGCGAGGATCTCGCTCGTGTGCTCGCCAGCCGACGGAGGCTGACGTCGTGGTGCCTGTCTGTCACGGTCAATCGGAAGGTGCACGAGCCGGAGCTCGCCGACACGGCCCGGCTCGGCACGCTGGACCAGGCGTCGTTCCCGACCGATGTGCGTGGCCAGTGCCTCCCCGAGTCCCTGGACAGGGCTCGCCGGAATGCCGGCGTCGCCGAGTACGTCCAGCCAGTGCTGGGCGGGCTGCTGGCCCAGGCGCGACTCCAGTGCCTTCGCTAGCTCGTCGCGGCCGTCGATGCGGCCCTGCATCGTCCGGAAGCTCGGCTCTTCAGCGAGCTCATCGGCACCGAGTGCTGCACAGAGGCGCTCGAACATGCGGTCCGTGGAGGTCGCGAGCATGATCGGCCTATCTGCCGTGTGGAAGAGCTGATAGGGCGACGCGCTCGGCGCAGCGCAACCGAGCCGGCCAGGTTTCTCGCCGGTGGCGAGGTAGCCCATCAGCTGATGGCTGAGCAGAAAGAACCCGCTGTCGACCAGCGATGCCTCGAGAACCTGAGGACCCTGGGTGGTCGAGCGCCGGGCCAGGGCGGCCATGATCGACATGGCAGCCCACATCCCCGTCGAGACGTCGAGCACCGAGGGTGCCGCCCGGACCGGGTCACCATCGGGCTCCCCCGTCATGTCCATGATGCCGGTGAACGCCTGGACCAGCGCGTCGTATCCGGGCTTTGTACGGCCGACAGGGCCTTCACCGAACGCGCTGATGCTGCACAGGATGAGATCTCCCCGACGGGCCGTCATCGCCTCGATGCCGCGCCCCAACCGGTCGAGCAGGCCTGGCCGGAACGACTGGACGACGACGTCCGCTGTCTCCACGAGCCGGAGGAGCGCTTCGCGACCCTGATCCGTCCTCAGGTCCAGAGCGAAGCTTCGCTTGGTGCGGTTGTAGGCGAGGAACACGGTGCTCTCGCCGTCCCAGTACGGCGGCAGCGACCGGGTCGCCTCGCCGGCCCCGGGACGCTCGACATTGATCACGTAGGCACCCATGTCAACCAGCGTCATGCAGGCCAGGGGACCGGCGATGTTCTCGCTCAGGTCGATGACCCGGACGCCGCGATTGCGTGTCTGCAAATTGCACCGGCCCTCCTCGGATCAGCGGTCTCCGAGGTCCCGATTGAACACCGGTTCGCGCTTCTCGAGGCGAGCCCGGACGGCCTCGAGGACGTCGTCGGTGTGCTGCAGGGACATCGTGGTCCAGTAGCTCGCTTTCATCGCAGTTCCCAGGTCGAGCTGCCACGAGGCTTGCAGCGCTTGCTTGGTCGCCTCGACTGCTCGCCAGGGCTTGGCGGCGATCCGGCCGGCGAGCTCCTGAGCGGCGGGTAGCAGCTCCTCGTGCGCGACGACGCGGCCCACGAGGCCGATCTCGAGGGCCCGCTGAGCGTCGACGATGTCGCCGGTCAGTGCGAGCTCGGCTGCGACGCCAGACCCCACAAGCCGCGGCAGGAACCACGAGCCTCCGTTGCCGGGCGCCATCCCCACGTTGACGTAGGTCTCTCCGAGCCGGGCCCGATCTGAGGCGACCCGTAGGTCGCAGGCCAGCGCCAGGTCCAGCCCTCCGGCGGTGGCAGCGCCGTTCACAGCAGCGACGAAGACCAGCCGGGAGTTGGCGATCCGCTGGGTGAGCGGGAGCAGGATGCGGGCGTTGTACGGCTCGTGCGTGCGATTCAGCTCATGGGTCAGGTGGTGCTCGAACTCGACGAGGTCGGCACCGGCCGAGAACTGCTTGCCAGCTCCGGTCAGCACCACCGCGCGCACGCCGCGGTCGGGCTCGAGCTCGTCGAGGATTGCCAGGAACTCCGTCACCAGTTCGGGGACGACCCCGTTGCCCCGGTGCGGACGGTTGAGGGTGATCGTGACGACACCGAACTCGGCTCGCTCGCAGAGGACCGTGGGCTCCTCACGAGGGGGGCTTTCCGCCGCTGGCTGGGTCGTCATCGGACCGACGCCGTACCACCGGCGACGGCACGCGACTGGCCGTCCCAGTACCGTTCGCGAACCTCACGACGCAGGACCTTCCCATAGGCACTCACGGGGAGCTCGTCAGCGAAGTCGACCGCCTTCGGCTTCTTGTAGCCCGCCATACGGGTGCCGCAGTAGGCGATGAGCTGCTCCGCCGTGGGAGACGTGCCTGGCTCGGGCACGACCACGGCACGCACCGCCTCGCCCCAGTACGGGTCAGGCACGCCCACGACGACAACGTGGTGCACTTGGGGGTGGGTGATCAGGACCTCCTCGACCTCGCGAGGGTAGATGTTGTTGCCTCCCGAGATGATGACGTCCTTGGTGCGGTCGAGTAGGTGCAGGTATCCGTGCTCGTCGAACATGCCGACGTCACCCATGTGGAGCCAACCCTTGCGCAAGGTCTCCGCCGTCGCGGCCTCGTCACCCCAGTAGCCGGCCATGACGATGTCGCCCCGCACGACGATCTCGCCTTGCTCGCCCTGGGGCAGGAAGTTGTCGTTCTCGTCCACGACGCGAACCTCCACGTCGGTGCGCGCGAAGCCGGCCGACCCCAGACGCGGGTCGTCGGTCTCCGCGAACCTCACGTGGTCACGGAACGGGAGCACGGTGGCCGTGATGGGGCACTCGCCCTGACCGAAGATCTGCACCCAGATCGGTCCGAACCTCTTGACGGCCTGCTTCAGGTGCTCCACATAGATCGGCGCACCCCCGTAGCAGACGGCCTTCAGACTGGAGAGGTCGTACTTGCTCTCGTCGACCTCGTCGAGGCACTTGACGATCTGGGTGGGCGCCAAGAAGGCGATGTGCGTGACGTCCAGCCGTTCGACCTCTCCGAACAGGGCGGCCGGATCGAAGCTCGGGCTACTCATGATGACGTTGCTGGCGCCACGAGCGACTGCCGGCAACGCGACGATGCCGCTCCCGTGCGAGAGCGGGGCACAGTGGATGAGCACGTCGTCCTCGGTGATGTTGTAGACGTCGGCCAGGTAGTTCATCACTAGGACGCGGACAGTCCGGTGAGTCCACGTGGCGCCCTTGGGGAATCCCGTGGTCCCGGATGTGTAGAACAACCAGCAGGGATCCGTGGACTCCACGTCCAGCGGCTCGGGCAGTGCATGCCCGTCCTCCAGAAGGGAGGCGTACGACGCCGCGCGATCTGTGGATTCGACCCCGAACCGGTGCGTCACGCCCGGGAACTCGTCCCAGTGCTCGTCCAGTGCGCTCTCGAAGTCGGGTCCGTGGATGACGACCTTCGCGCCCGACTGCCCCACGATGTAGGCCATCTCGCGGGCGTGCAGCCGAGCGTTCATCGGCACCACCACGAGCCCGGCCGCGAAGCACCCGTAGATGACCTCGAGGATCTCCGGCCGGTTCTGCATGGCGAACGCGACCCGATCGCCCTTGGCGAGGCCGAGCTCCCGCAGCGATCCGCCCAGGGCGAGGGCCCGGCGGTAGAACTCCTTGTAGGAGGTCACTTCGTTGTCGTACTGCAGCGCGGTGCGCTCCGGGAAGCGCTGAGCTGCCTTGGCAAGGAAGGTGGCGACGTTCATCTCAAGACTCCTGGGGTGCCGCAAACCATGCGGCCGGCCTCTGCGCGACCTCGGCGGCCTCAGCCGGCTCGAATGCCACCGGCTCGTCGCACCGGTAGTGGTCCCACGTTCCGTCTGGCCCCGGGTGGAGCCGTCCAGTGAGCTGCGGTCCCTCCTCGAGCCTGACGATGCCGATCGCGTACGGCGGCTCGACGTCGAAGGAGCTGGGTGCGCCGAACCGGAGCACCGTGTAGGTGAGCAGCTGGCCGCGGCCGCTGACCGCATGCCAGTCAAGGTCGTTACCGAAGCACGACGGGCATCGGTACTTCGGGTACATGATCAGCTCGCTGCAGGAGTTGCACTTCTGCACTATCAGCTCGCCCCGGGCGAGCGCCTCGCCGAAGGGGCCCGTCAATTGCTCGGAATTCTCGATGTAGCTCACTTTTCGACCCTTTCCAGCATCATGATTTGGGCATCCATGTAGCTGCCACCGCTACCACCGACGATGCAGCGCTGGGCGCTCGGCACCTGGCGCTCCGGCTCGGCGCGGTGCAGCAACTGGCGTATGGCCTCGACGAGGAGGGCCATTCCGCCGCCCACGCCGGTGTGTCCGGCGGACAGCAGCCCACCGTTCGTGTTGAGCGGGAACCCGCCACCGGGGCTGAACCGCTTGGCGTGGAAGTCGCGTGCTGCCTCGCCCTTCTTGGACAGGCCGAGGCCCTCCAGCGCGATGGTGAGCACCGCTGCGTACGAGTCGTAGACCTCCGCGAGGTCGGCCTCTTCGGCACCCCATCCGGCCGCGTCATACGCCTCGACTGCCGCCTTCGGCCACCCGAGCTCGCCGAGCTCGGCATCCTGCCCCGAGGAGTAGTGGCTCACGCACCCGCCGGATCCGGCGATGCGCACCCAGTTGTCGTGCTTCTTGCGGGCCTCGGTCGCGCTGGTCATGACGAACGCGGCCGCGCCGTCGGCGAGGTACGGGCATTCGTACGCCCGGAGCGGGTCGGCGACCAGCTTGGAGCCCAACACCTGCTCGATCGTGAGTCCCCGGTCCTTCCACATGGCGTTGGGGTTCAGTCGAGCCCACTCGCGCAGTGCGACGCAGACGCTCGCCATCTCCTCGGGCGTGGAACCCGACTGATGCATGTAGCGCTGCGTGATCAGCCCACCGATGGCGTTGAATTGAAGGCCGGAGGTGCCCTCCCATTCACGTGGGATGCCGTTGACGCTCAGCATGTCCACCATCGCGGAGAGGTCTGCCGAGCCCCACTTCTCGCTCTGCACGACCAGGACGTTCCGAGCCTGACCGCTGGCGATGAGGCCAGCGGCTGCCCGCGTCGCGTTGTCGCTTGTCGAGCCACCGGAGTGGATCATCATCGAGCTTTTCGCGCGTCCGTGGAGACCGAGCTCCTCCACGACGCGGCTGAAGATCAAGTCCGCCTGGTCAGGAATGCCGTGCAGGTTCGGGATCAGGACCAGCTGGTCGATGTCCGTATGCTTCAGGCCGGAATCCGCGATGGCGCGCGCAGCCGCCTCGACAAGTTGGGCCATGAACCCGCGCGTCGGGTACTTGCCCGACGGGATCTCTCCAATGCCGATGAACGCAGCGTCACTGGCGGATCCGGGCTCGGGGTAGGGCATGTTGCTCATCGGCTCTCCTCTGTCCTGCGGTGGGCGAGCATGATCCAGTCGAACTTCATGACGGATTCCTCGCGCTGGTTGATGACGTCGTACTCGACGTGCAGCTCGCCGTACTTGGGCTTCTCCGTGACGACGTCGCGCACGGTGGCCCTGACGGAGATCGTGTCGCCGGGCTTCACGGGGGCCAGCGCCTTGAGAGATCGGCACTCAAGCAGGGCCACGATGGCGTCCGCGTACCAGCCGTGCTGGGCTACCTGACCGATGGCGATCGAGAACGTCAGGGGGCCGTGCGCGATGCGCGTGCCGAACATCGTCCCCTTGGCGTACTCCTCGTTGGTGTGGAGCGGGTACGTGTCCCCGGTCAGGCCGGCGAACAGGCTGATGTCGCCGACGTCGACGGTCCTTCCCTGAGTCTCGATCTGCTCCCCGACTCGGAAGTCCTCGAGACTCTTCGTGGGCACTAGAGCCCCATCTCGCGGGCGATGATGGTGCGCTGGATCTCGTTCGCGCCGCCGCCGACCATCCCGTGCTTGGCCTCGCGGAAGTAGCGTTCCATGTCGAACTCCGGAAGCTGGGCGTAGCCACCCATCGCCTGCATGCCGTTGAAGGCGATCTTGTATGCGACGTCGGCCGCGTAGACCTTGGCCATCGAGACCTCCATCGTGGCGCGCTCGCCGCGCGCCATCTTGGTCGCCGCCTGGTAGACCAGAAGCCGCGCCGCCTGAAGCTCGCACTCGTTCTCCGCCATCCGGTGCTTGAGAACCTGGAAGGACGAGAGCGCCCGCCCGAACTGGTGCCTCTCCTTGGTGTACTTGATCGTGTCGTTGAGCGCAGTGCGCGCGTTTCCGACGTACGACGCGGCCAGGGACAGCCGCTCGTACTCGAGGTGTTGGTTGATGTAGGTCCAGCCTTCGCCGACCTCGCCGATGATGTTCGACTTCGGAACCCGACAGTCGTCGAGGAAGAACTCGGTCGTACCGAGGCTGCGGCGAACGATCGTCGGCAGCTTGCGGATGTCCAGGCCCGGGGTGTCGTTGGGGAGCAAGAACAGGCTCAGACCCTTGTGGCGGTCCTCGCTCGTCCTCGCCATGAGAGCGATGACCGCTCCCGGAAGGTGAGCGCCCGAGCAGAACACCTTGTTGCCGTTGAAGACCCACTCATCGCCGTCGAGGACCGCCTTGGTTTTCACACCGGCGGCGTCCGATCCTGCCTCGGGCTCCGAGATCGCGATGCTGAACTTGCGGCGGCCTTCCAGGAAGGGCAGGAGGTGCTGGCGCTTCTGCTCCTCCGAACCGTTGTGGGCGACGTTCGTCGCGGTGAACATCGACGTCATGATGCAGGCCGCCGTGTCCAGGCTGAACTTGGCGATCGCCTCGCAGAAGATGGCGAACATGACAGGGTCGGCACCCTGCCCGCCTTGGTCCTCGGGCACCAGTAGTCCGAGCCACCCGTTGTCGGCCATCTTCTGGAACACCTCTTCGGGGAACTCCCGGCTGGCGTCGTGCTCGCGGGTGTACTCACGCCCGACTTCCTTCTCCATGAAGGTGTGCAGCATGTCTTTCCAGGCCTGCTGCTCCGGGGTATGGCGAAAATCCATGACGAGCCCTCTCAGGTTGACTAACGATCGTTTGTTTACCGGAGAGTGCGTCCGCCTGTCAACCCTCGACGTCCGCTCCCTGGCGGACTCCAAGGAAATTTCTACCAAAGGTCTGGACGAACGTTTGTTTGCACGCCATGATCGTGGTCCACGCTTTATCCACCAAAGTCAGGAGTCGACAATGACGCGCATCGCGCCGCTGTTCGAGGACTACCGCGATCGCTACGAGAACGTTCGTCTCGAGCGCGAGGACGGCATCCTCGAGGTCACCCTTCACACCGAGGGCAAGCCTCTTGTCTGGACGTCCCGGGCCCACGACGAGCTGGCCTATTGCTTCCACCAGATCGCCTCGGACCCCGACAACAAGGTCGTGCTGCTCACGGGCGCAGGTGACGCGTTTTGCCCCACGATCGACTTCACGTCGTTCAACCTGGCGACGCCACACGACTGGGCCGAGATCATTCACGAGGGGCAGATGCTCCTCACCAATCTTCTCAGCATCCAGGTCCCCGTGGTCTGCGCCCTGAACGGGCCTGCCCTGGTGCACCCCGAGATCCCGGTCCTCTCCGACGTGATCATCGCCTCCGAGACGACGGAGTTCTCGGACTCGCCTCACTTCCCCTCGGGCATCGTGCCCGGTGACGGGGCCCACGTCGTGTGGACCCACCTGCTCGGCCCGAACCGGGGCCGTGCCTTCCTGCTTCTCGGTGAGACCATGAACGCGCAGCAGGCCCTCGACTACGGGGTCGTGCACCAGGTCGTGCCTGCCGACCAGGTGTATGTCCGCGCGCGTGAGATCGCTGAGTCGATCGCGGCGAAACCCATGATGGCCCGGCGATACGCGCGGCAGGTGCTCACCCGGGAGCTCAAGCGGCTGATGCACGACAACCTCGGCTTCGGCCTGGCCCACGAGGCCCTGGCGGCGCTCGACCTCTGAGCGCCCATGCGAGGCCCGCCAGGCCGAAGACCCGAAGCGCGCCGTGCGCCTCCTGGAAAGCGCTCGCCGCGCTCGGATCGTCCCTGGCCGCCGTATCGCGGCTAAGACGCGATACGGACAACGACTCCCCGTCAGAACAACGGTCGTCGAGATCGGACGAGCCTCGGCCAGTCTCGACTACGAATTGCGCGTGAGCCGGGACCCGCACAGCGAGCCGCATGCTCGGTGCACGACCCGGATCGTCTTCGTGGCGAACGGCCGGAGCCGACCGATTGATGCTGCCGTGCGCGCCTTTCTGGAGCGCTTCTCGGACCCGGCGCGATGACGACCGCACTCCGTGGATCCTGTGCGTTTAGTCAAACGGGGTGCAACACTGGGAATGCTACGTTTGGATCCACATCCAGGCTTCCGAGCGGCCGGCCGGGGTCCAGTGGTCTAAGCACCGGTCATGCTGCTGCCGGATTGGTCAGCAGCGCAGCCAGCCGGTCGGCTTGGGTCTGCAGGTCGAGGGTAGGACGGGGCCTGCAGTTGAGTGCGTCGGCGATCCGGCGGAGGTCCTCAGCGGCGTAGCCGCTGAGCACCTCGCCCTTCTCGAACCAGTGCCGCAGCAGGCGGTTGGTGTTCTCGTTGGTGCCGCGCTGCCACACGGCGAGCGGGGTCGCAGAAGTAGACCGTGGTGCCGAGCTCGAGGTGGATCCGCACCCAGTCGGCGAGGTGGCGGGGGCCGTGGCGGCCCGGCCGCACCCTGGTTCGTGACGACACTGTGGCCAAGCTTGTCTGGCACGCCCAGCGTGGTGACGTCGTTAGAGTGCCGTGGAGCCGGTGGCCAGCACACGCGGAGGGAGCCCAGAACGTGGATACGACGCTCCTGGCCCTAGGGCTGGCGGCGTTCCTGGTCGGGTTCGCCAAGACCGGCATCGGCGGCACCGCGACCATCGCGGTGGCCCTCTTCGCGGCGAGCATGCCGGCCCGAGAGTCCACCGCCGCGCTGCTCCTCGTGCTGATCATCGGCGACTTCATCGCGATCAGCGTCTACCGAAAGGACTGCGACTGGCGGCTCGTGCGGCACCTGCTGCCTGGAGTCCTGCCGGGGCTGCTCCTCGGCGCCGCCGTTCTCGGAGTGGTTGCGGATGACCCCCTGCGCACCGGGATCGGCGCGATCCTGCTCGTCCTCATCGCCACCCAGTTGTGGCTGCGGCGCGGTCCAGCAGTTGACGCCGCCCGCGGCTGGTCGCGCCCCGCGCGGGCAGCGGTCGGTCTCGCCGCGGGAGCCACGACGATGATCGCGAACTCAGGTGGCGCAGTGATGACCCTCTACCTCGTCGGCGAGGGCACCCCAAAGCGGAGCTTCCTCGGCACAACCGCGTGGTTCTTCTTCTGCGTCAACCTGGCCAAGCTGCCCCTCTCCGCGGGCCTCGGCCTGCTCGAGCTCTCCATGCTTTGGCAGGCCATCACACTCGCACCCCTCGTGTTCCTGGGTGGGTACGCCGGCCTCCACCTGGTACGCCGGCTGCCGCAGCGCACCTTCGAGGCCGTCGTCCTCCTCGCCAGCGCGGTCAGCGCGGTGGCCTTGCTCGTTGGCTGACCCGAACCGGGCGGCTGCCCGGCCAATCCGGGCTGGCCTCAGGTGCGAACGCGGCCCAGTCCTGGCGCTGGCCACCAGCCTCGGGCTCGGCCTTGGGAAGGTGCAGGAGTGTCTTGAGTGAAGCCCCGCCTCCCCTGGCGGTCTCTGGGCCGAGCCGGCGCGTTGGCCCGGTGTCGGGGGTTGCCCTCAGGCACCGCAAAGATTGAGGCTCTCCGCTCGCGTAGTCGAGCCGGACGTGGGCCGCCACGCGTGGGCTCGGCGGACCGCCCGCAGGTGTCGCACCGGCGGCGCCGAGAGCGCCGGCGCGTCCAACTCCCGACCATCCTCATAGAGCACCGGCCTGCCCCTGCCGTTCCGCAGCCGCGGACCGACCCGCAGCCTTCCGGGGCCTAGCGCGCCCCCGATGGCAGTCCGCACCCCCGCAAGGGCACGACGACGTTCGAGGCCATGTGCCTCACGCTGTGATGGCGGTGCTGGCCTCTTCCGCTTCGCCCAGGAGCTGGTCGCGGAGCGCAACCAACTCGGACACCGCAGCGAGGAAACGGGCCGTGCTGTCGCCCACGTGCAGGTCGTCGAAGTAGTGGTGCCGCATGGCCACCCGG
>NZ_QDGZ01000001.1 GCF_003076135.1 Nocardioides gansuensis | reverse complement strand
TGCATCGTGCCGAGCTGGGTCCGCAGCCGAGCCAGGTTCCGGGCATCGCGGCCCTCGCCCAGCAGGGCCAGCGCCCGCTCCGCCAGCAGCACCGCGTCACCGATAGCGCCGCGGTCGGCCTCCATCAGGCTGGCGTTCCAGTACGCCGAGGCCCGCGCGGTCGCGGACCCGAGCGCCTCCGCCTTGGCCACCGCGGTCCGGCACACCCGCACCGCATGACCGGAGTCGCCACGCTCGAAGTAGGCGGCCGCGACGGTCACCGCGAGCTGCACCGACTCATCGGCCTGCTCCAGCGCGGTGCCGGCCAGCCGGTCGAGGATCCCCTCGCCGGCCTCGATCGCCTTCGTCAGGTCACCCGAGTCCCGGTAGCTGCGACTGAGCGCAATCCCGGCCCGGACCTGGACCAGCCCGCTCGTGCTCCGCCCGACCAGCGCCTCCAGCTCCAGGATCGCATCATCGAGCCGGCCCAACGCCTCCAGCGCCCGGGCGTGCAGGAAACCGGCCCGGTCGGCCAGGTCATCCAGCGACGCCGACTCCGCACGAGCCAGCGCCTCCGCGGCACGGGCCTCAGCCTCCACCGGCTCCCCCGACTCCAGCGACAGCTCGGCGAAGTCCAGCGCCAGCCGGATCTCGTCGAGCTCGCGCGGCGCGGCCCCGACCAGCAGCTCCTCCACCGAAACACCGAGCCGGGCGGCCAGCTCGACCAGCACCCTGCCATTGGGCCGACGATGCCCCGACTCGATCCGCGAGACATACCCGACCGAAACCTCCGAGCCCGCCAGCTCGGTCTGGGTCAGCCCCCCCGCCACCCGGGCAGCACGCACCCGCCGACCCAACGTCGCCGGGTCGATCGACCGAAGCAGCTCAGCCTGCCGGGCATCCATCCAGCAAGTGTGACTGACGCAGTCAGACTTGGTCACAGAACGAGTCAAGAATGACCCAAATTGGCCAGCCGTGAGTGCTGCGCCCCGCGTGTGCTCATAAGCGGACGGGGGCGCCATGTCGGCGCGCGTGATGGGGGTGCGCAGGCCGGGCTGCGGGGGAGCACAGAGGGGCTATAGCCTCCGCGCGCCCCGGGGAGTAGACAGGGATGAACCGGCGGTGCCGGTCCGGGCGCCGCCCCGTCTCAGAGAGGAGCTGGCTGTGTACGCACGTTCCACCACGTTCCACGGCAGGCCCGACAACATCGAGGCCGGCATTGCGTTCGTCAAGGACGAGGTCGTACCCATGCTCGACCAGATCGAGGGCTGTCGCGGTCTGTCGTTGCTCGTCGACCGAGAGACCGGGAAGTGCATCGCCACCACTTCGTGGGAGAGCGAGGCCGCCATGCGCTCGAGCGATGAGCAGCTACGCCCGATCCGCGATCGCGGCCGCGACATCTTCGGCGGCTCCATGCAGGTCGACGTGTGGGAGATCGCCGCGATGCACCGCACCCAACACGGCGAGTGCTGCCGAGTGAGCTGGCTGCAAGGAGACCTCGACGCCCTGTCGGAGACGTTCCGCGTCGGGATCCTTCCCCAGCTCGAGCAGATCCCTGGATCCTGCGGTGCCAGCCTGCTGGTGAACCGGTCGACCGGCCTGTGCTGCGCCACCACGACCTGGGAGGACCGCGCCGCGATGGAAGCCAGCCGCTCAGCGGCCGACGACTTGCGCAGCCGGGCCGCGAGCGACGCGGGTGGCGAGATCGTCGACGTGCAGGAGTTCGACCTGGCCTATGCGCACCTCCACGTCCCCGAGATGGCCTGACGACCACTTCCTTTGGGCCGAGCCCACCAAGGGCGGGCTCGGCCCCCGTCTGCAGGTCGCCCGGCCCCAGTGCTACTGCGGCTTTGCGTGCTACTGCGGCTTTGCGTAGGCCGCCACGCCGGTGTCGTAGAGCACGCAGGGCTCATCGCCCACGACCCAGGCGTCGTGTCCCGGCTCGATCAGCATGACGTCGCCTGGGCCGACGGTGGCCTCCGTGCCGTCGTCCATGCGCACCGTCATGCTGCCCGAGACGCAGATCCCGGTGTGCCGGACCTGGCACGAATCGGTTCCCACGATCGGTTTGACGTCGTCCGACCAGCGCCAGCCAGGCTCGAAGGTGCCCTTGCCGAGCGTGAAGTCACCGAGGGTGACGATGTCCATGTGCCCGTGTGCGCGGAACGGCCTTGTCTCGTGCGGTGTCCCGATGTTCTGCGAGTCGATCGATGCCACGACTACCTCCCGGGGTACGTGGTCGCCATGGGGTGACCACCCCTCCGACGCTAGGACCGCTGATGCTGCGTGGGCAGCCCCAATTTGGTGATCACGGATCGCGGGGCCCGCCGGTGCGCCCGCGACCACCCGGGGACTTCCGGCATAAGGCGGATGTCCGTGCCGGCTTGGCGGTAGTTTCCTTCGCTGTGGCTGCGCCCGACTACCCGGATGCCCAGGCAGAACGAACGGTGCCCTGGTGACTGGGGTGCGCATCGAGGCGGAAGCCCTGTGTCGTCGTACGCCGTCGGGACGGGCTGTGCTGCAAGACGTCTGCCTGACCATCCAGCCCGGTGAGCTGGTGGTCATCGCCGGTGGCAGCGGGGCTGGCAAGACCACCCTGCTGGAGGCCCTGGCCGGGCTTGCGGCCCTGGACCGGGGCCAGGTCCACTTCGACGGCATCGACGCACACCGGGAGGCGCCGCGGTTCCGCACCATGCTCGGCTACGTCCCACAGGACGACATCGTCCACGAGGAGCTGCCACTCGAGCGGACCCTGCGCTTCTCGGCCGCCCTGCGTCTGCCCGGGGCGTCCCCGGCCGAGGTCGACGACGCGGTGGCCCGCTCGATGGCCGAGCTCAACCTCACCGACCACGCTGCCACCCGGGTCGCGGCGCTGAGCGGCGGGCAGCGGAAGCGGGCCAGTCTCGCCGTCGAGCTCCTGACCGGCCCCCGCGTCTTCTTCCTCGACGAGCCGACGTCCGGGCTGGACCCCGCGACAGGTGCCGATCTGCTGGCGCTGCTGCGCCGGCTGGCCGACGAGGGCAGCACGGTCGTCCTCACCAGTCACGCCGTACAGGACCTGGCGGCCGCGGACCGGCTGGTCTTCCTGGCACCGGGCGGACGCCTCGCCTTCTCGGGAACGGCGTCGCAGGCGCTGGACTACTTCGGCGTGGACCGGCTCGAGCAGATCTACCAGCGGATCGCCACCGAGCGCAGCCCCGAGGTGTGGGGGACTCGCTGGGCGGCCGAACGCGCCGCGACCACCCCCGGCCGCCCCCAACCGCCGGCCTCCACACCCCCCGCCGTACGACCTCCGGCCGGTCCGCTGCGTCAGTGGCAGGTCCTGACTCGACGGACGGCCGCGACCCTGCTGCACAACCGGCTCACCATGGCGATCCTGCTGGGATCGCCCGCCATGGTGGTCGCGATGTTCGCGGTGCTCTTCAAGCCCGCGGCGTTCGATGCAACGGACCCGAGCCCGACCGCGGTGATCATGATCGTGTTCTGGATCGCGTTCGGGGTCTTCTTCTTCGGTCTCACCTACGGACTGCTCCAGATCTGCACCGAGTTCGCGATCCTGCGCCGTGAGCGGCTGGTCGGGCTGCGACTGGGTCCCTACATCCTGGCCAAGACGGCGGTGCTGCTGCCGTTCCTGGTCCTGGTCGACGTACTGATGCTGGCGGTGTTGCGGGTCCTCGACCGACTGCCCGAGGCGGGGCTCGCCACCTACGGGTCGCTGACCGTCACCCTCGCCCTCAATGCCGCGGCGGCACTCGCGCTGGGCTTGCTCGCCTCCGCCGTCGTCCCCTCACCGTCGCAGGCCACGCTGATCCTGCCGATGCTCTGCTTCCCCGCGGTGCTGTTCTCGGGCGCCATCGTGCCGGTCCCCGTGATGGCGTGGGCGGGCCGGGCGATGAGCGTGCTGATGCCGGACCGGTGGGCGTTCGAGGCGATCGGGGTCGACCTCGGCGTCCGGACGCTCTTCGCCGAGGGTGGTTCGCCGCTGGGCCCGCCGCTGCTCGCGGCGTACGGCGACACCGGCAGCCGCGAGGTCTCCACGTACTGGCTCATCCTCACGGTGTTCGCCGTGGTGTTCACCGTGGCCACCTGGGTGGTGCTGGCCCGGCGCACCCGGACCCTGACCCGCTGAGCCCTCCGGGCTAGAAGTCGCGGTCGTTGTCGTTCTCGGTGTAGGCGGTGGTCGCGACGCTGTTGCCGGCCGGGTCCGTGGCCCTGGCATCGGCCGCTGGATTGCTGGATTGCTGGACCGCTGGAGATTTTGTCCGAGGAGAGAAGATCGGCTCATAGGAAGTTCACCGCCCTCGTCCGCGGTTTGCGGCTAGGGCGGCTCGGTCAGGCGGTTGGGATGTCGGTCGCCCCGGCGGTGTCGCGGTTGATGACCATGGTTGCCATTTCGGTGACCATCGGCATCCTGCTGGCGGGCACAGTGGCGCCGTTCCTGGCGGTGGGTGCCCTGGCAGTGCGCTTTCTCGAGCAGTACTCCGACGCGCTGCCCACCGAGCTGCCGATGGAGCCGCTGCCACAGCGGAGCCGGTTGCTGGACCAGCACGGCAACGAGGTGGCTCTGTTCTTCGACCAGAACCGGATCGTCGTACCCCTCGCGGACATCGCGCCGGTCATGCGCAAGGCGGTCCTGGCCATCGAGGATCACCGGTTCTACGAGCACGGACCCCTGGACCTGCAGGGGACGCTGCGAGCGTTCGTGCAGAACCAGGCCCAGGACGAGGTGGTGCAGGGCGGCTCCACGATCACCCAGCAGCTGGTGAAGCTCACCTTGGTGAACCAGGCGGACAGCAAAGCGGAGGAAGAGGCCGCGACCGCGCCGACGTACGACCGGAAGGTCCGGGAGCTGCGGTACGCGATCGGGCTGGAGCGGGACTACCCGAAGGACTGGATCCTCGAGCGCTACCTCAACCTGGCGTACTTCGGCGACGGCGCCCATGGCGTGGAGACCGCAGCTCAGCACTTCTTCTCCCGATCCGCCTCCGAGCTGGACCTTCCTCAGGCCGCCCTCCTCGCGGGCCTGATCAGGAACCCCACGCAGTACGACCCGACCGAGGTACCAGAAGACGCGCGGGAGCGTCGCGACCTGGTACTCGACCGGATGGCGGAGCTGGGCATGATCTCCTCGGCGACGGCCGACCGACTGAGCAGCCGGGGACTGGGCCTGCGGCTCACCCCGGCGGAGAACGGCTGTGTGGCCTCGGCAGCCCCGTTCTTCTGCGAGTACGCCTACGAGTACCTGCTCCGCGACGACGCCCTCGGCGGCACCGCCGCGCAGCGGGAGCGGACGTTGAACACCGCCGGGCTCAGCATCGCGACGACGCTCGACATGGGGATGCAGCGAGCCGCCGACGAGTCGGTGGCCAGGCACGTGCACCCGACCGACCAGGCGATCGGCGGACTCGCGATGGTGGAGCCCGGCACAGGAGCCGTCCGCGCTCTGGCCCAGTCCCGGCCGATGGGCAAGGACCGGAGCCGCGGAGAGACATACCTGAACTACCTGGTGCCACCGGCGTACGGCGACGCGCGGGGGTTCCAGGCGGGTTCGACCTTCAAGGTCTTCGTGCTGTCCGCCGCCATCAACCAGGGGATCCCGCTGACCACCCGGATCCACGCACCGAGCCGGATCTCACTCCCGGTCAACGAGTTCACCGGGTGCGACGGAAGACTCCGGAGCACCGAGATCTGGCGGCCTCGGAACTCGACCGGCTCCGGGACGTTCAACCTGATCACCGGGACCCGCCAGTCGGTGAACACGTTCTACGCCCAGCTGGAGCAGCGCACCGGACTCTGCGAGCCCTACCAGCTGGCCGAACGGATGGGGATCGAGCTGGGCGACCCGGACCGGCAGCAGATTCCGTCGTTCACCCTGGGGGTGGCGGAGACAAACCCGCTGTCCATGGCCGAGGCCTTCGCCACCTTCGCCGCACGCGGCGTGCACTGTGCCAGCACCCCCGTCATCGAGGTGCGGGACCCGGCCGGCGGCGTCGTGCAGACCTATCCTCCGCGGTGCGAACGCGTCCTGCGCACCCATGTGGCGGACGCCGTCAACGAGGTGCTTCGAGGGGTCCAGGAGCCCGGCGGCTTCGGACACAGCGCCGGCATCGCACTGGACCAGCCCTCCGCCGGCAAGACCGGAACGATCGAGGACAACATGGCCGTGTGGTTCATCGGCTACACGCCCGACCTGGCTACGGCCGCCATGATCGCCGGCGCCAACCGCGACGGCCACTGGATCACCCTGAACGGCCAGGTCGTCGGTGGGGAGCGCATCACCGAGGCCTTCGGCAGCACCGAGGCGGGTCCGATGTGGGGCGATGCCATGAAGGTCATCCAACAGTGGCTGCCCGACGGGGACTTCGTCGAGCCGCCCCGCTGGGTCATCACCGGCTCGAGGGCAGACGCCCCGGCTCGTGACTAGGAGTCTGGACAACCACATGCATGCAGAGCTGGCCGCCAGGCATCGAGCGGACCGCGACGTAAACTCGGGATCGAGGGAAGTGATTCGAATGCGCAAGAGCGCCTGGGTCGCAGGTATGTCCGCAGCCACCATCAGCGGCTGGCTGGCCACGCGTTCAAAGTCCCTGACCAAGAACGCCAGACCATATCTGCATCGCACCGTCAACCAAGCCAAGGGCTTGACGTATCGGGCTACTCGGCGCCACCCCAGCGCCACCGTCGATGACTCGGTCCTCGCCGACCGCATCCGGTCAACCATCGGCCCGCTGGAGAAGCAGCTCCACAGCTCCCGCATCAACGTGACTGTCGAGAACGGCATCGCGATCCTGCACGGCGACATCGAATCTCCCGAGGCTGCCCACCAGATCGAGGACGCGGTGCGTGGCGTCGCCGGCGTCCACGGCATCCGCTCCCACTTGTCCCACTGACCAGCGATGCGCTGGTCAGCAGCAGCATCCGTCGGGATGCGCAGCCGGCGCCCCTCACGCCGCATTCGGCCGACGCGGTATTTCCTGGCGGGGCGGCGGTAGGTTGCGCTCATGAGCCGTTTCGGACTTCCCGACGGCATCCAGGCCTGTCTGTTCGATCTGGACGGGGTGCTGACGCGGACCGCCTCGGTGCACCGGGCTGCCTGGCGCGACGTCTTCGACCCGCTGCTGGTCTCGGCGGGCCAGCCGCCGTTCACGGACGAGGACTACGCGCGGTTCGTGGACGGCAAGCCGCGCCGTGACGGGGTCCGTGATTTCCTGGCCGCGCGTGGGATCACTCCAGCGGAGGGGTCACCCGGCGACTCCCCCGACGCAGACACCGTCAGCGGGATCGCTAGCCGGAAGAATGTCCTGCTGCTCAAGCGGCTGGAGGAGCACGGCGTGCAGGTGTTCCCCGGGTCGGTTGCCTATCTGCGAGTCGTGCACGGTTCGGGCATCCCGACCGCGGTCGTGACATCGTCGGCCAACGGAGCCGAGGTGATCCGCGCCGCCGGCATCGAGCATCTCATCGACCAGCGCGTGGACGGCGTGGTCGCCGACCGGGAGGGTCTATCGGGCAAGCCTGCTCCGGACACCTTCCTGGAGGCCGCCCGCCGCCTCGGCGTCGAACCGGCTGAGGCCGCTGTCTTCGAGGATGCGCGGGCCGGCGTCGCCGCGGGCCGGGCAGGTGGCTTTGGACTCGTGGTGGGCGTGGATCGCGGCGGACAGGCAGACGCCCTTCGTGAGAGCGGAGCGGACGTGGTCGTGGACGATCTCTCGCAGCTGTTGGACTCGTCGTGAACAACGGGGCACAGAAGGCGGCACGAGCCTTCCACGTGGATCCGTGGCGACTGCGGACGGCGAGGATCGACCCGGCGGATCTGGCCGCGTGTGAGTCCCTGTTCGCGCTGTCGAACGGGCACATCGGCCTGCGCGGCTCGTTGGAGGAGGGCGAGCCGCGCGTCGTGCCGGGCACGTACATCAGCGGCTTCTTCGAGGAGCGCCCGCTCCCCCACCCCGAGGCGGGGTACGGCTTCCCGGAGTCCGGCCAGACGATCGTCAATGTGACCGACGGCAAGCTCATCCGGCTCCACGTCGGAGACTCGCCCTTCGACCTGCGGTACGGCCGGGTCGACTTCCATGAGCGTGCCCTGGACCTGCGCGCCGGCGTTCTCGAGCGTCGAACCGACTGGACGGCACCGAACGGCTCGGCCGTCCGCGTCACGTCGCGACGGCTGGTCTCCTTCACCCAGCGCGTGCTCGCGGCCATCTCGTACGAGGTCGAACCGCTCGACGACGGGTTCTACATGGCGCTCCAGTCCGACCTGCTCGCGAACGACGAGGCTGTCGAAGCCTCCCGCGACCCGCGCGACCCCGCGCCCCTGACGCGGCCGCTGCGCGGAGAGCTGACCGACAGCGACGGGCACCGCGCCGTCCTGGTGCACGGCACCGCGCGCAGCCGCCTCCGCGTCGCCGCCGGGATGGACCACCTGCTCGACCTCCCTACCGACGCGGTGACCACCATGGAATCGGAGGAGGACCTGGCCCGCCTGACGGTCACCTGTCAGTTGCTGCGGGGGCAGCGTTTGCGCGTGGTGAAGCTGCTCGCGTACGGGTGGTCGAGCCGGCGATCCGCCGCCGCCCTGCGTGATCAGGTGGACGCCGCCCTCGCTGTGGCTAGGCTCGCCGGCTGGGACGCGCTGGCCGCCCAGCAGCGGGAATACCTGGACCGGTTCTGGGAACGGGGCGACGTCCAGATCGAGGGTGACCCGGCACTGCAGCAGGCGGTGCGGGTCTCGATGTTCCACGTGCTCCAGGCAGGGGCGCGGACCGAGTCCCAAGCCATCCCCGCCAAGGGCCTGACCGGCCCCGGGTACGACGGCCACGCCTTCTGGGACACCGAGACGTTCGTGCTGCCGATGCTGACGTACACGACGCCGGAGGCCGCCAAAGGTGCGCTCACCTGGCGCCACAACACGCTGCCGACGGCCATGGCGCGCGCTGCGGAGCTGGGCCTGGGTGGCGCGGCATTCCCGTGGCGGACCATCCACGGCGAGGAGTGCTCCGGGTACTGGCCGGCGGGCACCGCGGCGTTCCACGTCAACGCCGACATCGCCGACGCGACCGCCCGGTACATCGCGGCCACCGGCGACCAGGAGTTCGCCATGACGCACGGCGTCGAGCTGCTCGTGCAGACCGCTCGGCTATGGGCATCCCTTGGCCACTTTGCCTCCGAGGACTGCTTCCGGATCGACGGGGTCACAGGCCCGGACGAGTACACCGCCGTGGTCGACGACAACGTCTTCACCAACCTGATGGCCCAGCGGAACCTGCGGGCCGCAGCCGAGGCCTGCACCCGCTGGCCCGAGGTAGCGGCCAGGCTCGAGGTCAGCCCCCACGAGATGGACCGGTGGCAGGCCGCGGCGGACGTCGTGCGGTTGCCCTACGACGACAAGCTCGGCGTGCATCCCCAGTCCGAGGGGTTCACCGATCACGGGGAGTGGGACTTCGAAGCGACACCTCCCGAGGACTACCCCCTGCTGCTGCACCACCCGTACTTCCAGCTGTACCGCAAGCAGGTGGTCAAGCAGGCAGACCTCGTCCTGGCCATGCACCTGCGCGGCGACGCCTTCACCCCGCAGGAGAAGGCACGGAACTTCGCCTACTACGAGGCCCGCACGGTGCGGGACTCGTCGCTGTCCGCCGCACCCCAAGCCATCATCGCCGCCGAAGTGGGACACCTGGACCTGGCCTACGACTACTGGACCGAGGCCGCGTTCACCGACATCCTCAACGTCCACGGGAACGTGGACGACGGCGTCCACATCGCCGCTGCCGCGAGCACCTGGGCGGTGGCCGTCGCCGGCTTCGGCGGAATGCGCGACCACTCCGGCCATATCACCTTCGCTCCCCGGCTACCGCCGAAGCTGTCTCGCCTGTGCTTCCGCATGATGTTCAACCGAAGGACGCTCATCGTCGACGTCCACCGCGACGAGAGCGACCGCGCAGCGGCACAGGCCGCGACGTACCGGCTCCTCGCCGGCGACCCCGTCGAGACCTCGCACCACGGGACGCCAGTGACGCTCAAGGTCGACGACGAGGTGACCCTTCCGGTGCCTCCCCCACCGATCGTCGACCCCGTGACCCAGCCCTTCGGCAGGACCCCTCAGCGTCGCACCTGACGACGCGCCCGGACCTCCAAGGCGTGGTGCTCAGCGGTCGGCACGGCTCCCCCGACGCACGTGCCCAGCATCCTGACGAAGCTCGGCATCCCCGACGACACCACTCACAACCGCCGGGTCCTCGCCGTGCTCGCATACCTGCGCGACCGCGCCTGAGGGACCGGGAAAGCGCGCCGGTCAGCAGAGGACCGGCGTCAACGCGCAAGCACTCGGGGACCGCGGAAGGCCGGCGGACCGCCCTGGAGCGCCCGGCCTGCGGCCTCGTCGTCCGCGAAGAAGTTCGGCACCCGGTGTTCGGCGTCGTAGTAGCGGTGGAAGACCGGGGTTTGCGAGCCGGACATCGGCGGCACGATCCAGCTCCAATCGGCGGGGCACCGGCGACCTGCCCGCTCCTCCCTCTCCAGGTGGGTGAGGAACCTTCGGGACTCGGTGTGGTGGTCGCTGATGGTCACGCCGTTCGCACGGAACGAGTGCAGCACCGCACGGTTGATCTCGACCAAGGCCTGGTCTCGCCACAGCGTCGCCTCGTGCGAGGTGTCCAGCCCCATCCGTTCCGCAACGGTCGGGACCAGGTCGTAGCGGTCGCTGTCGCCCAGGTTGCGGGCCCCGATCTCGGTGCCCATGTACCAGCCGTTGAAGGGTGCGGCCGGGTAGGAGACACCGCCGATGACGAGCCGGTTGTTGCTGATGACCGGGACCGCGTGCCACCGCATGCCCAACTCGGCGAACCAGGCGAGCTCGGGGTGCTCGAGCGGGACCTCGTGTACCGCCTGACCCGGGAGCTGGAACATCTGCGGACCCTCATCGACGGTCTCCACGACGAGCGGGAGCACGTCGAAGGCTCCCAGGGGTTCGGGCGGCCGCCACCCGCGCTGGATCAGCTGGCTCGTGAAGGTTCGATAGCGGGGGTCCCCGAGGACACGCCCGTTCGGCTGCTCGTACCCGGCGTACCGGATGAGTTGCTCGTTCCAGATCCTGGGGGCCGGTCGAAGCGGGGTCTCCGGAGCGAACACGCTGATCATCGGACGGATCTTCCCGCCGTTGTTGGCCGCTCGCAGGTGCTCGAAGCAGTGCCGGGCGACGCCGGCGGCGTCGGACACTGTCCTCAGATCGCGCACCTGCAGGCTGCGCCAGTACAGCCGACCGATGCACCGTGCGTTGTTGCGCCAGGCGACGCGGGCGCCGAACGTCAGCTCCTCAGGGGTGTGCCAATAGGTCCCGGTCATGTCGATCTCGCGCATGACCGCGGCGATCCGCGGCCCCACTGGCCCTGCCTCGGGGTTCTCGGCATGGAACAGCTCGAGGAACTCCGCGGCCGCGGCCCGATCCACCTCGATGTCGGCGCTCGGGAGACTTCGCTCGGGGTCGGGCGTGCTCACCCGGAGGCCGGGCGTCGCGGGGACCATATGTCCGCCGGTCTGGACCGCAAGGAGGCGGCGGACGTAGATCCGGACACCCAGGTAGACCACGGCCAGCCCCAGCGCGATCGATACGGCGGTCGTGGGGCTGGTGGGCACGTTCCACCCGAGCTCGAGCACGCCGACGGCGGTGCCAGGCACGGCCAGTCCGACGGCGGCGAGCAGCAGCGCCGGAAGCCGGCGATTCTCTACCACCCCGTGGTCGCGCGGGAGCGACCGCCCGTCGTCCTCGGCCGGAACGGGTCTCTGGAGAGTCCGCATCGGTCAGTCGGAGCCCGGATAGTACCGGCCGCTCCCGTTCCGGAAGCGGATCTGGTCGCTCGGGCCATCGAAGAGTGGATCGCTCTGGTGGGGCGGAGCGGCGGCCGAGTCACCGGGCCGGGGAGAGCTCCCGAGCCGGTCGACCTCGGTGGCGAACGATTCCATGATCGACTGCATCTGGGCCTGAGCCGTGCGGGCATAGGAACGGACCTGCTCCCCCGCCGTGTTCATGGCCTCCTCGACGATCTGGCGCTCGTGCGCACGCGCCTCGCCGATGCGCTCGCGGGCGTCCCGGCTGACGTCCTCCACCATCTCCTCGGCAATGAGCTGTGCCTGGCTGAACAGCTGCACGACCTGTTCGTTCACGCGGTCGCCCACCTGCTCGTACTCGTCCAGCTCCGCCCGCACGCGCTGGAGCTCCGCATGGAGGCGTTCGTTCTCGGTCCGGGATTCGCTGAGCTCTCTCTCCGTGTCCTGCACCTGGTCCGCCAGCAGGTCGAGGTACTCGTAGACCTTGTCCGCGTCGAGGCCCCGCATCCGACGCTGGAACGTCTCGCTCCGGATGGACGCGGGTGTCTGATAGCGCGGAGAGACCCGGTGGTCGCTGTTCGTCATCTGTTGTCTCCTGACCTGGTCAGAGCCGCCTCGGCGGTGTGCTGGTCCGCGGCCGCGTAGTAGAAGTGCTCGTACTTGATGCGCTCGGGATGCATGCCGGCGGCGGTCAGCTGCTCCAGCGTGTGCCCGACCATCTGCGGGCCGCCGCACACCATCGCCGTGCGCCCGTACAGCGCCTGCCGGGCCGCGACCTTGCCCACCTTGCCGCGCGTCCCCGGATACGACGGGTCGTCCGAGACGACCTCCGTGTACTCGAACCACGGCCGCCGCTGGGCCAGCTCGCGCAGCCATGGGCGGTCGTACAGGTGCCAGGGCATCCGTACGCCGTGGAGGAGATGCACCCGCGGGGCGGTGCGCGACCGTTGCCACTCCTGGTCGATCTCCTCGAGGACGGCGCGGAGCGGGGCGAGACCGGTGCCCCCGGCAACCATCAGCAGGTCACTCGGGTCGTCGGCCTGCCGCGTCAGACGTTCGCCCACCGGCGCCCCCAGCTTCACGGTGTCCCCGACCTTCAGGGACCGCACCACGGCCGTGCTGACCTGGCCACCGTCGATCTGCTGGACGTGCAGGTCGATCGAGCCGTCGCGGCGAGGAGCGTTCGCCGGGCTGAAGTACCTCCACTGCCGCGGGCGTTGCGGGATCTCCATGGACACCGATTGGCCGGGGCGGAAGTGGAACGCGCGCCCGGGCCGGACCGTCAGCAGCGTCAGGTCCATGGTCCGTCGCTCGACCGACACCACCTCGGCGTCCCACCAGTCCGGGCTGGTCTCGGAGGCTGTCTCCGCTGCCTCGACCATGATCCGCGCGATCACCTGGTAGGCCGCCGTCCAGTCCGCGGCGAGCTCCTCGTCCCACTCGGACCCCAGGAAGTGCTTCAGCGTCGCACACAGGGAGGCGCCGACCGCGTTGTAATGCTCCGCGACGACGGCGTACTTGCGGTGGTCGCGGCCCAGGTGTCGCAGGAAGTCCGCATCGTTCTCGATCCGATCGGCGTTGCTGACGATCCTGCCGAGCGCGCTGACGAGCTTGTCCCGCTGGTTCGCCATGGAGAGCGGGAACATCGACCGCACCTCGGGGTGGGAGACGAAGAGGTGCGAGTAGAAGTACAGCGGCACCTGTTCGCCGTGCCTCGTCACCCGGTCCCAGCTGCGCTGCAGGGCGTATGCATCCATCAGGCTTCGCCTATCCGCCTCGAGAGGACAGTTCCTCGAACGAGACGGGCGGCCCATCAGCGGACCGTGCGTGGTGTCGGTCGTCGGCGGCCTGAGCCCCCCACGGGTGTTGCGTTGACAAGGGTTCCCTCTCGGTCCTGCCCCCGCCAATCTCCTGCTATTCCATCCCCACCGACCGACAGTGTGGCCGCGTCCCGTGGAGCGGTGCAAGTCCGTCGCGGTCGCTCCTCCTGTCGCGACGCGTGGGCGACGACGTCGGGGCGGCCCGAACGCCGGGACCAAGCCGAGGTTGGGACGCGGCTGTCAGGGGGGTCCCGGCACATCGGTGGCCGTGTCGAGGCTAGGGACGCCTTGGCGAATCGGTCTGGAGCTCGAGGAGCCGCGTGAGCAGCCAGACAAGTCCTGCCTGCCACAACACGACCAGGAGCACGAACAGCGGCCATCCGGCCGACACCGTCTGCGCTACCGCGTCGCGGGGAATGAGGAACAGCGCGTACGTCGGCACCATCATGGCTGCGCTGAGGCCGAGCGCCGCGGACCGGTAGCCCCGGCTCCGGTCTGCGGGCGGGCTGATGCCGAGTCCGCTCACGTCTTGCGGTGGATGGTCCTGGATCATCCGACGCGCCGAGGCGTAGACGGTCGTCTCTGGGTAGCGCGCTGTCAGCATCCGCCGCACCCGTGCCGCCGCCCAGGGTCTCCACAGCAGGTGCCCGGGCAGGGCGACCGCCTCGATCCGCGCGGCCGCCGCGCGGAACCCGCGGTCACCGAGGATGCAGCGTCCCGAGGCCGCCACCACGGCGCTCGCCGGGCCGAGCGCCACCGTGGCGCTGCCCGGGAGGTACCAGGCGTAGAGACCGCAGGTACACCCCGATGCGGGAGCCGCGTGCCCAGGCGTGACACCGCAACGGGCCCGCTCCAGCGGTGTGTGCCACGGCCCGGACTCGGCATGGACTCGGGGGTAGAGCCCGTCGTGGCGGAGGTCGAACTGCCGGTACCCGCGCAGTTCTCCGACGACCAGCGCAGGGTCCTGATCGCGCATGCCGTCGTCGCCGACGCGCCCGGTCACGGGCTCAGGTGCGGCTGGGCTCCGGCGCAGCCGGAGCCGCGGGCGGGGCGGGGCTGGTCGCCGGCTCTCGACCTGGCGATGGCCTTGACTTCTCCGGCAACGGCTCGAACTCGACCTCCCGCCGTTCCGTTCCGATGTCACCCATCGTGCACCTCCTTGCATGAAGACCGGGATCACCGCGAAGGCTCGCCCTTCCATCCTCAGCCCGGCCACCCCGACTGTCGAGGGAAGCTCGCCTCGATTTCGACCGGTGAGTCCGGAAGGGATGCCGGGCGCGAGCTGGGACGTGGCGCAACCGCCGAAGCCTGCTTGCAGGGGTCGACCGCAGCGCGTCACACTTCGCAAGCTTCCGACCGCCCGATATGTGAACGAGACCTGTTCGTTACGAATTCGTTATGCCACCCTTCCGGGATGGACGGCGACCTGGCGGTGCGGGAACGCGCTCTGGTTACTTCCCCGCCCACTGGAAGCGTGGCGGGGAAGCAACGGCAGGGATCGGTCTCCGTCGGAGCTCTCGTGCCGGTGTCCCTGGTCGCACTCAGCTCGCTTGCTCCGGTGGTGGGATCCGACCTCGGGCACGGGCCGACTCGCCTCCTGCTGGCCGGACTCGCGGTGCTGACCCTGTACGCGGCGGTCACCGGACACCGCGGCGGCACCCAGCTCGGACTCGGCCTCACCGGCACCGTCGCCGCCTGCTCGCTGTTGCCGTGGCAGCTGGCCTGGTGGCCGCTGCCGGGGCTGGTCGGTGTTGCGGTGTACCTCCTGGCGCGCACGCTGACCGGCGACCAGACGGACACTCATCGCACCGGCATCCGGTTGGGCCGCGTCTCCGCCGAAGAGATCTGGATGGTGGCCGGCGTCGTGTTGACCTCGGCCTCGGTGCTGCTTGTCTTCTCCCGGGCCGCCCCGCCCCGTATCGGAGCGGGGGCGAGCTTTCTGACCACCATGACGCCGTGGTCCCTGGTGATCGCCGGCCTCGCCTTCGGACTCCTCAACGCACTCGTCGAAGAGCTGCTCTTCCGGGGCGCGGTCCTCCACCACCTCGGGAATGCGCTCGGCAAGTGGACGGCGGTGCTGGTGCAGGCATTGGCCTTTGGCATGCTCCACCTCAACGGCTACCCCTACGGGCCCGTCGGAGTCGGACTCGCCTTCGTGTACGGCCTGCTCCTGGGTGCCATGAGACTGCGGTCGGGTGGGTTGCTGGCTCCCTGGATCGCCCACGTCCTGACCGACCTCGTCATCTTCGGCTTGATCGTCAGCACTGCAACCTGACGGAGCCTGCGCCCCGGCGGGCCGCCGTCCCACCGAATCCCGGTCGACGCGGACACCACGGCTCGACGAGGCTGGACACCATGACGAGCAGTGAGGTGTGGGACGAGGAGACGGCACGACGCTTCGAGACGGACGCGGCCGAGGAGTTCGCACCCGAGGTGGTGGGTCCCGCGGTCGACCTCCTCGCGGAGCTCGCGGGTGACGGCTCCGCACTCGAGCTTGCCATCGGCACGGGCCGCATGGGCATCCCGCTCGCCGCCCGCGGCGTCCCTGTCACAGGCATCGAGCTGTCCGAGCCGATGGTGGCGCAGCTGCGCACCAAGGCCAGCGAGCAGGAGCTGCCGGTGGTGGTCGGTGACATGGCGACGACGACGGTGCCCGGTGAGTTCTCCCTGGTCTTCCTGGTGTGGAACACGATCTCCAACCTCCGCACGCAGGCCGAGCAGGTCGCCTGCTTCCGCAACGCGGCCCGTCACCTGCGTCCCGGGGGTCGCTTCGTCATCGAGCTCTGGGTGCCGCCCCTGCGCCGCCTCCCTCCCGGCCAGACGGCCGTGCCGATCAGCCTGGACGAAGGGCACCTGGTCCTCGACACCTACGACGTGGTCACCCAGGAGTGCACCTCGCACCACTACCACCGCGACCCCGACGGCAGTGTGCGCCACAGCTCGGGCAGCTTCCGCTACATCTGGCCGGCCGAGTGCGACCTGATGGCCCAGCTCGCCGGCCTCGAGCTCGAGTCCCGCTTCGCGGGCTGGGACCGCAGCCCCTTCACCGCGGAGAGCGAGAGCCACGTCTCCGTCTGGCGCAAGCCCGGGTGACCCCGGGCGACAGGCGCTGAGCCTCAGCCGGAGGCACGGGCCGCGAGGCCGGCCCGGCATGCGGCCATCATCCGGTCGTGGTTCCACCGGAGCACCGGCCCGGCCACCCGCGCCGCGAGGGCGAGCCCCCCGCGAGCCACGACCTCCTGCTGGTAGGAGAGCGATGTCCCGTCGGCGACGGGCTGGAGCCGCCACCGGGCGAAGCCGTCGAGGTCACCTCCGAGCGCGGTCTCCAGCAGCGTCGGCTCGCGGTGCACCGCGTCCAGCACCAGGTCGAGGGTGAACGGCAGGGACGACCGGCACAGCACCCGCGCCGTGTCGGGCCCGAGCGAGGCGACGGCGAGCACCTGCGGCCACCACTCGGGGTAGCGCTCCAGGTCGACCAGCACAGCGTGCACCCGCTCGAGGGGGGCAGGGACGACCCAGGTGTGCCCGAATGTGAACTCCACTCCTCGATCCAACCACCAGTAGCGTGACCGGCATGTCCGACACCGCCTCCACCACCACGCTTCTCGACCTGGCCAGGGCCTGGGCCGCCGAGGACCCCGACCCCCGGACCAGGGGCGAGCTGGAGCAGGTCATCGCGGACGTCGAGGCGGGCGGCGACAGCACGGACCTGGCCGACCGCTTCGCAGGCACCCTCCAGTTCGGTACGGCGGGGCTGCGCGGCGCGCTCGGCGCCGGCCCCAACCGGATGAACCGTGTGGTGGTCACGCGCGCGGCCGCCGGCCTGGCGGCGTACCTCCGGGACACCGGGCATGCCGGGGGCTCGGTCGTCATCGGCTACGACGCCCGCCACAACAGCGACGTCTTCGCGCGCGACACCGCCGAGGTGATGACCGGAGCCGGGCTGAAGGCGCTCGTGATGCCCCGTCCGCTGCCGACTCCCCTGCTGGCCTACGCGATCCGCGAGCTCGGGTGCGCGGCCGGCGTGATGGTGACGGCGAGCCACAACCCCCCGCAGGACAACGGCTACAAGGTCTACCTCGGCGACGGCAGCCAGATCACCCCTCCCGCCGACGCGGAGATCGCGGCCCGCATCGCCGCGGTCGGTCCCGTCGCGGACGTGCCGCGCGGCGACAGCGGCCGGCTGGTCGACGAGGCGATCGTCGACCGCTACCTCGACACCACCGCCGGGCTCGTCGAGGACGGCCCGCGCGACCTCGCGATCGTCTACACCCCGCTGCACGGCGTCGGCAGCACCAGCGTCCAGCAGGTGCTCGAGACCGCCGGCTTCGCCGCGCCCCACGTGGTGGCACAGCAGGAGGAGCCCGACCCGGACTTCCCGACGGTGGCCTTCCCCAACCCCGAGGAGCCCGGCGCCATGGACCTGGCGATGGCGCTCGCCGAGGAGAAGAAGGCCGACCTGGTCGTCGCCAACGACCCGGACGCCGACCGCTGCGCGGTGGCCGCCCCGGGCCCCCACGGCTGGCGGATGCTGAGCGGCGACGAGGTCGGCGCGCTGCTCGCGCACGCCCTCCTCGAGCGCGGACGCGAGGGCGTCTACGCCGCCTCGATCGTCTCGTCCTCCCTCCTGGGCCGGATGGCGGAGGCTGCCGGCCAGCCGCACACCGTGACCCTGACCGGGTTCAAGTGGATCGCCCGCGTGGACGGCCTGGCCTACGGCTACGAGGAGGCCCTGGGCTACTGCGTGGACCCCGAGCACGTGAAGGACAAGGACGGCATCTCGGCCCTCCTGCTCGTCTGCGACCTCGCCGCGCGCGCCAAGGCGGACGGCCGCTCCCTCACCGACCTGCTCGACGACCTCGCCCTGCGGCACGGCCTGCACGCCACCGACCAGCTCTCGGTGCGCTTCACGGACCTGACCGGCATCGCCTCCGCGATGCAGCGCCTGCGCGAGATCCCGCCCGAGACCCTCGGCGGGCTGGCGGTCGAGCACGTCGACGACCTCGCCCTCGGCTCGGCGCACCTGCCTCCCACCGACGGCCTGCGCTACACGCTCGCGGACGGCGCCCGGGTCATCGTGCGGCCGAGCGGCACCGAGCCGAAGCTGAAGTGCTACCTCGAGGTCGTCATCGCGGTCGACCCAGAGGACGGTGTCGACGCTGCCCGCATCGCCGCCGCGGGACGGCTGGACGCGATCAAGGCCGACTTCCGGGCGGCCGCAGGGCTCTGACGCGGGCGAGGCTCACGCCACGAGCGTGACCACGAACGCGACGACCCCTCCAGTGATCAGCACGATCGGGAGCCACGCCGGCTCCCGTCGTACGCCGGCGGCCAGGGCGAGCTGCTCGGGCGACCCGCGGCGCACGCCCGCCGCGCTGCGAGCCGCGTCGACGCGCTGGCGGAGGACGTCCTCCACGTAGTCGGCGTACGGCGTCTCCGCCGCCTTGCCGGCCGCTGGCTCCTTCAGCGGCCGCACGAGCTTGCGCAGCGGCCGACCCACGACCGGGGAGACATACCGCCTGTCGCCGGCGCTCACGGCCAGCACCTGCCGCACGGCGAGCCCCTCGATGGCGGCCAGCGGGATCGACGTCGTCTCGACCATGTTGCGCATGACGAGGTCGCTGCGGGTGACCCACAGCGCGGGCCGCAGCATCGCCGCCCAGGCGAGCACGCCGCCCAGGGCGGCGCCGGCGACGACGACGCCCGGGAGGCCCCCCTCGACCAGGCCGAGCACGGCGATCACGGCCGCCAGCAGCAGGGCCAGGACCCCCGTCACCCGACCGCTGGTGGGCTGGAACTGCTGCACCTCGTCGTCCGTGTCCGAGCGCCCCATCGGACCCCTCCCGCGATTGCTTCCGCCTGTCTGCACAACCCTATGCTGGGGAGGTGACGACCACTTCTGCCTCAACGGCGAGCGCAGGGGTCTTCGACGACATCACCTCGTCCGAGTCCTCACTCCGCCGCTTCCTCCACGGCCTGCCCGGGGTCGACCAGGTCGGCGCCGAGGGCCGGGCCGCGAGCCTCGGGACCCGTTCGATCAAGACGACCGCGAAGGCCTACGCGCTCGACCTGGCCATCCGGATGGTCGACCTCACCACCCTCGAGGGGCAGGACACCCCCGGCAAGGTGCGCGCGCTCGCCAGCAAGGCGATGCGTCCCGACCCCGCCGACCCGACGTGCCCCGCCACCGCAGCGGTGTGCGTCTACCCCGACATGGTGGGCACGGCCAAGGAGGTCCTCGGCGACAGTGGCGTGCACGTGGCCGCGGTCGCGACGGCCTTCCCGAGCGGCCGCGCCGCGCTCGACATCAAGCTGGCCGACACCCGCGACGCCGTGGAAGCCGGCGCCGACGAGATCGACATGGTCATCGACCGCGGCGCCTTCCTGAGCGGCCGCTACCTGCAGGTCTTCGACGAGATCGTCGCGGTCCGCGAGGCGTGTGCCAGACCAGATGGGCAGAGTGCACATCTCAAGGTGATCTTCGAGACCGGCGAGCTGCAGACCTACGACAACGTACGCCGCGCCAGCTGGCTCGCGATGATGGCCGGGGCCCACTTCATCAAGACCTCCACCGGCAAGGTCCAGCCTGCGGCCACCCTCCCGGTGACCCTGGTGATGCTGGAGGCGGTCCGCGACTTCCGTGAGCAGACCGGCCAGATGGTCGGCGTGAAACCCGCCGGCGGCATCCGCGCCGCCAAGGACGCGATCAAGTACCTCGTGATGGTCAACGAGGTGGCCGGGCCCGACTGGCTCGACCCGGACTGGTTCCGGTTCGGCGCGTCGACGCTGCTCAACGACCTGCTGATGCAGCGCACCAAGATGACGACCGGCCGCTACTCCGGTCCCGACTACTTCACGCTGGACTGATCATGGTTTCGACAGGCTCAACCACCGGAAAGAGCGCCGTGTTCGACTACGCCCCCGCCCCCGAGTCGCGCAGCATCGTCGACATCAAGCCGTCCTACGGCCTGTTCATCGACGGCGACTTCGTCGACGGCCACGGGAAGAGCTTCAAGACCATCAGCCCGGCCACCGAGGAGGTGCTGGCGGAGGTCTCCGAGGCCGACGACGCCGACGTCGACCTCGCGGTCAAGGCGGCCCGGCGCGCCTACACCCGCGTCTGGTCGAGGATGCCGGGCAAGGAGCGGGCCAAGTACCTCTACCGCATCGCCCGGATCATCCAGGAGCGTGGCCGCGAGCTCGCGGTGCTGGAGTCGCTCGACAACGGCAAGCCGATCAAGGAGTCGCGCGACGTCGACATCCCGATGGTCGCGGCCCACTTCTTCTACTACGCCGGCTGGGCCGACAAGCTCGAATACTCTGGCTTCGGCGCTGGCAATCCAAGGCCGCTCGGCGTCGCCGGCCAGGTGATCCCCTGGAACTTCCCGCTGCTGATGCTGGCGTGGAAGATCGCGCCCGCCCTGGCGGCCGGCAACACCGTCGTCCTGAAGCCCGCCGAGACCACTCCCCTGACCGCCCTGCTGTTCGCGGAGATCTGCCAGCAGGCCGACCTGCCGCGGGGGGTCGTCAACATCGTCACCGGCGCCGGCGACACCGGCCGCACGATCGTGAGCCACGCCGACGTCGACAAGGTCGCGTTCACCGGGTCGACCGAGGTGGGCAAGGCGATCGCCCGCGCCGTCGCCGGCACCGACAAGAAGGTCACCCTCGAGCTCGGCGGCAAGGCCGCCAACATCGTCTTCGACGACGCCCCGGTCGACCAGGCCGTCGAGGGCATCGTCACCGGCATCTTCTTCAACCAGGGCCACGTGTGCTGCGCCGGCAGTCGCCTGCTCGTGCAGGAGAGCGTCGCCGACGAGGTGCTCGAGCGGCTCAAGCGCCGGATGGGCACGCTGCGGGTCGGCGACCCGCTGGACAAGAACACCGACATCGGCGCCATCAACTCGGCCGAGCAGCTGGCGAAGATCCGCGAGCTGTCCGACATCGGCGAGCAGGAGGGCGCCGGCCGCTGGTCGCCCGCCTGCGACCTGCCGAAGAACGGCTTCTGGTTCCCGCCCACGGTCTTCACGGGCGTCTCCCAGGCCCACCGGATCGCCCGCGAGGAGATCTTCGGCCCCGTCCTCTCCGTGCTGACCTTCCGCACCCCGGCCGAGGCCGTCGAGAAGGCCAACAACACGCCGTACGGCCTGTCCGCCGGCGTGTGGACCGAGAAGGGCTCCCGCATCCTCTGGATGGCCGACCAGCTCCGCGCCGGCGTCGTGTGGGCCAACACGTTCAACAAGTTCGACCCCTCGTCGCCGTTCGGCGGCTACAAGGAGTCGGGCTACGGCCGCGAGGGCGGCCGCCACGGACTGGAGGGCTACCTGCGATGAACGCCTCGACGACCCGCCTTGACGTGAGAAAGACCTACAAGCTCTACATCGGGGGCGAGTTCCCGCGTTCGGAGTCGGGCCGCTCCTACGTCGTCAACGACGCGAAGGGACGACTGATGGCCAACGCCGCGCTGGCGAGCCGCAAGGACGCCCGCGACGCGGTCGTCGCGGCCCGCAAGGCGTTCCCCGGCTGGTCCGGCCGCACGGCGTACAACCGCGCCCAGGTCGTCTACCGGGTCGCCGAGGTCCTCGAGGGCCGCCGCGACCAGTTCCAGGCCGAGCTCATCGCCGCCGAGGGCGTCACGGCCGCCAAGGCGCGCATCTACGTCGACGCCGCCATCGACCGCCTGGTCTGGTACGCCGGGTGGGCGGACAAGATCGGCCAGGTCACCGGCAACGCCAACCCGGTCGCCGGCCCGTTCTTCAACCTGTCCTCGCCCGAGCCCACCGGCGTCGTCGCGGTCGTCGCGCCGAAGGGCCCGCTGCTGGGGCTGGTCAGCGTCGTGGCGCCCGCGATCGTCACCGGCAACACGGTCGTGGTCGTGGCCAGCGAGCAGCACCCGCTCACCGCGATCACCCTCGGCGAGGTGATGGCCACCTCCGACCTGCCCGGCGGCGTGGTCAACGTGCTCACCGGCTCGCAGGCCGAGATTGCGCCGTGGCTGGCCTCCCACATGGACGTCAACGCCCTGGACCTCACAGGCGTCACCGACCCTGACCTGGCCCGCTCGCTCGAGGAGGCCGCGGCCGACAACCTCAAGCGCGTACGCCGCCCCGCGGCCGCGCCGGTCGACTGGCTGGCCGACCCGGGAATCGACCGGATGACCTGGCTCCTGGAGACCAAGACGGTCTGGCACCCGGTCGGCGTGTGAGCCTGCCGGGCACGCCCGGCGCCACTCAGCGGACCTTGCGCAGCTCGATGAGGAAGAGCAGCGCAACCGCCAGCGCCGCGATCTCGAAGATCAGCGCCGAGCCTCGCTCTGCGGAGGCGAACCGGAGGAACACGGCGGGCACGAGAAGGACGATGCCCGCCAGGGCCGCCATCGCCGGCCAGCCGGCTTCTCCGGCGAGCCGTCCGCCGAGCGCCCCGGCCGCCAGGAGCGCCGCGCTGGCGACCAGGCCGAGCACCTCGAGCGTGCCTCCCGTCCCCGGCAGGCGTTCACCTGTGAGGAGCGTGCCGACGAGTGCGACTCCGAGAAGCAGGACGGCAATACCCCCGGTGTAGGACAAGGAGAAAGACGACTGGTTCGCCATCAGCCGGCCGCCACAGGCCACTTGCCGTAGGGGAACTTGTCGGAGCTGGCAGCGTTCTGCAGCGAGCCCATCTCCTTGACCTGGTCACCGAGCAGCGCCAGCAGCGTCGTAACCAGCGCGGCGATGGCGGCGATGTTGACACCGGCCTCTTCGACGATGAGCGCTGCTCCAGCCCAGGAGAACACTGCGCTGCCGAACGCGGCGATGGCGGCGACCATGGCGGCGATGAACTTGACGATGATGACGCCGAGTCCGACATAGAACGCGAGGCCGGCGACAGCAGCCCAGATGAGCGAGGACTTCATCGCCTCCGCGATCGTGCCCAGCTCGCCCGCTGCGTTGCGCTGAGGCGGCACCTCGGCCTTGTAGGCATCGGCCGCCTGGCCGCTCCACTCGTCCGCCTGGATGAGGAGCTGGTCGGCGAGGTTTGCCTCAATGCTGTCGGCGCTGCTGGCCACGTCGTTGAGCTGTTGGGAGTACTGGAAGAAGTACACCGGCGCGGCGATCCCCTTGATCACCTCGACGATCTTGTCCCAGATCTTCTGCGCCAGCTCGATGGTCTTCTCGGCGAGCCAGATGATGCCCTCCGCGATGAAGTCCGGGATGTACCAGTGGTCGATGGCAGCGTTGGCCGCCGGGGCAATCTCCTGCATCTTCGTCGAGATGTCGTCCATGCCCTGGTTGATCTTGTCCACTGCCGCCTGGAACTCGGCGATGCTGAAGCTCATTGCTGTCTCCTCACCACAACGCGGCGATCTCGTCGGCGCGCTGTGCGTCCGTGTCTCGGTAGGCCTTCTCGATGTCCCTGAGGGTGTCGGCCATCTTGGTGAACTCCGTGGCGCCTTCGCGGGCTCGATCCTCGACCTGCGCGCGGCAGGCCTCGTAGGCGCCGAACATGATCTGGAAGATCCCGGCCTCCACGCGAGTCAGGGTCATCCCCGCCAGGGTCTGCTCGATGACCGTGAGCTTGGGCGCCTCGTTGTCCCACTGCTCGGCCTCCTTGGAGAGCGCATTCGCAGCGATCCGCATCTCGCCCGGGGTGTCAGGTCCAGACATCGTCTTCTCACCGGTCCGATCTGTGCTGTTGGAGGAACTTCAGGACTTCGCCGAGCAGTTCGTCGTGCTGGTCGGCGCGCGGGAGCCTCGTGGCGGGCTGTGATCGCAGGCGCGCGGACTGGAGCGCGGCGGCGAGCTCTCCGTTGATCGCGTCCGCGTCGCGGCCCCTCGCCCACTCGGGATCGATGCGCACCGAGGCGAGAGAGTCGCCCTCGATCGTGACCGAGACCCGGCTCGCCGACTGGCGGTCCGATTGCGTCTGGGCCGGTGCCACCGGCTGACTGGCCAGCTGATGGGACCAGTCGAGCTCCTGGAGCACGTCGGTCACGAGCTGGCTGATGCCACGCGGCTCGCCGAAGGCGACCGGCACCTGGAAGGCCGACTCCCCAGGCGTGCGTGCTTCGATGCGCTGCTCCATCTCCCGGGCGTCGTACTTCCAGCCCCGGCGCTGGAGGTCTTCGCTCCACCGGGCCATGTGCGCCTGCACCGCTGTCTGGTAGGCCTCGAGAAGGCAGCCGCCAAGGGCGTCGGCCGGGACCTCGCGCTCCCAATGGGCATCGACTCGCAACGCCACGGGGCTACCAGTGCCGTCGACCTCGGCGTGCGCCACGCCGGCCGCGCTCCCCTCCGCGCGAGCGGGAGCGGCGTCCTGGGCCGAGTGGATCACCTTGCCGAACTCCGCGGCGTACGCCTGGAGCTCCTGCAGGTCTCTCATCAGCCCATCGAGGGGCTGGTGCTGTGATGCCATTCGCGTCTCCTGGTTCGTTGGGCCTCGATCTGAACGCTTCCACCCGTTGTCGACGGATAAACCCGTTCGAAGCAAGCCGTCCCGCGAAGGGTCACTTTGCCCACTCGACAGTGCCCCTGCCGCGGCGGACGATGAGGTGTGGCCCGACCGAGCCACCCACCCACGTTCCGGGGAGTAGACCATGCGCACTCGGCTTTCCCTCGGTCTCGCGGCCGGGGCCGTGATCCTGGCCCCGTTGGCGATCCCCTCCGCACAGGGGGCCCTGCCGCCAGCGACCGACTTCGCCGTCTCGGACGACGGCCCCTACACCCGTCATGACGGTGGCACCGACCAGGCCATCGCCCACTGCGGAAACGCAGCAAGCAACCCCGCACCCGACGACGTCGCAAACGACGGCGACATCGACTCCAACGACGGCGGCAACCGACGGCAGGGCAATGAGCCGACCGTCGCCATCGATCCGACCGACCCCGCGATCATCGTCGCCGGCTGGAACGACTACTGCATGACCGACCTCGCCGCCGGCTGGATGGGGCTCGGCTTCTCGACCGACGGGGGCACGACCTGGACCGACTCGACCCTGCCCGGCTATCCGCTGGACGACTCCGCCGAGGGCAGCGTCTCGCCCCTCAAGGGACGCACCGACTCCGGTGACCCCCTCGTCGCGTTCGACAACGACGGTCGCCTGTTCGTGGGCGGCATCGCCTTCAACCGCGCGATGCCCCAGAACGGCTCGGTGTTCGTCTCGACCTACGCCGACAACCCGGGTCCGGCCGGCGTGAGCGGGCAGCTCCCCAAGGACTACCTGCGCACCGTGATCGTGGGCAAGGCCGGCACTCCCGCGCTGGCCGGCATCTTCCAGGACAAGCCGCTGATGGAGGTGGACCGCACCGACAGCGAGCACGAAGACAACGTCTACTTCTGCTGGACCAAGTTCCAGGGCGCCGGGCGCAACAAGATCTACTTCGCCCGGTCCACCGACCACGGTGTCTCCTTCGACCGCGGGCAGATCGTCTCCGACGGCTACGTCCAGGGGTGTGACATCGCGGTCGAGGCCGACGGCGACGTCTACGTCTCCTGGCGGAGCTTCGCGGCGCCGGGCACCGGACGCGTCGACGGGATGGCGATGACCCGGTCGACCGACGGTGGCCAGACGTTCGCCAGGCCGACCCGGATCGCCAGCTTCACGCCGTACTTCCCCAACATCGGCGGTGACCGGGAGTGCGGCGACGGCCCGCAGGCGTGCGCGCCCCCGTCGTTCGTGTTCCCGCGCATCCCGCTCGAGCCACGGCTGACGGCTGACCAGACCGGCACGGTGCCCGGGATCTTCGCGACGTGGAACGCCGTCGACCCGGCGACGGTCGTGCCCAGCACGACGGCGTACTCGTCGGCAACACCGGGCACGGTCGGTCGCTCGCTGGTCTACGTGTCCCGGTCCACGAACAACGGTGCGAGCTGGTCGGCCGGCGTGCCCGTCGATCCCTCGCCCGGTGACCCGGGACACCAGTTCTTCGCCGACGTCGACGCGTACGCCGGGAGGCTGGTGGCGGTCTGGCAGGACAACCGGACCGACGACGCCTACTCGGTGCAGCTCCCGCTGGGCAACCGACTCGATGCGCAGGGCCGCGCCGTTTCGAGTGGCACCGACGTGGTCGCGACGTACGCCGCCACCTCGACCAACGGCGTGACCTGGACGCCGCTCGGCCAGGTGTCGGCGGCGACGCACCAGCCGTCGTACGAGATGTTCGGCAACCGGGACGTGCCGTTCCAGGGTGACTACAACTGGGTGGCCATCGGCGACGGGAACGGCCCGGCGGCGGGGGGCCTCTTCGCCTACCTGGCGTGGACGGACAACCGCAACGTGGTGCCCGGTGAGGACCCGCGGGAGACCGAGGCACAGGGTGGCTTCGTCGACGGGTTCGACGTGCTCCAGTGCCGGATCGACCTCGCCGACCCGCCGGGCTCGGTGAACCCGGACGTGCCGCTGGCGCGCGCCGACGCTCCGTACACAGGAGACAACTGCGGCAACGGAGGAGGCCTGGACCAGGACATCTACGGCCAGCGGCTCAGCCTCGACTGACGCAGGCTGCGAGGCGGCGGGCCGGGTCGGGCAGAATGTCCCCCCGTGCCCGCCAGAGTCATCGTGCTTGCCGGCCCCAGCGGGGCCGGCAAGTCGCGTCTCGCCGAGCGGCTCGGCGTGCCCGTCCTGCGGCTCGACGACTTCTACAAGGACGGCCACGACCCGTCGCTCCCGCTGATCACCGACGGCGCGAACGCCGGGCTCGTCGACTGGGACCACCCCGACTCGTGGCTGCACGACGACGCGCTCGCCGCGCTCGAGGCGCTGTGCCGCGACGGCAAGGTCGACGTGCCGGTCTACGAGATCTCCCGGAACGGCCGCACGGGCTCGCGCATCCTCGACCTGGAGGGCGCTGAGCTGTTCGTCGCCGAGGGCATCTTCGCGCCGGAGATCGTGCCGGAGTGCCGCGCCCGCGGCCTGCTGGCCGCGGCGTACTGCCTGACCCAGCAGCCGCTGGTGACCTTCTGGCGGCGGCTGACCCGTGACCTGCGCGAGCACCGCAAGCCACCGCTGGTGCTGCTACGGCGCGGGGTCGCCCTGCTGCGAGACCAGCGCCGGGTCGTGGCGCACGCCCAGCAGCTGGGGTGCCGGGTCGCGACACCCGACCGGGCCTACGCCGAGCTGGTGCGGCTGCGGTGACGCGGCTTCCCTGGCCCCTGCCGCAGCCGGACCGGCGCTCCTGCGGCGCTGCGTCCCTGGTCGTGGCCCGGATGCTCGCCGAGGGCAGGACCGACGTGGGACCGGACGAGTTCGCCCGGCAGGTCCTCGACCTGCACCGGCGCCTGACGTCCTGGAACGACAGCAGGGGCGAGGCGCAGCTCCCCTGGTGGCGAGGCGTGGGCACGCCACCGTGGGCGGTGAAGCGGGAGCTCGAGGCCATCACCGGCTGCCGCTACGCCCTGCGCCCGGTGCTCGGTCGCCGACGCGCCTACGCCCGGATGGTCACCTCGGCCCGGGAGCAGAGGCCGGTCGTCGCCTACGTCGGCAGTCGGTGGCTGCCACGTCACGTGGTGCTCACCGTCGAGGGCGACGAGGAGGGGACCTGGACCTACGACCCTGCCGTGGGGAGGGCCGTCCGGGTAGGCCGCGACCGCTGGGTCACGGGTCCGGTGCAGCTGGCGGGGTGGGACCGGTGGTGGGGCGTGGTCACGCCTCGCCCAGCAGCGCGGCGTACCCCGGCTTGACGACGCCGTCGATGATCTCGAGCCGCTCGTCGAACGGCAGGAACGACGACTTCATCGCGTTGATCGTGAACCAGCGGAGGTCCTCGAGGCCATAGCCGAAAGCCTCGACCAGGGAGCACATCTCGTCGGTCATCGAGGTGCCGCTCATCAGCCGGTTGTCGGTGTTGACGGTGACGCGGAAGCGCAGCCGGGTGAGCAGGCCGATCGGGTGCTCCGCGATCGAGGTGACCGCGCCGGTCTGCACGTTGGAGGCGGGGCACATCTCGAGGGGGATGCGCTTGTCGCGGACGTACGCCGCGAGGCGGCCGAGCTTCGCGTTGCCGTCGTCGTCGACGGTGATGTCGTCGACGATGCGCACGCCGTGGCCGAGCCGGTCTGCGCCGCACCACTGCAGGGCCTGCCAGATCGACGGCAGCCCGAAGGCCTCGCCGGCGTGGATCGTGAAGTGGAAGTTCTCGCGCTGGAGGTATTCGAACGCGTCGAGGTGGCGGGTGGGCGGGTAGCCGGCCTCGGCCCCGGCGATGTCGAAGCCGGCGACGCCCCGGTCGCGCCACGCGACGGCCAGCTCGGCGATCTCCATCGAGCGCGCCTGGTGACGCATGGCGGTGAGCAGCTGGCGTACGACGATGCTCCCACCCGCGGCCGCGACGCCGGCGTCGAACCCCTCCTGCACGGCACCGACGACCTCGTCGAGCGTGAGACCGCCCCCGACGTGCTGCTCGGGGGCGTAGCGGACCTCGGCGTAGACCACGCCGTCGGCGGCGAGGTCCTCGACGCACTCGCGCGCCACCCGGCTGAGCGCCGCCGCGGTCTGCATCACGGCCACGGTGTGGTCGAAGGTCTCCAGGTAGCGCACCAGCGAGCCGGAGTCCGCCGCCTCGGCGAACCACCGCCCCAGCGAGTCGGCGTCGTCCGCAGGCAGCGGGTGGCCGCAGTCGGCCGCCAGCTCGAGCACGGTCTGGGGGCGCAGCCCGCCGTCGAGGTGGTCGTGGAGGAGCACCTTGGGAGCGCGCAGCACCTGGTCGTGGGTCGGGGTCGTCACGCGCCCCATCCTTCCAGCCGGACACACCTCCCAACCCAATCTTGAACTATTCAAGGAAAGGGGCAATACTGCGGGGCATGCGCTCATCCGCCGACTTCGAGCTGATGCTGCGCGGCGCCGAGCTCCGGGTGACCCGTCCACGGCTTGCCGTGCTGGCCGCCGTGCACGACCACCCGCATGCGGACACCGACTCGATCATCGGTGCCGTACGCCGTGAGCTCCCGGAGGTCTCGCACCAGGCCGTCTACGACGTGCTGCGTGCCCTGACCACCACGGGCCTGGTCCGGCGCATCCAGCCGTCGGGCTCGGTCGCACGCTACGAGGCGCGCGTCGGCGACAACCACCACCACGTCGTGTGCCGCTCCTGCGGGTCCATCGCCGACGTGGACTGCGCCGTCGGGCACGTCCCGTGCCTGACGGCCTCCAACGACCAAGGCTTCTCGATCGACGAGGCCGAGGTCGTCTACTGGGGCATGTGCCCCGCCTGCTCCGCCCCCTCCTGAACCCACCAACCTGACCCACCAGCTCCGAGAGGTTGCAGATGACCGAGAACAAGTGCCCCGTCGCCCACGGCGTTACCGCCGAGGGAAGCGAGAGCGAGAACCCCGCCCTCGACGCGCCGACCCCGAAGACCGGCGGCCGCCCGAGCAGCAACCGCGACTGGTGGCCCAACCAGCTCGACCTGTCGGTCCTCCACCAGCACTCCGAGAAGTCCAACCCGCTCGGCGCGGACTTCGACTACCAGGAGCGCTTCGCCGAGCTCGACGTCGAGGCACTGAAGCAGGACATCGTCGAGGTCCTGAACACCTCGCAGGACTGGTGGCCCGCCGACTTCGGCCACTACGGCGGCCTGATGATCCGCCTCAGCTGGCACGCGGCGGGCACCTACCGCATCTACGACGGCCGGGGCGGCGCCGGTGACGGCGCCCAGCGGTTCGCGCCGCTCAACAGCTGGCCCGACAACGGCAACCTGGACAAGGCCCGCCGCCTGCTGTGGCCGGTCAAGAAGAAGTACGGCCAGAAGATCTCGTGGGCCGACCTGCTGGTCCTCGCGGGCAACGTCGCGCTGGAGGACATGGGCTTCGAGACGTTCGGCTTCGGCTTCGGCCGCGAGGACGTGTGGGAGGCCGAGGAGATCTTCTGGGGACCGGAGGACACCTGGCTGGGCGACGAGCGCTACAGCGGGGAGCGCGAGCTGTCCGAGCCGCTCGGTGCCGTGCAGATGGGCCTCATCTACGTCAACCCCGAGGGCCCGAACGGCAACCCCGACCCGCTGGCTGCGGGCCGCGACATCCGCGAGACGTTCCGCCGGATGGCCATGAACGACGAGGAGACCGTGGCGCTGATCGCTGGCGGCCACTCCTTCGGCAAGACCCACGGCGCCGGCGACCCCGACCACGTCGGTCCGGAGCCGGAGGCCGCCCCGCTGGAGGAGCAGGGCTTCGGCTGGAAGAGCACGTTCAACTCCGGCAAGGGCGTGGACACGATCACGTCCGGCCTCGAGGTGACCTGGACCCCGACCCCCACCGCCTGGGGCAAGGGCACCGGCTTCTTCGACATGCTCTTCGGCTTCGACTACGAGCTCACCAAGAGCCCCGCCGGGGCCCACCAGTGGGTCGCCAAGGACGCCGACGACATCATCCCGGGCGCCCACGGCGAGTCGGCCAAGAAGCCGACCATGCTCACCACCGACCTGGCGCTGCGCTTCGACCCGACCTACGAGAAGATCTCGCGCCGCTTCCACGAGAACCCCGACGAGTTCCGCCTGGCCTTCGCCAAGGCCTGGTACAAGCTGCTGCACCGCGACATGGGCCCGGTCGTGCGCTACCTCGGCCCCTGGGTGGCGGAGCCACAGCTGTGGCAGGACCCGGTGCCCGCCGTCGACCACGAGCTGATCGACGAGGCGGACGCCGCGGCCCTCAAGCAGAAGGTGCTCGGCTCCGGGCTCACCGTCTCGCAGCTCGTCTCCACCGCCTGGGCGGCGGCGTCGTCGTACCGCGACACCGACAAGCGTGGCGGCGTCAACGGCGCCCGCATCCGCCTCGAGCCGCAGAAGGACTGGGAGGTCAACAACCCCGCCGAGCTGTCGAAGGTGCTCGGCGTGCTCGAGTCGATCCAGGCCGAGTTCAACGCGGGTGACAAGCGGGTCTCGCTCGCCGACCTGATCGTCCTCGCGGGCAACGCGGGCGTGGAGAAGGCTGCGAAGGACGCCGGGTACGACGTCACGGTGCCGTTCCACCCCGGCCGCACCGACGCGACGCAGGAGCAGACCGACGTCGAGTCGTTCAAGGTGCTGGAGCCTCGGGCCGACGGGTTCCGCAACTACCTGCGCCCCGGCGACAAGACCCAGCCCGAGGTCCTGCTCCTCGACCGGGCCAACATGCTGCGGCTCACCGCGCCGGAGATGACGGTGCTGCTCGGCGGCATGCGGGTGCTCGGCACCAGCTTCGGCGGCACGCAGCAGGGCGTCTTCACCGACCGCGTCGGCGCCCTGACGAACGACTTCTTCGTCAACCTGCTCGACATGGGCACGGAGTGGAAGGTGTCGGACCAGGAGCACGTCTACGAGGGCCGTGACCGCGCCACCGGCGAGGTCGCGAAGACGGCCACCGCAGTCGACCTGGTCTTCGGCGCCAACTCAGAGCTCCGCGCGCTCGCCGAGGTCTATGCGAGCGACGACGCGCACCAGAAGTTCGTCGACGACTTCGTCGCGGCGTGGACCAAGGTGATGGAGCTGGACCGGTTCGACCTCCGCTGATGGGGACGTCGCGGCCTGGAGCGCGCATAATGGTCCAGATGACCACGTACTCCGCGCCCAGGCCGCGACACCTCGCCAGCAGTCCCTTCAAGGCTCCCCCCGAGCAGGTCGTCGAGCAGTACAAGGTCGGTGACCTCGTCTCGCACGATGCCCACGGGGTCGGCCGCGTCGTCGGCATGGAGGCCGCGGCCGTGACCGTGGACTTCGGATCCCGCACGGTGCGGGTCGTGAGCCCCTACACCAAGCTCGAGCTGCTCTAGCCCGAGATCCGGTCGATGACCAGCGGCGCCGCGGCGTACGACGTGTCGTCGCCCACCTCGTAGCCGCCCTCGAGCGACACCAGCGCCCGGTCGAAGCGTGCCGGCTCGTCGGTGAGCAGCGTGAAGAGCGGCTGGCCCTCGGTGACCGTGTCGCCGGGACGCGCGTGCCAGACGACGCCGGCGCCCGCCTGCACGGGATCCTCCTTGCGGGCCCGGCCCGCCCCCAGCCGCCAGGCGGCCAGGCCGACCGCCATCGCGTCCAGCCGGGTCAGCGTGCCGGAAGCCGGCGCGGCCACCACGTGCGACTCGCGGGCCTCCGGGAGCGCGGCGTCGGGGTCGCCGCCCTGGGCCCGGACCATTGTCCTCCAGGTGTCCATCGCACGACCGGACGCCAGCACCTCGGCCGGGTCGAGGTCGGTGACGCCCGCGCCCGCGAGCATCTCGCGGGCGAGCGCCACCGTCAGCTCGACCACGTCGGCGGGTCCGCCCCCGGCGAGCACCTCCACCGACTCCGCGACCTCGATCGCGTTGCCGGCGGTCAGCCCGAGCGGCGTGGACATATCGGTGAGCAGCGCGACGGTGTGCACGCCGGCATCCGTGCCGAGCGCCACCATGGTGGAGGCGAGCTCGCGGGCCTGGTCCTCGTCCTTCATGAACGCGCCGGTGCCGACCTTCACGTCCAGCACCAGTGACCCGGTGCCCTCGGCGATCTTCTTGCTCATGATCGAGCTCGCGATCAGCGGGATCGCCTCGACCGTGCCGGTGACGTCGCGCAGGGCGTAGAGCTTCTTGTCGGCGGGCGCCAGCCCGTCGCCGGCGGCGCAGATGACGGCGCCGACCTCCTCGAGCTGGGCCAGCATCTCCGCGTTGGAGAGAGTGGCGCGCCATCCCGGGATCGACTCGAGCTTGTCGAGGGTGCCGCCGGTGTGGCCCAGGCCGCGCCCGCTGAGCTGCGGCACCGCCACGCCGCACGCCGCCACGAGCGGCGCGAGCGGCAGGGTGATCTTGTCGCCCACGCCACCGGTCGAGTGCTTGTCGGAGGTCGGGCGGGACAGCGACGAGAAGTCCATCCGCTCCCCCGACGCGATCATCGCCGCGGTCCAGCGGGCGATCTCACGCATCTCCATGCCGTTGAGCAGGATCGCCATCGCCAGGGCAGACATCTGCTCGTCGGCGACCTCGCCACGCGTGTAGGCGTCGATGACCCAGTCGATCTGGCTGTCGGTGAGCTCGTGCCCGTCCCGCTTGGCGATGATCACCTCGACGGCGTCGTGGGCTGCACTCACACTTCCTCCAGGTCATCAGGTCCGAACGCGTCGGGCAGCACCTCGTCCATCGTCCGCACGCCGTGCCGGGTCATCACGAGCAGCTCGCGCCCGCCGTGCTCGAAGAGCAGCTGGCGGCAGCGGCCGCACGGCATGATCACGTCGCCGTTGCCGTTGACGCACACGAAGTGGGTGAGACGTCCGCCGCCGGTCGCGTGCAGCTGGCTGACCACTCCGCACTCGGCGCACAGCACGACGCCGTACGCCGCGTTCTCCACGTTGCAGCCCACCAGCACCCGGCCGTCGTCGGCCGTGGCAGCGGCCCCCACGGGATAGTGGCTGTAGGGGGCGTAGGCGCGGGTGGCCACGTCGACGGCCGCGTCGCGCAGTCCGTCCCAGTCGAAGTCGTCGGCCACGTCAGCTCTTCACGTAGGGGACGCCGTCGGCGGCCGGGGGCCGGACCCGGCCGACGAAGCCGGCCACCGCGATCAGGGTCGCGAGGTACGGCGCCGCGCCGAGGAGGTCGGTCGGCAGCTTGTCCACGAAGCCGAGCTGGGTCTTGAGGTTGAGCATGAAGCCGAAGAACACCGCCGCGAACGCGGCGCCCACCGGGTGCCAGCGGCCCATGATCACCGCGGCCAGCGCGATGAAGCCGGTGCCGGCCGAGACGTCGCGGTCGAACGCGCCGGTCGAGCCCACGGTGTAGTAGGCGCCGCCGAGACCGGCGAAGACACCACCGAGGAGGACCGCCTGCCACCGCACCCGGTTGACCTTGATGCCGACCGTGTCGGCGGCCTTCGGGTGCTCACCGACCGCCCGCACCCGCAGCCCCCAGCGGGTCTGGAAGAGCAGGAAGGTCACCAGCGCCACCGAGGCGTACATCAGGTAGACGAGGATCGTCTGGTTGAAGAGCGCCTCGCCCAGCACCGGGATGTCGGCGAGGCCGGGGATCCGGATCTCCTGCAGGATCTCCGGGTCGTTGAGCTCGGCCTTCCGGTCACCGGGGATCTGGCCGAGCAGGAACGCCGTCAGGCCGGAGGCGAAGGCGGTCAGCACGACGCCGAGCACCACCTGGTTGACCTGGTAGCGCAGGGCGAACAGCCCGAGCAGCGCCGCGATCAGGACGCCCGCCAGCACGCCGCCGAGCATGCCGAACGGGGCGCAGAGTGCGACCGGGATGAAGACCAGGGAGCTGTAGGCGACGCTGGCGAAGATCGAGGAGAAGAACGCGCCCGCGAGGAACTGGCCCTCGATCGCGATGTTGATGACGCCGGCCCGCTCGCACAGGCAGCCCGCGAGCGCACCGAGGACCAGGGGCGTCGCCACCCGGATGGTGCCGGGGATGGGGTTGGCGATGGCCGCCGAGAACGAGCCCGTCTGGTCGGCGTAGGCCCACACCAGGAAGGCGAGGTAGAACGACAGGCCGACGAGCACCATCAGCAGCCCTCCGAGCCACCCCTTCGGGAAGCGGTTCACCGCAGCCAGCGCGAGCGCCGCCCCGGTCACGGCCACGGCCGCCCAGGAGACGATGGCGCCGTTGAACGGCTGGGGCTGGAACTCCCTGGTGACCCGCTCCCCGAGCACGTAGGAGACCGTGGGGTCGTCGATCACGACGGCGAACCAGAGCAGCAGCGCGAGGGCCAGGCCCAGGGTCACGACGAGTCGCACCTGCCGGCGTACGTCGGCACGCTCGCGCACCGGGACCTCGGGGGTCCTCGTCACGGTCGTGTCGGTCATGCTCATGCTCCCCACCCCGTCGCCATCACGCCGGAGCCCTCGCCCTTGCCACGGATCCGGAAGATGCCGCGCACGAGGGCCGGCGCGGCCACGAACAGCACGATCAGTGCCTGCAGGACCTGCGCCAGCTCCGGCGGGACACCGGCCGCGCCCTGCATGGCCAGGCCCCCGGCGGACAGGGCTCCGAAGAGAAGGCCGGCGAGCACGGTGCCGAGGGGGGTCGCGCGGCCGAGCAGTGCGACGGTGATGGCGTCGAAGCCGACCGTGCCTGCCACCTGGTCGGTGAGCGAGTCGCCCTTGCCGAGGACCTGCATGGTCGCGGCGAGGCCGGCGAGCACGCCGGCGAGGGTCATCGCGAGGACGTAGACCTTGGCCACGCTCATGCCGGCGGTGCGGCTGGCGTCGGGGTTGGCGCCCACGGCGCGCATCTCGAAGCCGAGCGTGCTGCGCTCCAGCAGCCACCAGACCGCCAGCGCGGCGAGGACCGCGAGGAGTACGCCGATGTGCAGGCTGCCGAGCTCGGGGAAGCGCGCCGAGTCGGCGGGCGGCGGGGACAGCAGGTTGTCGCTGTCGGGCCGCTGGAGGGCTTCCTTGCCCAGGAAGTAGAGCATCACGAAGCGGCCGACGTAGTTGAGCATGATCGTGGTGATCACCTCGTGCGCACCGGTGCGCGCCTTCAGCACACCCGCCATGGCTCCCCACAGGCCGCCCGCCACGAGCGCGCCGGCCAGGGCCACGAGCGCGTGGAGCCCGACCGGGAGGTCCCAGCTGAAGCCGATGTAGCCGGCCACCAGGGCACCGAGCAGCATCTGGCCCTGCGCGCCGATGTTGAACAGGCCGGAGCGGAAGGCCAGGGAGACGCCGAGGCCCGCGCAGACCAGGGGCGCGGCGCGCTCCAGGGTGCGCTCCCAGGCGCCCAGCGACCCCATCGAGCCGGTGAAGAGGGCCCGATAGCCGTCCCACACCGCCACGAGGGCGTACTCGAAGAAGTCGAGGGGATAGCTGAAGACGTAGGAAAGCGACTCGATCACCCGAGGGGTCGAGAAGACGATCAGCACCGCGCCGACCACCAGCGCCAGCACCACGGCGGCGATCGAGTCGACGAGCGTCGGCAGCCAGGACGTGAGGTCCCGGGCGCGTGCAGGCGCCTGCTCCTCCGGCTCCTTCTCCGCCTTCGGCGCTGTGGTCTGCTCGCTCATGCCGCTCCTCCGCTCACCGGCTCGTGGGCGCCCGCCATCATCAGGCCGATGTCCTCCCGCTTGATGTCCGGCGAGACCGTGCCGACGATCCGGCCGTCGTACATCACCGCGATCCGGTCGGAGAGCGCGAAGATCTCGTCCAGCTCCGTGGACACGATGATCACCGCCGTGCCGCGGTCGCGCTCCTCGATGATCCGCTTGTGGATGAACTCGATCGAGCCCACGTCGACACCGCGGGTCGGCTGGGAGGCGATCAGCACCTTGAGCGGCCGCGAGAACTCGCGGGCGACGACCACCTTCTGCTGGTTGCCGCCGGAAAGCGACGAGACCGGCGAGTCCGCCGACTCGGTGCGGATGTCGAACTCGGCGATGCGGTCGCGGGCGTTGGCGGCGATCGCGTCCAGCTTCAGAGCCAGGCCAGAAGAGAACTCGTCGTTGCGGAAGAGGTCGAGGACGAGGTTCTCCCGGACCGAGAAGGATCCGACGTAGCCGTCGTGCGACCGGTCCTCTGGGATGTAGCCGATGCCGTCCTCGAGGCTCTGCAGCGGGCCGTGCTTGCTGATGTCCTTGCCGTCGAGCCAGATCTCGCCCGCATCGGGCCGCACCAGGCCGAGCAGCGACTTGATCAGCTCGGTCTGCCCGTTGCCCTGCACGCCGGCGATCCCGAGGACCTCGCCGGCACGCGCCTCGAAGGAGACGTCCTTGACGACCTGGTGGCCGCGGGGGTCCACCACCGTGATGTTGCGGGCCTCGAGGACCGTCGTGCCCGAGGTGACGTGCGCCTTGTCCACGGTCAGGTTGACCGAGCGGCCGACCATCAGCTCGGCGAGCTCGGCCTCGCTGGCCGTCGGCTTGGCGGTGCCGACGACCTTGCCGCGGCGGATCACGCTGATCCGGTCGCCGATCGCCTTCACCTCGCGCAGCTTGTGGGTGATGAAGATGATGGAGGTGCCCTGCTCCTTGAGCTCGCGCATGATGCCCATGAGCTCGTCGATCTCCTGCGGCGTCAGCACGGCGGTGGGCTCGTCGAGGATCAGCACCTGCGCACCGCCGGCCAGCGCCTTGAGGATCTCGACCCGCTGCTGCACGCCCACGGGGAGGTCCTCGACGAGGGCGTCCGGGTTGACCGCGAGGTGGTAGCGGCCGGAGAGCTCGCGCACCAGGTCGGCTGCGGCCTTGCGGTCGAGGAGCCCGGCGCCCCGGGTCTGCTCACGGCCGAGCATCACGTTCTCGGCCACCGTGAAGACGGGGACGAGCATGAAGTGCTGGTGCACCATCCCGATGCCGGCTGCCATGGCGTCGCCCGGCGTCTCGAAGGTCACCGGCTCGCCGTCCAGCAGCACCTCGCCCTCGGTCGGCTCGAGCAGGCCGTAGAGCATGTTCATCAGCGTGGACTTGCCCGCCCCGTTCTCACCGAGCAGGCAGTGGATCTCACCGGGCTCGATCGTCAGGTCGATGTGGTCGTTGGCCGTGAACGATCCGAACCGCTTCGTGAGACCTCGGATCTCCAGCTTCATCGCACTCCCTCGTTGCAGCGCGTCGTACGTCGTCGTCCCCGGAACCCGACTGGAACAGGACGACCCTAGAAGACGCATGTCGGGGCGGGGAGACCCCCCGCCCCGACATGCCGTGACTTCGGTGTCGCGACTGGCTCAGCCGACGGTGATGGACCCGTCGATGATGCCGGCCTTGAGCTCCTCGAGCTCCGCCGCGAGCTCGTCGTCGACGTCGGCGTTCGGGCCGAACTCGGCCAGGCTGACGCCGCCGTTCTCGAGCGTGCCGACGTAGAGCTCGTTGGAGAAGGTGCCGCTGGCGGCGTCCGTGATGGCCTGCTCCACGGCGACGTCCATGCCCTTGACCACGGAGGTCAGCAGGATGTCGCAGTACTCCTCGGCCGAGACGCAGCCGTCGGTGTCGACCCAGATGCCCCAGGCGTCGTTGTCCTGGGCCGCCTGGAGGCCACCGAGACCGGCGGGACCGGCGACCGGGAAGATCACGTCGGCACCCTGGGTGATCATCTCCTCGGCCGTCTGCTGGCCGATGGTCTTCGACTCGAAGTCGTTGGTGAAAGAGCCGGCCTTGGGCTTCGCCGGGTCCCAGCCGATGACCTTGACGTCGGCGCCGTTGTCCTCGTTGTAGCGCTGGACGCCCTGGTGGAAGCCGGTCATGAAGATGGTGACCGTCGGGATGTTGAGGCCACCGAAGGTACCGACGACGCCGGTCTCCGACTTGGCGGCGGCGAGGTAGCCGGCCAGGAACGAGGGCTCGGCCGTGTTGAAGGTCAGGCCCTTGACGTTCGCCGGCGCCTTCTCGTAGGCGAAGTCGACGATCGAGTAGCTGATGTCCTTGTTCTTCTTCGCGGACTTCAGGGTCGCGTCACCGAGCAGGAAGCCGACCGTCGTGATGGAGTTGCAGCCCTGGCTGACCATCTCGGCGATGTTGTCGTCGAACTCCGAGGGAGACTGCGACTCGACCTCCGCGGTCTGGACGCCGAGCTTCTCGGCAGCGGCCTCGAGGCCGGCGTGCGAGGTCTGGTTGAACGACTTGTCGTCGAAGCCACCCGAGTCGGAGACCATGCAGGCCTTGAAGTCGGGGAACTGCTCGGCCGGCTCCGTCTCGGTCGCGGTCGGGGTCTCCGTCGCGGTTTCGGGCTCGTCCGTCGGCCGCTCACCACATGCAGCGAGCGACAGGGCGGCAATGGTGGCCACCGCAGCAATACGGGCCGTCTTCCTCACGGCGCCTCCTGATCTTCGGTTCTGGGGCGCCCGGACAGGCGCTCTTCCGGCGAGCACCATAACTCGGCGTGAGGCCGATCTCGACGGAGAGGCTGAACCGTTACCTGTCGGTGACCGCCCCGATGGCGGCGCCCGCGAGCACCCGGGCGCCGATGAGGCTCGCGCCCTCGTGCACCCGCAGGTTGCCCTGGTGGAGGTCGTACGTCGTGCCCCCCGGGCTGCGGGTCCCGAGCCGGGCCATCGCCCCGGGCACCCGGTCGAGGAACCAGCCGAAGTCCTCCCCGCCCAGGCTCTGTGAGGTGGAGACGTGGCCGTGCGGGCCGAGCACCCGCTCGACGGCCTCACCGAGCAGCCGGGTGGACTCCGAGCCGTTCACCACCGGTGGCACGCCGCGCTGGTAGGTCACCTCGGCGGTCACGCCGTACGGCGAGACGATCTGGCTGATCAGCTGCCGCACCAGGTGCTCGGCGTCGGCCCAGGCGACGGCGTCGAGCATCCGCACCGTGCCGGACACGAGCCCGGCGTGCGGGATGACGTTGGGGGCAGAGCCGGCCCGGACCATCCCCCAGACCACGCTCACGCCCGCGCGCGGGTCGAGCCGGCGGCTGAGGATGGCGGGCAGCTCGGTGACGAGCTTGCCGATGGCGAAGGTGAGGTCCTCGGTGAGGTGGGGACGCGACGTGTGGCCCCCCTTGCCTGCGAGCCGCACCGTGAGGTGGTCGGCGGCGCCGGTGAGCGGCCCCTCACGCAGGCCGACCCGGCCGACGTCGAGGCTGGGGTCGCAGTGGAGGCCGAAGACGTGGGCGACGCCGTCGAGCGCCCCCGCCGAGATCAGGTGGAGCGCACCGCCGGGCATGACCTCCTCGGCCGGCTGGAAGAGCAGCCGCACCCGCCCGTGGAGCAGCCCGCGATGGTGCACCTCGGCCAGCGCCAGCCCGGCCCCGACCAGTCCGGTGGTGTGGACGTCGTGGCCGCACGCGTGCGCGACCCCGGGCACGGTGCTCGACCACGGGTCCTTGGTGAGGTCGTCGATCGGGAGCGCGTCGAGGTCGGCCCGGAGCGCGACCAGCCGGTCCCCCGCGCCGAGCTCGGCGATCAGCCCGCCGCCCTCGAGCCGCACCAGCGACCACCCGGTGCCGTCGAGGTGCTCCACCACCCGGTCGGTCGTGCGTGTCTCCGCCCAGCTCAGCTCGGGATGGGCATGCAGGTCGCGCCGCAGCTCGATCAGCTGGTCGGCGTACTTGTCCACGACCGTGTCGATGACTCGGGTGGCGTCGGTCTCGGGCATCAACTCGCCAGCCTACTTGTCGGACGGCCTCCCCTGCCGGTGGTGGCACATCGCGAGAACGCGGCCCAGCGGGGTCAGTCGGAGTCGTAGGCCGCCAGGATGCGGTCGGCGGCCATCGGGGCGGGGAGCTCCCCGGACAGCACGGCGGCGCGGACCTCGTCACGGATCGCGGCCACGCCGGGAGACCGGCGCAGGCGCTGGTCGAGCTCGTCGCGGACCAGCGCCCAGGTGAACTCAAGCTGCTGGGAGGCTCGCTTCGCGGCGAGCCCGTCGGCGCCGAGGTGCTCGCGGTGGCCGAGCACCCGCTGCCACACGTCGTCCACGCCGTGGCCCTCGAGACCGGAGCAGGTGACGACCGGGGGTGCCCACTCGCCCCTGCCGTGCACCAGCCGCAGCGCGCCGGCCAGCTCGCGGGCCGCCGCGCGGGCCTCGGCCTCCCCATGTGAGTGACCGCCGCGGTCGTCCGCCTTGTTGATGGCGATGACGTCGGCGATCTCGAGGATGCCCTTCTTGATGCCCTGCAGCTGGTCGCCGGTGCGGGCGAGGGTGAGGAACAGGAAGGTGTCGACCATACCGGCGACGGTGACCTCGGACTGGCCGACGCCGACCGTCTCGACCAGCACCACGTCGTACCCGGCAGCCTCCAGCACCAGCATCGCCTGCACCGTCGCGCGGGCGACCCCGCCGAGCGTGCCGGCCGAGGGCGAAGGGCGGATGAAGGCGCGGCGGTCCGCCGAGAGCGTGGCCATCCGGGTCTTGTCGCCGAGCACCGAGCCGCCGGTGCGCACCGACGACGGGTCGACGGCAAGCACGCCGACGCGGTGGCCGGCGGCGGTGAGCCGCCCACCGAGGCCCTCGATGAAGGTCGACTTCCCGACGCCGGGGACCCCGGAGATGCCGACGCGGACGGCGAGTCTCGACTCCGCTCGACCAGCCGACTCCGCTCGACCAGCCGACTCCGCTCGACCAGCCGGGCTCGCGTGCGCCAGCTCGGTCAGCAGCTCCCGCGCGGCAAGCCGGTGGTCGGGGCGCGACGACTCGACGAGCGTGATCGCGCGCGAGACTGCCGCGCGCTGACCCGCACGGACTCCCTCGACGAGCGCGGGTACGTCGACCGGCCGCGCCATCAGCCGGCGTGCGCCTCGCGCAGCCTGGCCAGCAGGTCGAGGGCCGAGTCCGCGATGACGGTGCCGGGCAGGAAGACCGCCGCCGCACCCATCTCCTTGAGAGTGGGCACGTCGTCGGGCGGGATCACGCCGCCGATGACGATCATGATGTCGTCGCGGCCCTGCTCCGCCAGCGCCTGCTTCAGCGCGGGGAGCAGCGTGAGGTGGCCGGCCGCGAGCGAGCTGACCCCGACGATGTGCACGTCGGCGTCGACGGCCTGCTGGGCCACCTCCTCGGGCGTGGAGAAGAGCGGCCCCACGTCGACGTCGAAGCCGAGGTCGGCGAAGGCCGTGACGACGACCTTCTGGCCGCGGTCGTGGCCGTCCTGGCCCATCTTGGCCACCAGGATGCGCGGGCGCCGGCCCTCCTCGGCCTCGAACTCCTCGGTCATCCGGAGCACCTCGGCGACCTTGCTGTCGGGGGCCCCGTCCTTCATCTGGGTGGCTTCCTCTCGATAGACCCCACTGATCGTACGGATCACGGCCTGGTGCCGGCCGTAGACCTTCTCCAGGGCGTCGGAGATCTCGCCGACCGTGGCCTTGGCCCGTGCCGCGTCGACGGCGAGGGCGAGCAGGTTGCCGTCCAGCGACCCGCCTCCGGCCGGCCCGCGCCCGGCGGACGCGGTCAGGGCGTCGAGCGCGCGTCGTACGGCGTCGCCGTCGCGCTCCTCGCGCAGGCGCTCGAGCTTGGCGACCTGGCGCTTGTAGACGTCGTCGTTGTCCACCCGGAGCACGTCGAGCGGGTCCTCGTCGGCCAGGCGATAGGTGTTGACGCCGATGACCTTCTGGGTGCCGGCGTCGATGCGCGCCTGGGTGCGGGCTGCCGCCTCCTCGATGCGCATCTTCGGGATGCCCTGTTCGATGGCCTTGGCCATGCCGCCGGCCTGCTCGGCCTCGAGGATGTGGGCCCAGGCCCGCTCCGCGAGGTCGTGGGTGAGGCGCTCGACGTAGTAGGAGCCGGCCCACGGGTCGATGACCTCGGTCGTGCGGCTCTCCTGCTGCAGCAGCAGCTGGGTGTTGCGGGCGATGCGGGCCGAGAAGTCGGTCGGCAGCGCGATCGCCTCGTCGAGGGCGTTCGTGTGCAGCGACTGGGTGTGGCCCTGGGTCGCGGCCATCGCCTCGATGCAGGTGCGCCCGACGTTGTTGAAGACGTCCTGCGCGGTGAGCGACCAGCCGGAGGTCTGGCTGTGTGTGCGCAGGCTCAGGGACTTGGGGTTCTGCGGGTCGAAGTCGCGCACCAGTCGCGCCCAGAGGGCCCGCGCGGCGCGCATCTTGGCGACCTCCATGAAGAAGTTCATCCCGATCGCCCAGAAGAACGACAGCCGCGGCGCGAACTGGTCGATCGTCATGCCGGTCGCGAGGCCGGCCCGGATGTACTCCACGCCGTCGGCGAGGGTGTAGGCGAGCTCGAGGTCGGCCGTCGCCCCGGCCTCCTGGATGTGGTAGCCGGAGATCGAGATCGAGTTGAACCGCGGCATCTTCTGCGAGGTGAACGCGAAGATGTCGCTGATGATCCGCATCGACGGCTGCGGCGGGTAGATGTAGGTGTTGCGGACCATGAACTCCTTGAGGATGTCGTTCTGGATGGTCCCCGTGAGCTGCTCCGGCTTCACCCCCTGCTCCTCGGCCGCGACGATGTAGAGGGCCAGGACCGGCAGCACCGCGCCGTTCATGGTCATCGAGACGCTCATCTGGTCCAGCGGGATGCCGTCGAAGAGGGTGCGCGCGTCGTAGATCGAGTCGATGGCCACGCCCGCCATGCCGACGTCACCGCGCACGCGCGGGTGGTCGGAGTCATAGCCGCGGTGGGTGGCCAGGTCGAAGGCGACGCTCAGGCCCTTCTGGCCGGCTGCGAGGTTGCGGCGGTAGAAGGCGTTGGACTCCTCGGCGGTGGAGAACCCGGCGTACTGGCGGATCGTCCACGGCTGGGTGGTGTACATCGTCGGGTAGGGGCCGCGCAGGAACGGGCTCAGGCCCGGCCAGGTGTCGAGGGCGTCGAGGCCGTCGAGGTGCTCGGGGCCGTAGACCGGGAGGATGTCGATCCCCTCGGGGCTGTGCCAGGGGGATCTCGACTCCGCTCGATCACCCGAGGCCGGCTGGTCGAGCGAGGCCGGCTGGTCGAGCGAGGCCGGCTGGTCGAGCGAAGTCGAGACCAAGGGCAGGCCGGCGAAGGACTTCGGGACGCTCATCGGGCGAGCTCCTCTCGCGTGCGGGTCAGGAAGGCCAGCGCATCGACGCCCCTCGCGCACGAGTCGTCCACCCACTCGGTCGCCTTGCCGGCGATCACCACGTGGCGCGCGCCCGCGTCGCGGAGCGCGGCCGCAGCGGCCTCGCCCCACTCGGCGTACGCCGCGTCGGTGCCGGCCAGGCAGACGACCTTCTGCCCGCCGTACGCCGAGAGCAGGGCGTCGACGCCGTCGGTGGCCCCGGCCACGTCGACCGCGACGCCGCCGGCGGCGAGCAGGTTGCTCGCGAAGGTGGCGCGGGCGGTGTGCGCGGCGATCGGGCCGAGGGTGGCCAGGAAGACCGGCGAGGCGGCCGGCTCGTCACGGAGCGCCTCGAAGGCGGCGCCGTAGCGGCGGACCGTGCGCGAGGCGGCGCTCTCTGGGGCGACGGCACGGGCCGGCAGCTGCTCCTGCAGGTTCGGGAACTCGCTGAGACCGGTGATGGGCCGGCGTCGGAGAGCCACCTGCTTGTCGCGCTCGGCCACCACGGCGTCGACGCGGGCGTCGAACGAGCCGTCCGCCAGTGCAGCGGCCAGGCCGCCCGACTCCTCGATCCGGCCCAGCTCGGCCCAGCCGGCGGCCGCCAGGTCGTCGGTGAGCCGCTCGACGGCGTAGGCGCCGCCGGCGGGGTCGACGACCTTCGCCAGGTGGGACTCGGAGATGAGCAGGGACGAGGTGTTGCGCGCGATCCGGCGGCCGAACGCATCGGGCAGGCCGAGCGGCTCGTCGAAGGGCACCACGGTGACCGACTCGGCACCGCCGACACCGGCGGAGAAGGCCGCGACGGTGCCGCGCAGCATGTTCACCCAGGGGTCGTACTTGGTCATCATCGCCCGGCTGGTCACCGCGTGCTGCCGCTGCTCCCCCGCCTCGGACGTCGCGCCGCTGAGCTCGAGGACCCGGGCCCACAGTCGCCGCGCCGCGCGCAGCTTGGCGATGGTGGGGAACTGCTCGTCCGACGCGGCGTAGCGGAACTCGACCAGCCGCGCGGCCTCGTCCACGGTGAGACCGGCCTCGGTGAGCACCCGCAGCACGTGGACACCCGACGCGATCGAGAAGCCCAGCTCCTGGGCGTCGGAGGCGCCCCGGTCGTGGACGCGTGCCGCGTCGACGACGACGCCACGAACACCGGCCTGGCGGGCCAGGGTGGTGATGATGAGCAGGTCGTCGCCCAGCGGGTCGGCGCCGAGGTTGGTCGCCGGGTGCAGGTCGACCCCCCGGTCGGTGGCGAGGTCGAGGAGTGCCGCGGCGGCAGCCGGACCCCCGCCGTCCAGGACGACGGGCGCGAGGTCGAGCAGGACCCCGTCGAGGACCGTCGGGAGGTCCGCGGCCGAGAGGCCGGAGCCGAGCTCGATCCACAGCGACGTGGCACCGTTCTCGAGGTCGACGAGGACCGCCTCGTTGGCGGACCTGGCGTCGGGCCCGACGACGTGGACGCGGATGTCCCAGTCGTCGGTGCGCGTCGGGCGGCCGGCCGTCGTGAGGCCGGCGACCTGCTCGGGCGTGCCGATCGGGGCGACGCGGATGCCGTCGAGCGTGGACCGGGACAGCTTGTCCCACACGGCGGAGTCGGGCTCGCCCTCCGCGAGCTTGCCGGTCTTGCGGAGGACGGCAGCCGTCGCTGCCTCCCAGTCAGCCCTGGTCGCGGTGTCGTCGGCGGAGGCCAGCCGGAGCGAGCCCTGTGCAGGCTCGAGCTCCTCAGGCTCCTTCAAGCCACTCATGCTCGGCAGGATAGGCCCGTTGGGTGAGGCGGGTCAGGGTGTGGGCCTATGGGATACCTCTCACCCGCCTAGGGTGCCGGCATGAGATCCGCGACCTACCTCTCCGAGCTCTTCTCCCTCGATGACCGCGTCGCGGTCGTGACTGGCGGCAGCTCGGGCATCGGCCGCGCGATCGCCACCGCCCTCGCGTGCGCCGGGGCACGCGTCGTTCTCGTCGCTCGACGCGAGACCGAGCTCGCGGCCACCGTCGGCGACCTGGACAGCCGGGGTTGCAGCGCCGCATGGGTGGCCGCCCACCTCGGCACCCGCGAGGGCGTGCGGGCGGCTGCGGAGGAGGCCGTCAGCCACTTCGGCGAGCCCGACATCCTGGTCAACAGCGCAGGCATCAACCTCCGGCCTCCGATGGCCGAGCTCGACGACGACGTCTGGGACGCGACGATGGCGGTCAACCTCGAGGCACCCTTCCTGCTCGGCCGCCGCTTCGGCCCCGGCATGGCCGAGCGCGGCTTCGGCCGGCTCATCCACGTCAGCTCCCAGCAGGCGCATCGGGCCTTCGTCCAGAGCGGTGCGTACGGCGTGTCCAAGGGCGGGCTGGAGTCGCTCGCCCGGTCGCAGGCGGAGGCCTGGTCGCCGTACGGCGTCACCGCCAACACGCTCGTGCCGGGCTTCGTGATGACGCCGCTGAACCAGCAGCTCTCCTCCGACCCCGAGAGAGTCGCGGCACTCGCCGCCCGCACGATGATCGGCCGCAACGGACTCGCCGAGGACTTCGCCGGTGCCGCTGTCTTCCTGGCGAGCCGGGCCTCCGGCTACGTCACCGGCCAGTCGATCTTCGTCGACGGCGGCCTGTCGGTGCACTGACCCCGGTCAGCGCATGGTGTCGCGAGCGAGGGGCGTGGAGAGGTCCGTTGCCACGCGCAGCAGGCGGACGGCCAGCGCGAGACGTGCTGGGAAGAGGAGTCCCAGCACGATCAGGCGCTGGGCGAGCCCGGCCCAGTCGTGTAGCGGGGCGTCGTCCGGGATCACGAGGGCGCCCATGAGCGGGAACGACAAGGCCGCCATCACGCCTGCTGCCAGGATCCATCCGCTGATGGCCCGCCAGCGAGGATCGGCCGCGCATCGCCGCGACAGGGCGATCAGGGCGACGAAGCTCGATGCGAAGAAGAGCGCGCCAGCGAGCTGGTGGCCGCCGGGGTCATAGGTTGCGCCGGTGGCGTCTTCCCGCAGCGGGAAGATCGCGGCGAGCACATTGGCGACCCCGCTGATGAAGAGCGCGACAGGGCCGACGATCCCCGCGCGGCTGGGGGCCAGCCCACGGTGCAGGCCCACCGCGAACACCATGGTCAGTACGCCGAGGACCACGAAGTTGACCTGCTGCATCCAGCCGCGATCACCCGCCTCGAGAGCGCTGATGACCTCGCTGATCGGGTCGTACTCGCCCCGCCGGAGCTGCTCCTGCACCAGGAACCCGACCGTGAAGAGGACCGGACCGACGATGCCTGCCATCGCTGCCCAACGCATGAGGTTCGACCGGGTCGAGGTGACCATCCGGCTGTCGTCCTTGATGGTGTTCATGACCGCCTCCTGAGGCCCCCCTGTGGGGCTGCGTTCTCGACGCTAGGAGTCCGACGGCTCTCGCGCGATCGGGCGTTCGCCCCATCCCGCCAGGCCGTGCTGCATCGCGAAGACGGCAGCAGCGGCGCGGGTCGAGACGCCGATCTTGGGGTAGATGTTCTGCACGTGCCGGCTGGCCGTCTTGGTGGAGATCCCGAGCCTCCGCCCGATCTGCTTGATCTGGAAGCCGTGCGCGAGCAGACCGAGCACCTCCACCTCGCGGTCCGTGAGTCCCGCGGGGTGCACGCGACGAGGTGCCGCCTGCCCGGCGGCATCGAGCACCGCCTTGACCGCCTCGGCGTCCAGCCGTCCGGCTCGGCTCTCCTCGCCGAGCTGCTCCGCCGCTTCGGCGGGTGTCCGCCCCGGCCGGTGAGGCCGGGGCTCCGTCATCGTGTGGTAGGCGTCCGCTACGGCGACCAGCCGAGCCTCAGCCGACAGCTCTGTGGCACCCACCCCGCGGTGGTAGCCGGTTCCGTCGCAGCGTTCATGGTGCTCGGACGCCGTCTTCGCGAGCCCGGAGAGGAACGAGGACGGGGCCAGCAGGCGCTCGGTGTGATAGGCGTGCAGGCGTATCTGCTCGCGTTCGTCGGTGGTCAGCGGGCCCGGCTTCTGCCACACCGCGGGTGACACCGCGACCCTGCCGAGATCATGGACGCGCGCCGCTCGGGTCACCCCACGTTGAGCAGCCGCATCGAAGCCCATCCGCTTCGCTGCCTCCTGGGTCAGTCGCGCCACGCCGTCACTGTGGCCGGTCAGACAGGGAGCGGCCAGGTCAGCGAAGTCGCCCATGGCCGCGAGAGCCTCGTCGATGGCCGAGCCGATGAGCATCAGCGGGTCACCCGGCTCGCACGAGAGGACGACGTCCCAGAGGGACTCCTCACCGTCGGGCACCAGCTCGTCGGCATGCGCGCAGAACTGGTCCGCGACGTGGGGATCATGCCCCGCGCCGGCGCGCGTCCGGACAACCTCGACGGCGTACTGCTGACCACCGGCCCACCTCTGCATCGACACATCCCGCGCGACAGCGACGATGCGCAGCGCCACTGGGATCGCATCGCCCCTCAGGCCGATGAGGCCGCCCTTGCCGTCCCAACGCTCGGTGAGCTGCCCGAACAGGCCGTGGATCGACGCGGGAAGACCGAGCCGCTCGCCCAGCATCTGGGCGACCTCGCACATCGCGGCCATGTGCGCAGGATGGCCGCGCATTGCCCGCGGCAGCGTACGGGCGACCTGGAGCGCCCGCGTGAGCGGGCCGGACTCCGGATCGGGGATCGAGCGAACGATGCCACGCATGACCTCGCCAGGACTGCCATAGATCGCCGGGTTGAAGTTCTCCAGCAACGTGCCCCACGGGAACAGCTCGGCAGAGATCTCCGCGTCGACGGTGCAGCCGATGTAGTAGAGCAGGCTGCCGTAGTAGGCCTGCGACGCGGCCTCGTCCTCGACGCCAAGGCTGCGGGCGAGCCTGGTGGCGATGACGGCGCTCTCCAGTCCGTGCTCGAGCGGCAGTCCCATCGCCAGGTCCGTGGCGAGCGACAGCGAGCCGACGACCTCCGCGGTGCGGACGCCGTCCTGGACGACCACATGTGGAGCGTACTACCGCCGGACCTCGCGAGAACCGGATCACCGACAGGCCTCCAGATCCCTGCACGGGGTGGATGATCATGGCCGACGTGCTGCCGTCCAGCACCGACGCTTGAAGCGCCAATCCGGACTACGCGCGCGACAACCTCTTCGTTGGAGGAACCGCAGACAATCTCTGGGTGGCCCGTGTCGAGTAGGCCGGCAAGGCTCGCTCGATCGGCGGCATGTGCGGACTCGTCCCGCGCCTACAGCGGCAAGGTCCGGCTGCATCTAGGCTCAGGTCATGCACGTCGAGGTTGGCGGGCTGAAGATCGCCTATGAGCGTGTCGGGAACGGGCCGCCTGTGGCACTGGCGCACGGCTTCGTGGGCGACGCCCACTCGACGTGGGGCAGCCAGATCGAGGCGCTCGCCGACGAGTTCACCGTGATTGCCTGGGACGCACCCGGGGCCGGAGGGTCTGCGGACCCTCCGGAGGACTTCGGCATGGACGGGTACGCCGACTGCTTCGCAGGGTTCCTCGAAGCGCTGCGGATCGATCGAGCCCATCTGGTCGGGCTCTCCTTCGGCGGGGCCTTGGTGCTGGCCGCGTTCCACCGATATCGCGAGCTTGCGGCGTCGCTCACCGTCGTGAGCGGCTATGCCGGCTGGCTCGGCTCGCTCGGCCCAGATGAGGCAGGGCAGCGGCTGGCCCGATCGCTCCAGGCATCGGAGCTCTCACCCGACGAGTTCGCTGCCGCGATGACACCGTCGATGTTCTCACCGTCGGCCCACGGCGAGCTCGTGGCCGAGTTCGTCGACAGTGTCCGGGCGTTCCGGCCGGGCGGCTTCCGGGCGATGGCTCGAGCCAGTTTCGAGGACCAGAGCCACGTCTTGTCCGAGATCGACGTGCCGATGCTCCTGCTGTACGCCGGCCACGACGTACGCGCTCCGGTCGCGGTCGGCGAGGCGATGCACGCCGTCGTGCGCGGGTCCGAACTGGTCGTGCTACCGCGGCCGGGACATGCCAGCCCGGTGGAAGCGCCGGACGACGTCAGCCGCGAGATGCGTCGCTTCCTACGCTCCGTTGCGCATCCGGCAGCTGGCTGACCGTCGTAGCCGACGGGCGCTCATCGGCATCACCGCGCGGACAGCGGTGCGGTTTCGGCCTGGGCTGGGCCATCGGCCTCAGGCGACTCGGGTGCAGAATCGGGTCCGCGCCCGGCCGTGAGCAGGCACCCTCATGCCATGGATGACTTCTCGCGACGCGTGCTCCTTGCACTGGTGGTGGCAGCGTCTGGGCCGGGGGCGGCGATGCTGAGCCTGCAACTGATCGCACCGACGCTGATCGCGGTCTCCGTGCCACAGACCGAAGGCGGCATCGTGGAGAGCGTGGGGAGCGGGCTGGCGGGGGCCTGATCGGCGGAATGCTGTCCATCGTCGTTGCGTGCGTGGTCGCCGCGGCCGCGACGCTGGTCGCGCTCAGGGTCACCGGGTGCCCGCGGCCTCACCTCGCGTGGATCACATGCCTGGTGTTGTCGCCGATTTGGATGGCGGCGCTGTCCACGCTCAACCTGGACGCTTGGTGGTGCTCTCAGGTGTGCTGCCGGGCGCCGTACGCCTTGGGTTCGGACACCTGGAACTGCCAGGCAGTGAGCCCGGCGACCTTGTCCCACCGCCGTCAGACAGCTGGTAGACCCCAACAGGCCGTCACTCTCTGCACGTACGGCGTCGCACTCCCCCGATCCCTGAGCCGACTGCATCCAGGCGCGCGGGATCCCGCCCGCTGATTGCGTACTTGTTGCATTGCCTCATGGCCGGTGCGGTGCACCCCAAAGTCAACTGAGGGACAGGCGGCCAGCCCTGGACTGGTGTGACCCGTCGGTGGGTGCCTCGATGAGGCGGCAGCCGCGTGGTTCGGGGATCACTCGTTGTTTCGGCCTCCCGGCGCCCGTGGGGAGGAGTGGGGTGAGGTCGTGGGTGCCGAGTGGGGTGACCAGGAGGACCTGGCCGTGCGGGTCGGTCCACAGCCAGGTCCGTCCTCGAGGGTGGTGCAGGTCCACCCGCCGTGGGTCTTGTCGTTGTGATGCCGCCGGCAACGCGGGGCCAGGTTGCAGCCACACGTGCTCCCGCCGGCCTCGGGGTGGTCGTGGTCGTAGGGCACGACGTGGTCGGTGTCGCAGCCGCTGGCCGGCCGGCTGCAGTGCGGGAAGGAGCAGGCGGCCCGGGCCAGCTCGACCTGCCGCGCCAGGCCGGCGCCGGGCCGGTAGCCCGCCACCACCCGGTGATCGGCCAGGTCCAGCACCGGGAGCACCGTGAGGTGGGTGTCATCTCGGCCGGCCCAGTCCCGGACCAGCTGGGTCACCACGCTCTGGTGGTGGGTCTGGTCGTAGGCCGTCGGCACCCAGCCGGCCGACCCGAACACGTACCCGTCCGCGGCCACGTGCACCACCAGCTGCAGCCGCTTCCGCAGCGCCTTCCGGGCCGGCGCGGCCCGACCTACGTCACCACTGGTGCCGCTCCTGGTGTCGACCGGGTTGTTGAGGAGCTCGGCGGCTTGCTCGGGGTCGGCGAGGATCCCGATCGCCCGGGCGCGACGCACGTCGAGGGAGTCGGGCTCGTGGCCCGCGGCTTCGTCGACCGCCCTGAGGGCCTCGGCAACCTGGGCGACGGCGTTGTCGAAGTCGTAGCCGTCCTTGAGGTCCGCCCGGATCGCGATGTCGACCAGCCCGTCCGCGGTGATCGAGTCCCGGTCGACCGTGACGTGACGCTGGGCCAGCTTGTCGAGCTGGTCCTGCTCGTGCCGCTCCGGGTCGTGGGCCAGCAACGCCTGGTCCAGCAGCCGCTCCAGGGTCCGCTCACCCACCGTGGCCACCATCGGGGCCAGCACCCGGTCCAGGTGCGCGCACACCTCGTCGGGCGCGCCGACCACCAGACGGGCGACCCGCCGGGCCCGCCACCCCTCCAGCCGGCCGGCCGCGGCCAGCCGCCAGACCGCCGGCATCCGGTGCCGCAGCACCGCCACGTCCCGCAGCAGCAGGTCGGCTGCGGTGGTGGAGCGGCCCAGCGCCACCGCGAACGAGGACACCGAGAGCCGGTCCACCAGCGGGATCCCCCGGTCCTCGTCGAACTCGCCCTCGTCCGTGTCGCCGCGCGACTTCCCAGGCTGCCCCCCCAACGCACGCCCGTCCTCGGTGACCGGATGCGCGTCGGCCCACTGCGCGGCGAGCAGCAGCACCGCGGTCTCGGCCTGCCGCGCCGTCGAGGCGACCTCCCGGGCCAGGGCCACCAGCTCGCGCGGCGTGACCGCCGCATCGAGGCGCTGCTCGACCGAGTCGAGGAGGCCGCTGGGGGTGTCCATACGCCATTCTCTCTCGAACATATGTTCGAATCAACTCCTTCGGACCCATCATCTGCGCCCGCGGGACGCGCTCGCACGCGCTCTCCGGCGACGGCACCCGAGGCAGGAGGGGAGTGCATCCGACGCTGTCCCGCGACCCGCCCGACGGCTGCCCCCGCCCTCCCTTCACCTGACGTTCCCACCGGGTTGGCGCGTCCTTCGACACCTCGTGCGAACGGCAGGGCATCGTCGTTGCATGGAGACGCGACGGATCGCGCTGGTCACCGAGAGGTTCTATCCCGCCGTGGACGGGACCACGACCACGCTCAAGCACCTGGCGGACCACCTCATCGACGCCGGGCACGAGGTGCTGATCGTGGCTCCGGGGCCCGGCCTCGCGACGTACCGCCGCAGCCATGTCGCTCGCGTGCGCCCGACGGACAAGCCGGGCCGCCAGGTCAGGGCCGCGCTGCACGCCTTCTCCCCCGACCTCGTGCACGTCATCTCCCCCTCCCGGCTCGGCCGCAAGGCGCTCAAGCACGCGCGGAGGCTGGGCGTGCCGACCCTCGTCGGCCAGCACTCGCCGGTGAGCGAGCTGACCGCCGACCTGTGGCTGACCAAGGTCGCGGCGCGGGCCGATCGGCTCGTCGTCACCTCCGACTGGTTGCTCGACCAGGTGCACCGCCTCGGCGTCGACGCGCAGGTGTGGGAGCCCGGTGTCGACATCCGGGCGTTCTCCCCCTCGCTGCGCGACCAGTGGCTGCACGACAAGTGGGCGCGGGTGCGGTCCCGGGAGGGCGCCCGCGTCGTCGTGGGCTACGCCGGCAGCCTCCACAAGCGCCACGGCGTACGCCGCCTGGCCGAGGTCGCTGCGATGCCGGGCATCCAGCTCGTGGTGATCGGGGACGGGCCGCAGGCCGGCTGGCTGCGGCGGCACGCACCGCAGGCGAGGTTCATGGGGTCGCTGCTGACCGGCGACCTCGCCACCGCGCTGGCGTCCCTCGACCTGCTCGTCCACCCGGGCACCGACGAGAGCTGCTGCCACGCGCTCCGCGAGGCCGCCGCCAGCGGCATCCCGGTCGTGGCCCCGCGGTCCGGCGGCGCCCGCCGCGTGGTCCGCGGCCTGGAGACCGGGCTTCTCTACGACCCGGAGACGCCGGGCGCCCTGCGCCGCGCCGTCGAGTCGGTGGCCGGGGACCGGCACCGCGCGCTCATGGGGGCGCGCGGGCGCGAGCTCGCCGCCGAGCGCACCTGGACCGACGCCTGCGCCGAGCTGGTGGAGGAGCACTACACGCCGCTGCTCGGCGTGTCCGCGGGCGGCCGGGTCAGGGTCTCCTGACCGGCCCCTCCCCCACCTCCATGCGTCCCTCGTAGTCCCTGGGCCGCAGGCCGATCTTGTTGCCGAGCCACACGAGCGGGTCGTACTTGCGGTCCACGACCCGTTCCTTCATGGGGATGATCGCGTTGTCGGTGATCTTGATGCCCTCGGGGCAGACCTCGGTGCAGCACTTGGTGATGTTGCACAGGCCGAGCCCGGCGGCTCCCTGGGCCAGCACGCGACGGTCGTGCGTGTCGAGGGGGTGCATGTCCAGCTCGGCGTAGCGCAGGAAGAAGCGGGGACCGGCGAACGCCGGCTTGTTGTGGTCGTGGTCTCGGACGACGTGGCAGGTGTCCTGGCAGAGGAAGCACTCGATGCACTTGCGGAACTCCTGGCCGCGCTCGACGTCGATCTGCATCATCCGGCGCTTGCCGTCGTCGTCACGCGGCCCCAGCTCGGCTCCCGGCAGCTGCCGCGCCTTCTCGTAGTTGAAGGAGACGTCGGTGACCAGGTCGCGGATCACCGGAAAGGTGCGCATCGGGGTGACCGTGATCGTCTCGCCGGCGTCGAAGTCCGAGAGCCGGGTCATGCACAGCAGCCGCGGCCGGCCGTTGATCTCGGCGCTGCACGACCCGCACTTGCCGGCCTTGCAGTTCCAGCGCACCGCGAGATCACCGGCCTGGGTGGCCTGCACGCGGTGGATGGCGTCGAGGACCACCTCGCCCTCGGAGACCTCGACGGTGTAGTCGCCGAGCTCGCCGCCCTCCTGGTCGCCCCGCCAGATGCGCATCTTCAGGTCGTATCCCATGGGGTCACTCCTCGAAGTAGGACTTGAGCTCGTCGGGCATCACGGGCAGGGGCTGCTCGGTGAGGGTGACGCCGCTGCCGGTGTCGTCGAGGCGGACCACGAGGTTCTTGGTGCCCCAGTCGGGGTCCGGCTTCGGGTAGTCGTCGCGCGTGTGCCCGCCCCGCGACTCCTCGCGGGCGAGCGCCGCACGGGCGATCGCCTCCGAGACCAGCAGCATGTTGCGCAGGTCGAGGGCCAGGTGCCAGCCGGGGTTGTACTGCCGGTGGCCCTCGACCACCATCGACCGGGCCCGCTTCTTCAAGCCCTCGATCGCGGTGAGCGACTCCTCCAGCTCCGAGGCGGTCCGGATGATGCCCACCAGGTCGTTCATCGTCTGCTGCAGGTCCTGCTGGATCGTGTAGGGGTTCTCCCCGCCCTCCACGTCGAACGGCGCGAGCGCGCTGCGCTCGGCGGCCTTCACGTCGGCCTCGTCCACGACCGGACGCGACCCCTGCCCCGCGGCGTACGACGCTGCCGCCTCGCCTGCCCGACGGCCGAAGACCAGCAGGTCGGAGAGGCTGTTGCCGCCCAGCCGGTTGGAGCCGTGCATGCCGCCGGAGCACTCGCCGACGGCGTAGAGGCCCGTCACCCCGCTCAGCTCGGTGTCGGGGTCCACCTCGACACCGCCCATCACGTAGTGGCAGGTGGGCCCGATCTCCATCGGCTCGGCGGTGATGTCGACGTCGGCCAGCTCCTTGAACTGGTGGTACATCGACGGCAGCCGCTTCCGGATGAACTCGGGGTCGCGGCGGGACGCGATGTCGAGGTAGATGCCGCCGTGCGGTGAGCCGCGACCGGCCTTGATCTCGGAGTTGATCGCGCGGGCGACCTCGTCACGCGGCAGCAGCTCGGGGGGCCGCCGGTTGTTCTTCTTGTCGTCGTACCACCGGTCGGCCTCCTCCTCGGTGTCGGCCGTCTCGGCACGGAAGAAGTCGGGGATGTAGTCGAACATGAAGCGACGGCCCTCGGAGTTCTTCAGGATGCCGCCGTCGCCGCGGACCGACTCGGTGACCAGTAGGCCCTTGACCGAGGGCGGCCAGACCATGCCGGTGGGGTGGAACTGCACGAACTCCATGTTGATGAGGCTCGCGCCGGCCCGCAGGGCGAGCGCGTGGCCGTCGCCGGTGTACTCCCAGGAGTTCGAGGTGACCTTGAAGGACTTGCCGATCCCCCCGGTCGCCAGGATGACGCTGGGCGCCTCGAAGAGGATGAAACGACCGGTCTCCCGCCAGTAGCCGAAGGCCCCGGCGATGGATCTCGACTCCGCTCGATCACCGGCGAGGTCCGCTCGATCACCGGCGAGCAGCAGGTCCGTGACCGTGCACTCCATGAACACGTCGATGCCCAGCTGTACGACGCGTTGCTGGAGGGTGCGGATCATCTCCAGGCCGGTGCGGTCCCCGACGTGGGCGAGGCGGGCGTACTTGTGGCCGCCGAAGTCGCGCTGGCTGATCAGCCCGTCCTCGGTGCGGTCGAAGAGGGCGCCCCAGTCCTCGAGCTCCATCACCCGCTCGGGAGCCTCTTGGGCGTGCAGCTGGGCCATCCGCCAGTTGTTCAGCATCTTCCCGCCGCGCATGGTGTCGCGGAAGTGGACCTCCCAGTTGTCCTCCGGCCACCGGTTGCCCATGGCGGCGGCGATGCCGCCCTCGGCCATCACCGTGTGCGCCTTGCCGAGCAGCGACTTGCAGACCACCGCCGTCCGGGCGCCGGCGTCGTGGGCGGCGATCGCGGCACGGAGCCCCGCACCGCCAGCCCCGACCACGACCACGTCGTAGGCGTGCCGCTCCATGCCGGCCGCCGAGTCGCCCCGCATCTCGTTGCCGGTCATCGGGTGGCGGCTGGTGGTCGAGCCTGTCGGGGCCATCAGAAGAACCTCACGTCCTCGATCGTGCCGGTGGCGAGCAGGTAGATGTAGAGGTCGACGAGCGCCACCGAGAAGAGGGAGTACCAGGCGTACTTCGCGTGGTCGGCGTTGAGCCGGGACACCCAGGTCCACAGCCGGTAGCGCACCGGGTGCTTGGAGAAGTGCCGCAGCCGCCCGCCGACGATGTGCCGGCAGGAGTGGCACGAGAGCGTGTAGAGCCAGATGAGCACGACGTTGACGAGCATCAGCAGGGTGCCGAGGCCCATGTGGCCCCACTCGTGCTCGGCGTTGCGGAAGGCCAGCACGACGTCGATGGTCAGGATCACGGCGACCGCCACCGCGGCGTACCAGAACCACCGGTGGATGTTCTGCAGGATCAGCGGGAAGCGGGTCTCGCCGGAGTAGGAGCCGTGCGGCTCGGCGACCGCGCAGGCCGGGGGCGAGAGCCAGAAGGCCCGGTAGTAGGCCTTCCGGTAGTAGTAGCAGGTCATCCGGAAGCCCAGCGGGAAGATCAGGATGAGCAGGGCCGGCGACAGGCTCCACCAGCTGAACGGGGTGCCGAAGTCGCTCGACCCCTCGACGCACGAGTCGGTCAGGCACGGCGAGTAGAACGGCGAGAGGTACGGCGAGGCGTAGTAGTCGTCGCCGGTGAACGCCCGCCAGGTCGCATAGACGACGAACGCGCTGAACACCACGAACGTCGTGAGCGGGCTCAGCCACCATCGGTCGGTGCGCAGCGTGCGCTCCTCGATCTCTGCCCGGGTGGGCCCGCGCACGCCTGCATCCGTCGACGCCATCCGCAACCTCCGATGCTCGGGGGCCATGAGTCTTGCGTCACCTGGACGGATGTGAAAGGGGCGCGCCGATGGTTCGGCAAGTTGGCGTCCATTCCACCGCGTGCCGGGGAGTTCGGATCTATCCTCGGCGGTGGGGGGAGCGAGGGAGGCCGCACGGTGGGCAGACCCACAATTCTCACGGTCGACGACGATCCGCTCGTGTCGGAGGCGATCACCCGTGACCTGCGCGCGCGGTACGGCGACGACCACCGCATCGTGCGGACCACGTCCGGGGCTGCGGCTCTCGACGTGCTCGCGAGGCTGGCCCTGGAGGACCGGCCCGTCGCGCTGATCGTCACCGACCAGCGGATGCCCGGGATGACCGGGATCGAGCTCCTCGAGCGGGCCCGGGAACGCGCGCCGAGCGCGAAGTTCCTGCTGCTCACCGCCTACGCGGACACCGAGGTGGCCATCAGGGCGATCAACGACATCGGCCTCGACTACTACCTGCTCAAGCCCTGGGACCCGCCGGCCGATCGGCTCTACCCCGTGGTGGACGACCTGCTGGGCGACTGGCACGCCGAGAACCCCGACCACACGTCCGACGTGCGGGTCGTCGGGCACAGGTGGTCGGACCGCAGCTACGAGGTCAAGACGTTCCTGGCCCGCAACCACGTGCCGTACCGCTGGTACGACGTGGAGCTCGACGACGCCGGCCGGCAGCTGGCGGAGCTCGCGTCCGCCGAGCCGCACGACCTGCCGCTCGTGCTCGTCCCGGACCGCGACCCGCTCCGATCCCCGTCCACCCTCGACCTGGCCCAGACCCTCGGGCTGCGGACCCGGCCCGAGCAGCCGCTCTACGACGTCTGCATCGTGGGCGGCGGGCCGGCGGGACTCGCCGCCGCGGTGTACGCCGCCTCGGAGGGGCTGCGCACCGTGGTCGTCGAGCGCGAGGCGCCCGGTGGCCAGGCCGGCCAGAGCGCGGCGATCGAGAACTACCTCGGCTTCCCGAGAGGGCTCAGCGGCTCAGACCTGGCTCAGAGGGCGATCGCCCAGGTGTCCCGGTTCGGTGCCGAGATGGTGCTGGCCCGGGAGGCCGTGGGCTTCGAGAGCCGCGGCCCGGTCCGCGCCGTACTGCTCGAGGGTGAGGCGGAGATCGAGGCCCGGGCGGTGGTCGTGGCCTCGGGGGTCGCCTATCGCCGTCTGGACGCCGAAGGGGTCGACCAGCTCACGGGACGCGGCGTCTACTACGGCGTCACGGCCAGCGAGGCCGTCCAGGTCGCCGGTGACGACGTCTACGTGGTCGGTGCGGCCAACTCGGCCGGGCAGGCCGTGCTCAACCTGGCGCGCCACGCCAGGCGGGTTGTGATGGTCGTCCGGGCCGACAGCCTGACCGCGACCATGTCGAGCTACCTCATCGAGCGGATCACCGCAGCGCCCAACATCGAGGTGCGCTACGGCACGACCGTCGCGGCCGCCCGCGGCGACGGCCACCTGGAGTCTCTCTGCCTGCTGCACCGGGACACCGGACACATCGAGGACGTGCCCGCCGCGTGGCTCTTCGTCTTCATCGGAGCCGCCCCCCGCACCGACTGGCTGGGACCGGCAGTGGCGCGGGACCGGCAGGGGTTCGTGGTGACCGGCCTCGAGGTGCAACACCTGCCGGGGGGCGTGTGGCCGCTCCAGCGACCGCCGTACGCCCTGGAGACCAGCGTGCCCGGGGTCTTCGCCGCAGGCGACGTCCGCCTGGACTCGATGAAGCGGGTCGCCTCCGCCGTGGGCGAGGGCGCCATGGCGGTCTTCCTCGTCCACCGCTACCTGGCGACGACCTGAGGAGGACGACCTGATGGAGCTGGGGGACCTGCGCCGGGTGGCGCTCTTCGACGGGCTGACCGACGCCCAGCTCTCCGAGCTGGCCGGGGGCGCGGACGAGGTGGCGATCCTCCCCGGGCGGGACCACTTCAGGGAGGGAGAGCCGGCCGACCATTGGTGGGTGCTCCTCGACGGCTCCCTCGATCTGCTCCGGCACTCCGGGAGGGAGGACGTCGTCGTCGGCCGGATGGACGTCCCCGGCCGGTGGGCGGGAGGCTTCCGTGCCTGGGACGAGCACGGCACCTACCTGGCGACCGGGCGAGGCGCCAGGCCCGGCAGGCTGCTGCGGGTCCCTGCGGAGTTGCTGCACGATCGAGTGCAGGACTGGTTCCCGCTCGCGGTCCACCTCATCCGCGGGCTCTACGGCACTGCCCGGAGCATCGAGTCGACCGCGCGGCAGCGCGACGCGCTCGTCACCCTCGGCACCCTGGCCGCCGGGCTGGCGCACGAGCTGAACAACCCGGCGGCGGCCGCCCGGCGGTCCGTGGACGCGCTCGAGCAGACCACCTCGAGCGTGCTCTCCTCGCTGGCCCGGCTCGCCCGAGCCGAGATCTCCGCCGAGCAGTTCCTGCGCCTGGACGCGCTCAGGTCGCAGGCACGACCGGCCGAAGGGCCCCATGACCCGCTCGCGGTGGCCGACCGCGAGGACGCGCTGGCGGAGTGGCTGCAGCAGCATGGCGTCGAGGACCCGTGGGGCCTCGCCCCGCCGCTCGCCGCGGCCGGCGTCGACCTCGCCTGGTGCGAGGAGGCCGCGGCGCAGCTGCCCGGGCCGGCGCTGGGCGACGGTCTCGCCTGGGTGGCCAGCACGGCCGCCACCGCGCACCTCCTGGCCGAGGTCCGGGAGGCGACCGACCGGGTCTCCGCACTGGTGTCCGCCGTCCGCTCGTACACCCAGATGGACCGGGCTTCGCGCCAGCGGACCGACGTCGCCGAGGGTCTCGAGAGCACGCTGGTGATCCTGGGGCACAAGCTCCACGACGGCATCGAGGTGGTGCGCGACTACGACCGCGACCTGCCTCCGATCGAGGCCTACCCCGGCGAGCTCAACCAGGTCTGGACGAACCTCATCGACAACGCCATCGACGCGATGGGGGGATCGGGCCGGCTGCGGCTGACGACGCGGGCCGGGGAGACCCATGTGGTGGTCGAGATCGGCGACTCCGGCCCGGGGATGTCCCCCGAAGTAGCTGCGCGGGCCTTCGACGCCTTCTACACGACGAAGGACGTCGGCCAGGGCACCGGGCTCGGCCTCGACATCGCCCGCCGCATCGTGGTCGACCGGCACGGCGGCGCCATCGAGATCCAGCGTAGCGACGCCGAGACGGTGCTGCTCGTCCGCCTCCCGAGGTGAGGCCCTGGCGGCTCCTCAGCCGCCGCACAAACGCTCGGGTAACCGGGGATATGTCACACTCCCCCGGCCCCAACCGGGCCTCTGCTGGCGGTACGGTGACCTCCGTGGCAACCCCGACTCTGGTCAAGGGAGCGCGCGCTGCGCGCTCGACCATCGCTCTGAAGCTCCTCATGGCAGTCAGCGGCCTGGTGTTCATCGGCTACCTGCTGCTCCACATGTACGGCAACCTCAAGGTCTTCGCCGGCCATGACGCCTTCAACGAGTACGCCCACCACCTGCGCACGTTCGGCGAGCCGATGCTCCCCTACACGGGCCTGCTGTGGATCATCCGGCTGGTGCTGATCGTCGCGCTGGTCGCGCACGTGGCCTCGTTCGTCGCGCTCGCCGCCCGGGCGTCGAAGGCACGGACCCAGAAGTACGCCGTGAAGAAGAACATCGCCTCCACGCTGTCCTCGCGCACCATGCGCTGGGGCGGCGTCGCGCTGTTCATCTTCGTCGTGTGGCACCTGATCCACTTCACGATCGGCAAGGTCAACCCGGCGGGGGGCCCGACCAACGACCCCTACAACCTGATGGTCGACTCCTTCTCCCTGTGGTGGATGACGGTCATCTACCTGCTCGCGCTGGTCGCGCTCGGCCTCCACCTGCACCACGGCACCTGGAGCGCCCTGCAGACCCTGGGCCTGACCGGGAACGCCCGGGCCCGGGCCCGCGCCAAGCGGCTCGGCGTCGTGATCGCCGTGCTCATCGCCGGCGGCTTCGCCCTGGTCCCCCTGTCCGTCCTCTTCGGCCTCGTCGACTAGAAGGGCCTCCCCCATGACCGACTCCCACTCCGAGTTCTCGTCCGACGTCGACAGCCACGCCGACGCTCCGACGATCGACCCCGACCTCATCGACGACGCAGTCGACTACTTCATCCCCGGCGAGCCCCTCGTCGACACCAAGGCTCCGAGCGGCCCGATCGCGGACCGGTGGAGCACCCGCAAGTTCGAGGCCAAGCTGGTCAACCCGGCCAACCGTCGCAAGCTCTCGATCATCATCGTCGGCACCGGCCTCGCCGGCGCCTCCGCGGCCGCCACCCTCGGCGAGGCCGGCTACAACGTGAAGTCCTTCTGCTACCAGGACTCCCCCCGCCGCGCACACTCGATCGCGGCCCAGGGCGGCATCAACGCGGCGAAGAACTACAAGGAGGACGGCGACTCCGTCCACCGGCTGTTCTACGACACCGTCAAGGGCGGCGACTACCGCTCGCGCGAGTCGAACGTCTACCGCCTGGCCGAGGTCAGCACCAACATCATCGACCAGTGCGTCGCGCAGGGCGTCCCGTTCGCGCGCGAGTACGGCGGCCTGCTGGACAACCGCTCGTTCGGCGGCGTGCAGGTCTCCCGCACGTTCTACGCGCGCGGCCAGACGGGACAGCAGCTGCTGATCGGCGCCTACCAGGCGCTCGAGCGGCAGGTCGCGGCCGGCACCGTCACGACGTACGCGCGCCACGAGATGCTCGAGGTGATCGTCGCCGACGACAGCTCCGGTCAGCGCCGTGCCCGCGGCATCATCGCTCGCGACATGGTCACCGGCGAGGTCCAGACCCACCTCGCCGACGTCGTGGTGCTCGCCTCCGGCGGCTACGGCAACGTGTTCTACCTGTCGACCAACGCGATGGGCTGCAACGTCACCGCCGCCTGGCGTGCGCACCGCAAGGGCGCCTACATGGCCAACCCCTGCTACACGCAGATCCACCCGACCTGCATCCCGGTGTCGGGCTCGCACCAGTCCAAGCTGACCCTGATGTCGGAGTCGCTGCGCAACGACGGCCGGATCTGGGTGCCGAAGCGCAAGGAGGACTGCGCCAAGGACCCGCGCGAGATCCCCGAGGAGGACCGCGACTACTACCTGGAGCGCATCTACCCCTCCTTCGGCAACCTGGTACCCCGCGACATCGCCTCGCGGGCCGCGAAGTACCAGTGCGACGACGGTCGCGGCGTGGGCCCGGAGGTCGACGGCGTACGACGCGGCGTCTACCTCGACTTCGCCGACGCCATCGCCCGGCTCGGCCGGGACGCGGTGGAGGCCAAGTACGGCAACCTCTTCGACATGTACGCGCGGATCACCGGCGAGGACCCCTACGAGGTCCCGATGCGCATCTACCCGGCGGTCCACTACGTCATGGGCGGCCTCTGGGTCGACTACGACCTGCAGTCCACGATCCCGGGCCTGTTCGTCACCGGTGAGGCCAACTTCTCCGACCACGGCGCCAACCGTCTCGGCGCCTCGGCGCTGATGCAGGGCCTCGCGGACGGCTATTTCGTCCTCCCCCACACGATCCGCGACTACCTCGCGGACGGGCCGTTCGAGAAGATCGACGAGTCGCACCCCGCGGTCGTCGAGGCGCGCACCTCCGTGGAGGAGCGGATCAACCACTTCCTCACCGTCAACGGCACCCGCAGCGTGGACTCCTACCACCGCGAGCTCGGCAACATCATGTGGGAGTACTGCGGCATGGAGCGGACCGAGGACGGCCTCAAGAAGGCCATCGACCTGATCCGCACCCTGAAGGACGACTTCTACCGCAACGTGAAGGTCCTCGGCACCGCCGACAGCCTCAACCAGAGCCTCGAGAAGGCCGGCCGGGTGGCCGACTTCCTCGAGCTCGGCGAGCTGATGTGCATCGACGCGCTCAACCGGCGCGAGTCCTGCGGCGGCCACTTCCGCGCCGAGTCGCAGACCGAGGACGGCGAGGCCCTGCGCCACGACGACGCGTTCGCCTACGTCGCGGCGTGGGAGTGGGGCGGTGAGGGCGAGAAGCCCATCCTGCACAAGGAAGACCTGGTCTACACGGCCATCGAGATGAAGCAGAGGTCCTACAAGTGAAGCTCACCCTCAAGATCTGGCGTCAGCCGAACGCTGCCAGCACGGGTGCGATGCACACCTACGAGCTCGACGGCGTGTCCCCGGACATGTCGTTCCTGGAGATGCTCGACGTGCTCAACGAGGACCTCAACGCCAAGGGCGAGGAGCCGATCGCGTTCGACTCCGACTGTCGCGAGGGCATCTGCGGCATGTGCGGCCTGATGATCAACGGCCAGGCCCATGGCCCCGAGGTCACGACCACCTGCCAGCTGCACATGCGCTCGTTCGAGGACGGCGACGAGATCGTCATCGAGCCCTGGCGAGCCGACGCGTTCCCCGTCCTCAAGGACCTCTGCGTCGACCGCGGCGCCTTCGACCGCATCATCCAGCAGGGTGGCTACATCTCGGTCAACACCGGGTCGGCGCCCGAGGCGCACTCGATCCAGGTGCCCAAGGACGCGGCCGACCGGGCCTTCGACGTGGCCACCTGCATCGGCTGCGGCGCCTGCGTGGCGGCGTGTCCCAACGGCTCGGCCTCGCTGTTCATGGGCGCGAAGATCACCCACCTCGGCGAGCTGCCGCAGGGCCAGGCGGAGCGCGACTCCCGCGTGGTCAACATGGTCGGCCAGCACGACCATGAGGGCTTCGGTGGCTGCACCAACATCGGGGAGTGCACCGCGGCCTGCCCGAAGGAGATCCCGCTCGACGTGATCTCCCAGCTGAACAGGGACCTGCGCACCGCACTCCGCCACGGCCACTGAGTCGGCGCATCTGCACAGCTCCACCCCGCCGAGTCGGCGCATCTGCTCACATCCCGTGTGCAGATGCGCCGACTCGGCCGCATTTCGGTGTGCAGATGAGCCGGGTCAGCGGGTGGAGCGCAGCGCCTTCCAGCCGAGCACGCCGAAGGCACCACCGAGGACGAGGTTGACCACGATCAGCACGGAGTGGGCGATCCAGTAGCCCGCCGGCCGGTCCTCCCCCGCCGCGTGGGCGTTGTAGAGGTTGCGGGTGAACATCCCCCAGGTCACGAAGTTCCACACGGCGACGCCGAGCAGGAACCACGCGTGTCCCTTGGTGTACTTCATCGGTCTTTCTTCCTCCTCAGCAGGGCGATCACGCCCAGCATCGATGCGGCCCCGGCGGCGAAGGCCGCCTTCGGGTCGCGCAGTCGCGCCGACTCGGCGCCCTGCGCGTGTGCAGACGCGCCCACTCGCTCGGGGACGGCTGCCTGCGCCAGGTCGATCCTCGGTCCCTGTACGGCGGCCTCGGGCAGCTCCGCAGCACGCGCCGCCCGGGCCTCCGGGGACGTGTGCGCCCAGCAGGCGGCGATTACCACGACCCGGGAGAAGTAGTTGATCCAGACGACGAGGACCAGCGCGATGCCGAAGGCCTGCACGGCCGGCTGCTCCTTCGTGGCCTGCAGCAGGAACGTCGACGCCTGCTTGAGCAGCTCGAACGCGATCGCGCCGAGCAGCGCACCCGACCACAGCGACCGCGACGGGATCTCCGGGCTCGCCAGCAGCTTGAAGAACGCGAAGAACAGCAGCGAGTTGGCCGCCAGGCCCAGCGCGAGCCCGATCAGCCAGACGACGGGCTCGGCGCCGACCCCGAGGCCGAGGAGCTCCAGGATCGGCGTGGCCAGCTTGGTCGCGACGCCGGAGAGGGCGACGCTGAGCAGCAGCACGGAGCCCAGGGTGAGCAGCGCCAGCACGTCCCGCAGCTTGCCGACGAAGAAGGTGGGCTGCTCGCGCTTCGGCTCCTCGAAGACCGCCACCAGCGCCGTGCGCATGCCCGAGAGCCAGCCGAGCCCGGAGTAGAGCGCGAGCAGGATGCCGACGCTCAGGATGCCGGGGGCGTTCTGCTGGAACGTCTCCAGGGAGATGCCGTCCTCTCCGCCCACGAGACCCGGGAGCACCTGCTCGATGGCCTCGACGAGGTCCTCGTCGGCGTTGGGGTAGGCCCGGGAGACGAAGCCGATGACGGCGAAGGCGAGCGCCAGGATCGGGAAGAACGACAGGAACGCGAAGTAGGTGACCGCCGCGGCGAGCGCGCTGCCGTGGACGTTGCCGTAGTGCTCCACGGTCCGGACCCCGTGGTCCAGCAGCGGCCACCGGTGGCGGGCCTCCGTGAGCCTGGTCTTGAGGGTGTCGACGATCGCGGGCACGCTTAGGCCTCTTCGGGGAAGGTGCGGGTCACCTCCCACCCCCGCACGGCGTCGTGCACGTAGAGGTGGAAGACGGTCGCCTCGAAGTCGGCCTCGAAGCCGGCCAGCTCGTCGAAGGCGCGGTCGAGGGTGTCGTCGTCGAGGTGGTGGGCCACCGTCACGTGGGGGTGGTAGGGGAAGGAGAGCGGCGTCGCGAGCGGCCCGCGGCGGACCGCGTCTGCGAGCTGCTCGCAGCCGGAGATGCCCTTGACCACGTTGACGAAGACGACCGGCGAGACCGGGCGGAAGGTGCCGGTGCCACGGAGCCGGATCTCGAAGGGCTCGAATCCGTGGCCCACGTCCGCGAGGTGGTCGGCGACGACCTGGAGGTCCTCGCCGTCGACCTCGAGTGGCGGCACCAGGGTGATGTGCGTGGGGATCAGCGACGCCGTGACGTCCCCGATGGACGTCCGGTAGTCCTGCAGCTCCCGGGCCCAGGGCTCGGGGATGGCGAGCGCGACTCCGATGGTGGGCACGACGGGCACCTTAACCCGTGCGGGTGTCCCGGGTCGTACGGGGCGAGGGGTGAGGATGGCCACGCGGGTCGTAGGATCGCTGCCCGTGAGCGACTCCTACCGCGCCTCCGTCGCCCGCAGCGCCGAGGTCGAGGCCGTGCTGGCCACGACGCCCGAGAAGCTGCGGATGCTGACGGGTGACCGGCCCACCGGCGCCCTGCACATCGGCCACTACTTCGCCTCCATGAAGAACCGGGTGAAGCTCCAGCAGGCCGGCGTCGAGCTGTGGCAGCTGATCGCCGACTACCAGGTGATCACGGACCGTGAGGTGATCGGTGATGTCCAGGGCAACGTGCGCAACCTGCTCATCGACAACATCGCGGCGGGCCTCGACCCGCAGCGGGCGACGATCTTCACCCACTCGGCGGTGCCCGCGCTCAACCAGCTGATGCTGCCGTTCCTCAGCCTCGTCAGCGTGGCGGAGCTGCAGCGCAACCCCACCGTCAAGGACGAGGCCGCCACCGCCGGGATCAAGGCGATCGGTGGGCTGCTGCTGACCTATCCCGTGCACCAGGCCGCGGACATCCTCTTCTGCAAGGCCAACGTCGTGCCGGTGGGCCGCGACCAGCTGCCGCACATCGAGCAGACCCGGGTGATCGCCCGGCGCTTCAACGAGCGCTACGGGCAGACCTTCCCCGAGCCCGACGCCCTGCTCAGCCCGGCGACGCTGATCCTCGGCACCGACGGCACCAAGATGAGCAAGTCGAAGGGCAACGTCGTCGAGCTGCGGATGACCGCCGACGAGACGGCGAAGAAGCTCAAGGGCGCCAAGACCGACTCCGACCGTCACATCACGTGGGACCCGGACGGCCGGCCCGAGGTCGCCAACCTGCTCCTGCTCATCTCCCTGTGCGAGGGCGTGCCGCCCGAGCAGGTGGCCGAGGAGATCGGCGACGGCGGTGGCGGCATGCTCAAGAAGCGCCTCACCGACGCCCTCAACACCGAGCTCGCCCCGCTCCGGGCGCGTCGCGCGGAGCTTGAGGGCGACCCGGCGTACATCGCCGAGGTGCTCCGCCGTGGCAACGAGCGCGCCAACGAGGTCGCCGAGGCCACCCTCACCGAGGTGCGCGAGCGGATGGGGATGCTCTACAGCTGAGCACCCCGCTGTCCCGCTCAGGCGCTCCAGCCGACGGCCTCGCGCACGTGGTCGGCCAGCAGGTTCACGCCGGCGAGATCCTCGCGGCGGGCCAGCAGGTCGACGACCCCTGCGGCGTGGCGTGCCTCCTGCAGCTTGCGGCGCTCGGCGTAGGCCTCGATCTTCGTGTCGATCGTCGCGTCGTCCATGGGTGTCCCCCTCATCTGTCGTGAGCCGCGGCATCAGGTGGGCCGGGCTCGCGGGTGCGATGGGATAGATCGTGAGGGAGAAGTGCTAACAGGCGGTTGAGCCCCAGTTACGGCTCGGTCACCTCGCCGTCTCGCTCTTCACGACACGCGCGTACGGCGGTGCAGCAGCGCCGAGAGGAGGAGCACGGCCAGCCCGGCGGCCGAGAGGGCCGCGCCGACCAGCGCCGGAGCGCGGAAGCCCCAGCCTGCAGCGATGACGACGCCGCCGAGCCACGCGCCCAGCGCGTTAGCGACGTTGAGCGACGCGTGGTTCATCGCCGCACCGAGGGCCTGGGCCTCTCCGGCCACGTCCATCAGCCGGAGCTGGAGGTTCACCACCAGCACGGAGCCGAGCACGGTGATCAGGAAGACCACCGGGAGGGCGGCCCAGCCGAGCGGGGCGACGAGCCAGAAGACCAGCAGGGTCAGGCCCATGCCGGCGCCCCCGATGAGCAGCGAGCGGAAGATCGACCAGTCGGCCATCACCCCGGCCAGCCAGGTGCCGGCCACCATGCCGAGGCCGAAGAACAGCAGGAACACCGGCACCGCCGACTGGCCCAGGCTGCCGACGTCGGTGACCGTGGGCGCGATGTAGGTGTAGACGGCGAACATGCCGCCGAAGCCGATCGCCCCGGCGAGCAGGGTGAGCCACACCTGGGGCAGTGCGAAGGCGCTGAGCTCGCGGCGTCCACTGGCCTCGGGGTCGCCGGCCACCGACGGCACGAACCACACGACCATGGCGAGGGTGAGCAGGCCCAGGACGGTCACGGCCCAGAAGGCGGTGCGCCAGCCGAGGTGCTGGCCCATCCAGGTGGCGGCCGGGACGCCTACGACGTTGGCCACCGAGAGGCCGAGCATCACCAGCGCGACCGCACGGCCCTTGCGGGAGGGTGGGGCGAGGGACGCTGCCACGAGCGAGGCGACGCCGAAGTAGGCCCCGTGGGGCAGGCCGGCGGCGAAGCGCGCGACCACCAGCGCGTCGTACGACGTGGCGAGGGCGCTGGCGGCGTTGCCGACCGCGAACGCCGCCATCAGCGCCACCAGGAGGGCGCGGCGGGGCAGGCGGGCGCCGAGGAAGGCCAGCACGGGGGCGCCGACGACCACGCCGAGCGCGTAGGCGGAGATCACGTGGCCACCCGTCGGGATGGAGACGCCCACGCCGTCGGCGATCTGGGGCAGCAGGCCCATGGTCACGAACTCGGTCGTGCCGATCGCGAAGCCACCCATCGCGAGGGCGAGGACGGCGAGACCGAAATGTGCTGCGCGGACCGCGGGGTGGTCGAGGACTGTGTCGGGCGGCGCGGTCATCGTCACAAGGATCGCAAGTCGCCTCGCGGAGTGCGTATTCCGCGCGCGCCGGTCATCCCGCCAGGTGGTCCCAGGCGCCGGCCAGCTCGCGCCACGGCCCGACGGCCGCGACCTCCCCGTCGACGAGGACGACGACCCGGTCGGCGCGGGCGAGCGCCGCGCGCTTCGACGTCGCTCCGATCACGGTCGTACGCCGCTCGCGCAGGGCCGCCCACAGCTCGATCTCGGTGGCGGCGTCGAGCGCGCTCGACACGTCGTCCGCGAGCAGCAGCTCGGTCTCGGCGGCGAGCGCACGAGCAAGGGCGAGCCGCTGCACCTGCCCGCCTGAGAGCCGGACGCCACGATGTCCGACAAGCGCCTCCTTGCCGCCCGCCTGATCCACGTCGGGTCCGAGCCGCGCTGCCCCCACCGGGTCGTCGAAGGGACGGTCGTGGCCGAGCCGGACGTTGTCGGCGAAGGTGCCCGAGAGGACACGGGGCACCTGGGCGACGTGCGAGACCTGGCCCGGCCGCAGGAAGACCTGGGGGTCGGTGACCTCCTGACCGTTCCAGCGGAGCTCACCGCTGTGCTCGATCAGCCCGGCCAAGGCGGCTAGCAGGCTGGACTTGCCGGAGCCGACCTGGCCGACCAGGAGCACCAGCTCGCCCGCCTCGACGTCGAGGTCGACCCCGCTGACCCCGATCGTGCCGTCGTCGTGGAGGGCGGAGAAGCCGCGTAGCGACAGCCTCTCCAGCGGCACCCGTCCGACCGCCGCAGGCGCTGGGGCGTCACCGGTGACCAGGTCGACTCCGGGCGGCAGGTCCATCAGGTCGCGCCCGCCCGCGAACCGGCTGGTCTCGACCTGCCACGCACGCGTGCCGGGCGCCTCGGTCACCACCATCCCCGCCACGCGGCCGAACCAGTCGAACCCGGAGACGGCGTTCGCCACCAGCAGGGCGGTCGCCAGGCCCCAGCCACCCGAGAAGTAGATCGCCCAGGCGGCGACCACACCGCACTGCACCATCACCACGGGCACCCCGTCGAGGAAGCTCTGGACCCGGTGTTCCCTGACAGCGGCCGCGACGCGGCCGGAGTCCACCCGGCGCAGGTAGGCGTGGACGTCGGGAGTCGCCGCGGCGAGCTTGACCGTGCGCGCCGACTCGAGTGCCGAGACGAGGGCCCGCCCGAACCGGGCCCGGGCTGTGGAGGCCGCCGCGGCGGAGCGGCCCGCGATCGGGCGCCCGAGCGTCGAGGCGAGCGCCGAGGTCACCATCACCGCCAGCAGCACGGCACCGGCGAGCCAGGTGCCGGCGAGGAGGGCGGTGACGCCGGCGATGACGAGGCCGTTGACGAAGTCGACCCAGCGGTCGGCGTAGCGCGCGTAGCGGTCGGCGTCCATCGAACGGGCGACGACCTCGCCGGGTGGTGTCCGCGTCAGCCGGCGCTGGTCCGTCTGCCCGTGGAGGACGGACATCCGGGCCCGCAGCATCACCTCGATCCACCAGCGCGGGTAGCGCCAGAATGCGTTGGCCAGCATCACCGGCGCCGCGAGGAGTGAGACGACGATCGCGACGACCAGCCCGGTCGGCTGGCCTCCGGCCTGGAGGTCCTCGACGATCAGGCCCCACACGAGACCCGTCACCGCGCCCTGTGCCCCGCACAGCGCCGAGAACAGGAACAGGGCGGCACCGAGGACGCCCCACCACGGACGCACGAGGAGCGCGTGCAGGATGCCGCGTGCGAGCGACGGGCCGGTGCCCACCACCGGGATCGGCGGCGGCGGCCCGGACCGCCGCCGGGCGCCGACGCCCGGTGTGGTGACCTCGGAGCCGGCGGCAGCACCGGGCGCATCCAGGGCCTCGTCGGCCGTAGGGCTGTGCAGGGACCGGCTCGCGGCGAGGAGGTCACGGAACGGCCCGGGCACGACGGCGAGCTCGGCTCGGGCACCGGACTGCACGACACGACCGTGGTCGAGGACGGCCACCAGGGCGGCGCGCTCGACCGTCGAGAGCCGGTGGGCGATGAGCACACCGGTGCGTCCGGCGAGCAGCCGGTCGGCCGCGGCGACGACCCGGCGCTCGGTGAGCGGGTCCATCCTGGCCGTGGCCTCGTCGAGCACCACCACGGACACGTCCCGGACCAGCAGCCGCGCGAACGCGACCAGCTGCTCCTCCCCGGCGGACAGCGATGTGCCGCCGGGGCCGAGCAGCGTGTCGAGACCGTCGGGCAGACCGGCGACCCAGTGGTCGAGGCCGAGCTCGGCGACCGCGGCCTCGACCTCCGTGCGCGGCCGGTCGGCGAAGAGCGTGATGTTGTCCGCCAGCGTGCCAGCGAGGATCTCGGTGCGCTGGGTCACCACCCCGACGGTGCGCCGGAGCTGCTGGAGGTCGAGCTCGCGGACGTCACGCCCGCCGAGGAACACCGACCTGGTGGGCGGCTCCACGGCGCGGGAGATGATCGAGGCGAGCGTGGACTTGCCCGAGCCCGTGCGCCCGACGAGCGCGATCGTCTGGCCGGCCGGGACGTAGAGGTCGATGCCCTGGAGGGCGAAGGTGCCCTCGGTGTAGGCGAATCCGAGATCGCGGAGCTCCAGGTCGAGCGGTCCGCCGGGCAGGTCGAGGCCGCCCTCGGGCTCGGGCTCGACGGCCAGCATCTGGCGCAGGCGGATCACCGCGCCGAGTCCTGCCTGAAGGTCGGGCACGTGGTAGGCGAGCATCGCGATCTGCCCGACGAACGTCGAGGTGACGAGGAAGAGCGTGACCAGCCGGGCGACCGAGAGGTCGCCGGCGGAGGCGAGCGCCACCCCGGCCACGGCGACGCCGGCGAGCAGGGCGTGCAACAGCACTCCCGCCCGCCGGGCAAGCCGGCTCTCGACGTCGAGGACGGCGCGGAACCTGGCGTGCACCTCCGCGGACAGGCCCGCCACCCGGCGTACGACGTGGGTCTGGCCGAGAGTCGTGCGCAGGTCGTCACGCCCGGCGATGCCCTCCTCGAGAACGGCGGCGTGGTCTGTCCAGGCCATCTCCTCGACCACCTTGCGGCGCGAGATCTCGCCGAGCAGCGGACGGACGCTGAGGAACGTGACCGTCCCGAGCAGAGGGAACAGCAGGAACGCGGGCCACCAGGTGAGGCCCGCGACGATCCACATGGGGACGGTGGCGAACACCGTGCGGCAGAGCATCCAGATCTGCCAGCGCACCAGGTTGCCGACCTCGTGGGTGTCGTCGTCGACGCGGTCGAGGATCTCGCCGACCGCCTGCTCGCCGAGCGCAGCGAGCGGCTGCCGGAGCGCCGCCCGGAGGAGGTCTTCGCGCAGGCGGCCCTCCGCGCGGTCAGAGCGGCCGACCCACGCGATCTTGCCGGCGGTGTCGACGACGGCGGCGCCCACCAGGCACAGGGCCAGCCACCCCACCAGCTCGGCCGACGGGTGCGCGGCCAGCCGTCCCGCGACGACGGACCCGAGGGCGGTGCCGATCGCGCCCACGGCCGCCGCGACCAGCGCGGCCACGACGACTGGGCCCTGCAGTCGACGCCAGTCGACGGTGCGCGCTGGGTCGTCGGGAGGACCGGAGGAAGGTGGCGCGCTGGCGTGCCGCACGGCGGTCTCGGTCATGACCCTCTCGACCCTACGGCGCCGGACCGACACCCACCTCCCCATTTTCCGCTGCTGCGGTGGGGGCCGAAATGACGGCCGCCCGGGTCCCTCGAGGGGGCCCGGGCGGTCGGCAGGACGGCGTCAGAGCGACGCGAGTGCCTCGTTGAACGTCGCCGACGGGCGCATCACGGCAGCGGTCTTCTCGGCGTCGAGGTAGTAGTAGCCGCCGATGTCGGCCGGCTTGCCCTGGACGGAGATGAGCTCCTCGGCGATCTTCGCCTCGTTGGCCCGCAGGGTCTCGGCGAGCGGCTTGAAGGCGGCCGCCAGCTCCGCGTCCTCGGTCTGCGCCGCGAGCTCCTCGGCCCAGTAGAGGGCCAGGTAGAAGTGCGAGCCGCGGTTGTCGGTCGTGCCGAGCTTGCGACCGGGGCTGCGGTCCTCGTTGAGGAACGTGCCGGTGGCGCGGTCGAGCGCGTCGGCCAGGACCTGTGCGGCCGGGGCGTCCGCCTGCTCGGCGTACTTCTCCAGCGACGGCACCAGGGCGAAGAACTCGCCGAGGCTGTCCCAGCGCAGGTAGTTCTCCTCGACGAGCTGCTGCACGTGCTTGGGGGCCGAGCCGCCCGCGCCGGTCTCGAAGAGGCCACCGCCCGCGATCAGCGGGACCACCGACAGCATCTTCGCCGAGGTGCCGAGCTCGAGGATCGGGAACAGGTCGGTGTTGTAGTCGCGCAGCACGTTGCCGGTCACCGAGATGGTGTCCTCGCCCTTGCGCATCCGCTCGACGGAGAGCTTCGCCGCGTCGGCCGGGGCCATGATCCGGATGTCGAGGCCCTCGGTGTCGTGGTCCTGCAGGTACGCGTTGACCTTCGCGATGATCTCGCGGTCGTGGGCGCGCGCCTCGTTGAGCCAGAAGATCGCCGGCGAGCCGGTGGCACGGGCGCGGGTGACGGCGAGCTTGACCCAGTCCTGGACGGGGATGTCCTTGGTCTGGCAGGCGCGCCAGATGTCGCCGGGCTCGACGTCCTGCTCGAGCAGCGCCTCGCCGGCGGCGTTGAGGACCCTGACCGTGCCCGCGGCCGGGATCTCGAAGGTCTTGTCGTGCGAGCCGTACTCCTCGGCCGCCTGCGCCATCAGGCCGACGTTCGGGACCGAGCCGATGGTGGCGGGGTCGAGCGGGCCGTTGGTCTTGACGTCGTCGATGACGGCCTGGAACACGCCGGCGTACGACGAGTCGGGGATCACCGCGAGGGTGTCGTCCTCGCCGCCGTCGGCACCCCAGAGGCGGCCGCCGTTGCGGATCATCGCGGGCATCGAGGCGTCGACGATGACGTCGGAGGGCACGTGCAGGTTGGTGATGCCCTTGTCGGAGTTGACGTAGGAGAGGCGGGGGCCGCTGGCCAGGGCCTCGTCGAAGGCCGCCTTGATCTCGGCGCCGTTGGGCAGGGCGTCCAGGCCGGCGAGGATCCCGCCGAGGCCGTCGTTCGGGGACAGCTCGGCGGCGGCGAGGGCGGCGCCGTACTTCTCGAAGACGTCGTCGAAGTAGGCCCTCACGACGTGGCCGAAGATGATCGGGTCGGAGACCTTCATCATGGTGGCCTTGAGGTGCACCGAGTAGAGGACGTCGTCGGCCTTGGCCTGCTCGAGCGTCTTCGCGAGGAAGGACTGCAGGGCCGCAGCCTCCATGCGGGTGGCGTCGACGATCTCACCCTCGAGGACCTTGAGGCCCTCCTTGAGCACGACCTTCTCGCCGTCCGCCGTCTCGAGCACGATCGAGAGGGTGTCGTCGGCCGGCAGCGTCACGGACTTCTCGTTGGACGCGAAGTCGTGCTCGCCCATGGTGGCGACGCTGGTCTTCGAGCCCTCGGCGAACGGCTTGTTGGTGTGCGGGTGGGTCTTCGCGTAGTTCTTCACGCTGGCGGGCGCGCGGCGGTCGGAGTTGCCCTCGCGCAGGACCGGGTTGACCGCGGAGCCCTTGACCTTGTCGTACCTGGCCCGGATCTCCTGCTCCTCGGCGTTGTCGGGGCTCTCCGGGTAGTCCGGGATGTCGAAGCCCTTCTCCTGCAGCTCCCTGATCGCGGCCTTGAGCTGCGGGATGGAGGCGGAGATGTTGGGGAGCTTGATGATGTTGGCCTCGGGCGTCTTGGCGAGCTCGCCGAGCTCGGTCAGCGCGTCGTCGGCCAGCCCGAACTGGGCGAGGATGCGCGCAGCCACGGAGATGTCCCGGGTCTCGACCTCGACGCCGGCCTTCCCGGCGTACGCCTCGACGACAGGGAGGAAGGAGTACGTCGCCAGCAGCGGCGCCTCGTCGGTGTGCGTGTAGATGATCTTGGCCATGGCGTGGGACAGCTCCTGGTGTCTGCGGCGGCAACTAACTTGACGTCAAGATACCTGACGTGGGCCCCGCTCGGGGACTCGGCCAGCCTCGCACCGAGCGACCCTCCCCGGCTAGAGTCCGTGCCGGACCCACGGGGGTGTGGGCATGCCTCTTCCCAAATGACATTGTTCAGGAAGGCTCTGCCGCAATGACTGAGATCTCGGAACCGGTCGACGTCCCGACCAACGGCGCGAAGTTCGCAGCGGAGGTGCTCGGCACCTTCGTGCTCGTGTTCTTCGGCGTCGGCGCCGCGCTGAATAGCGGGGGCGACTACGTCGCCACCGGCCTCACCTTCGGCCTCACCGTCGTGGTGATGGCCTACGCCGTCGGCCGCGTCTCGGGCGGCCACTTCAATCCCGCCGTCACCGTCGGCGCCATCCTGGGTGGCCGCCTGCCCTGGCGGGACGCGCCCCTCTACCTCGGCGCGCAGCTGCTCGGCGGCCTCGTCGCCGGCGCCGCGCTGTTCGGCCTGATGCACGGCTTCGACGGCTTCACCGCCGAGGGCAACATGGGCGCCAACGCCTTCGGGGACGAGGGGAGCGGCTTCGCCTGGTGGGCCGCGCTGATGCTCGAGACCCTCCTGACGGCGGTCTTCCTCTGGGTGATCCTCGCCGTGACCGACGCCCGCAACGAGTTCCAGGCCTTCATGGCGCCGCTGGCCATCGGCCTCGCGCTCGCGATGATCCACTTCGCGTCCATGGGCGCCACCGGCACGTCGGTCAACCCCGCCCGCTCGATCGGCGTCGGCGTCTTCGCGGGCACGGACGCGATCATCCAGCTGTGGCTGTTCGTCGTCGCGCCCCTCGTCGGGGCAGTCGTCGCCGGGCTGACCTACCCCGTGATCTTCGGGCACGGCGCCGAGCCGGTCGCCGGCTCCGGGCTGAGCTTCGGCGGCGGCAAGCAGGCGAGGAACCAGTTCATGCCCCCGATAGGCTACGAGCAGCAGTGGAACCAGGGGCAGCCGCAGTGGCAGGCGCCGCCGCCCGCCTGGGGCGCGCCCCCGCAGTCGGCCTCCGGCCAGCCTGCTCCCGGCCAGCCCGTCGCGCCGCAGGGCCCTCCCCCGGCCGCCCCGCAGTACTGGGGCCAGCCGCAGGCTCCGCAGCAGCCGCAGCAGTGGGGCCAGCCGCTCCCCGACGAGGAGGACGGCCGCACGCAGGTGCGCCGCCCCGACTGACGGTCCCCCCGGTCAGCGCCCTCCGGGGGTGAACGCGACCAGCTCGACGACCTCGTCGCCGGCCGGCGACTCCTCGAGCACCAGCCCGACGCCGTGGGCGTAGAGCTTGTGCTCGACCAGGTCCGGCTCGAGTGGCGTGGTGTCCTCTGTCAGAACGAGGTCGTCCCAGGAGCCGAACGCCGTCGTCCGGGACGCCGACACGTCGAGCACCTCGGCGCGGTCCTCGGCGACGCCGGGCAGCCACTCCTGCTGGAAGCCGTCGCCCACCCGGGGCTCCGCCGGCATCACCAGGCCCGCCATCGCACCGTCCACCCCGGCCTCCCAGGAGCCCTCGGTCGACGGGCGGTGACGCTCGTACGACGTGGTGTCCTCGCCGAGGTACCAGACGTTGCCTGCCCGGTCCTCCGCGAACCAGTCGAGGGTCTCCTCCACGACCTTCCCCTCGGCGTCGGTCACCACGTCGCGCACCACCGTCGCGTCGACCCCCGCCACGCGGCGTACGTCGTCGGTGACGGTGACCTCGATGGTCTCCTCGACCTCCCCGTCCACCCGCACCTCGTAGCGCCAGGTGCTGCCGGGCAGCAGGGGCAGCCACGGGTTGCCGACCTCGCGCACGAAGTCGGCCGGATCGGGTGACGGCGTCGGGACGACGAGCCCGTCGACGCCGGTCGGGTCACTGACCGGGGGCGCGCCGACACCGCAGGCACCGAGAAGCAGGGCGGCGGGGATGGCCGCGAACATTCCCGCGGATCGACCTCGCACGGCACCAGCATGCCACCGTCCGGGCCCCCCGGTGCGACCGGCTGCCCCGCTGCTAGCGTCAGCCCGACCAGACCTGTCCCACTCCGAGGAGTCCCGTCGTGAGCACCACGCCCCTCAAGGTGGCCGTCACCGGCGCCGCCGGCCAGATCGGCTACAGCCTGCTCTTCCGTCTCGCCGCCGGCGCACTGGGCGACCGGCCGATCGAGCTGCGCCTTCTCGAGATCGAGCCCGCCCTGCCCTCGCTGGAGGGTGTGGTCATGGAGCTCGACGACTGCGCCTTCCCGCTGCTCGCCGGCGTGGAGATCGGCGCCGACCCGGCCGCCATCTTCAGCGGCGTCAGCGTCGCGATGCTCGTCGGCGCCATGCCCCGCAAGGAGGGCATGGACCGGGCCGACCTGCTGTCGGCCAACGGCAAGATCTTCACCGGCCAGGGCAAGGCGCTCAACGACAACGCCGCCGACGACGTCAAGGTGCTCGTGACCGGCAACCCGGCCAACACCAACGCGCTCATCGCGATGAGCAACGCGCCCGACATCCCGAACGAGCGGTTCAACGCGCTGACCAGGCTCGACCACAACCGGGCCAAGACCCAGCTCGCGAAGAAGCTCGGCGTCCCCGTCACCGAGATCTCCCAGCTGGCGATCTGGGGCAACCACGACGACTCGATGTACCCGGACCTGTTCAACACGATGGTCGGCGGCAAGTCCGCGGCGGAGCAGGTCGACCAGGCCTGGATCACCGACGAGTACATCCCCACGGTCGCCACCCGCGGCGGCGCGATCATCAAGGCTCGCGGCGCCTCGTCGGCCGCCTCGGCTGCCAACGCGACGATCGACCACATGCACGACTGGCTCAACGGCACGTCGGACTGGGTGTCGATGTCGGTGCCGTCCGACGGCTCCTACGGCGTCACCGAGGGCATCGTCTCGTCGTTCCCGTGCACGGTGACCGACGGTCAGTACGAGATCGTGCAGGGCATCGAGCTCAACGACTTCTCCAAGGAGCGCATCGCGGCCTCCGTCGCGCGCCTGGAGGGGGAGCGAGACCAGGTCAAGCAGCTCGGCCTGATCTGACCGCAGCGAGCGCAGCGAGCGGAGGGCCGGATCAGGCCCATCAAGTCGGCCTGATCTGACCGCAGCGAGCGCAGCGAGGAACGAGCGCCGGGCGTCGAGAGGTCAGGTCGAGTGGCCCCGCGACCGAGCCTGCGAGGTCGCGACGGGGCGTATCGAGACCGAGTCGGCGCATCTGCTCACGCGGATGCGCCGACTCGGCATCTACGGGCCGGGCTGGTCGGGGATCGAGCCTGCGAGCACGATGAGCGCGGCGCCGAGGGCGATGAGCAGCAGCGCGTCGAGCCACTTGTAGCGCACGGCGAGCATGCCGGCGTCGCGCGGCCCCAGGGCCAGTCGGCAGAGGGCGCCGAACAGGAGGGCGCCGCCCATCACCCGGATGCCCTGGCGCCAGGCTCCGGTGACGACGATCGCCAGCGCGGCGCCGCTGGCGGCGAGCACGGCGAGGTAGAACGCTCCCCCGATCGTCGAGGGATAGCGTCGCTCGTCCTCGCCGCCGGCCGCCTCGTCGGGGGCCTCGCCGTTCACGAGCTCCTCGGCGGAGAGAGGGGGGACGTCCTCGGGCGGGACGATGTCGGGCTCCTGCGCGGCAGGCTCCTCGGCTGGTTCGGTCACGGGTTACCTGGTCCCGAGCTGCTTCTCGGCGATCTCGACGATGTTGGTCAGCAGCATGGCCCGGGTCATCGGACCGACACCCCCGGGGTTGGGCGAAACCCAGCCCGCGACGTCCCACACGTCCGGTGCGACGTCACCCGTGACCTTGCCGTCGACGCGGGAGACGCCCACGTCCAGCACGGCGGCGCCAGGCTTGACCATGTCACCGGAGATGATGCCCGGCACTCCGGCGGCGGCCACGACGATGTCGGCGTTGCGGACGTGCCCGGCCAGGTCGACGGTGCCGGTGTGGCACAGCGTCACCGTCGCGTTCTCCGTACGGCGGGTCAGCAGGAGGCCGAGTGGACGACCCACGGTGAGGCCGCGGCCGACCACGACCACCTCGGCGCCGGCGATCTGCACCCCGTGGCGACGGAGCAGCTCGATCGCGCCCACGGGCGTGCACGGCAGCGGGCCGGACTCGCCCAGCACGAGCTTGCCGAGGTTGGTCGGGTGCAGGCCGTCGACGTCCTTGTCCGGGTCGACGCTGGACAGCAGCGCGAACTCGTCGAGCCCGGTCGGCTGCTGCACCAGGAAGCCGGTGCACGAGGCGTCGGCGTTCAGCTCGTCGATCACTCCCTCCACCTCCGCCTGGGTGGCGGTGGCCGGGAGGTCGCGGCGGATCGAGGTGATGCCGATCTCGGCGCAGTCCTTGTGCTTGGCGCCGACGTACCAGTGCGAGCCCGGATCGTCACCGACGAGCACGGTGCCGAGGCCGGGGACGATGCCCTGCTCCTTGAGCCGGGCCACGCGCTCGGCGAGCTCGGCCTTGATGGTGCGCAGGGTGGCGGCACCGTCCAGTGTCTGTGCAGTCATCGCTGGGCCCTCAGTGGAAGAAGTGGCGGGTGCCGGTGAAGTACATGGTGACGCCGGCCTTCTCGGCCGCCTCGACGACCTCGGCGTCGCGCACGGATCCGCCCGGCTGCACGATCGCCCGGACGCCTGCGTCGATGAGGATCTGGGGACCGTCGGCGAAGGGGAAGAACGCGTCGGACGCCGCGACGGAGCCGGCGGCCCGCTCCCCCGCCCGCTCGACGGCGAGGCGGCAGGAGTCGACGCGGTTGACCTGGCCCATGCCGACGCCGACCGAGGCGCCGCCGGAGGCGAGCAGGATGGCGTTGGACTTCACGGCCCGGCAGGCGCGCCACGCGAACGCGAGGTCGGCCAGCACCTCGGTGGACGCAGCCTCGCCCGTGGCCAGCGTCCACGTGGCGGGGTCGTCGCCCTCGGCGTCGATGACGTCACGGTGCTGGAGCAGGAGGCCGCCGGAGATGGGCCGCTGCTCGGCGCCGCCGCGGGACATCGGCGCGCACTCCAGCAGACGGATGTTCTTCTTCGCCGCGAGCACCTCCACCGCGCCCTCGTCGTACGACGGCGCGACGACGACCTCGGTGAAGATCTCCGCGACCTGCTTGGCCATCTCGACCGAGACGGACACGTTGGTGGCGATCACGCCGCCGAAGGCCGAGACCGGGTCGCACTCGTGCGCCTTCCGGTGCGCCTCGGCCACGTCGGCGCCGACCGCGATGCCACAGGGATTGGCGTGCTTGATGATCGTGACGGCCGGCTCGTCGAAGTCGTAGGCCGCGCGGCGAGCGGCGTCGGCGTCGACGAAGTTGTTGTAGGACATCTCCTTGCCGTGCAGCTGCGTGGCCTGGGCCAGGCCGGGCTGCGGCTGGAAGCCGTTGGTGTAGAGCGCGGCCGCCTGGTGCGGGTTCTCGCCGTAGCGCAGCACCGCCGACTTCTCCCAGGTGGCGCCCATCCAGGCGGGGAAGCCGGTGCCCTCGGAGCTGTCGGTGAGCACGTTGCCCATCCAGCTGGCCACGTGGACGTCGTACGTCGCGGTGTGGACGAAGGCCTCGGCGGCGAGCTGCTGGCGCTCCGCGAGCGTGAAGCCGCCCTCCTGCGCGGCGCGCAGCACCTCGGCGTAGCGCGTGGGCGAGGTGACGATGGCGACGGAGGGGTGGTTCTTCGCGGCCGCGCGGACCATCGAGGGGCCGCCGATGTCGATCTGCTCGACGCACTCGTCGGGGGTCGCGCCGGACATCACGGTCTGCGTGAAGGGGTAGAGGTTGGACACCACGAGGTCGAAGGGCTCGACGCCCAGGTCGGCCAGCTGCTGGACGTGGCTGTCGAGGCGGCGGTCGGCGAGGATGCCCGCGTGCACGCGCGGGTGCAGCGTCTTCACCCGGCCGTCGAGGCACTCGGGGAAGCCGGTGAGGTCCTCGACCCTGGTGACCGGGATGCCGAGGTCGGCGATCAGCTTCGCCGAGCCGCCCGTCGAGACGAGCTCCACGCCGGCGTCGTGGAGGCCCCGGACGAGCTCCTCGAGGCCGGACTTGTCGTAGACGCTGACGAGGGCCCGGCGGAGCGGGATGCGGTCGGACACGGTGACTCCTGTCGGTGGTTGCCGATGTGGGGAGGGCACCCAGGCGTTCGATGCCGCTCGCTGTCCCCGGATGGGGGCACTCCCTGGTGGTTGCCCACCTGCGCCAGTCGTGTGGGGCCAGCCTAGTGGACGCGGCCGATGCGGACGTGCCGCCCCTCGACCCGCCAGCCCTCGCGCGCGAGCCGGCCGACCGACTCGACGAGCATCGCCCGCTCCGCGACCTTGATCCGCTCGTGCAGCGTCTCGACGGTGTCGTCGTCCTCCACCGGCACCACCGTCTGCGCGACGATCGGCCCGGTGTCGACGCCGCCGTCGACGACGAAGAGCGTCGCCCCGGTGACCTTCACGCCGTAGGCCAGGGCGTCGGCGGCCCCGTGCATGCCCGGGAACGAGGGCAGCAGGGCGGGGTGGGTGTTGAGCATCCTGTCGGGGAAGCGGGCCAGGAAGCCGGGGCCCACCAGCTTCATGAAGCCCGCCGACACGACCAGGTCGGGCGCATGTGCAGCCACCGAGTCGGCGAGCGCGCGGTCCCACTCCGCCCGGTCGGCGTAGTCCTTCACCTTGTGCACGAACGTCGGGATGCCGGCACGCTCGGCCCGGGCCAGTCCCTCGATGCCTTCGCGGTCGGCGCCCACGGCGACGACCTCCGCGCCGTACGCCGGGTCGGTGCAGGCGTCGAGGAGGGCCTGCAGGTTGGTCCCCGAGCCGGAGACGAGTACGACGAGGCGTGCGGTCACGGGCGGTGAGTCTAGGGTCTGCGCCGCTGCCACCACGTCGTGGCCAAGCCGGCGACGAGACCACCCAGGGCGAACGCCGTGATGGCGTGGATGAGCACGTCGGCCGGGACGGCGCCGACGAAGCGCATCCGGCCGGGACCCGCGCTGCCGCCGGCGAGGCTGCTGAGCACCGCGAGGGCGACCCCGGCGAGGATGCCGGCGCCGCAGCCGCGCATCGCCCCGTGGTCCCACCGGGGGGTCGGGTGGCGCCGCTGCATCCACGCCACGGACACGGCCGCGACGAGGGGAGGCACGGCCACGACTGCGGCCATCCAGGCCGGGCTCGTGCCCGGGTCGGGCAGCGCGGCCAGCAGAGGAAGGAGCGGCAGCGGGCCGAGGACCACGAGGCTCGGCGAGACGAGCGTCCCGCCGCCGACCACGAAGCCCGGGCCCAGCAGGAACGCGCCACCGAAGAGGACGGCGTTGGGGACGAAGGCCGCGTTGACGACGAGGAAGAGGACGGACTCCCCCACCCCGAGGTGCAGCTGGGAGAGCATCGTGGCCGCCTCCCCCAGGCCGAGCGCCAGGCCGATGAGGAAGAGCACCGTCGCCGCGGCGAGGAAGGCAACGAGCACCGTCACCGCCGTGGTGGCAGCAAGCCGTACGACCGGCGGGACGAGCGTGGCCCAGATGGCCGCCCGGCCGGAGCCGACCGCGATGGCGGGGGCGGCGACCAGGAGCGTGAGGAGCACGGTCCAGCCGACGAGCCCGCGCACGGATGGCCCCGCATCGGCGCCCCCGGCCAGGGAGCAGACCACGATGGCGGTCACGACGTAGCCCAGGAAGAACAGCCCGACGGCCGACGGCACGGTCCAGTCACGCTCGCCGTCGCCGATCCGGTCGGCGTCGGGCCCGTGCCCCGAGACAGCATCGCCGACCCGGTGGCCGAGCCGCCAGATGGCCCAGGCGCACACGGCGGTGAGGCCCAGGGGCACGACGGTGACCGAGGCACCCGCCACGGAGACGCCCGACCCGTGCGCCATCAGCCACGCCAGCGCACCGGCTCGCATCCCGTCCCGCGGGGCCCCGTGGACGCCCGCGTCGCTGAGGAACCAGCCGACGATGCCCACCGCCACGAGCACCAGCAGCGGCCCCAGGGCGGCCAGGATGCCGCCGAGCGTGGCGACCAGCACGAGGGGACGGCGCTGGGCGAGGGTCGCGTCGGTGCGGTGGTCACGGGGCGCGAGCAAGGAGGTCATGACCCCGCCATCATCACCCCGGGGCCTGGGCCCGTGGTGCAGGCACGCCGGGCACCCGGCGTACGCTGGGACGGCCATGAGGAGTCCGGACGAGTTCGATGCCTTCTACGTCTCGACCCGTGACCAGCTCCTGCTCGAGACCTTCGCGCTGACCGGCGACCTGCCCGCCTCGCGCACGGCGGTGCGCGACGCCTTCGCCGTGGCCTGGCACCACTGGCGGGCCGTGTCGCGCCTCGAGGACCCCGTCGGCTGGCTCCGGCCGCTCGCCCACGGCCGGGCGCAGCGCCGCCACACGGCGCGCCCCTGGCACCGCGAGCGCACGCTCGACCCCGAGCTGCGCAGCATCCTCGACGCCCTCGCCCGGCTGTCGGGTCCCGAGCGTCGCACGCTCGTGCTGACGGCCCTGACCCCTCTCCCGCTCGCCGAGATCGCCCGGGTCGTCAACCTGCCCCGGGCCGAGGCGGAGCGCTGCCTCCAGACAGCCACCGCCCGCTTCGCGATAGACCGTGACGTCGACAGCACGCAGGTCCGCACGATGATCGACCGCCTCCGGGTCGTCGTGGCCGGCAGCCGGTGGCCCCGCAGCTCCATCGTGCGCCGCGCCGGGACCGCCCGGCGGCGCACCCACACGCTGGTCGGCGTCGGCGTGGCGGTCGCCGCGCTGGTCGGGTCCGGCACCATCGTCGCCGCGGGTGGCGCAGAGCCGATCAGCCTGCGCGAGGAGCGCGTGGCCCCGGGGGCACGGATGCTCCCGCCTCCCGCCGACCCGGCGGCGGAGGCCACGATCTCCCCCGAGGAGCTGCTGGCCCAGGACCAGGTGACCCGCTATGCCCGTCGGCTCGACTGGTCGGAGAGGAACACCTGGGACAACCTGCGCGGTGACGGCGTGGTGCTGCCGTGCCAGCAGACCCAGTTCGCCGATCCCCGGGGCGTCGGCTCGCTGGTGCGCACCTTCTCGGGGACCGAGCAGGTCACCCGCCGCAAGGAGGTCAAGCGGGGCCGCCGCACCGTCGTGAAGCGGGTACGGCGCGACGTCGTGGTCGGCCGCGCCGTCGAGCTCGTCGAGCTCTCCAGCGACGAGCGGACCGCCGCGGCCGCCTTCCGCACGGCGCGCTCGTGGTACGCCGGCTGCGCCGCCCCGCGCACGCAGCTCCTCGAGACCCACGAGGTGCGCGGCGTGGGCGACGACGCCGCCCTCTTCACCCTCCGCTCCTGGACCCGCGAGCCCGCCACGATCAGCGTCGCCGTCGCCCGCAGCGGCCGCCTCACGGTCACTACGATGGCGCAGGTCGCCACCGGCAGCGTGCCCACCGAGCAGGCCGCTGCTGCGCTGGCGGCGGCCGTCAACGGACTGTGCGCCAATCCCGGCAGCGGCACGTGCGCCGCCCCTCCGCGCGCCCGGAACGTGCCTCCGCTCCCCGTCGGCCCGCCGCGCGGCATGCTCGTCGCCGCCGACCTCCCACCCGTCACCCGCGCGGTGGGTCCCTGGGTGGGCACCGACGCCGAGCCGGCGAGCACCAACGTAGCGGCGACGGCGTGCGACCGGACGAGCTTCGGCGGCCGCGGCATCCGCCGCAACCTGACCCGCACCTTCCTCTTCCCCGAGGTGAAGGACGCAGGCTCCTTCGGCCTGACCCAGACGGTCGGCCGGCTCTCCGAGAAGGACGCGCGCGCCTTCGTCGACGCCGTACGCCGCAAGGTGCGGGCCTGCGCGGAGGCCAACCTCGGCACCAGCGTGACCGGGCTCGAGCAGGTGGAGGGTCGTGACCGGGAGCTCAGTGTCTGGCGGCTCGACATCGAGATTTCCGACGACCGCGCCGTGCCGTTCCTGATGGCGATCATGCGCAACGGCACCGCCGTCTCCCAGGTCGGCCTCACCCCGACGGCCCGGATGAGCATGAGCAGCGCCGACTTCCGGGCCGTGGCCCGGCGGGCGCTGGAGCGGCTGGCGGACCTTCCCGGCCGCTGAACCCGCCTGCACCCGGAACCCGATCAGCTGATTCGGCCAACCCTGCAACCGGACCGGCCGGTGAGGCGTATGACTGCTGTACGCACCTCACGAGGGGACCGGGATGGACGAACACGACTTCGACGACTTCTACGCCGCGTCGTACGGCCGCGTCGTCGCGCAGGTCCATGCGCTGGTCGGGAGCCGCGACGAGGCCGAAGAGTGCGTGCAGGAGGCGTTCGTCCGGGCCTGGGCACACCGCCGGCAGCTGTCGGCCGACGGCCACCCCGAGGCATGGGTCCGCACCACCGCCCACCGCCTCGCGGTGAGCCGCTGGCGCCGCGTCGTCCGCGGCCGCCGCCCGGTCGACCGGGCCCTGGCCGCGCCGTCCCAGTCCCCGCCGCCCACGGAGACGCACGTCGCCGTCGTCGCGGCGCTCCAGCGGCTGCCCGAGGCCCAGCGCCTGGTCCTGGTGCTCCACCACCTCGCCGACCTGCCGGTGAGCGAGGTGGCGCGCGAGGTCGGCGCCCCCGAGGGCACGGTCAAGGCCAGGCTCAGCCGCGGCCGCACCGCCCTCGCCGCCCTGCTCGCCGACACCGCCTCCGCCGAGGGAGCCACCCATGCCTGACCCGATCTTCGACGAGCTCACCCGTGAGCTCCCGCAGCCTGCGCTGCCCGCCGCGGAGGTACGCCGCCTCGGCGACCGCCGCCGGCGCCGCACCCGCGCCGCGACGGCCCTGGCGGCCGTCGCCGCCGTGGCCGCGATCGCCGCTCCGGTCGCCCTCTCGGCGGGTGGTGGCGGGCGAGCCATCGACCCCGTGGAGACGCCGAGCCCGCACGAGTGGGTCATCACGATCGCCGAGGACTTCCCGCTCACCGACGGCATGGCCCTGGACCCGGCAATCCCGGCGCAGACCGGCCCCCTCGACCCGGCGGAGGCCGAGAGCCTGCAGCGCCTCGACGCCCTGCTGAGCCTCCACCCCTGCGGCGACCGGCAGCCGGCGTGGACGATCGAGGACAGCCTCGACGGCGCGTGGGCGGCCTGGTCGGACGGGAAGTCGGGTGGGGAGTTCCGCACCCTGGCGGTCTACCGCGACGGCGCCAGCGCCGAGGAGGCGCTGGCCAGGGTGCGCAAGGAGGTCGAGACCTGCCCCGCCGCAGAGCCGGGCGCGGCCGCGATCCAGCCGGTGCCCCTGGCATCCGCCGCTGGCGAGGAGTCGTTCGCCTACGTCGACCACTATCTCGACAAGGACGGGCCTACAGGCATGGGCACCGTCTACCTCCTGGTGCGGGTCGGCAACGCCCTGCTCCTCCACCAGACCTACCACGAGGGCACCGGGCAGCTGGCCCGGGTCATGCAGGCTGCGGTCGACGACCTGCAGGCGCGCTCCGAACCCGTGGTCCGGTCCCTGTGCGTCTACAGCGAGGACGGCTGCGACGGCGAGTGACGGCGTACCCCCTGACATCGCACGAGGGCCCGGCAGCCGCAGCTGCCAGGCCCTCGCGAGGGTGGATCAGAGGCTCTGCAGGACCTCGCGCATCAGGGCCGCCGTCTCGGACGGCGTCTTGCCGACCTTGACGCCGACGGCCTCGAGGGCCTCCTTCTTGGCCTGGGCGGTGCCGGACGAGCCGGACACGATGGCGCCGGCGTGGCCCATCGTCTTGCCCTCGGGGGCGGTGAAGCCCGCGACGTAGCCGACGACCGGCTTGGTGACGTGGTCCTTGATGTAGGCCGCGGCACGCTCCTCGGCGTCGCCGCCGATCTCGCCGATCATCACGATCGCCTTGGTCTCCGGGTCGTTCTCGAAGGCCTCGAGGGCGTCGATGTGCGTGGTGCCGATGATCGGGTCGCCGCCGATGCCGATGGCGGTCGAGAAGCCGAAGTCACGCAGCTCGTACATCATCTGGTAGGTCAGCGTGCCGGACTTCGACACCAGGCCGATCGGGCCCTTGCCCGCGATGGTGTGCGGCGTGATGCCGGCCAGCGACTCCTCCGGCGTGATGATGCCGGGGCAGTTCGGGCCGATCATCCGGGTGGACTTGCCCTCGAGGTAGGCGAAGACCTCGGCGGTGTCCTGCACCGGCACGCCCTCGGTGATGACCACGAGCAGGCCGATGCCCGCGTCGATGGCCTCGATGCAGGCGTCCTTGGTGAAGGCCGGCGGCACGAAGACGACCGACACGTCAGCGCCCGTCTCGGCCATGGCCTCCTTGACGGAGCCGAACACGGGGAGCTCCTGGCCCGCGAGCTCGACCGTGGTGCCGGCCTTGCGGGCGTTGACGCCGCCCACGATGTTGGAGCCGGCCTCGAGCATCAGGGTGGTGTGCTTGGAGCCCATCCCACCCGTCATGCCCTGGACGATGATCTTCGAGTCCTTGTTGAGGTAGATCGACATCTTTCTTCTTCTCTCCGCTCTCAGGCCTGGTGGGCGAGCTCGGCGGCCTTGTCGGCCGCGCCGTCCATGGTGTCGACCTGGGTCACCAGCGGGTGGTTCAGCTCGTTGAGGATCCGTCGGCCCTCCTCGACGTTGTTGCCGTCGAGGCGTACGACGAGGGGCTTGGTCGCCGCATCACCGAGGATCTCCAGGGCGCCCTTGATGCCGTTGGCCACCTCGTCGCAGGCGGTGATGCCGCCGAAGACGTTGACGAACACCGACTTGACCTGCTCGTCGTTCAGGATGACGTCGAGACCGTCGGCCATCACCTGGGCGTTGGCGCCGCCACCGATGTCGAGGAAGTTGGCGGGCTTGACGCCGCCGTGGGCCTCGCCGGCGTAGGCGACGACGTCGAGGGTCGACATGACCAGGCCCGCGCCGTTGCCGATGATGCCGACGGCACCGTCGAGCTTGACGTAGTTGAGGCCCTTGTCCTTGGCCTTCGCCTCGAGCGGGTCGGCCTCCTCGCGGATCTCGAACGCGTGGTGGTCCGGGTGACGGATCTCGGAGGCGTTGTCATCGAGCGACACCTTGCCGTCGAGGGCCTCGAGCTTGTCGCCCTCGAGGCGGGCCAGCGGGTTCACCTCGACGAGGGTGGCGTCCTCCTCGACGTACACCTCCCAGAGCCTCTGCACCATCTCGATGGCCTGGTCGCGCAGCTCGGCGGGGAACTTCGCCTCATCGACGATCGCGGCGGCCTTCTCCGGGGTGACCCCCTCGAGCGCGTCGACCGGGATCTTCTTGACGGCGTCGGGGTTGGTCTTGGCGACCTCCTCGATCTCCACGCCGCCCTCGACGGAGGCGATGCACAGGTGCGAGCGGTTGGAGCGGTCGAGCAGGAAGGAGAAGTAGTACTCCTCGACCGGCGGCGTGGCCGGGGTGACCAGCACGCGGTTGACCGTGAGGCCCTTGATCTCCATGCCCAGGATGTTGGACGCGTGCTCGAACGCCTCCTCCGGGGTCTTGGCGAGCTTCACGCCACCGGCCTTGCCACGGCCACCGGCCTTGACCTGCGCCTTGACGACACAGAAGCCGAACTCCTCGGCGGCGGCCCTCGCGTCCTCGGCGGTCTCGACGACCTTGCCCAGGGTGGTTGTCACACCATGCTTGGCGAAGAGCTCCTTCGCCTGGTATTCCATCAGGTCCACGAACCCAGTCCTTTTCTTCATATTGAGAGTCTGGGAAATCCACTGGGCACCCTAGACCTGTCAGCGGGGTCACAGACAGTGCGGGTCCGCCTGCAGACCTGCACGTGAGCCACCCCACAGCCCAGGCGGGGAGAGGGCCCGTCTAGGGTGATCCGCCGGCGGGCGACTCGGACGTCATCCACACTTCTGCGTGACGCGGATTTCCGGCGTCGTGATCTTTCCGTTACAGTCGGGCCTCGATTCGGGGGACCGGCATCACCACCTGAGGGACTACTACATGGGCAACCATCGCGCGGTACGCGGCGAAGGCCAACGGACCCCGGCGACCCCATCCACAGCGGGCAAGCGCAGGGCCGTCAAGCAGCCAAGTCGCAGCCCGTTGATGAAGGCCCTCCCCTCCACCCCGATCCTCCTCGGCGTCACCGCGCTGGCCGTCTCCGCGGGCGGTGCCGTCAGCGCCTCCGGCACCGACCTCGACGGCTACGTGGCGCAGCACACCACCCCCTCTGCCTCCGGCGGCATGGCCCTCGGCCTCACCAACGCCACCTCCGCCCTCAGCCGCCGCGACGTCGTGGTGAGCCGTGACTCCCGCCGCGACGCGCTGGCCGACGCCGCCGACCAGGAGCTGGTCGAGCAGACCGAGGCCCAGGCCGAGCAGCGCAACGCCGTGCTCGAGCAGCTCGCGCAGAGTGCCGAGAAGCAGGCAGCCAAGATCAAGAAGAACCTGTGGGTGCTGCCGCTCACCAGCTACCGGATCAGCGCCACGTTCGGCCAGTCCTCGTCGCTGTGGGCCAGCGTCCACACCGGCCTCGACATGTCGGCCCCCACCGGCTCCCCGATCCACTCCGTCGCCAACGGCGTCGTGACCGAGGTCGGCTACGACGGCTCCTACGGCAACAAGACCGTGGTGACCCTCGAGGACGGCACCGAGATCTGGTACTGCCACCAGACCAGCTTCCTCGTCGACGTCGGCGACGTCGTGCGCGGCGGCGAGGTCATCGGCACAGTCGGCTCCACTGGCAACTCGACGGGCCCGCACCTCCACATCGAGGTGCGCCCCGGCGGCGGCGACCCGGTCGACCCCTGGACCGCGCTGGTCCAGCACGGGCTCAACCCCTAGAGCTTCTCCACCGGCGCGTAGCGCAGCAGCAGCCGCTTGACGCCTTCCGAGCCGAAGTCGATCGAGGCGACCGCCTTCTCCGCCGCTCCCTCGAGAGCGACGACCGTGCCGAGGCCGAACGAGTCGTGCACGACCCGGTCGCCGGGCTCCAGCGACGGGATCTCGCGCGCCGGCTTGGCCTTGGCCATCGCGTCGGCGCGGGCCGCGGCCGAGGAGAAGTTGCGCCGGCCGGCCGCCGTGGGTGCGCCGAGACGGGCGGGCGAGCCACTGGCCAGGTCGGGACGTCCCCACCGGGTCTGGGCAGCCTCGGTGCGCCGCCAGTCGACGAGGTCGACGGGCAGCTCGTCGAGGAAGCGTGACGCGGGGTTGTGGGACGGCGCCCCCCACGCGGAGCGCACCATGGCGCGGGAGATGTAGAGCCGCTCGCGCGCCCGGGTGACGCCGACGTAGGCGAGCCGCCGCTCCTCCTCGAGCTCGGGCTGGTCGCCCAGGGACCGCTGGTGGGGGAAGACACCGTCCTCGAGGCCGGTGAGGAACACGACGGGGAACTCCAGCCCCTTGGCCGTGTGCAGGGTCATCAGGGTGACGACGCCGGAGTCGTCGCCGTCGGGCGAGTCGGGGATCTGGTCGCTGTCGGCCACGAGCGCCACCCGCTCGAGGAAGTCGCGCAGCCCGGGGGCGACCGTGCCGGCCTCCACGTCGGAGGGGTCTGCGGAAGGACCGGCCTGGGGGTCGTCGGAGAACTCCCGCGCGACCGCGACGAGCTCGGCGAGATTCTCCACCCGGGTCGCGTCCTGCGGGTCGTCGCTGGACTCCAGCTCGGCGAGGTAGCCCGAGCGCTCGAGCACCGACTCGAGCACCACGTCGGCCCGCTCCCCCGCGTCGACCATCGACTGGAGCTCCTGCACCATCGCGACGAAGCCCTCGATGTTGCGCAGCGACCTGGTCGCCAGCCCCGGGGCGTCGGCGGCGCGGGTCAGCGCCTCCCAGAAGGTGGTCCGGTCGCGCTCGGCGAGCGCCGCGATGCACGCCTCGGCCCGCTCGCCGATGCCGCGCTTGGGGGTGTTGAGCACCCGGCGGAGCGAGATCTCGTCGGCCGTGTTGACCAGCATCCGCAGGTAGGCCAGCGCGTCGCGCACCTCGCGGCGCTCGTAGAACCGGACCCCGCCGACCACCTTGTAGGGCTGGCCGGTGCGGATGAAAACCTCCTCGAACACCCGGGACTGCGCGTTGGTGCGGTAGAACACCGCGACGTCGGCGGCACGGAGGCCGGCCTCGTCGACCAGCCGGTCGATCTCCTCGCTGACGAACCGCGCCTCGTCGTGCTCGTCGTCGGCGACGTAGCCGACGATCCGCTCTCCGTCGCCCGCCTCGGACCACAGGCGCTTCTCCTTGCGGCCGGCGTTGTTCTTGATGACGGAGTTGGCCGCCGTGAGGATCGTCTGCGTGGAGCGGTAGTTCTGCTCCAGCAGGATCGTGACCGCGTCGGGGAAGTCCTGCTCGAAGTCGAGGATGTTGCGGATGTTGGCGCCGCGGAAGGCGTAGATCGACTGGTCGGCGTCGCCCACCACCATCAGCTCGCTCGGCGGGACGGCCTCCGAGCCGGTCTCCTCCAGGTCCTGGCCGCAGAGCTGGTGGATCAGGGCGTACTGCGCGTGGTTGGTGTCCTGGTATTCGTCGACGAGGACGTGGCGGAACCGCCGACGGTAGAGCTCCCGGACGTCGGGGAACGCCTGGAACAGGTGGACGGTCATCATGATCAGGTCGTCGAAGTCGAGGGCGTGCGCGTCGCGCAGGCGGGCCTGATAGGTCTTGTACGCCGTGGCGTAGGCCTCCTCGAAGCCGTTGCGCGTGTCCTTCGCGGCCTCCTCGGGGTCGCGCAGCTCGTTCTTGTGGTTGGAGACCCAGTGGAGGACGGCGCCCGGCTGGTAGCGCTTCGGGTCCAGGTCGAGGTCGCGCAGCACCAGGGTCATCAGCCGCTTGGAGTCGGCCGCGTCGTAGATCGAGAAGCTGGACTTGTAGCCGAACCGGTCGATCTCCTTGCGCAGGATGCGCACGCAGGCCGAGTGGAACGTGCTCACCCACATCACCCGGGCGCGCCGGCCGACCAGCTGCTCCACCCGCTCCTTCATCTCGGCGGCGGCCTTGTTGGTGAAGGTGATGGCCAGGATCGAGCCCGGGTGGGCCTTGCGCTCCGAGACCAGCCAGGCGATCCGGCGGGTGAGCACCCGGGTCTTGCCCGAGCCCGCCCCCGCGACGACGAGCAACGGCGCGCCGGCGTGCACGACCGCCGCGCGCTGGGGCTCGTTGAGGCCCTCGAGGAGCTCGTCGGCGGACGGCCCACGGCGCGTCGTCCGAGGCTCCTCGGCGGGGGTGACGTCGTCCAGTCCGGGCAGCGGGGAGGGGATGCTCATCTCGCCGCCAGCCTACGTGGCGACGCCGACAGCGGGAGAACCGCGCTCTAGGCGTGGGCGGGCGACCAGAACACCGCGACGGCGACGTTGGCGACCGTCAACGCCAGCAGTCCGGCGTACAGGCCCTGCGGGATCCGCGGCTTGCGGGTGTTGGCCATCACGAGGACCAGGATGACCAGGCCGATCGCGAACTTCATGCCGATCTTGGCGTGGTTGACGGGTTCGTCCCCCGCCTCCAGGACACCGACGAGGAGCAGGCCGGCGAGGAAGGCCGTGCCGGCTCCGTCGCGCATGGCCGCGTTGACCGACTTCTCCCCGTCGCGGGCCTGGACGAGCAGGCCGCCGAGCAGGGCGGCGAAGCCGAGGATGTGGACGAACAGCAGGACCAACCGCGCGATCTCCATGGGCCCGAGGATAGGGCGCGCATGCGGCTCGCACGCCACGGGTATTGCTCTGGGGAGCCGGCAACGGCGCCGGCCACCGGACCCCAGGAGCACACCATGTCGACCGACGCCATCGTCCTGCTCAAGCAGGACCACAAGGAAGTGCGACAGCTGTTCACCCAGTTCGAGAAGGCCGGCGCGGACGCCCAGGAGAAGAAGGGCCAGCTCGTGAAGAAGATCATCGAGCTGCTCACCGTGCACACCTACATCGAGAACGAGGTGATGTACCCCCGCGTCCGTGAGCTGCTGCCCGACCTCGAGGACGACATCCTCGAGTCCTACGAGGAGCACCACGTGGCCGACGTGCTCGTGATGGAGCTCTACTCGATGGAGCCGTCCGACGAGCGCTTCGACGCCAAGACGATGGTGCTCATCGAGAGCGTGCGCCACCACATGGAGGAAGAGGAGCAGGAGTGGTTCCCGAAGGTGCGCGAGGGCCTGGGCCGCAAGCAGCTGCAGGAGCTGGGGGCGGAGATGATCGAGCTGAAGGAGAAGGCGCCGCGCAAGCCCTCCCAGCCCGGCGCGCTGAAGAAGGCGATCGACGCCCTGGCCTCCTAGAGGAGCCTCCGGTCGTTGGCCGCACGAACGACGGCCCCGTTACAGGAGCCTGCGGTCATTGGCCGCACGAACGACGGCCCCGTTACAGGAGCCTGCGGTCATTGGCCGCACGAACGACGGCCCCGTTAAAGGAGCCTGCGGTCATTGGCCGCACGAACGACGGCCCCGTTACAGGAGCCTGCGGTCATTGGCCCACCGCGTGAGCTCGTGGCGGGAGGAGAGCTGCAGCTTGCGGAGCACCGACGACATGTGGGTCTCGACGGTCTTCACCGAGATGAAGAGCTCCTTCGCGACCTCCTTGTAGGCGTAGCCGCGGGCGATCAGCCGCATCACCTCGCGCTCGCGCTCGGTGAGCCGGTCGAGGTCCTCGTCGACCGCGGCGACGTCGATCGACCCGGCGAATGCGTCGAGCACGAAGCCGGCGAGGCGCGGCGAGAAGACCGCGTCGCCCTCGGACACGCGCGCGATCGCGTCGACGAGCTCGGTGCCGGTGATCGTCTTGGTGACGTAGCCGCGGGCGCCGCCGCGGATCGTGCCGATGACGTCCTCCGCCGCGTCCGAGACGCTGAGCGCGAGGAACCGTGGCGTGGATGCGGAGGCGGACGGCGGCGGCGCCAGCGACAGGCGGCGCATCACCTCGACGCCGCCCCCACCGGGGAGGTGTACGTCGAGGAGCACGACGTCGGGCTGGTGGCTGCCGATCGCGGCCACCGCCTGGTCGACGTCCGCCGCCTCCGCGACCACGTCGACGCGGCCGGCGCCGGCGGAGGCGAGCTCCGCCCGCACTCCCGCGCGGAACATCGCATGGTCGTCGACGATCACGACGCGGACCGGCTCGTTCATGGGGTCTCCTCCTGCTCCAGCGGCATGTGCAGCCGCACCTCGGTGCCCTCTCCGGGCGCGGACCTGATCTCGGCGGTCCCTCCGTGCCGTCGCATCCTCTCCAGGATGCTGCCCCGGACGCCGTGGCGGTCGCCCGGCACCTGGTCGGGGTCGAAGCCGGCTCCCCTGTCGCGGACGAAGACGTCGACCGCGGAGGGGCTCGCCTCGGCGTAGACGTCGACGTGCGAGACGCCCGCGTGCTTGGCGGAGTTGACGACGGCCTCGCGCGCAGCCTCCGCGACCACGCGCACCTCGTCGCACGGTGCCGTGTCGCCGACGGTGACGACGTCGACGAGCACGGGGTGCAGCTCCTCGACCTGGGCGGCGACCTGGCGCAGCGCTCCCGTCAGCGTCTCGGGGCCGGCGGTCTGGTCCTCGAACAGCCACGCCCGCAGGTCGCGCTCCTGCGAGCGGGCAAGCCGGGCCACCGTGGTGGCGTCGTGCGCGTTGCGCTGGATCAGGGCCAGGGTCTGGAGCACCGAGTCGTGCAGGTGGGCCGCCATGTCGGCCCGCTCCTGCGTGCGGACCCGCTCCGCCCGCTCGGCCGAGAGGTCGTTGACCAGGCGCAGCGCCCACGGCCCGACGACCAGCGCGAGACCGGCGACGCCCAGCAGGCCGGCGGCCAGCAGGGATCCGGCCAGGCGGACGGGGCCGCTCGTCACCGCGAACAGCACCAGGGCCGTGACGACCAGGCCGACGCCGAAGACCACGCGGGCGTACGACGCCCAGCCGCCACTGCCGAACACGGCCCGGAACGGGTCGATCCGGCCCGTCGAGTCCAGCCACCGCTCCCGCTGGGCCTCGTCGGCCTGCCGCCAGAGCAGCGCGATGCCGGCAGCGGCGGCGACGAGCGGCCAGAAGAGGGCGCCCGCCCCGAGCAGCGCTTCCACGCCCAGGACGACACCGAAGAGCAGTGCGCCCAGGGCGATCGCGGGACCCGCGTCAGTGAGCCGGGCGAGGCGCCGGGGCCTGCGGCCGCCACGCGTCGCGCTCTCGAGGCCGGGTGCCTCGGCCTCGAGGGCGCGGTCGGCCGGCAGGAAGATCCACAGGCCCGCATAGACGATCAGCCCGAACCCCTGCAGCAGCGCCGCCAGCACGAACCCGACCCGCACCCAGAGCACGGGCACACCGAGGTGCACCGCGAGTCCACCCGCGACACCGCCGGCGATGGGGGCGCTGGTGTCGCGGTAGGCGCGCCGGACGTCGCGCTGGGGACCGGTCTCCGGCCGGGTGCTGGCTGTCATCGTGCTCCCATCGTCGCAGCCGGCACGGGCGGCGACCATGAGGCACGACCCCGAGGCGACCCTGAGCCCCTGCCGGGGATCGGCCTCCAGGTTCAGGGGCGTCCCCGATGGTGCTTCCGCACCGGCAGCAGCAGGATCGAGGACATGAACACCGCACCGCCTCCCCCGTCCCCGGACCAGTCGACCGAGCCGCCGTCAGGCCCGCCCCCGGCGACCGGTCCCCGCGTCACGCGCGAGCAGGTCTTCGACCTGGGCCGGCTGCGCCGCAGCCGGGACGACGTCCGCATCGCCGGCGTCGCCTCCGGCCTGGCCCGCCACCTCGACGTCGACCCGATCCTGGTGCGCGTCCTGCTGGTCGTGCTCGCCTTCTTCGGCGGTGCGGGTGTGATCATCTACCTGGCCTGCTGGCTGCTCGTTCCCGAGGAGGGCACCGGCGACCGTCCGCTCGGCCTCGACGACCGCAACCGCTCGATCGCCCTGGGAGCCGTGGGGGTGCTCGCGCTGCTCGCGCTCGTCGGCGAGTGGGCCGGCGGCGGCCACTTCTGGTTCCCCTGGCCGATCCTGCTGGTGGCCCTGGTGGTCCTCTTCTTCGTACGCCGCGGCGAGCGGCGCGCCGTCCCGCCGGCCGGGCCGCCCGCGGCCGGCGCCGGGGACCCGGCGTACGGCATGGACCCGGCGTACCCCGCCGGAGCGGCGTACGCCCCGCGGCCGCCGAACCCGCGCAAGCGCGGACCGATCCTCTTCTGGCCGGTGCTGGCGATCATCGCGCTGGCAGTCGGCACGCTCGGCGTCGTCGACCTCGCCGGCGTCGGCGTCCCCGACTCGGCCTACCCCGCGACCGCGCTGGGCGTGATCGCCGCGGCGCTGCTGGTGGGAGCGTTCTGGGGCCGCGCTGGCGGGCTCATCCTGCTCGGCCTGGTCGCCGCGTTCGCCACCACGGCCGCGACCGTCCCCTCGCACTGGGAAGGCGAGACGATCAACGAGCGGCCGGTCTCGACGGGTGAGGTGCGCGACAGCTACAGCATGGACGCCGGGCACCTCGTCCTCGACCTGTCCGCCGTCAACGACGTCGCGGAGCTCGACGGCCACCGGATCCATGTCGACGGCGGCGCCGGGACCATCGAGGTCGTCGTGCCCGACGACATGGACGTGAGCGTCGACGCGACCGTCGGCGGCCCCGGCGACGTGTCGATGTTCGGCGCCCACTCCAGCGGCTTCTCCGCCCACCGCTCGGGCTCCGCCGAGGGCGGCGACGAGGCACCCGACATGACCATCGAGATCGACCTCGGCATCGGCGAGATCATCGTCACCGAGAAGTGAGGGAGCAGACGATGAGCAACGAGACGTACGAGCCCTATGAGCCCTATGAGCCCTACGAGACGGAGCCGGCACCCGCCGACAGGCCATCCGGGCTGCACCCGGTCAACATCGGCCACCTGGTGATGGGAGTCGCCTTCGCCGTGATGCTCACCGGCTGGGCCCTCCTCGAGGGCGGCCTGATCGAGCCCGAGGACCTGCGCTGGATGATGCCGGTGCCGTGGCTCGCGGCCGGTGCCGCCGGCCTGGCGGCCCTGCTGCTGCGCCGCACCGACTGACCGTGTGGACGGAGCTGGCGTGGACGTGCCAGCGCCAGCGCCGCCTCGTTGGCGTTGAGGTGTGGGCTCAGCCCAACCATGCGTCGCGCGCGGCGACGGCGACGTCGGGGTGGTCGGCGAACATCCCGTCGACGCCGGCGTCGAGGAAGGCCCGGGTCTCGGCTGCCATGTCACCCGGGGCGTCGGGGTCGGTGCCGACCTTGAAGCGGCCGTCCATGAACTGGTTCTCCCGCCGCAGCGTCCAGATGTGCACGACCAGTCCCTCGGCGTGCGCGTCGTCCACCAGCGTGGTCGGCTCGGTCGTCCCGCGCCTGAGGACCAGGAACTTGTTGGCCCCCAGCCCGTCGGCGTACGTCGCGACCTCGGCGAGGCCTTCCGCGCTCACCATCGAGGCGTACGTCGTGCCGGGCAGGTCCGCGGGACCGCCGGACGCGTCGACCAGCTGGGCCAGGTCGACGTCGACGACCTCGTCGAGCTCCTTGAGGTTGCCCACCTCGAAGGACTGGATGACGACCTCGTCGTCGGCGTCGTCCAGGTCGTGGGCCTGCAGCGCGGCCACCAGCGGCTCCTCGAGCGAGAGCCCGATGGAGTCGAAGTAGCTCGGGTGCTTGGTCTCTGGGTAGACGCCCACACCCTTCCTGACCGCCAGCTCGAGCACCTGGTCGAGGGTCGGCACCTTGAACTCGCCGTCGTAGGCCGTGTTGTCGGGACGCACCTGCGGCAGCCGTTCCTTCGCGTGCAGCGTCTTGAGCTCGCGGTAGGTGAAGTCCTCGGTGAACCAGCCGGTGACCGGGCGGCCGTCGATCAGCTTCGTGGTGCGCCGGTCCGCGAACTCCGGGTGGTCGGCGACGTCGGTCGTGCCGGAGATCTCGTTCTCGTGGCGGGCGACGAGCACGCCGTCCCTGGTCGAGACCAGGTCGGGCTCGATGTAGTCGGCGCCCTGCTGGATCGCCAGCTTGTAGGCGGCGAGCGTGTGCTCGGGGCGGTAGCCGGACGCGCCGCGGTGGCCGATCACGATCGGCTCGGCGACGAGCGGGGTGGAGGGCTCGGCCGCTGCGAGCGAGGGGGCGGGGACGAGGGTGGTGGCCGCGGCCGACAGGGCGACGGCGGCCAGCGTGATCCGAGTGTTCATGGCCGGAGCCAACCGGCGCCAGGCGGATGCGGGGTGAACGCCGCGTGTCTGCGACGCCACTCCCCGAGGGCGATCTCCGGGTGGTCGGTGATCACCCCGTCGACGCCCGCGTCGAGCAGCGCCCGCACCTCCCCCGCCATGTCACCGAGGGCGTCGGGCGCACCGCCGAAGCGGAGGTTGGTGGGCAGGAAGCGGTTCTCCGCGCGGACGGTCCACACGTGGACCGTGAGCCACAGCCGGTGCGCGTCGCGGACCAGCGTCGACGGCAGCCCGATCGCGCCGGAGCCGTCGCGGGGCAGGACCAGCGACTTGTGCGGCCCGATGCCGTCGGCGTACTCGTCGATCCAGGCGAGCCCCTCCGGTGAGGCCAGGTCGCCGTAGGTGCGCGGGTCATCGACCTCGAGGTCGGCCGGCCTCAGCTCGGCCTTCTCGAGCAGCTGGATGACCGGCAGCCGGGTGCGGGTCGCGAGCCGGCGCAGGATCGTGGTCTCGAAGGACATGATGCTGACCCGCGCCCACGGCCCGTCCAGCCCGTGGCGCGCCAGGTCGTCGAGCAGCGGCTCGTCGAGCGGCAGCCCGATGGAGTCGAAGTAGGTCGCGTGCTTGAGCTCGACCATCACCCCGACCGTGCGGCCGCGGCGCACCGACTCGGCGCCGACCATCGCGAGCACCTCGTTGAAGGTGGGGATGCCCTCGGCCCCGTCGTACGCCGTGTTGTCGGGGCGGGTGCCCGGCATCCGCTCGCGGGCGGCCAGGGTCTTCAGCTCCGCGAGGGTGAAGTCCTCCACGAACCAGCCGGTGAGCTCGATGCCGTCGATGGTCCGCGTCGTGCGGAGGTGGGCGAACTCCGGGCGGCCGGCGACGTCGGTGGTGCGGGAGATCTCCGACTCGTGGCGGGCGACGAGCACGCCGTCGCGGGTGATCACGAGGTCGAGCTCGATGTCGTCGACGCCCATCCGGATGGCGGTGCGGTAGGACTCGAGCGTGTGCTCGGGCCGGTGTCCGCTGGCGCCCCGGTGCGCGACCACTGCAGGCGTGACCACGAGGCTGGCCGCGCGGTCGAGGACCTCGGACTCCCGGGTCACAGTCACCCCGGCATCGTCCGGGCGCCGTACGGCGTGGGCGTGGCGCCGCGGTGAACGGCGCGTGAGGGCTGGGTGAGCGCCGTAAATCAGGTGAGGCGGGAAGCGGCGCTCCGTAGGGTGGCAGGAGTGCGCTCCCTGCCCCTCGACCACCCCGGCGTCGCCGACCATCGAGGGCCGGGACGCTTCCTGTGGTGGATGGCCCGGGGCCAGTGGCAGACGCTGCTCGGCGGGATGATCTTCGGCATCCTCACGATGTCCGCGCAGGCGGTGATGCCCGCCGTGCTGGGCCGGGCGATCGACCGCGGTGTGGCTGCCCGCGACACCCGGCAGCTGGTGCTGTGGGCGGGCGTGATGCTCGGTGTCGGGCTCGTCTACGCGGTCGCCGGGATCATGCGCCACCGCTTCGCGGTGACCAACTGGCTGATCGCGGCCTACCGCACCGTCCAGCTGGTGACCCGCCAGGCCGTGCACCTCGGCGGCACGCTGCCGCGCAAGGTCTCGACCGGTGAGGTCGTCTCGATCGGCAGCAGCGACATCTCCCACCTCGGCCAGGTCATGGACATCTCCGCGCGCTTCGCCGGCGCGGTCGTGTCCTTCCTGCTGGTCTCCGTGATCCTGCTGTCGACCTCGGTCACGCTCGGCGTGGTCGTCCTGTGCGGCGTGCCCGTGCTGATGCTGCTCGTGGGTCCCCTGCTGCGCCCGCTGCAGGCCCGCAGCGCGCACCAGCGCCAGCTGATGGGCGAGCTCGCCAGCACCGCGGCCGACATCGTCGGCGGCCTGCGGGTGCTGCGGGGCATCGGCGGCGAGCAGGTCTTCCTCGCCCGCTACCGCCGCGAGTCGCAGACCACCCGCCAGGCCGGCGTGCAGGTCGCCAAGGTGCAGTCGCTTCTGGACGCCCTCCAGGTCTTGCTGCCCGGCACGTTCGTGGTGCTCGTGGTCTGGCTCGGCGCCCCCTCCGCCGTCGCGGGCGAGATCACCGCGGGCGAGCTGGTCGCCTTCTACGGCTACTCCGCGTTCCTGATGATCCCCCTGCGCACGGTCACCGAGTTCGCCAACAAGCTGATCCGTGCACGCGTGTCCGCGCGCCGGGTCTGCCGCGTCCTCTCGCTGACACCCGACGTCACCGACCCGGAGACGTTGCTGCCGTCACCGCCTCCGGGCTCCGACCTGTACGACGCCCGGTCGGGGCTGCTGGTCCGCGCCGGCCGGCTCCTGGCGGTCGTCTCCGACAGCCCGGACGAGTCGGCCCACCTGGCCGACCGGCTCGGCCTGGCCGGCGAGGAGGTCGACGACGACGTCACGCTCGGCGGCGTACCCCTGACCGGGCTAGCCCGGGCCGAGGTGCGCAGCCGGATCGTGGTCAGCGACACCGGCGCCCAGCTCTTCTCCGGCCCGCTCGGAGAGCGGCTCGACGTGGGCGGCCGCGGCGGCGTCGACCTGGCCCTCTTCACCGCCTCGGCCGACGACATCCTCGAGGCGCTGCCCGAGGGCCTGGACACCGCGGTGACCGAGAAGGGCCGCACGTTCTCAGGTGGCCAGCGCCAGCGGCTCGTGCTCGCGCGGGCGCTCACGTCCGACCCCGAGGTGCTGGTGCTCGTGGAGCCCACCTCTGCCGTCGACGCGCACACCGAGGCCCGGATCGCGGCGCGGCTGCGGGAGCACCGGGGCGGCCGCACCACCGTGGTGACGACCATGAGCCCGCTGCTCCTCGACACCGCCGACGAGGTCGCCTACCTCGAGGACGGCCGGGTCGTCGCGACCGGCACCCACGCCGAGCTGCTCGAGAGCTGCCCCGGCTATCGGGCCGTCGTCACGCGCGACGCGGAGGTGCCGGCATGAGCCCCGCCCTGCCGGTCGCCGACGGGCCCTCGGTCCGCCGCTATGCCCTGGAGCTCGCGCGCCGTCATCCGCGGCTGCTCGGCAGCGCCGTCGGGCTGCACGTCCTCGCCGCCGCGGCCTCCCTGGCCGCTCCCCGGCTGCTGGGCGGACTGGTGGAGGCGGTCGAGGAGGGCACGACGCTGGCCCACGTCGACCGGATCGCCCCGCTGCTGGCGCTGTTCCTGCTGATCCAGACGGTGCTCACCCGCTACGCCCGCTACCGGAGCCAGGTGCTCGGCGAGCAGGTGCTGGCCGAGCTGCGCGAGGACTTCGTCGCCCACACCCTCGACCTCCCGGTCGGCACGGTGGAGGCCGCAGGGTCGGGCGACCTGCTCACCCGCACCAGCCGCGACGTGGAGCAGCTCAGCTGGACGACCCGGTGGGCGCTGCCGGAGTGGACCATCGCCGTCGTCTCGGCGGTGCTGATCTTCGCCGCGGCCCTCAGCGTGGGGTGGTGGGTCGCGCTGCCCTGCCTGCTCGCCGTACCTCCCCTGGCCGTCGGCCTGCGGTGGTACCTCGCCCGGGCCAAGGACGGCTACCTCCGCGAGTCCGCGTCGTACTCCCAGATCAACGCCACGCTCGCGGACACCGTCGAAGGGGCCCGCACCGTCGAGGCGCTCGGGCTCGGACGGCAGCGGATCGACGCGGCCGACACGGACTGTGCCGACTCCTACGACGCGGAGCGTTACACGCTGAGGCTGCGGACGGCGTTCTTCCCGGCGATGGAGGTCAGCTATCTCCTGCCCATGGTCGGCACGCTGCTGTTCGGGGGCTGGCTCTACACGCGCGGCCAGGTGACGCTCGGCGAGGTCACGGCGGCGACGCTCTACGTGCAGATGCTGATCGACCCGGTCGAGCGCCTCGTGGCGATCCTGGACGAGCTGCAGATGGGCGCGGCGTCGCTATCCCGGCTGCTCGGCGTCGCGCTGGTGCCCGACGACCGCGAGGTCTCCGGCGCGCAGCCGCTCGACGAGAAGCTCGAGGCGCGGGACGTGCGGTTCTCGTACGTCGAGGGGCGCGACGTCCTGCACGGCGTCGACCTCGACGTCGGGGTCGGCGAGCGGATCGCGATGGTCGGCCCGTCGGGTGCGGGCAAGTCGACCCTCGGCCGGCTGCTGGCCGGGATCCATCCCCCGCGCACCGGGTCGGTCACCGTCGGCGACGTCGGGCTGGTCGAGCTTCCCCTCGGTGACCTGCGCGGGCACGTCGCGCTCGTCACCCAGGAGCACCACGTCTTCGTCGGCACGCTGCGGGAGAACCTCGCGCTCGCGGCGCCCCCCGGTGCGGGTGACGTCGAGATCCGCGCGGCGCTCGACGCGGTGGACGCGCTCGAGTGGGTCGACGCCCTGCCAGACGGCCTGGACACGATGGTCGGCTCCGGGCGGCGCGCGCTCACAGCGGCCCAGGCCCAGCAGGTCGCCCTGGCCCGGCTGGTGCTCGCCGACCCGCACACCCTGGTGCTCGACGAGGCCACCTCGCTCATCGACCCCCGCGCCGCCCGCCACCTCGAGCGCTCGCTCGCGGCCGTGCTGCACGGCCGCACGGTCATCGCGATCGCCCACCGGCTCTTCTCGGCGCACGACGCCGACAGGGTGGCGGTGGTCGAGGACGGCGTGATCACGGAGTTCGGCTCGCACGACGAGCTGGTCGCCGCGGGTGGTTCGTACGCCGCGCTGTGGGACTCCTGGCATGGCCGCGGCTCCTGACCTCCTTCGGGGCTGCGGGCGAGTCACGACTCGGCTTCGATCTCGTGCTGGCCCTCGCGGAGCAGTCTCGGCGGGCGGATCATCCGGACATGAGGGGGTTGCTGTTCGTCGGCGTGCTGGTGCTGGCCGGGTGCACGGCGGGGTCGGACGAGGAGTCGTCCGACGAGCCGACGGCGACCGCGCCGTCGGCCTCGGAATCGGCGACCGGGAGGCCGGGCCGGCTGGTCTGCGGCTGGTCGGCCGAGCCGGCCGAGGGGCTGCCGCTGCCGAACGACTTCGTGAAGGCCCGCATCTGCGAGGTGAGCAGCTCCCTCGCGTGGCGCCCTCCCCAGGAGGACCTCACCGACGGCGTCGCCGGCCTGGTCGAGACCATCAACGGCCTCGAACCGGTGCCGGACGACGGCCACTACTGCACGGCGCAGGGGGGCCACGGCTACACGATCCTGCTCGCCACGGCGGACGGCGACGTGACCTCGGTGTCCGGGGACACCGGCGGCTGCGGCGACGTCGAGGTCGGTGGCACGTCGTACGACGGCGCCGAGGTGCTCCTGGAGGACTTCATCGCCCGCATCGAGGCACGCCGCGAGGGCCGCGAGCCACCCCGTCGCCTCGCCAACGCCCCGATCGACTGCAACGCCGACGAACCCCTCGGCCCGGCCCCCTCACTGACCGGCTCCCTTGCCGATGGCGTGCGCGCGGTCTCCTGCTGGCATCCCGACGCCCCGTCTGCCCCGCTGTGGCGGTCCGCAGAAGTGCCGCGCCGCCAGCTCGGCGTACTGCTGGAGGACCTGGCCCGCAACACCGTGGACCAGGAGCACTTCAAGGACCCGGCGTGCGGCGGTCAGTTCGAGGACTACTACAACCAGATGCTGCTGGTGCAGACGCGCTGGGGTGACGTGTTGCGAGTCGGCGGGGTCTGCGAGGAATACCTGGTCGAGGAGGGCAGTTTCTGGCACCCCGGCGCCCGGGCCCGCCGGATCCTCGCCGCCCTGCGCCGCTGACGCGGACGGGAGGATCCGGCGCAGCTCACCGGGCGTAGCGCCACCAGCGATCGATGCTGTCGCAGCCGGTCGGCACCGGGGGGATCCACGGGACGCCGACGTCGGTGATCGAGCCCCGAGGCGGGCACGCGGACTTCACCGCCGGAGCCGGCCGCCTGGCCTCGGTAGGCGAGCTGCTCGCGGAGGCAGTACCGCACCGGGGGACGGGGCCGTCCACGGCGATGTTCCAGTGGGCCCGCTCCATGAAGCAGGGCCGGGTGCCCGTGACGTCGATCGACGGCGCGACGTCACTGACGTGGACGGGGGCGGGTGCCGGGTCGGCCGGGATCGCGTGGGTCCCGGACGGCGCGACGACGATGGCGGCGATGAAGGCCGAGGCGATGGTTCCGGCTCCTGCACTGGTCCACCACCAGCGGTTGCTGTCCTCACGGATGCTGTGGACGAACATGGCTTCCTCCTGGGTTCGGTGCGAGTGGTTCTCGCGATGCCTCCGTTGTCGCAGCGGCCGGTATCACCGCGCGGCCGGACCGGTATCGACCGGGTATCGAGACCGTTGACGCGGGCGATACCGCGGACAGACCCTGAGCGGGTGGGCATCCATGCCCTCGGTCCGCTGACCGTCGATGGCTCGGCACGGCTCAGTCGCAGGGATCGAGTGGTCCTCGAAGCGCTGGTCACCCACCCGGGCCAACGGGTGAGCGTCGACCAGCTCGCCGATGCCCTCTGGGGCGACTCGCCGCCGGCCTCGGCCGGGAAGGTCCTCCAGGGCTGCGTGGTCCGGCTCCGCCGGCTGCTCGGCCAGGACGCGATCGAGACCACACCAGACGGCTACGTGCTGAGGGTTCCCGCCGACCAGATCGACGCCCGGCGCTTCGAACGGGACGTCGCCAGGGCTCAGGAGCTGCTGACGCTCGGCGAGACCGACCGCGCGTCGTTCGTCCTCGGCGAGGCCCTCGCGTCGTGGCGGGGCATGCCCTTCCCCGACCTCGAGGAGTGGCCGCCCGCCAGGACGGAGGCGCGCCGGCTGGCGGAGCTACGGCTCACGGCGGAGGAGCTGCGGCTGGATGCCCAGCTGCGGGCCGGGCGGCACCGCGAGGTGGTCGCCGACGCGCAGTCGCTGGTGCGGGCCGCGCCCCTGCGCGAGCTGCGATGGGCGCTGCTGGCGCGGGCGCAATACCAGTCCGGCCAGCAGGCGGACGCGCTCCGCACCATCCACCAGCTGCGGGCTGTCCTCTCCGAGCAGCTCGGGATCGACCCGGGCCGCGACGTCCTCGCGCTCGAGCAGGCGATCCTGCGCCAGGATCCCTCGCTCATGGCGACGTCGGCCCCGGCCCCCAGCATGGCCGTGTGTCCGTGGCAGGGCCTCAAGTCGTACGACGTGGGGGACGCCGACCGGTTCTTCGGCCGCGACGACGAGATCGACTCCTGCGTCGAGCTGCTGCGCACCGGCAGCCTGCTCGCCCTGGTCGGGCCCTCGGGCTCCGGCAAGTCCTCGCTGGCCCGGGCCGGCATCGCGGCGCGCCTCGCGCAGCGGGGCACGAGGTGCTTGGCCATCACGCCCGGCCAGCACCCGATGCACGCGCTCACCAGCCTCGGCGGCGCGGGAAAGCAGGACGCCCTGCTCGTGGACCAGTGCGAGGAGCTGTTCACGCTGTGCGAGGACGCGGCGGAGCGCCAGGAGTTCGCCGAGGCCCTGACCGTGGAGGCTTCGTCCCGGCCGGTCATCGTCGTGCTTCGCGCTGACCGGCTCGCCGACCTCACGGCGTACTCGTCCCTGAGCCGTCTCGTCGAGCGCGGCCTCTACCTTGTCGGCGGGCTCGACGAGGAGGGGCTGCGGCTTGCCGTCGTGGGGCCGGCCCGACAGGCGGGCCTGGTGCTCGAGCCTGGCCTGGTCGACCTGCTCGTCACCGAGGTGCGCGCCGATCCGGGTGCACTGCCGCTGCTGTCCCACGCCTTGATGGAGACCTGGAAGCGCCGTGAGGGCAACACCCTGACCGTCGACGGCTACCGCGAGAGCGGCGGCATCCGCGGCGCGGTCGCCCAATCGGCGGAGCGGCTCTATGCCCACGTCGAGCCGGAGCGGCGGCACGTGCTCCGCGACCTGGTCCTGCGCCTGCTGTCGCCGGGCAGCGAGGGCGAGCCGGTGCGCACCCGCGTGGCCCGGCGGCTGGTCGGCACCGACCCCGAGCACGATCGGCTCATCGAGATGCTCGTGGCCGCCCGGCTCGTGACCAGCGACGAGGGCGTCCTCGAGATCACCCACGAGTCGCTGGCCCGCAACTGGCCTCGCTTGCAGGGCTGGTTGGAGGACGACGTCGAGGGTCGACGGCTGCTCCACCATCTCAGCTCGGCGGCTGACGCCTGGGACGGCATGGGCCGACCCGAAAGCGAGCTCTACCGCGGACCCCGCCTCGTGCGCGCCCTGGACTGGCAGAGGTCGACCGCACCCGCTCTGACCCCGGTGGAGCGCGACTTCCTCGATGCCTCCCGTGAGCTGGCGGACGTGGAGGAGCGCAGCGCTGCAGAGCGAGCGCGCGAGCAGGCCAGGCTGATCCAGCGGCAGCGGGTCGTGATCGCCGGAGCGGTGGTGCTGCTGGTCCTTGCCCTGGTGGCAGGTGGTCTGGCCGCCCTGCAGTCCGTCCGCGCCCAGGACAGTGCTGTAGCTGCTGCGGCGTCCGAGACGCGCGCGCTGGCCCGCCGGGCAGCTGCCACTGCGCTCGTCATCGACGACTTCGAGGAGTCCTTGCTGCTCGGCGTCGCGGCCGTCCGGACGGACCAGTCCACACAGACCTTGGGCAGCCTCATCGGTGTCCTCTCGAAGCAGCCCGCACTTGTGGCGTCCTCGCCTCTGGCGGGAAGCGACCCGCGAACCCTCGACGTACATCCCGACGGCCGACATGTCGCCGTGCTGGACACGCACCACCACGTGCGACTCCTCGATCTCACCTCGGGTGCGCAGGTGGCGGAGCGTCAGGTGGGCTCGAGGGACAACGAAGCGGAGGAGGTCCGCCCGATGCGCTTCAGCGCCGACGGGCGGCATCTGGCGGTTGCCTACACAGCACTCAGCAGACAACCGGTGGCGCTGCTCGAACCCATGACCCTCGAGCCGGCACCGGTCCAGCCCGGGGGCATGGGCCCGGGCCGCTGGCAGACGATCGACCTGAAGTTCAGCCAGGACGGCGCGCGCCTAGTGGCGGTCCTCAACCGGATGGTCCGGGGGGAGCGCGAATGGGAGGCACGGTCCACGACGGCCTTCGTCTGGGACACCGCACGTCCGTCGTCGCCGGTGGCTGCGGTGGACCTCACCAACGCCGAGGGCTGGGCGTCGGCAGCGTTGTCTCCTGACGGTCTGCGGGTCTACAGCGTCGCGCCCGACCTTCGGGTCCACGACCTGGAGTCAGGCCGGACGAGGATGCTCGCCACCGAGACGGAGGCGGCGTTCGGTGTCGTCGAGCTGAGCCCGGACGGTCGAGTCGTGGCGCAGGGACGGGGCTCCGCCGGAGACACGCTGCTGCGCGATGGCCGCACGGGAGACGTCCTGCACCGGCTCCGCCTGTCCGGGACGCAGGGTGGCCTGCGGTTCAGCGACGACGGGCGGCGCGTGCTCACCGTCATCTGGCACGACCGCGACGCCGCGGTGTGGGACGTCCGGACTGGTGAGCAGAGGTTGAGGCTGCAGCTCGCCGAGGGAAGCTCGGGCGCGGCGGACCTGGACGCGCGAGGAGCAACGGTGGTGTCCGCCTCCATGGACGGGGCGGTCCGCGAGTGGGACGTGACAGGCAACCGGCGCTACCTGGCGCGGGAGAGCCTCCCAGACCTGCCCTGGACGGGGGACGGCGGCGCCTGCCTGACCGTCCCGGCGCTCGACGGGACCAAGGTGGCCTACGACGTCTGCGGCGACAGCTTCGCGCTCGAACAGCTCGCGCTGCTCGACGTCCCGACCGGCACGGTGCGGACGACGACGTTCGACGATGGGCAGGGCGTGGGGGCCTCCGGCTCCTGGAACCGAGCCGGTACGCGGTTCGCGCAGGTCATCGGCGACGCCGTACGCGCGTGGGACGCGACCGGTCGCCTTGTCCTGGAGGAGCCGGTGGACGGGGACACGATCGACGCAGGCTTCATGCCGAGCGGGGACCGGATGGTGTTGTCGGAGGCCACCGGACGGCTGGTGATGGTGGACGCGACCTCCATGGCTCCAGTCGGCGTGCCCGTGGACCTCGGTGGCACGGCGTGGGCCGTCGCGGGTCCCGACGACCGGCACGTGTTCGCCATCGTGGGCGGCGCGGACGAGTCGGGCTTCTGGAAGAACGACGTGGAGAAGTGGGCGCTGGTCGACCTCGAGGAGGGGAATGTCGTGGACGAGGGCCCCCTGGATCTCGGGTTCGTCTACCACCTCGCCTACTCGCCCGACGGACGTCATGCCGCGCTCGCGAGCGAGGGCCACGTCCAGGTCATCGACCTGGAGACCGGTCGGCCGGTGCGCCCGCCCGAGCGCATTCCCGGCGGGGCGGGCTGGGTCGCGTTCTCCCCCGATGGCCGGCGCCTCGTCTCCGGTGGCTTCGACGGCGACGTGGCCTTGTGGGACGTGGCGGGGGCGACGATCACGGCCCGGGTGCGCGTGCCGCATTCCGTCCTCAGCTCGCCCGTGTTCGGTGCCGACGGCCAGTCGATCCTGATCGCTCCGTGGTGGAGGGACCCCGCCGTCTACGTCTGGGAGCCGAACTTCGAGCGCGCCATCGAATTCGCATGCGCCGCGGCCGGGCGCGACTTCACTCAGGCCGAGTGGCGGGAGCACTTCGGCGACCTGCCGTTCCGCGAGACCTGCCCGCAGTAGCCGGCCGAGTCAGCCGCGCAGCGGAATGCGCAGCCGCCAGCCGACCTCGATGTGGTCGGGATCGGCGATCCTCGGGTTGGCCGCGACGATCTGCCTGGCCGTGACCCGGCCGAAGTCCTTCACCTTGCGGACGATGCCGCTCAGGGTGTCGCCCGGCTCGACGCGGTAGAGCAGCCAGCCCTGCAGGTCCGCGAACATGATGATCTCGACCTCACGCAGGTTGAAGCCGGGGCTCGGTCCTTCATCGGGCAGGCCGGGGTTGTCGCCGAAGACCTGCAGGGTGAGCCGGCTCCCGTCGCGCGGCGGGTCGGGCACGGTGATCCGGGTGGAGAACTCGCCGATCCCCGCCATGCCGCCGCTGGACTGGGCGAAGTCGGTCACCAGCACGCGGCCACGGGCATCGAGCACCCGGATGCCGATCGTCCCCTCGAAGCCGTTGCCGATGCCGGTGACCACGAACCGGCGGCCGACGAGGTCGTGCTTCGCGGGCTGCCGCACCCGCACGTCCGTGATGAGTCCCATGAGTTCCCCTCCCGAGATGGGCCCGGTGCCCGTCTGGCGAGTGTAGGAACCAGACCGGGCGCTTGTCTTCAGCCGGACGCGGCGGCCCTGAGTGCCGGAATCCTTCCCGGCGGAGTGAGCGACCCCGAGACGATCTCGGGGTCGCCTCAGGGAGATATCGGATGCGAGCGTCCCCGGGATCTGCTCAACTTTGAGCATGCATCGTCAGATCGCCGGCAAGCTGACCGGCCCTGTGACCAAGTGGATCGTGCTCGTGGCCTGGCTCGCCGTGTTCGGCGGCTCCTTCGTCTTCGCGGCCAAGCTGGCCGACGTGCAGAACAACGAGGCCTCCTCGTGGCTGCCCGAGTCGGCGGAGTCCACCCGTGCCTTCGAGAAGCTCGCACCCTTCCAGGACCCCAACGCCATCCCCACCCTGGTGGTCTACCACCGCGACGGCGGCCTGACCGAGGCCGACCGCGAGGCCATCGAGCAGGACGCCCGCGAGTTCGCCGCCATGGAGGGAGTGCCGGAGCCCGTTGAGGGCAAGAGGCCACCCGTCGTCAGCCCCGCCTTGGCCGAGCAGTTCGGGTCGCCCGCCGTCTCCGAGGACGGCACGGTTGCCCAGACGATGGTCACCTTCGACCTCGGTGCCGACGGGTGGAACAAGATGCCCGACATCGCCGACGACCTGCGTGACGCCGCGCAGATCGACGGCGTGGACGTCTACGTCGCGGGGGCAGGCGGCCAGGCCGCCGACGCAGCCGAGGCCTTCGGCGGCATCGACACCACGCTCCTCGGCGCCACGCTCGGCATCGTGGTGCTGATCCTGCTGTTCACCTACCGAAGCCCGGTGCTGTGGATCCTGCCGATCTTCAGCGCCGTCGTCGCGCTGTTCGTGTCGCAGGCGCTCATCTACTTCCTCGCCAGGTATGCCGACCTCACCGTCAACGGCCAGTCCTACGCCATCCTGACGATCCTGGTGATCGGCGCCGGCACCGACTATGCCCTCCTGCTCGTCGCCCGCTACCGCGAGGAGCTGCGCCGCCACGAGGACCGCCACGAGGCGATGGCCTTCGCGCTCCACCGGGCCGCCCCGGCGATCCTGGCGAGCGCCGCCACCGTCGCGCTGGGCATGCTCTGCCTGCTCTTCGCCGACATGAACTCCACCGCCGGCCTCGGCCCGGTGGCGGCGATCGGCATCGGCGTCACCTTCGTGGTGATGGTGACCCTGCTGCCCGCCCTCCTGGTGATCACCGGCAGGTGGATCTTCTGGCCCCGTCGCCCCGGGTTCGGCTCCGCCGAGCCGACCCAGGCCGGCCTGTGGGCGAAGGTCGGCCGCTGGATCACGCCGCGGCCCCGGCGGGTCTGGGTCGTCACCAGCGTCATCCTCGGGGTGGCGTGCCTGGGCCTGCTGCGCCTCGACACCAACGGCCTGGCGACCGAGGACTCCTACACCCAGGAGTTCCAGTCGATCACCGGCCAGAAGGTGCTGGAGGACGCCGGCCTGGTCGACCAGTCCAACACCGTGATGGTGGTGGCCAATGCCGGCAGCGAGGACGCCATCGTCGACGCGCTGACGGGCCTGGACAACGTGGAGCCGCCCAAGGCGCCCGTCACGGCCGACGGCGTGACGTTCGTGGAGGCGGCGATCGGGTCCGACCCGGCCTCGGCCGAGGCGTTCGCCACGGTGGAGCGGGTGCGGGACACCGTGCACGCGATCGACGGTGCCGACGCCCTCGTCGGTGGCGGCTCGGCCTTCTACCTCGACACCAAGGACGCGGCCAACCGGGACAACATCGTGATCATCCCGATCATCCTGCTCGTGGTGTTCCTGATCCTGATGGCCCTGCTGCGGTCGCTGGTCGCCCCGCTGATCCTGATCGCGACGGTGGTGCTCTCCTTCGGCGCCGCGATGGGCATCTCGTCGCTGCTCTTCGAATACGTCTTCGGCTTCGCCGGCTCGGATCCGGGCTTCCCGCTGTTCGCGTTCGTGTTCCTGGTCGCCCTGGGCATCGACTACAACATCTTCCTGATGACCCGGGTCCGCGAGGAGACCATGGAGTCCGGCACCCGCAAGGGCTCACTGGTGGCCCTCGCCTCCACCGGCGGCGTGATCACCTCGGCGGGGCTGGTGCTGGCCGCGACCTTCCTGGTGCTGGGCACGATCCCGGTCGTCTTCCTGGCCGAGCTCGGCGTCGCGGTCGCCCTCGGCGTCATCCTGGACACCATGGTGGTCCGCTCGGTGCTCGTCACCGCGATCAACATGGACCTGGGCGGGAAGATCTGGTGGCCGAGCAAGCTCGACACGGCCGACGAGGAGCTCACGGCGGAGGCGGCGGAGGAGCCCCTCGAGACCGTGCACTGAGCAGGGTCAGACCTGCAGGACGCGGGAGCGGCCGAGCACTCGGCCCTCCCCGTCGAGCGCCTCGGCCAGGACGTACGCCGGCGCGGAGGCCAGCGGCACGGCGGTCTCGAACCCGGTGCGCTCGACGGTCGCCTCCTCACGGAGGCGGCCGGGCTTCGCGCCGGTGAGCACCCGCCACCGTGCGACCTCGGTGGCGCCGTTCCAGCTCACGTAGGCCTGGCCGTCGGGGCCGATGGCGAGGTCGGGCGGCGTCGCCGGACGGCCGCGCCACGGGTGCCGGAAGGACCGGTAGGAGCCGAGCCCGAGCCCCTGCAGCTCGAAGACCGCCACTCCCGACTCGTCGAACTCGGTGAGCACCGGGTCCATCCCCCATCCGACGACGACGTGGCCGTCCTCGAGGTACTGGGCGTTGCCCATCGCGTAGCCGTAGTGGTCGTCGTAGCGGAGCGCGTGGACGAGCGCGGCGGTGCGAGCCTCCTCGTCGATCTCGAACTTGAGGGCGGCCGAGACCGCATCGGTCTCCTCGGCGGGCTCGTGGTTGTCGTAGAGGGTCACCGTGCCGTCGGCGTGGCGCCGCGCGTCGTGCTGCCAGCCGAACTCCCCACCCTCGGGGACCTCGATGTCGCTCTCCTTGCCACCGAAGCGCCAGAGGATCTCGCCGGTCCGACGGTCGACGCGGTAGAGCGCGCTCGTGTGCCGGGCGGAGAGCAGCAGGGCGTCGCCGTCCTCCGCGACGGAGTTGAGGTGGATCGGGTCGAAGGGCCTGGCCTGCGACTCACCCTCGCCCCCCTCCACGTCCCGCTCGCGGATCGTCTCGGCGATCCCGATGTGCTCCAGGCCGTCCCAGTCGAAGAGGACCTCCCCGGTCGCGACGTCGATCTCCTGGACCTGCGCGCCGTAGACCCAGCCCTCGGCCGGGCCGCCGATGTCGGTGAGGTCGGCCGGCAGGACCGGGTAGGCCAGCAGCAGCGCCGTACCCCGCTCGGTGAGCTGGAACTCGTGCAGGTCGGCGATCTGGCCGTTACCGCAGCGCACCTCCGCCACGGGCAGGTAGCGCTCGTCGAGGATGACTCCCTTGCCGTAGCCGACACCCTCGAGCACCTGGCCGGTCCAGTACGTCAGGACCGGGCGTCCGCGGTAGGTCTGCACCCGCAGCTCGGTGCACGCGTTGCCGTCCGGCTCGATCCAGACGGGCTCGCCCGCGTTGTCGTAGACCACCCCGCGGAAGACGGGGCTCCGCGGGGTGGTGAAGAGCAGGCCGGCGGAGAGCGCGGCCCCCTCCGCCCGCCAGGCCGTCACCTCGACTGCGGTCAGCTGCGTGGAGACGAAGCGGCGTACGGCGGGGGGCGCGGGCGATGCGGGTGGCTCCGCCTCGCCCTCGGCCGGCTCCTGCGCGTCGCCTGTGCGTGAGCTGACGACCGCCCAGCCCCCACCGACTGCCGCGGCACCCAGGAGTGCACCCGCGCCGCCGATGAGGATGTCCCTGCGGGTGGTGCCGAGCGAAGGTGACGCCGAGTCGTTCATGGACCACAAGGTAGCGCCCGACCACCCGGCGTCACCGGGATCAGCGAAGGTCCACCCAGACCTGGCGGTGGTCGGAAGTCGGGACGAACGGGAAGTCGCCGGTCAGGTAGTAGAACCGCTGGTTCTCCTTCGGCCAGAAGATGCCGGACTCGACGATCTCCAGGTCGGAGGAGGGCAGCACGTAGTCCGCGCGCAGGTTGCCGGGTCCTCCGCAGCACAGGCGGTCGTCGAAGTCGGCAGTGTCGAACACGGGGTCGGACTCGTGCGAGGCGTTGGCGCCTCCCTGGGTGCGCGCGGCCCACGGTCCACCCGCGGAGGTGGGGGCGTTGCTGTCGTTCACGCGCGGGTGGTCGAGCAGCAGCTGCGCAGAGCCGGGCACGGAGTCGCCGTCGAGAGGGTCGGAGTTGAGGTCGCCCGCGATCACGAAGCGCTCGGACGCCGGGAGCCCGCCGTACTGCCCCTCGTCGTCGTAGATGTAGGACGAGACCTCCTCGTCAGGGTGGACGTAGTCGGCCCAGAAGCGGATCTCGTCGTGGTTGCGCCGGCCGTTGCGGTCCTCGGCGGTGTCGAAGACCGGCGGCGTCGGGTGGGACACCAGGAAGTGGATGGTCTCGCCCTCGACGTCGATCGGGACGTCCCAGTGCGACTTGGAGGAGAGCCGGAAGTCCTCGAGCTCCTCGGCGGAGTACCAGTCGGCCGGCTCCGGGGTGGCCGCGCCATCCGGCAGCAGCGCCCCGGGCATGTCGGCCCACCTGAAGGTCTGGAAGCTGCGCACGGCGTCGGTGTCGATCGGGTGCTGGGAGTAGACGACCATGCCGTACTGGCCGGGGAAGGCGCCGAAGCCGTAGGCGTCGTTGCCGCCGCCGACGGTGCCGTTGTTGTCCAGGTCGTGGCCGCTCGGCACACCGGTGTTGGAGGGCGCGATGTAGGCGTAGGGGTAGTCGATCGGGTCCGAGCCGTGGTGCGCCACCTCGAGGTAGTTGTCCCGGAACAGGTCGACCGCGCGCGGGTCGTAGTCGAACTCGTTGATCAGCAGGACGTCGGGGCGGACCCGCTGGATCGTCTCGGCGACGTTGGCCGCCTGCTGGTTGTCCGGCGTGGACAGGTCGCGGACGAGGTCCCCCTCGTTGAAGCGGTTGAGCGAGGCGTTGAACGTGGAGAAGCGGACCGGGTCGCTGTCCTCTGTGGGTGCTGCGTCCGCCGTGACGGGCAGGGCGAGCAGGGGTGGGCCACACAGGGCAGCGGCGAGCAGGGGTGCGCGTCGCATCGATTCCTCCGAGCAGGTGTGGGGTGCGAGCCAGCCTAGGGAGGACACCTCGAACGCGCACCACCTCTCCGGTGGACGCCCGGTGAACGACCGGCCGCAGGCCGAGCGCAGTCGAGATCAGCGCAGCCCGAGGTCGGCGCACCGGCGCGCCGTCTCGCCCGAGCAGAGCGCGTCGAGGTCGACCACGCCCTCCTTGACCAGCACCTCGGCGAGCTCGTCGCGGGTGACCACTTCGGACTCGAAGAGCCACGCAGGGACGCCCTCGTGCTCCGTGGCACCGTCGACTGGAGTCTGCGACGCGAGCCCGACGGCGACGTCCGCCGCCTGCTCGCTCATCGCCCGGGCCGGCACGAAGACCATCGACCTCGACTTGCCGGAGACCACGTCGCGGGCCGCCTCGACGTCGTCGCCCGCGTCCGTGTCGGAGCTCCCGTCGGGCGGGGCGGAGTCGAGGCCGACGAACCGGTCGGCCCCCGGCACCAGCTCGCCGAAGGCGACCACCGGCACCTCCCCCGCACGCGTCGTGAGCTCCTCGGCGGCCTCGACGTCGACCGGCTCGAGCACGAGCACGGCGGCGCCGGCGGCGAGAGCCTGGTCGACCAGGCGCGCCTGCGTGTCGGCGTCGCCGGAGGCGTCGTACACCTCGACGGCGCAGCCGTCGCACCGCTGCCCCACGCGCTGCTCGAACGCCTCGATGTCTGCGGGCTGGGCGTGGGTGTCCTCGGCGTCGGCCGCGACGAAGGCCACGAGCACGGGGTCGTCGTAGCGGCAGCCGGCCAGCGACGTGGGCAGGGCGGCGGCGATCAGGGCGAGGGCGGAGAGGCGGCGGCGCATGTCGCGGGACATCGTACGGCGGGCCTGGCAGGCCTCAGGAGCCGACGACCAGTTCGACCTCGAAACCTTCGGAGCTCTCGAGGTAGAGCGCCGTGTGCGCGTCTCCTCCCGCATGCGGGTAGCGGTCGGCGAACAGCTCGTGCCAGCCGTGGGCCGACGACTCGGCGCGGATCCGGTCGAGCAGCGGTCGGTCGCTGACCGTGAGGGCGAGGTGGTTCACCCCCGGCCGCAACCGGTCGTGGGGCTCGTCGCGCTGGTCCGCGGATCGCTCCAGGAACAGGTAGGTGCCGTCGGGGCCGACCCAGGACGCACCCTCGAGGTCGACCTCCCAGCCGAGCTCGCCGAGCAGCCAGCCCCACTCGTCCAGGGCCACGTCGAGCTCGGAGACCCAGAGGTCGAGGTGGTGGACGGCGCGCATGCTGTCACTCATGGGCCTGACTGTAGGCGAGTCCGCTGCGGTCGCGGCCAGCACAGAGCGACTCCCGGGGGCTGGGGAACGACCGGCAGGCCCCGTTGCTGAGGCCTCGGCTCACTCCCACTCGATGGTGCCTGGGGGCTTGGAGGTGATGTCGACGGTCACCCGGTTGACCTCGGCGACCTCGTTGGTGATGCGCGTGGAGATGCGCTCCAGGAGGTCGTAGGGCAGCCGGGCCCAGTCGGCGGTCATCGCGTCCTCCGAGGTGACGGGGCGCAGCACGACGGGGTGGCCGTAGGTGCGGCCGTCGCCCTGGACGCCAACCGACCGCACGTCGGCCAGCAGCACGACCGGGAACTGCCAGATGTCACGGTCCAGGCCGGCCCGGGTGAGCTCCTCGCGCGCGATCGCGTCGGCCTCGCGCAGGATGTCGAGGCGCTGGCGGGTCACCTCGCCAATGATCCGGATGCCGAGCCCGGGACCGGGGAACGGCTGGCGCCACACCATCGTCGACGGCAGGCCGAGCTGCTCGCCGACGGCGCGCACCTCGTCCTTGAAGAGCGTGCGCAGCGGCTCGACCAGCTCGAACTGCAGGTCCTCGGGCAGCCCGCCGACGTTGTGGTGCGACTTGATCGTGGACGTGCCGGCTCCCCCACCGGACTCGACGACGTCGGGGTAGAGCGTGCCCTGGACCAGGTACGCCGTGTCGCCGCGCTCCTCGGGCGCCAGCGACCCGAACACCCGGACCTCGGCAGCCTCGAAGGTGCGGATGAACTCCCGGCCGATGATCTTGCGCTTCTCCTCGGGGTCGCGCACGCCCTCGAGGGCCCCCAGGAACTGGGCCTCGGCGTCGACGACGTCGAGCGCGTCGAAGACCTCCTCGAAGTCGCGGCGCACCTGCTCGGTCTCGCCCTTGCGCATCATCCCGTGGTCGACGTAGACGCAAGTCAGCCGGTCGCCGATGGCGCGCTGCACGATCGCGGCAGCGACGGCGGAGTCGACGCCTCCGGAGAGTGCGCAGATGGCGCGGCCCTTCTCGCCGACCTGCTCGCGGATGCGGTCGACCTGCTCCTCGACGATGTTGAGCATCGTCCAGGTCTGGCGGCAGCCGGCGATCTCGTGGAGGAAGTGCTCGAGCACCTGCTGGCCGTGCTCGGAGTGGAGCACCTCGGGGTGCCACTGCACTCCGGCGAGACCACGAGCGACGTCCTCGAAGGCCGCTACCGGCGTCACGTCGGTCGAGGCGAGCACCGTGAAGCCCTCGGGCGCGGCCGCGACCGAGTCGCCGTGGGACATCCACACCTTGTGCTCGGTCGGCAGGTCGGCGAGCAGCCGGCCCGGCTCGACGACCCGCACCGGCGTGCGGCCGTACTCGCGGGCGCCGCTGTGCGCGACCTCGCCCCCGAGCCCCTGGGCCATCAGCTGGAAGCCGTAGCACATGCCGAAGACCGGCACCCCCGCCCCGAAGAGCGAGGCGTCGATGCCCGGCGCGCCCTCGGCGTACACCGACGACGGACCGCCGGAGAGGATGATCGCCTTCGGCTTGCGGGCCAGGAGCTCGGCCACCGGGAGCGTGTGGGGCACGATCTCGGAGTAGACCCGGGCCTCGCGCACGCGGCGGGCGATCAGCTGAGCGTACTGGGCCCCGAAGTCCACGACGAGGACGAGGTCGTGGTCGGCAGGTGAAGTCACTGTCGGAGTCTATCGGCGGGGCCGGCTGAGGCCGTGGGCGGCTGACTGAGGTCTCGACCCGCGGTCACGGCCTCGCAGACTCGGCCGTGCGCTCGCTCGACCTCCTCGCGTTTCCGCGCTTCGCTCCGCTCAGCGCGGAAGGCTCGGAAAGCACCAGGGCCCGACCGGGGAGGGAGGGTGGTCGGGCCCTGATCGTCCACGCAGCTGCCTGGACTGACGTCTCGGCCACTGGGAGGGAGCATGGCTGCCGAGCCGTCACAGGGAAAAACGAACCCCGCCACAGCGGGTTACGCCGGGTGTCGAGGAATTTTCAGGTGACCTGGACGAGCGGCAGCCGCAGGGCGCCGGGCGCCGACTCGGGCACCAGCGGGCTCTTCGGCGCCACCGGGCTGACCTGCGCATATGCCTCGCCGAGCTCGGGGCGTGGGTCGGCCTCGCCCTTGTTCGGCCAGTAGGACATCGCCCGCTCGGCCTGGGCCGTGATCGTGAGCGAGGGATTGACCCCGAGGTTGGCCGAGATGGTCGAGCCGTCGGCGATGTGGAGGCCCGGATAGTGGTAGACCCGGTGGAACGGGTCCACCACGCCGGTGTCCGGGGAGTCGCCGATGGTGCAGCCGCCGATGAAGTGGGCCGTCAGGGGACGATCGAGCGGCTCGCCGATGCTGCCGAAGAACGACCGACCTCCCATCACCTTTCCCAACCGGCGCACCACGTCGTAGGCGACGGGGATGTAGGTCGGGTTGGGGGCACCGTGGCCCTGCTGCGACGACATGTAGCTGACGCCGAGGCGCTTCTTCCAGACGGTGGTGATGGAGTTGTCCAGCGTCTGCATGACCAGGGCCACCACCGTGCGCTGGGACCAGCTGCGGACGCCGTAGATGTCCCTGAGCGTGCTCCGCGCCCCCCACAGCTGCTGCAGCCAGCTCCTGAGGCGGGACACGCCCTGGACGTCGTCGACCAGCACCGTGGACATCAGGGGCATCACGTTGGGGCCCTTGCCGTAGCGCACCGGCTCCACGTGGGTGTGCTCGTCGGGGTGGAAGGACGACGTGATGGCGACGCCCTGGCTGTAGTCCACGGACGTGTCGGGTGCGATGGCGCCGAGGATCGCCTCGGAGTTGGTCCGGGTCAGCATGCCGAGCCGGTCGGAGATCTCCGGCAGGTCGCCCTCGGCCTTGAGCCTGTGCAGCAGGCGCTGGGTGCCGAGCGCGGCCGCGGCGAAGACGACGTGGTCGGCGGTGAAGGTCTTCACAGCCGTACGCCGCGACAGCTTGGCCTTGGTCCACCGCGCCTCCACGACGTAGCCGCCGCCCTCGCGGGGCCGCACGCGCGTGACCGTGGTGAGGGGGTGCACCTTCGCCCCGCCCTGCTCGGCGAGGTAGAGGTAGTTCTTCACCAGGGTGTTCTTGGCGCCGTGGCGGCAGCCGGTCATGCACTCGCCGCAGCCGGTGCAGGTCCTGCGCTCGGGGCCGACCCCACCGAAGAACGGGTCGTCGGCGCGCTCGCCCGGCTGCTCCCCGGGACCGCCGAAGAACACCCCGACGGGCGTGGGGTGGAAGGTGTGGCCGACGCCCATCTCCTCGGCGACCTTCTGCATCACGTCGTCGGACGGGGTGCGGAGGGGGTTCTCGACGACGCCGAGCATCCGCTTCGCCTGGTCGTAGTAGGGGGCCAGCTCGGCCTTCCAGTCGGTGATGTGCGACCACGACGGGTCGCGGTAGAAGGGGTCGAGCGGCTCGTAGAGCGTGTTGGCGAAGACCAGCGACCCACCGCCGACGCCTGCCCCGGCCATGATGAAGCAGTCGTTGACCATGTCGATGCGCTGGATGCCGTAGCAGCCGATCTCGGGGCGGAAGAGGAACTTCTTCGCGTCGATCGACGTGGCCGCGAAGTCCTCGTCATGGAATCGCGCGCCCGCCTCGAGCACCCCGACGCGGTAGCCCTTCTCGGTCAGCCGGAGCGCCGACACGGAGCCGCCGAAGCCGGAGCCGATCACGAGGACGTCGTAGTGGATCGGCCCGCTCCGGCCGGCTCGGTGCTGCGCCATCAGGCCTTCCCGAGCTTCTTCATCGCGCGCAGCCCGAGCGTGAACAGCTTGGCGTTGGTCTCCTCGGACATCCCGAGCATCGGCGCGATCGGCACCAGGCGCTGGGTGGCGACCGACTGGGCCTCCGTGTAGCGGTGGATGCCCTCGGCACCCTGGCGGCGGCCCATGCCCGAATCGCGCATGCCGCCCATGGGCGCGGCCAGCGAGCCGAACGTCGCGCCGTACGCCTCGTTGATGTTGACCGTGCCGCACCTGAGCTGGCGGGCGAGCGCCCGGCCGCGGGCGCCGTCGCGGGTGTAGATCGAGGCGTTGAGGCCGTAGTCACCCTCGTTCGCCCGGGCCACGGCGTCGGACTCGTCGTGGAACCGGTAGAGCGAGACGACCGGCCCGAAGGTCTCGTGGCCGAAGCAGGTCATGTCCGGCGTGACGCCCTCGAGGATGGTCGGCTCGAAGAAGTACGGGCCGAGGTCGGGCCGGGCCCTGCCGCCGGCGAGCACCCGGGCCCCCTTGGCGACGGCGTCGTCGACGTGCGCCTGCACGGTGTCGAGCTGGTCCTGCGAGATCAGCGAGCCCATATCGACGCTCCAGTCCAGGCTGGCACCCAGCGTCATCGCCTCGGTGCGGGCCACGAAGCGCTCCACGAAGCGGTCGTAGACCTGGTCGGCCACGAAGAGGCGCTCCATCGAGACGCACAGCTGGCCGGCGTTGGAGAAGACCCCGCGTACGGCGCCGTCGGCGGCCCGCTCCAGCGGCGCGTCCCGCAGCACCAGCATCGGGTTCTTGCCGCCGAGCTCGAGGGAGCAGCCGATCAGCCGGTCGGCGCACTGCTGGGCGACGATCCGGCCGGTGGCGGTGGAGCCGGTGAAGCAGATGTAGTCGGAGCGCTGGATCATCGGCGCGCCGAGCTCGCGCCCGGGGCCCGCCACGACCTGCCACAGGTCGGCCGGCATGCCGGCCTCCTCGAGCAGCTGGGTGGCGAGCAGAGCCGTCAGCATGGTCTGGGCGTCCGGCTTGGCGACCACGGCGTTGCCGGCCATCAGGGCGGGCAGGCCGTCGCAGATCGCCATGGTGAGCGGGTAGTTCCACGGCGAGATGATGCCGACGACGCCCTTGGGGATGCGGTTGATCTCGGTGCGGGTGGCCCCGGGGATCATGCCCGCGACGCGGCGGGTGTCGAGGTGCTGGTGCGCGGTGCGCGCGTAGTAGCGCGCCGTGAGGGCGAGGTGGGCCAGCTCGAGGTAGGCGTCCTTGCGGGCCTTCCCGGACTCCAGGCCCACGAGGTCCAGCAGCTCGTCCCTACGGTCGAACAGGAGGTCGTGGTAGCGCAGGAAGATCGCCGAGCGCTCCTCCAGCGGCGTGCGCGCCCACGCGACCTGCGCCCGCCGGGCCCGCGCGAAGGCGGCGTCGACGTCCTCGGCGCCCGACTGCGGGATGTGCGCGAGCGGCTGGCCGCCGAGCGGCGACGCCACCTCCGCGGTCCGGCCGGTGGTGCTGACGACGCGGCGGGTGAGCCCGGCGACGTAGCCGGGCTCGAGGGCGTAGGAGGCCCTCGGGTCGTGCTCGGGGTCGTGCGGGCCGTCGACGAGCGGGCCCGTCTGGGGGTTCTGCGCACTCATATTGCCGAGCCTAGGTGCGGGACGGGCTTGTTGACTACCGTTCAGTAAGGATGTGAGACGGTCGCCACACCCCCCGGCACCTCGCGGTTCAGACGATGTCGGGCGCGCGGACGCGGGCCTCGTCGGCCTCGTGGTCGGTGGGCATCAGCTGGCTCTGCCGCTCGGCCTCCACGCGGCGGAGGTAGTGGTCCACCTCGTCGTCCAGGCGGGCCTGGTCCCAGCCCAGCGCGGACGCCATCAGCTCCGCCGCGGGCCGCGCGGCGTGGAGGCCGCGGTCGAAGGTCTCGATGGAGATCCGCGTACGCCGCGTCAGGACGTCGTCGAGGTGGCGCGCGCCCTCGTGGGTGACCGCGTAGGCGACCTCCGCGGCGAGGTAGTGCTCCGCGCCCTCCAGCGGCCGGCCGAGCTCCGGATGCTCCCGGACCAGGTCGAGGACCTCGTCGATGAGACCGCCGTACCTGCCCAGCAGGTGGTCGATCCGGCCGACGTCGAGCCCGGAGGCGCGGCTGAGCGCGACCCGCTGGTTGGTGCGCGCCTCGTAGGCCCACGCCCCCACCAGCGGCACCCGCTCGGTGATGCTGGGCGGCACCCGGTCGGCGTCGCGGAGGGCATGGTCGACCGCGTCGCGCGCCATCACGCGGTAGGTCGTCAGCTTGCCGCCGGCGATCAGCACCAGGCCGGGCACGGGGCTGGTCACGGTGTGCTCGCGCGAGAGCTTGGAGGTGTCGCCGCCCTCCTGCCCCTGCTTGCGGCGCACCGGCTTGAGCAGCGGGCGAAGGCCGGCGTAGACGCCGACCACGTCGTCGTGGTCGAGCGGGTCCTTGAGCAGGGTGTTGACGTGGCCGAGGAGGTAGTCGATGTCCGCGCGGCTGGCCGCGGGGTGGGCCAGGTCGTGCGTCCACGGGGTGTCGGTGGTGCCGATGATCCAGAACGCGCCCCACGGGATCACGAAGAGGACCGACTTCTCCGTCTTGGTGATGAAGCCGCACTCCGAGCGGATCCGCTGGCGCTGGACCACGAGGTGGATGCCCTTGCTGGCGGCGACGTCGAGGGTCGCCTCTCCCCCGATCAGCTCCTGCACCGCATCGGTCCACACGCCGGCGGCGTTGATCACCGACCTGGCGCGGATCTCCAGGTCGACGCCGTTCTCCAGGTCACGCGCGACCACGCCGACGACCCGATCGCCGTCCCGCAGGAACCCGGTCACCTTGGTCCTGGTCGCGATCTGCGCGCCATGGTCGGCGGCCGTGCGGGCGATCGTCATCACCAGGCGGGCGTCGTCGACCTGGCAGTCGTAGTAGCGCACGGCGCCGTGGAGGTCCTCGGTGCGCAGGTCCGGGGCGATCCGGGCGAGCTGCTTGCGGAAGACATGCTTGTGCTTCGGCACGCCCATGTCCTGGCGGCCCGTCATCGCCATCACGTCGTAGAGCGCGATCCCCGACCCGACGTACGGGCGCTCCCAGGCCTTGTGCAGCGGGTAGAGGAACGGCACCGGCCGCACCAGGTGCGGGGCGAGGCGGGTGAGCAGCAGGCCGCGCTCCTCCAGCGCCTCCTTGACGAGCGCGAAGTCGAACATCTCCAGGTAGCGCAGGCCGCCGTGGACCAGCTTGCTGCTGCGGCTGCTGGTGCCGGAAGCGAGATCGCGCTGCTCGAGCAGGCCGACGCGCAGGCCACGGGTGACCGCGTCGAGCGCCGCACCGGCGCCCACCACGCCGCCGCCGACCACCAGCACGTCGAGCTCACCGGAGGCCATGGAGCCGAGGGCGGCGGCCCGCGACGCGGGGTTCAGCGCGAGCGGAGTCGTCATGCGAGCCAGTCTGTCAGGAGCGGCATCGATCGTGCGCCGGCCAGCCTCAGCGGCGAGATTTCTCCCGGATGCGGATCTGGCTGCCGCGGCCCTCGCCCGACGACGTGCGCTCCACCTCGAAGAGCCCGATCGCCGTGATCAGGTCGACGAGCTTGGCATAGCCCCACGAGCGCGGGTCGAAGTCGGGCGACTGCTTGGCGATGTGGGAGCCGACGGCGCCCAGGTGGGCCCAGCCCTCGTCGTCGGAGGCCGCCTCGACCCCGCGGCGGCACAGGCTCAGCAGCTTGGCGTCCTGGCGCAGCGCCTTGGCGGAGAGCTTCGTGGCGCGACCCGAGGCCTCGGGGGTGTCGGTGTCGGTGGCCCGCAGCACGTCCATGTAGACGAACCGGTCGCACGCGGAGACGAAGGGCTCGGGGGTCTTCCGCTCCCCGAAGCCGAAGACCCTCACGCCCGACTCCCGGATGCGGGCGGCGAGCCGGGTGAAGTCACTGTCGGAGGAGACGAGGACGAACCCGTCGAAGCGCCCCGTGTAGAGCAGGTCCATCGCGTCGATGATCATCGCGCTGTCCGTGGCGTTCTTGCCGGTCGTGTAGCCGAACTGCTGGATGGGCTGGATCGCGTGCTTGTTGGCGGCGTCCTTCCATCCCCGCAGCTGGGGCGTGGTCCAGTCGCCGTAGATGCGCTTGACCGACGCGACACCGAACCGGGCGATCTCGGCGATCAGGGCGTCACTGCCGCCCGGCTGGGCGTTGTCGGCATCGATGAGGACGGCGAGCTTGGCGTCCGGGGTCTCGGGCATGCCCCGACCCTACTGACGAGGCACGGCCGGATCATCGTCAGCTGACGATGACCTCGACCCGCTGGAACTCCTTGAGGTCGGTGTAGCCGGTCGTCGCCATCGACCTGCGGAGGGCGCCGACCAGGTTCATGGTGCCGTCGGCGACCCGGCTGGGACCGAAGAGGATCTCCTCCAGCGTGCCGACCGAGCCGAACTCGACCCGCTGTCCGCGCGGCAGGTCCGGGTGGTGGGCCTCGCCGCCCCAGTGGAAGCCGCGGCCGGGCGCGTCGGTGGCCCGCGCGAGCGGGGAGCCGACCATCACGGCGTCGGCGCCGCAGGCGATCGCCTTGGCGATGTCGCCCGACCGGCCGATGGAGCCGTCGGCGATCACGTGGACGTAGCGGCCGCCCGACTCGTCGAGGTAGTCGCGGCGGGCCGCGGCCACGTCGGCCACCGCACTGGCCATGGGTACGGCGACGCCGAGGACCGTGCGCGTGGTGTGGGCTGCTCCCCCGCCGAAGCCGACCAGCACGCCCGCCGCGCCGGTGCGCATCAGGTGGAGCGCCGCCTGATAGGTCGCGCAGCCGCCGACGATCACCGGCACGTCGAGCTCGTAGATGAACTCCTTGAGGTTGAGCGGCTCGGCCTGGCTGCTCACGTGCTCCGCGCTCACCGTGGTGCCGCGGATGACGAACATGTCGACGCCGGCGTCCACGACGGCGTCGGCGAACTCCTTGGTCCGCTGCGGCGACAGCGACCCGGCCACGGTCACCCCGGACTCGCGCACCTCCTTGAGCCGCGCGGTGATCAGCTCGGGCTTGACGGGCTCGGAGTAGATCTCCTGCAGGCGTCGCGTCGCGTCGCCGCCGCGCAGCCCGGCCACCTCGTCCAGCAGGCCCGACGGATCGTCGTACCTCGTCCAGAGGCCCTCGAGGTTGAGCACGCCCAGGCCGCCGTGGCGGCCGAGCTCGATGGCGGTCGCGGGCGACATGACCGAGTCCATGGGCGCGGCGACGATCGGCAGCTCGAAGCGGTAGGCGTCGATCTGCCAGGCGACGCTCACCTCCTCGGGGTCGCGGGTGCGTCGCGACGGCACGATGGCGATGTCGTCGAAGGCGTAGGCACGCCGGCCGCGCTTGGCCCGGCCGATCTCGATCTCAGTCACGCAGGCAGCCTATCGGCGCCGCGGGCCCGGCCCGCCTGATGGGCTCAGCGACCGGAGTAGTTGGGCGCCTCGACGGTCATCTGGACGCCGTGCGGGTGGCTCTCCGTGAGCGAGGCGGAGGTGATCCGGACGAACCGGCCCTTCTCCTGCAGCTCGGGGACGGTGCGCGCGCCGACGTAGAACATCGACTGGTTGAGGCCGCCGATGAGCTGGTGGGCGACGGCGGCCAGCGGGCCGCGGTAGGCGACCTGGCCCTCGATGCCCTCGGGCACGATCTTGTCGTCGCTGGCGACCTCGGCCTGGAAGTAGCGGTCCTTGGAGTAGGACTTCTTGCCGCGGCTGCTCATTGCGCCGAGCGAGCCCATGCCGCGGTAGGACTTGTACTGCTTGCCGTTGACGAAGACCAGGTCGCCCGGCGACTCCTCGCAGCCGGCGAGCAGCGAGCCGAGCATCACCGCGTCGGCGCCGGCGACGAGCGCCTTGGCGATCTCGCCCGAGTGCTTCATGCCGCCGTCGGCGATCACCGGGACCCCCGCTGGCCTGCAGGCCAGCGACGCCTCGTAGACGGCCGTCACCTGCGGCACCCCGACCCCGGTGACGACGCGGGTCGTGCAGATCGAGCCCGGGCCCACGCCGACCTTGACCGCGTCGGCGCCGGCGTCGACGAAGGCCTGCGCGCCCTCTCGGGTCGCGACGTTGCCGCCGATCACTTGCACGTGGCGGGTGGCCGGGTCGGTCTTGAGCCGCTTGACCATGTCGAGCAGCAGGTGCACGTGGCCGTGCGCGGTGTCCGCGACGAGCACGTCGACGCCGGCCTCGGTGAGGCGGGTCGCGCGGTCCCAGGCGTCTCCGAAGTAGCCGATCGCGGCGCCCACCAGCAGGCGGCCGTCGGCGTCCTTGGACGCGTGGGGGAACTGCTCGGACTTCACGAAGTCCTTGACCGTGATGAGGCCACCGAGGCGGCCGTCGGCGTCGATCAGCGGGAGGCGCTCGCGCTTGTGCCTGCGCAGCAGGGCGGTGGCCTCGTCGCGGCTGATGCCGACCGGGCCCGTGATCAGCGGCATCCGGGTCATCACCTCGTCGACCTTGGTGGTGGCCCACTCCGCGACGGGGGTGAACCGCAGGTCGCGGTTGGTGATGATGCCGAGGAGGCGGTTGTCGACGTCCACGACGGGCAGCCCGGACACGCGGTATTCGCCACAGATCCGATCGAGGTCCTCGAGCGTCGCGTCGGGGCCGATGGTGACGGGGTTGGAGATGATCCCGGTCTGCGTCCGCTTGACGAGGTCGACCTGGTAGGCCTGGTCGTCGATCGAGAGGTTGCGGTGGAGCACGCCGAGGCCGCCCTCGCGCGCCATCGCGATGGCCATCCGCGACTCGGTCACGGTGTCCATCGCGGCGCTGACCAGCGGCACCTTGAGACTGATCTCGCGCGTCAGCCGCGAGGTCGTGTCGATCTCGCTCGGGGCCAGGTCGGACTCTCCCGGCAGGAGGAGTACGTCGTCGTACGTCAGGCCGAGGGTCGCGAACTTCTCCGGGATCTCCACTCGCACATTCTACGGGGCGGCTCGGTGCCCGCTGGCCGCGAGGTCACGCAGCGGCACGCGCACGGTCAGCACGTCACCCGACATCCGGATCCGCCCGCGCAGACCGGATCCGAGCACCATCGGCAGCACCGCCTGGTTGTCGGCGTGCGTCAGGAGCAGCATCTCCTCGTCGCCGAGCCGGCCCGCGACCCGGGCCACCTCGAGGAGCAGCCGGGACCCGATGCCGCGCCGGCGCCAGGCCGGGTCGACCTCGAGGACCAGCCGCCGGATCCCCGGGGAGGCCTCCTCGGCCAGCACGGCCTTGCCGACCGGCGTACCCGCCACGACGGCGCTGACCGCGTAGTCGTCGGCGACGTAGTCGGGCGTGACCCCGGAACCGAGGCGGCGGCCCGGCTCGCTGCTCGCCACCGAGTCCCGGCCCCGGGCGAGGACATCGGAGACCAGCTCGGCCATCGCGTCCCCCCGGGCCTGTTCGGTGGCGGTGAACGGCGCCTGGCGGTGCACCTGCACCGAGACGTCGCCGACGGTCATCTCCATCGAGTCGTGGTCGACGGCGCCGATCGGCTCGGGCTCGGCGTCGAAGAGCTGGGCGACGACCTCGGGGAAGCGGGCCGGCTGCGACAGGATCGCGCGGGCTGCCTGGACATATCGGGTCGACTGGTCGACCAGGGCCGCCTCGGTGCAGGGGTGGGCCACGACGGCGTGCGCTCCGGCGCGCTCGACCAGCGCCTCGATGGCACCGGCCTCCCAGCCGGCGGGGACCCGCACGATCAGCTCGTCGGTGACGGCGTCGACTCCGGGGAAGACCTGCAACCCGAGGATGTTGACGCCCGCGGCGCCACACTCGGCCGCCAGCGTGGCCAGCGCTCCCGGACGGTCGGGCAACGTGGCCCGCACTCTCCACAGCATCGGCTGTTCCCCCTCGCACTTCGCGGACTCTGCTGACGCCACTGTGCGCGGGCGATGTTGCGGGTCAGGGGCGGGGTTGTTTCGGGCGCGAAAACCCCGATGAGAGGCTTCTCCCCATGGTCAGCGCCCGGGTGATGATCTGGACGGCGGCAGTGCTCGCCGCCCTGGGCAGGTTCCCCTCTGCGCTGTGGCCGCTTCGGCCCGACGAGGCGGGCTTCCTCCTCGTCGCCCGCGCCTGGGACCCCCAGCCGGACAGCATGTTCGGCCACTTCTGGGTCGACCGGCCGCCGCTGATCATCGCCCTGACGCGGCTGTCCGACTGGATCGGCGGCCCCTACTTCCTGCGCGTCATCGCGGCCCTGGGCTGTGCGGTGGTGGTGCTCAGCTGCGCGGCCGCGGGGCGCCGCCTCGCGTCGTACGCCGGGGTGTCGCGGCCGGAGCGGGTGGCGGCGTGGACCGCGTGGCTCGCCCTCGGGCTGGTCTCCACCGCGATGGTGGACGCGGTTTCGGCGAAGGGCGAGGTGCTCGGCATTCCGCTCGTGGCGGCGTCGTGCTGGCTGGCCCTCGAGGCGCTCATCCGGCCGTCGTGGCGCTGCGCCGCCCTCGCCGGCCTGCTGGCGATGTCGGCCGTCGGCTTCAAGCAGAACATGGTCGGCGGGCTGGTCTTCGGCGGCGTCCTCCTGGTCGTGGGCGCCCTCGCCCGGCGAGTCACCTGGCCGCAGGCCGCCCGGCTGGCCGGCGCCGCGCTGGCCGGCGCCGCCGTGCCGGTGGTGGCGACCCTGGCCTGGGCGCTGGCGGAGGGGGTGCGGCTGAGCACCCTCTGGTACATGGTCTACGGCTTCCGGGCCGACGCCTACGAGACCATCTCGACCCAGCCCACCGCCGCACCCGACGAGCGCGCCGGCAACCTGCTGATGATCTTCTGCGTGACAGGCATGGCCCTGGTCGTGCTCTGGCTGCTGCTCAACCTCCCCCGCGTGCTGGGGCTGCTGCCCGTCACGGCGTGCGCGGTGATCGCGATGCTCGCGGTCGACGCCGCGGGCGTGGTCCTGAGCGGCAGCTACTGGCGTACCTACCTCGTCATCCTGGTGCCGCCGCTCTCCCTCGCGCTCGCGACGGTGCTGGTCGCCGACGAGTTCCCCCCGCGGCGCACGCTCCACCGCACCCTGGCGCTGATGACCCGCTCCGTCGTCGTGCTGACGGTGCTGAGCAGCCTCACGTCGCTCGTCGAGTGGACCGTCAACTGGGCGCGGGGCCAGGCTCCGACGGAGTACTGGACCGGCGCGGCCATCGGCGCCGCCGCCGAGCCGGGCGACACCCTCGTCGTGTACGGCGGCCGCGCGGACCTCCAGTTCGCGAGCGGCCTGCCCTCGCCGTACCGCCATCTCTGGTCACTGCCGATGCGCACCCTCGACCCCGGCCTCAAGGAGCTGCGCGCGCTCCTCAAGGGCCCCGACGCACCCACCTGGTTCGTGGAGATCACCGAGCTGGACACGTGGAGCGAGACGGGGACCAAGCCGATCGAGAAGGAGCTGATCCAGGGCTACCAGGCGGTCGGCACCGCCTGCGGGCAGTACCGGATCTACCACCTCAACGAGCCGGAGCCGACCCTGCTCGCCGTCGACTGCGACGACCCGTGGCGGGCCTTCCTCGGCCACCCCTGGTGAGTCCCCGCTGACGCAGCAGCTCAAGGAGCGTCGAGTCGGCGCATCTGCACGCCCGAAATGCACCGAGTCGGCGCATCTGCACACACGAACGTGTGCAGATGCGCCGACTCGAGGGTCAGTGCGCGTGCGGACGCGCCGACTCAGTGGCCGTGGCCGTGCCCGTGGCCGTGACCGGCCGCGGCCGGCTCCTCCTCCTCGGGCTTGTCCACGATCAGCGTCTCGGTCGTGAGCAGCATGCCCGCGATGGACGTGGCGTTGACGAGCGCCGAGCGGGTCACCTTGACCGGGTCGAGCACGCCCTGGGCGACCAGGTCGCCGTACTCGCCGGTCGCGGCGTTGAAGCCCTTGCCGGCGCCGAGCTCGCGGACCTTGGTGGTGACGACGTAGCCGTTGTCACCACCGTTCTCGGCGATCCAGCGCAGCGGCTCGTCGGCTGCCTTGCGCACCACGCGCACGCCGACCGCCTCGTCACCGACGAGGCCGAGGTCGTCCTCGAGCACCGAGACGGCGTGCACGAGCGCGGAGCCACCGCCGGCGACGATGCCCTCCTCGATCGCGGCGCGGGTCGCGGAGACGGCGTCCTCGATGCGGTGCTTCTTCTCCTTCAGCTCCACCTCGGTGGCGGCGCCGACCTTGATCACGCAGACACCGCCGGCCAGCTTGGCCAGGCGCTCCTGCAGCTTCTCGCGGTCCCAGTCGGAGTCGCTGGACTCGATCTCGGCCTTGATCTGGTTGACCCGGCCCTCGACGGCGCCGGAGTCGCCCGCACCCTCGATGATCGTGGTGTTGTCCTTGGTGATCACGACCCGGCGGGCCTGGCCGAGCACCTCGAGCCCGACCTGGTCGAGTTTGAGGCCGACCTCGGGGGCGACGACGGTGCCGCCGGTGAGGACCGCGATGTCCTGCATGATCGCCTTGCGGCGGTCACCGAATGCCGGGCTCTTCACCGCGACGGCGTTGAACGTGCCACGGATCTTGTTCACGACCAGCGTGGACAGGGCCTCGCCCTCGACGTCCTCGGCGAGGATGAAGAGCGGCTTGCCGGCCTGGATGACCTTCTCGAGCAGCGGCAGCAGCTCGGCGATCGAGGAGATCTTGCCCTGGTGCAGGAGGATGTAGGGGTCCTCGAGGACGGCCTCCATGCGCTCGGGGTCGGTCACGAAGTAGGCCGAGATGTAGCCCTTGTCGAACTGCATGCCCTCGGTGAAGTCGAGCTCGGTGCCCATCGTGTTGGACTCCTCGACGGTGATGACACCGTCCTTGCCGACCTTGTCGAAGGCCTCGGCGAGCAGCTCGCCGATGTGGCTGTCGCGCGACGAGATGGTCGCGACGGAGGCCATGTCCTCCTTGGACTCGACCTCGCGGGCAGCCTCGCGCAGCGCGTCGCCGACGGCCTCGGCCGCGGCGTCCATGCCGCGCTTGAGACCCATCGGGTTGGCGCCCGCGGCGACCGCGCGCAGGCCCTCGTGGACCATGGCCTGGGCCAGCACCGTGGCGGTGGTGGTGCCGTCACCCGCGATGTCGTTGGTCTTGGTGGCCACCTCCTTGCAGAGCTGGGCACCGAGGTTCTCGAACGGGTCGTCCAGCTCGATCTCCCGCGCGACGGTCACGCCGTCGTTGGTGATCGTGGGGGCGCCCCACTTCTTGTCGAGGACCACGTAGCGGCCCTTCGGGCCGAGGGTGACCTTGACGGCGTTGGCGAGCGCGTCGACGCCGCGCTCGAGCGCGCGGCGGGCGTTCTCGTCGAACTCCAGGATCTTGGGCATTCAGATGCTCCTCAGGAGAAGGGGAACCGCCCGGGACGTCATACGGCGGGCGACCGACTGGCCGCCGCTCGTATGACGTCTCCGGGCGGAGGGGATCAGGAAACGACAGCCAGCACGTCGCGGGCGGAGAGGATGAGGTACTCGTCGCCGGCGTACTTGACCTCGGTGCCGCCGTACTTGCTGTAGATGACCTTGTCACCGACCGCGACGTCGAGCGGGACGCGGTTGCCGTTGTCGTCGATGCGACCCGGGCCGATGGCCAGGACCTCGCCCTCCTGGGGCTTCTCCTTGGCGGTGTCCGGGATGACCAGGCCGGAGGCGGTGGTCTGCTCGGCGTCCAGCGGCTTGACGACGATGCGGTCCTCGAGGGGCTTGATGTTGACCGACACGATTGTCGACCTCCACTTTCTCGAACTCGGTTACACAGGGAGCGGGTCTGCTCCCCGGACGTGTGGTGCCTGCTCCTGCGTGCGCCGTCGCGGGGATCGCATGCCATCGCAAGCTGGCACCCTCGGGGTGAGAGTGCCAATGACGACGTTAGCACTCCCCCGGAACGAGTGCCAGACAGGCATCGCGCTGACAGGATGCGGGGGTGGACCTCGAGACGGCGACGTGGCTGCTGACCGACGACGGGCGGCGCCTGGTCGACCTGGCCATGACGGCGTACGTCGACCACGCGGGCGATCCGGTGCGTGCCGGCACCGCGCTGCGGAAGGCAGCGCCGGAGGCCGAGGCCGCGCACGCCGCCGCCGCGATGACCCAGGTCCAGCTGCGGGAGCGGGCGGTCGCCAAGTTCGGCGAGCTGGCCCCCCATCTCTTCCTCACCCCCGACGCCCTCGAGCAGGCGACCCGGATGCGCGTCGCCGAGCACCGGGCGGCCCGGGTCGCGGCAGCGGTCCCTGCGGGGACCGTGATCGACCTCGGCTGCGGCATCGGCGGCGACCTGATCGCCTTCTCCCGAGCGGGGCTGATCGCTGCCGGAGTCGACACCGACCCGGTGCGGGTGGCCTTCGCGCAGGCCAACCTCGACGCACTGGGCCTGGCTGGCGCCGTCCAGGTCGCCGACGCGACGGCTGTCGACGTGGGCGGCTTCGGCGCGGCGTACGCCGATCCCGCCAGGCGCGGCGGGCGTGGCCGGGTCTTCGACGCGGAGGGCTGGACGCCGCCGTGGTCGTGGGTGCTCGACCTCCTCCATGGCCGCGCGGTCGTCAAGGTCGCGCCCGGCATTCCGCACGAGATGCTGCCCGAGGGCGTGGAGGCCGAGTGGGTGAGCGAGGCCGGCGACGTGAAGGAGGCGGCGATCTGGTCGCCCGCGCTGGCCACCACCCCGCGCCGGGCCACCGTGATCGGCACCGGCGGCCTGGCCACCCTCACCGCCGAGGACGACCCGTTCGACGGCCAGCCGCGGCCCCTGCGACCGCTGGGCGGCTTCCTCTACGAGCCGGACGGCGCCGTGATCCGGGCCGGCCTCGTCACCGCCGTCGCGGCCGGTGTCGGCGGCGGACTCCTCGACGAGCACATCGCCTACGTGACGTCCGACGCGCCGTTCCGCACCCCCTTCGCGCGGTCCTATCGGGTCGTCGAGGAGCTGCCCTACCGCGAGAAGCAGCTCAAGGCGGCGCTCCGTGAGCGCCGCATTGGCCGGCTGGCGATCAAGAAGCGGGGCGTGGCGGTCGTGCCGGAGCAGCTGCGCAAGCGGCTCGCGCTCTCCGGCGAAGAGGAGGGCACGCTCGTGCTCACCCGGGCGGCGGGCCAGGGCACCGCGCTGCTGGTCGAGCCGCTCTGAGCGGCTAGCAGCCCCGCCGCTCGACGCCGGCCACGTCGACGGGCACCGTGCCCGTGGCGCGCGCCTTGCCGAGCAGCACGTCGACGAGCGCGGACATCGCGCCGATCGTGTCGCCGTACGTCGCGATCCGCACCGGCGCGGAGACCTCGCCGAGGGCGTACGGTGTGTCGACGGCGACGGCGATCTCGCCGTCGTAGGTGCCGGAGTCGTAGCCGCTGAAGCCGATGCTCGTGCCGGCTGCGAGGCGCGCCTCCTCGGCGCGGTGCCAGGCGGCGAGCTCCTGCTTCCGGCGCCGCTCCGCCGCCGCCCAGGCACGCCGGCGACGCTCGAACGCCGCCTTCTTCTCCTTCTTCTCCCGCGCCGGCGGTGGCGTGGCCTGTGTGAGGTGGGCGGGCACCGCCCGGCGGAGGAGTACGCCGAGCCCGGCGGCCCGCGCGGCGGCGATGAAGTTGGCCACCGCCACCGGGTCGCCGGTGGGCGTCACGCTGCCCGCGACCAGCCGGCCACGGCAGGGGCCGGCCACCACGGTGAGCGCGCCGGCCGACAGCGCCCGCGAGGCGGCACCGCCGGAGCCGGGCGGCGCGCCCCGACGCTGGGCCGGGGTGCCGCGGAAATGCAGCAGCAGGGCGACCTGGCGGGCGGCCGCCTGCTCGAGCCGCCGCCGGGTCAGCGACCCGGTCCGCACCGCGCGGACGATCCCGGCGCGCGCCTCTGCCGGAGCGGGCGGCATCAGGAGGACGTCGTTGCCGGCGCGCAGGGCCTGCACGGCCGACTGCGCCGGGGTACGACCGCGGGCGACGCCGGCCATCGAGAGCGAGTCGGTCACGACCAGGCCGTCGTGGCCGAGCTCGTCGCGCAGCAGCCCGGTGACCACCTTGCGCGACAGGGACGAAGGGACGCGTGGGTCGATGGCCCGGACGTCGAGGTGGCCGACCATGATCGCCGGCACCCCCGCGTCGATCGCGGCGCGGAAGGGCACGAGGTCGACGGCCTGGAGCTGCTTGCGGGTGCGGGTCTGCACCGGGAGGGTGAGGTGGCTGTCCTGCGGCACCGACCCGTGGCCGGGGAAGTGCTTGACGACCGGCACGATCGAGGCGGCCTGGTAGCCGGCCAGGGCGGCCCCCACCGCGGTGGCCACCTGTTCGGCCCGGGAGCCGGCCGAGCGCGACCCGATCGTCGGGTCACCTGGCCCGGCCGTCACGTCGGCGTCGGGCGCGAAGACCACGGTGAAGCCGAGCCCGCGGAGCTCGGCGCCACTGGCGCGGGCGGCCCTGCGGGTCAGATTGAGACTCTTCGCGGCCCCGGCGCTCATGAACGTGGGGAACCTGGTCGCGTCGCCCTTGACCCGCTCGACGATGCCGCCCTCCTGGTCCACCGAGAGCCACAGCGGCCAGCGCCGCGGCACCTGGCGGGTCAGGGCCGCGTTGACCGCGCGGATCTGGCTGGTGGAGGCGACGTTCTCGGCGAAGGCGATCACTCCGCCGAGGTGCAGGTCACGCACCAGGGCCACCGGCGCCGCGGTGCCCTGCCACTCGGCGACGATCACCTGGCCGGCGAGGTCGGGGAGCGGCATCCTCCTCACCAGCCGGACGGCCTGCTCGAGCTCCGCCTGGCCCGGCCCCCACCCCGTCGTCAGGCCGAGTCGTTCGGCCGGGCTCGGCGGGGGCTTCGCCTCGGCGCCGGAAGAGGCGCCGGGCGACGAGGTAGGCGTCTCGGGCCCGGGGCCGCCGTCACCGGAGCATGCCGACAGCGCCAGCGCGAGCGCCAGCACCCCGGTCGCGACCCTTCTCGGCACCCGACCATCCTCGCAGCACGCCACCGGGCACCCCGATGCAACCCAACTCCCCCACCTCGCGTCCTCACAGCGATTGGATAGGAGGTGGAGCGTTGTCCGGAACAACGAGCGTGGTCGCGGGAGACCTGATGTCGCGTAGCAGGGACGAGCAGTTCTCGTCGTACATGGCTGCGCGACAGCCTGCCCTGCTCCGCACGGCATACCTGCTCACGGGTGACCGCGCTTCCGCCGAGGACCTCGTCCAGACGGCGCTGGCCAAGCTCTACCTCTCGTGGGACAAGCTGCGCGACCACGGGGCGGTGGACGGCTATGCGCGGCGGATCCTGGTCAACGAGCACAACTCGCTGTGGCGCCGCGCGTGGAAGCGCAAGGAGCACACGACCGAGACGCTGCCGGAGGCGCCGCACGTCGACGAGTACGACGAGGGGCTGCGCGGCGAGCTGTGGGACTTCGTCCAGACGCTGCCGCCGAAGCAGCGCAGCGTGATCGTGCTCCGCTACTACGAGGACCTCAGCGAGGCGGAGATCGCCGCCGCCCTGGGCGTCTCCGTCGGCACCGTGAAGTCGCAGGCCAGCAGGGCGCTGGCCGCGCTGCGGCAGCGCGCACCCCGGTCACTCGACCCACGAGCCAGCGATCCCCGGGAGGAGGAGCGATGAACACCCACGACGAGCTCGAGCGCGAGCTGGCGGCCACCCTGCGGGGGCGCGTGGACCACCTGGCCGACGCTCCGCTGACGCTGCACGACGTGACCGGCAAGGCCCGGTCGATCCGCCGCAACCGGCGCCTCGCGACCGGGGCCGGCCTGCTGGCCGCTGCCGCGGTGATCGTGCCAGTGGCGATCTTCTCCGGCGGCGACGCACGGCGGGCCGAAGAGCCCATGCCCGTGACGCCGGTGCCGACGCCGGTCGCCGAGCAGGTGGTGCTGTCGCCCGACGCCCCTGTCGGCGAGGCCCCGCGCGTCGCCTGGATCGAGGGCCGGACCATCCACCTACCCGACGGCACCACCATCGCGACCGAGCGGCCATACGTCTCGGTGCACCTGGTGGCGGGCGACGTCCTGGCCGTCTGGAACGACGACGAGACCGGCTTCAAGAGGATGGACGAGCTCGACGAGTCCGGCGAGGTCTTGGCCTCCACCCCGATGGAGGGACCGGTCGTCGCCAACGAGGACGGCTCGGTGATCGCCTACGCCCTGGGGGGTGAGCACGGTCCGATCCAGGTCCGCACCGCTGAGGCCACGACCACGATCGAGGCAGACGTCCCCTACGGCATGCTCACCGCGGTCAACGGTGCCGACGGCTGCCCCGACGGCTGCGCGATCTACTACAGCGCGCCCGGCCCCGAAGGAGGCATGGGCCGGGTGGACCTCGACGGCAACGTGACCAGGCCGGTCACCGACGTACTGAGCATCAGCGACGCCCACGGTGACCGGCTGGTCGCAGGGCTGACGGCTGCCGACTCGATCGAGCTGACCTTCTGCAGCGCGGTGTTCGAGGGGGGCGCCCGGAAGTGGGAGACGTGCGAGACCTCGCTCGAGGCCTTCTCGCCCGACGGCGCCTGGGTGATGGCGAGCGACGCCTACCAGGACGGCGCCGGCCAGTCGATGGTCGCGATCCTCGACACGGGGAGCGGCGGGCGTCAGGTGCAGTACGACGCCGGCGACGGGTTCGTGAACTACCGCATCTGGGAGGACGCCACCCACCTGCTGGTCGCGCACCACTCCTTCGCCGACGGCCTCTGGCGGCTCTACCGCGTTGGCCTGGACGGATCCGTGGAGCAGGCGGCCGAGCCACGCAAGTCGCCCGACTACGCCGAGTCCCCGTTCATCCTGGTGGAGCAGTGAGGTCCCGCTTCAGCCCATCTGCAGTGACGCCAAGTCCTGGTCAGTCCCATTCCATCGACGCGAAGATCGACTCCATGACAGGACGGATCACCTCGTCGCCACCTTCACCAGTGGCGAACGAGTAGTGATACTGCCTTCCCCGCGCGGTGCAACCCACGACGATCTCGTACTCATCGTCGGCACGGTTGTGCCCCACGATCTGGTAGGCGCTGCAGATCGGGAGCTCGATGTCCTCGACCCGACGGTACTTCCCGCCCTTCTGGCGCTCCTTGAGTGTCTCGGCGGCCATGTACTCCGTCTCGCTCGCTAGGTCCGGCCAGTCGCGGGCCGTCATCGTCAGGGAGGGGAGCGCATAGGCAGCCATCTGGCCTGACGCAGAACCAGACGTGACATACCACTTCTTCGGCAGCCGGAATCGCGACGACTCCATCTCGTAGAGCTTTCCGTCGGCCGGCTCGACCGACGGTGTGCCCTCGTTGGGCTCACTCGTGGGCGCCACCGAGTCGGCTTCCGTAGTCGCTGTCTCTCCGCCGGGCACACCCGCCGGTGGCCCGTCGGCACCACCCGACGTACAGCCGCCCAGCAGCACCACGCAGGCGGCCGTCGCCGCCATCGATCCCCTCATGGGTCCCCGTCCAAGCCGTCAGGCGGCTGTCACTTCCAGGTCCAGCTGGCGAGGATCGAGTCCATGACCTGGTCCCGCTCCTCCTCCGAGACCTCGGGGTCGAAACCGAAGCCGATGTTGTAGGTGACGCCCGCGTAGTGCGACGCCATCCGCACGAAGTAGTCCTTGTTCTGCGAGATCCCCTTGCCCTCCAGGTGGGTGGCGCGGATCCCGTCGAGCTCGAAGTCTGGTAGCCGCTCGTAGGCGACGCGACCCTTGTTCTGCTTGATGATGGCCTTGGCAGCCTCGTCGAGAGTTGCTCCGTAGGTGCCGAGCACAGCGACGGCAAACCTGTTCGCCGCCACGTCGGCACGCGATCCCGTGGACGCGATGTGTTCCGTGAGCATCGACTCATCGACGTCCCAGCCCGTGGGGATGTGCACCGTCGCGTGCTCGAGATTGATCCGGCGACCGTCTGCCGGAGCGACTGCCGATGGCACCGGAGTCTGCGACTCGGACGATGCAGGCTCTTCGGAGGCTGCGGACGGGCTCGATGACGGCGTCACGGTCGGCTCTCCAGCCGCCGGATCCTGCTCGCTGCACGCGCCCGCCACGAACAGGAGCACGGACAGTCCCGCCAGCAAGACTGACTTCATACAAGCCTCCAACCCGATTTGGACAGACGTCACCGTAGTGGATGACGATGAAATTCCCTGATGGGGGTTTAGACGGCTCTCGGGCCGGGAACGGGGACGACATGCTGCTCGCAGACATCAACCTGGTGAAGAACGCGCTCACCGTCGCGGGGGTCACGATCACCCCCGAGATCAAGGAGATCCTGGACTCCCTGGAGCTCGACGCCGACAAGCTCGCAGCCGCCAAGCCGATGGGACTCGAGCCCACCTGGTTCGGCGACTCTCACTCGGGGGGCTACCGCTTGGCCACCAACGCCAACCTGGCGCACGAAGTGGTCATCGAGGCGTTCGAGGGCATGGCCGACAACCTGCGGCACCTCGGCACCCAGCTCGAGGCCTATGCCAAGGACGTGACGGGGATCGACGAGAACGACGGCGTGACCTACTCGAACCTGGCCACCTCGACGGAGTGCATCTCCTCGCCGACGTTCAACGCCGCTGCGTGTGCGGCGCCAACTCCGGCGGGAGGCGACTCATGACCAAGGGACCTGAGCGCCTGCAGCTCGAGAAGTACCTGTACGGCGAGCGCCATTCCGCCATCAGCGACTCGGGCACGGACTGGAAGCAGAAGGCCGAGGCGCTCGGGCTCATCGCCGACGGCTTGGCCCAGGGCGCGCCCAACGTCCGTGACATCCTCGGTCAGCAGAGCGAGACCGCGAACGCCCTCCACGATGCCTTGCTGAAGAGCTCCAAGGGCATGCGGGCGAAGTCGGAGAAGCTCGCGGCCGGCGGAGAGGCCCTCGAGCACGTGTCGGGCGTCATCAAGAACGCCCGGGCGGCGCTCGACTCGATGGAGGACCTACAGGCGCCGCCGCCGTACGTGCCGCCGAACCGGACCCCGGGCGTCCAGCCGACGCCAGAAGAGATCGAGGCCGAGGGCAAGGCCAAGACGAAGGCCGACTCGCAGCAGGCGGCGTACCAGCAGGCGTACAGCCAGCAGGAGTCGGCCGCCTCGACGTGGACGACCAAGCTGGACGGTGCGTTCATCGACGCCATCCCGCCGATGAAGGCGATCCACGGGATGCCCGACCCCACCGAGCCGGCGAACATCCCCGGCGGCCCCGGCGGCCCAACCGGCCCCGGTGGACCCGGCGGTGTCCCGCCTGGTCCCGGCACCACCACCACTCCGCCGCCGCCTCGGGACGTGACGGATATTCCCCCGCCGAAGGACCACGACGACGAGCCCCCGCCGCCGAAGGACCACGACGACCCGCCGCCGCCGAGGCCGCCCCACTTCGATCCGGTGCCACCGGAGTGGCCGCCGCCCAACCCGACGGACTGGCCGCCGCACCCGCAACCGCCGAACGGCCCTGGCGACGGCCCGACGACCACCTACGGCGGTGCCCCCCAGGGTGGCACCGACTACAACCCCAGTGGCCCCGTGGGCGCACCGGGCGCCCCGAGCACCTCAGGCGGTGTCGGTGCCGGCGGCGTGGCCGCGGCAGCACTGGGCGGCGGTGCCATCGGGGGTGCCATCAAGGGCGCGATCTCGGGCGCTTCCAGCCTGCGCTCGTCCGGGGTCAAGGGCATCGGCGCCACCAGCCGGGCTGGCGGTGCCAGCTCGCTGTCCCGCAGCGCGGCCGCCAACGCCGCCGGCCGTGCCGCTGCCGGCCGGGCCGGTGCAGCCGGCCGCGCCGGAGCCGCAGGTGCGGCAGGCCGCGCCGGAGCCGCGGGCGCGGCCGGCAAGGCCGGTGGTCGCGGAGGCGCAGGCAAGGCCGGCGGCCGGGGCGCTGCCGGTGCCGGCGCCGGCGCTGCCGGTCGCCGCGGCGGCAAGAAGGACGAGCGCGAGCAGGACCAGCGGGACGCGATGGTCTTCGAGCAGGACTGGCTCAGCGACGAGGACGGCGGTCCCGGCGTCCTGAGGTGACCCGGACCTAGGCCACCACGGTGGTCACGGGCTGGGACGAGTCTGCAGGGAGGTCGAGCGCCGACGGCGCTCGACCTCTCTGCATGAGCTCGGCTCCCAGGGCGGCCACCATGGCACCGTTGTCGGTGCACAGCCCCGGCCTCGGCACCCGCACCCGGAGTCCTTTCGCGGCGGCGCGCTCCACGGCCATCGCCCGCAGCCGGCTGTTGGCGGCCACGCCGCCCCCGATCAGGATGTCCTCGACCCCATGGGTCGCCGCGGCGTCCAGCGCCTTGCGCGTCAGCACGTCGCAGACCGCCTCCTGGAAGGACGCGGCGACGTCGGCCACGTCGATGGTCGCGCCGGCCCGCTGCTGGGTCTCCACCCAGCGCGCCACCGCGGTCTTGAGCCCGGAGAACGAGAAGTCGAACCTGTGTCGCTCGAGGTCGCGGCGGCTGGTGAGCCCGCGGGGGAAGTCGATCGCCACGGCGTTGCCGCTCGCGGCCGCCCGGTCGATGTGCGGCCCGCCCGGGAACGGCAGCCCCAGCAGCCGCGCGACCTTGTCGAACGCCTCCCCTGCCGCGTCGTCGATCGTCGCGCCCAGCGGGTCGACACCCGTGGTGACGTCCTCGACCAGCAGCAGGCTGGAGTGGCCGCCCGAGACCAGCATCGCCAGGCACGGCTCGGGCAGCGGCCCGTGCTCGAGCTGGTCGACGGCCACGTGGGCAGCGAGGTGGTTGACGCCGTAGAGCGGCTTGCCGAGCGCTATCGACAGGGCCTTGGCGCTCGCGACTCCCACGAGCAGGGCACCGGCCAGGCCAGGCCCGCTCGTCACGGCGATGCCGTCCAGGTCGGTCAGGGCCACACCGGCGGTCTCGCACGCCCGCTCGATCGTCGGCACCATCGCCTCGAGGTGGGCCCGGCTCGCGACCTCCGGCACCACCCCGCCGAAGCGGGCGTGCTCGTCGACGCTGCTCGCGACGGCGTCGGCCAGCAGGGTGTGCCCCCGCACGATGCCGACCCCGGTCTCGTCGCAGGACGTCTCGATCCCCAGCACGAGCGGCGCGTCAGTCATGGTCGCCATTGTGTCGGATCGATGATGGCGTGCCCGTGCGGGAGGCACCGCTCTGCGGGAGGTCGCGCAGCAGCACGAGCGCGTCGGAGCCGTCGCGGTAGTAGTGGGGTCGCACGTCGACCTGCGCGAAGCCGCGGGCGAGGTAGAACGCGACGGCCCCCCGGTTGCCGGCGGACACCTCGAGCAGCATCCGGTCAGCCTCGCCGGTGTGGGCGAGGGCCTCCTCGAGGAGGGCGGACGCCAGGCCTGCGCGACGGCAGTCGGGGCGCACCCCGATGCGCAGCAGGTCGGTGATGTCACCGGCCGTCGCCGTCACGACGTAGCCGCGCAGCCCGTCGTCGACCGCGAAGTGCCGGCCGGGCGCGGTCAGCTCGGCCGCCAGCGCCTTCTCGTCCCAGGCGTCGACGCCGAAGAGGTCGGCCTCGAGGGCCGCGAGGGCCGGGATGTCGGCCGGTGTCGCGGAGCGGATCACAGGACCGACTTGGGCGCCCTCGCCGCCTCGACGTCGGGACGGCGCAGGTAGAGGGGGTCGGGGTCGAGCAGCTCGGCACGCTCCTCGGCGACCACCCGGGCGAGCCAGCCGGCGCTGGGGCGGACGGGTCCCACGGCGTGCGGGAACGCCGCCGGGTAGAGCACCGCACCCTCCCCCACGGTGGGCGCCTCGCTGGCGACCGTGTCGGGCCTGGCCACCACCGGCCCCGACAGGCGCGCGCCCGCCTCGTCGTACGACGCCAGGTAGACCTCCTTGCGCCGCGCATCCGTGGCCACCAGGAAGTCGCCAGTGACGGCGCCGGAGTCCACGGCCTCCACGGCGAGCACGTCGAGGGAGCACACGCCGTAGACCGGGATCTCGAGCGCGTGGCCGAGCGTTCGCGCGGTGACCAGGCCGACCCGCAGCCCGGTGAACGGACCCGGGCCCACGCCCACGGCGACGGCGGTGAGGTCCTGCCGCACCAGTCCGGTGTCGGCCAGGACCGCCTCGATGAGCGGGGCGAGCTGCTCCCCGTGCTTCATCGGCCGCACGGAGAGCCGCTCGGCGACCACGTCGGAGCCGTCGTGCAGGGCGACGGTGACGAGTGGCGTGGCGGTGTCGAAGGCGAGCAGCACGAGCCCGAGGCTACTGGGCGCCCACGCGGCGCAGCTCCACCCGCCGGGAGTCGAGCTCGTCGGTCGCCTCGTCGGCGACCGCGCGGGTGATGACCACCTCGAGCCTCGAGTCCGCCAGCTGCTCGGCGACGCCCGTCCCCCACTCGACGACGGTGACCGCCTCGTCCAGCGACGCGTCGAGGTCGAGGTCGTCGAGCTCGGCGGCACCGCCGAGCCGGTAGGCGTCGACGTGGACGAGATCAGGGCCCTCGCCGAGCGAGGGGTGGATGCGCGAGATCACGAAGGTGGGCGACGTGATGCCGGGCCGCACGCCCAGCCCCTCGCCGAGGCCCTGGGTGAAGGTGGTCTTGCCGGCTCCGAGCTCGCCGGTGAGCAGGACCAGGTCGCCGGCGCGCAGCGCCCGGCCGACCCGGGCTCCCAGCTCCTGCATCGCCTCGGCGTCGGGCACGTCGTACGACGACGCGGCGGGCCTGCGCAGCTCCACGTAGGGCGAGCGGCGGTCGACCTCCACGAAGCCGCGGCGGGTCCAGAAGTCGATCGTCCCCGGCAGCTCGACCCGGGCGAGGACGGCCCACTCCTCGGGCCCGGTGATGGCCTCGAGGAGGGCGTTGGCGATGCCGAGTCCCTGGGCGTCGGGCAGCACGCCGAAACGGCGCAGCCACAGCGTGTCGCGATCACGCAGCAGCAGCACCGAGCCGACCGGGCGCCCGTCGACGGTCGCCAGCAGCCCCCCGTGGTCGCGCAGCTCGGCGGCGACGTGGCTGGCGTCCTCGGCCAGCGCGTCGGCCGGCGGGTCCAGCGGCGGACGCGCAGAGAAGGCCGCCTTGACGACGGCCGCGACCTCGGCGGCGGCCTCGGGGCCGACGCGGCGTACCTCGACGTTCACCCGGCCGCCTCCACGCGAGCCGTGGCCAGGCTGATCAGGTCGTCCAGCTCCCTGTTGACGTCGTCGTGCCTCTCCAGGGTGACCATGTGGCCGGCGCCCTCGCACTCCAGCAGGCTCGACCCGGCGATGCGGGTGTGCAGCTTGCGGCTGTGGTCGATGCCGGTGATCTTGTCCTCGGTGCCGCAGATGATCGACGTCGGGACCGAGCCCAGCACCTCCACGTGCTCGAACTTGTCCAGCGTCGCGAAGGCGGGGTAGAAGTCGGCGGCCACCGAGAACGGCGTCGCGTCGAGCATCCCGTAGAGGAACTCGACGTAGTGGCCGGGCACGTCGTCACCGAAGGCGTAGCGGTCGGCGAGGACGTCGGCGACGACGTGGCCCCACTTGCGCGCCAGGTCGACCACGCGGTGGCCGCGGTCGAGCACCCGCACGAAGCGGCCGATCACCGTGCCGCCCAGGCCCAGCGGGATCATCGGGAAGAGGACGCGCCCGGGGTCGAGGCCGCCCGCGGTGGTCGAGACCAGCGCGACGCCGACCACCTTGTCGCCGAAGAGCTCGGGGTGGTGCTCGGCCAGGGAGATGATGCTCATCCCGCCCATCGAGTGGCCGATGACCACAACCGGGCCGGGGGCGGTGTCCTCGATGACCCGGGCCAGGTCCTTGCCGAGCTGCTCGATCGTGCAGTGGTCCTCGGGCGAACGTGCTGAACGGCCGTGTGATCGCTGGTCGTAGTAGACGGCCCGGACCTGACCGCGGTAGGCGGCGCGCTGGAAGTGCCAGGAGTCGAGGCTGAGGCAGTAGCCGTGCACGAACACGAGCGTCAGGTCGCCGGCCACCTGCCGGCCGGCCGCGGGCTCGTCGACCTCGACGTGCAGGTCGACGCCGTCGTCGGCGACGACGGTGAGCCGCGGGCTGTGCAGGCTGCCGAAGGGAGTGGTGTCGCCGGCCCCGCGGCGGGCGATCACCCGGTGCTGCTGGGCGAACCGCGCTGCCGTGCCGGCAGCCACCAGGCCGGCAGCGCCGGCAGCGGCTCCCAGGATCCTGCGCTTCGCGCTCATGCCGCCCCTGCCCGGTCGACGTACCGCCTGCGGAGGCGTCCGCCGACGCGGGTCACGATCTCGTAGTTGATGGTGCCGACCGCCTCGGCCCAGTCCTGGGCGGTGGGCTCCCCGCGGTCACCAGGCCCGAAGAGCAGGACCTCGTCGCCGACCTCGGCCTGGTCGTCGCCAAGATCGACGACGAACTGGTCCATGCACACCAGGCCGCGGATCGGGCGCTGCTTCCCCGCCACCCACACGGACGCCTCGTTGCTCGCGGCCCGCGGGACGCCCTCGGCGTAGCCGGCGGGCACCAGGCCCACCGTCGTGTCGTGGTCGGCGATCCAGGTGTGGCCGTACGAGACGCCGTCGCCGCGCGCGATCCGCTTCACCATGACCAGCGGGGCGCGCACGGTCATCGCCGGGACGAGGCCGAGGTGGGCGGGAGTCTCGCCCGGCGCGGGGTCGAGGCCGTACGACGCGATGCCGCACCGCACGAGGTCGAACCGTGCGCTCGGGCGGAGGATCGCGGCGGCCGAGTTGGCGAGGTGGCGCATCTCGGGGCGGAGCCCGAGGGCCTCGGCGAGGTCGAGAGCCTCCCGGAAGGCCTTCTCCTGCTGGTCGTTGGCGGGGTGCTGCGGCACGTCGCTCGCCGCGAGGTGGGACCAGAGCCCGGTGACCTGGACGCGTCCGGCCCGCTCGAGGTCCGCGGCGTGGCCCAGCACCTGCTCCCAGTCGGCGCGGGTCGCTCCCCCGCGGGACAGGCCCGTGTCGAGCTTGACCTGCACGCGCGCGGGTCCCGCAGCAGCGATCTCGTCCAGCTCGGCGACCGAGTAGGCAGTCACGTCGATGCCCGCCTCGACGGCGGCGGCGTAGTCCTCACCCGGCGCAGCGAGCCAGCACAGGACGGGTCCGGTGTCGCCCGCCTCGCGCAGGGCGAGCGCCTCGTCGAGGGTCGCGACGCCCAGCCAGTGGGCCCCCGCCGCTCGGGCCGCCCGGGCCACCGGGACCATGCCGTGGCCGTAGCCGTCGGCCTTGACCACCGTCATCATCTGCACCGGCCCGTCGGCGGCCACCAGCTCGGCGAGCCGCCGCACGTTGTGGCGCACAGCAGCGAGATCGACGACGATCTCGGCGCGCGCCGGTCCTGGCTCGGTCATGGGCGCAATCCTCGCACCAGCCGTCACAGGTCCCGCAGCACCTGGGGGACGGCGGACGCGACGTCGCCCGCCACGACGGGGCCACCGCGCGACGCCAGCGTGGCCGCCGCACCGTGCAGCCACGACCCCACAGAGGCCGCGTCGAAGGGCTCGAGCCCTGCGGCCAGCAGTGCCCCGATCACGCCCGTGAGCACGTCTCCCGCGCCCGCGGTGCCCAGCCACGGCACGCCGGTCGTGGTCACGCGGACTCGCCCTCCGGGCTCGGCGACCAGCGTGCGGCGGCCCTTGAGCAGCACGACAGCCCCGAAGCGGTCCGCCGCGAGCCGCGCGTGGTGCAGCTGCCGCGCCTCCACCGCGTCGCGCTCGACGCCCAGCATCCGGGCGAGCTCGCCGGCGTGCGGGGTCAGGACGGCCCTGCCCTCGACCGGGGCCTTGGCGTGAGCCAGGGCGTCGGCGTCGACCACCAGCGGTACGCCGTCGGCCAGGGCGTCGTGCAGCGCCTCCTCCGCTCCGTCGGCCGTGCCGGGTCCGACGACCCACGCCTGCACCCGGCCCTCGCCCACGACCTCGGGGTGGGCCACCCGCACCTGCATGGCGACCTCTGCCGGCCCGACATAGCGGACCATGCCGGCCAGCCCGCAGGACGCGCCGGCGACGCAGAGCAGGGCGGCTCCCGGGTAGGTGCCGGAGCCGGCGCGGACACCGACCACGCCGCGGGTGTACTTGTGGTCGGACCCGGCCGGCCTGGGCAGCAGCGCAGCCACGTCGTCGCGCTGGAGCGCGGTGACCGCCGCCTCGGGCAGGTCGAGGCCGATGTCGACCAGGTGCACGGCCCCGGCCGCCACGGCGGCCGGGTCGACGAGGTGGGCGACCTTGTGGGTGCCGAACGTGACGGTGACGTCGGCGGTGACGTGCGGCCCGTCGACCTCGCCGGTGTCGACGTCGACCCCGCTCGGCACGTCCACGGCGACGAGCGGGACACCTGCGAGTGCCTCCAGCACTGCGGCGGCCTCCGGACGCAGCCCGGGACGCCCGCCGATGCCGACGATGCCGTCCACGACCACGTCGGGCCGACGCTCCACCTCGGCGACGACCCGGCCCCCGGCCGTCCGGAGGGCGACGAGCCCTGGCTCGTGGACGCTGCCGCCGAGCAGGAGCGCGTCGACCTGCACGCCCCGGCGGGCCAGCGCCGCCCCGGCGTACAGGGCGTCGCCGCCGTTGTCGCCCGAGCCCACGAGCAGCAGGACGCGCCGGCCGTAGGCCGAGCCGAGGAGGTCGAGCACGGCGTTGGCCAGGCCGGTCGCCGCGCGCAGCATGAGCGTGCCGTCGGGCAGGGCCGCCATCAGGCTCTGCTCTGCCGCGCGGACCTCGGCGACGGTGTGGGCGCTGCGCACGCTAGCCCTCGAGCACGACGACCGCCGACGCGATGCCGGCGTCGTGGGACAGGGACACGTGCACGTGGGCGACGCCGAGCACCTCGGCGCGGGCGGCGACCGTCCCGCGGATCTCGAACCGGGGCCGGCCGGTGTCCTCCGAGACGATCTCCGCGTCGTGCCACGCCATGCCCACCGGCGCGCCGAGCGCCTTGGCGATCGCCTCCTTGGCGGCGAAGCGGGCAGCGAGCGACGCCATCGGCCGGCCCGCCTCCGCGGCGGTGAACAGGCGGTCCCGCAGCGCCGGCGTACGGCTCAGGGAAGCCTCGAACCTCTCCACGTCGACGACGTCGATGCCGACCCCGACGATCATCAGCGGGCGGTCACTCGACGGTGACGGACTTGGCGAGGTTGCGCGGCTGGTCGACGTCGTGGCCCATGGCCGTGGCCAGCTCGCAGGCGAAGAGCTGCAGGGGTACGACGGCCACCATGGGCTGCAGGAGCACCGGCACCGACGGCAGCGGGATCAGCACGTCGGCGTAGGGCTCGATCGAGGTGTCGCCCTCCTCGGCGAGGCAGATCGTGCGGGCGCCGCGGGCCCGGACCTCCTGGATGCCGCTCACCATCTTGTCGTGGAGGAAGTCCCGGCCCCGGGGCGGAACGACGCAGAGGACAGGCAGGCCATCCTCGATCAGCGCGATCGGGCCGTGCTTGAGCTCACCCGCCGCGAAGCCCTCGGCGTGGATGTAGGCGAGCTCCTTGAGCTTGAGCGCGCCCTCGAGGGCCACCGGATAGCCGGCGTGGCGGCCCAGGAAGAGGACCGAGCGGCTGTCGACGTGCTCGCGGGCCAGGGCGTAGATCTCCTCGGCCTGGTCCAGCACCGCCCGGATGTGCGCCGGCATCTTGTCGAGCTGGTCCATGACCTGCGCGATCTCGTCGCCGAAGCGGGTGCCCTTGACCTGCGCAAGGTAGAGGGCGAGCAGGTAGCAGGCGACGAGCTGGGTGAGGAAGCCCTTCGTGGAGGCCACGCCGATCTCGGGGCCGGCGTGCGTGTAGATCACCCCGTCGGACTCGCGCGGGATCGTGGAGCCGTTGGTGTTGCAGATCGCCAGGACCTTGGACTTCTGTACCCGGGCGTGGCGGATGGCCTGCAGCGTGTCGGCGGTCTCGCCGGACTGGCTGATCGCGACGACGAGCGTGGAGTGCTTGAGGATCGGGTCGCGGTAGCGGAACTCGCTGGCGAGCTCGACCTCGACCGGGATCCGGCACCAGTGCTCGATCGCATACTTGGCGACCATGCCGGCGTAGAAGGACGTGCCCGCGGCGATGATGATGATCTTGTCGATGTCGCGCAGGTCCTGGTCGGACAGCCGCATCTCGTCGAGGTGGAGCTGTCCGTCGGCGGCGCGCCGGCCGAGCAGCGAGTTGGCGACCGCGCGGGGCTGCTCGTAGATCTCCTTGCGCATGAACCAGTCGTGGCCGTCCTTCTCGGCGGCCGTGAGGTCCCAGTCGACGTGGTAGCGGTGGCCCTCGGCGGGGACGCCGTCGAAGCCGCTCACCGCGACGCCCTCGCGGGTGATGGTGACGACCTGGTCCTGGCCCAGCTCCAGCGCCTCGCGGGTGTGCTCGATGAAGGCGGCCACGTCGGAGCCGAGGAAGTTCTCCCCCTCCCCCAGGCCGACGACCAGCGGCGAGTTGCGTCGGGCTGCGACGACGCGGTCGGGGTCCTGGGCGTCGATCGCGACCAGGGTGAACGCGCCCTCGAGCCGGCTGCAGACCCGCTGCATGGCCACCGTCAGGTCCGCGCCGGCGTCGACCTCGAGCTCGAGCAGGTGGGCGGCGATCTCGGTGTCGGTCTCGGAGAGCATCTCGTGGCCCTGGGCCTCGAGCTCGGCGCGCAGGCGGGCGAAGTTCTCGATGATGCCGTTGTGCACCAGGGCCACCCGGCGCTCGCGGCCGAGGTGGGGATGGGCGTTGCGGTCGTTGGGTGCGCCGTGCGTGGCCCAGCGGGTGTGGCCGATGCCCGTGGTCGACTGCGGGAGCGGCGCCTCGTCGATGGCCTTCTCGAGGTTGACCAGCTTGCCGGCGCGCTTGTCTGACGCGATCGCGCCGCCGTCGACCAGGGCGATGCCGGCCGAGTCGTAGCCGCGGTACTCAAGTCGCCGCAGGCCCTCGAGCACGACCCCCTGCGCCTGCTTCGGCCCGACGTATCCCACGATTCCGCACATGACCAGGGAGTCTATCGGCCGCCCCGCCGCGACCCATGATCGCGGCGGTGGGAGAATCCTCCGCATGTCCGACGCCGGCGGCTTGGCAGCTGCGAGCGAGTCGTCCCCGTACGTCGAGCTCGACCGCGCGGCATGGGCGGCCCTCGCCCAGGCTCCCGAGCAGCCGCTGACCCCGAACGAGATCGCCCGGCTCCGCGGGCTCGGCGACGCCCTGGACCTCCGCGAGGTCGAGCAGGTCTACCTGCCCCTGTCCCGGCTGCTGAGCCTCTACGTCGCCTCGGCGGGCCGGCTGCACCGCGAGCAGGAGGAGTTCCTGCATCGCCAGCAGCCCCCGCGCACCCCGTTCGTGATCGGGCTGGCCGGCTCCGTGGCCGTGGGGAAGTCGACCACCGCGCGGGTGCTCCAGCAGATGCTCGCCCACTGGCCCGAGCACCCCCACGTCGCCCTGATCACGACCGACGGCTTCCTCTACCCCAACGCCGAGCTCGAGCGACGCGGCATCCTCCATCGCAAGGGGTTCCCCGAGTCCTACGACCGCAAGGCCCTGCTCCGGTTCGTGATCGACATCAAGTCGGGCAAGGACGACGTCGAGGCGCCGACGTACTCCCACCTCGTCTACGACGTCGTGCCCGACCAGAAGGTCGTGATCAAGAGCCCCGACATCGTGATCATCGAGGGCCTCAACGTGCTCCAGCCGGCGCGCATGCGCGAGGACGGCCGCACCGGGCTGGCAGTGAGCGACTTCTTCGACTTCTCCGTCTACGTCGACGCGGCGCTGTCGGACATCAAGGGCTGGTACATCGACCGCTTCCTCCGGCTGCGCGAGACCGCCTTCCGAGATCCGCAGTCCTACTTCCGCAAGTACGCCCAGCTCTCCCACGATGCGGCTGTCGACGAGGCGGCTCGGATCTGGGACGAGATCAACGGCCCCAACCTCGTGCAGAACGTCGCCCCGACCCGCGCCCGCGCCAACCTCGTGCTGCGCAAGGACTCCGACCACTCGGTGCGCTACGTGCGGCTGCGCAAGCTCTGACGAGTCGGCGCATCTGCACACGCGGACCCGGCCGAGTCGCGCGGAAGCGTCAGGCGGTGGCGTCCGGGAGATCACCGGGCACGGAAAGGACGTGCTGCACGACGGCCGCGGCGAGGGCGAGCCCGACGAGCAGCACGGTGAGCCCCATCGACAGGCCGAGGAGGGGTACGACGAGCACGACCAGGCCGGTCAACGCGGCCGGCACCATCGTGAGGGCGGACCCGTCGTCCGCGGCGTGCATGCCGGCCAGCACCACGCAGTAGGCCGCCACCGGCACGCCGAGCGCGAGCCCGGCGAACTGGGGCGAGGCGTGGGCGTGGTGGGTCACCACGTCGACGGCCGCAGCGAGCGCGGCGCCCGCCGCAGCGACGGAGGCGAACACGAACAGGTGCCCGTAGCCGATCAGGAAGATGACGCGCTGCCGGGAGGAGTGGAAGAGGTCGGCGTGGTCGCGCTTGAAGTAGAGCCACCACATCGAGAGGACGACCAGCAGGGCGCCCAGCACGAGCATGACGAGGTCGCCGGTCGGGTGCCTGAAGGCGCCCTCGAGGGCAATCACGATGGACAGGATGACCTCGCCCAGCACGATGATCGTGAACAGGCCATAGCGCTCGGCGATGTGGTGGGGGTGGAACGGGGTCCTGCCGTTGCGCTCGGCGACCCACGGCACGAGCAGCTCCAGGGCCATGCCGAGGAAGAAGGTCGCGACGACCGCCTCCTCCCCCGACACGAGCAGCCGGGCGACCCAGTAGGCCTGCACGAGGGTGATGCCCGCGGCGTATGTGAGGCAGGTCCGCCGCCGCTCCGGGTGACCTGCCGCGGCGCGCAGCCACAGCGCCACCATCGCCAGCCGCATCAGGCAGTAGCCGCCCACGAGGATCGTCGACTGGCCGTCGACGAACATGTCGTGCACGCCCGCGGCGACGCCCAGCGACCCGGTCATGATCAGGAAGGTCAGCACCCGGTAGACCACGTCGTCGCAGTCGTAGGCCGAGGCGAACCAGGTGAAGTTCATCCACGCCCACCAGGTCGCGAGGAACACCATCGTGAAGCCGAGCACGGCGTCGAGGTGGCCCTCGGCCAGGCCGTGGTGCAGCTCCCGGGCGCCCGCCGCGATGGCCACCACGAAGACGAGGTCGAAGAACAGCTCGAGCGGCGTCGCGGCCCGATGCTCCTCGTCGATGTCGCGGGCGCGCATCGGACGCAGCAGGGGGACGCGGTTGATACTCACGCCCGGCAGGCTAGAGGGCCAGCTGCGCCTTCACCACACCGGCGAGCCGCTGGGCCACGCCGTCGGCGATCTCGACCGTGGGCGCCTCGACCATCACCCGGACGAGCGGCTCGGTGCCGGAGGGCCGCAGCAGGATGCGGCCCGTCTCGCCGAGCACCGCCTCCTCCTCGGCCACGGCGGCGGCCAGCACGGCGTCCTCGTCGGCGCGCCCCTTGTCGACGCCCGGGACGTTGACGAGCACCTGCGGCAGCCGGGTCATGACGGAGGCCAGGTCCTGCAGGGACCGGCCGGTCTCGGCCATCCGCTCGCAGACCTTCAGGGCGGTGAGTATGCCGTCGCCGGTGGTGGCGTGGTCGCTCAGGATCACGTGCCCCGACTGCTCGCCGCCGAGGGAGTAGCCGGAGACCTTCATCGCCTCGAGGACGTAGCGGTCGCCGACCTTGGTCTGGCGGACGCCGACGCCGTGCTCCTTCATCGCCCGGACGAAGCCGAGGTTGCTCATCACGGTGGCGACGACGGTGTCGCGGGCCAGCTTGCCCTGGTCGCGCAGCGCGAGCGCGAGGACCGCGAGGATCTGGTCGCCGTCGACGACGTTGCCCTCGTGGTCGACGGCCAGGCAGCGGTCGGAGTCGCCGTCGAGACCGAAGCCCGCGTCGGCGCCGTGCTCGACGACGGCCGCCTGAAGCGACGCCAGATGGGTCGATCCGCAGTTCTCGTTGATGTTGAGCCCGTCGGGCTCGGCGTGGATGGCGATCACCTCGGCACCGGCCTCGCGGAGCGCGCGCGGGCCGGCCTCCCATGCCGCGCCCTCGGCGCAGTCGAGCACGATGCGCAGGCCGGCCAAGGGGCGGTCGACGGTGCCGACGAGATGGGCGACGTAGTCGGGGACCGCGTCGTCGTACGTGGTGACCCGACCCACGGCGGCGCCGGTCGGGCGCTGCCACTGCTCGCGCATCCGCTGCTCGATGACGATCTCGATCGCGTCGTCGAGCTTGTGCCCCCCGCGGGCGAGGAACTTGATGCCGTTGTCCGGCATCGGGTTGTGCGACGCCGACAGCATCACGCCGAGGTCGACCCCGAGCGCGCCGGTCAGGTGGGCGACGCCGGGGGTGGGCAGGACGCCCAGCAGGAGTACGTCGACGCCCGCCGAGGCCAGCCCGGCGACGACCGCGGCCTCGAGGAACTGTCCGGAGATGCGCGTGTCCCGGCCCACCACGGCGCGGGGACGGTGCCCCGCGAACTCGCCGCGGTCGGCCAGCACGTGTGCGGCAGCAACGGAAAGGTCCAGGGCCAGCTCCGCCGTGAGAGAGGCGTTCGCCAGGCCCCGGACCCCGTCCGTGCCGAAGAGTCGGCTCATCGAGCGGGCAGGATCAGCGCTTGCTGAACTGCGACGCCTTGCGGGCCTTCTTGAGACCGGCCTTCTTGCGCTCCACGACGCGGGCGTCGCGCGTGAGCAGTCCGGCCTTCTTGAGCGTCGGGCGGTTGGCCTCGACGTCGACCGCGTTCAGCGCGCGGGCCACGCCGAGGCGCAGCGCGCCGGCCTGGCCGGCGATGCCGCCGCCGTGGATGCGGGCGATCACGTCGAAGCGGCCCTCGAGCTGCAGCGTCGCGAACGGCTCGTTGGCGACCTGCTGGTGCAGCTTGTTCGGGAAGTAGTCGTCGAGCGTGCGGCCGTTGATGGTCCACTCGCCGGTGCCCGGCACGATGCGGACGCGGGCGACGGCCTCCTTGCGGCGGCCGGTGGCGCCGGCGGGAGCGATGGTGGCAGGACGCAGCGGGGCGTCGGCCGAGGGAGCGCTCTCGGAGGAGTAGGCGACGCCCTCCTCGTTGACCTCGTAGGTCTCCTCGACCTCGGTGCTGGTGTTCTCAGTCATCAGTTCAGTCCTCGGTCGAATTACTGGGAGACCTGGGCGATCTCGAACGGGGTGGCCTTCTGGGCCAGGTGCGGGTGGTCGGGGCCGGCGTAGACCTTCAGCTTCTTCAGCATCTGGCGGCCGAGCTTGTTCTTCGGGAGCATGCCCCACACAGCCTTCTCGATAGCCTTGCGGGCGTCCTTCTCGAGGAGCTCACCGAAGGGGGTCGCGGTCAGACCACCCGGGTAACCGGAGTGGCGGTAGGCCATCTTGGTGACCTTCTTGTTCCCCGACAGGGCGACCTTGTCCGCGTTCACGATGATGACGAAGTCACCCATGTCCATGTGAGGGGCAAAGGTGGGCTTGTGCTTGCCGCGGAGGAGGTTGGCGGTCTGGACGGCCAGGCGGCCGAGGACCACGTCGGTGGCGTCGATGACGAGCCACTCGCGCTGGATGTCAGCGGGCTTGGGGCTGTACGTGCGCACAGTGATGCCTTCTCGTTCGTAGTGCCGGGCGGAAGGTCTTCCACCCGGTAGTGCTTCAGCGGCTTCTGACGAACACTGCCCGGATCGCTCCCGGTCGGCCTGGGCCGTGGGATGACGTCCGGATCTGCACCCGCCCTGTGACAGGCGGACGCGGCAGGAGTCGCGACGAGCAAGGTTACGCCCGCGCGGGAGGGGGGTCAAAACGCCGCAGACGACGCGCATGGCCGCCCCGCCGCCGGGGTCTCTGGCCGAGGATCGGACGCCCGGCTTCGCGCCCGGAAAGCGTCAGGGCTAGGTTGGGCTCACCCATGACGTCACCGCACCACCGAGGAGCCGACGTGACCGACATTACGGCCACCCCCAAGGACTCCCTGACCGTACGCGACAACCGCACGGGCCAGGAGTACGACATCGCGATCACCGACGGGACGATCGCCGCGAAGGACCTGGGCCAGATCAAGGTCGACGTCGACGACCCCGGCCTGGCGACCTACGACCCCGGATTCGTCAACACCGCCTCGTGCCGCAGCGCAGTCACCTACATCGACGGCGAGAAGGGCATCCTCGAATACCGCGGATACCCGATCGAGCAGCTCGCCGAGGGCTCCACCTTCCTCGAGGTCGCCTACCTGCTGATCCACGGCGCGCTCCCCACCAAGGCCGAGTACGACGCGTGGGTGCACGAGATCACCTACCACACGTTCGTCCACGAGAACGTCAAGTCGTTCATGGAGGGCTTCCGCTACGACGCCCACCCGATGGGCATGCTGATGGCCTCCGTCGGCGCGCTCTCGACGTTCTACCCCGACGCCCGCAACATCGGCGACGCCGAGAACCGGCACATGCAGATCGTCCGGATGATCGCGAAGATGCCGACGCTGGGCGCCTGGTCCTTCCGCCACGCGCAGGGCAAGCCGTTCATCTACCCCGACAACGACCTCGGCTACACCGCCAACTTCCTCTCCATGCTCTTCAAGATGAGCGAGAAGAAGTTCGAGGCCGACGAGCGGCTCGTCAAGGCCCTCGACGTGCTCTTCATCCTGCACGCCGACCACGAGCAGAACTGCTCGACCAACGCGGTCCGCTCGGTCGGCTCCTCGCAGGTCGACCCCTACTCCGCGGTCGCCGCGGGCGTCGCCGCCCTCTACGGCCCGCTGCACGGCGGCGCCAACGAGGCCGTGCTGCGGATGCTGCGCCGGATCGGCTCCAAGGACAACATCCCCGCCTTCATCCAGGGCGTGAAGGACGGCAACGAGCGCCTGATGGGCTTCGGCCACCGGGTCTACAAGAACTACGACCCCCGCGCCAAGATCATCAAGAAGGCCTGCGACGACGTCTTCGAGGTCACCGGGGTCAACCCGCTCCTCGAGATCGCCCAGGAGCTGGAGAAGATCGCGCTCGAGGACGACTACTTCGTCAAGCGCAAGCTCTACCCCAACGTCGACTTCTACTCCGGCCTGATCTACGAGGCCTTCCAGTTCCCGCCGGAGATGTTCACCGTCCTCTTCGCGATCGGCCGTACGCCGGGCTGGCTGGCCCAGTGGCTCGAGCTGGTGCAGGACAAGGACCAGAAGATCGCCCGCCCCAAGCAGATCTACACCGGCGACCGCGAGCTGGCCTTCACCCCCGCGACGGAGCGTTGGGCCTGACCCATTTCGCTCGACACCCGCACGGACGAAGGAGCCCCCGGCAGCTGCCGGGGGCTCCTTCGCGTGGTGGGCGGTCTCAGCGCTCGAAGACCGCCGTCGTCCGCGCCGGCACCGTGACCGAGGCGCCGTCCACGACCGACTGCTTCACGACCGGGTCCGAGCCCGTGGCCTGCGCCTCGTGCAGCGCCCAGCCCGTCGCCGTACCACTCACCGTCTGCTCCTGCGGAGTGGCGTTGAAGACCACGAGGATCCCGTCACGGTCGGCATCGGCGTCGGCCCCGGCCGTGTCGTCGATCAGCATGGCGATGACCCCGGGCGGGGCGTCCAGGAAGGACACCTTCTGCTGGATCGCCTCCGCGGACCCGAGGCGGAACAGCGGCGAGGACATCCGCAGCCGGAGCAGGTCGAGCGCGGCCGCGTGGGCCGCGTCCATGGCCTCGGCGCCCGGCACGAGCGCGGGGTCGGCGAGCAGCGGACGCATGTAGTCCCACTTCGCCTCGTTGTCCGCGCGCAGGGGCAGGCCGGATCCGAAGGTGTTGTCCTTGCGCGTCCAGTCGACCCGGTTGAACCAGTCGCCGGAGTCGTAGGAGTTGCGGTCCAGGCTCTTCGAGCGGAGCAGGTCGGTGCCCGCGTGCCAGAACACGACACCCTGGGAGAGGGCGACCGTCGAGAGTGACACGGTGTTCATCCGCACCCGGTCGGCCATCGACGTCGACCGCGGCAGCTTGAGGGCCAGCGCGTCGAAGAGCGTCTCGTTGTCGTGGGCGTCGACGTAGGTGACCGTCTCGCCCGGGTCGGCGGCGTAGCCGGCGGGATGGCCGTTGTAGTCGACCTCCCGGCCGACGACTCGCTTGCCGGTCGCGCTGCTGACGAACTCGTAGTCGCGCAGGTTGCCGGCCAGGCCGAGCTTCACCAGGTCCTGGAGGTGCAGCAGGCGCGCCCGCTGCTGGTCCGTGCCGCCGTTGACGGCCGCCCCGTTGGGATCGGTGAAGAGGCCGGAGCCGAAGCCCTGCACGCGCGGGTCCTCGTCGAAGGGCCCTCCCCCGCGCACGGCGTCCCGGAGCCGGTCGGAGAAGGAGCCGATGCCCGAGCCAGCGAGGTTGGGCTGGCTGGCCTGGGTGAAGCGCTTGCCGTCGGCGACCTCGCCGAAGTTCCAGCCCTCGCCGTAGACGTAGATCGACTTCCCGTCGACGCCGTCCTCGGCCAGCGTGAGTCCGTCGAGGGCCGTGCGCAGCCGCTGCATGTTCTCCAGCGAGTGGTGGCCCATCAGGTCGAAGCGGAAGCCGTTGACCTTGTAGTCCCGCGCCCAGGTGAGCACGAGTCGATCATCAGCTTCTCCATCATCGCGTGCTCGGTGGCCGTGTTGGCGCAGCACGTCGAGGTCTCCTGGGCGCCGCTGGCCGAGAGCCGCTGGTAGTAGCCGGGCACCACCTTGTCGAGCACGGAGTGCCGGGCCTGCCCGGAGGCGGCGGTGTGGTTGTAGACCACGTCCATCACGACCTGCAGACCGGCTGCGTTGAGGGACTGCACCATCTCGCGGAACTCCCGGGTCCGGCCCGGGCCATCCGGGTCGGTCGCATAGCTGCCCTCGGGCGCGGTGTAGTGCAGCGGGTCGTAGCCCCAGTTGAAGCCGTCGCGACCGCGGATCTCCTCGATGCACGCCTGCTGCTCCGTCGAGTCGGGCGCCATCGCGGAGAGGTCGCAGCCCGGGCGCGCCTGGTCGGTGCGGCGCTCGGGGATCGTGGCGATGTCGAAGGCCGGCAGCAGGTGCACCGTGTTGAGGCCCGCCCCGGCGAGCCGCCGCAGATGGGTCATGCCGGCGCTGTCGGCGTGGGTGAAGGCGCGGTAGGTGCCGCGCTCCGCCTCGGGCACGGTGGTGTCTCCGACGGAGAAGTCACGCACGTGCAGCTCGTAGACGTTGCGGTCCTCGGGCTGGGCGATCGCCGGCGGCTTCGTCGCCGCCCACCCGGCAGGGACCAGGGCGGGGTCGGCGAGGTCGACCATCAGGGAGCGCTCCGAGTCGGCGGTCAGGGCGACGGAGTAGGGATCCGTGACGAGGTTGCGGACCACCTCACCCGCCGCGGGCGCCCACACGGTGACCGCGAACCGGTAGTCGGCGCCCCGCCAGCTCGCCGGGCCGCTCACGATCCACGTGCCGTCGGCCTGCCGCTCCATCGGCACCGCGCGGTCGCGCACGACGAGGTCGACGTCCTGGGCGGTCGGAGCCCACACCGCGACCGTCGGCCGGCCGCGCGACCAGGTCACGCCCAGCTGGCGGTCCTGCGCCGCGGCGTACGTGTCGTCGAGGACCCCGGGCACCTGCACCCCGGTGGCGTCGAAGAGGCTGCCGTCGGAGGAGTACGACGCGACCGCGAGCTGGCCGGTCAGGATCTCCGGCACCCGCTTGACCGCGTCCTTGCCCAGCCGGAAGGCCTCGAAGCCCTCCAGGTGGGGGAAGTCGGCGAGCACGTGTGCGGGCAGGCCGGCCGGGTCGTGGGCCAGCGGCACGCTCGAGCCGCCGGTGACCGCCTCGGCGTCGACGGCCAGGTCGCCTGCCCTCGACCAGTGCAGGCGGTGGCGACGCGACTCGGCGTCGGGGACGTCCCAGGCCAGCAGGTCCTTCCGCAGCCAGTGCGCCTTCGCCTTGGTCAGGTCGGGACTGGCGCCCCCGGCCCGCGAGGTGATGGTGAGCAGGTGGGAGGCCACGTCATAAGAGAACACCATCTCGACCCCGGCTGCAGGGACGTCGAAGCCGATGTTGGCGCCGTCGCGGGCGCCGCCGGCGCCGTAGTTCTCCGTCCAGGAGAGGCCGTGGGCCACCTTGGTCTGATAGCTCCCGGCCGGCAGGGCGGACGTCGCGAAGGTATAGGTGCCGTCGCCGTCGAGGTCCTTGAGCCAGCCGCGCATGCAGTCGGGCGACCAGTCGCCGGGACAGCCGAGCTCGGACTGGAAGCTGCCGGCGAGGGTGGCGATCGGGCCGTTGGCGTCGCTGGTGATCCAGTGCGAGGCGTGGTCGTAGAAGAAAGTGACGTCGCGCTGGGCGCCGAGGCGCAGGGGGACGTTGGGCCCGTTCCGGGCCCCGCCCGCGCCGTAGTTCTCGTCCCACGAGCGGTCGATCGCGGCCTTGTACTCGTAGTCACCCGCGGGCAGGCTCACGGTGCGCTTCCAGACCAGGTCGCGCGCGTCGAGCGCGAGCTGGGCCTGCTCGCAGTCGGGCGCCCAGTCGCCGGGGCAGCCGAGCTCGCTGTTGTGGCTCCCGGGCATGGCGACGGCCTCGGGCTGCGTGACGGGGCCTCCGCCCCCGCCACCACCCGGCGTACCGGGGTCGGCCTGCGGGTCGCCGACGGTGCCGTACGTCGAGCTGACGGCGAGGTTGCCGGAGCTGTCCTCGAGCACGGCGCGATACTCCACCAGCGTGCCCTTCGCCAGGCCCGTGACGTCGTGGAAGACCCGGTATGGCGCGTTGTCGTCGGTGCCGAGACGTGTCCACTGCGACCCGCCGACGGGGCGCCAGGCCAGGGTCACCTGGTTGAAGCCGCGCTCGGGCACGCCCACCGTGACGGGGGCACGGCCGCCGACCACGCCCCCGGCCGACGGCTTCTCGAAGTGCAGGCCCGGCGCTGCCTCGCGCTCGGCGAGCGTGCCCGCCGCCCGCCAGACGACCGCGGACAGCGGCGGCACGGTGACGGTGACCCGTCCCTCGGCGTCACTCTTGAGCGTGCCGGTCCCCGGCCAGACCTGCTTGAAGGATCCGTGCTTCATCAGGGTCTGCAGGGTCACGGTCTTCGCAGTCGTGGCGTTGTTGAGCGCGACGACGTACTCGCGCTGCTCCTGCGCCCCGATCCGGCTGAAGGCGTAGACGCCCGCCTCGTTGCTCGAGTAGCGGTGCAGCTGGGCGCCGTCGGCGAGCGCCGGGTGCTCGTCGCGGAGGCGGGCCAGGCCGCGGATGGTCGTGTAGAGCGGGTGCGAGGTGTCGTAGTTCGCGTCGGCCGTCGTGGCGTCGGTGCCGATCAGGTCGTTGTCGTTGTAGGACGCGACCTGGCTCGGGAACATGTCCTCACGGGCGGCCTTGTCGCCGCCGTCGCCGGTGAAGCCCTGCTCGTCGCCGTAGTAGACGACCGGCTGGCCCCGGGTCAGGTACATCAACGCGTGCGCGAGGCGGTCGCGCTCGAGCACGTCGCCGGCGCCCTGGAGGAGCATGCCGATCCGGCCCATGTCGTGGTTGCCGAGGAAAGTCGGCAGCGAGTAGGCGTTGGAGTCGGTGTCGGTGTAGTGGTCGTCAGCGGCGAAGAAGTCGCGCAGCCGGGTCGTGGGCGCGCCCTTGGCGAAGCCGGTGCCGGAGGACTGGAAGCCGAAGTCCAGGGTCGCGTCGAGCCGCCCCTCCGTGGTGTAGGTCGACATGCTCGCCGCGCTCGCGTCGTACACCTCACCGAAGGCGAAGAAATCGTCGTTGCCGATGCTCCTGGCGTGCTGCCGGATGGCGGGCGCGAACTCCTGCCAGAACTCGGTGTTCACGTGCTTGACGGTGTCGATGCGGAAGCCGTCGATGCCGAAGTCCACCCAGGTCTTGTAGATGTCGACCATCCCGTCGACGACCTGCGGCTGCTCGGTGAAGAGGTCGTCGAGGCCGACGAAGTCGCCGTACGTGGACGACTCGCCCGCGAAGGTCGAGTCGCCGCGGTTGTGGTAGCGGCGGGGGTCGTTGAGCCACGCCGGGACCTTGACGCTCTCGTCCTCCGGGGTGCGGAAGACCGGCGTGTAGGGGAACGACGCCTGCGGGTCCAGCTCGGGGAAGGTCTCGCCGCCCGCGTAGTCGCGGTCGTCGAAGGCGTTGCCGGCCGCGTCGCGGTAGGGCTCCGCGTCCTTGCTGACGTAGCCGTGCCGGCCCTCGGCGTAGTCGATGACGTCCGCCGTGTGGTTGGTGATGATGTCGAAGAAGACCTTGATCCCGCGGGCGTGGGCCTCGTCGATGAGGGCCTCGAGCTCGGCGTTGGTGCCGAAGTGGGGGTCGATCCGGGTGAAGTCGGTGACCCAGTAGCCGTGGTAGCCGGCGCTGGCGTCGGCGCCGGTGCCCTGGACGGGGCGGTTCATGAAGCTCGGCGTCAGCCAGATCGCCGTGGTCCCGAGGCCCTCGATGTAGTCGAGCCTGTCGCGCAGGCCGGCGATGTCGCCGCCGTGGAAGAAGCCGTGGTCCGCCGGGTCGAGGCCGGTCTCGAGCCGGCCGCCGGTGAGGCCTCCCGCGTCGTTGGACGGGTCGCCGTTGGCGAAGCGGTCGGCCATCACGAAGTAGAACCGCTCGCGGGTCAACGGCGCGCGCAGCGAGTCGCCGGCGAGGGCCCGGTCGGCGTCGGTGACCTCGCCGCTGGGCTGCTCGGCGGGCGCGACGGACACCCGGTGGCTGGCGTGGTCGTAGGAGAGCTCCAGCCGTGCCGGGTGCTGGAGCACCAGCGGGACGTTGGCAGCGCCACCGTCCGCGCCGTATGCCTCGTCCCAGCTGTCGTCGAGCGCCACCTTGAGCTGCCAGGAGCCCGCGGGCACGTCGAAGGTCGCGGAGTACGCCGTGGTGCCGGGCACCGCGTCGAGGCGGGTGGCCTCGCACGGCGGGGTCCAGTCGGCGTCGCAGCCGAGCTCGGACTGCAGGTCGCCGACCAGCGTGACGGTCGCCGGCACGTCCGTGTGGTCGGCGACGCTGGTGGCGGGGGCGAGGACGAGGGGCGCCGCGGCGACGAGGCCGGAGAGCGCCAGGAGGGGCTTTCGCACGAGCGTGACTCCGAGGGTGACGGGGTGGTGTGGCCGCCGTCACAGTAGGTTCGGCTGACATTGCCTTGCAAGGTTTGCAAAAACTTTCACGCCTCGGTCGCGTGAGGAGCGGTCGATCTTGCAGGGCCGGCGTTCTTCGCGGCTCCCCAGCGCCCTCTCAGCGACGTCACAGGGACGCGCCCCACGATCGGGACATGAGCACGACACCGCACGACTACGACGACACCCGCGCCTACCCCCAGACCTGGCCGCCGCCCCCCTCTCCCCCCTCCCGCGGGCGGCGCACCGGCCTGGCGGCGGCGGTCGTGGCGACGTCGTTGCTGGTCGGCGGCGGTGCCGGCCTCGGGGGCGCGGCCCTCTGGGACGCCACCCACGACGAGGCCCCGGCCTCCTCGTCGACCGGGGCCGGCACCGCTGCGGCGGGCGAGGACACCAACGCCAGCGCCCCGGACGCCCCCGCTCCCGAGGGCTCCGTGGAGCAGGTGGCCGCCAAGGTCCTCCCCTCGGTCGTGAAGATCGACGTGGCAGGCCCGCAGGGCACCGGGTCGGGCTCGGGGATCATCCTGACCGCCGACGGGACCATCCTGACCAACCACCACGTCGTCGAGGTCGCGGGTGAGAGCGGCGAGGTCCGGGTCTCCTTCGACGACGGGTCCACCGCCGGGGCCACCATCCTGGGCACGGACCCCCTCACCGACACCGCGGTGATCAAGGCCGAGGGGGTCACCGACCTCACCCCCGCCACGATCGGCAAGTCGGCGAACCTCGACGTCGGCCAGGGCGTGGTGGCCATCGGCTCCCCGTTCGGGCTCGATGCCACCGTGACCAGCGGCATCGTCAGCGCCCTCGACCGGCCCGTCAACGTCGCGCGCGACGAGGAGGGCAACTCCACGACGTACCCGGCGATCCAGACCGACGCGGCGATCAACCCGGGCAACAGCGGGGGCCCCCTCGTCGACATGACGGGCGCGGTCGTCGGCATCAACTCCTCGATCCGCACCGCCGCCGGCGAGTCGCCGTTCGGTGAGAGCGGCGCGGGGTCGATCGGCCTCGGCTTCGCCATCCCGATCGACGAGGTCATGCCGATCGTCGACCAGATCACCGCCGGCGAGACTCCGACGCACGCGCGCCTCGGCATCCAGGTCTCCGACTCGCGGGTGGAGGGACACTCCGGCGCCCAGGTCCAGGAGGTCACCGCCGGATCGACCGCGGACGAGGCCGGCCTGGAGCCGGGTGACGTGATCACCCGCGTCGACGACACCCACATCACCGGCGCCGACTCCCTGGTGGCCACCATCCGGTCCTACCGGCCCGGCGACACGGTCACCGTGACGTGGACGAGCGACGGCGACGAGCAGAGCGCCGACATGGAGCTGGACTCCGACGCCGAGTGACGTCGCACGCCGCTCCGCTGGGATAGTCCGTGACGATCGGACCCTCACCGGCGCCGGAACAGGGTCCGTTCGTCACGGACTATCCCGGTCCACGGAGCGGCCGCGTTACCTTGGACGCCATGCCTGTCCAGCTCAACCACACGATCGTCCACGCGCGCGACAAGCAGGCGACGGCCCGGCACTTCGTCGACGTCCTGGGCCTCGACGAGCCGAAGCCGTTCGGGCCGTTCCTCGTCCTCGAGCTGAGCAACGGGGTCAGCCTGGACGTCCTCGACGACTCCGAGCCGGTCCCTCAGCACTACGCCTTCCTCGTCACCGAGCCGGAGTTCGACGAGATCTTCGGCCGCATCCAGGAGCGCGAGCTGCGCTACTGGGCGGATCCCTTCCACCGCCGGCGCGGCGAGATCAACCACAACGACGGCGGCCGCGGTGTCTACTGGGAGGACCCCAACGGGCACAGCCTGGAGATCATCACCAGGCCCTACGGCAGCGGCGGCTGAGGCCGCACCTGCTCAACGGGTGCGGGCGACCCGGCCCTCGTCCCACACCGGCTCCGACGACTCGTAGACCGACCCGTCGGCGCCGTAGACCAGGAAGCGGTCGAAGCCGCGGGCGAACCAGCGGTCGTGGGTGACCGCCAGCACCGTGCCCTCGAACGCCTCCAGACCGGCCTCCAGCGCCTCGGCGCTCTGCACGTCGAGGTTGTCCGTCGGCTCGTCGAGCAGCAGCAGCGTCGCCCCGGACAGCTCGAGCAGCAGGATCTGGAACCGCGCCTGCTGGCCGCCGCTGAGCGACTCGAACCTCTGCTCCGAGGCGTGCGCCAGCTCGTAGCGGTCGAGCACCCGGGCGGCCTGCTCGCGACCCATGCCGTCGCGATGCTCGTCGCCGCGGTGGAGGATCTGCAGGAGCGTGCGGCCCACCAGCTCGGGGTGCTCATGGGTCTGCACGAACCAGCCCGGGCGCACCCGGGCTCCCAGCTTCGCCAGCCCGGTGTGCGGGACGGGCGCGGGAGGTACGCCGACGGGCTGGTGCTCGATGTCGGGGTCGGTGCCGCCGCCGGCGAGCAGCCGGAGGAAGTGGGACTTGCCGGAGCCGTTGGAGCCCAACACGGCCACGCGCTCGCCGTACCAGACCTCGAGGTCGAACGGCCGCATCAGCCCGAGCAGCTCGAGCGACTCGCAGACGACCGCGCGCTTGCCGGTGCGGCCGCCCTTGAGCCGCATCTTGACCTGTTGCTCGCGCGGCTGCTCGGTGGGCGGGCCGGCCTCCTCGAACTTCCGCAGCCGGGTCTGCGCGGCCTGGTAGCGGCTGGCCATGTCGGAGTTGTAGGCGGCCTTCTGCTTGTACATCAGCATCTGGGCGCGCAGCTTGGCGTATTCCTCGTCCCAGCGCCTGCGCAGCTCCTCGAAGCGGGCGAAGCGTCCCTCGCGGGCCGCGTGGTAGGTCGCGAAGCCTCCGGGGTGCGTCCACACCAGGTTGCCGGCGCTGCCGAGCTCGACGGTGACGATCCGGGTGGCCGTGTTGGCCAGCAGCTCGCGGTCGTGGCTGATGAAGAGGATGGTCTTCGGGGACTCGTTGATCCGCTCCTCGAGCCAGATCTTGCCCGGCACGTCGAGGTAGTTGTCGGGCTCGTCGAGGAGGAGCACCTCGTCGGGACCGCGGAGGAGGTATTCCAGCACGAGGCGCTTCTGCTCGCCGCCCGACAGCGTCGTGAGCGAGCGGTGGCGGGCGCGCTCGTAGGGCAGCCCCATCGCCGCCGTCGTGCACACGTCCCAGGTGACCTCGAGGTCGTAGCCCCCGGCGTCGGCGTACTCCGCGAGGGCGGTGGCGTAGGCCATCTGCACGCGCTCGTCGTCGGTGTCCATCAGCGCGAGCTCGCACCGGTCGACCTCGGCGGCCGCCGCCCGCACGCGCGGCGGCGCGACCGAGAGGAGAAGGTCTGCGACGGTCTCGTCGGCACCCCCGTGGCCGACGAACTGCCGCATCACCCCGAGCCCGCCCGATCGCGTCACCACGCCCGCGTGCGGCGCGAGGTCACCGGTCACGATGCGCAGGAGCGTCGTCTTGCCGGCGCCGTTGGCCCCGACGAGCGCCACCTTCGCGCCCTCGCCGACACGAAAGCTGACGTCGTCGAGCAGCACCCGGCCGTCCGGCAGCTCGTAGCGCACTCCGGCGACATCCACGTGACCCACAACGAGTCATCCTCCCCCGCTGCTGGTCGGCGTGCACCCGGTTTACGGCGACGACTCGGTCGACCCTGGCGATCGGCCGTCGGGGTCAGGTGCGGGTGAGGGCGATCTGGCTGCGCACGTCATCGGTCAGCTCGCGGGTGACTCCGGAGAGGTGGATCCCCTCCAGGCAGTCGTCGCCGGTCACCACCGTGCCGAGGTACTGGCCGTCGTCGAGGAGCACGGTCCTCAGGACGGCCAGCTGTGCGGCGCACTTCCTGAGCTGGGCGCGCACCGGTGCGGCCTCGATGGCGTCGAGCAACCGGGCGGCGTCCGGCTCAGGCAACACCCCACTGGCGTCGAGCAGGTCCAGGCCGTCGTAGCGGCAGAGCGAGAAGCCTTCCGCGTCCCCGGTGCGGCTCGCCTCGGCCGCGCCGAGGTCGGTCGGGCAGCCGTTCGGGTCGCGGCCGTCGATGCGCCGGACGGAGGCCACGATCTCCTCGGTCAGCCCGCGCTCGGGAGTCACGATCGTGACCGCGACCTCGTCGTCGTACCAGACCGACAGCCAGGCGCCGTCGGGATAGGCCTCGACGTCAACGCCCTCGGTGTCGTACTGCCAGACATGCCCGCTCGGGTGCGCCCAGTCGACCTGCATCGTCGCGAGGTCCTCGATCTTCACGCCGTAGCCGCTCATCGGCGTGCAGGCGATCATCGCGCTCACCTCTCCTGGCCGCGAGACCGAGGGGACGGCGTCCGCCGGAGTATCGGCGCTGGTGCACCACGTGGTGGTCCCTCCGTGCCCCCACGTCGCCGGCACCTGGAGGGTCACGTCGTGCCAGGTCTCCGTGCGCCAGGGGTCCGCGCTCGGCGCGGGTGACGGCGCCTGGGTCGCCACCTGCGGTCCCCGGCCGTCGTCGCTGCCGAGCGTCGCCAGGCCCAGTGGCACGGCCGCGACCAGCGCGACCACCGCGACGGCGGCACCCACGGCCGTACGCCGGCGGCGCAGCCTCCGCCGGGCCGCTGCAGCGAGCCCCGCCGGCTCGGGAGCAGCGTCCGCCGCTCGCTCGAGCGACGCGCGGATCCGCGTCTCGAAGTCAGCCATCGAACTCACCCAGTTCCTGCCGGAGCACCGCGATGCCGCGGGAGACGCGCGAGCGGACGCTGCCCTCGCGCACCCCCGTCAGCGCGGCGATCTCCGCGTAGTCGAGGCCCTCGTAGAAGCGCAGGACCACCGCGGTGCGCTGGTCCGCGGGAAGCGCGAGACAGGCCCGCCACAGGGCGTCCCGGTCCTCGGGGGCCATGCCGGACGGCGCGGCCCCGTCCCCGGTGGACGCGACCGGCGACTCGCGGCGCCGGAACTTCCGCCACCACGAGACATGCGCGTTGACCACCATCCGGCGGACATAGGCGTCGGGGTCTTCAAGAGTGGAGATCCGCCCCCACCGGGGCAGCGCACGGGACAGCGCGTCCTGGACCACATCCTCCGCGTCGGCGCTGTTGCCCGTCAGCACGTAGGCGAGCCGCAGCAGCGCCTGGCCGCGGGCCGCCACCCACGAGTCGAAGTCAGGAGTCCCCTCGGCCACCCGGCTCCTCCCCCCTGCGACCACTGCATCCATGCCCTACCAACGCCGGCCGGGCGGGCGCTGTTGCAGGGCTGGAGTCAGTCCTCGACCTGCTTCGCCCACAGGTTCACGCCCGCCTCCACCGCGTGCTTGTCGATCTCGGCGAGCTCGTCGTCGGTGAGTGGCGGCGCGGAGAGCGCATCGAGGTTGGTGTCGAGCTGCTCCACGCTGGAGGCGCCGATGACGGCGCTGGTGACCCGCGGGTCGCGCAGTGCCCACTGCAGCGCGAGCTGCGCCAGCTTCTGGCCGCGCGCCAGGGCGACCTCGTTGAGCGCCCGCACCCGGTCGAGCACGCTCTCGTCGAGCCCGGCGATCGTGGTGTTGGCCCGCGCGGCCCGGGAGTCGGCGGGCACGCCGTCGAGGTAGCGGTCGGTGAGCAGCCCCTGGGCCAGCGCCGTGAAGACGATGCAGCCCATCCCCTGCTCCTCGAGCTCGTCGAGCAGGTCGGTCTCGATCCAGCGGTTGAGCATCGAGTAGGACGGCTGGTGGATCAGCAGCGGCGTGCCCAGGTCGCGGGCGATGGTGGCGGCCTCGCGGGTCTTCGCGGCGGAGTACGACGAGATGCCGGCGTAGAGCGCCCGCCCGGACCGGACCGCCGTGTCGAGCGCCATCATCGTCTCCTCGACGGGCGTCTCGGGGTCGAAGCGGTGGCTGTAGAAGATGTCCACGTAGTCGAGGCCCATCCGCGCGAGCGACTGGTCGAGCGAGGCCAGGACGTACTTCCTCGAGCCGCCACCCTGCCCGTAGGGACCCGGCCACATGTCCCACCCGGCCTTGGTGGAGATGACGAGCTCGTCCCGGTAGGGCTTGAAGTCGTCGGCGAGGTAGCGGCCGAAGTTCTCCTCCGCGCGGCCGTAGGGAGGGCCGTAGTTGTTGGCGAGGTCGAAGTGGGTGACGCCGCAGTCGAAGGCCCGGCGCAGGATCGCCCGGTGGGTCTCCTCCGGCCGGTCGTCGCCGAAGTTCTGCCACAGCCCCAGCGACAGCGCCGGCAGCTTGAGCCCGCTCCTCCCGGTGAACCGGTAGTGCATCCCCGTGCCGTCGTCGTAGCGGTCTGCCGCCGCCTCGTAGGTCATGCGCCGATCATGTCAGCCGCGGCGCGTCTCCAGCACCCTGAACCCCTTGGCACTGGCGAGCCGCGTCGTCGGCCAGCCCTGCTCGGTGAGCCAGCGCTGCAGTGAGTCGGCGCCGAGGTGCTTGCCGACCACCATCACCATCCGCCCGTCCGGCGTGAGCCGCGGCAGCCAGGTGAGCAGCAGGTCGTGGAGCGCCTGCTTGCCGATCCGGATCGGCGGGTTGCTCCAGATCTCGTCGTATGTCGCGTCGCTGGGGACCTGGTCGGCGGTGCACGCCACGAAGCGGCCGTCGAGGCCGAGGGCCTTGGCGTTCTCGTTGGCGAGCAGGATGGCCCGCTCGTTGACCTCCAGTCCGGTGACCGTGGCCAGCGGCACCGCGCGGGCGATGGCCAGCCCGATGACGCCGTAGCCGCAGCCGAGGTCGAGGAACTGGCCCTGCACCGGCGGCTCGAGCTCACGGAAGAGCACCGCCGTCGCGTGGTCGAGGTGGCCCTTGCTGAAGACGCCCGCGCCGCTGGTGAGCCGCAGCTCGTGTCCCCACGCCTCGCAGGTGAACTCCTCGCGGGCGAACGGCACGGTCGGGTCGGCGGAGAAGTAGTGGTCCTGGTCCTCGCTCACGGCGCCATCCTCCCGCGTCGTCACATGCGGCGCGGGGCCCGGGCCCGCTCCGCCTGCGCCTGCAGCTCGTCCGCTGCCGGATAGCCGACCTCCTCCAGGGTGAGCCCGTGTGCGTGTACGACGGTCACAGCGGGGTCGCGCACCCCCTTGACGAGCACCTCGTGCGCCCACTGCGGAGGCCGCCTGACCTCCCCGACGGCCAGCAGGCAGCCGACGAGGGATCGCACCATGTTGTGGCAGAACGCGTCCGCCACGACCCGCCCGACCGCGAGCCCGTCGGCGTCGCGCGCCCAGGACAGCTCGAGCAGGGTGCGGATGGTGGTCGCGCCCTCGCGCCGCTTGCAGAAGGCCGCGAAGTCCTGCTGCCCCACCAGGGGCGCGGAGGCGGCGTTCATCGCCTGGAGGTCGAGCGGCCGCGGCCAGGCCAGCACGTGGCGGCGCGTCAGCGGGTCGACCAGCTCGGGGGCGTCGGCGACGCGGTAGGCGTAGCGCCGCCAGACCGCGGAGAAGCGGGCGTCGAAGCCGGGCAGGGCCTCGGCCACCCGGCGTACGCGGACGTCGGCGGGCAGGATGCCGTTGAGCCGGCGCAGCAGGGAGTCGAGCGGCGGCTCGGTGGCCCTCCCGGCCGATGCTGCGAGGGTGTCGGGCTCGACGTCGACGTGGACCACCTGGCCCCGTGCGTGCACGCCGGTGTCGGTGCGACCGGCGCACACGACCCGCACCTCAGGAAGGCGCAGCGCAGTGGCGAGCGCCGCCTCGAGGGTGCCCTGCACGGTGCGGAGCGTCGGCTGCGTCGCCCAGCCGGAGAAGTCCGTGCCGTCGTAGGCGAGGTCGATCCGCAGGCGCACGGGCTGATCCTAGGTCCGACGACTCGACGACTTCCTCAACCAAAGGGTTGACAAAGCGCTCGACGCAGTCCTACGGTTATTCAACCAATCAGTTGAAGAAGGTGGCAGGCATGGACGACCAGCTCTCCCGGGTGTTCGCGGCCCTCGCGGACCCCACCCGGCGCGACATGGTCGCGCGGCTCACGGAGGCCGACGCCACCGTCGGCGAGCTCGCAGCGCCGTACGACGTGAGCGTGCAGGCCGTCTCGAAGCACCTCAAGGTGCTCGAGGAGGCCGGGCTGGTGACCCGGAGCCGGGACGCCCAGCGAAGACCGGTGCACCTGGAAGCCGAGGTGTTCGACCTGATGACCAAGTGGATCGAGCGATACCGCCGGCGGGCCGAGGAGCGCTACCAGCGCCTCGACGCCGTGCTGGCGGCGATGCAGGAGAAGGAGAGCCCCGCCCGGGGCACATCGACGAAGGAAGGACCAGCATCATGACCACCACCCACCCCGAGGCCACGATCGAGGCCGTCGAGGACGTCCCCATGATCGTGATCACCCGCGAGTTCGACGCGACCCCGGAGCAGCTGTTCCGGGCGCACACCGACCCCGAGCTGTTCAAGCTGTGGGTCGGCCCCGACAGCCTCACCACCGAGATCGACCACTGGGACGCCCGCACCGGCGGCAGCTGGCGCTTCCTGAACAAGCGCGGCGACGAGGAGTACGCCTTCCGCGGCTGCTTCCACGAGGTCTCGCCCGAGCGCATCGTGCAGACCTTCACCTGGGAGGGCATGCCCGAGGGCGTCTCCCTGGAGACGCTCACCTTCGAGGACCTCGGCAACGGCCGCACCCGGCTGCGCGCCCAGTCGCTCTGCGACAGCTTCGAGGGCCGCGACGCCTGGCTGCGCTCGGGCATGGAGGTCGGCGTCAACGAGGGCTACGCCAAGCTCGACGACATGCTGGCGCGTGGGGATGTCTGAGGCCGCGGAGCGGCACCGCCGCCTCTCGGGCATCTTCCTCGACCGCGTCAAGGGCACCCGGGACTGGGACGCGCCCGCACCCGTCGACGGCTGGGTGGCGCGCGACGTCGTGCGCCACCTGGTCGACTGGTTCCCCGGTTTCCTCGAGTCCGGGGCGGGCGTGCGACTGCCCGGCGGGCCGTCCGTTGACGACGACCCGGTCGGTGCCTGGCAGGCCCAGCACGACGCCGTCCAGGCGGTGCTGGACGACCCCGCCAGCCAGGGCAAGGTCCTGCACAACCGCCACGTCGGCGAGGTGCCCCTCGACCAGGCGATCGACCGCTTCTACACCGCGGACGTCTTCATGCACACCTGGGACCTCGCCCGCGCGACCGGCCAGGACGACCGGCTCGACCCCGTCATGTGTGGCGAGCTGCTCGACGGGATGAAGCCGATCGAGGACCTGCTCCGCTCGTCGGGCCAGTACGGCGAAGCCGTGCCCGTCGCGGAGGACGCCGGCGTGCAGGACCAGCTGATCGGCTTCATCGGCCGCGATCCCGACTGGGCTCCCCCGCAGCGGTGACCCTGCCCCGGTCCGCCCCGCCGGATCGAGGCTCAGGCGCCCGCGGCCGGGACCGGCAGCTCGTGGCGGTGCGGCGGGTCGGCTCCAGGCCGCGACACGGTCACGGCGGCGGCGGAGATCGCGTATCGGACCACGTCGGCCGCCTCCTCGAGCGTGAGGCCGGCGAGCCGCTCGGCCGCCCCGGCTCCCGCGACGCCCCGGCGCCACAGCTCGTCGACGGCCGCCGCCCCGAGGGTGTCCCCCGCGCCGATGGTGTCCGACACCGTCACGGGCGGCATGCCGACGTCCGCGCGGCCCTGTCGCGAGACCCACGAGGCTCCGGCGGCACCGCGCGTCACGATCACCGCTCCCGCACCGAGGTCCAGCAGCCGCGCGACGATGGCGTCCTCCGGCTCGTCGGGCCACAGGGCCGCCAGGTCCTCGTCGCTGGCCTTCACCAGGTCGGCGACGGCAACCATCTCCTCGGCCCGGCGGGCGACGTCCGCCCCGGTGCCCGTGATCGCGGGTCGGGCATTCACGTCGAAGTAGGTCAGGGCCTGCGACCGGAGTGCGGCCACCAGGTCGCGTACGGCGCTCGCCCCGGGCTCGAGGGCCGCACCGATCGACCCCCACGCGACCACGACGGGACGCGCGTCGTCGGGCAGCCTCACCGCGGGCAGCCGCCAGTCGATGTCGAACTCGTAGGTCGCCGCCCCGTCCTCGCCGAGCGTCGCGACCGCCGTGGCGGTCCGGGCGATCACGTGCGGGTCCACGGCGAGCTGCACGTCGTTGGCCGCGAGGTGGTCGGCCAGGAGACGACCGTGCGCGTCATCGGCGTACGCCGTCGCGAACCAGACCGGGCGCCCGAGCCGCGCGAGGGCGACCGCGGCGTTGGCGGCACTGCCGCCCGGATGGTCGCGCTCCCCTCCGCCGAGGTCCCGCACGACGTCGACCAGGGCCTCTCCCACCACCAGGGCGATGTCATTCATGGGGAGGAGCGTCCACCACCGCAGCGTGATTGTCGAGCCGGGGCACCTAGGCTCGGACACATGGACCTCGACCCTGTGCACCACGACGGCGAGGCACCCCCGTTCGAGCAGGTGCGGGCCCAGATCGCGGCGCGCGCGGCGTCGGGCGCCCTCCCCGCAGGCACCCGGCTGCCGACGGTCCGGGCGCTCGCCGACCAGCTCGGGATCGCGGTGAACACCGTCGCACGCGCCTACAAGGAGCTCGAGGCGGACGGCGTCGTGGTCACCGAGGGGCGACGCGGCACGTTCGTCCGGTCCGGGGCGGCCTCGGACTCGCAGGCGGCGCAGGCCGCCGCCGCGTCGTACGCCGCGACCTGCAGGTCGCTGGGCCTGACCCTCGCCGAGGCCGGCCGGCTCCTCGACGACGCCTGGTGAATCCGATTGCTGCTCGGGCTTGCAACTCACGCGACGTGAGGTCCTAGCGTGACCGACATGGACCTGACCATCGGCGAGGTCGCCGCGCAGACCGCAGTGACGGTGCGGACGCTGCGCTACTACGAGGAGCTCGGCCTGCTCGGCCCACGCCGGGACGCAGCCGGGCGGCGCCGCTACGACGGGGCCACCATCGATCGCCTCTACCGGATCAGGCTGCTGCGCGGACTCGGCACCCCGGTTGCGGAGGTCGATCCCGACCTCACCGACCTGCTCTCCCTGACGACCCGGCACCTGGCCGACATCGACCGGCGGCTCGCCGACCTGGCGCGGCTCCGCGAGCGGGTGCGCACCGTCGAGGCGCGGCTGATGAGCCGGGAGGAGCCGGCCGACACCGAGCTGGTCGCCGTCCTGGCCGGCATGCCGGACGCAGAGCCAGCGATCACCCGCCGGCTCACGCTCCTCGTCTACCGCGACCTCGAGGCAGCACACCGCCACCTCGTCGAGGTCCTGGGGCTGCGACCGGGGCGGCTCACCCGCGACGACGCCGGCACAGTGGTGCACGCAGAGGTCCATGCCGGCGACGGCGTGATCTGGCTGCACCCCGAGTCGGAGAGGTTCGGCCTCGCGTCGCCTGCCACGCTCGGGGGCGCCACCCACTGCATGGCCGTCGACGTCGAGGACGTCGACGCACACTGCGACCGGGCCCTCGCCGCCGGCGCCGAGATCGTCTACGAGCCCACTGACATGCCCTACGGCGTGCGCGAGTACGCCGCGCGGGACCACGAGGGCGGTCTCTGGTCGTTCATGCATCCGTTGCCCGAGGACGGCAGCCATGGCTGAGCTGACACCCTGCCTCTGCGGCAGACGAGTTCCCCGGGGCCGGCGTCGCGGCACCGACCCGTTCGGGCACCGCTGGTTCCCGGACGGCCAGCTGCCGTGACGCCAGCGGTTCCTCCTGTGGAGAAGCCGGCGCCGCTGTCGGACCTGCCTGACACCCTTGTCGGTGACCGCGCACGGACCCTCGGGAGGCCCCATGGACCAGCCTGACCACGACACCACGGCGATGCTCGCCAAGGTGCGCAAGCTCCTCGCCAAGGCCGAGGATCCGGCCACGACTCCAGAGGAGGCCGAGCTCTACACGGCGAAGGCGAGCGACCTGATCGCTGCCTACGGCATCGACCGGGCGCTGCTCGCCCTCGCCGATCCCTCGCTCGACATCGTCGGTGACCAGGTGATCGTGCTCGACCGTCCCTACGCCGCGGACAAGCTCGACCTGCTCAGCACGATCGCGCTGACGCTGCGCTGCCACGCCGTCCGCCGCACCCGCCATCCCGACGGGGTGCAGGAGCTCTCCCTGCACCTGTTCGGCCACTCGTCCGACCTGCAACGCGTGGAGATCCTCTTCACCAGCCTGCTGGTCCAGGCGATGCACGCGCTGGCCCGCACCCCGGTCCCGCCCTGGGACCATCCCGCGGCGTTCCGGCGGAGCTGGCTCGCCGGCTTCACCATGTCCGTGGGCCGCCGGCTCGACGAGGCCGAGAAGGCAGCGGCAGCGCAGGCCGACAGGAGGTTCGCGGCCTCCGGCACCAGCACCGCCCTGGTCCTCGCCGACCGCTCCGCGGCGGTCGAGCGTGCCCGCGACGAGGCCTACCCCGACCTCCGACGGGCGACCCCCCGCCAGCTTTCCGGGTCAGGTGCCCGCCAGGGCTGGGAGGCCGGTCAACGCGCCGACCTCGGCGGCGAGCGCCTCCACGGCGGTCGCCGGGCGCTGCCGGGCTGAGTCCACAGCGTGCGGGCGGCGACGCTCGGGGAGGTGGTCACTGGGAGGCTCACCGGGACTGCCAGGAGCGCCTCCCGGTGACCACGTCCCGTCAGACGCGCGAAGGCCCGCCATCCGGATCGGATGACGGGCCTTCGCGAGAGAAGTGGATCAGGCCTCGGGCTTCTCGTCCTCGACGGTCTTCTCGGCAGGAGCCTCCTCCGTGGCGGCCGCCTCGACGGGAGCCTCCTCGGCGGGAGCCTCCTCGACAGCAGCCTCGGGGGCGGCGGTCTCCTCCACCACGGTCTCCTCGGCGGCGGTCTCCTCGACCGGGGCCTCCTCGACCGGGGCAGGCGCAGCGGCCTCCGTCTTCTTGGCCGACGGCGCCTTGGGGCTGTAGGCCTCGGTCACCAGCTCGATCACGGCCATGGGGGCGTTGTCACCCTTGCGAGGACCGATCTTGGTGATCCGGGTGTAGCCGCCGGGACGCTCCGCGAAGGTCGGAGCGATCTCGGTGAAGAGCGTGTGCACGACCGACTTGTCGCGGATGGTCTTGAGGACCTCGCGACGGTTGTGCAGGTCGCCGCGCTTGGCCTTGGTGATCAGCTTCTCGGCGACGGGGCGCAGCAGGCGCGCCTTGGTCTCCGTGGTGGTGATCCGGCCGTGCTCGAACAGCGCGGTCGCCAGGTTGGCGAGGATGAGGCGCTGGTGGGCGGGGCTGCCGCCGAGGCGGGGACCCTTCTTGGGAGTGGGCATCGTGCTCTCTCGCTTCTCTCCGGCCGTATGAGGTACCGGGGTAGACGTTCACTGTCCGTGAACGATTTCTCGGGCGGTGCGGGTAGACGTTCACTGTCCGTGAACGATTTCTCGGGCGGTGCGGGTAGACGTTCACGCTCCGTGAACGGTTTGGGTGATGTGGTGCGGGGCGCTCACGCGCCCCGCCTCACGGGTTTCTCAGTTGTCGCGATCCCTCGCAGCTCGACCTCGCTGGCGCTCGGCCTCGCGCTTCGGGATCGGGTTGTCGCGATCCCTCGCAGCTCGACCTCGCTGGCGCTCGGCCTCGCGCTTCGGGATCAGTACTGCTCGTCCTCGACGAACGCGTCGTCGTCGTCGTCGCTGTAGGCGGCGAGCGCGGCGTGCGGGTCGAAGCCGGGAGCGCTGTCCTTGAGGGACAAGCCCATCTCGACCAGCTTGGCCTTGACCTCGTCGATCGACTTGGCGCCGAAGTTGCGGATGTCGAGCAGGTCCTGCTCCGAGCGGGAGATGAGCTCACCCACGGTGTGGATGCCCTCGCGCTTGAGGCAGTTGTAGGAGCGGACGGTCAGCTGCAGGTCCTCGACCGGGAGGGCGAGGTCGGCAGCCAGCTGCTCGTCGACGGGCGAGGGGCCGATGTCGATGCCCTCGGCCTCGACGTTCAGCTCGCGGGCCAGGCCGAAGAGCTCGACCAGCGTCTTGCCGGCCGAGGCGATCGCGTCACGGGGACGGATCGACGGCTTGGTCTCGACATCGATGACCAGCTTGTCGAAGTCCGTGCGCTGCTCGACACGGGTGGCCTCGACCTTGTAGGTCACCTTGAGGACCGGGCTGTAGATCGAGTCGACCGGGATCCGGCCGATCTCGTTGTCCGCGCCCTTGTTCTGCACGGCCGAGACGTAGCCGCGGCCACGCTCGACGACGAGCTCGACGTCCAGCTTGCCCTTGTCGGACAGGGTGGCGATCTTCAGCTCGGGGTTGTGGACCTCCACACCGGCAGGCGGCGTGATGTCGGCGGCGGTGACGTCACCGGCGCCGGACTTGCGCAGGTACATCACGACGGGCTCGTCGTGCTCCGAGGAGACGACGAGGCCCTTGAGGTTGAGGATGATCTCGGTGACGTCCTCGGTCACGCCCTCGATGGTCGAGAACTCGTGGAGCACCGAGTCGATCTTGATGCTCGTGACCGAGGCACCCGGGATCGAGGACAGGAGCGTACGCCGCAGCGAGTTGCCGAGCGTGTAGCCGAAACCGGGCTCGAGCGGCTCGATCACGAACCGCGAACGGAACTCGTCGACGGTCTCTTCCGACAGGGTCGGGCGCTGTGCGATGAGCACTGATTCTTTCCTTTCCGGGCCCACCCACCATTTGACGGGCCCGAACTCACAGGATTGGGAAGGAAGTTGATACGAGTCCCCCAGCCGGGGTCCGGGGCGGAGCCCCGGCGGGGGACACGGGGGGCGGAGCCCCCGTGGGATTACTTCTTGGAGTAGTACTCGACGATCAGCTGCTCCTGGACCGGCACGTCGATCTGCGCGCGGACCGGGACCTGGTGCACGAGGATGCGCATCCGCGACGGGATGGCCTCGAGCCAGGCGGGGACGACGCGCTCGTCGTGGGTCTCGCGGGCGATGATGAACGGCGTCATCTCCAGCGACTTCTCCCGGACGTCGATGATGTCGTGGGCCGACAACTGGAACGACGGGATGTCCACCTTGTGCCCGTTGACCAGGAAGTGGCCGTGGGTCACCAGCTGGCGGGCGTGGCGACGCGTGCGGGCGAAGCCGGCGCGGTAGACCACGTTGTCGAGGCGGCACTCGAGCAGCTGGAGCAGGTTGTCGCCGGTCTTGCCCTGGCGACGGTTGGCCTCCTTGTAGTAGCGGAGGAACTGCTTCTCCATCACGCCGTAGGTGAAGCGCGCCTTCTGCTTCTCACGCAGCTGGAGGAGGTACTCGCTCTCCTTGATGCGGCCGCGGCCGTGCTGGCCGGGGGCGTAGGGACGCTTCTCGAAGGCGGAGTCGCCGCCCACGAGGTCGACGCCGAGACGGCGCGACTTGCGGGTCATGGGGCCGGTGTAACGGGCCATTTCTCTTCAGTCTCTCTTTCCGTCTCGGAGATCAGACGCGGCGGCGCTTGGGCGGCCGGCAACCGTTGTGGGGCGTGGGCGTGACGTCCTGGATGGTGCCGACCTCGAGGCCGATCGCACCCAGGGAGCGGATCGCCGTCTCGCGGCCGGAGCCCGGGCCCTTGACGAAGACGTCGATCTTCTTCATGCCGTGCTCCATCGCCCGGCGGCCAGCGGCCTCAGCGGCCATCTGAGCAGCGAACGGGGTGGACTTGCGCGAGCCCTTGAAGCCGACGGTGCCGGCGGAGGCCCAGGAGATCACAGCGCCCGTGGGGTCCGTGATCGTGACGATCGTGTTGTTGAACGTGCTCTTGATGTGGGCTTCGCCCTGAGCAATGTTCTTCTTCTCCTTGCGGCGGACCTTGGTCGCGCGGCTCTTGGGAGGCATGCATTAACTCCTGATGAGGTTCTGGTCTGGAAGCTTCGAATGAAGAGGCAGGACGAGCGCTCTGCGCTCGGTCACTTGGCCTTCTTCTTGCCGGCGACAGTGCGCTTGGGACCCTTGCGGGTGCGCGCGTTGGTCTTGGTGCGCTGGCCGCGGACCGGAAGGCCCATGCGGTGGCGGCGACCCTGGTAGCTGCCGATCTCGATCTTGCGGCGGATGTCGGCCTGGACCTCGCGACGGAGGTCACCCTCGATCTTGAAGTTGGCTTCGATCTCGTCGCGGAGCTTGACCAGCTCCTCGTCACCGAGCGTGTGCACGCGCGCGTTCGGGTCGACCCCGGTGGCGGCGAGCAGCTGCTGGGCGCGGGTACGGCCAATGCCGTAGATGTAGGTGAGTGCGACCTCGATGCGCTTGTCGCGCGGAAGGTCCACACCAACGAGGCGTGCCATGTGGCGGTCTCTCTTTCGGTGGTTCACAGCGGTGTCGGTCGTGACGCGCCCTGGTTGCCGTGCTGACTCTGTGTCGGGACCCAGGCCCCGGCCACTGCTCCGGGGGTGGTTTCAGCCGGAAGACCCGGCCTAGCGTTCACGATGTGAGGTATTGAGTTGTGGGGTGCTGCTACCTGCTCAGCCCTGGCGCTGCTTGTGGCGCGGGTTCTCGCAGATGACCATGACGTTGCCGTGACGACGGATGACCTTGCACTTGTCGCACATCGGCTTGACGCTCGGCTTGACCTTCACGAGGAGGTCCTCTCAGGTGGGATCGGCTGCTTACTTGTAGCGGTAGACGATCCGACCGCGGGTCAGGTCGTAGGGGGACAGCTCCACCACCACGCGGTCCTCGGGGAGGATCCGGATGTAGTGCTGGCGCATCTTGCCGCTGATGTGGGCGAGAACCTTGTGTCCGTTGCTCAGCTCGACACGGAACATGGCATTCGGGAGGGCCTCCACGACGGTGCCCTCGATCTCGATCACGCCTTCTTTCTTCGGCATGTCCTCCGCAATCTGTTGGTCGGTCGTCTACGGTGCTGCACCACGCCGGGGATCCGGCGCGGGTGGCCCGGGAACCTCCGGTCCGGATGGACCGGTGGACCTCGTGCAGCCGCCTGTGGTGTCTCATCCCGCGCACACGCCTGAGCCGCCCGAGCGAGCGAGTCTGGTGTGATCCGGGCAGCCGCGAGGCACCACGAAGCAAGCCCACGTTGGGCCGACGAGCCAGTCTAGTCGGACCTGGTGGCGGAAGGCCAATCAGCGCCCACGGCGCCAGCGCGGGGCGAAGGTGGTGAGGCTGATCGCCGCCAGCAGCCGCCTGCGGCGTCCGACTGCGCCCGACATCGCCCGGCGGGCCGCCTCGACGCTCCCCCAGTACGACGCCGCGGCGGCCTCCTCGGGCAGCTGCGGCCCGAACACGCAGGCATCGGCCCGGCGCGCGAGCGACGATGCCTCGTCGGAGGCGATCGCCCCCGACTGTTCCCGCCGCGTCACCGTCGGGCCCAGGGGGATCGGCTGGCCGAGGTCGCGCGCGTGGTCGACGAGCTCACGCCAGGCACCGACGAAGCGGGTGGAGATCGTCGGGGCGTTCCGCCGCCGGCGGCGGCGTAGCGCCTTGGCACCGACGATGGCACCGAGGAGCAGGGCGAGCAGCAGCAGCGGCCCCCCGCCGTACGTCGCGACCTCGACGACCCAGCGCGGCAGCCGGTTGACCAGCGAGCCCTCCTCGTCCTCGTCGTCGGACTTGTCCGTCTTGCGCTCCTTGAGGTCGGCGTCGCTCTGGTCACCGGCGTCGGATGGCGGTGGGATCGGGTTGGGGGGCGGCACCACGGTGCCGGTCATCGGCTCGTCGGTCTGGGGCAGCTGCTCGGCCGGCGGCTCCTGCGACATGAACTCCTCGGTCGGGAGCGTGCGCCACGAGCCGTCCGCCGCACGCAGCTCGACCCAGGCCTGGACGTCCTTGCCCCGGACGACCCCGTCCTCGGGCAGCACGGCGCCGAGGACGACCCGCGTCGGGACACCGATCTCGTTGGCGAGCAGCGCCATCACCGCGGCGTACTGCTCGTCGTTGCCGACCATCTGGGGCGCGGAGAGGAACCCGTCGGACAGGCGCTGGATGTTGTGGCCGGGGAAGTACCAGCGCTCGCTCTTGATGACGCCGTCGGAGTACTTCCCGTCGGTCTTGAGGCGCTTCGCCACGGCGAGCACCCGCTCCATCGGGGTGGCTGCCTTCTCCGTCCAGTCGGTCGCCGGTCCGTCGAGGAAGCCCAGCCCGTCGGGCATGGGGGTGACGGCGGTGGAGCCGACGGTGGACTTGTCGAGCGTGTCGTCGGGCAGCACGGCGCTGAACTCGTAGGTGTCGCCCTCGTGGATCCCGGTCGGCGCCACGGCCGTCGAGGTGGCGAGGTTGTAGCGGAAGGTCTCCTGCTTCACCTCGGCGTCACCCGCGCGGAACTCCATCGAGGTCAGGCCGCCGATGGTCGGCAGCCACACGCCCGAGTAGCCCTCGCCGATGGTGACCGTCGCCTCCACCGGCTCGCCCTGCAGCGGGTTGTCGATCGTGGAGGAGACACGCTGGAAGGAGTCGTCTGCAGCGCCCGGCAGGGCGTCGTCGGAGGCTCCCCAGACGAGCCCGTCGTAACGGTCCATCGCGGCGATGCGCACCAGCGTCCCCGCGGGGGCGCCGTCGACCGTGAAGAGGGTCTTCTCGAAGACGTTGGCCGGGTCATCGTCGCCCTGCAGGTCGATGTACTTGCGGAAGCCTGCCAGCGGGGAGGGGTAGCGACCGATGTCGAACGGCGGCTCCACCCATGACCGCGCGACGGTCCGGCCCTGGTCGTCCGAGCCGGCCACCAGGGCGCTCGCGGGGAGGGCTAGGGCCGAGGCGAGGGCCACGAGCCCGGCGCCGGCGGCGACCCGCCCGACTCCCGGAGTGCCGCCGTGCACGGCAGCGCTCAGGCGGCGCGCGCGGACGGCGAGCCAGCCGAGGGCCACGCCGGCGAAGCAGGCGCCCTGCAGCGCGACCGAGTGGGGATGGCGCACGCCCAGGAGGATGACGGCGACCAGCACAAGTGTGAGGCCGGCCACCGGAAGCAGGGCGGTCAGCCAGGCCCGGCGGGTCAGCGCGTGGGACAGTGCCGCCCCGACGAGCCCGGTGAGCAGGCCGATCAGCCACGGCAGCGCCAGCAGGCGCCCGTCACCGTCGACCGGCGGCAGGGTGGTGAGCAGGTCCTTCCAGCCGAAGACGGCCTGGTCGGCCAGCGTGCTCAGGGTCGCACCGCCCGGCAGGAACGCGGTGTCGCCCATCGAGCGCAGGCACAGCGGGCCACCCAGGAGGAAGTAGACGAGGCCGAGGATGGTCAGCGGCGCGATCAGCGGCCAGCCGAGCGCGCGGGTCACGTGGGTCACCCCGGCACCGATCACGAGACCGGTCAGGCCCACGACCAGGAACTGCCAGCCGGTGAACGAGGTGGCGAAGCCGCTCAGCGCGATGCCGCCCAGCAGCACCACCGCCCCGAGGTCGACCCAGGAGTGGACGTCGGGGAGCAGGTGGTGCGGGCGGCTGCGGGTCGCGGTGTCGGCGTGACTCATCGGACGCTCCATCGCAGCAGGCCCCCGAGGTCCTCCTTGGCCGCCAGGTGCAGCACCGGCAGGCCGCCCGTCTCTGTGACGCGGCTGGCGCCACCCGGCTGCACGAGCAGGGCGAACCGGCGTACCTCCGGCGGGAAGGCCGCCGAGGCGCGGAGCACGTCGGTGAACGCCGTGCCCGGTCCGCCCACGAGGAAGAGGAGGCTGCAGTCGGAGGCGACGTTGGTCGCCCGGCGGCCCGAGACCACCAGGCCGGCGTCGCCGACCTCGGCGCGGCAGACGGCGTCCAGCGCGAGGTGGCCGTCACCACCGGACGAGGCGGTGTGGCCACAGACGAAGGACACGTCGGACTCGTCGAGGACCGCCTGTACGGCGATGGAGGCGGCCACCGACATCGCGGTCTCGAAGTCGTCCGGATCCGGCCAGGCGGCCTCGGCGTCGTCGACCACGATCACGGCGTGGCTGCGCCGGGTGTCGAGGTACTGCCGCACGAGCAGGCTGTTCTCGCCCGTCGAGGCGAGCACCTTGGCCGAGGAGCGCCAGTGGATGTGGCGCAGGTCGTCGCCGGGGACGTACGCGCGCAGGGCGTGGAAGGCCAGGTCGCTCTGCGATACCGCATCCGTGGACACGCCCTCGAGGTCGCGCAGCAGGCCCGCGCCGAGGGAGTCGAGCGGCACCAGCGGCGGCCGCACGAGCACCTCGCGCACGGGGGTCCACACCGTGTCCCGCGAGAAGAGGCCGAGCGGGTCGCCCCTGCGCGTGGTGGCCGGACCGACCGGGATGACGCCGCGGCGCTCCGTGCGCACGGCGAACGACTCCTCATGGCGCTCCCCCAGCGCCAGCGCGCCGATGCCGTAGCGGTGGACCGACTGGCCCACCGGCACCTCGAGCGAGGTCGGCAGCAGGCGCCCACCCCTGTTGGTCACGACCACGCCGGCGATCACCGAGGCGCCTGCCTGCACGCGCTCCGGCTCGAGCCGCAGGTCGACGTCGACGGACGTGCGCCCGAAGAGGAACGGGGTGGCGACCAGGAGGAGCAGGAAGCACGCGGCCGCGAGCACCGCGAGCTCGCGCCAGTGCGCGATCGCCACGAGGTACGTCGCGCCCAGCGCCAGGCCGAGGACCGTCCAGCCCGCAGGCTTGACGATCCCGAGCAGCTCCCTGATCCGCTCCATGCGTGCTCAGGCCACCCGGTCGGTGGGCGGGGCCACGGAGTCGAGCAGCCGGCCGATGACCGTCTGCACGCTGACGCCGCTGAACTGTGCCTCGGCGTCGAGCAGCACGCGGTGCGCGAGCACCGGCTCGGCGAGCTCCTTGATGTCGTCGGGCACCACGTGGTCGCGGCCGTCGGCCGCGGCCCAGGTCTTGGCCACGCGGATGAACGCGAGGCAGCCGCGTGCCGACAGGCCGAGCTTGACGTGGGGCTGGCGGCGCGACTCCTCGGCCAGCTCCGCGACGTACCCCACGACGGCGGGGTCGACGTAGACCTGGTCGGCCAGGCCGCTCATCTGCGAGATGGTCTGCGCGGTGATCACGGGGGTGACCAGGGCGGCGCGGTCGCGCACGGCCGCGTTGTTGAGCAGCTCGATGGTGGCGGCGCGGTCGGGGTAGCCCATCGAGGTCTTCATCAGGAAGCGGTCGAGCTGGGCCTCTGGCAGCCGGTAGGTGCCCGCCTGCTCGATCGGGTTCTGGGTGGCGATCACGAGGAACGGCCGCCCGACGGAGTGGGGGACGCCGTCGACGGTGACGCGGCCCTCCTCCATCACCTCGAGCAGCGCGGACTGGGTCTTGGGCGAGGCCCGGTTGATCTCGTCGGCGAGCACGATCGTGTGGAAGATCGGGCCGGGGTGGAACTCGAAGGTGCCCTTGTGCTGGTCGTAGACCGTCACGCCGGTGACGTCGGAGGGCAGCAGGTCAGGGGTGAACTGGATGCGGGCGTGGCTGCCCTGCACCGTGTTGGCGAGGGCGCGGGCGAGCATCGTCTTGCCGGTGCCCGGGAAGTCCTCGAGCAGGATGTGCCCCTCGGAGAGCAGGCAGGTCAGGGCCAGGCGCACGACGTGGCGCTTGCCCAGCACGGCCTTCTCCATGTTGTCGGTCAGCTGGTCGAAGGTCTTGCGGAACCATTCGGCCTGCTCGTGCGAGATCGTCATCCGTTGCCTTCTTGTCGTGTGGCCATAACGTTGCCGGGACTCAGCCCGGCCAGGTCTGGGTGAAGCTGTTGGACTGTCTCCCGTTGCCGCACGAGAGCGTCACCGTCTGTGGGTGCTTGAAGTACCACGTCGTCTCGTAGCTCGCCTGCCCCCCGTCTAGGTCGACGCGTCCGAAGGTGGCCGTCCAGAGCGGATCGTCCGGCGTGGACACCGTGCAGCTGTAGTTGTGTATGAATCCCTCGGTGACGATGAGCAGCCGACCACAGGAGTTGTCGGTGCACTCCGGCTGGAACGGCGCCTGCTTGCAGGGACGCGCGGAGACATCCAGGTCGCCGCACTCGATGTACTCACGGAAGGAGACGTTCGGTGCGGGCGGATCGCCAGACTCGACCGTGGCATACACCTGGGCCTCACCGCGACCGGCGGGCGCATCGTCGTAGAGGCGGACCCGGACGTTCGTCTGGGTGTTGTAGTCGGCGACCGTGACCGAGCGCGTGAGGCTGAAGGCGCCAGCCCCGTCAAGCCTCACCGTCTCCTCTGCGCCCCCGTCGATGCTGACCCCAAGGACGGCTGCGTTGCCGTTGGACGTTCCACTGAGGGTCCACACGACGGTGCGCCCGTCGACTGTAGGCGTGGGTTGCCGGAGGTGGCCGTTGAGGGGCCCGTAGCTCTGGGCGGTCCTGACGTCGCTCAGGGTGCAGGCGCCCCGGCTCGCCCACTCGTTGCAGATCCGCAGCTGGGCCGTGTAGGGCGACTCGTTGCTGGGCGTGCTGACGACCTCGTTGATCACCTGCCCCGCGCTCATCGGGAGCTCTCTGACCACCTGGCCGCCGATGATGATCGCGACCCGCGCCTGCTTGCCGCGGGGCTCGGGGGTCGCGCCCGTCACCCGCAGCTGCTGGTCGGCACCTGTGGGCTCGACCGACCAGGCGCCGAACGACGCGGGCTTGCCGACCGCATCGAAGATGGCCGGCGCGCTGGCGGGACCCGTCTTCTCGATGTTGCTCGCCGTCACGGAGTAGGCCAGGAGATCGCCGTCATAGACGACGCCTCCGTGCGTGCAGGAGGTCGCCTGGATCTTCGAGCAGCCTGGCACCGGCGTGGCCGCCCCGCCCTCCTCACTGACCATCAGCGTGTACGTCACCGGGCCCGGACCCTCGGGCAGCGTGGACGGCCACGACACCGCGACCGAGGTCTGGTTGTTGCCCGACTGCTGGTCGCTGACCGTGGGGGTGCCCGGGGCGGCGGGAGTGCCCAGGGACTGCATGGGCGGCGACTCCTGGGCCAGGGAGTAGTCGACCTCGTTGCGGGCCTTGATCGAGAAGACGTACTTCTTGTTGTTGTCCAGCCCGGTGATCTGCCAGCTCGTCCTGTCGCCCGGCACGAGCAGCTGGCCGCCCTCGTAGGTGATCAGGTATTCGAGGATCTTGCCCTCGGGCTTGGTCCAGCCGATGGTGACGGTGTGGTCGCCGCGGCCGATCATCCGGATGTTGCGGACCCGGTCGGGCTTGGAGCTGGCGACCGCCTCGAGCGAGTCGGCGCTCCACTCCCCCGTGCCGACCTTGTTCACCGCCGCCACCCGGAACCGGTAGCGGGTGTTGGCCTTGAGCCCGGTGAACGCGCAGGCGTTGGTGCGACAGATCCGCCTCTTGTCGGTGTGGTTCTCCTGCACGATGTAGTGGGTGATCGGGGAGCCGCCGTCGTCCCGGGGCGGCGCCCAGCTCAGGTGCAGCGCGTTGTCCTCGTCGCTCGGGTTCACGAACGGCGCGCCCGGCGCCGACGGCGTACCGCCGATGATGAGCTCGAGGGTGCCCTCGGCTCGGCGGTTGGAACCGGGACCCGAGTCGGCGACGTCGCTCATCACGACGCGGTAGACGGCGCGTCCCCGTGCCTCCCCGCCGGCCCGCAGGGTCACCGAGCTGCCCTGCGTCGAGGCGCTGACGCCCGACCCGCTGACCAGGGTGGCGGAGACGACCGTCGGCTGGGGGTCGGCGACGCCGGCCTGGAGGAACCGGGCCAGGTCGAGCGTGCGGCTCTCCCCGGCGTCGAGCTCCTGCCGCGGCAGCGGGAGGAGCGAGGGCGGCGGCGCGGCGGCGAGGCGGAAGCGGATCTCCTCGGTGTTGCTCTCTCCAGCCCGGACGGAGAGGACTGCCTCACCGCCGGTGCTGGCGGCTGCATCCGCGGAGACACGGACCGCCGAGCCGGACCCGGAGAGCGACAGTCCGTCGAGCTCCTGCGACCAGGACGACTGGTAGGCGAGGTCGTCCGCGTCGCGCGGGTCGAGGGACCAGACGTGGCACAGGGTGGCGATGTCGATGTCGTGGCTCTCGCCGGCGGAGATCGGGATGGGCGCGTCGGGGCAGGTCAGCACCGGGACGTCGTCGCCGACCTGCACGGGGATCGACAAGAGGGCGGTATAGCCGTCCTTCGGGTCCTCGACGTCCTCGTTGCCGGCGGGGTCGATTGCGGTGGTGACCTCGAGCAGCACGGCGCCGTAGCCGCGGAACCCGGCGGGGGCAGACACCTCGAAGGCGCCGTTGCCGTCGCGGGCCGCGTCGAGGTCGCTCGGGGACGTCGAGACGGCCGCACGGCTCTGCGTGAGCCGCAGGCTGCCGCCCGAGGGGTTGACGATGTAGTCGCCCAGCTCGCCCTTCGCGGTCCCGCCGGGCTCGAGCCGGATCAGGGCGTCCGGCTCGACATAGGGGATGGCGGTGCCGGTGGGCGGCACGTAGACGACGGCTGAAGCCGCGGCGCCGTCGGCGTCGGTCACCCGGAACGGGACGACCTTGGGGCTCTCGCCGCGCGTCACCTTCATCCGGCTGCCCGTGACCGAGGTGTCCTGGCGTCCCTCGAAGACCTCGACCGTCAGGTCGTCGGCCGAGCCGTCCGGGTCGTACGCGCCCTCGAGGACGTCGACGGCGACGCTGCCGCTGTCGTCGGCCCGACCGTAGGCGTCGTACACGACCGGCGGGTTGTTGTAGTCCTCGGCGACGTCCAGGGTCATGGTGGCGCGCGACTCGTCGATGCCGTTCGACAGCGAATAGACGACGGTGACGGCGGGGTCCCTCTTGCTGCCGGGGGCCGGCACGGACACCAGGCCCGTCTCGTCGTCGAGCGTCACCCCCTCGGGTGGGTCGACGAGGTCGAGCTGCACCTCGTCACCGGGGTCGACGAAGTCGTTGGCGTAGGGGTCGAAGATCCCGGTGCGGCCGGGCTCGACCACCAGGCGATCGTCGACGGCGAGCGGGGGCTGCACCGGTCCGGGAGGAACGACGGCCACGCGGGCGGTTCCTTCGGCGACGGCTCCCTCGGAGTCGACGACCGAGTAGGTGAACTCGTCGGTGCCTGCCGTGCGCGGGTAGGCCTCGTACTCCAGGAAGTTGGCACCGTAGGCCAGGATGCGGCCGAGCCGCGGCGCCGAGGTGATGCCGGTGACCGTCACCGGGTCGCCATCCTGGTCGATCCCGCTGCCCGGCAGCCGGACCTTGACCCGGTCGCCGGAGACGGTCCGCGCCTCGAGGGTGGGCGGCTCAGGGGCTGTGTTGGGCGCACCGGCCGGGATGATCGTGACCAGCAGCCGGCCGGGGGACGTCACACCGCTGGAGTTGGTGGCGATGTAGGTGATCTCGTAGGTGTCGCGCTCCTGGAGGCCGGCCGGGGCGACGTAGCGGACCGTGCGCCGCCACACGAAGGCGCGCCCCGGATCGGTCTTCACGTCGCCCGGGGGCACGACCTTGAGCTCGCCCGGCGTGCCCTCGGCGGTGTCGGTGACCAGCGAGAGCCGGTCGCCGGACGGTGAGATGTCGTTGTCCAGCACGGCCGCGGTGACAGACGTGCCGGCCCGCACGCGCACCCGGTCGGTGACGGTCACCGGCGAGTCGTCCTGGGGTCTGGGACGCTGGGTGACGACGACCTCGCCCTCGATCCCGGACTTGGCGCCGTTGCTGACCTGGTAGTGGACCAGCTGGGTGCGTGGCTGCAGCTCCCCCTGCCGGGCCGAGATGCGCAGCCAGCGTCCGTCGATGATCGCGACGTCCAGCTGCCGCGGGTCGTCGGCGGTCGCGCGCTGGACCACGAGCAGTCCCCCGGCGGGGTCGAGGTCGTTGGCCAGCACGTCGATGACGCCCGGCGCCTGGCCGTAGAGCGTCGTCGCGTCCGGCATCGCCACGGGGTCGGCGTCCCGGGGCGGGCTGACGTCGACGCGGATCTGGGCGGTGGCCAGTGGCGCGTTGCCGAAGGCGGCCTCGTACTTGAGGAAGTAGGTGCCGGCCTGCGTGGCCTGGAAGGTGACGACGCCGTTCTCCACGTCGGTCTTGACGCTGGCCCGCGACTGGTCCTGTACCCGGCCGCCCAGTGCGAGCTCGGCGTGGGGGGTGGACGGATCCGAGCCCGGGAGGTCGTTGAGCAGCGGCCGGATCTTGATCGGCTTGCCCACCTCGCCCCGGACCACGTCGGGCTCGGCGACCGCGGCGTGAGACTTCTGGTCCAGCTTGTCCTGCACCAGGAAGGTGACCGACTTCTCCACGGGGGCGGACTGGCCGTCCGTGACGGTGTACTGCACCCGGACCGGCCCGTCACCGGACTGCGGGGCCGTGAAGCGGATGCGTCCGTCGGACGTGGTGCGGGCCTGGGCCCCGGACTCGCGGCCGCCGACCGCCTCCGCGGTGTCGAGGATCAGGGTGTCGCCGTCCGCGTCGTCGCGCCAGTCGGCCAGCACGGGCACCGAGAGCGCGCTGCCGGCCGGCACCCGCCAGGTGCGGGGTTCGAAGCCCTCGCGCAGGTCGGGCGACTCGTTCTGTCCGGGCTCGCGGGGCGTGACGCTGATCGTCGCGTGCGCCTGGCCGTCCCGGCCGTCGTTGATGAAGTACTCGAAGCTGGTGCGACTCGCCCGTGACGGCATCGAGAGGACGACCGTCTGTCCGTCGGGGCTGATCTCGGCCGAGGCGCCACCGGTCGGCTTGTCCACTCGGGAGATGCTCAGCAGGTGACCGTCCTGGGCCGAGTCGTTGTCGAGCGGGTGCAGGACGGTCGTGCGGCCGGGGCGCGCGCCGTACTGGTCCGGCTTGGCCTTCGGCGGCTTGCGCTCGCCGAACGCGGTCTCCTGCTGCTGCTTCTTGTCGTCCTGGACCTTCTTCGACGAGGTGAAGGCGTTCCAGTTGTCGATGCGCAGCGGCTTGTCCTGCTCGAGGTCCCACACCGCACCGGTCGCGTCGTCGTTGAGGACGATCTGGCCGCGGTTGACCCGGAAGGCGAGGCGGCTGGCGTTGCCGCCGAGCGTGCGGAGCTCAGCCGGCGCGTCGCCGCACTGGATCACGACAGCGCCGCTGCCACCCCACCACGCGCCGTAGACACAGGCACCGAGGCGCACCGGCTCCGCGGGAGCGCCGTCGAGGCCCTCCCGCACCACGGTCGAGACACCGCTCTCGAGGTCGACGCTCAGCAGCGCGCCCCGCGTGGCGACGAGGACGGTCCCGGCGTCCGGACCGGCCTGCTGCAGCACGCCGTCCGCGGGCAGCTGGGAGCCGGGGCCGTCGACGACCTGCAGCTGGCCGGACTCCGCGTCGTAGGTGACGGCCCGCTCCCCCACGGCGGTGACCGCCGTCGGCGCCCCGGCGGCCTCGGGGAGCTGCTCCTCGCGGGGCTTCTCGAAGTCGGCGCCGTCGCGCGCGATCCAGGTGACCGTGCCCTGGCCGGCGGACGTGGCGACCACGGTGCCGCCCTGGGTGACGGTGAGGGCCGCGGACGTGCCGACCTTGGCGAGCTCCTCGGCCTGCCGGTCGGCCGGCGTGATGAACGCCTGTCCGACCTGAGGGTCCACCGGCACGGCCCACAGCTCGCCGGTCCTCGCGTCCACGGCAGCGAACGTGCCGCCCGCCAGCCGGACGTCGCCGTTGCCGGGCACCGAGATCTGCGCGTTGGTGCGGAACGTCGACGTCGCGGGGTCGACGACGCGGGCGGTGTTGGCCTGCTCGTCGAGGGCCACGACCGCGGCACCGTCCTGGACCACGTCGAACCGGCCCTCGAGCTCGTCGGTGACCACCCGCGAGTCCAGCTGGTTGATGGGCTTGTTGAGGCGACCGTAGACGGCGTGCTCGTCGTTGACGACCCAGATGCCGCCGTCGTTCAGCTCGGCCTGGTGCTTGCGGTAGCCGTCGTCGGTGACCGCCTGCACGACCACGGCGCCGACCATGACGGCCAGCGCGAGTCCGGACGCGACGGAGGCGCGGTGCCGTCGCAGGAATTGCTTCCGCGCCACAGTTCCCCCTGTTGTCCGGAATGCGCCACCCGATCGGCGCACGACGGAGCGTAAGTAGCCGCGCCCGCAATGGACAAGTCGGGCCACCCCCGGACGGTTATCGGCGAAGATGGGGACAATGTCGGTTCGGGCCGCCGGTGACGGGGTAGGAAGGCCTGCGCACGGGGTCGGTCTGCAGGTGTGGACGGGTGAGCACGAGGAGGCAGCGGTGGTCGTGGAGACGACGTACGTCCCGGGTCACGACCTGCTCCTCGGCACGGGTGACCACTGGATCCTGATGACCGACCCGGGCGACGAGGACGTCGTCTCGGCGCTCTGGGAGACCCTCACCACCGCGCCGGCAAGCGCGAGCGTGGTGGAGCAGGTGCTCGCGCTGCTGGAGAAGGCCTTCGACGGCGACCCTCCGGGCCTCGCCCTCGTCGACATGTCCGGCGGCTCCTCGACCGCCGTCTCCCGCGGCCGCGGGCACGTCCGCGTCGTCGGCCCCAGCCGCATCCTGTCCCTCGACGGCGGGGCGGACGCCGCCGAGCTCGCTCCGGTGCGCCGGCTCGTCGGCGGCGTCGTCGCGGCCTCCCGCGCCGAGGTGCGCCCGGTGACCTCCCGGGTGGCGCCCCCACCCGCAAGCATCAGCACCGCCCTGCCACCCCCGGCGGAGGGTCTCATCGACGGCATCCCCGACGAGATCCTCGCCGCCAAGGGGCCCGAGGGCCCTCCCCCGCCACGCCCACGCCGGGTGCGGGCGACACCTGCAGCAGAGCAGCCAGCGGCGCCGTACGCCGCGTCGCCGGCGGCCGTGCCGGGCCACGACACGGACCCACGCCAGGACACCGGGCCGCTGCTCGACACCACCGACCCCGGGCAGCACCTGCCGCGCATCGAGGAGGGCGGCCACACCACGATCCGTCCGTCCGCCCCGGCGCCCCACGCAGCCGGGGACGTCGACGACCACGACGGGTCGACCGTCAACCGGCCCGCCCAGCCGGGCGTCCCGCCCCCCCAGGGCGGCCCGGTCACGGTGCTGGCCGTCCACTGCCCCCAGGGTCACCCCACCACCCCGGCCCGGCCGGCCTGCCGCGTGTGCCACCAGCCCGTCGCTCCCCAGGAGCCCCGGTGGATCCCGCGTCCCATGCTGGGCGGCCTGCGGCTCCCCACGGGCGAGGTCGTCCCCCTGGACCGGGGCGTGGTGCTGGGACGCAAGCCGGCTCCCGTCGACGGCAGCCACGACTGGCCACACCTCGTGCATCTCCCCCGCGACCACACGTTCGTCTCCCGGATGCACCTGCAGATCGAGCTGGCGGGATGGGACGTGCTGGCCCGCGACCTGGGATCGCGCGGCGGCACCATGCTCACCCCACCCGGCAGGCCTCCCCAGCGGTTGGCTGCCGGTGAGGCCTACGTGCTGGAGCCCGGATCGACCCTCGACCTCGCGGACGTCTACGAGGTGCGGTTCGAGGTCGGCCCCGCGGTGGTGGGCCGGTGACCGCACCGACCATCCCAGGGTTCACCTTCGTCGAGCACCTGGGCACCGGCGGCTTCGCCGACGTGTTCCTCTACGAGCAGCAGTGGCCGCGCCAGCGGGTCGCCGTCAAGGTCGTGCGCCCCGACGTACCCCTGACGGACAGGGAGAAGCAGCTCTTCACGGCCGAGGCCAACGCGATGGCCCGCCTGGCGGACCATCCGTTCATCGTCTCGGTGATCACGGCCGGCATGACCCTCGACGGCGGCCGCCCCTACCTCGTCATGCGCTACTGCCCGCCCCCCGACCTGGGCGTCCGCGTGCGCACCAGCCCCCTGGCGGTCGTCGACGCCGTCAGCACCGGCATCAAGCTGGCCAGCGCCATCGAGACGGCCCACAGGTCCGGGATCCTCCACCGCGACATCAAGCCGAGCAACGTGCTCATCACGACCTACCACGAGCCGGCGCTCACCGACTTCGGCATCGCCGGCCAGATGGCCGACGTCGAGGGCGACCACGACGTCCGGATCTCCTACCCCTGGTCGTCTCCCGAGATGCTCGACGGCCGCTCCAACGGCAGCGTCGCGTCCGACGTCTACTCCCTCGGCGCCACCATCTGGCACCTCCTGGTCGGCCGGTCGCCCTTCTCGATCCCCGGCGGCGACAACTCCACGCGCGCCCTCAGCGCCCGCATCCTGCACGCTCCCCCACCCGCCACCCAGCGCCAGGACGTGCCACCGGCGCTCGACCGGCTGCTCCAGCAGTGCATGGCCAAGGTGCCCGCCCACCGGCCGCAGAGTGCCCTCGAGCTGGCGCGTGCGCTGCAGCGCATCGAGGCCGCCGCGGGCTGGCCGCGCACGACCGTCGCGGTGGAGGGAGACCGACCCGACACCTCGGTGAAGCGGCCGGAGGCCCAGGTCGCGGACGAGGGCCGCACGGTGATGCGGTCGGTCACCGTCATCTCGGCGTCGGGCCCGCGTCCCTCGACGGTGCCGACCGCCGCGTCCGAGGCCGAGCCGGACCGCGGCCGGGTGTCGTCCGCGGTGTGGGCCGCGCTGGGCGTGATCGTGGCCGCTGCCCTAGTGGCCGGCCTGATGCTGCGCGATGGCGATCCCCAGGACGATCCGGGGGCCGACGACCCCACGGCGCCGGCGACGACGCCCTCCGACCTCATCCCGGACGTGCTCACCGAGGCGCCCAGCCTCACCGGTGTACGCACCCCGCAGGGAGTCGTCTTCTCCTGGGAGTACAGCGAGCCGCTCCAGCCGGGCGACACCTGGGTGTGGCAGACCTCCGACTCCCCCGCTCCGGAGCGCACCAAGAGGAAGCGCGTCGTGGTGAGGTCGCCGGGCCAGGTGTGCCTGGAGGTCCGGCTGCTGCGCGGCGGCGACGACTCCCCCGCGGGCCAGGAGTGCGTGCCCTGAGCCGGGGAAGCTTCGCGGCCTGCCTGCTCGTGGCCCTGGCGGGGTGCGCAGTGGTCTCCCCGACGACTCCCCCGGGCCCCGGGGCCTCCTCAGTGACGCCTCGGCCCGCGATGCCGGTCCTCGAGCGCCTGCTGCGCGAAGTCGAGGTCGTCGACGAGATCGACTGGCAGCCGGGCTACGACCGCGCCTGCGACCCCGGGGCCTGCGTCTTCGGCCCCGCCTGGACGGACGACCACGACGGCGTGGGCGGCCACAACGGGTGCGACACGCGCCAGGACGTGCTGCTGCGGCAGATGCGCGACATCGAGCTGCGCTGGGGGTCGGAGTGCCGCATCTACGAGGCTCGGCTCACCGACCCCTACACCGGCGAGGAGCTCACCTGGCGCGACGACGGCTACTGGATCGCCGTCGACCACGTCTACCCGCTGGCGCGCGCCTGGCACGGCGGCGCCTGGGCCTGGAGCCAGCGGCGCCGCGTCGCCTTCGCCAACGACGTACGCCGTGAGCTCCTGGCGGTGTCGGCCGCCGTCAACGACGCCAAGGGAGCCGCAGGCCCGGCGGAGTGGCTGCCACCCCGCCGGGCCTCACGGTGCGCCTACGGGCGCCGTTACGTCGCCGTCGCGGCCCAGTGGGACCTGCCGCTCACCGACGAGGACGTCGCGGCGGTCCGACGGGCGTGCTGACGACGGTCAGTCGTTGTCCCAGTCGCGCCGCGGCCCGGTGACGGCGTCCTGCTCGGCGGCCGCCATCCTGCTGGACGCCCACAGCGAGGCGACCGCGGTGATGGCGAGGGTGCCGACGATGACCGACAGCGACAGCCAGATCGGGATCTCCGGCGCCCACTCGATGTGGTGGCCGCCGTTGATGAACGACAGCTCGTTCACGTGCATCGCGTGGAGCATCAGCTTGACGCCGATGAAGCCGAGCAGGAACGCCAGGCCGTAGGAGAGGTAGATCAGGCGCTGCAGCAGCCCGCCGATGAGGAAGTAGAGCTGGCGCAGGCCCATCAGGGCGAAGATGTTGGCGGTGAACACGAGGTAGGGGTCCTGCGTCAGGCCGTAGATCGCCGGGATGGAGTCGAGCGCGAAGAGCAGGTCGGTCGTGCCGAGCGTGAGGATCACGAAGAACATCGGGGTCACCAGCCGCTTGCCCTCGACCCTGGCCCAGATCCTGGTGCCGTGCCACTGGCTGGTCGCCGGCAGGTGCGTCTCGGCGTACTTGACCAGCTTGTTCTCCTCGTACTCGTCCTCGTCCTCGCCGCCCTCCTTGGCGAGCTTGACCGCCGTGTAGATGAGGAAGAGGCCGAAGAGGTAGAAGACCCAGCTGAAGTTCTCGATCGCCGCGGCGCCGACCACGATGAAGATCGCGCGCATGATGAGGGCCAGCACGATGCCGATCATCAGGGCCGTCTGCTGGTAGGCGCGTGGCACGCCGAACTTGGCCATGATGATGATGAAGATGAACAGGTTGTCGACAGACAGCGAGTATTCGGTCAGCCAGCCGGCGAAGAACTCGGGCCCGGGGGCCGGGGACAGCTCGTGCGGCTCGGCGAAGACCCACAGGCCGATGCCGAAGAGCACGGCGAGGCCGACGTAGAACGCCAGGTGGGTGCTGACCTCCCGCATCGACGGCTCGTGCGACTTGCGGCCGATCACGAGCAGGTCGACCAGCAGGACGGTCAGGGTCACGGCGACCGTGATGGCCCAGACCGCGGGCGAGGCGACGGAGTCACCGATCAACGAATTCACAGCGGGGTTCTCCTCCGGAGTGGACGGGTGTCCGGGCGCGGGCGCGCGCGGATGCGTGCTCCGGAGGTCTCTTCCGCCCGCGCGCGCGGACCGGTGGCACCGGGCAGGGCCTGAAGCCCCGCCGTACTGACGACACCACCACGGGGGAATACTCCCCTCCTGGTGCCCCGATCATCCCACGACGGGCAGGCCGGGGGGAAACCGGCGTGCTCAGCGACCACCGTATGGGACGCCGAGCTCGGCGAGCCTGGCCGCGCCGCCGTCCACGGCGGTGAGCACCCAGGCGCCCTGCGGCGTGAGCGTGAACGTGTGCTCGAAGTGGGCGGCGTAGGAGCCGTCGACGGTGGCGACGGTCCACTCGTCCTCGAGCACGTCGGTGTGCTTGCTGCCGAGGGTCACCATCGGCTCCACGGCCAGGGCCAGGCCCTCGACGAGCGTCGGCCCCTTGCCGCGCTTGCCGTAGTTGGGGACGTTGGGCGGCATGTGCATCTCGGTGCCGATCCCGTGGCCGGTGTAGTCCTCGAGGATGCCGTAGGCACCCTGCGAGCGGACGTAGCGCTCGATGGCGTGGCCGATGTCGCTCACCCGGCCGCCCAGGTGCGCCGCGGCCATGCCGCGCCACAGGGCCTCCTCGGTCACCCGCATCAGCTCGAGGACCTCGGGCTTCACCTCGCCCACCGCCACGGTGATCGCGGCGTCGCCGTGCCAGCCGTCGACGATCGCCCCGCAGTCGATCGAGACCACGTCGCCGTCCTCGAGCACGCGGTCGCCCGGGATGCCGTGCACGACCTCGTCGTTGACCGAGGCGCAGATGGTCGCCGGGAACGGCGGCACCCCATAGCCCTTGAACGACGGGATGCCGCCGTGGTCGCGGATGTTGCTCTCGGCCAAGCGGTCGAGGTCACCCGTCGTCATGCCGGGCTCGACCGCCTGCCGGAGCAGGTCGAGCGTCTCGCCGACCAGCAGGCCGGCGACCCGCATCTGGTCGATCTGCCCCGGGGTCTTGATCTCCAGGCCACGCTCACGGCTGAACACGACTCAGGCCTGCTCGCTCAGCTCTGCGGGACGACGTCGAGCGCCGCGAAGCAGCGCTCGGTCACGTCGTCGACCTCGCCCATGCCGTCGACCTCGATGAGCAGGCCCCGGTCGCGGTAGATCTCGATGAGCGGCTTGGTCTCCTCGAGGTAGAGCTCCTGACGACGGCGGATGACCTCCTCCGTGTCATCCGCGCGGCCCTCGATCTCCGCGCGCGCCAGCAGGCGCTGCACGATCTCGTCCCGGTCGACGGTCAGGGCCAGCACGGCATCGAGCTTGTGGCCGGTGTCCGCGATCATGTCGTCGAGCTCCTCGACCTGGGCGAGGGTCCGCGGGTAGCCGTCCAGGAGGAAGCCGGGGTCCGCGTCGGGCTCGGCGATGCGGTTGCGCACCATCTCGTTGGTGATCTGGTCGGGGACGTACTCCCCCGCGTCCATGAAGCGCTTGGCCTCGACGCCCAGCGGTGTCCCCTGCGAGACGTTGGCCCGGAAGATGTCGCCGGTCGAGATGGCGGGGATGCCGAAGTGCTCAGCGATGAACTTGGCCTGCGTGCCCTTGCCGGCACCGGGCGGCCCCATGATGATGAGTCTCATTTAGCGGAGGAACCCTTCGTAGTTGCGCTGCTGGAGCTGGCTCTCGATCTGCTTCACCGTGTCGAGTGCGACGCCCACCATGATCAGGATCGAGGTGCCGCCGAAGGGGAAGTTCTGGTTGGCGTTGATCAGCGCGAAGGCGATCAGGGGGACCAGGGAGATCAGGCCGAGGTAGAGAGCTCCAGGGAACGTGATGCGGGACAGGACGTAGGACAGGTAGTCCTCGGTCGGCTTGCCCGCCCGGATCCCGGGGATGAAGCCGCCGTACTTCTTCATGTTGTCCGCGACCTCCGTGGGGTTGAAGGTGATCGAGACGTAGAAGTACGTGAAGAAGATGATCAGGGCGAAGTAGATCGCCATGTAGAGGGGGTGGTCTCCGCCGACGAGGTAGTCGTTGATGAAGCGGATCACCGGGGAGGTGCTCGCCTGGTTGAACTGCACCGCCATCGCAGGCAGGTAGAGCAGCGACGAGGCGAAGATGACCGGGATGATGCCGGCCTGGTTGACCTTGAGCGGGATGTATGTCGAGGAGCCGCCGAACATCTTGCGGCCCACCATCCGCCGGGCGTACTGCACAGGGATCCGGCGCTGCGCCTGCTCGATGAAGATGACGCCCGCCACGAGGACGAGGCCGATCACCATCACGATGCCGAAGATCCACCAGCCCTGCGACTGCTGCACCGCCCACAGGGAGCCCGGGAAGGTGGCGACCACCTGGCAGAAGATCAGGATCGACATGCCGTTGCCGATGCCGCGGTCGGTGATGAGCTCGCCGAGCCACATGATCACAGCGGTGCCGGCGGTCATGGTGATGACCATGACCAGGAAGGTCGAGGTGGTGTCGCTGTGCAGCAGGTCGAGCGTGCAGCCCTGGAGCAGGTTGCCGGACCGGGCGAGCGCGACGATGCCGGTGGCCTGCAGGACCGCCAGGCCCAGGGTGAGGTAGCGCGTGTACTGGGTGATCTTGGACTGCCCCGCCTGGCCCTCCTTCTTCAGCGCCTCGAGCCGTGGGATGACCACGACGAGCAGCTGCAGGATGATGCTGGCGGTGATGTAGGGCATGATCCCCAACGCGAAGATCGTCAGCTGGAGCAGCGCGCCGCCCGAGAAGAGGTTGATCAGGCTGTAGAGGCCGGAGTTCTCGATGTCGGCGATGCACGACTGCACGTTCGCCACGTGGACGCCCGGGGTGGGGACCTGGGAGCCCAGCCGGAAGATGGTGACGATCAACAGGACGAACAGCAGCTTGCGCCGCAGGTCCGGCGTGCGGAAAGCGTTGGCGAACGCGCCTAGCACTGCATCCTCTTCTCTGGGGGTGTGCCGGACCGAGCGGCCCGGACACGGCGTACGACGCCCCCGCAGCCAGCTGCGAGGGACCGGTGCAGCCTAACAGTCACCCGTCAGGCCCCTACCTTTAGGAACGGGAAGGCCCGGTCGGACAGTTCCCACTGTTCGACCGGGCCCACGCCTGGCTCGGTGGCGGCCTCAGGCGACGGTGACGGTGCCGCCGGCAGCCTCGATCTTCTCCTTGGCGGAGCCGGAGAAGGCGTCGGCGGTCACCTGGACAGCGACGCTGATGTCGCCGGCGCCCAGGACCTTGACCGGCTGGCCCTTGCGGACCGCGCCCTTGGCGACCAGGTCCTCGACCGTGACCGCGCCGCCCTCGGGGAAGAGCTCGCCCAGGCGGTCGAGGTTGACGACCTGGAACTCGACCTTGAACGGGTTCTTGAAGCCCTTGAGCTTCGGGAGCCGCATGTGGATCGGCATCTGGCCACCCTCGAAGGCGGCCGGGACCTGGTAGCGGGCCTTGGTTCCCTTGGTACCGCGGCCGGCCGTCTTGCCCTTCGAGCCCTCACCACGACCCACACGGGTCTTCGCGGTCTTGGCGCCGGGGGCGGGACGCAGGTGGTGCAGCTTGAGCGTCATGTCAGTCGACCTCCTCGACCGTCACCAGGTGACGGACGGTGTGGACCATGCCGCGGATCTCCGGGCGGTCCTCCTTGACGACCACGTCACCGATGCGCTTGAGGCCGAGCGAGCGCAGGGTCTCGCGCTGGTTGGCCTTCACGCCGATCGTGGACTTCTTCTGCTGGACCTTGAGCTGTGCCATCAGCCGGCCACCTCCGCGCGGGCCCTGAGCAGCGCGGCCGGGGTGACGTCCTCGACGGACATCCCACGACGCGCGGCCACGGCCTCGGGCTCCTCCAGCATCTTCAGCGCCTCGACGGTGGCGTGGACGATGTTGATCTGGTTGGACGAACCGAGCGACTTGCTCAGCACGTCGTGGATGCCGGCGCACTCCAGGACGGCACGCACCGGGCCACCGGCGATCACACCGGTACCGGGGGCAGCGGGGCGCAGCAGGACGACGCCCGCGGCCTTCTCGCCCTGGACCGGGTGCGGGATGGTGCCCTGGATGCGGGGGACCTTGAAGAAGTGCTTCTTGGCCTCCTCGACACCCTTGGCGATCGCCGCGGGAACTTCCTTCGCCTTGCCGTAGCCGACGCCGACCAGACCCTCACCGTCACCGACGATCACGAGGGCGGTGAAGCTGAAACGACGACCACCCTTCACGACCTTGGCGACACGGTTGATCGCAACGACGCGCTCGATGTAGGCGGTCTTGTCCGCGCCGGCGTTGCGGCGGTCGTCGCGTCCGCGACGATCCCCGCCCTGGCGCTCGCCACCGCGCTGTCCGCGCTGGGCTCCGCTCATGAGACTTACTCCTCTATAGAAATTCTGATGCGATCAGAAGGACAGGCCGCCCTCACGGGCAGCATCAGCAAGGGCCGCGATGCGGCCGTGGTACTTGTTGCCGGCGCGGTCGAAGACGACGCCGTCGATGCCAGCGGCCTTGGCGCGCTCGGCGACGAGCTCACCGACCTTCTTGGCCTTGGCGGTCTTGTCGCCCTCGGTCGCGCGGACGTCGGCCTCCATGGTGGAGGCGTAGGCCAGCGTCTTGCCCTGCAGGTCGTCCACGACCTGCACGGTGATGTGCTTCGAGGACCGGGTGACGACCAGGCGCGGACGCTCCGCCGTGCCCGAGATGCGCTTGCGGCCACGGACCTGACGGCGCAGGCGCGAGCGGACGCGGGCAGCGGTGTGCTTGTTGTTGGACAGCGAGATCGCCATGGTCACTTACCAGCCTTTCCGACCTTGCGGCGGATCTGCTCGCCGGCGTAACGCACGCCCTTGCCCTTGTAGGGCTCGGGCTTGCGCAGCTTGCGGATGTTGGCCGCAACCTCTCCGACGAGCTGCTTGTCGATGCCGACGACACCGAGCTTGGTCGGGCCCTCGGTGGTGAACGTGATGCCCTCGGGGGCGTCGAAGATGATCGGGTGCGAGTAGCCGAGCTGGAACTCCAGCTGCGTGGGGCCCTTGGGCAGCACGCGGTAGCCCACCCCCACGATCTCGAGCTTCTTCTCGTAGCCCTCGGTCACACCGACCACCATGTTGTTGATCAGGGTGCGGGTCAGGCCGTGCAGCGAGCGGCTGTTGCGCTCGTCGTCGGGCCGCTTGACCTCGATGATGCCGTCCTCGCCCTTCTCGACGATGATCGGGCTCGCCACGGTGTGGCTCAGGGTGCCCTTGGGGCCCTTCACCGTCACCAGCGAGTCCTCGATCGCGACGTCGACGCCGGACGGGACCGCGATGGGGAGCTTGCCAATGCGCGACATGCTTCTCTTCTCCTTCTTGGTCTCAGTAGTCCGGGGTCACCAGACGTAGGCGAGGACTTCGCCGCCCACGCCCTTCTGGTTGGCCTGGCGGTCGGTGAGCAGTCCCTGGCTCGTCGAGATGATCGCGACGCCGAGGCCGCCGAGCACCTTGGGCAGGCCCGTGTGCTTGGCGTAGACCCGCAGGCCGGGCTTGCTGATGCGGCGGACGCCGGCGATGGAGCGCTCGCGGTTGCGGCCGTACTTGAGGGTGATCACGAGGGTCTTGCCGACCTCGCCCTCGGCCGGCTCCTTCACCTCGTACGAGGTGATGTAGCCCTCCTGCTGGAGGATCTCCGCGAGGCCGGCCTTCATCTTGCTGTAAGGCATCGACACCGCGTCGTGGTACGCCTGGTTGGCGTTGCGCAGACGCGTGAGCATGTCTGCGATCGGGTCAGTCATCGTCATGGCCGTGAGGCCCTTTCTCCACCGTGGTTTCGCACCTGCATCTCAGGTGCGACCTGCAGCGATCGTTGTGGGAACGAGTTGGTGTGGGGTGATCCCGGTCGGGTCACCAGGAGGATTTGGTCACGCCGGGCAGCTCGCCGCGGTGCGCCATCTCCCGGAGGCAGATCCGGCACAGGCCGAACTTGCGGTAGACGGCCTTGGGACGGCCGCAGCGCTGGCAGCGGGTGTAGCCGCGGACCGCGAACTTGGGCTTGCGGGCGGCCTTGACCTTCAGAGCAGTCTTCGCCATGTCAGTTCTCCTTGAACGGGAAGCCGAGCTGCTTGAGCAGGGCGCGACCCTCGTCGTCGTTGGTGGCGGTGGTGACGACCGTGATGTCCATGCCGCGCGAGCGGTCGATCCGGTCCTGGTCGATCTCGTGGAACATCACCTGCTCCGTGAGGCCGAACGTGTAGTTGCCGCGACCGTCGAACTGCTTCGGCGAGAGGCCGCGGAAGTCACGGATGCGGGGCAGCGCCAGGCTGAGCAGCCGGTCGAGGAACTCCCACATGCGGTCGCCACGCAGGGTGACGTGGGCACCGATCGGCATGCCCTCGCGCAGCTTGAACTGCGCGATGGACTTGCGGGCCTTGGTGACCGACGGCTTCTGGCCGGTGATCGCGGTGAGGTCCTTGATGGCGCCCTCGATCAGCTTGGAGTCGCGGGCAGCCTCGCCGACGCCCATGTTGACCACGATCTTGGTCAGGCCGGGGACCTGCATGATGTTCTTGATGTCGAACTCGGACTGCAGCGCGGGGACGATCTCCTCGCGGTAGCGGGCCTTGAGACGAGGAATCTGGGTCTCCGTCATCTCAGATCTCCTTCCCGGTCTTGCGCGAGATGCGCACCGAGCGCTCCGCGGAGTACGTCGAGCCGTCGGGCCGACGCTTCGTGACCTCGTCACGGCGGAAACCGATGCGCGTGACGCCGTCACCCTCGACCAGCATCACGTTGGACACGTGGATGGGGGCCTCGGCGGTGATGATGCCGCCGGTGCCGCCGCCCTGGACGGGCTTGGTGTGCTTCTTGATGCGGTTGACACCCTCGACGATGACGCGCTCCTCCTCACGGAGGACCGAGATCACCTTGCCCTCGGCGCCCTTGTCCTTGCCGGCGATCACCTTGACGGTGTCGCCCTTCTTGATGTTCATGCTCTTCCTACCCATGACTCACAGCACCTCCGGCGCGAGCGAGATGATCTTCATGAACTTCTTCTCGCGCAGCTCGCGGCCGACGGGGCCGAAGATGCGGGTGCCTCGCGGCTCGCCGTCGTTCTTGAGGATCACGGCGGCGTTCTCGTCGAAGCGGATGTAGGAACCGTCGGCGCGGCGACGCTCCTTGACGGTGCGCACGACCACGGCCTTGACGACGTCACCCTTCTTGACGTTGCCACCGGGGATCGCGTCCTTGACGGTGGCGACGATGACGTCACCGATGCCGGCGTAGCGACGCCCAGAGCCACCGAGCACCCGGATGCAGAGGATCTCCTTCGCACCGGTGTTGTCGGCGACCTTGAGTCGCGACTCCTGCTGGATCATTGATTTCTCCTGGTTGTCGAGCTGGTTCTCTCAGGTCCCGCGGACCTGGAGCCTGGCCGAACTGATGTGTTGACTGACGCGCCTGCTACGGCGATGCCAGTGAGGGGGTCACTTGGCCTTTTCGACGACCTGCACGAGGCGCCAGCGCTTCGTGGCGGACAGCGGACGGGTCTCCATGATCAGGACCCGGTCGCCGATGCCGCACTCGTTCTGCTCGTCGTGGGCCTTGAGGCGCGAGGTCTTGCGCATGACCTTGCCGTAGAGGGCGTGCTTCACGCGGTCCTCGACGGCGACGACGATCGTCTTGTCCATCTTGTCGCTCACGACAAGGCCCTCACGGACCTTGCGCGCGTTGCGGTCGACGGTCTCGTTCTCGCTCATGCGGTTGCCTCTTCAGTCTTCGTGTTGCTCGCGCCCGGGGCGGTGCGGATGCCGAGCTCGCGCTCGCGCACCACGGTGTAGATCCGGGCGATGTCCTTCTTGACCGTGCGGAGCCGGCCGTGGCTCTCCAGCTGGCCCGTGGCCGCCTGGAAGCGCAGGTTGAACAGCTCCTCCTTGGCCTCGCGCAGCTTGGCCTCGAGGTCCGCAGCGTTCATGGAGTCGAGTTCGTGGGCACTCAGCTTGTCGGCCATCAGAACTCACCAGCCTCTCGGGAGATGAAGCGGCACTTCATGGGCAGCTTGTGCATCGCACGACGCATCGCCTCGCGGGCGACGTCCTCGGAGACACCGGAGAGCTCGAACATGACGCGGCCGGGCTTGACGTTGGCGACCCACCACTCGGGCGAGCCCTTACCGGAACCCATGCGGGTCTCGGCGGGCTTCTTGGTCAGCGGGCGGTCGGGGTAGATGTTGATCCACACCTTGCCGCCACGCTTGATGTGACGGGTCATGGCGATACGGGCCGACTCGATCTGGCGGTTGGTCACGTAGTGACCCTCGATCGCCTGGATGCCGAAGTCGCCGAACGCGAGCGTGGTGCCACCCTTGGCCGCACCGCTCCGCTTGGGGTGGTGCTGCTTGCGGTGCTTGACACGACGGGGCATCAGCATGGTGGTCAGCCCTCCTGTCCGGTGGTAGCAGTCGCGGCCTCACCGGTGGGAGCAGCAGCCTCGGCCGGGGCAGAGGTCGCGCCGTCGGTGCGGTCGCTACGGGTCGGACGGTCGCCACGCGAGCCACGGCTCGGGCGGTCACCGCCACGCGAGGGACGGCCGGCGCCACCGCGGCCCGGCGCACCGGCGCGGGCAGCAGCCTGCGCCTGGCGCTCGGCACGGGTGCCGGCGACCTCGCCCTTGTAGATCCAGACCTTGACGCCGATGCGGCCGAAGGTCGTGCGGGCCTCGTAGAAGCCGTAGTCGATGTCCGCGCGCAGGGTGTGCAGCGGCACGCGACCCTCGCGGTAGAACTCGGTGCGCGACATCTCGGCGCCGTTGAGGCGGCCCGAGCACTGGATGCGGATGCCCTTGGCGCCGGAGCGCATGGAGGTCTGCATCGCCTTGCGCATGGCGCGACGGAACTGCACACGGCCGGACAGCTGCTCGGCGACGCCCTGGGCGACCAGCTGCGCGTCGATCTCGGGGTTCTTCACCTCGAGGATGTTCAGCTGCACCTGCTTGCCCGTGAGCTTCTCCAGCTCGCCACGGATGCGGTCGGCCTCGGCGCCACGGCGACCGATGACGATGCCCGGGCGGGCCGTGTGGATGTCCACGCGGACGCGGTCACGGGTGCGCTCGATCTCGACCTTGGAGATGCCGGCGCGCTCCATGCCCTTGGACAGCAGCTTGCGGATCGCGACGTCTTCACCGACGTAGGACTTGTAGAGCTTGTCGGCGTACCAACGGCTCTTGTGGTCGGTCGAGATGCCGAGGCGGAAGCCGTTCGGGTTGATCTTCTGGCCCATCAGGCACCTTCCTTCTTCGCCGTCTTGGTGGCCTTCGCAGCGACTGCGGAGGCCGGCTGCACGGCGAGGGTGATGTGGCTCGTGCGCTTGTTGATCCGGGTGGCCCGGCCCTGCGCACGAGGGCGCCAGCGCTTCATCGTCGGACCCTCGTCGACCATGGCGACCGAGACGACGAGGTCGTCGGTGGCCAGGCCCTCGGTGGTCGCGGCGTTCGCGACGGCGCTCTCCAGCACCTTGTAGACCGTCTCCGACGCGGCCTGCGGCGCGAACTGCAGCGCTGCCAGGGCGTCGTTGACAGGAAGGCCGCGCACCATGTCGACGACACGGCGAGCCTTCATGGGGGAAATCCGTACGTAGCGTGCGCTCGCGAAGGCACCCGGCTGGTCGCCGAGCAGCGACTCGCGGCGGGCGCTCGTGCGCCTGCGCTCAGTAACGCTCATGTGCTCGTTCTCTCCAGTTCCTCGAATCGACGCCGCCTCAGCGACGACGACCCTTCCGGTCTTCCTTCACGTGACCCTTGTACGTACGGGTCGGGGCGAACTCACCGAGCTTGTGGCCGACCATCGCGTCGGTCACGAACACGGGGACGTGCTTGCGCCCGTCGTGCACGGCGATCGTGTGGCCGATCATGGCCGGCACGATCATCGAGCGGCGGGACCACGTCTTGATGACGTTGTGGCTGCCCTTGTCGTTCTCCGCGTCCACCTTCTTCATCAGGTGGTCGTCGACGAAGGGGCCCTTCTTCAGGCTGCGAGGCATGTCAGTTACTTCCTACCCTTGCCGGTCTTGCGGCGACGGATGATCTGCGAGTCAGAGGCCTTGCGCTTGCGCGTGCGGCCCTCGGGCTTGCCCCAGGGGGAGACCGGGTGGCGGCCACCCGAGGTCTTGCCCTCACCACCGCCGTGCGGGTGGTCGACCGGGTTCATGACGACACCGCGGACGGTCGGGCGCTTGCCCTTCCAGCGCATGCGGCCGGCCTTGCCCCAGTTGATGTTGGACTGCTCGGCGTTGCCGACCTCGCCCACCGTCGCGCGGCAGCGCACGTCGACGAAGCGCATCTCGCCCGAGGGCATGCGCAGCGTGGCGCGGCTGCCCTCGCGGGCGACGAGCTGGGCGGAGTTGCCCGCCGAGCGGGCGATCTTGGCGCCGCCGCCCGGACGCAGCTCCACGCAGTGGATCGTGGTGCCGACCGGGATGTTGCGCAGCGGGAGGTTGTTGCCCGGCTTGATGTCGGCGTTGGGGCCCGACTCCACCACCGTGCCCTGGACCAGGTCCTTGGGCGCGACGATGTAGCGCTTCTCGCCGTCCGCGAAGTGCAGCAGCGCGATGCGGGCGGTGCGGTTGGGGTCGTACTCGATGTGAGCGACCTTGGCCGGCACGCCGTCCTTGTCGTAGCGGCGGAAGTCGATGATGCGGTAGGCCCGCTTGTGGCCACCACCCTGGTGACGGGTGGTGATGCGGCCCTGGTTGTTGCGACCGCCCTTCTTGGGCAGCGGGCGCGTCAGCGACTTCTCCGGCGTGGTCCGGGTGATCTCGACGAAGTCGGCCACCGACGAGCCACGACGGCCCGGGGTAGTCGGCTTGTACTTGCGGATAGCCATGTTCAATCAGTCCTAATCAGTCGCCGGTCAGCCGACCTGGCCGAAGATGTCGATGCGGTGGCCCTCGGCGAGCGAGACGATGGCGCGCTTGGTGTTGGCACGCTTGCCGATCCCGTAGCGGGTGCGACGCGTCTTGCCCTGGCGGTTGATCGTGTTGACCGAGGTGACCTTGACGTTGAACACCTTCTCGACCGCGATCTTGATCTCGGTCTTGTTGGCGTCCGGACGGACGATGAAGGTGTACTTGTTCGCGTCGAGCAGCGAGTAGCTCTTCTCCGACACGACCGGCGCGATCAGGATGTCGCGGGGGTCCTTGTGCAGGGTGCTCACTTGTCGTCCTCCTCATCGGCCTTGGCCTTCTTGCCAGCGGCGGGAGCCGCCACCTCGCCGGCCGGGGCGGCAGCCTTGCGGCTCGAGACCGCGGCAGCGGCGCCGGTCACGAACGCTTCGTACGCGCCCTTGGTGAAGACCACGTCGTCCGAGGCCAGCACGTCGTAGGTGTTGAGCTGGTCGACCGCGACGATGTGCACCTGCTGCGCGTTGCGCAGCGAGAGCCAGGTCACGGCGTCGGAACGTTCGAGCACCACGAGGTAGCGGGCGCGGTCGGTCAGCGACCCCAGCGCGGCGAGCGCGGCCTTGGTGGAAGGCGTCTCGCCCGACACCAGGCCGTCGACCACGTGGACACGACCGTTGCGGGCCCGGTCGGAGAGGGCACCGCGCAGGGCGGCGGCCTTCATCTTCTTGGGGGTGCGCTGGTCGTAGCTGCGCGGCTGCGGGCCGTGGACGACGCCACCGCCGGCGAACTGCGGAGCGCGGGTCGAGCCCTGGCGGGCGCGGCCGGTGCCCTTCTGCTTGTAGGGCTTCTTGCCACCGCCGCGGACCTCGCCGCGGGTCTTGGTGGCGTGCGTGCCCTGGCGCGCAGCGGCCTGCTGGGCCACGACCACCTGGTGGATCAGGGGGACGTTGACCTCGGCGTCGAAGATCTCGGCCGGCAGGTCGACGGAGACGACCTTGACGTTCTTGCTAGCCATGCTCAGGCCTCCTGGGTCTTCTTGGCGGCCGAGCGGAGGACCACGAGGCCGCCGCGGGGGCCGGGAACGGCACCCTTGAGCAGGATCAGGCCCTTCTCGGCGTCGACGGCGTGCACCGTCACGTTCTGGGTGGTGACCGTGTCGTTACCCATCCGACCCGACATCCGGGTGCCCTTGAAGACGCGACCCGGCGTGGCGCAGGCGCCGATGGAGCCCGGCTTGCGGTGGTTGCGGTGGGCGCCGTGCGAGGCGGAGACACCGGAGAAGCCGTGGCGCTTCATCGTGCCGGCGAAGCCCTTGCCCTTGCTGGTGCCGGTCACGTCGATCTCCTCGCCGGCGGCGAACAGCTCGGGGCTGAGCTCCTGGCCGACGGTGTAGGAGGCGGCGTCCGCCGTGCGGATCTCGACCACGTGACGACGGGGCGTCACGCCGGCCTTGGCAAAGTGGCCCGACTCGGGCTTGTTGACCTTGCGCGCCTCGATCTCGCCGTAGCCGACCTGGATGGCGTTGTAGCCGTCGGTCTGGGGCTGGCGGACCTGGGTCACGACGTTGGTCGCGGCAGCGATCACGGTGACGGGGACGACCTTGTTGTTCTCATCCCAGAGCTGGGTCATGCCGAGCTTGGTGCCCAGCAGGCCCTTCACGTTGCGTTCGAAAGTGGCAGTCATGTTGTCCGACCTCAGAGCTTGATCTCGATGTCGACGCCGGCAGGCAGGTCGAGGCGCATGAGCGAGTCGACGGTCTTCGGCGTGGGGTCGATGATGTCGATGAGGCGCTTGTGGGTGCGCATCTCGAAGTGCTCGCGAGAGTCCTTGTACTTGTGGGGCGAGCGGATGACGCAGTACACGTTCTTCTCGGTCGGCAGCGGCACGGGGCCGGCGACCTTGGCACCCGTGCGGGTGACGGTGTCCACGATCTTGCGCGCCGAGGTGTCGATCACCTCGTGGTCATAGGCCTTGAGCCTGATGCGGATCTTCTGTCCCGCCATAGGTCTCTCTCGTCCTTATCGATCTCGTACGCCCCGCGTGGGGTGTACCGCGTGTGCTGGTCTGTTCTCGATCCGGCTCCGGGTGGTGCCGTCCCGCCTGTCTCTCCACCACCCACCCTCCGACCCCCGCGGTCGGGCGTGTCGCGCAGTTTTCGCACAACACGAGACGCGTGGATCTCGATGGTGTTTCTTCGGTGGCGCCCGACGGTTCGTCGAGCTGATCGGGTCTCCTGGACGGTGCGGCCGCACGCCAACTACCGAAAGCGATCAGGAGACGCGATTCAGTAGTCAATGTGGTCGCACCCCGGCGGCCCGCCGGAGCAACCGGAACATCTTGGCAGACATGTGCGGGGCACACCAAATCGGAACGGTTCCGGGCTGCTCACGAGCGGAGGACGAAGTCCAGCACCCGCTCCCCCACCGGGGTCAGTCTGCCACGCAGCGTGGTCACCAGGCCCCAGCCGTGCCCGGCCCGCGCCCGGTGGAACCGGGCCCCGGTCCGGTCCGCGAGCCGACGGGCCGCTTCGAACGCCTGCGCCCCGTCGGTGGGCGCGAAGACCACCAGGCCGGGCTCGTCGACGTCCCCGGCGACGTCCAGGAGCCGCGTCTCGCCCCACGCCGGCGGCCCGGACAGGTCCACCCAGACGTCCACGTCGGCGCCTCCTGCGACAGCCTGGACCGCCAGCGAGCCGCCCATCGACGCACCCACGACGACCACGCGGCGTACGCCCAGGTGGCGGAGGTACGCCGCAGCGAGGTCCACCTGGTCGGCGATCGGAGGCTCGGGGCCGCACTCGGAGGCGCCGTAGCCGCAGACGTCCATCAGCACGCTGGTCACACCCGCCTCGGCCGTGGCGGTCGCGAGCATGCCCCACCCGCACCCCGAGTTGCCGAGCTGGTGCAGGTGCACGACGCCCACCCGGCCGGCCTCCTGCGGGCCGAGGACGCCCGCGGCGAGCCGGACGCCGCCGTCGCCGAGGACCACGTCGTCGCGGACGGGCGCGTCCTTCGGGAGCGCGCCGATCCCGGTGCCGCAGCGCTCGAGGAACGGCTCGGGGCCAGCCGCAGGCGCACTCGAGGGCACTGCGTCGGGCGTGCTGCCTGCGTCCGGCCCGGAACAGGCGCCCAGGAGGAGTGCGGTCACGACCACGAGCGTCCCCCTCACGGCGGACAACCTAGGGGCGCCCGGGGACACGGCGGTAGAGAAGGTCGGTGATCTCCCGGCCGGCGGCGAGGCCCTTGCGCTCGAACCTGGTGACCGGGCGCTCCGCCCAGCGCTCGACGACGCCGCCCTCCAGGCTCGGGACCGCGTCGAGCACCTCGACCATCTGCTGTGCGTAGTCGGCCCAGTCGGTGGCCAGCCGCCACCGGCCGCCCTCGACGAGGCGGGAGGCGGCGAGCTCGGCGTTCGGGCGGGTCACGAGGCGGCGCTTGTGGTGCTTCTTCTTGTGCCAGGGGTCGGGGAAGAAGGTCCACAGCTCGGTGATGCTCCCCGGGCCGAGGAGGTGCTCCAGCGACCACACCGCGTCGACCGAGCAGAAGCGGACGTTGTCGGCCCCCGCCTCCGCGACGCGCCACAGGCCGTCGGCGATGCCCGGACGCCAGACCTCGAAGGCGAGCACGTTGACCTCCTGCCGGGCAGCGGCCAGCACGGCCGTCGCCTCGCCGACTCCGGAGCCGATCTCGACCACCAGTGGCGCCTCGCGGCCGAACCACTCGGCGAGGTCGAAGCCCGGCTCGTCCACGGCGGTGTCCGGGATGACCCAGCTCTCGTGGTGCGTCTCCCAGGCCTCGGCCTGGCGCGGCGTGAATCGGCTGCCCCGCCGCGAGTAGGTCAGCACCTCCCGCATCCGCCGGCCCTCCTCGGTCAGCTTGTGGTGCGGGCGGGCGGGTCGGACGGGCTCGGTCACTCCCCCATTGTCCCGGTCACCGCGGCGCAGACCGCATCCGGGCCGACAGGCGCGGAGTGGCGGTTCGGGTTGAGGAGGGCCGGCTTCCGCGCCGGGATCCCGCCCACACGCGGGGCAGTCCGCGACACGCCGTCCCCGCCAGCGTACGGAGCCGCGACGTGTCCCCGTCCCGAAATGCACTGCGGCCCCGGACTCGGGGAGTCCGGGGCCGCAGGGATTGAATCAGTCGATCACTTGGTGATCTTGGTGACGCGACCGGCGCCGACCGTGCGACCACCCTCGCGGATGGCGAAGCGCAGGCCCTCGTCCATCGCGATGGGCTGGATCAGCTCGACCGACATCTCGGTGTTGTCGCCGGGCATGACCATCTCGGTGCCCTCGGGCAGGGTCACGACACCCGTGACGTCCGTGGTGCGGAAGTAGAACTGCGGACGGTAGTTGTTGAAGAACGGGGTGTGACGGCCACCCTCCTCCTTCGAGAGGATGTAGACGCTCGCCTCGAAGTTGGTGTGCGGGGTGGTGGTGCCCGGCTTCACGACGACCATGCCGCGCTCGACGTCCTCGCGCTTGGTGCCACGGAGCAGCAGACCGACGTTCTCACCGGCCTGGCCCTCGTCGAGGAGCTTGCGGAACATCTCGACACCGGTGACGGTGGTCTTCTGCGAGCCCTCGCGGATGCCGATGATCTCGACCTCCTCGTTGACCTTGACGATGCCACGCTCGATGCGGCCGGTGATGACGGTGCCACGACCGGTGATCGTGAAGACGTCCTCGACGGGCATCAGGAACGGCTTGTCGGTGTCGCGCGCCGGGGTCGGGATGTACTCGTCGACCGCGTCCATGAGCTCGGCCACCGACTCGCCCCACTTGGCGTCGCCGTTGAGGGCCGGGAAGGCAGCCACGCGCACGACGGGGATGTCGTCGCCCGGGAACTCGTACTCGGAGAGGAGCTCGCGCACCTCCATCTCGACGAGCTCGATGAGCTCCTCGTCGTCGACCATGTCGCACTTGTTGAGCGCGACGACCAGGGCGGGCACGCCGACCTGGCGCGCGAGCAGCACGTGCTCACGGGTCTGCGGCATCGGGCCGTCGGTCGCAGCAACCACGAGGATCGCGCCGTCCATCTGGGCCGCGCCGGTGATCATGTTCTTGATGTAGTCGGCGTGACCGGGGCAGTCGACGTGGGCGTAGTGACGCTTCTCGGTCTGGTACTCGATGTGCGCGATGGAGATCGTGATACCGCGCTGGCGCTCCTCGGGAGCCTTGTCGATCGAGTCGAACGGCGACTCCTCGTTCAGGTCCGGGTACTTGTCGTGCAGGACCTTCGAGATCGCCGCGGTCAGCGTCGTCTTGCCGTGGTCGATGTGACCGATCGTGCCGATGTTCACGTGCGGCTTGGTCCGCTCGAACTTCGCCTTAGCCACTGTGGGCTCCTCCTGGTTGTTGTTACTTGACTCGTGTGGTGGGTGTGGTGCGGTGCCGAGGGTCCGGCTGGTGGATCAGCGAACTACTCGCCGCGGACCTTCTTGATGATCTCGTCGGCGATGTTCGTGGGAACCTCGGCGTACGAGTCGAACTCCATCGAGTACGACGCCTGGCCGGAGGTCTTGGACCTCAGGTCGCCAACGTACCCGAACATCTCGGACAGGGGCACGAGGGCGCTGACGACCATGTCGCCGTGACGCTCCTCCTGTGCCTGGATCTGACCCCGGCGCGAGTTGATGTCGCCGATCACGGTGCCGAGGAAGCTCTCGGGGGTCGTGACCTCGACGGCGAACATCGGCTCGAGCAGGACCGGCCTGGCCTTGCGCGCGGCCTCCTTGAAGGCCTGGTTGCCGGCGATCTTGAACGCGAGCTCCGACGAGTCGACGTCGTGGTAGGCGCCGTCCTCGAGCGTGAACTTCACGTCGACCATCGGGTAGCCGGCGAGGACGCCGAACTCCATGGCCTCCTGGCCGCCGTGGTCGACCGAGGGGATGTACTCCTTGGGCACGCGGCCACCGGAGACGTTGTTGACGAACTCGTAGCCCGCACCGGTGCCGGTCTCGGGGTCGATGTTCGGCTCGAGCGAGATGACGACCTTCGCGAACTGGCCGGACCCACCCGTCTGCTTCTTGTGGGTGTAGCTGTGGTTCTCGACCTTCTGGCGGATCGTCTCGCGGTAGGCCACCTGCGGCTTGCCGACGGTCGCCTCGACGCGGAACTCGCGCTTCATGCGGTCGACGAGGATCTCCAGGTGGAGCTCGCCCATGCCGGCGATGATCGTCTGGCCGGTCTCCTCGTCGGACTTGACCGTGAAGGTCGGGTCCTCGTCGGAGAGGCGCTGGATCGCGGTGCCGAGCTTCTCCTGGTCGCCCTTGGTCTTGGGCTCGATGGCGACCTCGATCACCGGGGCGGGGAAGGTCATCGACTCAAGGACCACCGGGTTGGCCGGGTCGCACAGGGTGTGACCGGTCTTGGTGTCCTTGAGGCCCATGACGGCCACGATCTGGCCGGCGCCGACCGACGCGATCTCCTCACGCTTGTTGGCGTGCATCTGGTAGACCTTGCCGATCCGCTCCTTCTTGCCGTTCACGGAGTTGACCACGGAAGAGCCGGCCTCGAGCTTGCCGGAGTAGACGCGGACGTAGATCAGCTTGCCGAGGTGCGGGTCGGAGGCGATCTTGTAGGCGAGGCCGGAGAACGGCTCGTCGTCGGACGGCTTGCGCGTGATCTCCTTCTCCTCGTCGTTCACCGCGTGGCCGACGATGGCGTCGATGTCCAGCGGGGAGGGGAGGTACTTCACGACCGCGTCGAGCAGGGGCTGGACGCCCTTGTTCTTGAACGCGGTGCCGCAGAGGACCGGGTTGAGCTTGTCGGCCAGGGTGGCGCGACGGATCGCGGCCTCGAGCTCCTCGACGGTGAAGGACTCGCCCTCGAGGTACTTCTCCATGACCGCGTCGTCGGCCTCGGCGAGCGTCTCGAGGAGCTTCTCGCGGTATTCCGCGGCCTGCTCGGCGAGCTCGGCCGGGATCTCCTCGACCTCGTAGTCCTCACCCATCTTGGTCTCGCCGCGCCAGGTCAGGGCACGCATGCCGACCAGGTCGACGACGCCGAGGAAGTCCTGCTCGGCGCCGATCGGGAGCTGGAGGACCAGCGGGGTGGAGTTGAGGCGCTCGACCATCATGTCGACGCAGCGGAAGAAGTCGGCACCCGTGCGGTCGAGCTTGTTGACGAAGCACATGCGGGGCACGGCGTACTTGTTGGCCTGGCGCCACACGGTCATGGTCTGCGGCTCGACGCCGGCGACACCGTCGAAGACCGCGACGGCGCCGTCGAGCACGCGCAGCGAGCGCTCGACCTCGGCGGTGAAGTCGACGTGGCCGGGGGTGTCGATGATGTTGATCTGGTGGTTCTTCCACCAGCAGGTCGTCGCGGCTGACGTGATGGTGATGCCGCGCTCCTGCTCCTGCTCCATCCAGTCCATCGTGGCTGCACCCTCGTGGACCTCACCGATCTTGTAGGTGATGCCGGTGTAGAAGAGGATGCGCTCGGTGGTGGTGGTCTTGCCGGCGTCGATGTGCGCCATGATGCCGATGTTGCGGACCTTGTTGAGGTCGGTGGTGATGTCGACAGCCACGAGGAGTCTCAGTCCCTAACGAAAGTAGATGGGGCGGTGGGTGGCGCGCGCCGCCGAGGCGGCGCGCGCCACGCGGGTCACCAGCGGTAGTGGGCGAAGGCCTTGTTGGACTCGGCCATCTTGTGGGTGTCCTCGCGCTTCTTCACAGCGGCGCCGAGGCCGTTGCTCGCGTCGAGGATCTCGTTCATGAGGCGCTCGGCCATCGTCTTCTCGCGACGGTCGGCCGCGTAGCCGACGAGCCAGCGCAGCGCCAGCGTGGTGCCGCGGTTGGCCTTGACCTCGATGGGGACCTGGTAGGTCGCACCGCCGACGCGGCGGGACTTGACCTCGATGGCGGGCTTGACGTTGTCGAGCGCGCGCTTGAGGGTCACGACGGGGTCGGTGCCGGTCTTCTCACGGCACCCCTCGAGCGCGGTGTAGACGATGCGCTGCGCGACCTGCTTCTTGCCGTCCTGGAGGACCTTGCTGACGAGCTGGGTGACGACCTGCGAGCCGTAGACAGGGTCGACGACGACGGGGCGCTTGGGCGCGGGACCCTTGCGAGGCATTACTTCTCCTTCTTCGCGCCGTAGCGGCTGCGGGCCTGCTTGCGGTTCTTCACACCCTGGGTGTCGAGAGAGCCGCGGATGATCTTGTAGCGGACACCCGGAAGGTCCTTCACGCGGCCGCCGCGGACGAGCACGATCGAGTGCTCCTGCAGGTTGTGACCGACACCCGGGATGTAGGCGGTGACCTCGACGCCGCTCGACAGGCGCACGCGGGCGACCTTGCGAAGGGCGGAGTTCGGCTTCTTCGGGGTGGTGGTGTAGACGCGGGTGCAGACGCCACGGCGCTGCGGAGATCCCTTCAGGGCAGGCGTCTTGTTCTTCGACACCTTGTCCTGGCGGCCCTTGCGGACCAGCTGCTGAATGGTGGGCACCGGGTGGTTCCCCTTCGTTTCCTCTAGTCACGGCCCGACACCGTGTCGGGCTCGGGTGGTGTTGCGGTGGTGCGAGTGCGGCGGATGTGCAGCAGTCCGGGACTCCCCTGTGGAGGGCAGCGGGTTGCGGGCACGCACAATGGTCTGGGCAGGCCAGACACAAGGAATGAGACTACTCGGCCCCCGCGAGGGGGGTCAAAACGACAGCGCGGACTCCCGGACGGGGTCCTCCACCCGCGTCCGGCGCCGCCTGGCGAGGAGCAGGAACACCGCGGTCGATGCTGCCACGCCAAGCAGGGTGGCGACTCCACCGCCCACGAGCGTCCAGCGGGCGCCGTACGTCTCCCCCACCCAGCCGACCAGCGGCGCGCCGAGCGGGGTGCCCCCCATGAAGATCATCAGGTAGAGCGACATCACCCGGCCGCGCACCCCGGGATCGGTGTGCAGCTGCATGTAGGCGTTGGCGCTCGTGATCACGGTCAGGGCGCTCAGGCCGAGGAGGGGCACGATGGCGGCGTACGTCGCATAGGTGGGCATCAGCCCGGCCGCCACCTCCACCACGGCGAACCCGATCGCGGCGCCCACCACCACCCGGTGCCGGACCCGCTCGCGCCGGGCGGCCACCAGGGCGCCGGTGAGCGACCCGACCGCGACGAAGGTGCCGAGCAGGCCGTACTCGGTGGGGCCCTTGCCGAAGACCTCGGTGGCCATCAGGGCGGAGGTGAGCTGGAAGTTGAGCCCGAAGGTGCCCAGGAAGAAGACGACGGCGAGCACCAGCATCAGGTCCGGACGGCTGCGGACGTAGCGGACGCCCTCGCGGAGCTGTCCCCGGCCGCGCGTCGTCGGAGCCGGCGAGTCGAGCAGCCGGGCGTCCATGCTCCGCAGCGCGAGCACCGGGGCGGCGTAGCTGAGGCCGTTGAGCAGGATGACCCAGCCCGTCGCGACGACGCCTCCGCCGAGGCCGGCGATCAGGAGGCCGGCCAGTGCGGGACCGACGAGGCGGGCGGCGTTGAAGCTCGCGGAGTTGAGGCTGACGGCGTTGGTGAGGTCGTCGGGCTGCACGATCTCGGACACGAAGCTCTGGCGCGCGGGCGCGTCGAAGGCGTTGGCCACGCCGAGGGTGAGCGCGAGGACGTAGACGTGCCAGGTCTCGACGGTGCCGGTGACGGCCAGGAGGCCGAGGAGCAGCGCGGGGCCGGCCATGCCGAGGTTGGTGAGCTGGAGCAGGCGCTGCTTGGGGATGCGGTCGGCGACCAGGCCGGCGATGGGCGACACCAGCAGGAACGGGAGGAACTGCAGCCCGGTGGTCACACCCAGGGCGGTGCCCGACCCGGTGAGGGTGAGGACCAGCCAGTCCTGGGCGACCCGCTGCATCCAGGTGCCCGTGTTGGAGACGACTCCCCCGACGGCGTAGCGGCGGTAGTTGGTGTTGGCGAGTGAGCGGAACGTGGGACTCGTGGTGGCTCCTTCTGGGTCAGTCGGCCTGCGCGAGGCGGTCGAGGATGGGGGCGGCGGCCCGGAGGACCTCCCGCTCGTCGGGGGTGAGTGCCGCCAGCCGGCGCGTCAGCCAGGCGTCGCGGCGCCGCCGGTCGGCGAGCACGACCTTGCGGCCCTTGTCGCTGAGCGAGACCACGACCTGCCGGCCGTCGGTCTCGTGCGGGCGCCGTACGACGTAGCCGCCCTCCTCCAGGCAGGTGACGGTGCGGGTCATCGACGGCGGCTGCACGCGCTCGGCGCGGGCCAGCTCGCCGATCGACTGGTCGCCGTAGCGCATGAGGAGGCCGAGGACGGCCATCGCGCCGATGCTCAGCTCGTTGTCGGGGTGTCGCTCGAGCGCGAGGCGGCGGCGCAGTCGCATCACTCCCACGCGGAGCTCGGAGGCGAGCCCGGCATCGGTGGCGGCGACTGCTTCGACTGTCGGCATGATGCTTAGCATAACTCATTACCTGTGCTAACCATTCCGCCAGTCGGCTGGTCTGCGCACGCGAACGGCACCGAGTCGGCGCATCTGCGCATGGGAGGTGTGCAGACGCGCCGACTCGGCGGGGTGGGACTGTGCAAACCAGCCGACTCGGCTCAGGAGAGCCAGGCGCTGATCGGGTTGATCGCGAAGTAGACGACGAACAGCGTGGCGACCACCCACATGAGCGGGTGGACCGAGCCGACCTTGCCGCGGACCAGCTTGATGAACACGTAGGACACGAAGCCGGCGCCGATGCCCACCGAGATCGAGTAGGTGAACGGCATCAGCACGATGGTGAGGAACGCCGGGATCGCGATCTCGAGGTCGTCCCACTCGATGCCTCTGACCTGCTGCATCATCAGGAAGCCGACGAGGACGAGCGCGGGGACCGCGGCCTCCGACGGGATCACGGACACGATCGGGGCGAAGAGGATCGAGAACAGGAAGAGGACGCCCGTCACGACGCTGGCGAGGCCGGTGCGCGCACCCTCGCCGACCCCCGAGGCGCTCTCGATGTACGACGTGTTGCTGGAGACGCCGGCAGCGCCGCCCGCGGCCGCCCCGATCGAGTCCACGACGAGGATCCTCGTGGTGTTCGGCGGCGTGCCCTTCTCGTCGAGCAGGCCGGCCTCGGCCCCGATCGCCGTCATCGTGCCCATGGTGTCGAAGAAGTCGGCGAGCAGCAGCGTGAAGAGCAGCAGCACCGCGGTCACGACGCCCACGGTGGCGAACGAGCCGAACGGGTCGACCTCGCCCAGGGTCGCGAAGTCCGGCCTCTGGAGGAAGTCCTCCGGCACAGCCGGGATCGTCAGCATCCAGCCGGTGACGTTGTCCGCGGCGGAGCCCAGGTCGCCGACCGCCTCGACGATGATCGCGACGATCGTGGTGACCACGATCGAGATGAGGATCGCGCCCTTGACCTTCCTCACCCAGAGCGCGACGACGAGGAGCAGGCCGAGCGCGAAGACGAGTGCCGGCCACCCGGCCAGCTGACCGGTCGGGCCGAGCTGCACGGGCACGGTGGTGTTGGCGGCGTCGGGGATGCGGCGCACCCAGCCGGCGTCGACGAAGCCGATCAGGGCGATGAAGAGGCCGATGCCGACCGAGATCGCCACCTTGAGCTGGGCGGGCACGGCGTGGAACACGGCCGTGCGGAAGCCGGTGAGGACCAGGACCAGGATGACCACGCCCTCGAGGACGACGAGGCCCATCGCCTCGGCCCAGCTCATCTGGGACGCGACCGCGAACGCGACGAACGCGTTCAGTCCGAGCCCGGTGGCCAGGGCGAGGGGATAGTTGGCGACGATGCCCATGAGGATGGTGAGCACACCGGCCACCAGCGCAGTGCCGGCCGCGATCGCAGGCAGGTTCGGCTCGCTGCCGCCGCCGAGGAACTCGCCGTTCGCGTCCTGGGCGAAGCCCAGGATCAGGGGGTTGAGCACGATGATGTAGGCCATCGTGAAGAACGTGACCACGCCGCCGCGGATCTCGCGGGCGACGGTCGACCCGCGCTCGGTGATCTTGAAGTAGCCGTCGATGCCGCTGCGCTGCGTGGACCGCCCGGGGGCTGGAGTCTGCTTGCTCACGAAATGCATCGTGGCAGATCTGCGAGGCGCTCGCGCTCCACTGCGTGCAGACGCGCCGACTCGGCGCCCGCGCCGTGTGCAGACGCGCCGACTCGGCGCCCGCGCCGTGTGCAGACGCGCCGACTCGACGCCCGCGCCGTGTGCAGACGCGCCGACTCGACGCCCGCGCCGTGTGCAGACGCGCCGACTCGGCGTAGGTTGGTGGCGTGGAGCTCCGCGACGACAACACCACCGCGCACGAGATCGGCAACCGCACCTACATCGTGGCCGACGTCGAGCCGCTGGACGTCGACGGCGTGCGCACGGTCGAGGTCGGTACGGCGGTGTGGCTGGTCGCGTTCATCGCCCTGCTCCCCTTCTACGGCACGCTCGAGGAGTCGGGCCGCCTGTGGTGGCTGTGGACCTGCCTCGCCGGCTTCGGGCTCGGTCTCTTCGGTCTCGAGTACTGCCGCCGGCGCCGCAAGGTGCGCGCCGAGATGGCGGCCCAGCAGTGACCACTCCCCCGACCCGCTGGGAGCTGGCGGGCGAGGGCAACCGCGGCTACGGGGAGCACTTCGCCGCGCTCGTGGCCCAGGGCGCGGACGTCGACGGCGAGGCCCGGCTGGCCGACGCCCTGGTTCCGCGTGGCGCACGGATCCTCGACGTGGGCTCCGGCATGGGGCGCATCGCGGCCTCGTTGCGCCGCCGCGGGCACGAGGTGGTGGCGACCGAGCCCGACCTGGAGCTGAGGGCGCAGTCGGGCCGTACCTATCCCGACCTGGAGGTGCTGCCGCACGAGGCGCTGGCCCTCGACCCCGGCGAGGTCGGCCGCTTCGACCTGGTGGTCGTGGTGGGCAACGTGATGATCTACCTCGGTGAGGGCACCGAGCGGACCGTGCTGGCCCGGCTGCGGGAGCTGCTCGCCCCGGGTGGACGGATCCTGGCGGGTTTCCACCTCACCGCGGTGAAGAACGGCAGCCGGTCCTACCCCGCCGAGGAGTTCGTGGCCGACTGCGCGGCAGCGGGCCTGCGTGTCGAGCACCGGTTCGGCAGCTACGAGCTGCACCAGCCGAACGACGAGTACGCCGTGTGGGTGCTGTCAGCGGCGGACTGAGCCGCCACCAGCTCAGAGGGTCTCGAACTCGTCGTCGGTGAGGCTGTCGTAGACGTGGTCCGGGATCGGGATCGGCTGCTGCTTGCGCGCCAGCTTGACCTCGGAGTGGGCACCGCAGCCGTGGTCGAAGGAGACCACGCGGCCGTCGTCGTTGGCGTTGCCGTTGGCGCAGACGCCGAACAGCTCCGACAGCGGGCCGGCGAGCCGGGCCAGGAAGCCGCAGGTCGCGCACGTCTCGGGTGCGTTCTTCGCGAGCGCGGACTCGGGGCCTCCGGGACCGGAGTACCACCGCTCCGCCGCCAGGTCGCGGCCCTCGGGGGACAGCGTGCGCACGCGCCCGAGGTAGAGCTCCGTGGCGACCTGGCGCACCTGCGCCTTGGCGTCCGGGTCGAGCGGGTCGTCGCCGTAGGAGTAGGTCGGGACCAGGCGCGGGTCCTCGTCCTCCACCGGCAGCAGGTCGCCGGGGGAGAGGTCACCCGGCTGGATGCGCTCCCTGTAGGGCACCCACGGCGGCGCGACGATCGCGTCGGCACCGGGGAGCAGCACGACCTCGTTGACGGTGGGCTGCTTGTGGCGCTTGGCGCGCGAAAGCGTCACCGACCACACCCAGCCGACGTAGCCGGACCGCGTGCACGCGAACTGGTGGGTGACGACCAGGTCGTCTTCGGCGACGGCGCCGAGGTGCTCGCCGACGTCGCCGGGATCCGCTAGCTCGAGCACGACGGAGCGTGCGAGGTCGACGGCCTTGGCCAGGGTGGCGTCGGGCGCAGTCTGAAGGGCGATCACCGGCGCATCATGACAAATCCGCGGGCCGCTGTCGCGTCCGGGGCCGCCACGTCCGCCCCCGACGGCACCGGACGGCCACCCCCACGGCAGGATTGGGCCATGACCACGGACCGGACGCGACGCACGAGTGTGGGCGCTGGCCGGGCAGCCGGGGCCGTACGACGCGGGGTCAGCGGCGCCACGCGCGCCACCGGGCGCGCCGGGCGGTTCACGGTCCAGCAGGCCCGCCGCGCGGCCCGCGCCGAGGGCGCGGGCGACACCGGCCTGTCCCGGCTGATCGGCCTGCACGCGCTCTCGGCGGCAGGCGACGCCGCGGTCGCGATCTCGCTCGCGGGCACCCTGTTCTTCCAGGTGCCGACCGGCGAGGCGCGCGGCCAGGTGGCGCTGTTCCTCGGCCTCACGATGCTGCCCTTCGCCATCGTCGCCCCGCTCATCGGCCCGTTCCTCGACCGGTTCACCCACGGCCGGCGCTGGGCCATCGGCTCCACGATGGCGATCCGGGGCTTCCTCTGCTGGGTGCTGGCCACGGCGGTCGCCACCGACTCCCGGTGGCTGTTCCCCGCGGCGCTGGGCTGCCTCGTCGCGTCCAAGGCCTACGCCGTGACCCGGGCGGCCGCGGTCCCGCGCCTGCTCCCCCACCGGCTCACCCTGGTCAAGGCCAATGCGCGGGTCTCCCTCGCCGGCGTGGTCGGCGCGGGGCTCTCGGCCCCGATCGCGGTGCTCGCCGCCACCGCCGGGTCGGAGTGGTCGCTGCGCTACGGGTTCGCGCTGTTCGTGATCGCGACGGTCTGGGCGATCCGGCTGCCCGAGCGGGTCGACTCCAGCCTCGGCGAGGGCACCCTGGTGCTGATGCGGGGCTCCTCGATCGGAGCGGTCGTGGGCCGCCGACCGCGCACCCGCGTGCCCCCCGCCGTCGCCTTCGCGCTGCGGGCCAACTGCGGCCCGCGCTGGCTGTCGGGTTTCCTGACGATGTTCATGGCCTTCCTCCTGCGCGACAACCCGATCGGGGAGTGGAGGCCCGAGGTGCTGCTGGGCCTCGTCATCGGCGCGGCCGGGCTCGGCAACACCCTGGGGATCGCCCTCGGCTCGCTGCTGCGGCGCATCGACCCGGCCCTCACGGTCGTCCTCGCGCTGCTGGCCGACGCCGCGGTGGCCCTGCTCGGGGCGCTGTTCTACAGCCTCGTGCCGCTGGTGCTGCTCGGCCTCACCGCGGGGCTGGCGCAGTCTCTCGCCAAGCTCTCGCTCGACTCCACGATCCAGCGCGACGTGCCGGAGCGGATCCAGGCGAGCGCGTTCGCCCGCTCGGACACGACGCTCCAGCTGGCCTGGGTGATCGGCGGCTTCGTCGGCATCGCGATGCCGTTGATGCCACGTCTCGGACTCGGCGTCGCGTGCGGCGTGCTCGCCGCGTGGGCCGTCTTCGTCTTCACCACCCGGCCGCGCCACGTCGGCACGGCGCCGGGCGGCGCCTGACCTGCGGTCGCCTCAGAGCTCGAGCTCGTCGGCCAGCGCGCGGAGCAGCTTGGCCACCGGCCGGGCCGTGCGGGGCTCGGGGTGACGGCCGCGACGGTAGGTCTCGCCGACGCCGTCGAGGAGCTGCATGAGGTCCTCGACGATGGTGACCATGTCCTCGGGCTTCTTGCGCTGGGCGTTGCGCTGGCTGCGCGTGACGGACGGGGGCGCGTCGAGGACTCGCACCTGCAGCGCCTGGTCGCCCCGGCGGCCCTGGGCGATGCCGAACTCGACACGAGTGCCGGCCTTGAGTGTCGTCACGCCCTCGGGCAGCGCGTCGGCGTGCACGTAGACGTCGGGGCCGTCGCTCTGCGACAGGAACCCGAACCCCTTGTCAGCGTCGAACCACTTGACCTTGCCTGTGGGCACGGCACTCGCCTTCCTCTGTCTCACCGCGGGACGTCCCGCGGCCATGCGGCGCACACTGTAGGCCGGTGCGCCGACAGCCTGCCAACCAGTTCTGCTGTCTGGTCATTCCCGGACGAGCGCCTCGTTGAGCGAACCCGACCGGAAGCCCCGCGGGTCGAGCACGGCGTCGCCGAAGCCGGCTTCCCGTACGGCGCGCAGCACCGCCGCCTCCGCAGCCGCCCCGGGCGCGAGCGGACCGGCGAGCAGGTCGCGATCGACCTCCACGGACGCCCGCTCCCCCAGGTCGCGCACTCGCAGGTCGCGTGACTCCAGCCCCTTGTCGGCGAGCACGGCTCGCAGCGCCGCCTCGGCCCGCTCCACGCGGGCGAGCCGGCGTGGCGTCACCTCGAGGCCGTAGGCGACCCGGGAGGACAGGCAGGCCGCCGCGGGCTTGTCCCAGGTCGGCAGGCCCCAGCGCCGGGACGCTGCGCGCACCTGCTCCTTGGTGAGCCCGGCATCCAGGAGCGGGGTCACCGCCCCGCGCTCGGCCGCGGCCCGTATGCCGGGCCGGAAGCCCGCCACCGCGTCGTCGGCGTTCGTCCCCGTCGCGACGTGCGCGATGCCGTGCTCCGCCGCCAGCGGCAGCAGGGTCTCGATGAGCTCGGCCTTGCAGAAGTAGCAGCGCTGGCCGTCGTTGGCGCGGTAGCCCTCGCGCTCCATCTCGTGTGTGCGCGGCGTCCGCAGCCGCACCCCGAGTGACTCGGCGAAGGCACGCGCCGGGTCGCGCTCGACCGAGGGCAGCGAGTCGGAGTAGCCCGTGGCGGCGACCACGTGCTCGGGGCCCAGCACCCGGACGGCGGCCGCCAGCAGCAGGGCGCTGTCGGCGCCACCGCTGAAGGCCACGACGACCGACCCCAGCTCGCGCAGGCGCTCCTCCAGGGCGGCGAGGCGCACGTCGAGGACGTGCTCGTCGAGCCACGCCGGGAAGTCGCGCAGGTCGTCCAGCACGACATGGGTGCCGGCCGCGACGAGCTCCTCCCGCGTCGAGCCGCCCGTGAGCACCGAGACGCTGGTGACCCCGGCGGCCAGCGCCCCCTCCACGTCGTGGACGTGGTCGCCGACGAGCACGGCGGCTCCGTGGGCCTGCAGCGGCTCGGCCTTGCCGACGCCCCAGACCTTGCCCTCGAGGTGGTCGACCTCCAGGCCGAGGTGGTCGAGGTGCAGCCGGGCGTTGGGGGTGAACTTCCCGGTCACGACCAGGACGCGCCCGCCGTGGCGGCGTACGGCGGCGAGCGCCTCCACGGCACCCGGCAGCACCGGGACGGGCGCGACCGCGAGGTCGGGGTAGAGCGCACGGAACCGGTCGACCGCTGGGGCGACCGCAGCCTCCTCGAGGTGGTCGGCGAGCAGCTGGTGGAGGGGTGGCCCGAGGCGCGAGGAGAGGGCCGCCGCAGGCAGCTCGACCCCGAGCTCGAGCGCCAGCACCTCGAGAGTCGCGATGAAGCCGGGCACCGTGGCGATGAGGGTCATGTCGAGGTCGAAGGCCACCACCAGCTGGGGGGAGGACGGCGTCGGCATGCCGCCAGCGTACGGCCCCTGTGCACTCGGCTTTGGCCTCACTCCGGTCCCCCTGTCACCATGGGTCACTCGGCGCCAGAATGGGACGGCGGACAGCAGTCGCAGCAGAAGGGGAAGCCGTGCGAGGTCGCAGGCGGGCGGGCGGACGTCACACCGGCGTGCCCGGCATCGCGCTGCTGCTCGCCCTGACCGCCTCGCCCGGCGTCGCCGGGACCCCGGCCGCCGCCGCGGATCCGCGCCCGCTCCCGGACCTGCACCTGGTCACCCTCACCGGTCCCGGCACCTCCGCAGACGATGACCGGGCCGGCGCAGCCGACGAGGCCGCGCTGCTGGCGCGGCAGGACGCGGTGTTGGCCGCGGCCGGGATCGGCGAGGTGACCTACCGCTGGACCACCGCCCTGAACGGGTTCGCCGCACACCTGACGCCCGAGCAGGTCGACCGGCTCGAGGCCGACCCGTCGGTCGCCCTCGTCGAGCCCAACAGCGTCGTGACGATGGCCGGGTCGACCAGCCGGGCCCCTCTGGGAGCCGTGGGCACCGGACCGCACCGCGGCGGCGCGGGCACCGTGATCGGCTTCGTCGACTCCGGCCTCGACCCCGACTCCCCCCTCTTCGCGGAGGTGCCCCGACTCGGCCGCGCGCCCCGCGACTTCGCCGGCGAGTGCGTCGGCGGTGACGACTGGGGACCGGAGACGTGCGACCGCAAGCTGGTCGGCTCCGGCTGGTGGGTGCACGGATTCGGCGCCGACCGCGTGCGCGCCACCGAGTCCCTGTCACCGCGTGACCAGGTCGGCCACGGCACGGCCGTCGCGTCCATCGCTGCCGGCAACTCGGGCGTCTCGGTGCGCGTCGCAGGTCGGGACGCCGGGGTCTACAGCGGACTCGCCCCGCAGGCCCGCATCGCGACCTACAAGTCCTGCTGGGCCGCGCCCGACCCGGCCGACGACGGCTGTGCCACCGCCGACGTCGTCTCCGCCATCGACAGGGCCACCGCCGACGGCGTGGACGTGCTCAGCCTCGCGATCGCCGGGCCGGACCGTCTGGACACCGTCGAGCTCGCCCTGCTCGGCGCCGCCGAGTCCGATGTCGTGGTGGTCGCTGCGGCCGGCAACGCCGCCGACACGGCGTACGCCGCCCACGGCTCGCCGTGGGTGACCACCGTCGGCTCGGCGCAGGGACCCACCCGGCGGGGCGTGGTCAGCGCGGCCGGGGGCCCCCGGCTCCTGGGCGCCAGCCGGATCCGCCACGACGTCGGCCCCGTCCGCGTCCTGAGGGCGACGGATGTCGCGGCCCGGGGCGCCCGCCTCGCGGATGCCGCGCAGTGCCGCCCCGGCAGCCTCGACGCCCAGCGGGCGGCCGGCGCCGTGGTCGTCTGCCGGCGCGGCGGCATCGGCCGCGTCGACAAGTCCACCGCGGTGGAGCAGGCCGACGGCGTCGGCATGGTGCTGGCCAACGTGCGCCGCGGCGCCGTGCACGACGACTTCCACAGCATTCCCACCGTGCACGTGTCCGCGACGGCGGCCCGGCAGTTGCTGCGCTGGATGCGCACCCACCCGAGGGGGCGGGTGCGGCTGGCCGCCGCCCGGCCCGACCACGCAGCGCGGCGCACCGTGGCCACCTCGGCTGCCGGCGACCCGCGCGCGGGCGTGCTCAAGCCCGACGTGGTGGCGCGTGGCCAGGGCGTCCTTGCCGCGACCACCGGGCCCGCCGGCGTCGGCTGGTCCCTGTTCTCCGGCACCTCAGCCGCCACGGCGCGCGTCGCTGGTCTGGCAGCCGTGCTCCGGGGGCAGCACCGTTGGCCGGCGTCCGTCGTGCGCTCGGCCCTGGTCACTGGCGCGGTCCCGCTGCGGGGCGAGTCGACGCTGCGCCAGGGCGGGGGCGAGCTGCGCTCGGTCCCGCGTCCTCGCCTGGCCCTGGACGTCCGACCCTCCTCGTGGCGCCGGGCCCTCGAGGCCGGCTCGTGGCGCGACCTCAACACCCCGTCCCTGGTCTTCCGGGGCACCGGACGCACGCTGACCCGCCGCGTGACCAACCTGGGCTCCCGCGCCGAATACTTCTCGGTCTCCGCCCAGGGGTTCCCCCGCACGAGTGTCCGCGTGACCCCGCTGGCGCTGCGGCTGCGGCCGGGTCAGACCGGCACGTTCCGCGTGCACGCCGCGGGCGCCGGCCCGCTCGCCACCGACAGCGGCTGGGTGGTCTGGCGCGGTGCCCGCGGCTCCGTGCTGCGGATCCCGGTCGCGCTCACCCGGCGCTGAGCCGGCCGACGGCGCTCAGTAGTCCCTGCTCAGCACCATGTGGCGGTCGCCGAACACGACCTTGTCGCCGGGCAGCAGGGTGGCCGGCTTGCCGGCGGCGAGCTGCCGTGCCACTCCCTGCCGGACCAGCACCGACCCGTTGGTGGAGCCACGGTCCATCACCACGATCACGCCGTCCGGCGCCGGCCCGAACTGGGCGTGGGTCTTGGACACCGACATGTCCGCCGACTGGAGGGGTACGACGTGGCGCACGGCCTCCCCCGGACGGGGCTCCGGCCGGCGGCCGACCAGAGTCAGCCCCTCGACGACGAACGACTCACCCGTGTCGAACGTGACCCGCCAGCGGGCCGGGCCCTGCGCCTCGGGCACGGCGCCGCGCACGACCGTGCGACCGGCCGGCGAGTCGGCGAGGAAGGGCGGCCGGGCCGCCGAGGGTGCGGCGGGCGGCCGGAACGCGGGCGGCTGCTGCGGAGGCGCAGGCGGCTGGAACGCCGGTTGGTGATGGGGCGCCGGCGGGGTGACGGGCGCCCGCTGCGCCGGTGGCGGGACCGGCACGCTCGCGGCAGCGCGCGCGACGTCGTCGGGCTGGCGGCGCTGCGAGAGCTCGGAGCTCGGCGCACGCGCCGGAGTCGAGGGCACCTCGACGGGCGGCGCCGGCACCAGGCGCAGGGCGGTCAGGTTGACGATCTGGCGGGGTGCCTCCTGGACCTGCTCCTGGACCACCTCCACCGGCCGGACGTCGACGACCACGGAGTGGGCGAGGTGGTCGTGCCAGCCGCGGCGCCGGCCACCCGCGTCCTCCACGGCTGTCCAGGCGAGCGAGGCGAGGCCCATCCCGAAGGTCGGCAGTCCGGCGACGGCGAGCACGAGCGAGCGCAGCAGGGCCGGGCCCACGCCGGGTGGCTCGCCGGTGCCCTCCCGCACCACCCGCAGTCCCACCGCCGACTTGCCGGGAGACGTGCCGGTCGCCCCGAGGAGCACCGCCAGCACCAGCCAGACGAGGCCCGCCGTGCCCGCCACGACGCCGAGCACCGTCCACAGCCGGTCTGGCCCGAGAGCGCCACGGGCCCCCACGCCGACGACGACGTAGAGCGCCCAGGACAGCAGCCGGTCGATCGCGAAGGCGTAGAAGCGGCGCTCCAGCTCGGCGACCGGGAACGAGGTGCGGGCGGTGCTCGATGAGGTCGTCATGCGCGTGCTCAGGGGTTGGTGACCTGGACCGTGACACCGTCACCGAGGTCGAGGATGGCGCCGGGGATCAGCGCCACCGCGATCCCGGGCTGGAGGTCCTCCGGAGGCAGGCCGGGCTGGACGAGCACGGTGCCGTTGGTGGAGCCGAGGTCGGTCACGACCGCCATGCCGTGGTCGGCCCCGGAGCCCGGCCGGATCTCCAGGTGGGTGGAGGAGATCTCGTGGTGGGGGCTGGGCACCGTGAGCAGCAGGGGCTGGTCCTGGGCGCCGAACTGGCGTGCCTCAGGGGCCCGGCCGACCACGATCGCGCGGTCCACCTCGAGCACGTCGCCGGTCGAGAGGACGAGCCGGGCGACCGGCCTGGAGGTGATCGCGGGCGCCTGCTGCTGGCCGGGGATGCCGGCCTGGGGGCGCACGTGCTCCTCGTGCGGCCCGCCGACGCGGGTGTCGTCGCCGGAGGGCGCCGCGGGCAGCGGCTCCTGCTCACCCGTCGGCGCCTCGTCGTCCTGCTGGCCGTCGCCCAACTCCATGAGAGCGGCGGACGGGGCGGCGGCCGCCGCCGTCACCGGCGGTGCGGAGGGCGTCGAGCGCGCGGGCGCGGCCGGATCCGCGACGGCCACGGGCTCCGGCTGGTCCACCGGGGCGGCCTGGGCAGCGGGCACCGGCTCGGGCGCCGGCTCGGCGACGGGTGCCTCGGGACGCTCGGCGGCGACCTCGGCCAAGGCCCCCTCGACGGGGGCGGGCGGGGACGGTGCCTGCGCGGCGGCGTACGTGACCCGCGAGGCCCGGAAGACCCCCGGCGCGGCCGGCAGGTCGGCGTCGCCGCCACCGTGCTCGCCCTCGAGCACGAGGCCGGTGACCCCGGGGAGGAGCTGCTCGGCCCAGGTCGTGCCGGGCGTGGCCTCGACGACCCTGTCGCCGTCAGCCGTCGTCGCGACCGCGCGGGCGGAGCCGCGCACCAGCACCCTGGTGTCGCCGTCTGAGGGGCCTGCGAGGGCGAAGTCGCTGAGCTCTCGCAGGCCGGCCGCCAGCAGGCCGTCGAGCAGCTCGTCAAAGCCGGCGCCGGCGTCGGCCAGCTCCCAGAGCGCGGCGACCCGGGACCGCGCCTGTGGTGGCAACAGGATCGTGGCCTGCTCCCCGAGAATCGCGTACCACTGGCCGACGGCGAAGCGCCGGCTGTCCCTTGCACTCACGGACGTGCCCCCAACTTCGTCTCGAGACTCGCGAACTGCTGCTCGGAGTCGTAGGAATCGTCGCGCACCAATCCCACCACATCGACGACGACGGCTGTCGCGTTGTCACGGCCGCCTGCCTCCACCGCCGCGCGCACCAAGGCGTCGGCCGCGTCGCGGGGGTCGTCGTGTGAGCCGAGGATCTTGCTGATCTCCCCGTCCTCGAGCATCCCCGAGACGCCGTCGCTGCACAGCAGCAGCCGGTCGACCGCCGAGATCGGGAGGCGGAAGAAGTCCGGACGGACCGGCCCGGCGCTGCCGAGGGCGCGCGTGATCACGTGGCGCTCGGGGTGGGTGGTCGCCTCCTCGGGGGTGATGTGCCCGGCGTCGACCAGCTCCTGCACGACCGAGTGGTCGACGCTGACCTGCCTCAGCACACCCGCGGTGTGGCCGTAGATGCGGGAGTCGCCGAGATTGGTCAGCAGCCACCCAGGGCCCTCGTCGTCCTCGACGATGATGGCGATGACGGCCGTCGTGCCGGCGTGCCACCTGGGGTCGACGTCCCGCTGCGCCTCGCCGTAGGCGAGCAGCCGGGCCTGGGAGCGGGCGAGGGTGTCGGAGACGTGGTGCTCCCCCCGCCGCGGGTCGTAGCCGGTCTCGGCGAGGCGGGCGAACTCCTGGACCACGATGCGGCTCGCGACGTCGCCGCCTGAGTGGCCGCCCATCCCGTCGGCGACGACGAAGACCGGGGGCGCGACGAGGAAGGAGTCCTCGTTGATCTTCCTCACCCGGCCGATGTCGGTGGCGGCACCGTGGTGCAGGTCTACGGCCGTCATCGACAAGGCCCTCCGAGAGACAGGGAGCCCGGAGGTGGGCTCGGCGGTAGCGTAGAAGGGATGTCGAGGACCCAGCAGGCGACGCCCCCACGCACGCTCGCGGACCAGCTGCGCCGCTGGCCGGACGAGCGGCTGCTCGGCCTGCTCCGGTCACGTCCCGATCTCGCCACCCCAGCCCCTCATGACTCGGCCCAGCTGGCCTCGCGGGCCGCCACGCGTTCCTCGATCCAGCGCGCGCTCGACGGACTCGACCGTCTGGAGCTTTCCGTCCTTGATGCCCTCGTGGTGGCGGGCCAAACCTCCCGGGACGAAATCGTCTCGCTCGTGCACGCCGACGCCGGCCGCACCCGCAGGGCGCTCGACCGCCTGCTCGACCTCGCCCTGGCCTGGGAGGCGCCCGGCGGGCTGCGAGCGCTGAGCGGGGTCGCCGAGTGCCTGCGCGGCGGCGTCGCGTCCGGCGTGAGCGGCCTGCGCCCGGCCTCCACCGACCGGCCCGACGACGAGACTGTCCGGGCGCGGCTGGAGTCGGTGAGCCCGGCCGCCCGCGCCCTGCTCGAGCACCTGGACGCCCACGGGGGCGAGGGCACCACCGGCTCCGCCCGGCGTACGGTCACTCCGGCGGAGGCGACCACGCCCGTCGAGGAGCTGATCGCCCACCGGCTCCTGCTGCCTCGCGAGAGCGGCACGCTTTTGCTGCCCGGCGAGGTCGGCCTGGCCCTCCGCGGCGGCCGGACGACCCGGGAGCCGCAGGACGTCGTCCCCGAGCTGGCCACGACGTCGCGGCCGGTGGAGCTGGTCGAGCGCACGGCCGCAGGCGCCGCCTTCGAGTTCGTACGGCGCGTGGAGCTGGTGCTGGACCACTGGGGCCTGGCGCCGCCCGCCGTCCTGAGGGGTGGCGGCCTGGGCGTGCGTGACCTCCGCCTCCTCGCCCGCGAGCTGCACGTCGACGAGCCCGCCGCCGGGCTGATCGTGGAGGTCGCCTCAGCCGCCGGACTGCTCGCCGAGGGCGTCGACGCCGAAGGGGACGCGTGCTGGCTGCCCACCGACACCTTCGACGTGTGGGCCGGGCAGGCGACCGCCGAGCGCTGGGCGTCGGTCGCCCGGGCGTGGCTGGACAGCACCCGGCTGACCTCGCTGATCGGCACCCGCGACGCCCAGGGTCGGGCGTGGAACGCACTGGCCCCCGACCTCTCCGGGGTGCTGGCACCCGAGGCCAGACGGATGGCGCTCGAGGCCCTGGCGACGCTCTCCCCGGGCGAGGCGCTCGCCACCGGCACGGGGACGCCGTCCCTGGTCGCGCGCGTGGTGTGGCAGCGGCCGAGGCGGCCGGGCTTCCGCGCCGACCTGGTGGCCGCCGCGGTCGACGAGGCCGCCGCCCTGGGCCTGACCGGCGCGGGTGCCCTGTCCGAGGCGGGACGCGCCCTGCTCGCAGGCGACGTCGGGGCCGCCGCCGCCGCGATCGGGCCGCACCTGCCCTCCCCCGTCGACCATGTGCTGCTGCAGGCCGACCTCACCGCCGTCGCGCCGGGACCTCTCGAGACCGAGGTGGCGCGCAGCCTGCACCTCGTCGCCGACGTGGAGTCCCGCGGCGGGGCGACAGTCTACCGGTTCACGCCCGGGTCGGTCCGGCGCGCCTTCGACGCGGGCTGGTCGGCGGCGGAGGTGCACGAGTTCGTCACGTCGGTCTCCCGCACCCCCGTGCCGCAGCCGCTGAGCTATCTCGTCGACGACGTCTCCCGCACCTTCGGCACCGTCCGGGTCGGGCACGCCGAGGCCTTCCTGCGTGCCGACGACGAGGCCGCGCTGACCGAGCTGCTGCACCACCCCAAGGCCGCCTCCCTCGGGCTCCGCCGCATCGCCCCCACCGTGCTGGTCAGCACCACGCCCGTCGACCTGCTCCTGCCCCGCCTCCGCGAGCTCGGGGCGGCCCCGGTCGTCGAGGCCGCCGACGGCACCGTCCGGGTGGCCCGGCGCGACCTGCTGCGGGCGCGGCGGCCGCGCGAGCGCCGTACTCCCGCCGCGGCGGCGGCCCGTGAGGAGGCCACCGTCACGAGCGTCGTGAGCGCCGTCCGCGCCGGCGACCGGGTCGCGGACTCCCGGCCCCAGGCCCCCGCCACGACGACCACCCCGTCCGGCGCCCTGGCCGCCCTGCGCGAGGCGGTCGAGGCGGGCGACACCGTCGTGATCGGCTACGTCGACAACCAGGGCTCCTCCGGCGACCGCGTCGTCGACCCGATCCGGGTGGAGGGCGGACAGCTCACGGCACACGACCACCGCAGCGACGACACCCGCACCTTCGCCGTCCACCGGATCACGAGCGTGCGCACCGTCGGCTGAGCCGCCTCGGCCGTAGGCTGGGGACGTGGACTTCCTGGCGTACGCCGAGCGGTCGGCGGCGCTCGTCAACGCGCGGCCGGCCGACGCTGCCGCGCTGCGCGAGCACCTGGCCGACCGCCCGTGGCTGCAGGAGCGCGTGACGGACGAGGACGTCGAGCGGCTCCGGGACTTCACGACCCGGCTGCGGCCCGTCTTCGAGGCGTCCAGCGCCGGCGACGCGAAGGGCGTCGTCGCCCGGCTCAACGACCTGCTGGCCACGCACCCCGTGACGCCGATGATCAGCGACCACGACGCCCGGCTGCACCTGCACGTCGCCACCGAGGACGCCTCGGCCGCGGAGCTGCTCATCGGGGAGTCCCTGCTGGGGCTGGCCACGCTCGTGTGCGACCTCGGCCCCACCCGGCTCGGCGTGTGCAGCGAGCCCCGGTGCGACAACGCCTTCGTCGACACCTCTCCCAACCGGTCCCGGCGCTACTGCTCGGAGCGCTGCTCCTCCCGCGCCAACGTGGCCGCCTTCAGGGCCCGCCAGCGCGCCGCGGCCGTCTAGGGCCGCGAGGGCGGGCGAGGGACCCATGCCGTCGTCCGTGCAGCCAGCCACTCCGTAGTCTTGACCGTTGTGAACGACGGGCCGCTGATCGTGCAGTCAGACAAGACCCTGCTGCTCGAGGTGGACCACCCCGCCGCGGCCGACTGCCGGAAGGCGATCGCACCCTTCGCCGAGCTCGAGCGCTCGCCCGAGCACGTGCACACCTACCGCCTCACCCCGCTCGGCCTGTGGAATGCCCGGGCCGCGGGCCACGACGCCGAGCAGGTCGTCGACGCGCTCCTGACCTGGTCACGCTACGCCGTGCCGCACGCGCTGCTCGTCGACGTCGCCGAGACGATGGGCCGCTACGGCCGGCTCCGCCTGGAGAAGCACCCGGTGCACGGGCTGGTGCTCGTCTCAAGCGACCGCCCCGTGCTCGAGGAGGTGCTGCGCGCCAAGCGCGTGCAGGGCATGATCGGCGACCGCCTCGACGACGACACCGTCGTGGTGCACGCCAGCGAGCGGGGCAACCTCAAGCAGGCGCTGCTCAAGCTGGGCTGGCCGGCCGAGGACTTCGCCGGCTACGTCGACGGCGAGGCCCACCCGATCGCGCTGGCCGAGGACGGCTGGTCGCTGCGTCCCTACCAGTCGGAGGCGGCCGAGTCGTTCTGGCACGGCGGCTCCGGCGTCGTCGTACTCCCCTGCGGGGCAGGCAAGACCATCGTCGGGGCCGCGGCGATGGCCCACGCCGCGGCCACCACGCTGATCCTGGTGACCAACACCGTGAGCGCGCGCCAGTGGAAGGACGAGCTGGTGAGGCGCACGTCGCTGACGCCCGAGGAGATCGGGGAGTACAGCGGCTCGGTCAAGGAGATCCGGCCGGTGACCATCGCGACCTACCAGGTGATGACCACGCGGCGGAAGGGCGTCTACTCCCACCTCGAGCTGCTCGACGCCCGCGACTGGGGCCTGATCGTCTACGACGAGGTGCACCTGCTGCCCGCGCCGATCTTCCGGATGACGGCCGACCTGCAGGCCCGTCGCCGGCTCGGGCTCACGGCGACGCTGGTGCGCGAGGACGGCCGCGAGGGCGAGGTCTTCTCATTGATCGGGCCCAAGCGCTACGACGCCCCGTGGAAGGACATCGAGGCGCAGGGCTGGATCGCGCCCGCCGACTGCGTCGAGGTGCGGGTCTCGCTGCCCGAGGGCGAGCGGATCGCCTACGCCACGGCGGAGCCCGAGGAGCGCTACCGGCTCGCCGCCTGCACGCACCACAAGATCGACGTCGTCCGCCGGCTCGTGGCCCAGCACTCCAGCCAGCCCACCCTGGTGATCGGCCAGTACATCGACCAGCTCGACGAGCTCGCCGAGCTGCTCGACGCCCCGGTGATCAAGGGCGAGACGCCCGTCAAGGAGCGGCAGCGGCTCTTCGACGCCTTCCGCTCCGGCGAGGTCTCCCTGCTGGTCGTCTCCAAGGTCGCCAACTTCTCGATCGACCTGCCGTCGGCCGAGGTCGCGATCCAGGTCAGCGGGTCCTTCGGCTCGCGCCAGGAGGAGGCCCAGCGGCTCGGCCGGCTGCTCCGTCCCAAGACCGAGGGCCGTACGGCGCACTTCTACACCGTGGTCGCCCGCGACACCGTCGACGCCGACTTCGCCCAGAACCGCCAGCGGTTCCTGGCGGAGCAGGGCTACGCCTACCGGATCATCGACAGCGATGACCTCCCCGTCTGACCTCGCCGCTCGCTGGCCCCTCGCCCAGCTCCACGACGTACGCGACGAGCTCCTCGCCGCCTGGGACCGGCCGGGCTACCACGACCTCCGCCACCTGGCCGAGGTGCTCGACCGGATCGACGAGCTCGACGCGGCGGGCGTGCGCTTCGACCGGGTGCCCGTGGTGCTGGCCGCGTGGTTCCACGACGCGGTGTACGACGGGGAGCCGGGTGCCGAGGAGCGCTCGGCCGCGTGGGCGGCGACCGTCCTGCCGGACCCGCCGGCCGCCGAGGTCGCGCGGCTGGTGCGGATGACGGAGCACCACCGCCCCGACGACCACGACCCGAACGGCTGCGTGCTCAGCGACGCCGACCTGGCGATCCTCGGCGCCGCGGAGTCGCGCTACGAGGAGTACGCCGCGGACGTGCGCCGCGAGTACGCCCATGTCCCCGACCTCGACTTCCGGGCCGGCCGGGCGGCCGTGCTCGAGGACCTCGCGGCGAAGCCGAGGCTCTTCCAGACGCCCGAGGCCGCCGACCTGTGGGAGGCCAGGGCCAGGCAGAACGTGGCCGCCGAGATCAGGCGGCTGCGCGCGACCTGATCGGGAGCGGGCTCAGCCAGCCCCGAGCTGCACGTGCATGGTGAACCGGTCCGCGCGGAACACCGAGCGGGAGACCTCGACGACCTTGTCCCGGCACACGGCTCGGCGAGCGACCCGCATGACGGCGTCTCCCGGGCGCAGCTCGAGATGGTCGGCCTCCTCCTGCGTCGCATGGTCGGCGCTCACGGCGTCCTCGGCCCAGGTGGGCCGGAGGCCGCGCGCCGCCAGCGCGTCGTACAGGCTGGTGGGCATGCCGCTCTCCAGGAAGCCGGGGAGCAGCACTTCGTTGAGGTAGGCGTCCTCGAGGCACATCACCTGCAGGTCGGCCCGGCGCAGGCGCCGCCAGTGGATGACGCAGTCTCCCGGGGAGATGTCGAGGGCGCGTGCGACACCCGTCCCCGCCTGCTCGCGGCGGGCGGTCAGCGTCTGCGACTCGGGCAGAAGCCCGCGGCGGCGCATGTCCTCGGTGAACGAGGTGATCCGACCGGCGACCGAGCGCGGCTGTGCGACGAAGGTCCCGCGACCGGGGATGCGCTCGAGCAGCCCCTCGACGACGAGCGCGTCCAGCGCCTGTCGCACCGTCATCCGGGCCACGCCGAACTGCGCGACGAGCACGCGCTCCGACGGCGCCGGCGAACCCGGGGCCGCGTTCATGACCAGCTGCCTGACATGTTCGCGCACCTGGACGTGCTTCAGCTCGCGCAGCGGCGCAACCACGTCCTGACGTTCCACGATCTCGAGAGTAGGACCGGTCCAGCCGTCTTGCGCACGGATTGCGTCGAAGTCATCCTCGCGGATGACGCCGACCCCTTCGGTTGGCGCGAGCCCTAGAACACACGTTCGAACCGCGCTATCGTGGCGTGATGGACTTCCAGTCGACGCTCTTCGCCGAGATGGCACCGGTTGACGTCCTCCCGCCCACGCCCGAGCGCACGCCGCTCACCCGCGGCGCGTGGGTGGACGTGCAGCGCGCCTGGCTCCCGCGGCCGGACGACGTGTTCGACATCCTCGTGGCCGAGGTGCCGTGGCGGGCCGAGCGCCGGCAGATGTACGACCGGGTGGTCGACGTGCCGCGGCTGGTGCACACCTACGGCGAGGGCGAGCCGCTCCCCCACCCGGTGCTGACCCGGGCGCGCGACGAGCTCACCCGCCACTACCTCCCCGAGCTCGGCGAGCCGTTCGTCACCGCAGGCTGCTGCTACTACCGCGACGGCCGCGACTCGGTCGCCTGGCACGGCGACACCTTCGGTCGGGGGTCGACCCACGACACCATGGTGGCCATCGTGTCGGTGGGCGATCCCCGTCGACTCTGCCTGCGGCCGCGCGGGGGCGGCCACTCCATCGCGGTGACCATGGGCCACGGTGACCTCGTGGTGATGGGCGGCTCGTGCCAGCGCACCTGGGAGCACGCCGTGCCCAAGGTCGCCGCGGCCGGGCCGCGGCTGTCGGTGCAGTTCCGCCCGCGCGGCGTCTTCTAGCGCCTGCCGAGCACCCGCAGCAGCAGCCGGAGGACGACCAGGACCGCGAGCCCGACGGCGATCTTCGGGCCATAGCTGCGCAGCAGTACCGGCAGCACCGTCGCCCCCAGATCGAGGGCGTCGTCCGAGGCAGGTGGTGGCGGGACCATCGCCGGCTGGGGAGAGGGAGGCGGCGGCGGCTCCCCCGCGGCCGCCGCCGCCGGCTCCGCGGCTGCCGCCGGGGCCGGCTCGGCGCCGACCTTGCCCTTGAGGCACTCGACGAACTGGGCGAGCAGCTTGTCGCTCACGTCCTGCATCACGCCGCGACCGAACTGGGCAGGCTTGCCGGTGATGGCGAGGTCGGTGACCACCCGCACCGTGGTCTCCGTGCCCGACCCCGTCACCGTGGCCACCACGTCGGCACCGGCCGTGCCGTTGCCGCGCTTGTCCTTGCCCTTGGCCTCGATCCGCATCGTCCCGGCGGCCTCGTCCTTGTCGACGAAGGTGCCGGAGCCGGTGTAGACGAGCGCGATCGGCCCGAGCTTCACCTTGCAGGAGCCCTCGAAGGCGTCCCCCTCCACTGCCGTGACGGTTGCACCGGGGAAGCAGCCGGCGACCGACTCGATGTCGTTGAGCGCCGCCCAGGTCTCCTCCTTCGAGGCGGGGACAGTGAACTCGTGCGTCAGCTCCACGACGGCCTCACACCCCTGCGGCGGTGAGCACGGCCCGGCGGGTCAGCACCTTGGCCAGGTGCCGGCGGTAGTCGGCGTCGCCGTTGAGGTCGCTCGGCGGGTTGGTCCCCTCCACAGCGAGCTCGGCAGCGCGGCGTACGGCGTCCTCGGTGGCCGGCTGGCCGGCGAGCGCCTCCTCGACGGCCCGGGCCCGCAGCGGCGTGGAGCCCATGTTGGTCAGGCCCACCCGGGCCTCGGCGATGGTGTCGCCGTCGAGCCGGACCGCGGCGGCCACGGCGACGATCGGCCACTGGTGGGCGATCCGCACGAACTTCTCGTAGTGGGCGCCCCAGCCGGTGTGCTTGGGCAGCCGCACCCCGGTGAGGATCTCGTCCTCGCCGACGGCAGTGGTGAAGTAGTCGACGAAGAAGTCGTCGGCCGCCACGGTGCGGGTGCCACCGGGACCGGCGACGAGGAACTCGCCGCCGAGGGCGAGCACCGGTGCCCCGAGGTCGCCCGCGGGGTCGGCGTGGGCGAGGGCGCCTCCGAAGGTGCCGCGATGGCGCACCTGCGCGTCGGCCAGGTGCGTGATCGCCTTCGCCACCAGCGCGGCGTGCTCCGCCACGAGCGGGTCCACACCGACCTCGGCGTGCGTCGTCATCGCGCCCACGAGGATCGCGTCGCCGTCGTCGCTCACGCCCCGCAGCGACTCGATGCGGCCCAGGTCGACGACCATCTCGGGGGCGTTGAGCCGCATCCGCAGCACCGGCAGCAGGCTCTGGCCGCCGGCGATCAGCTTGGCGTCGTCCCCGTGCTCGGCCAAGGCGGCGAGCGCCTCCTCGACCGTGGCGGGGGCGACATAGTCGAACCGTGCGGGGATCATTCGCGCGCTCCTTCCGTGCTGTCCGAGCCGGGTTCGGACGGATCGAAGTGCGGCATCGCCGCGCCTTCGGTCGCGCCGCCCTTCCCGCCGGACCGGATCGCCTTCCACACCCGCTCCGGCGTGCACGGCATCTGGATGTCGTTGACGCCGAGGTGCCGGACCGCGTCCACGATCGCGTTGACCACCGCTGGGGTGGAGGCGATCGTCCCGGCCTCGCCGACACCCTTGGTGCCGAGCGTGTTGGTCGTCGAGGGCGACGTGGTGTGGTCGATCTCGAAGCTGATCGTGTCGGCCGCGGTGGGCAGCAGGTAGTCCACGAAGGAGCCGGAGACGAGGGTGCCGCTCTCGTCGTACACCGCCTCCTCCCAGAGCGCCTGCGCGATGCCCTGCACCAGCCCGCCGTGCACCTGCCCCGCGACGATCAGCGGGTTGATGATGTTGCCGATGTCGTCGCAGCAGACGTACTTGCGCATCGTCAGGCTGCCGGTCTCGGTGTCGACCTCCATCGCGCACAGATGGGTGCCGTGCGGGAAGCTGAGGGCGTCCGGGTCGAACGTCGCGTCCGAGTCGAGCGTGGCCTCCACGCCGGCGGGAAGGTTGTGTGCAGCGAACACGGCGGTCGCGAGCTCGGCGATCCCGATGCCCTGGTCGGTGCCCCGGACCGTGAACCGGCCGCCGGAGAACTCCAGGTCATCGGGCGACGCCTCGAGCAGGTGGGCCGCGATCGGCTTGGCCTTCTCGACCACCTTGTCGGCGGCGCGGACAACTGCCTCGCCGCCGACGACGAGGGAGCGTGACCCGTAGGTGTCGTAGCCCCTCGCGGAGACCTGGGTGTCTCCGTGGAGCACCTCGACGTCGTCGAACGGAACGCCGAGCCGATCGGCCACGATCTGGCTGAAGGCCGTCTCGTGGCCCTGGCCGTGCGGGGAGACCCCGGTGAGGACCTCGACCTTGCCGGTGCCAGTCATCCGGACGGTGGCGTGGTCCCAGCCGCCCGCGCCGTAGGACAGCTGACCGACCAGCTTGGACGGCGCCCAGCCGCACATCTCGGTGAACGTCGAGATGCCGATGCCGAGCTGGACCGGGTCGCCGCTCTCGCGCCGCCGCCTCTGCTCGGCCCGCAGCTCGTCGTAGCCGAACATCTCCTTGGCACGCTCGGTGGCGGCCTCGTAGTTGCCGGAGTCGTACTCGAGCCCTGCCACGGTCGTGAACGGGAATTCCTCGTGCCTGATCCAGTTCTTCTCGCGGACCTCGAGCGGGTCCACGCCGAGCTCGGCGGCGAGCTCGTCCATGATCCGCTCGATCGCGAACGTCGCCTCGGGGCGTCCAGCGCCACGGTAGGCGTCGGTCCAGGTCTTGTTCGTCAGCACCGTCTGGCAGGCGAAGTGGTAGGCGGGGAACTTGTAGATCGCGTTGTACATGAACGCGCCCAGGATCGGGATGCCGCCGCCCAGCAACGAGAGGTACGCGCCCATGTCGGCGAGCAGCTCGACCTTGAGCGCGGTCACGGTCCCGTCCTTCTCGGCGCTCAGAGTCAGCTTCTGCCACTGGTCTCGGCCGTGGTGAGCCGACACCAGGGACTCCGAGCGTGTCTCCGTGTACTTCACCGGCTTCCCGAGCCTCCGGGCGAGCACCATCGCGATGAACTCCTCGGGGGTGGTCTGGAGCTTGCCGCCGAACCCGCCGCCGACGTCGGGAGCCACGACCCGGAGCTTGGACTCCGGGATGCCGAGCACGGCGGCCAGGAGGAAGCGCAGGACGTGGGGGATCTGGGTCGCGCTCCACATGGTGATCTGCTCGCCGGTCGGATCGACGACCACGCTGCGCGGCTCCATGAACGCCGGGATCAGCCGCTGCTGGCGGTACTCCCGTTCGATCACGATGCCGTCGGCGCGCGCCTGCTCGATCGCCTTGTCCGCGTTGCCGCCGGTGCCGGCCTCACCGGAGTCGAAGACCCAGTACGCCGACTTGTTGGTGCCGAGGTCGGGGTGGGCGAGAGTCTCGTCGTCGGCTGCCGACTTGAGGTCGAGAACGGCCGGCAGCTCGTCGTACTCGACGTCGACCAGCTCGGCGGCGTCGCGGGCATCGGCGGCGCTGCGGGCCACGACCACCGCCACGATCTCACCGGCGAAGGCGACCCGGTCGACGGCGATCGGCGGGTGACTGGGCGCGACCTGGTCGGCGGTGATCGGCCAGGCGTTGGGCAGGGCGCCCTGCTCGTCGGCGACGTCGGCGCCGGTGACCACGGTGACCACGTTGGTCGCCGCCTTCGCGGCCTCGGTGTCGATCGAGACGATCCGGGCGTGCGCGAACGGGCTGCGCACCATCGCGAGGTGGAGCATCCCGGGCAACGTGATGTTGTCGGTCCAGCGGGTGCGACCGGTGATGAGGCGCTGGTCCTCCTTGCGCCGGCGGTCGCGGCCGATCTCCTGGGTGGGGGCGTCCTGCACGGCGGTCATGACGATGCGCCCTCTCGGGCCGCGTACTGAACGGCCTTGACGATGTTGTGGTAGCCAGTGCACCGGCAGAGGTTGCCCTCGAGCCCGAGCCTGATCTCCTCCTCGGTGGGGTGGGGGTTCTCGTTGAGCAGGTCGATGCTCTGCATGATCATGCCGGGGGTACAGAACCCGCACTGCAGCCCGTGGCACTCGCGGAACGCCTCCTGGACCGGGTGCAGCTGCCCGTCGGTGGCCAGGCCCTCGATGGTCGTGACCTCGGCGCCGTCGGCCTGGACGGCGAGCACGTTGCACGACTTCACCGAGCGCCCGTCGAGGTGCACGGTGCAGGCACCGCAGTTGCTGGTGTCACAGCCGATCACGGTGCCGGTCTTGCCGAGCTTCTCGCGCAGGTACTGCACCAGCAGCATGCGGGGTTCGACGTCGTCGGAGACCTGCGCTCCGTCGACGGTCATCGTGATTCGCGTCATCTGGGCTCCCTGGAGCTGTCGTGTGACCTCGGACACAGGTCACGCTAGGAGCCCGTGGTTGGCGAACGGTTGGCCCACCGGCCGCCCTCAGCAGCGGTCGGTTCAGGGTCAGCGCCGGGCTGCCGCGAGCCGGCCGCGCAGCAGCGGGCGCAGGGGATGTGCCACGTCGCCCAGCCGGGCAAGACAGACCTCGACGACCTCGACGTCCGAGGGCACCAGGTCGCTGTAGCGGGCCACGACGTCCGGCTGCGGATCCGCCAGCACGGCCTCGCGCACCGCCACCGCGACGTAGTCGGCGACCTCGGTGAGGCGCGGGCTGTTGGTCCCGGGCAGCAGGTCGCCGCCGTACGCCGCCACGGCGCCGCGCAGGTCGCCCGCGCGCAGCCGCCCGAGCACCGCGTCGACGTCGGTGCGCACAGGCATCTCGAGGCGGTAGGGACGGGAGGCGAGGCGGCCGCCGAGCGCGGCCCGGAGGTGGGACACCTCGGCCTTGAGGGTCGAGACGGTCACCGGCTCGTCGCCGTAGAGGTGGGCGTGCAGCGTCTCCAGCGACAGGCCCGAGGGCGAGAGCGCGAGGAGCGCGAGGATCTCGGTCTGGCGCCGGGTGAGCAGCAGCCGCTGGCCGTCGAGCACCGCCTCCGCGGAGCCGAGCACCCGCAGCAGGAGCCCCTCGGCGGCGGCGTCGCGATCGTCGGCGCTGGGACGGCCGGGCTGGGCCGGCAGCGCCGTCTCGATCAGGCGCGCCATCATCCGGGCGGTCGCAAGGCCGATCGGGTGGGTCCGATCCCACGTGGTGGAGAGGTCGATGACGCCGAGCTGGCGACCGGTCACCGGGTCGTGCACGGGCGCGGCCCAGCACACCCAGTTGTGCACGATGGGTGCGAGGTGCTCGGCGCTGAAGACCATGGCCGGGGAGTCCTGGCGCAGTGCGAGGTTGAGGGCGTTGACCCCGACGCTCGACTCGTCCCAGCGGCCGCCTGCCACGAAGTTCACCGACTCCGCCTTGCGCCGCATCACCCGGCCGCCGTAGGTCCACAGGATCCGGGTCTGCTCGTCGGTCACGGCCACCACCAGGTCGCCGTCCTCCGCGGTGCGGCGCAGGTCCTCGCCCACCCGTTCCACCGCCAGCTGGAGGGGCGAAGTCGCCCACATCTCGCGGGTGTCGTCCTCGTCGGCCAGCGGCGCGGCCGACAGCCCGGGCACGTCGGCAGACGAGCGCTGCCAGCTCGTCAGGATCTCGGGCCGGACCTGGTCGTGGGGCCCCTCGGAACGCTCGATGAACGCGTTCCACGCGCGGACCGACGCGCGGTGGCGCTGACGCAGGTCGTGGTCGGCGGCCATGCTGCCCTCCGGAGGTGTGCCTGTCGTCACAGTAGCCCCTCCTCAGTGGTGGATGCGCCCCTCGCGAGCACCCAGCCGGACGCCGCTGCCACCCCACTGCAGGGCGATCATCTCGGCAGCGATGGAGACGGCGGTCTCCTCCGGCGTCCGGGCTCCCAGGTCGAGCCCGATCGGCGACGAGAGCCGAGCCAGCTCGGCGTCGGTCAGCCCGGCCTCGCGCAGGCGAGCCATGCGGTCGTCGTGGGTGCGCCGCGAGCCCATCGCCCCGACGTAGCCCAGCCGCGGCAGTCGAAGTGCCACCTCCAGAAGCGGCACGTCGAACTTGGGGTCGTGCGTGAGCACGCAGACGGCGGTGCGCTCGTCGATCCGCCCGGCCTCCGCCTCGGCCGCGAGGTAGCGGTGTGGCCACTCGACCACGACCTCGTCGGCGTCGGTGAACCGGGAGGTGGTGGCGAAGACGGGCCTGGCGTCGCACACCGTCACGCGGTAGCCCAGGAAGGCGCCGACCCGCGCGACCGCGGCGGCGAAGTCGATGGCGCCGAAGACCAGGAGCCGGGGCGGCGGCCCGAAGGCCCAGACGAAGACCTGCATCCCCTCACCGCGCCGCTCCCCGTCAGGTCCGTAGGCGAGCGTCCCGTGGTGCCCGGCGGCGAGCATGCCGAGGGCGTCGTCGCGCACCGCGTCGTCGGCCCGCGAAGAGCCCAACGAGCCACCCACGGTGACCCCGTCGCCGTCCGGTCGCACCACCATCCGGCGCCCCCTGCGCTGCGGGTCGGGATGCTCGATGACGGTCGCGACCGCGACGGGGCGGCCGGCAGCGATGTCGGCGGCCACCTCCCCCAGCTCGGGGAAGGTCTCGCGGTCCACCTTCTCGACCCACACGTCGAGGACCCCGCCGCAGGTCAGGCCGACGGCGAACGCGTCCTCGTCGGAGACGCCGTACCGCTCCAGGACGGGGACTCCGGACTCGACGACCGACAGCGCGAGCTCGTAGACCGCGCCCTCGACGCACCCGCCCGAGACCGAGCCGACGGCCTCGCCGCCCGGGCCGACCAGCATCGACGCGCCCGGGGGGCGCGGTGCCGAGCGAAAGGTCGCGACGACCGTGCCGACGCCGATCGTCTTCCCGGCCTCCCACCACGGCAGCAGGTCGGGCAGCACCTCACGCACGCGACACCACCCTTCCGACCTCGGTCCAGCTCGCCAGCGAGTGCCCGGCGACGAAGTCGTCCACGTGCGGCAGCACCGCCACGACCCCCTGCTGCACCGGCTCGTAGCCAGCGCGACCACGATGCGGGTTGGCCCACACCACCCTCCGCGCCAGCCGGCCGAGCCGGGCGACCTGCTCGCCGAGCAGCGCGCAGTCGCCGCGCTCCCAGCCGTCGCTGAAGACCACCACGACCGCGCCCCGGGCGATGCCACGCTGTCCCCACCGGTCGCAGAAGGCCCGCAGGGTCTCGCCCAGCCTGGTGCCGCCGCTCCAGTCGGGCACCGTGTGCCCGGCGATCGCGAGCGCGCGGGTGGGGTCGCGGTGGGCGAGTGCGGGAGTGACCCGGGTGAGGCGCGTGCCGATCGTGAAGACCTCGACGTGTCCCGACCCCACCTGCACCCAGCGGTGCGCCAGCCGCAGCAGCGCCTCGGTGTAGGGCGCCATCGACCCCGAGACGTCGACCAGCAGCACCACGCGCCGCGGCCGCATCGCGCGTCGCCGCCGGGCGACCCGGGCGGGCTCGCCGTGCTGGCGCAGGGTGGCGCGCAGCGTGCGGCGGGCGTCGATGTCGCCGCGTGCCGAGGGCGTACGGCGCCGGGCGCGGCGCTGAGGCAGCCGTGGCTCCAGGTCTCCGATGAGCCGGTCGAGGAGCGCCTTGTCATCCGCGTCGAGCCCGGCGACGTCGCGATGCCGAAGCACCTCCGCGGCGGACGCAGCCACTCGGAGCACGTCGTCGATGTCACCGGCCCCCGCGTCGCCGTCGGCGTCGAGGGCGACCGTCGAGGCCCGCTGCCTTGTCTGCGCCGGCTGCTCGTCGCGGCCGGTCTGTCGCCACCAGGCGTCGAAGACCGCCTCGTACCGGTCCAGGTCGTCGGGCCCGGCACACAGGGTCGCGCGCCCGGCGCGCCACACCGAGGCCGGGTCCGCGATGCCCAGGCGCGACACCGCGTCCACGAAGGTGGTGGCGCGGTCGGACGTGACCTGCACCCCGGCGTGCCGGAGGGCGCTCGCGAAGCCGAGGAGCAGCTCCTCCGCGGTGGTCTCGACTGCGCTCGACCCGCCGGCCACCGGTGCGCCGACAGCCGTCATCGCGCCAGCATCCTCTCCAGGGCGGTGCGCACCCGGTCGCCGTCCTCGCGATACTTCACCAGCGCCCCGAGCGTCGCCGCCGCGCCCTCCAGGTCGAGCTCGGTGGCGCCCAGCCGGTGCAGGGCGCGCGCCCAGTCGAGGGTCTCGGCCACCCCGGGCGGCTTGAGCAGGGTCAGGTCGTCGGAGCCGCCCGTGCGCAGCTGCTGCACGACGCCGGCCACCTGCCGGGCCAGCTCCGCGGGCACCTCGGGGGCCCGGGACCGCAGGATCGCGACCTCGCGCTCCAGGCCGGGATGGTCGATCCAGTGGTAGAGGCAGCGCCGCTTGAGAGCGTCGTGCAGCTCGCGGGTGCGGTTGGAGGTCAGCACCACCAGGGGCGGCACGCTGGCGGTCACCGTGCCGAGCTCGGGCACCGACACCTGCCAGGTCGAGAGGACCTCGAGCAGGAACGCCTCGAACTCGTCGTCCGCCCGGTCCACCTCGTCGACCAGCAGCACCGCCGGAGCTTCCTTGAGCGCGCGGAGCACGGGCCGCGCGAGCAGGAACCGCTCGTCGTACAGGCTCTTCTCGGCCTCGTCCGCGTCGAGCGCGGTCCCGCCGGTGGCCTCCAGGGCGCGCAGGTGGAGCACCTGCCGGGGGAAGTCCCAGTCGAAGAGGGCCTGGCTCGCGTCGATGCCCTCGTAGCACTGGAGCCGGATCAGCGGCTGGCCGAGCGCCTCGGCCAGCGCCTCCGCGAGAGCGGTCTTGCCGGTCCCCGGCTCGCCCTCGAGGAGCAGCGGGCGCTGCATGTCCAGGGCGAGCCAGGCCACCGTCCCGAGCGCGTCGTCGGCGAGGTAGCCCGTGGCGGCGAGTCGCTCCGCGAGCCCGGACACGTCCATGCTCCGGAGCATATTCCGGGGCACGTTGGTCCCTCGTTGGTCGGCTCAGCGCGAGTCGACGTCCCGCCCTGTCGCCAGGTCGCCGCACTCCACGAGCGCGACGTCAGCGGTGGCGAGGTAGTCGCGCGCGCCCCGGTCCCCGCGCGCGACGTCGAGGACGGCCGGCCAGTGGTCACGGCCGATCACCACAGGATGGCCCGGCGTCCCGTCGTACGACGCGCGCGCCAGCGCCGTGGAGCCGCTGGCCGTGGCGAGCACGCGCGCCACCACGGCAGCGCCGACGTCGGGCAGGTCCACAAGCGTGACGACCGCGGCGTCCACGTCGTCGGGCAGCGACCCGAGCCCGGCGCGCAGCGACGCCGACATGCCGGCGTCCCAGTCCATGGCCTCGACGACGGCGACCCCGGGCGGCACCAGCCGCCGGGCCTCCTCCGCAGCCGCGCCGAGCACGACGGTCACGCTGTCGCACCCGCCGTCGGCGAGGGCCCGCCAGCCGAGGTGCAGCCACGGCGTGCCGTCGTCGTCGTGCAACAGCGCCTTGGGCGTGCCCATCCGCCGGCCGGCGCCGGCGGCGAGGAGCAGGCCTTGGACGGTCAACACTGCACCGTGGGAGCGGCCGGCGTCTGCACGTGGGCGACGGCGATGAGGATGACGACAGTCAGCATGGAGCCACCTTCGGGCGTGGGTTGCGAGGATTGTGCTGCAGGACCGTCAGCCCGAGCCACCGAGCCGCGGCCCCTCGCCGACTGCCACCGGCGTGGTGAGCCTCGGGTGGGACCTCATCCGATATCCGGATGCGCGCTGTCGGTCCGCGTTGACACACTTCCCCGCGATGTCATCTCCGCGCCCCACCCTCGCGTCCTTCTGGCACGACCTGCCCCGTGAGGGCAGGTTCCTGCTGTCCGTCGTCGTCTTCGAGTTCATCGGCACCGGCCTGGTGCTGCCCTTCCACGTGGTCTACCTCCACGAGGTGCGCGACTTCCCGCTGAGCTCGGTGGGTGTGCTGCTGGCGCTCCCTCCGCTCGCGGGGTTCCTGGCGACCGGTCCGGGCGGCCACGCGATCGACCGGTTCGGGGCCCGGGTCAACCTGATGGGCTGCCTGGTACTGCTCATCGTGGGCGACCTGGTGCTCGTGCTCGCCGACACCCTGTGGCTCGCTGGCCTGGGACTCGTGCTGGGCGGCGTGGCGCACGGTCTCTCCTGGCCCGCGTGGCAGAGCCTGGTCGCCGCGGTGATCCCCCAGCGCCTGCGCCAGCGCTACTTCGGGCTCAACTTCGCCCTGCTCAACCTCGGCATCGGCCTCGGCGGCATCCTCGGCGGCCTGCTGGCCGACGTCGACCGGCTGGTGACCTTCCAGGCGCTCTACCTCGTCGACGCCCTCAGCTTCGTGCCCGCGCTCACCATCCTGCTGCTCCCCCTGCGGCACGTGGCCGGGCGACCGGTGCACGACGCCGAGACCGCGCAGGAGAAGGTCTCCTACCTCGCCGTCCTCCGCCGGCCTGCGGTCGCGCCCGTGGTGGCGCTGGGGTTCCTGGTCAGCTTCGTCGGCTACGCCCAGCTCAACATCGGCATGCCGGCCTTCGCCCGCGCCCTCGGCGAGGTCTCCACCCGCGGCCTCGGCTTCGCGTTCGCGGCCAACACCGCGGTCATCGTCGTGCTCCAGCTGCTGGTGCTCCAGCGCATCGAGGGCCACCGCCGCACCCGCGTCATCGTGGTGATGGGCTTGGCCTGGGCGTGCTCCTGGCTGCTGCTGGGTGCCTCCGGCCTGGCGCCGGGCACCCTCGGCGCGACCCTGCTGGTCGCCGCCTGTGCCTCGGTGTTCGCCTTCGGCGAGAGCCTGATGCAGCCGACCCTGCCGGCGCTGGTCAACGACCTGGCGCCCGACCACCTCCGCGGCCGCTACAACGCGCTGTCGTCCGGCTCGTTCCAGCTGGCCGCGATCATCGCCCCGGTGGTGGCGGGCTGGCTGATCGACCACGACGCCGGCTACGCCTACATCGCGCTGCTCGTCCTCGGGTCGCTCGGCGTGGGCCTGATGGCGGTCGGCCATGTGGAGCGGCGCCTCCCGCCCGGCGTCAACGGCGTGCGCGAGGACGACCTCGTCTCGGTGGTCTAGTGGCCGTACGCCTGCTCGTAGAGCTCCTCGAGCCGGTCGTCCTTCTCGGCGCTGAGGCCGCAGACGGTGACCTGGCCGCCCGACGCGCTGACGAGGTACGTCGCGCCCAGCTCGAAGTCGACGCCGAGCTCGAGGTCTGCGAGACCGCCGCCGGGCGAGGTCACGGCCACCTGGTCGGTCTCGTCACCCTTGAACCACTCGGCCACCTCCAGGGTGGCCTGCTCGCCCTCGAGCGCGATGACGGTGCCCTCGAAGGCGACCTCCTGAGCCTGCAGGTTGGCCACGTTGGGCGGCATGCACCGGCCGGTCTCGGATGACGGCATCGAGAGCTCGGTGGTGGTCGGCTCGCTGGGTGCCTCGGCCGTCGGGCTGCCCGCGTCGGCCGGCTCGTCCGCGGCCTCGCCGCCGCAGGCCGCCGTCGCCACGAGCACCGCCGCAGCCAGCCACGCCCACGTCGTACGGCGTCGGGCCGAGGTCGTCTCGTCGGTCATCAGGATCCTCCGGAGGTCTGGGGTGGCGCAGGAGTGCCGCACACCGGTGAGACGGGTGGGAACCGTCCGCGGTTCCGGTACCCAGCTCACCGAGTCGGCGCATCTGCACACGCACCCGGCGGCGAGTCGGCGCATCTGCACACGACCCCGGCGCCGAGTCGGCGCGTCTGCACATCATCAGGGTTGGTTGCTGCCAGCACGTGGCAGTGTTCAACCACGGTGATCGGTTGTCGGTTCCGGCGTGTGAACGGAGACAGGGCCCCGGTCCGAAGACCGAGGCCCTGTCGGGTGGAGATGTGCGATCAGAAGTCCATGCCACCCATGCCACCGGTCGGGTCGCCCATCGGGGCGGCCTTCTCCGGCTTGTCGGCCACGACGGCCTCGGTGGTCAGGAACAGCGCCGCGATGGAAGCGGCGTTCTGCAGCGCGGAACGGGTCACCTTGGCGGGGTCGATGATGCCCTCGGCGATCATGTCGACGTACTCGCCGGTGGCCGCGTTGAGGCCGTGACCGGGCTCCAGGTTGCGCACCTTCTCGGAGATGACGCCACCCTCGAGACCGGCGTTGATCGCGATCTGCTTGAGCGGGGCCTCGATCGCGACGCGCACGATGTTGGCACCGGTGGCCTCGTCACCCTCGAGCTCGAGCTTGGCGAAGGCCTGGTTGCCGGCCTGGACGAGCGCGACGCCACCACCGGCGACGATGCCCTCCTCGACGGCAGCCTTCGCGTTGCGGACGGCGTCCTCGATGCGGTGCTTGCGCTCCTTGAGCTCGACCTCGGTGGCCGCGCCGACCTTGATGACAGCCACGCCGCCGGCCAGCTTGGCGAGGCGCTCCTGGAGCTTCTCGCGGTCGTAGTCGGAGTCCGACTTCTCGATCTCGGCACGGATCTGGTTGACCCGGCCCTCGATCTGGCCCTGGTCGCCCGCGCCCTCGACGATCGTGGTCTCGTCCTTGGTGATGACGACCTTGCGGGCCTGGCCGAGCAGCTCGATGCCGGCCGACTCGAGCTTGAGGCCGACCTCCTCGGAGATGACCTGGCCCCCGGTGAGGATCGCGATGTCCTGCAGCATGGCCTTGCGGCGGTCACCGAAGCCCGGGGCCTTGACGGCGACGGACTTGAAGGTGCCCTTGATCTTGTTGACCACCAGGGTCGACAGCGCCTCGCCGTCGACGTCCTCGGCGATGATGACCAGCGGCTTGCCGGACTGCATGACCTTCTCCAGCAGCGGGAGCAGGTCCTTGACCGTCGACACCTTGGAGTTGGCGATGAGGATGTAGGGGTCCTCCAGGACCGCCTCCATGCGCTCGAGGTCGGTGGCGAAGTAGGCCGAGATGTAGCCCTTGTCGAACCGCATGCCCTCGGTCAGCTCGAGGTCCAGCCCGAAGGTGTTGGACTCCTCGACGGTGATGACGCCTTCCTTGCCGACCTTGTCCATCGCCTCGGCGATGATCTCACCGACGGTGGTGTCAGCGGCGGAGATGCTCGCGGTCGAGGCGATCTGCTCCTTGGTCTCGACGTCCTTGGCCATGCTGAGCAGCTGCTCGGACACGGCGGCGACGGCGGCCTCGATGCCGCGCTTGAGACCCATCGGGTTGGCGCCGGCGGCCACGTTGCGCAGGCCCTCGCGGACCATGGCCTGGGCCAGGACGGTGGCCGTCGTCGTGCCGTCACCGGCGACGTCGTCGGTCTTCTTCGCGACCTCCTTGACCAGCTCGGCGCCGATCTTCTCGTAGGGGTCCTCGAGCTCGATCTCCTTGGCGATCGACACACCGTCGTTGGTGATGGTGGGGGCGCCCCACTTCTTCTCCAGGACGACGTTGCGGCCCTTGGGACCGAGGGTCACCTTGACCGCGTCGGCGAGCGTGTTCATGCCACGCTCGAGGCCGCGGCGGGCCTCCTCGTTGAATGCAATCAGCTTCGGCATAACTCGTGAGGTTCCTTCACAGAGTCGAGTTTGTGTACGACGCCAGGCGGGCTGCCCGCGACGGACGATCCTCGCTCTCCGACGGACCCTTCCCGCCGGCGTTCGGACCTCAGCGTCGCCTGTGCCGTGTTGTCACTCTCATGTCGAGAGTGCCAGCCTCATGTTTAGCACTCGCAGGGGTCGAGTGCAAACGATCTCGGGCCACCCGGGGCCGTCAGAGGCGAGCGGCGACGAGGTCGGCGAACGCCTCGGCGTTGTCCGGAACGACATCGAGGTAGAGCCCCGGCTCGATCAGCTCCAGCTCGCTCACGTGCAGCGCGCCGTCCCACTCGACCAGGTCGACCCGCGCGTAGTCGAGCGGCCGCCCGACCAGTCTGCCGGCCGCCCCGGCCGCCTTCACCGCGACCGCCGCGGCCTCGTCCGAGAGGGGCACGGGGCGCGTGCTGCCGCCGAACTCCTCGTGCACCCGGATCTCCCCGGACGCCGGCATCTTCTCGGCCTGCGAGATCGCGACGCCACCGAGCACGAAGACCGAGGTCTCCCCGCGCGTGCGGATCGACTCGACGAGGGGCTGGGCGATCCACGGCCCGTCGACATAGGGGTACGACGGGTGCGACTGGACGGGCTTGCCGAGCCGGTCGTCCGAAGGGTCGGTCACGACGATCACGCCGGCTCCCCCGGCACTGACGCGGGGCTTGACCACCGTCGTCCCGAACTCGTCGATTGCCGCAGCGAACTCCTCCGGCGTCGAGGCCAGCCGGGTGGGCACCGTGGGAGCGTCGTCGAGGCCGGCGGCGAGGTAGGACTTGTCGTGGTTCCAGTCGAAGACGTCCACGCCGTTGAGCAGCCGGGACTGGTCGAGCGAGCGCGCCCACGCCAGGAACGCGGCGTACTGCACGACGTAGTCCCAGGTCGAGCGGACGGCGACGAGCGAGGCGGCCGGCCAGTCGACGGCGGGGTCCGTCCAGTCGGCCCAGCGTGCCTCGACGCCCCGGACGGCGAAGGCGGCGTCGAGCGCCTCGTGACCGGGCTCTCCCGTGGGGAGCGCGGAGCAGGTGGCGAGGAGGACGTGGCTCACACGGACGCGTCTGTCCGGCGCGACGGGCAGGCGACCTGGTCCTTGTTGGTGCCCTCGCGGTTGTCGCCCTTCTCGACGACGACGAGGTTGTGGTAGCAGTGGACGGACCTGACCCACTGGTCGGTGTAGCTGGGCTGGTAGTCCTCGAGCAGGAACTCCTCGTGGTTGAGCCCGTCCACGAGGTCCTTCACCAGGTCCATCGACGTGCCGCGGGCCCGCAGGTCGAGCTGGCCGCCCCACTCTGGCCAGTAGGAGGTCTGCGTGTCCTCGATGCAGTAGATGCCGTCGTCAGGCAGCAGGGGGAAGAGGTGCGCGAACGACGCGCGGACGTGGGCCGGCTGGTGACTCCCGTCGTCGATGACGACGAGAGGCGCCCCCTCCTCGTCGACGATGCGCTGCAGGACGGCCGGGTCGCTCTGGTCGCCCATGAACGTCCGGATCCGGCCCCCGTCGACGTGGGACTTGTCCTCGATGTCGAGGCCGAGGATGCGGGCCTTCGGGAAGAACCACTTCCACATCCGCAGCGACCGGCCGCTGCGGCCGCGCCGCTGGTAGCCCCCGACGCCGATCTCGAGCAGCACGAACTCCCGGTCGCGCAGGTGCTCGAGATGGCGCTGGTAGTGGGGGGTGTAGCGGTGCAGACCCCATTTGTCGGTCTTGAACTCCTGCGCCAGCTGGGTCAGGTCGTAGCCGCTCAGGCGCGCTCGGCGCTCCTGTCTGGTCTCCTCGGTTGGCACGCGCCGACCCTAGCCGAGCCCCCGACACGCGCCGCGGAGTGCGACACTGGCCCCCGTGTGATTATATAGTAATCTACTCGACTTAAGGGAGTTTGGATGGACGTCATCACCATCGAGGTGCCCGAGCTCGGCAACCGCACCCACCTCGTCCACGACGGCACGCACGGCCTCGTCGTGGACCCTCCCCGGGACCACCGTCCGGTGGAGATCGCCGCGGAGGCCGCAGGCATCCAGATCGCGGCCGTGGCCGACACCCACGTGCACAACGACTACCTCTCGGGCGCGCTCTCGCTCGCACGCCGCCATGGCGTCGACTACTGGCTGTCCGCCGAGGAGCGCGTGCACTTCGACCGCACCGGCGTCCGCGGCGGCGACGTGATCCGGGTCGGCGCCCTGGACGTGACCGTCCTCGACACCCCGGGCCACACCCTTCACCACCAGTCCTTCCTGGTCGCCGACGCCGCCACCGGCTCCGCGGCCCTGCTCAGCGGCGGCAGCCTGCTGCACGGGACGGTCGGGCGCACCGACCTCGTCGACCCGCGCCTGGCCCGGATGATGGGCCGGGCGCAGTGGGCCAGCGCCCGGCGGCAGGGAGGCCTGCCGCCCGACACCGCCCTGCACCCGACGCACGGCTTCGGCAGCTTCTGCGCGGCGGCCGCCGGCGGCGACGGCTTCCACGGCACGCTGGCCGACGAGCTGCGCGGCAACCCGGCGCTGTCCACTCCTAGAGACCTCTACGTCGACCAGCTCGTCGCCTCCTTCGGCCCGGTGCCCGCGCACTACCGCCGGATGGGGGCGCTCAACCGCGCCGGAGCGGGCGCGGCTCCTGCGCCGTCACCGCTGCCCGTCACCGAGAACGACGTCCACGACGCGATCCGGGCGGGCTCGTGGGTGGTCGACGTGCGGCCGCGGCACACCTTCGCGCGCGGGCACCTCACGGGCAGCATCAACATCGAGGACAGTCCCCAGCTCGCGACGTACGCCGGGTGGCTGGTGCCGTGGGGCGCCGACCTCCTGGTCATCGGCGACTCCGAGGACGACATCGCCTCCGCCGTCCACGACCTCGCCCAGATCGGGGTGGAGGTGCGAGGCACGCACCTGCTCGGCCCGGCGAGCACGTGGTACGACAGCCGCGACTACCGCGTGGCCGACTGGGCGGCGTACCGGCGCCTCTCCGCCGGGGCCTTGACTCTGGACGTGCGGCTCGACGCCGAGTACGCCGTGGGCCACCTCCCCGACTCGGTGCACGTGCCGCTCCACGAGCTCGAGGGCCGCATCCCCAGGCTGCCTCCCGGGCGGGTGTGGGTGCACTGCAAGAGCGGCTTCCGGGCCGCGATCGCCGCCTCCCTGCTTGCGCGCGCCGGCCGCGACGTCGTCCTCGTCACCGACGACTGGGAGCGCGCGCTCGAGCACGGTCTTCCGGTCCGCACGGCCGCCTGAGGCCTACCCGGCCGACGGTGCGTGGTGGCCGAACGGCACGGTCTCGGCGTAGCCCAGCGCGGCAAGCACCGAGGGCAGGATCGCCTTGGCGGTGCGCTTGTAGCCGTGCGTGCTGGGGTGGAAGCGGTCCAGGCTGAACATCTCGTCGGGGTTGGTGATGAAGAACGGCCCGACGACGTGTGCCAGCGAGACCGCGCGGGCGCCGTGGGCGATCGCGGCGTCGCGCTGCGCGGCGGCCAGCAGGCGCGAGGCGCGGGAGCCGAGGGCGCGCAGCGGCTGGGGCACCGGCTTCAGCGCGCCGAGGTCCGGGCAGGTGCCGACCACGACCTCGCACCCGCGCTCGCGCAAGGCGTCGATGGCCTCGGTGAGGTGCCGCACCGAGTCGGCGACGGGCACCCGGTGCGTGACGTCGTTACCGCCGACGACGATCACGGCGACGTCGGGACGGTAGTCCGCCGGCAGCCTCCGGAGCTGCCTGGCCAGCCGGCTGCTCTCGGAGCCCACACGCGCGGCGGTGCGCAGCCGCACCGCCCGCCCGGTGCGCTTCGCCAGCCGGCGGGCCAGGCCTCCTCCGAGCGTGTGCTTGGGGTGGTCGGCACCGAGCCCGGCGGCGATCGAGTCGCCCAGCATCAGCAGGTCGATCGGGTCGCCGTAGCGCTTCTTGTAGACCCTGTCCGCCTCCGGCGCGACGTGGCCGAGCGGGTCACCGATCCGTCCCCGGGCGATCGCGGCCTGCCGGGCGATGAGCTCACGAGCGCCGTACGACGCGGCGCCGGCGACGGCCCCGAACACACCCGCGACCACCCCGAGACGGGCCCATGCCCTGGTTTCCATGGAGGTCGTTCAACCACGGCGACCTGAACCGGAGGGCAACGGGCGGGGACCTGCCGGGGACCGGCGTGGCACGAACTGACCACCCGGTTGATGGTGCGTACTCACGTTTCCCGCCGTCGGAGGGTCCACGCTGGGCCCATGGACACGCACCCCACCGCGCCCCCACGCCCGATCCCGGGCTCCCAGTTCGACTGGCTGTATCGCGAGATCGCCGCCTGGCAGGCGAGTGACCTGATCTCCGGCGATCAGGCCGCGGCCATCCGCGCGGGCTACCGCCGGGTCGACGGTCGCCGCTTCTCGCTCGGCCGGCTGATGCTGGGCCTCGGTGGCTGCTTCGTCGGCATCGGCCTGATCTGGCTCGTCGCCGCCAACCTCGACGAGCTGTCCCCGATGCTCCGCTTCGGCGTGGTGGCCCTCCTGTGGCTGCTCTTCCTCGCCGGCGGCGAGGCGCTTGACGCCCGTGGTTCCTCGCGACCCCTCGTCGGATCGGTCAGGCTGATCGCTGCCCTGGTCTTCGGCGCCGCCGTGTTCCAGGCCGCCCAGTCGCTACAGGTGCCGGCCTACTCCCCGCACCTCGTCGGCCTCTGGGGCGCCGGCGCGCTGGTCCACGCGTACGCCGTGCGCGCGGTGTCGCCGCTCCTCGTGGGTGTGGCCGCGGGCACTGTCTGGTGGGTCTGGCTGTCCCTGTGGGACGAGCCCAGCGCGGCCGCTGCGGTGGCGTCGATCGGCGCTGCGAGCGTGGTGGCCGTCTCCCTCGCGGTGGTCCACGACCGGGGCCTGCACCGCTTCGGGTTCGTGTGGCGCTCGGTCGGCGCGCTGCTCAGCCTGGTCGCCCTCTTCGCCGCCGCGGTCCCCTACGCGACGACCGACGACTTCGCCTGGTCGCCGTGGCTCGTGGGCGCCCTCGTCGTCGCCGGCGTCCTCGCGGTCGCGGCCGTCGCGCTCAGCAGCGGGATCGCCCGGCTGGAGCCGGTGAGCGCCGCCGCGGTGCTCGGCATGGCTGCGGTGCTCGTCGCCTGGGACACCGGCACCGACACCTCGAACATCGACGCCGCGGACTGGGCCCACGCCGGAGTCAGCGTCGCCGCCTACGTCCTGGTCGCCGTGGGGGTCGCGGCGCTGGGCATCGTCCGGGACAACCCCGTGCTCACGCTGCTGGCGATGCTCGGCCTCGTCGTGTTCACGACTTTCCAGAGCTTCGCCGTCTTCGCCGCGATCATCCAGGGCGCCTGGCTCTTCGTGGTGCTGGGCCTGGTCTTCCTGGCCACCGGATTCCTCTTCGACCGGGCCCGCCGCGGCCTCGCCGACGTGCTCGACACCGACTCCGCCAACCCCGAAGGGGACGCTCGATGAACCGCCTCGCCACCGTCGGCCTCGTGGCCCTCGGCCAGCTCGCCCTCGTCGGCGTCGCCGTCGCTCCCCAGATCTCTGCCCGGGTCGCCGGCGACACCTACCAGCTGCGGGTGCAGCCGCTCGACCCGATCGACCCCTTCCGCGGGGCCTACGTCACCCTCGGCTACCCGGACCTCCAGCGAGGCGACTCGCAGGGCTTCGACGGTGGCCTCGGCGACATGACGGACGACGAGGCGGGCGACGTCTTCATCACGCTCCGTGAGGAGGGCGACGTCTGGGTCGCCGACTCCTGGGAGCGGGAGCGGCCCGACGACGGGCCTTACCTCGCGTGCGACGACCGCGACTGGCAGATCCGCTGCGGCATCGAGAGCTGGTTCCTGCCGCAGGACGAGGCAGCCGCCATGGAGCGCAACCTCGTGAACGGCGCGATCGCGACGGTGAAGATCGACTCGCGCGGGCACGCCGCGGTCGTCGACGTGGAGTGAGGGACTACCTCCGCGTGATGCGCACCTCGTTACCTCGATGAAGCGACGCCGCTCAGCAGCCGCCCGCGACGGCCGGGATCACGGAGATCTGCGTGCCGTCGGGGGTGGCCGTGTCGAGGTTGTCGAGGAAGCGGACGTCGTCGTTGCCGACGTAGACGTTGACGAAGCGGCGCAGCTGGCCGGCCTCGTCGAGGATGCGGCCCTTGATGCCGGAGAAGTTGGCGTCGAGGTCGTCGAGCACCGCGGCCAGGGTGTCACCCTCTGCTGTCACCTCTGACTCGCCGCCGGTGTAGGTGCGCAGGATGGTGGGGATGCGGACCGAGACGCTCATGTGTGACTCCTTGTGCAGGTTCAGAGGATGCCGGCGGCGACGAAGGCAGGGTAGTTCGGGGCGATGGTGGCGGCGGCACCGACGTGGTCGGCAACGGCGTCGAGGGTCTTGAGGCCCATGCCGGTGTTGATGACCACCGTCTCGAGCTCCGGGTCGAGCTGTCCGGTCTCGACGAGCTTCTTCAGCACGCCGACCGTGGTGCCGCCGGCCGTCTCGGTGAAGATGCCCTCGGTGCGGGCGAGCAGGAGGATGCCGTCGCGCACCTCGTCGTCGGAGATGTCCTCGACCGCGCCGCCGGTGCGGCGGCAGATGTCGAGCACGTAGATGCCGTCCGCGGGGTTGCCGATGGCCAGGCTCTTGGCGATGGTGTCGGGCTTCACCGGACGGATGACGTCGACGCCGTCCTTGTAGGCGACGCTGACCGGCGAGCAGCCGGTGGCCTGGGCGCCGAAGACCTTGTAGGGCTTGTCCTCGACGAGGCCGAGCTTGATCAGCTCCTGGAAGGCCTTGTCGACCTTGGTGAGCTGCGAGCCGGAGGCGACCGGGATGACGATCTGGTCGGGCAGGCGCCAGCCCAGCTGCTCGGCGATCTCGTAGCCCAGCGTCTTCGAGCCCTCGGCGTAGAAGGGGCGGACGTTGACGTTGACGAACGCCCAGCCCTCCTCCTCGCCGGCGATCTCGGAGGCCAGCTTGTTGACGTCGTCGTAGTTGCCCTCGACCGCCACGAGGTTGTTGGTGTAGACGGCGGAGTTGACCTGCTTGGGCTTCTCGAGGTTGCTCGGGATGAACACGACGGTCTTGATGCCGGCACGGGCGCCCGCGGCGGCGACCGCGTTGGCGAGGTTGCCGGTCGAGGGGCAGGCGAAGACCTTCGCGTGGAGCTCGCGGGCCGCGCTCAGCGCGCAGGCGACGACGCGGTCCTTGAAGGAGTTGGTGGGGTTGGTGGAGTCGTCTTTGACCCAGAGGTTGGCGATGCCGAGCTCGCGGCCGAGGTTGTGGGCCTTGAGGAGCCGGGTGTAGCCGGGCTCGGTGTTGGGGCTCTGCTCGATGTCGGTCGGCACCGGGAGGAGCGCCTTGTAGCGCCAGATGTTGGCCGGGCCGGCCTCGACCTCCTCGCGGGTGACGGCCGGGAAGTCGTAGGCCACCTCGAGGGGGCCGAAGCACTCCGGACAGGCGTAGTGGGGGCCGAGCGCGACCTCGTGGCCACACTCGCGGCAGGCGAGGGCCCGGGCATGCCCGAACGCCCCCTCGCGCAGCGTCGTACGGGCCGGCTGGTCGGCCTGGGGCGTGGTCTCGGCGACAACGGTGCTCATGGGAATCCTCCTTCTCATCTGTCCCACGCGGACTTCGCCTGGGCCGGATTTGGCACCGTTTCCACGACCGCCCCTGTCGTCGACAGGTCGCGGGGAGTTCGTGGCGGTTGCCGGGACTTCGTCGGGCCGTTCCCTCAGTCCCTCTGGATGAGCTGCGCACAGCCTACGGAAGGCGTCTCACGATGCGCACATCGGGTCCACATGGTGGTCGGCGACCACCGACGCGGTCAGCGGGCGTCGGCGGTGAGCCGGCGGAGCAGGTCCAGTACGCCGTCGGGGCCGGGGACCACCACGTCGGCGAGCGCGACCAGGGCCGACTGCTCGTCGGACGCCGAGCAGACGAGCAGCGTCGGCATGCCGGACTTGCGGAGCTCGCCGACCGCCTCGAACGCCTCCACGTCACCCAGGTCATCGCCGGCGAAGAGGAAGCCACCGGCGTCCTGCTCCGCGACGAGGGCCTCGACGGCGTGACCCTTGTGCATCCCCGGGGAGCGCACCTCGATCACGTTGCGGCCGGGCTCCACCGTCAGGCCGTGCCGCACGGCGAGCTCGCGCAGCGGCGCGAGCAGGCGCTCGAACGCGCCCGCCGGGTCGGGGAGGCGTCGGGTGTGCACCGCCACGGCGAGGCCCTTCTCCTCGACGTACGCGTCGGCCGCCTCGGCGGCGCGCAGCACCCGGGGCAGCTCGCGCTCGAAGCTGGAGAGGCCGTGCGGCGGCCGTGGGGAGATCACCCGGCGCTGGGTGGAGGACCAGCGTTCGTTGCCGTACTGGCCGAAGACGAACAGCTCCTTGCCGTGGTCGCCGATCTCGTCACCCACCTCGTCGAGGTCACCCAGAGCGAGGGCCTGGCGCGCGGGCCTCCCGGTGACGACGGCGATGGCGCGCACCACGCCGGCGAGGTCGATCAGCACCTCGCGGGCCTCCGGGTGGATGCGCGCCTCGGTCGGGTCGTCCACGATCGGGGAGAGGACACCGTCGAAGTCGAGCGCCACGACGGTGGCGCCGACCGCCGCGACGAGCTCGTCGTAGCGCTGCCGGGACTCCTCGGACGTGAACTGCGCGGAGATGGACTCCATGGCGCTAGCCAACCACGGGAGGTGTCAGGCGACTCAACCGGAGTGCGGTCAGGCTGCGTCGGCGGTGAGGACGACGGTGAGCCGGTCCATCTTCATGGGCTCGACCGCCGGTGTGGTGCGCTGGATGCCGAGGTCGAGGGCGAGCAGCTTGGCGGCCGCCTTCAGGCGAGCGGGGTAGTAGACCGTGGAGGCCGGGATCGCGCCGTACCAGTTGTCCTCGCCGACCACGGCCCAGCCGACCGAGGTCGCCTTGGCCGCGGTCGTGCCCGCGAGGCCCTGGATGCCGGAGTTGTTGAAGACCTCGACGTAGACCTCGCCCCGCTTGACCCGGGGCTCGGGCTTGCTGGTCTTCGTCGGCTCCTCCGGCGTCGGCGTCGCGCTCGGGGTCTCCGAGGGCGACGCGGAGGAGGTGGTGATGCGCTCCTCGAGCGGCGGCTGGTCCTTGGTGGCGAAGAAGGCCACGCCGGCCATCACCACCGCGATGACGCTGAGCATCACCAGGGGCGACGGGAAGGCGACGCCACGCTCGCTTCGAGGCTCGCGAGCTCGCACCTCGGCACGAGCGTCACGGGCACGGGATGGGGTGGCCATGGCGGATTCAGATCTCGAAGCCGAGGCGGCGTGCGGAGCGCTGGCGCTGGCGGGAGGCCCGCAGCCGGCGCAGTCGGCGGACCAGCAACGGGTCGGCCTCGAGGGCCTCCGGCCGGTCGATCAGGGCGTTGAGCACCTGGTAGTAGCGCGTGGAGGACATGTCGAACTTCTCGCGGACCGCCTGCTCCTTGGCGCCGGCGTACTTCCACCAGTGGCGCTCGAACTCCAGGATCTCGCGGTCACGCTGGCTCAGGCCGGGGCCGTCCTGATCCCCGTGGCCGACGATGGCGTTCGCGGCGTCCATGACTTCACTCCCCTGTGGGCTGCTCCTGCGGTGGCACCACTGTAGGCGACGAACCACACCGATGTCATTCGCCTCGGGCGAGTCGCGTGGGCCTGGCAAGACCTTCATCAGGCGCCGCGCACACGCCCTCGGAACGTGGCTAGGGTGTGGGACGTGACCACTCCAGGCACGGCCGAGCTCGTCATCGTCGCCAACCGCCTGCCGGTGGACCGGGAGACCCGTCCGGACGGCAGCGACGGCTGGCGGCGGTCGCCGGGTGGCCTCGTGACGGCGCTGGAGCCGGTGATGCGCGAGCACGACGGCGCCTGGATCGGCTGGCCCGGCGTGCCGGACGACTCGGTCAAGCCGTTCGTGGAGGACGGGCTCCAGCTGGTGCCGGTGCACCTGACCGCCTGCGAGGTGGAGGAGTTCTACGAGGGCTTCGCCAACGGCACCCTGTGGCCGCTCTACCACGACGTCGTGGCCAAGCCGGAGTTCCACCGCGAGTGGTGGGACTCCTACGTCACCGTCAACCGCCGGTTCGCCGAGAAGGCCGCCGACGTGGCGGCCGAGGGTGCCACGGTCTGGGTGCAGGACTACCAGCTCCAACTGGTGCCGCAGATGCTGCGCGAGCTCCGGCCCGACCTGCGCATCGGCTTCTACCTGCACATCCCCTTCCCGCCCGCGGAGCTGTTCAGCCAGCTGCCGTGGCGCCGGCAGATCCTCGAGGGGCTGCTCGGCGCCGACCTGATCGGCTTCCAGCTCAGCGGAGCAGCCCAGAACTTCATCCGCCTGGTCCGCCAGCGCGTGGGGCACAAGACCCACCGCGACCTGGTCTACCTGCCCGACGACCGCACGGTGAAGGCGGCCGCCTTCCCCATCTCGATCGACGCCGCCGGCTTCGAGGAGCTGGCGCGCTCGGAGGGGGTCGAGCGCCGGGCCGCCGAGATCCGGGAGGCCCTCGGCTCACCCAGGAAGGTCTTCCTCGGCGTCGACCGGCTCGACTACACCAAGGGCATCTACGCCCGCCTCCGCGCGTTCGGCGAGCTCGTCCGGGACGGCCACTTCACCGTCGAGGACGCGGTCTTCGTGCAGGTCGCCACGCCGTCGCGGGAGCGCGTCGAGCAGTACCGCATCCTCCGCGACGAGATCGACCGCCTCGTCGGCCACATCAACGGCGACCTGGGCAAGATCGGCCGGCCGGTCATCTCCTACCTCCACTCGTCCTACCCACGCGAGGAGATGGCCGCGCTCTACCGCGCCGCCGACATCATGGTGGTCACGCCCTTCCGCGACGGCATGAACCTGGTGGCCAAGGAATACGTCGCGTGCCGCTACGACGGCGACGGCGCGCTCGTGCTCTCGGAGTTCGCCGGGGCGGCCGACGAGCTGCGCCAGGCCTGGCTGGTCAACCCCTACGACATCAACGGGATGAAGGCGGCGCTGCTCGAGGCGCACGGGGCCGACCCCAGGGAGCGCGCGCGCCGGATGAGGGCGATGCGCAAGACGGTGAAGTCGCACGACGTGTCCGCCTGGGCGTCGTCGTTCCTCGCCGAGCTCTCCGCAGCCCGGGTGCCGCACCACAAGACGGTGCGGCCGGTGGAGCACGTCTGACGCGTCACCCGTGCCGCCGGGTCGGGACCTCCTCCTCGGCCGGGCCGACCTGCTTCATGATCCGGATGATCTCCTCGGCGGCCTCCGGGCCGACCGTGCCCCACTGGCGGCCGTAGCCGTAGACGTCCCGCAGCGGCCGGGACGAGAGCAGCCCGTCGATCAGGTCGATGTCGTCGGCGGTGATCAGGCCGGGGTGGGCGACCCCCACGGCCTCGGAGACCTTGAGGAGGTCGCGGCGCAGCGTCTTGATGTAGTTGGCGCAGCGAGCGGCCTTGAGCGTCGGGTCGAGGCCGCGCATCAGCCACTCGTTCTGGGTGGCGACCCCGGCCGGACACTCGTCGGTGTGGCACTTCTGGGCCTGGATGCAGCCGATCGACAGCATCGCCTCCCGGCCGACGTTGACCATGTCGCAGCCGAGGGCGAAGGCCACGAGCGCATTGTCGGGCAGGCCGAGCTTGCCGGCCCCGATGAAGGTGATGTCGTCACAGAGGTCGGCCTCCGCGAACCGCTTGTAGACCTTGGAGAAGGCGACCCGGAACGGGAAGGCCACGGAGTCGGCGAACACGAGGGGCGCCGCACCCGTGCCGCCCTCGCCCCCGTCGATGTTGATGAAGTCGACCATCCGGTCCGGGGACATCTGGTCGATCAGCTCGTCCCAGAAGTCCATGTTGCCGACGGCCGACTTGATGCCCACGGGCAGGCCGGTCTCGGTCGCGACGAACTCGACGAAGTCGAGCATCGAGTCGACGTCGTGGAAGACCTGGTGCCGCGACGGCGACGCGCAGTCGATGCCGGGCTGGATGCCGCGGATCTGCGCGATCTCCTCGGTCACCTTCACGCCGGGCAGCATGCCGCCGAGCCCGGGCTTGGCGCCCTGCGAGAGCTTGATCTCGATCATCTTCACGGGCGCCGACGCGACGAGCTCCTTGAGCCGCAGCACGTCGAACCGGCCGTTCTCGTCGCGGCACCCGAAGTAGGACGTGCCGATCTGGAAGACCAGGTCGCCACCCTGGCGGTGGTACGGCGAGAGCGCACCCTCGCCGGTGTTGTGCAGGCAGCCGGCGAGCGCAGCCCCCTTGTTCAGCGCGACGATCGCGTTCCGCGAGAGGGAGCCGTAGCTCATGCCGGAGATGTTGACGACCGACTCGGGCCGGAACGCCCCGGCGCGGCCACGCCTGGCCCCGATCACCTTCGCGCACGGCAGCGGCGTCTCCTCACCCGTGTGCGAGTGGGTCGGCGGCGCGACATCGGCGAAGGTCCGGTGCTTGATGATCGGGTAGCCGGCCTTGTCCTCCAGGTCGTTGTCGGTGCCGAAGCCGAAGTAGTTGTTCTGCAGCTTGGAGGAGGCGTAGACCCAGCGCCGCTGGTCGCGGCTGAACGGCCGCTCCACGTCGTTCCCGCTGATGATGTACTGCCGCAGCTCGGGACCGATCCGCTCCAGGAAGAACCGGGCATGGCCGACCACCGGGAAGTTCCGGGTGATGGCGTGCTGCTTCTGCGTGAGGTCCCGGGCGGCGACGCCGCCGAGGGCTGCGGCGCCGAGCGCCGCGAGCGTCCACTTCATGGCCTAGGTCTAGTCCCGGGATGGCCCCTTGTCGAGAGCGCGGGGCCGGTTTGTCCCCCGTGGGTCCGCAGGACAGTCGACGCCTGCCGCGCCACGGCGTACGGGCGTATCTTCAGCGCATGGATCTCGTCCCCAAGCCGGACCAGCTGGTCGCGGCCGTCAGCAACGTGGCGCACAAGGTGCTCTACGGCGGACTGGCAGACCTGCGCCCGATGCCGCGCACCCTCATCGACGAGGGCGAGCTGCGCGAGGTCTACCACTACCGGCCTGCCAAGACGGCCGTCGAGACGGGCGACCCGGTCCTCCTCGTCACTCCTCTCGCGGCACCGGCCCTCTGTTTCGACCTGCGGCGCGGGTGCTCGGTCGTCGAGCACCTCGTCACCCAGGGCCGCCGCACCTACCTGGTGGAGTACGGCGAGGTGTCGTTCCGCAACCGCGCCCTCGGCATGGAGCACTGGATCGACGAGGTCCTCCCCGAGGCTGTCCGGGCGGTCTCGGAGCACGCGGGCGGTCGGCCCGTCCACCTGATCGGCTGGAGCCTCGGCGGCATCTTCACGATGCTGACGGCGGCCGACCAGCCGGAGCTGCCCCTCGCCTCGATCACCATCGTCGGCTCACCGGTCGACGTGACCAGGGTGCCGCTCGTCGCCCCGGTGCGCCCGCTGCTCAACATCTCCAGAGGGCGCGTGGTCACCCGCGCCTACCGGGCGATGGGGGGCGCCCCCAAGCCGCTGGTGAAGTGGGCCTTCCAGCTGTCGTCCTTCCAGAAGCTGGTCACCAAGCCGCTGGCGGTCGCCACCCACCTCGACGACGCCGACTTCCTCGCGCAGATCGAGGCGGTCGACCGCTTCACCGCCAACATGATCGCCTACCCCGGCCGCACCTTCGGGCAGCTCTACCACCGGTTCGTCCGCGGCAACGCGCTCGCCGAGGGCGAGATGGAGCTGGGCGGCAGGACCATCAGGCTCGCCGACATCACCGCCCCCACCCTCGTGTTCGCGGGGGCCAACGACGGGATCGCGCCGATCGCCGCCGTCGAGGCCGTCGTACCCCTGCTGAAGAAGGCACGCGAGGTGCGCTTCGAGGTCGTGCCCGGCGGTCACCTCGGCATGCTCACCGGGCGTGCCGCGCGCGGCACGACGTGGCGGGTGATGGAGGAGTGGATCGACCAGTGGTCGACCGAGGAGAAGTTCGAGGAGAAGTCCGCGGCTCCGCGGAAGGCGAGGAAGGCGCGGACGTCGGCCTCCCCCGGCGCGATCGGGGCCAACCCGACGCGCCGCTACCCCTCGGCCGGCTCGCGCGCGCTGGCCCCCTGACCGGCAGGCGGTCTCGGGCCTAGACGGCGGTGGGCGCGGCGTACGGCGCGAGGTAGGCCGTCACCATCCGGATGCCCTCCTCGACCAGCTCCGGGTCGCCCTGGATGTCGTTCTCGTAGGCGAGCTGGAAGACCTTGTCCCCGACCTCGACGGCGAGGAGCGGCACCTTGGGGCTCAGGCCGGCCGGGACCAGCCCGGCGGCCGCGGCGTACTCGTGGAGCGTGGTGGCGATCAGCTCGTTGTGGTCGCGGCCGCGCTGCCGGATCGCCGGGTTGGTGCGGCCGCGCATCCAGATCTCCACGAAGGCGGGGCGGCGGGCGTAGACCTTGGTGAAGGAGCGCATCGCGGTCGCGACCAGCTCGCCCAGCGAGGGATTGGCGAGGCCCTGCAGGTCCTGCAGCACCTGGGCGTCCATCTCCGCCATGTCGCGGTCGACGAGCGCGAGAAGGACGTCCTCCTTGTCGCCGAAGTACTGGTAGAGCGAGGCGACCGGCACGCCGGCCACCTCGGCGATCCGGCGGGTCGACAGCCGCTCGACACCCCCCTCGAGCACGAGGGCAGACGCCGCGTCGAGGATGCGGGCGACGCGCTGACGGCTGCGCCGCTGCTGAGGCGTACGCCGCGTGGTCGCCGCGGCGGGCGCGGGCACCAGGGGGTCGAAGCCCTCTGCCTCACTCCCGCGGTCCTCGTCCATGTCGTGAGTCTAGGTCGATGGAACTGACTGGCCCTCGGGTTCCCCGGAAATGGCTGTCAGGTCAGCGCCCAGTCCACAGGAGCGCCACCCTGCTCCACGAGCAGGCGGTTGACCCGGCTGAACGGCCGGGACCCGAAGAATCCCCGGCTCGCGCTCAGCGGCGACGGGTGCGGAGACTCGATCCACGGCACGTCGCGCAGCATCGGCTTGAGCGACTGGGCGTCCCGGCCCCAGAGGATCGCGGCGCGCGGGCCGCCGCGGGCGGCGAAGGCATGGATCGCCGCCTCGGTGACCTCCTCCCAGCCGCGCCCGCGGTGCGACGCGGCCTGGCCGGGTCGGACCGTGAGCACCCGGTTGAGCAGCATCACGCCCTGGTCGGCCCACGCGGTGAGGTCGCCGTGCGGAGCGGGCGGGACCCCCACGTCGGCCTCCAGCTCGGCGTAGATGTTGGCCAGGCTGCGCGGGATCGGCCGCACGTCGGGGTGCACGGAGAAGCTGAGCCCGACCGGGTGGCCCGGGGTCGGATAGGGGTCCTGGCCGACGATCAGCACGCGTACGTCGGCCAGCGGGCGCTGGAACGCACGCAGCACGTGGTCGCCGTGCGGGAGGTAGGACCGGCCCGCGGCCAGCTCCTCGCGCAGGAACCGGCCCATCGCGACGATCCTCTCGTCGACTGGAGCCAGGGCGGCAGCCCAGTCGGGGGCGACCAGGCCCCTGTCCACCAGTCCTGCCAGCGCGCCCACGGGGGTGAGGGTAGCGGGGCCGCCGGGATAGTCCGTGACGATCGGACCCTCATCCGGGCCTGGGGAGGATCCCTTCGTCACGGACTATCCCGACCGAGGGGAATAAAGTTAAAGATTGAACTATTATGCCGGCATGACCGACCGCCTGCCCGCGCTCTACATCGGCCACGGCGCGCCCCCGCTGCTCGACGACCCGGTCTGGAGCGGCCAGCTCGCTGCCTGGGCCGCCGACCTGCCGCGTCCGAAGGCGATCCTGATCGTGAGCGCGCACTGGGAGTCGGCGCCGGTCATGCTCAGCGCCAGTGGCGCCCCGCTGGTCTACGACTTCGGGGGCTTCGACGCGAAGTACTACCGGATGACCTACGAGACTCCCGACGCCTCCGCCCTGGCCCGTCGCATCGCCGGGCTGATGCCGGCGGACGAGCCCGTGCACCAGCACGCGAGCCGCGGCCTCGACCATGGGGCGTGGGTGCCGCTGAAGATCATGTACCCCGACGGCGACATCCCGGTCCTGCAGATGTCGCTGCCCACGCACGACCCGGTGCGGCTGCTGCGCCTGGGCGAGCGGCTCCGGCCGCTGCGCGACGAGGGCGTGCTCGTCATCGGCTCCGGGTTCCTCACCCACGGCCTGCCCTTCCTCACGGAGTGGCGCATCGACGCCGCGGCCCCCGGGTGGTCGGTGGACTTCGACCTCTGGGCGGCCGACGCGCTGGCCCGCGGCGACGTCGACGAGCTGGCCGACTACCGCGCCAAGGCCCCCGGCATGCCGTTCGCCCACCCGACCGTCGAGCACTTCACGCCCCTCTTCGTCACCCTTGGTGTCGCGACGGCGCCGGACGAGCCCGGCGTCCAGGTGATCGACGGCTACTGGCTGGGCCTCTCGAAGCGCTCGCTCCAGGTCGCCTGACCACCCCCTGACAGACTGGGCCGGGTGAAGGTCCTCTCGATCCAGTCCCACGTGGCCTACGGACACGTCGGCAACTCCGCCGCCGTCTTCCCGCTGCAGCGCCTCGGCCACGAGGTGTGGCCGGTGCTCACCGTCAACTTCTCCAACCACACGGGGTACGGCGCGTGGCGCGGGCCGCTGATCGCGGCGGACGACGTCCGCGCGGTGGTGACGGGCATCGAGGAGCGCGGCGTGCTCGGCTCCTGCGACGCCGTCCTGTCGGGCTACCAGGGCTCGCCCGCGATCGCCGACGTCGTCGTGGACGCGGTGGCGCGGGTCAAGGCCGCGAACCCGGACGCCGTCTACACGTGCGACCCGGTGATGGGCAACGCGACGTCGGGCTGCTTCGTCGATCCGGCCATCCCGCCAGTGATCCGCTCGCAGGTCGTGCCGGTCGCCGACATCATCACGCCCAACCAGTTCGAGCTCGGGTTCCTCACCGACACGACGCCCGCCTCACTCGACGAGGTGATCGCCTCCGCCGACCTGGCGCGGCAGCTCGGTCCCACGACGGTGCTCGTCACCTCCGTGGACGCCGTCCCGGAGGGCCGGATCGGCATGCTGGCGGTGACCGGCGAAGGCGCCTGGCTCGTGGAGACCCCCCGGCTGCCGATGAAGGCCAACGGGTCGGGCGACATCACCGCCGCCCTGTTCACCGCGCACCTGCTCGAGACCGGCTCCCCGGCCGAGGCCCTGGCGCGGACCGCCTCGTCGGTGTTCGCCGTCCTGGCCACGACGCTGGAGTCGGCCGAGCGGGAGCTGCGCCTCGTCGCCGCCCAGTCCGCGATCGCCGAGCCGGCGTGCGAGTTCGAGGTGAGGCAGGTCCGATGAAGCGCGCCCTGCTCGTGCCCCTGCTCCTTCTCGCCGCCGCGTGCGGGAGCGAACCGGAGGCCACTTCGAAGATCCCCGAGTCGGAGCCCTTCAACGACGCGGACGTCGCGTTCGCGACCGACATGGTCCCCCATCACGCGCAAGCCCTCTCGATGGTCGACCTGACGGTCGGGCGCGACCTCTCCCCCGACGTCGCCGCGGTCGCCGAGCAGGTGCGGGCAGCGCAGGCGCCCGAGATCGAGCAGCTCGTGGACCTGCTGGAAGCGTGGGAGCAGCCGATCCCCGAGACGAGCCGCGACCACGTCAACGCCGGCCACGGAGACCACGGCAAACACGCCGACGCCGGTCCATTGCCCGAGCACGAGGAGATGCGCGGCATGGCCTCCGCCGACGAGCTGGCCGCTCTCGAGTCGGCCCGGGGCAAGGACTTCGAGCAGATGTGGCTGGAGCTGATGGCGGCGCACCACGACGGGGCCGTCGAGATGGCGCAAGAGGAGCTGGACTCCGGCGAGGATCCCGCTGCCCTCGCGCTCGCCGAGTCGATCATCGAGGCCCAGGAGGCCGAGCTCGAGCAGATCGAGGCGATGCTCGGCTAGCTCGCTGGGCCGGGGTGCCCCGTCGCCGCGTCGTACGACGCTCGCCCACGGCAGCCGGTGAAGACCGACGTCGCGGCTACTCGCACACAGGGGACGTGCTGTCCGAGCCGGTGACAGGAATCGAACCCGCGACCCTCTTATTACAAGTAAGACGCTCTACCAACTGAGCTACACCGGCGCGCGCCCTATCGGCGCGCGGCCATGCTAGTGGACCGCCGAGTCGCAGGTGGAGCCACGGGCACGAGAGACTGACCTCCATGAGCCTGCTGGACCAGCCCCACCACGACGGGTCGCCGCTCTACGTCGATGACGAGGCGCCGCGGCTCGGCGACACGGTCGCGGTGCGGGTCCGCACGACCGCCGCGGATCCCATCGAGGCGGTCTGGCTGCGCACGACGTTCGACGAGGAGCCGGTGTTCCACCCGACGACCGCGACGCGCGCAGGCGACGTCGTGTGGTGGGAGGGCGCGCTGCCCGTGCACAACCCGGTGACCCACTACCGCTTCCTGGTCGTGCGGGGCGGCGACCAGACCTGGCTGACGGGGGCGGGCGAGATCGGCCACGACGTGCCGGACGCCCATGACTTCCGGATCAGCGCCTTCCCACAGGCACCGGACTGGGGCCGGGACGGGGTGGTCTACCAGATCTTCCCCGACCGGTTCGCCCGCTCGGCGCAGGCCGACGAGCACCCCGTGCCGGCCTGGGCGATCCCCGCCGCGTGGGACGACGAGGTGATCTTCGAGCCGGACGACCCCCGCACCCCGCTGCAGTTCTACGGCGGCGACCTCGACGGGATCACCGAGCACCTCGACCACGTCGCGGAGGTGGGCGCGGACATCGTCTACACGACGCCCGTCTTCCCCGGCGAGAGCAACCACCGCTACAACGCCACCACCTTCACCGAGGTGGACCCGCTGCTCGGCGGGGACGCGGCGTACGAGCGGCTCAGCACCGCCGTCCACGTGCGCGGCTGGCGGATCCTCGGCGACCTCACAACCAACCACACCGGCGACACCCACGAGTGGTTCCGCTCGGCCGCGGCCGACCCGACGGCCCGTGAGCGATCGTTCTACTACTTCGAGGAGGACGGCAGCTACGCCTGCTGGATGGGCCACGGCACCCTGCCGAAGGTCAACCACGGCGACCCCGACCTGCGCGCGGCGATGGTCGAGGGCAAGGACTCCGTCGTCGGCCGGTGGCTGAGGCCGCCCTACGACGTCGACGGCTGGCGCATCGACGTCGCCAACATGACCGGGCGACTCGGCGCCCTCGACGTCAACCACGAGGTCGCCCAGGCGGCCCGGCGCACCGCGGAGGCGCTGCGCGAGGACCCGCTCGTCATCGGCGAGCACAACCACGACGCGACCGGTGACGTCGACGGCGACGGCTGGCACGGCACCATGAACTACTCCGGCTTCTCGTGGCCGGTGTGGTCGTGGCTGCGCGACCCCGCCACCCCCGCCCGCCCCTTCGGCAGGCCGGTAAAGGTGCCACGCCGGCCTGGCCAGGCCGTGCTCGACACCTTCCGCGCCTGGCACGGCGCCCTCGGCTGGCGCGCCACCACGACGAGCTGGAACATCCTCGGCTCCCACGACTCCGCCCGCATCCGCACCGTGGTGGGCTCGCCGGCGGTGCACCGGGTGGCGGCGGGTCTCCAGTTCGCGCTGCCGGGTGTGCCGATGGTCTTCGCCGGCGACGAGATCGGCCTCGAGGGCGTCAACGGCGAGGACTCGCGGCGCACGATGCCGTGGGACCGCCCCGAGGCGTGGGACCGCGAGACCCTGGCCACCTACACCGCCCTCGCGGGAGTACGCCGGGAGCGCACCGCCCTGCGTCGCGGCGGCCTCCGCTGGGCGCACGTCGACGACGACGCGCTCGTCTTCGTGCGGGAGCACGCCGACGGCCCGGTGCTGGTGTGTGCGCGCCGCGCCGCTGGTCCGGCGGTCACCCTGCCGGCGCGGGCCCTCGGCGCCAGTCACGGCAGCCACCTGCTCGGCACGGAGGAGGGCGGCGGTGACCTGGCCGCCCATGGCGACCAGCTCGTCGTACCTCCCTCCGACGGGCCGCGGCTGGACCTCTGGGCGCTGGCCTGAGCCGGGAGTAGGTTGCCCGTCATGCCCTTGCGCATCGTCGCCAGTCGCCCCGACCCGGCCTTGATGAGCCTGCCCTGGTCGATCCCGCTGGAGGACTGGACCGCCGAGCACGTCGTGCCACTGCCGCGCGGCCTCTCGCGGCACATCGTCCGGATCGTCCGGCTCGGTCAGCGCACCTACGCGATCAAGGAGACGCAGGAGGACATCGCGTTCAGGGAGTACCGCCTCCTCCGCGACCTCCAGCGCCTCGGGCTGCCCGCCGTCGTCGCGCAGGGCGTCGTCGCCGGCCGGACGGACGCGGCGGGTGACGAGCTGCCGGCCACCCTGCTGACCGAGCACCTGCGCTTCTCGCTGCCCTACCGCAGCCTGTTCGCCCACGGGCTGACGGCCGACAGCCTCCCCAGCCTCGTCGACGCCATGGTCGTCCTGCTGGTCCGCCTCCATCTCGCGGGGTTCTACTGGGGCGACGTGTCGCTCTCCAACGTGCTGTTCCGGCGCAGCGCCGGGGACTTCGCGGCCTACCTCGTCGACGCCGAGACCGGCGAGCTGCACGACGAGGTGAGCGACCGGATGCGGCACTACGACCTGGAGGTCGGCTGTCAGAACATCTTCGGCGAGCTGATGGACCTGCAGGCCAGCGGCGCGGTCAGCTCCGAGGTCGACGGATTCGCGGTCATCGACAGGCTCCAGGAGCAGTATGACGCGCTGTGGGCCGAGCTCACCCACGCCGAGGAGTTCAGGGTCGACGAGATGTGGCGGATCGAGGAGCGGATCGAGCGGCTCAACGACCTGGGCTTCGACGTCGACGAGCTCGACATCGTCACCGACATCGACGGCGAGACCGTCCGCATCCAGCCGAAGGTCGTCGAGGCGGAGCACCACCGGCGCGAGCTGCAGGCGCTCACCGGGCTCGACGTCGAGGACAACCAGGCCCGGCGGCTGCTCAACGACATCGCCTCCTTCACCGCCCACTTCGACCTGGGCAGGGAGGACCGCCAGCTCGTCGCCAACCGCTGGCTCACCGAGGTCTACGAGCCCCTCATCGAGATGGTCCCGCTGGAGGCGCGCGGCAAGCTCGAGCCCGCCGAGGTCTTCCACGAGATCCTCGTGCACCGCTGGTATCTCTCCGAGCGGGCCGGCCAGGGCGTCGACACCTTCGACGCGGCCCGGGACTACATCTACAACGTGCTCAGCAAGCGGCCCGACGAGGCTGTCGGAGGGGTCGACGCCGAGCGCACTCCCGCGCTCATGGACATCTTCACCCAGGCCTTCCACGACGCTGGGCGCCACTGACGCCGCTGCCGGCCGGCGCGTGCACCTCCGTGACTACTCCCGAAGCAGCGGCGAGTAGGCGCCGACCACCCAGCGCCCGTCGGTGAGCAGGCGGACGAACTGGAGCCCGACCGGGCGACCGTCGCGGTAGGTCACCAGGCTGACGTCGGCGTCGCGGCGCGGCTTGCTGCCGACCGCGATGGCGTACGCCGCGCCGCCGGTCGTGCCGTTCGTCCAGCTCCAGCCGGTCTCGCCGTTCTCCCCCGTCACCTCGGTCGGGCCGCTCTGGACGTGCGTGTGCCCGCCCAGGACGAGGTCGGCGCAGCCGCGCTCCAGCGCCTCGCTGGCGAGGTTGGCGTCGTGGACCAGGATCGTCGCGATCCGCTCCTCGGAGTCGCAGGCCGCGTCCGCCAGCCGCTCCTCGACCTCGGCGAACGACAGGCCGGTCTCGTCGCGCCAGTTGCCGAGCCCGCTCGACCGGGGGTCGTCGACGCCGAGCAGCAGCCCGCCGCCCGGGCCGGTGACCGGCTCGCCGGCGAGCATCGTCCAGCCGCGCTCGGCGAGGTAGCCGCTGACGAAGTCGCCCTGGTCGTGGTTGCCGGTGACGGCGAACGCCTGGAAGCCGTCGTACGCCTCGACCAGCGAGTCCAGGCTGAACGCCTCCCAGGCCTGGCCGGTGGAGGTGTCGTCACCGGCGTCGAGCACGGCGGTCGCGCCGGCGGCGTCCGCGATCGCCCGCGCGACCCGGTCCATGCCGATGTTGTCGTGGCGGTCGCTGACCAGGATGGCGACCGTCTCCGCCGAGCTCGGCTCGCGCAGGTCGAGCTCTGCTGCCTCCTCGGCGACGCGGTCGTAGAACTCCTTGCTCTTCTCGTAGGTGTCCACCGCGCTCAGCAGCAGCCGGCGCGTGGAGGCCGTGGTGGGCCCGGTGCGGATCTCCAGCGCCTGCGCCGCGGCGGGGAGCGGCACGCTCTCGCCGACGAACTCCTGCAGCGGCTCCCAGGCCTGCTGCTCCTCCACCGTCTCCTCGGACCGCTCCCACGGCTGCCAGAGCGCCAGCGGCAGGAGCGTCAGCAGCGCGCCGCCGACCAGGCCCTTGCGGGTGCCGAGCCCCCGGAACAGCTCGCCCCGGCGGTGCGGCCCCACCAGCAGCCAGACCGCGAGCGGCACCAGCCCGATCGCCGCACCCCGCAGCCCGGCGGACACGGCCATGTCGCGCACTGCTTCCGCGACCTTCGCCTCCTGGGCCGCCGGGTCGGAGGCGATGAAGGCGTAGCGCTCGACCAGCTCCTCGACCGAGGTCGCCTCGGTCTTGCCCAGCCGGATGTCGACGCCGACGGGGCCGTCGTACGCCATCCGCAGGTCGGGCAGCAGCGGGCCCGTGCGCAGCACCACGTGGCGATCCAGGGTGGGGCGGACCTCGGCGTCGTGGCTGGCCAGCACCACCTCGCGGCTGCTGCCCAGGAACAGCGCCACCGCTGTCAGCAGGCCGAGCAGCACCCCGCCGGCCACGAAGGTGGCGGTGCCGACGCGTTGAGCGGGGTGGGGCACGTCAGGCGCGTGCCTGGGAGATCGCGTAGAGGGCGACCGAGGCGGCGACGCCGGCGTTGAGCGACTCGAGCTGCCCGGACATCGGAATGGACACGATCTGGTCGCAGGTCTCCGCGACCAGGCGGCCCAGGCCCTTGCCCTCCGAGCCGACCACGAGCACGAGCGGCCCGTCGGCCAACCCGTCGGGGCCGACCAGCTCGGGGAGCGTGACGTCGCCGTCGGCCGCGAGCCCGACCACCATCAGGCCGGCCTCCTGGTAGGCCTTGAGCTGGCGAACCAGGTTGACCGTCTGCGCCACCGGCACGCGGGCGGCGGCGCCGGCGCTCGTCTTCCACGCCGAGGCGGTCATGCCGGCGGCACGCCGCTCGGGGATCAGCACCCCGTGCGCCCCGAAGCCGGCGGCGGAGCGGATGGAGGCACCCAGGTTGCGCGGGTCGGTGACCGAGTCGAGGGCGAGGATGAGCGGCGGCTCGCCGACCTCCGCGGCGGCCTCGAGCAGGTCGTCGGGGTGCGCATACTCGTACGCCGGGAGCCGGGCCGCGAGCCCCTGGTGCACGGCGCCGCCGGTCATCCGGTCGAGCTCGTTGCGGTTGACCTCCAGCAGGCTCACGCCCTGCTCGGCGGCCAGGCGGAAGGCCTCCCTGAGCCGGCCGTCGCGCTCGGCGCCCTCGGCGACGTAGACGCCGGTGACCGGCACGCCCGCCTGGAGCACCTCGACGACGGAGTTGCGGCCGGCGACCCACTCGGCGTCGCCGGCCTTCTTCGGCCGCTTGGGCCGGGCGGCCTCGTTGCGGGCGGCCTTCTGCGCCATCTTGTAGGCCTTGTGGTTGGGCCGCTCCTTGGCCTTCGGCGTGGGGCCCTTGCCCTCGAGGCCGCGGCGGACGCGCCCGCCCGAGCCCGCCGTGGGCTTCTTGCTGGTCTTGCGGATCGCTCCGCGTCGGGACGAGTTACCCGGCATCAAACACTCCACTTCGGGCCGGTCGGGGTGTCCTCGACCTCGATGCCGGCCGCCTTGATCTGGTCACGGATGGCGTCGGCGCGCGCCCAGTCCTTCTCGAGGCGAGCGCGCTCGCGCTCCTCGAGCAGGCCGCGGACGAGCGCGTCCACGACGCCGGTCAGCTTGTCGTCGCCCCTGCTGGTGGCGCCCCACGCCGGGTCGGCGGGGTCGAGGCCGAGGATCGCCAGCATCGCCCGCACCGAGGCGGCGTTGCCGCTCAAGGCTTCCGGGTCGCCGTCGGTGAGCAGCTTGTTGCCCTCGCGGACGACGTCGTGGATGACGGCCACCGCGGCGGGGGTTCCGAGGTCGTCGTCCATCGCCTCGGTGAACTCCGCGCACAGCGCCCCGCCCGAGGGCACCTCGCGGCCAAGGGCCTCGGCGGCCCGGGCCAGGTAGTTCTCGATGCGCTGGAACGACTTCGCGGCCTCCTCGAGCGCCTCGAAGCTGAACTCGACGTGCGAGCGGTAGTGCGCGCTCACCATGTAGAACCGCAGCTCGATCCCGCGCACCCGCTTCAGCACCTCGGGCACGAGCAGCGAGTTGCCGAGCGACTTGCTCATCTTCTCGCCGGCGGTGGTGATCCAGGCGTTGTGCAGCCAGTACGACGCGAAGGGGTCGTCCGCCGCGCGCGACTGCGCCTGCTCGTTCTCGTGGTGGGGGAAGCGCAGGTCGACGCCACCGCCGTGGATGTCGAAGGCCTTGCCGAGGTACTTGCCGGCCATCGCCGAGCACTCGATGTGCCAGCCCGGGCGGCCGGGACCGTAGGGGCTCGGCCAGGCGGCGGTCGCCGGCTCGCTGTCCTTCTTCCAGCCCTTCCAGAGGGCGAAGTCGCGCGGGTCGCGCTTGCCCCGTGGGTCGGCGTCACCCGCCGGCTCCATGTCCTCGACCCGCTGCCGCGTCAGCTCGCCGTACTGCGGCCACGACCGCACGTCGAAGTAGACGTCGCCCGAGCCGTCCTCGGCGGCATAGGCGTGGCCGGCCTTGATCAGCCGGTCGATCAGGTCGAGGATCTCCGGCACGTGGCCGGTGGCGGCGGGCTCGTAGGTCGGCGGCAGCACGTTGATGCTGTCCAGCGCCCGGGTGAGCTCGCGGTGCATGTCGTAGGCGAGGTTGAACCACGGGCGGCCCTGCTCGGCCGACTTCACCAGGATCTTGTCGTCGATGTCGGTGACGTTGCGGATGAAGGTGACCTGGTAGCCGCTGGCCGTCAGCCAGCGCCGCAGCACGTCGAAGTTGACCGCCGAGCGCACGTGTCCGACGTGCGGCTCCGACTGCACGGTCAGGCCACAGACGTAGATGCCCGCCTTCCCCTCCTCGAGGGGGACGAAGTCACGGACTTCGCGGGTCGCGGTGTCGTGGAGCCTGAGAGTCACCCGCCAAGTCTAGGGGCGGGCGCTCGGGCGGCCCTCATTGCCGATTCATGGGGCTGGTGAGGCTTCTGGGGTTATCGTCATCGCGTGGTACGACGATCGCTCGCCGCCCTGCTCGCCCCGCTCCTGGCTGCGGGCACCCTCGTGGCGCCGCCCGCCGGGGCCGCGCCGCAGGACCCGATCCAGCACGTCTCCTGGGGGTCCGGCGACGAGCTGGCCGCCGGCTCGGTCCGCGGCGTCGCGGTGAAGCGCGGCAAGCTGCTGCTCACCGCCGAGGCGGGCCGGCGCACGTTCGAGGGCCGCCGCTACGACAAGGGCACCTGGACCTCGCCGTGGGTCTCCCCCGGCTTCGGGCTCACCGAGCTGATCCCGTCCTGGCAGGCGTCCACCCCGGGCGACAGCTGGATCGAGGTGCGCGTGCGCGGCCGTGAGCGCGACGGCTCGATGACGAGCTGGGACACGATGGCCCGCTGGACCTCGGGCGGGGCGATCGACCGGACCACGCTCTCCGGCCAGGACGACGACGGCACGTCCGTTGCGGTCGACACCTGGCGCACGCCCGGCGTGACCGGGTGGCAGCTCAAGGTCCTGCTGATGCGGCGCGAGGGCACGTCCGCCCGGCTGCGCGTCGACCGGATCGGCGCGGTCGCGAGCGCGGTCCCGGCGCGCTCCGACGTCGCCACCTCGGCTACCGGGCCGGCGGCCGGGAAGGTCCTCGACGTCCCGGCGTACTCCCAGATGATCCACTCCGGCCACTCCCCGCAGTGGGGCGGCGGCGGCCAGGCGTGGTGCTCCCCCACGTCGACGTCGATGGTGCTCGCCTACCGCGGCGCCCTGCCCGGCGCCGCGGCGTACGGCTGGGTCCCCGGCGGCCACCCGGATCCGTGGGTCGACCACGCGGCGCGGATGGTCTACGACCATGGCTACGACGGCGCCGGCAACTGGGCCTTCAACACGGCGTACGCCGGCGGGCTGGTGAAGTCGGCCTACGTCACCCGGCTGCACGACCTCCGGGAGGCCGAGGACTACATCGTGGCCGGGACTCCGCTCGTCGCCTCGATCGCCTTCGGCCGCGGCGACCTGACCGGCGCCCCGATCTCGTCGAGCGGAGGTCACCTGCTGGTGATCGTCGGATTCGAGGCGGACGGCGACGTGGTGGTCAACGACCCGGCCGCTCCGAGCAACGCCTCCGTCCGCCGCGTCTATGACCGCGGCGAGCTCGAGGACGCCTGGCAGACCGCCTCCTCCGGCACCGTCTACGTGATCGGGTAGCTCCGACTCTCAGGACTGCGCCGTGAACTCCACCGTGTGCCAGCCGGTGGCGCCGTCGGGCATGACATCGCGCACGACGCCCGTCTGCAGCTCGCCGGTCTTGGTGCGCGCCCGCACCCTGAGGACGTGGTCACCCGGCTCCACCTCGAAGGTGGCCGCCCACTGCACCCAGGTGTCGTTGGTCGGGGGTGCCGCGACGTCCGCGCCGATCCAGTCGCCGCCGTCGAGGGCCACCTCGACCGAGGAGATGCCGGTGTGCTGGGCCCAGGCCACGCCGCCGACGCGCAGCTCGCCGGCGGGGACGTCCGCGCCGGAGCGGGGTACGTCGATGCGCGAGGACACCTTGATCGGGCCCTCCTCGGACCAGCCGCGCTGGGTCCAGAAGGCCTCGACGCGGTCGAACCGGGTCACCTCCAGCTCCACCAGCCACTTGGTCGCGGAGACGAAGCCGTAGAGCCCGGGCACGACGGTGCGCACGGGGAAGCCGTGCTCGATCGGGAGGGGATGGCCGTTCATCGCGACCGCGAGCATGGCGTCGCGGCCGTCGGTGAGCGCCACCAGCGGCGTGGCGCAGTCCCAGCCGTCCTCCGAGACCTGGCGCACGCAGTCGGCGTCGGGCAGGACTCCCGCCTCGGCGAGCAGCTCGGCCACCCGCACGCCGCTCCAGCGCGCGTTGCCGACGAGGTCACCGCCGACCGGGTTGCTGACGCACGTCAAGGTGACCCACGACTCGGTGAGCTCCCGCGCCAGCAGGTCGTCGTAGGTGACGACCAGCTCGCGCTCGACCATCCCGTGGATGCGCACGAACCAGTCGGTCGGCTCGATCGCGGGCACCGAGATGGCCGTGTGGATCAGGTAGAAGTCCTCGTTGGGCGTCTGCCAGGGCGAGATGCCCGGCACTCCGACGGTCGCGGACGCCGGCGGCTGGCGCCGGGTGACCCCCTCGATGCGCAGCAGCCGGCGACTCGACTCCACGTGCCGGCGGCCGCTGCCGACGAACCGGCCGGCCAGCCCGATCGCCACGGCCGCGAGCCCGACCGTGCCGGCGACCATCAGGAAGACCCGGCGCTCACGCGACGCGAGCTCGGGGTGGGCGCGGCCCTTGGCGAGCGGGTTCACGAGCGCGGAGTGGAGCGCCAGCCAGGTCGCCAGCCCCACCCCCACGGGCAGGACGTCGACCGGCCCGGCCCCGTGCTGCCGCAGCACGGCGACCATGCCGATCAGGGCGAGCGAGAGCCAGACGAGCACCGACCGCGACAACCCGCCGCGGGCCAGGAGTCCGGCGAGTGCGAAGAGGAGCCCAACCGCCAGCAGCACACCGGCCACGAGGACCGGCTTGTCGGCCTGCCCGAGCAGCTGGATCGCGCCCTCCACGACCGGGCCGGGGGTGAGCCGGATGACGAGCTCGGCGACCGCGACCACCGGCGACTCGCGGATGTTGAGCGCCGTCGCCGTGGCATAGCTCGTCGCGAGCCCCGCGACTCCGGCGACGACGCCCGAGGCGGCCCAGCGCCTCCGGCTGTCCTCCATCCCCCCATTGTGACGGACGTCCTCACGCCGGCCCCTTCGGCTGGGGCATGATGCCGTTCCGTGAGGCCCCCACGCATCGGCATCGGCACGGACGTGCACCGTCTCGTCGACGGTGCTCCGATGCACCTGGCCGGCCTGGCCTGGCCGGACGAGCCCCAGGGCCTCGAGGGCCACTCCGACGCCGACGTCGCGGCACACGCAGCCTGCGACGCCCTGCTGTCCGCCGCCTCGCTCGGCGACCTGGGCAGCAACTTCGGCACGTCCCGGCCCGAGTGGGCGGGCGCCTCGGGCGCTGCGTTGCTGGCGGAGTCGGCCCGGCTGGTGCGGGAGGCCGGCTTCGAGATCGGGAACATCGCCGTGCAGGTGATCGGCAACCGGCCAAGGCTCGGGCCCCGGAGGGCAGAGGCCGAGGCCGCGCTGTCCGCGGCCGCTGGGGCGCCCGTGACGGTGTCGGCCACGACCACCGACGGACTCGGTCTGACCGGTCGCGGCGAGGGCATCGCCGCCATCGCGACGGCACTCGTCACAGGAGGCACCTCGTGAGGACTCACGACGGACTCGAGCTGTACGTCGAGGTGCACGGACCGGACGACGCGCCACTGACCGTCGTGCTCGCGCACTGCTGGACCGCCGACACCGAGAACTGGCGCTACCAGGTGCGCGACCTGCTCAGCCGCTACGGCCACGGTGTCTGCCTGCTGCTGTGGGACCACCGCGGCCACGGGATGTCCGACCCCGCACCCCAGCGCACCTGCACCATCGAGCACCTCGCCCGCGACATGGGCGACGTGATCGACGCCTTCGCCCCGGAGGGGCCACTCGTGCTCGCCGGCCACTCGATCGGCGGCATGACCATGATGGGCCTGGCCGAGCAGCGGCCGGACATCATCGCCCGGGTCCGCGGCGCGCTCTTCGTGGCGACGTCGTCGTCGGACCTCGACACCGTCACGCTCGGCCTGCCCGACGCCGGGGAGCGACTGCGCGCAGATCCCCCGGATGCTCGCCGTGCGCGCCCGCGCTATCTCCCGTCCGCACCGTCGCCGCACTCCCACCATCGAGCGCTGGGTGGTGCAGAGGTTCCTCTTCGGCCATCCCCTGCGCCAGCGTGATGCCGGCCTGGTCGTCGACCAGATCATCAACTGCCCGCCGGCCACCATGCGTGGCTTCTACGAGGACTTCATGCACCACGACCGGGCGGCCGCGCTCGCGGCGTACGACGACATCCCGACGCGCGTCCTGGTCGGCACCCGCGACCTGCTGACCCCGCTCCACCACGCCCGCAAGATCGCGGCCCACGTGCGGGGCGCGCGCCTGGTCGTGGCCGAGGACGCCGGGCACATGCTTCCCCTGGAGCGGCACGAGCTGGTCACCCACGAGCTGGTCGAGCTGGTCGAGCTCGCGCTGGAGGGGCCGGCCGCGGCAGGGCCCGAGGCCGACGTGCTCGTCGAGGAGTCGGCCCCGGCGGCTCAGGAGCTGACGGCGAGCCGGTAGCCGCGCTTCACCACGGTCTGCACCACCTTGGTGCCGAGGCCCGCCCGAAGGCGGGCGACCGCCATCTCCACGGCGTGCTCCGAGCCGGCGGTGCCGCTCGGGAGCGCGGCCAGCAGCTCGGCCCGGGAGACGACGTGTCCGGGGTTGACGAGAAGTGCCTGCAGGACCGCGAGCGGTGCCGGCGAGAGGCGCACCTCGACGCCGTCCAGGAGCACCATGTCACCGTGCAGCAGCAGGAGGTGGCCGGCCACCTCGAGCGTGAGGCCCAGGCGGCGTGAGGGCAGCTCGGTCTCCAGCAGCTTGACCATCGCGGCCAGGCGGGAGCGGTCGGGCATGATCGTCGGCACGCCCCACATCTCGAAGGCCGCGGCCGTCACCGGGCCCACGCAGGTGGCGACGACGTCGGCCTGGCAGGCGGCGATCACCTCGTCGCGGCGGCCGGTCACGCCGGCGGCCTCCATCATCGCCGCCACGGCGGGCGCCGATGTGAACGTGACGGCGTCGAGCTTGGCGTCGGCGACCAGGTCGACCATCCGGAACATCGGCTCGGGGTCCTCCGCGCTCGCCACCCGGTAGACGGTCACGACCGCGACGTCCGCGCCCTGCCGCTGCAGGGCGTGCGCGACCATCGAGAGCGACTGGCCGTGCTCCTGCACGACGATCCGCAGCCCGCGCAGGTCGCGGCCGCGCAGGTGCGCCAGCACGTCCTCGAAGCACTCGGAGTCGGGGGCCCACAGCTCGCGGATGCCCTGGCGCCGCAGGGCGCCCACGCTCTTCGGCCCGCGGGCCAGCACCTCGGCAGCGCTGATCGCCTCGACCAGCCCGGAGAGCATCCCCCACCGGTCGGCCGCGGCGAACCAGGCCTTCATCCCGACGCCGGTGGTGGCCACGAAGATGTCGATCGGGCGCGCCAGCACGTCGTCGGTGGCCGCACGGAGCTCGTCGTCGTCGACGTGGTTGGGGTCGAGGGAGAGCATCGGCGCCCACTCCACGCGGGCGCCCCGGCGCTCGAGCAGGGCGACCTGCTCGTCCACCTTGCGTGCCGCGGTGACGCCGATGCGATAACCGTCCAGCGGCCCCTTGCTCGTCCTGGTCATGCCACCTTCTGCTTGCGGCCCCCGATGTGGACCATGCCATCCTCCACCCTGACCTCGAAGACCGGGACGGTGACCGTGTCGTCGTCGAGGCATCGGCCGGTGCGCAGGTCGAACGCGTGCTTGTGCATGGGCGAGGCCACGAAGGGGACGCCGCCGCGCGTGCCGACGATGCCCCGGGAGAGCACCGACGCCTTCGCGAACGGGTCGTGGTTGCCGAGGGCGAAGACCTCGCCGTCGTGCGTCCGGAAGATCGCCACTGCCTGGCCGTGCACCAGCGCTGTCACGCCCCGCTCGACCTCCAGGTCGTCCACCGGGCAGACAACCTGGTAGGTCTCGCTCATCGGGCGTCTCCCGCCGTGACGAGGCCGGGAGCGCCGACGGGGATCGTCGAGCCGAGTGAGACAGCCCCGTCGGGATCGGCCGGCTTGATCTGGTCACGCTCCGTGGTGAAGGCGATGGCGGGGTCCGGCACGTCGGGGGCGTTGACGAAGCTGACGAAGCGCGCCATCTTCTCCGGGTCCTCGATCGTGGCCTTCCACTCGTCGAAGTAGGAGTCGACGTGGCGGGCCATCGCCGCCTCGAGCTCGGCGCCGAGGCCCAGGGCGTCGTCGACCACGACCTCCTTGACCCGGTCGAGCCCACCGTCGAGCTGCTCGATCCAGGCAGCGGTGCGCTGGAGGCGGTCGGCGGTGCGGATGTAGTACATGAGGAACCGGTCGAGGTACCTGACCAGCGTCTCGGTGTCCAGGTCGCCGGCGAGCAGCCTGGCGTGGGCCGGGACCGCGCCGCCGTTGCCGCCGACGTAGAGGTTCCAGCCCTTCTCCGTGGCGATGACGCCGAAGTCCTTGCCCCGGGCCTCAGCACACTCGCGGGCGCAGCCGCTCACGCCGCCCTTGAGCTTGTGCGGCGAACGCAGGCCGCGGTAGCGGAGCTCGAGGGCGATGGCGAGTCCGACGCTGTCCTGCACGCCGTACCGGCACCAGGTGGAGCCCACGCACGACTTCACCGTGCGCAGCGCCTTGCCGTAGGCGTGGCCGGACTCGAAGCCGGCGTCGACGAGCCGCTTCCAGATCGCGGGGAGCTGCTCCATCCGGGCGCCGAACAGGTCGATCCGCTGGCCGCCGGTGATCTTGGTGTAGAGCCCGAAGTCGCGGGCGACCTCGCCGATCACGATCAGCTTGTCGGGCGTGATCTCGCCGCCGGGGATGCGCGGGACGACCGAGTAGGTGCCGTTGCGCTGGATGTTGGCGAGGTAGGCGTCGTTGGTGTCCTGCAGCGCCGCGGTCTCCTGGGCAAGCACGTGGCCGTTGAACTGGCTGGCCAGGATGCTCGCGATCGCGGGCTTGCAGATGTCGCAGCCGCGGCCGGTGCCGTGGGCCTCGACGATGTCGTCGAACCGGCGGTAGCCATGCACCGAGACCAGGTCGAAGAGCTCCTGCCGGGTCAGGCGGAAGTGCTCGCACAGGCCCTTGTCGACGACCTTGCCGATGCTGGCGAAGTGCTCTTCGATGATGTTCTTGACGATCGGCACGCAGGAGCCGCAGGTCGAGCCCGCCTTGGTGCACTTCTTGACGCAGGCCACGTCCTCGCAGCTGTGCTCGCCGCCCTCGGCGACGGCCTCCTTGATCTGGCCCTTCGTCACGTCGTTGCAGGAGCAGACCTGGGCCTCGTCGGGCATGCCCAGCTGTACGCCGCCGCGCGAGGCCGGGAGGATCAGCTCCTCGGGGTTGTCGGGCAGCGCGATGCCGGAGGACACGAGCGGGCGCAGCGAGGCGTAGGCGCTGGCGTCGCCGACCAGGATGCCGCCGAGGAGCCGCTTGCCGTCCTCGCTCACCACGAGCTTCTTGTAGACGCCGGCCACGGCGTCGGAGTAGACGAGCTCGAGCGCGCCGTCCGTGGTCGCGAACGCGTCACCGAAGCTGGCGACGTCGACGCCGAGCAGCTTGAGCTTGGTGGACATGTCGGCGCCGGTGAAGGTGCCGGGGCCCTCGAGCAGGGCATCGACCACGACCTCGGCCATCGAGTAGCCGGGCGCGACCAGGCCGTACATCCGGCCGTCGGGGGCGGCGCACTCGCCGATGGCGAAGACGTGCGGGTCGGCGGTGCGGCACTGCTCGTCGACCAGGATGCCGCCGCGCTCGGCGACCGGCAGGTCGCACTCGCGGGCGAGGGCGTCGCGGGGGCGGATGCCGGCGGAGAAGACGACCATCTGGACCTCGAGTGGCTCCTCGACGTCCTTGAACTTCAGGCCGCTGACGATGCCGTCATCGTCGCCGTCGATGAGCTCGGTCATCACGCCGGTGTGGACGCTCAGGCCGAGGTTCTCGATGTGGCGCTTGAGCGTGGCACCACCGGCGTCGTCGACCTGCACGGCCATCAGGCGGGGGGCGAGCTCGACGACGTGCGTCTCGACACCGAGCTGGTGCAGCGCGTTGGCGGCCTCGAGGCCGAGCAGGCCACCGCCGATGACGACGCCCGCCTTGGCGGTCTGCGACGCCTCGCGGATCGCCTCCAGGTCCTCGATGGTGCGGTAGACGAAGACGTTGCGCAGGTCCTTGCCGGGCACCGGCGGGACGAAGGGGGCGGCGCCCGTGGCCATCACCAGCACGTCGTACTCCAGCTCGGAGACGGTGCCGGGGTCCTCGAGCTCCACGCCGGAGGGGGTCGGGGGCGGCGAGACGAGCGTGAGGACCTGGTCCTTGCGGTCGATGCCGGTGACCGCGGTGTCCAGCACGAGCCGGACCCGCGGGTCGTCGTACTGGCCCCCCGGGAGCAGGCTGAGCTCCTCGGCGCTCTCGACCGAGAAGAAGCTGGTCAGGGCGACGCGGTCGTAGGCCGGCCGCGGCTCCTCGCCGATCACCACGATGTCGTGGGTCTCGGTGAGCCCACGCTCGACGGCGGCCTGGACGAACCGGTGGCCGACCATGCCGTGCCCGACGACGACGATCCTCTTGCGCTTGCTCATGGCAAGGAAACCTAGGTTGGCGATGTTCCGGCATGTTTCGCCATTTGTTTCGCCCGTGAAAACCCTCCCGCACTCCCCTCACAGATCACCGGGTCCCTCGCGCGACCGTGGTCGCCGCCCGCGCGCCGGGAGGAGCAGCGCCGAGTCGCCGAACTCGTGCCACTGATAGCCGTGCGCGACCGCCGCGTCGTACGCCGCCTGCGTGAGGTCGCGGCCGGCCACCGCCTCCACCAGGAGCAGGTGGGAGGCACGCGGGTCGTGCCAGCCGGTGACGAGCCCGTCGACGACCCGGGGCGGGTCGCCCGGCGTGACGACGCGGGACGTCCAGCCCCGCGCTGACACGACGACGTCGCCCTCGACCGCGGACTCCAGCGCCCGGGTCGCGGTGGTGCCGACCGCGACGACGCGGCCGCCCCCGGCCCGGACCGCGTTGACCAGCCGGGCGGTCGTCTCCGGCACCTCGAACCACTCGGGACCGGGCGCCTCGCCCGCCTCCTGCGAGGACACGCCGGTGTGGAGGGTCACCGGCGCGAAGACCACGCCCCGCGCCACCAGGGCTGCCACCAGAGCCGGCGTGAAGGGGCGGCCCGCCGAGGCCATCTCCGCGCTTCCCGGGCGGACCCCGAAGAGCGTCTGGTATGCCGAGAGCGGGTAGCGCCGGTCGAGGTAGCCGTAGGCGATCGGCCGGCCGCGGGCAGCCAGGGCGGCGTCGAGGTCACCGGTCACCCGGGCCACCCAGAGGCGGTTGCCCCAGCCGGTGGGCGACGAGCCTGCGCCGCTCGGCCAGGGCTCCACGAGCGTCAGCCGGACTCCCTCGATGTCCACCGACTCCCCCGGCTGGGCGTCGAGCAGCGCGCGAGACGCGTCGGGGGCGGTGCGCAGCTCGACCACGCGGCTGTGCGCCCCCAGCCGCGCCGCGGCGTGTACGACGACGGGCCGGGGCCCCAGCCGGCCGTCGATCTCGGCCGGGACCGTGGCCGAGTCGTTGACCACCAGCACGTCCCCGGCGCGCAGGTGGTCGACGAGGTCGCGGAACCGCACGTGGGCCAGGCCCTCGGGGCGGGCGACGAGCAGCCGCACCTCGTCTCTGGCCAGGCCTCGCCACTCCGCGGGCCGGGGAGCGAAGGCCGCCGCCTCGAAGGTGACCGACGGCACCTCGGTGAGCGCGGTCATCCGAGCGCCACCTCGCTGGCCCGGTAGCGCCCGGACGCGGGTCGCTGCCGCAGCAGCGACAGGAAGCGGGGGACGACCTCCTCGGGCAGCGGACGGTCGGAGATCTCCTCGCCGGGGTACGCGTCCTGATGCATCTGGGTGCGCATGTCGCCGGGGTCGACCGCCCAGGCGGTGATGCCCGCCTCGGCGCCGTAGGTCAGGGTCACGTGGTCCAGCGCGGCCTTGCTCGCGCCGTACAGGCCCCAGGTCTCGTAGTGCTCCACGGCGGCGTCGGAGCTGATCGAGAGGAGGACGCCTTCCGAGCGCTGCAGCCACGGCAGCAGGGCGCCGGTGAGGACGAGCGGGGCGCCGATGTTGGTGCGCCACACGTGCTGCAGGTCGGCGATGCTCGCGTCGGAGAGCGGTCGCATCGGCAACGGACCGAGGGTGCTGGCGTTGTGCACGAGGAGGTCGAGCCGGCCGAGCGCCGCCACTCGGGCCACCAGGGTGGCGCGGTGGTCGTCGTCGGTGAGGTCCCCCGCCACGAAGTCCACCCCGGCGGGGAGCTCGGCCTCCTTGGCCCGCACCTCGGACCGGCCGTCGGTGACGACTCGCCACCCCTCCCCCGCGAGGGCGCGCACCAGCGCGAGTCCCAGGCCGGCCGTCCCGCCCGTCACGAGGGCGACCCGCTCCGCCTCCTGCACTTGATCGGTCGTGGTCATGAGTCCATCATTGAAGTTCAAGTGAACTTGAGTTCAAGGGGTGCGCATGGATTCCCGTGATCTGCTGCCGATCGGCGAGGTGGTCAGGCGCAGCGGCTTCGCTGCGTCCGCACTGCGCTTCTACGAGGCCGAAGGCCTGATCCACGCCACCCGCTCCCCCGGCGGTCAGCGGCTCTTCGAGCGCAGCACGCTGCGCCGGCTCGCGTTCATCCGCGCGGCCTCCAACGTGGGGCTGCGGCTCGAGGAGATCCGCGCGGAGCTCGCGCACCTGCCGAGCAACCGCACCCCCACGCGCGCCGACTGGCAGCGGGTCTCACGCCACTGGCGCGGGCGTCTCGACGAGCAGATCGCCGCCCTGGAGCGGCTGCGCGACGGCCTCGACAGCTGCATCGGCTGCGGCTGCCTGAGCCTCCAGCGCTGCCGGCTGACCAACCCCGACGACGTGGTGGCGGGCATCGACGAGGAGCCGGGGGCCAAGCTGCTGCCCCGCGCCCTGCGGCCGCTGTAGCTCGCTCAGGAGGTCGCGAGCTCCGGCTGGACGCCGAGCAGCTCGCAGACGGCCTGCGTGCACCCGCCACAGCCGGTGGTCGCACGCGTCGTCTCCCGGCAGGCCTCGAGGGAGGAGCAGGCGCGGATCTGGCCCGCCGTGACGCCGGCGCAGGCGCACACCTCGGCCTCGTCGGGGAGGGTGACGGGTGCGGCGGCCGCCTCGGGCATCAGCAGCTGGCCGGGCTCGTCGACCCCGAGCACGGTGCCGCGGTCGTAGAGCTGCGTCACCAGTCCGACCCGGGAGAGGTCGCCCACGAGGGCGGCGGCCACGACCCGGCCCCCCTGCACCACCAGCCTGCGGTGCGACCCGACGATCGGGTTGGTCATCTCCACGATCTCGCCGACTGCCCTCTCCGGGTCGCCGAGCACCGCGACGTCGAGACCGGTGGCGCGCAGCCGGGCCACGTTGCGGGACCCGTCGTAGGAGACGTCCTCGCCGCACAGGTGCCGGGCGAGGACCGAGGCCTGCTCCCAGGCCGGGGGCACGAAGCCGGTCGTCCGGCCACGGTGCTCCGCACAGTCGCCGATGGCGTGGACCCTGTCGTCGGTCACCGAGGCCAGGTGGGCGTCGACGACGACGCCGCGGCGGACCATCAGGCCGGCGCGCCGCGCGAGCGCGGTGGACGGGCGGCCACCGGCGGTGAGGACCACGAGATCGGTCTCGAGGCTGTGCCCGTTGTCGAGCACCAGCACGTTGTCCCGCAGGCGCACCGCCCGGGCGCCGGTGTAGACCTCCGTCCCGAGCCGGCGCAGGTCACGCGCGAGCACACGGCCGCCCGCCTCGCCGAGCTGGCTGTGCAGCACGTGGTCGGCGCCCTCGACGACCTCGGTGAGCATCCCGCGCACCGACAGGGCGCGCGCCACCTGCAGCCCCAGCAGGCCACCGCCGACGACGATGGCCCGCTGGCCGGGCTTCACCGCCACGTCCAGCCGCCGGCAGTCGGCCAGCGAACGGAAGGCGTGCACATCCGGGTGCAGGGAGCCGTCCAGCCGCACGAGCCCGCGGATCGGCGGCAGTGTGGGGATCGCGCCGGTGGCCAGCACGAGACGGTCGTAGGGCAGCCGGGTGCCGTCGACCAGCATCACCTCGTTGCGCTCCCGGTCGACCTCGAGCACCCGCGCACCCAGGCGCAGGTCGATCCCCCGGTCGGCGAACCACTGCTCCGAGCGCAGCGTCAGGGCGTCGGCCGGCTGGGTGCCCTCCAGGACGGCGGACAGCAGGATCCGGTTGTATGGCGGGTGGTCCTCGTCGCACAGCAGCGTGACGCTGCCGTCGTACGACCCGGCGACCAGCTCCTCGCAGAGACGGACCGCGGCCATCCCGCCACCGACGATGACGAGGCGCTCGGCGCTCACGAGGCCACCTCCTGGTCTCGTGACGGGCCTTGACGGCCCTGCTCGACCACCGGAGGTATGGACACCCGGGCCGCGCAGGCCTTGAACTCCGGCATCCGCGACGCCGGATCGAGGGCGTCGTTGGTCAGCTTGTTGGCGCCGACCCAGTGGAAAGGCACGAACACGGTGTCGGGCCGGATCGTGTCGACCACCCGGGCGGGGGCGGTCATCGTGCCGCGGCGGGTCATCAGCGTGACCGGCTCGCCGTCGACGGCGCCGATCCGGCCGGCCAGCATGGGGTGGATCTCGACGAAGGGGCCGGTGTCGGGCAGCTCCTTGACGCGGCGGGTCTGGGCGCCGGACTGGTACTGCGCGAGCACGCGACCGGTGGTCAGGTGCACCGGGTAGTCGTCGTCGGGCTGCTCGGCGGCCCCGCGGTACGCCACCACGTGGAAGCGGGCGCGGCCGTCCGGGTGGGCGAAGGAGTCGAGGAACATCCGGGGCGTGCCGGGGTGCCCGGCGTCCGGGCACGGCCAGAAGACGCCCAGCTCGTCGCGCACCCGGGCGTACGTGATGCCGGCGTAGTCGGCCTTGCCTCCGGCGGACGCCCGGCCCAGCTCCTCGAAGATCTCCTCCGGGTCGGTCGGGAACTTCACCGGCGAGTGGAGCCGCTCGGCGAGCCCGGCGATGACGTCGAGGTCGGACCGCACGCCGGCGGGCGGCGTGATGGCCTGCTGGCGCAGGATCACGCGTCCCTCGAGGTTGGTCATCGTCCCGGTCTCCTCGGCCCACTGGGTCACGGGCAGCACCACGTCGGCCACCGCAGCAGTCTCGCTCATCACGATGTCGGCGACCACCAGCAGGTCGAGCGACTCCAGACGCTCGGTGACGTGGGTGGCGTGCGGCGCGGAGACGACGATGTTGGAGCCGAAGACCAGCATCGCCGACGGCCCGTCGTCGGTGCCGAGGGCGTCGAGCAGCTCGTAGGCGGACCGACCCTTCCCGGGCAGCGAGTCCGGGTCGACGCCCCACACGCCGGCGACGTGCGCGCGGGCAGCAGGGTCGTCGATCATCCGGTAGCCGGGCAGCTGGTCGGCCTTCTGGCCGTGCTCGCGACCGCCCTGCCCGTTGCCCTGCCCGGTGAGGCAGCCGTAGCCCGCGCCCTCCTTGCCGCACATGCCGAGCGCCAGCGCCACGTTGATCCAGGCCAGCACGGTGTCGGACCCGGTGCTGTGCTGCTCGGCTCCGCGGGCCGTCAGCACCATCACCTTCCCGGCTCCCGCGAGCTGGGCGGCCAGCGCCCGCACGTCGTCGGCCGGCACGCCGCTGACCCGCTCCACCCGCTCGGGCCACCAAGCGGCCACGGACTCCTTGACGTCCTCCCAGCCGGTCGTCCTCTCCTCGACGTACGCCGTGTCCACGGCGCCGAGGGCCACCAGCTGGTGCAGCACGCCGAGCGCGAGGGCGAGGTCGGTGCCGGGCACCGGCTGGAGGAAGACGTCCGCGCGGGTGGCGGTGCTGGTGCGGCGCGGGTCGATGACGACGACCTGGCCGCCACGCGCCCGCAGGGCGTCGAGGTGGCGCGCAGCAGGCGGCATGGTCTCGGCGAGGTTGGAGCCGACGAGGACCACCACGTCGGCCTGCTCGACGTCGGCGAGCGGGAACGGCAGGCCGCGGTCCACGCCGAACGCACGGGTGCCCGCGGAGGCGGCCGAGGACATGCACCAGCGGCCGTTGTAGTCGATCTGGGAGGTGCGCAGCGCCACCCGGGCGAACTTGCCGAGGGAGTAGGCCTTCTCGTTGGTCAGGCCACCGCCGCCGAAGATGGCGATCGAGTCGGGTCCGCGCTCGGCCTGGATGGCCGCGATCCGCTCGGCGATCACGTCGAGTGCCTGGTCCCAGCTCGCCGGGCTCCACTCCCCGGTCGCCCGGTCCCGGAGCAGCGGCGTGGTGAGCCGCTCGCGACCGCCGTACAGGCCTGCCGCGTTCCACCCCTTGCGGCACATCGCGCCCTTGTTGACGGGGAACTCCGCCCACTCCTGGACCTCGGGCGTGCGCCGCCCGGACAGCCGCATGCCGCACTGGAGGGAGCAGTAGGGGCAGTGCGTCTCGATGGCGGGCATCGGATCCTCCGAGGAGCTGGTGAACGGTGTCTGTGTCAGACGTGGCACCTCGTCGGTCCCGGTCGACGTTGACCGGGACCGACGAGGGGTCGAGGGGGAAGGTGTCAGATGTTGGCGGCCGCCAGGCTCGTCGACCGGCCCGCGAACGAGATCTTGCGGGTGTAGAAGAACCAGGTCGTCGCCAGGCAGACCACGTAGAACCCGGCGAAGACGACGAACGCGGTCTTCACGGCCTCCACCGGGTCGGTGACCCACGGCGCCCCGAACGTCATCGGGATCAGGAAGCCGCCGATGGCACCGATCGCGCCGGCGATGCCGATCACCGCGCTCGACTCCTTCGTCGCCCTCAACATCGCCTCGGCGACGGTGTCGGGGCTGGCCTTCTTCTTCGCCTCGTTGGCGAGGATCAGCGGGATCATCCGGTAGGTCGAGCCGTTGCCGATGCCGGTGGCGGCGAAGACGAACAGGAAGGCCGCGAGGAACCACGGGAAGATGTCGGAGTTGGCGTTGACCGCGGCCACGACGGCGTCGCTGTACTGGAAGGTCGCCGGGTCCGGGGCCGGGGCACCGGCCGGGGGCTTCGGGACCGGCGTGAGCAGGGTGAGCGTGTAGACCACCGCGGCCGTGCCGGCGATCATCGCGACGAACGTCCAGAACGTCACCTTCGCGCCGCCGTACTTGTCGGCCAGCCAGCCGCCGAAGGGGCGGGCGACCGAGCCGACGAGGGCGCCGAGGAAGGCGTAGTAGGCGAAGTTGATGCCGATCCCCTGGACCGTCGGGACGGGCTGGTTCCAGAAGTTCAGCTTGATGAGCAGCGGCATCGCGGCGGAGTAGCCGATGAACGAGCCGAAGGTGCCGATGTAGAGGAACGACATCACCCAGGTGTGCTTGTACTTCAGCACCCTGAGCTGCTCGCGCGGGGAGCTCTTGGCACCGGAGAGGTTGTTCATGAATACCCAGGCCGAGACCGCGGCGATGACGGCGAGGACGGCGTAGAGGTAGCCGGCCCGCTCGAGGCGGAAGCCGTTCTCACTGGCCTGGACCAGGCCGAAGACGCCCGCCCCGCCGACGATGATCGGCAGGAAGAACTGGATCACAGCGACACCGAGGTTGCCGCCCGCGGCGTTGAGGCCGAGTGCCGTGCCCTTCTTCTTGGTCGGGTAGAAGAAGTTGATGTTGGCCATCGAGCTGGCGAAGTTGCCGCCTCCGAGGCCGGCGGTGGCGGCGATCAGGCAGAAGACCCAGTACGGCGTCTCCGGGTGCTGCACCGCCCACGCGAAGAGAAGCGTCGGGACCAGCAGCAGCGTGGCACTGATCACCGTCCAGTTGCGGCCGCCGAACTTCGGCACCGCGAACGTGTAAGGAAGCCGGATCAGCGCTCCGATCAGGTTCGGGATCGCCACGAGCAGGAAGAGCTGGCTGACGGTGAACTCGAAGCCGGCCTTGGGCAGCAGCGCCGCGCTCACCGACCACAGCAGCCAGACGGAGAAGCCCAGGTGCTCGGAGAAGATCGACCAGATCAGGTTGCGCTTCGCGACGTTCTTGCCGGTGGTCTCCCAAAAGGCGTCGTCCTCGGGGTTCCACACGTCGATGGTGGTGCCGCCGCGGTAGGCGGCGTCTGGTGGCGTCGCAGTCGTGGTCACAGGTGCTCCTACTGGTTCAGGGGGATGCCCCGAAGGTAGGAACGCGACGTTTCACGACGACGCCCATTTGTTTCACGCAGGTGTCAACTTGTCCTCACGACCTCACTGCTCCCTTCGACCTCACTGCTCCCTTCGCTGGTCGAGTAGACGGCCCAGGAACGAGGTCGGGCTATCGAGACCTACCCTCTCCCTGTGCCCGCCGCCGTCGTGATCCTCGCCGCAGGCTCGGGCTCCCGCGTGGGAGCCGAGGTCAACAAGGTCCTGCTGCCACTCGGCCCGCTGCCCGTGCTCGCGTGGTCCGTCCTGGACGCGCTAGCGGTCGATGACGTACGCCGGGTGGTGCTGGTGGTGCGGCCCGAGGACCGCGTGCCGGTCGCCGAGGCACTCGTGCCGCACCTGGGCGACCGGGAGGTGCTCGTCGTGGACGGAGGCGCGACCAGACACCAGTCGGAGTGGGCCGCCCTCGCGCTGCTGGCCGCCGAGATCGAGGCGGGCGCGATCGACGTCGTGGCGATCCACGACGGTGCTCGCCCGCTCGCCGGCACCCGGCTCTTCGAGGCGGTCCTGGCGGCCGCGCGCGAGCACGGCGGCGCGATCCCGGTGGTCCCGGTGGCGTCCCTGGTGCGCTCCGACGGCTCCGCCGCTCCGGGTGGCACGGGTGCGGTGCAGACGCCCCAGGCCTTCCGCGCCGGCCCGCTCCTGGCCGCCTACCGGCGGGCGGCGGCGGACGGCTTCGAGGGCACGGACACCGCCGCCGCCCTCGAACGGCTCGGCGACGTGCGGATCGCGGCCGTCCCGTCGACGCCGCTCAACCTCAAGGTCACCTTCCCCGAGGACCTGGCGCTCGCGCTTCGGCTGTCAGGGCCTCCAGCAGCCGCACCTCCTCGGCCGAGCTGACCCGGCGCGCGGCCGGGGGCGCTGCGACCAGCTCGACGGCGACGTCGTCGGGGAGACCTGCGACGAACGCGACCAGGTCGTCACCGGGCGGCTCGGCCATCGACCGCAGCACGGACGGTGGCAGGACCACGGGCGAGCAGACGGCGGCGAGGCCGTCACGGTCGACGTCCGAGCCCACGAACCCGTCTTCGACGACCCTGATCGTGTCGGTGACCGGGCGCACGCCGACCACGACGACCTCGGCCTCGACCGCGCGGCGTACGCAGGCGGCGATGAACGCGGGCGGCGTCATCGGGCACAGGGAGTCGTGGAGGACGAACGGCTCGCCGGACGTGCGCACCCCCGACCAGCTCGCGCCGACGTCGATCGGCGTCGCTCCGGCCTCGCCGAGCGCCCAGGCGGCGCAGGCGACCAGCGCCTCGCCATGGATCAGCGAGTAGGGCAGCGAGCCGCGCCCCTCGTCGAGGACGCGCCCCAGCGCCGGCTGCGGCTCGTCGTACGCGTCATCACCCATCATTCCGTCACCGTATGACGACAGGGAACGACGAAGACCCCCGGGAGCGCATCCCGGGGGCCTTCGGTCGGTGCTTTCAGGAGGCGAGGACCTCGTCGAGGATCGCCTCGGCCTTGTCCTCGTTGGTGTGCTCGGCCAGCGCGAGCTCGGAGACCAGGATCTGCCGTGCCTTGGCCAGCATCCGCTTCTCGCCGGCGGAGAGCCCACGGTCACGCTCGCGGCGCCACAGGTCACGGACGACCTCGGCCACCTTCATCACGTCACCGGAGTGGAGCTTCTCCAGGTTGGCCTTGTAGCGGCGCGACCAGTTGGTCGGCTCCTCGACGTGGGCGGCCCGCAGCACGTCGAAGACGCGGTCCAGGCCCTCCTTGTCGACGACGTCCCGGACGCCGACCAGATCGAGGTTGCAGGCCGGCACGCGCACGACCAGGTCCTGCTGTGCCACGATCCTCAAGACGAGATACTGGCGGTCCTCACCCTTGATCGTGCGAGTCTCGATGTCTTCGATGACTGCGGCCCCGTGATTGGGATATACAACCGTTTCGCCGACGGTGAAAGTCATGTGTTTAGTACCCCTTCCTAGGTGACCATTCTAACACGTGTTTACGTCGGCCCTTTCATCGTTTGTGCAGGTCAGAGGCCTAGGCAGGGCTTGACAGAACCGCGGTATGTATGGTGGGCCGGGCTCTCGGCCGTAGTCCGGAAGGACTAGGCGGCCCTCCGCGGGTCTCCGGGCTGGTGTCGTGGGGGTTTCCGGGACCGGCGTGAGGAGATACTCCCCACATGTCGCTGCGCCTCTCGGTCTCCCAGAGCCTGCCGGTGCTGCTCACCCGGTCAGCACACCCGCGCCAGGCCTTGCTCACCGCGCTCGCCCTCGCCGCCGCGGCCGCGATCGCCGGCAGGCCGATGCGGGAGGTCGGGCTCGTCCTGGTGACCGTGCTCATCGGCCAGGCGATCCTGGGCTGGTCCAACGACCTGGCCGACCGGGAGCGCGACCTGCGCCACGACCGGCCCGGCAAGCCGCTCGCGACCGGTGAGCTCGAGCCCGGCACCGTGTGGTTCGTCGCGACGTGCGCCCTGCTGGTCGTCGTACCCCTCTCCATCTCGCACGGCACCCTCGCCGGCGGCACCTACCTGATCGCCCTGCTGATCGGTTTCCTCGCCGACCGTCTCCTCCGCAAGGGGCGGCTCTCCTTCCTGCCCTGGGTCGCGCAGTTCGCCCTCTATCCCGCGTTCCTCGCGTACGGCGGGTGGAACGGCGTCGGGCAGACGACCCCGCCCACCATCACCATGACGGTGCTGGCCGGCCTGCTCGGCCTGGGCGTCCACGTGCTCCGCTCGCTGCCCGGCCTCGTCCAGGACCACCAGGACGGCTACCGGACCCTGCCGCTGCTGCTGGCGCTGCGGACCGGGGCGCCGAGGCTGCTGGTCCTGGCCGGGGTCTACACGGGCCTCGTGACCGTCGCGCTTCTCATGTCGGGCCGCACGGTGGGACTGACCTGAGCCGACGCTAGGCTGTCGTCCGCACGGCCGACGTGGCCGTGGGCTCACTGACGACCTGCGAAGGCCTTCCACATGCAGCTCCGACGCTCCCTGGTGCGCGCCACCGCCGCGCTCGCGCTCGCCGCACCCCTGACCTCGTGCGGCTTCGACTACGCCACGGACCGCTACTACACCCCGGCCCACGGCGCCAACGACCGCGACGGAGTCGTCGACGTGCTGAACGCCGTGGTCGTCTCGACCGAGGCCGGGTCGGGCACCTTCGTCGCGTCGCTCGCCAACAACTCCTCGGAGGAGGCGCAGGCCCTGTCGGAGCTCGCCGGCGAGGGCCTCACGGTCGCCGAGTTCCAGCCGGTGGAGATCCCTGCGGGCGGCCTGGTCAACCTCGCCGAGCCCGCCACCGACATCAAGGTCGAGGGCGACTTCGAAGCCGGCGACTTCATCCCGGTCGAGCTCGGCTTCGAGAGCGGCGAGCGCACGACCCTCGACGTGCCCGTCGTGCCCAACTCCGGCGACTACGCCGGCCTGGACGGCGAGCCCGCTCCGGTGGAGGAGCCCACCGAGACCGAAGAATCACACTGACGCTGCGCCCCGCACCAGAAGACCCCGGGAGGGACTCCGACATGACGCACACCCTGGTCCTGCTCCGCCACGGCGAGAGCGAGTGGAACGCCAAGAACCTCTTCACCGGCTGGGTCGACGTGGCCCTCACGGAGAAGGGCCGCGCCGAGGCGGTCCGCGGCGGCGAGCTGATCCGGGAGGCCGGCCTGCTGCCCGACGTCGTGCACACCTCCCTGCAGCGGCGGGCGATCAACACCGCCTGCCTGGCCCTCGACGCGGCCGACCGCCACTGGATCCCGGTGAAGCGGTCGTGGCGGCTCAACGAGCGCCACTACGGAGCCCTGCAGGGCAAGGACAAGAAGCAGACCCTCGAGACCTTCGGCGAGGAGCAGTTCATGCTCTGGCGCCGCTCCTTCGACGTCCCGCCGCCGCCGCTCGACGACGACGACGAGTGGTCGCAGGCCGGCGACCCGCGCTACGCCGACCTCGGCGACGAGCTGCCGCGCACCGAGTGCCTCAAGGACGTCGTCGTCCGCTTCCTCCCCTGGTGGGAGGACGAGATCGTGCCCGACCTCGAGGCGGGTCACACCGTGCTCGTCGCCGCCCACGGCAACAGCCTCCGGGCGCTGGTCAAGCACCTCGACCAGATCAGCGACGAGGACATCGCCGGGCTCAACATCCCCACCGGGATGCCGCTGGTCTACCGCCTCGACGAGTCGATGCGGCCGACCGTGCCGGGCGGGGAGTACCTCGACCCCGAGGCTGCCGCCGAGGCGGCAGCCGCCGTCGCCTCGCAGGGTCGCTGAGCCGGAGCGACCGAGGGACGAGGTCGCTCCGTCGCGAAGCGAGGTCGAGCGCGCCCCGCGAGGAGGAACGAGCTCGCGACGGGCGTAGTCGAGACCCGGCCGGGCCCCTAGCGAGGAACGGCTCGCTCCGACCCCGAGCTCAGTCTTCCCTGCGGCCGCGCAGCTCGCCGGTGACGGTGTAGACGACGCGGTTGGCCACCGAGACTGCGTGGTCGGCGATCCGCTCGTAGTAGCGGCCGAGCAGGGCGATGTCGACCGCCGCCTCGACGCCGTGGTTCCACTCGTCGCCGAGCAGCTCGGCGAAGCTGCGCCGACGCAGCTGGTCCATCTCCTCGTCGTCGCGTCCGAGCTCGACCGCGGCCTCGATGTCGCGCTCGGAGATGATCTGGCAGACCCGGGAGACCATGTCCTGCGCCACGATCGCCATCTGCTCGACCGTGGGTCGCACCTGCAGCGGCACGGCCACGTCGGGCGTGCGCAGCCGCGCGATCTTCGCGACGTGCACCGACAGGTCACCCATCCGCTCCACCTCGCTCACCATGCGCAGGGCGGAGACGAGCATGCGCAGGTCGCCCGCGACCGGCTGCTGGAGGGAGAGCACCTGGAAGCAGGTGTCCTCGATCTTCTCGCGTGCCGCGTCCACGGCCCGGTCGGCCGAGATGACTCGCTCGGCGGTCGCGGCGTCGCCCGTCAGCAGGGCACTGGTCGCCTCGCGCACCTCTTCCTCGACGAGACGACACATCCCGGAGAGGTCGATAAAGATGCCGTCGAGCTGGTCGTGGAAAGCCTCACGCATGCCCTTCATCCTAGATTGCGCACTCAGGTGCCCTGACCGGCTGCGATGAACGGGCGGTGAACACTCGACGCGCGGCCGTCCAGCGTTCAAACGCGGCATGACGCCTTGCGTACGATCATAGGTGTGGATCCGACGACGCAGGCTGCCCTGGCTGCGCTGATCGGGGCGATCGTCGCGGGCGGTGCCGTCCTCGCGTGGCACATCAGCGACCGGCAGCAACATGCGGTGCCGGAGCAGGAGGAGCCGATCGTCCCGCCCGGCGTGGCTGCTGTGCTGTCGGTGCTGCGCTCCAGCGCGGTCGTCGTGGACCACGAGGACCATGTCAAGAAGGCCTCCGCGCCGGCGTACGCGTTCGGGCTCGTCCGCGGCAACGAGCTGGTCTCCGAAGACCTCCGCACCCTCGTCCACCAGGTGCGCCGCGACGGTCAGATCCGCGAGGCCGAGTTCGAGCTGACCACCGCCGGCTCGACCACGCGCACGGTGACGGCGCGGGTCGCCCCGCTCGGCTCCCGCCTGGTGCTGGCGCTGGTCGAGGACCGCACCCGCGAGAAGCGCGTGGAGGAGGTACGCCGCGACTTCGTGGCCAACGTGAGCCATGAGCTCAAGACCCCGGTCGGCGCCATCAGGCTGCTCGCCGAGGCCGTCCACGACGCCTCCGACGACCCGGAGGCGGTGCAGCGGTTCGCCTCGCGGATGCTCACCGAGAGTGACCGCCTGTCGTCGCTGGTGCAGCAGATCATCGAGCTGTCGCGACTCCAGGGCGACGACCCGCTCGAGATGCCGGGGCGGGTCTCGATCGACGACGTCGTCAGCGCCGCCGTGGACAAGAGCGCGACGGAGGCTGCCGCCAAGGACATCACCCTGATCACCCGTGGCGACCACGACCTCGAGGTCGTCGGCTCCGAGGAGCAGATCGAAGCCGCGGTGAGCAACCTGGTGGCCAACGCCGTCGCCTACTCCAACGCCGGGTCCCGCGTCCTCGTGACCGCGAAGTCGATGGGCGACACGGTCCAGATCTCCGTCGTCGACCAGGGCATCGGCATCCCGGCCCAGGAGATCGACCGCATCTTCGAGCGCTTCTACCGCGTCGACCCCGCCCGTCACCGCTCCACCGGCGGCACCGGCCTCGGCCTGTCCATCGTCAAGCACGTCGCCGCGACCCACGGCGGCGAGGTGAGCGTGTGGTCGGTCGAGGGCCAGGGATCCACGTTCACGCTCACGCTCCCGCTCAGCAGCCACTCGAGCACCCGCCTCGCCGGGCCGCTGTCGGTCGCCGACCGCCGGACCGCCGACCGGGCCAGGACGCTCAAGACGACCCAGGCCCCCCAGTCCTCTCAGTCCCAGCCACCCCAAGACCAGTCGGTCGAGCCATCACAGCAGGAGGTACGCCGGTGACCCGGGTACTCGTCGTCGAGGACGAAGAGAGCTACAGCGACGCTCTCGCCTACATGCTCCGCAAGGAGGGCTACGAGGTGGCGATCGCCGCCGACGGCAACACCGCGCTCGCGGAGTTCGAGCGCAACGGGGCCGACATCGTGCTGCTCGACCTGATGCTGCCGGGCCTGCCCGGCACGGAGGTGTGCCGCCAGATCCGCCAGACCTCCAGCGTCCCGGTCATCATGGTGAGCGCCAAGGACGACGAGGTCGACAAGGTCGTGGGCCTCGAGCTCGGCGCCGACGACTACGTCACCAAGCCCTACTCCCCCCGCGAGCTCGTCGCCCGCATCCGCGCCGTCCTGCGTCGCGGCCAGGAGCCCGACCTGCTCCCCGACACGCTCGAGGCCGGCCCCGTCCGGATGGACGTGGAGCGCCACGTCGTGACGGTCGAGGGCCTCGAGCAGCGACTGCCGCTCAAGGAGTTCGAGCTCCTCGAGATGTTCCTGCGCAACCCGGGCCGGGTGCTGACCCGCGGCCAGCTGATCGACCGGGTCTGGGGATCGGACTACGTCGGCGACACCAAGACGCTCGACGTCCACGTCAAGCGGCTGCGCGCCAAGCTCGAGCCCGACCCGAGCGAGCCGAAGTACCTCGTGACGGTGCGCGGGTTGGGATACAAGCTCGACCTCTGACCGACTCCGGTCGCCTTCCGTGCGGTTACAAGGGCAGTAGGGCGGGAATGCTGCGTTCCCCGTCCGAAAACCGCGTGGCCCCGCGTCATGGGCGTCCCTAGGCTTGACCTGTGACCGCGATCCCGACCTCGCCGCCCGCGCCCGCCCCGGCCAGAGAGGCTCCGCTCTGGCTCCCGCTCGCGGCGGTCGCGGTGACGCTGGTGCTGTGGTCCAGCGCGTTCGTCGGCATCCGCCACCTCGGCGAGAACGTGCCGCCCGGCGCGCTGAGCCTGAGCCGGCTGCTGGTCATGGTCATCGCCCTGCTCGCGCTGATGCGCGGGCGCCTGCCACGGCTCCCCAACCCGAGGCAGTGGCCGCTCGTGATCGCCGGCGGAGCCATGTGGTTCGGCGTCTACAACCTCGCGCTCAACGAGTCGGAACGCCGCATCGACGCCGGCACGGCCGCCCTGATCGTGCAGATCGGCCCGATCATGGTGGCGCTGCTGGCGACCTTCTTCCTCGGCGAGCGACTCACCCGGTGGCTGCTGGTCGGCATGGCCGTGGGCTTCTCCGGCGTCGTGATCATCGGCCGGGCCTCCAGCCAGGGCGACAACGGCGACCTCGTCGGCGTGCTCCTCTCGGTCGTCGCGGCCCTGACCTTCGCCGTGGGTGTGCTGACCCAGAAGCGCCTGCTGCCCACGATCCAGCCGCTGGACCTGACGTTCTGGTACGCCGTGGTGGGCGCCGTCGTCTGCCTGCCCTGGGCGGGGCAGACCGTGAGCGTGCTCGGCGACGCCAGCGCCGACACCCTGTGGTGGATCCTCTACCTCGGCGTCTTCCCGTCCGCGATCGCCTTCACGACGTGGGCCTACGCGCTCTCCCACTCCGACGCCGGGAAGTTCGCGCAGTCGACGTTCCTCGTCCCGTTCATCACCAGCCTGATGGCGTGGCTGCTGCTCGACGAGGTGCCGCCCGCCCTGGCGTTCCTGGGCGGCGGGCTCTGCATCGCGGGCGTGCTGCTGGCGCGGCGTACGACCAAGTCGGGCTGACGGTCAGGCGGTGCGGCGGCGAGCTCGTGGATGATTCCTGGCTGGCTCGACGCCGCCTCGCCCTCGCTTGTCACACGGGCCGGGACGGCCGCAGCGGGCTCAGCGCTCGAGCCAGCCCCGGAACGCCTCGAGGTTGCGCGTCGACTCGCCGCGCGAGACGCGCCACTCCCACTCCTTGCGGATCGACGTCGCGAAGCCGAGCTCGAGGAGGGAGTTGAAGGACTCGTCGGCGTTGGAGAGCACCGAGCCGAGGATGCGGTCGAGCTCCTCGTCGTTCACCGCGCAGAGGGGCAGCCGGGCCTCGAGGTAGATGTCGCCGTGCCGGTCGACGGCGAAGGAGACGGCGTACATCCGCAGGTTGCGCTCGAGCAACCAGCGGTAGACCCGCGCGTGCTCCTCGTCGGGGTTGCGGCACACGAAGGCGTGCACGCCGAGCGCGTGCGGACCGACGTCGAGGCGCACGGGCGTCTGCAGCTTCTTCTCGCCGGGCAGCGAGAAGGAGAAGACGCCTGGCGTGGGCTCCTCGAAGTCGATCTCGTTGGCCTCGAGATAGGCGCGGACCGTCTTGACCGCGTCGGTCTCGACGACGTCGCCGGAGGGGATGGGCTCGCTCACGAGGCCACCTCATCACTGGCCTCGTAGCGCATCAGCTCGTGGGCCCGCTCGTAGGCTGCCAGGGTGCGCTCGGCCGTGCGGTCCCAGGAGAACTCCCGCGCGTGCTCCAGGGCTCCCTCCCCCAGGCGGGCGGCCAGGTCCGGTTCCGAGAGCAGGCGCCCCAGCGCCGCCGCCCAGTCGCGCGGCTCGTGGGTGTCCACGAGCAGGCCGCTGCGGCCGTCGGCGACGACGGTGGTGAGACCGCCCACCGCGGCCGCCACGACCGGCGTCCCGGTGGCCTGCGCCTCGGCCGCCACCAGCCCGAAGGATTCGTTGTACGACGGCACGGCGACGGCCGTGGCGGCCGCACACCAGGTGGCCAGCTCGGCCTGGGCAACGGGCGGCACGAACCGCACCACGTCCTGCAGCCCCAGCTCGTCGGCGAGCTGGGCGAGCGACTCGGGATGCTCGAGACCGGAGCCGGAAGGCCCGCCCACGACGGGTACGACGAGGCGCGAGCGCAGCGTGGGGTCCTGCTCGAGCAGCACGGCGACGGCCTTGAGCAGCACGTCGGGTGCCTTGAGGGGCTGGATCCGGCCGGCGAAGAGCAGCACGTGCGCGTCGCCGGGCAGGCCGAGCGCCCAGCGCGCGGCGTCCTTGGGCTGCGGCGCGAAGACCGAGAGGTCGACGCCCGGGTGGATGACCTCCACGCGACCCGGCTCCGCGTCGTACAGCTCGATCAGCTGCTTGGCCTCGATGTCGGTGTTGGCGACGAGGAGGTCGGCGGCGCTGACGACCTGCTCCTCGCCGATCACGCGGGCGAGCGGCTCGGGGGTGTCGCCCTCGGCGAGCGCGTCGTTCTTGACCTTGGCCATCGTGTGCATGGAGTGCACGAGCGGCACGCCCCAGCGGTCGCGCGCGAGGGCGCCGACCTGGCCGGAGAGCCAGTAGTGCGAGTGGACCGCGGCGTAGTGGCCGAGCGGGTGGGCCGCCTCGGTGCGCAGCACCTCCCGGGCGAAGGTGCACAGCTGGCCGGGCAGCTCGCCCTTGGTGAGACCCTCGAACGGGCCGGCGGCGACGTGGCGCACGAGCACGTGGTCGGCCACCTCCACGACCGGAGCCAGCGACGAGGCCGTGGCGCGCGTGAAGATGTCGACCGCGATGCCCTGCGCGGCGAGGCGCCGCGAGAGCTCGATCACGTAGACGTTCATGCCGCCCGCGTCGCCCGTCCCCGGCTGGTCGAGGGGCGAGGTGTGCAGGCTGATCATCGCCACTCGGTCCACGGGGTCCCTCTCGGTCAGGCAGTCGCTCCCCTACCCAACCATCGCCGTGCCCGGCTCATTCCCGCGCCGACCGTCCACCATGCGGCCACGCCCACCGCGAGGGACGCGAGCGTGGCGAGCAGCGGCCAGCGGTCCTCCAGGTGCGGGTAGACCTGCCAGTGCGCGAGGTAGATCCACAGCGAGGCACCGGCGACCGGCCCGACGAGCCGCGCGACGACCGCCGGCACCCGCACGTGGGGCAGCCAGACGAGGAGCAGCAGACCGCCGACGAGGTAGAGGTGGCGGCTGGGCCCGCCGAAGAAGCCCGGCACGATCGCGAGGGAGAGCAGCGTGACCAGCCAGCGCTGGCCGGTCGTGCGCGCCTGCGACATCGCCCAGCCGAGGGTGATCACCCAGAGCACGCCGTAGCCGCGGTGCATGTGGTCACCCGGCAGGCCGAACCAGTCGTAGCGGGTCGGCAGCAGCGCCACCGTCAGGGCGACGGGCAGGCCGAAGGACCAGCGCCGCGACCATCGGTCCACGGCCGGCACCGCGAGCAGCGCCGCCAGCAGCAGGACGTCGAGCACGAGCGCCTCGACGAACCAGTAGCTCCACCGCGGCTCCGACCACGCCCACTCGGTGAACTGGGTCAGCAGCATGGCCTGCCGCCAGCCGATCTGGTCGGAGAAGGCGGCGACGACGCCGATGAAGGCCATGGACGGTACGGCGACGCGCAGGGCCGCCCGCGCCAGCCCGGCGACCCGGGCCGAGCCGGCCTGTGGGGCGAGCTGGAAGCGACCGAGGTTGAAGCCCGCCACGGCGAGCAGCAGGTGCGCGCCGCCGAGCAGGGCGAACAGGTTGGCGTGGGTGCCGACGATGGTGATGATCGCCACCGCGCGCATCAGCACGTTGGTCTCGAGCAGGCGGCCGCGGCGCGGCTCCGGCCGCGGGGTGTCGACGAGGGCCGCCGCGGGCATCGCCGGCCAGCCGGCGGGGAGGTGGCCGAGCAGCCGCTCCAGCTGGATCGACACCTCGACGTATGACAGGGAGTCGCCGCCGAGACCGAGGAACGAGTCGGTGGGGCGGGCCTCGGGCCTGCCGAGGAGCCGGGCGTAGAGCGCGGCGACGTCGGTCGCGCTCACCCGGGCGGAGGCCTCGATACGGCGCTCAGCCCCCGCGCCTACTCGACCAGCGAGCTGACCGAGACCCGCCAGCGCGCGGTAGTCGACCTTGCCGTTGGGAAGCCGCGGCAGGTCGTCGAGCACCTCCACGTGTACGCCGGTCACGGCCAGGCCGCTGGCCCCGGCCGCGTCGGCCGCGATGGAGACCGGGTCGACGGGTCGCGCTCCAGCCACCACGCCGACGACGACCCGGTCGTCGCCGTCGGCGCACGCGACGACGGTGCCGCGGGCGGCGAGGGTGCGCTCGAGGCGGTCCAGGTCGACGCGGAGGCCGCAGACCTTGGCGATCCGGCGGGTGCGCCCGACGACCTCCCAGAGCCCGTCGGGCCGCTGGCGGGCCAGGTCGCCCGTGCGCAGATGGTCGACGGTCGCCCCGAGCGCGAGGTCGGCGGCGAGCTCGGCGTAGCCCAGCATCACGTTGGGCCCGTGGAAGACCAGCTCGCCGACCCCCGGCTCGGCGCCCTCGACGGGAGCGAGCGAGAACGAGGTGCCCGGCAGCGGGAGCCCGATCGACGTCGGCGCCGTCGTGGCGAGGTCGGCGGGGAGGACGGCCATCCGGGCGGTGGCCTCTGTCGCGCCGTACATCACGAACAGGTCGAAGCCTCGGCGCTGGCCGAGCTCGGCGAAGGCCCGCACCCGCGCGGGGGCCATCCGGCCGCCGGCCTGGGTGAGGCAGCGCAGCGAGGGCAGGACCCGGTCGGCGAAGCCGGTGCGCTCGAGCAGCTCGAAGGTGTGCGGCACGCCCGGCAGGGTGGTCACGCCGTGGGTGCGGACGTCGTCCCAGAAGCACTCGTCGACCACGGAGCGCTCGGTCAGCAGGAGGGCCGCGCCGCGCAGCAGGTGGCTGTGCAGCACCGACAGCCCGTAGCAGTAGTGCAGCGGAAGCGTCGTCGCGGCCACGTCGGTGGAGCGGATGCCGAGGGAGTCGGCGATGGCGGCGGCGTTGGCCACGAGGTTGTCGCGCGAGAGACGCACCAGCTTGGGCGAGCCGGTCGACCCGCTCGTGGACAGCAGCAGGGTGAGGTCAGGGTGCAGGGAGTGGGCGGACCCGTCGCGCAGCCAGCGGCGTCCCTCCGGGCCGGCCAGCGCGTCGGGCTGCCACGCCGACTCGAGCGCGGGCGCCGCGGCCTCGTCGGCCAGGAGGACGACCTGGTCGGCAGCCAGCGCGCCGAGGTATTCCACCACCGAGTCGGCGTCGTTGCGGGGCGTGAGCAGGACCAGCCGCCGGGTCCCGGCATACGCCGCCGCCACCGCCGCGACACGGCGAGCGAGACCGGCATAGGAGAGCCCGTCGCCGGCGCCGCGACCCAGCAGCGCCGGCCGGTCGCCGAACGACGCGAGGTGCGCCACGAGGGGCGCCGCCGCGGGGAAGGCCGCCTGGCGGCTCGCCGCGTGCACGGGCACTGTCACCGGCCAAGCGTATGAGGGAAGCCTTACCTATGCCAGTGTGAGGTCTGCCGCTATGCCGCGTGCGCGCCTCGCCGGGAGCGTGGCCGTGGCCGTGGCCGGTCCCGGTCGGCACCCTTGCGCCGCAGGGCCAGCACGACCAGCGCGGCCACGAGGGCGATCACACCCACCAGACCGTCGAAGACGTGGGCGTCTCCGCTCGGCCGGACCACCTCCACGACCGACCAGACCAGCACCGGGAAGGCGACCGCGACCAGCGCCCGCAGGCCGGCGGCGCTGCGGCTGACCAGCCCGGCGCCCACGACCGCCAGGGCGAGCGCGAGGAGGACCAGTCCGAGCCAGTGGAGCACGTCGCCGGCGGAGCGATCGACCTCGGGACCGCCCATCAGCCAGCGCACGGTCCAGAACGCACCGCCAAGGGCGGCTGCGGGCGGAGCGAGGGAACGGGGGGTCATCGGAGTCGAGTGTGGCAGATCGGTCGGTCAGGGCTCCGTGGTGCCCTGGTGGAAGAGCTGCTGCCACCGCTGGCCGGTCCTCACCCACAGCGAGCTGCGCAGGGCCGCGTGGGTGTCGGTGGTGCCGCGCCAGACCAGCAGGATCACCCCGGGAGACACCTCGCTCACCGACACGACGTCGAGGGTGACCTGCGGGATCGGCGCGATCTCGGCGAGGATCTCCTCCCGGGTCCGCAGGCGCCCGGAGCGACCGATCTCCTGCCACTGGGGGTGCAGCAGCGCGGCGACGGCTGCGGGGTCGGAGCGGACCTCGTCGGTGAGCAGGGAGCGCTCGAGCTCGACGACCTGCTCCTCGGCGGAGGGCTCGGCGTCCAGCAGCCCGGAGAAGAGGTCCGGCTCAGGCTCCGGACGCGTGACGGTCATCGGCGCCCGGCGGGCGGGCGCCCCTACGCAGCCCGGGCCGTGGTCGGGCTCTCGGCCGGCCTTGTACGCCGCGGCGGCGGCGTTGGCGAGCCGGTCCGCCGCCTCGTTGAGCTCGTGCCCGGCGTGGCCCTTGACCCACTCGAAGGTCACCCGGCGCCCGGCCATCGCCTCGTCGAGCCCCCGGACCAGCTCGAGGTTCATCACCGGCTGGCCGTCGCCCTTCTTCCAGCCGCGCCGCTTCCAGCCGGCCATCCACTTGGTGACCGTGTTGATCACGTAGGTGGAGTCGCAGTAGACGTGCAGGTCCTCGTCGAGGTGGGAGGTCTGGCGGAGCAGGTCGAGCACGGCCATCAGCTCGCCCATGTTGTTGGTGCCGTGCGCCCAGCCGCCCGACGCCCAGCAGTCGTCGTCGACGTACCACGCCCACCCCGTCGGGCCGGGGTTGCCGAGTGCCGAGCCGTCTGCCGCCGCGATGATCACGGGGCCGATCCTGCATCATGACCGCATGAGCTCGTCCAGCCCCTCCCCACGCACCGCGGTCGTCACCGGGGCGAGCAGCGGCATCGGCGCCGCCACCGCTCGCGCCCTGGCAGCCGAGGGCTTCCACGTCGTCTGCGCCGCGCGGCGTACTGACCGGATCTCCGGCCTCGCCGAGGAGATCGGCGGCACCGCCGTGACCTGCGACGTCACCGACGACGCCTCCGTCGCCGCGCTCGCGGCGACGCTCGACGTCGTGCACGTGCTGGTCAACAACGCCGGCGGCGCCTTCGGGTCCGACCGGATCGAGTCGGCCGACGTGGAGCAGTGGCGGGCGATGTACGACGTCAACGTGCTGGGGCTGATGCGGGTGACCCAGGCCCTCCTGCCGGCGCTGCGCGCGAGCGGGGACAGCCTGATCGTCAACGTCGGCTCGCTCGCCGGGCGCGTGGCCTACGAGAAGGGCGGCGGCTACACCGCGGCCAAGCACGCCACCCGCGTGGTCACCGAGACGCTGCGGCTCGAGCTCAACGGCGAGCCGATCCGGGTCTCCGAGGTGGCGCCCGGGATGGTGCGCACCGAGGAGTTCGCGCTCGTGCGCCTCGGCGACCGGGCGGCGGCCGAGGCGGTGTACGCCGGCGTCCCCGACCCGCTGCGGGCCGAGGACGTGGCCGACGCGATCGCCTGGATCGCGACGCGCCCCTCGCACGTGGACATCGACGAGCTGGTCATCAAGCCGCGGGCCCAGGCCGCCCCGCACAAGATCCACCGGGTCTGACCGTCCGCCGCCGCCCCGGCGCCGCGTCGGGCGCCGCAAGTCGTGCCAGACTTCCCCCGTGCAGACCATCGGACTCGTCGGCGGCATGAGCTGGGAGAGCAGCGCGGTCTACTACCGCGACCTCAACCTCGGGGTGCAGGAGCGGCTGGGCGGCCTGTCGTCGCCCAAGCTGGTGCTGAGCACGGTCGACTTCGCCGAGCTCACCCATCTCGAGGACGACGAGCGATGGGACCAGATCGGCCAGCTGCTGGCCTCCGCCGCGCAGGGCGTGGAGCGGGCCGGCGCCGACTTCCTGATGCTGTGCACCACGACGTTCCACAAGGTGGCCGACGAGGTGCAGGCGGCCGTGGACATCCCGCTGCTCCACCTCGGCGACGTGGTGGCGAAGGCCTGCCTCGACGCCGGTGTCGGCACGGTCGGCCTGGTCGGCACCAAGGTCGCGATGAGCGAGTCGTTCTTCGTCGACCGGCTCGCCGGGTCCGGCGTCTCGGTCATCGTGCCCGACGAGCAGCACCACGAGTGGATCAACAACGCGATCTACGAGGAGCTCGTGCACGGCGTCGTCGTGCCGCGCACCCGCAAGCGCGTCGTCTCGGTCATCGAGGAGCTCTGGGACGCGGGCGCCGGCGGCGCGCTGCTCGGCTGCACCGAGCTCGAGCTGCTCATCAAGCAGGCCGACGTCGAGATCCCCGTCTTCCCCTGCACCACGCTGCACGTCCAGGCCGCCCTCGACCGCGCGCTGGGCTGACGTCCGGCGTCAGGCCAGGTCGTCGGGCCGGGCCAGCACGATCCGGGCCAGCGCAGCCAGGTCGTCGGTGAGCTGCTGCTCGGGCACCTCGACGGGGGGCGCGCCGCACACCTCGAAGCGGTAGACGAACATGTCGGGCATCGGCGGGCCTCCCCGCGCCGAGGCGAGGTCGAGGCGGTCGACGAGGTGGCGTACGTCGGAGGCGCGGGGGTCGTCGGCCTCCAGGTCCACTTCGCCGCTGGCCGTCCGGCCGGCGAAGCCGCCGCTGCGGGTCACCCGGACGACCGAGCCACCGACGGGCGCGCCCGGGCCGGGGCGCCCGGGCTCGGCGCCGACCTCGAGGCCCACGCCGACCTCGGCCCACGCCTGCCGCACGGCGTCCGCGTGCTCCCCGGCGACGGCGACCGTCGCGGCCGCGAAGCCCGCGAAGTCGGTGGTCGGCCGGACGTCGCCCGACCTCAGGGCGGCCAGCCAGATCGGCGCCGCGCCCTCGAGCGTGGTGCCGCCGATCGCGACCGCGGCCAGCTGGAAGGCCTTGTTGGGGATGCCGGAGTTGAGGTGCACCCCGCCGTTGTCCTCGGTCGTCTCGACGTAGTCGTCCAGGTGGCCGACCTGCGGGTCCTTGCCGAGCACGGGGTCGTCGTAGGCGGTGCCCGGCGCAGCCATGTCGCGCAGGGCGCGGGCGCGGACGGTCGGGAGGAAGAGCCCCTCGCCGATCAGCCAGTCGCCCTCCTCCGCGGTCTCGCCGCGCAGGTGCTGCTTGAGGCAGGCCGCGAACACGTCGGACACCGACTCGTTGAGCGCGCCCGACTGGCCGCGGTAGACCAGGCCGGCGGTGTGCTCGGTGACGGCGTGCGCGAACTCGTGCGTCAGCACGTCGACCGGCTTGGTGAAGCGCTCGAAGACCTTGCCGTCGCCGTCACCGAAGACCAGCTGGACCCCGTCCCAGAAGGCGTTGTCGTAGTCCTGGCCGTAGTGGACGGTCAGGCTCACGGGCGCGCCCGCATCGTCGTACGACGCGAGGCCGAGGCCGTCGGCGAACATCCGCAGCGTCGCGGCGATCCCCTCGGCCGCCTCGTCCACGGCGACGTCGCCCGACTCCGACTGCCCCGCCGCGCGGACCGGCCGGCCGGGGAGTCTGGTGGTGTTGTCGGCGGAGTGCACGGTCCAGGCAGCGGTGGGGGGAGCGGCCGGGCCGGTCGGGGTGCGCGCCTCGCGGCGCGCGCGGAACTCCTGGTCGAGGACGAGGGTGTCGCGGCTCCGCTCGGCACCGGGGGCGTCGGTGGAGGCGATGTGGGCGAGCAGGTAGGGCGGCACGAAGGCGCAGGAGGTGTCCCGAGGAGTCATGCCCCGTGTCTACCCGAGACCACCCCCAGCGGCCAGAGCGATTCGGGGGCGAAGCCTCCCCGCACCTAGACTGACGGGCGCCTCCGTGGCGCACCCTCCTCCAGCTGAAAGCGACGTCGTACACCCATGCCTGCACTCCGCTCCGACCTGCGCAACGTCGCGATCGTCGCCCACGTCGACCACGGCAAGACCACCCTCGTCGACGCGATGCTCCACCAGGCCGGCGCCTTCAGCGCCCACCAGGCCGAGGGCGTCGCGGAGCGGGCCATGGACTCCGGCGAGCTCGAGCGCGAGAAGGGCATCACGATCCTCGCGAAGAACACCGCGGTGCACTACGCCGGTCCCGCCGCCGAGGGCAAGCCGATGACGATCAACATCATCGACACCCCCGGCCACGCCGACTTCGGCGGCGAGGTCGAGCGGGGCCTGTCGATGGTCGACGGCATCGTGCTGCTGGTCGACGCCTCGGAGGGCCCGCTCCCCCAGACCCGCTTCGTGCTCCGCAAGGCCCTCAACGCGGACATGCCGGTGATCCTGGTCGTCAACAAGACCGACCGTCCCGACTCCCGCATCGACGAGGTCGTCGACGAGACCTACGAGCTGTTCATGGACCTGCTCGACGAGTCGCACAGCCAGGACGCGCTGGACTTCCCGGTCGTCTACGCCTCGGGCAAGGCCGGGATCGCCAGCACCGAGAAGCCGGAGAACGGCGCCCTCCCGGCCGGCGACAGCCTCGAGCCGCTCTTCAAGACGATCCTCGAGACCATCCCGGCGCCGCAGTACGACCAGGGCGCGCCGCTGCAGGCCCACGTCACCAACCTCGATGCCTCCCCCTTCCTGGGCCGCCTGGCGCTGCTCCGCATCCACCAGGGCTACCTGAAGAAGGGCCAGCAGGTCGCGTGGCTGAAGCGTGACGGCTCCAGGCAGAACGTGAAGATCACCGAGCTCCTCGTCACCGAGGGCCTCGAGCGCAAGCCCGGCGAGCAGGCCGGCCCCGGCGACATCGTCGCCGTCGCGGGCATCCCCGAGATCACCATCGGCGAGACGCTGGCCGACCCCGACAACCCGGTCGCCCTGCCGCTCATCCACGTCGACGAGCCGGCCATCTCGATGACCATCGGCACCAACACCTCGCCGCTGGTCGGCCGGGTCAAGGGCGCCAAGGTCACCGCGCGCCTGGTCAAGGACCGCCTCGACTCCGAGCTGGTCGGCAACGTCTCGCTCCGCGTCCTCCCCACCGAGCGCCCCGACGCCTGGGAGGTGCAGGGCCGCGGCGAGCTCGCCCTGGCGATCCTGGTCGAGCAGATGCGCCGGGAGGGCTACGAGCTGACCGTCGGCAAGCCGCAGGTGGTCACCAAGGAGATCGACGGCAAGCTTCACGAGCCGATGGAGCGGCTGACGATCGACGCGCCGGAGGAATACCTCGGCACCATCACCGAGCTGCTCGCCAGCCGCAAGGGCCGGATGGAGCAGATGACCAACCACGGCACCGGATGGGTGCGGATGGAGTTCATCGTCCCGGCGCGCGGCCTGATCGGCTTCCGCACCGAGTTCCTCACCGACACCCGCGGCACCGGCATCGCCCACCACATCTCGGAGGGCTACGAGCCGTGGGCCGGCGAGATCCGCTCGCGCGCCTCGGGCTCGCTGGTGGCCGACCGCGCGGGTGCCGCCACGGCGTACGCCATGACGTCGCTGCAGGAGCGCGGCGTGCTCTTCGTGGAGCCGACCACCGAGGTCTACGAGGGCATGATCGTCGGGGAGAACTCCCGCGCCGACGACATGGACGTCAACATCACCAAGGAGAAGCAGCAGACCAACATCCGGTCCGCGACCTCCGACAACTTCGAGAAGCTGATCCCGCCGAAGAGGCTGTCGCTGGAGCAGTGCCTGGAGTTCTGCCGCGAGGACGAGTGCGTCGAGGTGACGCCGGAGACCGTGCGCATCCGCAAGGTGATCCTCGACGCCAACGAGCGCGGCAAGATCGCCTCCCGGGCCCGGAAGGGCACCCGCTGACCGACGTCCGCGAGCGGTGAGCGAGAGGCACCAGCTCGGCGGCTGGCCGCCCGGCCACGCCACGCCTGTGGGAGGGGCGCAGAGGTAGGCGTCCCCGCCGCCCCCCACGATCTGGACCGTCGGGGGAGCCGCGCCGGCGCCGGCAACCCGCGACGGCGGCTCCTCCCTGCAGCAGACCTGCGGCGGTCGGCTTGCCATCTCGTGAAAGCGCTCTCACAACCCGGCGGGCACCGATCTTCACCACTCCCGGGGGATTGACGCTCGGATGTGACGCATGTCATGGTGTGCAAGCCGCTGTGATGGAAGCGCTCTCACACCTTGGGGCGCGGCTCGGGACCACGTTGGCGGCGCCAGACCCCACCGTCGCACTCAGGCAGGAGCGTCACACCGTGCGCAACATCGCTACCGGACCTCGTCGCTGGTCCGTCCCACCCGGCACGCGATCGCGTGCCGCCCGCTACCTCGCCGCCGGTGCCGTCGCCACGCTCGTTCTCGGCGTGACCACGGCCTGTGGCAGCGGCGAGGACCCCACCGCGTCCGCCGACCAGCAGGAGCTGGCCGACGGCGAGGCGCTGAGCATCACCACCTTCGGCGAGTTCGGCTACGACGCCCTCATCGAGGAGTGGAACGAGGCCAACCCCGACCTCCAGGTCGAGCAGACGAAGGTCTCCCTCTGGGACGACTGGAAGAACGAGCTCAACACCCTGCTCCAGGCCAACGACGGACTTCCCGACGTGGTGGCCATCGAGGGCGACTTCATGCCGGCGCTCGTGGCCGCGCCCGACCGCTGGGTCGACCTCTCCCAGGACGAGGTCGAGGGCCGCTGGCTCGACTTCAAGGTGGAAGCCGCGACCACGCCCGACGGCGAGCTCCTGGGCTACGCGACCGACGCCGGCCCGGAGGCGATCTGCTATCGCGCCGACCTGTTCAAGAAGGCCGGCCTCCCCACCGACCGGGAGGAGGTGACCGCGCTGATGACCACCTGGGACGACTACTTCGAGCTGGGTGAGCAGTACGTCCAGAAGGTCCCAGGCAGCAAGTGGTACGACGCCAGCGGCTCCATCGCGCAGGCCATGCTCAACCAGGTCGCGTTCCCCTTCGAGCAGGCCGACAACACCGTCGACGTCGAGAACGACGAGCTCAAGCAGGTCTACGAGACCGTCGCGGCCAACACCGACAAGCTGTCCACCAGGGCCGCGCAGTGGAGCGACGACTGGACCGCGGGCTTCAAGAGCGACGGCTTCGCGACCATCCCCTGCCCCGGCTGGATGCGCAGCAACATCAAGGCCAACACCGGTGAGCCGGCGCCCAAGGGCGTCGTCTGGGACATCGCCGACGTCTTCCCCGGGGGCGGGGGCAACTGGGGCGGCTCCTACCTCGCGATCCCGAAGTCGTCGCCGCACCACGCGGAGGCGCTGGAGTTCATCACCTGGATCACCGCGCCGGAGCAGCAGCTCAAGATCTTCGAGTCGCTGGGCAACTTCCCCTCGCAGGTGGAGGCGCTGGAGGACCCCCAGCTGCTGAAGACCAAGGACCCGTACTTCAACAACGCGCCGGCCGGCGAGATCTTCTCCAACCGGGCGGCCGCGATCGAGGTGCAGCCCTACCACGGCCCGCTCTACTCCGACATCCTCGGGAAGTTCCAGGACGCCATCAACCGGGTGGACCAGGGCACCGATCCCGACAAGTCGTGGGAGACGTTCGTGTCCGAGGTCGAGTCGCTCCAGTGACCGACGCCGAGTGACACCGCACCCACCACCACCGCGACAAGGGATCCGACTCCACCCATGAGCACCCAGCACCGCACCGCCGGGGACACCGCCACCGCGGAGTCCCCGGCGGGCGGCGCGCCCGCGCCCCGTCGTACGGACGAGGGGCGCGAGCGCGCCCGGCTCGTACGACGACAGCGCCGCTCCAGGTGGGACCTGAAGCTCTCGCCGTACCTCTACGTCTCGCCCTTCTTCGTGCTCTTCGCACTGGTGGGCCTCTATCCCCTGCTCTACACCGGCTACCTGTCGCTGTTCGACTGGAACCGCGCCTACTACGTGCGTGGCGAGTTCGTCGGGCTCGACAACTACCAGTTCGTGCTGACCGACCCGGTCTTCCAGAAGTCCCTGGTCAACACGTTCTCCATCTTCCTGATGTCGTCCGTGCCGCAGGTGATCCTCGCGGTCACGATCGCGGCGCTGCTCGACAACCACGTGCGCGGCCGGGCGTTCTGGCGGATGAGCGTGCTGCTGCCGTTCGTCGTCGCGCCGACCGCCGTCGCGCTGATCTTCGGCAGCCTGTTCGCCGACCAGTACGGCGTCGTCAACGGGTTCCTGAAGGAGCTCGGGCTCGAGCCGATCCGCTGGCACGTCGACCGGTGGTGGAGCCACTTCGCGATCTCCGGCATGGTCAACTGGCGCTGGACCGGCTACAACGCGCTGATCTTCCTGGCCGCGATGCAGGCGGTGCCGCGGGACCTCTACGAGGCGGCAGCGATCGACGGCGCCGGCCGGGTTCGGCAGTTCCTCTCGGTGACGCTGCCGATGATCCGGCCCACGATGATCTTCGTCATCATCACCAGCACCATCGGCGGGCTGCAGATCTTCACCGAGCCACGCCTGTTCGACGACACACCGAACCGCGAGGGCGGGCCCGACCACCAGTACATGACCTCGACGCTCTACATCTACGTCAAGGGCATCGAGGACCAGTTCTACGGGCGTGCGTCCGCGGCGGCCTGGGTGCTGTTCCTCGTCATCGTCGCGATCGCGGTGCTCAACTACCTGGTCACCCGCTACGCCACCCTCAGGAGCAGCCGATGAACCGCCGGCCGGGGTTCCTCGTCTACGGGCTGCTCGCCGCCTTCGTCATCGGCTCCGCGCTGCCCCTCTACTGGTCGTTCGTGATCGGGTCGCAGACCAAGGAGCGTGCCGACGACTTCCCGCCGCCGATCGTCCCCGGCGGCCACTTCCTCGAGAACGCCCGCCAGGTCCTCGACACCGTCGACTTCTGGCAGGCGCTGCTCAACAGCCTGCTGGTGTCGACCGCGTGCGCGGTGTCGGTGGTGTTCTTCTCCACGCTGGCCGGCTACTCCTTCGCCAAGCTGCGGTTCCGCGGCAGCGACGCGCTGATGGGCTTCGTGGTGATGACCATGGCGGTGCCGACGCAGCTGGCGATCGTGCCGCTGTTCATCCTGATGCGCGACTACAACCTGCTCGACACGCTCACAGCCGTCGCGCTGCCGAGCCTGGTCACCGCGTTCGGCGTGTTCTTCATGCGACAGTTCCTCACCGACGCCGTACCCGACGAGCTGATCGAGGCCGCGCGCATGGACGGCTGCACCATGCTGCGAACCTTCTGGACCGTCGCCGTCCCGGCGGCGCGGCCGGCGATGGCGATCCTGTTCCTCTTCACCTTCATGCAGGTCTGGACCGACTACATGTGGCCGCTCGTCGCGCTGCAGAAGACCGAGACCCTGCAGATCGCGCTGGACCGGCTGGCACTCACCGGACAGGGCCAGACCACCGACTACGCGCTCGTCCTCGCGGGCACCGGGATGGCCACCATCCCGCTGCTGCTTCTGTTCGTCCTCGCCGGCCGACAGCTGGTCGCCGGCATCATGCAAGGAGCTGTCAAGGGATGACCTCCCCCGTCACCACCACCGCCCCGACCTCCTCGCCGTCCGAGGACCACACGTTCCCGTCCGGCTTCCTGTGGGGCGCCTCCACCGCGGCGTACCAGATAGAGGGGGCGACCGACGAGGACGGGCGTACGCCGTCGATCTGGGACACCTTCTCCCGCGTGCCGGGCGCCGTCGTCAACGGCGACACCGGCGACGTCGCGTGCGACCACTACCACCGGATGCCCGAGGACGTCGCGCTGATGAAGTCGCTGCACCTCAACGCCTACCGGTTCTCCGTGGCCTGGCCACGGGTCCGGCCCGACGCCGGCTCGCTGAACCCGAAGGGCATCGACTTCTACAAGCGCCTGGTCGACGAGCTGCTGGCGCACGAGATCACGCCCTGGCTGACGCTCTACCACTGGGACCTGCCCCAGGTGCTCGAGGACGCGGGCGGCTGGACCAGCCGCGACACCGCCTACCGGTTCGCCGACTACGCGCTGTCGCTGCACGACGAGCTCGGGGACCGCGTGCCGTTCTGGACGACGATGAACGAGCCGTGGTGCTCGGCCTTCCTCGGCTACACGGGCGGCCAGCACGCGCCCGGGCGGCAGGAAGGCGTTGCCGGCCTGGTGGCCGCTCACCACCTGATGCTGGGCCACGGCCTGGTGGTCGACGAGCTGCGCCGCCGGGGCACGACCGCCGACCTCGGCATCACGCTCAACTTCACGGTGGTCGACCCGATCGACCCCGACGACGAGCGGGACCGCGACGCGGCCCGGCGCATCGACGGGCTGTTCAACCGGGTCTTCCTCGAGCCCATCTTCAGGGGCCACTACGCCGACGACCTGCTCGCCGACACCGGGCACCTCACGTGGCGGGGCCGGCCATGGCAGGAGGTCGTGCAGGACGGCGACCTGGACCTGATCAGCACCCCGCTGGACGTCCTGGGCGTGAACTACTACCACCCCGACGCGGTCTCCGGGCACCCGCACGACGACGTGCTGGGCAGTGCGATCGAGCACGCACCACGGCCGGTCCGGACCCCCTTCGTCGGGTGCGAGGACGTCACCATGCCGCGGCGTGGCCTCCCGGTCACCGCCATGGACTGGGAGGTCCAGCCCGAGGCGCTGACCCGGCTCCTCGTCCGGCTGCACACCGACTACGGCGTCCCGCCGATGTACATCACGGAGAACGGCGCGGCCTACGACGACACGGTCGGCGACGACGGACGGGTGCACGACCCCGACCGGGTGGACTACTACGACGGCCACCTCCGGGCGGCGCACGCCGCGATGGAGGCCGGCGTGGACATGCGCGGCTACTTCGCGTGGTCGCTGATGGACAACTTCGAGTGGGCCTACGGCTACTCCAAGCGCTTCGGCCTCGTGCACGTCGACTACGAGACGCAGGCGCGCACCCCGAAGACGAGCGCCCTCTTCCTCGCCGACGTGGCCAGCACCGGTCGTCTCGGCCCGGTCGGGCCCTGAGCCGGGGAGTGTCGATAGCGTGGCTCGGGTGACGTCCCCAGGTGCCGGGCCGGGACCCGGCAGCTCGCCGACCCTCGACGAGGTCGCCCGGCTCGCGGGCGTGTCCCGAGCCACCGCGTCACGTGCCATCAACGGCGGCAACCGGGTCAGCCCGGGCGCCCAGGCGGCGGTCGACGCCGCTGTGCGCACGCTGGGCTACACCCCCAACCCGGCCGCCCGCAGCCTGGTGACGCGGCGTACCGACTCGGTCGCGCTGGTCGTGCCCGAGCCGGACGAGCGGGTGTTCTCCGACCCGTTCTTCGCCCGCACGCTGCACGGCGTCTCCCGGGTGCTGGCCGAGCGCGACCTGCAGCTCGTGCTGCTGTTCGCCCGGCCGGGCGAGGAGGAGCAGCGGATGCTGCGCTACCTGCGCAACCGGCACGTCGACGGCGCCCTCGTGGTCTCCCACCACCGCAGCGACAGCCTCGCCGACCACCTTGCCGCGCTCGCCCTGCCGTGCGCCTTCGTCGGACGGCCGTGGACGAGCGCGGACAAGGTGGCCTACGTCGACACCGACAACGTCGAGGGCGGCCGCCAGGCGACCCAGGTGCTCATCGACCGTGGCTGTCGCCGCATCGTGCACCTCGCCGGTCCGCAGGACATGACCGCAGGCGTGGACCGGATGGCGGGCTGGCACGCCGCGATGCAGGCCGCCGGCCTGCCTGTCGACGCGGTCGAGCACGGCGACTTCACCGAGCCCGGGGGCACGGAAGCCGCGGCCGAGCTGCTCCGGCGGCACCCCGACCTGGACGGGATGGTCGTCGCGTCCGACCTGATGGCCGCCGGAGCGCTGAAGGCGCTGGCCTCGGCAGGGCGGCGCGTGCCCGACGACGTAGCGGTGATCGGGTACGACGACTTCGGCGTGTCCGAGCGCACCGACCCCCCTCTGACGACGATCCGCCAGCCGATCTCCGAGATGGCCGGGCAGGCGACCCGGCTGCTCATCGAGCAGATCGAGGACGGGCACAGCGGCAGCCCCGTGCGGATGATCTTCCCGCCCGCTCTCGTGCGGCGAGAGAGCACCTAGACCCCGACGTGACGCCGGCTGCGGAGTCAGCCCCGGCCCAGGAACGGCATGCCGGTCGCGGTGACGGTCAACGACGGGACGCTCACGTCGAGCGGGAGCCGGGCGATGCGGACGACGGCGTCGGCGACGTGCCGTGGGTCGAAGGTCGGCTCCGGGTGCACCGAGCCGTCGGCCTGACGGGCTCCGACGGCGAAGCCGGCGGTCATCTCGGTGGCGGCGTTGCCGATGTCGATCTGGCCGACCGCGATGTCGTGGCGGCGGCCGTCGAGAGCGAGGGAGCGGGTGAGCCCGGTCATCCCGTGCTTGGCTGCGGTGTAGGCGACGGACCCGGGTCGGGGCACCTGGGCGGAGATCGAGCCGTTGTTGATGATGCGGCCGCCGCGGGGGTCCTGTCGCTTCATCACCGCGAACGCCTCGCGGGCGCAGAGGAAGGCCGCGACCAGGTTGACGCCGATCACCTCGCGGAAGTCGTCGGGCTCGATCTCGTCCGGCTCGCCGGCGGGGCCGAAGGTGCCGGCGTTGTTGACCAGCACGTCGACCCGGCCCCAGGCGGCCGTCGTGGCGTCGAAGGCGTCGGCCACCGCGGCCTCGTCGGTGACGTCGGTCGGCAGCACCTGGGTCGTGTCGGGCGCGCCGGAGCTCGCGGTCTCCTCCAGCGGTGCGCGCCGCCGGCCGAGGAGCGCCACGCGGAACCCGTCGTCGAGCAAAGCCCCGGCGATGGCCCGGCCCAGGCCCGACCCGGCGCCCGTGACCACCGCCACGGGACCCAGCGGCGTCCTCACCCGAACTGCCGCGACAGCGTCGCGTGCCGGTTGACGTCCTTGTAGAGCAGGTAGCGGAACCGGCCCGGACCGCCGGCGTAGCAGGCCTGCGGGCAGAAGGCCCGCAGCCACATGAAGTCGCCCTCCTGCACCTCGACCCAGTCCTTGTTGAGGAGGTAGACGGCCTTGCCCTCCAGGACGTAGAGGCCGTGCTCCATCACGTGGGTCTCGGGGAACGGGATCGCGCCGCCGGGCTCGAAGCTGACGATGTTGACGTGCATGTCGTGGCGTACGTCGAGCGGGTCGACGAAGCGCTGCGTCGTCCAGGCGCCCTTGGTGCCGGGCATCTCCTGGCCGACCAACTCGGTCTCGTTGGTGACGAACGGCTCCGGCACGTCGATGCCGTCGACCCGCTCATAGGCCTTGCGGATCCAGTGGAAGACGGCCACCTCGGCGGTGGTGTTGCGCAGCGTCCAGTCGCACCCCGGGGGCAGGAAGGCATAGCCGCCCGGGCCCATCTCGTGGGCCTGTCCGGCGATCGTCACCGTGACCCCGCCCCCCACCACGAACAGCACGCCCTCCGCTCCCGCGTCGAGCTCGGGTCGCTCGCTGCCACCTCCCGGCTGCACCTCGACGATGTACTGCGAGAAGGTCTCGGCGAAGCCGGACAGCGGCCGGGCGATGACCCACAGCCGGGTCTGGTCCCAGAACGGCAGTGCGCTGGTGACGATGTCACGCATCGTGCCTCGCGGCAGCACGGCGTACGCCTCGGTGAAGACCGCCCGGTCGGTAGTGAGCTCCGTCTGGTCGGGGTGCCCACCAGTCGGCGCGTAGTAGCGGGGCGGGACGGTCATGACTCTCCTCTTCTGAGCAGCCGGCCTCGCGGCGGGGCCTGGAAGCCGGCGTCGACGTCGATGCGCTCCCCGCGCAGCCAGGTGCTGCGGACCACGCCGGCGAGCGGACGGCCGTGGTAGGGGGTGAGCGGGTTCTTGTGGCGCAGCTTGTCCTTGTCGACCACGAAGGCGTCGTCCGGGGCGAAGACGCAGAAGTCGGCGTCATAGCCGAGGTCGATGCGCCCCTTGCGCAACATGTCGGTCTGGGCGGCGGGTCCCTGGCACATCCAGCGGGCCACGTCGATGAGGGTGAAGCCGCGCGCGCGGGCGCCGGTCCACACGGCCGACAGGCCGAGCTGGAGCGAGGAGATGCCGCCCCAGGCCACCCCGAAGTCACCGATGTCCAGGCATTTGAGGTCGATCGTGGACGGCGAGTGGTCTGAGACGACGATGTCGATCACGCCCTCGCGCAGGCCCTCCCACAGCAGCTCGCGGTTGCCGCTCTCGCGGATGGGCGGACAGCACTTGTACTGCGTGGCACCGTCCGGGATCTCCTCGGCGGTGAACGTGAGGTAGTGCGGGCAGGTCTCCGCGGTGATGCGTACGCCGTCGCGGCGGGCGCTGGCGATCATCGGCAGCGCGTCGGAGCTCGACACGTGCAGGACGTGGACCCGGCACCCGGTCCACCGGGCGAGCTCGATGACCTGTGCGACGGCGAGGTTCTCCGCTCCCCGCGGCCGCGAGTGCAGGAAGTCGGTGTAGATGTCGCCGTGCGCGGTGGGCGCGCGCTCGATCGCGTGGGTGTCCTCGGCGTGCACGATCAGCAGCCCGTCGAACTCCCGGATGGCCCGCATCGCCTCCTCGAGCTGCTCGGGGTCGAGGTGGGGGAACTCGTCGACGCCGGAGTGCAGCAGGAAGCACTTGAAGCCGAACACGCCGCTGTCGAAGAGCGGCCGCAGCTGCGGCACGTTGCCGGGGATCGCGCCGCCCCAGAAGCCGACATCGACGTATGCCTGGTCGGCGGCGGTCTTGCGCTTGAGCTCGAGGGCCTCGACGTCGCAGGTGGGCGGGATGCTGTTGAGCGGCATGTCGACGATCGTGGTGACGCCGCCGGCGGCCGCTGCCCTGGTGGCGGTGGCGAAGCCCTCCCACTCGGTGCGGCCCGGGTCGTTGACGTGCACGTGAGAGTCCACGATGCCCGGCATGAGCACCTCGTCGTCGGCCAGCTCGACCACCTGGCGGGCGGTGAGGTCGGAGTCGTAGGGCTCGATGACCGCGATGGAGCCGTCCCGTACGCCGATCGTGCGGTCGACCTCTCCGCCGGTGCTCACCACCCGGCGGGCGCGGATCACCAGGTCGAGCTCGTCGCTCATCCGTGGGCTCCTTCCTGTCCGCTCGCGGTCGGCACCGTCTCGCCCTCGCCGGGCATCACCACGGTGCGGACACCGCGCCGGGCGATGGCGTAGTAGAGCGCGCCGGCGATCGCCACTCCGACGAACCACGAGAACGGAGCCCAGTCTGCCAGCGGCTTGTAGAGCGCCACCACCAGCGCGACGACCGCGGCCGGGGTGCCGGCGATGAGCGCCTTCGGGTTCCAGCCGTTGCTGTAGTAGTAGCGGCTGCGGGCGTCGGCGAGGTAGAGCTCCTCGACGACGACGTGCTGGCGGCGGACCAGGAAGTAGTCGACGAAGATCACGCCGAACAGCGGGCCGAGCAGGGCGCCGAGCCCACCGAGGAAGTAGTTGATCGCCACCGGGCTGCTGTAGAGATGCCAGGGGGTGATCAGCGCGGCGACCACGGCGCTGATCAGGCCGCCACGGCGGAAGTCGATCCACTTCGGTGCGACGTTGGCCAGGTCGTAGGAGGCGGAGACGAAGTTGGCGACCACGTTGATGCCGATGGTGGCGATCACGAAGGTGACGGCACCGATCACGGTCACCCACACGTTGTCGATCCGCTCGACGATGGCCACCGGGTCGGTGATCGCCTCGCCGAAGACCGAGATCGAGCCGGCCGTGCAGACGACGGTGACGACCGCGAACGCCAGGAAGTTGACCGGCAGGCCCCAGAAGTTGCCGCGGACGACGGTGCGGCGGTCGGGGGCAAAGCGGGAGAAGTCGCAGAAGTTGAGCAGCAGCGTCGAGAAGTAGGTGATCGTCAGCGCCATGGCGGCCAGGAACGCGTGGACGGCCGCGCCACCGCTCTTGGTGTCGGCACCCAGGTCGAGCGAGAAGTCGGAGCCCGCCTCGATGAGGATCCACCCCGCCAGCACGAACATGACGAGCCAGATGGCCGGTCCGGCCCAGTCCTGGAAGCGGCGCACGGTCTCCATGCCGCGCCGGATCACCAGCAGCTGGAGGACCCAGAGCACCGCGAACGCCACCCAGCCGAGGGGCGAGAGGCCGGCGAAGCCGCCGTCGGTGTGCTGCGCGAGCGACGGCCGGGCCGAGATCGCCAGCACCACGACCGCCTGCGAGGCGAGCCAGGTCTGGATGCCATACCACGCGATGGCGATCATCGCCCGGATCAGGGCGGCCAGGTTGGCCCCGTAGACACCGAAGGAGATGCGGGCGATCACCGGGAACGGCACGCCGGTCTTCTGGCCGGCGAAGCCGGTGAGGTTCATCAGGAAGAAGACGACCGTGATGCCCAGCACCAGGGCGATGAAGACCTGCCAGCCCACCAGGCCCAGGAAGAACAGGCCCGCGGCGAAGGCGTAGCCGCCGATGCTGTGCACGTCGGACATCCACATAGCGAAGAGGCTGTAGGTCCCCCAGGTGCGCTCCGTGGTGGGCGCCAGGTCCTCGTTCCAGAGGCGACTGCTCGGAGTGACGGTCATGCCGTGGTCACCCGTCTCGACGTCGTGGCTCATGCGCGGGACTCCATTCGTAGGTTCCGCGTTGCGGAAACTCATTTCTACTGGGAGGAAAAGTTACGCGGGTCACACCGCTTCGTCAACGGGTCCGCGCCCCTGACTCGTGAGGACCGGCGTCCGCTGCCGTCCCAGGCCGCTGACCTCGGCCTCGACGACGTCCCCCTCGCGGAGGAAGGGCTTCGGGTCGGGCCGCCCGGCGGCCACTCCCCCGGGCGTCCCGGTCAGCACCAGGTCGCCCGGCTCGAGGGTCATCAGGCAGCTGACGAACGCGAGCAGCTCCCCCACGCCGTAGGCCATCAGGGACGTGGAGCCCGACTGCCGCACGCAGCCGTTGACCGACAGCTCCAGCGACAGCGCCTGCGGGTCGCCGACCTCGTCCGCGGTGACCAGCCACGGCCCGATCGGGGTGAACGTGTCGGCGCACTTGCCCTTCGCCCACGTCGGGCCCTTGGCGAGCTGCGCGCGCTCGGTCAGGTCGTCGGCGGTGAGGTAGCCCCCGACCGCGTCGAGCGCGGCCGCCGGGTCGGTGCAGCCCTTCAGTCGCCGGCCGAGCACGACGCCGAGCTCCACCTCGTGGTCGCTGCTGGTGCTGCCGGGTGGCAGCTCGACGGGGTCGTAGGGCCCGCTCACGGTGGTCGACGGCTTGAGGAACACCACGGGCTCGTCGGGGATCGCCAGGCCGGCCTCGGCGGCGTGGTCCTTGTAGTTCAGCCCGATGCCGACGACCTTGCCGGGACGCGCGACCGGCGGGCCGATTCGTACGTTGCCACGCACGGCCGGCAGTCCTGGCAGCACCAGCTGCCGCAGGCCGGCCATCCGGACGGGGTCGGCGAGCAGGGCGCCGTCGATCTCGGGGACCACCCCCGACAGGTCGCGGAGGATCCCGTCGGCGTCCAGGGCGGCGGGCCGCTCCCGGCCCGGCGGACCGACGCGCAGCAGCCTCATCGCGCGGCCCGCCTCATGCGACCGGCAGGTGGTCGGCCGCGATCCGCACGCCCAGCTCTTCGAGCAGGGGGGCGCCGTGCGTGAGGCAGCGGCGTACGTCGGGCTCCAGGTCCGTGAGGGCGTACGCCGTGGCGATGCCGGCCGCACGCAGGCGCTCGGTGTCGAGGCGGTTGACCCCGCAGACGGCGACCACCGGGACGCCGGCCGCGCGGGCGGCGGACGCGACGCCGGCAGGGGCCTTGCCGTGCAGGGTCTGCGCATCCAGGGCGCCCTCGCCGGTGACGACGAGGTCGGCTCCGGCGAGGCGGTCGGCGAAGCCGACGAGCTCGAGGACCAGCTCGATGCCCGGGCGCAGCCGCGCTCCGAGCACCGCCATCGCCGCGAAGCCCACACCGCCGGCAGCGCCGGCGCCGGGCACGTCGCGCAGGTCGCGGCCGGTGGTGGTGGCGACGACGTCGGCCCAGTGGGTCAGCGCATCGTCCAGGTCGACGACCTGTCCGGCGCCGGCGCCCTTCTGCGGCCCGTAGACCGCGGCGGCGCCGTGCTCGCCCGTGAGCGGGTTGTCCACGTCGCAGGCCACGACCACGTCGACGCCTGCCATCCTGTCGCGCAGGACGGCCAGGTCGAGCGTCGCCACCTCGGCCAGTGCCCCGCCGCCCTCGGGCAGCTCGCGGCCTTCCGCGCTCAGGAGGCGTGCGCCGAGCCCGCGCAGCAGACCGGCCCCGCCGTCGGTGCTCGCGCTGCCGCCGATGCCGAGCACGATGGTCCGGCACCCGGCCTCGACGGCGGCGGCGACGAGCTCGCCCGCGCCCCGGCTCGACGCGGTCATCGGCGCCGGCCCGTCGGGCAGGCGGACCAGCCCCGACACGTCGGCGAGCTCGACCACGGCGACGTCGCCGCGCCGGGCATAGCCGCTGGGGACCGGCTCGCCCGTGGGCCCGCTGGCGGTCACCGGGACCGGCTCGAAGCCCGCGGCCAGCGCGGCGGCCAGCGTGCCGTCGCCCCCGTCGGCGACGGGGACCGAGTCCACGACAGCGTCGGGGCGGGCGCGTCGTACGCCGGCACCCACCGCCGCCGCGACGGCGGCGGCGGTGAGCGACCCCTTGAACTTGTCGGAGGCGATCAGCACGCGTGGCACGGCGTCTCGCTCAGTCGAGCATGGCGATGGCGGTCGGGGCGTCCTCGCCGCGCTCGGCGAGCTCCTCGAACTCCACGACGCCGTCGATCTCGACCCCCATGGAGACGTTGGTGACGCGCTCCATGATCACCTCGACGACCACCGGCACGCGGTATTCGGCGGTCAGGGCCTTGGCCTTCTCGAACGCGGACTGGAGATCCTGCGGATCGGTGACCCGGATCGCCTTGCAGCCCAGGCCCTCGGCGACCTTGACGTGGTCCACGCCGTAGTTGCCCAGCTCGGGGCTGTTGACGTTGTCGAAGGACAGCTGGACGCAGTAGTCCATGTCGAAGCCGCGCTGAGCCTGGCGGATCAGGCCCAGGTAGGAGTTGTTCACGACGACGTGGATGTAGGGGATGTTGAACTGGGCGCCCACCGCCAGCTCCTCGATGAGGAACTGGAAGTCGTAGTCGCCCGACAGTGCGACGACCTGGCCCTCGGGGTCGGCGGTGGCCACGCCGATCGCGGCGGGCAGGGTCCAGCCCAGCGGACCGGCCTGGCCGGCGTTGATCCAGTGCCGCGGCTTGTAGACGTGGAGCAGCTGCGCGGCCTGGATCTGTGACAGCCCGATGGTCGTGACGTAGCGGGTGTCCGGGCCGAAGGCCTTGTTCATCTCCTGGTAGACGCGCTGCGGCTTGATCGGCACGTTCTCGAAGCTGGTCTTCCGCTGCATCGTCCGCTTGCGCTGGCGGCACTCCTCGGCCCACGCCGCGCGGTCGGCCAGTCGGCCCTCGGCGGCCCACTCCCTGGCGACCTGGAGGAACATCTCGAGCGCCGCCTTCGCGTCGGACGGGATGGAGTAGTCCGCCGCCAAGACCCGGCCGATCTGGGTGGGGTCGATGTCGACGTGCACGAACGTGCGGCCCTCGGTGTAGGTCGCCACCGAGCCGGTGTGCCGGTTGGCCCACCGGTTGCCGATGCCCAGGACGAGGTCCGAGGCGAGCATCGTCGCGTTGCCGTAGCGGTGCGAGGTCTGCAGGCCGACCATGCCCGCCATCAGCGGGTGGTCGTCGGGGATCGTGCCCCAGCCCATCAGCGTCGGCACGACCGGCACGCCGGTGACCTCGGCCAGCTCGACCAGCAGGTCGGCGGCGTCGGCGTTGATGACGCCGCCGCCGGCGACGATCAGCGGGCGCTCGGCGTCGTTCAGCATGGCCAGCGCCTTCTCGGCCTGCGCCCGGGTGGCGGCCGGCCGCGAGACCGGCAGCGGCTCGTAGGTGTCGATGTCGAAGTCGATCTCCGCGAGCTGGACGTCCAGCGGCAGGTCGACCAGGACCGGACCCGGCCGGCCCTCGCGCATCAGCTGGAAGGCCCTCTGGAAGGTGCCCGGGACCTGGGCCGCCTCCATCACCGTGACCGCCCACTTCGAGACGGGCTTGGCGATGTCGGCGATGTTGATCGCCTGGAAGTCCTCCTTGTGCAGCTTGGCCGTGGGCGCCTGGCCGGTGATGCACAGGATCGGGATCGAGTCGGCGGACGCCGAGTAGAGCCCGGTGATCATGTCGGTGCCGGCCGGTCCCGAGGTGCCGACGCAGACGCCGATGTTGCCGGCCTTCGCCCGGGTGTAGCCCTCGGCCATGTGGGAGGCGGCCTCGACGTGCCGCGCGAGCACATGCTTGAGGCCGCCGTGCTTCTTCACCGCGCTGTAGAAGGGGTTGATCGCGGCGCCGGGCAGCCCGAACAGCTGCGTGGCACCCTCCTTCTCCAGGATCAGGACGGCGGCGTCGACCGCGCGCATGCGTGCCATGTCAGTTCTCCTTGTCGGATGTCGAGGGGCGGCCGCTGAGGCGCTCCACGCCGCGGAGCAGGCCGGAGTGGTCAAGCCCGCCGTCGCCGACCGCCTGGGCGGACGCCATCAGCTGGGCGACCAGCGAGCCGAGCGGGATCACGACGCCGGCCTCGCGGGCGGCGGCGGTCACGATGCCCAGGTCCTTGTGGTGCAGCTCGATGCGGAAGCCGGGCTCGAAGGAGCGGGCCAGCATGTTCTCCTTCTTCTGGTCCAGCACCTTGGAGCCGGCCAGGCCACCACCGAGCACCTCGAGCGCGGCCTTGGTGTCCACGCCGTACGCCTCGAGGAAGACGACGGCCTCGGCGAGGGCCTGGATGTTGGCGGCGACGATGAGCTGGTTGGCCGCCTTGACGGTCTGCCCCGAGCCGCTCGGGCCGACGTGGACGACGGTCTTGCCGACCGCGTCGAAGACGGGCCTGGCCGCCTGGAAGTCGTCGCCCTCGCCGCCGACCATGATCGACAGCGCGGCGTTCTTCGCGCCCGCCTCGCCGCCGGAGACCGGGGCGTCGAGGTAGCGGAAGCCCTTGTCGCGCGCCTGGCTGGCCAGATCGGCGGTCACGTCGGGGCGGATGCTGGAGAAGTCGATGACCAGGGCACCGGGCTGGGCGTGGGCGAACACGCCGTCCTCGCCGGTGAGCACGTCGACGACGTCCGGGGAGTCGGGGACCATCACGCAGACGACGTCGGCATCCTTGACGGCGTCGGCGACCGAGTCCGCCGCGCGGCCGCCGGCCTCGACGAGGGGGCCGGTCTTGTCCGGGGTGCGGTTGTAGCCGGCGACGGCGTGGCCGGCGTTGGCCAGGTGGACGGCCATCGGGCTGCCCATGATGCCCAGTCCGATGAAGGCGATGTCGGTCATTGGGGGGTCCTTTCGGAGGTGGTCGTGGGATCAGGCGGAGCGGCGCTCGCGGGGCAGCCAGTCGAAGCTGTCGGCGGAGGCGCCGGTGGGCTTGTACTCGAGGCCGACCCACCCGGCGTACCCGCGGGCCTCGAGGTCGGCGAGCTGCCGCTCGAGCGGCAGCTCGCCGGTGCCGGGCTCGTTGCGGCCGGGGTGGTCGGCGATCTGCACGTGGGCGATCCGGCCGGCGTGGTCGGCGATCACCTTGTCGACGTCGTCGCCGTTGACGGCGAGGTGGTAGAGATCGGCCAGCAGGCCGAGGTTGTCGACGCCGGACTCGAACTGGACCCGGTCGATGACCGCCAGGGCGTCGGCGGCGGTGAGCAGCGGGTAGCGCGGGGCGCCGCTGACCGGCTCGAGCAGCACGGTGCCGCCGATGCGGGCCGCGGCGCGCGCCGCGGTCGTCAGGCTCTCGACTGCCAGCTCGTCCTGCTGCTCGGGGGTGGCGTCGTCGACGCGGTTGCCGTAGAGGGCGTTGAAGGCCCGGCAGCCCAGCTGCTCGCCGATGCCGACGGTGACGTCGACGTTGTCTCGGAACTCCGCCGCGCGGGCCGGCCAGGAGACCGCGCCGCGGTCGCCGGCCGGCATGTCGCCGGCGAAGAAGTTGAGGCCGACGAGCTGGACGCCGGCGTCCTGGACCGCGGTGACGAACGCGTCGACGTCGCGGTCGCCGGGCACCGCCTCGGCGAACGGCCACCAGAACTCGATGGCGTCGAAGCCGGCCGCCTTCACCGCAGTCGGGCGCTCCAGGAGCGGCAGCTCCGTGAACAGGATCGAGCAGTTGACCTCGTGGCGGAGCGAGTGGCTCATCGGGGCCTCCCTCAGGATTTCGTATTGCGGAATTTCTCTTCTGGATCTTGGAAGTACGGTAATGGCGTGGTCCGGCCTCGTCAAGGGCCGGACCACGCCGGGACACTCAGTCGAGCAGCGGCTCGACCTCCGGCCGAGACACGCCGGCCAGGGCAGCCGGGGTCGCGGGCGCCTGGCCCCGGGTCACGAACGCGTAGGCCACCGCACCCAGGGCGGCGCCGATGAACCAGCCGAACGGCGCGACGTCCTTGAAGACCGGCACCAGGGCCAGCGTCAGCGCGATCACGGCCGACGGCAGGAAGGCGATCACCGCCTGCGGGTTCACGCCGTTCTTGTAGTAGTACGCCGAGCGCGGGGTCGGGTCGTAGAGATCGGGCAGGCTGAACCGGCCCTTGCGGAACAGGAAGTAGTCCACGGCCATGATCCCGAAGAAGGGACCGAGGAGCGCACCGAGGCCGCCGAGGAAGTACGCGATGATCTCGGGGCTGTTGTAGAGGTTCCACGGCATGGAGAGCAGCGCCGCGAAGGACGTGATGATGCCGCCCTTCTTGAAGCTGATCCGCTTGGGGTTGACGTTGGAGATGTCGTAGGCCGCGGAGACGAAGTTGGCGACGATGTTCACGCCGATGGTCGCGAGCACGAAGACCCCGGTGCCGACGAGGACCACGAAGTCGTTCTCGAACTTCTCCAGGAGGACGGCCGGGTCGAGCACGGCCTCGCCGTACACCTTGACCGAGGCAGCCGAGACGATCACCGAGGTGAGCGCGAAGGCGGTCCAGTTGAACGGCAGGCCCCACGCGTTGCCCCTGACCACGGCACCGCGCGACGGCGAGTAGCGGGCGAAGTCGGAGAAGTTGAGCATCAGGGTGGCGAGCACGCCGACAGTGAGGCCGACGGCCGCGAACGTCTGGTACCAGCTCTCGCCGGTGCTCAGCCTGTCGCCGCCACCGCCCTCGGTCCACGAGATGCTCCAGCCCGCCTGCCACAGCATCCACACCGCGAGCACGATCATGACCGCCCAGATGCCCGGTCCGGCCCAGCCCTGGAAGTGGCGGACCGCCTCCATGCCCTTGGCGACGACGGCCATCTGCACCGCCCAGAGCAGCAGGAACGCGAGCCAGCCGAGCAGGTCCATGCCGAGGAACGACTGGTCGGCGAGCGACTCGGTGCTGGGGATGAAGCGAAGGAGCAGCACCTTCAGGGCGATCGAGGCCAGGAAGGTCTGGATGCCGTACCAGGCGATCGCGACCGTGCCGCGCACCAGGGCGGGGAAGTTGGCCCCCCAGATGCCCCAGGCCAGCCGGCTCACGACGGGGTACGGCGTCCCGGTGTCGTGCCCCATGAAGCCGGACATGCAGCAGCCGCCGAAGATGATCAGCGCGCCGCCGAGGATGCCGAGCGTGACCTGGATCGGGCTGAGGCCGAGCAGGAAGAGTCCGGCGGCGAAGCTGTAGTTGCCGGCGTTGTGGGCGTCGTTCATCCACAGCGAGAAGAGGCTGAAGGTGTTCCACTGCCGCTCGTGCGGCTGCGCGGGCTTCAGGTCGTCGTTGTAGAGCCGGCCATCGGGGTCCTGCGATGAGAGCGCCAGCTGGTCGATCGGTTGGTGGTTCATCGGGGGTTCTCCAGGGTGAGTGAAGGGGAGGGGGTCAGAGCGGCCAGCCGGTGATCCGCTTGGGGCGCGGTGGCGCGTAGGTGCGGACCTTGCTGGTGGACAGGCCCAGGCCGACGAGGCTCTCGGCGAGGGTGACCGCGGCGGCGACGCCGTCGACGACCGGTACGCCGGTGGCGCGGCGTACGGCCTCGTCGAGACCGGCCATCCCGCCGCACCCGAGCACGACCACCTCGGCGTGGTCTTCGGTCACGGCGCGCTCGGCCTCGTCGACGATCGCCTTGACGGCGCGGTCGGGGTCGTCCTCGAGCTCGAGGACGGACAGCCCGCTGGAGCGCACGGAGGCGCAGCGACGGTCGAGGCCGGCCAGCAGCAGCCGGTCCTCGATGAGGGGCACGGCGCGGTCCAGGGTGGTGACCACGGAGTACCGGTGACCGAGCAGCGACGCCACATGGCCGGCCGCCTCGGTGATGTCGACGACCGGCACCTCGAGCAGCTCCTGGAGCCCCTCGCGGCCGTGCTCGCCGAAGCCGGCCTGCACGACGGCGTCGTACTGGCCGTCGTACTGGACGACCTCGTTCATCACGGCCAGCGCCGCGAAGTAGCTCTCGAAGTTGCCCTCGCACGACTCCGGGCCCACCCGCGGGGTGAGCCCGACGATCTCCGTGCCGGGCCGGGCGGCCGCCCGCGCGGAGCGGACGATGCCCTCGGTCATCGAGGCGGTGGTGTTGACGTTGACGACGAGGATCTTCACGGCGTGTCTCCGGTCGCTAGTGCTTTCGTATTGCGGAAATTCTTTTCCGCATGGCAGCGAGTGTGAGCCGCAGCACAACCGGCCGTCAAGGCCCCTACACTCTTTGGAGTCGCTCCAGACAGCTCCTGTCCCGGTCGGCGTTGTACCTTCCTCCAGAAGGAGGCCGCCCATGCTGCTGCGTGAGCTCCTCGAGGCGCCGCGGCTGGGGCTGCGCGTGCTGCACGAGGCGCCGGGCTCGCTGGAGCGGCCGGTGGGCCGCGTGGTCACCACCGACCTGCTCGAGCCGGGGCGCTACCTCACCGGGGGCGAGCTGGTGCTGACCGGGCTGGTCTGGCGCCGGAGCGCCGACGACAGCGAGGCGTTCGTGGCGTCGGTCGCGGGGCGCGGCGTCACCACGGTGCTGGCGGGCGACGCGCTGCTCGGGACGGTCCCCGACGACCTGCTCGAGGCGTGCCGACGGCACGGGGTGACGCTGGTCGAGGTGCCGACCGAGGTCGCCTTCGCCGACATCGCGGAGTACGTCGCGGCGCGCGGCGTCGCCGCGACGGGGGCGAGGGTCAGCCTGGCCCGTCAGCGCCAGCTGCTCTCCGCGCTGGCCGACGGGCGCAGCCTCGACGAGCTGGCGGCCCGGGTCTCCGCGGAGGTGGGGCACGACTGCCGGGTGCTCACCACCACCGGCCGCCACGTCGTGCCCGGTCCCCACGAGCTCGACGACCCGACCGTCGACCTCCTCGTCAGGCGGTTCCTGACCGCCGACCGGCTGCCCGCGGGCGTCGACGCGGCGGGCACGGCGTACACCGTCTTCCCCATCGGCTCCGGCCTGGGCAACCGGCTCACCGGCTGGCTGCTGGCCGCCGACGGCGACCACGCCGAGTGGCCCCGCGACCACGTCGAGGCGGTGCAGGAGCTCTGCGCGATCGCGGCGCTGGACCGGTCGCGCCGCGACGAGGGACTCCGCGCCGTGCGGCCACTCGCCGCCGACACGGTGGGGCTCATCGAGGCCGGAGCACCGCACGCCGACGTCGCGGGAAGGCTCCGCCAGGCCGGCCTCGACCCGACGCAGCCCGTGGTCGTGGTCGTCGCCGAGCTGGTCGGCGACGGCCCCCTGGAGACGGGGCAGGCGCTGGTCGAGGACGTCGCCCTGACGGTCGGCTCGCCGGTCGTGGCACCGGACCGCGACGGCCGGCTGGTCGGGATCCTGCCCGCCACAGCGGGACTGGCGGCCCGGCTGCACGCGGCTTTCGGTCGGCTGGCGCCCGGCACCGGCCGCGGGCGACTCTCGGTCGGCGCGAGCGGCGAGGCCCCCACCGACAACCTGGCCGGCGCCCTGGAGGAGGCCCGCTTCGCGCACCGCGTCGCCCACGCCGGGCGCGCGCCCGTGTCGGTCGTGGGCTCCGACGAGGTGACCTCGCACGTGCTGCTGCTCGCGGCCGTGCCCGACGACGTACGCCGCACCTATGCACACCGGGTGCTCGGCCCGGTCCTCGAGCATGACGAGCGCACCGGCGCCGACCTCGTGCCGACCCTGGACACCTTCCTGGCCTGCTCCGGCTCCTGGTCGCGCACCGCCGAGGCGCTGCACCTGCACGTCAACACGGTCCGCTACCGCATCGAGCGGGTGCAGCAGCTGACCGGCCGGGACCTGTCCCGGCTGGAGGACCGGGTCGACGTCTTCCTCGCGCTCAAGTCCCGTTGACGCGGACTTGTTGGCAGATCGCACAAACCGGACCACCTCGACAGGGTGTGGATTCGGAGGTTCGTCGGGTGCCCCTCCACGCCCGCAGCGGCGGAGCATGTGCTGTGGGTCACAGGCAACTGGTGGCCCCTGACGCCCCGAGGAGTCCTCCCGATGAAGACACGCCTGAAGACACACCCGAGCACCCCCGTCCACCCCGTCGACGAGATCCTGCCCGCGAGCAAGCTCGCCGTGTACGGCTTCCAGCACGTGCTGGCGTTCTACGCCGGGGCGGTCATCGTCCCGATCCTGCTGGCAAACGCCATCGGGCTGAGCACCGAGCAGCTGATCCACCTCATCAACGCCGACCTGTTCACCTGCGGCATCGCCTCGATCATCCAGTCGGTCGGCTTCTGGAAGGTGGGCGTGCGGCTGCCCCTGCTCCAGGGCGTCACCTTCACCGCGGTCTCGCCCATGATCGCGATCGGCATGGCCGCCGGCGGGGGCACAGACGGCCTGCTGGTGATCTACGGCGCGGTGATCGTGGCCGGACTGGCGACCTTCCTGATCGCGCCGTTCTTCAGCCGGCTGATCCGGTTCTTCCCGCCGGTGGTCACCGGCTCGGTGATCACGATCATCGGCCTCGCGCTGCTCCCGGTCGCCGCGGCCGACGCCACCGGCGGCGCCGGTCCGACGTCGGACCCGACGAGCGGCCGCAACCTTGCCTACGCGCTCGGCACCCTGGCGCTGATCGTCGTCATCCAGCGCGTCTTCAAGGGGTTCATGGCGACCGTGGCGGTCCTGATCGGCCTGGTCGTGGGCACCGTGGTGGCCTGGGCCTTCGGCGACGCGCACTTCGGCGCCGTCGAGCAGTCGGCCTGGCTCGGGGTGACCACGCCGTTCCACTTCGGCTGGCCGCAGTTCTCCTTCGCCGCCATCGTCTCGATGATCGTGGTCATGCTGATCACCGCGGTGGAGACCACCGGTGACGTGTTCGCGACCGGCGAGATCGTCGAGAAGCGGGTCGGCCGCGAGGACATCGCCCGGGCCCTGCGCGCCGACGGCCTGGCCACCAGCCTCGGCGGCGTGCTCAACTCCTTCCCCTACACCTGCTTCGCCGAGAACGTCGGCCTCGTCCGGCTGACCCGGGTGAAGAGCCGCTGGGTCGTCGCCAGCGCGGGCCTGATCATGATGCTGATCGGCCTGGTCCCGAAGGCCGGCGCCGTGGTGGCGGGGATCCCGCACCCGGTGCTGGGCGGAGCCGCCCTCGCGATGTTCGCCACGGTCGCGGTCGTCGGCTTCCAGACCCTCGGCAAGGTCGACTTCCACGACCACCGCAACGTCGTGATCGTCGCCTCCAGCGTCGGGCTCGCCATGTATGTCACCGCGCAGCCCCAGGTGGCGCAGGCCGTGCCCAGCTGGGCGGAGATCATCTTCGGCAGCGGCATCACCCTGGGCAGCCTGACCGCGATCGTGCTGAACATCGTCTTCCACCACATCGGCAAGGACTTCGGACCGGCCGTCGCCGGCTTCCCGGGCGACAGCGTCCGGCTGGACCAGGTCAACAAGATGAGCCGCGACCAGTTCGTCGAGACGTTCGCCGGACTGTTCCAGGGCCCCCGCTGGATGGTGGAGCGGGCCTGGGCGGAGCGGCCGTTCGCCGACACCCACGCCCTGCGCCGCGCGTTCCAGCAGGCCCTGTTCTCCGGCTCAACCGACGAGCAGCGCCAACTGATCGAGTCCTACCCGGAGCTGGGGTCCCGGCTGGTCGCCGACGGGCTCACCGGAGAGGCCTCGCTGCGCGACCAGTCCTCCCGCGGGCTGACCCACCTGGCCGAGCCGGACCAGGACGAGCTGGCCGCGCTGACCGAGGCCTACCGCGAGCGGTTCGGCTTCCCCCTCGTCATCTCGGTGCGCGACTCGGACTCACTCGACCGGATCCTCGCCGAGGGCCGCGAGCGGTTGGACAATTGTGAGACGCAGGAGCACGCCGCCGCCCTGATCGAGATCGCGAAGATCGCGGGTCACCGGTTCGACGACTACCTCCGCGAGGCCAACCCCATCCACAGTGCCCGCACCCCCTGGAGCAGCAAGCGATGAGCACACCGAGGATCACAGTCAACGGCGACGAGGTGCCGCTCACCGGCATCGCCGCCCACACCACGACGCTGGACTGGCTGCGTGATCGTGGCCTGACCGGGGCCAAGGAGGGCTGCGCCGAGGGCGAGTGCGGGGCCTGCTCGGTGCTGGTCGCCCGCCCAGGGATCGACACAGCGACGGAGTGGACTGCGGTCAACGCCTGCCTCGTCCCGGTCGCCGCGCTCGACGGCCAGGAGGTGGTCACCGCCGAGGGGCTGGGCCGCAGCACCGACCTCCACCCGGTGCAGCAGGAGCTGGCCGTCCGGGGTGGCTCGCAGTGCGGCTACTGCACGCCCGGCTTCGTGTGCAGCATGGCCGCGGAGTACTACCGGCCCGGCCGGGGCTCGACCGGCTCGGGCAACGGCGGTGGGAGCACCGACCACGAGCACGGGCCGAACGGCTTCGACCTGCACGCCCTGAGCGGCAACCTGTGCCGGTGCACGGGCTACCGGCCGATCCGCGACGCGGCGTACGCGCTCGGCCTGCCCGCCGACGACGACGGCCTCGCGGCGCGGCGTACGTCTCCCCCACCGGCTCCCGCCACCACCCGCGTGGTGGCCGACGGCGCCGAGTTCGTGCGGCCCGCCGACCTTGCGGAGGCGCTCGGGCTGCTCGCCGGCCATCCGGAGGCGGAGGTCGTCGCCGGCGCCACCGACTACGGCGTGGAGGTGAACCTGCGCGGCGCGCGGGCGCCGTACGTCGTGGCGGTCGACCGGCTGCCGGAGCTGCGGGAGTTCGAGGTCGGCGACGACGCGGTGCACCTCGGCGCGGCGCTCACCCTGACCGAGATCGAGCGGCTGCTGGCCGGGCGGGTGCCGCTGCTGGACGAGCTGTTCCCGCAATTCGCCTCCCGGCTGATCCGCAACGGCGCCACCCTGGGCGGCAACCTCGGCACCGCCTCCCCCATCGGGGACGCCCCGCCGGCGCTGCTGGCGCTCGACGCGGAGGTCGTGCTGACGTCGCAGCGGGGCGACCGGCGCGTGGCGCTGGCGGACTACTTCACCGGGTACCGCACCACCGTGAGGCTGCCCGACGAGCTCATCCGGGCCGTGCGCATCCCGCTGCCGCAAGCCCGGCTGACCGCGTTCCACAAGATCGCCAAACGCCGGTTCGACGACATCTCCAGCGTCGCGGTCGGCTACGCGCTCGACGTCGTGGACGGCGTGGTCGCCCGCGCCAGCCTCGGCCTGGGCGGCGTGGCCGCCACCCCGCTGCGCGCGCTGGCCACCGAGGAGGCGCTGGTCGGCCGGCCCTGGACCGAGCCGACGGTGCGCGAGGCGGCCGCCGTGCTGGCCACCGAGGGGACGCCGATGAGCGACCACCGGGCCAGCGCGTCCTACCGCTCGGCGATGCTCGGCCAGTCGCTGCTGCGGCTGCATGCCCGGACCGCACGCGAAGAGGCGATCGCATGAGCACGCTGTCCGAACGCCCGCAGCACGCGGTGGTCGGCCTGCCGCTGCCGCACGAGAGCGCCGCCCTGCACGTGACCGGCGAGGCGCTCTACACCGACGACCTGGTGGCGCGCACGCGCGACGTGCTGCACGCCTGGCCGGTCCAGGCACCGCACGCGCACGCGCGCGTGACGGTGCTGCGCGTCGCGCCGGCGTACGACGTGCCCGGGGTCGTGCGGGTGCTGACCGCCGACGACGTGCCCGGCGTCAACGACGCCGGGGTCAAGCACGACGAGCCGCTCTTCCCCAGCGAGGTGATGTTCCACGGCCACGCCGTCTGCTGGGTGCTGGGCGAGACGCAGGAGGCCGCCCGGCTCGGCGCGGCCGCGGTCGAGGTCGACTACGAGCCGCTTCCGGCCCTTGTCACGGTGCGCGAGGCGATCGAGGCCGGCAGCTTCCAGGGCGCCCAGCGGCACCTGGCGCGTGGTGACGCAGACGCCGCGCTGGCGAGCGCCGCGCACGTCTTCGAGGGCGAGCTCGAGTTCGCCGGGCAGGAGCACTTCTACCTCGAGACGCACGCCTCGCTCGCCCTGGTTGACGAGGCGGGGCAGGTCTTCGTGCAGAGCAGCACCCAGCACCCGTCGGAGACCCAGGAGATCGTGGCCCACGTGCTCGGCCTCGCGAGCCACGAGGTCACCGTGCAGTGCCTGCGCATGGGCGGCGGGTTCGGCGGCAAGGAGATGCAGCCGCACGGGTACGCCGCGATCGCGGCGCTGGGCGCGCGGCTCACCGGCCGGCCGGTGAGGCTGCGGCTCAACCGCACCCAGGACATCACCATGTCCGGCAAGCGCCACGGCTTCCACGCCAGGTGGCGCGCCGGCTTCGACGCAGACGGCCACATCGTCGCGCTGGACGCGACCCTCACCTCCGACGGCGGCTGGAGCCTGGACCTGTCCGAGCCGGTGATGGCCCGCGCGATGTGCCACATCGACAACGCCTACTGGATCCCCGACATCCGCGTCGACGGGCGGATCGCGAAGACCAACAAGACCTCGCAGACCGCCTTCCGCGGCTTCGGCGGGCCCCAGGGGATGATGGTGATCGAGGACATCCTCGGCCGGTGCGCGCCCATGCTCGGCGTCGACCCGCTGGAGCTGAGGCGGCGCAACTTCTACCGCTCCGACCACACCACGCCGTACGGCCAGCCGGTGCGCCATGCCGAGCGGCTCGAGGCCTGCTGGAGCCAGGTGCTGGCGACCGGTGACGTCGAGCGGCGCCGCACGGAGATCGCCCGGTTCAACGCCGCCCACCCGCACGTGAAGCGGGGGCTGGCGATGACGCCGGTGAAGTTCGGCATCTCGTTCAACCTCACCGCCTTCAACCAGGCCGGCGCGCTCGTGCACGTTTACAAGGACGGCTCGGTGCTGATCAACCACGGCGGCACCGAGATGGGCCAGGGCCTGCACACGAAGATGATCCAGGTGGCGGCCACGACGCTGGGCGTGCCGATGTCGCGCGTGCGCCTGGCGCCGACCCGCACCGACAAGGTGCCCAACACCTCGGCCACCGCTGCCAGCTCGGGTGCCGACCTCAACGGCGCCGCGATCAAGAACGCCTGTGAGCAGATCCTCGAGCGGCTCGCCCGGGTTGCCGCCGGGCGGCTCGGGGTGAGCGTGCCCGACGTGCGGTTCGTCGACGGCGCGGTGCGCGGGCTGTCGGCCAGGGACGAGCGACTGTCGTGGGAGGAGGTCGTCCACGACGCCTACATGCAGCGGGTGCAGCTGTGGGCTGCCGGCTTCTACCGGACCGAGGGCCTGCACTGGGACTCGGAGGCGATGTATGGCGAGCCGTTCAAGTACTTCGCGTACGGCGTCGCTGCCGCCGAGGTCGAGGTCGACGGCTTCACCGGCGCCTACACGCTGCGCCGGGTCGACATCGTGCACGACGTCGGCGACAGCCTCAGCCCCCTCGTCGACATCGGCCAGATCGAGGGCGGCTTCGTGCAGGGCGCCGGGTGGCTCACCCTCGAGGACCTGCGCTGGGACGAGAGCGACGGCCCGCACCGTGGCCGCCTGGCGACCCAGTCGGCGAGCACCTACAAGCTGCCCAGCTTCTCGGAGATGCCCGAGGTCTTCCACGTCACGCTGCTGGAGAAGGCCCACGAGGACGGCGCGGTCTACGGCTCGAAGGCCGTCGGCGAGCCGCCGCTGATGCTCGCGTTCTCGGTGCGCGAGGCGCTGCGCCAGGCGGCCGCGGCGTTCGGCCCGGCAGGCACCAGCGTCCAGCTCGCCTCCCCCGCCACGCCGGAGGCGGTCTACTGGGCGCTCGACCGGGCACGGGCCGGGCACGCTGCTGCCCGGGTCGACGTCGACGGCGTCCCGGCCGACCGCGAGGCGCCCGTGCCCGCCGTACAGGGACGGGGGTGACGACGTGGAGTGGATGAAGGCGATCCGGTCGCTGCGCGAGCAGCGGCAGCCGGGCGTCCTGGTCACCGTGGCCTCGGTCCGCGGCCACTCGCCGCGCGAGGCGGGCGCCAAGATGGTGGTCTCCGCGGACCGCACGTGGGCGACCGTGGGCGGCGGCAACCTCGAGGCGGTCGCGATCGAGAGGGCGCGGGCGATGCTCGCCGACGGCGCGACCTCGCCCGAGACCCTCGAGGTGGCGCTGTCGGACAAGGCGACCTACCAGCACGGCGTCCAGTGCTGCGGCGGCGAGGTGACCCTGCTCCTGGAGCCCCTGCCGGTGGTGCCGTCCGTCGCGATCTTCGGCGTCGGCCACGTCGGGCTGGAGCTGGCCCGGATCCTGGCGCGCCACGACCTCGAGCTGCACCTGGTCGACTCCCGGCCGGAGCAGCTGGTCGACGAGCGGCTGGCGGTGCTGGATGACGCGGCGGCCGAGGTGCACGTGCACCGCGTGCCGGTGCTGCCCGAGCTCGTGCTCGGCGAGCTGCCGCCCGGCACGCACGTGCTGGTGATGACCCACGACCACGCCGAGGACGCCGCCCTGTGCGACGCCGCGCTGCGCAGCGGCCGGCCCGCGACGATCGGGCTGATCGGGTCGGCGGCGAAGTGGGCGCGCTTCCAGCGCAAGCTCGCCGACGAGGGCCACTCCCCCGAGGCGATCGCCAGGATCACCACGCCGATCGGCCTGCCCGGCATGACGGGCAAGGAGCCGGCCACCATCGCGGTGAGCGTGGCCGCCTGGCTGCTGCAGGTCTTCGCGGCCGAGCACGCCTCCCATCCCGAGGTGACCGCATGACCATCTTCCGCGGCACCTTCCTGGACACGCCGGAGGACCCCTTCACCGGAGGCACGCTCCGTGCCGACGTCGACGCCGGGCTGCTGGTCGAGGACGGCGTGATCCGCGAGCGAGCGCCCTACGCCGAGCTCCGGCGCCGCCACCCGGCCGAGGAGGTCGTCGACCTCACCGGCGGCGTGGTGCTCCCCGGGTTCGTCGACACGCACGTGCACTTCCCGCAGGTGCGCGTGATCGGCGGCCTCGGGATGCCGCTGCTGGACTGGCTGGAGCGGTGCGCGCTGCCCGAGGAGGCCAGGATGGCGGACCTCGGCTACGCCACGGGGGTCGCCGCCGACTTCGTGCGCGGGCTCGCCTCCGCCGGCACGACCAGCGCCCTGGTCTTCGGAGCGCACTACGCCCCGGCGGTCGACGCGTTGTTCACCGAGGCGGCCCGGGTCGGCGTGCGCGTGACCAGCGGACTGGTGGTGAGCGACCGGCTGCTGCGGCCCGAGCTGCTGACCGGCCCCGCCCAGGCCTACGACGACTCGATCGCACTGGCCAAGCGCTGGCACGGCGTCGGGCGCAGCCGGTACGCCGTGATCCCGAGGTTCGCGCTGTCGTGCACCGACGGGCTGCTCGCGTCGTGTGCGGCCGTGCTCGCCGAGGTGCCGGACGCCCTGGCCACCTCGCACGTGAACGAGAACCCGCGCGAGATCGCGACCGTGGCCGAGCTCTGCGACGGCCGCAGCTATGTCGAGACCTACTGGGCCAGCGGCCTGCTCGGCCCGCGCACGGTGCTCGCTCACAACGTGCACCCGACCGACGCCGAGCTCGCCCTGCTCGCGGACGCCGGCTCCGCGGTCGCGCACTGCCCGACGAGCAACGCGGCGCTGGGCAGCGGCCTCTTCCCGCTCGCCCGCCACCTGTCGTACGGCGTGCGGGTGGCGCTCGGCTCCGACGTCGGCGCGGGCACCGGCTTCTCGCTGCTGAAGGAGGGCCTGCAGGCCTACTTCGCCCAGCAGCTGCTCGGTCCCGACGGCCATCCGCTCTCCCCCGCGCACCTGCTGCACCTGGCGACCAGTGCCGGTGCCGCAGCGCTCGACCTGCCGGATGTCGGCGACTTGTCCGTGGGGCAGAGCTTTGATGCCCAGTGGCTGCGGCCTGCGCCTGGGTCGCCGCTGGACGTCGGGCTCGCGCATACTGCTGATGGGGAGGAAGCGCTGGCCCGGGTGTTTGCACTCGGGACGGCAGCCGATGTGCGGGCGGTGTGGGTGAGCGGGGAGCAGGTGGATCTCGCTCCTCCGCGACCGGGGGATCTGGAGGTCGTCGCGGGCTGAGAGCCCGGATGCGGACAACTGGCCCCGGCAGCCGGTGTGGCTGTCGGGGCCAGTCCCCCGGTCGCTCCGGCTACTTGAGCAGGAAGTCCGCCGAGATGCTCGAGCGGTCCGCGGTGGTCATGGTGACCCGGTAGCAGGAGTTCTTGCCCGACGACGGAGTGGCCCAGTTCTGGATCCACTGGCCGGCGGTGGCGTCGTAACGCAGGCTGGTCTGGCCGGTGGTGCTGAACTCCTCGACCGCGTCCGGGATCGCGGCACCGTTGCAGGTGACCTTCCTGGCCGAGAAGACCGCGCCGATGGCGGACGTCGTGAGCGGGGTGCCGCCCTTGTAGACGTTGAACTTCAGCGGCACTGTCGACCCGGCCTTGACGGTGTTCACCACGCTGGTGCCCATCGTGACCGGCTTGTAGAAGCCGTCCAGGGTCCAGGCCCGAACCGTGTAGCCGGCCGACGCGGAGCCGGCGTTGCCCGCGTTGTCGGAGGCGGAGCCGGTGAACGCGTGGCTCCCCACCTCGGCGCCGCCGCCGGTGACGGTGCAGCCGGCCGGGGACACACCCGAGGTGGCGTCGGAGGCGGTGCAGGTCGGCGTGGGGATCGGGTCCCCGAAGTCGTACGCCGCGCCCGACACCGGCCCACCGATGAGCGTGACCTCCGGGCCCGTCGCGTCCCGCTTGACGGTCACGGTGTCGGACGACTCGAGTCCGGCCGCGTCCTTCGCGGTGCAGGTGTAGGTGACGCCCACCGTGTCCTGGTCGCGGGTCACGTCGTCGCACCCGCTGGTCGAGGACAAGCCGGACGTCGCGTCGGAGACGGTCCAGTCCACGAGCACGTCGCCGGTGTACCAGCCGTCCGCGCCCTGGGCGCCGGACACGGCCCTGGTGATGACCGGCCGGGTGGCGTCCCGCTTGACGGTCACGCTGTCGCTGGCCTTGTTGCCCGCCTCGTCGGTGACGGTGCAGGTGTAGGTGATACCCGTGGTGTCCTCCCTGCGGATCACCTCGTCGCACCCGTCGGTCGCGGCCACGCCGGACAGCTCGTCGGAGACCGTCCAACGGACCGAGACGTCTCCGACGTACCAGCCGTCCACGCCTTCAGGGCCGGCGACCTGGCGCCCGACAATCGGGGCCACGGTGTCCCGCTTCAGCGTGACGCTGTCGCTGGCCTGGTTGCCGGCCTTGTCCCGCGCCGCGCAGGTGTAGGTGGTTGAGGAGGTGTCATCATCGAGGACGACGTCGTTACAGCCGGTGGTGGTGGCCAGGTCGGACGTGGCGTCCGAGACGGTCCAGTCGACCGAGACATCACCGGTGTACCAGCCGTTCGCGCCCTCGGTGCCAGACACCGTCAGGGTGATGAGCGGCTTCGTGGCGTCCCGCTTGAGGGTGGTCGACACGGTGGTGAGGTTGCCGGCATTGTCGCTCACGGTGCACGTGTAGGTGCGGCCGGCAGTGTCCTCGTTCAGCGTGGCCTCGTCGCAGCCGTTCGTCGTGTCCACTCCGGAGCCGTGCTCGGCGACCTCCCAGCGGAGAAGCACGTCGCCGACGTACCAGCCGTCGTCGCCGACCAGGCCGGTGACGACCGGGGTGACCTTGGGTGCCGTCGCGTCCCGCTTCACCCGCACCGTCACGGTCGCCGGGTTGCCGGCCCGGTCGGTCGCCGAACAGATGTAGTCGGTGCCCGCGGTGTCGGCGTTGACCAGCACGTCGGTGCAGCCGCTCGTGCCGGCCAGGCCGGACATGGCATCGGAGACGGTCCAGTCGATGCCGACGTCGCCGGTGTACCAGCCGTTGCTGCCCTCCGTGCCGGAGACCACCTTCGCGATGGCCGGCTCGGTGGCGTCCCGCTTCACGGTGACGCTGTCGGAGGCGGTGTTGCCGGCCTCGTCGGTCACCGCGCAGGTGAACTCCATGCCTGCGGTGTCCTCGGACACGGTGCCGCCGTCGCAGGCCTGCCAGGTCACGACGCCCGAGCTGACGTCGTCGTAGCTGAAGGTCACGGTCGCGTCCCCGGTGTGCCAGCCGTTGTCTCCCCGCGGGCCGGCCACGTCGTGGGTGACGGTCGGGTCGGTGCCGTCCTTGCGGACGACCGCGGTGGCCGAGCCCACGTTGCCGGCCGCGTCCATGGCTGTGCAGGTGAAGGCTGCCCCGTCGGCATCGGTGTCGTCGGTCACCGTCCGCGCCTGGCACCCGTCGGTCGCCACGCCTCCGGAGGTGTCGTCGGAGACCTGCCAGGCCAGCGCCGCCGGGCCGATGAACCAGCCGTTCTGCCCTGGCTCGCCGGTGCGGGTGAAGGTGATGTCGGGTGCGGTGGCGTCCCGCTTGATCGTCACGGTGTCGGAGGCCTCGTTGCCGGCGCGGTCGACGGCCGCGCAGGTGAAGCTGTCGCCGGGGGTGTCCACCGAGACGGTGACCGGGGCGCAGCCGGTGGTGGTCGCCACGTCGGAGGTGAAGTCCTCCACGCTCCAGCCGATCTGGACGTCGCTGGTGTACCAGCCGTTGCTGCCCACGGTTCCACTCACGGTGCGCTCGATCGCGGGCTGGGTGGCATCGCGCTTGACGGTGACCGACTGCGTGGTCCGGTGGCCGGCCACGTCGCTCACGGTGCAGGTGTAGGTCCGGGCGAGCGCGTCCGTCTCCAGGGTCGCGGGGTCACAGCCGACCGACGAGCCGACGCCGGAGCCGTCCTCGCTGATGGCCCAGGTGACGTCGACGTCGCCGACGTACCAGCCGTCCTCGCCCAGCTCGCCGGTGACGAGCGGGGACACGGTGGGAGCGGTCGCGTCCCGCTTCAGGGTGACCTGCACCGGGCCGGTGGTGCCGCCGGCGCTGGTTGCCGTGCAGGAGTAGACGCGGGTGCCGTCGGTGGACAGCGTGCTGTCGGCGCAGCCGGTGGTGGTTGCGCTCGACTCGGCGTCGGAGACGGTCCAGTCGATCGCGACGTCGCCGGTGTACCACCCGTCGCTGCCGGTGGGCGCGGACGAGTCGAGGGTGTAGCTCACCTGCGGTGGGGTGGTGTCCACCGGCGCGCACCTCACGACGTTCCAGTTCACCGCGACCCTGACGGTGCGGGTGTTCGTGCCACCGGTTGCGGAGGCGCCGGTCGCGGAGTAGGTGACCGATCCGGTGGACCCGGCGCCCAGGGGCGCAGTGGCGGCGACGGCCAGGCCGATCGTGGCGTCGCCTGCGTCGACCGAGGTGTTGTTGCCGGACGTGGTCCAGGTGCTGCCGAGCGTCTTCGTCAGGCTGCCCAGGGAGACCGTGCCCCGGCCGGTGGCGATCGACCCCGACGCCGGAATGACCGTGACCTCCGCCCCGTCGGCCCAGGTGTTGTTGTTGGTGCCGCCGGTGCGGACCAGGTTGAACCCGAGGGTCCGGGAGGCCGAGGCACCGGCGCAGACGTCGCCCAGATTGACCTGGGTGACCCCGGGGACGACCGCGTCGCCTTCGTCGGTGGTCACGTTGTCGGCGAATGCGGGCAGCGCGGACGCGGCCAGCACGAGCGTGGCCGCGGCCAGGGTCACCGTACGACGAAGCGGTGTGCGCATGAGGTCTCCCCAGGGATCTGACGTACCGGCAATGACCCGGCACAACATGGCGAGCTCCCGAGGACCCACTGCACAGTCGCAGCCGTGCCGCTCCGCGCGTAGCAAAACGCCCAGAACGATCCGTTCGACTCCGATCGGGTGGTCTGGATGAGCCATCCACACTGCCCATTCGGGCACTTGACGGACAGCGGTGACGGACCGAATGGGGTAGTCGTGGCCGAGGCCACCTTCTCCCGCGCCTCGCTCGAGCTGGTCGGCTCGCACCGGGCAGTGACCTACGACGCCGTGGCGAGCGACCTGTGAGATGAGAGACCCGCGGCTGGCCGACCAGGTGACCCGCTGCGTGCCTTCGTCGCGTGACTCCCGACGCTGACCACCGCAAGCCGCTCGGCCTCGCCTCGAGGAGCACTACCGCGGGGTCGGCGAGCTCTACAGCAAACTCACGAACGTGATCTATCCGCTGTCCCGGGCCGGGCCCTCAGGAGCCTTTGGCCACGCAGAACTCGTTGCCCTCCGGTCCGCCATGACGAACCAGGTCTGACCGAACTCTTCATGTGCGGCCGCCGACAGTCGGACTGCGCCCAGCTCTTCGAGACGGCGAACCTCAGCATCGAGGTCATCGACCAACAGATCGAGGTGCATCCTGTTCTTGACCGTCTTCGGCTCGTCGACGCGTTGAAGGGTGAGAGTGACGGGGTGCCCACCCAAGGACACGTACCGGCCCTCGATGATGCCGTCCACCACGAAGCATGCGGCCTCCCGCCAGAACTGCGACATGCGGTCGAGGTCAGAGCAGTCAAGGGTGAGCTCGATCCTCACGTTGAAATTGTCCCGTCACCGGGACCTCATGCCGAGGGCCTGTATGCAATGCCCGATATGCCCGCAAAGTCGCTGGGCGCGCTGGCTGAAGCCCGATGGCGCGTGGGGAAGGTCTGTGCCACATGGGCGCTGTCGGCGGATTCAAGCGAAGTGGCCCATCACCAGCTGACCTCGCCATAGTTCCTCCAGGCCTCGTTGAGCCGGCTCGGCTCGGCCTCCTGGTCCGGCGTAACCGTGAACTCCAGCCCCGTGTTGTAAGCGACCAGCCAGATGGCATTCGCCAGGTCGGCGTAGCGGTCGTCGTCGACCTCGCCCTTGATGGTGACCGTGATAGTTCGGCTCATGGCTGCAGAATGTCAGCCTTGATCGGTGGAGCACCATGCTCCGACCAGGAGGGGGGCACTTCGCCGCCAAGCCGCTGCAGGTAGTCCAGGACACGGCGAGTCTCGCTCCCGGACCCACGCACGGCGAGGATTCCATCCGGCCGAACGAGCGCGAATGCACCCTTCGGATCTCCGTCGACGACATCGACAAGATCGGAGTAGATGTGGAGGCCGGCCGCCTCGAACGCGACGCGGACCCGGGGACCGGACACGATGAGTACGTGGCGTCGACTGCCGAGCAGACGGTAGAGAGGGGCTGGTCCGTGCTGGGTGCGGATCTGGACGTCAGGTAGACGATCGCCGGGTTTCGGGCCGCGGCGGTGACCGCCGGGCTCGATGAGCGGACTCGACGGGCAGGCGACCGAAACCTGGGACAGCTTTCGGGCCCCGCGGCGTTGCGCCGCCGGCAGTCGGCTGGCAATCGGTATGACGGTGTCGCGCACAGCACGCTTGGCCCGGTTCCGCATGGTCAGCAACCCGACCAACCGGTCAGTGAACTCCAGTACGCCGGACGCCACGGGGCCGCGCTCCTGGCCGTACGTGTCGAGGAGCGCGTCCGGGGCGCGGCCCTCCGCGACCAGCGCCAACTTCCAGGCGAGGTTGTGCGCATCCATCATCCCGGTATTCATGCCCTGGCCACCGGCAGGTGAGTGGATGTGTGCGGCGTCGCCGGCAAGCAGTACACGCCCTCGCCGGTAGCTGGTGGTCGACCTCAGCTGACACCGGAACGAGGCCAGCCACGCCGGATCCGCGACCTCGATTGGCCGTGGCGCCCGATCCGCGACGAGCGCCTGGATGTCCGCGAATGTCGGCGGCCGGTCGCCGCGATCGCCGGCGTTCGCCATGACCACACGCCAGCGACGCCCACCCATGGGTATGCAGACCAAGGGAAGTCCGTCCGGGCGGAAGAATGCATGCACCGCGTCGTCGCTGCCGGCGCCGTCCAGTGCGACGTCGGCGAGCAGCCAGTCCTGCGGGTATGGCTGCCCCTCGAACGGGAGCCCGATCTCATGGCGCACACGGCTGTGTGCGCCATCACAGCCGACCACGTAGCCAGGGTTCACGTGGATCTCCAGGCCCGAGACGTCGCGGAGCGTCGCGTCGACCACGTCGCCTCGCTCCTCCACGCGCACAAGCTCCACCCGATGCTCGATGGTGCCGCCGAGCTCTCGCACACGGGCGCGCAAGAGTGTCTCGGTCTGACTCTGCGGGAGGTGCAGCACGAAGCCGAATCGGGACCCGTTGCGAGCCAGATCGAGGTCGAGGAGGTTTCGCGTCCCGGCATACATGCGTACGCGCCGTACCTGGTGGCCCTGGTCGAGGAATGCCTCCGCCAGGTCCATGGTGTCGAGGAGCTCGAGGGTGCGCGCATGGATGCCGAGCGCTCGGCTCTGGAGAACTGGTCCCTCACCCTTGTCGATGACACGGGTGCGAACTCCCATGGCGAGGAGTTGCGCCGCCAGGGTCAGGCCGGTAGGCCCGGCGCCGACGACGAGCACCTGGCATTCGGGTGCCGTGGCTTGTGTTGTGGTCATACCCGCAACGCTGGTTCGGCTCGCGTCGCGAATCGTCTGAAGAACTACGTAGCCGCTACTTATCTCGTGGCACAAGGCCTTCAGAGTGGGCCCAGGCCGCCAGTTGCGTGCGGTTGGAGAAGCCCAGCTTGGTCAGGATGTGGTCGACGTGTACCTCCACCGTTCTGATCGAGAGGAACAGCAGGCTCGCGACCTCGCGGTTGCTCCGGCCCTCGGCCACGAGTATCGCGACCTCCCGCTCGCGGCGAGTGAGCCTCGGCGAGGGCCCGATCCGCCAGGCGTCCTCTCGGGTGTCGTCCAGACCCAGTGCGAGCGCCTCGCCGAGTGACAGCTGTCGGCCTTGCTCGCACAATCTCTGGGCTGCGGCGCCCACGTGCGCGCGGGCCGGCGCCAGCCAGGCGTCCAGCTCTGCGCGGATCTTTTGTGGGCGGTTGGTCTGGTTGACCTCTTCGTACGCGGCCGCAGCGCCGGCCAGCTTGAGCGCTGCCCCCGGCCGGCCGGTCTTGGCGGCGAGCCCTGCCAGAGCACTGAATCCGACGGGGATCGCGAAGCGATCGCCGAGATCGACGATCGCGGGCACGCCCTTGGCCAGCGCCGCTGTGGCACCGGCGAGGTCGCCGAGCTCGATGCGGACCACGCCGAGAAGCTGGAGAGCGCGCGCTCCGACGGCTGGCAGCCGCCATGTCGCTGAGAGTTCGACGCAGCGTTCGAGCCGTTCCGTTGCGGCACGCAGGTCGTCATCGAACATCGCTGCTGCCCCGGCCAGCCACAGGGTCGCCGCGAACCCGACGTCGTCACCGGCCGCGCCCTGCAGCTCGAGCGCCCGCTCGATCTCGGCGCGGCCGCCGGTCGGGTCGCCGATGATCAGCTTGGCCCGCCCCCGGCAGCACAGGCCAGCCGCTTCGCGCACCGCGTCATGCGCGGCGCGGGCGCGTTCGATGCTCTCGTCGAGCATCCCGATGGCCGCAGCACGGTCGCCCTGGTCGGTGGCGAGCCACGCCGCGCCGTTGAGCGCGTCCAACCGCTCCGGATCGTCGGCGGCGACCGCGTCGAGCAGGCTGGCCAGCCGTCGTCGCCCTTCGGAGAAGTGCCCTCGTACCGACCAGAACCCGGTGAGCCGGTTGGCCAGGCGCAGCGCCATGGCCGGATCCGTCTCGCCGTACCAGTCCAGCGCCGCCCGGAAGTTGTCGTGCTCGACGTCCAGCCGGTCGAGGCCGGCCCGGTCGGGCGATGACGGCGGTCGGGGGAGATCTTTCGCGAGATCCCAGAAGACCGAGGCGTGGGCGTGTCGCACGTGCTCGTGCTGCCGCAGACCGCTGAGCTGCTCGACGGCGTACTCGCGCACCGTCTCGAGCATCGCGTACCGAGGGGCCGGCAGGGAGGAGGTGGCCGGCCGGAGGAGGCTCTGGTCGACCAGCTCCTGGACTGCCTCCAGCACCGGCACGCCGAGGTCCAGCGCCTGGGCGCCGACGGCCTCGATGTGCTCCAGGGCGATACCACCACGGAAGACTGAGCAAGACGCCAGCAGTCGCCTTGCCGCCGGACTCAGCAGGTCGTGGCTCCAGGCGATCGTGGCTCGCAGCGTCCGCTGGCGATCCGGGACGTCCCGGTTGCCACCGACCAACAGTCCGAGCGAGTCCGCGAGCCGGTCCAGGATCGCTTCCGGTGGCAACACCTTGATACGTGTCGCGGCCAGTTCGATCGCCAGTGGCAGCCCGTCGAGCCTTTCCACGATCCCCGCGATGGCCCCGGCATTTTCGTCGGTGACGGTGAAGCCGGATACCGAGGCCGAGGCCCGGGCAGCGAACAACTGGACGGACTCACAGGTGGCGAGGGACGACGCGGAGACCATCGAGTCCGGTTTGGGAAGGAGCAAGGGAGGGACCTGGAACTCCTGCTCACCCGACACGTGCAGTGGTGAGCGGCTCGTCACGAGGACCCGCAGCTTGGTCGTCGCGCCCAAGAGTTCCGCCACGAACTCGCCGGCCGGCAAGACCTGCTCGAAGTTGTCCAGGATCAGCAGCACCTGGCGGTTCGCCAGGACGTTGCTGACGTGTTCGAGCAGTGACAGTGACTGCCCTCGGGCGTCCTGCAGGCCGATGCTCTGCGCGATCAATGCCGGCACCAAGGCTGGGTCCGTGACCGCGGCGAGTGCGACGAAGTGAACGCCGTCGCGGAACTCCACCCCACCGCGAGCAGCGAGCTCGATGGACAACCGGGTCTTCCCCGAACCGCCGGGTCCGGTCAGCGTCAACAGGCGGGTGCCCTCGAGCAGGCGGCGAGCCGACGCCAATTCGCCCTCCCTGCCGACGAAGCTACTCCGCGGACGGGGTAGGCGGCCGGCTGAGCTTCCGGCGCCCTCGGCTGGGAGAGGCATGGCCCGTCCTCCTCCGGCGGGATGAACGTCGCCCACCGGTCTGAGCGCACGACGCCCGCAGTTTCGATGGTCTCACCGGATTCGCGGTCACACACGAGGAGGAGCCGTCGACAGGCCGGGCTGAGACGGGCGAGCTCGACGGTCCACCAGTGGGCCGTCCTCGGCGACGATGGGCTCCCCAGGAGGCGCAGGTCCGGTGGGCCCCCGGCGTTCGAGGAGCCAGACGTCGCCCAGGCCCTGGCCCAGGTGGTCACAGGGGCCAGGACCTACACATCGCGGCGCACCCGCCATGCTGGGTGCATGCGATTCACCGAGCACGAGCTCACCGCAGCAGTCGCGGGAGCGGCGAAGTCCGTGGTGGCGGCGCGCAAGAAGTTCCGCAAGAGCAGCCCAGACATCGACACGGCCTGGGACGCCATGGACCGCTACGAGAAGTACAAGCTGCTCGACGCCGTCGGCAGCCAGGTCCTGCCCGTGCTGACAGCCCTGCCCGACATCGAGGTTCAGCCGGGCACCCGCCCGTCGTACACGAACCAGCAGGTGAGCGAGATCGTCGCGGAGCTGGTCGGACAAGACCTGGGCAGAGTGCGGCGCGCCGTGCTGGTCAAGGCCCGGACCGCGCTCGTCCAGTCCGCGCTCGCGAGCGTGCCGCCGCGACTCGACCCCGACGCGCTGGGGACAACGCAGGACCTCTAGCGCCAACGGTGCTCGGTCTGACCTCCGTCAGTCCGGGTTCCGGCAGAGTGGGGTCATGAACATCGACGAAGTCCTCGCCGACGCCCTCACCCGCGTCCGCGAGCAAGTACCGGCAGTCGTCGACGGGCTCGACGAAGACGACCTCGCCTGGCGCCCCGACCCCGACGCCAACTCGATCGCCTGGCTGGTCTGGCACCTGACCCGGGTGGCAGACGACCATGTCGCCGAGGTCGCGGGCACCGAGCAGGTCTGGACCTCCGACGGCTGGTACGAACGGTTCGGGCTCCCGTTCCCGGCCGCCGCCCACGGCTACGGACACTCATCAGCCGAGGTCGCCGCCGTCAGGGTGCCATCCGACCTCCTGGCTGGTTACCACCACGCGGTGGCCGAGGCGGTCCTGGCATACGTCGGCACGCTGACACCCAGCGACCTCGACCGGGTCGTCGACGAGCGCTGGGATCCTCCGGTCACCCTGGGGGTGCGACTGGTGAGCGTCGTCAACGACGCCACGCAGCACATCGGCCAGGCGGCCTACGTCCGCGGGCTGCTCGAGCGGCGCCTCGACTGAGCTGAGCCCAGACCTCGGGGGTGGCTCGGGGTCGCACCCGATACCCCGAGAAAGCCCGACGGAGGACACTGGAGGTGTCGGGGAGACGCCCACGACACCATCTGAAGGAAGCACACCATGAACCAGATCCAAGAGCGCCTCGCTCACCAGGGTCTTGTCCGCACCCGGGACGGGCGGATCCTGGGCGGCGTGTGCGCCGGCCTCGCCCGGCGCTTCGGGATCGCACCGTGGACCGCGCGACTCCTCTTCGTGCTGCTCCTCATGGTCCTTCCCGGCAGCCAGGTCCTGGTCTACCCCCTCCTGTGGATCCTGATGCCCTCGGAGGAGGCGGTCGGCACCCAGCCGCCGCGCACCCCGCCGGCCCCCGCCGCCTGAGAACGCCCGCTAGGCGGGCTTGCGAGCCACGACGTACAAGCGCTGGGTCGTCTCACCCCTGGCGGAGAGGGGCCCGCGCACATACCACTCGATGTCGACGAGACCGGCGGCCTCGACGTTCCCGACCACGAACCCCGGCTCGTGCAGCACGAAGTCGAGGTCGACCTCGTGGCCGAACCACTCGTCGAGGTGGCGGACCTCGGCTCCGGCATGCATGCCGACGACCAGCCATCCGCCGGGAGCGAGCGGGCGGACCAGGGCCGCGACCGCGTCGGGCAGCTCGGAGGCCGCCAGGTGGATCAGGGAGTACCACCCCAGCACGGCCGCCCAGGCGGAGGCTGTGGCAGGGCGCGTCAGCAGCCGCAGGTCGCCGACCTCGAAGCTCCGACCCGGGAAGCGCCGGCGGGCCTCGACCACCATCGCGGGCGAGAGATCGATCCCCATGGCGTCGGCGCCACGGTCGGCCAGGTACGCCGTGATGTGTCCCGGGCCCGAGCCGACCTCGACCACGGGCTGCCCAGCGGCATGGGCGACCACCCGGTCAAGCAGCCAGGTCTCGAACGGCAGTGCTTCCAGCTCGTCGGTGAGTTGGTCGGCATAGGCAGCGGCGATGGCGCCGTAGGACGACCGCACCCGTACGTCGCGCAGGTCCGCGCCGTCGGCGATCACGGCGTCCCGGTCGACTGCCGGCGGGGCGGCCACGGCCTGCTGCGGAGTCGGCCCGAGGAGGTGGACCCAGCGTCGGTCCTGCTGCCCGGGTTGCCGTTCGAGCTCGTGCACCAGTGGCTGGGGACGCCCCATCATCCGGCGTAGACACGCCTCGACCTCGCCTCGGTCGGCGAACGCATGCAACCGTTCCGTGCGGGTGCGCAGCTCACCCGGCGCCTGCGGGCCCCGGAGCAACAGCACGGTCAGGAGCGCCCGCTCGTCCGGATCCAGCCCGAGCCGCTCATCGAGGATCTGGTGATACTTCAGCGTCCGCCGCCCGGTGTCGGACCACACGATGCGCAGCAGCCCTCGCTCCTTGAGCGCCCGAGCGGTCTGCTCGACGGTCTGCTGGTCGAAGTCGACGACAGGGTCCCGATTGCTGGTCTGGTTGCAGGCAGCCCGCAACGCGTTGGCGGTGAGGGGGTAGGACGCCGGCACGGTCGTCTGCTTCTCCAGCAGGCTGCCGAGGATGCGCTGTTCTTCCGGTTCGAGGACAGGGAGCTCGCTCACACCGCGACCATAGAGCCAACCCGGCCGGCTATGGTCCGCCATGCCCGGTGCTCAGCGTGCTGCAGACGCGCAACTGATGCAGGTGCGCGCCGCCGGCCTGGCCTCGAGCCGGGCCTTCGCGATCGGCTGTCCGCACCGTTCACAGATCCCGTAGGTGCCGCCCTCCAGCCGCTGGATTGCCGCCTCGACCTCGGCCAGGTGACCCTGGACCTGCAGCACGAGCGCTGCAACCTGCGACCTCTCGAACGCGATCGTCGCACCCTCGGGGTCGTGCTCGTCATCGGCGTTGCTGTCACGGGAGGCCGCCACCACGTCATCGAAGTCGCCGGTCAGGGCCGCAAGGCGCCGCAGCGCCTGTTGGCGTTCCGCCGCAAGCAGCTCGCGAGCGCTGTCCATCCGTCCATGCTGACACTGCTTGCCGCACGAAACGACTGGTCCTTCTGGGGGAGCATGGACGATCACCACCGCGGCTGCGAACCTGAGCGGGTGAGTGAGTGGTTCCTTCCCCCCGCGGAGCGACCCTGGACCTCGGGCAACCTGGTGGTCCCGCGCGTTCACGGTGCCGACTACTTCGCTCGCATCCTCGAGGTCATCGGGGCGACCCGGGCCGGCGACCGGATCTTCCTGACCGACTGGCGTGGCGACTGCGACGAGCGCCTGACCGAGGACGGCCCGACCGTCGCCGAGCTCCTGTCGGCTGCAGGACGTCGCGGCGTCGAAGTGCGCGCGCTCCTGTGGCGCTCGCACCCGGGCCCCCTCAACGCCGAGGAGAACGACCACGTCGGTGCCGTCATCAACGAGAGCGGCGGCGAGGCGCTGCTGGACGAGAGGGTGCGCCGCGGCGGCTCCCACCACCAGAAGCTCTTCGTCGTACGTCGGAAGGGCAGGCCGCAGGATGACGTGGCGTTCGTCGGCGGCATCGACCTCTGCCACGGCCGTCGTGACGACGCGGCCCACGAAGGCGACCCCCAGGCGCCGCCGCTCGACGAGCGGTACGGCGAGACCCCGCCGTGGCACGACGCGATGGCGGAGATCCGTGGACCCGCGGTGGCGCACGTGCTCGACACGTTCGCGGAGCGCTGGGACGACCCCACGCCGGTCGACCATCGCAACCCCTACCGGGCGGTCCTGCACCGGCTGGCCAGGATGCCGCGGCATCCCGAGGATCTGCCGGAGCGCTGGGACCCGCCTCCCGAGGCAGGTCCACACCAGGTGCAGATCCTGCGGACGTACCCGGCCAAGCGGCCGCCGTACCCCTTTGCGCCCGAAGGCGAACGCTCGATCGCGAGGGCCTACTCGCGTGCGTTCGAACGGGCCAGGCGGGTGGTCTACATCGAGGACCAGTACTTCTGGTCCGCCCTCGTGGCAACGACGCTGGCCGAGGCGCTCCGGCGCGAGCCGGAGCTGCACGTCATCGCCGTCGTCCCGAGATACCCGGAGGAGGACAACCGCATCAGCGGGCCGCCGATGATGTACGGGCAGCGGCTGGCCTGGGACCGGCTGCGCGAGGCGGGTGGTGACCGGTTCGCGATGTTCGACCTCGAGAACGCCGCCGGGACACCGATCTACGTGCACGCGAAGGTCTGCGTGGTCGACGACGAGTGGATGACCATCGGTTCGGACAACCTCAACCTGCGCTCCTGGACTCACGACTCCGAGCTCACGTGCGCGGTCGTCGATCCCGACGGTGCGCTCCCCCGCAGCACGCGGACCTCCCTGTGGGCCGAGCACCTCGGTCTGCCGCCGGACGACCCGCGGCTGTCGGACCTGAGCGACCCGATGGCCCTGTGGGTCGAGCGGGCGGGCGCTCCAGGGAGCCGGATACGCCACCACGTGCCCCCCGCCCTGTCGGCACGCACCCGGCTCTGGGCACGGCCCGCGTACCACGCCCTCTACGACCCCGACGGCCGCCCGCGGAAGCTGCGCGGCACGGAGCGCTTCTGAAGGAGGACGCCGTCGCCCGGCGCCGGTCCGCGCGTATTGCGCGATCAGCAAGTTGCGCCGTTCCGACGCCCTTCAGGCAGGCTGACCGATATCCAGCAGGACAACGTCCCTGGACATCACAGCTAAGACTCCGTGACCAGCCGCTCAGCGTGCCGGTCGGTGAGCTCGATCATCGCGATGAGCAGATCGCGCATCCGGGCGAGCTCTGCGCGGGTGAACCCGGACAACAGACCCTCGCCCTCCTGGACCATCGGTCCGTAGCAGGCCCACGTGCGGGCAGCGCCCTCCTCGGTCATCTCCACGAGCACTCGGCGCCGATCGCCGGCAGCGGGCACGCGTCGCACGTATCCCTTGGCGACGAGTCGGTCGATCAGCGCGGTGGTCGCGGCGGGCCGCAGCCCGGTCGCCTGGCTCAGCTGTCCTGCGGAGAGGGGGCCCTCGGTCAGCCAGTCAAGGCAGCGCAGGTCCGCGGGGTTGAGTCCCAGGCTGCGGCCCACGCGGTCGTCGAAGGCCTGCACGCTGCGCTGGTACCGCTGCAACGCACGGCCCAGTTCGGCCGCCGCTTGTTGACGCGTCTCGGTCACCCCAATATCCTTCGATTCTCGAACTATCCGATCATCGTAAGGAGACGATACCAATGCGAGTCGTCGTCGTTGGAGGAGGGATCGCCGGTCCTGCGGTTGCCATGGCGCTTCATTGGAACGGCGTCGAGGCTGTCGTGCTCGAGGGGCGGCCACGGTCCGACGGCCGTGAGGGCTCCTACCTCACGGTGACGCCGAACGGCCTGGATGCGTTGGAGCACATGGGCGCCCTGTCGCTGGTGCGCGACGCCGGGTTCCCCGCCCGCCGCAATGTCATGCTCGGGTCCCGCGGGCAGCGGCTGGGCGAGGTAGGCCTCGGAGAGCCGCTGCATGACGGCACCCACGCGGTCACCGTGAAGAGATCGCTGCTCAGCATGTGCCTCGCGCAGGAGGCCGAGCGGCGTGGCATCCCCATCGAGTACGACGCGCCCGTGGCCGAGGTAGCCGATCACGGCAGCTCGGCGCGAGCGACGCTGACCGATGGCCGCACATTCGAGGGTGACCTCCTCATCGGCGCCGACGGAGTGCATTCGAAGGTCCGCCGGGCGATCGATCCCCACGCGCCCAGCGGTCGGTACGTCGGACTCCTCAACTTCGGCGGCATCACCCGGGACACCCACCTCGCCGAGGAACTGCCCGAAGAGGCCTGGGAGTTCCGCTTCGCGAAACGGGCCTTCTTCGGCGCGGCGCGTACCCCCGGGCGGGACGTGGTCTGGTTCGTGAACCTGCCCGGCCCCGAGATCGACCGGGCACAGCGCGGCGCGATCTCACCCGACGCATGGCACCATCAGCTGGCCGAACTGTTCACCGGAGATCCGGGTCCGGCCGCGGAGCTGATCGCGGCGGGGAAGCTCGAGCTCGTCGCCGACAACGTCTACGACCTGGGCCACGTGCCGACCTGGCACCGCGGCCGGCTGGTCGTCATCGGTGACGCCGCGCACGCCCCCTCGCCGAGCTCGGGGCAGGGAGCGTCGATGGCACTGGAGGATGCCGCGCTGCTGACCGCTGCCCTGCGCAGGCACCCGACAGTGGAGGACGCCCTTGCCAGATTCGTGCACCAGCGACGTCCCCGCGTCGAGCGGATTGTCGCCACCGGCGCCAGGACCAGCAGCGCGAAGACTCCCGGCCCAGTAGGTCGGGTGCTCCGCGACGCGATCCTGAGGCCTGTGTTCCGATACGCGGTCACCGACAAGTCGATGGCCTGGATCTACGACCACCGCATCGAAGAAGTCGCTCCTGCACGCGATGACTTCTGACTGCCACAACGCCATGGTCGATGGCCAGTCTGTGACGCCAACCCCGGGGGATCGGTTGTCCACCCGCTCGCCGGCCGGGACGCACGTGCGAGCAGCGCCATCCCGTCCCCTACGGCGCCAGGCCAGCTCAGATGATCGCGCCTCGCGGTGCCACCTCGATGCTCGCCACGCCGCGCGCGTAGAGCACGACCAACCGGTCGCCGTGGCGGCAGCGGAGGACACCGGACTCCTCGCGCAGCTCCTCGATGACCCGCTCGACGATCTCATCCTCATCGGCCTGGCCGGGATCCTCATAGATCAGGTCCGTGTGCTCGCCACCGAGGAGCCGAACACGCAGCACGATAGTTGCCATGCTCGAACGGTAGTCCGCCCAGGGCGGCCTGCCCTCTGACGCACCTCGCAGGCAGGGCCGGCGGAGCGTAAGGTCGAATACTCCCCACCGACAGGGCATTAGAGGCAGACATGTCGCAACCGGACGAAGGCTCATCCACCGCGTCGCCCCCCACCTGGGCGCTGCGGCGAGCCACCGAGGAGTTGTACGACGTCGAGGACCCCGAGGTGATCGCGCAGCGCGCCCGAGAGATCGCGCGCGAGGGCCGGGAGCGTGAGGACGAACGTCACGACGAGTACGACGACCCCGACCAGGGCGGGGAAGCCTGACACGGGCGCCCTTCGGTGCGGCGACTCGCTCGATGGGAGCGGATCGAGGTGGGAGACTTGACGGAGGAGGTCGACCCATGAATCCGTCGAGAACGTTCGATGCGAAGCTCCATGATGCTGGTTCGATCGCTGCACAGGGGAAGTGTTCCCACCACGCGTCCGCCGGCGAGGGGGTCGGCCCGTGCGCGGGTGAAGCCGTTGTCTCGTTCCAGGACCGGGACGGGCGATGGCAGTCCGGTTGCTCGCTGGCTCTGGAGCAGCTGGTCGAGAAGGGGGAGATCGAGCCGCTCGGGCAGGGCGCCTGAGCCCTCGAGTCAGGCGCCGTTCGAGGCCTCGTGCCAGTCCCAGTGCGCTCTCGGGTATTCGCCGGCGGCGGCCACCAGCGACCCGCACACGCGGCACACGAGGCCGACGTCGCTGTCGCTGTCGAACAGCTCCATGACGTCCGGCTCGGCTGCGTCCAGGTTTCCCTCGGCCATCAACCCACCATAGGACTGGCCGGCCCCGTCGGCCACCCTGCCATGACACCGGGGACGTGTCCGCGATGGGTGAACTGGCTAGCTGATCGCCCTGCAACGCACGGTCACCCGAGAGCCGCGGAGGTAGTTCTGGAACTCGTCCGCGTTCTCGGGGTTGTCGCGCGTCAGGCCGGCCCAGTCGGAGAATCTCTCGAGACGGAAGCCATAGGCGCCCACGATCGTCTCGAGTCCCTTGACCGACGGCTTGCCGCTCAACACGGAGTCTCGGTAGGAGAACTCATCCCTGACCGCATTGCGCTGAGGCATGACGTCCTCGACCCTGAGGCGAACCAGTGCGCGCCCGTCACCGGCAACTTCAGTGTCGATGATCAAGTACGTCGGGTTGCACCGCCGGATTCTCGCCATCAGTTCGTTGTACCGCAGCGTGTGATAGAGAAATCCCAGGCACAAGACGACGTCGAACTCCCAAGGTTCCTGGGCCAACGCGTGAAAGACATCGTCGGCGATGAACCGGTAACGCTCCGGGCTGACGTTGTAGTGCGCAAAGGTCTCGTTCGCAGCGTCGACGAGCTCAGGGCGTCCCTCGATGCCAACCACGGACGCTGCGCCTGCCTGGAGGGCCGCGAACGACCACCGGCCATCGTGGCTCGCGATGTCCAGCACACGACGGCCCTCGAAGACGTCCCGGTTCTCCCCGAAGATCGCCTCGTGCCGCAGGTTGAGACGACTCGGATATGCGAACGTCTGACTGGTCTCGTAGAAACGGGGAAACCGGTCGAAGAAGGGCGAGGTGACAACTCGTGAGCCAGGCGCCGAGGAAGGCGCCATCCAGGGGGACTTGCTCTCTTTCCTGGGAGCCTGTGAACGTGGGTCGGCTGGCCCGACCTGGCGCGCGAGGCGACGTAACCCGCGCCTGATCACGGACGCAGATCCCATGTCGCCACACTCTGGCTACTCGTCGTAGGCGCCGCTGGCGACGAGCTCCTTGATCTGGTCGTCGGTGATGTCGTCGTGATACTGATCGCGGTGCTCCTGTACCCGAGCGATCAGCTCTTCGTCGCTTGCCGCCGTGATGTGCACGTCGTCATGCGTGCCGGGGGCGCGGCAGTCCAGTGCTCTCATGGTGTGCGTCCTGTCGTGAGCTGGTGCCTGAACTCAGCGTGCCACTAGTGGCACGTGGTGAGAAGGGGTTTCGGCGACGGCGTCGCGAGGCCTGGCCGTGGGGGTCTCATGGCGCGTCGCGCTGCTCCGGGACGGGCTCGGGAGGAGCCTCATCCGGGGATGGCGCGGGGGCTCGCGCTGCGCTCGGCGTATCCGAAGCGATCGCCTCGAAGTAGCGCAGCATCTCGACCGGGAACGGAAGCACCAGGGTCGAGTTCTTCTCGGCCGCCACCTCCACCATCGTCTGCAGCAGCCGCAGCTGGAGCGCGGCCGGCGTTCCGGCCATCACCGTCGCTGCCTGCGACAGCTTCTGGGACGCCTGGAACTCGCCGTCGGCGGTGATGATCCGGGACCGGCGTTCGCGCTCGGCCTCGGCCTGACGCGACATCGACCGCTTCATGGAGTCAGGCAGTGCGACGTCCTTGATCTCGACGCGGTCGATCTCGATCCCCCAGGAGGCGGCTGGGCTGTCGAGCATCACCTCGAGGCCCTGGTTGAGGCGCTCGCGGTTGGACAGCAGCGCGTCGAGCTCGCTCTTGCCGATGATCGAGCGCAGCGAGGTCTGCGCCACCTGGGCGATCGCGAAGCCGTAGTCCTGCACCTGGACGACCGCACCGATCGGGTCGATCACCCGGTAGTAGACGACCGCGTCGACGCGCACCGTCACGTTGTCCTTGGTGATCCCGTCCTGGGCCGGGACCGGCAGCGTCACCACCTGCATGTTGACGCGCTTCATCCGGTCCACGATCGGGATGAGCATGGTGAACCCCGGGCGTCTCGGCTCCGGCTGTGCGCGACCCAGCCGGAACACGACGCCGCGTTCGATCTGCTGGACCACGCGCGCGCTGGCCCCGAAGAGCGCACCCCCGCCGAGGGCCAGCGCCCCCAGCACGTACAACACCACGTCCATGACGACTCCGGTCACGAGGAGGGGCCTCGCTTCGAGAGTACGCCGCCATGGGAAGGGGATCCCGCGGCGACTGAAGGCCAGTGTCCTCGACATCGCAGGCGGTAAACCGGCCGGCTCAGCAGGGCGTCCACATCACGGATGCCGGATCCGGGCGTCCCCGGGAGGAAGCCGTGCGAACCAGACTCGCGACCCTTGCCACCATCGCCGCGACGGTGCTGGCCACGGCGGCTGCCGCGCCTCCCGCACTGGCCGAGCCGGCCACCACCGTCCGGTATCCCCTCGGGGCATCCTCCACGCAGTTCCGGGGCTACGCGTTCGACACCTGCACCGCGCCGTCCCTGGCGGCGATGCAGGCCTGGCGCGAGTCGCCGTACCGCGCCGTCGGCATCTACATGGGAGGCGTGAACCGGAGCTGTCTGCAGCCGAACCTGTCTGCATCATGGGTGCGCGAGGTGACGCTGATGCGCTGGCGGCTGGTGCCGATCTACAAGGGCCGCCAGGCACCGTGCACGACGCTGGACCCCACCGACCTCCTCATCAGGCCGTCACGCGCGGCCGAGCAGGGAGCCGCGGCCGCCTCGGACGCGGTTGCCAAGGCCAGGGCGCTGGGGCTGCGGCCGGGCAGTGCCGTCTACTACAACGTGGAGCCCTATGACGTGACCCGCCCCCGCTGCCGCGATGCCGTGCTGAGTTTCCTCTCGGCGTGGACCAGGCAGCTGCATCGAAGCGGATACCTGTCCGGTGTCTACGTCAACCTCCACCACGGCGCCGAGCACCTGGTGCAGACCTACGGCTCGACGTCGTACGCCCGCCCCGATGCGGTGTGGATCGCCCGCTGGGACGGCGACCCTGGCCTGTTCGGCTGGAGCGGCGTCCCCGACAGCTCCTGGGCTCGAGGGCAGAGGGGCAAGCAGTACCGCGGAGACCACGACGAGACGCACGGTGGCGTCACGCTCAACATCGACAGCAACCGGTTCAACGCGCCCGTGGCAACGGTCTCCTACCCCTATCGGGTCACCAGCGCCTCACCCTTGAACGGCCGCTCCGGCCCGTCGGCGAGTCGCCCGGTCACCCGCACCTTCGCCCCGGGAAGCACCGTGCAGGTGGTCTGCCAGACCCCGGGCTCGAAGGTGGACCGCACGGTGGTCTGGGACAAGCTGGTCGACGGCACGTACGTGACCGACCACTACGTGAGCACGCCGTCGGAAACCGGGTACAGCGCGCCGCTACCCCGGTGCTCATACCCCTACCAGGTGCGCGCCGCTGAGGGCGTGAACCGTCGCACCGGCCCGGGCACCGGCCACCCCGTCGTAGGCCGGCTGCCCACCGGCGCCCTGGCCCGGGTCTACTGCCAGACCCGCGGCTCGCTGGTGGGCAACACCCGGGTCTGGGACCGGCTGCTCGACGGGTCCTACGTGACAGACCGCCACGTCGCCACGCCGAGCGCCACGTCGTACAGCCGGCCGATCCCCCGCTGCTGATCCCCTCACGGCTCCCCAATCCGGGCGAACCGACCGCAGCGCCTCTCGACCGCCTTGACAGGAGCGGCAGAGTGGCATCTGTGATCCGCGTTCCTCCCCCACTGTGGGCGCTGGCGGCGGCCCTGGCCCAGCGTGCGCTCACCCCCGGCGCGCCGACACCGACGGCGCGTCGAACGGGCGCGGCCATCACCATCGCCCTGGCGTCCACGGCACTGGCGGGAGCCTCGGCCAACCAGTTCCGGCGCAGGGGCACGACCGTGGAGCCGTTCCACCCGGACCGAGCCTCGGTCCTGGTCACCACCGGCGCCAACTCGATCAGCCGGAACCCGATGTACGTCGGGATGGCGGGACTCCTGGCGGCGAACGCGATCCGGCGAGGCTCATGGGCCGCCCTCTTGCCTCTGGCCGGCTTCGTGGCGACCATCGACCGGCTCCAGATCACGACCGAGGAATCCGCCCTGAAGGCCAGGTTCGGAGCCGACTACGAGATCTACCGCGCGACGGTGCCGCGCTGGCTCGACCACAGGTCTGTCATCCCCTCCCGGCGGCCGTCAGTGTGACAGTCCAGCTCAATCGGTGACCCGACCGGTTTCGTACGCCCACATCGCGACCTCCACCCGGTTACGGGCGCCGAGCTTCGCCATCAGGCTCCCGATATGGGTCTTCACGGTGCTCAGGCTGATGTGCAGCTCCTCGGCGATCTCGGCGTTGGTGCGCCCGCGGGCGAGGGTGAGCAGCACCTGTTCTTCGCGGTCAGTGAGCGGGGCGACCGGCTGTCCCGGCGGGGTGGATCGGCCGGTTCCCGCGAAGGACGCCAGCAGCCTGCGCGTGATGCTGGGTGAGATCAGCGAGTCGCCGCGCATGGCGGCCCGGATGGCCTCGCCGAGGAGCTCGGGTCCGGCGTCCTTCAGCAGGAAGCCGGTGGCGCCGGCCTGCAGGGCCCCATGGACGTACTCGTCCAGGTCGAACGTGGTGATGACGACGACGGCCACCGGGTCCTTGACGCCCGGCCCGGCGAGCTGCCGGGTCGCCTCCACGCCGTCGAGGACCGGCATCCGGATGTCCATGAGGCAGACGTCGGCGCGGCGCTCGCGCGCCAGCCGGATGGCCTCGCGCCCGTCCCGCGCCTCCCCCACGACCTCGATGCCGTCGAGGGTGCCGAGGATCAGCCGCAGCCCGGTCCGCACCAGGTCCTGGTCGTCGGCGACCAGCACCCTGATGGTCATTGCGGCACCGCCCTGGGCAGGGTGGCCTCGACGGCCCACCCGCCCTGCTGGCGTGGGACGGCGCGGCAGGTCCCGCCGAGCAGCGCGGCGCGCTCGACCATGCCGGTGATGCCGAACCCGCGTCCGGTGGCGTTGGCCGGCTCGCCGTCGTCGTGCACGGTCAGCGTCACCCTGTCGTCGCCGCCTGCGACGCGGACGTCCACCGCGGTGGCGTGATGGGCGTGCCGCCGCGCGTTCGTGACGGCCTCCTGCGCGATCCGGTAGACGGCGGCGTCGACTGCCGCGGGCAGCCCGTCGAGGTCTCCGGTCAGCGTGACCCGCACCGGAGGACCGCTCGCGGCAGCTGCCGCCAGCCGCTCGAGGTCCTTGACGCCGGGCTGGGGCGCGTACTCCGCAGCCGCCTGGTTGCGCAGCACTCCCACCATGGCCCTCATCTCGCCGAGTGCGCGTGAGGCTTCCTGCTCGATCACTCGCAGCGCCTGGACCGATGCCTCGGGGCTGGTGACGGCGAGCGCCCGCCCGGCCTGCGCCTGGATGGCGATCGCGGAGACGTGGTGGGCCACCGTGTCGTGCAGCTCCCTGGCGATGAGGACCCGCTCGTCCGCCTTCGCCTGCTCCAGCCGGCGGTCGCGCGCGCCGTGCTGGGAGCGTACGGCGACGCCGAGGGCCACCGAGCTCAGGAGCACCGCGCTGCCGCCGATCGCGTCCCCCACTCCCGTCCAGCCGACGACGAGCCCCATCACGGCGCCGCTGAGGATGACGGCAATGCCCACTGCTGCCTCACGCCCTGACCCCCACCGGAACAGCGCATAGGGCAGCAGGATGAACCAGACCGCCGACACCATCTCCATGGCCGGCGCACCAGCCACCAGCGACCCGACGTCCACGCCGATGGCGACCCCGAAGGCGATGAGCACCATGGCGAGCGGGCGGCTACGACGCCACAGCAGCGTGGGCGAGAGCCCGACCGTCACCAGCCACGACAGCACGGGCAGCGGGAGGTCGTCGCGCAGCGTGGCCTCGAGGGTGGCTCCCACCACCACGAGGGCCACCAGCAGCCAGTCCCACCGTCGCCGCTCCGCCGCGACGGGGACGCGCGGCTCATCCAGGAAGGACTGCCACGGGAAGGTCACCTCCCCACCCTAGGGAACGTCCGCCCCTGCTGTGACCGGCCGAAAGTCTGATCCGCCCTCGGTCAGACGGACGGTCTGGTCCCGGCCCCGGGTCCGATGTGCCCGGACCCCGCCCGGCGCGACCGTGGACCCACTGGGCAGGCCGACGGCGCCGCCCCCCACTGGAGGAGAACCACCCATGTCCCGTGCACTCGAACGGCTCGGCCGCCTCGCGGCCCGCCGCCCGTGGGTGGTCATCGCGAGCTGGCTCGCGATGTGCCTGATCGTCCTCGCCTCGGCGGCCGGGTTCGGGCGCGAGCTCGACGACCCCTTCGAGGCACCCGGCCTCGACTCCCACGCGGCGAGCGAGCTGCTGGAGCATGCCGGCGACGATGACCTGGGGCTCGGCGCCGACGTGGTGCTGGCCCCTAGCGAGGGCGACGCCGGCTTCTTCGAGTCGACCGAGGCACGGGCCGGGGTCGCGCAGGTGCAGGCCGCGGTGGCCGCACTGCCGAACGTGCTCGGCACCAGCGACCCGTCCGGCGCCCTCGACCAGGGCAGGCAGGCGGCCGTCGACTCCGGCGTCGTCTCGCCGGACGGGACGGTCGCACTGGTCCGGGTCCAGTACCCGGAGCGGGAGGACCTGTCGGCCGCCGACCTGGAGCGGCTCGAGGCGGTCCTCGACGACCTGCGCGACAGCACGTCGCTGCGGATCGAGGCCGGTGGCGACCTCCACTTCGCGTTCGAGCAGCCGCCCGCGGGCCTGGGCGAGGCCCTCGGCCTGCTGGCCGCGGTCGTGATCCTGCTCCTCGCCTTCGGCTCCGTCGTCGCGATGAGCCTGCCGATCGGCGCGGCGCTGGTCGGACTCGCCGTCGGCGCCGGGTCACTGCCGCTGCTGGCGTACGGCGTCGACGTCCCCGCCTGGGCCACGGTCATCGGGGCCATGGTCGGCCTGGGCGTCGGCATCGACTACTCCCTCTTCGTGCTGACCCGCTTCCGTGAGCACCTGGCCGACGGGCGCAGCGTCGAGGACGCGGTGGGCCTGTCACTGGCCACCGCCGGCCGGTCGGTCGTCTTTGCCGGCGGCACGGTCGTCGTGGCGATCCTCGGCCTGGCCGTCGCCAGGATTCCGTTCGTCACCGCCGGCGGGATCGGCATCTCCTGGATCGTGCTGGTGATGGTGCTCGCGTCGGTCACCCTGCTGCCCGCGCTGCTCGGGCTGGCGGGACACCGCGTCAACGGGCGCCGGGCGCGTCGTACCGGGGCCGTCAGCGGACGGTGGCGCCGTTGGGGCGCGCACGTCGGCCGTCACGCGGTGGCGTACACCGTCGGTGCCACGCTCCTGCTGGTCGCCATGGCCGCCCCTGTCACCGCGCTGCGCCTCGGCTTCCCCGACGAGGGCACCATGCCGCAGTCGCGCACCGAGCGCCGCGCCTACGACCTCATCGAGAGCGGATTCGGACCAGGCGCGAACGGCCCCCTGGTCATCGCCGTGGACGTCGCGGGCAACCCAGAGGTCCTGGAGCCCCTGTCGCAGGCAGTCGCGGCCGACCCGGGCATTGCCGGCGTCGCACCCGCCCGGGTCAGCGCGGAGGGCATCGCCGTGCTGGTGGCCGAGCCGACCACGTCCCCGCAGGCCGAGGCCACGCGCGACACCATCGCGCGGTTGCGCGCCGAGGTGCTGCCCGACGTCCTGGCCGACAGCCCCGCCCGGGCGCACGTCGGTGGGCAGGTGGCCGTCTTCTCCGACCTGGGCGACCGCGTCCAGGAGCGCCTGCCGTGGTTCATCGCGGCCGTGGTGCTGCTGTCGGTCCTGCTGCTCCTCGTGATGTTCCGGTCCGTCGTGGTGCCGCTCAAGGCGGCGGTGATGAACCTGCTCAGCGTCGGGGCGGCGTACGGCGTGATGGTGATGGTCTTCCAGTGGGGCTGGGGCGCCGACCTGATCGGGCTGGAGTCGACCGTGCCGATCCTGTCGTTCATCCCCCTGTTCATGTTCGCCATCCTGTTCGGACTCTCCATGGACTACGAGGTCTTCCTGCTGTCGCGGGTGCGGGAGGAGTACCTGCTCACCGGGGACAACGACGAGGCGGTCGTGCGGGGACTCGCGGGGACGGCCAGGACCATCACGTCGGCAGCGCTGATCATGGTGGCCGTCTTCGGCAGCTTCGTCCTCGGCGAGGACCCGCTCGCCAAGATGATGGGCCTCGGGCTGGCGACCGCGATCGCGGTCGACGCGACCGTCGTCCGGCTGGTCCTGGTGCCGGCCACCATGAACCTGCTCGGCCACGCGAACTGGTGGCTGCCGAGCTGGCTCGACAGAGCGCTCCCCGGCGGCCGGCACCCCACCGGCACCACCCGCCCAGCCGAGACCGACGACCGACGGGCTGCGGCCGTGGCATGACCGGGGTCGAACCAGGTCGCCACCCCGACCTGGGCCACCCCACGCGCACGGGGTCCTAGGATGCGGGGCATGGCCCCGACCGCTGCCCTCCTGGCATGTCTCATCCTGGCGGTGCTGTCGGTCTTCCAGCTGTCGTTGGCTCTCGGCGCTCCCCTTGGGCGGTTCGCATGGGGTGGGCAGCATCGGACCCTGCCGCTCGCGCTGCGCGTCGGAAGTGGTGTCTCGATCCTGGTCTACGCGCTGATAGCGGTGGTGGTCCTGGCACGGGCCGATCTCGTGTGGGCCAGGGCGCCGGACGGGGTGCTTCGCACCGCCAGCTGGGTCGTCGCGGCCTACTTCTTCATCGGCATCGCGCTGAATGCAGCGTCCCGAAGCAAGGGCGAGCGGGCGGTGATGACCCCCGCGGCGGCGGCCCTGTGCATCCTGTGTGTGGCGGTCGCCAGCAGCTCGTAGTCACCGGTGCCGGGATCGAGTACGTCGACCCGCCGGCCGCTCAACGGTAGGGGACCTGTTCCCAGGTGAGGACCTCGGAGCCACTCCGGTGCACGCGCACCTCGAGCCAGTCGGTGTTGTTGCTGGAGCCGTCGACGGTGATGCGGGTCAGGTTGTCTGCGGCCCCGTCGACGCCGTACAGCCCGAGCCACTTCGAGCCCGCGGCGAGCGGCCGGTCGACGTTGTACACGTGGCTGTCACCGTCGATCAGGTAGACCGGCCGACCGAAGGCCTCCGACTCGTCGACGAGCGCCTGCACCCAGGACTTGAAGGCGTAGACGTCGGCGAAGGTCGGCGTGTATGTGGGGTCGAACATGTCGGCCTGCTGGAAGACCACCACGGCTCGGTCGTCGCGCTGCTCGGCCTCGGCGAAGGCTTCCCTGAGCTGCGCGATGTTGGCCTCGTTGCGAGCGGCGACCTCCGCGACCTGTCGGGCGTTGGGCTCGCTCGCCCCGGTCCACGGGGACATGCCGTTGTTGCTGCCCACGACGTGGGCGGTGGTGAACGTGACCTCGGCGGCGCGCCAGTCGACGTTCTCCGGGAAGCCCGGCTGGGCGTCGACCTTCATGGTCCGGGCGCCGAGGGTCACGCCCGGCTCGGGAAAGAACGTCGCCCGCAGCGCGTCGAGGCGCTCGTAGGGGTCGTACGGCCCGTTGTTCAGCCGATGGCAGTCGGTCCACTCGTTGTCGCCCGGGGTGAAGACAAGGGGCGTGTCGAGCCGGTCGAACTGAGTCCGGATGAAGTCGAAGTACTCATCTGAGCAGACGCTCGAGCCGTTTTTGATGTCGCCGACGTGGGCAACGAAGCGGACATCGGGATCGGCGCTGATCTGGTCGATCCAGCCGGGGAACGCCGCCACCTGGTCCGCGCCGTACGGCACGTCTCCGATGACGCCGAAGACGTACGAGGAGGGGTCGTCCTTGCCGGTGTCGGCAGCGGCGGTCACTGCTGGCGCGAGCGCCACGGCGGCGAGGGCAGTGGCCAGGGACAGGTGGGTGCGACGCATGGGCGTCACCGTGGCATGCCATCGCGTCAGGGCGGCGACGTCGAGGCAAACGGACGCTGACATGCTCGCCGTTGCGCGCCTTGGCGTCACACGCCGTTCGGCGAGATGCCTCGCACCAGCAGGCCAGGTGGCGCCGCTTCCGGCGCCTCCCACCGGCTCGCGTAGTGGTCGAGGAAGATCTGACCGACCAGCTCGCCCCGGCTGCGGACACCGGTCTTGTCGAAGATCGACTTGAGGTGGTCCTGGACGGTGTAGGGCGACAGGGACAACGCGCGGGCGATCTCCTTGGTGACCCGTCCCTGGACGCACTGCATGGCGACCTGGCACTCCCGCTCGGTGAGGCCGTAGGACAGGGCGATCACGGGTGCGACGTCCTGCGGGGTGGCCGGATGGATGATCACCGCGGTCCGCCCGTCGGAGTCCCCGCTCAGCCGGGTGCCGTAGAGCAGCAGCCAGGTGCCGGAGCGGGTGCGGACCCGGGCCCGGGCGGCCAGCTCGAGCGGGTCGTTGCCCGGCGCGATGGCGCGGGCCCGGGCCGCGACCGCCTGCACGGTCTTCGAATCGCTCGGCGTGCTCGGCGGAGGCTCCTCGACCAGCTCCTCGATCCAGCGCTCCGCGGCCGTGGAGATCGACTCAGGCTGGCCATGCTCGTCGAAGACGACGACGCCCGGGCCGTGCTCGACGGGGCGACCTGTGTGGGGCGCGATCGGCTGCGCCAGGAGGGAGCGCCGCAGGCCGGCTGCGATCGGGGAAGCCAACGCGGTGAGGGCGCGCACGTCGGTGTCGGTGAACCAGGGTTCGTCGGCGCCGCGCAGGAACGCCGCGGCTCCCCAGTAGAGGCCATCGACGACGAGGGACACGCGCAGCTCGTCGCCGAAACCGTAGTTCTCGTGGGACCGGTGCCGGGTCGAGCGGGACAGCTCCCCATGGCTGTCGATGCTGGTGGCGCCGGCGATGCGGCCGCTGCGGGCGAGGAAGGACCACTTGTTGACGTCCTCGATGAAATACTCGTGGTGGGCCAGCCAGGAGCCCGAGCAGGCGACGTTGCGGTTGACACTGCCGGTGAACAGGATTGTTCCCGGGTCGATCGTGTGGAAGCAGTAGGCGTCGAACGGGATGACTGGCGCGAGCACCTCGGCGACGGCCGCGCTGTAGTCCACCCACGTCAGTCCACGCGAGCGCACGTGCTCGATCTCCTCGCGAGCTCGCGGCTCCAATGCTGAGCCCATGTTTGAGAGTACGGCGGGATGGGTGCGCGGCGGCATCCCCAGAATCGTGGGATGGCGGCCGCGGGAAGCCCCGCTCACGCTGGGTGGCATGACCACCACACACGAACCCCCCACTCGGGCAGCCGAGGATGTCGTCACGCCCGATCGGATCTTTGCGATCGCCCAGGGCTTCATGGCCAGCAAGCACCTGTTCGCGGCCTCCGAGCTCGGCCTGTTCGAGGCCCTGGGCGAGGGTCCGGTCGACCTCGACGGGCTGGCCGCGCGCACCGGTCTGACGCGGCGTACGGCGCGCATCAGCGCGGACGCCATGGTCGCGATCGGCCTGCTGGAGCGGCACGGCGACCACTACGCGAACGGCGCGGCGGCGGCCACGTTCCTGTCCGGGCAGACCCCTGCCGACCTCCGGCCCCTCCTCAGGTTCTGGGACCGGCTGAGCTATCCCGCCTGGCAGGACCTGGCCGGAGCCCTGGGCCGCGGGCGGCCCACGCACGAGATCTTCGAGATCGACGACGAGCTGGTGCCCGTCATGTCCGCCGGCATCGCCGCGGCCACCGCTGCCGCGTGCCACGCCCTGCCCGCGGCCGCCGCGCTGCCGGCGGCGAGCAGGGTGCTGGACATCGGCGGGGGCACCGGCTCCTGGTCGGTCGCCCTGGCGTCCTCCGACGCCGAACTCACGGCGACGGTGCTGGAGATCCCCGAGGTGGCCCGCGTCGCCCGGGACGCGCTGCGCGCCACGGCGTACGGCGACCGCGTCGATGTCCGCGAGGGCGACGTCCTCGTCGACGAGCTCCCCCGCGGCTACGACGCCTTCCTGCTCGCCAACCTCGTGCACTACTTCACCCCGGACACCAACCGCGCGATCCTCCAGCGGATCCGGGAGGTGGCCGAGCCCGGCGCCAGGGTGTTGATCGCCGACTTCTGGACCGACCCGACCCACACCCAGCCGCTGCCCGCGGCGCTCATGGCGGGCGAGTTCGCGATCCACGTCAACGACGGCGACGTCTACGGCGTCGAGGAGGGCGGCGAGTGGCTCACGGCCACCGGCTGGAGGCTCACAAGTCATGCCCAGCTCGCCGGACCGATCAGCCTGGTCATCGGCGAGGCCGTCTGACGTGACGTCCCCAGAACGGGCGTGGCCGATCGTGCCTCCCTCGGGGGTTGCTGGAACCCTCGCGTCGGCGCATCCTGAGGGAGGAGGTTGCGATGAAGTCCTCGACTGTTCCCGACGGCATCCCGGTCCTGTCACGTGGCCGACACCGCACGCCCCGACGTGGAGCGTGCTTCATGGAGCTCGCCTCGGTGCTCGCTGGTGAGCGGTGGAGCGACCACCCCGCGTGCACTCATCCCCTGCTCGCGGAGCTGGCGAGGGAGGTCAACGACCACACCAGCGACGCCGCCCGTCAGCAGCTGGCGCCGCTCATCCCCTCGGTCGTCGGCCGTCGCGGGGACGACCGGACGTGGCTCACGGTGGCCGTGGCCGTCGCCGCGAGTCCCATCCTCGACGTCCCCGAGAGTGCCCAGCGGGTGCTGTCAGCGGGTCTGCTGCACGCCGAGAGGTTGTGTGCCGACGCGCCCGATCTGGCCTCGACCCGGCGGCAGGCTCGGATCGCGCTCGACCAGGTCCCCGGCGCGGTCGCCTGGGTCGAGCGGCTCCGGACACGACGACGGACCAGCGCCCAGGCCTTCGTCAAGTCCTGTGCCCCGACGATGGTCCGCTGGGCCGTCGAAGGGATCGTGGCAAGCGGCAGCCCCGACCGTGATCGACGGCTGCGCGCCCTGCTCGAAGTGGGCATCGCCGCCTGTCCCCCGCCGGACCGGGTGGATGCAGCTTTCCCCGGCACACCGGTGCGCCAGCCCGTCCGCTGACCTGGGTCTGCGGGGGTGTCCCGACATCCGCTGAGACTTCAGGCAGCGCGGACGACTCGGGCCAGCTCGGAGGCGATCGCCGGGACGCGCTCGGGGGTGACCCGGCTCGTCGGCCCGGAGACCGACACCGCGAGCGGGAACGGCGCCGCGGGCACGGGCACGGCGACGCAGCGCGCGCCGTACTCCTCCTCTTCGTCATCGACCGCGTAACCGGACAGCCGCACCTGGGCGACGGCCCACAACAGGCCCTCGACGCTGTCGATGGTGCGGGACGTACGCCGCGGCAGGCCGACGCGGTCAGCGAGCGAGACCACCTCGGAGTCGGGCAGCAGCGACAGCAGCGCCTTGCCGACGGCCGAGCAGTGCGGCAGCGTGCGGCGGTAGTCCTCGGTCGAGGTGCGCATGGCCTGTGCGGACTGGACCTGCGCGACGAACAGCACCGCGTCACCGCACAGCGTGGCTGCGTTGGTGGTCTCGCCGGTGCTCGCCACGAGCTGGCTGAGCCACGCGGGGACGTCCGGGCCCACCGGGAGCATCGCAGCGCCGCCCAGCGCGACGAGCCGCGGGCCCAGCCGGTAGCGGCGGTCGGGGGCCTGGTGCAGGTGACCCGAGGCGGTCAGCGAGGCGAGCATCCGGTGAGTGGTGGAGACGGGCAGGCCGCCGGCCGACGCGAGCTCCGAGAGGCCCAGGGGTCGTCCGGCGTCGGCCAGGAGGTCGAGCAGGCCCAGGGCCCGGTCGAGCGACTGGACCCTGGTGTGTCCGCCAGCGGCGCGGGGAGGCATGTCAGCCCGCCTTCCGCACCAGGGCCCGCTGCACGGCGGCCACCTGGGCGGCCAGCGCCGACTCGTCGAGGGTGACGACCCGATCGCACTCGACGACCGGCCGGCCGTTGACCAGCAACAGCTCCAGCGGCGGCGGCGAGCCGAGCACCAGCGCTGCCACCGGGTCCTCGATCCCGGCGTGGGCGAGGGTGTCGAGCCGCCACACCGCGAGGTCGGCGAGCTTGCCGACCTCCAGGGAGCCCAGCTCGTCGTCCCGGCCGAGGATCCGTGCGCCGCCCAGGGTCGCCATCTCCAGGGCGTCGCGGACGCCGAGGGCCCGCGGGCCGCCTCGGGCGCGGGCGAACAGCACCGCGTGCCGCGCCTCCTCCAGCAGCGAGCCCGCCTCGTTGCTCGCCGCGCCGTCCACCCCGAGGCCGACCGGGCTACCGGCCGCGCAGAGGGCTGCTGCGCGCGCGATCCCGGCACCGAGCCGGGCGTTGGAGCTCGGGCAGTGCGCCACGCCCGTCGCCGAGCTCCCCAGCCGCTTCACCTCGGCGTCGTCGAAGTGGATGCCGTGGGCGAACCACACGTCGGCGCCCGTCCAGCCGAGCTGCTCGGCGTACTCCACGGGCGTGCACCCGAACCGCTCGGCGCACCAGTCCGCCTCGTCGGTGGTCTCGGCCAGGTGCGTGTGCAGGCGTACGCCGCGGCGCCGCGCCAGCTCGGCGGCCTGGCGCATCAGGTCAGCGGTCACCGAGAACGGCGAGCACGGCGCCACCGACACCTGCAGCATCGAGCCCGGCGACGGGTCGTGCCAGCGGTCGATGGCGGCCTCGGTGGCAGCAAGGATCTCGTCGCGGTCCTGCACCACCGAGTCGGGCGGCAGCCCGCCCTGGCTGGCGCCGAGGTCCATCGAGCCGCGCGCCGGGTGGAACCGCAGGCCCACCTCGGCGGCGGCGCGGATCTCCGCGGCCAGCACATCGCCGCCCTCGCGCGGGAAGACGTAGTGGTGGTCGGCGGCCGTGGTGCAGCCCGACCGGGCCAGCGTGGCGAGCGCGGCCTGCGCCGCGACGTACACCGCCTCCTCGTCGATGCCCGCCCACACGGGGTAGAGCGTGGTGAGCCACTCGAAGAGCGTCGCGTCAGCAGCGAGCCCGCGGGTGACCCACTGGTAGAGGTGCTGGTGGGTGTTGACGAAGCCCGGCGTGACCAGGCAGCCGCGGGCGTCGACCACGCGGGGTCCGGGGTACGCCGGCGCCGGGCCCTCGCCGACGGCGACGATCCGGCTGCCCTGCACCACGACGTGGCCACGAGTGAGCTCGCGGCGGCCGGCGTCGAGCGTCGCGACGGCGGCCCCGTCGATCACCAGTGACTGCTCGTGCATGGCTGGCCTTCCCGTCCCGTTCAGCAGAAGCCGGGGACGGCGTGCCAGGCGTTGCCCGGCTCGCTGGCCTCGTCGCGGATCACCGCGGCCTCGATCAGGCCGTAGGGCCGGTCCGCTGCGAAGAAGACCTCGCCCGGGTTGTCGAGCCCGAACGGCGAGAGGTCGGAGAGGAAGTGGTGCTTGTTGGGCGCGGAGAAGCGCACCTCCGCGACCTTGGGGTGCTCCTCGAGCACCGCCTCACCCATGCCGTAGAGCGTCTGCTGCAGCGCCAGGCTGTGGATCTCGGCGAACCGCTGGAGCAGCAGCGCGCGGATCCCGTCGTAGGACTTGTCCCAGTCGATGCCGCCGCGGGCGATCGCCGCGGAGTCGTAGCGCCAGCGCGCCACCAGCGAGGTGGCCAGGATCCGGTCGTGCGTCTCCGGCAGGGTCGTGTACTCGTCCTTCAGGAAGCCGTGGAACTCCGAGCCGGTCGACTTGAGCACCGTCAGGTCCTCGATCCCCGAGACCACCTGGACGACGCGCCCGTCGCCGCGGCCGTCGACGTTGACGACGGTGTTGCGCACGCCCTGGCCGGAGCGGACGAAGGCGTGGTCATGGCCGGCGCCCTCGACCTGGATCCGGTCCCAGCCATACTCCTGGATGCCGATCCGGGCGCCCTCGGCCGCCGGCGCGGCCTCGAGGTAGCGGTCGGCCAGGGCGATGGCGAACTCCTCGACGGAGGCGATGCCGATCTTCTTCGCGAACGCGAAGACCGTGTTCTTCTGGGTGTCGGTGGGCAGGACGTCCTTCTGGTCGCCGGAGATGTGCGCGTCCTCGAAGCGACCGCGCAGCGACGTCGAGACGTTCAGGTCGCGGATCTGGTGCCGGGCGGTGTCGCGGTAGACGCGGACGACACGGTTCTCGGCCTTGCCGTACTGGTTGGGACCCAGGCGGATGGGCATGGGGGTCAACTCCCTCGATAGCTGGAATAGGCGAACGGGCTGAGCAGCAGCGGGACGTGGTGGTGCTGGGTGGCGTCGGTGAGCGCGAAGGTGATCGCGACCTCCGGGAAGAAGCAGGGCTGGCCGGTCGCGGCGGCGTATGCCGCGACGTCGAAGACCAGCCGGTAGGTGCCCGGCTCGACCTGGTCGGCGCCGAGCTCGCGGGCGCGTCCGTCGTCGTCGGTGGTGGCCTCGGCGAGGATGCGGGTCTGGGAGCCGTCGGCACGCTCGAGCCGCAGGCGTACGCCGGCAGCCGGGCGCCCGAGGGCGGTGTCGAGGACGTGGGTGGTGATGGCGCTCATCAGTCCAGGACCTTTCGGAGTCGGAGGAGGGCGATCTTGCGGAGCTCGTCGGCAACCACGGCCTGCTCGGTGGCGTCGTCGTGGGCCAGCCGCCGCTGCAGGGCGGACAGGATCTGCTCGCTCGAGAGCCCGGTGGCACAGATCAGGAAGACCCGGCCGAACCGCTCCTCGTAGGCGTGGTTGCCGTCGGCGAGCGCGGCCCGGGTCTGCTCGTCCCGGGAGACGCCTGCCTGCTCGTCGCGCGACCAGGCCGCCTCGGTGCGCCGGCCCTGGGCCTTCTCCCCGATCCGCGGGTGGGCCGCGAGCGCGCGGTCGACGTCCTCGGGCGTGAACTCACGGGCAGCCTTGTCGGCGACCTCCACGACGTCCGCGTCGTCGGCGTACGGGCGTCCGGCGAGGACCGCCTCGGCCCAGGCTGGTACGTCGGCGCACGCGAGCAGCAGGGCGCGCAGCTCGGCGTCGGGTGCGGCGTTCAGCTCGTCGAGCGTCATCGACCAGCTCCTTTCGGAATGCGGAAGGGGAGTTCCGACATACCGAGGCTGACACGGCGACCCGGGCCACGTCAACAGTTTGTTGAAATCATGTGCAGGTCAGCGGGTCAGCGGGCGCGGTTGAGGTAGTTGTAGACGGTGAACCGGCTGACGCCGAGCGCCTCGGCGATGGTCTCGGCCGAGCGCCGGTAGGCGAACGCGCCCCGCTCCTCCAGGAGCCGGACGGCGCGCTGCTTGGCCTCCCGCGGCAGGTCGGCCAGCGGCGCGCCCACCTCGACGGCGACCTCTTCGATCAGATCCTCGAGCGAGGTGGCGCCGGCGGTGTCGTCCGCGGGCAGCCGGACGGCGGCGACGGTCTCCCCCTCCCAGACGAGGGGTACGTCGCCGGGGCGCATCGCGGTGGCCGCGACGACCTCACCCTCGATGCGCTCGAGCAGCGGGGCGATCGCGTCGAGCAGGGGGTGATGCTCAGTCATCGGGCTCGTCGTCGTCCGGGTCGTCGTCCACGTCGGCGGGCTCCACTTGGAGGGTCACCCGCGAGGCGCCGTGGGAGAGCGCCGCGCGCAGCACGTCGGCCAGCGCGTGCACCACCTGGTCGCCTTCCCCGCGCACCGTGGTGCCCAGCGGGCCGAACTCCACGTCGAGATCTGCATGCTCGGCGGCATGGAGCGCGGCGAGGGCGTGCGCGGGCGGCTCGCCCTCCCCGTGGAACGGCTCGGTGGTGAACTCCGCGACCAGGCGCATGCAGGGAAGGCTAGGGCACCGTGCCCGGGATGAGGACCCCCAGCGGGCAGGGCTCGTCTCAGGCGACGCGCCGGCGGGCCAGGACCGCCAGCCGCTCGGTGTCGATCCCGATCAGCGACCCGACCTCGTCGGCGGTGACCGCACCGCAGTCGACCCCGCGCATCACGAACGCGGCGAGCGCCGCCGCGGTGGCCGGCTCGTCGAGGTAGCCGGACTCGCCGCCGTGCACCCACGCGTGCAGCCGTGCGGCCGCGGTGGGCAGGCCCTCGCGGTAGAAGGCGTAGGTAGCCAGGAAGCGGCTGGGCAGCTGAGCCGGGTGGAGGTCCCAGCCCTGGTAGAAGCCTCGCTCCAGGGAGCGGCGGACCAACCGCGCGTGCAGCCGCCACGCCGCGTGCACCGCGTCGGCATCGCCGACCGGCAGCACGTTGGTCGAGCCGTCGGAGACGAACACGCCGGTGCCCGCGGCCGCGACCTGCATGATCGCCTTCGCGTGGTCGGCGGCCGGGTGCTCCATGCTCTGGTAGGCCGCGGCGATGCCGCACGAGGCCGAGTAGTCGTAGGTGCCGTAGTGCAGGCCGGTGACCCGCCCGCCGCCGGCGTGGATCATCCCGGCCACGAGCACGGTGCCGTCAGCGCCGAGGATGGACTGCGGCGTCTCCACCTGGATCTCGAACCGCAGCCGCCCGGGCTCCACCTCGAGCTCGCCCTCCAGCCGCGCGCAGGCGGCGACCATGGCCTCGACCTGGGCGACCGAGGTGACCTTCGGCAGCGTGACCACGAAGCCGTCGGTGAGGCCGCCGGCCCCGGCCAGCTCGCGCACGAAGAGCTGCAGCGTCCGCACGCCCCGGCGCCGGGTCGGCGCCTCGAGGCTCTTGAACCGGATCCCGTGGAAGGGCGCGGCGGTCCCCTCGCTCACCGACTTGGCGAGGGCATGGGCGGCCGCAACGACGGCCGCGTCCTCCTCCTCGTCGGGGCGGGCACCGAAGCCGTCCTCGAAGTCGATGCGCAGGTCCTCGATCGGCTGCTGCTCGAGCTTCGCGCGCACCCGGCCGGCGAGGTCCGCGACCAGTCCGGCGTCGAGGCCGGTCGCGTCGGCGAGCTGCGCCGGCGACCCGCCGTACTGCTCGAGCGCCTCGACCGCGGCAGCACTCCACGCCGTCACAGTGCCGGCGTCGTAGCGGTCGCCCGGCACGTAGACGGTGTGGACGGGCTGCCGGACGCCGCGGTCGCCGGGGTACGCCGCGGCGAGCCGCTCGTCGTCGGCAGCCAGCATCGCGTCGAGCTGGTCGGCCAGGACGTCGGGGTCGCTCATGGCTTCTCTCCGCTCACCACGGCCTCGTAGGCCGGCAGGGTGAGGAAGTCGGCGTACTCCTCGGCGAGCGCGACCTCCTCGAACAGCTGGCGCGCCTGGGCGAACGGCCGCTCGTCGAAGCCCTCGCCGACCTGCTCGCGGATGTGCTCCATCTCGGCGTCGAGCACCTCGCGGACCAGCGCCTCGGTGACGACTGTGCCGTCGTCGAGCTTGGAGCCGTTGCGCACCCACTGCCAGATCTGGGAACGGGAGATCTCGGCGGTGGCGGCGTCCTCCATCAGGTTGTGGATGCCGACCGCGCCGCTGCCCCGCAGCCAGGCCTCGAGGTAGAGGAGCGCGACCTCGACGTTGCCGTGCAGGCCGGCGCGGGTGATGTCCCCCGGCGTGGAGGCGACGTCGAGCAGGTCGTCGGCGGTCACCTCGACGTCGTCGCGGAGCCGGTCGACCTGGTTGGGCTTGTCGCCGAGCACCCGGTCGAACACCTCCTGGCAGACCGGCACGAGGTCCGGATGTGCGACCCACGAGCCGTCGAAGCCTTGGCCGGCCTCGCGCTCCTTGTCCTCGCGCACCTTGGCGAACGCGCGGGCGTTGACCTCCTGGTCCTTGCGGCTGGGGATGAAGGCCGACATGCCGCCCACCGCGTGGGCGCCGCGCCGGTGGCAGGTCTTCACCAGCAGCTCGGCGTACGCCCTCATGAACGGCGAGGTCATCCCGACGACGTTGCGGTCGGGCAGCACGAAGGCCTCGCCCGAGTCGCGGAAGTACTTGATCACGCTGAAGAGGTAGTCCCAGCGGCCGGCGTTGAGGCCGGCGATGTGGTCGCGCAGCTCGTAGAGGATCTCGTCCATCTCGAAGGCGGCCGGGATCGTCTCGATCAGGACGGTGGCGCGGACGGTTCCGTGCGGGATCTCGAGGCGCTCCTGGGCGAAGGTGAAGACGTCGTTCCACAGCCGCGCCTCGAGGTGGCTCTCCATCTTGGGCAGGTAGAAGTAGGGGCCCGACCCGCGCGCCAGCAGCTGGGCGGCGTTGTGGAAGAAGTAGAGGCCGAAGTCGACGAACGCGCCCCCCACCGGACGGCCGTCGACCAGGACGTGCTGGTCGTCGAAGTGCCAGCCGCGGGGGCGCATCACGATCGTGGCGAGCCGCTGGTCGGTGCGCAGCTCATAGCTCTTGCCCTCGGGAGAGGTGAAGGAGATGTCGCGGCGGATGGCGTCGTAGAGGTTGACCTGGCCGCCGACGACGTTGTCCCAGTGGGGCGTGCTGGCGTCCTCCATGTCGGCCAGCCAGACCCGGGCGCCGGAGTTGAGGGCGTTGATGGTCATCTTGCGATCGGTGGGGCCGGTCATCTCCACGCGGCGGTCCTGCAGGTCCGCCGGCACGGGCGCCACCCGCCAGTCGCCCTCGCGCACCTCCGCGGTCTCCGGGAGGAAGTCGAGGCGCCCGGTGCTGGAGACCTGCTCACGGCGTGTACGGCGCGCCGCGAGGAGCTCGTCGCGGCGCGACCCGAACCTCGCCTGCAGCTCGGCGACGAACCCGAGGGCCTCGGGGGTGAGGATCTTCTCCCCACCCGTCACGTCGTGTCCGGTCACTCGGATGTCCACTTCGGTTCCTCTCTCGTCGTCCTGCGTGGCGTGGGCCGTCACCGACGCTCCTCCGTCACGCCCGAGGCGGCGTGTCCCACGGCTCCGGCCAGCTTGACCTGCTGGGTGATCTCCCGGGCCTGTGCGTCCAGCATGCCCCGGAACAGGCCGGGGAAGGCGAGGACTCCCGTGACGCTCGAGATGGCGCGGGTGTCGACCCGGACGGGGATCGCGTAGCCGGGGCTCGGACTGGCCATGGGAACCTCTCGACGAGAACGAGGTCGGATTTCGTTATGCGGATACTAGTATCTACTAGACGGAAGGTGCAAGGCCCTTCCAGAGCCCGCCACCTCCGCGACGGCCCGTATACTTTTCGCTATCCGGAAAACTCCAAGGGGTATGCAGTGACTGAGGCCACCCAGGCGAACGGCCGCACCCGCGGCGGCAGCGTCCAGTCGATCGAGCGCGCGTTCGGCCTGCTCGAGACCATGGCCGACCACGGCGGCACGCTCGGACTCTCCCAGCTGGCAGCCGAGTCGGGGCTGCCGCTGCCGACCATCCACCGGCTGGTGCGGACCCTGGTGGACCTCGGCTACCTGCGCCAGGACGAGTCGCGCCGCTACGTGCTCGGTCCGAAGCTGATCCGCCTGGGCGAGACCTCGTCGCACATGCTGAGCACCTGGGCTCGCCCCTACCTCGCCCGGCTCGTCGACGAGCTCGGCGAGTCGGCCAACCTCGCCATGCTCGACGGCGACCAGGTCGTCTACGTTGCCCAGGCCCAGTCGCGCCACTCGATGCGGATGTTCACGGAGGTGGGCCGCCGGGTCCTCCCCCACTGCACGGCCGTCGGCAAGGCGATGATGGCGGCCATGCCGCCCGAGCAGGTGCGCGACATCCTCCAGCGCACCGGTATGCCGCGGCACACCGAGAACACCATCACCGACCCCGACGAGTTCGCCCGCCAGCTGGCCTGGACGGCCGAGCACGGCTACGCCCTCGACGAGGGCGAGCAGGAGGTCGGGGTGCGCTGTGTCGCCGTGCCGGTGCCCGACCTGCCGACCCGGCTGGCCGTCTCGGTGTCCGGTCCCGCCACCCGGATGACCGAGGACCTCGTGGAGCGGGCCGTCCCGCTCCTCACCAAGGCAGGCAAGGAGCTCGCCGCCGACCTGGGCTGACCGGCGCCCGGTCAGCCGTCCACCGCGTCGCCGGCCGCCGCGCGCAGCTCGGCCAGCAGCCCGGTCAGGGTCACCACGTCGTCGATGCCCGGCTTCTCGAACACCTCCGAGTTGAGGCCGACGGTCGCCTCCTCGACCGCCTCCCGGCCCGCGTCGGTGATCGCCGCGAGCACCACCCGGCGGTCGGCGTCCGAGCGTGTGCGCACGACGTACCCCTGCTTCTCCAGGCGGGCGACCGCCGACGTCACCGACGTGGGGTGCACCTGGAGCAGCGAGCCGAGCCGGGCCATCGGCAGCTCGCCGGTGCGCGTGAAGGACAGCACCCGGAGCACCTCGTAGCGCGCGAACGACAGGTCGCGAGGGCGCAGCACGGCGTCGATCCGCTCCATGAGCAGCTGGTGGGCGCGGACCACCGAGGTCACCATCGCCATGCCGTCAGCGGCCGACCCCCACCCGTGGGCGACCCACTGGCGGTGCGCCTCTCGGATCGGGTCCACCTGCACCCCTCCTCGGGTTGCCCACATTGGTAGGACATCCTAGTATCGACTAAATACTAGGACTTCCTAGGAATCTCGACGAGGGAGACCCCGTGCCCGACCTGCACACCCCCACCCACCCGGTCCGCCTGGTGACTGCGTCCAGCCTGTTCGACGGCCACGACGCGTCGATCAACATCATGCGGCGGATCTTCATGGCCCAGGGCTGCGAGGTCGTGCACCTCGGCCACAACCGCTCCGTCCAGGAGGTCGTCGACGCGGCGATCGAGGAGGACGTGCAGGGCGTCGCGGTGTCGTCCTACCAGGGCGGCCACGTGGAGTACTTCGAGTACCTCGTCGAGTCCCTCCGCGCGGCCGGCGCCGACCACGTGAAGGTCGTCGGCGGCGGTGGCGGCGTGATCGTGCCCGCCGAGATCGCCCGGCTGCGCGAGTCCGGGGTCATCATCTTCTCGCCGGAGGACGGCCAGCGGATGGGGCTCGTCGGGATGATCAACTCCGTGGTCGCCGACTGCGACTTCGACCCGTGGCAGGCGAAGGCCGCCTGCCTCGACGACGTACTCTCCGGCGACCGCCTCTCCGTCGCCCGCGCGATGACCGGCGCGCAGACCGGCCAGCTGCCGGAGGAGATGCTCGAGCGCCTCCGCGAGACCGCGGCCTTCCGCACCGTGCCCGTCCTCGGCATCACCGGCACCGGCGGGTCCGGCAAGTCCAGCCTCACCGACGAGCTGGTCCGCCGCTTCCGCACCGACCAGCAGGACAAGCTGAGGATCTGCGTCATCGCCGTCGACCCCACCCGCCGCAAGGGCGGCGGTGCCCTGCTGGGCGACCGCATCCGCGCCAACTCCCTCGACGGCGACCGCACCTTCTTCCGCTCGCTGGCCACCCGCGGCGCCCACGAGGTGCCCGAGCACCTCGCCGACGTGATCGCCGTGGCGAAGGCGGCGGGCTTCGACCTGGTCATCGTCGAGACGCCGGGCATCGGCCAGGGCGACGCGGCGATCGTGCCGTTCGTCGACACGTCGCTCTACGTCATGACGCCCGAGTTCGGCGCCGCCTCCCAGCTGGAGAAGATCGACATGCTCGACTTCGCCAGCACCGTCGCGATCAACAAGTTCGAGCGCCGCGGCGCCAAGGACGCCTTGCGCGACGTCGGCCGCCAGCTGGTGCGCAACCGCGGGGCCTTCGGCAAGCGGCCCGAGGACATGCCGGTCTTCGGCACCAGCGCCGCGACGTTCAACGACGACGGCGTCACCGCGCTCTACCAGCACCTCCGCGACGAGCTCGCCGGCCTCGGCCTGCCCGTCTCCGAGGGCACCCTCCCCCACGTCGACGTGCGGCACTCCTCGGGGATCCGCCAGGTCGTGCCCACCGATCGCGTGCGCTACCTCGCCGAGATCACCGAGACGGTCCGCGGCTACCACGCGCGCACCGAGGAGCTCGCCGAGGCGGCCCGCCGGCTGCAGCAGGTCGAGGCGGTGCGGGGGATGGTCTCGACTGCGCTCGACCAGCCGAGCGGTCGGTCGAGCGGAGTCGAGACCCTCGAGCGCCTGTACGACGAGGCGCGCAGGGCCGTCCCGCACGAGCTCGCCGACCAGATCGCCGGGTGGCCGGCGGTCGTGGAGTCCTACTCGGGCGACGAGCAGGTCGTGCGGGTGCGCGACAAGGAGATCCACACCAAGCTCACCCGCGAGTCGCTGAGCGGCAACAAGATCCCCCGCGTCTCGCTCCCCCGGTTCACCGACCACGGCGAGCTCGTCCGCTTCTGGCGCCGGGAGAACCTGCCCGGGTTCTTCCCCTTCACCGCCGGTGTCTTCCCGTTCAAGCGTGACACCGAGGACCCCGCTCGGATGTTCGCCGGCGAGGGCGACCCGTTCCGCACCAACCGCCGCTTCAAGCTGCTCTCGAAGGACAACCCGGCGACCCGCCTCTCCACCGCCTTCGACTCGGTGACGCTCTACGGCCGCGACCCCGACCCGCGGCCCGACGTCTACGGCAAGGTCGGCACGTCGGGTGTGAGCGTGGCGACGCTCGACGACATGTTGGCCCTCTACGACGGCTTCGACCTCGTCGACCCGTCGACCAGCGTCTCGATGACGATCAACGGACCCGCCCCCACCGTGCTGGCGTTCTTCCTCAACACCGCGATCGACCAGCAGGTCGACCGCTTCATCGAGAGGGAGGGGCGCGAGCCGTCGGACGAGGAGCGCGCCGAGCTCGCGGCGTACGCCCTCGCGAACGTCCGCGGCACGGTGCAGGCCGACATCCTCAAGGAGGACCAGGGCCAGAACACCTGCCTGTTCTCCACCGAGTTCTCGCTGCGGATGATGGCCGACATCCAGGAGTGGTTCATCGAGCACCAGGTGCGCAACTTCTACTCCGTGTCGATCTCCGGCTACCACATCGCCGAGGCCGGGGCGAACCCCATCAGCCAGCTCGCCTTCACCCTCGCCAACGGGTTCACCTACGTCGAGGCCTACCTCGCGCGCGGCATGGACATCGACGACTTCGCGCCGAACCTGTCGTTCTTCTTCTCCAACGGCATGGACCCGGAATACTCCGTGCTCGGCCGCGTCGCCCGCCGGATCTGGGCGATCGCGATGAAGGAGAAGTACGGCGCCAACGAGCGCTCGCAGAAGCTGAAGTACCACGTGCAGACCTCCGGCCGATCGCTGCACGCACAGGAGATGGACTTCAACGACATCCGCACCACGCTGCAGGCACTCATCGCGATCTACGACAACGCCAACTCGCTGCACACCAACGCCTACGACGAGGCCGTCACCACGCCGACCGAGGACTCGGTGCGCCGGGCGGTCGCCATCCAGCTGATCATCAACCGCGAGTGGGGCCTGGCGATGAACGAGAACCCGCTCCAGGGCTCCTTCGTCATCGACGAGCTCACCGACCTCGTGGAGGCGGCGGTGCTGGCGGAGTTCGACCGCCTCAACGAGCGCGGCGGCGTGCTCGGTGCGATGGAGACCGGCTACCAGCGCGGGCGCATCCAGGACGAGTCGATGCTCTACGAGCACCGCAAGCACGACGGCTCGCTGCCGATCATCGGGGTCAACACCTTCGTCAAGGAGGGCTCGGAGGCCTCCCCGAGGGAGGTCGAGCTGGCCCGTGCCACGGAGGCGGAGAAGGAGTCCCAGCTGCGTCGGGTGCGGGAGTTCCAGGCCGAGCACGCGTCCGAGGCGCCGGCCGCGCTCGCGCAGCTCAAGGAGGCTGCGGTCTCGGGCGAGAACGTCTTCGCCGTCCTGATGGACGCCGCCCGGGTCTGCTCGCTCCAGCAGGTGACCGAGGCCTTCTTCGAGGTAGGCGGCCAGTACCGCCGGAATGTCTGAGCCCAGCGATGCGCGAGCCTGCGAGCGCAGCGCGTCGGGCGAAGAGGTCGAGCAAGCCCCGGTCGGGCGAGCCTGCGAGCCCGATCGACGGGCGCGTCGAGACGTGACCACAGTCGACGACCTGGGAACCGCCGTCCAGCTGACAGCCCAGGTACGCCGCGTCGTAAGCCTCGTCCCCTCCCTCACCGAGGCGCTGGCCAGCGTCGGAGCAGACCGGCTGGTCGCCGCCACCGAGTGGTGCACGCACCCGGCGGACCTCGACGTGCCGCGGGTCCGCGGCACCAAGAACCCCGACGTCCGCGCGATCGTCGACCTCGCCCCCGACCTCGTCGTCGCCAACAAGGAGGAGAACCGCGAGCTCGACGTGCGCCGCCTCCGCGAGGCCGGCGTGCCGGTCTGGGTGACCGACATCCAGAGCGTGCCGCAGGCCGTCGAGTCGATGGAGCGGCTCTTCGACGAGGCACTCGGCTGGCAGCGGCCGCCCTGGCTCGCCGAGGCGCGGTCGTTGTGGTGCGGCGCCCTGCCCCCCGTCGTACGCCGCGTGGTCGTGCCGATCTGGCGTGACCCGTGGATGGTGGTGGGCGCCCGGACGTTCACGGGCGACCTGCTGCGGCGGCTGGGCATGGTGAACGTGTGGGAGCTGCCGGCGCACAACCCCGACGGCGAGCGCTACCCGCACGCCGATCTCGAGGCGATCGACGGCGCCGACGCCGACGCCGTCCTGCTGCCCGACGAGCCCTACGTCTTCACCGAGACCGACGGGCCCGAGGCGTTCCCCCGCACACCCGTCGAGCTGGTGAGCGGCCGGCTGATGACCTGGTACGGGCCCTCGCTCGTCGCCGCCCATTCGTCCCTGGAGAGATAGGTACCACCCATGCCTGCCAGTCGTGTCATGCCGACCGAGGAAGCCACCGAGCTCATCAAGCTGGTCCGCGACATCGCCACCCGTGAGCTGGCCCCGAGATCGGCCGAGGCGGAGGCCACCGAGACGTTCCCACGCGACGTCTTCCGGCTGCTCGGCGACGCCGGACTGCTGGGGCTGCCCTACCCCGAGGAGCACGGCGGCGGGGGCCAGCCCTACGAGGTCTACCTCCAGGTGCTCGAGGAGATCGCCGCCGTCTGGTCGTCCGTGGGGGTGGGGGTCTCGGTGCATGCGCTGTCGTGCTTCGGGCTGGCCTACTTCGGCACCGACGAGCAGCGCGCCGAGTGGCTGCCCGAGATGCTCGGCGGCTCGCTGCTCGGCGCCTATTGCCTCTCCGAGGCGCACGCCGGCTCCGACCCTGCCGCGATGAAGACCACGGCGCGGCGCGACGGAGACGACTACGTCCTCAACGGCGCGAAGGCCTGGACGACCCACGGCGGCCACGCCGACTTCTACAAGGTGATGGCCCGCACCTCCGACGACCGCAACGGGATCTCCTGCTTCCTGATCCCCGCGGACACGCCCGGGCTCAGTGCCGACCCTCCGGAGCGGAAGATGGGTCTCACGGGCTCGACGACCGCGACGGTGCGCCTCGACGACGTACGCATCCCCGCCACCCGCCGCCTCGGCGCCGAGGGCGAGGGCCTGCGGATCGCCCTAGCCGGCCTCGACTCCGGACGCCTCGGCATCGCGGCGGTCGCGACCGGACTGGCGCAGGGCGCGCTCGACAACGCGGTCGCCTACGCCCGCGAGCGGGAGACCTTCGGCAAGCCGATCATTGAGCACCAGGGCCTGGCCTTCGTGCTCGCCGACATGGAGGCCGCCGTGCAGTCGGCACGCGCGACCACCCTCCACGCGGCGCGCCTCAAGGACGCCGGCCTGCCCTACTCCCGCGAGGCGTCGATCGCCAAGCTCGTCGCCACCGACAACGCGATGAAGGTGACCACCGACGCCGTCCAGGTCCTCGGCGGTTACGGCTACACCCGCGACTTCCCCGTCGAGCGCTACATGCGCGAGGCCAAGGTGATGCAGATCTTCGAGGGCACCAACCAGATCCAGCGGATGGTCATCTCCCGCTCCCTCGCCGTCGACAACTCCGGCGTCGTGCGCTAGCGCCTTGTAGCGCCGGTTGATCGCGTTCAGGTTGGCGGTGAGCGCCTCGAGCTGGTGGGCGTTCAGTCGCGTACACCCGCAGGCTGTCGCCGCAGCTCCGGCACCAGCGCCACCAGGCCGAGTAGCGGCAGGACGGCGAGCACGGCCAGGCTCCCCGGGACGCCGATCACCTCGCCCAGGCCGGCGACGACCGCTGAGCCCACGCTGCCGCCGACTAGGAAGAGCAGTGTCGCCACGCCCAGAGCCACACCCCGCACGTCCAGCTCGACTGCTCCACCGACGGCCGCGCTCAGGGCCGGCTGTCCCATCCCGAAGGCGATCGTCACGCACACCACCGACAGCGCCAGCGGCATGACGGACAGCCACCAGGTGCCGAGGGCGGCGACGACCATGGCGGCCGACGCGATCACACCGGAGAGGGCCAGCACCCGGGCCGGCCCGATCCGCTCCATCATGGGTCCGGCGAACCGCGGCACGAACAGCGCGAACGCCGCGCTGGGCAGGAGCACCAGCCCCACCTCCCAGGGCTCCCAGCCGGCGTCGACCAGCACGGCCGGCACACCGACGAGCAGCGCGAACCACGCCGCCGGCACGGCGGCCGCCGCGAGAGCCGAGCGCACCACCGTCCCGTTGCGGATGACGGACACGGGCAGGAAGCCGTGCGGACGTCGCCGCACCCGGCGCGCGACGAGCGGCGTCCCGATCACCAGCAGCAGCCCTCCGAGGAGCGCCACGGCCAGCCCCGTCGACGGCGACTGGACCAGCAGCACCAGCCCCGCCGACGTCAGCGCGACGAGCACGGCGCCGAGGATGTCCAGGCTCGCGCCGGTGCCCTCACCCGTCAGGGCCCGCCACACGAAGGGGATCACGAGCAGGCCGAGGACGGGCAGCGCCATGACTGCCCGCCAGCCGAAGACGTGCTCCACTCCGCCACCGACCAGCGGGCCCAGACAGCTGACCGCCGCGGCCATACCGGCGAGCCGGCCCAGGGCCAGGCCGCGCACGGCCCCGTCGTACCGGACGCTCAGCGCCGCGATGCCGAGGGTCGGGACGGCAGCGGCGCCGGCTCCCTGGAAGAGCCGGGCGACGAGGAGCACGGAGTACGACGGCGCCACGGCCGCCGTCAGCGCCCCGGCCGTCATCAGGAGGACACCGAAGAGCAGCGGCAGGCGCACGCCGACCAGGTCGGAGACGCGGCCGTAGACCGCGGTCGTCACGGCGAGCATGAGCACGTAGAGGCTGATCGTCCAGGCCGCGACGCCGACGCTCACCCCGAGATCGGGAGCCATCAGCGGCAGGGCGATCGCGGCGGAGGAGGAGCCCATGCCGGCCAGCCCGAAGAGGAGTCCCAGCAGCAGCGAGATGCGTCGGGAGTCGTCTGGCTGGGCCACGTCCATCGGCAACGCCCATCCGCGGGGGGTCATTCCCCTCTTACGCGCCAGCGGCCGAGGAACGTGCCGTCCTCCTCGAGGAGGAGGGTCGGCTCGAGCGGTACGTCGAGCGGCTGGCCCTCGACGATGCGCAGGTGGGCGCCGGCGATCAGCCGCGGCGTGATCGTGAGGCACAGCTCGTCGACGACGCCGGCGGCCAGCATCGCGTGCAGGAGGTGTGGCCCGCCCTCGGAGAGCTGCTCGACCCAGCCGCGGTCGGCCAGCGCCGCCTTGAGGTCGAGGAAGTGCACCTCGTTCTCGCCGAGCACGAGCACGTGCTCCTCCCCGAGGGTCTCGCATGCCTCGGCGAGCCCGGGAGCGTTGGCACACGTCGCCATCAGCACGCGGCCCGGCTCGGCCGAGCACAGCGTGTCGGGCACGCGACCCGACCGGCTCACGACGACGAGCGGGATGGAGGTGGGCCGGTATTCCTCGGTCCGCAGTGTCCCGGCCCCCACGATGAGGACGTCGGCCAGGCGGCGGAGCGCGACGAAGACCTTCTTGTCCGCCGCGTTGTTGATCGTGCCGCTGCGCCCGTCCTCGCCCTGCGCGGCGCCGTCGGCGGTGGCCACGAAGTTCACCCGCAGCCACGGCCCGTCATGGCCCTCGGGACGGGAGTAGAGGGCAGCCAGGTGCTCTCGGGACGAAGGCTCCGCGCCCTCCTCGACCACCGGGTCTCCGGCCGGCCCCATCAAGACGCGCATTCCCACCTCACCACCCAGTAGCGAACGCCGAACGGGTCGTCGGCGTAGTCCATCACAGCACGCGTGACCGTGAGGTCGGCAAGAGTCGCCAGCGCGCCGATCCCGGACGCGAGCAGCTCGGCACCCAGGCGGGCGTCGAGCCCGCCGAGCGCAGCGGCATCGCCCGCCGCCAGCGCGGCCTCGACCTCGGAGTCGAAGCCGAACGACCGCTCGTCGAGGTGTCCCGGCGCCTTCTCGGACCGCCGGGCCGAGCCGTTGGCCATCACGAGGATGTTCCCGGTCTCGATACGGGTCTCGATACGCTCGCTGGCGCTCGCTACTCGACCAGCGAGGCCTTGCGCGAGCAGCTCTTCGCCGATGCGGCGGGCCTGGTCGTCCGCCGCCACGATCCGCGCGTCGTCGTGCTCGACCAGCCACGCCACCGCGGAGACACAGGCCGCACGCAGCTCGGGGACGGGATCGGTGAGCGACGCGTAGCGCGAGAGCAGCGCCGGCACCGGCGGCACGACGACGACCCTCACGCCAGCCCCCTGATCGCCCGAGCCGGCGGCCGTCGCCCCGCGATCGTCCACACCATGTCGACGGTCTGCCGGGTCTCCACGACCTCGTGAACCCGGTAGACCCGGGCTCCCGCGAGCGCGCACACCGACGTCGCGGCCAGTGTCCCGACGAGCCGCGACCCGACCGGCTGGTCGAGGGTCTCGCCGACGAAGTCCTTGTTGGACAGCGACACCAGCACCGGCCACCCGGTGGCGACCAGCTCGCCCAGCCGGCGCGTCACCTCGAGCGAGTGGAAGGTGTTCTTGCCGAAGTCGTGCGCCGGGTCGATCACCACCGCCTCGGGATCGACGCCCGCGGCCACGGCGCGGTCGGCGTAGGCGAGGGTGTCGTGGAGGACGGCGGCGACGACGTCGTCGTACTCGATGCGGTGCGGCCGCGTCCGCACCCGCACCCCGCCGGTGTGCGTGCAGACGATCGAGACGTCGTGGGCGGCGGCGACGTCGACGAGCTCGGGGTCGGCGCCGCCCCAGGCGTCGTTGAGTACGTCGGCTCCGACGGCGCACACGGCGTCCGCGACCTCGGCCCGCCACGTGTCGACGGAGATGACGACGTGCGGGTGCTCCTCGCGCACCCGCGCCACGAAGTCAACCACCCGCGCCTTCTCCTCGGCCACGGAGATCTCGGCGCCGGGGGCGGCCTTGATGCCGCCGATGTCGACCATCTCCGCGCCCTGCTCGACGACGAGGCGCACCCGGTCGAAGGCGGCGGACTCGGCCCAGGTGGCGCCCTTGTCGTAGAAGGAGTCGGGCGTGCGGTTGACGATCGCCATCATCACGGTGGCGTCCTCGCCGAAGCGGTGGCGGCCGAGGCGGAAGGGCCGCAGGGTCTCCAGTGTCATCACGGCGCACCGTAGTCGGCGGCAGGTGGGCGCTCGGCCAGCGCCACCTCCCGATCGGACGGCGTCGGGCGGCCGTCGACGGTGCGCCACTGCCGCAGCGTCACCGAGTCGGGGGCTCTCAACTCCGCTCGACCAGCCGAGGAGCGGCGAGCGACGGCGCCCAGCACCTGCGTCGCCATCCCGCCCAGGTCGAGCAGCGCCTGGTGCCGGTGGGCCCGGCGGCCCAGGTCGACCTGGGCGATGGCGGACTCGCCGTGCAGCCGCACGGTGTCGATCAGCGCGGCGATCTCGACGCCGTAGCCGGTCGGCACCGAGAGCGAGCCGAAGAGCGACCGGCGCACCGCCCACTCCCCCGCCAGCGGCTGGACCAGCCCGGCCAGGGCCGGCCACTCGAGGGCGATCAGCGGCCGCGCGACGAGCTCGGTGACCCGTCCGCCGTCCAGCGCACCGGACACCCCGGGCCGCTCGTAGAAGCCCTTCACCAGCGACACCGACGGCGCCGTGAGCAGCGGGCCGAGCAGCCCGGGCACGAAGTGCGTGTCCCAGTCGAGCAGGTCGGCGTCCATGAAGACCATCAGCTCCCCGCGGGTGACGAAGAGCGACTTCCACATGGCCTCGCCCTTCCCGGGATGCGAGCCGAGGTCGGGGCGGATCTCCGCGGAGCGGTGCACGAGCGCGCCCGCGTCGCTCGCCACGTCGTACGTCGCGTCGGTGCTGTCGCTGTCGATCACCACGATCTCGTCGAGCAGCTCGACGGTGTCCACGAGCGCCTCACGCACGCGGGTCACCACGGCACCGACCGTGGCGGCCTCGTTGCGCGCCGGCACCACGAGGCTGACGCTGGTGTCGCCCTTGGCGGCGAGCAGCTCGTCGAGCGTCCAGTCGTCCCAGTGGTGGGTGATCACGCCGGCAGCTTCTTCGCCGGCAACACCGCACGCGAGCCCGGAGTCACTCGTACCCCAGGATCTCCTTGCGCTTCTCACCCCAGGCCAGCGCCGAGGCGATCGCGTCGTCGATCGACAGCTCGGCCTCCCAGTCGAGCAGCTCGCGGGAGCGGTCGACGTTGGCGTAGGCGCCGACCGCGTCGCCGGGACGCGGCGGGGCCTCCCCGATCGGCACCTTGGACCCGGAGACCCGCTCGAAGGCGGCGACCAGCTCGCGGACGGTGACGCCGTCGCCGCGGCCGACGTTGATGACGGCCGACGGCGCGTCCACCCGGGCGAGCACGCTGTCGAAGCGCTCGACCGCGCGGACGTGGGCGCGGGCGAGGTCCCACACGTGGATGTAGTCGCGGATGCCCGTCCCGTCGCGGGTCGGGTGCTCGGTGCCGGTGATGGTGAACTGCGGCTTCAGCCCCCGGGCGGCCATCACCAGCTGGCCGAGCACGTGCGAGGGCTCCTTGACGTAGATGCCGCACTCGAGGTCGGGGTCGGAGCCGATCGGGTTGAAGTAGCGCAGGATGATCCCGCGGAGGTCGGTCGCGGACGCCATGTCCTGCAGCACCTGCTCCATCATCATCTTGGTGCGGGCGTAGGGCGAGTTCGGGGCGAGCGGGTCCTGCTCGGTCACCTCGAAGGAGTCCTTCATGGCGTAGAGCGACGCCGACGAGGAGAACAGCACCCGCGTCTTGCCGAGCGCGAGCAGCTGGTCGAAGAGCTCGAGCGACTTGGCGACGTTGTCCCGGTAGTACTCGTAGGGCAGCTCCATCGACTCCGGCACGACGATGCGCGCGGCCATGTGGATCGTGGCCTCGATGTCGGGGTGCTCGTCGACGATGCGGGCGAGCAGCTCGCGGTCGGCGATGTCGCCCTCGTAGAAGATCCGGTCCTTGACGAAGACGCGCGGCCCAGTGAGCAGCGAGTCGAGGATGACGGGCGTGTGGCCCGCCTCCTCGAGGGCCTTGGCGGTGATCGAACCGATGTAGCCGGCACCGCCGGTCACGAGAACCTTCATGCCGGCCATCGTAGGGGTCACGGCCGCGCCGGGCCGCGCCTGTGCTGAGCCGCTGGGCCGACGCGTCGGGCCCGACCCCGGGGCGGGTTCTCTTTTCGGCCCACCAGGCGTCGTAGGGCAGACTTCGGGCCATGCCCACCGCCCTCATCACCGGAATCACCGGCCAGGACGGCCTCTACCTCGCCGAGCTGCTGCTCGGCAAGGGCTACGAGGTCCACGGCCTGATCCGCGGCCAGAACAATCCCCGCACCGAACTGGTCGAGAAGCTCGTCCCGGACGTCACGCTCCATACCGGCGACCTGCTCGACATCTCGAGCCTGATGCGGGCGCTCCGGAAGTCACAGCCGGACGAGGTCTACAACCTCGGCGCGATCTCGTTCGTGGCCTACTCGTGGGAGAACGCCGCCGTCACGTCCGACGTAACCGGCAAGGGCGTGCTCAGCATGCTGGAGGCGGTCCGCCTGCACGCCGGCGACGACCTGTCGAGCGTGCGCTTCTACCAGGCGTCCAGCTCGGAGATGTTCGGCAAGGTCCAGCAGGTGCCGCAGACCGAGGAGACCCTCCTCTGGCCGCGCTCGCCGTACGGCGTGGCGAAGGTCTTCGGCCACTACATGACCATCAACTACCGCGAGTCCTACGGCATGCATGCCAGCTCGGGCATCCTCTTCAACCACGAGTCGCCGCGCCGCGGCCCCGAGTTCGTGACCCGCAAGATCAGCCAGGCCGTCGCCCGGATCTCCCTCGGCATGCAGAAGGATCTCTCGCTCGGCAACCTCGACGCGCGCCGCGACTGGGGATTCGCCGGCGACTACGTCGAGGCGATGTGGCTGATGCTGCAGCAGGACGAGGCCGACGACTACGTCATCGGCACGGGCGAGACCCACTCCATCCGCGAGTTCCTGGACCTGGCGTTCAGGCACATCGGCATCGACGACTGGTCGTCGTACGTCAAGCAGGACCCGCGCTTCATGCGTCCCGCCGAGGTCGACCTGCTGATCAGCGACCCCGCCAAGGCGAAGGAGAAGCTCGGCTGGGAGCCGAAGGTCTCGTTCCAGCAGCTCGTCACGATGATGGTCGAGTCCGACATCGAGGCCGCCCGGGCAGGGTGGTGAGCCCACGGTGACCCGGGCGCTGATCACCGGCGTCGGCGGCCAGGACGGCAGCTACCTGGCGGACCACCTCCTCGCCGAGGGCGTCGAGGTGCACGCCCTCACCCTGAGCGGCAACACCGGCGAGCACACCCCGGCCGAGGTCGTGCGCCACGAGGGTGACCTCGCCGACGTCGAGGGAACCCGCCGCCTCGTGCTCGACCTGGCGCCGGACGAGGTCTACAACCTCGCGGCCGTCAGCTCGGTCGACCAGTCCTGGGAGGAGCCGGAGCTCACGGCCCAGGTCAACGGCCTGGCCGCGGTCGCGCTCCTCGAGTCGGCGCACCTCCTGCACGCGCGCAACCACGACATACGCGTCGTCCAGGCCTCCAGCGCCGAGATCTTCGGGGAGCCGCCGACGTCACCGCAGGACGAGGACACCCCGATCCGGCCGCTCAACCCGTACGGCGCGGCGAAGGCGTTCGCCCACCTCTCGGTCGGGGTCCAGCGGGCCAGGGGGCTGCACGCCGTGAGCGCGATCCTCTACAACCACGAGTCGCCGCGGCGGCCGAAGCGGTTCGTGACCCGCAAGATCACCTCGACCGTCGCCGCCATCGCGCAGGGCCGCGCCGACAGGCTGGTGCTCGGCAACCTCGACGCCCGCCGTGACTGGGGCTGGGCCCCCGACTACGTCGACGCGATGGTGCGCGCCGCTCGCGCCGACGAGGCGCGCGACTACGTCGTCGCGACCGGCGAGGCGCACAGCGTTCGCGAATTCGTGGCGGCCGCCTTCGCTCGCGCGGGCATCGCCCACTGGGAGGGCCTGGTCGAGACCGACCCGCGGTTCCTGCGTCCGACCGACGCCACCGAGTTGCTCGGCGACTCGACGCGCGCGCGGAAGCACCTCGGCTGGTCGCCGACCGTCGGCTTCGAGGAGCTCGTCGGCCGGATGGTCGACGCCGATCTCCTCACCTGAGGCAAAACCGGGCGTCACCTGTGCGTTGCCACTACGTTGATCCCGCACAGACCCCCGTGAGGACCACACGTGACGCTCGCCTCCACCAGCACCGCTGTCGCCGCCGCCCCCTCGGTGCGGGTGGCCGCCAAGCGCTCCCTCGACGTGGCCGGCGCGCTCGTCCTGCTGGGGCTGCTGCTCCCGGTGCTCGCGGTCGCCGCCGCCTGGGTGTGGAGCCACGACCGCGGCCCCATCGTCTTCACCCAGACCCGGCTGGGCCGTGAGGGCCGCCCGTTCACCTGCCTCAAGCTGCGGACGATGGCCGTCGACGCCGAGGAGGCGCTGCTCGCCCTGGCCGAGCGGACCAGGCCGGTCGACGGCCTGTTCAAGCTGGCGGACGACCCCCGGCTCACCGGTCCGGGCCGCTCGCTGCGACGGATGTCGATCGACGAGATCCCCCAGCTGGTCAACGTGATCCGGGGCGACATGAGCCTGGTCGGCCCCCGGCCGATCCTGCCGTCGGAGGTCGGCCTCTACGGCGAGGCGTTCCCGCTCCGCCAGTCCGTGCGCCCCGGCCTCACCGGCCTGTGGCAGGTCTCGGGCCGCTCCGACCTGTCCCTCGAGGACTCGGTTCGCCTCGACGTCCGCTACGCCACCCGATGGTCGCTGGGCATGGACGTGTGGGTGCTCGCGAAGACGATCCCAGCGGTGCTCACCCGCCGCGGCGCCTACTGAGGCTGCCGCTCAGCCCTCTCGGCGAGCAGCGCGAGCAGGTATTCGCCGTAGCCGCTCTTGCGCAGCGGCTCGGCGCGCTCGCGCAGCTCGTCGTCGGAGAGGAAGCCCATGCGCCACGCGACCTCCTCCGGGGAGCCGATCTTGAAGCCCTGCCGGCCCTCGATCGTGCGCACGAAGTTGGAGGCGTCGTTGAGCGAGTCGAAGGTGCCGGTGTCGAGCCAGGCGGTGCCGCGCGGGAGCACCTCGACCTGCAGCCGCCCCTCCTCGAGGTAGCGCCGGTTGAGGTCGGTGATCTCGAGCTCGCCACGCTCCGACGGCTTCAGCTCCGCGGCGTACTGCACCACGTCGTTGTCGTAGAAGTAGAGGCCCGGGACGGCGAAGTGGCTCTTGGGCTTCGCGGGCTTCTCCTCCAGCGAGAGGGCGCGGCCCTCCTCGTCGAACTCCACGACGCCGTACGCCGTGGGGTCGGCGACGTGGTAGCCGAAGACCGCGGCCCCGTCGAGGTCGGTGTAGCGGCGCAGCTGGGTGCCGAGCCCGCTGCCGTAGAAGATGTTGTCACCGAGGACGAGGGCGGAGGTGTCGGAGCCGATGTGGTCGGCTCCGATGATGAAGGCCTGGGCCAGGCCGTCGGGGCTCGGCTGCACCGCGAAGGTCAGCGAGATGCCGAACTGCGAGCCATCGCCCAGCAGCCGGTGGAAGCCTTCCGCCTCGTGCGGCGTCGTGATCACCAGGACGTCCCGGATGCCCGCGAGCATCAGGGTGGTGAGCGGGTAGTAGATCATCGGCTTGTCGTAGACCGGCACGAGCTGCTTGCTGATGCCCTGGGTGATCGGGTGCAGGCGAGAGCCGGTGCCGCCGGCCAGGATGATTCCGTGCATGCGCCACACCTTAGGGCGTGGCCGGCCCAGTGCTCGCGTTTGGCACCATGACGCCCGTGTCCGCGCCCGCCCCTGCCACCCGCACCTCGAGGAAGGCGCGCCCGCGGCGGCTGGGATCGTGGCCGGTCGGCTGGGTCCTCGCCCTGCTTGTCGGCCTGCTGGTGGGACTGGCACTGTTGCCGCTGGCCAGGGCCTGGCTGCTCGGCAACGCCGCGCGCGACTCCCTGGTCGCGGTCAAGGTCGCACTGCAGGACGGTGACGAGGACGCCGCCCGAGCGGCGGTCGCCGAGGCCCGGGACCAGGTGCACGACTTTCGCACGATCGTGGACAGCCCGGTCGGTGACGCCTGGGGACGGGTGCCGGGCTTCGGCACCGCGCTGACCGACGGGAGGCGCTTCGGCGCTGCGCTGGCAGACGTCGTGGCGGTGGCCGGGAGCGGCCTGGAGCTGTGGCCGGAGATGGCCGGCGAGGAATCACAGCTCTTCGACGGCAAGCAGGTCGACCTGGCGTTGCTGGAACGGGTCATCGACGAAGCGGACGATGTGGTCACCCGACTCGACCGCGCACGCGAGTCGCTCGAGGCGGTCCGCGGTGACGGGGTGGTCCTCGGTGACGCAGTGGCCGACGCCCGCGACGACGCGCTCGCCGAGCTGGTCCCACTCGACGACGCGGCCGAGGACCTCCGACCGCTGCTCCCCCGGCTTCCGGCGATGCTCGGCGCCGAAGGCCCACGTCGCTACGTCATCGCGATCCTCAACCCCGCCGAGCTGCTCTATTCCGGTGGCACGCCGCTGAGCTTCGCGCCGCTGACGGTCGACGACGGCCGGATAGAGATGGGCGAGACTGTCGACACGGCCGACAACGGCGAAGACTTCGTGCCGCGCTTCTGGAAGAAGGTGGAGGGCAACCCGTTCCACCGCGGGCGCCTGCGTGTCGCGACCGCGACGATGGCGCCGTCCTGGCCGGTCGCCGGGGAGGAGCTTCTCAACGCGTGGCGGAGCCTCTACGGCGTGCAGGGCGCCGGCGTGATCGCCGTCGACGTGATGACGCTCGCGCGGCTGGCCGAGATCACCGGACCGATGGCCGTCGAGGGCTACGGCACGGTCGACGCGGCCAACCTGGCACACATCCTGATCGGCAACTACGACAACATCCCCAACCCCTACATCCGGCACACGATCAACGCGAGCCTCGTCCCCCTCTTCCACGAGCGGCTCTTCGACGGTGGCCAGCTCGCCGCCAAGGCGCGGGTGCTGCACGAGATGGCGCAGGGCCGCCACTTCGCCGTCTTCTTCCGGGACGACGACGTGCAGGCCGCCTTCGACCGGCTGGGAGTGACCGGCGACCTCTCCGACACCGACCACGACTACCTGGGCGTGTTCACGCAGAACGCCGTGCCCAGCAAGACGGACTACTACCAGTCACGCACCCTCAGGTCCCGGGTCAGGCTCGCCGAGGACGGCAGCGCCCGGGTCGAGCTCGAGGTCGACATCCACAACGACACCCCGGCGTACGCGTTCGACGGCGCGGACCCGCGCGAGGGCTACTTCACCCGCTGGCTGCACGCGTCGGTCGGCACGTTCCTCCCGAAGGGCACCGAGGTGCGCAGCGCGAGCGTCGACGGCGTTCCCTTCGAGTACAACGTCGGCGACTACTTCGGGCGGCCTTTCGTGCGGCGCACGGTCGTCTTCGCGCCGCAGCAGCGGCACACCGTGCGACTGGTGTACGACGTGCCGTCGGCCGCCGTCGTCGAGGAGGACGGCGGCCTCACCTACGGGCTCGACGTCGACCCGCAGGGCATGGTGCGCCCGCAGGGGATTGCGGTGACGGTGCGCTTCCCCGCGGGCCACACCCCCACCGACCTGCCCGAGGGTTGGGTCGCGAAGAACGCCCGCACCGCCATGTGGGGCGGCCCCGCGCTCGTGGCGTCCCCCCGCTTCGAGCTCCGCGCCACGCCGACCGCCCCGGAGGTCGAGTAGCCGACCGAGGAACGGGGGAGGCGTATCGAGACCCTAGACTCGCCCGCATGGATCGACTCCTCGTCACCGGCGGCGCCGGCTTCATCGGCTCCAACTTCGTCCACCACCTCGTCGAGCACACGGACGTCACGATCACCGTGCTGGACAAGCTGACCTACGCCGCGAGCAAGGAGTCCCTCGCCGGGCTCCCCGAGGACCGGGTCTCGCTGGTCGTCGGCGACATCGCGGACGCCGACGTGGTCGACCCGCTGGTCGCAGCGCACGACGCGGTCGTCCACTACGCCGCCGAGTCGCACAACGACAACTCGCTCAACGACCCGAGCCCGTTCGTCAAGACCAACATCCTCGGCACGTTCACGATCCTCGAGGCGGTGCGCAGGCACGAGAAGCGCCTCCACCACGTGTCCACCGACGAGGTCTACGGCGACCTGGAGCTCGACGACCCCAAGCGGTTCACCGAGGAGACGCCCTACAACCCGTCCAGCCCCTACTCCGCGTCCAAGGCGGGCTCCGACCACCTGGTGCGCGCCTGGGTGCGCTCCTTCGGGGTGCAGGCGACGGTGTCCAACTGCTCCAACAACTACGGCCCGTGGCAGCACATCGAGAAGTTCATCCCCCGCCAGATCACCAACGTGATCGACGGGATCCGGCCCAAGCTCTACGGCTCGGGCGCGAACGTGCGCGACTGGATCCACGCCGACGACCACTCCAGCGCGGTCTGGACGATCCTGACCAAGGGCCGCATCGGCGAGACCTACCTGATCGGCGCCGACGGCGAGAAGAACAACCTCGAGGTGGTCCGGCTGATCCTCAAGCTGATGGGCCAGCCGGAGGACGCCTTCGACCACGTGACCGACCGAGCCGGCCACGACCTGCGCTACGCCATCGAGTCGGGCAAGCTCCGCCAGGAGCTCGGCTGGCAGCCGCAGTTCCAGGACTTCGAGTCCGGCCTGGAGAACACCATCGAGTGGTACCGGGCCCACGAGGACTGGTGGCGTCCCCACAAGGACGCCGTCGAGGCGACGTACGCCGCGAAGGGCCAGTGACGGTGGACCTCCCCCGCCTGGAGACCACCCCGATTCCTGGCCTCGTCGTCCTCCGGCTCGACCTGCGCGAGGACTCCCGCGGCTGGTTCAAGGAGAACTGGCAGCGCGAGAAGATGGTCGCCCTCGGCCTCCCCGACTTCGGGCCGGTGCAGAACAACATCTCCTTCAACGCCGCGAGGGGCGCCACGCGGGGCATCCACACCGAGCCGTGGGACAAGTTCGTCTCCGTCGCCAACGGCCGTGCCTTCTGCGCGTGGGTGGACATGCGCGAGGGCGACACCTTCGGCGCCGTCTTCACGATCGAGCTCACGCCCGACATCGCGGTCTTCGTCCCGCGCGGCGTCGGCAACAGCTACCAGACGCTCGAAGACGGGGTCGCCTACACCTATCTCGTCAACGAGCACTGGCGCCCGGCCACGCCCTACCCGGCGCTCAACCTCGCCGACGAGACGGTCGCCATCCCGTGGCCGATCCCCCTCGACCAGGCGGAGATCTCCGAGAAGGACCTCAACAACCCGCGCCTGGCGGACGTCACGCCGATGAAGCCGAAGAAGACGCTCATCATCGGCGCCCTCGGCCAGCTCGGCCGCGCCCTGCAGGCCGAGTATCCCGGCTCCGACCTCATCGACCTGGTCTCCGGCGACGGCGTCGCCACGCTCGACCTCACCGACACCGAGGCGGTCGCGGCCTGGCCGTGGCACGAGTACGCCCTCGTCCTCAACGCCGCGGCGTACACCGCGGTCGACGCCGCCGAGACGGCCGACGGGCGTCGTACGGCGTGGGCCGCCAACGCCACGGCGCCCGCGACCCTGGCCCGGCTGGCCCGGGAGCACGGTTTCACGCTGGTGCACTACTCGAGCGAGTACGTCTTCGACGGGACCGCGCCCGACCACACCGAGGACGAGCCGCTCTCACCGCTGGGCGTCTACGCGCAGACCAAGGCCGCGGGCGACATCGCCGTCGGCCTGGCGCCGCGCCACTACGTGCTCCGCACCTCGTGGGTGATCGGCGAGGGCAAGAACTTCGTCCGCACCATGCAGGCCCTGGCCGAGAAGGGTGTCTCCCCCAGCGTGGTCTCCGACCAGGTCGGGCGGCTCACCTTCACCGGCGAGCTGGCGCGCGCGACCCGCCACCTGGTCGACTCGGGCGCGGCGTGGGGCACCTACAACATCTCCAACGGTGGCCCGGCGATGTCGTGGGCCGAGATCGCGAAGGCGGTCTTCGAGCGCTGCGGCCGCAGCGCCGACGACGTCACTCTCACGACGACGGAGGAGTATGCCGCGGGCAAGGACCTCGCCCCGCGACCGCTCCAGAGCGCCATGTCGCTGGAGAAGATCCGGGCGACCGGGTTCGAGCCCGAGGACGCCATGCTCGCTCTCGACCGCTATCTGAAGAGTCCGGTGGTCGAGTAGGACCACGCCGTCGGTGGTTGAGGAGGGACGAAGTCCCGTCTCGAAACCATCCTGGTCCGCTGGCGTCGGCAGTTCGACGTCCGGCGACCGCCCGGGGCGACGTGATGCACCGGTACGACTACGTGCGGGCCGCGCTGAAGGACGTGGTCGCGTACCGCGTGCGCGTCGCGTGACCACTCAACGTCACTTGGCGGCCGGGACCTCGCTGCGGCCGTAGTCGTCCTCGAGGCGGCAGATGTCGTCCTCGCCGGTGTAGGCGCCGCGCTGCACCTCGATGATCACGAGTTCCTCGGCGTGCTGGTTGGTGATCCGGTGCGCGGCACCCAGGGGAACGTCGACAGACTGGCCGGGGCCGGCCACGATGGTCTCGCCCTCGACGATGCAGGTGGCGATGCCGAAGATGACCACCCAGTGCTCCGAGCGGTGCTCGTGCGTCTGGTAGGACAGGCGCTGACCCGGCTTCACGTGTATGCGCTTCACCTTGTAGCCCTGGCCCTCGTCGATGACGTGCCAAGAGCCCCACGGACGCTCTTCGAAGTCGTGCGGCATGCGGTCAGTTCTCCCCGTCCGATCTGATGTGGTCACCGAAGAGCCTAACCGTATCCGCGCGCCCCCACCGGCTCCTGATGGGGGTGTGTCACATGACCTGTGCGCGCTGGTCTCAAGGCAGCCTCAGTGCCGGCTGGTGACCTCCGCAAGCGCGGGCCGGACGTCGGCGAGGTACACGAACGCAGCGATCGTGAAGGCCAGGTGGATCAGGTTGAGCGGCGAGGACGTGAGCATCAGCAGCTGGGCGGCGAACCCGAGGCCGGTGATGGCCACCCACGCCGGCTTGGTGAGCTTGCCCGCGGCCTCGTAGGCCTGGGGGGACCAGAGCAGCGAGTTGACGAAGGCAAACCCCTTCACCGCCAGCAGCACCACCAGCACGACCAGGGAGACGTAGTCCTGGACCACGAAGACGTTCACACCCATAGCGTATGCGAGCCGGAGCAGAAAGGACCCCCGGGCCACAAGCGCCCGGGGGTCCTCTCCTGTCGTCAGAAGAGCAGCAGTTGCTCCTCGTCAGTCCTTCAGTTGGCCGACGCGGTCGGGGCCTGCTTGGCGGCGGGCGCCGTCGTGGCCGCGGCCTGATTGGCGGCGGGCGCCTTCGCGGCCGGAGCCTTCTTGGCGGCCGGGGCCTTCTTGGCCGGAGCCTTCTTCGCCGTGGGCTTCGCGGCGGTCTTGGCGGGAGCCTTCCGCGCGGCCGGCTTCACCGGCTGCTGGCCACGGAGGCGCCCGACGAACGACTCGCCACGCTTGACCAGGTCGGTGTAGGTCCCGGTGGCAGCGGAGACGTTCTCGTCGACGCGGGCCTGGACCTTGGCCGGGACGGTCTTGGCCTCGGACTGCAGCCCGGCGATGCGCCTCTCGATGGCGGCGCGGCGGGCCTTGGCCTCGGTGCTGAGCGCCTCGACGCGGGCGTTGACGACGGTCTTCGCCTGGCTGCGGAGGGTCCTGGGCTCGAGCTCCGTGACGCTCTTCTGCACGTCGGCGACCTTCGCGGTCACGTCGGCCTGCACGTCCGTGAGCTTCTTCTGCGCACCGGTGACGTAGTCGCGCACCTTCTCGACAGCGAGGTCGGTGGCGCCGGCGCCGGCGTAGAACGGCTTGATCGCCTCGGTCTTGATGTCGAACTTGGCCTTCGCCATGTCTTCTCCTTCTGGGTGTGCCCGACCCTGGTGGCCGGGTCGGGGTTCAGTCCTGCGTGGGTGCCTCAGGACTGTCGGGGGAGGGGCCGTCGTCGGCCGCCCGCTCACCGTTCAGGGCGAGGAAGGAGGCGTAGACGTCGAGCAGGGACTGCTTCTGGCGCTCCGTGAGTCCGGTGTCCGCGAGGATCGCCAGCTCGACCGAGCTCCCGGCTCCGCGGGCGGGGTTGACGATGCCCGCCTGGATGTAGAGCTGGTCGGCGGAGATGCGCAGCGCCTTGGCGATCTGCTGGAGCACCTCGGCCGACGGCCGGCGGAGCCCACGCTCGATCTGGCTCAGGTAGGGGTTGCTGACCCCGACCTGCTCGGCGAGCTGCCGCAAGGAGAGGCGCATCGCGAGCCGGTGCTCCCTGAGGGTGTCGCCCAGTGACCCGACGACGCTCTTGCCGCCGTTCTTGCCACTCTTGTCCCGTGCCATGCCTCCATAGTGCTAACACTTGTTAGCACTATGCAAACTGAGAGTTTGTGATTGCCCGCACAGCCGGCGACCAGAACCTCAGAAGACCGCGCGGACCTCCCCCACCGGCCGGCCCCCGCCGAGCAGGGTGTGAGTGCCCGTACGCCGGACGGCCGCCGCGTCCACGCCGGGGAACTCCAGCACCCCCGACCGCTCCAGGGCTGCCGCCATCAGCACCGGCCGAGCCCGCGGTGCGCCGTCGTCGGTCTTCAGCGCGAAGGCGCGCCCGTCCGGCAGCGCGACGGCGTAGCAGGACTCCGCTCCCGCCTTGCCGATCGCACCAGGCAGCGCGGTGAGCAGCGTGAGCTCGTCGCGCCGGGTCCCCGAGACGTACGCCGGGTGCATGCGGATGGCCTCGGCCACCCGGCGTCCCGATCCGGACTCGGCAACGGCGAGGGAGCGGAACGCGCGCGCCAGCCCGGTGAGCGACGTCGACAGCAGCGGGGCGCCGCAGCCGTCGACGGCAACGGTGTCGACGTGCTCGCCGGTGAGGCGGCCGAACGTCTCGAGGATGCCCTTCTGCAGCGGGTGGTCGTGGACGAGATAGGCCCTGGCGTCCCAGCCGTTGACGACACAGGTGGCGAGCATCGCGGCGTGCTTGCCCGAGCAGTTCATCAGGATCCGCGACTTCTCGCCGCCGCCCCGGATCACGTCGTCCCGGGCCGCGTCGTCGAGCGGCCAGTCCGGCGGAGTCTGCAGGGCCCGCTCGTCGAGCCCGGCCGAGTCGAGGATCCGCCGGACGCCCTCGACGTGGAACGGCTCCCCGGAGTGCGAGGCGCACGCGAGGGCCAGGAGCTCCGGAGGCAGGTCGAGGCCCATCTCGACCATCCCGACGACCTGGAGCGGCTTGTTGCACGAGCGCGGCAGCATCGCGGTGTCGACCGCCCCCACCGACCACTCCACCGAGCCGTCCGGCGCCAGCGCGACCACCGAGCCGTAGTGGTGGCCCTCCACGAAGCCCGAACGCACGATCTCGGCCACCACGACAGGACTCGACATGGCCTACAACCTATCCGTGGGCAGTGAGAGGATGGCCGCCGTGTCGACGCCTCCCCAGCACTGCCCCTCCCCCCGCGAGCTCGACGACCTCGAGCTGCTCACGACCGGGGCACTCGCCCCGCTCACCAGCTTCAACGAGCCCGGCAGCGTGGTCACGCTCGACCTGCCCGGCGAGCTGGCCCAGGCCGACGTCGTCGAGCTGGTCGACCCCGAGGGCCTGCCGCTCGCCCGGGTAGAGACCCTCACCGGTGCGGTCACCCCGCTCACCCACGCCCAGTACGGCCCCTTCCGACGCCTCTACCTCTCTCCCGCGCAGGTCCGCGAAGCACACGCCGGGCGCACGTTCGTCCCCGTCGCCGACGCCCTCACCGAGGCGGAGATCGAGGAGGTACGCCGCCTGGGCCCCGTTGTCCTGCTCGCACTCGCCGGCCACCGCACGGCCGGGCTGTCGCCCGTCGCGCTGGTACGCGCCACCCTCGCCGCGGCCGCCCTGCTCGACGACGCCGAGGTGGTCGCCGCACCCCTCGCCGACCATGGTGACGCGCAGGCAGACCACGACCTGGGCGTGCAGGTGGTGGCCAGCTACGCGGGCCCCGACCCCGTCCACGCCCTGGCCGGTGGTCTCGACTCCGCTCGACCGGCCGACCTCGCTCGACCAGCAGACCTCGCTCGACCAGCCGACCTCGGGCGGTCGAGCGAGGTCGAGGCCTACCCGCCCGCCATCCAGGCCATCGTCGACCGCGACCGGCCCGCGCCCGACGAGCAGGGGCTGGTCCTCTTCTTCACCGGGCTCTCCGGGAGCGGCAAGTCGACCCTGGCCCGCGCGCTGATGGACAGGCTGCTGGAGCAGGGCGAGCGCTCGGTGACCAGCCTCGACGGCGACGTCGTACGCCGGAACCTCTCGGCCGGCCTGAGCTTCTCCAAGGCCGACCGCGAGACCAACATCCGCCGGATCGGCTGGGTCGCCGCCGAGATCGCCCGCCACGGCGGGGTCGCGATCTGCTCCCCCATCGCCCCCTTCGCCGAGACCCGCGCCCAGGTGCGCCAGATGGTGGAGGACGCCGGCGGCGCGTTCTTCCTCGTGCACGTCGCCACCCCGCTGGATGAGTGCGAGCGCCGCGACCGCAAGGGGCTCTACGCCAGGGCCCGCCGCGGCGAGATCCCCGAGTTCACCGGGATCAGCTCGCCCTACGAGGAGCCCGACGACGCCGCCGTACACGTCGACACCACCGGCCGCACGATCGAGGACGCCCTCGACGACGTGCTCAAGGCCTTGTGCGCCGAGGGCTACCTGGACCTGAGATGACCGCCGAAGAGGCGGCGCACACAATCTCTAGTAGGTTGCTCGCCATTGTTCCCGCACTGGTCGAAGGAGGGTCAGATGGCTGACCTGGTCACCATGACGGCGCTGTCGATCCTGATCGCCGGCTTCCTCGTCGGCGTCGTCGTCGGCCTGACCGGCATGGGCGGCGGGGCCCTGATGACGCCGGCCCTCCTCTTCCTCGGCGTCGGCGAGGCCGCGACCGTGGTCACCGCGGACCTGACCGCGGCTGCGGTCTACAAGACCGGCGGCGCCATCGTGCACAAGCGCGAGGGCTCCCCCAACATGCAGCTGGCCAAGTGGCTGATGATCGGGTCGATCCCGATGGCATTGCTGGGGCCCCACCTGGTCGCCTGGTTCACCGACGACGTCGACCAGCTCAACCACGTGCTGGTGATCTGCATCGGCTTCGCGCTGCTGCTCGCGGCGGCCACGTACGCCCTGCGGCTCTACGTCAACCTCCTCCGCGTCCGCTCCGGGACGCACGTCCACGACGACGACCCCACGATCCGGGTCGTCCCGACGTTGCTCGTGGGCATGCTCGGGGGCCTGCTCGTCGGCATCACCAGCGTCGGCTCGGGCTCGGTGATCATGATCGCCCTGCTGATGCTCTACCCCGGCCTGTCGGCGGTGAAGCTGGTCGGCACCGACCTCGTCCAGGCGGTCCCCCTGGTGATGGCTGCCGCCATCTCCAACATCGCCTTGCACGGCATCGACTGGGCGATCCTGGTCCCCCTGATCCTCGGGTCGGTCCCCGGCACCCTCCTGGGCGCCGCGCTCGCCCCTCGCGTGCCGCAGTCGATCATCCGGCGCGGCATCGTCGTCGTGCTGACGATGAGCGGCGTGGCCCTCCTAGACAAGTCCGGCTGGGCGCCGCTGGGCAAGGACGAGACCCACCCGTTCCTCATCGCGGGCGTCGGTCTCGCCGTGCTGGTCGTGCTGCCGATCGTGTGGGGCTTCATCCGCAAGTCCCAGGGACTGCCCATGTTCGGCTCTCCCACCATCGCCCAGCTCGAGGATCCGGACTTCGAACCCGGCCTGGTCGGGATGAAGCGCGCCGACTCCTGACCCTGCGGCTCAGGCAGGCAGCCCCAGCAGCTCGCGGCACTCGGCAGGCGTCATCGGCGTCCGCTGCGCCAGCTCACCGAGCGCCACGGCCCGGGACACCAGCTCGGCGTTGGACTTCACCGGCACGCCGCGCGCGATCGTGAGCACATCCTCCATGCCGACCCGCAGGTGACCGCCCATGGAGAGCGATGCCATCGCGACGGCCAGGGTGGAGCGCCCGATGCCGGTGGCCGACCAGGACGTCACGCCGTCGGGCAGGGCTGCGACACCGGCGACCAGCGCGGGCGTCGTACCGGGCATGCCACCGGGCACGCCCATCACGAAGTCGCAGTGCACCTTGCCCCCCGACGGCGGGCCGTGCAGGGCGAGCAGCCGGCCGAGGGCGTGCACCTGGCCGAGGTCGAAGAGCTCGAACTCCGGCACGATGCCCCGCTCCACGGCCGCCTGGTAGAGCTCGCGGACGAAGGGCCACGGGTTGAGGAAGACGTCGTCGCCGAAGTTGGTCGTGCCCATGGTGAGGCTGCACGAGTCCGGCTCGGCCTCGAGGACGCGCAGCCGGGCGTCGAGCGGGTCGTGGACCGAGCCCCCCGTGGAGAGCTGTACGACGAGGCTCGAGGACTCGCGGACGGCCGCGACCCACTCCTTGAGCAGCGCGAGGTCGAGCGTGGGCGCGTGCTCCCCGTCCCGGACGTGGATGTGGATCATGGCCGCGCCGGCGGCCTCGCACTCGGCGGCGGTGTGCGCGATCTCCTCCGGGGTGGTGGGGAGCTGGGGGCAGTCGGCCTTGCTGGTCTCGGCGCCGGTGGGCGCCACGGTGATGAGGAGGCGGTCGGCAGCGACAGTCATGGGTAACCTCGGTGGTCGAGTAGCGAGCGCAGCGAACCTCGGTGGTCGAGTAGCGAGCGCAGCGAGCGTATCGAGACCATCTTCACAGAAGGATCTTCCGCGTGCGAGCCGTCCTGCAGAGAGTTCTTCGCGCCAGTGTCGCGGTTGACGGGAAGATCGTCGGCGCCATCGACGAGCCGGGGCTGCTGGTCTACCTCGGCGTCACGCACGCCGACGGGCCCGCGGAGGTGGCCTGGTCCGCCCGGAAGATCTGGGACCTGCGCCTGCTGCGCGACGAGAAGTCGGCCAGCGACGTCGGCGCCCCGGTGCTCGTGGTGAGCCAGTTCACGCTCTACGGCGACGCCCGCAAGGGCCGCCGCCCGACCTGGCAGGCCGCTGCTCCGGGCGACGTCGGCCGCCCGGCGTACGACGCGGTCTGCGCCGAGCTGGAGCGTCTCGGAGCGCGGGTGGAGCGCGGCGTCTTCGGGGCCGACATGGCCGTGGAGTCGGTCAACGACGGCCCGGTGACCCTTGTCCTCGACTCGCCTTCCGCTCGCCCTTGAGGGTCTTCGGGGTCTCCCAGACGCGCACCCAGTCGACGTCCATGTGCACTGGCAGCTCGTCGTCCTCGATGTGCTGGAGCTCGTAGTCGGAGCTGAGCAGCGACAGGATCAGGAACTCGGGCTGCCCGGAGACGCCCTCGCGGATCCGGCGGGTGATCTCGCCGTCGATGCGGAAGACGTACTCCCTCGGCGTCCACTCGACCGAGAAGACGTGGAACTTCGACGACCAGTCCTCGCCGTACTGCTCGGGGTCGGCGATCCAGCTGCCCTGCGTCTGAGACTTGCCGCCGGGTGGCGTCCAGTAGACGAAGCTGGTGAGCCCACCCTGCGGGTGCTCGTCGCCGAAGTACTCGATGACGTCGATCTCGGCGCCGGTGCGGCTCGCCGGACCCGGCGTGCCGAGGCCGTAGCTCTGCAACCAGAAGGCGCCGTGCTGCCCGCGCGGCGACTGGAAGCGGATGCGGGCCGCCGCATAGCCGAAGCGGAAGATGTGGAAGGCCTCCGAGCCGATGTGCCCGTTGAGACGGTAGGCGTAGCGCTCGCCCTTGTGCGTGCACAGGCCGCGCTGGGGGTCGTCGAGGACTGAGAGCCGCAGCAGGCCGTCCTTGACCCGGACCGCGCGATCGTCCGCGCGGGAGCACATCCGGACGCCGGCATAGCCCTGGGCCCTGGTGACCCACGCGCCGATGGAGTCGACGAAGTCGTCGGTCATGGTCGGCGCCGGGCTGTCCTCCGCGGGGTCGAAGTGGACGCCGAGCGGATTGTCCTCATCGGTCGTCACTACCCGCTGCTCGCCCGACTCGGCGGAGGTGAGGCTGGCCCGGCCCTTGGCGTCCGTCTCGGCCTCGTCCACCACGGTCCAGCCGGCCTCGCCGTCGACCTGGAGCTGGACCTCGACGCCCTCCTCGGCCTCGTCCAGCTTCGCGTCGATGACGTACGCCGCGGCGTCGGCGGGCGCGGGATCCTCACCGGCGTGTGCCAGGCGGGGGTGCACCTCGACCGAGATGCCCTCGCCGTCGGCGTACGAGGACTCCTCCGGCCCCCCGGCGTCCGACCCGGAGCAGGCAGACAGCGTCAGCACCAGCGCAAGGATGATCCCGGGAGCTCGCATTCGGCCATATTCGCTGAACGGTGCAGGGACGTGCCAATTCCGCGCCTCCCCACGGGACTGTCCGGGGGCTGCGGCGGATGCGGCGTTCCCCGACGGCCTCGCTACGATGTGGGTCGCTGTCCACAGGAGAGGCCCCCCGTTCGTCATGACGCAAACCCACGCCGACTACCAGCTGAGTCAGCTCGACCAGCTCGAGGCCGAGTCGATCCACATCTTCCGTGAGGTCGCCGCCGAGTTCGAGAAGCCGGTCCTGATGTTCTCCGGCGGCAAGGACTCCATCGTCATGCTCCGCCTCGCGGAGAAGGCGTTCTACCCCGCCAAGCTGCCGTTCCCCCTGCTCCAGGTGGACACGGGCTACGACTTCCCCGAGGTGCTCGCCTGCCGTGACCGCTGGGTCGACCGGCTGGGCGCCAAGCTCTACGTCGCCAGCGTCGAGGAGGCCATCAAGAACGGCATCGTCGTCGACGACGGCAAGACCTCCCGCAACCGCCTCCAGATCGGCACCCTGCTCAACGCCATCGAGGAGAACGGCTTCACCGCCGCCTTCGGTGGCGGCCGCCGCGACGAGGAGAAGGCCCGCGCCAAGGAGCGCGTCTACTCCCACCGCGACGAGTTCGGCCAGTGGGACCCGAAGATGCAGCGCCCCGAGCTCTGGAGCCTCTACAACGGCCGCCTGCACGAGGGCGAGCACATGCGGATCTTCCCGCTCTCCAACTGGACCGAGCTGGACATCTGGCACTACATCGGCCGCGAGCAGATCGACATCCCGGAGATCTACTACTCCCACCAGCGCCGGGTGTTCCAGCGCGGCGGGATGTGGCTCTCGGAGTCCGAGTTCAACCCGTGCAAGGACGGCGAGGTCGTCGTGGAGAAGACCGTGCGCTTCCGCACCGTCGGCGACCTCACGCTCACCGGCTGCGTGGAGTCCGAGGCCGACACCATCGACAAGATCATCGAGGAGATCGCGGTTGCCCGCGTGACCGAGCGTGGCGCCACGCGTGGTGATGACAAGTTCTCCGAGGCTGCCATGGAGGACCGGAAGAAGGAAGGCTACTTCTGATGGCCGACAACACCATCGAGGGCTACACCGCGGAGAAGCCGCGGCAGATGGACCTCCTGCGCTTCGCGACCGCCGGCTCGGTCGACGACGGCAAGTCGACCCTCATCGGGCGCCTGCTCCTCGACTCCAAGTCGATCTTCGAGGACCAGCTCGAGGCCGTCGAGGCGACCAGCCAGTCCAAGGGCTACGACTACACCGACCTCGCGCTGCTGACCGACGGTCTCCGCTCCGAGCGCGAGCAGGGCATCACCATCGACGTGGCCTACCGCTACTTCGCGACGCCCAACCGCAAGTTCATCATCGCGGACACCCCGGGCCACATCCAGTACACGCGCAACATGGTCACCGGCGCCTCGACCGCCGACCTCGGCCTCGTGCTCGTGGACGCCCGGCAGGGCCTGACCGAGCAGTCCCGGCGCCACGCCGTACTGCTGTCGCTGCTCCGGGTGCCCCACCTGGTGCTCGCGGTCAACAAGATGGACCTCGTGGACTTCTCGCAGGAGGTCTTCGACAAGATCCACCACGAGTTCACGCAGTTCGCGACCAAGCTGAACATCCCCGACCTCGAGGTCATCCCGATCTCGGCGCTGCAGGGCGACAACGTCGTCACGCGCTCGGAGAAGATGACCTGGTACAGCGGCCCCACGCTGATGCACCACCTCGAGCACGTCCACGTCGCGTCAGACCGCGACCTGGTGGACGTCCGCTTCCCGGTGCAGTACGTCGTGCGCCCGAAGTCCGACGACTACCACGACTACCGCGGCTACGCCGGCCAGGTCGCCGGCGGCGTCCTGAAGCCGGGCGACGAGGTCGTCGTGCTGCCGAGCGGCATGACCTCGACCATCGAGGCCATCGACCTGTTCGACAAGGAGATCGACGAGGCGTTCCCGCCCATGTCGGTCACCGTCCGCCTCGCCGACGACGTCGACGTCTCGCGCGGCGACATGATCGCCCGGGTCAACAACGCGCCGAAGCCCTCGCAGGACATCGACGCGATGATCTGCTGGATGACCAACGACCCGCTGCGCCCGCGCCAGAAGCTCGCCATCAAGCACACGACCCGCTCCGCGCGCGCCATGGTCAAGGACATCCAGTACCGCCTCGACGTCAACTCGCTGCACCGCGACCAGGACACCAAGGAGCTGGGCCTCAACGAGATCGGCCGCGTCCAGCTGCGCACCACGGTGCCGCTGCTGTGCGACCCCTACTCGAAGAACCGGACCACCGGCTCGTTCATCCTGATCGACGAGGCGACCGGCGTCACCGTCGGCGCCGGGATGATCAACAGCGGGAGCTGAGTCCGCCTCGCGGCGGCGCACGCAAGAGCGAGAGAGTGGCGGTCACCCTGAGGGTGGCCGCCACTCACTTCGTGCGGCGGCGAAGCCGTGACAGCTCGGCCTCGAGCTCGAGCACCTTGGCGATCCCGGCGAGGTTGAGCCCGTCGGCGAGCAGGTCCCGGATCCGGTGCAGGATGGCGATGTCCGCATCGCTGTAGAGGCGCGTGCCCCCCGGCGTACGGTCCGGCGAGACGAGGCCGCGACGCTCGTAGACCCGCAGGTTCTGCGCGTCCATCGACGTCATCCGGGCAGCGACGGAGATGCCGTAGACACCCTCGTCCGGTCCTGGCATCGGGTCCTCCTCTCTGTGGTCTCGAGTCCGCCCGCGAGGAAAGTTGGGTCTTGATTGATCCGTCCGTCAGCGTTATAAGGAATATGTAACCGCTGATTCAGGTTACCTCGACTGCAGCAGCACATCAATCGAGTCGAAGGGAGGATCCGTGATGCTGCTTCGTACTACTGACCCGTTCCGCGATTTCGACCGCCTCGCGCAGCAGCTCCTCGGCACCACCAACCGCCCGACCGTGATGCCGATGGACGCCTGGCGTGAGGGTGACACCTTCATGATCGAGTTCGACCTGCCCGGTGTCGCCAAGGACAGCATCGACCTCGACGTCGAGCGCAACGTCCTGACCGTCCGCGCCGAGCGAGTCCCCAACAACGGCGACTGGGAGATGCTCGCCTCCGAGCGTCCTCGGGGCGTCTTCAGCCGCCAGCTGGTGCTCGGCGACAACCTCGACCTCGAGCACATCGAGGCGTCGTACGACGGTGGCGTGCTGAAGCTGCGCGTGCCGGTCGCCGAGAAGGCCAAGCCGCGCAAGATCGAGGTCCAGGCCGGCGGCTCCGAGCAGCGCACCGCGATCGAGGCCTGAGGGGTCACCGGTCCTGCGTCGGTAGGGACCCGGGACCGGAACCCGAGGGGAAGGCGGGGCCATTCCACGGGGATGGCCTCGCCCTCAGCAGTCGCAGTCCAGGCGGGCGGGCCGCCCGATCAAGCGGGCCCGCCCGCCTCGCTGTCGGCGGCGAGCGCCTCGACGTCGACCTCCTGGCCGTCGGCGATCTGCCGCGCGACGGCGTCCCGCTGCTCGTCGGTGAGGGTCACCCCTGCCTCGCGGAGCCCGTGGTCGAGCTCGTCGTGGATGGTCCCCTCGGTCGCGGTCTCCTGCCACGACCTCACCCGGTCGACCACGCCCCGCAGGGCCTCGACGCGTGCCTCCTGCTGGCTCATTCCACCCATGTCGCTCATGGACGTGCGGTGCCCGGGGACGCCGGGAGTCATGCGCGACCTTCAGTCGAGCGGTATCTCCTCGGAGTTTTCCCGGTCGACCAAGGGCGCGTCCGCGGGCACCTCGTGAAATGCGTCATGCGGACCCGAACCAACCGGTTCGGATCCGCATGACGGATGTGACGGGTCTCGATACGCCGATTCGTACCTCGGCGGCTACTCGACCAGCGAGGCGATCAGATGGCGACCTGGACCTCGGCGACCGAGCCGACGGCCGCGACGACACGGGTGTCGACCGGGTCGGCCTTCGGCGCCAGGGTGCGCAGCGTCCACTCGCCGTCGCCGGCGAAGAACCGGAAGTGGCCGGTGGCGCTGGTCGGGACCTCGGCGGTGAACTCGCCCGACTTGTCGAGCAGGCGCACGTAGGCGTTCGGCACGGGCTCGTCGCCGCGCAGCACCTGGCCCTGGATCACGGCCTCCTTGGCGACGTTGACGCCCTCGAGCGACAGACCGCCCTCAGTTGCTCCGCACATGCTCAGGCCTCCCCGGGCTCGTCGCCGAGGGCCACGGGCACGCCCACGAGGGAGCCGTACTCGGTCCACGAACCGTCGTAGTTCTTCACGTTCTCCTGGCCGAGCAGCTCCTTGAGCACGAACCAGGTGTGGCTCGAGCGCTCGCCGATGCGGCAGTAGGCGATCGTGTCCTTGCTCCAGTCGACACCGGCCTCGGTGTAGATCTGCTTGAGGTCCTCGTCGGACTTGAAGGTGCCGTCGTCGTTGGCAGCCTTGCTCCACGGCACGCTCGCGGCGGTCGGGATGTGGCCGGCACGCTGGGCCTGCTCCTGCGGGAGGTGGGCCGGGGCGAGGAGGCGACCGGCGTACTCGTCGGGGCTGCGCACGTCGACCAGGTTCTGCGCGCCGATGGCGGCGACGACCTCGTCGCGGAAGGCGCGGATCGAGTGGTCCTGCTCGGTGGCGGTGTAGGTGGTCTTCTCACGCTGGGGCAGCTCGGAGACGAGCTCGCGGGAGTCGAGCTCCCACTTCTTGCGGCCGCCGTCGAGCAGCTTGACGTCCCGGTGGCCGTAGAGCTTGAAGTACCAGTAGGCGTAGGCGGCGAACCAGTTGTTGTTGCCGCCGTAGAGCACGACGGTGTCGTCGTTGCTCACGCCGCGCTCGGACAGCAGGGCCTCGAACTGCTCCTTGTTGACGAAGTCACGACGGACCTGGTCCTGGAGGTCGGTGGTCCAGTCGAGCTTGATGGCGCCCCGGATATGGCCCTTGTCGTAGGACGTGGTGTCCTCGTCGACCTCGATCAGGACGATGCCGTCGGTGTCGAGGTTGTCCTCGACCCACTGGGCGGTGACGAGCGAAGACTCGCGACTCATGTGATTGCTCCTTGTTGGTGGTGAAAACTCAGTGGTGGGTATTTGCTTGGTCGGTGGTCGAGTAGGGCGAAGCGAAGCGAGCCCGTATCGAGACCGCGAGGAGGTAGAGCTCGCAGCCCAGACAGAACGCGAAGACCGCGTTGAGCAGGGCGGCGACGAGGGCAAGCCCGACGGCGACCTGGCCGACCAGCGTGGCGCCGGCGAGGAAGGCGACCAGGGCGGTCGCGGCGAAGGCGAGCCCCACTGCCTGGGCGAACCGCGGCGGAGCCGGGTCCTCCAGCTCGGTGGGGCGGCCGAGGCGGGGCTGCAGGACCGCCCGGTAGAGGGCGGCGTACGGCGACCTCGCGACGCCGCGCAGGGCCGCCACCGCGAAGACCGCGGTCTGTACGCCGAGCAGCGCGACGCCGACCGGGTGCGGCGCGAGCAGCAGCACCGCGGCCAGGACCACAGAGGTCACGGCTGCGGCGAACCGGGGCCCGCGCGGGTCGATCCCGGCCGGCCGCACGTCGGCGGCGGGCTGGGCGAGCGTGGACTGGCTGTCCGTGGACAAGGATGCTCCTGCGATCGAGTGGTCGGCCTGGTTGCGGCACGAGCCCGGGCGCTGCTCACATAGTCCACTGAACGAGTGGACTCGAGGCAGGATCGTCCGACGGGCTCGTCAGGGCATTCGACACAGCGACGAGCGCACGCGGCAGTGGTCCACTGCGCGGCGCCTGGTCAGCATGGTCGAGAACATGACAGGGACTGTAGGCGTCGGCGGCCTCGCATCATTCCCGCGTCTCACCATCCGGATGGGTGGATCGCATCGTGAGACGGGCTAGCGTCTTCCGCGAGCGCAGATGCCGAATGTGGTCCGCATCGAGGTGCGGTCGCCCAGCCACTGGAACAACGGAGCCTGGTGTGACCAGTGGCTGAAGACCTCGACGGCGTCGAAGCGCGAGCCGAGCAGGTCGGCGATGGCTTCCTCGTCCACGCCCTGGCGGACGGTGTGGTATTCGACGAGGTCGGACTCCTGGGTCTCGTCGTAGATCCCGCGCAGGCGCCGCCATCTCGTGGCCAGCCCGCGCCGATAGTTGCCCTGGAACAGCCGCCAGGTGAGGTAGCCGGCCTTGTCGGCGCGATGGGCCCACCCCGACATCCGGGGGTAGTAGAGGGGGTCCATCGCCGTGAACAGCAGGCCGCCGGGGGCGACGCGGTCGCACAGCCGGTCGAGGAAGGAGAGGTAGTCGGGGATGTGGTGGAGCACCGCGATCATGACGGCGAGGTCCCACTGCTCGGCCCGCTCGAGCACCTGCTCGCCGGTGGCGTCATGCAGCACCTCGACGCTGCCCGACCCCACGAACTCCTCGCAAAGCAGGTCGGCGCTCGCCCGGCTCGCCTCGGTCACCGTCACCTCGGCCCCGGCGCGGACGAGGGTGCGGGTGAACGTGCCGTGACCGGCGCCCACCTCGAGCACCCGACACCGACCCCGCGCCGCGAGGCGCTCCTCGACCAGGCCCGTCAGCCGCTCCTCGATCATCCGGCCCAGGTGCGTGTGCCGCAGGTGGGGCGAGCCCTTGGCGTAGTCGTGGCCGTCTGCGTGGCCGCGGTCCTGGGCGGCCACCACGGCCTCCAGGCGTGCGTCGTCGTGGCTCACGCGCCCCTCCCTCCACACCCGACCAGGATCTCCTCGAAGCGGTCGGCGCACCTCTCCAGGGCAAACTCCCGCTCCGCCAGCTGCCGCGACTCCGCCCCGAGATGGCCAGCCCGGACGGGATCCGCGAGCACCCCGCCCACCCAGCGGGCAGCGCCCGAGAGCGACTCGCGGGAGGGCGGCGCGACGTAGCCGCCCGCCTCCAGCACCAGCCCGGCCGCGAGGTTGGACTCCGGCATCAGCCCGAGCACCGGACGGCCGGCGGCGAGGTAGGACAGCGTCTTCGACGGCACGGAGAACTCCCCCGCGTCCTGCTCGAGCAGCACCACGAGCACGTCACCGGACCCGAGGACGTGCGGCAGCTCGTCGTACGGCTGGAAGGGCAGCAGCGTGAGCGGCACGTCCAGCTCGGTGGCTCGCTGGCGTACGACGTCGACGGCGGGGCCCTCGTTGACGACCACCAGGCGCACGGGCGTGCCGTCGTCGATGACGGCGCGCGCGAGCTCGGGCAGCAGGGCCGGGTCGTGCTTGAGGCCGAGGGTGCCGGAGTAGAGGAGGGTACGGACGCCGACCAGGCCGTGGCGGCGCGCCCACTCGTTGTCTCGCGGCACCGGCACGATCTCGTCGAGCGGCGCCCAGTTGGGGATCACTTCGACCTTCTCGCCGGTCCCCCACGACTCGTGGACGGAGTGGAATGCCGACGTGATCACGACGATCGCGGCCGCGGCGCGGGCCGAGAACCGCTCACCCAGCTCCAGCACCCGGGCCGCGAGCGCGAAGGCGCGGGAGAGCTTGGTGCCGGCGAGGCGGCGTACGGCGTCGGCCTGGACATCCTGGTGCCACAGCACCCACGGCACCCGCACCAATCGCAGGAAGGCCGCGAGCAGCACCGCCATCGGCACCGGCGTGGTCGAGACGAGCACCACGTCGGGCCGCACCCGGCGCACGTGGCGGACCAGGTCGACGCCCATCCTCAGCTCCTGGAGCGAGCGACGGACGTAGTCGGTCTTGGCGATCGAGCGCCCGGCGGAGACCGGGGCGTAGCGGACCGTGTCGTCCTCCGAGGCGGTCAGCTGGCCGTGGCCGGAGACGTAGGCCGCCGACCACGAGTGCACGACATCGTGGCCGCGCCTCGCCAGCTCGCGGCTCAGCTGGGCCTGGAACGGGTGGCCGGAGAAGTCGAAGACCAGGACTCGCATCCGTCGCGCGCCCCGGAGAGCGGCGCCGGTCACCCCAGCGACCGCTTGACCTCGTCGCGGACCCAGCGGTAGGTGCGCTCCATGCCGTCAGCGAGCGAGGTCGAGGGCGCCCAGCCGTAGCGCTCCAGGATCAGGGTGTTGTCGCTGTTGCGGCCGCGCACGCCGAGCGGGGCGTCGAGGCGGAAGTCGCGGTCGCAGCGGATGCCGGCGATCTCCTCGACGAGCGCGACCAGCTGGTTGATGGTGACCAGCTCGGAGCTGCCGATGTTGACCGGCTCCTTGCTCGCGCCCCCCATCACCAGCTGGGTGCCCTCGAGGCAGTCGTCGATGTAGGTGAAGCTGCGCGTCTGCTCGCCGTCACCCCAGATCTCGATGCGGTGCTCGCCGGTGATCTCGGCGATCGCGATCTTGCGGCAGATCGCGGCCGGCGCCTTCTCGCGGCCGCCGTCCCAGGTGCCGTGCGGCCCGTAGACGTTGTGGTAGCGGCCGACTCGGGTGACCAGGCCGAAGTCCTGCTCGAAGTGGTGGCACATCCGCTCGGAGAAGAGCTTCTCCCAGCCGTAGCCGTCCTCGGGCATCGCCGGGTAGACGTCGCTCTCGCGGAGGGCGGTGACGTCGGACCCGGTCTGCAGCGCGGCGGGGTAGACGCACGCTGACGAGGAGTAGAAGTAGCGCTCGACGCCGTGGTGGCGGGCGGCCTGCAGCATGTGGGTGCTGGTCAGCACCGACAGCATGCACGCGGCCTTGTGCAGCTCGATGAAGCCCATCCCGCCCATGTCCGCGGCGAGCATGTAGACCTCGCGCGCGCCCTGCGTGGCCGCTATCGCCTGGTCGAGGAGCGAGAGGTCCGCGATCTGGTTGTCGGCACCGCGATGCACCTGGTGCCACTCGTCCAGCGGCTTGATGTCGACGCTGCGCACCGACTTGCCCTGTGCGAGCAGGTCAGCCACGAGATGTCCTCCGATGAAGCCGCCACCGCCCGCGACGAGAACGTCCACCGACACGTCATACCTCCGTCGTACACGAAAATCCCCGGTCACCCGGGTAACGGCCGGCGTGAATGGAGGTCACTTTGCCACGCTGGTTCTTCCTTTCGGCAAGAAACCGACAAGACGAATCGAGTTGTGACATCCTCCCGCGGTCGGATGTTGGATGTGCGGATCGACAAGGAGGGCCGGATGCGGTCCACGGCGAGCCCGCCCGCACTGCCCTGGACCGACGGCGTCCGGGCGCTCGCATGCGCCGCGGTGATCGTGTGGCACGTCGTGCTGACGGTGCGCTCCGCGGCGGGGCTGGGCTCGACCGCCATCGTCACGGCCCTCGGCGGCCTGGCCCACTCCGCGGTCCTGGTGTTCATCGTGCTGTCGGGCTACCTGCTGGGCCGGCACTGGCGCGGCGGAGCGATCCTCCCCCAGACCTGGCTCTTCGTGCGCCGGCGCACCTGGCGGCTGGTCCCGACGTACTGGGCGGCCCTCCTGCTCACCCTGGGCACCATGGTGGCCCTCGGCCTCGACCACCCCGGCGGCACCCACTGGGACGTCGGCCTGCCGGTGAGCTGGGGCCGGACGGTGCTGAACTTCCTGATGCTCACCGACATCGCGGGCATCGCCACCTTCAGCCATCCGATGTGGACCGTCCCCTTCGAGTACCACCTCTACCTCCTGGCCCCGCTGATCGCGGTGCTCCGGTCGCGCTCGGCCGCCCTGGCTCTCGGCGGACTGCTGGTCCTCCTCATCGCGCTGAGCGGGCCACCCGAGCACATGCCGCCGTTCCTCGGGCTCTCCTTCGTGCTCGCCTTCTCGACCGGCTTGCGCCGCCAGGGCATGGAGCGCCCCTCCGCGGGGCTGGTCGCGCGTGAGGTGCTCCCCACCGTGCTGCTGGGCGGGGCCTTGGTGCTGGCGACCGGTGGCGTGCTCCAGGAAGGCGCCTCCCGCTACCTGGCACTCGACGCCGTGCTCACGCCGGTCGTGGTCGGGCTGCTGCTGCTGGGCGACCTCGGCCCCGGCACCGACCCGGCCCGCCGGGCCCTCGCGTCCGCGCCACTGCGGTGGATCGGTCACCGCTCCTACTCGATCTACTTGCTGCACGGGGTCGTGATCGAGGCGCTGTGGCGCTTCGTGGTCGCTCCCCTTCCCGACCCCAGCATCGCCTTGGATGTGCTGCTGCTCACGATCCTCTCCGCGGCGATGAGCGGGGTGCTGGGCGAGCTGCTCTTCCGCACGGTCGAGCAGCCCACGGCCCGCCGATCCGCCCAGGTCGGCCGCCGGCCTCGCGTCCCGGTGGGGGTGGCGTGAACCTCCAGCGTCTCCGCTACGACGTCCGCGAGCGCGCCAAGCTGGGCGTCCGCCGCGCGCTGCTCCGGGCCGACCTCGACCTGGGTCGCGACCCCTGGGCCTCGCGCGTACGCCGTACACTCACCGCCCGCGGTATCGCGGAGGTCCTCGACGTGGGCGCCAACGTCGGGCAGTACGCCGCGCTGCTGCGCCAGGCTGGCTTCACCGGGCGTGTGGTCTCGGTCGAGCCGCTGCCCAGCGCCCTGGAGCGGCTGACCGCGCGGGCGGCCGGCGACCCCCGCTGGGACGTCCTTGCGGCCGCCGTCGGGCGGGCGCCCGGCCGGGCGACCCTGCACGAGGCCCGCAACTCCTACTCCTCCACGCTGAGCAGCCCCACCGCCGCCCTGCTCGCGACCGACCCCGCTGCCGAGACGGTCACCCGCCACGAGGTGCCGGTGACCACGGTGGCCGAGCTCGTGGCAGCGCACGGGCTCACCCCGGCGAGGCTGCTGCTCAAGGTCGACACCGAAGGGCACGAGGGCGAGGTCCTCGACGGCACCGGAGACCTGCTCGACTCGGTCGCCGCGGTGCAGCTCGAGCTGTGCCACGTCGAGCTCTATGCCGGCCAGCTGCTGGCCCCCGAGCTGACCGCGCGGCTCGCGGCGCACGGCCTCGAGCCATGGACCTGGGAGGCCGGGCGGTGCGGGGACGACGGCCGGCTGCTGCTCTGCGACACGCTCTTCGTGCGCCGATGAGGGTGCTGGTCGAGGCCCTGGCCGCGGAGTTCGGGGGGATCAGGACCTACGTCGACGCGCTCGTCGAGGCGTGGCCCCACGCCTGCCCCGAGGACGAGGTGCACCTGCTGGTGCGCGAGGAGCATCCGGGGCTGCCCGGCCCCACCCTGCCCGGCGTGACACTGCACCGGGTGCCCGTGCCGGGCCCCGCCGTCGTCGGGCGGGCGTGGGTGCAGACCCGGGAGGTCTCCCGGCTCGCCCGCACAGTGGACGCCGACGTCGTGCTCGCGACCCTGCCCGCGACCACGCTCCGCCATCCGGGCCTGCCGCTGGCCGTGGTGGTCCACGACCTGCGGCACGAGCTGCGCCCGGGGCAGTTCTCCAGGATACGGCGCTGGCAGCGGTCCGCGGCCTACGGCCGGAGCTATCGGCTGGCCGACGGATTCTGCGCGGTCTCCCAGCGCACCCTCGACGACCTGCACACCCTGCACCCCGCGACCCGCGGCAAGCCCTCGGTCGTCGCCCACCACGGCTCGGACCACGTCGACTCGTGGCAGGCCGGTGACCGGCCCGGCGGGCACGCGGTCGCATTCGCGCACCAGCCCAACAAGAACCTCGACCTCGTCCTCGACGGCTGGACCGCCCTGGGCGCCGACGCCCCGCGGCTCGTGGTGACCGGCGTCGGGGCCGACCGCGACGCCGTCGCCACCGGGATCACCGAGCGCGGGCTCAGCACGGTGGAGCTCGCGCCGTACCTCCCCGAGCCCGACTTCCAGGCGCTCCTGGCCTCGGCGGGGCTGGTCGTCTTCCCGTCCGACTTCGAGGGCTTCGGGCTGCCGGTGGTGGAGGCCATGCGGCTCGGCATCCCCGTGGTGATCGGCCCGGAGCCCGCCACCCGGGAGGCCGCGGGCGGGCACGCGTTCGAACTGGCCGGCTTCACCCCCGGGGCGCTCGCCACCGCGGTCCGGGCCGCGCTCGCCGTCTCCCCGGCGCAGCGGCAGGCCGCGCGGACGCACGCGGCGACCTTCACCTGGCGGCGTACGGTCTCGCAGACCCGCTCACTCCTCGCCTCGCTGCTCTAGCGCGCCAGGGGCCGGCGAGAGCGCCCGCCCCAGCACGACCAGCTGCCCGCACAGGGCGACCGCCCCGGCCATCAGCAGCACCACGCCGGGCGCGGCGATCGTCCACCGGGGGAGCAGCAGCATCAGCATCCCCGCGAGCATCGTGGCCAGGCCGGCCAGCTCGCACCACGAGGCGGCCCGCGCCTTGCCCAGGCCGACCAGGATCGCGGCGGACAGTCGGCGCAAGCCGAGCACCACGCCGGCGACGACCAGGACACGCGCCAGCGGGACAGCCGGGGCCGCCTCCTGGCCGAACGCCCACAGCAGCACCGGCTCCAGCATCAGCTCGATGGCCACGCACGCAGCGACCCCGACGGCGAGCCCGCGCAGCAGCCACCGTCGTACGAACGGACCGGGACGCTCCAGCGTGCTCACCCGCGACCCCGCATAGCCGGCCAACGCGACCAGGACCACCACCGGCCCGGTCTCGAACGCCCAGCCGACCGTGAAGAGGCCGAGCGCGTGGTGCCCCGCGACGAGCCCGAGGAGGATCTGCTCGAGGCCGAGCGTGTCGATGGGAGCGGCGGTGGCGACGAGCGAGCGACGGCCGTACGCCACGACCTCGGCCACGTCGGGCAGCACACCGTCCGGCTCCGCGGCCGGAAGGCGCCTCGCCGCGGCCACGGAGACCACCGCCACGAGTCCCCAGCCGGCGAGGTTGAGGGCGAGCAGCAGCGGGACGGAGCCCACCCCGGCCAGGGCGAGCAGGCACACGGCGACGGCGTAGGAGACGGCGGGGACAGGCTGCAGCCAGGCCAGCAGCCGGTAGCGCTGGGCGCCCTGGAGGGCGGCGAGCCCGACGAGTGCGACCATCGCCGCCCCGGCGCCCAGGCCCGCCACCCCGGCCAGGAGCCAGGGCCGCCCGAGCGGCGGCCCGAGCAGGTTCACCCCCAGCACGGCGGCAGCGGTGAGCGCGGAGACCGCCGCGACCTGGCCGGCGAACCGGGCCTGCAGCCGGGTCAGCAGGTCGGCGGGCCGCAGCCCCCGGCGCGCGACGTACCAGGTCACCGCCGCCGGAAGCCCCAGCACGCCCACCTGGCAGGCGAGCAGCACGACCGCCCAGACCAGGGCGAGCTCGCCGCGGTCGGTGACGCCGAGCAGGCGCAGCACGACCGGACCGGAGACCAGCAGGGCGAGCTGGGCCACCAGCGAGCCGCGGACGACGGCGGCGGCCGGGTGTGCCAGACCGCCGCGCACGCGCCCGAGCACGCGAGCCCCGGCCACGAGGGTCGGCCTCAGCCCTGGCGGGCGGCCGCCGCGAAGGCGTCGAAGCCGTCCCGGCGGTCCGCCCTGGCGCGGTTGAGGACGCCGCCGAGCACGGTCGCGCGGACGGCGACCAGGCCGTCGACGGCGGCCGCGAGCTCGGGGCCGGTGGTGCGCTCGCGGGCGGCGACGACGACGATCCCGTCGACGTGGCGGGCGATCACGCCGGAGTCCGCGAACGCCCGCAAGGGCGGCCCGTCGACGACGACGACGGCGAACCGCTCCCGCAGCTCCCGCACCAGCAGGTGCATCGCGGACGTCGGGAGCAGCTCGCCCGCGTCAAGGGCAGGCGCCCCGGCGGGGAGCACGGACAGGTGCTCGGAGACCTCACGGAGGGCGTCGTCGAGGGTCGCCTCGCCGCGGAGTACGCCGGCAAGGCCGGGGCCGTCGGTGGGACCGAGCCGCTCCCCGGCTTCCGGAGTGCGCAGGTCGCCGTCGACGAGCACGGTGGCCCGGCCGGTCCGCGCGAAGGCCTCGGCGAGACCGGCCGCGACGAAGGTGGCGCCCTCGTCGGGTCCCGGGGAGGCGACGACGAACGCCCGGTGCTTGTGGCCCTCGAGCACGGCGCGCAGCTGCCGCAACGCCTCCGTCGTACGCGTCGGCTCCTCGTCGCCGCGGCCGAGGAAGGGCACCTCGCCCAGCACGCCCAGCCCTGCGACCTCCAGGTCGCCGACGCCCTGGAGCGTGCGGTCGAGCAGGTCGCGCAGCGCCGCCGCCGCGAGGCCCAGCAGGAGTCCGGCGGTGATGCCGGCCAGGATGTTGAAGGGGACGTTGGGCGCGCTCGGGCGGGACGGCAGCGTCGGCTCGTGCAGCGGCGAGACCTTGATCGTCAGGCCCGTCCCCTCGACGTCCTCGAGGTCGGCGAGCAGCTCGTTGTAGTGCTCGATCACGGCCTCCCCGATCCCCTGTGCCTCCTCCGGGGAGGCGCCCTCGGTCGCCAGGTCGATGACCACCGTGCCGAAGGGGATGTCGGTGCGCACCAGCCCCGCCACGGTGTCCACCGGGTAGGGCAGGTCGAGGTCGTCCTTGATCCGCTCGGCCATCGCCTCGGACCGGGCGACGGCGGCGTAGGAGGCGACCCGCTCCTGGGCGTGCACGCCCTCGGCGAGGACCGCCTCGATGTCGGGGTCGTCCGCCATGTTGCTCACGTAGAGCTGCGCGGTGGAGGTGTAGAGCGGCGTGGTCCGGAGCGTCACGAAGACGACCCCGGCCACCACCACCGCAGCGACGAGGACGATCGTGCGCCACCGGACGAGGATGCGACGCACGTAGTCGCTCAGGGTCATCGGGCCTCCACATCCTCGATTGCCGGGCAAGTATCACACCAGCCACTCCCACCCCGACTAGTGTTCCTACGAGTCGGCGAGTGGCCGGCGGTGGCAGCTGGGAGTCGGATCGTGGATGGCAGGCGCGTCCCCGCGGCCGCGGTCGCCCCCGTCGTCGGCGCCTTCGGACTGCTGTGCGCCGTTCAGCTCCCCAGTCACCGGCTGATCGTCCCCATCATCGTCGGCGTCTTCTTCCTCCTGGCCGTCGCCGCCGGCGCCAGTGAGCGGATGGGCGTCACCGCCGCCTGGCCGGTGGCGGTGGTCGCCTTCCTCCAGCCCCTCAACGGGATCCGGCCCTTCCACCCGTCGGTGAGCGTCGGCGACGTGGCGCTGGTCGTGCTCGCCCTGCTCTGCCTGCCGTTCCTGGGTCGCTTCCGGATGCCGCCCCACGTCCTCGCGCCCTTCGTCGGCGTGATGGTGCTCGCCGCCGGCGGGCTGCTCGGCACCATCGCCACGGACACCTGGGACCAGTGGACGCTGCTCGCACGCTTCGTCCTCGGCATGCCCGTGGTGATGCTGGTCCTCTGCACTCTCAACCCCTCTCCGCGGGTCGCGTCGTTGCTGGGCGTCGCCTACGCCGCCGGCGCCACCCTCTCGGCGGCGTCGGCCCTGGCCGGCCGCTCGGACCCCTACTTCCAGCGCGCCTTCGGCTTCGGCGAGCACCTGATGCACCTGGCCCTGACCAGCCTCTTCGGCACCGTCGTCGCGATCGGGTGGTGCGTGTCCGCCCGGTCACGCTGGACCCAGGCGGCCGCGGCCCTGATGGGCGTCGTCTGCCTGGCCGGGCAGGTGCTCAGCGGGGCGCGCTCGGCCATGCTCGGCACGTTCGTCGCCGTCGCCTATCTCGCGCTCCTCGGCCGCTGGCGCGGCATCCGGATCGCGGCCGCCGGAGGCGTCGTGGGGCTGGTCGCCCTGGCGGCGGCCTTTCCGTTCCTGCCCCCCGGCTCGACGGTCCACCGCGCGCTGGGCATCGGCCTGCCCGGCCACGTCGCCGCCTCCAACTCCGACCACCTCAGCGACGCCGCCGAGGCCATCGCCGAGATCGGCTCCCGCCCGTGGACGGGGCTCGGCTTCCACGAGGGGCTCGACGCCCACAACCTCTTCCTCGAGGCCGCCAACGTCGGCGGCGTGCTCGGCCTCGTCGGCCTGCTCCTGATCTGGGGCAGCATCGGGCTGCTGCTCGCGCGGCAGCTGCGCCACGGCGTACGCCGCGAGCACTGGCTCCGCGCGTCGCTGCTCGTCGCCGTGCTGGGCTACTTCGTGATCGGCCAGCTCGAGCCGATCATCTGGGACCGCCACCTGTGGTTCTTCATCACCGTCGCGCTCTTCGCGCTGCCGCCCACGCTCGCCGACGGCGGCGCCGCCCGTCAGCCCAGCCAGCCCACGGGCAGCAGGGTCGACAGCGCGTCGGCTCCCTCGGCGTCGTCGGCGTGGACCAGCGCCACGTCCCAGTAGGGCCACCGCGGCCGGCCCTCCTCGAGCAGCTCCGCGCGGACCGCGAGCTCGGCCACAGCCACCCGCCCGAGCGGCAGGCCGTTGTTGTCCCACACGCCTGCGTGGGTCCAGCCCAGCGACTCCAGCTCGGGCCACACGGCGACGGGGTCGAGGCCGGCGAGTCGCGTCAGCTCCGGGTAGTACTCGAAGAACAGCACCGGCCGGCTCGTCAGCACCTCAGCGAGGGCCGGCACCAGGCGCACGTCGTAGCCGTCGGTGTCGCTCTTGACCAGCCGAGCCGTCGCGAAGTCGGGGTGCTCGGCCAGCAGCCGCGCCGGCGTCACCGGCGCCTCGCCCGTTGCCTGCGCGCTGGCCTGGAAGCGAGTGGTGCCCGCGGTGCTGCGCACGGGTGAGGCGGCCGACCCGTCCAGGGCGAGCAGCCCGGCGTGCACCTCGACGCGGTCGTCGCCGTCGACGTTGCCGCGCAACCAGGCCAGCCAGTGCGGGTCTCCCTCGACGCAGAGGACCCGGGCGTCCACGGCCGCGAGCACCTGCAGGGCGGTGTCGCCGACGTTGGCGCCCACGTCGATCACCCGCAGCGGCTCCTCCCCGACGAGCTCACGGGCCAGGGCCACGACGTTCTGCCCGTACGTCGGGTGGAGCAGGGCGTAGTCGGGAAGCCGGTGCGACCACGGCAGCCGCAGCTCGACGCCCTGCACGACGCGCGTCACCGGGCGGTCGGGGAGCCGGTCGCGCACCAGCCAGGAGGCGTGCACCAGCACGCGGCGCGCCAGGGAGGGGCTCACGGCGAGACCGCCTGGGCGACGGCCGCGAGGACCTGCTCCTTGCGCGGTGCGCCGGTCGCGCGGGCGACCTCCCGGCCGGCCGCGTCGAGGACCAAGGTCGTGGGCGTGCGGACGACGCCGAGGCGGCGTACGACCTCCAGGTGGTGCTCCGCGTCGACCTCGACGTGCGCGACCCCGTCGACCGACGCGGCGACGTCGCCGAGGACCCGGCGAGTGGCGCGGCACGGGGCACAGAAGGCGCTGGAGAACTGGAGGAGGGTGGCGCGCTCGCCCAGGACGGCGCCCACCTCGGTGACCGCCTCTGCGGCCGGAGCCGGCGCGTCCGGGACCGACTCACCGGCGCCTGGCTGGTCCCGCGCCGGGGCCGACCCGCCCTTCACCCGGTGCGTGCCGCGGAAGCGACCGTAGGTCGCCGCGCGCCACAGCCCGATGGCCAGGGCCAGGGCGATCGCGGCCAGCAGCACCCACGCACCTGTCGCCACGGCGCCAACCTATCGCCAGCCGACAACCACCGCTGGTCGGCAGCCGGAAATGGGAGCGGGGCCCCGGAGAGATGGTCCCGGGGCCCCGCAGGCTGTCACTCAGGCTCGCGTCAGCGGCGGCGCACCTTGACCGTCTTGTTCACGGTCGCGTCGCCGAGCTTGCCCTTGATCTCGAAGAAGAAGACAAGCTTGTTCTTGCCCTTCTTCAGTTTCTTGAGCGGGACCTTGCCCTTGCCGTTGGCGAACTTCGCCTTGCCGGCCTTGGCGTACTTCGGTGCGCCGTAGGCGTCGAGGTCCTTGATCCGCTTGACGACGACGCTGCCCTTGATCTTCTTGGCCTTGACGCCCTTGCCCTTGATCGTGAAGGACGCCGACGAGCCGGAGACCTTGACCTTGACCTTGGGCTTCTTCTCGATGCGCTGCGAGGTGACGAGCGCGGTGCCGTCGAGGTCGCCGTTCTCCGCGGTGACGCGCAGCACGACCTTCTCGTTCTTGTACGACGTGCCGAGCGACAGGCTCTGGCCGGTGGCCACGACCTTGCCGTCGACCAGCCACTCGTAGATGAACGTCGTGCCGGTCATCGCGGTCCAGACGCCGGGGTACGCCGTCACCTTGCCGTCGATGTAGGGGTTGCCCTCGATCTCGGGCTTGCGCAGGGCCTTGAGGTCCTTGCCGAGGGCGGCGTTGATGCTGCCTGTCGTCTTGCCGCTCGTGACGGTGACCACCTTGGCTTTGGCGTAGGTGGTGTTGTCGTACCACTCGCCCGCGTGCCGCTCGTCGAAGCCAGCCGTGCCGCTGTCGCCGAACAGCACCTTGTACTTGCCCGGCTCCAGGTTGGTCGTGAGGTAGGTGCCGCTGTCCTCGACGTCCACGTAGCCGTGGTCCTCGTTCTCGAACTCGGTGACGACGCGCACCCAGGTCTCCTCGACGGGCAGTGCGGCCTCGGAGGTGATGGTGCCGGAGATGCCGCCGGTCAGCGGCAGCGTGATGTTGACGTGGGCCGCCGGCACCGCGACGGGCTTGGCGTTCTCCCAAGCCTGGGCACCGCCGAAGAAGCGGGAGAGGCGGTAGTACTGCCCCTCCTCGCGGTCGAAGAGGTCGGTGGCGCTCACCTTGTACTCGGTCTCGGCATGCCGCTCGTTGAGCTGGGTGGCGAACCACTGGCCGGCCCGGTTGGTCCGGAGCGTGACGACCGTCTCGCGGTCAGCCGGATCGGCGGGCGTGTCGATGAGCCTGACGGTGGCTGCGATGACCGGAGCACCGGCGGAGTCGGTGACGGTGCCGGACATGTCGACGGTGGCCGGGTCGACGGCCGCGGCCGGGTCGTTGGCGAGGACTGCGTCGACGCCTCCCACGGCCTGGTCCACGCCCACGGCGACCTGGTCCGAGGTTGCTTCGGTCGCCTTGTCGCTGTAGTACTCCGGCAGGTACTCCGCGGCGGGGTCGCTGAAGCGCACGCCGTAGGAGCCGCTCGGGACCTCCTCGATCAGGTACACACCGTTGGCGTCCGTGTAGTCGGAATAGCCCCCGGCCGTCACCAGCACGCGCTCCAGCGGAGCCCCTGCGGCGTTGGTGACCCGTCCGTTGATCGAGCCGCCCCTGGTCACCGTGATCACGCCGAAGTTGGCGCCGGCCGCGCCCACGGTCACGAGGTCGGCCGTCTCCAGGCTGGGCTTGTTGTTCCACCACTCGGCCACGAAGGTGTGGTCGGGGTCGATCAGCACCTTGTAGCTGCCCTCGGCGACGCCGAACTTGAAGACACCGTCCTCGTCGGTGCTCACGGAGTCGACGAAGCTGCCGTCGGTGGAGTCGTAGACCTCCACTTCCGCGCTGACCGGGCGACCGGTCGGGGAGAGCACCTGGCCGGTTGCGACCGGACGCGGCGCCAGCTGCACGGGATCGAGCGACGTCGTGCCGGTGACCGGCACGACATCTGCCGTGTCGTACGTCGTCTTGTTGTTGTAGTACTCGGGGACGAACAATCCGTCCTGGCCGCTGAACTCGAACTTGTAGGAGCCCGGCTCGAGCGACATGTAGACCAGTCCGTCGGAGACCGGCTCGAAGTCGAACCCGGCGAAGGTGCCGTCCGCGTTCAGCCGGGTGATCTCGACCCAGCCGTCGAGGCCGTTGCCTGCCGGGTCGGTGAGCGTCGTGGTCACCGCGACCGGCGCGGCGTGCGCCGGGGCCGCGAGGCCCATCGACAGCGCACCCGCCGCGAGTGCAGACGCCGCGGCGCAGGTGGTGAGACGTCGCGCGACGCCTCCTGGATGCACACCCATGGTGTTCCCCCTGTGAGATTGTGTGAAGCGGCGCGGACATGGGTCCGTCACCCCGAGCCAGCACTCCCCCGAAATCCCGTCGGACAAACGTCTGAGAAGTCGTCGAGTCCCCGCGGCACGAGACCGCGGGTGCGCCGAGTGTGCCATCGAGTGCCCCTGGTGGGACAGAGCCGGTCCGAGAGAGCACTCGAGGGCTGGTCACCCGCCCGCGAAGGGGGGCAGGAACTCGACGGTGTCGCCGGGCCGCACGACCACGTCCGCCGGCTCCCGGGTGCCGACGGGCCGGTCACCCACCAGCGCCGAGCAGACTGCCAGCACGCTCTCGAGCCGGCCGGGATGGGCGGTGACCACGCGGCGTACGACGTCGGCCAGGGTGGTCGGCCCGTCGACCTCCAGCTCGTCGTGGTCCACCCCTGCGGCGGCGCGCGCGCCCGCCCAGTAGCGGACCGTCACGGTCTCACGCGTGCGCGAGGAAGCCATCTCGGTGCCCATGTCCCGTTATCCTTCCCCATCTGCCCTCGCGCGAAGGAGGCCGGCCCGTGAGTAACTTGCTGCTGCTGACGAGCGCCCTCCAGCCCTCGGCGGAGGTGCTCCCCGGGCTCGCGCTGCTCGGGCACTCCGTCAAGATCCTCCCCGCCGAGGGGTCGGCGCTGCTCGAGGCGCCCGAGGCCGACCTCCTGCTGGTCGACGGACGCCACGAGCTCGCCGGGGCCCGCGACCTGTGCCGCCTGATCCGCACGACCGGCACCGACAGCCCCGTCATCCTCATCGTCACCGAGGGTGGGCTCGCGGTCGTCGCCCACGACTGGGGGATGGACGACGTCGTGCTCCACACCTGCGGCCCGGCCGAGCTCGAGGCCCGCATCCGGCTCGCGATCGGCCGGCTCATCGCCCAGCGCGAAGCCGACGACCCCAGCGCCCACGTGATCCGGTCCGGGGAGGTCGTCGTCGACGACGCGACCTACACCGCCAAGATCGGCGGCCGCGCGCTCGACCTGACCTACAAGGAGTTCGAGCTCCTCAAGTACCTCGCCCAGCACCCCGGCCGGGTCTTCTCCCGCCAGCAGCTGCTGCAGGAGGTCTGGGGCTACGACTACTTCGGCGGCACCCGCACCGTCGACGTGCACGTCCGGAGGCTGCGCGCCAAGCTCGGCCCCGAGAACGAGCACCTCATCGGCACGGTCCGCAACGTCGGCTACCGCTTCGTGCTGCCGGCCAAGGAGCGGGTCACCGAGGAGTCCGGCCAGGAGTCTCCCGCCTCGCGCTGACGCCACGGCGCTAGGCTCGCCGAGTGCTCGACCTCGACCGGATCGCCGCTGTCGCGGAGGCCGCCGCACTTGCCGACGGCGCAGAGCCCCTCGACGAGGCGACCTGGCTGGCCCTGCGCTCCCCGTTCGGGCATGACGTCGCCGGCGAGCAGGGCGCCGAGGGCTTCTGGCTCGTCGTCGACGAGGCCCTGAGCCTCGTCGTACACCCCCGGGCGCGTGGGCGGGGGCTGGGCGGCGAGCTGCTGCGGAAGGCGCTGGAGCAGCACACCGTGCTCACAGCGTGGTCGCATGCCGACCACCCTGCGGCGGCCCGGCTCGCGGCCGCGCATGGCTTCAGGCGCGTGCGCGAGCTCTGGCTGATGCGGCGGGCGCTCACGGAGCCGCTCCTCCCGGTGCCGGCCGGCGTCGAGATCCGCAGCTACCGCGACTCCGACCGCGACGAGCTGCTCCGGGTCAACGCGGCTGCCTTCGCCCACCACCCCGAGCAGGGCGCGCTCGACGCGGAGGGCCTGGCCCTCCGGATGGCCGAGCCGTGGTGGGACCCCGCGGGCCTGCTCGTCGTGCCGGAGCGCGACCGGCTGCTCGGCTTCCACTGGACCAAGCAGCACTCCCCCGGTCTCGGCGAGGTCTACGTCCTGGGCATCGCCCCGGAGGCCCAGGGTCGCGGCCTCGGGCGCGCGCTGACCCTCGCGGGCCTGCACCACCTCACGGGCCTCGGGGTCGGCGAGGTCGTCCTCTACGTCGAGGGCGACAACGCCGCCGCGATCCGCACCTACTCCGGTCTCGGCTTCAGCCACGCGCCGAGCGACACCCACGTGATGTACAGCCGGGATGCTCCCGCCCCGACGGGATAGTCCGTGACGAACGGACCCGTCCCGGGCGATTCCGGGGGTCCCTTCGTCACGGACTATCCCGACGCCAGCCGGGACCAGATCGGGCCGAGCGAGGCGGCCGTCTCGTGGGTCTCCCTTCCGAGCCGGCGCCAGAGGGCGTCCCCGGTCTCGAGCCGCATGGCGTCGGGGTGTGGTCCGTCGAGCCCGATCGCCAGCACGCTGTCGAGGACACGGTACGGCGCGAGGTGGGCGCTGCGGAGCTCCTCCACGAGGACGGGGCGACCGTCGCGGGTGACCGACGTGCGCGCCACCAGATCCCCCGCGGGCTCGCCCGAGCGCCCCACCACCAGCGTCTCCCGGGCCAGCAGCGTCGCGTCCCCGAGCAGCGCGACGTCCGTCGTCCGCGCCACCCGCGAGCCGGCTGCCGACACCCAGGGCAGGGCGTCGAGTACCAGGCCCGCGCCCGGTCCCACGCTGGCGGAGAGCGACCACGAGGCGCAGCCGCCGCGCATGTCGTAGGCCACGGTCCCGCTGGTCTCCTGCAGGTGGAGGGTGAGTCCGGCGTCCACCGAGACGCGGAAGGCGACGGAGTCCCCGGTGAGCAGGAGCGCGCGGTCGGGCACCAGGGCGACCCGGGCGCCCGAGGGAGACACACCGAGGGTCAGGCACCGGAACGCGCCGCCACCCGAGGTGACCCGGACCCGGCCCCCGGTGGTCCGGTGGAGCGAGACGACGGTGGTGTCAGTGCTGGTGCGTGAGGGGGTGGTCGTCATGGCTGTGCCATCCGGTCTCGGCGTGGAAGTGGGGCGCCATCGGACCGGGGTCCGCCGGCACCAGCGTGCCGGCGGCGTGGGAGGCGACCTGACCACGCACCCAGTCGAGGAGCAGGGCGACCAAGTCCGGGTCGTGCCGGGACAGCGCCAGGACCGGTCGGCCTTCGCGGGCCGCCGTCGCGTCGGCGCACATCTCCTCGACGGCGACGCCGACGTGCGGTGCCAGGTCGGTCTTGTTGACCACCAGCAGGTCTGCCCGCTCGATGCCCGGTCCCCCCTTGCGGGCCACGTCGCCCCCTCCGGCGACGTCGATCACGAAGATCTGGGTGTCCACCAGGGCCGGCGAGAACGTCGCGGTCAGGTTGTCGCCACCGGACTCCACCAGCACGAGGTCCAGGGCGAACGCCGCCTCCAGGTCCTCCACCGCCATCAGGTTGGCCGTGACGTCGTCCCGGATCGCGGTGTGCGGGCAGGCGCCCGTCTCGACGGCGACCACCCTCGCCGACGGGAGCACCCCCGCGGCGCGGATCATCCGCGCGTCCTCGTCGGTGTAGATGTCGTTGGTGACCACGCCGATCTCTAGCTCGGCGGCGAGGGACGCGCAGATGGTCATGATCAGCGACGACTTGCCGGTGCCGACGGGACCGCAGATCCCGAGGCGGAGGGCACGGGTGGACGGAGCACGGGTGGGGTCAGGCACGGAACAACCTCCTGCTGGTGGCGGCGTGGGTCTCGGCGAGCTGCTCGATCCAGGGCGCGCCGGTGGCGGGGATCTCCTCCGGCCGGGCCAGCCCGGTCACGGACGAGGCCAGCTGGTCGAGGAGCGGCAGGGCGGCCACGACCCAGCCGGTGGCGACCGCAGGGTCCAGTGGCCGCAGCTTGAGGGCCGCGGACGCGACGGTCTGCAGGTCGTCGTAGCCGATGACCCGGACGAGATCCTCCGCCGGCAGGTCGCAGGCCACCGCCACCGCTCCCAGCACGACAGGTCGCGGCATCCATGCCGGCAACGGCGGCAACGGCCAGAGCCGGGAGGCCAGCCGCCACAGCGCCCGCCCCAGCTCCCGGGAGGTCTCGCGCATGGCGGCGCTGGGCGTGCGTGCCGCCCACGCGTCGTACACCGCGTCGATCCCCTCACCTCGCTGCAGGTGGGCCAGGGTGACCACGGCGGTCGCCGCCTCCGTCCGCGTCACCGTCGCGAGGCGCAGCGCGAGATAGCCCGGTACGTCGTCGAGGCCGGCCGCGAGTGCCGGCTCCAGCCCGCCCGACTGGGTGTGGCCGGCCACGGGCAGCCGCGCGTCGGAAAGGAGCAGGGCGACGGGGTGCATCAGAACATCGAGTAGAGCTGGGCGAGCGGCAGGGACGTGGCCGGAGCCGGGGTCACCAGCTCGCCCTCGATCTCGATCGCAAACGTCTCGGGGTCGATGGAGATGTCGGGCAGGGCGTCGTTGTTGACCATGTCGGCCTTCCCTACGTCGCGCGTGGGGGTGACGGCGGCAAGCCGCCTCCGCAGCCCCAGCCTGGCCGCGAGGCCGTCGGCCAGGGCAGCGGGCGCCACGAAGGTGACCGAGTGGTCCGCCCCGTCCGCACCGACCAGGGTCGGCCGCATCAGCACCGGCTGCGGCGTGGGGATCGAGGCGTTGGGGTCCCCCAGCGCCCCCCACACCAGGGCGCCGCCCTTGAGGACGACCTGGGGCCGGATGCCGAAGAACCGCGGGTCCCACAGCACCAGGTCGGCCAGCTTGCCGGGCTCAACGGAGCCGACCTCGTGCCCGATGCCGTGCGCGATCGCGGGGTTGATCGTGTACTTCGCGACGTAGCGCTTCGCCCGCACGTTGTCGGCCGCTCCGCCCAGCGAGCCGAACCGGGCCTTCATCACGTGGGCGACCTGCCAGGTGCGGCAGACCACCTCGCCGATGCGCCCCATGGCCTGCGCATCGGAGGAGGTGATCGACATGGCGCCCAGGTCGTGCAGCAGGTCCTCGGCGGCGATCGTGGTGGCCCGGATCCGCGACTCCGCGAACGCCAGGTCCTCCGGCACGCGCGGGTTGAGGTGGTGGCAGACCATCAGCATGTCGAGGTGCTCGGCGACCGTGTTGACGGTGTGCGGCAGCGTCGGGTTGGTCGAGCCGGGGATCACGTGGGCGTGCGAGGCGACCTTCATGATGTCCGGCGCGTGGCCCCCGCCCGCGCCCTCGGCGTGGAAGGCGTGGATGGAGCGGCCGCCGATCGCGGCCAGCGTCGACTCGAGGAAGCCGGCCTCGTTGAGGCTGTCGGAGTGCAGCGTGACCTGGAGCCCGAACTCGTCGGCCGCCCGCAGCGCCGCGTCGATCGCGGCCGGAGTCGACCCCCAGTCCTCGTGCACCTTGTAGGCCGCGGCACCCGCCAGCGCCTGCTCCGCCAGACCGGCAGCGGACACCGTGTTGCCCTTGCCCATGAGGAGCACGTTGACCGGCAGCTCGTCGAGCGCGCGGTGCACGGCCTGCAGGTGCCAGGCACCGGGGGTGACGGTGGTGGCCTTCGACCCCTCCGAGGGCCCGGTGCCGCCCCCGCCGATGGTGGTGGTGCCGGTGGCCAGCGCCTCCACGACCTGGGAGCGGGACAGCAGGTGGACGTGTACGTCGATGGCGCCGGCCGTGAGGATCTTGCCCTCCCCCGCGATCACGTCGGTGCCGGGCCCGATGACCAGCTGGGGGTGGACACCGTCGGCGATGTCCGGGTTGCCGGCCCGGCCGAGCGCCACGATCCGGCCGTCGCGTAGGCCGACGTCGGCGCGCACGACGCCCCAGTGGTCCAGCACGACCGCGTTGGTGATGACGGTGTCGAGCGCTCCCCCGGCGCGCGGCACCGTCGACTGGGCCATCGACTCGCGGATGGACTTGCCGCCCCCGAAGATCGCCTCCTCGCCGCCGAAGGTGAGGTCCTGCTCGATCTCGACCCACAGGTCGGTGTCGCCCAGACGCACCTGGTCACCGGCCGTCGGCCCGTAGATCGCGGCGTACCGCTCGCGGCTGATCTCAGCCATCGGCGTGCTCCTCGCCGTCGCGGACCTGGATGCCGGGCACGACCCGGGCCCCGCGCAACGCCACGATCGCGACCTCGCGCGAGGCGCCCGGCTCGAACCGTTGCGACGTCCCGGACGGCACGTCCAGCCGGAAGCCCTCGGCGCGGGCGCGGTCGAAGGCGAGCGCCGCGTTGACCTGCGCCAGGTGGATGTGCGAGCCGATCTGCACCGGGCGGTCGCCGGTGTTGGTGATGACGAGCGTCCGGCGCTCCTCCGGCGTGCGGTCGGCGTTGAGGACGAGCACTCCGGGTGCGCAGCGGATCGCGCCGGGACCGTCGGTGTGGGTTCCCATGTCTTCCTGCCTCAGCCGATCGGGTGGTGGAGGGTGACGAGCTTGCGGCCGTCGGGGAAGGTGGCCTCGACCTGGACGTCGGTGAGCATCGGCACCACGTCGGGCATCACCTGGTCGGCGGTCAGCACCTCGCGACCGGCCGTCATCAGCTCGGCGACGCTGGCGCCCTCGCGGGCACGCTCGATCACCCAGGTGCTCAGCAGCGCCACGGACTCGGGGTAGTTGAGCTTCACGCCGCGCGCCAGGCGGTCGCGGGCGACCATCCCGGCGACCGCGAGGAGCAGCTTCTCGGTGTCGGAGGGAGTCAAGTGCATGTCAGACCGCCGACATGGGTTGCATCACGGCACATGGGAGCAAACCTAGGCAGCGGATGTTTCGTGCGGATGACGCGCTCGTGACCCCGGCCCGGCGAGGCGCAGCAGTACGCCGGTCAGCGCAGGCGCGGCCGCACGTGCAGCCCGACCTCGGGGTCGACCACGACCTCCTGGGCGACGGGCATCGAGTCGACCTCGAGCGGCGCGTCGACGGGGACGTTGCGCTTGACCAGCCCCAGGGCGATCGGGCCGAGCTCGTGGTGACGGGCCGAGGAGCCGACGAAGCCCACCTCGCGCCCCTCGTGCAGCAGCGGGGAGCCCGCCGCGGGCAGCCGGTTCTCCGAGCCGTCGAGGTGGAGCAGCGTCAGGCGCCGCGGCGGGCGACCCAGGGTGTGCACCCGGGCGACGGTCTCCTGGCCGCGGTAGCAGCCCTTGTCGAGGTGCACGGCGGAGCCGATCCAGCCGACCTCGTTGGGGATGGTGCGGTGGTCGGTGTCCAGGCCGAGCCGCGGCTCTCCCCGCGCGATCCGCAGGGCCTCGTGGGCCCACAGCCCGCATGCAGGGCCCGCCGCCTCGGCGTACTCGCGCATTCGTGCGCGCGGCACCAGGTCCGTCTTCGTGGGCCGCCACATCACCGCCAGGTCGTCGACCAGGCCGACCTCCACGCGCATCATGAAGCGCATCGAGTCGAGCCAGGCGACGAGCCCGGCGCCCATGCCCGGCTCGGTGTGCGCGGTGAAGGCCTCCCCGTCATTCACACCGGTGAACGCGTGCTCGACGTGCCCCTGCGGCGAGAGCACCAGCGCGGAGGTCCACACGCCCGGCCCCAGGCCGGTGAAGTCCTGCGTGGTCAGCGAGTGCAGCCAGGTCAGCCGGTCGGGCCCGGCGATCCGGACGACGTCGCGGTGGGAGAGGTCGACGAACCCGTCGCCCGACTCCAGCGTGCGCTGCTCGATGTTGAAGGAGCCGTAGTGCGCCGCGACGGGGGCGTCGATCCCGTCGCCGGCAACCGCGCCGGGCAGGTCGAGGAGGGGGCTGGCCATGCCTCGAGTCTAGGCAGGGGGCTCACACGCGAGACACCGCCCGAAGATGGCGAGATGACCCAGGTCCGGCTCGAAGCCGTGCTCCGCCCGCAGCGTCGCCACGAGCGCCGCCGCCGCCTCGGGCTCGACGGAGCGGACCCGGTGGCAGGAGCGGCAGACCAGGTGGAAGTGCTCCGGCTCCGCCGTGGAGTGGTACGTCGGGGCGCGGTCGCTCAGGTGGGCGTGCCGCACCAGCCCGAGCTCCTCCAGCACCTCGAGGGTGCGGTAGACCGTGGACGCGTTGACCGCGGACGCCTGGGCCCGCACATGCTCGAGCACCTCGTCGGGAGTCGCGTGGCCGAGGGTCTCGACGGCACGGAGGATGAGCTGCCGCTGCGGAGTGAGCCGGTAGCCGCTCTCCCTGAGCCGTGCCGCGAGCTCGTCGTCCATCAGGCCCTCTGGAGCCGCGCCCACAGGTGCGGCTGGAGCTCCTGGCCCACGGCCGCCATGTCGTAGGCGTAGAGCAGGTCCCCGTCGACGTTGCCATACATCCGGGATCCCGCGGTGACCTCCTTGGCGGTCTCGGTGAAGGAGACGCCCGCGGTGTGCAGCTCGAGCTTGCCGGCGTCCGCCGCGCCGTACCAGATCTCCGAGATCCCCGTGTTGTGCGAGAGCAGCAGCTCGACCTTGCCGGGCTCGGGGCAGCGCAGGAAGCCGGCCTCCATCGCCGCGTCGCGCACGAAGCCCCCGTCGGCGTCGGTGATCCAGGCGCGCGCCATGTAGTGGAAGAACGGCCGCCCGTCGTGGGTGAAGATCAGCTCCTGGCCGTACTGGAACTTCTCGAGCGTCGGGTAGTCGCCGTGCCCGTTGCCGCGCCAGGTGCCGAGCAGCCAGGCGACCGGGCCGCAGTTCGGGTGGAGGTTCTGGGGGAGCTCGAACGGCATGGGGGCCACTCTAGTGTTGGGCCATGGGCAGATCTCTCGTCGTCAAGGCCACCTGCGGCGCCGACGACCCCGAGCGCGTCAACCAGGCCTTCACCGTCGCGGCGGCGGCGGCAGCCGCCGGAGCCGAGGTGTCGCTGTGGCTCACGGGCGAGGCGGCGTGGTTCGGTACGCCGGGGCGCGCTGAGGCATTCCACCTCGACCTGGCCACCCCGCTCCCGGACCTGCGCGCCGCCGTCCTTGCGACCGGGGGTGCGGTGACGGTCTGCTCCCAGTGTGCCGCCCGCCGCGGCATCACCGAGTCCGACCTCGTGGAGGGCGTGACGATCGCCGGGGCCGCCGTGTTCGCCGAGCAGGTCCTCCGCGACGACGTCCAGGCGCTCGTCTACTGACGATGCGTCCGTCGGGCCTCAGCCGATCGCTGCCCGCAGGGCGGCCGCGATCTCCGCGACGGCGGCAGGGCCGGAGCGACCCACACCGACCATGTTGACGAAGCCGTGGATCTGCCCGCCGAAGCAGCGGGTCTCCACCTTGGCGCCGGCCTCGGCGAGCCTCGCGGCGTAGGCCTCGCCCTCGTCGCGGAGCGGGTCGAGGGCGGCGGTCGCGACGTATGCCGGCGCCAGCCCCTCGGGCAGCTCGGCGAACAGCGGCGAGACCCGGGGGTCGGTCCAGCTCCCCCGGTCGGGCACGTAGGTGTCGCGCCCGAGGTCCATGAACCGCGTCGTGAGGAACAGCCCGGTGCCGAAGGTGCGGCGGCTCTCCATCGAGGCCGTCATGTCGGTCACGGGGTAGACCAGCAGCTGGAACGCGCACCGCCATCCCGCCCGCGCCGCCGCGATCGCCACCAGGGCCGCCAGGTTGCCGCCGGCCGAGTCACCGCCCACGGCGATGCGGCCGGGATCCGCGGCGAGCTCGTCGGCGTGCTCGACGACCCACCGGTACGCCGCGACGGCGTCGTCGACAGCGGCCGGCCACGGGGCCTCGGGCGCGAGCCGGTAGTCGACCGCGAGCACGCGCACGCCGGCCTGCTCCGCGAGCACCCGGCAGACGGCGTCGTGGGTCTCCAGGTCGCCGTAGACGAAGCCTCCGCCGTGGAAGTAGACGAGCAGCCCACTGGCCTCGCTGGCAGCGAGGCCACGCGGCACGTACAGCCGCGCCGGCACGCCACCGGCGTCCAGGTCGCGCACCGACCCGATGGGCTGGTCGCCGGCGACGAGGGCGGCCTGCCGCGCCGTCGCGAGCCGGCCCTCCGGGATCGGGAGGCTCTCGATGGCGGGCTCGCGGCCGATCCTCTGCAGGCGCAGGAGCAGCTGCGGCTCGACGCCCAGCAGCTCGCCGCCGCGGCGTACGGGGCGCCCGGCGAGCATCCGCTGGACCGGGTGCGGCAAAGCGAGCGCGGCACGCGCGGCGACGGCCCGGGCACGCTCGAGGAGGCTCACGCCGGGCACCGTACAGGCAGGTCACCGTCCGTCACCGAAAGTTCACCAATCGGTGGAAGACTCCTGTCTATGTCCGATACCTCTGCCTCCACCGTGACGGCGCTGCCCTCCACCGTGGGCACCTCCCTCGAGGACGGCCCGACCACCGAGCTGTTCGGGCACCCGGCGGAGACCTTCGACGTCGAGCCTCCCTATGTGCCGGACGCCGAGGAGATCGCGGCCGTCGAGAAGTACGAGGACCGGTTCCTCGACCGCGAGCTCTCCTGGCTGCACTTCAACCAGCGGGTGCTCGAGCTGGCGGAGGACCCGAGCCTGCCGCTGCTCGAGCGGGCCCGCTTCCTGGCCATCTTCGCCAGCAACCTCGACGAGTTCTTCATGGTCCGGGTGGCGGGCCTCAAGCGCCGCATCGCCGCCGGTGTCGCCGTGCGCGCCGCGAGCGGCCTGCTGCCCCGCGACCAGCTGGAGCATCTCTGGGCAGGCAGCCGCGAGCTGATGCAGCGCCATGCGCACGCCTTCACCGAGGGCGTCCAGCCGGCCCTCCTCGAGCAGGGCATCGAGATCGTCCGGTGGGCCGACCTCGACCGGGATGAGCAGAAGGCCTGCAAGCGCCTCTTCAAGGAGCGCATCTTCCCGGTGCTGACGCCGCTGGCCGTCGACCCGGCGCACCCGTTCCCCTACATCTCCGGCCTGTCGCTCAACCTCGCCGTCATCGTGCGCAACCCCAAGACCGGCACCGAGCACTTCGCGCGCGTCAAGGTGCCGCCGATCTTCAGCCGGTTCGTGCCGCTCGGCAACCAGCGGTTCGTGCCACTCGAGGACGTCATCGCCGAGCACCTCAAGCGCCTCTTCCCCGGCATGGAGGTGCTGCAGAAGCACACCTTCCGGGTCACCCGCAACGAGGACCTCGAGGTCGAGGAGGACGACGCAGAGAACCTCCTCAAGGCCCTCGAGAAGGAGCTGCTCCGCCGCAAGTTCGGTCCCCCCGTGCGCCTGGAGGTGGAGGAGACCATCGACGAGCGGGTGCTCGACCTGCTGGTCTCCGAGCTGGGCGTCGACCGGGCCGAGGTCACCCGGCTGCCTGGCCTGCTCGACCTGCGAGGCCTCCACGCCATCGCCGACCTGCCGCGCGAGGACCTCAAGTACCGCTCCTTCCTCCCGACCACCCACAGCCAGCTGGCGGAGAAGGAGTCGTCCTCCCCCGTCGACGTCTTCGAGTCCGTACGCCGCCACGACGTGCTGCTGCACCACCCCTACGACTCCTTCGCGACCTCGGTGCAGCGGTTCGTCGAGCAGGCGGCTGCCGATCCCCACGTGCTCGCCATCAAGCAGACGCTCTACCGCACCTCCGGCGACAGCCCGATCATCGATGCGCTCATCGACGCGGCCGAGGCGGGCAAGCAGGTGCTGGTCATCGTCGAGATCAAGGCCCGCTTTGACGAGTCCAACAACATCCGGTGGGCCCGCAAGCTCGAGCACGCCGGCTGCCACGTCGTCTACGGCCTCGTGGGCCTCAAGACCCACTGCAAGCTGGCGCTGGTGGTCCGCGACGAGCCCGACGGCATCCGGCGCTACACCCACATCGGCACCGGCAACTACAACCCCAAGACCGCCCGCCTCTACGAGGACCTCGGCCTGCTGACCGCCGACCCGGCCATCGGCGAGGACGTCGCCCACCTTTTCAACAACCTGTCGGGCATCAGCCGCAACACCTCCTACGAGCACCTGCTCGTCGCGCCCGACAACGTGCGCGGCGGGCTCGTCGCCCAGATCCACGCCGAGGTGGCCAACCACCAGGCCGGCCGGTCGTCGGGCATCCGGATGAAGGCCAACTCCATCGTCGACGAGGCCGTCATCGACGCGCTCTACCTCGCCTCCCAGGCCGGGGTGCCGATCGAGCTGCTGGTGCGCGGCATCTGTGCCGTGCGCCCCGGCGTGCCCGGCCTCTCGGAGACCATCCGCGTGCGCTCCGTCCTGGGCAGGTTCCTCGAGCACAGCCGGGTGTTCTGGTTCGACAACGCGGGCGACCCGGTCGCCTGGATCGGCTCGGCGGACCTGATGCACCGCAACCTCGACCGCCGCGTCGAGGTGCTCGTGCGACTGCCGCGGGGCGACGACGTGACGAGCGTCGGGGACCTCCTGGACCTCGCCCTCGACGAGGACACGGCCGCCTGGCTGCTCGACAGCGACGGCCGCTGGACCCGCAACCGCGGCACCGTGGACCTGCAGCAGACGCTCATCGAGCGGCAGCGCAGGCGCCGCTGACGCCGCACGCCCGGCGTACGCCACCACGCGCTGTTTTGCGCGGGGGGACTGGCGACCCCCTAGCATGTGGGGCGTTCAGACCCCCCTTACTCGGAGTTCGCCGTGCGTTTGAAGATCCGACCCCTGGACTCGTCGTTCTACGAGATGTTCACGCAGTCCGCGCAGCACCTCGTCACCGGCGCTGCCCTGTTGGCGGAGATGCTCGGCGACGGCAACGACAAGGCGGAGGTCGCGCGCCACATGCGCGAGGCCGAGCACGCCGCTGACGAGACGACCCACGAGCTCGTGCGCAAGGTCAACAGCACGTTCGTCACGCCGTTCGACCGCGAGGACATCTACGCGCTCGCGTCGGCGCTCGACGACGTCATGGACATGATGGACGAGGCCGTCGACCTCGTCCTGCTCTACGAGGTCCACACCCTGCCCAACGAGACGTCGGAGCAGGTAGAGGTGCTGCAGCGGTGCGCCGAGCTCACCGCCGCGGCGATGCCCCGCCTCCAGACGATGCGGTCGCTCGAGGACTACTGGATCGAGATCAACCGGCTCGAGAACGCCGGCGACCGCAGCTACCGCCGGATCCTGGCGAGCCTGTTCACCGGCGACTACGAGGCACTCGAGGTGATCAAGCTCAAGGACGTGGTGGAGTCGCTGGAGGGCGCCATCGACGCCTTCGAGCGGGTCGCCAACATCATGGAGCAGATCGCGGTCAAGGAGTCCTGACCCCACAATGGAATTCGCGATCATCATCGCGGTCGTGGTCGTCGCGCTCGTCTTCGACTACACGAACGGCTTCCACGACGCAGCCAACGCGATCGCCACCTCGGTGTCGACCGGTGCGCTGACGCCCCGCGTGGCCCTCGCGCTGGCAGCCGTCATGAACTTCGTCGGCGCCTTCCTCGGCCAGAAGGTCGCCCACACGGTCTCCGACACGATCGATCCCGGCGAGGGCAGCCACGGGCTCGTGATCGTGATGTGCGGCCTCCTCGGCGCCATCATCTGGAACCTCATCACCTGGTACTACGGGCTCCCCTCCTCCTCCTCGCACGCGCTGATCGGCGGCCTCGTGGGCGCTGCTGTGTTCGCCGGGGCCAGCGCCGACTGGGGCGTGGTGCTGGAGAAGGTGGTCATCCCGATGCTCGTCTCCCCCCTCGTCGCCTTCTCCCTGGGCTTCCTCCTGATGATCGCGATCATGTGGATGTTCCGCGGCGTCCACCCCGGCCGGGCCAACCGTGGCTTCAAGATCGCGCAGACCGTCTCCGCCGCTGCGATGGCCCTCGGCCACGGCCTGCAGGACGCCCAGAAGACGATGGGTGTCATCTTCCTGGCGCTCCTCACGGGTGGCTACGTCGCCGAGTCCGACGGGCTCCCGCTGTGGGTGATCTTCGCGGCCGCGGCCGCCATCTCGCTCGGCACCTGGTCGGGTGGCTGGCGGATCATGCGCACGCTGGGCCGCCGGATCATCGCCCTCGACCCCCCGCGCGGCTTCGCCGCCGAGTCGATCGCCGCGTCGGTCCTCTACACCACGGCCTACGCCTTCGAGGCGCCCATCTCCACGACCCACACCATCACCTCCGCCGTGATGGGCGTGGGCGCCACCAAGCGCCTGTCCGCGGTGCGCTGGGGCGTCGCCGGCAACATCCTGACCGCCTGGGTGCTCACTTTCCCGATGGCCGCTCTCGCCGCCGGCATCTGCTACGGCATCGCCCGCCTGTTCCTCCCCTGACGCGCGCCCCGGCCCGATAGTCCGTGACGATCGGACCCTCGAACCTCGCCGGGAAGGGTCCCTTCGTCACGGAGTACCCCGACGATCCGGCCATGTGGGCGTGACCCGGGTCAGGCAGCCGGAGGCCGATAACGAAGCAGACGCTCCCGGTCGTACGCCGAGAGGGCACGGCGCTTGTCGACGGTGCTCGTGTCGATCCACCATCGTGGCGGCACCGACGTCCAGGTGCGTGACTCTGGCGATGCGAAGGCCGCTCGCTGCCGGGTCTGCACCATCCGGTCGACGAGTCGCGCGGTGCTGGTGGAGTCACCGGTCATGACGACCAGAAGGGCTATCCCGAGCCGGCCGTAGAGCTCCTCGCGGTCCCGGTCGCTTCGCCGTCGCGAGCTGTCCAGGTGGACCTCACCCGTGTACTCGATCGCCATCCCGCCTCCTCGTCCAGAAGATCGGGTGTGACCAGGTGGTGGCCGGACCTGTCGAAGATCGGCCGGTTGCACAGGAGGGGCGGCAACCCGGCGTCCAGACGCCAGACCAGCCGGGTGTCGGTCTCCTTCGGCGACCACGAGTTCTCCACTGCCAGGTCGAGCGCCTCGCGCGCCCGGCCGATCCCCGGGGGCAGAGGAGCAAGCCCCCGGAAAGGCCGCCGCGGCCCCACCCGGACAGGGCAGGACCGCGGGGCCCGAGAAGGAGCCGGCTCAGCCGAAGCGGCCGGAGATGTAGTCCTCGGTCCGCTTGTCGCCGGGGTTGGAGAAGATCTTCGAGGTGAGGTCGTACTCGACGAGCAGGCCGGTGCGGTTGCCGGTGGTCTCGTCGGGCCGGGCCGTGAAGAACGCCGTGCGGTCGGAGACGCGGGCGGCCTGCTGCATGTTGTGGGTCACGACGATGATCGTGTAGTCCTTGCGCAGGTCGATCATCAGGTCCTCGACGCGGGCCGTGGCGATCGGGTCGAGGGCCGAGCACGGCTCGTCCATCAGGATCACGTCGGGCTTGGTCGCGATCGTGCGGGCGATGCAGAGGCGCTGCTGCTGGCCGCCGGAGAGGCCGTAGGCGGACTGCTTGAGCTTGTCCTTGACCTCGTCCCACAGGGCGGCGCCGCGGAGCGCCTCCTCGACCAGGTCGTCCATGCTGTCGACCTTCATGCCGGTGACCCGGGGACCGTAGGCGATGTTGTCGTAGATGGACTTGGGGAACGGGTTCGGCTTCTGGAACACCATGCCGATGTGCGTGCGGACCGCGATCGGGTCGACGCCCTTCGCGTAGATGTCCTGGTCGTGGTAGAGCACCTGGCCCTCGACGCGCGCCCCGGTGACGAGGTCGTTCATCCGGTTCAGGCAGCGCAGCACCGTCGACTTGCCGCAGCCCGACGGCCCGATCATGGCGGTGATCTCGTTGCGGCCGTAGGCGAGGTTGACGTCGTGTACGGCGTGGAAGTCGCCGTAGAAGACGTTGAGGTCCCTGGCCTCCATCACCGTCGTGACGGGGTGCGCCGGCAGCGGCCGGTCGGCGTCGGCATGGACCTCGGAGAGGGAGCCCACGATGGGCTTGTCCACACTCGTGGTGGCGGTGGCAGGGGGGTTGGCCATGGCGGTTCTCTTCCTCACCAGGATCGCTGGAACTTGTTGCGGATGTAGATCGCGAGTGCGTTGAGCCCGAGGATCATGACCAGCAGCACGATGATGGCCGCCGAGGCGGCCTCCCGGAGCTCCTCCCGCGACTGCGAGGTCAGGGAGTAGATCTGCATGGGCAGGGCCGTCACCTTGCTCATCATGCCCTCGGGGTCGAACAACACCGACCCGGCGAGGCCGACGACGACGAGCGGCGCGGCTTCGCCGATCGCCCGGGAAAGGCCCAGGATAGTGCCGGTCGCGATGCCGGGGACGGCGGACGGCAGCGTCTGGCGCCAGGTGGTCTGCCACACGGTTGCCCCGAGCGCGAGCGAGCCATCGCGGATTTCCCGCGGCACCGCGCGCACCGCCTCGCGGGTGGTGATGATGATCACCGGCAGGATCAGCAGGGCCAGCGCGAGCGCACCGCCCAGCACGATGCCGGCGTCGTCGAAGCCGAGCAGCGCCATCACAGCCACAGCCAGCAGGCCGTAGACGATGGACGGCACGGCGGCCAGGTTCTGCAGGTTGACCTCGATCAAGCGGTTCCACGGCTTGTTGGGGTCCGCGAACTCCTCGAGGTAGACGGCGGCGGCGATGCCAAGCGGCACAGCCATGATCGCGGTGAACAGCATCAGCCACAGGCTGCCGAGGATGCCGGCCCGGAAGCCGGCGGTCTCCGGCCGCACGATCGAGGTGTAGTTGGTGAGCAGCTCGGCGTCGAAGCGGGGAGCGCCCTTGATGGCCGTGCTGGCGATCAGCGCGACGAGGACCATCACACCGAAGAACAGCGAGAACCAGAGCGCGCACAGGAAGACGAGCGAGCCGACCGTGCGGTCCTTGCTCTTGCCGGTCGCGAGCTGGGCGGTGACTTCACGCGCGGTGGTGGCGGCGATGCTCATCAGTAGGCCTGCCTGAAGCGTCGGACGATGCTGATGCTGATCATGTTGAGCACCAGGGTGATGAGGAAGAGCAGCATGCCCACGGCGAAGAGGGTGTTGTACTCGAGCGACCCGACTGGGTTCTCACCGCCCGCCGTCTGGGCCATGAAGCCCGTCATGGTCTGGTGCCCTTCGAAGATGTCGAGGCTCGAGTTCTTCTGGGCGCCCGCCGCGAGGGCGACGATCATCGTCTCTCCGATCGCGCGCGACATGCCGAGCACGATGGCCGCGGCCACGCCCGAGATGGCGGCAGGCAGTACGACGCGCACGGTGGTCTGCATGCGGTTGGCACCCATCGCGAGCGAACCCTGGCGCATCGCCTGCGGCACGGCGCTCAAGGCGTCCTCGGCCAAGGAGGCGATGGTCGGGATGATCATCACGCCCAGGACGAGCCCGGCTGCCAGCGCGTTGGTGAAGCCGATCTCGAGGTTGAGCAGGCCCTGCAGCAGCGCGGGGGTCACGAAGGTCAGGGCGAAGAAGCCGTAGACCACGGACGGCACGCCGGCGAGCAGCTCGACCGTCGGCTTGAGGACCTTGCGGGCACGCCTGGAGGCGTACTCGGAGAGGTACATCGCGGCGCCCAAGCCCAGCGGGACTGCCACCACGAGGGCGATCACCGTGACCATCAGCGTGCCGACCACGAGCGGCAGTACGCCGAACTGCTGGTCGTTGCTGAAGAAGGTCGAGAACGGGATCTCGCCGAAGAAGTCGATAACAGGCCGGATCAGCGCGGCGATGATGCCGAAGGTGATCGCGATCGAGAGCATCGCCGAGATGATCAGAAGGGCCTTGATGACGGCCTCGAGTGGACGGCGCTTCGCGCCGAGGAAGGGAGCGGCCGGCAGGCCCGTCGCGTTCGACGGGCCTGCCGGACCTGCGGTGGTGGTGCTCATCGAGGTGAGGCTACTCAGCCCTGGAGGCCCTCGAGCGCCGCCTGGGTCTCGGCGTACAGCTCATCGCTCAGCGGGATGAACTGGCCGACCTCGGCGATCTCGGCGAGGTTCTCGATGTAGAAGTCGACGTACTCCTTGACGGCCGGGTTGTCCGTGTAGCTCTTGTTGCTCACGTAGATGAACAGCGGGCGGGCCAGCGGCGTGTACTCACCCGACTGGGCGGTCTCGGCCGAGGGCTCGACGCAGCCGTTGCCGCTGTCGATGGCGACGGCCTTGAGCTTGTCGGAGTTCTGCTCGTAGTAGGTGTAGCCGAAGTAGCCGGTCGCGCCCTCGGTACCGGCGACACCCTCGACGAGCACGTTGTCGTCCTCGGACGCCTCGTAGTCCTTGCGGGTGGTCTCGGACTCGTCACCGATCACGTCGGCAGCCATGTAGTCGTAGGTGCCGGAGTCCGTGCCGGGACCGAAGAGCTTGATCTCCTGGTCGGGGAACTCGGGGTTGATGTCCTGCCAGTTGGTGGCCTTGGACTTGGGACCCCAGAGTGCGATGAGCTCGTCGACCGTGAGGCAGTCGACGGCCAGGTCGGGGTGCACGACGACGGTGAGCGCGTCGGTGGCGACCTGGAGCTCGGTGTACTCGACACCGTTCTCCTCGCACACCGCGGCCTCGTCCTCCTCGATAGGACGGGAGGCGTCGGAGATGTCGGTCTCGCCGGTGCAGAAGACCTCGAAGCCGCCACCGGTGCCGGCCTCGCCGACCGTGACCTGGACCTCGGGGTTCTGCTCGTTGAGCAGCTCCTGGGCGGCGACGCTCATCGGGTAGACGGTCGAGGAGCCGTCGACGGCGACGGAACCGCTGACGGCGGTCTCGCCACCCTCGGAGTCGGAGGCGCCGGCGTCACCGCCGCCGCACGCGGCGAGCGAGAGGGCCAGGGCGGCGACGCCCGGCACGACGGCCCGGCGGAAGGAGGTGCGCTTCACGTGTAACTCCTGGATCACTTTGGATGCTGACGCGGTGACGCTAGGTAGCCCATGCGAACGGGCACGTGGCCGTCGGTGAACGGGCGGTGAACTCAGCCGACCCGTTTGGTGTCGGCCCAGCGGAAGGGAGACGACGGTCACGTGAACAGCGACGCCGTGCGTTGACGCCGTTCACTGCTGAGGGGTAATGGCGTCAGGGCCGGTGCCGCTCGGTGGCGACGACCTTCCCCTTCCGGTGGTGCACCACGACCAGCTCGGCGGGCTCGAGCTGCACGTCCGGTACGCCGAGGGCGTTGAAGATCGTCGGCAGGACGGGCCGGTGCGTGCAGAGCACCGCGCCCTCCTTGAGCCCCCGCAGCTCGTCGACAAGCTCGACCACCGCGTCCGTGGTCGCATCCTCCTCGGTGAGCTCGTCGTAGGTCTTCACCGGCCAGCCGGTGGTGTGCCCGTAGGGGGCCACCGTGTCGACGCAGCGCGTGCTCGAGGACGTGTGCACGGAGGTGACGTCGAACGCCGCGAGCACCGGCACCAGCTTCTCGGCCTGGATGCTGCCGGTGCGCAGGAGCGGACGGCGGCGGTCGTCACCGCGCCACGCCTTCCGCGAGCGCGCGTCGCCATGCCGGAGCACGACGAGGGCCCGGGTCTTGCGACGGACCCGCTCGGCCTCGTCGAGCGTGTCGCGGTCGTAGGCGTAGGTGAGCCGTGTGCGGGCCTTGTCCCACGACACCCAGGCGACCTCGTCGATCTCCTCATTGACGGCGTAGCGGCCCACGTCGTCGCTGCCGACCACCCGGCCGACCCAGTAGTGGACCGCCTTCATCCGGCCGCCCTTCACGGGGTAGCGCTGGGCAAGCAGGGGCGGCCCGAGACGGATGTCGAGGCCCGTCTCCTCGGCGACCTCGCGGACCGCCGCGGTCGTCACATGTTCGCCGCGGTCGAGCTTGCCCTTGGGAAAGGACCAGTCGTCGTAGCGCGGGCGGTGCACGAGGAGCACGTCGCCACCCTTGCGGGTGACGACGGCGCCGGCGGCGAGGACGTCGGGCGCAGGCATGGCGTTAGTCTCACATCCCCGAACCCCCGTGAGGAGCCCGTCCGGATGCGCAGCCGCGTCGCGACCCCCCGCGCCCTGGTCGTCCTAGCCCTCGTCGTCGGCGCTTCCGTGGTCGTTGTGCTCCTCACCCGCGGCCCGGACAGCCGGCTGGCGGCCGCTGTGGAGCTGGCGCCCGAGGGCACGGCCCGGATGTCGTGGACCGACTGGACGGCCGTACGCCGTGAGGTCGGCACCGACGTCTCCGCCGACTCCACCGCCGAGGAGGTCCGGGCGTTCCTCGACGAGGCCTTCGAGCACGACCTCAGCGCGACCACCGCGCTCGGCTCCTCCGCGCCCGTGATGCAGGCGGAGTACGGCGTGTCGCCGGCGACGCTGGACTGGGAGCTGTTCGCCCAGTCGGAAGAGGGCGCGGTGGTCGTGATGGGACTCGGGGACCTGGATCCCGAGGGGCTGGGCGACCGCCTCGAAGGCCTCGGCTACCAGCGGCCCGGGGAGTCGGACGGCATCTGGGAGGGTGGCGTGGACCTGCTGCCGCGGATCGGGGAGGGCCTGACGCCCGAGCTGCAGTACGCCGCGATCCTCGCCGACCAGGGCCTGCTCCTGACCTCGGACCAGCCCGGCTTCCTCGAGACTGCCCTGGCAGCGGCGGGCGGTGAGGGTGCCACGGCCGACGGTCTCGACGAGGTGGTGGGACACAGCGGCGACGCGGTGGCCGGCCTGGTCTACTCGGGGGCGCACGCCTGCGAGAAGCTCGCGATGGGCCAGGCCGACCCCGACGACCAGGCGGAGGCGGAGGCGCTCCTGAGCGAGGCCGGGGAGGTCCACCCGATGACCGCGATGGCGATGTCCCGCCAGCCCGGTGGCGGCGTGCGCGTCGTCATGTCCTTCGCGGACGAGGAGACCGCGCGCGAGGACGCCGAGACGCGAGCCCGTCTGGCGGCCGGTCCTGCCCCGGGGCAGGGCGGCGACTTCTCCGAGCGCTTCGCCGTGGAGTCAGCCGTGGCCGACGGGCCTGCGGTGGTGCTCGACCTCGCTCCCCGCGAGGGTCAGTACGTCCTCTCCGACGTCTCGAGCGGGCCGGTGCTGTTCGCGACCTGCTGAAGGTCCGCGGGGATGTCTTCGGGGCGCAGCACCGCTGACCCGCTCACTCCTGGGGCGGGGGCGGGATGGGGGTCACGCCAAGAAGCCGGTCGATCTCCTCCTGCGAGAGGTGATCGTCGGACTCGCTGGCGGCGATGATGAGGGTGGTCGTGAGCTCGACCTCGCTCAGGAGGTCGTCGTCCTCGAGCGTCACATCGAACTGGTCAGCCAACACCCACCTCCCATCTAGTCATACCCCAGCACAAGCCTCCCCCTCCGCAGGCCCCTGAAACCTGCGGATACCCACAATTGTGCGTCGGATCCCGAAATGGCACGAAGCCCCATCCCCTGAGGGATGGAGCCCCGTGTCGGAAAGCTCGGACAGGTGCGTCCGGGCCAGTCGCCGTCAGATGGGACGGACGTTCTCCGCCTGCGGACCCTTGGGGCCCTGCGTGACGTCGAACTCGACCTTCTGGTTCTCGTCCAGGGACTTGTAGCCCTGGCTCTGAATCGCCGAGTAGTGCACGAAGACGTCGTCGCCGCCGTCCTCCTGCGCGATGAAGCCGAAACCCTTCTCGGCGTTGAACCACTTAACTGTGCCCTGAGCCATTGCGCTCGATACTCCTTGTGAAAGCGAGAGCCGCCACCTCGGCGACCCGCAACGAGGGGCGGTGACACGTCGCTCCGACTTGCGGGTCTGGCAGGCCCGAAGAAGAAACGCCGTTGGATCACAAACTCCGCTGGCGTCCACCTGCTGGAACTTGCACCTGTTGCAGGATCGACACTATCAACGTTTTGCCCAATGCCAATGGTCAACGGAGAACGGAGTCGGCGAACTCTGTGCAAGAGCACGGAGACGCCGAGGTGACATGGGCCCTCCAGGAAGGGATCTCGACGTCCCTGGCGACCTTTGTCTCACCCAGTGGCGAGGGCGCCGCGGCGCTCCTCGGTGAGGTCGTTGGCGGCGAGGCCGGCGCCGGTGAGCGCGACCGCGAGGACGACAAACTGGAGGACGGTCGTCACGTTCGCCCCGGGCAGCGGCATCAACTGGCTCGCGACGAACGCCAGGAGGAGAGCCGGCACCCAGCGTCCTGCCGTGTCCGTGCGGAGCATGCCGATTGCCAGCAGGGCGAGGCCGAGGAGGAACCCGCCCAGCCAGATCGCGGAGAGGCCGCGGAATCCGGGGTCTTCCATCACCCGGTCGAATCCCTCGAGCACCAGGACGTCGTTCAGGACGAGCGCCCGCAGCAGGACGAGGACCATCGCATAGCCCGCCATGCCGATGGTGCCGATCGTGTAGAGCGAGATCGCCAGCACGGCCAGTCGGCGGTTCCGGTGGTCGCCAGCGCGCAGGAGGGTGAGCAGGGCGACCGTTCCCAACGTCAGGCCGATGGCTGCCACGAAGAGCATCAGGGCCGAAAACAGCCACTGTCCCGGGACGTCCGAGGCCGCCAGCACCGACTTGGACACCGTCTGGTCCTGTGGCAACGGGGAGAGCGAGAAGCCGAGAAGCAGCGACAGGGCGCCGAAGACCAGCGCAGCAGCAGAACCTGACACCCATTCGGCGCGCATGCCTCAGCCTAGGGCGGGACGGTGCGGCCCGCTGGACAACCGCAGAATGATCCCCCACATCTGGGAGCACCCGCCGCGTCGGTAACGTTGCGTTCCCCGGGGGCCTCTAGCTCAATTGGCAGAGCAGCGGACTTTTAATCCGTTGGTTGTGGGTTCGAGCCCCACGAGGCCTACCCCCGGCGGCTCACACCGCCTCAGCGCTGGTCGGCGTGTACGCCGCGCTCACCCGAGTCGGTGAGGCGCGCCTCCTCGAGGGCGGCCGCCTCCAGCTCCTGGCGACGCGTCTCCTCCAGCAGCTGGCGCGCCGCGTCGTAGGCCCCCGGCTGGGAGACCAGGTCGGTGGCTCCGCGCCGGAGCCGGGCGAGGGCGGCGCGGGCGAAGATCTGCTGCTCGGTCGTGGTGCGCTCGGAGCGGCCCCGGCCCAGGAAGGAGATGAACCAGTGCAGGACCGCGGTGACGCGGTTCTTGAAGCCGGTGATGTAGACGAGGTGCACGGCCAGCCACATCAGCCAGGCGATGACGCCGGTGAGGCGCAGCTTGCCGACCATCGCGACGGCGTTGAAGCGGCTGATGATGGCCATCGAGCCCTTGTCGAAGTACTTGAAGGGCGGCTGGGGGGCCTTGCCCTCCAGACGGTTGCGGATCTCCTTGGCGGCGTACTTGGCGCCCTGGATCGCGACCTGGGCGACGCCCGGCAGGTTGTCCAGCGAGATCATGTCGCCGACGACGAAGACCTCCGGATGGCCCGGCAGCGTGAGGTCGGGGTTGACGGCAATCCGGCCGGCGCGGTCGAGGGGAGCTCCCGTCTGCTCGGAGAGGGTGCGGGCGAGCGGGCTGGCCTGCACTCCGGCGGCCCAGATCTTGGTGACGGCCCTGATCCGCTCGCTGCGGCCGTCCTTGTACTTCACCTCGAGGCCCCGCTCGTCGAGGTCGGTGACCATCGCGCCCAGCAGCACCTCGACGCCGAGCTCCTCCAGCTCGCGCTGAGCACGAGCCCCGAGCTTGGCGCCGAACGGGGGCAGCACCTGGGGAGCGGCGTCGACCAGGATCACCCGCGCGCTGCGGGTGTTGATGGCCCGGAAGTCGCGTCGCAGCGTGCGGTGGGCGAGCTCCGCGATCTGACCGGCCATCTCGACGCCGGTCGGGCCGGCGCCCACGACCACGAACGTCAGCAAGTGGTCGATGTTGTCGCCGCGGTTGGCTCCGAGCTCGGCCATCTCGAACGCACCGAAGATGCGGCCGCGCAGCTCTAGCGCGTCGTCGATGCTCTTCATGCCGGGCGCGTGCTCGGAGAAGTGGTCGTTGCCGAAGTAGCTCTGGGTGGCGCCCGCGGCCACGATCAGCGAGTCGTAGTGGGAGACGGTCTGGCGGCCCAGGACGTGCGAGGTGACCGTGCGCGCCTCGAGGTCGATGTCCGTGACCTCGCCCAGGAGCACCTGGGCGTTCCGCTGGCTGCTCAGCACCTCCCGTGTCGGCGGGGCGATCTCGCCCTCGGAGAGGATGCCGGTCGCCACCTGGTAGAGCAGCGGCTGGAACAGGTGGTGGGTCGTCTTGGCCACCATCGTCACGTCGACGGGCGCCTTCCGCAGCGCCTTGGTGCCGAAGAGGCCACCGAAACCGGAGCCGATGACGACCACCTTGTGACGCGTCTCCGCCTGCGCTGCTGCCATGACTTCCTCCTGGTGCCGGGGGCGACACGGGCTCCTGTCCGCACCGCGCACACCTACCGTCGTACACCCATTGTCCCGAACGCCATTCTCCCCGTTCCAACCGGTGGGCAGGTCGCCTTGGTCACAGGTGGACCTCGAAGCCGTAAAATCCCGTGCCCCGGCGTTTGGCAGCCCGATCGGGCGGGTATGCACTCACTATCGGACTGATCAGTCGACCCCTGGAAGTGACACGTGCCCCAGACCCAGGTGCTCCAGCTGGACGCCTCGTCCCGCGCTGCGGCCGAGGCGCGCCGGTGGGTCGCACACATCTGCGCACAGCTGGATCGCGAAGACCTCTCCGAGTGCGCAGAGCTGGGGGTCTCCGAGCTGGTGACCAACGCAGTGCTTCACGCCCGCCCGCCCATCAGGGTGCGCGTCCGGGGCACCCGGACCCACCCCCGCGTGGAGGTCGCGGACGCGTCGCCCGTGGCCCCGGAGCCCCCGCCGGCCGAGCCGGAGCCCGACGACTTCCTGGCCACCTTCGGCCGGGGTCTCTCGATCGTGGCCCGCAGCGCCACCGCCTGGGGTGCCTCCATCGAGCCGGACGGGAAGGTCGTCTGGTTCGAGCCGGCCACCGAGCTGCGTGACAGCGGCGCCGTCGGTGTCTTCGACAGCGTCACCCACGAGCCGGAGCCGATCGGCGAGGACGCCGTGCGAGTGCGGCTGCGCGGGCTCGACGTCGAGCTGTTCACAGCCCTGGACAAGAAGTACACCGAGCTGCGCCGCGAGCTGCGGCTGCTCTCCCTGGCCCACCAAGACACCTACGCCCAGGCCGGCGACCTGGCCGCGGTGTTCGCGACCTTCGACCGCCAGTTCCCCCGCAGGACGGCGGCGGCGGTGGCCGCGGCCCGACGCAACGGCGCCAAGCTGCTCGACCTCGAGCTGATGATGTCGCCCGTCGCGGTGCCCATCCTCACCGCGATGGCGGAGATCTTCGACCTCGCGGACGCCTTCTGCCGCGCGGAGCGGCTCCTCTCGATCCAGCGCACGCCCGAGGAGCGCGAGTTCCACCTCTGGTACCTCGGCGAGTTCGTGCGCCAGCTCGACGGCGGCATGCCCGTCCCCTGGCACGACCCGCCGGAGCTCCACGCCACCCGCGTCCAGGTGTCGTGACCCTTCGGGACGGCGCTGGCGCGCCTGCTCAGGTCGGCGCGCTCCGCAGGCTGCGGGCCGTCGACCTCCTCCTGGTCTCGCTCGGCGCGATGGTGGGCGCCCTGACCCGCTGGAGCCTCGGCGAAGCCGTCCCGGACGGGTCCGGCTTCCCGTGGACCACCTTCGCGATCAACGTCGCCGGCTGCTTCGCGCTCGCACTGCTGCCCATGCTCCGCGTCGTACGCCTCCAGCCCACCGTGGCGATCGCCCTCGGCCCCGGCCTCCTCGGCGGCTTCACCACCGTCTCGGCGTACGCCGAGCAGGCCAGGTCGCTGGCTGCTGACGGCCATTCCGGCCTGGCCGGCACCTACGTCCTGGGCACCGTGACTGCGTGCCTGCTGGCCGCCGTTGCCGGCCGGGCGATCTCGCACCGGCCCGAGCCCGAGGGGGCACTCGAGTGACGGCGCTGCTGGTCGCGCTCGGCGCAGCCCTGGGCGGCCCCCTGCGCTACGCGTGGGCGGTCACCCTCGACGGCCGGTGGCCGGCCGGCACCCAGCTGGTCAACACCGTCGGCTCCGGCCTGATCGGGTTCTTCGCCGCCCTGTCGCTGACCGACCAGGCGTGGGCGCTGTTCGCCACCGGGTTCTGCGGCGCCTTCACGTCCTACTCCGCGTTCGCCGTGCAGGCCGAGGAGCGAGGGCTGCGGCTCGGCGGGCTCTACGCCGTCTCCACCGTGGTGCTGGCGGTGGCGGCGTGTGCCCTGGGCTACTGGCTCGGAGGCGTCGCAACGGCGGCATAGTCCGTGACGAACGGACCCTGCTGAGGGCCTGGGAAGGGTCCGATCGTCACGGACTATCCGGTCGCGGGCTCAGCCCCAGCCGAGGGCGTGCAGACGGGCCTCGGAGATCCCGAAGTGGTGGGCGAGCTCGTGCACCACGGTGATGCGGACCTCGTCCTCGAGCTGCTCGAGGGAGTCGCACATCTCGAGCAGCGGGCCGCGGAACAGCAGGATCCGGTCGGGCAGCCCACCCGCGTGGTTGGCCGGGCGCTCGGTCAGCGCCAGTCCGTCGTAGAGGCCCAGCAGGTCCGGGTCCTCCGGCGGCGCCTCGGGCTCGACCAGGACCACGACGTTGCGCACCAGGGCCGCCAGCTCGTCGGGCAGGTCGTCGAGGGCGCGGTCGACGAGGGCGTCGAACTGGTCGGGGTCGAGGTGCACGCGGCCACCCTAGAGCGGCGGCCCCAGCGGGCCCGGATCTGAAATGAGCCGAGGCCCGCACCAGTGGTGCGGGCCTCGGCTGTGGCGACCCCGACGGGACTCGAACCCGCGGCCTCCGCCGTGACAGGGCGGCGCGCTAACCAACTGCGCTACGGGGCCAGGTGCTCCTTGCGAAGCGGTGGAACTCTAACCCATGGTCGGGCCACGCTCCCAATCGGCAGCCTACCGACCGGGATTGGCACCCCCAACCGGATTCGAACCGGCGCTACCGCCGTGAAAGGGCGGGGTCCTAGGCCGCTAGACGATGGGGGCCCGCTCCCCCGGCCGCGGCCGCGGGAGCGGGTCACAGCATAGGGCTCGGGCCGATCCGCCCCCAACTTCCTGCCGCGCGCCGCCAGCGACCACGATTCGAACGAGCCCGGACGCTGTTGTAGTCTCCTCCCGTTGGGCAGGTAGCTCAGTTGGTACGAGCGTCCGCCTGAAAAGTGGAAGGTCGGCGGTTCGACCCCGCCCCTGCCCACCACCTTCGAAGGCCCCGCCACGTCCCGGCGGGGCCTTCGTCGACTTCCGGGCCCGGCCCGGCTCCCCGGGCATGCGGAAGGGCGCCCTGAGACGATGGTCCGGTGCTGCCCCGCCTCGAGATCGTGCGTCGCCTGCGGCCCGTGGACCTCGTGGCAGGGACACCCGCTTTGGACGTGGATGCTGACGGTCAGTCCCACCCGCTCCCCCGCCCCGCGCCGTACGCCGCTGCGGTCCTCGACGTCGACAGCCGCCGGGGCTCCCTCGCCTTCCGCGTGCCCGGCTGGCGCCTGGGCGGCACCTGGGACGGCGAGCGGGTCAGCCTGCAGGTCACGCACGGCCACCGCACCCAGGAGCTGCGAAGCCGGCGGCACGGGCGCACGCAGGGCCGGCCCACGCGGCTCGGGCTGGCCCTGACGGGCACCCACCTCACGGCGCTCGTCGAGGAGGACGGCCACTGGGTCGCGCGGGCGCGGGTCGACCTCCGCGACCGCCTCGACACCCGCGATCCCGCCCTGCTCGCCGCGCTGCAGGTCGAGGGCGAGGGCGGCAGGCTGGCGGCCGGCGGCTTCGGGCAGCTGGGGCTGCGCGACATCCGCCTCGTCACCACCGCCGGTGGCGAGCCGCTGGTCGAGGGATCCCGGGTGTGGCTGAGCGCCACGTCGGCCGGGCCGGGGTTCTTCGACACGGGGCACACGAGCATCTGGCGGCTGGATCTGGAGGGTCTCGACCCCGCTCGACCGACCGAGGCGCTCGAGCACGCCGCGGACCTGTACTTCCGGCGACCGGACCGACCCGGGGTCTTCGGCGACCACGCCACCCACGTCGTGCGCGACGGCGACCGCTGGCTGGTCGCCACCAGCACCTGGGGCGACTTCACCAGGACCCGGGGAGTCCGGGCCACGATCGCGGAGACCACCGCTGACGTGCTGCACGGGGAGCATGTCCTCGGCACCTGCGAGCTGCCGCTGCCGACCGACGGCTTCACCAGCGTCGGCGTCTGGGACCCCCACCTGGTGCGACGCGACGACACCTGGCACGTGGGCTACGTGAGCGCGCGGAAGTTCTTCCGGTTCCACCCTGTGGTGGCCTCCGGCCGCACGTTGTCGGACCTCCGGCTCAGGTCGGCGGCGACCGAGCGGGTGGCGACGGAGGGTACGACGCTGCTCGAGGTCGACGGCGAGCTGCTCGTCCTCGCCAGCGACGGACGTGACGGGCGGCGAGGGGAGCGCGAGCGGTTCCCCGTCTTCGACCTCGACCTGGCCCCGCGCGGCGCCCTGGACGCGCCGTACCCGACGAACCTGCCGTGGCCCACGCTCCTGCGCCACGACGGCCGCTGGTGGCTGGTGGCCTTCAACGGACGGCCGGTCTGCGGCCCGCTGCCGGGCTACGGCACCCACGGCGATGTGGTGGTCATGCGCGAAGCGTGAGTCGGCTCTAGGCTGGGACGTGACGGCGGTCACCCACCCCTGTGGCCGTCGAGGACAGGTCGCACACCCCGCGGCCGCACCACGAGAAAAGGACACGATCCATGTCTGTCGACGTCTTCGAACTCGCCCACGAGCACGAGCAGGTCGTCTTCTGCCAGGACGCCGCCACCGGTCTCAAGGCCATCATCGCGATCCACTCGACCGCCCTCGGCCCCGCGCTCGGCGGCACCCGGTTCCATCCCTACCCGAGCACCAGGGCCGCCCTCGAGGACGTCCTCAACCTCTCGCGCGGGATGACCTACAAGGCCGCGCTCGCCGGGCTCGACCTCGGCGGCGGCAAGGCCGTGATCATCGGCGACCCGGCCCGGGACAAGTCCGAGGCGCTGCTGCGCGCTTACGGCCGCTTCGTGCAGTCGCTGCACGGCCGCTACCTCACCGCCTGCGACGTCGGCACCTACAGCGAGGACATGGACGAGGTCGCCCGCGAGTGCTCCTACGTCACCGGGCGCACGGTCGCCCACGGTGGTGCAGGCGACAGCTCCGTACTCACGGCGTACGGCGTGTTCCAGGGCATGCGCGCGGCCGCGGAGGCGGTCTGGGGCGAGCCCACGGTGGCGGGCCGCACGGTCGGCGTCGCCGGCGTCGGCAAGGTCGGCCGGCACCTCGTCGAGCACCTGCTCGAGGACGGGGCGACCGTCGTCGTCACCGACGTGTCCACGGCGGCGCTCGACGCGGTCCGCCAGCTGCACCCCGCCCTGCGGGTGGTGGCCTCGACCGCGGAGCTCGTCGCGTCGCCGCTCGACGTCTACGCCCCGTGTGCCCTCGGGGGCGCCCTCAGCGACGACGTGGTCGAGGTGCTCAGCGCGAAGATCGTGTGCGGCGCGGCCAACAACCAGCTCGCCCACCCCGGAATCGAGAAGGCGCTCGAGGAGCGCGGCATCCTCTACGCCCCCGACTACTGCGTGAACTCCGGCGGCCTCATCCAGGTCGCCGACGAGCTCGAGGGCTTCTCGTTCGAGCGCGCGAAGCAGCGCGCGACCGCCATCCTCGACACCACGCGGCGCGTGTTCGAGCTCGCCAAGAGCGACGGGGTGCCGCCCGCCATCGCCGCAGACCGGCTCGCCGAGCGCCGGATGCGCGACGTCGGACGCCTGCGCGGCATCTGGCTGGGCTGAGAGGCCTCGGAGGTCGACTAGCGAGCGCCAGCGAGCGTATCGAGACCCACCATGGGTCTCGATACGCCGGGTTCGTTCCTCACCCGGCTACTCGACCACGAGGGTCAGTCAGTCGCTGCGGCGGGGCTCCGCGTAATCGACCCAGTCGTCGTCGTAGTCATCAGACTCGACCTGGTCCGTGGACGTGTTGTCCTCGCCGTGCAGTTCGCGCGCCAGCGCCCCGAAGTCCGTCTCGTGAGTGCGGTACTTCAGGTCGCGTGCGACCTTCGTCTGCTTCGCCTTTGCTCGGCCGCGCCCCATAGGGTCCGACCCCCTCGCACACTTGGCCGGGGCTCGGGGTGTCATCACCACTGCGCCCGGTCTGATCGGTCACATATCGTGGGGACAACGCTACCTGCTCGGTGGGTGTTCCCGCACGCCGGGTCCGCGAAATCGTTCACCAGCCCGGGTGCTGGCCCTCCAGGACCACCCGGCCGCCACGCTCGGCGTCCGCGGAGACCAAGCCGGCGACCCACCCGGTCACCTCGTGTCGGGCCAGCAGCTCCACGGCGGCGTCCACCGACGACTCGGGCAGCAGCGCGACCATGCCGACCCCGCAGTTGAGGGTGGCCTCGAGGTCGGGCTGCGACACCTCGCCCACGCGGCGTACGACGTCGAAGACGGGCTGCGGGGTCCAGGTGGCGCGGTCGAGGGTGGCACTCAGCTCCTCGGGCATCACGCGCTCGAGGTTGGCCGCCAGGCCACCGCCGGTGATGTGCGACATCGCGTGCACCTCGACGGCGTCGGCGAGCTCGAGGCACGCCTTGGCGTAGATGCGAGTGGGCTCGAGCAGTTCCTCGCCGAGGGTGCGGCCGAGCTCGTCGACGTGGCGGTCGAGCTCCCAGCCGGCCTGGGTGAGGAAGACGTGGCGGACCAGGGAGTAGCCGTTGGAGTGGAGGCCGCTCGAGCCCATCGCCAGCACGACGTCACCGGGGCGCACGCGGGCCGGGCCGAGCAGCTTCGCGGCCTCGACGACACCGGTCGTGGCGCCGGCGACGTCGTAGTCGTCCGGGTCGAGCAGGCCGGGGTGCTCGGCGGTCTCGCCGCCGATGAGCGCACAGCCGGCGACCACGCAGGCCTCGGCGATGCCCTTGACGATCGCCGCGATGCGCTCGGGCACCACCCGGCCGCAGGCGATGTAGTCGGTCATGAACAGCGGCTCGGCGCCGCACACCACGAGGTCGTCGACGACCATACCGACCAGGTCGAAGCCGATGGTGTCGTGGACGTCCATCCGCTGGGCGATCGCGACCTTGGTGCCCACGCCGTCGGTGGAGGTGGCGAGCAGCGGCTGGGTGTACTTCGTCAGCTTGGTCGCGTCGAAGAGGCCTGCGAACCCGCCGAGCCCGCCGATCATCTCGGGGCGCCGCGCCTTCTCCACCCAGCCCTTCATCAGGTCGATGGCCCGGTCGGCGGCCTCGATGGAGACACCCGCTGCGGCATAGGCGTTCTGGTCGGTCACGGCTCTCCTGCTCAGGTGGGGACGGCGCGGGTCAGGGGCGGTCGAGCGCGTCCGCCGCGCCCACGCCGGTCAGGGAGGCGGCCAGGCCGTCGACGTCGGTGATCACCGGGCTCTCGAGGATGCCCTTGCCGAGCTTGTCGGCACTCGGGAGCTCGATCGGGTAGACGCCGTCGAAGCAGGCCCGGCACAGGTTGTCCATCGGCACGTTGGTGGCCTCGACGAGGTCCTCCAGCGAGATGTAGCCCAGGGAGTCGGCCCCGATCGAGGTGCAGATCTCGTCGGACGAGAGGCCGGTGGCGATCAGCTCGGCGCGGGTGGCGAAGTCGATGCCGTAGAAGCACGGCCACTTCACCGGCGGGCTCGAGATGCGCACGTGCACCTCGCGGGCGCCGGCCTCGCGCAGCATCCGGACCAGCGCGCGCTGGGTGTTGCCGCGCACGATCGAGTCGTCGACGACGACCAGCCGCTTGCCCTCGATCACGTCGCGCAGCGGGTTGAGCTTGAGCCGGATGCCGAGCTGGCGGATCGTCTGGCTCGGCTGGATGAAGGTGCGCCCGACGTAGGAGTTCTTCACCAGGCCCATGCCGTAGGGGATGCCCGACTCCTCGGCGTAGCCGATCGCCGACGGCGTCCCGGACTCCGGCACGGGGATCACCAGGTCGGCGTCCGCCGGGAAGGCGCGCGCGAGCTTGCGACCGATCTCGACCCGCACGCTGTGCACCCGCTGGCCGGTGATGCGGGTGTCGGGCCGGGCGAGGTAGACGAACTCGAAGAGGCAGTGCTTGGGCGCCGCCTCGGCGAAACGCTGGGCGCGCAGCCCGTCCTCGTCGATGGCGACCAGCTCGCCGGGCTCGATCTCGCGGATGAACGACGCGCCCACGATGTCGAGGGCCGCGGTCTCGGAGGCCACGACCCAGCCGCGCTCGAGCCGGCCGAGGACGAGCGGGCGGATGCCCTGCGGGTCCCGCGCGGCGTACAGCGTGTGCTCGTCCATCCAGATGAAGGAGTAGGCGCCCTGGATCAGGGGCAGCAGCTCCACAGCGCGCTCCTCGACCGTCTGGTCGGGGTGGTGCGCGAGCAGCTGGGTGACGACACTCGTGTCGTTGCTGGAGACCGGCATGCGGAGGTCGAGCAGGCCCGAGTCGGGCCCGTCCTCGACCATCTGCGCCAGGTCGGCGGTGTTGATCAGGTTGCCGTTGTGGGCCAGCGCGATGGATCCCGTGGCAGTGGGGTGGAACGTCGGCTGCGCGTTGTGCCAGGTGCTGGCCCCGGTGGTCGAGTAGCGCGCGTGGCCGACGGCGACGTGGCCCTTGAGGGACTCCAGCGTCGACTCGTCGAAGACCTGGGACACCAGGCCCATGTCCTTGTAGACGAGGATCTGGCGGCCGTTGCTCACCGCGATGCCCGCGGACTCCTGCCCGCGGTGCTGCAGGGCGTAGAGCCCGAAGTAGGTGAGCTTGGCGACGTCCTCGCCCGGAGCCCAGACACCGAAGACACCGCACGCGTCCTGCGGGCCCTGGTCCTGGGGGTCGAGAGCCGCCGTCAGACGGCCGTCGCCGCCCTTGCGCTGTCTGCTCGGCATGGGCACGCGGACGATTCTACGGGCGCGGGGCCGATCGGCCGATTCGTACCATCCGGATGGACGAGGCGCTGGCCCGATCGCCCGAGGCGAACTACCCCGAAGAACCATGCGCGGCGCTCCTGCACGGCGTACGCTCGATCTTCGCGGCCGCTCCTCGGGTTTCCCGGCCTTTGACGCCTGGAGGAGGTGCGGTGTGTCCAGCCGTCTCTTCCGCGAGGCCTTCCAGCTCCTGGCCGAGGGTCTGCTGCAGCGCATGGACTTCGAGGTCTGCGTGATCAGCGCGCTGCGCGACGACCACATGGTCGTGGTCGCCGTGGCAGGGAGCGACGCGGCGCGCGAGCGACTGCTCGGCGCCCGCACGCCGCTTGCCCGGATGGAGGACGAGCTGGCGATCGCGGAGACCTGGGGCTCGCTCTGCTTCGTGCCCGCGGAGCGGCTCGACCCGGACGCTGAGGTCTTCGGCTGGGTGCCGGACATCGAGGAGAGCGACGAGGCCGACGCCTGGCACCCCCTGGACCTGCTGTTCGTCCCGCTCCGCGACGCTGCCGGTCAGCTGCGCGGCATGCTGAGCCTCGACCTGCCGCGCTCGCGCCGGCGGCCGGACGCACAGACCCGCGAGTTCCTCGACGAGGCCGTCCGCCAGGCCATGCCGGCCCTGCTCATGTCGATGGAGCAGGAGTCGCTGGCCGAGCGGGTGCGGCTCGCGACCGCGGCTCGCGAGGCCGTGCGTGGCATCGCCAGCGACGAACCCATCGACCGGATCGCCGACATCGTGCTGCCCGCGGTGATGCACGGCTTCGGCGCCGAGGGCGCCTGGCTGCGCACCTTCGACGAGGACGGATCGCAGAGCATCTGGTCCGGCCTCGGCACCGGAGAGGTGCTGCCGCAGTCGCTGGTGCACCTGGTCGAGGGCGTCTACCGGGAGTGCTGGAACGAGCAGGTGACCAGTCTGGTCGGGGCGGGCATCGAGCCGCCGGCGATCCTGACCGACGAGCAGGCCACCGAGATCGATGAGCACCTCTGCTCGCTCGGGATCGCCAGCCTGCTGTGCGTGCCGCTGGGGCTCGGCAACGAGTGCCTCGGGGTCCTGTCCCTCGCTCGCAGGCCCGACGACCCGCCCTGGTCCTCGGTCGAGCGCGACGAGGCGTTCGACCTCGGCAAGGACATCGGCCGCGCCCTGGCCAACGCCCGCAGCTATGACCGCGAGCAGCGGATCATCGCCAGGCTGCGCGAGGTCGACGCCTACAAGAGCCAGGTCATCCGCACGCTCGCCCACGAGCTGCGCAACCCCCTCGGCGCGGTCGCGGGCCACGCGGAGCTCGCCACGCGCGCCACCTACGCCGACGACGTACGCCGCTCCCTGGACGCCATCCGTATCGGCACCGCCCGGATGGAGGGCCTGGTCGAGGACCTCTTGATGCTCTCGGCCGTGACCGACCCCGGCGCCCCGCTGTCCCCCGAGCCCGTCGACCTGGCGGGGTTGGCGGCCGAGGCGGCGCTCGTGCAGCAGGCGCTGGCGGAGAGTGCCGGACTGGTGCTCGAGACGGACCTGCCGGACGAGGCAGTGCTGGCCCTCGGCGACCCCGACGAGCTGGATCGCGTGTGCGCCAACCTGCTCGGCAACGCGATCAAGTACACCCCCGCCGGCGGCATCGTCACCATCTCCGCCCGCAACGCGGGCGACGAGGTCGTGCTCCAGTGCACCGACACCGGCCTCGGCATCTCCGAGGAGGACCAGAAGCGGCTCTTCGAGGAGTTCTTCCGCTCCACCGACCCCGAGGCGGCCTCGCACCCCGGCACCGGCCTGGGACTGGCGATCGTGCACCGCATCGTCGAGCGCCACCGCGGCAGCATCGGCGTCGAGTCGAAGCTCGGGCAGGGCAGCACGTTCAGCGTCCGCCTGCCGCGCGCCTGAGAGTCAGCCGCGCGCCAGGTTGCGGAGCATCAGCGCCTCGGCCAGCACGACCTTCTCGAACTCCGCCAGGTGCAGGCCCTCGTTGGCGCCGTGCGCCCGCGTGTCCGGGTCCTCGACGCCGGTCACGAGCACGCTGGCCTCCGGGAACGCCTCGAGGAACTCGGCGATGAAGGGGATCGAGCCGCCCACGCCCATGTCGATGGGGGCGGTGCCGTCCCAGGCCTCGGTGAACGCCTCGCGCGCCGCGTCGTACGCCGGTCCGGTCGCGTCGATCTGGGTCGCCTCACCGGTGTCGACGACCGTGGTGGTGAGGGTCGCACCCCACGGCACGTGGGCCTCGAGGTGGCGCTGGAGGCACTTCACGGCGTTGGCGGTGGTGTCTCCGGGCGCGATGCGCAGCGAGATGCGGCAGCGGGCCGCGGGCACCAGGGTGTTGGAGGCGCCCTCGACCTTCGGGGCGTCCAGGCCGGTGATGCTCAGGGCCGGCTTGGTCCACAGGCGCTCGACGGTGGTGCCCTCGCCGATCCACTCGATGCCGGGCGCGGCGCCGGACTCGGCGCGCAGGCGGGCCTCGGGGTAGTCGACGTCGGCGGCGGGGCGGGAGTGCAGGCCCTCGATCGCGACGTTGCCGCGGTCGTCGTGGAGGGAGCTGATCAGCCGCGCGAGGGTCATGATCGAGTCGGGCACCAGCCCGCCCCACATACCGGAGTGGACCGCGTGGGTCAGGGTGCGGACCTCGACGTCCATGCGCACCAGGCCGCGCAGGCTGGTGGTCAGGGCGGGCTCGCCGATGTCCCAGTTGCCGGAGTCGGCGATCACGATGACGTCGGCCGCCAGCTCCGCCTGGTGCGCCTCGAGCAGCGCCGGCAGGGTCTCCGAGCCGACCTCCTCCTCACCCTCGATGAAGACCTTGATGCCGACCGGCAGCTCGTCGCCGAAGATCCGCAGCGCGCCGATGTGGGTGATGATCCCCGCCTTGTCGTCCGCGGCGCCGCGGCCGTAGAGGCGGTCGCCGCGCTCGGTGGGCACGAAGGGCGGGGAGTCCCAGTCGGCGTGGTCGTTCTCGGGCTGCACGTCGTGGTGGGCGTAGAGCAGCACGGTCGGCGCGCCCTCCGGGCCGGGCCGATGGCCGATCACGGCGGGCGCGCCGCCGTCGATGCTCACGATCTGCAGGGTCTCGAAGCCCTCGGCCGCGAGCAGGTCGCGGACCGCCTCGGCGCTCCGCTGCACCTCTCCGGCCCGCGCGGGGTCGGCGCTGACCGACTCGATGCGGACGAGGTCCTCGAGGTCGCGGCGCAGGCCGGGGAGGACCTCGGCGACCCTGGCACGGATGCTGTCGGACGTGAGCTCGGTCATGCAGCCACCCTAGTGAGGGCTCAGGCGCGGTAGTGGGGCGGTCGGCGCTCCAGCATCAGCTGGCGCTCGGTGTCGGCGAAGCCGAGCCGCCGATAGATCCGGATGGCGTCCTCCGCCTCGTCCGCCACGATCACCAGGGTCTGCGCCCCGAGGTGGTCGAGCGCGTGGCGGGCAGCGGCATGGACGACGGTGGCGGCGAGTCCCTGTCGCCGTGCGTCGGGGTGGGTCTCGACGCTCTGGAACCGCGCGACGCCGCCCTCCGTGCGGAAGATGCCGGCCGTGCTGAGCAGGCGGCCCTTGCCCTCGCCGTCGTGCTCGGCGTCCCGGGAGAAGGCGCCGAACCGCTGGCCGTGACCGGCGGCGACGAGCGCGCGCTCCTGGGAGTTCTTCCGCAGGGCGAACCTGATGTGCTTCTCGCAGTCGACGCCGGGGTCGATCTCACAGCTGAGCTCGGCGCGCTGCTGCCAGACCTCGTCGGACTCCAGCGGCCGGACGTCCACGTCGAGCAGCGACCGGAGCGGCTGGTGCACGCTGCTCGCGGTCAGCACGACCGCGCGGTCGACGTCGAGGCCGGCCTCCGCGAAGCGCTGGGCGACCTCGTCCTCCACTGCCCGGTCCCCTATCAGGTCGATGCCGACCGAGACGTGCGACGCCTCGGGGAACTCGGTCTGGAAGGCGGCGACCACTTCCCGCTCACCGCCGGCGAACGGCGGCTCGGCAAGGAGGAGGAAGTTGCCCCAGAAGTACGTCGGGTTGTCGGGCGTGCGGACCACCAGGTGGGTGCCGCGGTCCTCGACCACGCTGCCGGTCAGGGTGAGCAGCGCGAGGTCGGTGCGGAAGCCGAGGGAGCGGACGTGCATGGGCGGAGGCTATCCCTCGGCGCGTCCACCCTCGGAGAGCGGCATGAAGGGCGACAGGTCGGTGCGCTCCCCGCTCGCGACGACTCGGCCGCTGGCGAGGGCATCGCCCCACGCGAGCTCCCCGGTGGCGACGGCGATCCAGGTGTCGGCGTCCGTCTCCACCACCGCCGGCGGAGTGCCGCGCGTGTGCCGCACACCCGGGACGACCTGGGCCGCTGCGTACGGCGGGACGCGCACCTCCACGGAGTTGCCGGGCGCGCGCTCGGTGAGCACGGCGAGGAAGTGCTTGGTCAGCAGGCGCCTCTCCGCGTCGGTGCGCGGCTCGGCGGCCAGGGCGCTCGCCACGTCCTCTGGGGCGGCTCGGCGCATGCGTACTGGCATGCGCCGAGGGTAGTCGTGGCGCCTCAGGCGATGTCGTCGAGGATCTCCACGATCCGGGCCCAGGCCTCGGTGCGGGTGTCGATCACGCCGTAGTGGCCCCCGGGCACCTCGACGAGCTCGGCGCGCGCACCGGCGGCGGTGGCGCGCGTGACGTAGTCGGCCGACTGGCTGAACGGCACCTCTTCGTCGTCCCGGGCGTGGACGCACCAGACGGGGACGTCGAGCGGGACGTGGCGCGTCGGGTCGGCGAGGCTGTACGACGGGTGGCCGGGGCCCTCGCCCATGAGCTCCTGGGCCGCCCCGGATCCGAGGGCGTCGGCATGGGCGGCGGAGAGGTCGAGCACACCGGCCTGGGAGACCACGTGGGTCACCTCCGCCCCACCGGCCCAACGGTCGAAGCGGGTGCGCGCGGCCGCCCACGTCGCAAGGTGGCCACCGGCGGAGTGGCCGAGGGTGACGAGCGGACCGGTCTCGTCGCGGAGCAGGGCGAGGGCGGCCGCCACGTCGTCGAAGGTCTCCGGGAAGCCGCCGCCGTTGCCGACCCGGCGGTATTCGACGTTGAGTGCCGTCCAGCCGCGCGCGGCCAGGTCCAGCGCGAGCGGCTGCCCCAGCGACGCGTCGTACGCCGCCTTCCAGAAGCCGCCGTGGATGACGGCGACGACCCCGCGGCCGGGACGGTCGGGCCGGTGCAGCTCGACCCACTGGGAGGGATCCGGGCCATAGGAGAGGTGCCCGGTCATGGAGCGCGCGAGGAGTCGTCGGGCATTGGGGTCACGGGCCCCAGTGTGGCGGCTGGCCCAGACCGGTGCTTGCACGTGATGCAGGTCACTCCTAGGTTGCTCGGTGCCCTGGGGATCCCCGGGGCACATCCCCGAGAGGAGAACCATGAAGCACACCCGACTCAGGTCGCGGCCCACCCGTGCCGTGTTCCTGGCGTTCGTGTCCTCTGCCGCGGTCGCCACCGCGACCCTTGCCTCACCGACGGCCGTGGGCGCCGCTCCCGACTCCGCCGCCGACTCCGCTTCCCTGCGGGAGGCGGTCACCACGGCCGGCGTGATGGACCACATGGAGGCGTTCCAGGACATCGCCGACGCCCACGCCGGCACCCGCGCCTCCGGCACGCCCGGCTACGCCGCCTCCCGCGACTACGTCGTCGGGAAGCTCCGGGCGGCCGGCTACCAGCCCGTGGTGCAGCAGTTCGACTTCCCGTTCTACCGCCAGCTCGCCACGGCGACCTTCGAGCAGGTGTCGCCCACTCCGACCGCATACCAGGACGGCACCGACTTCGGGCTGATGACCTACTCGGCGTCCGGCAACGTCACGGCCCCGGTGCAGGCCGTGGACCTCGCCCTGAGCAGCCCGGCCACGTCCACCAGCGGTTGCGAGGAGTCTGACTTCAACGGCTTCACCCGCGGCAACATCGCGCTCGTCCAGCGCGGCACGTGCACCTTCGGGGTCAAGCAGGTCAACGCCCAGCACGCCGGCGCCTCGGCGGTCATCGTGATGAACCAGGGCACCGCGGGGCGCACCGGCCCCTTCGTCGGCACGCTCGGCGCGCCGGTCGCGACCGTGCCGTCCCTCGGCACCAGCTTCACCATCGGCCAGGCCCTCGCCTCCGGCGCCACGGCACACATCGTCGCGAGCACGGAGTCGGAGATCCGGCCCACCTGGAACGTCCACGCGGACAGCCAGGCGGGCGACCGAGAGCACCTGGTCCACGCAGGAGCCCACCTCGACAGCGTGGTCGCCGGCCCCGGCATCAACGACAACGGCTCCGGCTCGGCCGCCCTGCTCGAGGTCGCCGAGCAGATGGCGAACGTCCGCACCACCAACCGGGTCCGCTACTCATGGTGGGGCGCTGAGGAGCTGGGCCTCCTCGGCTCGAGGCACTACGTCAACGACCTGGAGGCGAACCAGCCGTCGAAGCTGCGCAAGACGAAGCTCTACCTGAACTTCGACATGGTGGGCTCGCCCAACTACGCGCTGTTCGTCTACGACGGCGACAACTCCGCGTTCCCGGTCGGACCGGGTGCGGCTGAGGGCCCCGAGGGCTCCGGCCAGATCGAGAAGCTCTTCCACGACTACTTCGAGTCGCAGGGCATGCCCTCCGCCGAGACGCCGTTCAGCGGTCGCAGCGACTACGGACCGTTCATCGAGAGGGGCATCCCCGCCGGAGGCCTCTTCACCGGGGCCGAGGGCGTCAAGACCGCCTCGCAGGCCGAGCTGTTCGGCGGCACGGCGGGTGTGGCCTACGACTCCTGCTACCACATCGCCTGCGACACGATCGGCAACGTCAACGAGGACGCAATCGACGCCAACTCCGACGCGATCGCGCACGCGGTCCTGACCTACGCCCAGGACCTCAGCTCGCTGATGCAGCCGGTCTCCGGCGCGGTGCATGGTGACGGTACGCCGGGTGGTGGCGGCCTGCACGACGACGACCACGAGCTGCCCAGCAGCTGACGGTCACCCGCACGACGAGGGCCCCCCGCCGACCCGGCGGGGGCCTTCGTACGTCGTGGTCAGGCCAGCGCGGCCGGCAGCGTGGCCGACCAGGCCTGCTTCGCCTCCGCGACCGGGACCTCGAACTGGCCCTCGACGCTGATCGTGTCGCCGCCGGTCCGACCGATCGGGGTGACCGGCACGCCGTGCTCGTGGGCGAGCGCGACGAGCGCGTCGGCGTTGTCGGTGGTCACCGTCACGATGGCTCGCGCAGCGGACTCGGAGAAGAGGGCCACGAAGGCATCGCCGTCGGCGACGTCGGCCACGGAGACCGACACCCCGATCCCGCTGCGGAAGGAGGCCTCCGCCAGGGCCTGCGCCAGTCCACCGTCGGACAGGTCGTGCGCGCTGGTGACAACTGCATCGCGCGACGCGTCGGCGAGCAGCTGCGCGAGCGCGCGCTCGGCTGCCAGGTCGACCTGGGGAGGCAGTCCGCCGAGGTGGCCGTGGACGACGTGCGCCCACTCGCTGCCGGACAGCTCCTCGCGGGTCTCGCCCAGGAGGAACACCCGCTCCCCCTCGGCGACGAACGCGCTCGGGGTGCGGCGGGTGACGTCGTCGATCACGCCGAGCACCGCCACGACGGGCGTCGGGAGGATGGCCGTCTCGCTGGTCTGGTTGTAGAGGCTGACGTTGCCGCCGGTCACCGGGATGCCGAGCTCGGCACACGCGTCCTTGAGGCCGCGGCAGGCCTCGGCGAACTGCCACATGACAGCGGGGTCCTCCGGCGAGCCGAAGTTGAGGCAGTCGGAGATGGCCAGCGGGGTCGCGCCGCCGGTGGCGACGTTGCGGTAGGACTCCGCCAGGGCGAGCTGGGCGCCGGTGTAAGGGTCGAGCTTGGCGTAGCGGCCGTTGCAGTCGGTCGCGACTGCGACGCCGAGGTTGGTCTCCTCGTCGACGCGGATCATGCCGGAGTCGGACGGCTGGGCGAGCACGGTGTTGCCGCGCACGTAGCGGTCGTACTGGTCGGTGATCCACGACTTGTCGCACAGGTTGGGGCTGGCGACCAGGCGGAGCAGGGTCTCCCGCAGCTCGTCACCGGACGCGGGCCGGGCCAGGGCCTCGGCCCGGTCCGCCTGCAGGGCGTCCTGCCAGTCGGGGCGGGCGAAGGGGCGGTGGTAGGTCGGGCCGTCGTGGGCGACGCTGCGCGGGGGCACATCGACCACGCGCTCGCCGTGCCAGTCGATCTCCAGGCGGCCGGTGTCGGTCACTTCACCGATCACCACGGCCTCGACGTCCCACTTCCGGCAGATCTCCATGAAGCCGTCGACGTCACCGGGCTCGACGACGGCCATCATCCGCTCCTGCGACTCGCTCATCAGGATCTCCTCCGGAGCGAGCGTGGAGTCGCGCAGCGGCACGCGGTCGAGCTCGACGTGCATGCCGCCGTCGCCGGCCGAGGCGAGCTCGGACGTCGCGCACGACAGGCCGGCGCCGCCGAGGTCCTGGATGCCGGCGACCAGGCCGGCCGCGAAGATCTCGAGCGTGCACTCGATGAGCAGCTTCTCCATGAAGGGGTCGCCGACCTGCACGCTGGGCCGCTTGGCCGGGCCGTCGGCGTCGAACGTCTCCGACGCCAGCACCGAGACGCCGCCGATGCCGTCGCCGCCGGTGCGCGCGCCGTACAGGATCACCTGGTTGCCGACCCCGGAGGCCTTCGCGAGGTGGAGGTCCTCGTGCTTGAGGACGCCGATGCACAGGGCGTTGACCAGGGGGTTGCCGAGGTAGGTGTCGTCGAAGCCGGCCTCGCCGCCGATGTTGGGCAGGCCGAGACAGTTGCCGTAGCCGCCGACGCCGGCGACGATCCCGGGCAGCACCCGGTGGGTGTCGGGCGCGTCCAGCGGGCCAAAGCGCAGCGGGTCCATCACGGCCACGGGGCGGGCGCCCATCGCGAGGATGTCGCGGACGATGCCGCCGACGCCGGTCGCGGCCCCCTGGTAGGGCTCGACGTAGCTGGGGTGGTTGTGGCTCTCGACCTTGAAGGTCACGGCGTACCCCTGGCCGATGTCCAGGACGCCTGCGTTCTCGCCGATGCCGGCCAGCATCTTGCCGCGCGGCGTCTCCTGGGCCAGCTCGCCGAACTGCTTGAGGTGCACCTTCGACGACTTGTAGGAGCAGTGCTCGCTCCACATCACCGAGTACATCGCCAGCTCGCTCGACGTCGGGCGGCGCCCGAGGATCTCGCGGATCCGGGCGTACTCGTCGACCTTCAGCCCGAGGTCGGCCCAGGGCTGCTCTCGTTCGGGGTCGCCTGCGGCGACGGCAACGGTGTCCAGCTGGGGGCGCACAGCAGTCTCGGGCACGGGCCCAATCTACCGGCGGCTCCGGGGCGCCCCGCCGGCCGGTCCACGCCCCCGTCGGGGTAGTCCGTGACGATCGGACCCTCCGCGGGTCGCTCGGAGGGTCCGATCGTCACGGACTACCGAATTCCAGGTCTGTAGTTCACTCGAACTCCTGTTACCGGTGTGACTGAAGTGGTTACAGTGCTTCGGCCAGCACCCCGGCCAGCCCTCCCTGGAGCCACCATGCCCCGCCTCTTCCCCGCATCCGACGCAGTCCGCGGCACTGGCGTACGACGCGCGGTCGCCGCCGTCGCGACGCTGGCCCTGGCCGGGGCGACCCTGGTCGGGTCGGGCGCCTCGGCCCACAGCGAGGGGTCCACCAGCGAGGCCCGCCGGGCGAACGTCGTGACGCCGGGCGACTTCACCGGCTACGGCTTCGACCAGTGCGTCGCCCCGACCCAGGCCGCGATGGACAAGTGGCTCAAGCAGTCGCCGTTCCTCGCCGTCGGCATCTACATCTCCGGCGACTCCCGCGCCTGCCGGGTGCAGCCCAACCTCAGCCCGGAGTGGATCTCCACCCAGCTGGCGAAGGGCTGGCGGCTCCTGCCCATCGCGCTCGGCCCCCAGGCCTCCTGCCAGCCGCGGTTCCCGCGCTACAAGGACGACTTCAAGATCAGCCCGGCCAGGGCCAACGGCTACGCCACCGCCGCAGCCCAGGGCGCCACGGAGGCCGACAAGAACGCCGCCGACGCTGCGGCGTACGGCATCACCCCCGGCAGCACGCTCTGGTATGACCTCGAGGGCTTCGACCTCGGGAACACCGACTGCCGCGAGTCGGCCCTGGTGTTCCTGAGCGCCTGGACGAAGCGGATCCGCCAGCACGGCTACGTCGCGGGCGTCTACTCCAGCGCCGGGTCGGGCATCAAGATGCTCGACGACGCGCGCGTGGAGCGCCCGGGCCAGTTCGCGCTGCCCGACCGGATCTGGGTCGCGCGCTGGGACGGCGTCGCCAACACCTCGACGAGCTACCTGCGCCCGGACGGGTGGGTGCCGGGCGGCCGGGTGAAGCAGTACCAGGGCGGGCACAACGAGACCTGGGGCGGCGTCACGATCAACATCGACCGTAACTTCCTCGACCTCGGCGCCGGCTCCGTCGCGCCGCCGGAGTCCCACTGCGGCGGGCTCAAGGTGAGCTTCTGGAAGTACCCCGCCCTGTCCGCCGGCTCGGCGCCCGCCACCCGCGTCGAGGCGCTGCAGTGCCTGCTGAAGGAGCGCGGCACGTATGCCGGGGAGGTGACCGGCAGCTATGACGAGGCGACCGTCGCGGCCGCCCAGGCCTGGCAGACGGCGCACGGGTTCGCGCCCTCGGGCACCTTCGAGCGGGCCCACTGGGTCGCGCTGCTCGCCGAGGGCAGTGCGCCCGTCGCGAAGGTCGGCTCCATGGGCGACCCGGTCTACCGCCTCCAGCGTGCGCTCAACGCCGCCGGCGCGGGGAGGTTCAAGGCCAAGGGCGTCTTCGAGGGCAAGACCGAGGCGGCGGTCCGCCGCTACCAGGCCGCCGTCGGCGTCCGGGTCAGCGGTGTCGCCAACCCCGCGACCTGGCGGAAGCTGCTCAAGGGCCGCAGCTGATCCGAGCTGTCACATGAGCGAGTACGCCGAGGCTCAGGCGGGCGGTCCGAGGAGCAGCGCGACCCCGGTCAGACCGAGGACGGCGGCGACGTAGCCGAAGACCGCGGCCACGTGGTGACGCAGCAGGAAGCAGACCGCGCGCTGCGGCGCCGTCGGGGAGTGGTGGCGGGAGAGCCAGTGCTCGTCCAGCAGGCCCCTCGCCGCGGCGTACCGCTCGAACAGCAGGGTCGCGAAGGGCGGGACGGCCGCGACCAGGCCGAGCAGCCCGCGCCACCAGGACCACCGCTGGTCGACGGCGACGACGACCGTGACGAGGCAGTAGGCGATGAAGACGACGCCGTGCACCATCCCGAAGACGCGGACTCCGAGCTCGGTGGTCTCGGGGACGTACTTGACCCACATCCCGGCCAGCAGCAGGGCCCAGGTGACCGCCTCCGCCACCGCCAGGGTGCCGAAGACGCGGCGCGGGCTGAGCCGGCTCACGCGAGGACGGCGGCGGCCAGCGAGGTGAAGAACCCGAGGCCGTCGGTGCCGGCGCCGGTGAGGTCCTCGACGCAGTGCTCGGGGTGCGGCATCAGGCCGACGACGTTGCCGCGCGCGTTGGTGATGCCGGCGATGTCGCGCAGGGAGCCGTTGGGGTTGTCGTCGAGATAGCGCGCGACGACGCGGCCCTCGCCCTCGAGCATGTCGAGGGTGGCCTCGTCGGCGATGAACCCGCCCTCACCGTTCTTCAGGACGATGGTGACCTCCTGGCCCTCGGCGTAGGCGGAGGTCCAGGGCGTGCGGGTGTTCTCGATGCGCAGGCGCTGGTCGCGGCAGACGAACTTGCGGTGGTCGTTGCGGATCAGGGCGCCCGGGAGCAGGTGGGACTCGCAGAGGATCTGGAAGCCGTTGCAGATGCCGAGCACCGGCATGCCGCGCTCCGCGGCCTCGATCACCGAGGTCATCACCGGGGCGAAGCGGCTGATGGCGCCGCATCGGAGGTAGTCGCCGTAGGAGAAGCCGCCGGGGAGGACGACCGCGTCGACCCCCTTGAGGTCGTCGTCGCCGTGCCAGAGCGCCACGGCCTCGTTGCCGCCGAGGCGTACGGCGCGCTGGGCGTCGACGTCGTCGAGCGAGCCCGGGAAGGTGACGACCCCGACCTTCATGCCTGCGACTCCACGTGGACCGCGAAGTCCTCGATGACCGGGTTGGACAGCAGCGTCCCGGCCATCTTCTGGACCTCGGCCAGCGCCTCGTCGGTGGCGTCGCCCTCGATCTCGAGCTCGAACCGCTTGCCCTGGCGGACGTCGGTCACGCCCGCGAAGCCCAGCCGGGGCAGGGCACCGAGGACGGCCTTGCCCTGGGGGTCGAGGATCTCGGGCTTGGGCATGACATCGACCACGTAACGGGCCACTTGGCGCTCCTCAGGGCGTCGGGTGCGTGCGACCGGAGTCTATCGGCGGGCGCCACGCGCCCGACGCTCGGCTCGTCCCTCGGCCGGGGGCGCCCTAGAGTCGAGGCATGAGCATGTCGACCCCCGGCGCGGGCCGTCCCGGCCAGACGTCCCCACTGAAGCTCGATTTCCCGCAGTCCCTGGCGGTGTACGACGACTACGAGACCGCGCAGCGCACCGTCGACTACCTCGCGGACCACGAGTTCCCGGTCGAGCAGTGCATGATCGTGGGCACCGAGCTCAAGCGCCTCGAGCGGATCACCGGCCGGCTCACCTGGAGCAAGATCGCGGTCGGGGGGATCCTCTCGGGGGTCTGGCTCGGGACGTTCGTCGGGCTGATCTTCTGGCTCTTCACCACGGCCAACCCGCTGGGCGTCCTGGTGAGCACCGCCCTGTTCGGCGCCCTCTTCGGGCTGGTGTGGGCCCTGATCGGCTACGCCGCCACCCGGGGCCGCCGGGACTTCTCGTCGGTGACCCAGATCGTCGCCACGAAGTACGAGGTGCTGGTCGAGCACAAGAGCGCGGCCAGGGCCCGCGAGCTGCTGACCGGGCTGCCCGGGGCGCTGCCCAACCCCTTCCAGTGAAGCGGTCGCAGAAGACGTGCCGACCCGCCAGGGACTGCAGTCATCGGTGACTGCGGGCCCCTGACGGGTCGGTGGTCTCAACGGGTGATGGTGCTGCGGCCCAGCGCCAGGCCGAGGCCGGCGACGACCAGCCAGACGTGGGCGAGCAGGCCGGGCACGCCCGGGACGCCCAGCCCGACCACCATCAGCGTGGTCTGCAGGACCGGGAGCACGCTGACGACCCCGATCCAGCGGGAGACGGTCCGCTCACGCAGGCCCATCCATGCCACCGCCCCCGCCGCCACGACCACCCCGAGCCAGCCGATGAACGAGCCGAAGTCGTTGAGCAGGTAGTAGACGTAGAGGCCCTGAGTGTCGTAGCTGCCCTCCTCGAGACCGCCCGGCATGTACAGCCCGAGCGCGCCCTTCCAGCCGTAGCCGTAGGTCAGGCCGGCCGCCGAGGCGAGCAGGCCCATCGGGACCAGGTGGGCGGCGGTCGAGTCCTGGAGGCGTGGCTCCACGTGCCGCCGCCAGCTGGCGGCGAAGAGGAGCAGCAGCACCACGGCGCCGTACCCGAACAGCATGCTGAGCCGGTACGGGAGCGGGCTGAGGTCGGTGAACAGCTTCTCGCTGACCTCCACCCCGACGCCGCTGGTGCGGCCGTCGAGGACCATGGTCGCGACGAAGCCGAGGACGCCGGCTCCGGCGGCGTACAGCGGCCAATGGGCGCGGCCGGTGCTGCGGGCGCCGGCGCCGGTCGTGGTCTGGGTGTCGAGCTGGGACATGGCGGATCTCCTCGGGATGTGTCGCTGACGAACACGAGGAGCGTGGCCCGCCCGATGTCCCGGCCACGAGTGACGCAAACCCCCTCATTCCGGGACGTCGGTTCGGGCACGATGGCCGAGTGCTCCACCGTCCCGCCGTCGCAGACCGGCACCTGACCGCCGGCGCGGCACTCGTCGCGGTCGTAGCCGTGGCCTGCTGCGCCGTGGTGCCGGCCGTCCAGGCGGGCCTCGGCGACCGGGTCGCCCAGCAGGCCGGCCTCCCGTCGGACCTGGTGCTCGGCACGGTGTGGCCGGTCGTCGGCGCCCTGGTCGTGCGGGCCAGGCCGCGCAACCCGGTGGGCTGGCTGTTGATGGTCCCGGCGCTGATCGGCCCCTACCAGCTGTGCGCCCTGTACGCCGCGTGGCAGGGCGGCACCGGCCTGCTCGGCGGCTTCGCGGCCTGGGTCGCGATCTGGGGCTTCGCGCCCTACTTCTTCACCCTGCCCGTCCTCCCCCACGTCTTCCCGGACGGCCACACGCTCGGCCCGCGCTGGCGTCGCGTGCTGGTCGCAGTCGTCGCGGTCGCTGTCGTCACCACCGTCGCCCGGATGTTCGCACCGGTGACCGCGGACATCGCTCCCGCGCTCGACAACCCGCTCGCCCTGCCGGGCGGAGACTGGCTCAACTACGTGACGGCGGCGGGCGCCATGAGCCTCTTCTTCGTCGGCATCCCCGTCGCCGTGGTGTCGCTGGCCGTGCGGATGCGGCGGGCCCGGGGCGTGGAGCGGACCCAGCTGCAGTGGCTGCTACTGGGCGGCATCGTGCTGGCGGTCGGCGCCCTGCCGGTGCTCCCGGCGGAGTGGGGCCTGTCGGTCGGCCTCTTCGGGCTGCCGGTGGCGATCGGCATCGCGATGCTGCGGCACGGCCTCTTCGACGTCGAGCTCACCCTCAACCGCGCCCTGGTCTTCGGGGTGCTCACCGGCGTCGTCGTGGCGGCGTACGCGCTGGCCGTCTACGGCATCCAGGCGATCGCCCCGGACTCCCGCTGGGGCCTCGTCCTGGTCGCGACGGCGGCACTGCTCGCAGCAGCGGCCCGCGACCGGGTGCAGGCGGTGGTCGACCGGTTGCTCTACGGCCACCGGCACGATCCCTACGCCGTGATCACCCGCGTCGGCCGGCACATGGCGGCCGCCGGGCAGCCGACCGAGGCACTGGAGCGACTGGTCGACGGACTCCGGGAGGCGCTCCGCCTCCCCTACGTCGCTTTCACCGGCGGCGACCTCGACATCGCGTCCGGCACCCCGACGCACGGCACGCGCACCGTGCCGGCCAGGGCCCTGGGCGAGGCCGTCGGCGAGCTGCACGTCGGGCTGCGCCGCACGGGCGAGGCGTGGAGCCCGCCGGAGCAGGCGGCGATCGAGGAGGTCGCCGCCCGCGCCGGCACGCTGGCGTACGCCGCTGGGCTGGTGGCCGACGTCGCCCGCAGCCGGGAGCGGATCGTGCTCGCGCGGGAGGAGGAGCGGCGCCGGATCCGGGCCGACCTGCACGACAGCGTGGCGCCGGCCCTCGCAGGCAGCGCCCTCCAGCTGGACTCGCTGGTCAGGCGGCTCCGGTCCGACCAGCGCGACGACCTGGCGGACCGGGCTGCCACGCTCCGCGACGGACTGCGCGAGACGGTCGCCGGGCTCCGGTCGCTGGCCCACGACCTGCGGCCGCCCGTGCTGGACCAGCGGGGGCTCACCGGGGCCCTCCGCGAGCTGGTCGCCGGCCACGACGCCCCCCGCTGCGAGGCGGACATCGACGAGCTCGGGACGCCGCCGGCCGCGATCGAGGTGACGGCCTACGCGATCGCGGCCGAGGCCTTCTCCAACGCGCTGCGGCACAGCGCGGCCAGCAGGATCCGGGTGACCGCCCGAGCCCGGGACGGGTGGCTCGAGCTCGCGGTGGTGGACAACGGCGTGGGGCTGCCGGCGAGCTTCCGGGCCGGCGTGGGCACCGTGTCGATGCGCGAGCGCGCAGTCGAGGTCGGTGGCCGGCTGGAGATGGCGGCCCCGCCCGGCGGAGGCACCACGGTGACGGCCGCCCTGCCCCTGGAGGTGGCATGACAGTCCGTGTCCTGGTCGCTGACGACCACCCCGTCTTCCGCGCGGGGATGCTCACCGTGCTCGAGGACCTGCCCGGGATCGAGGTCGTCGGCCAGGCCGCCGACGGGCGCGAGGCCATCGAGCTGGCCGGCACCCGTCAGCCCGACGTCGTGCTGATGGACCTGCGGATGCCCGACGTGGGCGGCCTGGAGGCCACCGCCCGGATCCGGGTGGAGCACCCGTCGGTGGCCGTCGTCGTCCTCACCATGGACTCCGACGACGACTCGATCTTCGCGGCCCTGCGGGCGGGGGCGCGCGGCTACCTCCTCAAGGAGGCCGACGTGTCGGACATCGAGCGGGCCGTGACGTCGGTCGCCCGCGGCGAGGCGGTGTTCGGCGCCGGCATCGCCGAGCGCGTGCTCGCCCTCTTCGCTGCGGGCCGGACGACTGCGGCCAGCCCGTTCCCGCAGCTGACGCCGCGAGAGCTCGAGGTGCTCGAGCTGATCGCCCAGGGCCTCGACAACGGCGCGATCGCGCGCCGCCTGGTGCTCAGCGACAAGACGGTCCGCAACCGGGTCAGCGACGTCCTCGCCAAGCTGCACGCCCGGAGCAGGGCCGAGATGGTCGCCCTGGCCCGCGACGCCGGGCTGGGGGGCTGACCCCCGGTCAGCGGCGGCCCGCGCCCACGATCACCAGCGCGACGCCGAGGCCGGCGACGAGCGGGCCGACGATCGCCCAGGTCTCGACGCCGGTCATCGGGCTGCCCTCGAGGTAGCCCAGTCCCTGGAAAGTCCAGACGCCGCCGGCCAGGAGCATGGCCAGGCCGACGGCGACGAAGGCTGCGCGCACGTCAGGACAGCTCTCGCTTGAGGATCTTCCCGGTGGCCGTCATCGGCAGGGTCTCGCGGAACTCCACGATCCGCGGGTACTTGTAGGCGGCCATCCGCTCCTTGCACCACGCGACCAGCCCGTCCTCGGTCAGCGTCGAGCCGGGGTTGCGGATCACGACGGCCTTGATCTCCTCGCCGTGGCTCTCGTGCGGTACGCCGATCACGGCGGCGAGGCTGACGTCCGGGTGCTGCAGCAGCGTCTCCTCGATCTCGCGCGGATAGACGTTGAAGCCGCCGCGGATGATCATGTCCTTCGAGCGGTCGACGATGTAGTAGTAGCCGTCCTCGTCACGGCGGCCCAGGTCGCCGGAGCGGAACCAGTCGTCCCGGATCGCCTCGGCCGTCGCGTCCGGCCGCTTGTAGTAGCCCTTCATCACGTTGGGGCCCTTGATCGCGATCTCGCCGACCTCGCCCTCCGCGGAGTCCGACCAGTCGTCGTCGATCAGCTTCATCTCCACGCCGGGGATCGGCGTGCCGATCGAGCCGACGCGCACGTCCTCGCCCCACGGCGCGAAGCTCGCGACCGGGGACGTCTCGGAGAGGCCGTAGCCCTCGAGGATCGTCACGCCGAAGCGGCGCTCGAACTCCTTGTGCACCTCCACCGGCAGGGCCGAGCCGCCCGCGGCGGCGACCCGGAGATTGGCCGCGAGCTGCTGCGGGTCGACGCCCGCTTCGTCGAGGGCGCCGAGGAGGCCCCAGTACATCGTCGGCACGCCCGCGAAGAACGTCACCTTCTCCCTGGCCATCGTCTTCAGCGCCGCGTCGGCGTCGAAGCGCGGCAGCATCACGATCGTGCCGCCGAGGCCCAGGCCGGCGTTCTGGATCACGGTCTGGCCGAAGGAGTGGAAGAGCGGCAGCACGCAGAGGAACGTGTCCGGGCGCTCCTCGTCGGCGTTGAAGAGCTCCCGGCAGACCTCGGCGTTGGACACCATGTTGCGGTGGCGCAGCTCGGCACCCTTGGGCTGGCCGGTGGTGCCGGAGGTGTAGAGGATCACCGCCGTGTCGTCGTCGTCCACGTCGACCGTCTCGAACGTCGGCGGCTGCGCGGCCATCGCCCGCGCCAGGGTCTCGGTGCCCTCGATGGGCGACTCCGCGGCCGGGTCGACGGTGATCATGAAGAAGTGCTCGCAGCCTTCGGCGTCGCCGAAGCCGGCGTACCCCTCCTGGCCGATCGGCAGCTCGGGCGTGCCCTGGAAGCAGAAGTAGGCCTTCGCGTCGGAGTCGCCGAGGTGGTAGGCGACCTCGCCGCCCTTGAGGAGGATGTTGAGGGGCACGACCGTGGCGCCGGCCTTGAGGATGCCGAAGTAGACGATCGTGAACCACGGCAGGTTGGCGCAGCTCAGCGCGACCTTGTCGCCGGGCTGGATCCCGCGCGAGGCGAGGAGGTTGGCCACCTGGTTGGCGGCGTCGTCGACCTGGGCGTAGCTGAGCCTGGTGTCGCCCAGGACGAGCGCCGTGCGCTCGGGGTGCCTGGCGGTCGAGTGCTCCAGCAGGGAGGCAAGGTTGCGTGAGGCCATGGCGTCAAACCTAGCGACGGGGCTCCGCCGGCGGGATGGACGCGGGCACATTCGTCCGGCTGCCGTGGGGCGCCGGCACAGCGTCACGCCCGCGCCAGGACCCTCGCAGCCCGCTCGAGGTCGGCCTTGACGGCGCGGGAGGCGAGGCGCCCGGCTGCGGCGGCTGCCGCGCCCCACGGTCCCCGCGCGGTGACCTCGCCATCGGCGCGGACCCGCGTCCCGCCCGGGATCGCGGTGAAACGCAGCGCCAGGGTCGCCGTCACCCCGTGCCAGCGCCCGCGCTCGGCCCACAGGCGGCAGGGCTCGAGGTGGGTGATCTCCAGCCGCGGACGCACGCCGACCAGCGTCGACTCGCGCCACGTCATCCCGACGTGCGGCTCGCTGCGGTCGGTCAGCGTCACCGACGTCAGCGACGCCTGCCACTCCGGGCGGTTGCGCGGGTCGGCGAGGTAGGTGAAGACCACCTCCGGCGGGTGTGGCATCTCCACCGTCGCCACGATCGAGCGGGTCGTCAGAACCTCTCCCCGGTCAGCCGCTCGTAGGCCTCGACGTAGCGCGCGCGGGTGCGCTCGACGACCTCCGCGGGCAGCGGCGGCGGCGCCTCGCCGGAGGTGCGGTCCCAGCCCGACGCGGGCGAGGTGAGCCAGTTGCGGATGACATCCTTGTCGTACGACGGCTGGGCGTGGCCCGGCTCCCACTGGTCACCCGGCCAGAAGCGGCTCGAGTCGGGAGTGAGCACCTCGTCGGCGAGCACGATCGTGGCGTCCGGAGCCCGGCCGAACTCGAACTTGGTGTCGGCCAGGATGATGCCCTGCTCGCGGGCGATCGCCTCGGCGCGGGAGTAGATGTCCAGGGTGAGGTCGCGCAGCGCGACCGCGTCGGCCTCGCCCACGGTCGCGACGACCGCCTCGAAGTCGACGTTCTCGTCGTGGTCGCCCAGCTCGGCCTTGGTCGCCGGAGTGAAGATCGCCTCCGGCAGACGGCTGCCGTCGACCAGCCCGGGCGGCAGCCCGATGCCGCAGACGCTGCCGGACTCGGCGTACTCACGCAGGCCGCTGCCGGTGAGGTAGCCGCGGGCCACGCACTCGACCGGGAACATGTCGAGCTGCTCGCAGATCACCGCGCGGCCGCGGACGGCATCGGGGACGTCCGTGGAGACCACGTGGTGGGGCACGCCCAGCTGGCCGAACCACCACAGGCTCATCCGGGTCAGGATCTCGCCCTTGTCCGGGATGCCCGGGGACAGCACGAAGTCGTAGGCGCTGACCCGGTCGCTCGCCACCATCAGCAGGCGGCCGGCGTGCTCGCCCTCGTCGATCCGGTAGAGGTCGCGCACCTTGCCCGAGTGGACGTGGGTGGTGCCGGGGATCGCCGGCGCGTCGGGGATGTCGAGGTCGGCCACGGACGAAGCCTAATGGTGCGCCGGAAGATGCCTCGTGACCCTCAGCGCTTGAGCCACTCCATCGGCCGTGAAGGGTTTCGGGCGCGTGTCCCCGGGGAAGGAATGCAGGACGCCCGCCACGCCGAGGAGCCCCTCATGACCCGAACCGACCCCCACGATCCCGACTACGTGCCCCCCTACACCGGCCAGGACGGGCGTGACGTCGGCTCCGGGGATCGCTTCGGCGGCGATCTCTATGCGTTGTACTCGGCGGGGCAGCTGCACATCCCCACCACAGCCGGTCACTACTCGCAAGCCGCTGCCGAGCTCCACTACGTTCAGGCCCTCCTGGAGAGCATCGCCTCGCAGCTGCCCCACCCCGTCGGACACGCGATTGCCCGCCGCGCAGAGGACGTCTATGACGCCCTCCGATTGAGCACGAAGCGTCTGTACGACGCGGGAGAGACCCTCGTGCTCATCGCGGACGACTACGCGAAGACCGACCAGGAGGCCCGCGACCAGTTCGCAGGCCTGCTCGAGCGAGATGCGTCCTTGTTCGACAACCCCCCGGCGCGGCACGACCCGCCGCGTCCCGGAGATCCGCCGACGGTGGATCCGGACGACGTGCCAGAGGAGGAAGACCTCGACCAGATCCTCGAGGACGCGGACATCGAGGACCAGCTCGCCGACGACGACGCGGAGGAGGAGGACTGATGGCCGATACCTTCGACCTGGCCGAGTTCTACACCGTGACCAGCGAGGCCTATGACCTGATGGAGGAGCTCCACGGCATCGACGGGGTGCTCGACGGACTCGACGAGCGGGGCCTGACCGGTTACCGCGTCACCCCTGGATCGTCCAACATGGCCTCGGACGGCGACAGCACCATCACGCTGGGGACTACCCACTCGTTCACGAAGCGGTATCACGGCACGCAGCCCGGCAGCGGCGGTGGGGGCTATTACACGGCCCCCGCCGAGCCGGTCGACATGTCGTGGGTCGACGACGTCTATGACGCTGCCTCAGCCTGGCGAGTGGCCGCCCAGACCTCGTTCGAGAGCGACGTCGAGTCGATCGTCCGGCTGGAGTCCAGCTCGTTCCGCACCCCGTCACACGTCCTCGTGTCGACCTACGCGACCCTGAAGACGCGTGTCTCCGTGGACTGGGCTGGGCTCTCGGAGCAGGGGTCCGAGTGGGAGGGCGAGGCAGCCGACAAGTTCTTCAAGGACTTCCACGCGCCCTTCAACTCCATCCGCGAGAACCACTTGTGGGCGCTCGACTACCTCAACTCGCTCATCGCTGCGGCGAAGGCGGTCAACGACGCGGGCCAGCACAGTGTGATGAACCTCGTCACCGAGGCCAAGCGGCTCGCCGATCGGCAGCTTCAGAAGCGTCAGGACGACAGCCGGGAGCAGAGCAGTGCCGAGGCACTGATCCTGCTGTCGACGATCTCCGGCATCGCGGGCGCGCTGCTCTTCCCGGTCCCCGGGGCGGCCGCCGCGCTGGGCAGCACCTCGTTGCTGCTCAACTACGCTGCAACACAGGTCCCGCCGGAGAACTCGAAGCTCAAGAATCTCGAGGCGAGCAGCGCCGAGGAGGTCGACGGCGCGCTCGTCGACGAGCTGGCCGAGGTGAAGACCAACGTGAGGCGCAACTACGACGGGGTCCAGGACAAGGTGGCCGAGATGCGGGAGCACATCGACGGCATGGACGACGGGGTCGTGACCGGGTCGAAGGTGAACCTCTGGACACCGATCGCCGCCTCCCTCGGCAACGACGGCACCTTCTACCACGAGAGCAGCGGGCGCGGACTGTGAACCGGCTGCACCGCGCCTGCCTCGCAGGCATCCTGCTCGCATCGTCGAGCGCGTGCGCCGATGAACCACCTGCACACCCTCCTCCCGACCCGTGGGTCGTGCCTGAGGACTTCTGCGACCGCATCGACCTCAGCGCACGGGTCACCTCGGCTGGATGGGACGACGTCCGTCGGACTCACGACGAGGCGGAAGAAGCCGGCTCACTGTGTGCCGCGATGGCTTCCATGGTGGCCGTGGAGCTGCAGGCGGTCGCGCCGACGTCCAAGGCAGACATCGACCTGGCCTACGGGAATGCGTCCGTCGTAGTCACGGCCCCGGACGCCTGGGCGACGCTCGGCGAGGTCGAGACCTCGACACCGAGTGTTGCCGCCTCCTGGGAACGCAGCAGGTCGGCCCTCTTCGCTGCTGATGAGCGGTTCGAGGACGACGGAGCCACCCGGATCCGACGTGCGGACGCCGTCGCTGACGACAATCTGGTGGTCCGGCTGGTCGTCACCGCCACGGTGCCGGAATCCGATCGGCATGCAGCGATCGAGCGCGTGAACCGACTGGCGGACCTCGTCCTCGATGCCGTTCCGGACGCTGTCACCTCTTGAGCCACCATTCCATCCGCCGGGTGATCCACGGCAGCAGGACGTAGGTCATCAGCGGCGTCATCACCAGCACGGAGGCCAGCACCCGCAGCGGCAGCGGCCAGTCGGCGATCGTGTGCGACACCACCCAGTTGGACGCGACGCTCAGCGGGAAGAAGACCAGGAAGATCACGACGGCCTGCTTCCAGCGCGGCGGCGCCTTCCGGAGGTGCTGTACATCGGTCGCGGCGGGGTCGTCGAACCAGCCCTCGATCCCCGTGCGCCGCTCCACCCGCGTCGCCTCGATCCGGCCCGCTGCCGCCTCGAGCCACCAGGCGCGCTGCGGGCTGGCCTCCCAGTGGGCGAGCGAGTCGGCGTCGGCGAAGCGGTAGAGCATGTGCCACTCCTTCGACCCCTCGGCCGGTCGCACCCAGCCGCTGCCCAGGAACCCGTCGAAGGACTGCGCCAGGCTCGTGCCCGCCTGCACCCAGGCGAGCATCTCGTGCGACTGCGCGGGGTCGACGTGGCGGGTGACGGAGACGGTGACGGGGGCGGACATGGCCCTCATTGTCGGGTCGGGCCGGCCGGGGCTCCGAACTCGCGTCGACGAGACCTCGGACACGCAGGTCGGGGGGTGGCGCGTCTCAGTAGCGGATCCCGAAGCCGGCCGCGCCGGTCTCCGAGCCCTCGGCGACGTCCACCCGCTCGACCCGCGCCCCCGGCGGGCCCTCGTGGCACCACGCGACCAGCTGCTGGACCGCGTCCGCGGGGCCCTCCGCGTGCACGGCCACCGAGCCGTCGGGCTCGTTGCGGACCCAGCCGGCGACGCCGAGGCGCTCCGCCGCGCGCTGCGTGTAGTAGCGGAACGAGACGCCCTGCACGCGGCCGGTGATCGTCAGGTCGGTCGCAGTCACGCCTCCCATGATGGCCCGTCTGAGGCAGGCGGTGCCCGCCTCAGGTGGGTACGGCGCGTGGCTAAGGCGGTCTGAGGCCCCAGACGTAGGCAGATGCCCGATGCCCGGTAGGGGGCCTCAGTCGAACAGTAGGACGTGCCAGCCCACCACCCGAGGAGCCCGTCATGAACAGCACCGCCATCGACATCACCCGCCAGGTCGCCGCCCAGCACCAGGCCGACATCCGCCGCCAGGTCCGTGACGCAGCGCTGGCCCGCCAGGCCGCGCGCGACTCGGAGGCCGGTCCACGGGCCTCGGCCTCCGGGGTCCGGCGAACCTTCGCCTGGCGCCGCTGGGTCCCCGCCGGCTGACCCGCCCACGCATGTAACGCGCCGTCCATGGCACTCCCGCGCCGTTGTGGCGGCGCGGAGGTGTACTGGACGGCGCGTTACATCGCGTCAGGATGCGGTGTCGCGCGGCGCACGGCGGGCCGGGCGAGGGCTGAACCACGAGAGGGCCCGGAGCGGACTGCCGTCCGACCCGGGCCCTGGTGTCGTGACCCGGTTGCCGTGCTCGGCTGCCGCGCTCAGGCGCCAAGCGCCTCCGGGGCGGTGGCGAGGGTGGTGAGCGAGGCGAGGACCCGGGAGCACTCCGCCGCCACCGCGACGGCGAGGGCCTCGGGAGTGTCGCCGTCGGCCTCGGCCACGACGTGCTGGACGGTCCCGGCAGCCTGCAGGTCGGCGGCCCTGACACGCTGCGCGCGCGCCAGCTCGGGAGCGTGCGACACGTCGCCGTGCACGATCACGCTCGCGCCCTCCGGCGGGAGCGGCGAGAGCCAGGAGTGCTCGGTCGCGACGACGACCCGGGCCGGCAGCAGCGCCAGCGCGCCTCCCCCACACCCCTGGCCGAGCAGGACCGAGAGCGTCGGGACCGTCATGGTCGTCATCGTGGCGATGCAGCGGGCGATCTCGCCGGCGATCGCACCTTCCTCGGCCTTCTGGGACAGCTCGGCCCCGGGGGTGTCGATCACGGTCACGAGCGGGAGCCTCAGCTCCTCGGCCAGGCGCATGCCGCGGCGTGCCTCGCGCAGGGCCGCCGGACCCATCGGCGTGGTCGGCGACTGCCGGGCCCGGTCCTGGCCGACAAGCACACAGGGCTGACCGTCGAGCCGGGTCAGCGCGACAATCACGGCAGCGTCCCGCTCGCCCTCGTCGGTCCCGCGCAGGCGCACCGTGTCGGAGGCGCCGTACCGCAGCAGCTCTCGCACACCCGCCCGGTCGCGCCGCCGCGTCCGCTCCACCGAGGTCCAGGCGTCGGGAGGCGGTGCCGCAGCCGGGGCCCGCCGCGGCAGTGCCGGGCGGGTGGGAGGGTCGACGAGCACGGCCAGCGCGCGGTCGACGAGGGCGGGCAGGTCCTCCGGCGCGACCACGGCGTCGATGACGCCGTGGTCGGCGAGGTTCTCCGCGGTCTGGACGCCGGCCGGGAAGGGCCTGCCTTCGAGCGCCTCGTAGACCTTCGGCCCGAGGAAGCCGATGAGCGACCCCGGCTCCGCGACGGTCACGTGGGCCAGCGACCCCCAGGAGGCGAAGACGCCGCCGGTGGTCGGGTGCCGCAGGTAGGCCAGGTAGGGCAGCCCTGCCGCCCGGTGCGCCATCAGCGCCCGGGAGATCTCCACCATGTGCAGGAAGGCCGGGGTGCCCTCCTGCATCCGGGTGCCACCCGATGCGGTGGTCGCGAGCACCGGCAGTCCCTCCGCCGTGGCGCGGCGTACGGCCTCGGTGATCCGCGTCGCCGCCGCGCGACCGATCGAGCCCGCCAGGAAGCGGAACTCGTTGACCACCACCGCGACCGGACGACCGTGCACGAGACCCCGCCCCGTCAGGACCGACTCGTCGGTGCCGGCCTTCTCGGCCGCGGCGGCGAGCTCGGCCCGGTAGGCAGGGTCGAGGCCGGACACGTCGACCGGCCGGTCCCAGGACTCGAACGACCCTTCGTCGAGGACGAGGTCGGTCAGCTCGTGGGCGCTCCAGCGATGCGTCATGACGCCTCCTCGAGCCAGGCCCGCAGCGCCCCTCCGTGCTGGTCCAGGGTCGGCGGGGCTGCGTGCTCGCGACCCGTCTGCTCGGCGCCGTCGGCACCGAAGAACCGCAACGGGGGCCCGGGCAGCGTCACCTTGCCGAGCGTGGCGTGCTCCACGTCGACGAGCAGCCCCTGGCTGGCGGTCTGCTCCCAGGCATACACCTCGTCGATCGACCGGACCTTGCCCGCGGGGATGCCGGCCTCGGCCAGCCGCTCGAGCAGCGCTTCGGCCTTCCAGGTGGCGAACACACCCTCGACGACCTCGATGACCTGCTCCCGCCGGGCCGCGCGCTCGGGGTTGGTCGCGAGCCCGTCGGCCTTCGGGTCCAGCCCGAAGGTGTCGCAGAAGCGGGCCCACAGGCCCTCACTCCCGACGGCGATCTGGACCGCCCCGTCGGCGCAGTGGAACAGGCCGTACGGCGAGATCGAGGGGTGGTGGTTGCCCTGCGCCCTGCCCACCTCGCCGGCCACGGTCCACCGGGTGCCCTGGAAGGCATGCACGCCCACGACGGCCGCAAGCAGCGAGGTGCGGACCACCCGGCCGACGCCGGTGCGGTGGCGTTCGTGCAGGGCCGCAACGACGCCGTACGCGCCGTACATCCCGGCGAGCAGGTCGGCGATCGGCGTCCCCACCCGCTGCGGGTCGTCCGGCCCGGAGCCGGTGAGGGACATCAGCCCGGCCTCGCCCTGGGCGATCTGGTCGTAACCCGCCCGCCCACCCTCGGGCCCGTCATGGCCGAAGCCGGTGATCGAGAGCACCACCAGCCGCGGGTTGCGGGCCTGGAGGTCGGCGATGCCGAGGCCGAGCCGCTCGAGAACGCCGGTGCGGAAGTTCTCGATGAGCACGTCGGCCCGGTCCACGAGCTTGAGCAGCACCTCGCGGTCCTCGCCCGCCTTGAGGTCGATCGCGATCGACTCCTTGTTGCGGTTGCAGGACAGGAAGTAGGTCGACTCGGGCGCCTCGGGGTCGCCGACGAACGGCGGCCCCCAGCCACGGGTGTCGTCGCCCGAGCCCGGCACCTCCACCTTGATCACGCGGGCACCCAGGTCACCGAGCATCATCGCGGCGTGCGGTCCCGCCAGCGCCCTGGAGAGGTCGACGACGACGACGTCGGACAGCGGCCCCTGCACGGCCGTCACCAGCCCGGCAGCACGAGTGCTGCCCAGACGAGGAGCGGTCCGACGAGGACGACGATGACGCTGTAGGTCAGGATCTGCTTGTAGAAGGTCTGCTCCTCGATGGTGTCCGGCTTGTTGGCCAGCATCAGCGCGCCGTTGGTCGAGAACGGGCTCACGTCGACGATCGTCGAGGCGACGGCGAGGGCAGCCACGAAGAGGCCGGCCGAGATGCCGTGCTCGGCGATCAACGGGAGCGAGATCGGGATGATCACGGGCAGCAGCGCGGTCGACGAGGCGAACGCCGAGACGACACCGCCGACGTAGCACAGCACCAAGGCGCCGATCGCGGCAGCACCGAGGCCGGCGGCCCAGCCACCGACGAACTCCGGCGACCCGGCGGTCGTCAGGATCGTGGCGTAGGTGCTGACGCCGGCGACGAGGAGGACCGTCGGCCAGGCCACCTGGCGCACGGCGTCCTTGTGCTCGTTGGGCGAGAGCATGGCCAGGATCACCGCGGCGGTGATCGAGACGAAGCCGATGTTCTTGTCGAAGACCAGCGCGATCGCGGCGACGCCGACGAAGGCGACGAGGGTCAGGATCTGGTCGACCCGGGCGCCGGTGGCGGTGGTCGTCTGCGTGGGCTGCGCCGTCTGGGTGGTGCCGCTTCCAGTGCCGGTTCCGGTGCCGAGTGGTGTGCTGGCGCCCATCCCGCGTGCCGACACCGGGTTGCCCCCACGGCGCAGGTCCCCACGGACATCCTCGTCGGCGTCGATGCGCGCGGAGAACAGGTTGCGGCCACCCAGCAGCACGAACAGGATCGCAGCCATGGCCGTGTTGACGACGAGGCTGGCGAGGAAGATCGTCACCTCGCTGCTCGGCAGGCCGGCCTCCTCCATCACCGAGTTGGTGATCGCGCCGTAGATGCTGATCGGCGAGAAGCCTCCGGCCTGGGCGCCGTGGACCACCATCATGCCCATCATCAGGGGGCTGATGCCGTACTTGCCGGCGAAGCCCAGCGCGATCGGGCCGATGATCGCGCAGGCCGCGGGACTGACCGCGCCGATCGCGGTCAGCAGCGCCGTCACGGCGAACATCACCCACGGGATGAAGGCCACCCGGCCGCCGACCGCCCTCACCGCACTGCTCACGATGAGGTCGACGGTGCCGTTGTTCTTGGCGATCGCGAACAGGTAGGTGACCCCGATCAACGTCAGGATCAGGTCACCGCTGACGCCGGCGAGGATCTCCTTCTCGTCGAGGTTGAGTGCGTACATGCCCACGAGCCACGCGGCGACGTAGGCCAGCGCGCCCATGTTGATCGGCAGGACGGTGCCGACCACGAACAGCGCTACCAGCGCCAGGATTGCGACCCATTCAGGTCCCATGAGGTCCACCTTTGCTCAGAGTGCCGGGGGCTCGGTGTGACGAGCACCACTGGACTGGATCAGTGGCCTAGCCAATAGGACACTGCCGGGAATGTCAATAGGATGGACGCATGTCCGAGCTGTCCCGCGACCTCCCAGGTCGTCCGCTGCCCACCCGCCTGTCGCGCACCCGGCTCTACGAGCAGGTCGCGGAGCAGATCACCACGTGGATCGCCGACAACGGGCTGACGGCCGGCGAGCGCCTCCCCCCCGAGCGGGAGCTGGCGGCCCGTCTCGGCGTCAGCCGCGCGACGCTCAGCCAGGCGCTGGTCGCCCTGGAGGTCGTCGGCGTCGTGGCGGTGCGCCACGGCGACGGCACCGTGCTGACCGGCAAGGGAACGGGCGCGATCATCGACGCCATCCGTGCCCACGCCGACCGCATCCCCGAGATCATCGAGACCCGCGACGCGCTCGAGACCAAGCTCGCGGCGCTCGCCGCGCAGCGTCGTACCGACGAGGACCTGGCCGCGATCAACGCCGCACTGGAGGAGATGGAGCGCGACATCGAGGCCGGCGGCCGAGGCGTCGAGGGTGACGAGAAGTTCCATGGCGCCGTCACGGCAGCCGGACACTCCGACCTGCTGTACCGGATGATGGCCACGATCGGCGAGCTGATCCGCGAGACGCGGATCGAGTCGCTCTCCCAGCCCGGACGGCCGCGTGACTCGCTCGCCGGACACCGTCGGATCGCCGATGCCATCGCCGCCGGCGACCCTGCCGCGGCGGCGGAGGCGATGCACGACCACATCACGATGGTCAGCGACGTCGCCCTGATCCGCGACGACGGGTGACCGGCGGCGAACAGCTCGCCGTCCTGGCGGCGGGCCTGGGCTCGGGTGTCCTCACCTCCACTGTCGGCGTCGCGTCGTTGCTCAGCTTCCCGGTGCTCGTCGCCCTCGGGATCCCGCCCGTCGTCGCGAACGCGTCCAACACCGTGGGACTCATTCCCGCCGGCCTGAGCGGATCCTTCGGCTACCGCTCGGAGCTGCGGGAGCACCCGCTCGTGACCCGCGCCGTGCTGGCCTGCTGTGCGGTCGGCGCGGTGCTGGGCGCCGTGCTCCTCCTGGCGCTGCCGGCGAGCGCGTTCGAGGCCGTCGTGCCGTGGCTGATCCTCTTCGCCTGCCTGCTCGTCGGCGCACAGCCGTGGATCTCGCGGTGGCTGCGCCGCCACCACGACGAGTCCAACCCGGTCTCCCCCCGGCTCTCGATGTCCCCCGCGACGACGGGCTTCGCGGCCCTGACCGGCGTCTACGGCGGCTACTTCGGCGCGGGCTCGGGCGTGATGATGGTCGCGGTCCTCGGCCTCGGCACCGACCTCGAGCTGAGGGTCGTCAACGCGCTCAAGACCCTGGCGGTGCTCGCGGGCAACCTCGTGGCCGGCGCGATCTTCCTGGTGGCCGCCGACCTGCACTGGGAGGCGATCCTGCTCCTCGCGACCGGCTCGGTGGTCGGCGGCTACGCCGGCGCGCGCATGGGCCGGCTGCTGCCGCCGGCGTTCTTCCGGCTCGCGGTCGTCACGGCCGGCATCGTCGCTGCCGCGCTGATGCTCTAGCCGTCCGTCAGAGGATGGCGCCGGGGGTGTACGCCGCGGCCTCGGGGTGGCGGGCGACGAGCTCCACCACGCGGCGTACGACGGCCTGCGTCTGCGCCACGGCCGCGCCGGTGAACTCGATCGGATCCGCCACCAGGGCGGCGATCTGGTCGCGGGTGAGGCCCAGCCGCGGATCGGCGGCGAGGCGGTCGAAGACATCGTTCTCGGCCTGGCCCTGGCGCATGTCGAGGGCGACGCCGACGGCCGCCTCCTTGATCGCCTCGTGTCCGACCTCACGTCCGACGCCGGCCCGGACGGCCGCCATCAGCACCTTGGTGGTGGCGAGGAAGGGTAGGTAGCGGTCGAGCTCGCGCTGGATCACCGCGGGGAAGGCGCCGAACTCGTCGAGCACCGTGAGGAACGTCTGGAAGAGCCCGTCGACCGCGAAGAAGGCGTCCGGCAGCGCGACCCGGCGGACGACCGAGCAGGAGACGTCGCCCTCGTTCCACTGGTCGCCGGCGAGCTCGCCGACCATGGACAGGTAGCCGCGGGTGATCACCGCGAGGCCGTTGACGCGCTCGCACGAGCGGGTGTTCATCTTGTGCGGCATCGCGCTGGAGCCGACCTGGCCCTCCTTGAAGCCCTCGGTGACCAGCTCCAGGCCGGCCATCAGCCGGATCGTGGTGGCCAGGTTGGAGGGGCCCGCCGTCAGCTGGACGAGCGCGGAGAGCACGTCGAAGTCGAGGCTGCGGGGGTAGACCTGGCCGACGCTGGTCAGCACCTGGTCGAAGCCGAGGTGGGCGGCCACCCGCTGCTCGAGGTCCTCGAGCCTGGTGGCGTCGCCGTCGAGCAGGTCGAGCATGTCCTGGGCGGTGCCCATCGGCCCCTTGATGCCGCGCAGCGGGTAGCGGGCGAGCAGCTCCTCGATGCGCTGGACCGCGACGAGCATCTCGTCGGCGACCGTCGCGAAGCGCTTGCCGAGAGTCGTGGCCTGGGCCGCGACGTTGTGCGACCGGCCGGCCATCACGGTGGTCTCGTGCTCGGTGGCGAGCCTGGCCAGGCGGGCGAGGGTCGCCACGGCCCGGTCGCGGAGCAGCTCGAGCGACTGCCTGACCTGCAGCTGCTCGACGTTCTCGGTGAGGTCGCGGCTGGTCATGCCCTTGTGGATGTGCTCGTGGCCCGCCAGCGCCGAGAACTCCTCGATGCGCGCCTTCACGTCGTGGCGGGTGACCCGCTCGCGGGCGGCGATGGAGTCGAGGTCGACCTTCTCGACGACCGCCTGGTAGGCCTCGACCACGCCGTCCGGCACGTCGATGCCGAGGTCGCGCTGGGCCTCGAGCACGGCGATCCACAGCCGGCGCTCGAGCACGATCTTGTGCTCGGGCGACCAGATCGCGGCGAGGTCGGCGGCGGCGTACCTCGTCGCGAGGACGTTGGGGACGGTCATCGGGTCTCCTTGAGGCCTGCGGCGGCGAGGGCGATGTCGCGGCGCCACTGCGCGCCGGGGAAGCTGATGGTCGCGACGCCCTCGTAGGCCTTGGCCCGGGCGTCCGCGATGTCCTCGCCCACGGCGACCACGGCGAGCACCCGGCCACCGGCGGTGACGAGGTGGCCGTCGGCCAGGGCGGTGCCGGCGTGGATCACGTCGACGTCCGGCTCCTTGTCGAGCGTCTCGGTGCCGACGATCACGTCGCCGCCCGACGAGCCCTCGGGGTAGCCCCGGCTCGCCATCACGACGGCCACGGCGGCCCCCGGCTTCCACACCGGCTGCGGCACCTCGGCGAGGCTGCCGGTCGCGGCGCCCAGGAGGAGCGGGCTGATCGGCGAGTCCAGCAGCATCAGCAGCGGCTGGGTCTCGGGGTCGCCGAAGCGGGCGTTGAACTCGACGACCCGCGTCCCCTTCGACGTCAGCGCGAGGCCGGCGTAGAGCAGGCCGGCGAAGGGCGTGCCGCGGCGGGCCAGCTCGTCGACGGTCGGCTGCAGCACGTCGCGCAGCACCTCGTCGACGAGGCCCTCGGGCGCCCAGGGCAGCGGCGTGTAGGCGCCCATGCCGCCGGTGTTGGGTCCCTCGTCGCCGTCGAAGATGCGCTTGAAGTCCTGGGCCGGCTGCAGCGGGTAGACCGTCGCGCCGTCGGTGATCGCGAAGAGGCTGACCTCGGGGCCGTCGAGGTATTCCTCGATCACCACGCGCTCGCACTGGGCGGCATGTGCCAGCGCGGCCTCGCGGTCGTCGGTCACCACGACGCCCTTGCCGGCGGCGAGGCCGTCGTCCTTCACGACGTACGGCGCGCCGAAGGCGTCGAGGGCCGCGGCCGCCTCCTCGGGCGTGGTGCAGACGCGGGCCTGCGCGGTGGGCACACCGGCGGCCTCCATGACCTCTTTGGCGAAGGCCTTGGAGCCCTCGAGCCGGGCGGCCTCGCGGCTGGGACCGAAGCAGGCAATGCCGGCGTCGCGCACCGCGTCGGCGACGCCCGCGACGAGCGGGGCCTCCGGGCCGATCACGACCAGGTCGGCGCCGAGCTGCTTCGCCAGGGCCGCGACCGCGGCCCCGTCGGTGGCGTCGACGTCGTGCAGCGTCGCGACGGACGCCATGCCCGGGTTGCCGGGCGCGGCGTGCACCTCGGTGACACCGGGGTCCCGGGCCAGTGCGCTGGCGAGGGCGTGCTCGCGTCCTCCGGGGCCGATGACGAGGGTCTTCACGGGCCACGATCCTATCGGCCGGAGGCGCACCCTCCCGACCGCTCAGGTGCCGTGGACGATCGCCTTTGCCCGCAGCCGGGTTGCGCGGTCACCGGTGACCGGCCGAGCGGGGCTACCGCCGCGTCAGGCGGGGACCGGTGGGACTCTGGCCGGCGCCGCCGTGGCTCTGGCGGGCGATGGCACCACCCAGCTGCAGCCGGAGCAGGAGGACCAACAACCCGAAGCCGGTGACGATCGCGCCCACGCCACAGATGAGGAGCACGATCCCGGGCGCGACGTCCTCGCCCGGTGCCAGGGTCACGGCGAACGCCAGCGCCAGCAGGCAGGCCGCGGCGGCAGCGCCGACGATCGCGTCGAGGTAGCGGAGGGCGGCCCGGGAGATGGCCGAGCCCCGGCGCACCAGCGTCTGGAGCTGCCACGCACACACCGTGACGACCTGGATGCACAGCACTCCCAGGCCGAGGATGACCAGGATCGGCACCCGCAGCGGCGACCCCTCCAGGTCACCGGCGGGCGCTGGACCGATCATCACCTGCACGACCAGCGAGCCGGCGAGCACCACTGCCAGCACGGACCGCAGCGCGAGGTGGGTGAGCGTCTCCATCGGGTCTCCCGTCGTCCAGTCACGCGTTCGTGAGCTCGAGACTAGGAGCGGGCGCGGTCAGGTCGCGCGGCGAAGGTGTGGAGATCCTGTGCAGATGTGCGGACCGCGCCCTGCTCAGCCGTCGTCCGCCGTCGACAGGCGGGTCAGTCGTCGTGGACGACGACCGTCTGCTCGCGGCCCGGGCCCACGCCGACGCCCCAGATGCGGGTCTTCGAGAGCTCCTCGAGCGCCTTGACGTAGGTCTGCGCGTTGGGGGGCAGCTCCGCGAAGGTGCGGCAGCCGGAGATGTCGGTCCTCCAGCCCTCGAAGAACTCGTAGACCGGCTTGGCGTGGTGGAACTCGGTCTGCGTCATCGGCATCTCGTCGACCTTCTGGCCGTCGATCTCGTAGGCCACGCAGACCGGGATCCGGTCCCAGGCGCCGAGGATGTCGAGCTTGGTCAGGAAGAGGTCGGTGAGGCCGTTGACCCGGCCGGCGTAGCGGGCGACCACGGTGTCGTACCACCCGCAGCGGCGGGTGCGGCCGGTCGAGACGCCGATCTCGCCGCCGAGCTGCTGCAGCCGGATGCCGTCGTCGTCGAACAGCTCGGTCGGGAACGGGCCGGCGCCGACGCGGGTCGTGTAGGCCTTGATCACGCCGATCACCCGGTCGATGCGCGTGGGGCCGACCCCGGAGCCGACACAGACGCCGCCGGCCACCGGGTTGGACGACGTGACGAAGGGGTAGGTGCCGTGGTCGACGTCGAGCATCGTCGCCTGGGCGCCCTCGAAGAGCACGGTCTTGCCCTCGTCGAGTGCCCGGTTGAGCAGCAGCGAGGTGTCGGCGACCATCGGCCGCAGGCGCTCGACGTACGACAGCAGCTCCTCGACCACCGCGTCCACCTGGACCGCGCGGCGGTTGTAGACCTTCGTCAGCAGGTGGTTGCGCACGTCGAGGGCGGACTCGACCTTGGCGTGGAGGATCTTCTCGTCGAAGAGGTCGGCGATCCGGACGCCGACGCGGTTGACCTTGTCGCCGTAGGCCGGGCCGATGCCGCGGCCGGTGGTGCCGATCTGGTTCTTGCCGAGGAAGCGCTCGGTGACCTTGTCGATCGTCGCGTGGTAGGACGCGATGACGTGGGCGTTGGCGCTGACCACCAGCCCGCCGAGCTCGACGCCGCGCTCGAGCAGGCCGTCCAGCTCGCGGAAAAGCGCCTCCGGCGAGACGACCACGCCGTTGGCGATGACGCTGGTCGCGCCGGGGGTCAGGATGCCGCTGGGCAGCAGGTGGGTGGCGTACTTCTCGCCGTTGACGACGATCGTGTGGCCGGCGTTGTGGCCACCGCTCGTGCGCACGACGTAGTCGATCGGCTGGTTGGTCGCCAGCTGGTCGGTCGCCTTGCCCTTGCCCTCATCGCCCCACTGGGCGCCGAGTACGACGATCGCGGGCATCGCGGCCCTCCTCGCAGAAGAAAAACAGCTCCGGCGCAAGTGCACCGGAGCTCTTGCGAACTCACGCTACCAAAGCCACGGACCACCGGGTCTCGGCTACTGTCCACGGCGTGGAACCGATGCTCGTGGTGACCAATGCCGAGGCTGGCACCGCCGACCAGGAGACCCTGGACCGGGCGGTCGCGATCCTGCGCGACGAGGCGTCGGTCGAGGTGGCCGCGACACGCAACCCCGGCGAGCTGGACGGCGTCCTGCACCGCGCCGGCACCCGGCGGATCGTGGTGGCCGGCGGCGACGGCAGCCTGCACGCCGTCGTCTCCGCGCTGCACAAGCGCCACGAGCTCGCCGACCGCACGCTCGCCCTACTGCCGACGGGCACGGGCAACGACTTCGCCCGCACCGTCGGCATCCCGCTCGAGGTGGAGGACGCGGCCCGCCTCGTGCTCGAGGGCCGGCCGCGACGGCTCGACCTGGTGGTCGACGAGACCGGCGAGATCGTCGTCAACAACGTGCACGTCGGGGCCGGGGCGCAGGCCTCCCGCAAGGGCAAGGGCTGGAAGGAGCGGCTCGGTTCGGCCGGCGTCGGCGGCGTCAACCTCGGCAAGCTCGGCTACCCGATCGGCGCCCTGCTCTCGGCCGTCCACCCGCCGCACCGGCGGCTGCGCGTGGAGGTCGACGGCACCGTGGTCAACGACTTCAGCCGGCCGCTGCTCATGGTCGCCATCGGCAACGGCGCAAGCGTCGGCGGCGGCACCGAGCTGACCCCGGAGGCGGACCCCGCGGACGGGAAGGTCGACGTGATGGTGTCGCGGGCGGTCAGCCCGCTGGCCAAGGCCGGGTACGCCGTGTCGCTGAGGCGCGGGGAGCACCACGAGCGCGACGACGTGCTCTACGTGCGAGGCTCCACCGCCACGGTGAGCGGCGAGGAGTTCTGGGTGTCGGCGGACGGGGAGATCTACGGTCCCGAGCGCAGCCGGTCGTGGCGGGTCGAGCCGGCCGCCTGGTCGCTGGTCCTGCCGGCCTAGCCGTCCTCAGATCCACCCGCGCCGCGCCGCCTCCACACCCGCCTGGAAGCGGGTGTCGGCGCCCAGCTCGACCATCAGCGCGGCGACCCGGCGGCGCACCGTGCGCAGGCTCAGCCCCAGCGTGCGGGCGATCTGCTCGTCCTTGGCGCCGGCGGCCAGCTGGCCGAGCAGCAGCCTGCGGAGGTCGGGCCGGGCCTCGCCGCGGTCCAGCGCCGGCACGGCGTGGGCGTTCTCCCAGAGCAGGTCGAAGTAGCGGATCATCAGCTGCACCAGCGCCGACTGGCGGAGCGCCATCCGCCGCTCGGTGCCGACCCCGAGCGGGTCGGGCAGCAGCCCGCGGGAGGCGCCGATGATGGCGAGCCGGGTCGGCACCTCGGGCAGCACCCGGATCTGCTCGCCGATCGAGGCCCGCCCCAGCAGCACGGCCGGCGCCTCCTGGAGGGCCGCTAGCGGATAGATCGTCCGGACCACGCGTCCCTTCCGGATGGCGTCGTTGACGACCCTGGCCATCTCCGACTCCGTGGGCAGCCTCCACTGGTCCGGCCGGAGGAAGCACAGGTCGCCGCTCGACTCCTGGATCCACTGGGCGAGCATCTGGGGGACGTTGCCCCCCTCGTAGACCTCGCCGTCGAGCGGCATCGCCCCCTGGGCCTGGGGGTCGCCTCCCCGGAGCTCGGCGAGCACCGGGAGGGCACGGGAGACCCGGGTCAGCTCCTGGGCGGCCTCGGAGACCAGCGCGGCCTGGCTCGCGACGTACCTCGACACCGCCTCGACGGGGCTCGCGACCTGCAGGATCCCGCGCTCGACCCGGACGATGTCGGTGGCGAGCAGCGGGGCGAGGTCGGCGAGCAGCTGGTCGGGCTCGACGACCAGGCTGTGGGCCACCTCGGCGACCGGACGGCCACTCCCGGGGTGCACCCGGCGGTAGAGGTCCTCCATCGCGGCCGGCAGCCCGAAGGCGGTGGCCATCGGGCGGCGACGTGGAGGCATGGTTGGCATGATAGTGCCAGTGGCAGGGAAGAGCCATGTGTCGCGGCGGCCCTCACGCAGAATGTGAACAGCACGTGAGACCAGTGGCTCCGCGGGGGTGTGCGGCTGGCGGCCCGTCAGGGCCCACGTGTCCAGGGCCTCGGAGTCGCCGCAGGGGGCGGCTCCGGGGCCCTCGTACGCCCGGCCTCCGAAGCCCGGGGATAGCCTTCGCTGCATGGCACGAGGTGGACAGCAGAGGGATCCCGTCGACTGGGTGATGCGCGCCGCGGACGACGCGGTCCGGCACGCCGGCGAGGGCAAGCCCGTCACCGTCTCCTCGGGCGCCTCTCCGTCCGGCCCGGTGCACCTGGGCAACCTGCGCGAGTTCCTCACCGTGCACTTCGTGGCCGACGAGCTGCGCCGCCGCGGCGTCGAGACCCGCCACCTGCACGTCTGGGACGACTTCGACCGCTTCCGCAAGGTGCCCGCTGGAGTGCCCGAGTCCTGGGCCGAGCACATCGGACGCCCGCTCACCGCCGTACCCGACCCGTGGGAGTGCCACGACTCCTGGGCCGCCCACTTCAAGGCTCCCCTGCGCGAGGCGCTGACCGAGCTCGGCGTCGAGATGGACGAGGTCTCCCAGACCGACCTCTACACCGCCGGCACCTACCGCGAGCCGGTGCTCGCCGCCGTCGCCGCGCGGGACGAGATCGACGCCGTGCTGGGGCGCTACCGCACGAAGAGGCCGGCAGCGCCTCCCACCGGCGACCAGCAGTCCGACCTCGACGCCCAGGAGGCTGCCGCCCTCGCGGACTCCGTGGCCGACGAGGAAGACACCGGCGACGGCGCGGGCGGCCTCGCGCGCTTCCCCTACAAGCCCTACTGCCGCGAGTGCGGCCGCGACACGGTGACCCTCACGTCGTACGACGACGCGACCACCGACCTCGCCTACACCTGCTCGTCCTGCGGCTTCACCGGTGCGACCAACCTGCGCACGGACAGCGAGGGCAAGCTGGTCTGGAAGGTCGACTGGCCCATGCGCTGGGCCTTCTACCACGTCGACTTCGAGCCGGCCGGCGCCGACCACGCGACCCCCGGCTCGTCGTTCACCGTCGGCCACGAGCTGGTGAAGTCGGTCTTCGGCGCCGACTCCGGGCCGGCGTGGTTCGGCTACGGCTTCGTCGGCTTCGCGGGCATGCAGAAGATGTCGTCGTCGTCCGGCGGCGTGCCGACCGCGTCCGACGCGCTGCGCATCCTCGAGGCGCCGATCCTGCGCTGGCTCTACGTGCGGCGCGCGCCCAAGCAGACGTTCACCATCGACTTCGGTCCCGAGGTGCAGCGGCTGTACGACGAGTGGGACGCCCTGGGTCGCAAGGCTGCCGACCCGGCCAAGCGGGACGTGGCCACGCTGGCCTGGGAGCGTGCTGCCGCCGTCGCGTCCGGCCCGCTGCCGGCCCCGGCGGTCACCGTGCCGTTCCGCACCCTGTCGTCCGTCGCCGACGTGACCGCGGGGTCGGCCGAGCAGATCAGCCGCATCATCGAGCATGTCGGCTTTCCGCACGCAAGCGTCGACGATCTCGAGCCGCGGCTCGGCAAGGCGATGGCGTGGACGTCGGAGTTCGTGCCCGAGTCGGAGCGCACGATGGTCCGCTCCACTCCCGACACCGCCCGACTGTCCTCGCTGACCGAGGACGAGGAGCTGTGGCTGCGGACCTTCCTCGACCGCCTGCCGTCCGAGCTGGAGCTGGACGAAGTGACGTCGCTGGTCTACGGCGTACCCAAGGTCGCCCTCGGGCTCGGCCTCGACGACGCGCCCACCGACCAGGTGAAGGCCGACCAGAAGGAGTTCTTCAGGCTCCTCTACAACCTGCTCGTCGGCGCCGACCGCGGCCCTCGGCTGCCCACGCTGATCGTGGCGCTCGGGACCGACACCGTGCGCAGGCTGCTGACTCCGCCGGCCTGAGCCGGGTGCGCGCCACCGCGCGCGTGCTGTAACGCGCGGTCCGATGCACTGGTGCGCCGCTGTGACGGCGCGGCAGTGTCAAGGACGGCGCGTTACAGCCTCAGGTACGCCGGTGCCCGACGTCGCCGCTTTGTCACCCGAACCTCGGGTAGCGCCGCCCCCGCAGCCTGCGCGCCTGTTCCTCGAGGAGGGCGGGCAACACGTCGCCAAAGCGACGCCGGGTGACGGCGTACTCCTCAGCCAGCCGCTTGATCGCGCGGGCGCGGGCAGGCTCGAAGAAGTCCTCCCAGTAGATGTTGCTCAGGCCGAGCCCCGGGCTGGTCACGTCGCGTTCGCGCTTGCGCTCGTCCCAGAGGACCTGCGCCGCCGCGGCCTCCGCGACGCCTCCCGCCTCGGGGGCGAGCACCTTCAGTCGCCCGTGGAACTCGAACACGTGGCAGCCCACCCGCAGGTCGCACCAACGCACCCCCCGTCGGGTGACGACGGGGAACTGCGTCTCCACCGCACCCACGCCCAGCTCTCGCACGAGGATCCGCGCCAGCGTCTCGGCGGCGTTCTCCGCTCCGATGTCGGCGTCTTCTACGACCGCCCGGGCCACAGTGATCCCGGGCCAGTGCGTCTTCACCTCCAGCTGCGCGAGGAGTTGCGCCTGCGTGCACCCGAGTCGAAGGGCGCCATCGGCGGCGACGAGCCCGGCGTCGTAGCCGTGCTCACGCGCGATGTCGATGACGGTCCTCGGGATGGACAGGACTTGCAGTCCGTGGATCTCGCACACGTCCGCCGCGTCGTACGGCGCGCCGTGGTGGCGGATGCCGAACTTCGTCCTGGATCCCAGGACTCTCTCCCGAGTGATGTGAACGTCGGCCCTGCGGGCGTCGATGAGGGGCAGCTCCTGCAGCAGCGCCGAGGAGTCGTGGCTGAAGACATGCGGCACGGTGATCGCGAGGTCGGCAGCCTTGATCCGGGCGATCGGCCGGAGGCGGAACTCGTCCCACGACGCCCACAGCGCGGCCGAGGTGTAGATGCCGCGGCGCACCGCGACGAGCTCGCCCCGTCGTACGGCTGCAGCGACCAGCCGCGGGTCGATGCCCAGCTCCCGAAGTCGTCTCGTGGTGACCAGCTCTCCGCCTTCGGCGATTGCCGCTCGCACTCGTGCGTCCATGCCGCGACGGTCGCAGGAAGGGCACAGGACCCGGAGCGGGACGCCGGCTGGTCTGTGGATGGCCTCGGACCAGAGGGGGTTGTGAATGATTGCTGGCTGCCCCCGGCTGACTTGATCCGCCTGCGCGCGAGCTGTCACGCGCTGTTTGATGCGCTGGTGCGCTGTCGTGACGGCGCGCTAGTGCCATAGACAGCGCGTTACATGAGCTCTGGGCACGCGGAGGTGTCTGAGAGGCTGGGCGCATGAACCTCCTGGCCGGCCCCCCGCCCACCCACCTGCCCGACGACCCGGCGACCACCGAGCTCGCCGGCGACGCGACCCCCGCCGACGTCGTACGCCGCCACCCCGCGTCGCCTGCCGCCTGGGCCGCGCTCGCCGAAGAGGCCCGCGAGCAGGGCGCCGACGACGTGACCGTCTACGCCTACTCCCGCGTCGGCTACCACCGCTCGCTCGACCTGCTCCGCCGCAACGGCTGGAAGGGCCACGGCCCGGTGCCGTGGGAGCACGAGGCCAACCGTGGCTTCCTGACCTGCCTCGCCATCCTGGCCCAGAGCGCCCGCGCCATCGGCGAGACCGACGAGTGGGAGCGCTGCTCGACGTTCCTGCGCGACTCCAGCCCCACGGCGTACGACACCCTCCTCGGCTGAGGCCTGTGACGTCGGCGAGCCCTCGGAGGTGAGCGCGGTCACATCTCGCTAGGGTCGTGGCCATGAGTCTCGGCAACCATCCCCCCGACCCTGTCCCGCCACCGCACGACGAGGGCCCGCCGCCCACCGACAGGCGCAAGATGGCCGCGGCCGGCGTGCTCCTGCTCATCCCCATCGTGGCGCTCGTGTGGGTGCCCAGCTACGCCCGCACCGAGCCGGAGCTGCTCGGCTTCCCCTTCTTCTTCTGGTACCAGTTCGTCTGGGTCTTCGTCTGCTCGGCGCTGACCTGGACGGCCTACAAGCTCACCCTCTCGGCCCGCCGCCGCGGAGGTGACCGATGAACGCGCAGATCTCGGTGCTCGCCACCGACACCGGCATCAACGGCATCGCCCTGACCGTGCTCATCGCCCTCTTCGGCGTCGTGACCGTGGCCGGCTTCATGGCCACCCGCTTCAAGCGCGCGGAGTCGCTGGAGTCCCTCGACGAGTGGGGGCTCGGCGGCCGCAAGTTCGGCACCTGGGTGACCTGGTTCCTGCTCGGCGGCGACCTCTACACGGCGTACACGTTCGTCGCCGTGCCCGCGGCGATGTTCGCGACCGGCGCGGTCGCGGGCTTCTTCGCGGTGCCCTACACGATCGTGCTCTACCCGATCATCTTCATCTTCATGGCCCGCCTGTGGTCGGTGAGCCACCGCCACGGCTACGTCACCACCGCCGACTTCGTCCGCGGCAGGTACGACGCGCGGTCGCTGTCGCTGGCCGTCGCGGTGACCGGCTTCGTGGCGACCATGCCCTACATCGCCCTGCAACTCGTCGGCATCCAGGCGGTGCTCGAGGTGGCCGGCCTCGGCGGCGGCGACAACGTGCTCGCCAAGGACCTGCCGCTGTTCATCGCGTTCGCGCTGCTCGCGGCCTACACCTACTCCAGCGGCCTGCGGGCGCCGGCGGTGATCGCGTTCGTCAAGGACATCCTGATCTATCTCGTCATCATCGTGGCCGTCATCTACCTGCCCGGCCAGGTCGGCGGCTGGGATGCGATCTTCGGTGCCGCGCAGGACAAGATGGCGACCGTCAACGAGGCGACCGGGAAGCCGACCGGCTCGTTCATCCCCGGGGAGGGCACCGGCTGGGCCTACGCCACGCTCGCGCTCGGCTCGGCGCTGGCACTGTTCATGTACCCGCACTCGGTGACCGCGTCGCTGAGCTCGGAGAGCCGCAACACGATCCGGCGCAACGCCGCCATCCTGCCGGCCTACTCCTTCGTGCTCGGCCTCCTCGCCCTCCTGGGCTGGGTGGCGATCGCCGCGGGCACGCAGCCGATCGGCCTCGACGGAGAGCCGAACGCGCAGCTGGTCATCCCGCAGCTGTTCGAGGACATGTTCCCGGCGTGGTTCGCCGGCGTGGCCTTCGCCGCCGTCGCGATCGGCGCGCTCGTGCCGGCCGCGATCATGTCGATCGCCGCGGCCAACACGTTCAGCCGCAACATCTACAAGGAGTGGCTCAACCCGGCCGCGACGCCGGCCCAGGAGGCGAAGGTCTCCAAGCTGATGTCGCTGATCGTGAAGGCGTTCGCGCTGGTCTTCGTGCTGACGCTCGACAAGCAGAACGCCATCAACTTCCAGCTCCTGGGCGGCATCTGGATCCTCCAGACATTCCCGGCCGTGGTGTTCAGCCTCTACACGCGCTGGTTCCACCGCTGGGGCCTGCTCGCGGGCTGGGCCGTCGGCATGGTCTACGGCACGGTGTCGGCGTACAACGTCGTCAACCCGGTCACGGGCAAGCACTTCGGCGGCTCGCTCGGTGAGATCCCGGGGCTGGGCGAGATGGGCTACATCGCGCTCACGGCGTTCGTGCTCAACCTGCTCGTCACGGTCGTGGTCACCGCGATCATGAACGCGATGAAGGTGTCCAACGGCCGCGACGAGACGATCCCGTTCGACTACTTCGCCGACAAGGACGACCCGAAGGTGCAGAAGGACCTGGTCGCGCACGCGCACCACGACCAGCCCTACGGCGACCTGGACGACATCCCGGGCAACGCCCCGCCCATCTGAGGATCGCACTCACCAGCGAAGGCCCGCTCCCGGAGGGGAGCGGGCCTTCGTCGTGTCAGGCAGTACGCCGAGGCGTCAGGCGCCGAGCGACTGGCCGGCCGAGCGCAGGTGCTCGCAGGCCTCGACGATGCGGGCGGCCATGCCGGCCTCGGCGGCCTTGCCCCAGGCGCGGGGGTCGTAGGCCTTCTTGTTGCCGACTTCCCCGTCGACCTTCAGGACACCGTCGTAGTTGGTGAACATGTGGGCCGCGACGGGGCGGGTGAAGGCGTACTGGGTGTCGGTGTCGACATTCATCTTGATGACGCCGTAGTCGACGGCCGCACCGATCTCCTCGGCGGTCGAGCCGGAGCCGCCGTGGAAGACGAGGTCGAACGGCTTCGAGTCATCCGCCAGCCCGAGCTCCTTGGCGACCGCCGCCTGGGCCTCCTTGAGGATCTCCGGGCGGAGCTTGACGTTGCCCGGCTTGTAGACGCCGTGCACGTTGCCGAAGGTCAGCGCCGTCATGTAGCGGCCCTTCTCGCCGGCACCGAGCGCGCGCACGGTGGCGAGGGCGTCCTCGGGCGTGGTGTAGAGCTGCTCGTTGATCTCGTTGGCGACGCCGTCCTCCTCACCGCCGACGACGCCGATCTCGACCTCGAGGATGATCTGCGCGGCGGCGGCCTGCTCGAGCAGCTCCTGCGCGATCTGGAGGTTCTCCTCCAGCGGCACGGCCGAGCCGTCCCACATGTGCGACTGGAACAGCGGGTCCTCGCCGCGGGCGACGCGCTCGGCGGAGGCCGCGAGCAGCGGGCGGACGAAGCCGTCCAGCTTGTCCTTGGGGCAGTGGTCGGTGTGCAGCGCGATGTTGACGGGGTAGTTCTTCGCGACCTCGGCGGCGTACGCGGCGAACGCGAGGGAGCCGGTCACCATGTCCTTGACGGTCGGGCCGGAGAGGTATTCGGCACCGCCGGTCGAGACCTGGATGATGCCGTCGGAGCCTGCGTCGGCGAAGCCCTTGAGGGCCGCGTTCAGGGTCTGGGACGAGGACACGTTGATCGCCGGGAAGGCGAAGGACTTCTCCTTCGCCGCGTCCAGCATCTGTGCATAGACGTCGGGGGTTGCGATGGGCATGGGGGAGTTCTCCTCAGCACGGGTGGAGTCTTCGCCGCCCACACTAGTGGCTACCGGCTGGTCGCGATCCGAGCGTTCGCGCTGCCGCTCCCCGGGCGACACTCGAGGTGAGCCTGGGACGTGCCGACCCGGCCGTGGCCGACTGCCGGCTTGGCCAGAACAGGTAGCTCGCACCCCCCATCCGGGCTACGCAGCATCGCCGATGTATCACGCGCCGATCCGCGCGACTCTTGTGGTTCGGACGAGCCGGCGACGGAGTGGAGAACTGCGGATGTCTGTGGTGAGCATGGAGAGGCCCGAGTGGCACACGGAGCAGCCAGCCTGGATGTCAGCGCTGTCGCCGCGCGAGGTCGAGGTCCTGGACCTGGTCGTGCGCGGCATGAGCAACGCGGAGATCGCCTGCGCCCTCTACGTGTCCCTTCCGACGGTGAAGACGCACGTGGCCCAGATCCTCCGCAAGGTCGGCGCGCGGGACCGCGTGCAACTGGTGGTGACGGCGTTCAGGTCGGGGTATGCCTGGACGACCCCGCGGGTCCCCGCACCCCGCCGCGCCCCGCACGAGACGTAGCAGCCCCACGTCGCCAAAACCGACCGACCCGTAACCCCCGGGATCGTGGCCCCGTTGGTGGCGTGACACCCCGTCCGGCCGACTGCGCCGACACCCCGTGCGTCCTCGGCCCGCACCCAGGGAGGCTTCATGCCCACCACCCCCCGCCGCCTCTCGCTCCTCGGCGGCCTCGCCTCGCTCGTCCTCACCGCCGCGGTGATGGCACAGCCCTCGGCCACCGCCGAGGAGCCCGCACCGCCCCTCGCCCCCCAGCTGGTCACGGTGGACACCCCCACCCGGGCAGCGAAGGCGGAGCTGCAGCGGCTCGGTCTCGACCTCACCGAGCACGCCGGTCACGACTACATCGAGATCATCCTCCACACCGCGGCCGAGCGCGACGCGCTGCGTGCTGCCGGCTTCACCTGGGACGTCCGGATCCCCGACCTGATCCGACGCGAGGCCGAGATCAACCAGATCGACGATGCCTACGCCGCCACGACCCTGCGGTCGAGCCTGCCCTCGGGCCGGGACCGCTATCGCAGCCTCGCCGACTACGAGACAGAGCTGCGCGGGCTGGCGGAGGCCCACCCGGGCCTGGTGCGGCTGTTGGAGCTGCCCGAGAAGACGCTGGACGGGCGCACCGTGCTCGGCGTCGAGATCGCCATCGATGTCCATGCGTTGGACGGCCGGCCGACCTTTGCCATGTTCGGCCTGCACCATGCCCGGGAGTGGCCCTCCGGCGAGCACGCCATGGAGTTCGCCCTCGACCTCGTGCAGGGCAAGGTCTCCGGGGACGCGCGGATCTCCGGGCTGCTCGAGCGCGGCCGGATGATCATCGTGCCCGTCGTCAACGCCGACGGCTTCCACCTCTCCTACACCGACGGCCAGACCGTCGACCTGCGTGTGGTCGACGGCGGCGGGACGGCGGCCATCCTCGGCACGCCGGGCAACGCCTACAAGCGGAAGAACTGCCGCGTCGTCGACGGCCAGGACACTCCGGACGGGACGTGCGCGGCGTTCAGCGCCACCAGCCCCGGCGGCTACCTCGTCGGCACGGACCTCAACCGAAACTATGGCGGCCTCTGGGGAGGACCGGGCGCGTCCGACCTTTTCGCCGACCCGACCTACCGCGGAGCGGGCCCGTTCTCGGAGCCGGAGACCCGCAACGTACGCCGCCTCATCAGCGAGCGGCAGGTCACGATGATGATCTCCAACCACACCTTCTCCAACCTCGTCCTGCGTCCCAACGGGGTCAATCCGACGACGATCGGACCGGACGGCCTGCCCGTCGGCGACGCGCCCGACGAGGAGGCCATGAAGGCGCTCGGCGCGTCGATGACGGCGCAGAACGGCTACACCAACCAGCACGGCTGGGAGCTCTACGACACCACCGGCACGACCGAGGACTGGTCCTACAACGCGACCGGCGGCTACGGCTACACCTTCGAGATCGGCCCCGACGAGTTCCACCCGCCGTTCGCCGAGGTCGTCGACGAGTACGTCGGCGCCGGGGCGTACGCCGGCAAGGGCAACCGTGAGGCCTACCTGCTCGCCTTCGAGAACGCCGTCGACCGGGCCCACCACTCGGTGATCACGGGCAAGGCGCCGATCGGCGCCACCCTGCGGCTGCGCAAGACGTTCTCCACGCCCACCTGGAGCCCCGAGAACGACTTCACCGACTCCCTCGAGAGCAGCATGGTGGTCACGGGCAAGACCTTCACGTGGGACGTCAACCCCTCGACCCGGCCGATCGTGCAGTCGCGCCTGGTCAAGCTGCTGGCGGAGGAGCCGACTCGCTCCGAGACGTTCACGGGGACGGTGACGCCGCTGGCCACAGCCGACCACGAGTTCGTGGTGACGGAGACCGACCAGGAGATCATGCAGGTCACGCTCGACTGGCCGACCCCGGACGACCTCGACCTCGAGGTCTACCGCAAGGAGGCCGACGGCAGCCTCACCAAGGTGGGCAGCTCGGGCAACTTCGTGGGTGAGAAGGAGAAGGTCACGATCAACGCCCCGACGCCCGGCACCTACGTCCTGCGCGCGATCAACTTCGCGTCCGTCTCCCCGACGTACACCCTGACCGCGGCGCTCTACGACGCCACCGAGCAGACCACCGCCCCGCTGGTGGAGGCCTACACCCTCACCTGCGAGGTCGACGGCCAGGTGCGGCAGACCGTCCCGGTCATCGTCGACCGGGGGCAGCAGGTCAAGGTCGATCTCGGGAGGTGCGCCGGCCGCCGGTGAGCCCTGGCCGGATGTAGGCGGCCGGCGGCCGTAAATCGCTGTCGCGGCCCTTCGCCGACCCCTAGGCTGTAAGGGGTCAACTGAAGGACGGTGATGTCATGGTGCCAGCTCGCGGCGGACTGGTCGCAGCAGCTCTCGCGATCGTCTACGTGGTGTGGGGCTCGACGTACCTCGGCATCAAGATCGTCGTCGAGGACGCGCCGCCCATGACGTCGATGGGTCTCCGGTTCGTCACCGCGGGACTGGTGCTGGGGATCGTGCTCTCGGTCGCCCACAGGGGCGTCGGCCGCCTCGCGCTCACCCGGCGCCAGCTCGCCGGGACGGCCTTCCTCGGCCTCACCCTGCCGCTGCTGGGCAACGGCCTTGTCTCGATCGGGGAGCAGAAGGGCGCCACGTCCGGGTACGCCGCGCTGCTCATCGCCGTGGCCCCGCTGATCATCGTGGTCTTCCGCCTGCTCGAGGGCGACATGCCACGGCCTGCGACCCTCGTCGGCGTCGCGCTCGGCTTCGTCGGCCTCGCCGTGCTCGTGGTGCTGGGTCGCGGCGCCGGTGACTTCTCGGTCGTCCCGGCCCTGATCGTGCTCTTCGCCGCGAGCTGCTGGGCCCTCGGCTCCTACGTCCAGCCACGGTTGTGGCTGCCGTCCGACCCGTTCGTGGTCGCCGTGTGGGAGATGGTGCTCGGCGGCCTGATGATGGTGGCGACCGGCATGGCCATCGGCGAGCGCTTCACCTTCGACTACCCCTCGACGACCTGGTGGGCGCTGTCCTACCTCGTCGTCTTCGGCTCGGTCGTCGGGTTCACCGCCTACGTCTGGCTCGTCGCGAACGCCCCGATCTCGCTGGTCGCGACCTACGCCTACGTCAACCCGGTCATCGCGGTCTTCCTCGGCTGGCTCATCCTCGACGAGGCGATCACCTGGCCGATCGTCGCCGGCGGCACGATCGTGGTCGCCGCCGTCGCGCTGGTCATCTCGGCGGAGCGGAAGCCCCGCGTCGTGGCGCCCGTGCTGGAGCCCGAGGTCCTCGACGCCCGCTGAGGGGTCGACCGGGTCAGCCGCGCCAGGCGGCGTCGCCCGACAGGTCGGCGTACTCCCTGATCCAGGCGTGCATCGCGATCGCCGCCGCCGCGCTGGCGTTGATCGACCGCGTGGAGCCGAACTGGGCGATCGAGAAGGTGCCGTCGCACACCTCGCGCGCCGCCTCGCTGAGTCCCGGGCCCTCTTGGCCGAAGAGGAAGCAGACGTGCCGCGGCATCGGCATCGTCTCCAGGTGGTCGCTGCCGGGGAGGTTGTCGATGCCGAGGAGGCGGACGCCGTGGTCGTGGAGGTACGCCGCGAGGTCGGCGGGGGTCGGGTGGTGCCGGATGTGCTGGTAGCGGTCCGTCACCATGGCGCCGCGCCTGTTCCACCGCCGGTTGCCGACGATGTGGACCTCGGCGGCGAGGAAGGCGTTGGCCGTGCGCACGATGGTGCCGATGTTGAAGTCGTGCTGCCAGTTCTCGATGGCGACGTGGAAGTCGTGGCGGCGGGTGTCGAGGTCGGCGACGATGGCCTCGAGCGACCAGTAGCGGTAGCGGTCGACCACGTTGCGGCGGTCACCGTGCGCGAGCAGCTCGGGGTCCCAGTGGTCGTCCTCGGGCCACGGCCCCTGCCAGGGGCCGACGCCGACCTCGGGCGGGCCGTGCGGCATCGGGTCGTAGGGCGCCCGCTCCTCGTCGTCGTGCATGCGGGCACTGTAGGAGGCGGCGGTTAGGGTGGCCGCCGTGAGCCTGCTCCTCGACCTCCAGCCGCTCCTGCTCGGGATGGACTGGATGGACCCCAACTGGTTGCTGGACCGCTTCGGCGAGGCGCTGTTCTGGCTGAGCCTGGTCATCATCTTCGTCGAGTGCGGGCTGTTCTTCCCGTTCCTCCCGGGAGACACGCTGCTCTTCGCGATGGGACTCTTCATCGCGGGCGAGCGGGTCGACGTCTTCCCCGGTGGCGAGGCCGGCGACCTGGTGGCCGCGCTGGTGCTCTTCACGATCGCCGGCATCGCGGGCAACATCGCCGGCTACGAGATCGGGAGGGCCGTCGGCACTCCGCTCTACGAGCGTGACGGGCGCATCCTCAAGCGCAAGTACTTCGAGCAGACCACCGCGTTCTTCGACAAGCACGGCAACAAGGCGCTGGTCATCGGGCGGTTCGTGCCGTTCGTACGCACCTACGTCACGGTCGTGGCCGGGGTCGGACGGATGGACCGCGGCCGCTTCATCCTCTGGAGTCTCGTCGGGGCCGTCTTCTGGGTCCTCAGCATCACCCTGCTCGGCTTCTTCCTCGGCGCGGCCTTCCCCTCGCTCGGCGAGCAGATAGACAAGCTGATCATCGTCATCCTCGTGTTCTCGCTGATGCCGATCGCCTGGGAGTGGTGGCGCCACAAGCGGACCAACGCCCCCGAGGCCGACGACCGCGACCAGGACGGCCGGCCCGACCGCGACATCGCCGGCCAGGACGTGCCGCCGCGCGGCTGAGGCCTGCGCGGGCGCATGCCCCGGTCCGGTCTGGGTTATCCCAGGCCATGCCCCCCCGACGTGGTGCGGCTCGGGGTCAGGCTTCCGAGACCTCGTCTCCAGGGTCGACCTCGATCAGCTCGCCGACCCGCTCACCGAGGATCCCGTTGGCCTGCGCACACAGCCCGCTGTCTGTCACCAGGGTGTCCGCCTCGCCCAGGCCGGCGATCGAGCTGAGGCCGACGATGCCCCACTTGCTGGAGTCGGCGAGCACGACCAGGTTGCGGGCCGCCCGCACCAGCGCCCGGTTGATCTCGGCCTCGAGCAGGTTGGGCGTGCTGAAGCCCGCCGCCGGCTCCATGCCGTGCACCCCCAGGAAGAAGGCGTCCAGGTGCAGGGAGGCGACCGCCGAGACGGCGAGCGGGCCTACCAGTGCGTCGGACGGGGTCCGCATGCCCCCGGTGAGCAGGACGTTGGCGCCCTCGGTGCCGGACCGGTGCAGCACGTCCGAGACCCACACCGAGTTGGTGACGACCGTGAGCCCGGGAATGGTGACGAGGTGGCGCGCGAAGGCGTGCGTGGTCGTGCCGGCCGACACGGCGATGGCCGAGCCCGGGCGCACCAGCTCGGCCGCGCGCCGGGCGATGGCCTCCTTCTCGGCGAGCCTCAGTCTCGACTTGACCTCGAACGTCGGCTCGAGGCTGGCCGGCTCCGTGACCGCCGTGGCCCCGCCGTGGACCTTCGCCAGCAGCCCGTCGCGCTGGAGCTGCTGCAGGTCGCGGCGCACCGTCATGTCGGAGACACCCAGCAGGCGCACGAGGTCGCTCACCCGGACCGTCCCGTCGCGGTTGAGCTCGTTGATGATCATCGCGCGCCGCTGTGCCGCGAGCACTCAGTCGCTCCTGACCACGGCCACGCCGCCCGCGTCGACGCGCAGCATGGGCCCGACGGCCTCGTCGGTCACCAGGTCGTGGCCGGCCATCGGAAGGGTCACGGGCTGGTCGGTGTGGTTGATGACGAAGTCCCACGACCGCCCCTCGTCACCGACGCGTCGTACCACCTCGACGCCCGGGCCGGTGGGGGCCACGGCCGAGACCTGCGCCTCGTCGAGGAGCCGGTCCACCAGCGTGCCGGCGGAGGACTCGGTGAGGTGCGTCGCGACGTACCACGCGGCACCCTCGCCGACCGCCCGACGGGTGATCGCGGGCGCGCCGGGGACGGGTCCGTCGGAGTACGACGCGACCGCCTCAGCGCCTTCGAGCCGCAGGTCCTCGGCCCAGATCCGGCCGACACCGCCGTCGTCGAGGTGCACCCGCTCACCCTCCCGCAGCGGGGTGAACTCCTCGGTCACGACTCCCAACAGATCCCGGAACGCACCCGGGTAGCCCCCCAGTCGCACGTGGTCGCGCTCGTCGACGATGCCGCTGAAGTAGGTGACCAGCACCGTGGCACCGGCCTCGGCCGCCGCGGCGATGCTCGCGGCGTGCTCGTCCGTGACGAGGTAGAGGGTCGGGACGACCACCAGCCGGTACGCCGCCAGGTCGGCGGACGGGTGCACGACGTCCACGCCCACCCCGCGATCGACCAGGGCACGGTGCAGGTCGCGTGCCTGGGCGAGGTACTGCACGTCGACGCTGGGATGGGAGTCCAGCTCGCTGGCCCACCACGACTCCCAGTCGAAGAGGATCGCGACGTCGTTGTGCGAGACGGCGCCGGCCACCTCGTCGAGCCGGTCGAGGAGGGCACCGAGCTCGCACACCTCGCGCCAGAGCCGGGTGTCCGTGCCGGCGTGAGGCACCAGGCCCGAGTGGAACTTCTCGGCCCCCGCGCGCGACGCCCGCCACTGGAAGAACAAGATCCCGTCACCGCCCCGCGCCAGGTGGCCGAGGGCCGCGCGGCGCAGCTCACCGGGACGCTTCGCCACGTTGCGCGGCTGCCAGTTGACGGCCGACGTCGACGTCTCCATCAGCAGCCACGGCCGGCCACCAGCGATCCCGCGCGTCAGGTCGGCGCTGAAGGCGAGCTCCTGGTGGTTCCAGGGGTCGGCGGCGATCAGGTAGTGGTCGTTGGAGACGATGTCCACCTCGCGGCCCCACCGGAAGTAGTCCATCTGCCGGATGTGCTCGCTGACCATGAAGTTCGTGGTCACGGGGATACCCGGTGACAGCTCGTGGAGCACGTCGCGCTCGGCGGTGAAGAGCCCCAGCAGCTCGTCGGAGGAGAACCGCTGGAAGTCCAGGCGCTGGGTGGGGTTGGCCGTGGCGGGGGTCACCCGGGGCGGCAGGATCTCGTCCCAGTCGCCGTACCGCTGCGACCAGAACGCGGTGCCCCACGCGTCGTTGAGCGTCTCGAGGTCGCCGTACCGACCGCGTAGCCACCCCCGGAAGGCGGCGGCGCTGGTGTCGCAGTAGCAGAGCGCGTTGTGACAGCCGATCTCGTTGCTGACGTGCCACAGCACGACTGCGGGGTGCTCGGCGTACCTGGTGGCCATCTGTCGGCACAGGGCGAGCGCGTGCTCGCGGTAGACCGGCGAGCTGGGGCAGTACGCCTGCCGCCCTCCTGGCCACAAGGTGGTCCCGTCCTCGGTCACGGGGAGCATCTCCGGGTGCGCCCGGGTGAGCCACGGCGGGGGTGAGGCGGTGGCCGTGGCGAGGTCGACCTGCACGCCTGCGGCAAGGAGGCCGTCGAGCACGTCGTCCAGCCACCCGAAGTCCCAGGTGTCGGGCGTGGGCTGCAGCAGCGCCCAGGAGAACACCCCGACCGTGACGAGGTCGACGCCCGCGTGCCCCATCAGCTTGACGTCCTCGGCCCACACGTCGCGGGGCCACTGCTCAGGGTTGTAGTCGCCGCCGAAGGGGATGCCGGCCCACGCGGTAGTCATGGCGATCACAGTGGTGCGTCGCCTCCGGGCTAGTCAACAGGTTGCTCATCGCTTTCTGTCGGATCTTGTTGATTGAGGTCGACTTCGTTATCAGATCGACCCGATGTGACGGTTGACACATGCGAATCCCCCCCACCAAGATGCCGGAACGCGTTGGATTCTGTTCCTTATTCGGAGGCAGTCATGTCGAGTCGCACCCCCCGCCCCCCCTCGATCCCCGGCTCGGCGATGGTCACCGCCCAGGCCTCACGACGTTCAGTGCTGCGGGCCCTCGGCCTCGGCAGCCTGGCGCTCTCCAGCGGCTCGCTGCTCGCCGCGTGCGGTGGCGACTCCGGCGGTGGCCCGGCGAGTGGTGAGGGCGCCACGGTGAAGTTCGGCATCAACGAGGCCCAGGGCTCGGGGCCGGCGTACGACCGCCTCAAGGCCATGGCCGACGCCTACGCCAAGGAGACCGGCACCGAGGTCTCGCTCAACGCGGTCGACCACAACACCTTCCAGGAGAGCATCAACACCTACCTCCAGGGCACGCCGGACGACGTCTTCACCTGGTTCGCCGGCTTCCGGATGGCCCAGTTCGCGGAGAGCGGCCTCATCACGGACTTGAGCGACGTCTGGCCGATCGACGGGCTCGACGACGCGTTCAAGCAGGCGTCCACGGCCCCCGACGGCAAGCAGTACTTCGTCCCGGTCAGCTACTACCCGTGGGCCGTGTTCTACCGGAAGTCCGTCTTCGAGAAGAACGGCTGGGCGGCTCCCGAGACCAAGGACGACTTCTTCGCCCTCATGGACGACATGCAGGGCAAGAACATCACCCCCTTCGCCTTCGGCGACAAGGACGGCTGGCCGGCCATGGGCACCTTCGACATCCTCAACATGCGTCTCAACGGCTTCGACTTCCACATGGCCCTGATGGCCGGTGACGAGGCCTGGGACGGTGACGAGGTCAAGCTGGTGTTCGAGACCTGGCGCGACCTGCTCCCCTACCACCAGGCCGACCCGCTCGGCCGCACCTGGCAGGAGGCAGCCACCTCGATGGGCAACGGCGACTGCGGCATGTACCTCCTGGGCACTTTCGTGGTCGACGCCATCGCCGACGTCGGTGACGACCTGGACTTCTTCACCTTTCCCGCGCTGGACGACACCATCGGGGCGGACGCGCTCGACGCGCCCATCGACGGCTTCTGCGTGGCAGCCGCCGGCCAGAACCAAGACGCCGCCAAGGAAATGGTCAAGTGGCTCGGCTCCGCGGCCGCCGCCGACGCGGCCAACAACGGCGCCGACGCCCCGTTCATCGCCGCGAACTCCGAGGCCAGCACCAGCACCTACACCGACCTGCAGAAGAAGTCGGTGGAGGTCGTCTCGGCCGCGTCGAACATCGCCCAGTTCATGGACCGCGACACCAACGCCGACTTCGCCAACACCGTGATGGTCCCCTCGATCCAGGAGTTCCTGAAGAACCCCGACGACATCGACGGCCTGACGTCGAGCATCCAGCAGCAGGCGAACTCAATCCTCGGCTGACGGCCGGAGACGAGATCATGGCGACGACCACGACCACGAAGAAGGCCGCCAAGCCGTCCGGGAGGCGGCGCGAGACAAGCCTGTCGACGCGAGACCGGCTGGTCGTGATCACCATGGTGGCCATCCCCACGATCCTGGTCGTGGGGCTGGTCTGGCTGCCGGCGCTCGGCTCGGTGTACCTGTCCTTCACGAAGTGGAACGGCTTCGGGGGTCTCGACACCATCGAATGGGTGGGCCTGCAGAACTACAAGGACATCGCCACGATCTACCCGCCGTTCTGGCCGGCCATCCGGCACAACCTGATCTGGCTCGTCTTCCTCTTCGTGTTCCCCACGATGCTGGGCATGCTGCTGGCCGTCGTGCTCGATCGGGAGATGCGGGGCGGGCGGTTCTACCAGACGGCGTTCTACATGCCGGTCGTGCTGTCGCTCGCCCTCATCGGCTTCATCTGGCAGCTGTTCTACTCGCGGGACCAGGGCCTGCTCAACCAGGTCTTCAACTCCGAGGTCGACTGGTACGGCGATCCCAGCATCAACTTGTGGGCGGTGCTCGTCGCAACCGCGTGGCGCCACACCGGCTACATCATGCTCATCTACCTGGCGGGGCTGAAGGGCGTCGACGCCACCCTGCGGGAGGCCGCCTCCGTCGACGGTGCCACAGAGGTCAAGACGTTCTTCCACGTCGTCTTCCCGGTGATGCGCCCGATCAACATGATCGTCCTGGTCATCGTGGTGATCGAGTCGCTGCGCGCCTTCGACCTGGTGTGGGTGATCAACAAGGGCCGCAACGGCCTGGAGATCATCGCCGCCCTGGTCAGCCAGAACGTCATCGGCGAGGCGACGCGCTACGGCTTCGGCTCAGCGCTGGCCGTGATCATGATGCTGATCTCGTCGGTGTTCATCACGCTCTACCTGCGCATCGTCTTCCGTGAGGAGCGAAACCCATGAGCATCGAGACCCCCACCGCGCCCGTGCCCTCCAGGACGGCGACACCGGCCGCGCGGACCGAGGGCGGGGCGATGAGCCGTCCCCGAGGCACGGTGGCGACGGTGGTGGTCGCGATCCTCGCGCTCGTGTGGCTGTTCCCGCTGGCGTGGGCGCTGCTCAACTCGTTCCGCGACTACGGCTACACGCAGGCCAACGGCTACCTGTCCTTCGGCGGATGGACGTTGGACAACTACCGCCAGTCGTGGGAGCAGGGCCGTTTCGGCCTGCACTTCAAGAACTCGGTGATCATCACCGTCCCCGCGGTGCTGCTGACCCTGTGGCTCTCGTCCATGGTGGCCTTCGTGCTGGCCCGCTTCAGCTACCGCTTCAACCTCACGCTGCTCGGGATCTTCCTCGCCGCCAACCTGCTGCCCCCGCAGGCGCTGCTGATCCCGGTGTTCCGGCTCTTCCGGGAGATCCCGCTGCCCCTCTTCATGTCGGACAGCGGCTCCATGCTCAACAGCTTCTGGTCCCTGATCCTGGTCAACACGGCGTTCCAGATGGGCTTCTGCACCTTCGTGCTCAGCAATTACATGAAGACACTGCCCCACGAGATCTACGAGTCCGCCATGCTCGACGGCGCCAGCGTGTGGCGGCAGTACTGGCAGCTGACCATGCCGCTGGTGCGCCCGGCGCTGGCGGCGCTCGCCACGCTGCAGGTCACCTGGGTCTACAACGAGTTCTTCTGGGCCACGGTGCTCCTGCAGCAGGGCGACAAGTTCCCGATCACGTCGGCGCTCAACAACCTGCGTGGCCAGTTCTTCACCGACACCAACCTGGTCGCGGCCGGCTCGGTGGTCGTCGCCCTGCCCGTGCTGGTGGTCTTCTTCGCGCTCCAGAAGCAGTTCGTGTCCGGCCTGACGCTCGGGTCGACCAAGGGCTGAGCCGAGGACAGCGGGGTCACCACACCAGGCAGGGACGCCTCGGGTCTCGATACGCTCGCTGGCGCTCGCTACTCGACCGTCGAGGACTGGGCGGCGTCGAGCTGGGCGCGCGTGAGCACGGCACGCACCTCCAGGCCTACGTCGGCCAGCGGGTTCTCCCCCTCGGGCGACCGGTCGATCGCGCAGACGACGACCTCCACGATCGCGCCGCCCTCACGCAGCGCGCGGGTCGCGTCGCGTACGGCGCCTCCGGTGGTGATGACGTCCTCGATGATCGTCACCCGCCGACCGGAGAAGTCGGGCCCCTCGGCCAGCTTGGCGGTGCCGTACTCCTTCGCCTTCTTCCGCACGAACAGCGCCGGCAGCCTGGTCTTCGCCGAGACCATGGTCGCGATCGGGATGCCGCCGAGCTCGAGCCCGCCCAGCAGCTCGGTGCCCTCGGGCAGGAGATCGACCATCCGGGTCGCTACCCGGTCGAGCAGCGCGGGCTGGGCCTCGAAGAGGTACTTGTCGAAGTAGGTGTCGGCGACCTGGCCGGAGCGGAGGGTGAACTCCCCCGTCAGGCGGCAGGCCGAGTCGATGTCGGCAGCAAGGGTCTCGTCGGGCACGGGCAGAGCCTAGCGACGGGCTCGCCGGCGACGCCGCCTACGCTCGGGAGTCCCATGGACACCGAGTTCAGCTTCCGCCGCATCGCGCTGCCGGCGTACGGCCCGACCATCGTGGCGACCGCCGGCCACGGCGCGATCCTGCCGGTGATCGCACTGCACGCCCGCGACCTCGGCGCCACGGTGGGCCAGGCGGCGCTCGTCGTCGCGCTCGTCAGCATCGGCCAGCTCGTGATGAGCCTCCCGGCCGGGGCGCTGGTCGGCCGGATCGGCGAGCGCCGCGCGCTCACCCTGGCCGGGGTCGTCGAGGCCGTGATCTTCGTGCTGGCGTGGCAGACCCGCGACCTGGTCGCCTTCGCGGTCCTCGTGCTGCTCACCGGGATGGCGTGGACCGTCTTCCTGCTGGCGCGGCAAGGATTCCTCATCGACGCGACACCGGCGGCCTACCGGGCCCGGGCGATGTCGACGCTCGGCGGCAGCCACCGGATCGGCCTGCTCGTCGGACCGCTGCTCGGAGCCGCGCTGATCGCCGCCTGGGGCATCGCGGCGGTCTTCGCGCTCGGCGCCGTGACCAGCCTGGTCGCGGTCGCCATGGTGCAGTCGATGCCCGACCTCAGCGCCCACGCCCGCTCCGAGCGGGTGTCGGTCGCGAGCGTCCTGCGCGAGCACCGCCGCACGCTGCTCACCTTCGGCAGCGCGGTGCTGGTGATCTCCGCGTCGCGGGCCCTGCGGCTCGCGCTGCTGCCGCTCTGGTGCGACCACATCGGCATGTCCGCGGCGAGCATCTCGCTGCTCTTCGGCATCGCGGCCGCGGTCGACGTCTCGCTCTTCTACCCCGCCGGCTGGGTGATGGACCACTACGGCCGCGCGCTCGTCGCCTTCCCGGTCGTCGCCTCCGTCGCTCTGGGCTCGCTGCTGCTCCCCCTCACGACCGGCTTCGCCTCCGTGCTGGCCGTCGCGGTGCTCATCGCGGTGGGCAACGGGCTGGGGTCCGGGATCGTGATGACCACCGGCGCCGACTGCGCGCCGACGGTGGGGCGCGCGCAGTTCCTCGGCGGCTGGCGGCTGATGGGCGACGTGGGAGGTACGGCGGCGCCCGTCGCCCTGGGCGTGCTGGCTGCGGCACTCCCACTCGGCACGGCGTGCGTCGTGCTGGGCCTCGTCTTCGCCGGCGGCACCGCCTGGGTCACGAAGTGGACCCGCGAGCTCGACCGGGCGCGGCTCGCCGGGGAGGGCGCCGTCGGGCGGTGAGCCGCGGCGTACCCTCGCCGCCATGGGACCGCTCGCCGCACGCCTGCGCCACATCCCGCCTACCGTCTTCAGTGAGATGACCGCGCTCGCGGTGCGCACCGGGGCGGTCAACCTGGGGCAGGGCTTCCCGGACGCCGACGGCCCGCCGGCGCTCCTCGAGGCCGCGCAGCAGGCCGTGCGCGACGGCGCCAACCAGTACGCGCCCGGCCGCGGCATCCCCGCCCTTCGGCAGGCGATCGCACGCCACCAGCAGCGGCACTACGCGATCGGGCTCGACCCCGACACCGAGGTCATCGTCACCACGGGCTGCACCGAGGCGATCGCGGCCGCGCTGCTCGGCCTCGTCGACCCGGGCGACGAGGTGGTCGTGCTCGAGCCGTTCTACGACTCCTACGTCGCGATGATCGAGATGTGCGGAGGCGTACGGCGCCCCGTCACGCTGCGGGCGCCCGACTTCCGCCTCGACGTCGAAGCGCTGCGGGCCGCGGTCACCGACCGTACCCGGCTGATCCTGCTCAACACTCCGCACAACCCGACCGGCACCGTCCTCACCCGCGACGAGCTCGCAGCCGTCGCCGAGGTCGCGATCGAGCACGACGTGGTGGTCGTGACCGACGAGGTCTACGAGCACCTGGTCTTCGACGACCACGAGCACGTCCCGATCGCCACCCTGCCCGGGATGTGGGAGCGCACCCTGACCCTGTCCAGCGCCGGCAAGTCCTACAGCGTCACCGGCTGGAAGGTCGGCTGGGCGACCGGACCGGCTCCGCTCGTGGAGGCTGCGCTCGCCGCCAAGCAGTGGCTGACCTTCACGTCCGGCTCGCCACTGCAGCCCGCCGTCGCGCACGCGCTCGACCACGAGTCGGAGTGGCCGCGGGCGCTCGCGGGGTCGCTGCAGGAGCGGCGCGACCTGCTCTGCGCCGGGCTGGCGGAGGCCGGGCTCGAGCCGCGCGTGCCGGAGGGCACCTACTTCGCGACGACCGACATCGGCCACCTCGGCTGGCTCGACGGCCGCCGCTTCTGCCTCGCCTTGCCGGAGCGGGCGGGCGTCGTGGCGATCCCGATGCAGGGGTTCTACGACGACCTCGCCGAGGGGCGCCAGCTCGTCCGCTGGGCCTTCTGCAAGGAGCCGGCCGTCATCGAGGAGGGTCTGCGGCGGCTGGCCTCGGCCGACCTGTCGGCCTAGCGCGGGGCCGAGTCGAACCAGGCCCGCACCTCGGGCCTCCGCAGCAGCGCGATCACGGCGACGGCCGCCAGCGCCGGTGCGAGCGCGATGAGCGACCCGACCGCGCCCATCACCGAGAAGGCCGCGGTCGCCACGGAGAGGACCATCAGCCCCCGCGCTCCCCAGCGCTTGCGGGCGCCCATGGCGACCGCGCACAGGATCGCCCCGGCGCTGGCCAGGACGAAGACGACCGTCATCACGATGCTGGTGTTGCGCACCATGTCGCGGTCGACGCCCTGCTCCCGCAGCTGCGGGCTCTGGCGGTACATCTCGTCGAGCACCTGCTCCGCGCTGAGGGCGAGCGTCACCCCGCCGAGCAGCGAGAGCAGCAGCACGATCGTCGCCGAGACGACGGTGATCACCAGGGCGGACCGCACCGCATCGGGGCGTCGCTCCGTCCCGGAGGCCACGGGCGCCTGGGTGAGGACGGAGCCGCCCTGCGGGCTGGGGTACGACGGCAGGGTCGGCGGCTGGTCGGGCGACTGGCCGCCCTGCGGACCGGGTCCCGGGACGTCACGCGCGGGCGCCGTCGGCAGCGGCCGCCCGGCGTACCACTCCCGCGCCGGGGAGAGCCAGAGCATCGCGCACGCGGCCGCGACCACGGAGGAGAGGAAGCCGCCAGCGACCAGGCCGGTGAGGAAGAGGGGCACCGCCAGGATCGCGAGCGCGGTGCGGGCGGAGCGCTGCCCCTGGAGGGCATACCAGCCGAGGACGGTCGCGGCCGCGGCGCACATCGCCGTCGTCAGCGCCGCCACGTGCATCATCTCGATCACGGCCTCGACGCCGATGCCCAGGCCGCTGCCGGGGGGCTCGGAGAGGAACCGCTCGATCGCCTCGCGGGTCTCGAGCGAGCGCATGCGCGACACGCTGTCCCAGGCGCTGAGCACGACGAAGGCCGAGCCCGCGATGATCACCCCTGCGGCGAGGGTGACCTGGCGGGGGCGCTGCTGCGTCGGCTTGTTCACCCCCTCATTCCACCAAACGGGTGGTGGAGCCGCGTCGGCAGGACCGGCGGACGACTCAGTCGACCGGAGTGACGAGCTCCCCGGTCTCGAGCCAGCATGCGACGTTGGCCAGCACGAGGTCGGCCATCGCCTGTCGCGTCTGGGTGGTGCCGCTGGCCAGGTGCGGCAGGAGCACCACGTCGTCGCGGCCGAGCAGGGCGGGTGGCACGTGCGGCTCGTCGGCGTAGACGTCGAGTCCCGCGCCCGCGATGGCCCCGGCCTCCAGGGCCGCCACGAGCGCGTCCTCGTCGACCACCGAGCCCCGGGCGACGTTGACCAGGAAGCTGTCGGGGCCCAGCGCCTCCAGCACCTGGGCGCTGATCAGGCCGGCCGTCTCCGGGCCTCCGGCCGTCACGACGACGAGCACGTCGCTCGCCTTCGCCAGGGTCAGCAGGTCGGGGTGGAACGGCCACTCGACGCCCTTGTCGGTGCGGGAGTAGTAGCCGATCTGCATGTCCAGCGCTGCCAGCCTGCGTGCGATCGCGGTCCCGATCCGGCCGAGTCCGACGATGCCGGCTCGCGCGCCCGACACCTGCCGGGTGAGGCGGAAGCGCTCACCAGCGGCCCAGGCGCCGCGTCGTACGAACCGGTCCGACTCGGAGAGCCCACGCATCACGTCGATGACCAGTCCGACGGCGACCTCGGCCACCGCGTCGTCGAGGACGTGTGGCGTGTTGGCGACCGAGATGCCGCGACGCGCGGCCTCGGCGACGTCGGTCGTGTCGTAGCCGACCCCGAAGGACGCGATCGCCTTCAGACGCGGCAGCCGGTCCATGGTCTCGGCCGTCACGCCGGTGCCATAGCTGGTGACGGCGATCTCCGCGTCGCTGGTGCCGGAGCCGGCCAGCAGCGGAGCCCCGTGGTCGCGGACCAGCGCCTCCTCGAGGTAGGGCATCAGCGGACCGACGCGGACGACTCGCGACACGTGTTCTCCTTCGGTCTTGATCGCGCTTCTCGATCCCCCGGAGCCGCCGGGCCGGAACCCGTTGTCGTGCATGGCGCCATGCACGAGAGGGTGGCCCCGTGGGCCTGCTGACCGGATTCTTCACGATCATCGCGGTCATCGCGGCAGGGGCCGCCCTGGCGCACGCGGGCATCCTCGACATCCGCTCCCAGCGAACCCTCGGGGAGATCGCGTTCTTCGTCGCCTCCCCCGCCCTCATGGTCGTCACCATCGGCCAGTTGCACGTCGGCGGCGCCGCGGCCAACCTGGCCACGTCGGCCGCCTGCCTCGCCGTGAGCTTCGTCGTGTACGCCGCGATCGCGAGGCTGCGCTGGCGCGTCGACTCGGGCTCGCTGGTCATCGGCGCCCTGGCGTCGTCGTATGCGAACGCGGGCAACCTGGGCCTCGCCATCGCGGCTTACGTCGTCGGCGACATCACCGTGGTGCTGCCGACCCTGCTGGTGCAGATGCTGTGCGTGCAGCCGCTCGCCCTCATCGCCCTGGACCGGATCACCGGCCGTGGCCGGGGGACCCTCGCCTCGCTGTGGCGGCTCGTCACCAACCCGCTGACCCTCGCCGCCGTGGTCGGGCTGGTGCTGGCGGTCACCGGCTGGGAGCTGCCACGGCTCATCGCGTCGCCGCTCGAGCTGCTCGCCGGCGCCGCGATCCCCCTGATGCTGCTGGCCTACGGTGCCGCCCTTCGACTCAGCCCGCCGGTCGGCCGCGCCGGCCACAACCGCGAGGTGCTGACCGCATCGGTGCTCAAGATGGTCGTGATGCCGACCCTCGCCTGGCTGCTGGGCACCGCGCTCGGCCTGGAGGGCGCCGTGCTGCTCGGCGTGGTGCTCACCGCCGCCCTGCCGACCGCGCAGAACATCTTCCTGCACGCCACGCGCTACCGCACCGGTGAGGACGTCGCCCGGGAGACCATCTTCGTCACGACTCTCTGCAGCTTGCCGATCGCGCTGCTGGTCGCCCTGCTGCTGGGCTGAGCAGCGGTCTAGGGGGTTGAGCGTCCCGGTTCCTCTGCAACGGGCGCAAGGGTGCACCACACTGGCGCCCGGAGGTCAGCGTGAGACGACGCAATCGGCCTTGGCTACGTGGCGCGCTGGCGCTGGCGGTCTCGACCTCGTTGCTCACGTCATGCGCCATGGGCGAGGCGGGCGTCGTGGACGCAGCTGACCGCTTCACTCCTCCGTCCGAATGGACGCAGCGGCGCGAGCTCGTCGTCGAGAAGTCGCTCTTCTGCGGCGGTCCTGCGCCATGCCCCCCCGTCGAACGCGAGTAGGACCTGCCTGCCGGGACCTGTGGGACTGGCGGAGGTCGAGGCAGCCTTCGCCGAGATCGGCGCCCCTACCTACGACGAGGCCTCGCCCCGGTGCCTGGACATGAGCCTGTGCAGCTTCAGCGCCTCGGACGAGGACTTCCGGTGGGAGCTCACCGTCGCGTTCGGCGACCCCGACGTTCCGAACGGTGCCAGTCTGCACGTGCTGCCGAGGTAGCGCCGGATTCACCGGCCGGCCGGTGACCCTCCCGGCCGGCCAATGCGTGCGCCTCACGCCTTCAGCACGAGCCCGTCGGCACCCACGTCGACCATGACCGAGCCGCCGTCGGTCACCTCGCCGGCGATCAGCATCCGCGCGAGCGGGTCGCCGATGGCGGTCTGGATCAGGCGGCGCAGGGGGCGCGCGCCGTACGCCGGGTCGTAGCCCTGCTCGGCGAGCCACTCGCGCGCGGCGTCGGTCACCGAGATGGCGATGCGCCGGACGGCGAGCCGCTTCTCGAGCAGGCCCAGCTGCAGGTCGACGATGTGGGTCAGCTCGTCGCGGGTCAGCGACTCGAAGACCACGACCTCGTCGAGCCGGTTGAGGAACTCCGGCTTGAAGTGGGCGCGCACGACACCCATCACCGACTCCTTCTTCACCTCCCGGTCCAGGGTCGGGTCGACGAGGTAGGACGAGCCCAGGTTGCTGGTGAGGATCAGGACGGTGTTGCGGAAGTCGACGGTGCGGCCCTGGCCGTCGGTGAGGCGGCCGTCGTCGAGCACCTGCAGCAGGATGTCGAAGACCTCGTGGTGGGCCTTCTCCACCTCGTCGAGCAGCACGACGCTGTAGGGGCGGCGGCGCACCGCCTCGGTCAGCTGGCCACCCTCCTCGTAGCCGACGTAGCCGGGCGGGGCGCCGACGAGTCGCGCCACGCTGTGCTTCTCGGAGTATTCGCTCATGTCGATGCGGACGATCGCCCGCTCGTCGTCGAAGAGGAAGTCGGCGAGCGACTTGGCGAGCTCGGTCTTTCCGGTGCCGGTGGGGCCGAGGAACAGGAACGAGCCGGTGGGCCGGTTGGGGTCGGAGATGCCGGCGCGGGAGCGGCGTACGGCGTCACTCACGGCCTCCACGGCCTGCTTCTGCCCGATCAGCCGGTGCCCGATGACGGACTCCATCTCCAGCAGCTTGGCGGTCTCGCCCTGGAGCAGGCGGCCGGTGGGGATGCCCGTCCAGGCCTCAACGACGTCGGCGACCTGCTCGGCACCGACCTCCTCGCCGACCAGCGGCTCGGTGTCGTCGGCCCCAGAGGACGCAGCCTTCTCGACGCTCTTGATCTGCTTCTCCAGCTCGGGGATCTTGCCGTACTGGATCTCCGACGCGCCGGCGAGGTCACCGTCGCGGAGCAGCTTGTCGGCCTCGATGCGCAGCGCGTCGAGCTGGCGGCGCAGCTCGCCCTCGCCCTCGAGGGAGGTCTTCTCCCGCTCCCAGCGTGCCTCGAGCCCGCGCAGCTCCTCCTCCTTGTCGGCGAGGTCGCGGCGCAGCGCGTCGAGCCGCTCCCTGGAGGCCTCGTCGCTCTCCTTCGCGAGCGCGAACTCCTCCATCTTGAGCCGGTCGACCTGGCGGCGGAGCTGGTCGATCTCCTCCGGGGAGGACTCATGCTCCATCCGCAGCCGGGAGGCGGCCTCGTCGATCAGGTCGATCGCCTTGTCGGGCAGCTGGCGGCCGGTGATGTAGCGGTCGCTCAGGGTGGCGGCAGCCACGAGCGCGGCGTCGGTGATGCGCACGCCATGGTGCGCCTCGTACTTCTCCTGGATGCCGCGCAGGATCTGGATGGTGTCCTCGACGCTCGGCTCGCCGACGAAGACCTGCTGGAAGCGGCGCTCCAGCGCGGGGTCCTTCTCGATGCGCTCGCGGTATTCGTCGAGCGTCGTCGCGCCGATCATGTGCAGCTCGCCGCGCGCCAGCATCGGCTTGAGCATGTTGCCGGCGTCCATCGCGGAGTCGCCGCCGGCGCCCGCGCCGACGACGGTGTGCAGCTCGTCGATGAAGGTGATCACCTGGCCGCCGGCGTCCTTGATCTCCTCGAGGACGGCCTTGAGCCGCTCCTCGAACTCACCGCGATACTTCGCGCCCGCGACCATCGCAGCCAGGTCGAGGCTGAGCAGCCGGCGGCCCTTGAGGCTGTCGGGCACGTCGCCGTCGACCACGCGCTGCGCGAGTCCCTCGACGACGGCGGTCTTGCCCACGCCGGGCTCGCCGATGAGGACCGGGTTGTTCTTCGTACGCCGCGACAGCACCTGGATGACGCGCCGGATCTCGGCGTCCCGGCCGATCACGGGGTCGAGGCGGCCCTCCTCGGCGGCCCTGGTCAGGTCGACGCTGTACTTCTCCAGCGCCTCGTAGGACGACTCGGCGTCCTCGCTGGTCACCCGGCGGTTGCCGCGCACGGCGGTGAGGCCCTCGCGCAGGCCCCCCTCGGTGAGGCCGGCGTCGGTGAGCACCTTCTTCGCCGACGACTCGACGGTCGCACTCGCGATCAGCAGGTGCTCGGTGGCGACGTAGTCGTCCTTCATGCCCGCGGCGAGGTCGAGCGCGGTGGCGAGCACACGGGTCAGGGCCGGGCTCGCGGCCGGCTGCTGCACGGTCGCGCCGCTGGCCTTGGGCAGCGAGTTCATCGCCTGCTCGGCCTGGGCGGTCAGCAGCGCAGGGTCGACCCCCGCCTTGGAGACGAGGTTGCGGGCCGTCCCGTCCTCCTGGCGCAGCAACGCCACCAGCAGGTGGATCGGCTCGGTCTGGGTGTTGCCCGCGGTCGTCGCGGACAGCTGCGCAGCCTCGATGACCTCGCGGCTGCGGGTGGTGAACTTCTCGGCGCCGAACTGGCTCAACGCTGCTCCCTTCAGGCTCGTCTGCGACCACTCTGGCCGCACTCCTCACAACGCGCCAGAAGTTGAGTCGATTCCCCTCAACTTTGCCCAGTTTGACGCATCTGCACACGAAAATGCCCTCGAGTCGGCGCATCTGCTCACACGTGCCGTGTGCAGATGCGCCGACTCGGCACCCTACGAGTGTGCAGATGCGCCGACTCGGCGGAGGAGGTAGGTGTCCATCACCCAGCCCGCCTCGGCCCTCGCCTCGGCGCGGGCGGCCTCGATGGCGGGGAGCACGTCCGCGAGCCGGCCCTCGACGAGCCGCTCGGAGTCCGACCCGAGGTTGGCGCCCCACCACACCTGCCAGTCGCCGGCGAGCCGGGAGCAGGCGAGGCCGCCGTCGAGCATGACGACCAGGTTGTCGTGGTCGCGCGCGTCCGCGAGCAGCCGCCGACCGGTCGTCACCAACAGCGGCTGGCCGACCTCGTGCAGCACGATCCGGTGCCGGGCGGCCAGCAGCTGCGGCGCCGACAGCCCCGGCACCACGTCGTACGGAATCCCGAGCGACTCCACGACGCGGATCGTCGAGTCGTAGAGGGCCGGGTCGCCCCAGACCAGGAAGCCGGCCGTGCCGCCGCGCTCGCGGATGACCGCGCCCCAGGCGTCGGCACGGGCGGCATGCCAGTCGCGGACGGCGCCGGGATAGTCGGCCGGGTCGTCGCGGTCGCGCTCGGGATCCGGTACGACGACCAGCTCGACGCCGGCGCGCGCGCACACCTCGGCACGGAAGGCCAGGAGGGCGTCGTCGTCGGACTTGGCTGCGGCCACCACGTAGTCGCACCCCGCGAGGGCGGCGCGGGCCTCGGCGGTGAGGTGGTCGGGGTGGCAGCCGATGCCGATGACCTGCACGCGTGGTCTCGATATGCCGCCTCGTTCCTCGGCGGCTACTCGACCAGCGAGGTTCTCAGCGGACGGCGTGCTCATCGGTCCTCGATCTCGCCCTCGACGTCGAGGTAGACCTGCTGCATGGCGGCCAGGGTGTCGGGGTCGGGCGACTCCCACAGCCCGCGGTCGGCAGCCTCGTGGAGCCGCTCGACGATGCCGCGCAGGGCCCACGGGTTGGCCTCGCGGAGGAAGGCCTGGGTGTCCTCGTCGAGGACATACTCGGCCGCGAGCTGCTCGTACATCCAGTCGTGGACCACGCTTGCCGTGGCGTCGAAGCCGTAGAGGTAGTCGACGGTGGCGGCGAGCTCGAACGCGCCCTTGTAGCCGTGTCGCTTCATCGCGCTGATCCAGCGCGGGTTGACCACGCGGGAGCGGAAGACCCGGGCGGTCTCCTCGGCGAGGCTGCGGGTGCGGACGGCGTCGGGGATGGTCGAGTCGCCGACATAGGCCCGCGGTGCCCGGCCGGTCAGCGCGCGGACCGTCGCGACCATGCCGCCGTGGTACTGGAAGTAGTCGTCCGAGTCGGCGATGTCGTGCTCGCGGGTGTCGATGTTCTTGGCGGCGACGGCGATGCGCTTGTAGTTGGCGCGCATGTCGTCTGCGGCCGGGGCGCCGTCGAGGCCGCGGCCGTAGGCGAAGCCGCCCCAGGCCGTGTAGACCTCGGCCAGGTCCAAGTCGTCGCGCCAGTTGCCCGCCTCGATGACCTGGAGGATGCCGGCGCCGTAGGAGCCCGGCTTGGAGCCGAAGATCCGGGTCGTCGCCCGGCGCTCGTCGCCGTGCTCGGCGAGGTCCGCGGCCGCATGGGCGCGGACGTAGTTGGACTCGTGGGGCTCGTCGAGAGTCGCCACCATCCGCACGGCGTCGTCGAGCATGCCGACGACGTGGGGGAAGGCGTCGCGGAAGAAGCCGGAGATGCGGACCGTCACGTCGATGCGCGGCCGGCCCAGCTCCTCGAGCGGGATCACCTCGAGGCCCGAGACCCGGCGCGACATCTCGTCCCAGACCGGGCGGACGCCGAGCAGCGCGAGCACCTCGGCAATGTCGTCGCCTGAGGTGCGCATCGCGCTCGTGCCCCATGCCGACAGGCCGACCGACCTCGGGTGCTCCCCCGTCTCGGCGAGATGGCGCTGGACCAGGGAGTCGGCCATCGCGACCCCGGTCTCCCAGGCCAGGCGGCTCGGCACCGCGCGTGGGTCGACGGTGTAGAAGTTGCGGCCGGTCGGCAGCACGTTGACGAGGCCGCGGAGCGGCGAGCCCGAGGGGCCTGCCTCGATGAACCGGCCGTCGAGCGCCCGGACCACCGCGTCCAGCTCCTCGGTGGTGCGGGCCAGCCGAGGCACGACCTGCGTGGCCGCGAACTCCAGCACGCGTCGTACGTCGTCGCTGGGCGCGATCGTCTCCGCGACCGCGGGGTCCCAGTCGGCCTTCTCCATCGCCTCGACGAGCTCGCGGGCCTGGGCCTCGACGGCGTCGAGGTCGACGCGGGTCTCGATACGCTCGCTGGCGCCGGCTACTCGACCATCGAGATCGCCGGCCAACGCTCGGCGGAGGCCGGGGACGGCGCCGGTGGTGCCGCCCCAGACCTGGGTGGCGCGGAGGATGGCGAGCACCAGGTTGACCCGCGCCTCGCCGGTCGGCGCGCCGCCGAGGACGTGGAGGCCGTCGCGGATCTGCGCGTCCTTGACCTCGCACAGCCAGCCGTCGACGTGCAGCAGGAAGTCGTCGAACTCCCTTTCATCTGGGCAGTCCTCCGGGCCTCTGTCTTCGAGACCGAGGTCCCGGTGCAGCTGGGCGGCCTGCATCAGCGTCCAGATCTGCGCGCGGATCGCCGGCAGCTTCGCCGGGTCCATCGCGGCGATGTTGCCGTACTCGTCCAGCAGCTGCTCGAGCCGCGCGATGTCGCCGTAGGACTCCGCCCGGGCCATCGGCGGCACGAGGTGGTCCACGATCGTCGCGTGGGCGCGGCGCTTGGCCTGCGCGCCCTCGCCGGGGTCGTTGACGAGGAATGGGTAGACCAGCGGCAGGTTGCCGATCACCGCGTCGGTGGCGCACTCGGCGGAGAGGGCGGCGTTCTTGCCGGGCAGCCACTCCATCGAGCCGTGCTTGCCGAGGTGCACGACGGCGTCCGCACCCCAGCCATTGGCCTCGACCGGCGCGCTGAGCCAGCGGTAGGCCGCGAGGTAGTGGTGGCTCGGCGCCATGTCGGGGTCGTGGTAGATCGCGACCGGGTTCTCCCCGAAGCCTCGCGGCGGCTGGATCAGCAGCACCACGTTGCCGGCCTGCAGGGTGGCCAGCACGATCTCGTCGTCCTCGTTGACGAAGAGCCGGCCCGGCGCCTCGCCCCAGGTCTCGACGATCTCGTCCATGAGCGGCTTCGGTACGTCGCGCGTCCAGGCCTCGTAGTCCGCCGTGCTGATGCGGACGTGCGACTCGGTCAGCTGGGCGGAGGTGAGCCACTCCTCGTCCTGGCCGCCCGCCGCGATCAGGGCGTGGATGAGCGCGTTGCCGGCCTCGGTCTCGTCGGCCATGTCGAGAATCTCGAGGACGGATCTCGACTCCGCTCGATCAGCGGTCCCGAGGTCGTACCCCTCCTCCCGCAGCCGCCGCAGCAGCCGCACGGCGCTGGCCGGGGTGTCCAGGCCGACGGCGTTGCCGACGCGGGAGTGCTTCGTGGGATACGCCGAGAGCATCAGCGCGACGCGCTTCTGGCTGTTCGGCACGTGGCGGAGCCGGGCGTGGGCGACGGCGATGCCCGCGACCCGGGCGCAGCGCTCGGCGTCGGCGACGTAACGGGGCAACCCCTCGGCGTCGAGCTCCTTGAAGGAGAACGGCGCGGTGATGATCCGCCCGTCGAACTCAGGGATCGCCACCTGCGTCGCACTGTCGAGCGGCGTCACGCCGTCGGCGTTGGCCTCCCACTCGGCGCGGCTGCTGGTCAGGCACAGGCCCTGCAGGACCGGGATGTCGAGGGCCTTGATCCGCTCGACGTCCCAGCTCTCGTCGTCCTCGCCGGCGCTCGCGGCGGCGGGGGTCGAGCCTCCGGCGGCGAGCACCGTGACGACGAGCGCGTCCAGGGTCGCCAGCTCCGCGAAGAGCTCGTCCGGCGCGGACCTCAGGCTGCCGGCGTACACCGGGAGGCCGACGCCTCCGGCCGCGTCGATCGCGTCGGCCAGGGCGTGGACGAAGGCGGTGTTGCCGCTCGCCTCGTGGGCCCGGTAGTAGAGGACGCCGACGCGGGGACGGGCCACCGAAGGTCTCGATACGCCCGCTCGTTCCTCGCGGGCTACTCGACCAACGAAGGCGCCCCGGGGGGCCCAGCCCCAGGCGGGGATCTCGACCGGAGGCTCGAAGCCCTCGCCGGTCAGCAGCACCGTGTCGGAGAGGAAGGCGTGCAGCTGCGCGAGGTTGGCCGGGCCGCCGTGCGCGAGGTAGGCGTGCGCCTGCGCGGCCGTGCCGACGGCGACCGTCGAGTGCGACATCAGCTCGGCGTCGGGCGTCTGCTCACCGCCGAGCACCACGACGGGTGCACCGTGGGCGAGGACGGCGTCGAGGCCCTCCTGCCAGGAGCGGGCGGTGCCCAGGAGGCGTACGACGACGAGGTCGGCGCCCTCGAGGACGGCCGGGATCTCGTCGACCGCGAGCCGGGCCGGGTTGGCCAGAGCGAAGCTCGCCCCGGACGAGCGGGCGCTCAGCAGGTCGGTGTCGGACGTGGACAGCAGCGCGATGCGGGTGGGCGCGGGGTCAGTCCGCACGGGGTCCTCCTCGGGGTTCTCGCCCCTCGTCGTCGGATCCGCGTGGTCCAGTGTCTGGCTACGGCCGACTGCGTCAGTCGGCCTCACAGTGGCGGAACCGCCCCGGACTGGCACCGGGTTCCCGTTCCACGCGGGTGGCGGCTCGCAGCCTAGCGGGGCCTGGACGGACGCCGGGAGCGGGCGGCCCGGGAGATTGCGGTGGCCTGCTGACACGGGCTCACAGCAATCCACCCTGATCCCGCCGACCGGCAGATGGTCCCGGCGGGCTATGGACGCGACGGCCGCGGCAGGGCCTCATGGACGGCAAGGGGATGCCGGAGGTGACGAGATGAACCAGGTGGCCGAGATCGTGCTGATCGTCGACGCGATCGTTCTCGTGATGGTGGCGCCGCTCGAGATGTTCTTCCTGGACCGGCCGGCGGTCCAGAAGTTCCTCAATGTGGAGCCCAGCAACGTCAGGGACGCCGAGCTCTGGGCGTTCTGCATCGGCGCGCGCAACCTCCTCGCAAGCGTCGGCGTGGTGGCCGGAGTCTGGCTGCTGCACGGCGGAGGCGCGGAGGAGACCGGCGTGGTCGTGATGCTGGTGACCGCCTGGTACATGCTGCTGTCCAGCGTGGCGATGGGCGTCGCGGACGCGCTCGGCAAGTGGCACCCGCGTGGGGGCGGCTGGCTGGACACGCTCTACTCCGCACCGCTTCCGGCCGTCGCCCTGGTGGCGCAGGGCTTCTGGGCCTAGGTCCACGCCGGCCACGGGCGGGTGTCACGATGCAGCCGTGAGCCGCACCCGCCGCGACCTCTGCCCCGGGGTCTTCCGCCCCTGGTCGGCCGACGACGGCGCCCTCGTGCGACTGCGCCTGGTCGGTGGAGGCGTCGAGGCGGAGGCACTGCACCGGCTCGGCGAGGTGGCGGAGAGGTACGGCGACGGCGACGTCCACCTGACCAAGCGGACCAACCTCCAGGTGCGCGGTCTGCCCGACCCGCTGGGCGAGGAGGTCGAGCAGGCGCTGGCCGAGACCGGCCTGCTGCCCCACCCGACCCACGAGCTGGTGCGCAACATCATGGTCTCGCCGCTGACGGGCATCACCGGCGGGCGCGCCGACCTCCGCCCGGTCGCCCGCGCGCTCGACGAGGGCCTCTGCGCCCGCCCGTCGCTCGCCGGGCTGCCGGGACGCTTCCTCTTCGTGCTCGACGACGGCCGGGGTGACCTGCTCGACCGGACCCTGGACCTGGGCCTGGTGGCGGTGAGCGACACGGAGGCCCAGCTGAGGGTCGGGACGAGGGCCTGGGGTCCGGTGGTCCCGCTCGACGAGGCCGCCGGCCGGCTGGTCGGGCTGGCCCGCGCCTTCCTGACCGTCCGCGGCGACGGCCCGGGGGCGCCGTGGCACGTCGACGAGCTGCCCGCCACCCCCGAGCAGCACGAGCGGGACGAGAGGACGCTCGTCCGCGCCGCGCCCCCGGCGTACGGCCAGGTCGCCCCGCACATCACCCACCTCGCCGTGCCGGACGGTCTCCTCACGCCCGCCCTGCGGGCGACCCTGCCGGCGCGCGGGCGGCTCGTCGTCACCCCGTGGCGGAGCCTGCTGGTCCCCCTCGAGGCGGCGCACGACTAGGGTGGCGCCGTCGCGTGGCAGAGGAACCCGGTGCCAGTCCGGGGCGGTTCCGCCACTGTGAAGGGCCTCCCGAGGCGGGGAGCCCGCAGCCAGACACTCGCGCGTGACGTCCGCCGACCAGGGGCGAGAACCCCGAGGAGCTGAGGATGAGCACACCCGCGCGCCCGAGCCGCCGCTACGACTACGTCGACGACGGCACCGCGATCTACGTCGAGTCGTTCGCGACGATCCGGCGGGAGGCGAGCTTCGCGCACCTGCCCGCCGACGCCGAGAAGGTGGCCGTGCGGATGGTGCACGGCACCGGCCAGACCGACCTCGTCGACGACCTCGTCATCCACCCCGATCTCGTCTCGGCCGCCCGCGCGGCGCTGGAGGCCGGCGCGCCGATCATCACCGACGCGCACATGGTCGCCAGCGGCGTCACCCGGGCGCGGCTGCCCAAGGACAACGACGTGCTCTGTGCCCTGCGTGATCCGCGGGCGGCCGGGCTCGCAAGGGACTGGGGCACCACCCGCTCGGCCGCGGCGCTCTCGCTCCTGGAGGACCGGCTCGGGGGATCCGTCGTCGCCATCGGCAACGCCCCCACCGCGCTCTTCCACCTCCTCGAGATGCTGCACGACGGGGCGCCGCGCCCGGCGGTGATCGTGGGCGTGCCGGTCGGGTTCGTCGGCGCTGCCGAGTCGAAGGACGCCCTCGTCGCAGCCGACCTCGGCATCCCCTACCTCACCGTCCGTGGACGCCGCGGCGGGTCGGCCATCGCGGCCTCCGCGCTCAACGCGCTGGCGCGGGAGGTGGAGCTGTGAGCGGGACTGCCGGACGGTTGTACGGCGTGGGGCTGGGGCCCGGCGACCCCGAGCTGATCACCCTCAAGGCCGCCCGGCTGATCGGGTCGGCCGACGTGATCGCCTTCCACTCCGGCGTCGGCAAGCAGTCCAATGCCCGCCGGATCGCGGCCTCGCTGATCCCGGAGTCGGCGGTCGAGGAGGAGCTGGTCTACCCCGTGACCACCGGGAGGACCGACCATCCCGGCGGCTACGCGGGCGCGATGGCGGAGTTCTACGAGTCCTGCGCCTCGCGGCTCTCCGGCCACCTGGAGGCCGGCCGGACGGTCGTCGTGCTCGCCGAGGGCGACCCGCTCTTCTACGGCTCGTTCATGTACCTCCACGACCGGCTCGCCCCGCTCTTCCCGACCGAGGTCGTGCCGGGCGTCCCGGCCTTCGCCGCCGCCACCGCGGTGCTGCACTCGCCGCTGGTCCGCCAGACCGACGTGCTCACGGTGCTGCCCGGCACGCTGCCCGTCCCCGAGCTCGCCCGCCGTCTCGCCGACACCGACGGCGCGATCATCATGAAGCTCGGCCGCCGCTTTCCCGGCGTCGTCGAGGCGCTTCGCCAGGCCGGCCGGCTCGAGCACGCGATGTACGTCGAGCGCGCCTCCATGCCCGCCGAGCGCTGGATGCGGGTGGTCGACGTCGATCCGGCGTCGGTGCCGTACTTCTCGCTCATCATCGTGCCCGGCGACTCGCTCGTCGACGACCCCGGCGGCCGCCGGGATCTCGACTCTGCTCGATCACCCGGCCGGTCGAGCGCCCCCGGCCTGTCGAGCGCCCCCGGCCTGTCGAGCGAAGTCGAGACCGCGGTTGTCGAGGAGCGCCGCCGGGATCTCGACTCCGCTCGATCGCCCGGCCGGCCCGCCGAGCTCCTCGTCGTCGGCCTCGGCCCGGGCCCGGACGCCTGGCTCACGCCCGAGGCAGCCGAGGCGCTGCAGTCGGTCGACCATGTCGTCGGCTACGCGCCGTACGTCGCGCGCGTCCCGCAGCGCGAGGGCCTGACCCGCCACCCCAGCGGCAACACCGTCGAGGTCGACCGCGCGCGGGCCGCCCTCGACCTGGCCCTCGCCGGGGAGCGGGTCGCGGTCGTGTCGGGGGGCGACGCGGGGGTCTTCGGGATGGCGAGCGCGGTCTTCGAGGCGGCCGAGGACCCGGCGTACGGCGCCGTCCCGATCCGTGTCGTGCCCGGACTCTCGGCCGTGCAGGCCGTGGCGGCGCGAGCGGGCGCGCCGGTGGGCGCGGACTTCGCGGTGGTGTCCCTGTCGGACCGGCTGAAGCCGTGGCCCGTCGTCGAGGCGCGGCTGCGCGCGATCGCCGAGGCCGACCTGGTGCTGGCGGTCTACAACCCGCGGTCGCGCTCGAGGACGACGCAGGTCGCCGAGCTGCAGAAGATCATGCTGGAGCACCGCTCCGCCGACACCCCTGTCGTCGTCGGCCGGGACGTCGGCCGCGCCGAGGAGTCGCTGACGGTGACGACCCTCGCCGAGCTCGACGCCGACTCGGTCGACATGAAGTGCCTGCTGATCGTCGGCGCCTCCGGCACACGTGTCACGCGCGGGCGGGTGTGGACGCCGAGGTTCGTGCGGTGACCGTGCACTTCGTCGGCGCCGGCCCGGGCGCGGCCGACCTGCTCACGCTGCGCGCCGCGTCGATGCTGGCCGCCGCGGACGTGGTCCTTTATCCCGGCACCTACCTCGACGAGGCGGTCCTCTCCCACTGCCGCCCCGACGCGCGGCTGGTCGACACCCAGCGGCTCGACCTCGACGCCATCACGGCCGAGCTGGTCGGGGCCGCGCGCGCCGGGCTCGACGTCGTGCGCCTCACCTCCGGCGACCCGTCGCTCTACTCCGCCCTCGCCGAGCAGACCCGACGGCTCGACGAGGCCGGGGTGGCGTGGGACGTCACGCCCGGCGTCCCGGCGTACGCCGCCGCGGCGGCCCTCGCCGGCCGCGAGCTCACCGTCCCGCTGGTGGCCCAGAGCGTCGTGCTGACGCGCACGCAGGCCCGCTCGACGGCGATGCCCGACTCAGAGTCACTGGCCGCCTTCGCCGCGACGCGGGCGACCCTCGTCCTCCACCTGGCGATCACCCGGATCCGGGCGCTGGCCGAGGAGCTGGTCGGCGACTACGGCGCCGACTGCCCGGTCGTCGTGGTGCACCGCGCCAGCCAGCCCGAGGAGCTGGTGCTGCACGGCACGCTCGCCGACATCGCGGACGCCGTCGAGGCCGCCGGGCTGAGACAGGCGGCGGTGATCCTGGTCGGCCGCGCCCTGGCCCGGGACGGGGGCGAGTCGTGGCTCTACACCGCCGACCGGGAGCGCCCGGGAGACCGGTGATGGACCTCTACGAGGCAGTCAACCGCCGTCGCGACACCCGGGCGGAGTTCACCGGCGACCCGGTCCCCGACGAGCTGCTCACCCGCGTGCTCTCCGCGGCGCACGCGGCCCCGAGCGTGGGGATGTCACAGCCGTGGGACTTCGTGCTCGTCCGCGACCCGGCCACCCTGGACGCCTTCGCTGCGCACGTCGCGCGAGAGCGGGAGGTCTTCGCCGCCAGCCTGGACGGGGAGCGCGCCGAGACCTTCGGCCGGATCCGGATCGAGGGCATCCGGGAGTCCGGGCTCGGCATCGTGGTCGGCTACGACCCGCAGCGCGGCGGCCCGCACGTGCTCGGCCGGCACGCGATCGCCGACGCCGGGCTGTACTCGGTGTGCCTGGCCATCCAGAACCTCTGGCTGGCCGCCACCGCGGAGGGCCTGGGCGTGGGCTGGGTCAGCTTCTACCGGGAGGAGTTCGTCGGTGACCTGGTGGGCATGCCGCCTCACGTCCGGCCGGTGGCCTGGCTCTGCGTCGGCACCGTCGCGGGGCTGCCGGACACACCGGACCTGGAGCGCTTCGGCTGGCGGCACCGCTCGCCCCTAGACAGCGTGCTGCACCGCGAGCGGTGGACTGAAGGCCGCCCACGAGCGCGCTGACGGGAGTAGCGTCGAGAGGTCGACTCGGGTCGACACTCCACAGCGGTGACAACCTCAGGGAGGACGACATGTTCGTACAGGTTTTTCAAGGCCCCGTGAGCGACCCCGCGCAGGCCCGCGCGCAGCTCGAGAGGTGGGTCACGGACCTCTCCTCCACGGCCGAGGGATGGCTGGGCAGCACGGCCGGCGTGACGGACGACGGCACCTTCATCGCGCTCGCCAGGTTCGAGTCCGAGGAGGCGGCGCAGCGCAGCAGCGACCGCCCCGAGCAGGGAGCCTGGTGGGAGCAGATGGCCGCGTGCTTCACGGCCGAGCCGGAGTTCCGCAACAGCACCGATGTCGACGTCGACCTGGCCGGCGATCCGGACGCGGCAGGCTTCGTGCAGGTGATGCAGGGGAAGGTGAGCGACCCCGAGCGCGCCCGCGAGCTGATGAACAGCGACCCGACCGACTGGCAGGAGTTCCGCCCCGACATCCTCGGCAGCGTCTCCTGCAACCACGAGGACGGCGAGTGGACCATGGCGATCTACTTCACCTCCGAGGAGGAGGCCCGCGAGGGCGAGCAGAAGGAGATGCCCCCGGAGATGAAGGAGATCATGGACCAGATGGATGCCCTCAGCGTCGGCGAGGTCCGCTACTTCGACCTCAAGGACCCCTGGCTGCACTCACCCGCTTGAGGCGCACAGAACTCACCCCAGCACGAGGCTCCACTGGGTGACCGCCCGCGCGGGCGTCCAGCCGCGGAAGGAGCCGATCGGCGCGACCGTCTCGACCGAGATCCGGGTCAGCTCGCCCCCGTGCTCGGCGTGCAGCCGCGCCAGCAGCGCCTCGGTCTCCAGCGTCACGCCGTGCACGACGAGCCGGCCCCCGGGACGCAGTGCCGCGAGGCACGCGTCGACCACGCCGTCGCGGGTCGCGCCGCCGCCGACGAAGACGGCGTCGGGCGCCGCCAGCCCGGCAAGCGCGTCGGGGGCTCGTCCGTGCAGGACTTGGAGGTCGGGTACGCCGAGGCGCTCGGCGTTGCGCGCGATCCGGGCCGCGCGCTCGGGGTCGGCCTCCACGGCGACGGCGCGGCAGGCGGCGTCGGCCCGGGACCACTCGATCCCGATCGAGCCGGCGCCGGCGCCCACGTCCCAGAGCAGCTGGCCGGGCTGGGGCGCGAGCCGCGCGAGGGCGGAGGCGCGGACGTCGCGCCGGGTCAGCTGGCCGTCGTGCTCGAAGGCGTCGTCGGGCAGCCCTCCGGTCAGTGACCCGACGACGGGGCCGGCCATCGACAGGGCGACGACGTTGAGGGAAGGCGCCTGGCCCGACCACCCGGCCGCGGTGGAGTCGACCCGTGACTCCGTCTCGGCACCGAGGTCGGAGAGGACCGACAGCTCCGAGTCGCCGTAGCCGGCTTCGACGAGCAGGCCGGCGACCGCAGCCGGGGTCGAGCCGTCCGCCGACAGCACCAGCACCCGCCGGCCCGGAGCCAGCAGCCGGGCCAGCCTGGCCACCGGCCGGCCGACGAGCGAGAGCACCGTGACCGTCTCGGCCGGCCAGCCCATGCGGGCGCGGGCCAGGGCCACCGACGACACCGCCGGCTCGACGGCCACGGCGACGCCGAGCTCGAGGAGCGTCGACGCGATGCCGCTCACCAGCGGGTCGCCGCTCGCGAGCACGACGACGCCGCCGTGCGCGGCGTGCTCCTCCAGCAGCGGCCGCAACCCCGACCGCAGCGGTGACGGCAGCGGCAGCCGGGCCTGCCCGTCGACCGGGGGCAGGAGAGCGAGGTGGCGCGCGCCGCCCACGACAGCTGCGGCTGCGGTGACGAGCTGCTGCGACCGCGGCGCGAGGCCGGCCCAGCCGTCGGCGCCGATCCCGACGACGGTCACGCGGGCGGCTGCGGTGGTCATGGCGCCCGAGGGTAGTGGCGACCGTTGACGGGGCCGTGCCCTAGGGTGGCGCGCGAACAGGTGCGAGGTGCCCCCACGTGGGGAGAATCTGGGAAGCCGGTGAGAGTCCGGCACAGGGCCCGCTGCGGTGACCCGAGACGTCCAGCCAGGACGGTCCGGGAAGTCCGAAGACCGGCCTCGCGCCACCCGATGGCAGACGAGAGCGGGAGCCCCCATGCCAACGCACTACCCCTTCTCAGCGGTCGTCAGCTCCGACGACATGGCGCTGGCCCTCGTCCTCACCACGATCTCGCCCGAGGTCGGCGGCGTGCTCGTGCGCGGCGAGAAGGGCACGGCCAAGTCCACGATGGTCCGTGCGCTCGCCGGCGTGCTGCCGCCGATCGACGTGGTGGCAGGCGACCGGTTCGCGAGCCGGCCCGGCGAGACCTCGCCCGACGGCGACTGGCCGCTCGATGCCGCCATCGAGACCCGCCCGGTGCGGCTCGTCGAGCTGCCGGTCGGCGCCACCGAGGACCGCGTGCTCGGCTCGCTGCACCTGTCGCGGGCGCTGAGCGACGGCGTCGCGGAGTATGAGCCCGGGCTCCTCGCCCGCGCCCACCGCGGGATCCTCTACGTCGATGAGGTCAACCTCCTCCACGACCACCTCGTCGACCTGCTGCTCGACGCCGCCGCGATGGGCCGCTCGACGGTCGAGCGCGACGGCGTCTCCGTCGAGCACGCCGCGCGCTTCGTGCTCGTCGGCACCATGAACCCCGAGGAGGGCGAGCTCCGCCCCCAGCTGCTCGACCGCTTCGGCCTCACCGTCGAGGTGGCCGCGCCGCGCGACCCCGCGCTCCGCGCCGAGGTGGTGCGGCGGCGGATGGCGTTCGACGCGTCGCCGGAGGCCTTCGCCGCGTCGTACGCCGAGCCGGAGCGCGCGCTGACCGACCGGATCGCGGGCGCCCGCAAGCTCGTCGGCGAGGTCGAGCTGTCCGACGACTCGCTGCTCACCATCGCCGAGCTGTGTGCCGCCTTCGACGTCGACGGCCTCCGCGCCGACCTCGTCACCGCCCGGGCCGCCGTCGCGCACGCGGCGTGGTGCGGCCGCACATCCGTGACCCGCGACGACATCCGGGTCGCCGCCCGGCTCGCGCTGCCGCACCGCCGGCGCCGCAATCCGTTCGACGCGCCCGGCCTCGACGAGGAGCTGCTCGACCAGGTGCTGGGCGACGACGACCCCGAGCCGCCGACCGACCCGGAGCCCGATCCGGACGGGCCGGGCGGCGGGGAGCCGACCGACTCCGACTCCTCCGAGGGCTCGTCAGCCGAAGAGGGCAGCCCCGACGCGCCGGTGGTCGAGAAGGGCCGTCAAGGCCCGTCACGAGACCAGGCACCCGCCGACCAGCCCAGTGCAGGTACGCCGGTCGCCGCCGGCGCGCCGTACCGCCCCCGTCTCTTCACCGTGGCCGGCACCGGCGCGGGGGAGTCGGGCCGCCGCAGCCGCGCCGTGACCGAGACGGGGCGCCGCGTGGGCGCGCGCAAGTCCCAGGGGCCTGGCGGCTCGATCCACCTCCTCGAGACCCTGCGCGCCGCCGCCCCCCACCAGCACGCGCGCGGCCGGACGAGCGGGCCGGTGCGGTTCGCGGAGCAGGACCTGCGACTGGCGACCCGCGAGGGGCGGGAGTCCAACCTGGTGCTCTTCTGCGTCGACGCGAGCGGCTCGATGGCCGCCCGGAAGCGGATGGAGCAGGTCAAGACCGCGATCCTCAGCCTGCTGCTCGACGCCTACCAGCGCCGCGACAAGGTCGGCCTGGTGACGTTCCGCGGCGCCGCCGCCGACCTCGCGCTACCGCCGACCCACTCGGTCGAGATCGCCGCCCGGCGCCTCGACGACCTCCCCGCCGGCGGTCGCACGCCGCTGGCCGAAGGGCTGCTCGAGGCGGCCGACGTGCTGCGGCGCGAGCGGCTGCGCGACCCTCGACGGCGGCCGCTGCTCGTCGTCGTCACCGACGGTCGCGCGACCCACGGCTCCGAGGCGGTGGCGCGGTCGCGACAGGCCGCCGAGCACCTGGCCGGGCAGGGCGTGAGCAGCCTGGTCGTCGACTGCGAGGACGGCCGGTTCCGGATGGGACTCGCTGCCACGCTCGCCGACCACCTGCAGGCCGAGCACACCGCCATCGGGCAGGTCAGCGCCGCCGCCCTCACCCACGCCGTACGCACCGCACGAGAAGGAGCAGCCTGATGCCCCAGGGCCAGCCGACCACCGTCCCCGACGACGGCCTCACCACCCGCCAGCGCCGCAACCAGCCGCTGGTGATGGTGCACACCGGCGAGGGCAAGGGGAAGTCGACGGCGGCGTTCGGGCTCGCGCTGCGCGGGTGGAACCAGGGCTTCGACATCGGGGTCTTCCAGTTCGTGAAGTCCGCGAAGTGGCGCATCGGCGAGCAGACCGTGCTGGAGCGGCTCGGCGAGCTGCACGCGGAGACCGGCGAGGGCGGGCCGGTGTCGTGGCACAAGATGGGCTCGGGCTGGTCGTGGTCGCGCAAGGGCGGCAGCGAGGACGACCACGCCGCCGCCGCGGCCGAGGGCTGGGCGGAGATCAAGCGCCGGCTCGCTGCCGGGACGCACGACCTCTACCTGCTCGACGAGTTCACCTACCCGATGAAGTGGGGCTGGGTCGACGTCGACGACGTGGTCGCCACGCTGCGCGACCGGCCCGGCCACCAGCACGTCGTGATCACCGGCCGCGACGCCGACGAGCGGCTCGTCGAGTCCGCCGACCTGGTCACCCACATGACCAAGGTCAAGCACCCGATGGACGCCGGCCAGAAGGGCCAGAAGGGCATCGAGTGGTGAGTCGCCCCGGTCGGTCGAGCCAAGTCGAGACCCCGTGACCGCCCTCCCCCGGCTCGTCGTCGCGGCGCCCGCCTCCGGCCACGGCAAGACCACGGTCGCGACCGGCCTGATGGCCGCGCTCCGCCGCGCCGGCCACGTCGTGAGCGGCCACAAGGTCGGCCCCGACTACATCGACCCGGGCTACCACGCCCTCGCCACCGGCCGCCCCGGCCGCAACCTCGACCCCCACCTCGTCGGCGAGGAGCGGCTCGTCCCCCTGCTGCTGCACGGCGCGCAGGGCGCGGGGCTGGCGGTCATCGAGGGCGTGATGGGCCTGTACGACGGCCAGCTGGGCGCCGACGGCTTCGCCTCGACGGCCCACGTGGCGGAGGTGACGAGGTCGCCGGTCGTGCTGGTCGTCGACATCTCCCACGCCTCGCGGTCGGTCGCCGCGGTCGTGCACGGGCTGCGCACCTGGCGGCCCGGGGTCGACGTCGTGGGGGTGGTCCTCAACAAGGCCGGCTCCCCCCGGCACGCCGCCGAGGTGGTCGCGTCCCTCGCCGACGACGTCCCGGTGCTCGGCGTGCTCCACCGCGACGACGGGATCGAGGCGCCCTCGCGCCACCTCGGGCTGGTCCCCGCCGCGGAGCGCGACGACGCCGGCCGCGCCCTCGACCGGCTCGCGGCCCGGGTCGCCGAGCACGTCGACCTCGACGCCGTCGTACGCCTCGCTCGCTCCGCCCCCGACCTCCCCGGCACCCCCTGGTCCCCCGGGATAGTCCGTGACGGACGGACCCTCTCCGGGGTCGCTGGTGCGTCCGCTCGTCACGGACTACCCCGGCAGGGGAGTCGGCCCAGGATCGCGGTCGCCGGCGGGCGGGCCTTCACGTTCCGGTACGCCGAGACCGAGGAGCTGCTGCGCGCCGCCGGCGCGGAGGTCGTCGAGCTCGACCCGCTGCGCGACGAGCGGCTGCCCGAGGGCACGACGGGGCTCTACCTCGGCGGCGGCTTCCCCGAGGTGCACACGGAGGACCTGGCCGCCAACGAGCGGCTGCGGCGCGAGCTCCGCGAGGCCATCGCCGCCGGCCTCCCGACGGTCGCCGAGTGCGCGGGCCTGCTCTACCTGTGCCGCACCGTGCAGGGCCGCGAAGGACCACCCGCGCCGATGGTCGGCGCGCTCGACGCCGACGCCGGCTGGGCCCCGCGCCTGACCCTGGCCTACCGCACCGCCACCGCCCCGGGCGACGACCTGCTCTCCCGCGCCGGGGAACGGGTGACCGGGCACGAGTTCCACCGCACCCACCTCCTCGCCGAGCCCGGCGGCGACCCCGCCTGGCTGCTCGGCGACGACCGGGCCGCGGCCGGCGTCGCGACGGCCACCCTCCACGCGTCGTACCTCCACGTCCACTGGGCCGGCCACCCGCACCTCGCCGCCCGCTTCCTCGCCGCGGCGGCCGCCCACGAGACCTCGGCCCGGCGTCCGGGTCGCGATCCGTCATATAGCAGCCGGCGACCCGAGCCCGACCTCCGCCACCACGGCGACCGTGAGCTCGGGGAGGGCCGCGCCGACTTCGCGGTCAACGTGTACGACGCGCCGCGGCCGCCGTGGCTCGACCTCGCGCTGCACCGGGCGATCGACGAGCTGGCCGCCTATCCCGACCCCGCCCCCGCCGAGGCCGCGATCGCCGCTCGCCATGGCAGGGACACGAGCGACGTGCTGGCCACCGCCGGCGCCGCCGAGGCCTTCGGCCTAGTCGCCCGCCTGCGAGCGTGGCGCGCGCCCGTCGTCGTCCACCCCCAGTTCACCGAGCCCGACGTCGCCCTCCAGGAGGCCGGCCGCCAGCCGCGCCACGTGGTCCTCGAGCCGCCGTTCGCCCTCGACCCGGCGAGCGTCCCGGACGACGCCGACCTCGTGGTCGTCGGCAACCCGACGAACCCGACCGGCGTGCTGCACCCGGTCGACGCGCTGCTGGGGTTGCGGAGGGAAGGGAGGCTCGTCGTCGTCGACGAGGCGTTCTGCGACGACGACGCCGCCAGCCTGGCGGGCGGGCGGCACGAGGGCCTCCTGGTCGTCCGCAGCCTCACCAAGCTCTGGGCCGTCCCCGGCCTGCGCGCCGGCTACGTCCTGGGCGAGCCGGACACCGTCGAGGCGCTCAGGCGGACGCAGACCCCCTGGTCGGTCTCCACCCCGGCGATCGCCGCCATGCGAGCGACCGCCACCGCCGAGGCGCGGGAGGAGGCCCGCAGGCGCGTCGAGACGATGCGCCGCTGGCGAGAGCACCTGCACGGCGGCCTCGCCGCGCTCGGCGTACACCACGTCCCCAGCACCACCGCCTTCGTCCTCGCGCGACCGGGGGCCGGTGTCCACGAAGCCCTGCAGGACAAGGGATTCGCGGTGCGCAGGTGCGACACGTTCCCCGGGCTGGACGGCAGCTGGATCCGGATCGCGGTGCGCGACGAGCGGTCGACGGACGCCCTCCTCGACGCGCTCTCCGCGATGCCGCTAGGGTGACGCCACCCAGGCCGGAGGAAGCCGGTGAGAGTCCGGCACAGTCGCGCTACTGTGACATCGCTTCTGCGGTGGAGTCAGACCCGAAGGCCCTGGAGTCCATCCACATCTATCGGGACGCACGAATCCCGCAGGAGGAACCCATGGCACTCGCCGTTCCCGCTGCCCCCCTCTCCGTCGGCGGCGCAACCCCCGTCATCGCCTGGCGCGAGCTCGCGCCCTGGCTGCTCTTCGCCGTCCTCGCGGCCGTCGCCGTGCTGTTCTTCGTGGGCAGCGAGCAGGGTGCGGTCTCGGTCTTCGCCGGCACGGCCGTGCACGAGTTCGTGCACGACGCGCGGCACCTCCTCGGCTACCCCTGCCACTGAGGTGGGGGCCCGCAGCTTCCTCGTCCACGGGCTGCTGGCAGGGCTCGTCGCCGGGTTGCTGGCCTTCGGTGTCGCCTACACCGTCGGCGAGCCCCCCGTCGATGCTGCCATCGCCGTGGAGGAGTCCGCCGCCGCGCACGAGGGCGACGGCCACGCGCACAGCCACGACGAGTCCGCCGGGGCGGAGGCGGTCTCCCGTGAGGTCCAGTCGACCATCGGCCTCGCCACCGGCACGGTCGCGATCGGGCTGGTCCTCGGCGGCCTCGCCGGCCTCCTCTCCGCCGCGGCGCTCGGCCGCCTCGGCTCGCTCCGCCCGGCCGGCAGCACGGCGCTCGTCTGCGCGCTCGGGTTCGTCAGCTTCGCGCTGGTGCCGTTCCTGAAGTACCCCTCCACCCCGCCCGCCGTCGGCGACCCCACCACGATCGACGGGCGCACCGCCGCCTTCTTCGGCTTCACGGCCTTGTCCGTGGTCGCCGCGGTCGGTGCCGTCGCGCTCGGCAGGCGGCTGGTCGGCAGCCACGGCGGGTACGCCGCGTGCGCGGCCGCCGCGGTCGGCTACCTCGCCGTCGTGGTCACCGCCGCAGTCGCCCTCCCCGGCTTCGAGGGGGCCGGCGACTTCCCCGCGGACACGCTCTGGGAGTTCCGCCGGGCCTCGCTGCTGGTGCTGGCGGCCCTGTGGGGTGGGATCGCCCTCGTGCTGACCGGCCTCGTCGACCGCTCCTGGCGCCGCGCCGTACAGGTAGCGGACCGGCAGGCCCTGGCGGCGAGCCTGTGACGCCCTCGGTTGATCGAGCCTCGGTTGGTCGGGCGGAGTCGAGACCCGTCGCGCCCCCGTCGGCCGACGTCCGCGACGCCGCGGCCGCCCGCCTGGCCGGGCTCGCCACCCCTCCCGGAGCACTCGGCCGGCTCGGCGAGCTGGGCGTCTGGGTCGCCGCGTGCCAGGGCGAGGTCCCGCCGCGGCCGCTCGGCAACGTGCGGCTGGTGATCTTCGCCGGCGACCACGGCGTCGCCCACCACGGCGTCTCCGCCTTCGGCCCCGAGATCACGCCGCTGATGGTGCGCACCTTCGCGGCCGGCCGGGCTGCGGTCTCCGCCCTCGCGGGCGCGCACGGCGTGCACGTACGGGTCCTGGACCTCGGGGTCGACGACGACCTCGAGGGCCTCCCCGATGACGTGCGCGCCCACAAGGTGTGCCGCGGGAGCGGGGCGATCCACCTCGAGGACGCCCTGAGCGAGGCGGAGGTCCGGCAGGCCCTGGCGGCCGGCGCGGCGGTGGCGCAGGAGGAGATCGCCTTGGGCGCCGACCTGCTGCTGACCGGCGACATGGGCATCGGCAACACCACGCCCGCCGCCGCGCTGATCGCGGCCACCCTCGGCCTGCCCGCCTGCGAGGTGGTCGGGACCGGGACGGGCGTCGACGCGGAGGGGCTGGCCCGCAAGACCGCCGTGCTCGACGCGGCCCTGGCCCGCACGGCCGACCGACTCCACGACCCGGTGGCCACCCTGGCGGCGCTCGGCAGCGCCGACCTCGCGGCGACGGCCGGCTTCCTCCTCACGGCGGCGGGCGGGGGCATCCCGGTCCTGCTCGACGGCCTGATGTCCGTCGCCTGCGCCCTGGTGGCGGAGCGGCTGGCGCCGGGTGCTGCGGCGTGGTTCGCCGCCGGCCACCGGTCGACGGAGCCGGCCCAGACGCTGGCGCTGGCCAAGCTCGGCCTGGAGCCGCTCCTCGACCTGGGCATGCGGCTCGGCGAGGGCTCGGGCGCGGTCGCTGCGGTCCCGGTCGTGCGCTCGTCGGTCGCGCTGCTGCGCGACACGGCCCTGCTGGCCGACCTGCTCCCCGGCCCCGTGCCGGGGTGACCCGGGACGGCTGGCGGCTCGCGGTCGGGACCCTGACCGCGATGCCCTGCCCACCCCCCGGCCGCGTCGACCCTCGGGTCGCCGCCCGGTCGGTCGTGCTGGGGCCGGTGGCCGTGCTCCCGCTCGCTCTCCTTGTCACGGGAGTGCTGGCAGGCGGGCGACAGATCGGCATCACGTCGCTGGCGCTGGGGTTCGTCGCCGTCGGCGCGCTCGCCCTGGGCAGCCGCGCGTTCCACCTCGACGGGCTCGCCGACACGGCCGACGGGCTGACGGCCTCCTACGACCGCGCGCGCTCGCTCGCGGTGATGAAGTCGGGCGACGTCGGGCCCGCGGGCGCCGCCGCCCTGGTCGTCGTGCTCGGCGTGCAGGCGACCGCGCTCGCCACCGTCCACCCGCTGCTCGCCGTCCTCGCGGTGTGCCTGTCCAGGTGGGGCCACGCCGCCGCGTGCGCCCGAGGCTCGGTGGCGGCGACGCCGGGCGGCCTCGGCGCGGCGTACGCCGGCAGCCTGGGCCCTGCGGCCGTGGCACTGCTCCTCGTCGTGGCCGGCGCGGCGCTGGCCGGGGGCGCGCACCTGGCCGGCCTGCCCTGGTGGCGCGGCGCGGCCGGGGTGCTGCTCGCCGCCCTCGCCGTGACCGCCCTGGCGCGCCGGGCGCACCGGCGGCTCGGCGGCGTGAACGGCGACGTCATGGGCGCCTCGATCGAGGTCTCGCTCGCCCTGCTGCTGGTGGCGGTGGCGTGAGGGCGTCAGAGGTGGAGTGCGCGCCCCGCGACCACCAGCACCACGTCGTCGCAGGCCGCCGCCACGCGCTGGTTGACGGTGCCGAGCAGGTCGCGGAAGACCCGCCCGCTGCGGTGGTTAGGCACGATGCCCATGCCCACCTCGTTGGTCACCAGCACCACGTCGCCGCGCGCCTGCCGCACGGCTGCCGCCAGCTCGTCCGCGCGCTCACCGACGGCGTCGGCGAGGTCGCCGCGCTGCCAGCCCAGCTCGTCGCACACCGCGGTCAGCCAGGTGCCGAGGCAGTCGACCAGCACGTCGCCGTCGGCCTCGGCGAGCACGCCCGCGACGTCGGCGGTCTCCTCGGTCGTCCAGCTCTCCGGCCGGCGTGCCCGGTGGGCGGCCACCCGCTCGGCCCAGTCGGCGTCGTCGCGCAGCGGTCCCGGCGCGACGTAGGTGACGTCGGCCCGGCCAGCCAGCAGGCCCTCGGCGTGGGTCGACTTCCCCGACCGCACGCCGCCGGTGACCAGGGTCCTCATGGGCCCGCACGCTACCGGGCCGGGGCCGCGGCATGAGCGCCACCCGGGCGCTCGGGATCGTCCTCGGCCACGCGCTCGACCGGGCCGTGGGCGACCCGCGTCGCGGCCACCCGGTCGCCGCGTTCGGCCGGCTGGCCGCTGCGCTCGAACGCCACACCTGGGCCGACTCCCGCTCCCGTGGCGTCACCCACTCCGCCGTCCTCACCGGGGGCGCCGTCGCCGTCGGTCTGCTTGCCGAGCGGGCGACTCGCGGCCGCCCGGTGCTGCACGTCGCGGCGACTGCGGGGGCGACGTGGGCGGTGCTGGGAGGTACGACGCTCGGCCGTGAGGCGACGGCCGTGCACGGCCTGCTCGCGGCCGGCGACCTGCCGGCCGCACGCCGGCGTCTGACCCACTTGGTCGGTCGGGACACGGCGCAGCTCGACGAGTCGGAGGTCGCCCGGGCGGTCGTGGAGTCGGTCGCCGAGAACACCTCCGACGCCGTCGTCGCCCCCCTCGTCCTCGGGGCGGTCGCCGGGATGCCGGGCCTGCTCGGCTACCGCGCCGCCAACACGCTCGACGCGATGGTCGGCCACCGCAGCCAGCGCTACCGCTCCTTCGGCTGGGCCAGCGCGCGGCTCGACGACCTGCTCAACCTCCCCGGCAGCCGGGCCACCGGGGCGCTCGCCGCCGCCCTGGCGCCGACGGTCGGCGGCCGCCCGGTCGACGCCCTCGCGGCGTGGCGCCGGGACGCCCGGCACCACCCGAGCCCCAACGCCGGCGTCGCGGAGGCGTCGTACGCCGGGGCGCTGGGGCTCTGCCTCGGCGGCCTGACCCCCTACCCCTACGGCGTGGAGCACCGGGTCGTGATGGGCGACGGCCGCCCGCCGGCCGCCGCCGACATCGACCGCGCGGTGCGACTCTCCCGCCGGGTCGGCCTCGCCGCGGTCGTCCTCGCCGCCCTCGCCGCCCGCCGAGTCGGCGCATCTGCACACTCCTGACCCGCCGAGTCGGCGCATCTGCACACTCCTGACCCGCCGAGTCGGCGCATCTGCACGCTTCGGTCCCGCCGAGTCGGCGCATCTGCACGCTTCGGTCCTGCCGAGTCGGCGCATCTGCCGAAGGCGAGGGTGCAGACCAGCCGACTCAGCACCCCCACGTGAGCAGACCAGCCGACTCAGCGCCCTCCACGTGAGCAGACCAGCCGACTCGGCACCTTCCGCGTGTGCAGATGCGCCCGCTCGTCACAGGGAGGTGACCCAGGCAGCGGCCGCAGCGGGATCGCTGACCGCCGCCACCCCGGACCCGCCGGCCCCCCGCCGCACGACCACGACGGGCACGCCGAGCGAGTCGGCGGCGGCCATCTTGGGCCACGTGTAGGAGCCACCAGAGTCCTTGGTGACGACGACGTCGGCGGCGTGGCTGCGCATCAGCGCGAGCTCGCCCTCGAGGTCGTAGGGCCCGCGCGAGGTCAGCAGCGTCCACGAGGGCGGGAGCGACAGGAGCGGCGCGTCCACCACCCGCACCAGCGCGGCGGCCGAGGCCAGCGGCCCGACGAACGACGCGAGCGCCTGCCGCCCGACGGTCAGGAAGGGCCGCGAGCCCAACGACGCCGCAGCAAGCGCGGCCTCCGCGTGCGAGTCGACCCAGTGCCACCCGTCAGCTCCTGGTGCCGACGACCAGCCCGGTCGCTCCAGCCGCAGCAGGGGCAGGCCGAGTGAGGCACAGGCGGCCACGGCGTTGCGCGACATCCCCTCGGCGAAGGGGTGCGTCGCGTCCACGACCGCGGTGCAGCCCGACGAGCGCAGCCAGGACTCCAGCCCCGGCACTCCCCCGAAGCCGCCGATCCGCACCGGCCCGACCGGCAGCCGCGGCTCGGCCACCCGGCCGGCGAGGGAGGACACGAAGTCGACGCCCGCATCGGCCAGCAGCACCGCCAGCTCGCGCGCCTCGGCCGTCCCGCCGAGCAGCAGCACGGTCACGGCGCGGCCCCCGGAGCCAGCACCGGCAGGCCGGCCGGCACGCCCGCCGTCATCAGCGACAGCAGCGCGTCCACGTCGAGGTGCTCCTCCACCAGGTCTCCCAACAGGTCCAGGCGCCGCTCGCGCAGCGCGGCGAAGCTCACCCCCGACGGCGTGTACGCCGCGCCCGCGGCCGCCGCGGCCTCCCGCAGGAAGGCCCGGCGCAGCGCGTCGCCCTCGAGGCTGCCGTGCCACATCGTGCCGAAGACGGCACCCGAGCGGGCACCGCCGAGGAAGCGCTCACCCGAGGAGACCGCGATCCGGCCGTGGTGGATCTCGTATCCCGACGCCCCCACCCCCAGCGCCGTACCGGACGGCACCCGCAGCACCTTCGACGGCTCGAAGGTGGTGGTCACGTCCAGCAGCCCGAGCCCCTCTGCCGTGGCACCCGGCGCGCCCTCGACGCCGGCCGGGTCGGACACCAGCCGCCCCAGCATCTGGAAGCCGCCGCAGATCCCGAGCACCGGTCGCCCGAGGGCGGCGTGCTCGAGCACCGCGCGGTCGAGCCCGCGCGACCGCAGCCAGGCGAGGTCGGCGAGGGTCGCCCGCGTGCCGGGCAGCACCACCAGGTCGGCGTCGGCGAGCGACCGCGCGTCGGAGGCGAAGACGACGTCCACGCCCGGCTCGATCCCGAGCGCATCGACGTCGGTGAAGTTGGAGATCCGCGGCAGCCGCACCACCGCGACCCGGAACGGCGCTCCCGAGGCAGCAGACCGCCGGCCCTCCAGGTCGAGCGCGTCCTCGGAGTCCAGCCACAGGTCGGGGTGCCAGGGCAGCACGCCGTAGACCGGCCGCCCGGTGAGGGTCTCCAGGGTCGAGAGCCCCGGCCGCAGCAGCTCGAGGTCGCCGCGGAACTTGTTGACCACGAACCCCGCCACCAGTGCCTGGTCCTCGGGCGAGAGCAGCGCCACGGTGCCCAGCATGGCGGCGAAGACCCCGCCGCGGTCGATGTCGCCGACCACGACCGCCGGCAGCGACGCGTGCCGCGCCAGGCCCATGTTGACGTAGTCGCCGGCACGCAGGTTGATCTCGGCCGGGCTGCCGGCCCCCTCGGCCACCACCACGTCGTACCTGCTCCGCAGGTCGTCGAACGCCGCCCACGCCGCGTCCCGCAGGTGGGTGCGCCCGCCCACGAAGTCCTTCGAGTCGATCGTGCCGGCCGGCTGCCCCATCACCACGACGTGGCTGCGCCGGTCGCCGCCGGGCTTGAGCAGCACGGGGTTCATCGCCGGCTCGGGCACGGCGCGCGCGGCCAGGGCCTGCACCCACTGCGCGCGCCCGATCTCGGCGCCGACCCCGTCGGCGCCGACGCAGACCATGGAGTTGTTCGACATGTTCTGCGCCTTGTACGGCGCGACGCGCAGGCCGCGGCGCGCGAACGCCCGGCACAGGCCGGTCGTCACGACGCTCTTGCCAGCATCCGAGGTGGTGCCCGCGACCAGCAGGCCGCCCACCGGGCCCAAGCCCCTCATCCGCGCGGGAGTGGGTCGCCGGCCTCCTGGCCCTGGGGCGGGGCCAGGTGCTCGGGCAGGCCGACCGCCGCGTCGTCCTCGTCGAGGAAACAGGTGCGGCAGAAGTCCTCACCGAACGGCGTCAGGTGGATCGACCGGCGCACGACCTTGGGGAACTTCACCGAGTGCATCGCCGCGATCACCTCCGGCTGCGCCTCGACGACCTGGTACTCCAGGGGATCGCGCAGCTGCTCGCGCGAGAACCAGATCAGGCCCAGGCGGAACAGGTTGTTGAGGTACGACGGCACCTGGTCGAGGTAGCGGCAGCCGGACCGGGCCCCGATCATCGTGAGGCCGGGAGCCACCAGCTCGGAGCTGACCATGCCCAGCGGGCCGCCGGTGCGCACGTCGACGCTCGGCTGCGGGCCGCCCGTGAGCAGGAGCAGCAGCACGCGGGCCTCGTCGGGGGCGAGCTCGCCGAGGATCCGGTCGTGGGCGGGGTGGGCGGTGTCGGTGTTCCACACGTCGCGGCTGCGCTCGAGCAGCTCGGCACCCTTCTCGCGCAGCGTGAGCGTGCGCGGGCCATCGAAGGGGCCGCGCACGACCGTGGCCTCGACCGGCTCCGGCTCCATCGGCCCGGAGCCGGACCCGACCTCCACCAGCTGCCCGCCGGCACGGGTGAGGGCGGCCGGCAGCGGCGACCCCGACGCGACGGACCGCGCCAGCGAGGCGACGATCTTGCCGGTGTCGGTCACGTCCTTCGCGAGGGCGCGGGCCTCGTCGGGGCTCGCCGCCGCCTTCGCGACCCGGCCCGCGAGCCGGGCGGAGGAGCGCAGGCCCCACGAGGTGGTGTTGACCCAGGAGGTCACGCCGATGCGGACCAGGCCGGGCACGGCGTCGATGCCAGCCAGCTCGGGCAGGTCGTGGCCGGAGCTGCGGTCCCGCGAGCGCTGCGCCTCGTCGTACTCGGTGCTGCTCATCCGCCACCCACTCCGAAGATCCACAGGTGCAGGAAGCCGCCCGCGGCTCCCATGATCGCGCCGTGAGCGTAGAGCATCCACTCGTCCTCCTTGAATGCCGACCGCATCATCTCGACGAAGTCTGCGGGGGGCAGCTCCTTGGTGCGGATGGCGATCAGGGTGCGGATCCTGTCGGACTGGCGCCGGCTGAACTCCGCGTCCCGGAACGGGGTCAGGGTGCGGCCCACGGCCTCGTCGGCGAAGCCCGACTTGATCGCGTCGTAGCCGCGGCCGCCGAGGGCGACCCGGGCGGCGCCGCGTGCGAAGCCGGCGGCCCGGTCGATGGCGGGGCTGAGCGCGGTCATCAGCAGCTGGCGGGTCCGGTCGCCGCTCGGCCCGTCGACGAGGAAGTCGCCGATGCGTTCGAGGGTGATGACGTCGTCGGCGATGATCCTGGCGTAGACCTCGGCCGCCTGGTCCTGGCGGCGGAGGAACAGGCCGTGGCAGCGGATGCCGAAGTAGCGCGTGGGCTCGGCGGGCTCGAAGATCAGCCACATGCCGAGCAGGTTGGTGGTCCAGCCGACCACGACGCCGAGCACGGGCAGCAGCCACCACTGGTGGAACCAGTGGTCGGCGAACGCCACGGGGATGCCGAGCAGCAGGCCGAAGACGAACCCGAAGTGGACCATCAGGCGGAGCTCGCGCTCGCCGATGTCCTTGAACACCCTGACCACCAGCTCGGGGTTCTTCCGGAAGTGCTCGATCACCATGATCTTGGGGTCGAGCAGCTGATCGATGTGGGTGCCGATCTCGTCCGTGACCGTCTTGACCACCGACGGCAGCTGGCTCTGCACCCGACGGGTGATCGTGGCCTTCGCCGGCTGCGGCAGGTCGCGCCAGAACGCCGGGTTCGTACGCCGCATGACGTCGTCGACGATGCCGGGGATGTCGGGCGCGAACATGGTGACGATGTGCTCGCCGATCGTGTCGGGCTCGAGCTGCTGGTAGAACTCGCGCGGCGTGCCCAGCTTGGCGATCGCCTTGTCGACGGCGATCGAGCCCATCTTGGCCGCGCGGGCGGGGATGATGCCCTGCCAGCCGAGTCCGCCCTGGAGGACGCCGGGCACCTCCTGCACCTTGCGGGGCAGGATCGAGCCGATCTCGCGCATGCCGGGGATCTTCACGCCATGGAACCTGATCGGTGCGAAGAGCATGACCAGGCCGGTCCAGTTGATCAGCCAGCCGATGACGGCGGTGAAGAGCGGGATCGACGCGAAGGCGATCCACTCGCCACGCGTGTCCAGGTCCTGCAACCACCAGTCCACGTGGCGCAGCCGGGCGAGCACATCGTCGAGCGTCGCACTCACCACCTGTTCTCACGACGCCCGACGCGTGGCCGTCGACCTGCTGCTCCCCGGAGCCGAGGGTGGTCCGTCCGGCAGCTCGTGACGGGTCCCGGCAGAGAAGGTAGCGCGGTGTGTAACTCACTGTCACCACTGCGTCGGGGTGACGCCGTTCACGCTTGGGCGGGTCTCCTCGGGGCGCACCACATCAGCCAGCCCGGCGACCTCTCAGCGGCGGTCAGCTGCCGCGCCGCCACACCACGACGGACTGGCCGGGGAGCGGCGACCGCAGCACCGGCAGCTTGTTTGGCGGCTGGCTGCCGGGGCTGGCCAGCGCCTGGCGCAGGGCCTCGCGGGTCGCCTCGAGCTGGGCGGCGAGCTCGCCGTTGCGTGCGCGCAGGGCCTCGACCTGGTTGTCGAGCTCGAGGATCCGGCGCACCCCCTCGACGCCGACGCCGGAGGCCGTCAGGTCGGCGATCTCGCGCAGCCGCTCGAGGTCGCGGTGGGAGTAGCGCCGGCCCCCGCCACCCGTGCGGCCGGGCGTGATCAGGCCCATCCGCTCGTAGGCCCGCAGCGTCTGCGGGTGCAGGCCGGTCAGCTCGGCGGCCACGCTGATGACGTAGACCGCCGCGTCCGGGGACGGTGCGCCGAAGGGCTGCCGGTCCGCCATCAGGACGCCTCGAAGAGCCCGGTGCGCAGGGGCTTGTCCGCCCGGGCCGCGCGGTAGGCCTCGACGGCCTCCCGCGCCGCAGGGTCGAGCGTGGCCGGGACCTGCACGTGCACCGTGGCCAGCAGGTCGCCCGTCGTGCCGTCGGCGCGGCGGGCCCCCTTGCCGCGCAGCCGGAACGTGCGCCCGTTGGGCGTGCCGGCGGGGATCTTCAGCGTGACCGGGGCGCCCGACAGGGTCGGGATCTTGATCTCCGCGCCCAGCGCCGCCTCGTCGAAGGAGATCGGCACGTCGAGGGTGAGGTTGTCGCCCTTGCGGCCGAAGATCCGGTGGCCGGACACCTTGACGGTGACGTAGAGATCGCCCGGCGGGCCGCCGTGCTCCCCGGGGGCGCCCTTGCCGCGCAGGCGGATGCGCTGCCCGTTCTTCACGCCCGCGGGGATGCGGGCCTGGATCGACCGGGTCGACTGGCCGCGCCCGCTGCCGTGGCAGGTCGGGCACGCCTCGTCGTACACCAGCTGGCGACCGCCGCATGCCGGGCAGGTCTCGTTCATCGAGAACGCGCCGCCCACGCTGGCAACCACGAAGCCCGCGCCGTCGCACGTCGTACAGATGTGCGGCTTGGTGCCGGGTTTGCCGCCCGTGCCGTTGCAGGTGTGGCACGGCGCGTCGGACGTCAGGCGCAGCGACACCGTGACGCCCTCGAGGGCCTCGGTGAAGCCGATGGTCGCCGTTGTCTCGACGTCGGCGCCCTTCGTGGGCCGGGACTGCGTACGTCGGGTGGCGCCGGTGCCGCCGAAGAGGTCCCCGAACATGTCGCCGAAGCCTCCGCCTGCGCCCGCGCGCTCGCGGAGCAGGTCGTCGAGGTTGAACGCCCCGCCGCCGAAGCCGCCACCCTGGCCACCGCCGAACCCACCGCCGAACCCGCCGAGCCCGCCAGTGGCCTGCAGCTGGCGGAACTCGTCGTACTTCTTGCGCTTCGCGGGGTCGCCGAGGACGTCGTAGGCCTCGGCGACCGCCTTGAAGGTGTCGTGCTTGGCGTTGTCCCCCGGGTTGGAGTCGGGGTGGTTGGCGCGCGCCAGCTTGCGGTAGGCCTTCTTGATCTCGGCGGTCGTGGCGTCCTTGCCCACGCCGAGGACCTTGTAGAAGTCCTTGGTCGCCCAGTCGTTGCGGAAGCCGTCGTTCTCAGCCATGCGCGCACCTCCCTTCGCTCAGGTGATCGGTCCCGACCCGGATGCAGCTCAACCAGTGGACTCCGGCCCAGCGGTCTCCGCCTCGGCAGGCTCCGGCTGGGCGGTCTCCGACCCAGCGGACTCCGGCTCGGCGGGGTCCACCACCAGCACCTGGGCGGCTCGGACCACGCGGTCGCCGATCTTGTAGCCCGCCTTGGCGATGTGCTGGCAGGTCGTGACCGTGACCTCCGGGTCGGTGCCGATGTGGCTCAGCGCCTCGTGCACCGTCGGGTCGAAGGCGTCGCCCGGCTGACCGAACCTGGTCAGGCCCAGGCCTGCGACGATGCGCTCGAGCTGCTCGGCGACAGCCTTGAAGCCCCCCTCGAGCTCGCCGTGCTCACGGGCCCGGTCGATGGTGTCGAGCACCTCGATGATCGGGCTGAGCACCGCGAACGTGGCGTTCTCGCGCACCAGCTCGCGATCGCGGTCGACGCGCCGCTTGTAGTTGACGTATTCGGCCTGGAGCCGCTGCAGGTCGGCCGTGCGGTCGGCAAGCGCCCGCTGCGCGTCGGCGAGCGGATCGGCCTCGACAGTCTCGGCTTCGCTCGGCCCGCCGGAGCCGGCCTCCGCCCGGGCCTCCCCCGAGGGAGACGACCCCTGGTCGGGGGTCGTCTCCTCGGGGAGCTGGCCGTCGGTCTGGACGCCAGCGGTCGGCTCGACCGGGTCGGTCGGGTCGGTCACTTGGTCTCACCCTCGGTGCCGGTGTTCGGCTCGTCCACGAACTCGGCGTCGACGACGTCGTCGTCGGCCTGGCCCGTCGCCTCACCCGTGCCGCCGGCAGCGGCCTGGTCGGCCTCCGCGGCGGCGTACATGGCGGCGCCCATCTTCTGGCTGGACTCGCCGAGCTTGGTGACCGCGGCCTTGAGGTCCTCGGCCGAGGAGTCCTCCTTGGCGAGCAGCTCCTTGAGGGACTCGACGTCGGCCTTGACCTCGGTCTTGACGTCCTCGGGGAGCTTCTCGTCGTTGTCGGTGAGGAACTTCTCGGTGGTGTAGACGAGGCTGTCGGCCTGGTTGCGGACCTCGACGGCCTCGCGACGCTTGGCGTCCTCCTCGGCGTACTGCTCCGCCTCCCTGACCATGCGGTCGATCTCGTCCTTCGACAGCGCGCTGCCACCAGAGATGGTCATCGACTGCTCACGGCCGGACGCCTGGTCCTTGGCGGAGACGTGGACGATGCCGTTGGCGTCGATGTCGAAGGTGACCTCGATCTTCGGTACGCCGCGGGGCGCGGGCGGGAGGCCGGTGAGCTCGAAGTTGCCGAGCGGCTGGTTCTCCGACCAGATGGCGCGCTCGCCCTGGGCGACCTTGATCTCGACCGACGGCTGGTTGTCGTCGGCGGTCGTGAAGATCTCGCTGCGCTTGGTCGGGATCGTGGTGTTGCGCTCGATCAGGGTGGTGAAGACACCGCCCTTGGTCTCGATCCCCAGGCTCAGCGGGGTGACGTCGAGCAGCAGGACGTCCTTGACCTCGCCCTTGAGCACGCCGGCCTGCAGGGCAGCACCGACGGCGACGACCTCGTCGGGGTTGACACCCTTGTTGGGCTCCTTGCCGCCGAGCAGCTCCTTGACCAGGTCGGTCACTGCGGGCATGCGGGTCGAGCCACCGACGAGCACCACGTGCTTGATGTCGCCGAGCGCGATGCCGGCGTCCTTGAGCACCTGCTTGAACGGCTCGCGCGTGCGGTCGAGCAGGTCGGACGTCATCCGCTGGAAGTCCGCGCGGGTGAGCTTCTCCTCGAAGTGCAGCGGGCCGCTCTCGCCGTGCGTGATGTAGGGCAGGTGGATGGTGGTCTCGGAGCTCGAGGACAGCTCGATCTTCGCCTTCTCCGCGGCCTCCTGGAGGCGCTGCTTGGCGATCTTGTCGGCACCGAGGTCGACGGCGTTGTTGTCCTTGAACTTCTTGATCATCCACTCGACGATCCGGTTGTCCCAGTCATCGCCACCGAGGTGGTTGTCACCGCTGGTCGCCTTCACCTCGACGACGCCCTCGCCGATCTCCAGGAGGGACACGTCGAAGGTGCCGCCACCGAGGTCGAAGACCAGGATGATCTGGTCCTCGCCCTTGTCGAGGCCGTAGGCCAGCGCGGCCGCGGTCGGCTCGTTGACGATGCGCTGGACCTTCAGGCCAGCGATCTCGCCGGCCTCCTTGGTGGCCTGGCGCTGCGCGTCGGAGAAGTAGGCCGGGACGGTGATGACCGCGTCGGTCACCGGCTCGCCGAGGTAGGCCTCGGCGTCGCGCTTGAGCTTCTGCAGGACGAACGCGCTGATCTGCTGCGCGGTGAAGGTCTTGTCGTCGATCTGCACCTTCCAGTCCTCGCCCATGTGGCGCTTGACGGACCGGATCGTGCGGTCGACGTTGGTGACGGCCTGCCGCTTGGCGACCTCACCGACGAGGACCTCGCCGGACTTGGCGAACGCGACCACCGACGGGGTGGTGCGGGCGCCCTCTGCGTTGGCGATGACGGTGGGCTCGCCGCCTTCCAGGACGGCGACGACGGAGTTGGTCGTGCCGAGGTCGATGCCGACCGCTCGAGCCATGGGGGTTACCTCCAGATGCTTGTGGTGTGTGGGGCCATCCTGCCGGGCGGAGAGCCGTCAGGCAAGACAGTTGAGCCGGATCGACTCAACTCTGTTCATGGGCTCCAACGCAGGCCGGCGGGATGATGTTCCCGCTCGCCGCCGCATTCTCGGGCGGCGGGAGGTCAGCGGGTCCAGACGTACGGCGTGGTGGTGGTGACGGCGAGGAGCCCCGACCGCTCCAGGATCGGCCGGGACATGGCGGTGCAGTCGGAGTGGATCCAGCGCACGCCGCGCTCGAGGGCGGAGGCCGCGCGGGCGGCGACCAGGGCCCGGTAGATCCCTCGGCCGCGCCACCCGGGCAGCGTCGAGCCGCCCCAGATCCCGGCGAAGCCGGTGCCGGGTACGACGTTGAGCCGGCCGGCGGAGACGACCTCGCCCTCGACCTCGGCGAGCCAGTACTCCGCGTTGCCGTCGGCCAGCTCGTCGAGGGCGTCGTCGACGCCCGGTCCGCGGCCTCGCCCGAAGACCTCGTCCTGCATGGCGAGCATCCGGGAGAGGTCCTCGCGCAGGACGCCACCCTCGCCGGCGCGACGTACCACTACGCCGGGCACCTCGACCGCCGTCGCGAGGGCCGCGGCCTCGCCGATCATCACGGTCTCGACCTCCTCGGCGACCAGCCCGGCCGAGACGAGCCGCTCCCCCAGGTCGGCGGGGGCATCGTGACCGCGCGTCTTCCACTCGAAACGGTCGAGGCCGGTGTCGTCACGGAAGTGGGCAACGGTCCCGGCGATCAGCCCGTCGAGCGCGGCGCCCTCGAGGCCGCCGAGGTCGCGGTAGGTCACGAACCCGCCCCAGGGGAACTCCGCCCACAGCACCGGGCCGTGCCGCTCGGCCGACAGGGCGTTGTGCAGCTCGCCCTCCTCGCGCAGGTGCTCGTCGTACGCGCGGAGCAGCTCGTCAGGCGTCATGGCGCCGACCCTAGTGAGGGCGCGGTCAGCCCCGCTCGAGCCAGGGGCTCCACACATGCCGGCGGGCGAACTCGTCACCGTCCCTGTTGGCCCCGTCCCAGAAGATCCGGGACCCGGGGTCGGGAGTCCCGAGCGGCGCCTCGTGCGGCACGATCGCGTCCACCCGGACGCGTCGCGGCACGGAGAAGCACTCGGCGGGCACCACGATGAGGAGCGTGCGCGAGGTCTCCCGTTCGACGACTCGGGAGCCACACTCGGTGGCCGTCGCCGACCGCGGGCCCCACCACCCCTCGATGAGCTCGCCGTCGGCGTAGCGGAAGTACCCCGTGTGACTCTTCCCGTCCGGCCTGAGGATCGAGAGCTCGTACTGCGGCATGCGGTCGTGGGGCACCAGCCGACGCAGCTCCATCACGAGCCTGAGGCGATCGTGACCGTAGGTATAGCGCACCTGCCTGATGTCACCGACCGTGTTCCGGACCCCACCAGTCAGGGGCGGCGCATCCGAACCCATCGGGTCGTTGCTGCTGGCCCACCTCACGTCGCGGGCCGCGTCGTCGCGCTCCCAGGTGTCTGCCCGGGCAGCGGAGCCGAGCCCCAGCACGGTGGCACAGGCCAGTCCGAGCACGAATGAACCACGCATGATCTCCCCCGGTGATCGTCGTACCGGGCGATCGTGGCACAGATCGATGACGCTTGCCCGATTCTCCTGCGGGCGGCGCGGATCGCACGGACCATGGGCGCGTGACTGTGACCTGGCGATGGGGACACCGATCCACGACGGCCTCCGTGGTGGTGGCGTTGCTGGTCGTCTCCGTGCTCGTGCAGCTCGGCACCGCCCACCTCTCCCGGGCCCGTGCAGCGGAGCAGAGCCGCTGCGCCCGCCACGCGGCCGACGCCGACCGGCGGGCGGCCCTCGTCACCGGCTCCGGCCGGCGGGTCGTCGTCATCGGCGACTCGTGGTCGGTCGGCCTGGGCCTGCGGGACCTGTCCGCCTCCTGGCCCACGCGACTGCCGGGCGAGGTCCACGTCGCCGGCTTCTCCGGCTCCGGGTTCAGCCGCACGGCCAGCCCCTGCGGGGATCGCTCGTACGCCGCGAGGGCGAGGCGCGTGGTCGCGGACGCGGACCTCGTCGTGGTCGAGGGCGGCCTCAACGACCACGACCGGTCGACGGCGGCGATCACCGTGGGCTTCCTGCGGCTGATGCGCGCGCTCGCCGGCCTGGGCCAGGAGGTGGTGGTCGTCGGGCCCGCACCCGCGCCTGCCCGGCGCAGCGCCGTACCCCGCGTCGACCACCTGCTCGCCGCCCTGTCGGGCGCCCACGGGGTGCGCTACGTGAGTGCCGCGGACTGGGAGCTTCCCTACCTTCCGGACCGGCTGCACCTGACCGCCGAGGGGCATGCCCGCTTCGGCGAGCTGGTCGCCGAGCAGCTCGGCTGACTCGCACACCAACCGGCACAACCCTCGTGGGCCCGGCGCTCTCGCCGGGTCCACGGGAGTTGCGGGCCGTTGTGCCGGTCCGTCTACGACCTGGCCCTCGCTAGGGTCGAGGCCATGAGCGTTCCGAACATCACCCTCCATGACGGCACGACCATCCCGCAGCTCGGCTTCGGCACCTGGCAGGTGCCGGCGGGCCAGACCGCCGACGTCGTCGGCAAGGCCCTGGAGATCGGCTACCGCCACATCGACACGGCCCAGATGTACGGCAACGAGGAGGGAGTCGGCCAGGCCATCCGCGACGCCGGCCTCGCCCGTGACGAGGTCTACGTGACGACCAAGCTCAACAACGGCTTCCACCAGCCCGACGAGGCCAAGCGCTCCCTCGACGAGTCGCTCAAGCTGCTCGGCCTCGAGCAGGTCGACCTGTTCCTCATCCACTGGCCGCTGCCGACGCAGTACGACGGCGACTTCGTCTCGACGTGGCGCGCACTCGTCGACCTCCGCGAAGCCGGCCTGACGCGGTCGATCGGCGTCTCCAACTTCCAGCCGGCCCACCTCGACCGGATCATCGAGGAGACCGGCGTGGTCCCGGTCGTGAACCAGGTGGAGGTGCACCCGTTCTTCGCCAACGAGGATGTGCGGGTCGCCAATGCCGGCCACGGCATCGCCACCGAGGCCTGGTCGCCGCTGGCGCAGGGCAAGGTCGGAGACGACGACGTGATGGGCGAGATCGCCTCGCTCGTCGGCCGTACGCCGGCCCAGGTCGCCCTGCGCTGGGCGATCCAGCGCGGCGACATCGTCTTCCCCAAGTCGACGACCCCCTCCCGGATCCAGCAGAACTTCGAGGTCTTCGACTTCGAGCTCACGCCCGAGCAGATGTCCGCGGTCGACGCGCTCGACCAGGGCCCGTCCCGGCGGATGGGCCCGCACCCGGACACCTTCGACTGGGTCCCCTGAGCCGGCGCCCTCAGCCGACGGTGACGTTCACCGGGTTGGAGACCCGCTTGGTGTCGGTGTCGATGACGCGGAACCTGTTGACCCCGGGCTGGCTGGTCTGCACGTAGGTGGAGAACGTCTCGTCGCTCACCGAGGCGGTGACCGGGAAGTCGGTCCACACGCCGGACTCCAGGCGCTGCACCTGCAGGATGGCGCCCTCGCCCCCGACGTAGGTGCCGGTCAGGTCGATCTGCTGCATCGCGCTCACGGTCAGCTGGGCTGCGGAGAGCGAGATCGCCTTCCTCGGCTTCGCCTCCTCGGTCGGCGACTCCGGCTCGCTGCTCGAGGCGCCGGCCGGGTCGCTCGACTCCTCGCCGGGCACCAGGGTGACCTGCGGGCCGGTGGGGCTCGAGGTCTCGGAGGGCTCGGGGAGGTACATGGTGCCGGTGGCCGCCGGCTCGGTGTCCGCGACCTCGATGGCGTCGCCGTCGATCCCGAGGGCCTGGGTGCCCACGAGCGCCGCGAAGCCCCCCACCAGGCCCACCACGACCGCGACGGCGACCAGGGCCACCAGTCCGGCCAGCACCGGGCGGCTCTCGGTGTCCACGCAGGCTCCCCTCGTCGGCGTACGGCTCTGTGGACCGCCATTGTGTCGGGACCCGCCGTAGGAGACCAACCGGGGTGGTTGTCCACAGGCAGCGGAGGCCCCCGTTTCGCCGGGTCGAGGATGCGGCAGAAGTTCCGGCATGACACTACGAATCAGCTATCCGGACGTCTCCCGAGTCGCACGCGACGTCGAGGACGCGGCCGAGGGACTCGACCGCTGGACCGCCGTGGAGCTGCCCAGCGGCCGGCCGATGCAGCTGGCGGCCGACGACCTCCAGCACATGCTCGGCGCGGTCATCACGCTGCGCCAGAACGGCCTCGACCTGGCCGGCTGCCTCGACGACTTCCTCGCCGACGTCATCGCCGTCGAGAGCCACGTCGAGCAGGGCGTCCTCGGGCAGGTCCTCCACGCCGTCGGCGTGGTCCCGGCCGAGGACGTGGATCGATGACCTGGCACCCCGTTCCCACCGACTTCGGCCCGTACGCCGAGCCGGGCGACGTGCGCGCGTTCGCCAGCAGCCTGGCGAAGACCGGGGAGCGGCTCGCCACTCTCCACGAGGCGCTCCGCGAAGGGTCCACGATCAGCGCCACCCACTGGGAGGGCGTGGCCGGCCAGGCGTTCCGTGCGCAGGCCTCCCGGCAGGCCGCCGACGCCGGCGCCTGGGCCGCCGGGTTCACGGCACTGGCCACCGCCGCGGCGGAGCTGGCCAAGGACCTCCAGGACGTCAAGGACGGCTTCGCCCAGATCCAGCACGTCGCCGCGGGCGCAGGTCTCCAGCGCGCGGAGTGGGCCGTCTGGCCGCCACACCCCACCGAGCGCACGGAGGACACACCCGAGCTGAAGGCGAAGTGGCAGGCCTTCGAAACCTGCTGGGACATCCTGGAGAAGGTCCGCTCCCGGTTCGCCACTGCCGAGACCGACTGGCGGTATGCGCTGGCCCAGCACGGCGGGCTGGTCGACCCCGACCTGCTCGGGGTCTTCTTCCCCGCCCACACGTCGGACACCTCGCACCCCGGTCAGCCCCCGGAGAGACCGGCCCGGGAGCAGCCCGTCAGCGACGAGCGGCGCCCGGACAAGCCGGCCCGCGACCATCCGGGCCGGGACGAGTCCGACGCGCAGGCCCCCGACGCCTCGACAGGGACCCCGTCGGGGGCCTCATCGAGCGGCACACCGGGTGGCGACCTCCACGTCGCGACCGACGGCGAGCACGGCCGGCACGGCGACGCCGACCGGGGCGGCGGCGGAGTCCACCGGGATGGCGAGGGGCCCGGCGTTCCCCGGCGCTGGGAGGCCATGGCCGAGGCACAGGTGGCGGTCGAGCAGGAGGCCGCGGAGGCGCGGGCTGCGCTGGCCCGCGCGGAGGTCGCCGCGGCGGACGCCGACGCTGCGAGCGTGCGCGCCGAGGTGGCGCAGCTGCAGCTCGACGCCGCCGCCGCGAGCGGTGACCAGGCGGCGATCGACGCCGCGACGGCCCAGCGGGATGCGGCCCACGGCGCCGCGCAGCAGGCGGCCGCCCTGAAGGAGCAGGCGATCGCCGCGGCTCGGGACGAGGCGACCGAGGCCGTCGAGGCGCTGCGCTCCGCCGAGGAGATGCTCGCCCGGCTCGGGAAGAGCGACGCGGGTGCGCGGGATGCCTAGATGGGGGCGCGCTGCTCCGAGGCGGCTGCGGCCCGGGCCGCACGCTCGGCCGCCGCGTGCTCGTCGGTCCTGTCGTCGTAGGACCAGAAGTCGCGCAGCGCCGCGGCGGTGAGGAGTACGCCAACGACGCAGGCCGCACCGCCACTGGCGATGGAGCCCCGGACCGACCAGGCGTCGGCGACGAACCCGGCGCGCACCTGGCCACCCAGCGGCCCCAGCGAGTAGGACAGCATCTCGATGCCGGCCAGCCGCCCGCGCATGTGCTCGGGGATGGTCTGGTTCCACACCGTCGAGCGGAAGGTCGCCGACACCATGTCCGCCGCGCCCGCCAGCGCCAGGAACAGCGCCACCACCCAGATGCTGGGCGCCAGGCCGGCGAGCGCGATGCAGGCACCGTAGGTCGCCGCAGCGATCACGATCGCGCGGCCGTGGTGGTGGACGCGCGAGATCCAGCCGCTGAACACGGTCGCCGCGATCGCGCCGATGGTCTCGGCGGTGTAGAGCAGTCCCAGCAGGTGCGGCGCCGTGAAGACGTCCTCGGCGAGGGCCGGGAAGAGCACCACCGGGATCGCCAGGAACATCGCGGCGAGGTCGACGACGTAGGTGCCGAGCAGGTCCCGGCGCCCCACGGCGTACCTCATCCCCTCGACGATGCCGCGCAGCGACGGCGGCGTCGTCTCGCCGCGGTGCGGGTAGGGCCGCATCGCGACGAAGAGCAGGCAGGCCAGGGCCAGCGCGACCACGTCGACGACGTAGCACCAGGCCGTGCCGACCGACGCGATCAGCAGGCCACCGACGGCGGGCCCGACGAGCACCCCGACCTGCATGCCGAAGCTGGACAGCGCGTTGGCCGCGGCGATCTGGTCGTGCCGCACGGTGCGCGGCTCCAGCGCCTCGCGGGAGGGGCGCTGCATCGACGACGTCGCGGCGTAGAGACCGGCCATCACGTAGATGAGCACCAGCGACGGCTCGTCGCGGAACGAGTTGACCGCGAGCACGGCCACGACCGCGGCCTGCGCGAGGCCGGTCACGACGAGGAGCCGCCGGCGGTCGACGTGGTCGGCGAGCGCGCCGCCGTAGAGGCCGAAGACGACGAGCGGGACGAGCTCGACCAGGCCGATGGCGCCGACCTGGAAGTTGGAGCCGGTGAGGTCGTAGACCTGGAACGGCACGGCGACGTAGGCCACCATCGCGCCGAGGTAGTAGATGGTGCCCGCGGACAACAGCAGCCGGAAGTCGCGGGACTCGCGCACGGGGGTCAGGTCCATCCGCATCGCGCGGAGCCGGTCACGCCAGGTCACAACAGGAGATCGTCGCATCCCGTCGGGAGACCCGTCGCCGGAATTTCGCGGTAGGTCTAGGACAGCACGTCGGTCTCGAACGACGGCACCGGCGACGTCTGGTCGAGGCGGCAGGTCAGCTGCTGGGGGTCCTCGTGCCGGGTCGTCACGCGTACGACGTGCTCCAGGCCGTCGATGTCGAAGCGGGCCGTGACCACGTCGTCCCGGCGGGTGGCGCCGCGGAAGCAGACCGCTCCGACCCGGTGCTCCCCGAGGTGGCGCCGCAGCGCGATCTCGGCGGCCTGCACCGGCATCGGGAGCGAGGAGCGTCCGCGCAGGTGCTCCAGGAGGAGCCGGCCCTCGGCGGTCGCGCGGGCGAGCTCGAGGCCGGAGTCGGCGTCGAGGCCGCCGTAGTAGAGCCCGTGCGGCAGGACGAGGGCGTTGCCGGCGAAGCGGTCGCCGCCGATGTGGGAGACCTCCCACACATCGTGGCCGGCAGCCGCGAGCGCGAGCACGACCGGGCGGCCGCGCTCGGCGCAGCAGGCGTCGTGGCGTCCGTGGGTGCACACGGCGAGCACCGGGTCCGGATGCACGTCGAGCCCGAGCGACTGGTCCCTGCCCAAGGCCGCAAGGTCGAGGTCGGCCACCTCGCGGACGTCATCGAGGAGGGCCGTCTCGACCCAGGGCTGCTCGCCCGCGGTGTGCGCGGCGAAGACGCGCGTCGGCCCGGCGGGCGTGCGGCCGGGGCGGCGGATCAGCAGCACCCGGACGCCGGCTGCGTGCGAGTCGCGGATGAGCCGGTCGCCGAGCCCGTCGGGGAGGCGGGCCTCGTGCAGCGCGTAGACGCCCCAGGGGCCGGGATGCTCCAGCAGCAGGAAGCGGCGCACGGTCGACGCGGTTCCGGCCAGGGAGTCCCCGCGCTCTCGTGAGGCGGCCGCGCAGCGGAACTCAGCCAATCCGCAACAACCCCTCGCGGACGAGCCTGCGGCACAGCACCAGCGCGCTCTGCTCGTCGAGGGCCAGCTCTGCGGGAGTCAGACTCGCGGCGGCCGCGACCTGCTCGAGGGCAGGCCGGATCCGGGCGGGGAGGAGCAGGCTGCGGTCGCCGAGCAGCATCCGCACCTGGTCGCCGGCCTCCTCCAGCACGCACGGCACGCCGGGCCGGCGCTCGAGCCGCGTGCCCGGCGCCACGTCGGCCAGGGCGGCCCGGTCGACGAGGCCGCCCGCCAGCCGCGGCGGCCGGCTGGTGAGGAAGCGGCGGACCTGGTCGCGCGCGACGTCGGCCCCGACCACGCGGCGTACGTGCTCGACGACGGCGTCGAGGTGGCCCGCGAGGCCGTCGGAGAGCAGGCGGGGATCGTCGAGGTAGCCGGCCGGCAGGTGCGCGTCGGGCACCTCGGCCAGCGCCTCGCTCACCACGCGCCCGACCAGTCCCCGCCAGGTGAGCTGGTTGATGCCCAGGGTCACGTGCAGGGAGGGAACCTCCTGGGCGCGCGCGGCGTGCGGCGTGCCGGTGGGCAGGTAGGCCACGACGCCCGGCTCGAGGAGCAGCTCCTCGGCACCGTCCTCGCCGTGCACCTCCCAGAGCTTGTGGCCGTGAGTCTGGAAGACGAAGACGTCGTGCGAGTCGGAGTGGACGGCGAAGCCTTGTGCGCCGGGCGGCGTGAGGTAGGCGTTGGCCTGGCAGGGATGGCCGAGCTCGCGCTCGAGGTCGGCCACCAGCTCGGCGAGCGGCGGCCAGGAGCGCTGCAGTCCCTGGAGCACCACGGTGGCGCCATCGTCGAAGAGCGTGAGGAGCCGCGCGGGGTCGACGAGGCCGGTGAGCGGCTTGCCGGCGAGGCTGCCCGAGCGGGTGTACGACGACTCCGGCAGGACGTTGCCGTCGCGCGCCACCCGCACGGCGGGCGTGCGGATCGCGCTGCTGGTCAGCAGCCTGTCGACGTCCTCGAGCCGCAGCAGGGCCACCAGCGCCTCGGGGTCGCGGCGATGGACGTGGGTGTGCAACGCCCAGATCTTCGTCGTGAAGACCTGGGCGTCACCGGTGAGCAGGTCGAGCGCGGTCAGGGCGCGAGTCCGTCCGTTCCGTCGGTGCCGTCGGCGTCGGTGCCGTCGGCGTCCGTCGAGTCGCCGTCGATGCCGTCCGTGCCGTCGGCGTCCGTGCCATCGGCGTCACCCAGGCCCACGCCCCCCATCGGGTCCCCGGACCCCATGGGGTCCTCCGTGGTCATCTCGTCGTCGCCCAGCGGCTCATCAGGAGTCCTCGTCATCGTGTCGCTCCTCAGCGGGGTACGCGCCCGGCGGCCGATCCGCCGTGCATCATACGGATCCGTACCCATTGCGTCGGACTTGTATGACGCACGTCAAGGGGTCCGGACGACGAACCGCGTCGTCGGCTTCTCCTTGAGGTCCGCACAGCTCTGCCGCCGAGCCGGACCGGGCTCGGCGGCGACGTCGACGTCCGGGTCACCACCTGCCAGGACGTGCAGCTCACGCACCTGCTCCTCGGGCGACCGGCCGGCCCGGCCGCGTGACACCTCGAGCGGCACGCCCCCACGCTCGATCCTCGTGCATGCCTCCACCGCCGACTCCGGGTCGAGCCGGCCGAGGGTGTGGCCACCGGGCAGGGCGAGCAGCGTGCCGGAGAACCGGTGCCCGCCGAGGTGCGTGGTCTCCCACGTCTCCACGGGCCAGCGGGCCGCGAGCGCCGCAGCGACCGGCCGGCCCACCTCGGCGCAGCACCGGTCGCGACGGCCGTTGGTGCAGACCAGCCAGAGCAGGCCGTCGTACGCCGCCCAGTCGGCGCCCTGGATGCCGGGGATGTCGGCCGCGTGCCGGACGTGGGCGGTGGTCACGTCGAAGCCGGCCCGGGTCGCAACCGCCCGGAAGAGGCGCACGCCGGGGCCGGACTCGCCCCCGTGGCGGCGGATCAGCTGGACGCGCACGCCGGCGAGACCGGCCAGGTGTGCCTTGACCGGGTCGGGCAGCCGGCTCTCCTCGACCGCCTTCGCGGCCCACGGCCCGGCGTGCTCGACGAACCACAGCTCGGTGTCGGTCGGGGCGGTGCCGGCGAGCGGCTCGTCGTCATCGCGGCTGGCGCCCGCGCAGCGGAAGTCGGTCATCGGCGCTCATTCTGCCGAGTCGGCGCATCTGCACACGCGCGAGGGGTCGAGTCGGCGCATCTGCACACGCGCGAGGGGTCGAGTCGGCGCAAGTGCCGGCTGGTCTGCGGCAGATGCGCCGACTCGACGGTGTCTTGATGAGCAGACGCGCCGACTCGACGGTGTCTCGAAGAGCAGACGCGCCGAGTCGGTCAGAGGAGCCCGCGGCGCCGGGCGATCGCGGCCGCCTCGGTGCGGGAGGCGGCGCCGAGCTTGCCGAGGATGTTGGAGACGTGCACGGAGACGGTCTTGGTGCTGATGAACAGCTGCTTGCCGATCTCGCCGTTGGTGCGGCCCTCCGCGACCAGGGCGAGGATCTCGGACTCGCGCGGGGTGAGGGCGTCCGCGACGGCCTCACTGCGGGGCGCCGCCGACGAGCCGAGGGCGGTGAGCTCGTCGAGGAGCGGGCGGAGGTCGAGGGCGTGGGCGGTTTGCCGGGCGAGGTCTGCCATCTGCCGCGCCGCGGCGGCGTCGCCCGTGGCACGCAGGACGGCGGCATACCGGGCGCGCACCCGGGCCAGCTCGGGGACCGAGCCGTAGGTCGCGAACGCGGCCTCCGTCTCGCGCCAGGCCGCGAGGAGGTCGTCGGCAGCAGGCGGGTCGAGCTGGCTCAGCCAGCGCCACCTGAGGTGCTCGGCCGTCCGGGCCAGCATCCAGGCCCGCGCCTCGGGGCCCTGGGCGATCTCGTAGTCGGCGTACCGCTCGATGACACGCTCGCCGTCGGCGAAGAGCTGGGCGACGACCGGTGCTGCCGCGAGGCGCTCCTCGGCGGACTGGCGGGCGGCCGCGCTGGCGTGCACCCCGATCACCGTCGCGGCCAGCCTCAGCCGCGCCTGGAACCACTCGTGCCACAGCGGCCTGAGGGTGTCGACGATCCGCTCGTAGACCTCCATGGCGCGGTGGGGGTCGCCGTCGTGGTCGGCCCGGTCGAGCTCGGCGGTGCCCGCGATGATCGCGATGAGCCCGTCGACCGACCAGTAGTGGCGCAGCCGCTCGAGGGAGTCGCCGTGCTGGCGTCCATGGAGTGTGCACACCCGCATCTGGATGGCGAAGTAGAGCCACTCGAAGACCATGGGCGGCTGCTGGTCGCTCACGTCGAGGAGGTCGAAGGCCTCGTCGAGGCGGCCCTGGTCGACGAGGACCAGCCCCAGCATCGCGCGCGCCTCGGCGGGGTAGGGAGCCCAGGGCATGCCCGTCTCCTCGGCGCGGGCCACCACCTGGCGGTATCCCTCGATGGCCTCGGCGCGCTCGCCCCGGTCGTGACGAAGCCGGGCGAGGAAGTAGCGAGCCCGCAGCTCGGGCTCGATCAACCCGGCCTCGCGGGCACGGGCCACGGCGGCTCCCCAGGCAGCCTCGAGCTGGTCCGACTCCTCCACGGTGTCGAGACTGGCGAGCGTCGTGGTGAGGTCGACGACGAGGCCGGTGAGGTTGTGGCGCTCGGCCAGCGCCATCGCCTCCATGGCGACCACGCGCGCCTCGTCAGCGTTCCACCGGCCCAGGCACTGGGCCTGGACGGCGAGCGCCCGCGCGAGGTGCTTGGGCGGGGCGTCCTGCAGCAGCGACACTGCCTCGGCTGCCACCTTCTCGGGCGACTCGGTGCTGTCGGTGAGCATCAGCGCCGCCGCGATCTCGGTGAGCAGCTGGCCGCGCTCCAAGTCGGGCGCGTCAGCGGGCAACGCCTCGAGATGGGCGCGCAGCACCTTGACCGCCTTGGACACCCGACCGGAGGCGATGAAGGCCTCGGCGCACCGGCGCACCAGGCCTGCCTGGTCGATGTCCTCGGGGGCCGGGCGCAGGTTGCCCACGATCTCCAGGGCATCCAGGAAGTGGGTGGCCGCCTCGTGGGGTCCACCCACCGCCATGGCCTCGTTGCCGGCCTCGATCTCGGCGCGCAGCGCGGTCGGCAGGTCGCCCGCCCGGCGGGCGTGCTGGGCCAGCTCGGCCGCCGTGCCGACCGCGCTCCCCGACTTCATCGCGGCCGCGAAGTCGGCGTGCAGCCGAGTGCGCTCCCCCGGCAGCAGGTCGTCGTAGACCGCCTCCCCGAGCAGCGCGTGGCGGAAGGAGTATGCCGCGTGCCGGCCGGCGACCAGGACGTGCGACTCCACCGCGGCCCGCACGGCCCGCTCCAGCGTCGAGGCGTCGAGGCCGGACACTGCCGCCAGCAGGTCGTGGGACACCTGGCGGCCGGCCACGCTGGCGAGCCGGACCACCTCGCGGGTGGTGTCGTCGAGACGGTCGAGCCGCACCAGCAGGACGTCGGCCAGCTCGACCGGGATCTGGCCGTCCCACGCCGCGCCGACGAGCTCCTCCACGAAGAACGGGTTGCCCTCGGAGCGGTCGACGATCGCCGCCAGCTCGGCCTCCGAGATCGTGCCGGGCCGCAGGGCCTTGACGAGGTGGCGTACGGCGATCGGCGTCAGCGGCTCCAGCTGCATCCGCTCCACGCCGCGCACCCGGGTCCACTCCGCGACCTGGGGCCGGAGCGGGTGGCGGCGGTGGAGGTCGTCGGAACGGAAGGACACCACCAGCGACACCGGACCGGCAAAGGGACGCGAGAAGAGGAAGCTGAGCATGTCGCGGGTGGCCTGGTCGGCCCAGTGGGCGTCCTCCACCACCACGAGCACAGACGCGCTCGCGGCCGCCGTCTCGAGCAGGTCGTGGACGGCGGCGAAGATGTTGCCCCGGTCGAGGGACAGGTCGTCGTCACGGTCGTCGGTGCCGCGGATGCGCCGTCCGGGCTGCAGGCGGACCAGCGTGGGGTGACGCTCCGTCACCTCCGCGACGACGTCGGGCAGGTCGGTCATCAGGCGACCAAGGATCTCCGAGAAGGGCAGGTAGGGCAGCGAGCTCTCCGCCAGGTCGAGGCAGTGACCGGCCACCACGAGCCACCCGTCGGCGGTCGCGACGTCGCGCAGCTCGGTGAGCAGCCTGGTCTTGCCGACCCCGGCGTCGCCGCCCAGGAGCACGGCCCGGGTCGCGTCGCCCGAGGCCGCACGCAACTGCGCGGGGACACGAATGCCGAGCCAGGAGCTCAGCTCCTGAAGCTCGGCATCGCGTCCGACGAGGTCCGGGCTGCGCGGTGCGGGCACGTCGGACATTGTGTCCCCTCGCACCGACATCGCGGTCGCCTTCGTCATCGCCGGTCTCAGCGGGTCGAGGCGCGGCGGGCGCTTCGGCGCGTCCCCCAGCCCCGGCGGATCCGGGTCTCGCGATAGGCGAGCTCGGCGTTCAGGAAGCTGTCCGTTGCGAACATGGTGTGGTTCTCCTTCTCGATGTGCCCTTCGGTGGGCTGAGAAGAGATTCCGTCGCTGAGGTAGGGCGGGACATCGGCTGGTGCCTTATCTGCCAGCGCCCACCTACCTCAGATGCCTCCGCCGGCGGTCGGTCGCCTACCTCAGACGGCCGGGTGCACCGGCCGCCCGCCCTGCCACACGCCGGCCACCAGCGGGACGCCGGGGCGATAGGCCAGGTGGACGTACGACGGCGCGTCGAGGAGGACGAGGTCCGCGCGCTTGCCCGGCGCGACCGAGCCGACGTCGTCGCGGTCCAGCGCCGCGGCGCCGCCCGCCGTGGCGGCGTACAGCGCCTCGGCCGGGCTCATCCGCATCTCCCGGACCGCGAGGGCGATGCACAGCGGCACCGAGCTGGTGAAGCAGGAGCCGGGGTTGCAGTCGCTGGCGAGCGCCACCCGCACGCCGGCGTCGATCAGGCGGCGGGCGTCGGGATAGGGCTGTCGGGTGGAGAACTCCACTCCCGGCAACAGCGTCGCGATCGTGCCAGCGTCGCGCAGTGCGTCGACGTCGGCGTCGGCCAGGAAGGTGCAGTGGTCGACGGCGACGAGGCCCAGCTCGGCGGCCAGGCGCACCCCACCGCCGTAGGTCAGCTGGTTGGCGTGGAGGCGGCCGCGCAGGCCGATGTCGGTGCCGGCAGCCAGGATGGTCCGGGCCTGGTCGACATCGAAGGCGCCGTCCTCGCAGAAGACGTCGATCCACCGCGCGTGCGGCGCGGCGGCGGCGAGCATCGGGCCGGTGACGAGGTCGACGTACGCCGCGGGCTCGAGGTCGGCGGGCACGACGTGGGCACCCAGGAAGGTCGTCTCGTCGGTGAACTGGCGCGCGACCGCGAGGCTGCGTGCCTCGTCCCGCACGGTCAGGCCGTAGCCGCTCTTGATCTCGACCGTCGTGGTGCCCTGGCGCAGCATCTCGCGGACGAGCCGGGCGACGTGGCCGGTCAGCTGCTCGTCGGTGGCGTCGCGGGTGGCCGCGACCGTGGTGCGGATGCCGCCGGCGGTGTAGGGCTCGCCCGTCATCCGGGCGCTGAACTCGGCCGCCCGGTCGCCCGCGAAGACGAGGTGGCTGTGGCTGTCGACGAAGCCGGGGATGACGGCGCGACCGCCGGCGTCGACGGCGACGTCGGCGTCCGGGGCGTCGGCCGCGGAGCCGACCCAGGCGATGCGACCACCCTCCACGACGACCGCCGCGTCCTGCACCAGGCCGAGCAGCCCGTCGCGAGCCGGGTCGTTGGTCACCAGCTCGCCGATGCCGGTGATGACGGTGCTGGTCACTCCTTCACCCTCTCCCAGACGCGGGCGATCGCCTCGTCGAGCTCGCGGGCGATCTGCTCGCGGTCACCCTGCCGCACCACGATCCGGCCGTCGACCATCACCTGGGTAATGTCCTCGGCCGTCGCCGCGAAGACGACCGTTCCTTCGTCGCGCCCCGTGCCGGCCGTGCGGACGCTGGCGGCGTCGAGGGTGACCAGGTCGGCGCGCTCGCCGACGGCGATCTCCCCCGCGTCGGCCCAGCCGAGGCTCGCGTGGCCGGTGGCCGTGCCTGCTGCCAGCAGCTCGGCCGCGCTCCAGTGGCCGCGCCGCTGGGTGGCGAGCCGCTCGTCGAGCTCGACGGCGCGCATCTCCTCGAACAGGTCGATGACCGCGTGGCTGTCCGAGCCGAGGGTGAGCCGGGCGCCGGCGTCGTGCAGGCGCCGGCTCGGCCCGATGCCGTCGCCGAGGTCGCGCTCGGTGGTCGGGCAGAAGCAGGCGTGCGCCCCCGCGCCGCCGAGCAGCCGGATGTCGTCGCCGGTGAGATGCGTGGCGTGGACGGCCGTGGTGCCGGGTCCGAGGGCGCCGTGGTCGTGCAGCAGCCTCGTGGGCGTCACGCCGTACGCCGCGGCGCAGGCCTCGTTCTCGGCGACCTGCTCGCTCAGGTGCACGTGCAGCGGCCGCCCTGCCGCCGCCGCGACGACCTCGCCGAGCTGGTCGGCCGGGACCGCCCGGACGGAGTGGATCGCCGCGCCGACCTTCTCGAACCCGCCGAGACCCGCCACGCGGTCCGCCCACGCGGCGGCGTCGCGATCGGCGTACCTCCTCTGGACGCCCTCGGGCGGCGCGCCGAAGCCGCTGCTGAGGTAGCAGGCGTCGAGCAGCGTGATCCGGATGCCGGCCTCGCGCGCGGCCTGGACGAGCGCGAGCCCCATCTCGTTGGGGTCGGCGTACGGCGTCCCGTCGAGCTGGTGGTGGAGGTAGTGGAACTCCCCCACGCCCGTGATGCCGGCCGATGCCATCTCGCGGTAGGTCGCGCGGGCGAGCGCGAGGCAGAGGTCCGGGTCGAGGTGCTCGGCAACGGCGTACATCTGCTCGCGCCAGGTCCAGAACGACCCCCGCTCCCGCTGCGTCCGCCCCCGCAGGGCGCGGTGGAAGGCGTGGCTGTGGCAGTTGGCCAGCCCGGGGATCGTGAGGCCGGGGACCCGGACCGATTCGCCGGCCCGCCGGGGGTCCTGCGGGTTCGTCGCCGTTGCAACCGTCGCGAACCGGCCGTTCGCGATCTCGACCAGCACGTCGTCGTGGAAGGCGCCGTCGACCCAGGCGCGCTCAAGGAGGTACGCCGTCACGAGGCGAGGCCTCCGAGGACTGCTGCGAGCGCCTCGACACCCGCGAGGCAGTCGGCCATGTCGGCGTGCTCGGCCGGCGAGTGCGAGACGCCGGTGGGGTTGCGCACGAAGAGCATGGCTGTCGGGATGCCGGCCGCCGACAGGATGCCGGCGTCGTGGCCGGCCTGGGTCGGGATGATCGGCCAGTCGCCGAGGGCGGCGAGGTAGGCGGCCAGCCCGGGGTCGAAGGCGATCGCGGCGGACACCGACTCCGCGGTGACGACCAGCGACGTGCCGTCGCGGTCCGCGCGGTCGGCCGCCTGCTTCTCGATCGCCTCGACCAGCTCGGCCAGGGCGGCGTCGGAGGAGCAGCGGGCGTCGAGCCAGGAGGTGACGTGCGAGGGCACCGCGTTGGTGCCGTTGGGAGTCACCTCGACGCGCCCGAAGGTCGCGCGCTGACCGGCGAGCCGCGCCTGCTTGTTGGCGGCCAGCGCGGTCATCGCGTAGGTGAGCATCGGGTCGCGCCGGTCCTCCATCCGGGTCGTGCCGGCGTGGTTGGCCTCCCCGGCGAAGTCGAAGCGGTAGCGGCCGTGCGGCCAGATCTCGCTCGCCACCCCGATCGCGACGCCCCGGTCGACGAGGTTGCGGCCCTGCTCGACGTGCAGCTCGACGAAGGTGCCCACCCGCTCGGGGGTCAGCCACGCCGCGGGCGAGTTGTCCGGCTCGACGGGGAGGCTCGCTGCCTCGACGGCGTCGGGCAGCCACACGCCGTCGCGGTCGCGCAGCTCGCGCGCCCTGGCCCAGCCGGTGAGGCCGGTCGCCAGCCGCGACCCGAGGCAGGCCAGCCCGAAGCGCGAGCCCTCCTCCTCGACGAAGACCGACACCCCGATCGGGCGCACGGGCTCGAAGCCCCGCTCCCGGAGCAGGTCGACCGCAGCCAGGGCAGAGACGACGCCCAGCGGCCCGTCGTACGCACCGCCGTCGAGGACGCTGTCGAGGTGGCTGCCGGTGACGATCGCGTCCCCCCGCCGGGATAGTCCGGGCGGGTGCCACCAGGCCACCACGTTGCCGAGCTGGTCCATCTCCAGCTCGAGCCCGCGGGCGCGCGCCTGCTCGAGGAACCAGGCCCGCAGCTCCGACTCGGCGGACGTCCACGGCTGGCGGAAGTAGCCGCCCGAGGAGGCCGACCGTCCGATCGGCTGCAGGTCGCGCCACATCTCCTCGAAGGCCATGAGGAGAGTCCACCGGGTGCGAGTACGCCGGTCAACGCGGCGCAGCCGTCAAGCGTCTCGGATCCGAGACGTCTCGATGGTCTCGATACGCCGCCTCGTTCCTCGGCGGCTACTCGACCACCGAAAGCCCTCAGCCGGTCCACTCCCCGTGGTCCCAGGCCCGGTCCAGGACGGCGAGGTAGGGGGCGAGGTCCCAGCCCTGGTCGGCGACCCAGTCACGGTCGAAGTAGGTGTGCAGGTAGCGGACGCCCGTATCGCACATCAGGGTGACGATCGATCCTTCCGTGCCCGCAGCGCCCATCTCGCAGGCCAGCTTGGTCGCGGCGTAGAGCGCCGTGCCCGTCGAGGGGCCGGCCAGCTGGCCGGTCCGCGCCCGCAGGAAGTGCGACGCAGCCACCGAGGCGGCGTCCGGCACGGACACCATCCGGTCGACGATGTCGGGCAGGAAGGACGGCTCGCAGCGGGGCCGGCCGATCCCCTCGATCCGCGACGGCTGGCCGCTCCACTCGTCGAGGCAGCCGTCGCGGTAGGAGGGGAAGAAGACGGAGTTCTCCGGGTCGACCACGGCGACCTTCGTGTCGTGGCACTGGTAGCGGACGTAGCGCCCGAGGGTCGCGCTGGTCCCGCCGGTGCCCGCGCCGACCAGGATCCACGCGGGGATCGGGTGCCGCTCGAGGGCCATCTGCTCGAAGATCGACTCCGCGATGTTGTTGTTGCCGCGCCAGTCGGTGGCACGCTCGGCGTAGGTGAACTGGTCCATGTAGTGTCCGCCGGTCTCGGACGCCAGGCGCCGCGCCTCCTCGTAGACCTGCGACGGCTCGTCGACGAAGTGACAGCTGCCGCCGTAGAACCCGATGAGCTCCACCTTCGAGGGAGAGGTCGACCGCGCCATCACGGCCGTGAACGGCAGCCCCAGCATCCGTGCGAAGAACGCCTCGCTCACCGCGGTCGAGCCGCTGGAGGCCTCCACGACCGGCGTGCCCTCGTGGATCAGGCCGCTGCACAGCCCGTAGAGGAACAGCGACCGCGCGAGGCGGTGCTTGAGCGAGCCGGTCGGGTGGGTCGACTCGTCCTTGAGGTAGAGGTCGACGCCCGGCAGCGCCGGGATGGGTACGCCGACGAGGTGGGTGTCCGCCGAGCGGTTCATGTCGGACTTGAGGCGGTGGATCGCGTCGGCCACCCACGCGCGCTCGCCGCGGCGTACGGCCTCGTGCTCCACGAGGGGGCGGGGCGTCGTGCCGGTCATGTGCTCACCGTAGTCGGGTGGCCGCGGCGCAACCGGGTTCGGTGTGCAGGCCGGCCACCCGCCGCGTCGTACCGTGGGACCCGGGGTGATCTCGATGCCACACGAAGAGCCAGCGGGCGAGGACCGCGACACGCGCCACCGCGAGCCCGAGCGCGACGAGCGCACGGGCCGGTCGGCTGCGGCCGAGCGGATCCGTCACCAGACCCAGTGGGTCGAGCAGCAGATCCAGGCGGCCCAGCGGCGCGGCGAGTTCGACGACCTGCCGGGGGCCGGCAAGCCGATCGAGCTGGGCGAGGAGCACGATCCCGACTGGTGGCTGAAGAAGCTCGTCGAGCGCGAGCAGATCAGCGTCCTGCCGCCGGCGATCGCGCTGCGCAAGGAGGACGCCGAGCTCGACGACCGGCTCGACGCGCTCACGACCGAGGCGCTGGTGCGCAAGGAGGTCGAGGAGTTCAACGCGCGGGTCCACCACGCCCTCTACACCACGCACGGCTGGCCGCCGGTCGTCACGCCCAAGCGCGACGTCGAGGCGGAGGTCGAGCGGTGGCGGGAGCGGCGCGACGCGCGCAGACAGGCGCAGGCCGTCGCCATACGCCGTGAGCGCACTGCCGTCGGGAAGGGGGACCGGCCGCGGCGTCGGCTCTTCCGCCGGCGAGCCGACTGACCTGGGGCCGGGCAAGGGGGCCGCACGGGCCATTGCCGCACCGGGAGACGCGGGCCCACACTCGTGGAATGACCTCCGATCCGGTGGCGTCGGCCAGGGAGGCGTTCGCCCGTCACGACTGGCGCGCCGCACGCGACGGGCTGGCTCGGTCGAGGCTCACACTCACCACCTCCGAGCTCGAGCTGCTCTCGGAGGCCTGCTGGTGGTTGGGCGACGTGCCGGAGGCGACTGCCGTCTCCGAGGAGGTCTACGAGCGGCTGGCCGCCGGCGGTGAGCCCCTGCGCGCCGCGGACCGGGCGCTCCGGGTGGGCATGCTGTGGGCGACTCGGGGCGACATCACGCTGGCGACGGCCTGGCTGAAGCGGGCCGACGGCTTGTTGGCCACACAGCCACCGAGCGTCGTGCACGGCTACGCCATTTACCTCGCCGCTTCCTCGGACCTGGCCGTGAGCGGGCTCGGCGACGAGGCCGAGCAGGCGGCCGGCCACCTCCTCGGGCTGGCCGGACGACTCGGCGACAGGAGCCTGCTGGTCTTCGCGCAGACCCTGCGTGGCATGGCCGCCGTCCTGCGGGGCGAGCTCCGTGGCTTCGACGACCTGGACCAGGCGATGCTGCCCGTCATCAGCGGCCACGTCGACGCGATGTGGGGCGGCGACATCTACTGCACCGTCATCCACCTGTGCGAGGAGCTCGGCGACCTGCCCCGGATGCGCGCCTGGACCGATGCCCTCGCACACTGGGCCAGGCCCTTGTCCGAGACGTTCGTGTACGCCGGGGTCACCCGCCTCCACCAGCTGCAGCTGCTGCGGGCCGAGGGCGACTGGGACACGGTCGAGACCGAGCTCGGCGGCCTCAGCGAGGGCCTGGTCGGCGCCCACGGCTGGCTGGCGGGCGCCGGCTTCTACGAGCTCGGCGAGGTCCATCGGCTGCGGGGGCGTCCCGACGAGGCGCGGCGGTGCTACGTCCGGGCGCGGTCGCTCGGCATAGAGCCGCAGCCCGGGGAGGCCCAGCTCCTGCACGCCGGTGGCCGGTCCGGGGAGGCGATGGAGGCGCTGCGGATCGCGCTCGCGGGCGAGACCCCGCTGCGCCGCGCCCGGCTGCTCACCGCGACCGTCGCGATCGCCCTGGCGGCCGGCGAGCGTGACTGGGCCTGCCAGCTGGCCACCGAGCTGGCTGCGACGGCAGCCCACTTCGGTACGCCGGGCCTGAGGGCCGACGCCGACACGACCCGGGCCCGGGTGCTGCTCGCGCAGGAGCGCGCCGCCGACGCCGTGCCCCTGCTCCAGCGGGCGGCTCAGTCCTACCGGGTGCAACGGCACCAGCACGCCGGCGCGCTCGTCCACGAGCTGCTGGCCCAGGCCCTGCGGAGCCTGGGCCAGGAGTTGGCCGCGGAGGCGAGCCTGGCCACCGCCCGGGCCATCCACGCCCGCCTCGGGGCCACGGCCGAGCTCGACCGCCTGGCTGCGGCCTCCCGTCCGGGAGGCCTCACCTCCCGCGAGATCGACGTGCTGGTCGAGGTGGCGCGCGGCGGCACCAACCGCGACGTCGCAACCGCGCTGGCCATCAGCGACAAGACCGTCAGCCGCCACCTCGAGAGCGTCTACACCAAGCTCGGGGTCAGCACCCGCACCGCCGCAGCGGCCTGGGCCCGGGAGCACGGGCTGGTCTGAGCAGACCCCACGCCGCGGCGTACCGGATGGGGCGTTCGCCCGACGCGCCGCCCACACCCGCGCTCCTAGCTTCGAGTGACCAGCAACCCACCCGGAGGCACACCATGACCACCCTCGACGCACCCACCAGCACAGTCCCCGACCTCACCGGCGCGTCCGGCGCCGACCCCGAGGAGGTCGCCGCCCGGCTCATCGGCATCCTCAACGACGGCGCGATCTGCGCACTCGCGAGCCTCGGCCACGAGCTCGGACTGTTCGACACCCTGGCGTCGCTGCCGCCAGTCAGCTCCGCGCAGCTCGCCGACGCCGCGGGTCTCGACGAGCGCTACGTGCGCGAGTGGCTCGGCGGCGTCGTGACCGCGGGCTTCGTGCAGTACGTCCCCACCGACGACACCTACCGCCTCCGTCCCGACCACGCGCCGTTCCTCACCGGCGGCTCCCCCGACAACCTCGCCCGGATGACCCGGTACGTCGCGCTGATGGGCCTGGTGCAGCCGAAGGTGGTCGAGGCCTTCCGGCACGGCGGCGGCCCGTCGTACGACGACTACCCCGGCTTCCACGACCTGATGGCCGCAGAGAGCGCTGCCGTCAACGACGCGTCGCTCCTCGACACGATCATCCCGCTGACGAGACTCGTCGACCGGCTGCGCGCCGGCATCCGGGTCGCCGACCTCGGCTGCGGAGAGGGACACGCGATCAACCTGCTGGCCAGGGAGTTCCCGGCGAGCACGTTCACCGGGCTGGACTTCGGTCCGGAGGCGATCGCCCGTGCCCGCGAGGAGGCGGCCGCGTGGGGACTGGACAACGCCACCTTCGTCGAGCGCGACGTCGCGACCTCCGTCGCGGAGCCCGGCTCCCTCGACCTGGTCACCGCCTTCGACGCCATCCACGACCAGGCACACCCCGCGACCGTGCTGGGCCGCGTGCGCGAGGCGCTCAGGCCCGACGGCACCTTCCTGATGGTCGACATCTCGGCCTCGAGCAACCTCGAGGACAACCTCGACCTGCCGTGGGCGTCCTTCCTCTACGCCATCTCCACGACCCACTGCATGTCCGTCTCCCTCGCGCAGGGCGGCGACGGGCTCGGCACGGTCTGGGGGGTCGAGACGGCCCAGCGGATGCTGCACGAGGCGGGGTTCGCCGACGTGACGGTGCACGACCTGGAGGAGGACCCCTTCAACGCCTACTTCGTCGCCCACCCCTGATCGCGCGTCCCCTCGATGGGTGATGACCGGCGGCGCGGGCCGCCCCTAGCGTCGGGCATTCACTGCGCCACCCGAGAGGCAGGCAATGACATGTCCGAATCAGCGCTCTTCATCGGCTGGGGTCATCCGGTCCGCGGGCGGAGAAGCGCGTCCTCGACGTCTTCAACGACGCCGTCACCTACTACGGCGAGCGCCAGCAGGACGGGACCATCGAGGGCTTCGAGCCCGTCCTGCTCAACCCCCACGGCGGAGACCTGCAGGGGTTCTTCCTGATCAAGGGCCCGGCACAGGCACTGACCACCATGACCGCCAGCGAGGAGTTCCAGCGGCTCCACCTGCGTGCCGGGATGGTCGTCGAGGACCTGGGAATCATCCAGGCCTTCGAGGACGACGGGGTCCTCACCCAGCTCGGCTACTTCGGCGACGCGGCCGGCGAGTTCGACTGACGCGCCGCGTCGTGGAGCTCTTCCCGGCGAGATCTTCGCCATACCTGCGGGGGGCGCCGCCGGGGTAGTTTCCGCACCATGCGTTCAGCCAAGGACTTCTTCCGCCCCCTCGCCGTGGGCGCCCCCCAGCCCCTGACGGAGATCCCCGCCCGTCCCAGCCGGGCGATCCACTTCTTCGACCCGTCCAACGAGAAGATGGCGGCGAAGATCCCGCAGATGGTCGGCACCGTCGACGTGCTTCTCGGCAACCTCGAGGACGCCGTCAAGGCGGACAACAAGGTCGCCGCGCGCGAGGGCCTGGTGCGGATCGCACAGGAGACCGCCGATCTTGGTGGACAGAGCGGTTCGACCCAGCTCTGGACGCGCATCAACGCGCTCGACAGCCCGTGGGTGCTCGACGACCTGACCACGCTGGTCCCTGCCATCGGCGACAAGCTCGACGTGATCATGGTGCCGAAGGTGCAGGGCGCCGAGGACATCCACTACATCGACCGGATCCTCGCCCAGCTCGAGGCGAAGGCGGGCCTGGCCCGGCCGATCCTCGTGCACGCGATCCTGGAGACCGCGCGCGGCGTGGCCAACATCGAGGAGATCTGTGGCGCCTCCCCGCGCATGCAGGGCCTCTCCCTCGGCCCGGCCGACCTCGCCGCCGACCGCCGGATGAAGACCACCCGCGTCGGCGGCGGCCACCCCGGCTACCTCGTCCGGCAGGACCCGCCGCGCGGCGACGACGGCACGGCGCAGATCGACGCCGACCGCACGACGTACCAGCAGGACCTCTGGCACTACACGATCGCGCGGATGGTCGACGCGTGCGCGATGCACGGCATCTACCCCTACTACGGGCCGTTCGGCGACATCGCCGACGTGGTGGCGTGCGAGGACCAGTTCCGCAACGCGTTCCTGCTCGGCTGCGTCGGCACGTGGTCGCTCCACCCGAAGCAGATCGAGATCGCCAACCGGGTCTTCTCCCCGTCCGTCGAGGACATCAGGCACGCCCGCCGCGTCGTCGCCGCCATGGGCGACGGCACCGGCGCGGTGATGCTCGACGGCAAGATGGAGGACGACGCCTCCCTCAAGCAGTGCCTGGTGATGGTGCAGCTGGCCGAGGAGCTGGCCGCCATCGACCCGAAGCTCAAGGCGCAGTACGACGCCATCACCCTGGACTGAGAGGCCCCTCATGACCGACTCCTCCCCCGTTTTCCGGCCACGCCGCTCCGTCCTCTACATGCCCAGCTCCAACGAGCGGGCGCTGGAGAAGGCGAAGACCATCCCGGCCGACGCGATCATCTTCGACCTCGAGGACGCCGTCACCCCCGACGCCAAGCCTGCCGCCCGCGAGGCCGCGGCTGCGGCCGTGCAGTCGGGTGAGTACGGCCGCCGCGAGCTGATCATCCGCGTCAACGGCATCGGCACCGAGTGGCACGACGAGGACATCAAGGCGGCCGCGGCGGCCGGCCCCGACGTCGTACTCGTCCCCAAGGTCAACTCCGCCGAGGAGGTGCACCAGCTCGTCGCCGCCCTCGAGGCCGCCGGCGCGCCGGAGAAGACGAAGCTCTGGGCGATGGTGGAGACCCCGATCGCGATGCTCAACGCGCTCTCGATCGCGCAGGCCCACGAGCGGCTGACCGGCTTCGTGATGGGCACCAACGACCTGGTCAAGGAGCTGTACGCCGAGCACGTGCCCGGCCGCCAGCCCGTGATCACCGGCCTCGGGCTGGCCCTGCTGGCCGCCCGCGCCGCAGGGATCGTGATCATTGACGGCGTCTACAACGACGTGAAGGACGCCGAGGGCTTCCAGGCCGAGGTCGAGCAGGGCCGCCAGATGGGCTTCGACGGCAAGACCCTGATCCACCCGGGCCAGGTCGAGCCGGCCAACGAGGGCTTCGCCCCGTCCGCCCAGGCCGTCGAGGACGCCCGCGGCCTCATCGAGGCCTTCGAGTCGGCGACCGGTGGCGTGGTCACCTACCACGGCCGGATGGTGGAGAACCTCCACGTCGAGTCGGCCAAGCGCACGCTCGCCATCGCCGAGGCGATCGAGGCGCTGCAGGACTGAGCCCGCCCGCTCAGCCCTCCTGCATCGGAATGGGTACGCCACGCTCGGCGGCGACGTCGGCGGCGAGCTCGTAGCCGGCGTCGACGTGGCGGATGACTCCCATGCCGGGGTCGTTGGTGAGGACGCGCTCGATCTTCTGCGCGGCCAGCTCGGTGCCGTCGGCGACGCACACCTGGCCGGCGTGGATGGAGCGGCCCATGCCGACGCCGCCGCCGTGGTGGATCGAGACCCAGGTGGCGCCGCTGGCCGTGTTGACGAGTGCGTTGAGCAGGGCCCAGTCGGCGATGGCGTCGGAGCCGTCCAGCATCGCCTCGGTCTCGCGGTAGGGCGACGCGACGCTCCCGCAGTCGAGGTGGTCGCGGCCGATGACGATCGGCGCCTTGAGCTCGCCGTTCGCCACCATCTCGTTGAACTTGAGGCCGGCGAGGTGGCGCTCGCCGTAGCCCAGCCAGCAGATGCGGGCGGGCAGGCCCTGGTAGTGGACGCGCTCCTGCGCCAGGGTGATCCACTTCCGCAGCCGCTCGTTCTCCGGGAAGAGCTCGAGGATGGCCTGGTCGGTGGCCGCGATGTCCGCCGGGTCACCGGAGAGGGCCGCCCACCGGAAGGGGCCCTTGCCCTCGCAGAAGAGCGGCCGGATGTAGGCCGGCACGAAGCCGGGGAACTCGAAGGCGCGGTCGTAGCCGCCCTTGCGCGCCTCGTCCCGGATGGAGTTGCCGTAGTCGAAGACCTCGGCACCGCGGTCCTGGAACTCGACCATCGCCCGCACGTGCGCCGCCATCGAGGCCTGCGCCTCCTTCGTGAACGCCGCGGGGTCGGCCGCCGCGCGGTCGTGCCACTCCTCGAAGGGCACGCCGACCGGCAGGTAGGACAGCGGGTCGTGGGCCGAGGTCTGGTCGGTGACGATGTCGATGGGCGCGTCCATCTCCAGCAGCCGCGGCAGCAGCTCGGCGGCGTTGCCGAGGACACCGATCGACAGGGGTCGCCGGGCGTCGCGCGCCTCGACGGCCAGTGACAGCGCGTGCTCGAGCGAGTCCGCCTGGACGTCGAGGTAGCGGTGCTCGATGCGCCGGGTGATCCGCGACTGGTCGACCTCGATGCAGATCGCGACGCCGTCGTTCATCGTCACGGCCAGCGGCTGGGCGCCGCCCATGCCACCGAGGCCGGCGGTGACGGTGATCGTGCCGGCGAGAGTGCCCCCGAACGACTTGTCCGCCACCGCCGCGAAGGTCTCGAAGGTGCCCTGCAGGATCCCCTGCGTGCCGATGTAGATCCACGAGCCGGCCGTCATCTGGCCATACATCGTCAGCCCCAGCTCCTCGAGCCGCCGGAACTCCTCCCAGTTGGCCCAGTCGCCCACCAGGTTGGAGTTGGCGATCAGCACGCGCGGCGCCCACTCGTGGGTGCGCATCACGCCGATGGGCTTGCCGCTCTGCACGAGCATGGTCTCGTCGGGCTCCAGGTCGCGCAGGGTGCGCACGAGCGCGTCGTACGCCGCCCAGCTGCGGGCCGCCTTGCCGGTGCCGCCGTAGACGACGAGGTCCTCGGGACGCTCGGCGACCTCGGGGTCGAGGTTGTTCATCAGCATCCGCAGGGGCGCCTCGGTCTGCCAGCACTTGGCGGTCAGCTCGGTGCCGGTGGGGGCGTGGATGGGCAGGCGGGGGTTAGGGGTGGAGGTCATGCGAGTTCTCCGATCACGGACTGGGCGGCGGCGAGCACCGCCCCGGAGGCGACGAGCGAGACGGCGGTCTCGATCTCGGGTGAGAGGTGGCGGTCGGGGCCGGGCCCGGCGATGCCGGCGTCACGCAGCAGCCGGACGACGGCGCCCGTGGCGGGTGACGGCTCCAGCGGGGCGCGCAGGTCGAGGGCGCGGGCCGCGGTGAGCACCTCGATGGCCACGACGCGGGTGAGGCCGTCGACGGCGCGGCGCAGCTTGCGCGCGGCGGACCAGCCCATCGAGACGTGGTCCTCCTGCATCGCACTGGAGGGGATCGAGTCGACGGACGCCGGGGCGGCGAGCCGCTTGAGCTCCGAGACGATCGCCGCCTGGGTGTACTGCGCGATCATCAGCCCCGAGTCGACGCCCGGGTCCCCGGCGAGGAAGGGCGGCAGCCCGTGGTTGCGGGTCTTGTCGAGGAAGCGGTCGGTGCGGCGCTCGCTGATGGAGGCGACGTCGGCGGCGACGATCGCGAGGAAGTCGAGCACGTAGGCGACGGGCGCGCCGTGGAAGTTGCCGTTGGACTCGACCCTCCCCTGCTCGGGCAGGACCACCGGGTTGTCGACCGCCGACGCCAGCTCGCGGGACGCCACCGTCGCGGCGTGATCGACCGTGTCGCGGGCACCCCCGTGGACCTGCGGGGAGCAGCGCAGCGAGTAGGCGTCCTGCACCCGGTTGCAGTCGGGCCCGCGGTGTGAGGCGACGACGCCGGAGTCGGCCATCAGGGCGACCAGGTTGGCCGCCGAGAGCGCCTGCCCGGGGTGGGGGCGGAGCGCCTGCAGCTCCGGCGCGAAGACGCGATCCGTGCCGAGCTGGCCCTCGACGCTCATCGCGGCGGCGATGTCGGCGGTCCTCAGCAGCCGGCGCAGGTCCTCGATCGCGAGCACCAGCATGCCGAGCATGCCGTCGGTGCCGTTGATGAGCGCGAGCCCTTCCTTGGCGGCGAGCTCGACCGGAGCGAGGCCGGCAGCGGCGAGAGCCTCGGCGGCGGGCATCAGCGTGCCGGTGGCGTCGCGCACCTCCCCCTCGCCGATCAGCGCGAGCGCGCAGTGGGCCAGCGGCGCAAGGTCGCCGGAGCAGCCCAGGGAGCCGTACTCCCGCACGACCGGGGTGATCCCGTGCGTGAGGAGGTCGGCGAGCAGCTGCGCCGTCTCACGACGTACGCCGGTGTGGCCCGTCGCGAGCGTCGAGAGCCGCAGCAGCATCAGTGCCCGCACCACCTCGCGCTCCACCTCGGGGCCGGAGCCCGCCGCGTGCGAGCGGACCAGCGAGCGCTGCAGCTGGGCGCGCATCTCGGTGGGGATGTGGCGGGTGGCCAGGGCGCCGAACCCGGTGGAGATGCCGTACGCCGGGGTGGGCGCGGCCGCCAGCTCGTCGACCAGGCCCCGGGCCCGGTCGATCGCAGCGAGCGCGTCGTCGGTGAGCCGGACGGGGGCGCCCTCGCGGGCGACCGCCACGACGTCGGCGAACGAGATCGGGCCGGTGCCGACGGGCACCACGGACAGGTCTCCGGTGACAGGGCTCGCGGCCACGGGAGTAGGGGAAGTGCTCATGCCTCCATGAAAGCCCCGCGGGCCACCCGCGACCAGCGTCCAGAGCCGTTGCCTGTCTCGGATCCGAGACGATCGGGGCGGATCCTGGGCATCGGCGAGCGCCCCGGGTGTGCGCACCGAAACCGCCCACAGTGGGGATGCCTGGCACTCCGGGCTGGCCCTAGCGTGGATGCTCGCGGGGAAGCTCTCGGGCGCCCGGCAACTGCAGCGAAAGGAAGGCTCCCATGCGCACCCGTCCTCGCGCCTCCGTGGCGCTCGGCCTGACCCTGGCCCTCGCTCCCCTCCTCACCGCGAGCCTCGTCCTCCCGGGACACACCGCCCCGGAGCCGCGCCGCGGGGTCGGCCGTGAGGTCGACTCCAACGCCGCGGCAGTCGCCGTCGCCTGGCAGCGGATCGCCGTCCGCACCGTCTACACCGAGGGTGCCCTCGCGCCCCCGGTCGGCTCCCTCTACCTGTCCTTCACCTCCCTGGCCGTCCACGACGCCGCCGGCGAGGCCCTGCAGCGTGGCCACACCTCTGAGACGGCCGCCGTGGCGACGGCCGCGCACGACGTCCTTTGGGAGTACTTCAAGAGCCCGGCCTCGCGCGCGAACCTCGACGCCGACCTCGCTGCCTCACTGGCGACGGTGCCGGACGGCCCGGCGGAGGCCAAGGGCGTGCGGCTCGGTCGCGCCGCCGCGGCCCGGATGATCGCGTCGCGCGTGGGCGACGGCCGCGACAACGCCAGCATCGTCTACAGCAAGCCGGAAGCCATCGGCATCTGGCAGCCCGTCCCAGGCGGCGCGATGGCCGCGGCCTGGCTCGGGTTCGTGCGGCCGGTCGTGCTCGACTCCACCGTCCCCGTGGACGGACCGGACGCCCTCGGCAGCGCGGCGTACGCAGCCGACTACAACGAGGTGCGACGCCTCGGCTCCACGGCATCTGCCGAGCGGACTCAGGCGCAGAAGGACATCGCCCTCTTCTTCGCCAACAACCCGGTGTCCATGTACCGCAGCGCCCTGTGCACCTACCTCGACGCTCATCCGCTCGGGCTGCTCGCGACCACCAGGTTGTTCGCACGCATCGACGCGGCCCAGTCGGACACGTTCATCCGGACCTGGCGGTTGAAGTACGACCTCGGCTACTGGCGCCCGTTCCAGGCGATCGCCAGGGCTGCCGACGACGGCAACCCCGCCACCGCTCCCCAGCCCGGCTGGACCCCGCTCGTCGCCAACCCCGCGTACTCCGACTACCCCAGCGGGCACGGCAGCGCCACGGCGGCGTTCGCCGAGGTGGTCCGGTTGACGCTGGGCGAGAGCACGCCGCTGCTGCTCAAGGCCGGCCTCCTGGAGCGGCCCTACGCCAACCTCAGCGCGCTCGAGCACGACGCCCTGCATGCCCGGATATGGGGCGGGCTGCACTTCCGGGACGGCATGGAGGACACCTACGTCCTCGGCCACGAGACGGCCCACCGGGTGATGACGCTCATCGACTAAAAGCACCCGACCGTGACGGGTCCCACGGCCCGGGCACCCCCCTCGTGAGGGCATGGGTCGCCTCTGCCTCGGGTACCGCCGTGGCACACCGCTGCGGAATGCAGTGGCGAGGGAGGTGTGGGATGACCACCGAGCAGATCATCTGGACCGTCGTCATCGCCGTCGTGGTGCTCGCGCTCATCGCGCTGGCGGTCGTGATGATGCGGAAGAAGGGCGCCGAGGCCGACCGGGCCCGCGCCAACGAGCTGCGGGCCGAGGCCGAGCGGCGCCGCGAGTCGCTCCCCGACGCAGCCGCGCGGGCCAAGGAAGCCGAGCTGCGCGCCGATGAGGCGAAGGCCGAGGCCAGGCGGGCGGAGGAGCAGGCGGCCGAGGCACAGGAGCGGGTCGACGAGCAGGCGGCCGCGCACGACGAGCGGGTCCGGGCCGCCGACCGGCTCGACCCCGACGTCGACCACAAGTCGCAGTCCTACGACCCCGACACCATCCACGACGAGGACGAGCGCAGGAACCCGCCGCGCCAGGCCTGAGCCCCTCGGGCAGGATGACGGGCCATGAGCCAGGTCCCTGCCGCGACGCGCGCCCTGAGGGTGCTGCGGTTCCTGGCGTCGCAGCCGGACCCGGTGCCGCTCGACCGGATCATGCGGGCGTGCGACCTGCCGCGCAGCACGGCGTACCACCTGCTCGGCGCCATGGTCGACGAGGGCTTCGTCGTGCACCTGCCCGAGGAGCAGCGGTTCGGGCTGGGGGTGGCGGCGTTCGAGGTGGGCAGCGGGTTCTCGCGCCAGGCCCCACTCCAGCGGATCGCCCGGCGGCCACTCGCCGCGCTCGTCGACCGGACCGGTCACAACGGCCACTTCGCGGTGCCGCACGGGCGTGACGTGCTCTATGTGCTGGAGGAGCGCGCGCCCGGCAGGCCACCGCTCGTCACCGACGTCGGCGTGCGGCTGCCGGCCCACCTGACCGCCAGCGGGCGGGCCATCCTCGCCGCCCTCCCGGCCAGCCAGGTGCGGGCGCTCTATCCGGACAAGAGCGCCTTCGTCGACCGGCACGGCACCGGGCCCTCCTCGCCGACCGCCCTGCGCACCGTCCTCTCCGAGACCCGCCAGCGCGGACACGCGATCGAGGACGGGGACGTGACCCCGGGCCTGGCCAGCGTGGCCGTGGCGGTGCTCGACCACAACGGGCAGCCGGTGGCAGCCGTGGCACTCACCTTCCCCGCCGGTGAGGCCGACCTCGAGGCGGCCGCCGCAGCGGTGCGTGCCACCGCCGACCAGCTGACGCGGCGGCTCGCCCCCAGCGGGCGGGCGGGCCGGGGCACGTAGCCCACGCGCACGTCCACCGAGGTCCTGAGGCGCGGGGCTGGACCAGCCCGGGAAATGCCCTGCGGCGGCGATCCGGCGCCACTACGCTGGCTCACCGCTCCTGGGAGGGACCCATGCCTCGACACCGACTGGCCGCAGCCGTCCTGCTCGCCGCCCTGCTCACCCCCGCGCCGCTCTCGGCGTCCCCCGCCGAGCCCACCGCCTCCCCTCGCTCCCCCGCCGTCCCCGAGGCACCTCGCACGGTGGTCCGGCAATACGGCGACGGCCCGGTGCGGCTGAGGGACGGCTCGCCCGTGGCGATCCGGTTCCGCGGGCGGGACGGGGACCGGGTGGCACCCTTCGCGGAGCTGTACCCGTTGTCGGCCTACTCCGACCGCTGCAGCCGGTACACCGTGAGGCGCGTCGGTGGGCGGCCCCTGCCGGCCGACGAGTTCGGCTTCCACCGCCTGCGCCGCCGCGGCTGGCACGTCATCGCCTACACCCCCTGCCGGGGCGATGCCCGACCGGAACGGCTGCAGCTGACGAGGCTGCGCGTCCGCCCCCTCGTCGTGGACGGCCCGGCCCAGCCACACAGGGGCGACCGAGGCTTCCTCACCGCGTTCCGGGTCCACCAGGAGGCCGGCCAACGCGTCTACGTGCAGACCGAGGCGCCGACCCCGACGTGGAGTCCGCCTGTCTTCTTCGACGGCGACCACCCGGGGATCCGGCCGACGCCTGAGACGCGGACGTACACCTACATCGAGAGCCTCACCACCGGCGAGCCTCGAGTCGAGAGCGCCCTGGTCCGCGCTCGCACCATCCTCGAGCTGCCGCCGATGCAGGCGGGCGAGCCGCCGCGGACGTGGACCGTCACCGACCCCGGCCGGTGGATGACGGCGCGCGTCGAGGCCGGCGCGGCCCCCCACTACCTCGTCGCCTCGGGGTCGACGATGGCGGCGGACGTGTGGCAGGCATCGCTCACCAGCGAGCACCCGATCGCCTGCGGCAAGGGCTCCCCCAACGGGTGCGGCGACGGCAGCTACACCTTCGCCAACACGCCGTTCCCGGTCACGTACGACGGGCCCCTGCGCATCCTGCTCACCGTGGGTCCCGGGGCGGCCGGCAGCGTGGACCTGGCCGTGGGTCCGTGCCCGTCGACCGGGTGCACCTCACCGCGCACGGGCAGTGGGGGGTCCGACGCGCGGCGGACGCACTGAGGGTGGGACGTCAGACCTTGCGGGCGTGCACCAGGATGCGCGTCCGGTAGACGCCCGTAGCGGTGCGGTCGCCGCAGGTGATGAGGACGACGCGGGGCTTGCCGCGGTCGGAGAACAGGCCCCGGACGTCGGCTCCCGACATCCTGTGCACCCGCTGCACCTGGCTCACCCGGAAGGTGTGCCGTCCGACGGTGAAGCGGTGGCCCACCCGCATCGAGCCGAGCTCGTCGAACACACCGTGCCCGCGCGACCAGGTGTGCCCCGCGATGACCGCGCTGCCGCGCTGCCCCGGGCGCACGCCGTGCTTCCAGGTGTAGACGGCCGTGACGCTCGGCCCGACGGCGAGCTGCCCGGCGCGGGTGATGCCCACCGGGATGATCGCGGTGTTGACCCGGAGCCGGGGGATGGAGAGCCGGGGCCAGCCTGCGGCGCGAGGAGTGGGGTCGACCGACTCGGCGGCCGACACGGTCGACACGGCCGGCTGTGCTGCCGAGGCCGACGCGACAACGCCCGCACCGAGCCCGGACATGCCCAGGACGAGCGAGGTCAACGCTGTGGCGAGCGCGCGCACGGAGACCTCCTGTCGACGGGGATCCAGCCACGGTAGCCCCGCACGGCGGTCCAGGTAGCGGTTATGCCGGAGTCGGCCGGCGCTCTAGACCGGCCGGATGCCCAGGCCGGGTCAGGACCGCAGCGGCAGGCCGATCCGGGCGACCTTCTCGCGCTCCCAGACCTCGCCGGCGATGACCGCGTCGATCGAGCCGACTCCGAGGCTGCACACCAGCCGCAGGACGCCCGACGGCTCCGTCAGCAGCGCCTCGCCCAGCGTCCCGTGCGGCGCGGCCCAGCCGGCGAACGAGCCCCTCTCGACGAACGACTCGAACTGGGGGACGTCGTCGACGGCGAAGAGGTCCGCGGCCATCGACACCTCGGGACGCACCTGCGCGTCGTAGTCCACGGGCAGGACCAGGCACCGCGGTGACAGCCAGGCCGGATCGACGACCGGGGCGGGCTCGCCCCGCATGGGACCACTCGTGATGACCACGTCGGCGCCCTCGACGGCGCTGCGCGCGTCCGGGGCCACCTCGATGCCGTGCCCGGGTGCCGTGAGGCGCGGACCCCACGCCACGACCTCGACGTCGGGGTGGAGCACCCGCATCACGGCCGCGTGGCTGCGTCCCTGCGCGCCGTAGCCGAGGATCGCCACCCGCTGCCAGCCGGGATGGGCGAGATGCCGGACGGCCACCCCGCTCGCCACCGCGGTCCTGATGGCGGTGATCTCCTCGGCGTCCATGACCAGGGCCGGCAGCCCGGTCTCCGGGTCGTTGACGATGATGAGCCCGCTGATCGTCGGCAGCCCGCGCGAGGCGTTGGCCGGGAAGGCCGAGACCCACTTCATCGCGACCACGTCACGGTCCATCAGCCACGCCGGCATCGCGTTCAGGAAGGCACCCTCGCGCGGGTGGAGCCCCGGCTTCGGCGGCAGCTCGACCCGCCCGCGCGCGGACGCGACGTACGTCTCGTGCACGAGGTCGAGCTGCTCCTCCACCGACGGCATCAGCTCGCGCACCTGGTCCCGGTCCAGCCAGCTCAGGGACGTCATGGGCGCACCCTAGTCATCAGCGTCAGTCATCAGCGGGGTGGCAGGAGCGGCACCCGTCGGCGACCACATCGCCGGCGGCCCAACTGTGTGGGTCACCACCATCAACAACCCCCAGGCCCCGATCTAGGTTCGTGACCATGGAGACACCGGCTGCCGGGACGGGCCCCGCACCGTCCGGCACTGGACAGCGCCTCACCGGGCCGGACCTGGCCGGACGCAGGGCGCTGGTCACGGGGGCAGGCAGCGGGATCGGGGCCGCGGTCGCCGTCCGACTGGCCGACCTGGGTGCCGGAGTGGTGGTCGCGGACATCGACGCCGACCGGGCCGGCGCGGTGGCCGACCGCATCGGCGGCGAGCCGTGGGTGGTCGACCTCTCGGACGTCGACGCGCTGGCAGAGCTGCGCCTCGACGTCGACATCCTGGTCAACAACGCGGGGGTCCAGCACGTCAGCCCCGTCCACGAGTTCCCGCCGGAGCGCTTCGCCCTGATCGTCCGGCTGATGCTGCAGGCACCCTTCCTGCTGACCCGGGCGGCCCTGCCGCACATGTACGCCGCGGGGTGGGGGCGGGTGGTCCACGTCTCGAGCGCCCACGGGCTCCGGGCCAGCCCGTTCAAGTCGGCGTACGTCGCCGCCAAGCACGGTCTCGAGGGCCTCTCCAAGGTGGTCGCCCTCGAGGGGGCCGAGCACGGCGTCACCAGCAACTGCGTGAACCCCGGCTACGTCCGCACCCCGCTCGTGGAGAAGCAGATCACCGACCAGGCACGCGTCCACGACCTCTCCGAGGAGAGGGTGGTCGGCGAGGTGCTGCTGAAGAACTCGGCGATCAAGCGGCTCATCGAGCCGGACGAGGTCGCGGCCGCGGTGTCCTACCTGTGCAGCCCGGAGGCGTCGTACATGACCGGCGCGAACCTGGTGCTGGACGGCGGCTGGTCGGCCCGCTGATGTCCGGGACGGGACCGCTGCCGGCGACGCGGGACGGCGCCCGGGCCCGCCTCCCGCAGCCGACGGGCGTGCCGTCGGACACAATGCTCGACGTGACCGGAGCGGAATTCCTCGAGCTGCTGGCGCGCGACGCGTCGCCGGTGGAGTTCGAGGCGCCGCTGCTGGCGGCGCGGGTGGCCGGCGCCGACAAGGAGACGCTGGCGGCCCTCGAGCACGCCAAGGCGATGGCGCTGCAGGTGCGGGGCGTGCTGGAGTCCCGGCGCCGCCGCGAGGCAGAGCTCACCGCGCTCTACGAGACCGCCAGCGACCTCGCGGCGCTCACCGACCTCGACGAGGTGCTCGCCGCCATCGTGCGGCGCGCCCGCGCCCTGCTGCAGAGCGACATCGCCTACCTCTCCCTCAACGACGACGAGCGCGGCGACACCTACATGCGGATCACCGACGGCAGCACGTCGGCGGAGTTCCGGCAGGTGCGCCTCCCGATGGGCGCCGGTCTCGGGGGGCTCGTCGCGCAGACCGCGACGCCCTACGCCACCGCGTCCTACTTCGAGGACGAGCGCTTCCGGCACACCCAGGGCATCGACTCGGCCGTCGCCGACGAGGGGCTGGTGTCGATCCTCGGCGTCCCGCTCACGCTCGGGAAGCGGGTGATCGGCGTGCTCTACGCCGCCAACCGGTGCGTGCGCCCGTTCACGCGCGCCGACACCGCGCTGCTCGTCTCGCTCGCCGCGCACGCCGCGATCGCGATCGACAACGCCCGGCTCCTGGCCGAGACCCAGGCGGCGCTCGCGGAGCTGAAGGTGACCAGCGAGCAGCTGCGCGTCCACAGCGGAAGCGTCGAGCGGGCGGCCGCCGCGCACGACCGGCTCACCGCCCTGCTCGTCCGGGGCGGCGGCGTCGACGACGTCGCGGCCGTGGTGGCGGAGGTGCTGGGGGGCGAGGTGACCCTGCTCGACCCGGCCGCTGCCGTGCTCACCACCACCGCCCACGGGAAGGCCCTGCCCGACGACGACTTGGCCGTCTTCGTCGAGGCGGTGGCCTCCAGCCGCACCGTCGACGGCTCTGGCGTGGCGGCCGCGCCGGTGCTGGCGGGCACCGAGCTGCTCGGCTCCCTGGGCCTGCGCCGGGCAGCTCCGCTCGACGAGGCGGACCGCCGGATCCTCGAGCGGGCCGCCATGGTGACCGCCCTGCTGCTGCTCTTCCGCCGCAACGTCGCCGAGGCGGAGGGGCGGGTGCGCGGCGAGCTGCTGCAGGACCTCCTCACCTCCGCCGACCGCAACCCCGCCGACCTCCGCGACCGGGCGCGGGTGCTGGGCGCGGACCTCGACCGCGACCACGTCGTCGTGGTCGCCGAGGTCTCCGGCGACCGGTCCCGCCTCGCGCAGGCCACCGAGCACCTCGCCTCCCGCAACGGCGGGTTCTCCGTGCTGCACCGCGGCCGGCTGGTGCTCCTGCTGCCGGGCTCCGACTCCGACGCCGTCGGCGAGCTGGTCGCCCAGGCCGTCCAGGTCGTCGCGGCCGAGCCCCTGACCGCCGGCGTCTCCGGTCCGGTCTCCGGACCGCAGGACGTCGCAGCCGCTCACGACGAGGCCCGTCGTGTCCTCGACGCGCTCGTCGCCCTGGGACGCGCCGGCGAGCGCGTCCGCGCCCACGAGCTGGGCTTCGTCGGGCTGCTGGTCGGAGACCGGCCCGACGTCGCCGGCTTCGTCGAGGCCGTCCTCGGTCCGGTCCTGGCGTACGACGAGGAGCGCGGCACCGCCCTGGTGGAGACCCTCGACGCCTACTTCCGAAACGGCGCCAACCTGGTGCGCACCCGCACCGACCTGCACGTCCACGTCAACACGGTGACCCAGCGGCTCGACCGGGTCCGGATGCTGCTCGGCGACGGGTGGCAGGAGCCCGAGCGCCAGCTGGAGGTGCAGCTGGCGCTGCGCCTGCACCGGCTCGTCGTACGGCCCTGAGCCCCCGCGCTGGCGCCTCAGTCGCGCGTGCCAGCCTGTCGCCGGCGGCCGAGGTGGTGGGCGAGGGTGCCCCAGATCCCCCGGCGGAACAGCAGCACCACGACCACGAAGACCGACCCGGTCACGATGCCGATCCCCTCGAAGCCGGACGACGCCATGTAGTCCTCGAGGACCACGATGAAGCCGGCTCCGACCACGCCGCCCCACAGGGTGCCGATCCCGCCGAGCACGGCCATCAGCACGACCTTGCCCGAGGTCGTCCAGTTGACCTCCTGCAGGGAGACGAAGCCGTGGCTGATCGCGAAGAGCCCACCGGCGAGACCGGCGAGGCCGGCGGAGAGGACGAAGGCGACCACCTTGTACGTCTCGACGTCGTAGCCCAGCGCGCGGGCGCGGGGTGCGTTGTCGCGGATCGCGACGAGCACCCGGCCGAACGGCGAGTGCACGATCCGCCAGGCCGCCCACATGCCCAGCAGGATCATCGGCAGCGCGGCGTAGTAGAAGTAGAACGACTCGGTCTCGACCAGCTCGATCCCGAAGAACGACTTCGGCACCGCCTGCAGCCCGTTCTCGCCGCCGGTGACGTCGCGCCACTGGTTGGCGATGAAGTAGATCATCTGCGCGAACGCCAGGGTGACCATCGCGAAGTAGATGCCCGTCGCGCGCACCGAGAGGTAGCCGATGGGCACGGCGATGAGCATCGCGAAGAGCATGCCCGCCAGGACCGCGACGGGGAACGGGACGCCGTAGTGGACGGCCACCAGCCCGGTGCAGTAGGCGGAGCCGCCCCAGAACGCCGCGTGCCCGAAGGACAGCAGCCCGCAGTAGCCGAGCAGGATGTCGAGGGAGATCGCGAACAGCGCCCAGCAGGCGATGTCCATGGCGATCGGCGGGTAGATGAACCACGGCAGCGCCAGCGCGACTACCAGGCCGGCCGCCAGCAGCAGCCACCGCAGCCCGGACCGCCGGGGCGTGGTCGCCGACACGTGCACGTCGTCGGTCGGCAGGTCCAGGTGCGCGGTGGCACCGCTCGTCACGTCGTTGCTCATCGGGCGGCCTCCTCGCGGCCGAAGAGGCCGGCGGGGCGCACGAGCACCACGACGGCCATCAGGACGAAGATCATGATCTGCGCGTACGTCGGGGCGTAGGCCTGGCCGAACGCCTCCACCAGCCCGACGAGGAACCCGGCCACGACGGCTCCGACGATCGAGCCGAGCCCGCCGATGACCACGACGGCGAACAGGATGATGATGAAGTTGCTGCCCATGTCGGCGGTGATGGCGCGGAACGGCGCCGCGAGCACGCCCGCGATGCCGGCCAGCGCGATGCCGAAGCCGAAGACGGGCGTGACCCAGCGGCCGACGTTGATCCCGAGCGCGCGGGCGAGGTCGGAGCGCTCGGTGGCAGCCCGCACGATCATGCCCACGCGTGTCCGGGTCATGAGCAGCCAGACCAGCGCACAGATGAGCAGCGAGAAGCCGAACACGAAGAGCTGGTAGATCGGCAGCCCGACACCGCCGACCTCGATCTGCCCGGTGAGGACCTCCGGCCGCTCGTAGGGCAGCCCGGAGACGCCGTACTGCCGCTTGACTAGGTCGACCAGCAGCAGGGTCAGGCCGAAGGTGAGCAGGAAGTTGTAGAGCGGGTCGAGGCCCACGAGCCACCGCACCAGCAGCCGCTCGATGACGACTCCGAAGAGGAACAGCAGGACGGGCACGACGAGCAGGGCCGGCCAGAAGCCGAGGCCCAGGGTGTCCTGGAGCACCGCCGCGACGACGGCGCCGAGCATGTAGCAGGCGCCGTGGGCGAAGTTGACGACGCCGAGGACGCCGAAGATGACCGCGAGGCCGAGGGCGGCCAGCGCGTAGAAGCTGCCCGCGGCCAGGCCCTGGATCGTGTACTGCAGCAGTTCGTTCATCGCCATCCCTTCGCTCTGGACGAGGTCCCGCTCCGAGGGGCGCACCGGGCCTGTGGCCGGCGCACCCCTCGGCGAGGTCACATCGAGCAGCCGGACTCCTCCACGGGGCGGAAGGCCTCTTCGGCCGGGATGGTGGTGACGATCTCCTCGTAGTCCCAGTCCTCGGTGACGTCCTCGGGGGACTTGACCCGGGCGAGGTAGGCGTCGTGGATGACGCGGTGGTCCTCGGCGCGGATCTCGCCGTTGCGGAGGAACACGTCGTCGACCTCCAGGCCCTCGAGCTCCCCGACCACGGCGTCCGCGTCGTCGGTCCCGGCGCGCTGCACGGCCTCGAGGTACTGCGTGGCGGCCGAGTAGTTGGCTGCGTGGGCGAAGGACGGGCGGGTGCCGGTCTCCTCGAGGAACCGGTCGGCCCAGGCGCGGGACTCCTCGTCCATGTTCCAGTACCAGGCGTCGGTGAAGCTGGTGCCGGCGAACTGCTCGACCCCGAGCGAGTGGATGTCGGTGATGAACATCAGGCCCACGGCGAGCTCGATGCCCTTGTCGGCGAGCCCGGCCTCGTTGAACTGCTTCACCAGGTTCACGAGGTCGCCGCCCGCCTGCATGGTGCCGATGACGTCGGGGTTCTTGGCGGCGGCCTTGGTGAGGAAGGTGGCGAAGTTGTCGTTGGGGAACGGCGTCGGGATGGTCCCGCCGACGGTGCCGCCGGCGGCCTCGACCGCGGCGGTGAACGAGTTCTCCATGTCCTGGCCGAAGGCGTAGTCGGGGTAGATGATCTGCCAGTTCTTGCCGCCCTCCTTGGTCACCGCGGCGCCGGTGCCGTTGGCGAGCATGTAGGTGTCGTAGGCCCAGTGGAACGTGTACTTGTTGCACTGCTCGCCGGTGAGCTCGGTGGTGGCCGCGCCCACGTTGATGAAGAGCTTCTGCTTGGTCTTGGCCTGGTTGGCGACGGCCAGGGCGGCCGACGAGGTCGGGACGTCGAGGATCACGTCGGCCAGCTCGCGGTCGTAGAGCTCCTGCGCCTTGGTGTTGGCGACGTCGGGTTCGTTCTGGTGGTCGGCGGAGACGACCTCGATCTCGGAGGTCACCGCGTCGTCGCCGTGCTTCTCCTCGAAGTCGGCGATGGCCATCTCGACGGCCTTCACGCTGTTGGGGCCGGACAGGTCCTTGTAGACCCCCGACTGGTCGTTGAGCACTGCCAGCACGAGCTTGTCGTCGGAGATGGCACCGCCGTCGGAGCCGGGACCACCCTGGCCGCAGGCGGACAGGAGCAGCGCTCCGGCAGACAGGACGGCGGCGCTCACGGCTGCTTTCCTCTTCATGGTTCCTTCTCTCTCGTGACTGTGCGTCGGGCGGGGGAGGCGTCGGGCGGGGAGGTCAGATGCCCAGGTGTTCCAGCAGCTCGCCCTGGCGGGCCTGGAAGTCGGCGTTGTCGAGGCTCTCGACGACCGCGCCCTGGGCCAGCAGGTAGTGGCGGTCGGCGACGGTGGCGGCGAACTTCACGTTCTGCTCGATCAGCAGCACGGTGCCGCCGGTGGACCGGACCTCGTGGATGATGTCGCGGATCCGGCTGACGATCACGGGGGCGAGGCCCTCGGTCGGCTCGTCCAGCAGGAGCATCCGGGCGCCGCTGCGCAGCACCCGGGCGATCGCCAGCATCTGCTGCTCGCCGCCGGAGAGCGTCGTACCGGGCGCGCGGCGCCGGTCGGCGAGGACCGGGAAGGCGTCGTAGACCTTCTCCGTGCTCCACGCGCTGTCCGAGACGACCGGCGGGAGCAGGAGGTTCTCCTCCACGGTGAGGCTGGCGTAGATGCCGCGGTCGTCCTGCACCCAGCCGAGCCCCATCCGGGCCCTGCGGTGCGCGGGGACCTTCGCGAGGTCGGTGCCGTCGAAGACGATCGAGCCGGACACCTGCCGGTGCAGGCCCATGACCGAGCGCAGCAGGGTGGTCTTGCCCGCGCCGTTGCGGCCCACGAGCGTCACCACCTCGCCCGCGTGGACCTCGAGGTCCACGCCGCGCAGGGCCTGCGCCTCGCCGTACCAGGCGTCCAGCCCCCTGATCTCGAGCAGCGCAGGGCCGGTTGAGACAGCGTCAGGCATGGTCGGCCTCCCCGAGGTACGCCGTGACGACGCGTTCGTCGCGCCGGACCTCGTCGTAGGTGCCCTCGGCCAGGACGGCCCCGGACTGGAGCACGGTGACGCGGTCGGCCAGGCTGCCCACCACGTGCATGTTGTGGTCGACGAAGACGACCGTGCGCCCCTGCGAGATGCGGCGCACCAGCTCGATGGTCCGGTCGACGTCCTCGACGCCCATGCCGGCCGTCGGCTCGTCGAGGAGCAGCACCTTCGGGTTCAGCGCGGCGACCAGGGCCATCTCGAGCGCCCGCTTCTGGCCGTAGGCGAGCACGCCTGCCGGCCGGTCGGCCAGCGCGGCCAGGCCGACCTCCTCGATCAGCTCGTCGGCCCGGGCGCGGAACCTGCGCAGCGACCTGTCCGAGCGCCAGAACCGGTAGCCGTCGCGGGTCATGCCCTGCAGCGCGAGCTCGACGTGCTCGAGGGGGGTGAGGTGCTCGAAGAGGCTGGTGATCTGGAAGCTGCGGGCCACGCCGAGATGGGCGATCCGCTCGGGGGCGAGGCCGGTGATGTCCCTGCCGAACAGCTCGATGGAGCCCTCGGAGACGGACAGGAAGCCCGACAGCAGGTTGAAGAGCGTCGTCTTGCCGGCGCCGTTCGGGCCCACCAGGGCGTGGATGCTGCCCTCGTGCACGTCCAGGTCGACCGAGCTGACGGCGCGAAACCCCCGGAACTCCTTGCAGAGGCCCCGCGTCTGGAGAGCAAGCTGTGGGGTGGACACACCCATGACCCTAGGAACGCCCCGGACGTCCCCCAATGGTGACCCGCGCCACAATCCGCCGGGGTGGTGTAGGGCCGACCACCACATCGGTTCGTGAACGGAAGTTACCTGCAAGTAGGATCCATCTCACCCCCGATCCCCTGCCCAGGGCCGCGCACCCGCCAATAGGCTCCCTGCGTTGGGCCCTGAACGAGGAGCAGTCCATGCAGATCTTCCAGATCTTCGCCATCGCGGTCAGCCTGGCGCTCACCGTCGCGGCCGTCGCCATGCTGGTGCCGGCCGTCCAAAGCATGCTGAAGGTCGTCCGGGCGGGTCAGCCCGCCCACCGCAGCGACAACCCGGCAGCCCGCACGGCGACCATGTTCAAGGAGACGCTGCTCCACACGCGGATGCTCCAGTGGACTGTCGTCGGCGTCATGCACTGGTTCGTGTTCGCCGCGTTCCTGTTCCTCAGCACAGCCGTGGCAGCGGCGTACTTCCAGCTCTTCAAGCCGGACTTCGCATGGCCGATCATCGGCCACTGGTACCCCTACGAGTGGTTCAGCGAGCTGATCGGCGCGCTCAGCACGGTCGGCATCGTCTACCTGATCATCTACCGCCAGAAGCACCACCCGAGGACCGAGGGCCGCAACAGCCGCTTCTTCGGCTCCACGCAGTGGCAGGCCTACTTCGTGGAGTACCTCGCGCTCCTCGAGGGCTCCGCGATCCTGTTCGTCCGCGGCGCCGAGTGGAAGCTCGACGAGCACGCCGGCCGCGCGCACTACCCGATCGCCTCGTGGATCGGTGACGCCCTCTACCCGGACACCGCGGGCTCGCTCGAGAACATCATCTACGCCATCGCGGTCTTCAAGATCGCGCTCGCGATGGTCTGGCTGATGGTGGTCGCCCGCAACCTGACCATGGGCATCGCCTGGCACCGCTTCACCGCCTGGTTCAACATCTGGTTCAAGCGCGAGTCGTCGGGCCGCACCGCGCTCGGCGCGATCAAGCCACTCACCTCGGGCGGCAAGGCCATCACGCTCGACGACATCGACGACCTCGACGAGGACGCGACGCTGGGCGCCGGCACGCTCGAGGACTTCTCCTGGAAGGGCATCCTCGACTTCACCACCTGCACCGAGTGCGGTCGCTGCCAGTCGCAGTGCCCCGCGTGGAACACCGAGAAGCCGCTCTCGCCCAAGCTGCTGGTGATGGGCCTGCGGGAGCACGCCTATGCGAAGGCCGCGGGCGACCCGGCGCACACGGATCGGGTGCTCGTCGGCAGCGGCGCGAAGGGCGAGACGCACGGCGCCGGCGGCGACGTCACCGACTGGTTCTACAACCCGCCCTCGGGTTCGGCTCAGGGCGCCGACTTCGTCATCGACGAGGACGTCCTCTGGTCGTGTACGTCGTGTGGCGCGTGCGTCCAGCAGTGCCCCGTCGACATCGAGCACGTCGACCACATCATGGACATGCGCCGCTACCAGGTGCTCGTGGAGTCGAACTTCCCGGCCGAGCTCAACCAGCTCTTCAAGGGCCTGGAGAACAAGGGCAACCCGTGGAACATGTCGTCCACGGCCCGCATGGACTGGGCGAAGGGCCTCGACTTCGAGGTCCCCGTCGTGGGCGAGGACCTCGAGTCGCTCGAGTCGGTCGACTGGCTGTTCTGGGTCGGCTGCGCCGGCGCCTACGAGGACCGCGCGAAGAAGACGACCCGGGCGGTCGCCGAGCTGCTCGACATCGCCGGCGTCTCCTTCGGCGTCCTGGGCAACGGCGAGACCTGCACCGGCGACCCGGCCCGCCGGGCCGGCAACGAGTTCGTCTTCCAGGGCCTGGCGAGTGCGAACGTCGAGACGTTCAAGGAATACAAGGTCAAGAAGGTCGTCTCGACCTGCGCCCACTGCTTCAACACGCTCAAGAACGAGTACAAGGACTTCGGCATCGAGCTCGAGGTGGTGCACCACACCCAGCTGCTGAACCGCCTGGTGCGCGAGGGCAAGCTGACCCCGGTCCAGGACGGCGCGGGCGCCGCGAAGCGCTCGATCACCTACCACGACCCCTGCTACCTCGGCCGCCACAACCAGGTCTACAGCCCGCCGCGCGAGTTGCTGCAGGTGTTGCCCGGCGCCGAATACGTCGAGATGGAGCGCAACTCCGAGAGGTCCTTCTGCTGCGGCGCCGGTGGTGCCCGGATGTGGATGGAGGAGAACCTCGGCGAGCGGATCAACCTCAACCGCACCAGGGAGGCTGTCGGCACCGGCGCCGACCAGATCGCCGTCGGCTGCCCCTTCTGCCGCGTGATGCTCGCCGACGGCCTGACCGCCGAGCAGGCGAACGGCAACGCCCGCGAGGAGGTCGAGGTCCTCGACGTCGCGCAGATGCTGCTGGCGTCGGTCAGGGGCGAGTCGGCGACCAAGGTCCCGGCCGGTACGACGGCGGGCGCCGCCGCCGGTGCCGCGACTGCGGGCGCGGCGGCTGCCACGGACGTGGCGACGAAGGCGGAGCCCTCGCCCGGCGACGTCACGGTCACCGAGGACACGATCACCTCCACCGCGGACGCAGGTCCGGCGGCCAAGGCCTCGGGTGGGTCGTCGCTCTTCGACACGCCCGCCCCGGAGCCGGCCAAGCCGGCGGCTCCTGCCGAGCCCGCATCCGGTGGGTCGCTCTTCGACACCCCGGCTCCCGAGCCGGCGACACCCGCAGCGCCGGCCGAGCCCGCGTCGACGGGTGGGTCGCTGTTCGATCTCGCTCCTGCTGAGCCGGCTCCGGCGGCTCCGGCGGCTCCGGCAGAGACCAAGCCGGAGCCCGCTGCTCCGACCACGCCAGCCTCTGGCACCACGGACCTCGGTGCGGGCGGGTCGCTCTTCGACCTGACTCCAGCCGAGACCAAGCCGGAGTCCGCTGCTCCGACCACGCCGGCCTCCGGCACCACGGACCTCGGTGCGGGCGGGTCGCTCTTCGACCTGGCCGCCCCCGAGCCCACTCCCGCGCCGGCTGCCCCAGCCCCGACCCCGGCCGCCCAGCCCGCGAGCGGTGAGCAGGCAACCGTTTCCGCGTCCGAGACGGTTGCTGAGGCACCGGCCGCACCGGCGGCAAGCGCCCCGGCGACCTCGATCCCCGAGGGCGGATCGCTCTTCGACCTGGCCGCCCCCGAGCCCACTCCCGCGCCAGCCGCCCCAGCCCCGGCCCCGGCCGCCGAGCCCGCGAGCGGTGAGCAGGCAACCGAACCCTCCGATGTAACGGTTGATCACGCACCGCCCTCGCCGGCGGCCAGCGCGCCGGCGAGCTCGATCCCTGAGGACGGGTCGCTCTTCGACATCGTCGCCCCCGAGCCGGCCGCTCCGAGCACTCCAGCCCCGGAGCCGGTCGCCGAAGAGCCTGCGGACGAGGAGGAGCCGGTGGCGGAGGCCGAGGCACCCCTCGCCGAGGAGGACCAGCCCAAGCCGGTGTCGAGCGACGCGGCGCACAAGCCGCGCACGGACGCCGACATCAACTCGGGCGGGTCGCTCTTCGACCTCTGATCGAGAGCACCAGCCGGACACTGCGGCCCCTGCCAGTCGACCCTCGACCGGCAGGGGCCGCAGCCGTGTTCGCCAGGTGCCACGGCGGAACGACTGCCTCGACGCTCGTCTCTGGCCCGCTCACCGGGCCAGAGACGAGCGCACCCGGAGGACACCCTCACACCGGCGCCACATTGGCGCCAGATGACACTTGTCATGACGTCATTGTGATGTCATAGTGGTGCGCATGGACATCACCCCCTACGTCGATCACCTCCGTCGCGACCTGCTCGCGGCCGCCGACGCCGGCGGAGACGAGGTGCGCCACGCGGCCGAGCGACTGGGCTTCGCGCTGGAGCCGAGCGCCCGGCTCGCCCTGATGGAGGCCATCTCCCAGGCCGCCGCCGAGATCACCGCCGAGCTGCCGGACGGGAGCGTCGACGTGCGCCTGGCCGGACGCGAGCTCGACTTCGTCGTCCAGGTCGCACCCAGCGCACCGCTCCCCGCGCATCCGGCGCCGCCCGCGCCGCCCACACCCGAGGACATGGAGGAGGGAGGCCTGGCCCGCGTCACCCTGCGCATCCCGGAGGCCGTCAAGACCCGCGCCGAGGAGAAGGCGGCGCAGGCCGGCCAGAGCCTCAACACCTGGCTGGTCAGCGTCGTACGCGCCGCCACCGCGGAGCACGCCGTCAACGTCGACATCGACCTCTCCAGCATCCCGTTCTTCGGCGCCGACCCCTTCAGCCGGAAGACCGGCGGCAACCGGCGGATGACCGGCTGGATCTAGCCGGCTCGCCCCGCCCACCCACCCAGGCTGACCAGCACCGGCTGGTCGGCAGGACCAGCACACCCTCGAGGAGCCTCGAGAAGGGAGACAGTCATGCAGCACACCTTCGACACCCCGACCAAGATCGAGCTGTACGTCGAGCTCGGCAAGGGCCGCCTCGCGGTGACCGCGGCCGACACCACCCAGACCCGCGTCGACGTCGTGGGCAAGGACGCCGAGGACGTCGTCGTCGAGCACCGCGGCGACCAGGTCACCGTGATCGCACCGCGGTCGCAGACCGGGTTCCTCACCGGACGCGAGCCGTCCTACGAGGTGACCGTGACCATGCCCGAGCACGGCACCCTGACGAGCAAGACGGGCAGCGCCGACGTGGTCGTCGCGGGCCCGCTCGCCTCCGCCTGGCTCACGACGGGCTCCGGCGACCTCCAGGTGGAGCTCGTCGAGTCGGCCTGCGAGATCCAGTCGGGCTCGGGCGACATCCAGGTCACCGACGTCCGCGGCGACGGCCGCATCAAGTCAGGCTCCGGGGACATCCGCATCGACAGCGCCGGCGGCGCCCTGGCCGTCTCGACCGGCAGCGGGGACGTCCAGGTCCGCAACGTCGCTGGCAGGCTCGCCGTCAAGACGGGCTCCGGCGACGTGCAGGTCGGCGAGAGCAGCGACGACGTCGCGTTCTCCACCGGCAGCGGCGACCTCCAGGTCGGACTGGCCCGCCGAGGCAGCTTCGTCATCAAGGGAGCCAGTGGCGACGTCCGGATCGGCGTCCCGTCCGGCACCCCCGTCTGGACCGACATCTCGACCGTCACCGGCCGGATCCGCTCCGACCTCGAGCCGGTCGGCGCACCGGCCGAGGGCCAGGACCACCTCGAGATCCGCGCCAAGACCGCCAGTGGCGACATCACCCTCCAGCAGCGCTGACCCCACACCGACCGAGGAGACCACCGTGTTCGACTCCCCCACCGACCTCGAGCTCATCGCTCGCAACCACATCGAGGAGCGGATCCGCCGGCAGGCCGCCACCGCACGCAAGCCCCGCTCGCGGCGCCGCCGCTAGGCCACGTCAGGACTTCATCGAGATGCCGCGCCGCCAGTAGCCCATGAACGCGACCTGGCTGCGGTCCATCCCGAGCTCGCGCACCAGGTGGCGGCGCAGCCCGGTGACCACGGCGGCCTCACCGGCGATCCACGCGTAGAGGCCGTCAAGACGGTGCTTGTCGGCTGCCTGGGGCAGGTGACCCGCCTCCACCGGCGCGATCTCCTCACCCGACGACGAGTAGGTCGGCGTCTCCCACAGGTCGGGGTCGACCTCGTCCTCGGCGGGCAGCCAGCCCACCGCCGGATCATCCGGCAGGGGGGCGCCCAGGTGGTCGACCACGGCGGGGGTGAGCCGCTCGCCCCACGTCGCGCCGTTGCGGGGCAGCCAGGTGATCTCGACGCCGTCGGGGTGACGCAGGTCGAGGATGTCGCCGTCGACGGGCACCTCGAGGTACGCCGCGCCCCGAGCGTCGTGCGGCAGGCACTCCAGGATCGCCGAGATCGCCGGGACGGCGGTCTCGTCGCCGACGAGCAGCAGCCGGTGGCCGGCGGGCGGCACGAACTCGATGCCGCCGAAGGGGTGCCCGCGCCGCGGCGCAACGACCACGGCCCGGTCGCCCGGCCTGGCCTGCGCACCCCAGCCGGCTCCGGGGCCGATCTCGCCGTGGTCACCCGCGTCGTGGAGCGCGAAGTCGACGACGATCCGGGTGTCGGTGCCGGTCCCGCGCACCTCCCGCACGGTGTAGGTGCGCATGTGGCCACGCTCCTCGACCGGGCGCTCCATCCAGGTCGAGAGCCAGCCTTCGTCGGCACCCTCGACCGAGGTGAGCCCGCCACCCTCGTGCGGGACGACGAGCTTGAACCGCTGGTCGTAGAGCGGGCCGTCGACGCCGAAGTCGGCGAGCCCCGCACCGCCGAGCTCGAGCCGCAGGAACGTCGGCGAGAGCCTCTCGACGGACACGACCTCGACCTCGGCGAGGAGCAGCGGCAGGTCGGTCACGGTGTCGGCCGGGTCGGCAGCGGTCAGCGCTGTCATCAGGAGTCCGTTCGGTGGCGGCGGCCCACGGGGACCACCAGGGGCGTGTGGGCGACGGGGTCGTCGATCACCTGGCAGGAGAGTTCGAAGACCTCCTCCACGAGCTCGGGCGTGACCACCTCGCGGGGCGGCCCGGCGGCGACGACGTGGCCGCCACACACGGCGACCAGGTGGTCGGCGTACCTCGCGGCGAGGTTGAGGTCGTGCAGCACCATCACGATCGTGGTCCCCCTTCGTGCGTTGAGCTCGGCCAGCAGGTCGAGCATGTCCACCTGGTGTGCGACGTCGAGATAGGTCGTCGGCTCGTCGAGGAGCAGCAGGTCGGTCTGCTGGGCGAGCGCCATCGCGATCCACACGCGTTGGCGCTGGCCGCCGGAGAGCTGGTCGACGGGCTGCTCGGCGAGCTCGATCGTGCCGGTCTGCTCGAGGGCCTCGGCCACCGCAGCCTCGTCCTCGGCCGACCATCGCGAGAAGGCGCCGCGGTGCGGGTGGCGGCCGCGGGAGACGAGGTCGACGACGGTGACGCCCTCGGGCGTGACCGGCTGCTGCGGGAGCAGCCCGAGCGTCCGAGCGACCTCCTTCGTGGGCCGCTCGTGCACGGCCTTCCCGTCGAGCAGCACCGCCCCGTCGGTGGGACGGAGGAGGCGCGCCATCCCGCGCAGCAGGGTCGACTTGCCGCACCCATTGGCGCCGACGATGACGGTCGTACGCCGGTCGGGCACCGCCAGGTCGAGCGACTCCACGACGGGCTGCCCGCCGTAGGAGAGCGTCACGGCACGTGCTTCGAGGCGGGCGCCGGCCGGGATCGCCTGCGCTGCGGCCGGGATCATGGTGGCGGTCATGCCGATCTCCATCAGAACTGTCTCCTGGATGCGCGGCCGCTTGCGAGCAGCCAGAGCAGGAACGGGGCCCCGAGTGCGCCGGTGACCACGCCCACGGGGAAGTTGATGTCGACGAGGAGGTAGTCGGCGGCATAGTCGGCACCGACGACGATGACCGCTCCGGTGAGGGCGGCCCCGGCCAGCGAGGTGCGGCCGGCGTTGAGGGCCCGGGCGATCGGCCCGGCGAGGAAGGAGACGAAGGCGACGGGTCCGGCCGCCGCGACGGCCACGGCGACGAGCAGGACTCCCACGAGCAGGAGCACGTCCTCGCGGCGCGGTCCGACCCCCAGACCGGTCGCCGTGTCCGGGCCCAGCTCGGTGGCCGGGAGCGAGCGGCCCTGCCACAGCACGACCGGCAGGAGCACCAGCAGCGCCAGGCCGACGATCCGGATCGTGGCCCAGTCAGCGTCGTGCAGGCTGCCGGTCAGCCACCGCAGCACCAGGTGGGCGTCGTAGACGTCGGCGCGCGTGAAGAGGTACTGCACCAGCGCCTGCAGGGCGGCTGCCATGCCGATGCCGACCAGCACGAGCCGCTGGCCGCCGGCGTACAATCCGGCGGGGTCGCGCCCTGCGACCAGCCGGACCACGAGCGACACGACCGCGGCGCCGGCGATGGCACACGCCGCGACGGCCGGGCCGTCGAGGCCGAAAGTGATGATGGCGAGTGCCGCCGCCGCACTCGCGCCCATGCTGATGCCCACCACGTCGGGGCTGGCCAGCGGGTTGCGCAGTGTCGTCTGGAAGATCGCGCCACCGAGGCCCAGCGCCGCGCCGACGAGCACGCCCAGCACGGCGCGCGGCAGCTTGCTCTCCATCAGGATGTAGCTGGCACCGGGGATCTCGGCACCGCCGAGGATCCGGAAGAAGTCAGGGATCGTGATGGTGAAGTCGCCGAGCAGGACCCGCGCGGCAACGGCCAGCACCAGCACCACGGTCAGGGAGCCGACCAGCCGGCGGGCCCGGCGTACGGGCAGGGCCCGGGCGCGGCGGACGACCTCGGCGGGCGCCGTCGCGTCCGGGATCCTCCGGGTGGCCAGGGTGCTCACAGGGCCCCCATCCGTCCGCGGCGGATCAGGGCGAGGAAGGCGGGCACGCCGACCAGGACCGTCATGATGCCCACCTGCACCTCGGCGGGCGGGAGCACGACGCGGCCAAGGGTGTCGGCGAGGGTGACGAGCACCGCGCCGGCGACCGCCGCGAGCGGGAGGAGGCGGCCGTGGTGAGGTCCGGTGACGGCGCGTACGGCGTGGGGCACGAGCAGGCCGACGAAGGCGAGCGGTCCCGCCAGCGCCGTGGCGGTGCCGGCCAGCAGCACGACGGCCAGCCCCAGCGCAGCCCGGTCGAAGCCGGTGCGGCGGCCCAGCCCCCTGGCCAGGTCGTCGCCGAGCGCGAGGGCGTCGAGGAGGCGGGCGCCGGCGAGCGCCAGCACGGCGCCGGCGAGCAGGAACGGAAGGCCGGTGAGCAGCACGTCGAACCCCCGGCCTCCGACCGTGCCCACCGCCCAGAAACGGAAGGTCTCCATGGTCTGGCGGTCGGCGAGAAGCATGGCCGACGTCCAGCTCGCCGCGAGGGCGGCGAGGGCCGCTCCGGCGATCGCCAGGCTCAGCGGCGTGGCGCCGCCCGGGCCCATCGAGGCGATCGCGTGCACGAGGATGCCCGCGACCGCAGCGCCCGCGAAGGCGAACCAGATGTACGACGAGAGGTCGCTGATGCCGAGCACGGACATGCCGAGCACCATGGCGAGCGAGGCGCCGGCGTTGATGCCGAGGATGCCGGGGTCGGCCAGCGGGTTGCGGGTCAGGCCCTGCAGGCAGGCGCCGGCGAGGCCGAGGGCCGCGCCGACGGCGAGGGCCAGCAGGGTGCGCGGGATGCGGGCCGCGAGCACCGCGTGCAGCGGGTGGGTCGGGTCGAGCAGCGCAGCCGGCTGCACCGGCCGGGAGCCGATGAAGATCGAGGCCGCGCTGGCGAGAAGGACCAGGACGACGGCTGCCGCGACCCCCGACGCAGCAGCCGCCGTCCCCCGCGGCCGGCCGGATGTGGCGATCCGGCCGGTCGCGAGCCCGGGTGCCGAGCCCAGGCGGACCTGGGTCACTTCCCCTCCGCCGCCGCGGCGACGTGCGGCAGGAACTCCTCGGCGATGAACGGGATCGAGAGCGGGCTGGGGTTGGTGATCGCCAGGCCCACGTGCTTGTCCTGCTCGGCGTAGGCGTGCCCGGCCTTCAGCGCCGGGATCTGGCCGAGCAGCGGGTCCTTGGTGAACGTCGCCAGATCGCCCGGCTTCTCGGCGTAGGTGAGGAGCACGTCGGACTCGACGTCCGCGGCGCGCTCGGCGGACAGGGTGCCGTAGTACTGGCCCTTCTTGACGACCTCGTCGACGAGGGCCGGGCTGGTCATCCCGAAGTCCTCGAGCGCGCGGACGCGGTTGTCCTCGGCGCCGTAGATGCCGATGGTCGAGAGGTCGGCAGTGGTGAGGTAGGCGAAGATCACCGAGGCGCCCTGCAGCTGCGGGAAGTCCGCCCGCGCCTCTGCGATCTCCGCCTCCGTCTCGGCCGCGACCTCGCCGGCCAGCTCGGACCGGCCCAGGGCCTGGCCGACCATCTCCAGGGAGGTCTGCCACGGGGTCACCCACGGGGCCTCGGGGTAGGCCACGACCGGCGCGATCTTCGAGAGCTTGTCGTACTCCTTCTCGGTGATGCCCGAGTTGGTCGCCAGGATGACGTCGGGGGCGAGCGCCGCGACCTCGTCGATCGGGGCGCCGTCGGTGTCGTCGTAGCGCACCGGCTGCTCGGCGCCGAGCTCCTCGAGCTCCGCGTCGAACCAGTCGGACGAGCCGGCCTCGTTGCCGCCCCAGGTCAGCTTCGTCGACCCCACCGGCACGACGCGGAGGGAGAGCGCGAGGTCCTGGTCGGTCCAGCCGAGAGTGGCGACCCGGGTCGGCTCCTCCTCGATCGTGGTCTCGCCGAAGACGTGCTCGATGGTGACGGGGAAGGCGCCCTCGTCGACCTGGGTCTCGGAGGTGGTGGTCGGCTCGGAGGCCTGGGTGGAGCCGGTGCTGCAGCCGGCGAGGGCGGCGGCAGCGAGCGCGGCGGAGAGGGCGCCGGCGAGCACGCGGGGGCGGAGCGACATCGGACCTGCTTCGGGATCGGGTGGCTGACTTAGGACAGCCTAACCTAACCTCACCCAACGACGCGCCGACGGGCAGAACGCCTCGCCGAAGTAGTACCGATAGGCCTTATCCGTGCCGAGGACTACGTCGTTCCGGTAGTAGTCCGGCCAGGGATTGTCTGCCCATGCGTGTATGGCCCTGCAGCGCTCCCCCTGCGGGACGTCTTCGTCCCAGGCATTGTCCAGGGCGGCGTTCGGCTTGAAGATGGAGTTGTGGAGATCGTGCAAGCGCATGTTGTAAGTGCCCTGGAACACGAGGAAGACGACCGCGCAGCAGAGGGCAACCGTACGGGGCCACGCCCGGCGTCGCGTCCGGATGAGCTCGAGGGTCACGACGGCCACTCCGAGCGCCACGGACGTCGCCACTACGGCGTAGAACATGTACACGTAGCCGATCCCGAGCATCTCGTCCTGCACCTTCACGGTCGACGACTGCAGGCCGACCGCGAACAGTGCGTACACCACCACGCCGCCGCCCGCAGCCAGCGCCCCGGCGCGTGACCGGGTGGCCGGGTCCGCCGGCGGCAGCTCAGGAACCCTGGCGCACCAGAGTCCGACCGCGGCGACCACGACAAGCACGGCGACCGTCTGGGAGAACACCAGCCCGGGTCGGGCCTGCAGGATCTTCTCACTGACCTGCCAGGCGCCCCCGGGGAGGGAGCCGAGGAGGCCCCGGACGAGGAAGTCGAAGGCTCCGTCCGCGCGGACCTGGCGTCCAGCGTAGGTGTCAGCGGGACTCGCCCCGCGCGCGACGACCAGGAGCAGCGCGGGCACGAGACACATCGCTGAGCCGCCCACGACATGGAGGACGAGCCGCCGACGGTCCCGCCGCGCCGCCCACGCCGCGACGGCGAGGACGACGCCGGCGCCGAGGACCGCGCCCGCATTCAGCTCGTAGTAGGACACCCCTGCCACGGTCCCGACTGTCGCAGCGAGGTACCGCCGCCACGAGGGGCGCGCGGCGACCCACACGGCGGTCGTCAGCATAAGGAATCCCACTGCCGTAGCGCCGAAGCCGGCGAACGGGAAGCTCTGGACCGGGTCGTTGGACCACAGCGCGTGCAGCTGGAGCGAGCCGAACAGGGCTGTCGAGGTGAGGAAGAACGCGGTGGCCCACCGGACCGGGCGGACGTGGGTTCGGGCTACGAGCCACCAGAAGGTGGCGGCGGCAGCAGCGCAGCCGACGAAGACGCCGAGCTTGAGCGCGTTGAACACCACGTCGATCGGGAGGTCGAATGTCGCACTCACCCAGAGGTTCAGCCAGTTCATCAGCGTGCCAAACTCCGCGCCCACCAAGCGGAACTTGGCGCCTGTCATCGCGATGTTCCAGCCATGCGAGAGGGCATCGCCCAGCGTGGGCCCGGAATTAACCACGAGCGCGAAGGGCGCCTGGAAGTCATCGGCCACGACGGTCGTCGTGAGAGTGGGGCGAAGCAGGAGGCAGGCGCCTAGCACGTAGGCAATGGCGAGGCCCACTGTCCTGGCGGCAGGTCTGAACCGGGCGATATCGAGCCGGCGGGGGCGCGGCGCGCTGACCGCACCCGCGTCATGGCGCCTCTTCGGCACCGCAGACGTCGCGTCGCCGCGGTCGCGAGCCTTCGCTCGATCGATGGTCACGTCAGTCCTGTCCGCCACGCGCACAGCCTAGGACCCGCGGGAACGGCGCGCGCCCGTTCCGGACGAGTTGCCCACGGCGGGCCCCAGGCGCGGGGGCGGCATACCCATCGGCCGTCATGACCCGTTCGAGTATCCTGCGGCTTAGGTCAGCAACGAAGGATGGTCGATGAACTCGAACCCCATACCCCGCGACGCCCGCGTCTACGTCGCCGGTCACAACGGCCTGGTCGGCTCCGCGATTGTCCGCCGCCTCGAGCAGGACGGCTTCACCAACATCCTCACCGCCACGCGGAGTCAGCTCGACCTGCGTGACCAGGCGGCCGTCTCGTACTGGTTCCGGGCCAACCGACCGGACTACGTGTTCCTGGTCGCGGGCACTGTCGGTGGCATCTTCGCCAACGCCACCCGCCCGGCGGAGTTCATCTACGACAACATGATGATCCACGCGACGGTGGTGCACGCAGCCCACGAGTACGGCGTGCGTAAGCTGCTCTACACCGGCAGCTCATGCATCTACCCGCGGCTCGCCGAGCAGCCGATGACCGAGGACGCCCTTCTCACCGGCCCCCTCGAGCCGACCAACGAGCCCTATGCGATCGCGAAGATCGCCGGGATCAAGCTCTGCCAGGCATATCGCAAGCAGTACGGCTGCGACTTCATTTCGGCTATGCCGACGAACCTCTACGGGCCCCACGACAACTTCGACCTCGAGAGCTCTCATGTGCTCCCGGCGCTGATGCGCAAGGTCCATGAGGGCAAGCGCGACGGCCGGTCCGAGGTCGAGGTCTGGGGCATGGGGGCGGCCCGGCGTGAGTTCCTCTACGTCGACGACATGGCTGATGCCTGCCTGTTCCTGATGGACAACTACAGCGGTGAGGAGCACGTCAACCTCGGCACCGGGATCGAAGTCTCGATTCGCGAGCTCGCCGAGACGCTCGTCGAGGTGATCAACCCGGCGGCGGAGCTGCGCTGGGATCCCTCCAAGCCGGACGGCGCCCCTCGTAAGCTCCTCGACGTTTCGCGGCTCAGCGCGATGGGGTGGACCGCGCAGACGTCCCTGTCCCAGGGCATCGCGCAGACCTACAAGTGGTTCGAGGAGAACTACGACGACGCCCGGGGCATCCGTCCGATGGCGTCGGCCGCACACACCTGATCGACGCGTGCCAGACACACGCCGTTTCGCCGGCCGCAAGGAGCCTAGTCACCCAGCGGTGGAACCACGCAGATGTTGTAGCTGCGCAGCCGGGTGAAAATCCGCCATCGGTTGAACAGCCGATCCACGCCACGGCCTGGCTTCCCGAGCCGTCCTGGCCACACGTGGGTCTCGACCGACGTCAACTCGAAGGCCTCGCCCACGATCTGGCGAAGGCGACGGCGACTGAAGTGTTCGTGCCCGGCGATCTTCACCATGCGGATGTAGGAGATCGGGTTGTATCGGTTCGCCTCGATGAGCAGCACGCGGGAGCGAGCCAGACCCCGAACTGAGCGCAACGCGTCAGCGGGATCGTCGACGTGGTGAAGCACGTCCTTGACGACGACTGTGTCGAAGCTTCCTGCATCGAACGGCAGGTCTTCCAGCGATCCGACTGCAAAAGCCAGGTTGTCGGGGTGCTCATCGGCCCAGGCGGGGTGCTCCTCGACGTCCATCGCGGTGATTTTCAGGTGCGGGGAGCGTTCGGCGACGAGCCGGGCGATTCCCCCGTCCCCACACCCGAGATCGAGCAGTGTTCCGCCGTCAGCGTGCTGCCTCACGAATTCGACGAAGACGTCGAGGTAGTGAAGGAGCGCGGGGGACATGACGTCTGCTTCGCCGCCGATCATGTCTCGCCCCAGTTGGATATCCCGGTCCTGGCCAGCGACCTTGCGGCTTCCGAGCACGCTTCCTCCCCTTGTCTGGTGAGCTTGTGGAAGGCTATAGGACAAGGTGCATTTCGTGCCGAATCGGACCGCCCGCGGACAAGGCCCGCCAAGAGTGCGAATTTCCGTTGGCAATTGGAGATCAGGAAGCACGTAGCCGTCCGGCAGTCGGTCGCGCGGTGTCTTACGGGTCTCCCACGCGACTGGGGGACCTGGCCTCGGCCGGCGACATGCCATCGATCGACCGCGAATGATGCAACCCCAGGCAAGGAGACTTAAGGTTCCCGCGTGAGTACGACCGCACCGTCGCCACTGCGCTTGCAGGACCAGGTCCGCGTTGGCCCACCATCAGCCGTGGATCAGGGCAGCCGTGCCCACGCCTGGAGCCTCGTGAGATGAGTCCGAGCCCACCGAGTGACGGACGGCTAGTAGGCCGCCGGGTCGGCCTGGTCATGTTGGTGATGGTCATGGCATCCAACGTCGCCAACTACGCGTTCCAGATCCTCGCGGGGCGCTGGCTCTCCGTCGAGGAATACGGCCTCCTCGCCAGCTTCATGGCTGCGTTGACCATCATCGCCGTCTCCGCCACTGCGTTGCAGACAACGGCTGCCAGAGCCATCGCAGCGGGAGAGAACCAGCCCTCCCACAGCCTCTTCAACGACCACCTGATCCGGTCGTCGGTGCTGTATGCGCTCGTCCTCGGAAGCCTCATCGCGCTCTCCGTGCCAGTCTCAGGCAGGTTCATCAACATCGGCTCCCTTCCGATCTTCTTCCTCGGTCTATATGTCGTGCCGGCGGCGCTCGACTCCCTGGCTGCCGGCCGCTTGCAGGGTTCCAAGCGCTTCGTCGCGCTGGCGACCTACGGCCTCGGGCAGTCCCTAGGCAAGCTCAGCGTGACGCTCCTGGTGCTTGTCCTCGGGTACCACGTGGTCGGGATCGTGGGCGCACTCGTCCTGTCGAGCACGAGTGTCGCGCTCGCGGGCTTGATAGCGACGCGCAGGCTCGGAGCAATCCAGACGCACGTGTTCAGTCCGGAGGTCCGACGCAACTTCGCGGCCGTCTTCGCCTTCTGGGTGCTGATCAGCATCGATGTCGCCTTCGCGCGCGCGTTCTTCGACCCGGAGGATGCCGGTATCTACGCCGCTGCCGCCGTCCTCGGCAAGGCCGTGCTGCTCCTGCCGGCAGTGCTCATCCAAGTGGTCTTCCCCCATCTGACCGAGCAGTTCACACACGGAAGGCGGGTGGTACGGGTCGTGGGTCGCGCCCTGGCCCTGACATTGTGCCTCACGGTCGGCGCGACGCTTGCCCTGTTCCTTCTGGGTGGCCCGCTGATCACACACCTGTACTCCGAGCGCTACCAGGCAGCGGCCCCGATCTGCTGGATGGTTGGCGCCGCCATGATCCCGTTCGCGGTTGTGAACCTCCTGCTGTACCACTTCCTCGCACGTCGCCAGGCGCGCTTCCTCTTTGCCATGGCGGCCGCGGTCATCGCCGAGATCACCGCATTCACTCTGGTTCCGAAGACCGGACCCGCCTACGCGCTGACCCTGGGTCTCGTCGGCATGGGACTCCTCGTCGCCGTGTTCCCCAAGACCAACCCGAAGAGGCACCTCCGGGAGGTCTTCGGGCGAGCGCTGCGGCACGAAGGCGCGCAGGGCGCCGGTCGGGCGACTTCCTCGCCTTCATCCACGTCAGCACCTCACATCTCACACTCTCGCGGGAGTCACCGGTGAATCAACCCTTGGTCAGCGTCCTCATGCCGGTCTACAACGGCGAGGAGTTCGTCGGGAAGGCGATCGAATGCATCCTCGGCCAGACCTATCAGAACCTCGAACTGCTGATCGCCAACGACGCGAGTACCGACGGATCAGCCGCCATCCTCGAGTCCTTCGCTGCCCAGGACTCCCGGGTCGTGGTGATAGACAACCCGGTGAACCTGTACATCGCCGGCAACCGCAACATGCTCATGTCCCGCGCGCGTGGGAAGTACATCGCCTGGGCAGACGCTGACGACGAGTCAGTGCCTACCCGCCTCGAACGCCAGGTGGCGTTCCTCGAGGCCAACCCTGACGTTGCCATGTGCGGGGGCGACCTCGAGATCTTCGGGAACACCTCGGCCAACGGTCAGGTTCGTGCCTACCCGCGCACCGACGTGGAGATCAGACGGAAGATCTTCCGCTACGTCCCCCTGGCCCAACCTGCCGCGATGGTCCGCACCGAGGCCATCAGGGCAGTCGGCGAGTTCGACCTGTCCACCCCACCCGCGGAGGACCTCGACATGCTCTTCCGGATCGGGTCGCGCTACCGGTTGGGCAACGTGGAGGGCGTGGTCATCCGCTACCGGGACCACGCGACGTCCGCGACGTACAAGCGGCTCCGGACGATCGAGAAGGTGAGCGTGCGGAGCCGCATGCGCAACTTCGCGAACCCCGCCTACTCGGCTGGGGTGGCTGACAGGCTCTACAACGTGGCGCACTGGCTCTCGATCTGGGTAATGCCGCCGAAGTGGAAGATCACCCTGTTCAACTACCTCCGGAACAGTTGATGCGCGTCGCCTACCACCACCCCTTTCCCGGGACGCTCAACGCCCATCGGGTGATCTACAACGGGTACAAGAACGCATTCGGCGACCTGGGGCACGAGTTCTTCACCTACAGCGCTGGAATGGACCTTGCGTCCTTCCTCAGCAGGAACCGGCCTGATCTCTTCGTCACCGCCTCGCACTTCCTGTGGCGCAAGCAGCTGGACTACGGCGTCCTCAAGCGGTTTCGGGACCAGGGCATGAGGACCCTCGTCCGGGTCGACTTCTGGACCTCACCCCTCCACGCGCATCGCGTCAACGAGGCGCGCTCCATGTCCGACGACTCTGAGGCGGTCCGCCTCATCAGGAGTGGCCGGATGGGTGACGCGTTCTTCCACGTCACCGAGCAGGGCGATCCCCGGATGGAAGGGTTCGCCCGCGGGACCGGCCATCCATACCACACCATTCCTCTGGCCGCCGACGTCACGCTGATGCGCCATGCGCCGGATGCCCGGTTCAAGTCCGACATCGCCTTCATCGGCACCAACCTCCCCCAGAAGCGGGAGTTCTTCCGCTCCTACCTGTTCCCGCTCGGCAAGACGTACGACCTTAAGCTCTACGGCCAGGACTGGACCCGCCGCGACAGGTATCTCGGCTATATCCAGAAGCTCGGCCAGTACCTGAACCTCCCGGTCCTGCGCTCCATCCGGAAGCCCCGGCTGGAGCTCGAGGACGAGGCCCGGATCTACTCCTCGAGCCGGATCCTGGTGAACCTCCACGAGGACTACCAGCGCAGGTTTGGTGGCGACTGCAACGAGCGGACCTTCAAGGTGCCCGCGTGCGGGGGGTTCGAGATCGCAGACGACGTGGCGTGCATCAGGAACTACTTCGACGACGGTGACGAGATCGTCATCGCCACCGGCATCGACGACTGGTTCGACAAGATCAGGTACTACTCGGACCACCCGGACGAGCGGACTCGCATTGCCGGGGCTGGACAGGCGCGGGTGCTACGTGAGCACACCTACCACCACCGGGCCGGTGCGATGCTCGACCTCGCCCTGATGTGATTCCTCCGGACCTGACAGTCACTGGCGTCGCCGGCGAGATCGCCTTCACAGGCTCGTCGTTGAGCATGAGCCCTGCCCGAGCAGGTTGAGGACGATCCCACCGGCACGATCACAGGCATGGGGGATGCATCACCGCCGCCGGCATGAGGATCCCGAACCTGTCCCGCGGACCGTCTGGAATGACGAGGCAATGCCTGAGTACCCGACGGTGCGCAACCGCACGACATTGAAGCCGACCTCCTCGAACAGGTGAGAGATCGAGGACTTGTCGCGTGGAACAGATTGGGCCTAGGCCTTCAGAGCGTCTCGCGGCGGCTGTAGACGTATCTGCACGTGGCTGATCCAGACCACGTTGATCGTGCCGTCCTGGCTGGGCACGCGCATCAGGTCGTCCAGCCGGTAGATCGTGACGTCGCTGCCGGGGAACTCACGCTCCACCGTGCCGATCTCGGTGCAGTACAGCCTAGAGAAGCCCAGCCTCCGCAGCTCTGCGAGGCTGGAGCCATCGCCACAACCCACGTCGAGCGCCGTTGCCTGGTCCTGCCCGGGTGCCTTTAGAACGTGGTGAACAGGAACCCGTTCTAGATGTTGTCCGGCAGCCGGCTGGCCAGCTTGTTCACGAGCCCCTTCAGACTGACAGTCCGGCTCTCGCCCGCGTTGTAGGCGTGGTAGGTCCGCGGGTAGGGGTAGTACTTAGCGATCCCCTGGGGGGGTGGCGGATTGCCCACACTCAGCCCGCACGCCCTGCAGGCTGCACTTCGCAGAAGAGCTGGTCGCTGCAGACGTTGGTCCGATGGGTGAGCTCATGGTCGTTCAGAGTCTCGTCATCGCACACGACGCAATGACGAGTTGTCGTCTCACCCACGAGGGCTGCCTTTGGCGGGAGCCGAGTCCATGGTCTCCGCGACCGGGATCACAGGCCCGGCCTCGGGCTCTCCGCCGCTACTCCTGGCCAGCCGCCCGGCAGGGGTTACCCAGGTGCCGTTCCTCCGAGAGCGGATTCGCCGGCGCTGGAGACGCGAGATGTCGGCGAGCATCTCAAAGACGGCCTGGCTCCCGGTCGTCGTGGAGAACTTGAAGTCCAGGTCGATCGGTCCCTCGGCGATGGCGAAGTCCGCGTCACTGGCCAGCACGAGCAGCTCAAGGTCAAAGGCGAAGCCCGACGTCATCACGTGGGGCATACACTCCTCGAGGACCGGCCGCCGGAAGAGTTTCAGCCCGGTCTGCGTGTCGGCGACGTTCAGGTCGAAGATCGTCCGCACGAGCCGGCGGAAGACCCTGCTCTGAAAGCGTCGGAACTTGGGGTAGCTCACCCGTGAGTCAGGGTGGATCTTGGAGGCCACGATCGCGTCCCCGCCGCTCACCTCGAGGATCTCGAGAAACCTCAGAATGCCCTCAGGGTGGATGTCGAGATCGGCGTCGATGAAGGCGATCAGCTCGCCTGAAGCGGCCTCGAACCCGTGGCGGATCGCGAATCCCTTCCCGCGGTTCTCCGGGTAGTGCAGGACCCGAAGGCGGGGGTGGTCGACCGCTGCGGCGGCTCGCTCGGTTCCGTCCTCATTGCCATCCGAAACGACGATCACCTCGACGGGACTGTCGAGCCGATCGAGCACAAGCAGGAGGCGGGCTAGCGCCTCCGCGATCGTGTCGGCTTCCTTGTAGGCTGGCACGACGACGGACAGGAGTTGCTTCATGCCGATACGCCCAGCGGGCCGACGTTCGGAGTCATCTATATCCAGCCCCTCCTCGGAACCTGTCGCTGGCACGGGGATGCTACCCCGGTCGGTCCGAGGGACCGCAACGCCACGGGGTGGCGGCGGCCTTGGCGCCGGAGATCTTCGGTGACGCAGCGCCGGCGATCGTCCGTTCGGGATGGATCCTTCGTCGTCGTCTGGGCCGGGGTGGCGGAGGGTCCAGCACAACCACTCGTCCGGTTCCTGAACGAGGGCGGTGCCCGTTCGGTCACGTTTGTCAGCCATCCGTTCAGCCTCGACGGCCCGCCAACCCACACCGTCGTCCGCTACGAACGCGGCGTCCTGACGTCTCAGAAGTCGCTACACCGCCCGAATCGTCCGCCGCTCACCTACGCCTTGGACCCGATTTCACCGCTCCGGCTATCACGAGCCGACGTATGGGTGGGGTTCAACTGTCTGGCCAGTGCCCAGGGATTGGTGCGACGGCGCTTCGGGCGCGTCAACCGTGTCGTCCACTGGAACATCGATTTCACGCCGAGACGGTTCGGGGGCGGTGCACTCACCGGCATCTACGAGCGCCTCGACCGCCGATGCTGTGTGTCGGCAGATGGCAGAGTCGAACTGTCCCGTGCGGCAGCAGAGGGCCGCGCAGAGGCATACGACATGTCCCTCGAGGATCATCCTGCTGTCCTGGTCCCGATGGGTTCCTGGACGTCAGCTTCTCCGAAGTCTGCAGGCTTTGCGGCCCGGCGCGTGGTCTTCCTCGGACACATGGTCGAACGCATGGGGCTCCCGACGATGCTCGGTGCTCTGCGCCTGCTTCGTGATCGCGGGGTCGACTTCAGGGCGGACATCCTCGGCGGCGGGCCGCTCCTCCCCGCCATCCGTGAGCGAGTCGCATCGTCCGACCTCGGCAAGGTTGTCCGGGTTCACGGATATGTCGAGGACTTCGCGGACGTGACGCGCTTGCTCGCCGGTGGCTCGATCGCCCTCGCGCCGTACGAGGAGGACGAGAACTCACTGAGCCGCTTCGCTGACCCCGGCAAGCTCAAGAACTACCTCTCCGCAGGCCTGCCGATCCTCCTGACCGACGTCCCGCCGAATGCGCGTGAGCTGGCCGAGCAGGGGGGCGCCGAAGTCCTCGCCAGCACGCCGGAGGCCTTCGCAGCAGGGATCGAACGGTTGCTCACCGACGAACGCGAATGGGAACGACGACACAAGCTCGCGCTCGACTACGGCCGGGAGTTCGACTGGGGGAGCATGTTCAGCAGGGCGCTCCCTTCACTGGGGATCGACGTCTGACCCCCACCGAACCCGAGGGGGCGGACCGGTAGACCTTGGTTTGCCGGCCACATGGGAGGATCGCACCCATGTTGGCTTCCGATCCCCGCTTCACCCGTGCAGTCCGGCAGCGCGTGCTCGTCACGGGCGGCGCGGGATTCATTGGTTCGCATCTCACTCGCCGGCTGCTGGACCTGGGCCACGACGTGCTGGTCGCCGACAACCTCTACTCGGGTGCTCGCGACAACATGCGCGAGTTTGCGGACCACCCGAACTTCGAGTTCATCCGCCACGACGTCACGTTCCCGCTGTACGTGGAGGTCGACCAGATCTACCACCTGGCGTGCCCGGCGTCTCCGATCTTCTACCAGCGCGACCCCGTGCAGACGACCAAGACGTCCGTGCACGGCTCGATCAACATGCTCGGCCTGGCGAAGCGGACGAACGCCCGGATCCTGCTCGCCTCGACGTCGGAGGTGTACGGCGACCCGACGGTCCACCCGCAGGTGGAGTCCTACTGGGGGAACGTGAACCCCATCGGCATCCGCTCCTGCTACGACGAGGGCAAGCGGTGCGCGGAGACGCTCTTCTTCGACTACTGGCGCCAGCACGATCTCGAGATCAAGGTCGCCCGGATCTTCAACACCTACGGCCCACGGATGCGACCGGACGACGGCCGGGTGGTCTCGAACTTCATCGTCCAGGCCCTGCAAGGCGAGCCGTTGACGATCTTCGGTGACGGCAGCCAGACGCGCTCCTTCTGCTACGTCGACGACCTCGTCGAAGCCCTGATCCGCCTGATGGAGACTCCGGCCGACTTCACCGGTCCGGTGAACCTGGGCAACCCCGGCGAGTTCACGATGCTGGAGCTCGCGGAGAAGGTGATCTCCATGGTCGGGTCCGACGGTGCGATCGAGCACCGGCCCCTCCCTGCTGACGACCCGGTGCAGCGCCAGCCGGACATCTCACTTGCCGAGGAAGTCCTTGACTGGAGGCCGGTGACCGACCTCGACGAGGGCCTCAAGCACACGATCGAGTACTTCCGCGGTTCGGACGTCTAGATGTCGGTGCGGTGGAAGTTCTGGTACGACCGGCTGGGCGTCGGGCCGCGCTGGCCCTGGTAGCGCGAGCCGTACTTCGTCGAGCCGTAGGGGTGCTCGCTCGGTGACGTGAGCCGGAAGAAGCAGAACTGGCCGATCTTCATGCCGGGGTAGAGCTTGATCGGCAGGGTCGCGACGTTGGCGAGCTCCAGCGTCACGTGCCCGGAGAAGCCGGGGTCGACGAACCCGGCCGTCGCGTGGGTGAGCAGCCCGAGCCGACCGAGCGACGACTTGCCTTCGACGCGGGCGGCGATGTCGTCGGGCAGGCTGACGACCTCGTACGTCGAGCCCAGCACGAACTCCCCCGGGTGCAGGATGAACGGCTCGTCGCCCTCCGGCTCGACCTCGCGGGTCAGGTCCGACTGGTCGGCGGCCGGGTCGATGTGGGGATAGCGATGGTTCTCGAAGACCCGGAAGAACCGGTCGAGGCGCACGTCGATGCTCGACGGCTGCAGCATCTCGGGATGCCAGGGATCGAGGGCGATCCGCCCGGCGTCGATCTCGCCGAGGATGTCGCGGTCGGAGAGGAGCACGGGGGCCAACCTAGCCCAGCGCCGCGGCGTACGAAGCGCCAGGCCACCATGCTTCGGGTCACCGGTCGCTCGTCCGGCGACGGCGTCCAGCCCAAGCGGCCGACACTCGCCCCATCGCGGCCGGGGCTGGATCGGCAGCCGACGTCGGGTAGCATTCCCTCGCCGTCTTCTCGACGGCATGCGGATGTAGCTCAGTTGGTAGAGCGCGACCTTCCCAAGGTCGATGTCGCGAGTTCGAGTCTCGTCATCCGCTCCAAGCAACACGGCAGGACAGGCCCCGGTCTGACGACGGATGCCCGGTCACTCCGGCGCGGGTCGGCCCTCCATGAAGCCTCGTTGGGTCATCTCGAACGCGGCGACCAGCTCGAGGAGCAGGGCCGCGGCGGCGCGGGCGGTCCTCCGAGCCTCCTCGAGGTCACGGGACGACGCGTGGACCTCGAGGAACACCTCGTTGTGCACGCGGACGACCTCCAGGAGGCCGACCGAGTCCCGCATCGCTCCGCGGCCCAGCTCGTACGCCGATTGCAGCCCCGACTCGTCCTGCTGGCTCAGGTGTCGCAGCATGACGGGGGCGTAGTCGAGCCGCAGCCGGCTTACGGCGTCGTGCACCACGTCGGGCCTCCGAGTGCCCGGACCCGCGTAGTCACGACGTCAGGCACTGAAGTCCCTCCTCGAGGTCCAGGGCGGTGCGCATCAAGGGCATCTCCACGGCCAGTCGGACCATCGCCATGGCCACCTCGGGCGAGATGCCGACCACCACGGTCTCGGCCCCCCGCAGCTGGGCCATGTACGCCAGGTCGGCGAGGGTCCGGATCGCGAAGGAGTCGAGAACGTCGAGGGCTGCGACGTCGATGAGGATGCCCTTCGCGCGCTGGCGACCGACGCGGTCGAGCAGGTCGCGCTGCAGCAGCATGAGCTGTTCGTCGTCGAGCGCGGTGTGGATCGAGACGATCAGGTTCGTGCCCTGCGACAGGATCGAGGCCGGGACGGGCGCGCGGGCCCGGCTCGGGCCCTCATCGATCTTCATCGGTCGCCTTCGAGACCCGGAAGCCCAGCTGCCGCTCGGCCTCCTCGATGCCGCCCTGGAGATCACCCACGGTGTGCATCTTCGTGAGATCGACGCCAATGGTCACCAGCGTCTGGGCGATGTCGGACGAGAGCCCGGTGATGATCACGTCCGCACCCATCAGGCGCGACGCCGTGACCGTGTTGACCAGCGAGTTGGCGACTGCCTCGTCGACCTGCGGCACCCCGGTGATGTCGATGACCACCAGCTTGGCGCGGTGCGCGCGGATGCCGTGCAGCAGTTGCTCGGTGAGCTGCTGGGCCCGGCGGGCGTCCATGATCCCGATGATCGGCAGGATGAGGAGTCGCTCCCGGACCTGCAGCACGGGGGTGGACAGCTCCAGGAGAGCGTCCTGCTGCTGCCGGATGACGCGCTCGCGTTCCTCCACGAAGCTGACCGCCACGGTGTTGGCGATGCGGTTCGCGGCTGGTTCGTAGGCGTCCAGCACGCGATTGAGCAGCTCGAAGTCGTCCCGGTACTTGGTGAAGAGCGATCGCGCCAGCACGTCGCGGAGCAGCAGGACGATCCCCACGACCTCGTGGGTCTCGACCCCCCGCGGGATGATGCGTTCGGACAGGTCCCGCGCATAGTGCTGGAGTGCCTGGACGCTGCCCGTCTCCAGCGCCTCCACGTAGTTGTCGTAGACCGACGTCGCCTCGGAGAAGACCTCCTGGGGAGTCATGCTCGAGAGGAGGTGCGCCTCGGTGATGCGTTCGGCCCACCGCTGCCTCAGGTCGGTCCGGTGGTCATTGAGATGTGCGACGAGCTCTGGCAGCAGTGCATCGCCCTCTCTGCGGGGAAGGGTCGACGCCTCGGCGATCGTGTTCTCGTAGGTCATGTCGGTGTCCCTCTCGTGCTCGGTTGGCTGTGCCCGGTCGACGTCACGGCAACCACTTCTCCATCGTCACCGTGGTGCCTTCCCCGGCGTTGGACGTGAGCTCGAAGTGGTCCATCAGCCGCTTGGCCCCCGGGAGGCCCAGCCCGAACCCTTGGCAGGTGCTGAAGCCGTCGCGCATCGCCTCCTCCGGGTCCTCGATGCCCGGACCCACGTCGCGGGCGACCACGTGGATTCCCTGGCGGTGCTCGTGGCGAATCAGGGTGAGCACCACCTCCCCGCGCTCGGCGAACTTCACGATGTTGCGCGTCACTTCGGAGATCGCGGTGGCGACGAGCGTCATGTCCGTGGCCGAAAAGCCCACCTCCGCGGCGACCTCGCGTGCCTTCTGCCTGGCTAGGACGACGTCGGCGTCCCGGGCGACGGGCACCCGAACCACGCCCTCCTCGTCCTGCTCACCCCGACGGGCGCCCAACAGGGCCCTGAGGCGGGCGCAGGTCGTGCAGCGGAGCAGGTGTCCCGCCGCGTCCAGGTCCTGCTGCCGCCTGCGATCCGCGCTCGAGATGGCGCGCAGCACCGGTCGGCACCGATCCGTCGGCGGCTCGAGCTGCTCGGCGGCGAACAGGTATTCCACCCTCAGGTTGGCGCGCGCCCGGAAGAGCCGCGCCGCCACGGCTCCCGGTGTGGAGCCGTTGCCGGAGGCGATCGTCGCGGTGTCCTGTCCCTCCACCTCGTGGGCCAGCAGCAGAAGGCGATCGGCGTCGGGGAGCTTCGCCAGCGCCGTCATGACGATGTGGCGTTCCTCGCGCAGCAGGACGTCCGCGACGGGGGCGTCCTCGTCCTCGGGGTCGTCGACCAGGAGGTGCGAGCGCTCACGAGCCCGGATGCTGCGCGTCGCCATCGACGCCACCAGGTTGCGCGCCGTCACTGCGGCGTACTGGGGCAGGGAGTCCGCCTCGATGCGCGAGCGGGCGGCGACGACGCGCGCCAGCGTCTCCTGCACGAGGTCGTCCACGGCGTGGGGGTCCTTGACCCGGGCGCCCACGACGCGCCGCACCATCGGCTCGAGGTTCACCAGGTCCTCGTCGTGGTGGGTCCCCGCGGCGTTACGGACCCGGGGAGCCCCGTTCACCGGCCACCTCCGCAATCCGCCCGCGCTGAGACGCACGTCACACCTCCGATGGTGGCACGCGCTGATGGCCCTCAGGTAGGTCCGGCGCACATGTCCCCTGTTCTTGTGACTCGCGAGCAACCGACGCATCACGCGGGGACGTCGCCGGGTGGGCGTGTGGCCGGAGCGCAGAGCCGGCGTCGCCGGCCTCATCGCCGCCCCGTGGGCCGCATCATCCGGGACCGCGAGCGGGGTCATGGGGGCAAGTGGTCCTCACCAGGAGAGCCGCGTCCGACGAAAGGCAAGTCCCATGCGCATCCTTCGTTCCGGTGGCGTAGCCGCCGTATCCGCCATCGCCTGTTCCGTCGCTCTGGCCACCCCCGCGCAGGCCCAGGTCGTCCAGGACGGGCTGGTCAACGTGGCCGTGGGTGACGTGACCATTCTCGAGGACGTCAACATCGGGATCGCCGCCCAGGTCGCCGCCCAGGTCTGCGGGGTCAAGGTCGGCCCCGTGGCCGTGCTGGGCCGGGCCGTCGACCGCAGCGGCGCAACCCGCACCGCCTGCGAGACCGACCAGGGACCGGTCACCATCGAGCAGAACTGACCCACGAGCCGCCGACCCGTCCTGGTTAGCCCCCCTCCGGGGCGGGTCGGTCACCACCCCAGACGAGATCGTCAGGCGAGCATCGCGTCGATGCTGCGCCAGTACGACTCGCATTTCCCAAGGTCGATGTCGCGAGTTCGAGTCTCGTCATCCGCTCCAGTCCTTCCGACCAGGTCAGTGATGACGGGCCATGGATCGTTCGTCCCATCGTGTCGCGGAGGGGAATGCGTCGTTCATCCGATGCCTGCGACGGGTCGGGCGCATACCGTCGAGGCATGGATGCGACGCTGCCGATCCTCGCGGGAATGGTCTCCACGGCCGTTTTCGCCGGCAGCACGCTGCCGATGCTGCACAAGGCGCGCCGCACGCGCGACCTGTCGTCGTACAGCCTCGGCAACATCGCCCTGGCCAACGTCGGCAACGCGGTGCACTCCGTCTACGTCTTTCACCTGCCACCCGGACCCATCTGGCTCCTGCACACGTTCTACGTGGCCAGCTCGGCGCTGATGCTCTACTGGTATCTGCGCTCTCGCGCCGTTCGCTGCGGACGTCCCCGCGCGACCAGGGCCGTGCCGATGACCGCAGCCGCGTCGCAGGGGGAGCTGTGACCGGCCGAGGGAGGCTGCAGGCGGCGGCGGACCACATCCCGCTGCCGGCCGAGACGATTACCGGTGTTCTCACAGCCGCGCTGGTGCAGCAGGTGCGCCCTCTGCGGCTCCCGGCGTGGGCACGTCCCATCGGCTCAGTGCTCGCTCGCAGCGGGCTCCTGGTCGCCCTTGCCGCATGGCGGGAGCGGGGACCAGGGTCACTGGAGGAGCCGGCAGCACTGGTCACCGGAGGCTTGCACGGGCTTTCCCGCAACCCGATCTACCTCGGCTTCACGACGGCCCATCTCGGCCTCGCCGGCGTCACCCGCAACGGCTGGATGCTGGCGACCTGCCCCGTGAGCGCGGCGTTGGTGCACCGGTGGGTGCTGAAGGAGGAACGGTGGCTCCACGAGAGGTTCGGAGGCGAGTACGACGACGCCTATCGGGCCCGGGTCCGCCGCTACCTGTGACCCGCTCCTAAACGCCGCTCGGAATGACACGCCTGTCATTCATCGGCGTGTCGCTCCGGGGAAAGTCGTGTGACTGGTGGGAAACTTGCGCCTTTTGTGATCAAAGGGAACAGTGGGACTCGACCGCCGTCTTCCCCCGTGAGGCCCTCCGATGCTCCGATCCACTGCTCCCCGGACCGCTGGTCTCCTCCGCTCCCGCCGCCGCCGTGCTGTCGCTGCGACCCTCGGCGCGCTGACCCTGGTCGTCGCCACGGCGCACCTCCTGCCGGATCGCAACGGCGAAGGCCCGGCCCTCACCCCCACCGGCCAGCCGACCGACCGGCCGCTGCCCAGCGGTGCCACTGGACGGGGCGTGGTGACGCCGGAGATGCAGGCCGAGATCGACCGGGTCGTCGCGGCCGGCCTGCGGCAGCGGGTCAGCCCAACCGCGAGCGCCCGCAGTCTCGCCACCGCCACGGCGCGGTGCGCGACCTTCGACGGGCAGCGCTACTGCCTCGGGGTCGGCTGGACCACGAAGACCGAGCAGCAGGTGGCCGCGCGCCTCGCCAGCCCGGCGCCGAGCGGCCGTGAGCGCACCGGGGACCTCGACCCGGTGGCCGCGATGCAGCGCCTGGCCCGGATGACCCCCGCCGCCCGCGCCGACGCCGAGCGCGCCGAGCTCACCGACGCCGCGCGGTCCGTCGCGAAGGTCTGGCTGCTACGCCACGAGATCCAGGGAGTGCCGCTGCCGGCGGACCTCGCCGAGGAGCACCCCGAGGCCTTCGGTCGTCCGGCGCGCGCCGTCCAGGCCCGTGACACGACCACCGCGGCCGCCACGACCCCCACGCCGGGCACCGACCCCGCAGCAGCGACGGCGCCCGCCCCAGTGCCCGCCGCCGCACCGGCCGTGAAGACCCCGGCCGACTACCCCCAGGCCTTCAAGATCCTCAAGGACAAGCACGTCCGTCCGCAGAAGGAGTACTACTGGTGCGGGCCCGCGACCATGCAGATGATCGCGTGGGGCTGGCGCGACCGCCGGCAGGGCCAGGCGCTGTGGGCCGAGCGGCTGCACACGACCACGGCCGGCACCTCGATCACCGACATGGTCCGCGTGGTCAACAACAACACCGGCTTCGACCGCCCGGAGCACGCGGGCAGCTATGTCGTGCTCGACATCGGCGACTTCACCTTCGACCAGTGGTGGCTGCTGATGATGAAGCACGTCCACGACTACCAGGCGCCCGTGGTGCTGCACCCGGTGCTGCTCAAGCGCTACTTCCCCTACCTCGACGACGACGCCTCCGGCCACTTCCAGGTCGGCCGCGGTTTCGACCAGAATCCCGGCGGCAACCCGCAGCTCGGCTACTTCGAGCCCTGGGACCAGTCGCGCTTCGACCCCTCGGAGCCCTTCATCCCGCGCAACCAGTGGCGCTCGGCCTACAAGGCCTACCGCGCCAACCAGGCGCACTTCCAGCACAACCTCGGCGTGTGATGTCCCGGCACCTTCACCAGGGCAGTACGGCGATCGCGGCGGCGCTGCTGGTGCTGGCGACCGGGTGCGCGGGCGACCCGGAGGTGGCGCCGCAGCAGCCGGGCGGGTCCCCCACGTCTGAGGAGAGCCCCACAGAAGAGAACACCCAGGGCACGGCAGGGCCGGAGCCCGCCCTGCTCGACTGGCAGCGCGCGGGCGACTCCCCGATGGACCGGCGGATCGTCGGAGCCGAGTGGACCGCGCTCGCCGCGCGCCAGGGCGGCAGCGTCACCCTGACCAGGGACGACCAGGAGGTCGTCGTGCCGGCAGGTGGGGCGCGGCGGGTCAGCGACGTGCTGATGGACGACGACTGGGCGGTCGTGGTGGCCTCGGACGAGACAGGCCGCACCGAGCCCGCGGTCACCGCGACGGCGGTGGACCTCGATACCGGCGAGACCTACCCGATCGAGCAGCCCCCGCCCGGACCGGGACCGTGGGCGATGCACGACGGCCACGTCCTCTACGGCACCTACGACCCCGGTGGCGCCTACTGCCTCGCCGAGGTCACGCTGGCTCCCGCGGGTCGGGCGGAGTCGCAGCCCGGCGACTTCACCGGCTACTGCGCCGAGGAGCGACACGGGTTCTCCGGGCTCACGACCAGCGAGCACGGCCTGGCGATGATGACCTTCGACGACCGCCGCCCCGCCTCCTGCCGGACGCTCGGCCTGCTCGACCTGGACGCCGAAGACGGGGGCGGCGCGACCTTCACGCCGATGCCGGAGGTGCCCGAGTGCACGGGCCGCGACGTCGCGGCCACGGCCACCGGCGCCATCTGGTCGACCGTCGCCGACGAGCGGCGCCAAGAGGAGGGCCGGTTCTTCGCGCTCCACGACGGCGACGTGGTCGACCTGGGCCCGGGCACGACGGGCACGCTCGTGCCGTGCGGCGACTCGGCGTACTTCACCGCCGACCCGCGAGGGGCCGGCGACCCGGCGCGACTGATGCGCTGGACGTCGGACGGAATCCTCGAGACGGTCTACGAGACGAGGGGCAAGGGCCAGGCCTTCCTGGCGCCACCCGACTGTGTGGGCCACGTGCTGACTCTCAGCGCGTTCGCCGAGGGTGGCGACGAGCAGGTCTACGCCGAGGTCCCCTGACCGAGGCCCCGCGGCTAGGGTCGGTCGGGTGAGCTTCACCGGATTCCCCGTCGCCGCGCTGGACTTCTACGACGACCTCGAGGTCGACAACACCAAGTCGTTCTGGGAGGCCCACAAGGGCGTCTACAAGGAGGCGGTCGAGGCGCCGATGCGGGCGCTGGTGGCCGAGCTGGAGCCGGAGTTCGGCAGCGCCAAGGTCTTCCGCCCCTACCGCGACGTCCGCTTCGCCAAGGACAAGACCCCCTACAAGACCCACCAGGGCGCCTTCGTCGCCGCCGGCCCGGCGACCGGCTGGTACGTCGAGCTCTCGGCACGCGGCGTACGCGTCGGGGCCGGCTTCTACGAGGCCGGCGGCCCGCGACTGGCGGCGATCCGCGAGGCGATGGCAGACGAGCGGACGGGCACCGAGCTGGCCCGCCATCTGGAGACCTACGCCGTGGAGGGCTGGGAGATCGGCGGCGACCAGCTCAGGACCGCGCCGCGCGGCTACGACAAGGACCACCCGCGCATCGACCTGCTGCGGCGCAAGCAGCTGTTCGTCGGCCGGCCCTACGGCTTCGAGGAAGACGCGCTCGGACCCGGCCTCGTCGACCGGGTCCGGTCCGACTGGCGCTCGCTGCGCCCGCTCGTCGAGTGGGTCGCCGAGCACGGCAGGGAGTGAGCGCCAGCGCGTCGAGGCGGGCGTTCGACTCGCGTTCACCGGGCCGTCGTCGGCGCCTGCGACCGTGCCCCCATGGCGAAGAAGAAGGTCTTCCTGCACATCGGGGCTGCCGTCCCGGGCGTCTCTGAGACGCACACTGCGCTCCGCGACAGCGCCGCCACGGCCGAGGCGGGCCTGGCCGTGCCGAAGCTCGACCAGGCCGACCTGGACCGTGCCGACATCGAGATCCGGAGGCGGCACAAGGCCGAGGGCCTCAAGCGCAAGGACGTCGAGGGAGCGTGGGCCGAGGTCTGCCGCAAGGCGTTCAAGGCCGCCCGCAAGGGCCACGACGTCGTGATCAGCCAGCCCGGCTTCGTCGAGGCCGACTACCAGCAGGTGGCGCTCGCCCTCGACGGCCTCGTGGGGCTGCAGCTGCACCTGGTGGTGACGCCCCCTGACGGCGTGCACGCCGACCAGGTCCCGACGCTGGTGGGCCACTGGGCGAAGTTCGTCAAGAAGGACGCCCGGATCCACGTCCTCAGCCTCGACGCCGCCGCCGGTCCCGAGGACTTCACCCACGCGATCGCCCGGCTCGCGCTGGAGCACGAGAAGCACCAGCTCGACGACAAGCTGGCCAGGATCAAGAAGCAGCGCCGCGGCCTGAAGGAGCGGCTGGGCCGCATCGACGCCGCCTGAGGACGGTCCCTCAGTCCCGGGCCTCGAAGACGGCGCGGTAGGCGTCGTCGAGCCGGGCGGCGTCGAGCGCCGTCACGACCCGGACCGTTCCGTCACCGGTGCGCGTGAGCCGGCCACGGTCGTCGCGTACGTCGACGCGCCAGGTGCCCGTCTCCGCCCGCGCGGCCACGGGGAGTGTGAAGAGGGCCGCCGTCGCCAGGTCCCAGAACGCCGGCGACTCGAAGTCGGTCGCGAAGCCGAGGTGCCCGACGACCGGCACGGCCATGCCGGCGGGGCGGCCCGGCGGCACCGGGTCGTGCGGAACGACGGTCACCGGCACCGGTCCCGCCACCACGCTGGCGAAGGCCTCCGGGTCGGCTGCCGCGTTCCACTCGCCGACACCGAGGTCGGAGTCCTGCGCGGGCTCCTCGACGATGCCGGCCATCGTGGTGACGCCGGCAAGGCGCACGTAGGCGTCGGGGTCGGACCTCAGCAGTGCCGCGACCTCGGTGAGCGGGCCCAGCGCCACGACGTGCAGCCCCGGGTGCCGCCGCGCCGCGTCGGCGAGGAATCGGCCAGCCGGGCGGCGGCTCACCCGCGTGGAGCCGTCGCCCACGCCGCGCTCGAGGCCGCTGTCGGTGAGGCTGCCGATCCCCCACCAGGCCGGGAAGGGCACGCCGGCTGCGCCGCGCGGCTCCTCGCCGCAGGCGACGGGCACCGGCTTCGCCTCGATCGCGGTGAAGAGGTCGTCGAGCAGGGCGATGCCGGCGGGACACGTGACCATCCCCGTGGTCGGCACCGTGACCCCGACCACCCGCACCTCGGGATGCCGGACCAGATAGCTGATCGCGGCGAGGTCGTCCGGTGCGAGGTCGGAGTCGATGACCACAGGCACGGCACTGTGCGTCTTGACCGGAGCAGAGGCCAGCCGGCCACCGGCCAGCAGCTCGCCGTCGTCGTCGTACGGCACTGCGCAGCCGGCCACTGCCAGCGACACCCCGAGACTGGACACGGCCAGACGCAGCCGCCGCATCCTCATGGCGCCACCGCGTACTGGGCGATGACGGCGACGGCCGCGACCATCCCGCCGACCACGAGGAGGCGACCCCGCGTCCGCCGGGGCAGGGCGAACGCCACCAGCACGCACGCCAGCCCGATCAGCCACATGTCATGCGCGGTCGCCAGCTCGGGAGAGACGACCAGCCGCCCCCAGAAGGGCTCGTAGGCGTCGGGCGCCGAGAGCAGCCACTCCTCGGGGAAGGTGAGCGGATCGGCCGAATGCGGTCCCACCCGGACCTCGACGGGATGCACCATGACGATCGACCACGGGCGCACCGGTGCCGCCTGGAAGAGCCAGGTGATGCCGGCCGTGAGGTACCAGAACGCGAAGAGCGCGATCGTGGTCGCGGCCCGCTGCTGCACGCGGCGCCCGAGAAGCGCACCGAGGGCGACCGCGACCAGGGCAACGCACACCGGCTGGAGCACCTCGGGCAGCGTGTGGTGGGCATGCAGGGTGCGGCCGGGTTCATCGCCGAGGTCGACGCCGCCGCCGGCTCGCATGACCATGACCTGTACAGCGGTCGCCGCGGCCACGACGAGCACGAGCACGCCCGCGCCCAGCAGTCGGCCCGTCGCACGCGTCGTCTCGCCGGTGGGCGCGTCCTCGACGAGACCGGCCCGTTCCCTGCGGAAGCTCGACGCCACCAGCAGGGAGACGCCCAGAAAGAGGGTGACGCCCGCGCCCGGCATCCCGCCGTACTCGATCCCTGACCAGTCGTCGCTCGTCCTGGTGACCCACGCGAGGTAGACGAACCCCGCCAACCCGAGCGGCAGCATCGGGCTGCGCAGGTGACGCCGGGCCTCCTGCCGCGCCAGCGCCCGGACCACTCGCCATCGAGGCGCCGAGGCTTGGACCGGGACCTCGACGGCGAGAGCTGCACCGGCGCTCATCGTCGGGCCCCGAGGAGCACACAGCCCGCCGCGATGGCGCCGACCACCAGCGAGTCCGTGTGCCACCAGAGCAGCGCGTCGCCCACAGCGCCCGCCGAGCTGTTGCCGAACTGCGCGCCGGCCACCCAGGCCAGCGGCAGTCCGGCACCCCATGCGACCCCGCGCTCGTCCGCCATCCAGCTCGCAACTCCGAGCCCCGCCAGGGTCAGCGCGGTCACGTCACCGAGGAGGGGCAGCGGTCCGTCCGGCTGCCGCAACCCGACGACCAGCACGAGTACGGCGACCGGGACAGGCGCGACGATGGCCAGCCGCAGCAGCCGGCGGGCGGACAGCGGCGTCGGCACGGCGGCCAGCAGCCGGGACGCACGGTCGCGGATCGCGGCGACCAGCAGGGACGCGGTCACCGCGGCGCCGAGCCACGCCATCACCATCTGGGCGCGGTCCTCCTCGACAAGCAGCACCGACAGCAGCACGAGGCCTGCGGCCACGCCGGCGACCGGCCGCCACGCGATCGTGCGCGCAGTGGGCCGGACTGCCTGGGTCAGGACGGCGATCATCGGCCTGCTCCGCTCAGGAGGTAGCCGTCGTCGAGGGTCGCGGCGACGTGGGTCGCGCCGGCGGGCGGGTCGCCGATGTGGCGGAACGTCCCGTCCGCCGTCATCCAGCTCCGCAGCGCGGTGGCGTCGGCGCCGCCGGACTCCCAGACCCGGCCGTCCGCGAGGTCACGCAGCTCGCCGGGAGTGCCGGTGAAGCAGATCCTCCCCTCCCGCATCACGAGGACGCGCTGGCACAGCGCAGCCACCTCGGCGGTGTTGTGGGTCGAGAGGATGACCGTGCCGCGGCCCGCGCTGCGCGCCAGGAGGGACCGCAGCTCGAGTCGCTGCTCCGGATCGAGGCCCGTAGCCGGCTCGTCGAGGACCAGCAGCTCGGGATCGCCGAGCAGGGCGGCGGCGAGCGCGACGCGCTGCTGCATGCCGCCCGACAGAGTCCTGATCTTCTGGTGCATGCGGTCCGCGAGGCCCACCGCCTCCAGGACGCGCGTCGCCTCCCGGCGTCGCCAGTCACGGTCGGTGTGCTCCTTCAGCACGGCGACGTAGTCGACGAGCTCGAGGGGCGTGAAGTTCGGGTAGAGCTCGCTCGACTGCGGGAGGAACCCCAGCCGACGGCGGATCTCGACGCGCTCGGCGGGGACGCGAGGGTCGAGGCCGTTCAGCGAGATCGTGCCCTTGTCGGGTGCGAGCACGGTGGCGAGCATCCGCAGCAGGGTCGTCTTGCCTGCGCCGTTGGGACCCAGCACGCCGATGATGCCGCTGCCCAACGACAGGTCGACCTCGTCGACGGCGACCCTGGCGCCGTACGTCTTGGTGAGTGCCGACACGGCGACCCGGGCGTAGGTGAGGACGGTGGTGCTCATGCTGACCTCCTGTAGGCGACGCGCTCGCGCCGCGTGAACGTGAGCCCGAGGGCGAGTACGGCGACGGCGAGGGCCGTCAGCTGGACCGGCTGGGTGGCGAGGAGCTCGGCCATCTCGCGCGCGGGGATCCGCCGCGAGGCTCCGGGCAGGCCGACGACGAGAGCCCAGGCGGACCCGAGGACGGCGAGCACCCACGCCGGATCGAGCCGCGTGGTGCCCGCGAGGAGCACGAGGGCCGACAGGGCCAGCCCCGGCAACAGCCACGACAGGGCCAGGTGTACCGGAAAGCCGGCCACCAGGGCGGCGCCGACCCCGAGCGGCAACGCCCCTGCTCCGACGACGAGGGCCCGCGCCGAGACCGCGCGCAGCCCCGCACGGGGGGCGGCGAGCGAGATCTCTCCCGCGGGGTCCGCCGAGTCGCGGTACGCGAGCACGACCGCGACCGCGGGAGCGATCGGCGCGAGGGCGAGGACCATCGACTCGAGCCGGGTGCCGGCGACCATGGTGAGCACCAGCGGCACCGCGATGAGCCCCAGGACGGCGGCGAGCCAGGCGCCGAGCAGCGGTCGCGTGGAGACGCCGAGCCGGGCCAGGTGGTGCTGCGACGGCGCGTCGACGACCTCGGTGAGCGCCGCCCAGCGGCGCTCGGTGTCGGCGCTCCCCCGGCGCTCCCCCGCGCCGGCGCGGGCCAGGGAGGCGCGACAATCGGCGCACCGGACGAGGTGGGCCTCGAGAGAGGCAGCGAGGACGGGGTCCTGCTCCCCTGCGACGTACGCCGCGAGGTCGGCGGGCTGGGCGTGCCAGGTGTTCACAGCAGTGCCTCCCGGAGCTGGGTGCGAGCGCGGCTCATCCGGCTCTTGACGGTGCCGCTGGGGATCCCCAGCAGCGTGGCGGCCTCGCGGGTGCTGAGTCCGTCGAGGACGGTGGCCTGGACGACGGCGCGCAGCTCCGGCGAGAGCCGGTGCAGCGCGTCGCCGACGTCGCTGTACTCGACCCGGGTGAGCACCTGCTCCTCGGCGGAGACTGCCTCCTCGTCGCGGCGCAGCGCGCTCAGCCGGTCGACGACGCTGGCCCGCGGCTTGAGCTGGTGCAGCAGTGACCTGATGGCGATCCCCCAGAGCCAGGCCGCCACCTCGCCCTCACCGCGCCAGCTCCCGGGCTTGCGCCAGAGCACGAGGAAGGTCTCCTGGATCGCCTCGTCCACGATCGCGCTGTCAGCGCAGCGTCGTGTGAGCCGCGCGACGAGCCACGGCTCGTGGCGCAGGAAGAGCTCCCGCAGGGCCCCCCGGTCGCTCTCGCGGACGGCAGCCATCAGCTCCGCGTCGGTCGCCGACGCGGGCCAGGAGCCTGCAGGGTCGATGGTCGTCACATCCCTTGTGGTGCCGAGGGAGCCAAACGGTTCCCCATCGTGGCGCTGATCCCGGCGCCCCGTGAACCGAATGGCCAGTCCGGCGCCACAACTCGTGTCTGCCCGCGTGGGCAGGAGCTGAGTAGAGGAGGAAGAGATGCGCAGAACGATGACGCTGGCCCTCACGGGCGCCGGTGTGCTCCTGGCCGTTCCGGTGGTCGCGGCCGCCGACCGGATGATGGTCGACCACGGCCACGGCCCCGACGCCGTGCACGACACGGCGTACTCCGCCGTGACGACGCAGGTGCACTCCTGGTCGAAGGACGACAGCACGCGCGTGCGGCTGATGGCCGAGGGCCTGCCGCCGAACCGGACCTTCGGCGCCCACGTGCACACCGGGCTCTGCGGCACCGACCCGCTCGCCTCCGGCGGGCACTACCAGCACCCGGGCCACACCGGCACGCTGGAGCAGCGCGAGGTCTGGCTCGACATCACGACCGACGCGGACGGGCGCGGCGTCGCGACCCGGACGGTCGGGTGGGAGTTCGCTCCCGGAACTGCCGGCTCGGTGGTCATCCACGCGAACCCGACGAACCCGACGAACGGCGGCGCGGGCGCACGGCTGGCCTGTACGACGGTCGCGTTCGGCGAGTGAGCCGGAGGGCGCAGTGCGGGGAGGCCCCGGTCAGTGCGGCTGCCAGGCGTCCTCGTCGGCGGTGAGCGCCGCGACCGACTCGGGCACCTCACCGTCGGCCAGCTGCTGGATGGTGACCTTCTCGAAGACGTCCCGCAGGGCGCGGCGCGCGGCGATCCAGACGTACTGCAGCACCTGGGCTGACTCCCCGTAGGCGACCGCCTCGGGCCGCAGGCCGTAGACGGAGACGAGCGGGCCGTCGACCGCACGGATCACGTCAGCCACGGTCACCTGCGAGGCAGGGCGCGCGAACCGCCAGCCGCCGGACTGCCCGCGCTGGGACACCACGATGTCGGCCTTGCGCATGTCGGCGAGGATCGCCTGGAGGAACCCGTGCGGGATGTGCTGGGCCTTGCCGAGCTGCTCGGCCGACACCGGCGACCCGTCGTCACGGGTGGCAATCTCGATCAGCGCCCGGAGGGCGTAGTCGGACTTGGCGGAGACTCGCATGGCCCGAGTCTGGCAGACCGGCCCGACGCTCGCCGCGTCACGGGCGCGCCGTGGCCCCCGTCAGCCGAGGGCGGGCTCGAGGTCGGGCTCCTCCGCGCGCTGCCGCGCGGCGATCGACTCCTGCTTGACCGCCCAGGCGATGCCGGTCAGCCACAGCACGGCCACCACGGCCGCCACGACGCCGACCTGCAGGCCGGTGGCGCCCAGCGTCTCCAGGATGGTCTTGGAGTTGGTGAGCACGATCAGGCCGCCCGCGCCGACGCCGAGCACGCGCGCCGGGAGGTGGCGCACCAGCCAGGCGGCGATCGGGGCAGCGACGACGCCGCCCGCGAGGAGCGCCAGCGCGTAGCCCCAGTCGATGCCCTGGCTGCCCAGCGCCAGCAGGAAGCCCAGAGAGCCGCCCACGGCCACCACGAACTCCGAGGTGTCGATCGAGCCGATCACCTTGCGCGGCTCGAGCCGCCCGGACGACAGCAGCGAGGTGGTCCCGACCGGGCCCCAGCCGCCTCCGCCGATGGCGTCCAGCGCGCCGCCGAAGAGGCCCATCGGCGCCAAGAACAGCGGCGACGGGCTGCCCGCGAAGTCAGGCCGGCGGCCACCCAGCATCAGGAACCGCCAGATCACGTAGACGCCCAGCGCCAGCAGGATGGTGGCCACCCAGGGCTTCGCTTCGTCGCCGGGCAGGCTGGCCAGGAACGTCGCCCCGGCGAAGGCCCCGACGAAGCCGGGGACCGCCAGGATCGACACCGTCCTCCAGTCGACGTTGCCGAGCTTGTGGTGCGAGGCGCCGGACACGAGCGACGTACCGATCTCGGAGAAGTGCACCGCAGCCGATGCCGCGGCCGGCGCGACACCCACCGCGAGCAGCAGGGTGGAGGACGTGACGCCGTAGGCCATGCCGAGGGAGCCGTCGATCAGCTGGGCGAGGAGTCCGACGAAGCCGAGGACGAGCAGCTTGCGCATGTGTTTCCTTAGTTAGTCCACCAAGTCTGTATGTCTAGTGTGTAAGTGGACATTACGAGAACCGGGAGAGTCAAGTCGGCGCGCTCAGGACGTCGAGGGCTCACGGCTTTGCTCCTTCGGAGCAGTGACGCGGCTCACCGGACCAGCCCTGGTGTTTGCATCCGGCCAGTCCGGGAGGCATCATTTTGTTACTGGCGGGTAGCGGACTGCGCTTCCCGCCCCGGCCCCACCCGGGCCGGCCAACCAGGAGGACCGGAGCCTGACCCCAGGACCGGCACCGTCGGAACGGATAGGTGGATCAGTGAGCCACTACAAGAGCAACCTGCGCGACATCGAGTTCAACCTCTTCGAGGTGCTCGGCCGGGACGAGATCCTCGGCACGGGTCCGTTCGCGGAGATCGACGGCGCGACCGCCCGCGAGATCCTCGCCGAGGTGGACCGCCTTGCGCGGGAGGACCTGGCCGCGTCGTACGTCGACAGCGACCGCAACCCGCCTGTCTTCGACCCCGTGACCCACACCGCTCCGGTGCCCGAGTCGTTCAAGAAGAGCTACCAGGCCTGGATGGACGCGGAGTACTGGCGGCTCCAGATCGACGAAGAGCTCGGCGGCACCCTCGCCCCGTCGTCGCTCAACTGGGCCATCGGCGAGATGGTGCTCGGCGCCAACGCCCCCATCTGGATGTACGCCGCGGGCCCGGCCTTCGCGGGCGTCGTGCACCGCAACGGCAACGACCGCGACAAGCGCATCGCGCAGATCATCGTCGAGCGCGGCTGGAACACCACCATGGTGCTGACCGAGCCCGACGCCGGCTCCGACGTCGGTGCCGGCCGCACCAAGGCCACCCTCAACGAGGACGGCTCCTGGAACATCACCGGGGTCAAGCGCTTCATCACCAGCGCCGAGTCGGACCTGTGCGACAACATCATCCACCTCGTCCTCGCCCGCCCCGAGGGCATCGAGGGCGTCGGCGGCCCCGGCACGAAGGGCCTCTCGCTCTTCATCGTGCCGAAGATCCACTTCGACTTCCGAAGCGGCGAGCTCACGGGTGAGCGCAACGGCGTCTACGTCACCAACGTCGAGCACAAGATGGGCATCAGGGTCTCCAACACCTGCGAGGTCACGTTCGGCGACCCGCAGGTCGGCGGCGGCGAGCCCGCGAAGGGCTGGCTGCTGGGCGAGGTGCACGACGGCATCGCGCAGATGTTCCAGGTCATCGAGAACGCCCGGATGATGGTCGGCACCAAGGCCATCGCGACCCTGTCGACCGGCTACCTCAACGCACTGGAGTACGCCAAGGAGCGCGTCCAGGGCGCCGACCTGACCCAGGCAGCCGACAAGACCGCCCCGCGCGTCACGATCACCCACCACCCCGACGTGCGCCGCTCGCTGATGACGCAGAAGTCCTTCGCCGAGGCGATGCGCGCGCTGGTGCTCTACACCGCGACGTGGCAGGACAAGGTCATGCTCGCCAGGCACGCCGGCGAGGAGGGGGACGACGTCAAGCTCGCCGAGGCGGTCAACGACCTGCTCCTCCCGATCGTCAAGGGCTACGGCTCCGAGCGCTCCTGGGTGCTGCTCGGCACCGAGTCGCTGCAGACCTTCGGTGGCTCCGGCTTCCTGCAGGAGTATCCGGTCGAGCAGTACGTCCGCGACGCCAAGATCGACACCCTCTACGAGGGCACCACGGCGATCCAGGGCCAGGACTTCTTCTTCCGCAAGATCGTCAAGGACCAGGGCCGCGCCCTGGGCCACCTGGCCGCCGAGATCCAGGCGTTCGTCACCGGAGGGGCCGGCTCTGCCGAGGGGGATGGCCGCCTCAAGAACGAGCGCGCGCTGCTCGCCACCGCGCTCGAGGACGCCAACGCGATCGTCGGCCACATGATCAACGACCTGATGGCCTCCGCGGAGGAGATCACCCACATCTACAAGGTCGGCCTCAACACGACCCGCGTGCTGATGGCGCTCGGTGACCTGATCTGCGGCTGGCTGCTGCTGCGCCAGGCCGAGGTCGCGCTCGAGAAGCTGACCGGCGACGCCGCCTCGATCTCTGCCAAGGACAAGGCCTTCTACGAGGGCAAGATCGCCGCGGCCCAGTTCTTCGCGCAGACCAACCTGCCGAGGATCACGGCCGAGCGGGCCATCGCCGAGGCCGTCGACAACTCCCTGATGGCCCTCGACGAGGCTGCGTTCTGACCCACCCGCCCTCGCTGGTCGAGTAGCGAGAGAGGGCCGTCCCGGATTCGTCCGGGACGGCCCTTCGTCGTACGCCGCTCAGGCGCCGCCGAGGCGCGCGCGCAACGAGTCCATGGCGTCCCAGTCGTTGGCCTGCATGACCGCCACGACGGTCCCGCCGCGCTTCCAGACGACCTGCAGGCCCTCCACGAGCCCGCTCCCGCTGATCTCCACGTCGTCGTAGCCGTCGGGGCCGACGCTGCCGACGTACTCCATGCCCATGTCGTACTGGTCGGTGTAGAAGTAGGGCTGGCGGTCGTAGGGCGCCTCGTCGCCGAGCATCACCCGCGCGGCGTGGCGGCCCTGGTGGATCGCGGTGTCCCAGTGCTCCACGCGGATGCGCCGGCCCAGCACGGGGTGGTCGTGCACGGCGACGTCGCCGGCGGCGAGCACGTGCGGGTCACTCGTGCGCAGGCTCGCGTCGACCAGGACGCCCCCGTCCACGTCCAGGCCGGCGTCCCGGGCGAGCGAGTCGTCGGGCACGGCGCCGATGCCCACGACCACGAGGTCGGGGCTCAGCTCGTGGCCGTCGGAGAGCCGGACCAGGTCACCGGCGGCCGCCTCGACCGACGTCTCGAGGCGCAGGTCGACGCCGTGGCCGCGGTGCAGCTCGGCGAAGAGCGCACCGACCTCGGGCCCCAGCGCCGCCAGGAGCGGCTGGGCCGCCGGGTCCACGATGGTGACGCGCCCGCCGGCCTGCACGGCCGCCGACGCGACCTCGAGGCCGATCCAGCCGGCGCCGACGATCAGCAGGTCGCGGTCGAGGCGCTCCTTCAGGGCGAGGGAGTCCTCGAGCGTGCGGAGGGTGGTGACGGGCAGGCTCGACGCCTCGAAGGAGGACAGGGTGCGCGGGGTCGCGCCGGTCGCGAGCAGTAGCCGCTCGTAGGACAGCTGCTCGCCGCCGGCCAGCGTGACCGTGCGCGCCTCGAGGTCGACCGACTCGGCGCGGGTGCCGGTGCGCAGGTCGACCTCCTGCTCGGCGTACCACTCCTGGGGATTGACCACCGCGTCGTCGGGCCCGGCCTTGCCGAGCAGGATGCCCTTGGACAGCGGCGGTCGCTCGTAGGGCAGGTGGGACTCGGCCGCCACGACCGTCACCGGACCGGGGTAGTCCCGGTCCCGCAGCTCCTTGGCCGCGTTGGCGGCGGCGAGCCCGCCCCCGACGATCACCATGCTCATGCGTGCCTCCTGGTCAGGTCGAGGAGCTCAGCCCGGCTGCACGGCTCAGAGCTCGCGGCGCTCCTCCACGTGGGTGGTGTGCCGCCGCTGCTGGTTGATCACCAGCGCGAGGACCAGGGCCACGACGCCCATGATGATCAGGATCCAGCCGAGCGTCTCGGTGGCCACCACGTCGTCCACGGCGGCCGGGAGGTCCACCGCTCCGAGCGCGAGGATCAGGCCGATGACGAGCAGGATGATGCCGAGGCCGATGCCCATGTTCACTCCTTCCGTCGTGGGCGCAGGCGGGTGCCGCGCCCAAGCGTCCGGTACCCGGCGTGATCCTCACGTACGCGTCACGCGGTCCCGCCCAGGGGTAGCGACAGGGTCGGCGGGCCGTCAGGCACGACCCGGACGGGGACGCCCCAGTCCTGCTGGTGCAGATGGCAGGCGGCGCCCTCGCCGCCGTCGGCGTCGCAGGACGCGGCGCGCGCGGCCACGTGGAGCACACCGTCCCCGACCGCGGGGTCGAGCACCAGCCGCCTCGTGAGGTCGGTGCCTCGCCCGTCGCCCTCGCGCAGCAGCGCGGGCGGGGTCGCGGTCACGAAGAGCTGGGAGGGCGGCCCGAAGCGGTCGTCGACCTTCTGGCCGGGCGGCGGCGTGAACGCCACCACCAGGTCGAGCGCGGGTCCCACCTCGGTGACGGGGCGCTGCGTGGTGTGGGCGAAGTCCGCCGCGGCCACCCGGGCGTCCAGCGGGATCCGGACGAGCCGGTGGGCGGCGGACTCCACGACGACGAGGTGGCCATCCTGACCGGGTCCGGCCTCGACGTACGCCGCGCTCGGCTCGGCGAGGTCGGTGGCGAGGGTCGAGACCTGACCGTCGGCGAGGCGGCGTACTGCGCCGTTGTAGGTGTCGCAGATCGCCACCGAGCCGTCGGGCAGGACGGTCACGCCGAGCGGGTGCTGTAGCAGCGCGCCGTCCTCGGCGCCGGGGGCCGCGGGGCCGTCGCGGAAGCCGAAGTCGAAGAGGCCGGTGCCGACGGCGGTGTGGACGGCGCCGTCCCGCACCCAGCGCACCGCCGACGTCTCGCTGTCGACGACCCAGAGCCGGTCACCGTCCGGCGCGAGCCGCGAAGGCTGGGCGAACCACGCCTCCTCCAGTGGCAAGTCGAGGAGCCCCTCGTTGCCGGTGCCGCCCGCCACCTCGGCGAGACCGGTGCGCGGGTCGAAGATCCACAGCTGGTGCACACCCGCCATCGCGACCCAGACCTTGTCGCGCCACCACGCCACGTCCCAGGGACTGCTCAGGTGCCCGTCCCCGACGATCCCCTGCGTCCCGTCGCCGGCGAGCGTGCGCACCTCCCCCGTCGCGAGGGTGATCCCGGCCAGGCGGTGGGCGACCGTGTCGGCCACCACCACGTCGTACCCCACCTCGGCCGCGACCTCCTGCGGCAGCAGGCACAGGCCGTTGGGCTCGCGGAAGCCGCCGATCCGGGTCTCGACAGGCTCGACCAGCGGGCTCGGCTCGACCGAGTCGTCGCCCTCGGGGCTGGCCAGGACGACGACCTCGTCGTGACCGGCGTCCGCGACGAGCACCCGGCCGTCGGGGAGGGGCACGGCCGAGGCCGGGAAGCGGAGGTCGCTGGGCTCGATGACCGGAGGGACGTACGGCGAGTCGCCGGGCTGCAGGGTCCCGCGCTCGCGATGGAGCGGGACGAGCTCGGCGAGTAGGGCGTCGATCGCGTGGCCGTGGCCCTCGCCGGCGTACTGCGCGACGACGTAGCCCTCGGGGTCGACCAGGACGAGGGTCGGCCAGGCGCGGGCGGCGTAGGCCGACCAGGTGACCAGCTCGGGATCGTCGAGGACGGGGTGGTGGACGCCGTAGCGCTCGACTGCGGCGGCGAGGGCGACCGGGTCGGCCTCGTGCACGAACTTCGGGGAGTGGACGCCCACCACGACGAGCTCGTCGGCCCACTTCTCCTCGATCGGCCGGAGCTCGTCGAGGACGTGCAGGCAGTTGATGCAGCAGAAGGTCCAGAAGTCGACGAGGACGAAGCGGCCCCGCAGCTGGGCAGTCGACAGCTCGCTGCCGCCGGTGTTGAGCCAGGCGCGACCGCGCAGCTCCGGCGCCCGCACCCGCCCCCTGGTCTCTGACACAGCACATTCTTACCGGGCGGACCTCCTTACCGGGCGGACCTCGCCTACGAGGGGGAGGTGTGCCAGGACTCGCGTGACAAGGACGCCACTGACCCTGTGTCCTCGCTACGTCTTGCCCCCTCTAGGCGGGGGCACGAGTGAGCGCACCGACGCGAGCATGCGGGCACTACCCTGCAGCGCATGAGTGTCTCGGATGAGCTGGCCGGCTACGTCGACGTGTGGTGGCAGGCGGTCGACGCCTTCACCGCGCTGCTGGAGCACGTGCCCGACGATGCCTGGCACCACCCCACCGACCTGCCGGGGTGGGACGTCCACGACATCGCCGCGCACACCGCGCACCTCGAGGCACTCCTCGCAGGCGCCGAGCACGACAACGTGGAGATCGGCGAGCCGGCACATGTGCGCGGGATGCTGGGCCAGTTCACCGAGCAGGGCGTCGTCGCGCGCAAGGACCGCACTCCCGACGAGCTGATCAACGAGATCCGCTCCGCCGCCACGGCCCGGCACACCGCGCTCCTGGCGGATCCCCCGACCGATCCCGACGCCCCGGCACCCGGCGTCTTCGGGATGATCGGCTGGTCCACGCGCACCCTGCTGCGCAACCGTCCCCTCGACGTGTGGATGCACGAACAGGACCTCCGCCGCGCGCTCGACCTGCCGGGTGGCCTCCACACCGCGCCGGCCGCACACACCGCCGACTATCTCGCCGAGTCCCTCGGGATCGTGGTGGCCAAGCGGGCCAAGGCACCGGCCGGCACCCGCGTGGTGCTGGACATCGACGGGCACGCGCGGGCCGTCGAGGTGAACGACGCCGGCCGGGCCGTCCCGGTCGAGGTGCCGGCAGACCCCACGGTCACGATCCGCACCGACCGGGAGTCCTTCGCCCTGCTCGCCGGCGGGCGCCGCAAGCCCGAGTCCGGCCGCGTCCAGCTGGCGGGTGACCCCGTCCTGGCCGAGCGCATCGTCGAGGTCATGGCGGTCACGCCATGAGCGGTGGCCAAAGACCTGAAGGGCAAGGACCTGACGGCCAGCAGCCCTGGACCCTCGCCGACATCCCTGACCAGACCGGCAGGACGATCGTCGTCACCGGGCCCAGCCTGGGCGGCATCGGCTACCACACCGCGCTCGAGCTCACCCGGAAGGGAGCGCGGGTGGTGCTGGCGGGCCGCAGCGAGGAGAAGCTCGCGGCGGCCGACGCCGCGATCCGGAAGGAGGTCCACGACGCCGCGCTCGAGCACCTCGTCGTCGACCTGGCCGACCTCTCGTCCGTACGCCGAGCCGGTGCCGCCGCCGTGGTGCTCGGCCGGATCGACGTGCTGGTCAACAACGCCGGCATCATGGCGACGCCGCACCGGCTCACCGTCGACGGGCTCGAGTCGCAGATGGCGACCAACCACTTCGGCCCGTTCCTGCTCACCGGCCTGCTGCTCCCCCAGCTCGTCGCCACCGACGACGGCAGCAAGGAGGGGTCAAGGGAGGAGAGAAGGGAAGGGAGAGTCGTCACCGTCTCCTCCCTGATGCACCGGGCCGCCAGGCAGGCGCCCTTGCACGACCCCCGCAGCCGGCGGCGCTACCAGCGGTGGCCGGCCTACGGCGAGTCCAAGCTCGCCAACCTGCTCTTCACCTACGAGCTCGACCGGCGCGCGCGGGATGCCGGGCTGCCACTCAAGGCGCTCGCCGCGCATCCCGGGCTCTCCGGCACCCACCTCACGGTCAACGGGATGTTCGCCCACTCGCATCTGGGGGAGGCCCCCCGTCGCCCCGCGGCCATCCTCGACGCGGCGGTCAAGGCCGTCTCCCAGTCGGCCGCCGCGGGCGCGTGGCCGAGCCTGATGGCGGCGACGGCCGACCTGCCGGGCTCGACGTACGTCGGGCCGAGCGGTCGCGGCGAGCTGCGCGGTCCCCCGATGATCGTGTCGAGCCGCCGCCTCTCCCACGACCGGGAGGCGCAGCGCCGGCTGTGGGAGATCAGCGAGGAGACCGTGGGGCTGTCCTACCCCTGATCGACCCGCGGGACGCGAGGCGTCAGCGCTGGCGCGGACCGAAGACCGGCGCGGTCCTGGAGACCACGGCCTTCTGGGTCGCCTTGGTGTTGCGGGCGACGAGCAGGAATGCCTGCTCCCATCGCTCGCGCGCGAAGGTCGCCCGCGGGCTGGCGTGCCAGGTCCGGTTGAAGATGCGCTTGGTCGCGGCGAGCTGGTCGGGCGACTTCTGTGCGAGCTGGTGGGCGAAGCCGAGCGCCGCGGCGACCGGGTCGGCGTCGAGCTGGGTGACCAGGCCGAGGTCGGCCGCCTCCTTGCCGGAGAACATCTCGGCGGTCATCGTGAGCCGCTTGGCCGTGTCGATCCCGACCAGCTCGGCGAGGCTCCGCACGCCGGTCATGTCGGGGATGATCCCCCACTTGCCCTCGAGCACGGACCAGGTCGAGTCGGGCGTCGCGATCCGGAAGTCGGCCGCGAGCGCGATCTGGAGACCGCCGCCGAGGCAGTGGCCGTGCACGGCGGCGATCACCGGGACGGGCAGGCGGCGCCAGGCCCAGCACGCCTCCTGGAAGGTGTTCGTCCCCCGCCAGGGCCGCGGCATGAAGCCCCGGACGACGCCCTTGGGGTCCTGCATCACGGTCGCGAAGTCCAGGCCCGCGCAGAACGCGTCGCCCTCGCCCGAGAGCACCACGGCCCGCAGCCGCTTGTCGCGGCGCAGCCTGCGCGCCGTACTGACCAGCTGGTCCAGCGTGTCGAGGGTCAGGGCGTTGAGCTTGTCCGGCCGGATCAGCCGCACGTGCGCGATGCCGTCCTCGATCTGGCAGGAGACGAGGCTGGGGCGAGCAGACATGCCGTCAGCGTACGGCGCGTGCCGTCCGCCCGCCCCAGCCCGTCAACAGAGCCGGTCAACGCCAGCCGGCCGCCCGTCAGGACGCGGGCTTGATCCGCTTGGTGCGTGCGGACTTCACGACCAGTGGCTTCGACCCGGGCACCGAGACGGTGACCCTGACCGAGATCCGCTTGCCGCGCATCTTCGGCGTGAGCCGCAGGCGCGACTTGGTCGCTCCCTTGACGGCCTTGCCGTTGGCGAGCCACTGGACCTTGCGCGCCACCAGGCTGGGCGAGAACGTGCCCTGGGTGACCCGGAGCTTCCGGCCCACCATGCGCACGCCCTTGATCCGCGGCTTCGTCAGGACGCGGATGGTCGTCACCTGGGTCGGCGCGGCCGCGGTCGTGGTGGTGGTGGACGTGGCGGTCTCCGCCGGCATGGCCGTCTCGGTGGTGGTCGCCGTGGCGGTGGCCGTGTCCGTGGCGGTCGCCGTGGCCGTGGCGGTCGCAGTCGCCGTCTCGGTCACCGTCGGGGTCGGCTCCGGCGGCTGGGTCGCGCCGGTGTCCAGGCTGGCGTCGAGGCCCGCGGTCGTGCCCGAGCTGTCGACGGCGAGCGTGTCGGCGTCGGCCAGCGCCGCCTCGTCGTTCCAGTACTCCGTCGCGCCGCTGGCGGGGTCGGAGAACCCGAGGGTGTAGTCGCCCGCCGGCAGGCCGCCGAGGTCATAGCTGCCGTCGGCCGTGGTCTCGACCGACTGGTACGGCACCCAGTCCGAACCCTGGAGGACGTAGGTGGTCACGACGGCTCCCGCCAGGGCGTTACCAAGGTTGTCGGTGACCTTGCCGGTGAGGTGCGCCGCGCCGCCCAGCTCGGCGTCGAGGCCGCTGCGGACGGTGTTGCCGCCTGACAGGACGATGTCGTTCGCCGCGTCGGCGCGCGGCGCGTTGTCGTAGAACTCCGTCGCGAACGTCCCGGTGGGGTCGTAGTAGCGGAGCCGGTAGGCCCCGTCGGCGAGTTTGCCGACGTTGAAGCGGCCGTCCACCCCACTGACGGCGGAGTCCACCTCGACCCACTGGTTGACGCCGTCGATCGGCATGAGTGACAGAGCCGAGACCCTGATGCCCCCGAGTGCTCCACCGCCGGCGGCGGTGATGACGCCCTTCATCCTGGCGGGAGGCCCCGCCGCGACCGAGGAGTCCACGGTCATCGCCACCACGAAGGGGGTGGCTCCCAGCACTGCGGCCAGCGACACGGCCGCGGCCCTCTTCCTGTGCTTGTCCTGCAACGAGTGCATCAGCATGACTTTGCCCCTGAGTCTTTGGGCGTCCCGAGCCACGCGCTTATGTGTGACCTGCAACGTAAGGAGCGACGACCAAGGCATGACGGTCTCTTGAGGGAACGTTGAGGAAGAACTGCCCCAACGGCCTAGTCCGGTCGGACCCCCTCGTCAGGTCAACGGCTGAGCCACTCCCCCGCGTGGAGCACCCGCAGCAGTCCGAGATCGTCATCCAGGAGGACGAGGTCGGCCCGCGCACCGGCTCGCAGCTCTCCCACGTCGGGCAGCCCCAGGGCCGCCGCGGGGGTCGCGGTGGCCGCGCGGACCGCGTCGACGAGGGGGATCCCGGCGAAGCGTACGGCGTGGCGCACAGCGGCAAGCGACGTGAGCGTCGACCCCGCGATCGCACCGGTGGTGGCGATCCGGGCCAGCCCGTCGCGCACCTCGACGGCCATCGGGCCGAGCAGATAGTCGCCGTCGGCGGCGGCCGCCGCGCCCATCGCGTCGGTGATGAGCACCGGCCGCCCGGGCGCCGCCGCGAACGCCAGCCGCAGGGTCTCGTCGTGCAGGTGCACGCCGTCGGCGACCAGCTCGACGTACGCGTCGCTGCCGAGCAGCGCGCCGATCACGCCGGGCTCGCGGTGGTGGAGGCGGCGCATGCAGTTGAACAGGTGCGTGCCCACGGTGGCGCCTGCGTCGAGGGCCGCGCGCGTCTGGTCGTACGTCGCGTCCGTATGGCCGACGGCCACCGTTACGCCGGCCTCGGCCAGCCGGCGTACGGCGTCGAGGCCGCCCGCGCGCTCGGGGGCCAGGGTGACCATGCTCAGCGCGCCGTCGGCGGCGTCGAGGACGGCGTCGACCGCCGCGGGCGTCGGGTCGCACAGGTGGCTGGTGTCGTGGGCACCCGGGTGGTCGAAGCTGAGCCACGGACCCTCGAGGTGCAGGCCGGCGAGGGCGCCGTCGGCGACCAGCGGCCGCAGTGCCCGCAGCGACGCGACCAGCGTGTCGAGGGAGTCGGTGACCAGGCTCGCGACCTGGGTGGTGGTGCCGTGCGCGAGGTGGGCGCGGACCGCGGCGCGGGACGCCTCCGGGTCGCCGTCGGTGTGGGAGAAGCCGCCGCCGCCGTGACCATGGATGTCCACGAAACCGGGCACGAGCAGCTCCGCGTGGGCGTCGGCGGGCGCGGGGGGGTGCCCCTCGCCCACCTCGGTGATGCGGTCGCCGGTGACGCGCAGCCACCCCGGCGCGAGGACACGCGCCGGGGTGACCACACGAGTGGCACTGAGGATCACGCGGACGTGTCCGCCTCGATCGCGGCCTCTTCCTCACGGCCTGGGGTGCGCAGGTTCCACTTCGTGATGACGAACCGGAAGAGGAAGTAGTAGAGCACCGCGTAGCCGAGGCCGATCACGATCAGCAGGGCCGGCTTCTCGGCGATGTTCCAGTTGAGGACGAAGTCGAACAGGCCGGCGGAGAAGCCGAACCCGTCGCGGATGCCCAGGGCGTTGACCAACGCCAGCGAGGTGCCGGTGAGCAGTGCGTGGACGACGTAGAGCGGGAACGCCACGAACATGAAGGTGAACTCCAGCGGCTCCGTCACGCCGGTGAGGAACGCGGTGAGGCCCACGGAGAGCATGATGCCTCCGACAGCCTTCTTGTGCTCCGGGCGGGCGGTGTGCCAGATCGCCAGGGCGGCGGCCGGGAGCGCGAACATCATGATCGGGAAGAAGCCGGTCATGAAGGCGCCGGCGGTCGGGTCGCCGTGGAGGAAGCGGGCGATGTCGCCGTGGTAGACCTCGCCGTTGGCAGCCTCGTACTCGCCGAAGATGAACCACGGCGGGCTGTTGAGGATGTGGTGCAGGCCGAGCGGGATCAGCAACCGGTTGATCGTGCCGTAGACGAAGCCGCCGATCACGGCGTTCTCGGTGACCCATTCGCCGAGGCTGGTGATACCGGTGTCGAACCAGGGGTAGACCAGCGACATCAGCACCGAGATCACGATCGCCGCGAGCGCGGTGATGATCGGGACGAAGCGGCGGCCGCCGAAGAAGGCAAGGTAGGGCGGCAGGGAGACCCGGTGGTAGCGCTGCCAGAGGAAGGCGGCCGCGAGGCCCATCACGATGCCGCCGAGCACGCCGTAGTTGATGAGCTCCTGCTCCTGGCCCTCTTCGGGGAGGCCGAGGACGAACGGCGAGACTGCGTCGCCGACGGCCTTGAAGACGAGGTAGCCGACCACGGCCGCGAGGGCGGTGGAGCCGTCTGCCTTCTTGGCCATGCCGATCGCGATGCCGACGGCGAAGAGCAGCGGCAGGTTCGCGAAGAGTGCGTCGCCACCGGCACCGATGACCGCCGCGACCCTCTCCCAGCCGAGCCCGTCGACGCCGAGGAGGTCGTCCTGCCCGAGGCGGAGCAGGATCGCGGCGACCGGCAGGGCGGCGATCGGCAGCATCAGGCTGCGGCCGAACTTCTGGATCGGAGCCAGGTTGATCCTGCTCCGCAGTCCGCCTGAGGCGGTGTCGGTTGTGCTCACGGGTGGTTGCCCTTCTCTCGAGTGGTGCTGGGTGTCGTGCGGGAGGGGGGTGTGCTGGTGCTGCCGATCAGGTCCATGTGCAGCTGGTAGCGGTCGCCCCGGTAGCGGGAGACGACGTGCTCCAGTGGCTTGCCGTCCGCAGTGGAGACGCGACGGAAGACGAGGAGCGGCGTGTGCAGCGGCGCCTCGAGGCGCCGCGCGAGGGTCGCGTCGGCGCTCTCGCCCCACAGCGTCTGGGAGGCGCGGTCGATGACGAGGCCGTAGACGTCGGCGAAGAGGCTGTAGAGCGAGCCGGTGAGGTCGTGGTGGTCGAGGTCGGGCAGCAGGGCCTCGGCGTACCAGCCCTGCTCGAGCGCCATCGGCTGGCCGTCGGCGAGCCGGACGCGGTCGACCCGCCAGGCCCGCCCAGCGGTGCCGAGCCGCAGCGACGTGGCGACCTCGGCGGGCGGCTCGTCGAGGTCGACGGCGAGCAGCCGGGTCGACGGCGTGAGGCCGCGGCGGCGCATGTCCTCGCTGAACGACGCGAGGTGCAGGTGGCTCTCGACGCGCGGACGGGCCACGAAGGTGCCCTTGCCGTGGATCCGGGTGAGCAGACCCTCCGCGATCAGCGTCTCGATCGCCTTGCGCACGGTGGCGCGGGAGACGTCGTAGGTCGACATCAGCTCGCGCTCGGAGGGGATCGCGGCGTCCGGACCGAGCTCCTTGACCGCGAGCTCGGCGAGCACATCGCTGAGCTGCGCGTGCTTGGGCCGGGGACCGTCGGTGATGACCAGGGCCATGGCTCCTCCTCGCGATTTCGACCTCGACGCGCTCCGCGTGACGTGGTACGGTCTGGTACGTACCAGTTATCCTGACCATGCAGTGAGTCCTTGTCAAGGGGTGACCATGACGGCCCAGCACAGCCAGTCGAGCCAGATGGCCCGGGAGATCGCCGAGCAGCCTGCCGCCGTGCAGCGCACCCTCGACCGGCTGCTCCCCCAGCGCGAGTCGCTGCGCGAGCTGGTGGGCGAGCGCCGCCGCGTGCTGCTGGTGGCCCGCGGCTCGTCCGACAACGCCGCCGTCTACGGGCGCTACCTGCTCGAGGTCGGCGCCGGCGTCCCCGCCGCCCTGGCCGCGCCGAGCGTGGCCACCCACTACCGCGCTCGCCTCGACCTCACCGACACCCTGGTCGTCTCGGTCTCGCAGTCGGGCTCGACCCAGGAGATCGTCGAGTCCCAGGCCTGGGCCCGCGAGTGCGGCGCGGCCACGGCGGCGGTCACCAACGTCGCCGACTCACCGCTCGCCGCAGCGGCCGACCTGGCCCTGGTCACCCAGGCGGGCCCCGAGCTCGCGGTGCCCGCCACGAAGACCTATGTCACCCAGCTGGCTGCCGTCGCGGTCCTCGCCGACGCGCTCGGTGCCGGCATCGGCGACGACCTCGCGCGCGTGCCCGAGGAGATCAGCCGTCTCTCGGGCGCCGACGTGGAGGCCGCCGCCCGGCTCCTCGCCGACGCCGAGCACGTGGTCGTCTCAGGGCGCGGCCTGCTCATGGGCACCGCCCTGGAGACGGCCCTCAAGCTGGAGGAGACCTGCCTGACCCCGGTGCGTGGTTACTCCTACGCCGACCTGCGGCACGGACCCATCTCCGTGGTGACCTCCGGGATCGCGGCCGTGCTCGTCGCCGCCCAGGATGGCCCGCTCGCGGAGCCGATGGTCGAGCTCGCGGCCGACCTGCGGTCCCGGGGGGCGCACATCGTGGGCATCGGAGGCGGTACGGCGTTCGCGGAGGCCTGCGACGTCCACCTGGCCGGCCCCGAGCTGCCCGAGGCGGTCGCGCCGCTGGCGACGATCGTGCCCGCCCAGCTGATGATCGAGCGGCTGGCCCGCGACCTGGGCCTCGACCCCGACAATCCCCGCGGCCTGAAGAAGGTCACCCAGACCGACGCCTGACCCCTACACCCACGAAGGAGCACCCCAGATGAGCAGCAAGGCAGAGCAGATCCTGGCCGGCCTCGGTGGCGCCGAGAACGTCGTCGAGATCGAGGCGTGCATCACCCGCCTGCGGACCGAGGTCAGGGACGGCTCGAAGGTCGACCAGGCCGCCCTCAAGGCAGCGGGCGCGCACGGTGTCGTCGCGAGCGGCAACGTGGTGCAGGTCGTCGTGGGTCCGGAGGCCGACAACCTGGCCGAGGACATCGAGGACCTGATGTGAAGGCGGTTCTCTCCCCCTGCCCCGGCCGGGTCATCGCCATGTCAGAGGTCCCGGACCCGGTCTTCGCCGAGGAGATCGTCGGCCCGGGCGTGGCCATCGAGCCGGCCCCGGGCCGCACCACCGTGGTCTCGCCGATCGCGGGCAAGGTGCTCAAGGTCCACCCGCACGCGTTCGTCGTGCTCGGTGACGGCGTGGGCCTCCTGGTCCACCTCGGCATCAACACCGTGCGCCTCGAGGGCGAGGGCTTCGAGGTCCTCGTCGAGCAGGGCAGCGACGTGGCGGCCGGGGACCCGATGATCACCTGGGACCCCGCCACCGTCACCGGGGAGGGCATCTCGACGGTCATCCCGATCGTGCTGATGGACCGCCCCAAGGGCTCGGTGTCGAGCGAGCGGATCGGCTCCGACGTGGCCACCGGCGAGGTGCTGTTCACCGCGTGACCAGGCCGCCGACCACTCCCGCCGCCCTGCTCCTCGACCTCGACGGCACCCTCGTCGACTCCGAGCCGCTGCACCGACGTGGCTACGCCGACTGGCTGGCGCACCGTGGCTGGGATGTCCCCGACCTGTCGGTCTTCACCGGCCGGCGGGCCGAGGACGTCTTCGTCACCGAGCCCGGACCGTGGGCCGGGCACGACCCGCTCGAGCTGCTGGCCGAGGTGCTCCCGTTCGTGCCCGACGAGGCGCCGGCCCCCGTGCCGGGAGCCCGGGCGCTCGTGCTGGCCGCCCGCAGCGCCGGCGTGCCGGTCGCGGTCGTCACGTCGGCGGGCCCGGCATGGGTCCGGCTGTCGCTCCAGGAGTCGCTCAGCCTGTCCGACGGCGTCGACCTCGTGGTCACCGCCGAGGACGTCGTCGACGGCAAGCCCGACCCGGCGGGCTTCGCGCTCGCCTGCTCCAGCCTGGGGGTCGACCCCTCAGGCGCCATCGCCGTCGAGGACTCCCCCGCCGGCGTCCGCGCCGCCCTCGGGGCCGGCGTGGGCCAGGTCTACGGCGTGACGACGACCCATGCCCGCGACGTACTCCTCGCCGCCGGGGCCCTGGCGCTCGTCGACGACCTCACCCCGTTGCCGGGGCTGGTCGGGCTGTAGCCCGACCAGCCGGCGACGGTGGGCGGTTCAGGCTGCCACGGTCTCCTTCTCGGCTGCCTTGGACTTCGCCGCCTCCTTGCGACGCGCCTCCTGGGTGAGGCGGGCCTGGGCGGCACGGCGGACCTTGGGGCCCTTCGTGGACATGGCGTAGAGGAGCTTGAGCTGCTGCGGCGCGTTCTTCACGTTGGTCGTCGCGAGCCAGCCGTTGGGCAGCGAGAGGCGGAAGACCTTGTGCCAGGCGGAGTAGACCTGCTGCGGGAACGGCCTGGCGCAGTAGGTCAGCTCGTACTTGTCGAACAGCGCCTTCACCTTGGGTGCGATCTCGGCATAGCGGTTGGACGGCAGGTCCGGGAAGAGGTGGTGCTCGATCTGGTGCGACAGGTTGCCGGACATGATGTGCATGGCCTTCGACCCGGAGATGTTGGCGGCGCCGAGCATCTGGCGCAGGTACCACTCGCCGCGCGTCTCGCCCTCGATCGAGCGCTTCTCGAAGGTCTCCACGCCCTCGGGGAAGTGGCCGCAGAGGATGACCGAGTTGCCCCACAGGTTGCGGACCGTGTTGGCGGTGAAGTTGGCCAGCACCGTGGGCAGGAACGAGCCGGTCGGCAGGGAGAGCAGCGGGTGCACGACGTAGTCCTTGGTGGCCTGCTTGCGGACCTTGGCGAGCACCTCCTTGGCGCGGCGCTGGAAGTCGGGGTCCTTGAGCTTCTTCTTCTTGATGGTGGCCCCGAGGTCGAGGTCGTAGGCCGCGATGCCGTACTCGAAGAAGACCGCGTTGAGGAAGCACCACAGCGGCTGGGCGAGGTGGAACGGGCTCCAGCGCTGGTCCTCGTCGACGCGCATGATGCCGTAGCCGAGGTCGTTGTCCTTGCCGATGACGTTCGTGTAGGTGTGGTGGATCTGGTTGTGCGAGTGCTGCCACTGCGCGGCCGGGGTCGCGAAGTCCCACTCCCACGTGGTCGAGTGGATCTTGGGGTCACGCATCCAGTCCCACTGGCCGTGGAGGACGTTGTGGCCGATCTCCATGTTCTCGAGGATCTTGGAGACGCTGAGGCCCGCGGTGCCGAGCACCCAGGCGGGCGGGAAGACCGAGAAGAGCAGCACGGCGCGCGAGCCGAGCTCGAGTCCGCGCTGGGTCTTGATGACCTTGCGGATGTACGCCGCGTCGTCGGCGCCGCGGGAGTCGAGCACGTCCTGGCGGATCGCGTCGAGCTCGCGGCCGAGCTGCTCGATGTCCTCGGGCGTGAGGTGGGCGATCGGGTTGTCGGACTTCTTCTGGATGGCAGTCATCAGATTCCTTTCGTCCGGTGGATCGAGCGAAGTCGAGGTCTCGACTTCGCTCGACCAGCCGAGAGGGGTTCAGTGGTCGAGGTGGCAGGCGCCGGCGGCGGCGCTGATGCAGGTCTGGACGAGGACGTGGCGGCTCTCACCGGCGACGGCGGTGGTGATCTCGCCGTTGCGGAGGTCGCGCACGGCGCCCTCCTTCAGCGGCAGCACGCAGCCGAAGCAGATGCCCATCCGGCAGCCGCTGGGCATGAGGACGCCGGCGGTCTCGGCGGCGTCGAGGATCGGGGTGGCCCCGTCGGCCTCGAGGGTCTTGCCGTCTGCGAAGGTGATCGTGCCTCCCTCGCCGGGCTCGACCCGGGCGGTGCGGAAGTGCTCGGTCGTCACGGTGAGGCCGCGCTCCTGGTGGTGGGCCTGCAGGGCGTCGAGGAGCCCCGCGGGACCGCAGGCGAACGTGCGGCGCTCCTGCAGGTCGGGCACCCAGGTCTCGAGGTCCGCAAGGTCGAGGAGCCCGTGCTGGTCGTCGTACCTCGCGACCAGGCGGATGGCGCCGGCCTCGCCGAGCGCCTCGAGGTCGCGGATGAAGATCGAGTCGGGGTGGCTGGGCGCCACGTGGATGACGACGATGTCGGGGGCGGAGTGCTGGTCGCGGTGCGCGAGCCGCTCGGTGCGCAGCACACCCTCGTCCGTGGAGGGGAAGAGGTTGCGCAGCATGCCGATGACCGGCGTGATGCCGGAGCCGGCGGTGACGAAGAGCAGCTTGGCGTGGCCGCCCTCGCCCGGGTCGGGGAGCACGAACTCACCCGCCGCCTGCTCGAGGTGGACGAGGGTGCCGGGGCGCGCCTCGTGGACGAGGTGGTTGCTCACCAGGCCGTCCGGCACGGCCTTGACGGTGATCGCGATGCGGCCGTCGCGGCGGGGGCCGTGGGTGAGGGAGTAGGCGCGCCACTGGCGCACGCCGTCGACGTCGATGCCGATGCGGACGTACTGTCCCGGGACGTGCCCGGCCCAGTCGGCGCCGGGGCGGATCAGGATGGTGGCGGCGTCACGGGTCTCCGGGTGGACCTGCTCGATGCGGCCGCGGAGGTCGGCGCCGGAGCGCAGGGGGGCGAAGAGGTCGAGATAGTCGGCCGGGACGAGCGGTGTGGTGGCCGCCTCGGCGACCCGGACCAGGCGGTCCCTCAGGCGCGCGCTGGGCGCCTGCGTGGCCGGTAGTTCGAGAGTGGTGCTCATGCCCTCCAGCCTGACGGTCGGCGCGGCAGACTTCCTGCCCGCTGCACGTGAATCGGCGCTACTCTTTTGTGCACAGCGAACAAAACGGACCCCAGGAGGCGGGATGTCACGTCGAGTTGTGCGCCGCGCCACACAGACTCAGGCCGTTGCCGGGCGCACCCCGGTCGCCCTGGAAGCCAGCGTGGTGGACCTGATGCGCGCCCAGCTGCCCGAGGTCGCCGACCGCACCGTGTCCGCGATCATCGCCGAGGTGCCCAGCTATGCCAACGCGCTGAGCGGGTCGATGGGCGAGATCATCCGCAACGCCGTCCAGCTGGCCCTGGGCGGCTTCCTCACCCTCGCCACCCGCGAGGACGCGGGCACGCCGATGGCGCCGGCCCTCGAGGGGGCCTACCAGCTCGGCCGGGGCGAGGCCAAGAGCGGCCGCAGCATGGAGGCCCTGCTGGCGGCGTACCGCATCGGCGCCCGGGTGGCGTGGCGGGACATGGCGCGCAGCGCGGTCGACGCGGGCGTGGGGGCGGAGCAGCTGTCGCGGTTCGCGGAGCTGGTCTTCGCCTACATCGACGAGCTGTCCGCCTCGAGCGCCGCGGGCCACACCGACGAGCTGGAGAGCAGCGGCCGGGTGCGGCAGCGCAACCTCGAGCGGCTGGCGCACGCCCTGCTCACGGGCGCCGCCGCCGATGCCGTGGTGGCCGCCGCCGAGCGCGCCGAGTGGGAGCCGCCGACCGCGCTCACGGCGGTGCTGATGCCCGAGTCGCAGGTCTCCCACCTGCTCAGCCTCATCGACTCCCGCACCCTGCAGCCGAGCGAGGAGGTGCCCGGCCTCCACGACGGCACCGCGCTGCTGCTGGTGCCGACGGCGGAGTCGCCCAGCGCGCGGGCCGGGCTGCTGCGGGCGCTGCGGGGCACGTCGTCGGTGGTCGGTCCGACGGTGCCCTGGCTCGAGGTCGTCCGCTCGCACGAGCGGGCCCTGCGCACGCTCGGCCTCGGCCTGGACGGGCTGGTGGACACCGAGGCCCACCTCGCCGAGGTGCTGCTCGCCGCCGACCCGTCCGCCCGCGCCGATCTGCGTGCGAAGGTGCTCGCACCCCTCGCCGAGCTGCGGCCGTCCACCGCAGACAAGCTGGCCGAGACCCTCCGCGCGTGGCTGCTCCACCAGGGCCGTCGTGAGGCGGTCGCCGAGGAGCTCTTCGTGCACCCGCAGACGGTGCGCTATCGCGTCGGCCAGCTGCGCGAGCTCTACGGCGACCGGCTCGAGGACCCGCGCTTCGTGCTCGAGGCGACGCTGGCGCTGGCCTGAGCCGTACGGCGCTCAGCGACCGGATGCGGCCTTCCGCCCGCGGAGGACCTCCTCGACCAGTTGCTCAGCCGGGACGTCGAAGGCAGCGATCGGGACGACGGGGTCGGGGGCGTTCGCGCGCAGGTCAATCCGGACCCCGGCCGGGTGCCTCCGCTGGACGATCGCACCGCGGACGTCCGACCACGGCACGGTGATGTGGGTCCGGTAGCCCCGGTAGACCAGCGAGTCGTGGCCCAGCTCGAGTGTCCAGCGGTGCAGCCTGCCCGTGACCAGCCGGAGGAAGTCGGGGAGCGAGGCGAGCGCACCGACGATCGTCACCAGGGAGAAGCCCGGCGACTCGAGGGCATCGAAGTCCGTCACCGCGACGTACGCCCAGAGGGCAGCCACGACGAGGAGCACCAGCCAGGCGCCGACCAGGCCCATCACGGTGAGTGGCGGGGCGCGGAAGACCCGGGTGCCGTCCGCGGTGACCTGCGGCTCCCGTCGACGTCGGCGGCGGGCGAGCGCCGAGGCCGCCGAGGCGAACAGCAACCCGAACGCGACGACCAGTCCCCAGGCGGACCAGCCCATGACGCCCTCGGCCGTGAGGGCCAGCCCGACGAGCACCAGGGTCGCCAGGGCGAGGACGGTCAACACGGTCGCGGTGTACCACCGCGGGACCAGCCGCACGGTTGGAGGCTCGTCCACTCGAGCGAGGCTACCCAGCCGCCTGTCGCTCAAACGTCAGGGCTCCGGCGACCCAGGTGGCCTCGACCTGGGTGGCGAAGTCGCGCAGCCGGGCCGCTTCGTGGGCGCTGGCTTCTGGCCCGCTCAGCGGGCCAGAACCTAGCGGGTCCGAGGCCAGCAGGACCAGGTCGGCCGGATGGCCCGGAGCGACAGTGCCCCACCCGTCGGTCGAAGCGGCGAGCGCCTCGCGCGCGGTAATCGCCTGCTCCGGGTGCCAGGGCTCGCGATCATCGCCCGACCGGTGCACGGCCGCGGCGATCGCGAGCCACGGGTCGAGCGGGGAGACGGGCGCGTCGGAGCCGAGCACCACGTCGACGCCGTCGTCGAGCATCCATCGCAGGGGGAAGCAGCGCTCGGCCCGACCGGGCCACAGCCGCTCGGTCACGTCCCGGTCGTCGAGGAGATGCGCGGGCTGGACGCTCGCGCGCACGCCCAGGTCAGCCATCCGGCGTACGTCGTCGCGCGTCGTGAGCTGCACGTGCTCGATGCCGCCCCGGGCCCCGGTGTCGGCGAAGGCGGCCAGCGCCTCGGCCACCGCCCGGTCGCCGATCGCGTGCACCGCGACCTCGAGGCCGTGGCCGGTGGCCCGGGCGAGCAGCGCGCGCAGCTCCTCGGGCGTCTGGTTTGGCTGGCCGTGCGGGAAGCCGAGCAGGGCCTTCTCGGCGTAGGGCTCGCAGCACCAGGCCGTGCGGGTGTTGAGGGAGCCGTCACTGATGATCTTGAGCGGGCCCATCGTGAGGCGGCCATCCCCGGTCGGCAGAGCCCCGGCCAGCGGATCGCCCGAGCGGAGACCGCGGGCCAGGACGTCGTCGAGCCCCGCGGCGTACGTCGCCATCCGGACGCGGAGCAGGTCGGCGCCCGCCTCCCAGCGGTCCACCCACTCCTCGACCCCGCCGGAGAACTCGAAGTCGACGAGCCCGACGACGCCCTGCGCGGCCGCCGCCGCCATGGTCCGGCGGTAGGCGTCCGGCCCGGTGCCGTCGCCTCCCAGCATCGCGCCGAGGCGGCCGTAGGCGGCGAACCACTCGGCCTCGGCGACGACCCCTTCGCGGGAGGCCAGCGCCAGCATGTGGAGAGCGACGCTGTTGAGCCAGCCGTGGTGGCCGTCGCCGCAGATGAGCACGATCGGCTGGTCGCTGCCGAGGGCGTCGAGGTCGCTGACCACGGGCGGCTCGTCCCATGAGGTCGGACGGTGTCCCCACCCGATGACGGGCTGGTCGGGCACGACGGCGAGCCGCTCGCGGACCAGCTCGACGGCCTCCGCGCTCGACCGCGCCCGGCCGAGGTCGAGGCGGGCGCTGGAGAGCGTCCACTGGCCCAGGTGGACGTGCTGGTCCCACAGGCCGGGCATCAGCCAGCGCCCGTCGGCGTCCACGACCTCGACCCGGTCGCTCGAGCGCAGCCGGTCGGTCGAGCGCAGCCGGTCGGTCGAGCGAAGTCGAGACCCCACCTCCACCACGCGCCCGCCTTCGAGCAGGACGTCGACCGGCTGGTCCGGCGCGTCGCCCGAGACCGCGACGAGGCGGGCGGAGCGGATGAGCGTCGCATTCATCTCAGGAAGGCCTCCAGGATCGGCCCAGCCGTGCGCGAACCGGACTCCCCGGTCTCCACGAAGACGGACACGGCCAGGTCACCGCGGGCCGCGATCATCCAGGCGTGGGTCGGCAGCTCGCCGTCCCCTGCCTGACCAGAGGGGGCCTCGCCGTACTCCGCCGTCCCGGTCTTGGCGATCACCTCGCCGAGGTCCGCCAGCCCCACGCCCGAGCCCTCGGTGACGACCGCCCGCAGCAGGCTGCGCAACGCCACCGCCTCGCCCTCGGTGAGCGGCTTCGCGGGGGGCTGCTGCTCGGCGGTGTGGTCGGGCAGCAGCACCGGCAGGACCGCGCGGCCGGCGGACACCGAGGCCGCCACGGCCGCCATCGCCATCGGCGAGGCGAGCACCTTGCCCTGGCCGATCAGGTCGGCCGCAGCCTCCGTCTCGCCCTCGGGCGGGGGGACCTGGCCGAAGTACGCCGGGAAGCCGAGGTCGTGGTCGACACCGAGCCCGAGCGCGGCGGCCGCGTCGGCCAGGTCGCCCTCACGCAGCCGGTCGCGGGAGCCGATGAAGGCGGTGTTGCAGGAGTTGGCCAGCGCCATCCGCAGGCTGATCGTGCCCAGGGCGGACGAGGGGTAGTCGTCGTAGTTCTTGAACGACTTGCCGTCGACCACGGTCGTCGGAGGGCACTCGACCTCGGTCGCCGGCTGGAGGCCGGCGCGCAGCAGCGCCAGGGTGCTGACCACCTTGAACGTCGAGCCGGGGGCGTACTGCCCATACGTCGCCGTGTTCAGGCCCCCGCCGCCCGGGCCGCTCGCGGCCGCGAGGAGGGCGCCGTCGGACGGCCGGATCGCGACGATCGCGCTCGCCGGGCCCACGTCTGCGAGCAGCGCCTCGGCCCTGGTCTGCAGGTGCGGGTCGAGCGTGGTGCGCAGCGGCGTGCCAGACGTCGGCGCGACCTCGTGCAGGGTGCGCTCGGCGTCCTCGAGCACCGCCTCGACGCGGACGCCCGGGGTGCCGGCCAGCTGCTCGTCGTACCTCGCCTGCAGCCCGGAGATGCCGACCTCGTCGCCGGCGGCGACGCGGCCGCCCGACTTCTCGATGATCTCGGCGGTCGCCTCGCCGACCGAGCCGAGGATGGGCGCGGCGAACCCGCGGGTCGGTCCCAGCGGCAGCTGGTCGTTGACCACGAACGCGCCCGGCACGCGGGCGAACTCCGGCGACACCTCGGCCGCCTCGTCCGCCCGCAGCACGAGCGCCTCGACGAAGGCCTCCGCCCCGGCGGCCTCGGCGCGGGCGACGTACGCCGCGACGTCGATGTCGAGGAGCTCGGCGATCCGCCGGGCGCTGCTCGCGACCTGGCCGGCCTTGACGCGGGTCTTGTCGAGCCCCAGCCGGGCGACGTCGCGGGCGGTGACCAGCGGCTGGTCGCCCGATCCGAGGATGTCCCCCCGCTCGGCGGTGACCGTGTCGACGTCGAGCTGCTCGCCGGCCTGGAGCGAGGGCTCGACAAGGCTCGGCGACCACTGGACCTGCCAGGTGTCCTCGGTGCGGGTGAGGTCGGCGGCCGAGGCGTAGGTCCAGCGCTCCTCGTCGCCGAGGTCCCACGTCCAGCGCAGCTGGGCCTCGGCGGTGTCGTCCTCCGATGTGACCTCGCCGACGACGACCGTCGGCCGCAGCTCGTCGCCGAGCGGCTCGAGGATCGCGGCGTACTCCTCGGCCGCCGCGGCCTCGATCTCCGCGCCGAGGGGGGCCAGGTCCCCCGTCTCGAGCGCGGCCGCCAGGCGCTCGACGGTGGGCTCCGGCCCCTCCCCCTGGGTGCACCCCGCCAGCGTGGCGGCGACCAGCCCGGTCGCGAGGAGGATCGTGACCGGGCCGGTGCGGATCTGCATGACGGCCACCGTAGCCAGCCGCCGAAGGTGGAGCGTCAGTGGACCGGCACCAGGATCTCCTCGTCGCCCTCGTCCGCGGCGGGCATCGTCATCGGCTGCGGCCGGAGCAGCGCCCCGCCGACCACCGCAGCGACCAGGGCGAAGAGGGCGCCGATGCCGAAGGCCAGCTGGAAGCCGCCGTTGAGCGCCTCGAGCGGTGCCGCGCCCGACCCGGTGAGCGACGTGGTGCGCCACGACGACACGGCCACGAGCACGGCCAGACCCAGTGCGCCGCCCATCATGAAGGAGGTGTTGACCACGCCGCTGGCGAGGCCGGCCTCGTGCGGCTCGACGTCCCCCATGGCCGCGAGCAGCACCGGGTTGAACGCGATGCCGGCGCCCAGGCCGAGCAGCAGCATCGAGGGCAGCACGTCGACGACGAACGAGCCGCCGACCGGTGCCCGCGAGAACAGCGCGAGGCTGGCGGCCGCCAGGCCGAGCCCCACGGTGAGCGGCGTGCGGATGCCGAAGCGCATGACCAGGCGGTCGCTGAGCTTGAGCGAGCAGAGGGCCATCACCAGCGACGTGGGCAGGTAGGCCAGGCCGACCGCGAGGGCGCCGTAGCCCAGCACCTGCTGGAGGTAGAGCGCGGAGAGGAAGAACCACGCGAACATCCCGCCCGCCCACAGCACGCCGACGAACTGCGAGATCGAGACGTTGCGCAGCCGGAAGAGGCGCAGCGGCACCAGCGGGTGGGCGACGACGGACTCGCGCCACACGAAGGCGGCCAGGAGGACGACGGCCGCGCCGAGGATGCCGAGCGTGCGGACCGAGCCCCAGCCCACCTCGTTTCCGCCGACGACGCCGTAGACGGCCAGCATCAGCGCGAGCGTGACCAGCCCGGCACCGGGCACGTCGAGGGGCCCGCGCTCCTCGAGCACCTCGTCGGTCGGCAGCACCCGCCGGGCGAGCACCCAGACGGCGATGCCGATCGGCACGTTGACGAGGAAGATCCAGTGCCAGTTGAGGAGGCCGGTGAGTACGCCGCCGAGGAGGACGCCGACCGCGCCGCCGCCGGACATCACGAACCCGAAGACGCCCATCGCCTTCGCCCGCTCGGCCGGGTCGGAGAAGAGCCCCATGATCAGAGCCAGCGCGACCGCCGAGACCGCGGCACCGCCGAGCCCCTGCACGGCCCGGCCGACGACGAGCAGCTCGGGCGTCGGCGCCAGGCCGCAGGCCACGGAGGCGACGGTGAAGGCGACCAGGCCGCCGAGGAAGACCCGCTTGTTGCCGTAGAGGTCGCCGAGGCGCCCGCTCAGGAGCAGGAAGCCGCCGAAGGTGAGCATGTAGGCGTTGACCACCCAGGCCAGGGCGGTCTGGGAGAAGCCGAGGTCACCCTGGATGGAGGGCAGCGCGACGTTCACGATGTTGGTGTCGAGCACGATCATCAGGTCGCCCAGGCACAGCACGTAGAGCGCCAGCCAGCGGGCGCGGACGTCGTTCATGGTCACTCCTGGAGGTCTGTCGGGGCGGCGCCTCTCGCGGCCCTCACCTCCTCCACGAACCACGCAGCCCCGATTCGACATCCCGACCGGCAATTTCTTTACTCGGGGTAGTCCCATTACTCGGGGTAGTCCGTGACGACCGGACCCTCGATCGGGCTCCCGGAGGGTCCGTTCGTCACGGACTACCCTGACGCCCATGACGTGGCGCGGGGGTCTGGCGGTGGCAGTGCTGCTCGCGCTCGGCCTCGTGGGCGGGTACGCCGCGAGCGCGACGTGGTCGGCCCGGACCGTCGCCTCGGACGACCCTGCGACACCGGTGCCCGCCCAGCCGGAGCTGCCCTCCGACCCGGAGCCGGTGGTCAACCCCGACCCCGACCAGCCGCCCCTGGCCACGGACCTCGAGTACCACGTCGAGCGGCTGGGCGACCACGGCTTCGAGGTCGACGTGCCGGTGCCGAACGGCTGGAGCCAGGACATCAGCGAGATCGCCGAGTGGAAGTGGAAGCCGAAGGGCTATCCGCCCTTCACCTACGTGCTGCGGGTCGAGCGGGTGGCCGGGGAACGCCGCACCATCCCCTCGATGCTGGCCCAACGCATCGTCGGTCTGCACGATGACATCCGGATCAGCGACGTCGAGATCACCGAGCGCACCTCGGACAGCCTGGCCTACGACTACGTCTTCAACGGCTACCGGCGCCACGCGTTCATCACCTGGATCGACGTGTCCGGGTCGGGGGAGGCCGAGATGGAAGTGGCCACCAACGGCCGCGAGCGCGACGTCGAGGGGATGCGCACCCTGGTCGAGCACGTCGCCAGCGGGATGCAGCCCGTCACGCCGTGAGCAGACGCGCCGACTCGGTCAGATGCCCGAGAGCTCGACCGAGTCGAGCACCCGGTTGGCCGTCGTGCGGTCGGCGCTGCGCACCTGAACCCACATCAGCTGGTTGACCGTGGCCTGCACGACCCGCTCGACCGTCACCGTGCCGCCGACGCAGTCGCTGAAGAAGACGGTCCGCGAGCGGTCGCCGTCCTGCTTGTCGTCGATCGGCGGGCGGGCCGAGTCGCACTCGGGGTGCTGCGGCACCACGTCGGGCAGGCCGGTGCCGGGCAGCAGCCCCACGAACACCCCGCTCGCCGTCCCGGTCGTCTGCCAGCCGGCGGACTCCCCGACCGACAGCGCCGGCTGGTCGACGCGGGCGCCGTCGCCGGTCGGCACCTTCCAGCCCTCGACCTCGACGCGCTCCCACCCCTCGGGCACGGTCACCCGGATGTGCCCCGCCGCGTCGACCACCTCCCGGTCGCCGTCGCGCAGCGACTCCGCCAGCGCGCCGCCGACCGCGCCCAGTAGTAGCGCGACCAGGCCCGCGCCGACAACCAGCTGCGGCCGGCTCCGCCGCTGCTGGACGGAAGGTCCCCGGTGCAGGGTGGCCCCGGCCGCCGGCTCCGCGCTGGTGCCCTGCGACGGTGGCCCCGGCGCGGCCGCCTGCCAGGGCTGAGGCGCCGTGGTGGCAGTGCTGCCGGTGGCGCGGGTCAGTGCCGAGAGGTACGACGGGACGTCGGCGTACCTGTCCTCACGGACCGGCGAGAGGGCCCGGCGCACGACGGCGTCGACCTCGTCGGACACCGACCCGGGCGCCGCCTCCGTCATCGGCCGCGGCGGCTGCGGCTCGGCGGCGGCGCCGAGCGACGGGTGGTCGTAGGGGCGGTGGCCCGAGAGGAGCAGGTAGGAGAGGGCGGCCAGAGAGTAGAGGTCGGCGCGCGGGTCGAGACCCTCGCCCCGGGCCTGCTCGGGTGCGACGAAGGAAGGAGTGCCGCCGACGACGGTGAGCCGCGAGGACATGTCCATCGCCTTGCCGAGGCCGAGGTCGCCGAGCATCGCGACCAGCTCGCCGCCCGAGCCGGTGCGGAAGAGCACGTTGGCCGGCTTCACGTCACGGTGCAGGACGCCACGCTGGTGCAGAGCGTGCAGCCCGGTGCCCACCTGGCAGATGACGTGCAGCGCCTCCTCCGGGGTGAGCCGGGAGAGCTCCAGCCGGTCGGCGAGCGTGCCCTCGTCGGCGTACGCCATCACCAGGTAGGGGCGGCCGTCCGGCAGCTCCCCCGCGTCGTAGACCGGCACCACGTGCGGCGACTCGACCTTGCGCAGGAAGCGGCCCTCCTCGACGAACCGCCGCCGGATATGGAGGTCCCCGCTCCAGTTGTCGGCCAGCACCTTGATCGCGACCGCGGAGTCGAGGTGGTTGTCGTATGCCAGCCACACGGTCGCGAAGGCGCCCGCGCCCAGGCGCCGGCGCACCGGGTAGCGACCGAGCTTCGCGGGCGTGGGCACGGTCGCATGATAGGTGCCGGGCTTAGGGTTCAGGGGTGACGCCTGACGAGATCGACGACCTCGCCCTGCGCGCCCGCGACGGGGACCGCGACGCCCTCGAGCTGCTGCTCGGGGCGGTCCGCCAGCGCGCCCTGAACATCTGCCGCGGCGTGCTCCCCTACTCGGGCGACTCCGAGGACGCCTGCCAGGAGGCGCTGCTCAACATCGCCACCAGGATCGGCTCGTGGAACGGCCGCGGCCGCTTCACCACCTGGATGCACGTCGTCGCCCTCAACAGCGCCCGCACCACCTACCGCCGGCTGAAGAACCAGGCCGTGCCCACCGACTTCGAGGCCGGCGGTCACGACCGGGCCGACCCGCGCACCACCAGCGTGATCGCAGGCACCCGCCTCGACCTCCTCGAGGCGATGGAGACGATCGAGCGGGAGCACCCGCAGTGCGTCGAGCCGCTGCTGCTGCGCGACGTCTACGGCCTCCCCTACGACGACATCGCCGAGCACCTCGACATCCCGCTCGGCACCGTCAAGGCGCAGATCCACCACGGCCGCAAGCTCGCCCGACCGCTGCTCCGGGGCGACGCGTGAGGCTCGCACCGGCCCTCCTGGCTGCCGCGGTGCTCACGGGATGTACGGCGGGGGGCGGGGATGCGTCCGCGCCGGCACCGGAGGTCACCACTCAGGTCGCCACGGCGACGCTGCCGCGCGTCGAGACCGACCTCGACCTCGCCCGCAGCGAGCCCGTCGAGGACTCCGTCTACCCCCACGTCGGCGACCCCGGGGTCGACGCACTGCACTACGACCTCACCCTGGACTGGCAGCCGGAGCGGCGGCGGCAGCTGGTCGCGACGGCCGACGTCACCTTCCGGGCGACCGAGGACGCCGACTCGTTCCAACTCGACCTCGCGGCCCGGCTGGGGATCCGGTCGGTCCTCCTCGACGGCCGCGACGCGGCGTACTCCCATGACGGCAAGGACCTCGTCGTCGCCGAGCCCGTGGCCGCGGACGAGCAGTACGAGCTGGAGGTGCAGTACGGCGGGCGGCCGCGGCCGATCCGCGCGCCGACGACGCGGCGGGACTTCTGGGGGCTCGGCTGGACCGTCGAGCCCAGCGGCGAGACCTGGACGATGCAGGAGCCCTACGGCGCCTACAGCTGGTATCCCGTGAACGACCAGCCCTCCGACAAGGCGCTCTACGACTTCACCATCACGGCGCCGCGGCCCTGGACCGGGGTGGCCAACGGCCGCCTGGTCGAGCGGTCGGTCGAGGACGGCCGACAGCTCACCCGGTGGCAGCTCGACGAGCCCGCGTCGTCCTACCTGGTCACGGTCGCGATCGGCGACTACGCGCATTCCAGCAACACGACCGAGGACGGGCTGGTCGTCGACTACTGGTATCCCCGCGGTGTCCCCGGCGCCCGCCAGGACCTCTCGGTGGCGGCCAGCGGCGTCGACTGGATCGAGGACCGGCTCGGTCCCTACCCCTTCAGCAGCCTGGGCATCGTGATGACCGACTCCATGAGCGGCATGGAGACGCAGACGATGATCACCCTCGGCAACAACCCCTACGTGCGCTCCGCCCCGGTGATCGTCCACGAGCTCGTCCACCAGTGGATCGGCGACCAGGTGTCGCCGGCGGACTGGCGCGACGTGTGGCTCAACGAGGGGATGACGATGCTGATGCAGGCACTGTGGGAGGACGAGCACGGCGAGCGCACGCTGGAGGAGATGTTCGGCGAGTGGGAGGCGCGCGACCAGGAGCTGCGCGACACCTACGGCCCGCCCGGCGACTGGGACCCGGTGCAGTTCGGCGGGTCGAACATCTACTACCTGCCGGCGCTGATGTGGAACGAGCTGCGGCTCGAGCTCAGCGACCAGGAGTTCTTCCGGATCACCCGCGACTGGCTGTCCGAGCACGACAACCAGTCCGTGACCCGCGAGCAGCTCTACGACTTCTGGGAGGCCGAGACGGGTCGCGAGCTCACGGCGTTCTTCGACGCGTGGATCATGGGAGAGACGACCCCGACGGTGGAGGTGCCATGAAGATCCTGGTCCTCGGTGGCACCCGGTTCCTCTCGCGCGCCGTCGCGGAGGAGGCGGTCGCCCGCGGCCACCAGGTCGCGTGCGCGTGCCGGGGCTCGTCCGGCCGGCTGCCCGACGGCGTCACCCACATGGCCTGGGACCGCTCCGAGGAGGCGCCGGCCGGGCTCGCCGACGGGGGATGGGACGCGGTCGTCGACGTCGCCCGCCTCCCCTCGCACGTACGCCGCGCGGTCGAGGCCGTCCCGGACACGCACTGGGTCTTCGTGTCGACCATCAGCGTCTATCCCGACGACGACACCCCCGGCACGCCCGAGACCCTCCGGGTGCACGAGCCGCTGGCCGAGGACGTCGACCTCGACGAGTCCCCGGAGGCCTACGGCCGGATGAAGGTGGCGTGCGAGCAGCTCGTGACCGACGGCGCCGCGTCCTCCCTGGTGATCCGGCCCGGCCTGATCGTCGGGCCCGGCGACCCCAGCGGCCGGTTCACCTACTGGGCCGCGCGCCTGGCCGAGGGCGGCGAGGTGCTCGCGCCCGGGACGCCCGACGACGTCGTGCAGGTCATCGACGTACGCGACCTCGCGGAGTGGCTCGTCACCGTGGCCGAGGAGCGGATCACCGGCGTCTACGACGCCGTGGGCGAGATCCAGTCGCTCGAGTCGCTGCTCGGGGCAGTCGCGAGCGGGGTCGGCGCGACGCCCAGGCTCACCTGGCTGCCGCAGGAGTTCCTGACCGAGCAGGGCGTCGAGCCGTGGTCCGGCGATGATTCCGTGCCGCTCTGGCTGCCGCGCCCCGACTACGACGGGATGATGGCCCACGACCCGGCCCCGGCCCTCGCTGCGGGTCTGTGGCTGCGCCCGATCGACGACACCGCCCGCGACACGGCCGCGTGGCTGGCGGCCACACCCGACGCCGTACGCACGGGGATCTCGCGGCAGCGAGAGGCCGAGCTGCTGGCAGCGTGGGCGGCCAGCCTGCGACGGTGACCCGACTCTCCGCGCGCGACCTGATCGAGCTCGTCCCCGACGGCGGGTCCTGGACGTCGTGGGACTAGCACGCCGGACCGGACGCGCCGCTACCTCTGAGTCCACCTGACGTTCACCCCGCGTTGGTTTCGCCCCGGTCACACCCGGGAATGAGGCAGGAGCCGCCGCGACGGGCGGGACGACGGACCGGAGGCACGGATGCACACAGGGGCGACCGCACGGGTGGGCCGCAGCTTGGGCGTGCTCGCGCTCCTCGCGGGGCTCGCGGCGTGCACCGGGGACGAGCCGAGGACCCGGGGGACCGACGCCACCGGCACACCGACAGGCTCGGTCACCGAGCCGGTCACCGAGCTGGTCCCCGTCGACACCGGGCTCCTCGGCGAGCTCGTGGACCGGTCCCTGGCCACGCCGAAGATCCCGCCGACCTACCTCACCGTCGTCGACCTCGCGGCCGCACGCGCCGCTGCCGGGCTGGACCCGTCCGCCGACCCGACCGACCGGGACGTCGTCGGCAGCGGCTCCTGGATCCTCGGGGGCGCGCAGGCAGCCGCCCTTCCGTTCACCAGCGAGGAGGGCCTGCTCGAGGTGATCGACCCGACGCAGGTGACCGCAGCCGTCAGTGCGGGGGCCGTCGCCGAGCGGGTCCAGGTCCTGCACACCGACCAGGACGCCGCCGAGCTGAGGGCGGGCCTCGAGGACCTTGGCTACGTCGCGGACGGTGACGTCCTCACCTACCAGGGCGAGGCCCCGGCCACGCGGACCGTCCACCACGTCGCACTCGCGGACGGGCTGGTCGCCCTCGCGGGCGACCGGAGAGCCGAGGGCGCGGACGCCGCACGGGCGGCGCTCGCGCAGTCGCCCGCGACGACCCCTCAGGGAGCCCTCGCCGCCGAGCTGACCGCCGGGACGGGCGCGGCCGGGGTCACGATCCTGTCCGGCTTCGAGGGCGGCGCATGGTCCTGCCTCGAAGCGGTCGCCGTCGTCGAGCCCTTCAGCGGCCAACCGGGCGAGATGGTCTTCGTCCCCGCCACCGACCCGGCCGACGTCGAGGTCGTCGTGGGCACGGAGTCGCTCCACGCCAGCGACCTGGCGTCCTACACCTTCGGCGAGCCGGAGACCGACGGCGACCTCGTCCGGGTCTCGATGGCTCGCGACGAGGCTGACGCGGCCCCCGGCCTGCTCGACGTACGCACCTCGGGGTATCCCGCCGAGGCCGTGGCGCGGTGCGACTAGAGAGAGAAGGACACGATGACCACAGTGGCGGAGATCCAGGCCCGCCTGGAGGCGCTCTACCGCGCGGGACGGCTGGAGTTCCCCGACAAGGCGTCGGACGTCAAGGCAGCGGCCGACCGGCTCGAGGCGGCGACGGACCGGCTCAACGGCCTGTCGGCGCAGGTCGGCGACGCGGCCGTGCTCGTCGACGCGCTGCAGGTCTGCTACGACGTCCACCTCGCCCTGAGCCGGACGGTGCAGACCCTGAACGACTGCGCGGCCGGCCTCATCCACATCGCCGACGACTTCGCGCGCACGGACGACCAGGCCCAGCAGGCGTTCGACCAGATCAACCGGGCGCTCCGCGACGGGCCACCGCCCCCGCAGGTCGGTGTCCCCGTGATTCCCGACCCGACCCCGGAGGGTGACGGGGACGAGTACACGTCGGTCCCCGAGCCGGAGGCGCCCGAGGACGACCTCGAGGAGCGCGACGACCGCACGGAGGAAGCCCTCCCCGACCAGCGGGAGATCCCGTCATGACGTTCGACTACAGCAGGCTCGTCGAGCTCTGCCTCGACATCGAGAGCTACCTCGGCTACCTCAAGGGCAACGAGCTCGTCGTGGAGTACGTCGAGGCCCAGAACGTCCAGGGCGAGCTCTACCTCATCGACCACGCGGACGAGCAGATCGCCGGCGACTACGCGATCCTCTCCTACAAGTCCACGCCGAGCGACGGGCAGTTCGCCTGCGAGTTCTTCGGCCTGCGCTGGGTCCTGCCGTTCGACCCCCAGGGCGATATGCCGAGCTGGGGTCCCGGCTACCTCGACACCCTGAAGGAGGGCGCCCGGACGAGCTGGGAGAGCGGCGCCACCTGGGCCAGCGGCATCGCCGACTACCTCAAGAACCTGTGCGGCACCTTCACCGAGGCCGACGTCGAGAAGTTCCAGAGCGTCTCCATCGACCTCAAGAACGCGATCGGCCTCGGGCTGGTGCCTGCCGACTTCGCCGCGTCGAGCAACTCCGACTTCGGCTCCACGCTCGTCCACTGGCAGGGCGGCTGGCGCGACGCCTTCGTCACGTTCTACGAGCATCTGCCCCCACGCGCCGATCTCTACGCCTCCCTGGTGTCGATCACCGGCGACTGGGTCGAGGGGGTCGGGGCGCTGGTCGCCGCGGCCCAGGCCGGCCTGCTCGACTTCCTGCAGTCGGTGAAGGACGCCCTCGCCGTCCAGCTCGGGCAGTGGATCGAGGTCGGTCGCACGCCCGAGAGCTACGACGCGCCGCCGGACCTCGGCTGGGTCGCGGACATCGCCGGTGTCGCCGGCGACATCGTCGAGGTCATCCCGATCGTCGACAAGTTCGCCGAGATCCCGGGCGACGTCGTCCAGGTCGCCGAAACCATCGGGGACCTGAAGTCCGCGGGCGACATCATCGGCAAGTACGTGAACACCTCGGGCGACGACCTGCCCAGGCGGCCCATCGAGTTCACGATGAAGACGGCCGAGGAGATCTACAACGGCCTCACCAGCACCATGTACGACGAGTTCCTCGGGGAGTTCGACAAGGCGCTCCAGACGCTGAAGACCGAGCGGGCCCAGTCGATCGTGGACTCCGTCAACAACGTGCAGGGTGACCGCGACTGGTACCCCCGCTCGGTGCCGGGGATCCGCAACGACTCGTGGGAGTCCGACGACGACAACTGAGGCTCACTGCCGGACCGAGCGCCTCCAGGCGCGCACCGAGCGGGGCAGGCACTTGCCGGGGACCCTGCACGCGGAGGTCTTCTGCAGCCCGAACGGGTCGTGGGCGCGCACGGGCTCGCTCCCCGTGCCCAACCACACGAGCGCGCGCTGGTGGTCGACCGCGCGCTCGTCGTGCTGCTGGGTGCTGCCGTGGTAGACGGCCCGGCAGCCGCCCCCCGCGGCGGGGGCCGCACCCCCGGTCGCGGTGTGGTCGCGGTCCGGTCGCGGTCAGAAGGACGAGAACAGCAGGACCGTGCCGGCGACGAGCCCGACGAGCATGAGGAGCAGGGCCGCGACGGTGGTGGTGACGGTCGTACGCCGGTCGGGGCCCTTGACGACCACCGGCCTGCGGCGGAGCGGGCCCGCCTCGCCGGGCAGGGCGAGGGCGGCGACGAGGTCGTCGCGCAGCTCGAGGGCGGAGGCGTGGCGCCTGGCGGGGTCGCGGTGCATCGCCTTCGCCAGCAGCTCGTTGAGGTGCCTCACCTGGGGCGAGCGGCCCTGCAGCTGGGGCACGGGGTCGCGCACGAAGGCCTCGGCGACCTGGAAGTCGGAGCCCTGGTGCACCGGCTCTCCCGTCAGGGTCGTCCAGACCAGGGCCCCGAGGGAGTGCACGTCGCTGGCGACCCCCGGCTGCTCGCCGAGGTGCACCTCGGGCGCGGTCACCGACCGGCTCACGCCGATGTCGCCGAGCACGGCGGTCGGCGTGCCGGCCCGCCACTGGACGAGCACGTTGGCCGGCGTCAGCCCGCCGTGCAGCACGCCGGTGGAGTGGATCGCGGACAGCCCGGTCGCCACCTGAGCCATCAGCTGCAGGCCGAGGTGGACCGGTGCCGCGCCCTGATGGCGCAGCACGTGGCCGAGCTGGTCGCCCGTGACGAGCTCGCTCGCGACGTACATCCGGCGCCGCTTGTCCTCGCCGTAGAGGTAGACCAGCGCGACGTGCGGCGACTGAACCGACGCGGCAGCGCGGGCGGCCCGGGTCACGCGGCGGCGGGCGACCGTGTCCTCCGCGGCGTCGGCGGAGAGCACCCTGAGGGCCACCTCGCGCCCGCCAGCCCCCTGGGTGGCGGCGTAGAGGACGCCGTGGTCCGAGTCGCCGAGGCGGCGCTGGATCCGGTAGGGCCCGACCTCGTCACCGGCGGCAGGGTAGGAGTGCACGGGCCTCTCCTACCCCGCGCCGGTGGCGGTGAAACTCCTCAGAAGAGCAGCGCGCTCGCCGGGTCCTCGAGGATGCCGGCGACGTCGGCGAGGAACCGCGAGCCCTTCTCCCCGTCGATGTGGCGGTGGTCGAAGCTCAGCGCCAGCGTGGTGATCTGGCGCGGCACGATCTGGTCGCCGTCGGGCCCGGAGACCACCCATGGCTGCTTGCGGACCGCGCCGAAGCACAGGATCGCCGACTCGCCGGGGTTGATGATCGGGGTGCCCGCGTCGACGCCGAAGACGCCGACGTTGGTGATCGTGAACGTGCCGCCCGCCATCTCGGCCGGCTGGGTCTTCCCCTCGCGCGCCGTCGCGGTGAGCTCACCGAGCGCCCGCGCCAGCTCGACCAGCGAGAGCTGGTCGGCATCCTTGACGTTGGGCACGACGAGCCCGCGCGGGGTGGCCGCGGCGATGCCGAGGTTGACGTAGCCCTTGTAGACGACCTCCTGCGCCGCGTCGTCCCACCAGGAGTTGATCTCGGGAGTACGCCGCATCGCCAGGATGCAGGCGCGCGCCAGGACCAGCAGCGGGCTGACCTTGACGTCGCGCAGCTCGCGACGCTGCTTGAGCCGCTCGACGAAGTCCATCGTGGCGGTCACGTCGACGGTGATCCACTCGGTCACGTGCGGGCTGGTGAAGGCCGACCGGCTCATCGCCTGGGCCATCATCTTGCGCACGCCCTTGACCGGCTCCCGGGTCTCCCGGGCGCCCATCATCGGGGCGACGCCGGGGCGGCCGAGATCGGCGTACTGCTCCGGCATCCTCGGCGCTGGCCCACCGGATGCCGCGGCCTGCACGTCCTCGCGGGTGATCACGCCGCCCGAGCCCGAGCCGGTCAGCGTGGCGAGGTCGATGCCGAGGTCCTTGGCGAGCTTGCGGACGGGCGGCTTCGCCAGCGCTCGTACGTCGCCACGCGGGCTCTGCGTGTGCGCAGGCACCAGGGCCTCGGCCGGACGGGAGGGCGGCGGCGCGGCCGCGGACGTGGCCGGCACCGGCGCCTCCTCGGCAGGGACCACCTCGTGCGACTGCGCGCCACCGGGCGCGAACGCACCCTGCAGCTGCAGCTGGGCCTGGGCACCGGCCTCCGAGGCCGGCGAGGCAGAGCCGCGGCGGGCCCGGCGCAGCGCGCCACGCTCGGCCTTGTTGCGGCCGACGAGCGACTCACCCTCGCCGCCGCCGCTGGCGGCGGGGTTGGAGAGGTCGATGTCGGTCAGGTCGACGGCCGGGGAAGGGGGCTGCGGCGCGGCGGCCGGAGCTTCGCCCGGTGTGCCGATCGAGATGATCGGGGTGCCGACGGCGACGGTCTGGCCCTCGGGGACGAGCAGGCCCAGCACGGTGCCGGCGAACGGGGACGGCAGCTCGACGATCGACTTGGCGGTCTCGATCTCGACGATCACGTCGTTGATCTCGACCGTGTCGCCCTCCTTGACCTTCCAGGAGACGATCTCGGCCTCGGTGAGGCCCTCGCCGACGTCGGGGAGCAGGAACTCGGACATCAGGGCGCCTCTCAGAACTGGAGCGAGCGGTCGACGGCGTCGAGCAGCCGGTCCAGGTCGGGCAGCCACTCCTCCTCGATCCGCGACGGCGGGTAGGGGGTGTCGAAGCCGCCGACCCGCAGCACCGGGGCCTCCAGGCTGTAGAAGCACTCCTCGGTGACCCGGGCCGCGATCTCGGCGCCGAGGCCGAGGTTGACGTGGGCCTCGTGCACGACGACGCAGCGCCCGGTGCGGCGTACGGAGTCGTAGACGGGGGCCATGTCGAGCGGCGAGAGCGTGCGCAGGTCGATGACCTCCAGCGAGGTGCCCTCGCCCGAGGCGGCCTCGGCGGCCTTGAGTGCGGTCTTCACGGTCGGGCCGTAGGCGAGCACGGTGGCGTCGGAGCCCTGCCGGACCAGCCGGGAGGCGAACAGCGGGTCCGGCGTCGCGGACTCGTCGAGGTCGGCCTTGTCGGCGTGGTACTGCCGCTTGGGCTCGAGGAAGATCACCGGGTCGTCGTGCGCGATGGCCTGCTGGATCATCCAGTAGCCGTCGACCGGGTTGGAGCAGGTGACGACCTTGAGGCCCGGCGTGTGCGCGAACTGCGCCTCCGGCGACTCGCTGTGGTGCTCGACCGCCCCGATGCCGCCGCCATAGGGGATGCGGATGACCATCGGCAGCCTGGACTTGCCCTGGCTGCGGAACCGCATCTTCGCGACCTGGCAGACGATCTGGTCGTAGGCGGGGTAGACGAAGCCGTCGAACTGGATCTCCACGACGGGCCGGTAGCCGCGCAGCGCCATGCCGACCGCCGTGCCGACGATGCCGGACTCGGCGAGCGGCGAGTCGATGACCCGGTCCTCGCCGAAGTCCTTCTGCAGGCCGTCGGTGATGCGGAAGACGCCGCCGAGCTTGCCGACGTCCTCGCCCATGATGAGGACCTTGGGGTCGTCCTCCATCGCCTTGCGCAGGCCCATGTTGAGGGCCTTGGCCAGGGTCACCTTCGTCGTGCTCATCGGTGGGCCCCTTCGGTCTCGAAGCTCTCCAGGTACGCCGCGTAGGTGTCGCGCTGGCCCGCCAGCTCGTCGGTGATCTCGGTGTAGACGTGGTCGAAGACGCTCAGCGGCGACGGGTCGGGAAGCGCCTTGCAGCCCTCGCGCAGGTGGTGGCCGAGCTCGTCCGCCTCCGCCTTGAGGTCGGCGAAGTAGGCGTCGTCGACCAGCCCGTTGCGCCTCAGGTAGACCTCCAGCCGGGCGATCGGGTCCTTGAGCTTCCAGTGCTCCAGGTCGTCGGAGAGCCGGTAGCGGGTCGGGTCATCGGTGGTCGTGTGGGCGCCCATCCGGTAGGTGTAGGCCTCCACGAAGGTCGGGCCCTGCCCGTCGCGGGCGCGTTGCAGCGCCGCCTTCGTCACGGCGTACGTCGCGAGGACGTCGTTGCCGTCGACGCGCACGCCGGGGAAGCCGAAGCCGAGGGCGCGCTGGTAGAGCGGGATCCGGCTCTGGCGCTCGATCGGCTCGGAGATGGCCCACTGGTTGTTCTGGCAGAAGAACACCACGGGCGCGTTGTAGGACGCGGCGAAGATGAAGCCCTCGTTGACGTCGCCCTGCGAGGATGCGCCGTCACCGAAGTGGGCGATCACCGCGGCGTCGCGGTCGGGGTCACCGGTGCCGACGACGCCGTCGCGCTGCATGCCCATGGCGTAGCCGGTGGCGTGCAGCACCTGGGCGCCGATCACGATCGTGTAGAGGCCGAAGTTGTTCTCCGCCGGGTCCCAGGAGCCCTGGTCGACGCCGCGGAAGAGGCCCAGCAGCTGGAGCGGGTCGACGCCGCGGCACCAGGCGACGCCGTGCTCGCGGTAGGTCGGGAACACGTAGTCCTGTGGGCGAAGCGCCCGGCCGGCACCGATCTGCGCAGCCTCCTGGCCGAGCAGCTGGGCCCAGATGCCGAGCTCGCCGTGGCGCTGCAGCGCCGTGGCCTCGGTGTCGATCCGCCGGGTGAGCACCATGTCGCGGTGGAACCCGCGCAGCTGGTCGGCGGTGAAGTCGTGGTCGAAGTCGGGGTGGTGCACCCGCTCGCCCTCGGGGGTCAGCAGCTGGACGAGCTCGGGGCCGCCGTCCTGCTGCGAGGGGCCGAACACCTCCACGAGGTCTGGACCGAAACCTGACGCGTCGCTCAAGGCAGACTCCTTCGCACTAGCGGCGGCTCGGGGTCTCCGGCTCGCCGGCAGCTCGGTGTGGCCGATGGCGTGTGTGACCCCGACCACATGGTGTCGTCAAACGTATCGGGCGGACCAGCCCCCACACCAATCCGGTGGGTGACCACGCTGCTCCGGACACACCGAAGCCGGCGCAGAGGTCGGGGTCGACCCTCTGCGCCGGCTCGGCTCCGGCCGGGCTGGGGGATCAGTCCAGCCGGGACTCCACGTACGTCACCAGGACGTCCGCGAGTCTGGCCGCTTGCCGGTGTCCGGCAGCACCTCGGGAAGCTCGCAGGCCCGCGGCATCCGGAGCCGGTCGAGGACCTTCCCGGACTCCCTCAGCGACACCCTCACCTGCGGCTTGCCGTGGCCCTCCCAGAGTTTGCGGCTCTCGGGCTTGACCCGGACGGCGTACTTCTTCGTGCCGATCCTGACCTGGTAGACGGCCACGCTCGAGCGGGAGTTGCGGAGCCTGGCCCGCACGGTCCCCTGGCAGGTGGCAGCCAGCGAGCCGACGGCCTTGCCGGACTCCTGCTCAGCGATGACCTCCACTAGCGGCGGCGGCGGAGCCGTGACCACCGGGGGCAGGGGCGGGGTGCACGCCGTGACGGTGACGCTGTCGGACGGGTCACCCGCTCCCGTCATGTCGACGATCGCCGTGTTGGTGTGGTCGAGGCACGCACCGCGTGCGCCCCCTGCCACGCTCAGGTCGTACTCATAGGACTTCGTGAGTCCGGACGACCAGACCAGGTCCTCCTCCAGCACGATCCGCTGGCCGGGCACGGTCTTGTCGTCGACGACGTCAACGACCTTGTCGTGCTCCGCCCGCACCGCGAAGGCCACCGGGGCCGGCGAGGTGGAGGCCGTTGCCGGCTGTGCGGAGCCCGGCGGGGTCCACGAAGCGGAGGCGACGTTGGTCCCGTCGGTCGGCGCACCGGTGAACGAGCAGGTGTAGGGCAGCGTCACGACGCCGCTCTGGTCACCCGCCCGGGCGGGGATCACCACGTCCTGGCCACCCTGCACGGTGCAGGTGACCCCACCACCGACGTTCATCGGGGTATCGGTGATGTCGGCCGTGATGGCGCCCCCGGCGTACTCGTTGGGGTTGGTGATCGCGATCGTGCCCTTCATCGCCCACCCGGAGTCGACGGCCGCACCGGCCTTGACGGTGACCGTGTAGTGGAACTTCGCGGTGCCGGTCGAGGGGTCGACGTCACGCCTGGTCGCGTCGGCCACCTTCTCGATGCCCCACGTGTAGGAGCGCTCGAGGTCAGCGGCGACCGTCTTGGCGAGCGTGAGCGGCTTCTCCACGCAGACCTCGACCGTCTCGCTTGCGACCGGCGGGTTCGGGCTGGCCGTCAGGTCGAGCACGGCGTTGTTGGTGTACGACGTGCAGGTGCCAGCGGCGCCCGTCTTGGTCAGCTGGTAGGTGTGCGACCAGGTGGACGGGTCCGCGAAGTCGGCGTCGAACAGGAAGCCGGGCGGCACGTCCTGGTTGGTCTTGTCGTCGGTGATCGTGACCTTCGAGTCGAGGATCGTCCCCGAAGGCTTGAACGCGATCGGGATCGTCTTGCTGACCTGCTCACCGCCGAACGTCACCCGCGCGGTGTTGTTGCCGTCCGGGTGCCCGGCGCCCTGGCACGTGTAGGCCAGCGGCACCGTCGCCTTGGGAGCGATCTTCACGCCGGTCGCGGTGTCCTTGCCCGAGCTGGTGAACGTGCAGGTCCAGCCCGTGACTCCGGAGACGTCGGTGACGTCCACGGTCAGGGGTGTGGTCGCCGACGGGTTCTTGACCGACACCGTGCCGGTCCAGCTCGCCGAGCCGTCGTCGACGACGTCGCCGGGCACCGCCTTCACCGTGTAGGTGAACGTCGCGGCACCGCCCTGGGCGATCTCGACCTGGGTCTCGTCGACGTCCTTGGTGACGGTCCACAGCCGCTTGCGGCCGTGGCTGGCGTCGTACGTCTTGTCGACACCGGGCGCGCAGACCTCGACGGTGTGGCTGGCGTCCTGCCCGGTCGGGCTGATCGTCACCGTGTTGAGGTGCGGCTCGCAGGCACCGGCGGTGGTGTCGAGCGTCCGGGTGTAGGTGAGCGTCTGGGTGTTGCCGGCCATGGCGCGGACGGTGTCCCAGTTGAAGGACGACTGCGGTAGGCCAACCGGCGCACCGTCGAGGACGTCGGCCAGCGTGATGTTGTAGTTGGCGGGAGTCGGGTCGTGGGCGACGTTGATGTCGACCGTCTTGGTCGCCGTCTCACCCGGCGTGAAGTACTCCTGCTTGTCCCACGTGATCGTGGCGGTGTTCGTGCCCACGTAGTTGCCCTGCGGCACACCCGGGCAGGTGTAGGCGTAGGACTGGCTGCTTGCGTCAGCCGGGACGGACACCTGGTGGCCGGCCGTGCCGGGGTCGGCGTCGGCAGCCGTGAAGGTGCACGGGTAGGCCTGGCCGTCCACTGTGGCGACGTCGACCAGGGTCACCTCGACGGCCCAGTCGTTCGGGTTGCTGAGGAACACCTGGCCGGCGAGCTGCCGGTCGGAGTCCTGGTAGCCCACGGCCTTGAGGTCGACCTTGTAGGTGACCTCGGTCGTGTAGTTGCCCTGCCCGTCGTCACCGGTGAAGACGGTGCCGGGACCGGACTTCGCGACGTCCCACGTGTAGACCCGGTCGTAGGACAGGGTCGCGATCTTGTCGATCGCCAGGTTGCGTCCCACGCAGACCTGCACGGTCTCGGAGTCGTCCGTGGCGTCGGTGGTGTCGTTCTCGTCCGCCGTCACCTTGTTCGGGTAGCTGGTGCACGACCCCGGCACGCCGTCGATCGTGCGCTTGTAGGTGGCGATCGTCTTGGTGACCGGCAGGGTGCCGCCTCCCACGAAGGTGTCCCAGGTGAACGTGCCGAGGTCCTTGCCCGGCTGCTGGCCGTTGAAGACGTCGGTCACGGTGACCTGCTCGTCGGTGCGCTGGTCGATCGTGTAGGTGTAGTCGACCGCGTGCGTCCGGGTGTACGACGGGTTGGCGCCCTCCTGCGGGTAGGTGGCCGCGTCCCAGCTGGCCGTGGCGGTGCTGGTGCCGCTGGCCGCCGGGTTGGCTCCGGGGTCGCAGACGTAGTCGTACTGGTTGCTGCCTGTGGGCACGTTGACCTGGAAGCCGGCCGCGCTCGAGACGTCCTCGAGGGGCTGCGGGTCGGCGAGGCTGGTCACGAACGTGCAGGCGTTGCCACCGGTGATGGTGGTGTCGAGCGTCGCCACCATGCCCACGGCGTTGGGGTTGCCGAGCGTCACGGTGCCGTGCACCTCGAAGCCCGACTTCTGCTCCGAGAGAGCGCTCAGCTTGACGGTGTACTGGAAGTCGGCCGGCGTGCCCTCCGGCACGTTGGCGCTCTGCCGGTCGACCGACTTCTCGACCTTCCAGTCGTACTCGACGTCGTACGTCGCCTCGGGGTCATTGGTGATCGTGAGCGGCTTGAAGATCCGCGGATCCCGGAAGATCCGGATCGGTGTGGTCATGCCGTCCTCGTCGACGACGATCTCGAACGAGCGCTCTCCCTCGGGCGGCAGCAGGTAGCCGGGAGGCGCCACCGTCTCCGTGACGGTGTAGGTGCCCGGCGACGCCGGGTCGATCTCGATCCAGCCCGCCCTGGGGTCGCTGTCGGGGGCCTGGTTGTCGACGACGGTCAGCGGCGGCGTCGGAGCGCTCCCGGGGGCCGGGTTGGGGGAGATCTGGTAGGTGGCTCCACCGACCGAGTTGCCGAACTGGTCCACCTTCCTGAACAGCATGGAGCCGCACGTCGGCGGGACGCTGATCGGCACGGGCTCCACGTAGTCCTTCAGCGAGGACGCGTCCGCCTCACCGGTGAAGGAGCGGATGTTGGCGGTGCCGAACCCGCCACGGCAGTCGGTGCCGGTGAAGAAGGAGCTGAGGTTGAGCGCCCCCTCCGCGAAGTGGCCGCTCTCACCGGTCGCACCCACGAACCCTGCTGCAGCGGTCGAGATCTGGCACCAGCCGGCCGCCGGGTCGTAGCCCGGGACCAGGAGGCAGTTGCTACCCCACGTGCCGGCGCCCTGGATCGTCCAGATGTAGGCCTTGGTCAGGGTGAACGCGTCGCTTCCGTTCTGCTCGAACCGGACCATCAGGTCACCGGCGGTCCGGGTCGGTCGGGCGGGGTTGGCCGAGGTGTTGTCCTCCTGGTTGAACTCCACGTCGTAGTTCGTGACGCCGGTCGTCGTGAGCCGGCGGAACCCGAAGAAGCCCCACTCCTCGCCCGCCGCGTTGGTCTCGTTGTAGAAGTACACGTCGGAGATGTCGTCCTGGTTGGGCGCGAGACCGGTCTTCTGGATCCAGGTGCTCGGGTGCTGGAACTCCTTCGAGCCCTGCCCGAAGGTGGACGTGTCGACGTTGCCCACCGGGTCCTTGGCGTGCGTGCCTGTGCTGGCCCAGTCCTTGCCCCCTGCATCGACCGTGACGTTGCCGTCGATCTCGAAGCCCTGGACGATGGCGGCGGACGCGGCAGGCGCAAGCGCGAGCATGCTGACGTGGACGACACCGAGGGACGCGACGAGCGCCACCAGCGTCGTGAGAGCAGAAGCCCGGCGTCGACGGAGCCCCGGCTCCGGACACACGGTCGCTCCGCGAACGGGTCGAGATGATGACATGTAGTGACTCCCCACTGAAGTGGGCCCCTGAGAGCCTCGCTCGGATCGGACGGCCAGACAGGTCGCCCCGCGCTCCTCGTGGGCCTGATAATTCGGGCTACTCCAAATGGGGGATGCCCCATTGCTGGAAGGTTGCCCCAAAATGGGGAGGACCTTGACGACCCGCGGGGCAACTTGACTGGCCCTTTACCCCCGTGGCGGAATGGGGCGCACTGGACTGGACCACCGAGCGCCCGACGATCTCGAGAGGTCACGGGGAAGGGACAGGATGCGACGCACGCGCACGCGGCTGTGTGGAGTGGCCGCCACAACCCTCCTCGCCGCCGTGGGCGCCGGGCTCTTCGTCCCCTCGGCACCTGCCGACCCGGGCGACCCGGAAGACCGGCAGCGCGCCGTCGCCGCGCCGCGGCCGGTCATCTGGGACCGCGACTTCGGCGACCCGTCGGTGGTCCACGACGGCACCCGGTGGTTCGGCGCCGCGACCGGCTGGCGGGCCCGCACCTCGATCTCCACGCTGGACCACGGCGGCTGGCTGCGCACGGGCGACCTGCTGAACACCAGGCCGGCCTGGGCCCGCTTCGCCGGCGTGTGGGCGCCAGAGGTCGAGAAGGCCCCTGACGGGTCGTGGCTGGCCTACTACACGATGCCGGTCAAGGGCATGCCGCACGCCGAGGACCGCTGCATCGGCGTCGCCGTCGCGCCCAGCCTCGACGCGAAGTTCACCCCCCTCGGCAGCCGGCCGCTCGTCTGCCCGTCCTACGCCCCCACCGAGCCGGCGGGCGACCAGGTGGCCGGCCGCGCGCCGGAGCTGCCCCAGCGCGGCGTCATCGACCCCTCGTCGTACATCGCCGCGGACGGCCGCCGCTTCCTGCTCTACCGCACCCAGGGCACGCCCTCCACGATCCGGATGGTGCGACTGTCGCCGAACGGGCGGTACGCCGTGCGCCGCAGTCGCGAACTGCTGCGCGACCCCGGCGTGCTGGAGAACCCGACGCTGGTCAAGGATCGTGGCTGGCACTACCTGATGACGTCGAAGGGCGCCTACAGCGACTGCCGCTACCGGACCGTGTGGCGGCGCTCGAGGTGGTGGCACAAGGGCTGGGAGGAGGTGCGCTCCCACGTCCTGCTCAACCGCCAGCGCACCGGAGTCTGCGGCCCCGGCGGCGCCGACTACGTGCCGCCGACCGCGGGTGCGGGCAACCGGCTCTTCTTCCACGGCTGGGTCTGCAAGGGCACCAACCTGCCCTGCTACCAGAGCTACCAGGGACAGCAGGACTACGAGGACGTCGGCAAGCGCGCGCTGTACGCCGTGCGGCTGAGGTGGCGGATGGACGGACCCTCGATCGCCGCGTTCGTGCAGGGGCCGCCGTGGACCCCGCCCCCGCCGACGCCGACCCCGACACCCACCACGACTCCGTCGCCCACCCCGACACCCACCACGACTCCGTCGCCCACCCCGACACCCACCACGACTCCGTCGCCCACCCCGACACCCACCCCGACCGAGACGACGAGTCCACCGACGACCTCACCGACACCGGCCCCCAGCCCGTAGCCGGCTACCGCGCGTCCCGGCCCAGCTTGTTGCGGCCGTGCGGCGTGTGCCAGACCGACTCGTCAGGCCCCTTCGGCACGATGCCGGTCGGGTTGATGTCGGTGTGCACGCAGTAGTAGTGCGCCTTGATCTGGTCGAAGTCGATCGTCTGTCCGAAGCCGGGGGTCTGGTAGAGGTCGCGCGCGTAGCCCCCCAGCGCCGGCATCTCGGCCAGCTTGTTGCGGTTGCACTTGAAGTGGCCGTGGTAGACGGCGTCGAAGCGCACCAGAGTGGTGAACAGCCGCACGTCGGCCTCGGTGAGCCGGTCGCCCATCAGGTAGCGACGGTCGGTCAGCCGCTCCTCGAGCCAGTCCAGGGCGGTGAACAGGCGGTCGTAGGCGTCGTCGTAGGCCTCCTGCGAGCCGGCGAAGCCGCAGCGGTAGACGCCGTTGTTGACCTCGGTGAAGACCCGCTCCATGACCTGCTCCATCTCCTCGCGGAGGTCGTCGGGCCACAGGTCGGGGGCATCGGGGCGGTGGTGGTCGCGCCACTCGAAGAAGAGGTCGTGGGTGATCCACGGGAAGTCGTTGGTGACGACCTGCACCGTCTCGACCTCGACCATCGCGGGGACGGTGATGCCCTTGGGGTAGTCGGGGAAGCGGTTGAGGAAGGCCTCCTGCAGCCGCTCGATGCCGAGCACCGGGTCGACCCCGCCGGGGTCGAGGTCGAACGTCCAGCTGCGCTTGTCATGGGTGGGGCCGGGGGCGCCCCACGAGATGACATCCTCGAGGCCGAGGAGGTGGCGCACGATGATCGACCGGTTGGCCCACGGGCAGGCACGGGCGGCGACGAGGCGGTAGCGGCCCGGCTCGACCGGCCAGACCGTCACGTCCGAGCGGCCGCCGTACTCCGCGTCGTGCGGGTCCGCCGACCGCTCCCCCGCCAGGATCCGGTCGGGGACGTAGCTCATGTCCCGCTCGAAGGCCTTGCCCTCCTCGGTGTAGGTGGGCTTCCCGTTGTCGCTCATCGTTGAAGCCTAAACCGGCTGGGGCTTCACGGCCTGCGACCGCCCACCCGGCAGCATCTGGCACCCTGAGCGCCGTGCCGCGCCTGCCCCGACCCCTGCTCGCCCTGCTCGTGGGGGTGCTTGTCCTCACGGGGAGCCCAGCCGCCGCGAAGCCGCGCGTCCCCCGGCCCGTGCTGGCGTCCGACTTCGCGGACCCGGCGGTGGCCGAGCTGGGGGCGGGCTACGTCGGCTTCTCCACCGGCTCGCTGGTGCCGCGCGCGGTCACCCGCCGCCCGCACGGGTCGTGGCGACCCGCCGGCGCGGCGCTCACCCGGCTGCCGGCCTGGACCCGCGAGGGCCACGTGTGGGCCTCCGACGTGGCGCGCGTCGGTCGGTGGTGGCTGCTCTTCTACGCGGCGCCCGTCCCGGGGGTCGGGGAGCACGGTCGCTGCATCGGCGTCGCCCGGTCCCGCACGCCCCTCTCGGGCTTCGAGCCAGTGGGCCGGCAGCCCCTCGTCTGCCCGTCGTACCTCCGCAAGGTGCCCACCGCCCAGGACCCGGTGCCGAGCGTCGACCTGCCGCGCGCGGGCGTGATCGACCCGTCGCTGCACTCCGCGGATGGACGGCACCACCTGCTCTACAAGACCGACAGGATCCCCTCGAGCATCCGGATCGTGGAGCTGACGCGCGACGCCCAGCGGGTGCGACCGGGGTCGGCCAGCGTGGAGCTGGTGCGCTATGACGGCGTGGTCGAGAACCCGCTCCTCCTCAGCCGGCCGCAGGGGCACGTGCTGCTGCTCAGCGAGGGCGACTTCACCTCCTGCCGCTACCGCACGATCTGGCACCGCTCGCCGAGCCTGCTCGACTGGAGCGTGCGCGACTCGGGCGTGCTGATGGACCGCGGGAGCACTCGCCTCTGCGGGCCGGGCGGGGCTGACGTCGCCGGCAACCGGCTGTGGTTCCACGGCTGGACGTGTCGCGGGCAGGCGTTGCCGTGCGCCAACGGGTGGTCGTGGGAGCGCCGGGGCCGGCTGCGCGCCATCCGGTCGATGTACGCCGCCCGGCTGGGGTGGTCGGGCGGGCTGCCGGTGCTCCGGGGCTTCGTCGAGCCGGGTCGCTAGCGGGCCTCGAAGGAGCGTGCCAGCTCGAGCAGCCGGTCGTTCGCCTGGACCTCGCCGATGGAGACCCGCGCCCCCTCGCCCGCGAACGGGCGCACCACGATCCCGAGCTCATCGGCGGCCGCGGCGAAGTCGAGGGTGCGGTCACCGAGCTCGAACCAGACGAAGTTGCCCTGCGGCTCGGGCACGTTCCAGCCGGCCTCGCGGAGGCCGGCGACGACCCGGGCGCGCTCGGCGACCAGCGCCTCGACGCGCTCCAGCAGGGCGTCCTCCGCCTCGAGAGAGGCCACCGCGGCGGCCTGCGCGACCGAGGAGACACCGAAGGGCAGCGACACCGCGCGGAGGGCGGCGGCGAGCGGCGCCTGCGCCACGGCGTACCCGACCCGGAAGCCCGCGAGGCCGTAGGCCTTGGAGAAGGTGCGCGTGAGCACGACGTTGTGGTGGTCGCGGTAGGTCGCGAGTCCGTCGACGGGGTCGTCCATCCGCACGAACTCGAGGTAGGCCTCGTCGACGACCACCACCACGTGCGAGGGGACGGCGGCGATGAAGGCGTCGAGCTCGGCCTGCGTCACCGCCGGGCCGGTCGGGTTGTTGGGCGTGCACACGAGCACGACCTTCGTGCGGTCGGTGACGGCCGCCGCCATCGCGGGCAGGTCGTGCCGGCCGTCGGCAAGCACCGGCACCCGCACCGAGGTGGCGCCGGCGACCGCGGCCGCGATCGGGTAGGCCTCGAAGGACCGCCAGGCGTAGACGACCTCGTCGCCGGGGTCGCAGAACGCACCGAGGAGCTGGTAGATCAGCGCCACACTGCCCGTCGCCGCCGCGAGGTCCTCGACCGGCACGCCCAGCCTGGCCGCGAGCGCGTCGTACAGCGCGCTGTTGCCCATGTCGGGGTAGCGGTTCATCTGCTCGGCCGCGCGCGTGGCGGCGGTGAGGACGCCCGGGAGCGGCGGGTAGGGGTTCTCGTTGGACGACAGCTTGAAGGTGGTGAGCCCGGGCCGCGGGGTGGGCGGCTTGCCGGGGACGTAGGCCGGGATCTGGCCGACGTTCGCGCGGGGCTGGGGAGTCGCTGGCATGGCGGTCACACTAGCCATCGACGGCGAGGGTCTCGATGCGATGGCAGCGCTCGACCAGCGATCAGTACCGTCGCCACGGCCGCAGCACCGCGGCCAGCAGCAATCCGATGACCACGCCGATCGCCGCGCCGGTCACGTTGTCGACGACGTCGGTGACGTCGCAGGCGCGGTCGATGCGGGCAAGCGCGAGCTGGCCGGTCTCGATGCCGATGGAGTACGCCGCGAGGCCGGCGAAGCCGAGCGGGATCCACCGCCACGCCCACCAGCCGGCGAAGGCGAGCACGCCGAACGCGCCGGCCGGGACGAAGAGCAGCGTGTTGAGCGTGCGTTGCGTGCCGCCGAGCACCCAGAACCCCTCGGGAGCGGGGCCGCCGTAGTCCCACGAGCACGTCGGCGAGCGCGTCTCGGCGGGGACGATGCCGGTGCCCCACTGGGCGGGGACCAAGGTGACCACCGCGATGACCAGCAGGCTCCAGAGCAGGCCGGCGACGAGCACGGCGTGGACGGGGCCCAGCCGGCGACGTACGAGCAGGGCGACCAACGCGGCGAGGGCCGCCGCCAGCAGGGCGCCCAGCACCATCACGCCCGTGCCGCCGATCGTCACCACGGCGGAGAAGGCTACGCGGTGCCGTGGCGGCTTGCCCCGCGCCACTAGGGTCGCGGCATGAGGATCGTCACCTGGCTGCTGACCTACGCCGCGGGCGTGGCGGTGGCCGCGTGGCTCCTCGGCGGCATCCGGTTCGACGGCCCGGTGAGGGGCACGGCGGAGCTACAGGAGAAGGCGCTCCCGCTGCTCGGTGTCGCCCTGATCCTCGGCCTGGTCTCGATGATCGTGAAACCGGTGGTCAAGCTCCTCTCGCTGCCCTTCATCATCGTCACCATCGGCCTGTTCCTGCTCGTCATCAACGCCCTGATGCTCATGCTCACCGGCTGGATCGCCGGCCGCGTCGACCTCGGCTTCCACGTCGACGGCTTCTGGACGGCCCTGCTGGGCTCGATCGTGATCACGCTGGTCACGTGGGGCGTCGACTCGGTCATCGGGGACGACGACCGCTGATGCGTGGTCCGGCGGTGCCGCCGCGGCAGGGGTCCGGCCCCTACCGCGTCCACCTGGTCTGCCTGGGCAACATCTGCCGCTCCCCGATGGCCCACGTCGTCCTCGCCGAGCACCTCGAGCGCGCCGGGCTCGCCGGCGCGGTGGTGGTGACCAGCTCCGGCACCGGTGACTGGCACGTCGGCAACCCGATGGACACCCGGGCCGCGGCCACCCTGCTGGGAGCGGGATACGACGGGTCGCTGCACCGCGCCAGCCAGTGGGACCCCGATGCCCAGTACGACCTGGCGTTGGCCATGGACCACGACAACCTCGCCGGCATCGGCGGCCGCGGCGAGCGGCGCCGCCTCTTCCGGGACTTCGATCCCGTCGACCCGGGCCGCGACGTGCCGGACCCGTACTACGGTGGGCACGAGGGCTTCCTGGAGGTGTTGGCCATGGTCGAGCGCACGAGTGCCTCCCTGGTCGACGTCCTCCAGTCGACCCTGAGCGAGAGCGAGCCCGGCCGAGGTGCCCCACGATGACCCGCCAGCCGCTGGTCGCCCGCCGTGCCGAGGAGCTCCTCGGCACCGCTGTCGTGGCCACGGCGCCGGTCGCGGGCGGCGACATCGCCACCGCGACCCGGCTGCGCCTGTCCACCGGCGCGACGGCCCTGATGAAGACACTGCCCCACGCCCCCGAGGGCTTCTTCGAGGCCGAGGCCGCGGGCCTGCGCTGGCTGGGCGAGGTCGAGGGCGGCGTCCCGGTGCCCGAGGTGCTCGCAGCCGACGCCGAGTGCGTGATCCTGGCCTGGGTCGAGCAGACCGGGAAGACGGCGGTCGACTCGGCGGTCGCCTTCGGGCGGGCGCTCGCGCGCACCCACGCCGCCGGCGCGCCCGGCTTCGGGCTGGACAAGGACGGGTTCATCGGCCGGCTCCCGATGCCCAACCGGCCGGCTGAGACCTGGCCGGAGTTCTACGCGACCCGCCGGCTGCTGCCCTACCTCAAGCTGGCCCGGGACCGCGGTGCCGTCGAGGCCGAGGACGCATCCGCGATCGAGGGCATCATCGGCAAGCTCGTCTCGCTGCTCCCCGAAGAGCCACCCGCGCGCCTGCACGGCGACCTCTGGAACGGCAACTGCCTCTGGGGCGCCGACGGCCGCGTCCACGTCGTCGACCCGGCCGCCCATGGCGGGCACCGCGAGCTCGACCTCGCCATGCTGCACCTCTTCGGCCTGCCCCACCTCCCGCGGGTGATGGCGTCCTATGAGGAGACCACTCCCCTGGCCGAGGGCTGGGAGGACCGCCTCGGCGTGCACCAGCTCTTCCCGCTGCTCGTGCACGCGTGCATGTTCGGCGGCGGCTACGGCGCGCGGGCGGCCGACGTGGCGCGCCGCTACACCTGACCCTTCGGCGCCCGCGCCAGCCGGAAGCCGAGCCGCCCGAAGGTCACCAGGTCACCGGGGCGCACCGCGATCGTCCCCCAGGTCCTGCGGCCGTTCACGGTCGTGCCGTTGGTCGAGCCTCGGTCGAGCAGCAGCCACTGCCCGCCGTACCGCATCAGCACGGCATGCACCCGCGACACGGTGGGATCGGCGAGCACGACGTCGCAGTCGCCGGCCCGGCCGAGGATGAGGATCGGCCTGCGGTGGTCCGGCAGCGTCAGCGTCGGCACAGGGGCGGGCCGCGCCCGCGGGTGCCGGGCGATGCCGTGGAGGCCCGTGCGCAGCTCCAACCCCGTCATGGACTGACGCTAGACCCGGAGCGCGCCGTTGGGAATGGGCGAGGTCTCGACTTCGCTCGACCAGCCGAACGACTTCGCTCGACCAGCCGAACGACTTCGCTCGACCAGCCGGACGATGCCGTGGAGACCCGGCGCACAGGTCCCGCGCTCTCAGTGCGTGCTCAGGCGTGGATGGCAGAGTTGCCCCGTGCCCACCAGCAAGCCCCGGGTCCTCGTCGTGGACGACGACAAGGCCGTGCGCGAGTCGCTGCGCCGCTCGCTCGAGTTCAACGGCTACGACGTCGCGCTGGCCGCCGACGGGGCCGAGGCGCTGGTCGCCGCGGGCTCGACCCAGCCGGACGTCGTCGTGATGGACGTGATGATGCCCCGGCTCGACGGGCTGGAGACCACGCGCGCGCTCCGCGCCGCCGGCAACGACGTGCCGATCCTGGTGCTGACGGCCCGAGACGCGGTCGGCGACCGCGTCGAAGGTCTCGACGCGGGAGCAGATGACTACCTGACCAAGCCCTTCGCGCTGGCCGAGCTGCTGGCGCGGCTGCGCGCGCTCCTGCGCCGCGTCGTACCTGCCGACGGCGAAGCCGACGAGGTGCTGTCCTTCGCCGACCTCACCATGGAGGTGGCATCCCGGGAGGTACGCCGCGGCGAGCGACCGATCGAGCTGACCCGCACGGAGTTCACCCTGCTCGAGATGTTCCTGCGGCGGCCGCGGCGGGTGCTGGAGCGGTCGTTCATCCTCGAGGAGGTGTGGGGCTATGACTTCCCCACGACCGCCAACTCGCTCGAGGTCTACGTCGGCTACCTGCGCCGCAAGACGGAGGCCGAGGGGGAGCCCCGGCTCATCCACACGGTGCGCGGCGTCGGCTACGTGCTGAAGGAAGCGTGATGCCCGGGTGGGAGGACCGGCGCTGGCACTACCGGCGCTCGCTGGCCTCGCGGGTCGCCGTGCTCACCACCATCGCAGTCGGCGCCTCCATCGCCGCGATGGCGCTCGGCGCCTTCATCATGGTGCGGATGCAGCTGCAGGGCGCGCTCGACGAGTCGCTGCTCAACCGGGCGGACAAGGCGGCCCAGTCGACTGCGTTGTCAGAGCTGACGCGGAACAAGGCGCCCTCGTGGATGCTCGGCGCGGCCGATGTCCGGATCGCCTACGTGGACCTCACTGGCCCGATCCCCGACGTCATCTCCGCGGACGACGGGCCGGAGCTCAAGCTCGGCCTGCCCGAGGGCGAGGTGGCCGCAGGCCACCGGTCGCAGTCGGTGCGCACGATCGTCGCCGAGGGCGGCGTGCGCTACCGCGTTGCCACGGTGCAGGCGGGGCCCAACCAGGCATTGGTCCTGGCCCAGCCGCTCGAGTCACAGGACAAGACGCTGCGCAAGCTCGGTGGCGTGATGCTGACCTTCGGCGGCCTCGGCATCCTGGCCGCCGCCCTGGCCGGCTGGGGCGTCGCCAGCAACGGCCTGCGTCCGGTGCGCCGGCTGACCGGGGCCGTCGAGCACATCGCCGTCACCGAGGACCTCGCCCCGCTGGCCGTCGAGGGCGACGACGAGATCGCGCGCCTGTCCATCGCCTTCAACCAGATGCTGCTGGCGCTCGCCGCCTCGCGTGACCGGCAGAAGCAGCTCGTCGCCGACGCGGGCCACGAGCTGCGCACGCCGCTGACCTCGCTGCGCACCAACCTCGACCTGCTCGCCCAGGCCGACGACTCGGCCAAGGACGGCGCTCACGGCCTCTCGCCCGAGGCGCGGCGGGAGCTGCTCGACGACGTGCGTGCCCAGATCGCCGAGCTCACCACCCTCGTCGGCGACCTGGTCACCCTCGCCCGCGACGAGCCGTCGAGCGGCACGGTGGAGTCGGTCGAGATGGCGGAGGTGGTCGAGCGGGCGCTGGCGCGCGTACGCCGCCGGGCGCCGGGCCTGACCTTCGACGTGCAGCTGGCTGCCTGGCCGGTGTGGGGCGACGCCACCGCGCTCGAGCGGGCGGTGACCAACCTGCTCGACAACGCCGCGAAGTGGAGCCCCCCGGGCGACACCGTCACCGTGCGACTCGGTGGCGGCAGGCTCAGCGTGACCGACCAGGGCCCCGGCATCGCGGCCAAGGACCTGCCGCACGTGTGGGAGCGCTTCTGGCGGTCGGAGGAGTCACGCTCGATGCCCGGCTCCGGGCTCGGGCTCGCCATCGTCCGGCAGGTCGTGGAGCAGCACGGCGGGTCGGTGGGCGTGGAGTCACAGCCCGGCGCCGGATCCACCTTCTGGGTCGCGCTGCCGGCCCACCGCGCGCTGTAACGCCGGGTCAGGCGCTGTAGTGCCTATGAAATGTCATGGGTAGGACAAGCACTAACCCGGCGTTACAAGGGCGCTGAGCAGCCGCTCCGCCTTCCAGCGCGACTCCGCCCACTCCTCGCCGAGGTCGGAGAGCACGGTGATCCCGCCTCCCGTGCCGAGCCGCCACACGCCGTCGCCCGCCGTCGTCAGCGACCTGATCACCACGCCCAGGTCTGCCGCGCCGTCACCGCTGATCCAGCCGAACGCCCCGGCGTACACGCCCCTCGGCGTCGACTCCACCTCGTCGACGATCTGCATCGTGCGCAGCTTGGGTGCGCCCGTCATCGAGCCGGCCGGGAAGAGGGCCCGCAGCGCGCCCACCGTGGTCACGCCGGGACGCAGCCGCCCACGCACCGTCGAGACCAGCTGGTGCACCGTCTCGTAGGACTCCACGTCCATCAGCACCGGCACCTCGACGCTGCCGGGCCTGCAGACCATCGACAGGTCGTTGCGCAGCAGGTCGACGATCATCAGGTTCTCGGCGCGGCACTTGGGGTCGCCGGCCAGCCGGTCGCGCAGCGCCGCGTCCTCCTCGGCCGTCGCGCCGCGCGGCGTCGTCCCCTTGATCGGCTTGGTCTCCAGCACGCCGTCGGTCGTCACCACCGCGTAGCGCTCCGGGCTGCTCGAGAGCAGCCACGCGCGCGCGCCGTCGACGTCGTGCTGGAGGAACCCGGCGTACGGCGCGGGGTTGAGCTCGCGGAGCCGGAGGTACGTCGCCACCGGGTCGCCGCCCTCGGCCGCCACGCGGTAGGTCAGGTTGACCTCGTAGGAGTTGCCGGCGTGGAGGTGCTCCTGCACGCGCGCGAACGCCTCGGCGTAGTCGAGGGGTCCCGCGCCTGCGGAGGGCCCCTCCGCGCCAACCCCCCTCCGCTCGTCCCTCGCGGAGGGGGCCAGTCCCATCCACGGCGCGGAGGCGCCCTCCTCCGGCGCGGTCCCCAAGGCCGCCGCGGCGCTCACCGGATGGTCGAAGAGGCGGACGTGGGACGCCCGCATCCACACCGCGTCGGGGAGCACGCCGTCGGGGCGGGCGGGCAGGTCGGGGCGGGCGGCGTAGCCGAAGTAGCCGAACCACTGTTCCCCAGGCCCCATCTCGTCCTCGAGGGCCAGGAACGGGTCGTCGCCGACGACGGTCGACAAGCCGGCGGCGTGGCGGACGACCTCGCCGCGCGCGGCGTCGTACGACAGGGAGACCGCGTCGTCGTCGAGCCAGCCGATGAGCGACCGGCGGCCGGACCACTCGCGGGCGCCACCGCCGTCGAGCCAGAAGCAGCGGCGGTGGCGGGCGGCGACGTCACGGAAGAAGGAGACGGGGTCGGTCATGACAGGAAGTTCCTGACCAGCGCAGCGCCGTGCTCCGAGAGCACCGACTCGGGATGGAACTGCACGCCCTCCAGCGGCAGCGAGCAGTGACGCACGCCCATCACCACGCCGTCGTCGCTCCACGACGTCGCGACCAGCAACTCGGGCAGCTCCAGCGCGGCGAGCGAGTGGTAGCGGACGACGTCGAAGCGCTCCGGCAGCCCCGCGAAGACGCCGGCGCCGTCGTGCCGGATGGTGGCGACCTCGCCGTGGGCCGGGCGGACCCGGTCGACCGTGCCGCCGTACGCCGTGACCAGGCCCTGCATGCCGAGGCAGACGCCGAGCACGGGGCGGGTGCCGGCGAGCAGCACGTCGCGACCGACGGCGAAGTCGCGCGGGTCGGCCGGGTGGCCGGGGCCGGGCGAGAGGACGACGGCCTCGTGCGCGAGGACCTCCTCGGCGGAGACCTCGTCGTGCTGCACGACCCGGGGCATGCTGCCCGTGACGCCGGCGACGAGGTGCACGAGGTTCCAGGTGTAGGAGTCGTGGTGGTCGACCACGATCACGTCCCGGTGCACGCAGTGAGGCTAGCCCCTGGCCGAGGCCGGGTGGGCGGACGCGTCCGGTGGTCCAGCCCTCAGGACGTCAGGCCGCGGCAGGCGGGGCCAACGGGCTGGTCGCCGGCCGCGCCGGCGCAGGCGTCCCACTGCTCCAGCTTGCCGAGCAGCTCCCTGACCTTCGGCCGGTGCGCCTTCCTGGCGAAGGTGTTGGTGCGCTCCCAGGAGAGCCGCCTGGTGTAGCGGTAGAACTCGTATGCCCACTGCTCACGGTCCGCCGCAGGGTCGAGGTCGTAGCGCACCAGCAGCGCGTCCCGGCTGCGCACCGCGACGTACGACGGGACGCGGTCGAGCTCGTCGCCGGTGAACGCGGCGTCCGGGTCACCCTTCACCAGCGCCTGCCCGGTGTGCTCGAGGAACGCGTAGCGCTGGCGGACCAGGCTACGGTCGGCGAACGTCGGCAGCAGCGACACCCCCGACCGGTAGGGGGCGGGCGCGAGGCCGGCGATCTCCTCGAAGGTCGGCGCGAGGTCGATGTTGGTGGTGACCTCCGCCCGGCGGCCAGGCGAGACGCCCGGCCCCACGACGTAGAGCGGGACGCGGCTGTCGGTGCCGTAGGCCGTGCCCTTGCCGCGGCCGAGGCCGAGCTGGCCGAGGTGGAAGCCGTTGTCGGAGGTCAGCACGACGTAGGTGTTGTCGTCGACCACGCGCAGGATGCGACGCACGGTGCGGTCGATCGACTGCGCCATCCGCGCGCGGTCGCGCAGGTCGTGGATGGCGGCACTGGAGGGCAGGCTGCCGGGCACGGTGTTCCAAGCCCGCGCGGGCTCGCCGCGGCGGGTCACCGGGCGGTTGTCCCGCGGGTCGTCGCCGAAGCCCGGCAGGTCGCCCGTGGTCAGCGACCGGCACGGCACCCGCCCGCAGTTGCCCGGCCCGTCCGCGCCCGCCCGGTCACGGAAGAGCGGGGGGAAGACCGGGTCGCCGTCGTAGTAGCCCTTCGGCTGGGTGCGGTTGTGCGGCGCGTAGACCGCGACCTCCAGGAAGTACGGCGCGGCCGCGCCCGCCTGCGCGCGGATGAAGTCGAGCGACAGCCGCTCGATCACACTGGCCGCGGACGCGTTGTCCTTCTCCTCCGCGGACGCCGAGGCGGCGGGCGCGGGGTGGTGGCGCACCTTCAGCTGGCCGCCCTCGAGGTAGGTGCTATCGAAGTCCCAGCCGTCGTAGGCGGACCCGAAGACCACGTTGAAGACCGACCACCCGGGCTGGACCGGCGGCAGGGCGCGGCCGGCGAGCCACTCGTACTCGTTGAGGTACTTGCCGACGAAGCCGGTCGTGTAGCCGGCCCGCTGGAGGGCGACCGCGAACGACCTGGCCTCGTTGCCGTGCTCGTGGAAGGCGGGGAACCCGCCCAGCGGCGCGGCGTCGCGGTCACCCGAGGTGTTGGTGCGCACGCCGGTCTGGTGGGGGTACTGCCCGGTCAGCAGGCTCGAGCGCGAGACGCAGCACAGCGAGTCGACCGAGAACGCGCGGTCCCACCAGGCGCCCTTCCTCCGCAGCACCCGGGCCGTGCGCATCGTCTGGACCAGGTCCATCGAGAAGTCGTCCATCAGGACGAGCACCATGTTGGGCCGGTCTGCCGCGCGGGGTGCGGACCTCGGCTTCACCGCACTCACTGCGACGGCGTCACCGCCCTGTACTGGCTGGGCCTGGGCTCGCTGGACCTGCGCGCGGCCGCTCGGCGTGCCCTCTGCCGCGGTGCAGGCAGTGAGCAGCAGCAGGCAGGCCGCCGCGACCCCTCGACGTACTCGTGACAACTCGATCCCCCGTCCAACTGGCAAGCCACTCATGATGACGCACGCGGGACCCGTTCGGTTGCGCGCCACGCCAAAGTCAACCATTTAGGTCAACAATGAGCAGACCAGGTCGTGCAGGAGGTCGCGGCCGTCCTCGGTGAGGATCGACTCCGCGTGGAACTGGATGCCGCGGTAGTGCGGCCCGGTGAGCGCGTGGATGTCGCCCGAGTCGGAGTCGCGGTCGACGGTCACGCCCTCGGGGAGCTGGTCGTCGCCGGTCACCCGGCCGACGAAGGTGTTGTAGAAGCCCACCCGCTCGGTGCGGCCCTGGAAGGGGATCGCCGACTGCGTGCCCTGGAAGACGATGTCCTTGAAGGCCAGCGGGATGCCGAGGCGCTCGCACAGGGTCTGGTGCCCCAGGCAGACGGCCAGGAACGGCTGGCCGCTGGCCAGGAGGTCGTCGACGGCCTTGCGGAACGACGCGACCTTGGGGTGGTCGCCGTCGCGCGGGTCGCCCGGGCCCGGCCCGACGACCACGAGGTCGTGCCCGTCGAAGGCGCCGGTCGCGTAGTCCTCGTGGCGGACCACGGTCGACGTCATGCCGAAGACCCCGAAGACGTGGCGGAGCATGTTCACGAAGTCGTCCTCGCCGTGGAGGATCACCACCTTCTTGCCCGCCAGCGCCGGGTCGACGAGCGAGCCCTCCTGGTCGGTCAGCCAGAATCGGCTCAGCCGCTGGTTGCGCGAGCCGAGCGCGAGCAGCACGTCCTCGTCGCGCGCGAGTGCGGCGACGTCGCTGCCGTCCGACGGCGCGGCGGGCACCAGGCCGAAGGCGCTGAGGATGCCGCCCGCCTTGGCGCGGGTCTCGGCGACCTCGTAGGCGGGGTCGGAGTCGCGCACCAGGGTGGCGCCGGCCGTCACCTTGAGCTCGCCGGCCGGCGAGACGTCGGCGGTGCGGATCAGGATCGGCGAGTCCATGGTGTGCCGGCCCTCGGCGTCGCGGCCGAAGAGCGCCAGCGCGGCGGCGTAGTAGCCCCGGCCCTCGGTCTCGTAGTGGGAGATCAGGCGGCAGGCGTTCTCGACGGGCGCCCCGGTGACCGTGGCGGCGTACATCGTGTCGCGCAGGATCTCGCGCGGGTCGCGCTCGCTTCGGCCGGCCAGCAGGTACTCGGTGTGCACCAGGTGGGTCATCGGCTTGAGGAACGGGCCCAGCACCTGGCCGCCCTCGTGGCAGATGTCGCACATCATCTTGAGCTCTTCGTCGACGACCATGAAGAGCTCGTAGATCTCCTTCTCGTCGGCGAGGAAGTCGAGGAGCCGGTCCTTGAGGTCGCCCTCCGCCCCCTCGCCCGGCCTGACCCGGAAGGTGCCGGAGATCGGGTTCATCCGCACGTCGCCGCCCTTCACCGACACGTGCCGCTCGGGGCTCGCGCCAATCAGGAACCGGTCCCCGGTGAAGAAGAGATAAGTCCAGTAGGCGCCGCGCTCGCGCTCGAGCAGCCGGCGGAAGACGGTGAGCGCCTTCTCCGCGCTCCAGTCCGCGACGACGGCGCGGTAGTGACGGCCGATGACGAGGTTGGCGCCCTCGCCCTGGCCGATCTCGTCGCGGATGATCGCCTCGACGATGTCCTCGTACGCCGCGTCGTCGACGACGAAGCCGCCGCGGTCCGTGAACTCGATGGGCTCGTCCGGCAGCGCCGCGAGCAGCGCGTCGACGTCCACCTCGTGCTCGGCGTCGAGATCGACCACCACGAGGGGCGTGCCGTCGTCGATCGCCTCGAAGCCCCGCTCGCGCACCTGGCGGAAGGGCACCGCGACGAGCCGGTCGGCCGTGCGGCCGTCCTCGGGGACGCCGTCCTCGAGGGGGATGTCCGTGAGCGAGTCCACGACGCTGCGCCGCCCGCCCACGATGCCGGCGGTGGGTGCGGCCTTGCGCCGGATGATCGCCCACGCCTCCAGCCCCCGGACGTCGTCGAGCAGCGCTCGGACCTCCTGGGCGTCGGTGACCGTGGGACTCATGGCCGAAACCCTACGGCGGCGCGGCGTTCGCCGACCCCGCGGTCCGTCATGCAGATCCGCACTCATGGGTTCGGATCGGGATGGCGGATCCCGATCCGGCTCAGCCCACGGTCGTGAGCAGCTGCGTCGCGCGCGTGAGTACGACGTAGAGCGAGGCGCGGCCGGTGGCCGACTCGGCCTCGATCTCCTCGGGACGGACGACCACGATGCCGTCGAACTCCAGGCCCTTGGTGTCGAGCCCCGTGAGCACCACGACACGGTCCTCCCCGCTCGGCGGCTGGCTGGAGTCGACGGCCGCTCGCGCCCCGGCGGCGTCCTCGGCCCGCTCGGGCCACGACGCGAGCCACGCGTTGACCTCGCTGCGCCGGGCGACGGGCACGACGATCCCGATCGTGCCCTGCACGCGCGAGGCGATCTCGTCCACCGCCGCGCGGGTGGCGCCCTCGAGGTCGGCGCCGGAGTCCACCTCCTTCGGCTCCTCGCCCGTCCGGCGCACGGCGTCGGGCAGGTCGGCGTCGAGGCCGACCCGCTCGGCGTAGGCGGCGGCGTAGGAGTAGATCTCCGCGGAGTTGCGGTAGTTGGTGGAGAGGTGGAACTCGTGCTGCTCCTTGCCCTCCAGCGCCTCTGCCCGGGCGGCCGCCGACTCGGCGGGCACCGGCCACGACGACTGCGCAGGGTCGCCGACGATCGTCCAGCTGGCGGTCCGGCCGCGCCGGCCGACCATCCGCCACTGCATCGGCGTGAGGTCCTGCGCCTCGTCGATGAGCACGTGGGCGAAGCCGTCGTCCTCGATCCGGTGGGTTGGCGGCTGCCAGGCCCGGCCGGACGGCGCATATTCGCGGTCGGCGGCCGTCGTCAGCTCCTGCAGGTCGATCCCGCCCTCGAGGAGCGCGTGGTCCTCCTCGTCGTCGCTGCTGTGCTGCGGGATGTCGCCCAGCGCGTAGCGCAGCTCGTCGAGCAGCGGCACGTCCTCCACCGACAGCGTCGGATCGGCCCACGACTTGGTGAGCAACCGCTGCTCCTCCGGGGTCAGCACGCCCTCGGCGACGCGGGTCAGGAACTCCGGGTCGCGCAGCCAGCCGAGCACCGTCGGCGCAGCGAGCGGGGGCCACCACGCCAGCGCGAAGTCCACGAAGTCCTGGCGCGAGAGCATGTCGTCGTCAAAGCGCTCGCGGCCGGCCTCGCGGCCCCGCTCGCCGCGCACCTGGCGCCACATCGCGTCGAGCAGCGTGCGGGAGACCCGCGGCAGCTGGCGGTTGCGCAGGCCCTGGGACATCAGCTGGCGCCGCAGCCGGCCGAGCACCTGGCGGTCGAGGACGATGCGGTCGTCGCGCCAGAAGACGGAGAATTCGGTCGGCGACCCGGGCGCCTGCTGCCGCGCCGTACGACGCATCAGCTCGGCCATCCGCGCAGCACCCTTGAGATCGGCGACCGCCGGCTCGTCGTGGCGGACGGCGCGCACCCCGTCGACGACCTCGCCGAGGGAGCGGAGCGCGACGGCGGTCTCGCCGAGGCTCGGGAGCACACGCTCGATGTAGCGCATGAAGACGCCGCTGGGGCCGACGACGAGCACGCCGCCCGTCTCGTAGCGGCGGCGGTCGGAGTAGAGCAGGAAGGCGGCGCGGTGCAGCGCCACGACGGTCTTGCCGGTGCCGGGGCCGCCGGAGATCGACACGACGCCCTTGCCGGGCGCGCGAATCGCCTTGTCCTGCTCGGCCTGGATGGTGGCGACGATCGAGTGCATCGAGCGGTCGCGGGCCCGGGAGAGCTGGGCCATCAGGGCGCCCTCGCCCACGATCGGGAGGTCGGTCTCGACCGAGTCGTCGAGCAGCTCGTCCTCGACGCCGACCACGGTCCGGTGGTGGGAGCGGAGCACCCGGCGGCGGACCACGCCCCGCGGCTCGGCGGCCGTCGCCTGGTAGAACACCGCGGCGGCCGGGGCGCGCCAGTCGATCAGCAGGGTGTCGCGATTGGCGTCGCGCAGGCCGATCCGGCCGATGTAGCGCGGCTCCGCGTCGATCTCCTCGCGCAGGTCGAGGCGCCCGAAGACCAGCCCCTCGTGGGCGGCGTCGAGCTGGGCGATGCGCCTGGCCGCCTGGAACACCATGGCGTCGCGCTCGACCAGCCCGCCCTCGTGGCCCAGCCGGCCGCGGGCGTGGCCCTCCCGGGCGAGCTCGTGGGCAGCAACGGCGGACGCCTCGAGCTGCGCATAGACCGTGTCGACGTAGGCCTGCTCGGCGGCGGCCTCTCGTGCGGCGAGATCCTCAGACACGCGGGTGCTTCCCCCTGGAGCTGGAGATTGACAAAGAGGATCAAGCCTACTGTCCCCTGACCGGTGTCTCACCGGGGTTGCTGTAACGCCGGGTTAGGAGCTGTAGGCCCCATGAAATTTCATGGTCCCTACAAGGGCTAACCCGGCGTTACAGCGGGCGCCTCACTTCTTGCGTGAGAGGAAGGCGAGCATCGCGTCGCGGGCCTCGTCGGAGGCGAACAGCCGGGCGCTGAGGGCCGCCATCTCCTCGCCGTACGCCTCGATGCGCGCCACGAGGTCGGCGTTGAGGATGCGCTTGGCTTCGCGCAGCCCCTGCGGCGCGCCGCTCGCCAGGCTGGCGCACACCTCGGCCACGCGGGCGTCGAGCCGGTCGGCGGGCACGGCCTCGGTGACCAGGCCGTACGACGCCGCGGCAGCGCCGCCGAAGACCTCGCCGCCGAGGGTGGTCAGGGCAGCGGCGCGGGGGTGCATCCGGTGGTGCACTGTCAGGCTGATGGCCGCGGCGGCCAGGCCGAGCCTGACCTCGGTGAGGGCGAAGGTGGCGTCCTCGCTGGCGATGCAGATGTCGCTGGCGGCGACGATGCCGATGCCGCCGGCCCGCACCGGGCCGGCGAGCCGGGTCACGACGGGCTTGTCCAGGGTGACGATCCGGCGCTGGAGCTCGACCATCGCCCGGGGGCCTTCGGCGAGGCTCTCGGCGCTGGCCTCGGAGAGGTCGGCTCCGGAGCAGAAGACCGGGTCGGCGCTGGTGAGCAGCACGACCCGCACGTCGTCGTCGGCCGCAGCGGTGCGCAGTCGCTCGAGGAGCTCGGTGACGAGCTGGCGGCTGAGCGCGTTGCGGTTGTGAGGCGAGTCGAGGGTGATGGTGGCGATGGAGTCGGTGACGGCCAGGTGGACGAGCTCGGTCGGTTGGTCGGTCGCGCTCTGGTCGGTCATGGGCCGCATTGTGCCGCAGGCGAGCAGCGGGTGTAACTCGGAGTTACGGCGACCGGTGCACTCCGCGCGGAGCCCGGGGAGTGACTCAGACGGCCGGCGGGCTGCCGGGCTCCGGCGGCTCCTGCTGCTCGCGGCGCTTCTGCTCCTCGTAACGGCGGCGCTGCTCCTCGGCGCGCGCCCGCACCCGGCGGAGGAACTCCGCGTCCTTCTCCGGGTTCGCGGCCGCCGCGCGGCCGGGCCGGTCGTACTCCGGGAACTGCGACCCGGCCCCCTGCGAGCGTGCCACCCGACCGGCGGCCGGCGGTCGGCCGGCGAAGAACCAGGCCAGCGACCCGGCGAGCGGGACGAAGAGGACGAGCAGCAGCCAGGCGATGCGCGGCAGGTTGCGGATGTGCTTCTCCTCGGTGCTGAGGATCTGCACCATCGCGACGACCGTGAGCACCAGGCTCACGACCGACATCAGCAGGTAGAACTTCACCACGCGCCCATCCTCACCCCTCGCACCAAGCGGCGGGGGCAGATCGCCGAACCCGTCCCGATTCCGTGGTTGACTCGAGGACATGGACGCCGTGGCGGCAGCCTTCGAGGCCACGCCGAGGACGGGCTTCCTGCGCCCCGAGAGCCGCGAGCGGGCCGCGTACGACGGTCCGCTGGCGATCGGCTGCGGGCAGACCAACTCCCAGCCCCGGACGGTCGAGGACATGCTGCGCCTGCTCGACGTCCGTCCAGGGCAGACCGTGCTGGACGTGGGGTCGGGGTCCGGCTGGACGACGGCCCTGCTGGCCCACCTCGTCGGACCGACCGGGCAGGTGCGCGGGGTCGAGATCGAGCCCGCGCTGGTCGATTTCGGACGGGCCAACCTCCAAGCGGTCGGCCGCCCCTGGGCGCGGATCGACGAGGCCACGCCCGGTGTGCTCGGCGACCCGGACCACGCGCCGTACGACCGGATCCTGGTGTCGGCCGAGGCCCGCGAGCTGCCGCTGGAGCTCGTCGACCAGCTCGCCGACGACGGCGTGATGGTGATCCCGGTGTCGGGCTGGATGACGCGGGTCACCAACCCCGGCGCCGTCGTCACCGAGCACGGGGCCTACCGATTCGTGCCCCTGCGCTGACGCGGCTCGCCCCTCAGGCAGGCCGGTCGACCGCCTCGACGAGGTGCTGCGGCGCCTGGAGGCAGTAGGAGTCGGTGAGCAGCTCGTGCAGCTCGGTCCAGTCCGTCGACTCGTCGAGCAGGAGGCCGATGACGTTGCCGCCCCAGCCGGCCCGGAAGTAGGGCGCGCCGAGGTGCTCGAAGGCGGCGACCTCGTCGGGCTCGCCGCGGAAGGTGATGCGGAACAGCTGGTCCTCGCCCCCGAAGACGTGGGCGACCGTGTCGCTGCCGACGCGCCAGCGGACGCCGACCCAGGCGTCCTCCTCGCGGAGCTGGGGCAGCCCCTGCACGCAGGACCGCACCCGGTCGAGCATCCACTCCGGCACCAGGGGTCGCTCCGCCTTCGCCATGCGCCGATCGTGGCACGCCGCACCGACACGCGGCCAACGTCATGGCTCAGTAGGACTTCGGCAGCCCGAGCGTGTGCATCCCGACGAAGTTGAGGATCATCTCGCGGCTCACCGGCGCGATCCGGCCCAGGCGGGCGGCGATGAGCAGGTTGGCCAGCCCGTACTCCTCGGTGAGGCCGTTGCCGCCGTGGGTGTGCACCGCGACGTCGGCCGCGTTGCAGGCGATCTCGCCGCCGGCGTACTTGGCCATGTTGGCGTACTCACCCGCCCCGAAGTCGTCGCCGGCGTCGTAGAGCGCGGCCGCCTTCTGCTGGAGCAGGCGCGACTGCTCGAGCTCGATCTTGACCCTGGCCAGCGGGTGGGCGATGCCCTGGTGGGAGCCGATCGGCTGGTCCTTCCACACCGAGCGGGTCCTGGCATAGTCGACCGCCTTGCCGAGCGCGTAGCGCGCCATCCCGTTGGACAGCGCCGCGCCCATGATCCGCTCCGGGTTGAGGCCGGCGAAGAGCTGCCACAGGCCGCCGTCCTCGTCGCCGACGAGCGCGTCGGCGGGCAGCCGGACGTCGTCGAGGAAGAGGGTGAACTGCTTCTCCGGCGCCTTCCAGGCCATCGGGATCGGCGTGCGGGTGAAGCCCTGGGCGTCGGTCGGCACCACGAAGAGCGCCGGCTTGAGCTTGCCGGTCCTGGCGTCGGCGGTGCGGGAGACGATCAGCACCGCGTGCGCCTCGTCGACGCCCGAGATGAAGGTCTTCTGCCCGTTGAGCACCCACTCGTCGCCGTCGCGGATGGCGGTGGTGGTGATCTGGTGGGCGTTGGAGCCGGCGTCGGCCTCGGTGATGCCGAAGGCCATCAGCAGCGTGCCGTCGGCGATGCCGGGCAGCCACTTCTGCTTCTGCCTCGGCGTGCCGCAGCGGGTGATGATCGAGCCGCAGATGGCGGGCGAGACCACCATCATCAGCAGGGGCGCGCCGGCGGCCGCCGCCTCCTCGAGGACCGCAGCCAGGTCGGCCATGCCGCCGCCACCCCCGCCGTACTCCTCGGGGATGTTGACGCCGAGGTAGCCCTGCTTGCCCATGTCGAGCCACAGGTCGGTGGTCTTGCCGCCGGTGGCCACCTGCTTCTCGATGTACTCGCGACCGTACGACGCGGCGAGCCTGGCGACCGCCTCGCGCAGCGCCGTACGCTCCTCGGGCTCGGTGAACATGTCGCTCATGCGTCCTCTCCTTCTTCGCCGGCGGCTGGCTCGTCGGTCGACCTTGTCGGGACCACGACGGCCAGCACGGCGCCCGCCTCGACCTGCTGGCCCTCGGTGGCGGCCAGCTCCGTCACGGTGCCGGCGTAGGGCGCGGCGATGGTGTGCTGCATCTTCATGGCCTCCATCACGAGGATGGGCTGGCCCTCGGCGACCACGTCGCCGACCGCCGCGCGGAGCGCGATGACGGAGCCCGGCATCGGCGCGAGCAGCGAGCCCGCGGCCACCTGGGTGGCCGGGTCGACGAAGCGCGGCTTGCGGCGCAGGGCGACGTGCCCGAGCGATGACTCCACGTCGACTGACTGCGAAACCGGGTCCCGGGCGCTATGAATGGTGAAGGTACGCCGCACGCCGGCCACCTCGAGCACCACGCTGTCCGGCCCGGCTTCCCGGACGATGACGTCGTCGCGGTCGGCCGACCGGAACGACCGGCCGCCGTACCAGTGGACCGCCACCTCCTCCGGTTCGTTGGTCGAGCTTGACGAGACCAGGAAAGCCGTCTCCTGCGGCTGCGAGACGACGTTGCGCCATCCCGCAGGGATCCGGGTCTGGACGGGCCGCGCGAGACGGGCCGCCTCAGCAAGGGCGATCGCCGCGGCGAACGCCGAGAGCGGGACCGCCTGCTCACCGCCGGGCACGGCGCCGAGCGCGCTCAGGTCGGAGCCGTCCAGCCACGTGGTGTCCATGGTCGCGCCGGTCACGACCAGGTCGCGCAGCAGGTTCACCAGCAGGTCGCGGTTGGTCCTCAGCCCGTGCAGCTGGGCCTTGGCCAGGGCACCGGCGAGCTGGCGCAGCGCCTGATCGCGGGTCGGAGCCCAGACGATGACCTTGCTGAGCATCGCGTCGTAGAACGTGCCGATCTCGTCGCCGGCGCCGACGCCCGAGTCGAGCCGGATGCCGTAGCCGGTGGTGGCGAACTGCGACACCACGCCGGGCACCTCGAAGCGGGTGATCCGGCCCGACTGCGGCTGGTAGCCGTGGGCCGGGTCCTCGGCGTAGAGCCGGACCTCGATCGAGTGGCCCTTCGGGGCGCCGACCTCGAGGCCGGCCAGCGACCGGCCCTCGGCGACCGCGATCTGCAGGGCCACCAGGTCGACCCCGAAGACGGCCTCGGTGACGGGGTGCTCCACCTGAAGCCGGGTGTTCATCTCCAGGAAGTAGAAGCGGTCCGACGCCACGTCGTAGAGGAACTCGACGGTGCCCGCACCGCGGTAGTCGATCGCGTCCGCCGCCACCTTGGCAGCCTCGTGCAGTGCCTTGCGCGTGGCCTCGGGAAGCGCCGGCGCCGGGGCTTCCTCGATCACCTTCTGGTGGCGGCGCTGCACCGAGCAGTCGCGGTCGCCGAAGACGATCGCGCCGTCGGCCCCTCCTTCTGCTCCCAGCCCGACGACCTGGACCTCGATGTGCCGGCCGGACTGGATGTAGGGCTCGACGAAGACCGTGCCGTCGCCGAAGGCCGAGGCAGCCTCGGACTGCGCGGCCTCGATCTCACCCCGCAGGGCGTCGAGCGAGTTGACGATCCGCATGCCGCGGCCGCCGCCCCCGGCGGACGCCTTGACGAGCAGCGGGGTCTCGATACGGGTCTCGATACGCTCGCTGGCGCTCGCTACTCGACCTCCGAGATCGCTGGCGCTCGCTACTCGACCACCGCTCGAGAGCTCCTCGCCCGTCCAGCTCGGGAGCACCGGGACGCCGGCGGCCTCCATCAGCTTCTTGGACTCGATCTTCGAGCCCATCTTCTCGATGGACGACGGGTCCGGGCCGACCCAGGTCAGCCCGGCGTCGATGACCTGCTGAGCGAAGGCGGCGTTCTCGGACAGGAAGCCGTAGCCGGGGTGGACGGCGTCGGCGCCCGCCTTCCTGGCGGCCTCGATGACGAGGTCACCGCGCAGGTAGGTCTCGGCGGGCGTGCTGCCGGGCAGGTGCACCGCGACGTCGGCGTCGCGGACGAACGGCATCCCCGCGTCGGCGTCGGAGTGCACCGCCACGGTCTCGATGCCGAGGTCGCGGCAGGTGCGGAAGACGCGGCGCGCGATCTCGCCCCGGTTGGCGACGAGCAGTCGGGTGATCACAGTCGAAACACCCCGAAGTTCATGGCGCCCTCGATCGGCTGGTTGTCGATGACGGACAGGCAGATGCCCAGGACGGTGCGGGTGTCACGCGGGTCGATCACGCCGTCGTCGTAGACGAGGCCGGAGAGGAACTCGGGCAGCGACTGGTCCTCGACCATCTGCATGACGAAGGCCTTGACGCCCTCGAACTCGTCGGCGTCCCAGGGCTTGCCCTTCTTCTCTGTGGACTCGCGCATCACGATCTCCATGACGCCGGCGAGCTGGGCCGGGCCCATGACGGCGGACCTGGCCGACGGCCAGGTGAAGAGGAAGCGGGGGTCGTAGGCGCGGCCGTTCATGCCGTAGTTGCCCGCGCCATAGGAGGCGCCCATGATCACCGTGAGGTGCGGGACCTTCGAGTTGGAGACCGCGTTGATCATCATCGCGCCGTGCTTGATGATGCCGCCCTGCTCATACTCCGTGCCGACCATGTAGCCGGTGGTGTTGTGCAGGAAGAGCAGCGACGTGTCCTTCTGGTTGGCCAGCTGGATGAACTGCGCGGCCTTCTGCGCCTCCTCCGACATGAGCACGCCTCGGGCGTTGGCGACGATGCCGATCGGGTGGCCGTGCAGCGTGGCCCAGCCGACGCAGAGCGAGGAGCCGTACAGCGGCTTGAACTCGTCGAACGGCACTGCGTTGTCACCGTGGCCCGGCCCCGAAGTGCCGTCGACGATGCGCAGGATCGCCTCCCGCGGGTCGAACGGCTCCTTCAGGTCGGTGGGGATGAGCTCGAGCAGGCCCTCGGGGTCGAGGTCGGGCTCGGCGTACGTCGGGGCAGGCGGGCTGCCCTTCTTCCGCCAGTTGAGCCGGGCCATGCACCGGCGGGCGAGGCGGATCGCGTCGTACTCGTCGACCGCCAGGAAGTCCGAGGAGCCGGAGATCCGCGAGTGCATCTCGGCTCCGCCGAGCGACTCGTCGTCGGTCTCCTCGCCGGTGGCCATCTTCACCAGCGGCGGGCCGGCCAGGAACACCTTGGCCTGCTCCTTGACCATGATCACGTAGTCGCTCATGCCGGGGACGTAGGCGCCACCGGCCGTCGAGTTGCCGAACACCACCGAGATGGTCGGCAGCTTCATCGCCGACGACCGCGTCAGGTCCCGGAACGCCTTGCCGCCGGGGATGAAGATGTCCTTCTGGGTGGGCAGGTCGGCGCCGCCCGACTCGGTCAGGTTGATCGTCGGGAGCCTGTTCTTCTCCGCGATCTCCGCGGCCCGGAAGCTCTTGCGGAGCGACATCGGGTTGAGCGCTCCGCCCTTCACCGTCGGGTCGTTGGCGACGATCATGCACTCCACGCCGGAGACGACGCCGATGCCGGTGACCATGCTCGCGCCGACCGCGAAGTCGCTGCCCCAGCCGGCCAGCGGCATCAGCTCGAGGAACGCGGAGCCCTCGTCGACGAGCAGCTCGATGCGCTCGCGGGCGGTGAGCTTGCCGCGCTCCCTGTGGCGCTCGATGTAGTCACCGCCCGCGTTGACGGCCTTCTGCTGCTCGGCCTCGATGCGGGCGATCTTGTCGAGCATCGCCTGGCGCCTCTCGTTGGTCGAGTCGCCCGAGCCGCCAGGCGCGGGCGTATCGCGGCCGGTCGTCTCGGCGGTCATGTGCTGTACCCCAGGAGCCGGGCTGCCAGGTCGGTGAGCACCTCGGTGGCGCCACCGCCGATCGGCAGCAGGCGGACGTCGCGGTAGTGGCGCTCGACCTCGGACTCGCGCAGGTAGCCCATGCCGCCGTGCAGCTGCACGGCCTGGTCGGCGACCCAGACGGCGGTGTCGACCGCCGTCTGCTTGGCCAGGCACGCGTCGGCGACCACGCTCTCCCCCGCGTCGTACCGCGACGCGACCTCGAGGGTGTAGCTGCGCGCCACCGCCACCTGGCGGTGCATCTCGGTGAGCTTGGCGCGGACGACCTGGTTGGCCACGAGCGGCTTGCCGAAGGCCTCGCGGTCCTTGCAGTGCTGCGCGGTGAGGTTGAGGCAGCGCAGCGCGTGGCCGTAGCCCATCAGGGCCAGCCAGATCCGCTCGGAGACGAAGCTCTGGGCGATGTAGTGGAAGCCGTGGTTCTCCTCGCCGACCAGGTTGGTGACCGGGACGCGGACGTCCTCGTAGGAGAGCTCGCCGGTGTCGGACGCGAGCCAGCCCATCTTGTCGAGCTGGCGGGAGACGGTGAAGCCGGGCGTGCCCCGGGGGACCACGATCAGCGAGATGCCGTGCGCGCCGTCCTCGCCGGTGCGCACCGCCGTGGTGACGAAGTCGCCGCGCACTGAGGAGGTGATGAACGTCTTCGCGCCGTTGATGACGTAGTGGTCACCGTCGCGGACCGCGCGAGTGGTGATGCCGGCGACGTCCGAGCCGGCCCCGGGCTCGGTCACGCCGAGCGAGCCGATCATGTCGCCGGAGAGCACCGGCCGCACGTAGGTGTCGATCAGCTCCTTCGAGCCGAACCGGGCGATGTGCGGGATCGCGATCCCGTGGGTGTACGCCGCGGCCATCAGGCCGCCGGACCAGCCGGCCTCCATGAAGCCCTCCTGCATCGCGCAGACATCGAGGAGCGTGCCGCCCTCGCCGCCCACCTCCTCCGGGACGCCGACGCCGAGCAGGCCCGCGTGCGCCAGCCTCTTCTGGAAGCCGCGGGGGATCTCGCCGTGCCGCTCCCACTGCTCGAGGTGCGGCGTGACCTCACGCCTGGTGAACTCGAGCGCGGAGCGCTTGAGCGCGAGCCGTTCCTCGCTCCACCCGTGGGTGAACGTCGTCGTCACAGGAGCTCCTCCGGGACGCGGATGGTGCGGGACCGCAGCCATTCGCCGAATCCCTTGGCCTGCGGGTCGAAGCGGGAGGTGGCGGCCACGCCGGCACCCAGCAGGCCACGGACCAGCACGTTGACGCCGCCCAGGTTGGGCAGGGGATAGACCTCGATGTCCAGGCCCGCAGCCTCCGGCACGAGCCGGCGGACGGTGTCCTCGGTGATCGTGGCGAGCAGCCAGGCGACGCGCGCGTCGTACTTCTCGTCGTCCTCGTGCTCTACCCATAGGCCGAGGTTGGCGTCGCCGCCCTTGTCGCCGGACCGGGCGTAGACGAAGGTGCCGAGCGGCACGCCGCGGGTCGCGCCGTACGCCGCCGCGGCCTCGCTGGTCGAGCCGTACGCCGCCGCTCCCTCGCTGGTCGAGTAGCCCGAGCCGCCAGGCGAGGGCGTATCGAGACCGGACGTCACTCGACGAACGACTGGGTCGGCGATCACCTCGCGACGGCCGTCGGCGTGGACGACGGTGTGCTCGACAGCGTCGCGCGGGACGTAGCCCGGGGTGTAGATGCCGTACGGCGTGCCCGGCGCCGGCGGGCGGGTGACCGCGAAGCCCGGGTAGGACGCGAGGGCCAGCTCGATGATCGGGCCGGTGAGGCCCTTGCCGACCGGGTCGGGCTCCGGGTCGAAGGCGTTGAGCCGGAGCAGGGTCGCGCCCTGCTCCTCGGTCGGGGCGTCCTCGCGGGGCAGCACGGTCTCGGACCACTCGAGACGCGCGGGCCGGTCGTCACCCAGCGACTCCTCGACCTGCTGCCGGATCCAGGCGGCCTTCTCCTCGATGTCGAGGCCGGTGAGGACGAGCTCCACGCTGTTGCGCCAGCCCCCGACGTAGTTGAGGCAGACCTTGAGCGCTTCCGGGGGCCCGAAGCCGCGCACGCCGGTCACCGAGACCCGGTCGTCGCCCGCCTGCGCCAGGGTGACGGTCGCCAGGTCGACGGTGACGTCGGGGTTGAGGTAGCGGGTCGTCTGGATCTCGTAGACGAGCTGTGCCGTCACGGTGTCGACGGTGACCGCTCCACCGGTCCCGGCCTGCTTGGTGATCACGCAGGAGCCGTCGGCGGCGACCTCGGCCACCGGGAAGGCGAGCGGCTTGCGCCGGTCGGGAAGGGTGAGGAAGCCGCTGAAGTTGCCGCCCGTCGCCTGGGTGCCGCACTCGATGACGTGGCCCGCGACGACGGCGCCGGCGAGCTCGTCGTACTGCTCCGGCGTCCAGCCGAAGGCATGGATCGCGGGCCCGACGACGAGCGAGGCGTCGGTGACCCGGCCGGTGACGACGACGTCGGTGCCCGCCCCGAGCGCGGCCGCGATGCCGAAGGCACCGAGGTAGGCGTTGGCGGTGAGCGGGCTGCCGTGGTCAGGGTGCGCCAGGCCGAGCGTGTCGACCTTGCCGCGCAGGTCGTCACCCTCGACGTGGGCGATCTTCGCGTCCAGGCCGAGGGCCTCGGCGACCTCGCGGAGCCTGGCAGCCAGGCCGGCGGGGTTGAGGCCGCCGGCGTTGCTGACGATCTTCACGCCCTTCTCGAGCGCGAGGCCGAGGCACTGCTCGACCTGCGTCACGAAGGTGCGGGCGTAGCCGAGGGCGGGGTCCTTGCAGGTGTCCTTGCCGAGGATGAGCATCGTCAGCTCGGCGAGGTAGTCGCCCGTGAGGTAGTCGAGTCTCTGGTCACCACCGGCACCCTCCAGCAGCTCGCGCATGGCGGAGAGCCGGTCGCCGTAGAAGCCGGAGCAGTTGCCGATCCGGACCATCTCGGTGGTTGAGGTGCGAGCGGAGCGAGCCTCGAAACCACTGATCCCGGTCATGCGATCCCGCGCTTGGGCTCGCGCCCGCCGCCGGCCGGGCCGGCGAAGCACTGGGCGATGTCGAGCCACGTGTCCGCGTCGGGACCGACCGCAACCAGGTCCGTGTCGGCGCGGTGCAGGCGCTGGGTGACCAGCGCACAGAAGTCGTACGCCGAGCCGGTGACCGCCTGGGGCGCGTCATCGGGGCCGAACGTCCACACGTCGCCGGACGGGGAGGTCAGCTCGAGACGGAACTGCTCGGCCGGCGCCTCGAGGCCCACGTTGGCGAACGAGTAGTCGCGGGTGCGGAAGCCGATGCTGGCGACGTGGCGGATCCGGTCGGTCGGCTCGACGTGGACGCCGAGGGCCTCGGCGATGTCGAGGCCGTGCGCCCACGTCTCCATGAGGCGAGCGGTCGCCATGCTGGCCGGGGCCATGGGCGGGCCGAACCACCTCACCTTCCCGCCCTCGGGGAAGTCCCGGAGCACCTGCGCCAGCGCCGGGCGGGAGGCCTGCCAGCGCTCGAGCAGCAGCCTGGGGTCGACCTGCGCGCCCTCGGCCGCCGCGGTGTCGACGAACCCCGCCGGGTCGTTGATCGCGTCCATCACGACCTCGTCCCACTTCGCCTTGTCGGTGGCGGCCAGGATCGCGACCTCGTCGGTCCACGCGAGGTGACTGATGGTGGTGGCGATGTCCCAGCCCTCGGCGGGCGTCGGCCGACGCCAGCCAGCGGCGGTGAGAGGCGAGACCAGCGCCTCGACGGCGAGCCCCTCGGCCTCGAGGTCGGCGATGACCTGCTCGAGCACGTCGTTGCTCACCGGTTCTCCTGGAGCTTCTCGTCGAGCACGTCAGCCCAGCTGTCGAGGATGCGCCCACGCCGGCGCGTGTCGTCGGAGATCGTGTTGGCCAGGCCGAGGCCGCGCACCAGGTCGAGGGTGGCCTGCACCAGCTCACGCACGCCGGGACGCGACTCGTCGGCGCCGAGCGCCTCGACGGTCATCCGGTGGGTCTCGCGGCCGACCCTCTGCTCCAGCGGCCCGACAGCCTCGAGCAGGGCGGGGTCGGTGCGCGCGGCGACCCACAGCTCGAGCGCCGCGGCGAAGACCGGCGAGCTGAAGTGGTCGCCCAGCATCCGCACCACCGCGCGGGTCCGGCCTTCGCCGTCGGGCAGCTCGGCGACGGCGCGCCCGAGCTCCCCGCCGCGGAGCTCGGTCAGATGGCTCACCGCCGCGACGACGAGGGCGTTCTTCGTCGGGAAGTGGTGCAGCTGCGCGCCCCGGGAGACTCCAGCCCGCTCGGAGACGACCGTCGTCGTGGTGCCCGAGAATCCCCGCTCCACCAGGCACTCGACAGTCGCCTCGAGGAGTCGGTGCCGCATGGCGCGGGTGCGCTCCTCCTGCGGCACGCGGGTCGTGGTGCTCATCACCCCATCCTGGGGGTGTCACTAACAAACAGTCAAGCCTGACTGTTTATTGCCTGTGGTGAACCTGCCTCTCGCCGACCCGGCGCATCTGCACACGCACGCCCCGTCGAGTCGGCGCATCTGCTCGGCACATGCGCCGACTCGGCACCGATCCCGTGTGCAGATGCGCCGAGTCGGTCAGTCGAGGCGGGCGACGAGCGGCAGCCGCGAGCGGGCGGTCAGCCCGACGATCGCGGCGGTGAGCAGCGGCAGCGCGACGACCAGCGTGAGGATCAGCAGCCACGGGATGTCGAGGTAGGGGCCGCTCCCCTGCTGGACACCCTGCACGAAGCCCTGGTTCATCGAGGTCAGCGGTCGCGAGATGGCGACGCCGGGGATGAACCCAACCGCCGCCCCGAGCAGGGCGCCCACGAACCCCACCACCACGGCGTACGACGCGGCGACGCCGCGCCGGGTCCGTGGAGCCGCGCCTACGGCGCTCAGCGTCGCGAGGTCGGGCCGCGCATCGGACAGCGCCAGGAACGTCGCGGTGAGGGTGCCGCCGAGCATCAGCACCCCACCGAGGCAGCCGAGCACGAGCAGGATGATCGTGGCCTCCGCCGGGCGCTGGTAGCCGCGCTCGACGTAGACGCTCGCGTACTGCTGCAGGCCGCCTACCGCCTCGTCGAGCGCCTCCTCCTGGTCCTTGCTGATCGAGTCGCCGTCGAGCAGCAGCCCGACCGTGGCCACCTCGCCGACCTGCTCCGCGACGTCCGTCGGCAGCACGGCCTGGGCCGGCGGCATGCCGGACACGACGACGTACGCCGCGGGGAAGGCGCCGAGCTCGTCCAGCTCCGCCTGGTCGGAGTCGGGGCCCCAGGTCTCCGCGGTGATCTCGACCCGCTCCGCCTCGACCGAGGCGTTGCTGAAGACCACGACCCGGCCGTCGGCCAAGGCCTCCTCGGCCTGGGCGAGGGCGCCCGGCTCGAGGCCCGGGATGCCGGACAGGTCGCCGTCGGAGACGAGCTCGGACGCGGACCAGGAGCCTCCGTAGCCCTGGAGCAGGAAGTGCTCGGTCTCATCGCCCGGCACCCGGAACATCCGGTTCGTGTAGGTGCCGCCCGCCCCGTTGTTCTGCAGGCCCCTGACCTCGTGCATCTCGACCTCGGGCAGGGTGGCGCGGGCGATGTCGCGCAGCTCGGCCCACGTCGCGGCAACCTCTGCCCTGTCAGGCGCCTCGCCGGTCATCGTGTCGCCGGGATACCAGGTCACCGAGCCCATGCCCATCGGGAGCTGTGGGGTGTAGGTGGAGGCGTTCTCCGCCTCATCACTGGCGTTCGCGATCCCGAGCGCGACCACGCCGGCGACGGTCGCGGCCACCGCCGCGACAGCCGGCACGGTGCGGGTCCGGTGCCGGGCGGCGTCGCGCGCGGCGTACCTCAGCACGAGCGGGAAGCGACCCGAGAGCCGCGCGACGAGCGAGACCACCAGCGGGACGATCAGGATCATGCCCAGCACGGAGATGATCGCGGAGCCGGCGATCCAGTAGGCGCCATTGCCCGAGTCCGAGTTGACGGCGCCGTACGCCGACGACGCGATGCCGATGCCGACCAGCACCACGCCGAGGACGGGCGACTTCGCCGACGGCTTGCGGTCGCCGCGCCTGCCCGCGAGCACCGCGACGACGTCCTGGCGCGAGGCGATCCAGGCCGGCACGACCGCGGCGAGGAAGGCGCTGGCGACACCGAAGGCCGCGATGCCGGCGAGCCAGGTCCACGGCACCTCGAAGGGGCCGAGCCAGGCGCTGTTGAACCGCTGCACCGCGGGCAGCACTGCCCAGCCGGTGACGATGCCGAGACCGACGCCGAGGGCGGCCGCGAGCGCGCCGAGGACCACTCCGGAGGCCAGCACGACACGCCGTCCCTGGACCGGAGTGCCACCGTTGGCGGCGAGCAGCGCGATCGTGCGCGACTGGCGGCGTGCGCCGACCGCGAAGGCCGGGCCGGCGAGCAGGACGACCTCGAGCAACGCCATCGTGACGATCAGGGCGATGACGGCGTAGACCTCGTCCATCCCGGTGTCGTAGCCCATCTCCTCGGCCATCTCGCGCACCGGCGGCGGGTCGGCGAGCACGGCCCGCGACTGCACGGCACCGCCGAGCTCGTTGAGCGCGAGCACGTCGCTCCACAGCACGGGCCCTGTCTCCACGAGCCAGCTGCCGAGCAGGTGGGAGGACCCCTCGGCGAGCAGGGACCCCGCGGGGCCGATGGCGACGGGGATGTCCCGGTACGTCGCGTCGCGTCCGGCGCCGACCACGACCGGGGCCGCCTGGACCCCGACCAGGTCGAGCGTGTCGCCGACCGCCACGCCCTTGGCCAGCAGGGCGTCGTTGACGACCACCTCGTGCCCGCCCTCGGGCAGGCGGCCGCTGGTGAGCTCGAAGAGTCCCTCGGCCATGGCGTCGGACAGGTCGACCTCGGTCGCCTCGACGTCCACGCTGCGCTCCCCCACCAGGACCTGGGTGTAGCCGTGGCCCAGCGGCAGGAGGCGGGTGTCGTGGCCGAGCACCTCGCGCACGTCCTCCTCGGTGAGCGGGTGCTCGCGGTCGGGTCCGTCGAGGTACCACATCGACTCGCGGAGCGGGTCCGCAGCCTGGACGACCCGGCCACCGCCCTCGGTCCAGATCCGTGCGTCGGCGGCACCGAGGTCACGATCGGCCGCCTCGAGGCCCCTGACCTCGGAGGTCTTGATGACGACGACGGCGGCCGTCACGGCCAGCACGGGCAGCGCGATCATGGCAAGCACGAGCAGGCTGCGCCCCTTGGCTCGCAGGGCCTCGCGCCAGGCGATCCGCAGGGCGGGCCGCCAGCCGGCCAGTCGGCTCATCGAGCCGCCTCGGGTGCCAGCAGGCCCTCGGGCTCGTCGCTGCCCTGCTCGTCGACGACCACGCCGTCGCGCAGGAACACCACCCGGTCGGCCCAGGCGGCGTGCCGGGCCTCGTGGGTGACCAGCACGCCCGCGGCTCCGGCGTCGCAGCGGGCCCGGAGGAGCCTCAGGATCTCCTCTCCGGTGTCGGTGTCCAGGGCGCCCGTGGGCTCGTCGGCGAGGATCAGCCGGCGCTCGCCCACGACCGCGCGGGCGATGGCCACGCGCTGCTGCTGGCCGCCCGACATCTCGTCGGGGAACCGGTCGGCCAGGTCGGCGATGCCGACCTCCTCCAGCGCCGCGCGCGCGAGCGTGCGCGCCGCCCGGCCCCGTTCGCCGTCGAGCTCACGCGGGAGCGAGACGTTCTCCAGCGCGGTGAGCGCGGGGATGAGGTTGAAGTCCTGGAAGACATAGCCGACCGACGTACGACGCATGCGTGCGCGCCCCGTGGCGCCGAGCGTCGCCAGGTCGACCCCCTCGATGCTCACCGTGCCACTGGTGGGCTGGTCGAGGCCGCCCGCCAGGGTGAGCAGGGTCGACTTGCCGGAGCCGCTCGGGCCCATCACGGCGACGAGCTCGCCGGCGTGCGCGCGGAAGGTCACCCCACGGAGGGCCTGCACGGCCGTCGGCCCCTCGCCGTGGACCCGGGTTACGTCGGACAGGTGCAGGACCGCGGTCATCGGCGGGCTCCCTGGTTGGTCTCGATACGGGCCTCGTCTCTGGGCCCTACTCGACCACCGGAGGCCGGGTCCGGGTCGCCCGACCGACCGGGTCCGCTCGACCGGCCGGGGGCCAGGGCGGCGCGGCGGAGGCGGGCTTCGCAGTGGTCGAGCCACCGGATCTCCGCCTCGGCGTCGAAGACGAGGGAGTCGAGGACCAGGCTCCACGCGAGGTCGCCGGACTCCTCCGGACTGCTCGCCCGCCCGCTGCGCTTGAGGCGGGTGTAGTCCTGCATCGCCGCCATGGTGGCGCTGCGCTGGCGCTGGATCATCGTGCCGACGTCCACTCCCGGCAGCGTCACGGCGATGGCGAGCTTGATGGCGAGCTCGTCACGGGGCGGCTGGGTGCGAGGCACCGGAGTGGTGAACCACTCCGACACCTCGCTCCGCCCCGCGTCGGTCAGGCCGTACATCACCTGCCCGCTCCGGGCGTCGAGATCCTCACCCCCGTGGAGGGTCTCGACGAGTCCGTCCCGCTCGAGCCGCTGGAGCGTGGTGTAGACCTGCCCCACGTTGAGCGGCCAGGTGCCGCCCGTGCGCTGCTCGAACTCCGCACGCAGCTGGTAGCCGTGCCTGGGCCCCTCGTGCAGCAGCGCGAGCAGGGCCTGCCTCACCGACATGGGCGCTCCCCCTTCTCCTTCCCCGACCGCCATGGCGAGGATACCGGGTATGTATACCACGTATGTACGTGGGCATGGAGGCGATCGGGTCTCCTGCGCTGAGACTCCGGGAACGCGGCGCGTTTCGGACCGTGTCCGCTGGATAGAAGATCCAGGGAAGTCCCCCGCAGCAAGGAGAGAGCGCCATGTCCCACTACGGCAACACGCCGCAGGACCCCTATGGCCAGTCTGGCCAGAACCCCTACGGCCAGCAGCCCGACTACAGCCAGCAGCAGCCGGCCTACTACGGCGGCATCGGGCAGCAGCCTCCGAAGAAGGGCTTCTTCGGGGCCCTCTTCGACTTCGGCTTCAACACCTTCATCACGCCGATGGTCGTCAAGGTCGTCTACGTCATCGGCCTCGTCGCGATGGTGCTCGCGTTCTTCGTCCTCCTGGTCGGCGCCTTCAGCCAGGACGCGATGTCGGGCATCGCCGTGCTGATCCTGGGGCCGATCGTGCTGCTGCTCTACCTGTGCCTCTTCCGGATGATGCTGGAGTTCTACGTCGCCGTGGTGCGGATGAGCGAGGACATCCACGAGCGGCTCCCCCGCTCCTGAGCGCAGCTGTAACGCCGGGTTAGGAGCTGTTCTACCTATGAAATTTCATGGGTAGAACAAGCACTAACCCGGCGTTACAGCCGGCGGAGCCCGGGAGCGTCAGGCGGGGAAGGACTCCCCGTTGGCCGCCATCTCGCGCAGGCGGTCGGTCGGCCGGAACCGGTCGCCGTACTTCTCCGCCAGCTCGTCCGCGCGGGCGACGAAGGCCGCCAGCCCGATCTCGCCGGTGGCCGACTCGTAGCCGGTCATGAACTGGGCCGCGCCGCCGGTGTTGGGCGGGAAGCCGATGCCCATGATCGAGCCGATGTTGGCCGCGGCCGCCGAGGTGATGACGCCCTCCTCGAAGCACTTCGCCGTCTCGAGGGCCTCGATGAAGAGCTGGCGCTCCTTCACGTCGACGAACGGGATCTGCTCCTCGGCGACCGGGTACTCCTCCGCCAGCCCGCTCCAGATCGCCTGGCGCCTGCCGTCGACGTACTCGTAGAAGCCGGCGCCCTTGAGCTTGCTCGGGCGGCCGAGCTCGATCATCCGGTCGACGACCGTCTCGGCGGCGAGCGGCTGCTCCAGCCCGTGGCCCTTCCGGGTCTCCAGCATGATCTTCTTGATCGTCTCGAGGTTGAGCTCGTCGGCGATCTGCAGCGGTCCGACCGGGTAGCCGGCCTGGGTCGCGGCGCGCTCGATGGAGTAGGGCGCGACGCCCTCCTTCAGCATCTCCAGGCCCTCGTTGATCACCGTGCCGATGACCCGCGAGGTGTAGAAGCCGCGGCTATCGTTGACGACGATCGGCGTCTTGCGGATCAGCTGCACCACGTCGTAGGCCCGGGCCAGGGTCTCGTCAGTGGTCTCCTTCCCGGTGATGATCTCGACCAGCGGCATCTTGTCGACCGGTGAGAAGAAGTGCAGGCCGATGAAGTCCTGCGGACGGTCGACGCCCTTGGCGAGGTCGGTGATCGGCAGGGTCGAGGTGTTGGAGCACAGCAGCGCGTCGGGGCTGACGTGCGGCAGGATCTCGCCGAAGACCTGGTGCTTGAGGTTGGGGTTCTCGAAGACGGCCTCGATGACGAGGTCGCAGCCGGCGAGGTCGGCCGCGTCGGCGGTCGGTGTGATCCGGCCGAGGATCTCGTCGGCCAGCTCCGAGGTGATCTTGCCGCGGGAGACGCCCTTCTCGTTGAGGGCAGCGGTGTAGGACCTCCCCTTCTCCGCGTTCTCCAGCGCGACGTCCTTCAGCACGACCGCGACGCCGGCGCGAGCCAGGACGTACGCGATGCCGGCGCCCATCATGCCGGCGCCCAGGACACCCGCCCTGGTGGGCTTCCACGGCTCGATGCCCTGCGGCCGCAGCGAGCCGGAGTTGATCGCCTGCAGGTCGAAGAAGAACGCCTGGATCATGTTCTTCGAGTTCTGCCCGGTGACCAGCTTGGTCATATAGCGCGACTCGATCCGCGACGCGGTGTCGAAGTCCACCTGCGAGCCCTCGACCGCGGCGCTGAGGATCGCCTTCTGCGCGGGGTAGTCGGCACCCTTGAGCTGCTTGCGCAGCAGCGCGGGGAAGGCGGGCAGGAACGCCGCGAGCTTCGGGTTGCTGGGCGTGCCACCGGGGATCTTGTAGCCCGGCCGGTCCCACGGCTGCTTCGCGGCCGCCTCGTCGTCGGCGTGCGCCAGGACCCACGCCTTCGCAGCAGGGATGAGCTCGTCGTACGTCGCGACGACCTCGTCGACGAGTCCCTTCTCCTTGGCCTGGGCGACCTTGAAGCGGGTGCCCTGCAGAAGGAAGTCCATGATCGCCGTCTGGATGCCGAACATCCGCACGGTGCGGGTCACCCCGCCACCGCCGGGCAGCAGGCCCAGCGTCGCCTCCGGCAGGCCGATCTCGTAGCGGCCGTCCACGGCGATGCGGTGGTTGGCGGCCAGCGCGATCTCGAGCCCGCCACCGAGGGCGGCGCCGTTGATCGCGGCCACGACCGGCTTGGGGAACGTCTCCAGGCGGCGCAGGCTGGCCTTGACCTGCTCGACCTCCTCGAAGATTCGCGGCGCGTCCTCGGGACGGGCCTGGATCATCATCTTGAGGTCGCCGCCGGCGAAGAAGGTCTTCTTGGCCGAGGCGATCACGACGCCGACGGTGCCCTCGGCGTCGTCGTACAACTTCTCCACCGCCTCGCGCATGGACGCGATGTAGAGCTGGTTCATGGTGTTGGCGCTCTGGTGGGGGTCGTCGAGCGTCAGCGTGACGATGCCGTCGGCGTCCTTGTCGTAGCGGACGGCGCTCTGGGTCTCAGTCATTGTTCGAAGTCCTCTCTCAGACCAGCTCGACGATGGTCGCGATGCCCATGCCGCCGCCGACGCACAGCGTGGCGAGGCCGCGGCGCAGCCCGCGCCGCTCGAGCTCGTCGATCAGGGTGCCCAGGATCATCGCCCCGGTGGCACCCAGCGGGTGGCCCATCGCGATGGCGCCGCCGTTGACGTTGGTGATGTCGTGGCTGATGCCCATGTCCCGCATGAAGCGCATGGCCACGGCCGCGAACGCCTCGTTGATCTCGAACAGGTCGATGTCGCCGACCTCGAGGCCGGCCCTGGCGAGCGCCTTGCGGGCGGCGGGAGCCGGTCCGGTCAGCATGATCGTCGGCTCGGCGCCGGAGACGGCGGTGGCGAGCACCTTCGCGCGGGGCGTGAGACCCAGGTCCTGGCCGACCTGCTCGTTGCCGAGCACCACGATGGCCGCGCCGTCGACGATGCCCGAGGAGTTGCCGGCGTGGTGGACGTGGTTGATCTTCTCGAGCCAGTGGTACTTCTCCAGGGCCACGTCGTCGAAGCCCGCACCCTGGCCCAGGTCGGCGAAGCTCGGCTTGAGGCCGGCGAGGCTCTCGACGGTCGTGCCGGGGCGGATGAACTCGTCGCGCTCGAGCACGACGACGCCGTTGAGGTCCTTGACCGGGACCACGGCGTTGTCGAAGTAGCCGTTGGCCTGGGCCTTCGCGGCGCGGGCCTGCGACTCCGCGGCGTAGGCGTCGACGTCCTCGCGGCTGAAGCCCTCGAGGGTGGCGATCAGGTCGGCGCCGATGCCCTGCGGGACGAAGTCGGTCAGCAGCGCGGTGGCCGGGTCCATCGCCCAGGCGCCCCCGTCGGAGCCGATCGGCACCCGGCTCATCGACTCCACGCCGCCGGCGAGGATGAGGTCCTCGAACCCGCCGCGCACGCGCGAGGCGCCCTGGTTGACGGCCTCCAGGCCCGAGGCGCAGAAGCGGTTGAGCTGCACGCCCGCCACCGTGTGCGGGTAGCCGGCCTTGAGCGCCGCGGTCTTCGCGATGTCTCCGCCCTGGTCCCCGATCGGCGACACCACGCCGAGCACCAGGTCGTCGATGCGCTCCGGGTCGAGCCCGGGGTTGCGCACCTTGATCTCGTCGAGGAGGCCCACGACCAGGTCGACCGGCTTCACCTCGTGGAGGGAGCCGCTCGCCTTGCCCTTGCCCCGCGGCGTACGAATGTGGTCGTACACGAATGCTTCTGCCATAGTTGCGATTGTGACACTGTTACTGTCACAGTCGTCAAGGGCCCCGCGCGGGTGTGGTGCGGGTCACGCCCAGGCCGAGTGCGCAGAGGAGGTCGCGTGGCGCAGGTGGAGGCGGGTCCGCCGCTCGAGTCCGAGGAGCTGCTGACCCTCGAGGAGCTCACCGGGCAGGTCGGCATCAGCGTCCGCAACGTGCGGTTCTACACGAGCCGGGGGCTCGTGCCGCCGCCCTTGCGCCGTGGCCGGTCGGGCTACTACACGCCCCTCCACGTGGCCCGGCTCGAGCTGGTCCGCGAGCTGCAGGCCCACGGCTTCACACTGGCCGCGATCGAGCGCTACGTCGGCCGCATCCCCGCCGACGCCACGCCCGCCGACATCCGGCTGCACCTGGCGCTGCTCGCCCCCGACACGCTCGGCGACATCTCCGACGTCCCGAGCGAGCTCGTCGAGCTCGGCGTGCCGCCCGAGGCGGCGGTCGCTGCCGCCGAGGTGTACGCCGCGCACGGCAAGGCCGTCGCGGAGGAGCTCTCGGGCATCGTGCGCGACCACATGTGGCCCGCGTTCCGGGAAGCCGGGGGCTCGCCGGAGCAGCTGCGCGCGCTGGTCGAGCGGCTCAAGCCGCTCACCATCGCCAGCCTCGTCGCCGCCTATGAGCAGGCGATGGACGAGAGCGCCCGCAGCTTCGCCGAGCGCCGGGCACGCTGACGCTGGGCGAGCGCGCGGTCAGCGGCCGCCGGAGAACGACGCCGCGCTGTGGCCGCGGCCGCCGCCGGACGACGGACGCCGCGAGCGGCTGCCGCCGTTGCCGCCACCCGGCTTCGCCGACTGGCCACCGGACTTCGCGCCGGCCGACTGGCCCTGGCGCCGGCCGCCCTGGCCCTGGGACGAGCCCTGGCCGGACCGCTGGCCCTGGCCGGAGCGCCGCGGACGACCGCCGCCACCGCGACCGGAGCTCCCGCGGCTCCCGCCGCCGGACTCCTGGGCCGAGGCCTCGACCGCGAGGCCGCCCGGCACCAGCGTGCGCTCGCCGGGGGCGAGCTCGACGAGGACCGGGTGGTCGGGGCCGTGCACCTTGGTGGTGGTGGGCTTGATGCCGGCGAGCCGGGTCAGGTCGCGGACGTCCTTGACCTGGTCGTCCGTCATCAGCGTGATGACGGTGCCCTCGGCGCCGGCACGCGCCGTACGGCCCGAGCGGTGGAGGTAGGCCTTGTGCTCGACCGGCGGGTCGGCGTGCACCACGAGTGCCACGTCGTCGACGTGGATGCCGCGTGCGGCGATGTCGGTGGCGACCAGCGTGGTGGCCTTGCCGGAGTGGAAGGCGTCCATGTTGCGGGTGCGGGCGTTCTGGCTGAGGTTGCCGTGCAGCTCGACGCTCGGCACCCCGCGGGCGTTGAGCTGGCGGGCGAGTGCCTTGGCGCCGTGCTTGGTGCGGGTGAAGACGACGGTGCGGCCGGGGGCGCTGGTCAGGTCGACCAGCACGGGGACGCGGCTCTCGCGGGACAGGTGCAGCACGTGGTGCTGCATCGTCGCGACGGGCGACTGCGCGGAGTCGGCCTGGTGGGTGACCGGGTCGTGCAGGAACTGCTTGACGAGGGTGTCGATCGCCTTGTCGAGGGTGGCCGAGAACAACAGCCGCTGGCTGCGCGCCGGGGTCCGGTTCAGCAGGCGGCGCACTCCGGGCAGGAAGCCGAGGTCGGCCATGTGGTCGGCCTCGTCGAGGACGGTGATCTCGATGGCGCCGAGGTCGCAGTGGCCCTGGCCGATGAGGTCCTCGAGGCGACCGGGGCAGGCGACGACGATGTCGATGCCCTTGCGGAGGCCCTGCACCTGCGGGTGCTGGCCGACGCCGCCGAAGACGGTGATCGTGGTGAGGCCGGCGGCCTTGGCCAGCGGCTGGAGCGCGGTGTGGATCTGGCCGACGAGCTCACGGGTGGGCGCCAGGATCAGCGCGCGCGGCTTCTTCGAGGCGGCCGGGCGGCCCTTCTCGAGTCGCGCGACGAGCGGGAGCAGGAAGGCGTAGGTCTTGCCGGAGCCGGTGCGGCCACGGCCGAGGACGTCGCGTCCGGCCAGGCTGTCCGGCAGCGTCGCGGCCTGGATGGGGGTGGGAGTCGTGATGCCCTGCGCCTCGAGGACGGCAGACAGGGTCGAGGGCACGCCGAGGGCGGCGAAGGTCATGGGGATTCTTCCGGTTGGCGTCTCGCCAACACGAGGGCCGAGCGAATCGGCGTACGTGTGCCTCAGGAATGAGGGGGCGGGCTGCTCGTCGGACGAGCTCCCGCTGCGGCCCGGGGCAAGACTTGACGGGCTGCGTGGGGACAACGGTAGCGGTGCGGGCCGACATTCCCTCAATCGGGGTGCTGGGGCTGGCCGTCAGGCCTGGAAGGCGGCGCCGCTCTCGAGGAGGGCGTCGACGTCCGCGACGCCCCAGGCCGCGAGGGCGTCGCGGGTGTGGGAGCCGGGCCTGGCCGGCGCGAGGTCGAGGGTGGCTCCGGTGCGGGAGAATCGCGGCGCTGGTGCCGGCTGGGTGGCGCCCTCGTGCTCCACGAAGACCTCGCGTGCCTTGAGGTGTGGATGCTCGACCGCCTCGCTGAGCGGGATGATCGGTGCGACGCACGCGTCGGTGCCGTCGAAGACCTCGCACCACTCCGCCTGAGTGCGCTCCTTGAACCGGCGGGTGAAGGCCTCGCGGATGCCGGGGAGGTTGGTCAGGTCGTTGCGGTCGGGGACCTCGACGCCGAGGAGCCGCACCAGCTCGTCGTAGAACTCCGGCTCCAGCGCGCCGACACTCAGGTGCTTGCCGTCGGCGGTCTCGTAGACGTCGTAGAAGGGCATGCCCCCGTCGAGCAGCCCGGAGCGGCGCCGGTCGCTCGCCATCCCGAGCGCCCGCAGGCTGAACTCCACCGCGTTGAGGTGGGCGGTGCCGTCGACGATCGCGGCGTCGACGACCTGGCCCTGGCCACTCACGCGGGCCTCGAGGAGCGCGGCGAGGACGCCGATGACGAGGTAGGTCGAGCCGCCGCCGAAGTCGCCGACCAGGTTGTTGGGGAAGTGCGGGCGCGCGGGATCCTGGCCGAGGGCGTGCAGGGCGCCGGTGACGGCGATGTAGTTCAGGTCGTGGCCCGCGGCCTGGGCCCACGGACCGTCCTGGCCCCAGCCGGTCATCCGGCCGTAGACCAGTCGCGGGTTGCGCTCATGGCACTGCTCGGGCCCGATCCCGAGCCGCTCGGCCGCCCCGGGACGCATCCCCTCGACGAGCACGTCCGCATCCCCGACCAGGTCGAGCACGGTGCGCAGCGCGTCGGGGTGCTTGAGGTCCATCGCCACGGTCGGGCGGCCCCGGGTGAGCACGTCGTGTGCGCCGCCGCCGAACGCCGACCCGCCCGGCCGCTCGATCCGGATCACGTCGGCCCCGAGGTCGGCCAGCGCCATGCAGGCGTGCGGCGCCGGGCCGATGCCCGCGATCTCGACGACCCTGATGCCGCGCAGCGGACCGGTGCCCTGGCCGAGTGTGATGCCCATGCGGCCGATCATGACACTTCTGCTGTCACGGTCGCGAGTGAGCCGCCAGCCGCAGGGAAAGACGTCAGCCCTGCGCCTCCCGTGACCAGCACCACCTTGCAACGAGTTGCATAGGGCTGCGAGGATCCCGGCAGGCTTGATCATCGGAGGACACGTTGGCCCTGGAGCACGCGCTGCTGGTAGCGCTCAGCGAGCAGCCCGCTGCCGGGCTGGAGCTGGCGCGCCGCTTCGAGAAGTCCATCGGGTTCTTCTGGCACGCCACCCACCAGCAGATCTACCGCGTCCTCGCCCGCATGGAAGCCGACGGCTGGGTCACGGTCGAGGAGGTCGCCCAGACCGGCCGGCCCGCCAAGAAGGTCTACGCGGTCTCGGCCTCGGGCGCCGCCGTACTCCGCGACTGGCTCGCCACGCCGGTGCCCATGGAGGCCTTCCGCAGCGAGCTCGCCGTGAAGATGCGGGGCGCGTCGTACGGCGATCGCGCGGCGCTGCTGGAGGTCGTGCGCGCGGCCCGGGCAGACCACGAGGCACGCCTGCAGCACTACCGCCAGCTCGAAGCCCGCGACTACCCGCAGCCCGGCCAGCTCACCGGCGCCGAGCTCGACCAGCACCTCGTCCTGCGGGGCGGGATCCGGCTGGAGGAGTTCTGGATCGCCTGGCTCGACGACTACCTCGCCGCCCACGACGCGGCCGCCCACCCCGTGAAGAAGGAGCAGTCCGCATGACCGACTACCCCCACCTCCTCGAGCCGATCACCGTCGGTGACGTCACCCTGCGCAACCGCGTGGTGATGGGCTCCATGCACACCGGCCTCGAGGACGCGCCCTGGGACGTCGACAAGCTCGCCGCCTACTTCGCGGAGCGCGCCCGCGGCGGTGTCGGCCTCATCGTGACCGGCGGCTACGCGCCCAACAAGCGCGGCTGGCTCAAGCCGTTCGCCTCGGAGATGACCAGCCGGCTGCACGCCGCACGGCACCGCCGGGTCACCGACGCGGTGCACGCGGAGGGCGGCGCGATCGCGCTGCAGGTACTGCACGCCGGCCGCTACGCCTACCACCCGTTCAGCGTCGGCGCGAGCAGCATCAAATCGCCGATCACGCCGTTCAAGCCCACGGCGCTCTCGACCAGGGGAGTCGACCGGACGGCCAGCGACTTCGCCCGCGCCGTGCGGCTGGCGCAGAAGGCCGGCTACGACGCCGTCGAGATCATGGGCTCCGAGGGCTACCTGATCAACCAGTTCCTGGCCGCCCGCACCAACGACCGGACCGACGAGTGGGGCGGCACGGCCGCCAAGCGGATGCGCTTCCCGGTCGAGGTCGTACGCCGCGCCCGCGAGCTCGTCGGCGACGGCTTCCCGATCGTCTACCGGATCTCGCTGCTCGACCTGGTCGAGGGCGGGCAGACCTGGGACGAGGTCGTCGAGCTGGCCGGCGAGCTGGAGCAGGCCGGCGTCACCGTCTTCAACACCGGCATTGGCTGGCATGAGGCCCGGGTGCCCACGATCATCACGCAGGTGCCGCGCGCCGCCTGGGTCTCCGCGACCGCCCGCCTCAAGGAGGTCGCGACCGTCCCGGTCTGTGCCTCCAACCGGATCAACACCCCCGAGCTGGGCGAGGAGATCATCGCCTCCGGCCAGGCCGACCTGGTCTCGATGGCGCGCCCGTTCCTCGCCGACCCCGACTTCGTCGCCAAGGCCGCGGCCGGTCGGGCCGACGAGATCAACACCTGCATCGCCTGCAACCAGGCCTGCCTGGACCACACCTTCAGCAACGAGAAGGCGTCCTGCCTGGTCAACCCGCGGGCCGGCCGCGAGACCAGCCTGCTGCTGCTCCCGCTGCCCGAGCCGCGTCAGCGGACCGTCGCGGTCGTCGGCGCGGGCCCGGCCGGCCTCGCGGCGGCGACGAGCGCGGCCGAGCGGGGGTTCGCGGTCACCCTGTTCGAGGCGGCGCCCGAGATCGGCGGGCAGTTCCGGCTCGCCATGCAGGTCCCCGGCAAGGAGGACTTCGCCGAGACGCTGCGCTACTTCGCCCGCCGCCTCGACGTCCTCGGGGTCGACGTGCGCACGGGCACGCACGCGACGGCCGCCGACCTCGCGTCGTACGACCACGTCGTCGTCGCCACCGGTGTCGAGCCGCGCATCCCCGCGATCGACGGCATCGACCACCCCAAGGCCGTCTCCTACGCCGACGTGCTCAACGGCACGGTCGTCCCCGGCAAGCGGGTCGCGGTGGTCGGCGCCGGCGGCATCGGCGTCGACGTCAGCGTCTGGCTCACCCACGAGGAGGAGAGTCTCGATGAGTGGATGTCGCACTGGGGCGTCGGCGACCCGACCCTCCACGTCGGCGGCCTCACCGAGCCCAAGCCGCGCACGCCGGCCCGCGAGGTCACCCTCGTCCAGCGCAAGACCACCCCGATCGGCATCGGCCTCGGCAAGACCTCGGGCTGGGCGCATCGCGCCGTCCTCGAGCAGAGCGGCGTCACCCAGGTGACCGGCGCGACCTACGACCGCATCGATGACGCCGGCCTGCACGTCACCGTCGGCGGCGAGCAGCGCGTCATCGAGTGCGACCACGTGGTCATCTGCGCGGGGCAGGAGTCGATGCGGGGCCTGTACGACGAGCTGGGAGGCCGCGCGGACGTGCACCTGATCGGCGGCGCGGACCTGGCCGCCGAGCTCGACGCCAAGCGCGCCATCGAGCAGGGCACCCGGGTCGTCGCCGGCCTGTAGGCGGGACGCCACCACCCGGTCACCCGGGTGCGGCACAATGCCGGACGTGACCACTTCGGAGGAGACGTCCCGCATCGCCGTCGCCGGCCTCGGCTACGTCGGCCTGTCGATCGCGATGCTGCTGGCCCGCCACAACACCGTCGTGGGCGTGGACATCGACGAGGCCCGGGTGGCCCGGCTCAACGCCGGCGAGAGCCCGATCGAGGACGCCGAGATCAGCCGGTTCCTGGCGGAGGAGGAGCTCGACGTCACCTTCACCACCGACAAGGACGCGGCCTACGCCGACGCCGACTTCGTGGTGATCGCGACGCCGACCAACTACGACCCGGTCACCAACTACTTCGACACCTCCTCGGTCGAGGACGTGATCGGCGACGTGCAGCGCGTGGGCTCCGGCGCCACGATGGTGATCAAGTCGACCGTCCCGGTGGGCTACGTCGAGGACGTGCGCAAGCGGCTCGGCACCGACGACGTGGTCTTCAGCCCTGAGTTCCTCCGGGAGGGCCAGGCCCTGCACGACAACCTCCACCCATCGCGCATCGTGGTGGGCGAGGACTCCGAGCGGGCCAGGCGCTTCGCCGAGCTGCTCGTCAAGGGGGCCGACGAGGACGACATCCCCGTCCTGTTCACCGAGCCCACCGAGGCCGAGGCGATCAAGCTCTTCGCCAACACCTACCTCGCAATGCGGGTCGCCTTCTTCAACGAGCTCGACTCCTTCGCGATCTCGCGCGACCTGGACACCAGGTCGATCATCGACGGCGTCGGCCACGACCCGCGGATCGGGCGGCACTACAACAACCCGTCCTTCGGCTACGGCGGCTACTGCCTGCCCAAGGACACCCGCCAGCTGCTGGCCAACTACACCGACGTCCCGCAGAACCTCATCCACGCGATCGTCGAGGCCAACACCACCCGCAAGGACTTCATCGCCTTCGACATCCTCGCGCGCAAGCCGAAGGTCGTCGGCATCCACCGGCTGATCATGAAGACCGGCTCGGACAACTTCCGGGAGTCCTCGATCCAGGGGATCATGAAGCGGATCAAGGCCAAGGGCGTGAAGGTCGTGGTCTACGAGCCCGAGCTCACCGAGGAGCGCTTCTTCGGCTCGAAGGTCTACCGCAACCTCGACAAGTTCAAGGCCAAGGCCGACGTCATCGTCGCCAACCGGATGGTCGACGAGCTGGCCGACGTCGCCGACAAGGTCTACACGCGCGACCTCTTCGGCTCCGACTGAGCCTCACAGCCTCCGGCCGAAGAGTCCACGTCGCTCGCCGTCCTGCCGGTCGCGCACGTCGTCTCCGACGGCGGCGTCGTGCACATGGCCGTCGCCGGGCGAGCCCAGGTCGGCAGCCAGCCTGGCCCGTGACTCCGCCGGGTCCACCGGCGGCTTGAGCTTGCCCTCGTGCCGGGGCACGTCGCGCTCGGCCGTCGGCACGAAGCCCGCCTGCGAGGACGCGAGCACCTGAAGCCCGAACGCCGCGTCCAGGCCGTCGTCTGACACCTGGCCGAGCGCCCTGGCGACCCGGGAGACGGCAGCAGTCCGGTCGAGCCGGCCCACGCGGCGGATGATCCGGGTGCCCTCGTGGGTGCGCTCCAGGTCATCGAGCATTGCCTGCAGGGCCACCGGCGTCGGGGCCCAGGCCGTGGAGTCGAGGGTCAGCCGGAAGGACGAGCGGCACCGGCCGGGCGGCACGCCGGGCACCAGCTCGACGCGCGGGTCGTGCCGGTAGGTGCGCTCGACGATCCTCAGGTCGAGCAGCGGGTCGGCCAGCGGCGAGCGCCGGCCGTCGTGGAGCTCGTGCCAGCTGCCCGGCAGCACGACCCGGAGGTCGTCGAGGGTGGAGTCGAGGACCGCGTCGACGCAGTGGATGAGCTCGTCCGAGGGCGGAGCGTCGACCACGACCTCGAGGTAGGGCACGTCGTACGTGCGCCCGTGCAGGTTGCGCTTGGGACGCATGCCGGGCACGAGGTTGGCCAGGAACGAGTCGTTGTGGCGGTTGACGTCGTCCTTCTTCTCCATCACGTGGGAGCGACCGAGGTGCCAGGCGCGGGCCGCGTGCTCGGGGACCAGGACGCCGCCTGCCTCCGCGAGGCGGTGCCCCAGCTCCATGTCCTCGCCCAGGATCAGCGCCGTGTCCATCCCGCCGGCGTCGTCGTACAGCGCCCGCGTCAGCGACCCGGTGGCGCCGACGTGGGCGCGGAAGGCGCGTGGCCCCGCCTCGGTGAGGTCGCCCGTGCGCCGCCACATGCCCTCCACCCACTTGTGCGGCTCACCAGCGTCCCAGTCCCACAGCTCGTCGGCCCGGCCGGCCGCCACGAGGTCGCGCACGTCGGCGGGGTCGCGCTCGAGCAGGGGCGCCGGGTCGACGAAGCGCTTGGTGCCGAGCACGACGGTGTAGTCGACGAGGTGGTGCCAGCGCAGCTGGGCCTCGACGTGCTCCCGGAAGACGAGCATGTCGGAGTCGAGCCAGTGGATGACCTCGCCGTCGCCGGCCAAGGCGCCGGTGTGGCAGGCGTTGGCCCGGCCCCAGCCGCTCTCGACGCGCACCACGCGGGTGCGCTCGGGCCGCACGTCGGGCAGCTCGACCGGCGGGCTGTTGCCGTCGTCGACCACGACGACCTCGAGCAGGTGGGCGGGGTAGCTCTGCGCCGCGAGGCCGGCGAGCACGTAGGGCAGGGTCGCCCTGGCGGCGTACGTCGGCACGACGACGCTCACGGACAGGCGCGGCGTCCACTCCCCCAGCGCCGGAGGGGCCAGGCTGCCCCAGTCGTTGCGGCGGACGAGCGGCTGCGCGCCGCCCTGAGGAGGCGCGCCAGCCCCGTCTCGAAGGGTCATGGCAGGTCCCTCTCGTCCACCTCGAGCTCGCGGCTGGCGTGGAAGCCGGGCCACTGGCGGGCGAGGATCTCGGGCCGGCGGAAGGACTCCGGGTCGGACTGCCAGGTGTGGCCGGACCCGGTGCGGCGGAGCACGTAGCCGAGCCCGTGCGCGCGGTAGATGCTCCCGCCGGCGGCCTGCACGGCGTCGAGCAGCTGGGCGTCGACGAAGCGGCGCACGCGACGGAAGCCGCCCACGGACCGCAGCACCTGGCGGTCGATCATGATCGTGCCGCCGGCGACGAAGCGGTTGAACACCTCGGTGGGGTGGTTGCGCTGCGCCGTCACCCCGAGCTCCTGGAGGTAGACGAACTCGCTCGGCATGCCGACGACCTCGGCGCCGGAGTAGCGGCGGGCGAGGAGCAGGTCGCCGACGACGTGCGGGGAGTACCAGTCGTCGTCGTCGACCTTGAGCAGCACGTCGCCCGTCGCCGCGCTGGCGGCGGCGTCGAGGACGTCGCCGAAGAACGCGTCGGCCGGGTGGTCGAGCAGCGTGAACGGCCGGTCGCCGAGGGCGGCGCGCACGTGCGCGGGGTCGGCGGCGAAGCCGTGGGTCGAGACCACCAGCTCGAGGTCGGCGTCGCGCTGCCTCGCGATCTGCCGCAGCGCGAAGTCGAGCTGGTGGGGCCGCACCGTCGCCAGCAGCACGCTGACCTTCGGCTGCGCCACGAACCGCACGCCTGCCTGCGCCGCCAGGGACTCTCGCCAGGCGAGGGTCGAGTGCGCACGCAGCGCGGCCCGGCGGGTCGTCACGCTGTGCTCCTCCCGGGCCAGCGGGTCGTCGAGGTCGGGCCGCTCCGCGAGCGCCTTGCGGAGCGTGTCGGCCAGGCGCGGGTCGTCGCCCTCGGCGAGGAGGGGCACACCGCTCATCGCCAGGGCCGCGACCAGCCGGCTCGGGGTCTCGCCGAGCCGCACCGCGACGCCCTGGAGTGCGCGCAGGCGCGGCAGGTCGGCCTCGCGCAGGGTGTCGCCGAGGCCGAGCCCGGCGGCGTCGGCCACCGGCTGCTCCCAGTCCTTGCGCCAGCCGCGCGGGTTGACCACCAGCTCGTCGACCGGCTCGACGCCGGGCTCGGTCACCACGGTCGGCGCCCTACCGATCACGTGGTGCGCCGGGATAGTCCGTGACGAAGGGACCCCGACAGACCCCTCGGCGAGGGTCCGATCGTCACGGACTACCACCACGTCGGGGGGAACATCGCGCTCGGAGTCACCCGCGTCGGCGGCGTCGCCGAGCAGCACGGCACGCGGGTCGAGGCCCGCGGCGGCCGGGCGGCCGGCGTACGACGCGACGAGGCCGCCATGGCCGACCGACCCGGCGGCCAGCGGAGCCGGGACGGCCTGCCGCGCCATCTCGGCCAGCACCTGGTGGGCGGGCACCGGCGCGGCGAAGCGCAGCACGGTCAGCACGCCCTGGTCGGCCTCGCGCGCCATGGCGGACGTGAGCGCCGGCCACTCGGGGCGGGGCGCGACGACGAGCGGCGAGGTCGCGGCGTGCAGCCAGCAGGCGACGACGCGCACCTGGCCGAGGCGTGGGAGGGCGGACGCGAGCCGGCGCAGCGAGGCGCGGTCGGCGGTGACGAGCAGCACCGACTTCTGGCCGCGCTTGACCGGAGAGCCGTTCAGCGAGGCGACCTCGACCACCTCCCCGAAGGGGGGCGGCGGGGCTCCCGCGTCGGCGAGCACCAGGATCGGCTCGGGGGCGGTGAAGCCGTGCAGCGGATGCGTCATCGCGGCCGCCTCTCGCGGAGTGCGGCCGGGAGCGAGTGCGTGACCAGGGGGCGCGGCTGCTGGCGGAGCCAGGTGCGGGTGACGTAGTCGATGACGTGCTCCCCGGCCGGCGCGTCCACGCGCACCAGTCCGCCCAGCTGCTCGGCGCGGCCGGTGCGGATGGCCTCGTCGACCTCGAACTCCCGCAGCTTGCGGTAGAGCCGCGTGTTGGTGAAGTCGACGCCGTCGCGCCGCCAGTGGGCGTATTCGTCGGCGTCGAGCCACTTCACCTCGACGACCAGGCCCTGCTGCAGGACCAGCCGCTCGGCCGAGGCCGGCTGCTCGCGCAGCTCCCAGTCGAAGGCCTTCACGAACGTCGTGTCCGGTCCCATCGGATAGACCCACGGCTCGAGGAAGCGCAGCGACAGGTCGAGCCAGCCGGTCGACTCGTCGACCACGGTGAGCGGGTGGCGCGGCATCGCCACCACCGTGCGCGTCGGCTGCAGCTGCCACGAGAGGTCGCGCAGGATGCTGGCGCCCTCGGGGGTGAGCACCATGTCGCCGTCCCACTTCATCGAGTAGGTCGTGCGGACGTGGGAGAAGCACCAGTTGTAGAAGTGGGTGAGCGAGTGGACGCTCGTCGCCGGCGTGGCGAGGTGCTCCGACCCGGCGCGCGCCACCGCGTGGGGATAGTGCAGCAGCGTGAACCGGTCGCTCGCGCCGCACTGCTCCGCCACCCGCTGCGCGACCTCCGGCGTCCCGTCGTCGGAACCGTTGTCGACGACCAGCACGTGCTGGACGGCCGAGAGGATCGGCGGGAGCACCCACGGCAGGTTGCGCGCCTCGTTGCGCACCCGGAAGACGCACGTCAGGCCGGGCGCCAGCGCCTCCCCCGACGTCCACGGCCAGGTGACGTCGTAGTCCGACAGGCCCTCCAGCGAGGGGATGTCGACCACGTCAGCGCTCCCGCCGTTCCAGGGCCTTGCGCAGCTTCTGCCGGGTCGAGGCCGGCACCATCGCGCGTACGGCGTGGGGCACGCGGTCGACGGCCCGCCGGCCCCCGGCCTCGCCGGCCCGGGCCAGCTCGGCGCGTGCCTCGGCCGCGCCGGTCCGCCGCGCGGCCAGGGTCGTGGAGGCAACGAACGCCTCCGCCTCGGCGTACTGCTCGGCGTAGGCGGCGCGCAGCTGGTCGCACACCTCGTGGGCCTTCTCGTTGTCGCCGCCCTCGTCGGCGAGTGAGTCGAGCACGTCCCAGGTCTCCTGGGCGAGCTCGCGCAGCCGGGCGGGCACCTGCACGTCGTCCCAGGTGAGCGTGACCCGGCGCAACGTGGGATCGATGAAGGAGTGCACCTTGGCGATGTCGACGGCCATCGCGGTCTTCACGGCGTGCAGGTCGAACGCCTCGCCGAGGCCGAAGACCGGCTGCGTCCAGTCGGCCAGCAGGTCGGCGAAGCGGACGAAGCGGCGCGGCTCGCCGCGGGTGGCCCGCTCGGTGCCGAGCATCATGTTGACCCAGGCCGCGGTGCGGGTGATGCCGCCCTGCGCGGTGTCGTAGTACTTCTGCTTGCTCCCGACCACCTCGGTGACGGGCCGCAGCATCGTGACGTACGACGCCTCCGCGTCGCAGCGGGCGGCGCACGCCCGCCACAGGCCGAGGAACCACGCCTCGCGCGGATCCTTGACGACGAGCTCGTCGGCCACGGCGAACTGCTCCTCCAGCCAGGCGGTCACCCGCTCGCGGACGCCGTGGTCGGCCGAGAGCTTGCCGGCGTCGAGCCAGGCGCGCGGCCGGGCGTCGGAGACCTGGACGCCGGAGCGGCGGAGCAGCTCGTGGTGGAGGTCGACCACCCACTGCGACTCGCCGAAGCCCTTGGGGTTGGTGGCGTCGGCGGCGACCTCCGGCTGCGGCACGTGCAGCCCCAGCGTCTGGAGCGTGCCCGCCATCGTGCTCGTGCCACTGCGGCCGGACCCGACGACGAAGACGATCCGGCGGGTGCTCATGCGGGCCACCCTATCCAGCAGCGCGGGCCTGGGCGGCGATCACGTCGGCGTACCACTGGTAGGAGCGCTTCGGAGTGCGGACGAGCGTCTCGTGGTCCACGTGCACGAGACCGAACCGCTGGGTGAGGCCCTCGATCCACTCGAAGCCGTCCAGCAGGGACCAGCAGTAGAAGCCGCGCACGTCGACGCCGCGCGCGATCGCCTCCTGCACGGCGCCGAGGTGGGCGGCGAGGAAGTCGATCCTCCGCTGGTCGTCGACAGTCCCGTCCGGGCCGGGCTCGGTGTTGTCGGCACATCCCGTCTCGGTGAGGACGAGCGGCGGCAGGGCGGCCCGATAGCGGGCGCGGAACATGATCAGCCACTCCCGCAGGGCGTCGGGTACGACGGGGCGACCCAGGTCGGTGAGCGGGTAGCCGAGGACCTCGCGCAGCTCGAAGGGCAGCTCGGCGTCCTCGGGGGCGGCGCCGAGGCGCATCGGGAAGTAGTAGTTGACGCCGTAGAAGTCGAGGGGCTGGCGGATGGTCACCAGGTCGCCCGGCTCGGCGATGTCCGCCATCATCGGCGCCACGTCGTCGGGGAACCGGCCCAGCAGCGTGGGCTCGATGTAGAGCCCGTTCCACAGTGTGTCGAAGAACTTGGCCGCGCCCACGTCGGCGTCGCTCTGCGACGCAGGCCAGATCGGGTTGTGGTTGTTGGCACAGCCCACGCTGACGGCACCCGCCGCCCGCAGCGCGATCGCGCCGCGCCCGTGGGCGAGCAGGAGGTGGTGCGAGGCCACGAGCGAGTCGAAGAACAGCCGCCGGCCCGGGGCGTGCGTGCCGTTGCCGTAGCCGAGGGAGGCGGCGATGCCGGGCTCGTGGACGGGGATCCAGTGCGCGACCCGGTCAGCCAGCCGCTCGGCCACCACCTCGGCGTACTGGGCGAACGCGTCGACGGTGCCGCGGTTGAGCCAGCCGCCGTCATCCTCGAGCGCCTGCGGCAGGTCCCAGTGGTAGAGCGTGGCCATCGGCTCGATGCCGTGCGCGAGCAGCCGGTCGACGAGCCGGTCGTAGTAGTCGAGGCCCTTGGCGTTGACCGGGCCTCGTCCCTCAGGAAGGACGCGCGGCCAGCTCACGGAGAACTTGTGCGCCTGCACGCCGAGTCCCTTGAGGAGGACCACGTCCTCGTCGAGGCGGTGGTACTGATCGGCCGCCACGGCGCCGCTGCTCCCGTCCACGACCCGTCCGGGCTGCTGGGTGAACGTGTCCCAGATGCTCGGGCCGCGACCGTCCGCCTCCGCGGCCCCTTCCACGCAGTAGGCGGCCGCGGTCGTGCCGAAGCGGAACCCCGGCGGGAGTGTCAGTGGCGCCCCCGTCGGCTGGCTGGTCACTGGGCAAAGATAGGCGCATGGCACGGGCTCTGTATGCCGGATCGGGCAGGTTCACCACGAAGACCGGGGACCGGGTCACCCGGCACTCCTTCTCGTTCGGCGAGCACTACGACCCGGCCAACCTCGGCTTCGGCCCGATGGTCTGCCACAACGACGACCTGCTGGCGGCCGGCGGCGGCTACCCCGACCATCCGCACACCGACCTGGAGATCGTCACCTGGGTCCTCTCCGGGGCGCTGGTGCACACGGACTCGTCCGGTACGACGCGCGTCGTCGCCCCGGGTCAGGTGCAGGTGCTCTCGGCGGGCTCGGGAGTGCGGCACAGCGAGCTCGCGGACATGGCGGCCGGGCCGACGCGGTTCGTGCAGGTCTGGGTCCGGCCCGACGAGCCGGGCGGCGCCCCGGCGTACTACCTCGACGACACCGAGCTGCCCGCGGGCGCGCTTGTCCCCGTGGCAGGTGCCGGCGGCCTGCCGATCCGCACGGCCGCCGCGACGCTGCACGTCGCACGGCTGGCGCCGGGGGACGAGGTCGCGCTGCCCGACGCCCCGCTCGTCCACGTCTTCGCGGCGACGGGAGCCGTCGAGCTCCCCGGCGGGTCGAGCGGGGTCGGCTGGTCGAGCGAAGTCGAGACCCTCCGCGCCGGCGACGCGGCGCGGCTCACCGACGAGCCCGAGCTGCCGATCAGGGCGACGGAGCCCACCGAGCTCCTGGTGTGGTCCTTCCGCTGATCCCCGTACGCGGACGGCGGAGGTCGACCAGCGCGACGCCGGCCACCTTGTCGAACCAGCTCCGGTGGTCGGGCGGGCGGACGGTGAACGCGACCACGATGACCGCCGCGCCGAAGGTGATCGCCGTGACCGCGCCCTCCACGACGTACTTCAGGAGGGCGCGCCGGCCGGCCCGCTGCCCGTCATCGGGGTCGACGTGCTCCAGGCCCAGGATCAGCTGGCCGGGCAACGCCGCCCTGGCGAGGAGGCAGCCCACCGTGGCGACCAGGTGGACGAGCACCGCCGCCACCACCACGCCGAGCGCGAGCGGGCCAGACCCCGTCCGGCCGAGCTGGACGGCCACGAGCGCGACGGCGGCATAGAGCACGGCCGCCAGCGCGAGCTCGACCAGGCGGGCCACGGCTCGCCGGCCGAGCCGGGCCGGCTCGTGGGTGAGGCCTGGGTGCATGGCCCCATCCTCGCCGACCCGTCAGCGGATGACGCGCAGCATCCCCGGACGCACCTCCACGACGGCCGGCGCGTCGGGTCCGGGCAGGACGCCGAGCTGCTCGCCGTCCGCTCCGACGGCCACCTGCGTGGTCGCCGACAGCTCGACCCGGGCACCCCGCAGGACGTGCACCTGCGGCAGCGAGGTGTGCGTGCCGTCGTACACCTGCGGCAGCGAGCGGATCAGCCTGCGCCTGGAGGCTGCCTCGATGACCACCACGTCGAGCAGCCCGTCGTCGACGCGGGCGTCGGGGGCGATGCGCATGCCCTTGCCGTAGTAGGCCGAGTTGGCGACGACGACCGTGGCGGCCTCGTAGTCCCGGGTCGTGTCGTCGACGCTCACCCGGCAGCGCGCCGGGGAGAACGTCGCGAGCGCGCGGACGGCGGCGTAGGGATACTGCAGCCGCACGGGCAGCCAATGGGCGCGGTCGACGAGCTCGGACGCGCGGGCGTCGACGCCGGCGTAGACGGAGCCGGCGACGAGCCGGCCGCCGTAGGCCAGCAGGTCCACGGGGCTGACCGTCCCGGTGAGCAGGAGCTCCGCCTGGGCCTGCGGGTCGGCGGGGATCGCGAGCATCCGGGCGAAGTCGTTGCCGCGGCCGGCCGGCAGGATGCCGAGGGTGCCGCCGGCGCGGGCGACCTCGCCGGCGAGCGAGGAGAGCATCCCGTCGCCGCCCATCGAGACGACCACCTCGCCGCGGTCCACCGCCTCGGCCACCAGCCGCCGGGTGGCCTGCGGTCCGGGCGAGTAGGTCACCTCCACGGAGGCGCCGCGGTCGCGCAGGTGGCGGGCGACCGGCACGACGGCCTCGGGCGCGGCGCCACCTCCGGAGGCGGGGTTGACGAGGAGCGCGAAGCTGCGTGCGCTCATGGGATCAGCACTCCGGGGTTGAGCACACCGGTCGGGTCCAGCTCGGCCTTGACGGCGCGCAGCACGCGCACCCCGACCGGCCCGATCTCCTCGGCGAACCACGGCTTGTGGTCGGTGCCGACCGCGTGGTGGTGGGTGATGGTGGCGCCGGCGGCGACCATCGCGTCGCTCGCGGCGGCCTTCGCAGCCTGCCACTGCGCCAGCGGGTCGGCGGCCTCCTTGGCCGCCACCGTGAAGTAGAGCGAGCAGCCGGTCTCGTAGACGTGCGAGATGTGGCAGAGCACCATCGCGCCCTCCAGCGACGACTCCAGCGCCTGCTTCACGCCGGCGTAGAGCCGCTCGCGGTTGGACCAGAACGTCGCGGTCTCCAGGGTCTCGACGAGCACGCCGACGTCGAGCAGGGCGTCGCGGAGGTACGGCGCGGCGAAGCGGCCGTGGGCCCACTTCTGTCCCGCCTCCTCCCCGACGCAGGTGCCCCCGAGGCCCTCGAGCACGCCGGCCACCGCGGCCCGGCGGGCCTCGACCAGCTCGGCGGTGCCCTCGTGGCCGACGATCATCAGGCAGCCCGTGCTGCTCTCGGAGCCGATGCCGTCGGGGTCGGCGAGGTTGATCGCGGTCTCGGCCTCGTCGGAGAGCCGGAGCACGGTCGGCAGCAGGCCGGCCTGCGCCAGCGTCCGCATCGCGTCGGCGCCGGCCTCGAAGGACGGCCAGCGCCACCCGTCGTACCGCTTGACGGCCGGGGTCCTGCGGACGCGCACGGTCACCGCGGTGATCACGCCGAAGGCGCCCTCGGAGCCGAGGAGCAGCTGGCGGAGGTCGGGGCCGGCGGCGTTGGCCGGGGCCGTGCCGAGGGTGACCGTGCCGGTCGGCGTCGCCGCGGTGAGGCCGACGACGAGCGAGTCGAAGCGGCCGTAGCCCGCGCTCGACTGGCCGCTGGAGCGGGTCGCCGCGAAGCCGCCGATGGTGGCGAACTCGAAGGACTGCGGGAAGTGGCCCAGCGTCAGGCCCTGCTCGGCGAGCAGTGCCTCGGCCTCGGGGCCGCGCAGCCCTGGCTCGAGGGTCGCGGTCATCGAGACCGGGTCGACGGCGAGCAGGCGCTTCATCCGGACCAGGTCGAGGCTGACCAGCCCGGCGTAGCCGTCGCGCTGCGCGGCGAGGCCGCCGGTCACCGAGGTGCCGCCACCGAAGGGCACCACGGCGACGTGGTGCTCGACCGCGAAGGCGAGCAGCCGCTCGACCTCGGCGGGGGTGCGTGGGCGGACGACCGCGTCGGGGGCGTCGGCGAGGTCGCCGGCCCGGGCCTTGAGCAGGTCGGGGGTGGACTTGCCGCGGGTGCGCAGCGCCCGGGTGTCGTCGTCGGTGAGGACGTGCTCCTCGCCGACGATCCCGCGCAGGCCGGCCAGCAGCTCCTCGGGGAGGCGGGTGACCGGCGGCGTCGCGCCGCTGACGGCCGGCGTCTCGGTGAGCCCGAAGGCGAGGTCGACCAGGGCCCGGGCGCTCTCGTCGAGGGTGGTCGCGGCGCCCGGGTCGCCCCAGCGCTGGGGGTGCATCTCGATGGTCATGTGTTACAGTGTGACATATGGCGTCACTTCGTCACAACGGCTCCGGTGCGCCGCCGAAGACGCCGGAGGACCTGCGCCTGGACGGCTACCTCGATGCCGCGCGCGCCTGCATCCTCGACGTCGGCTGGCGGCGTACGACGCTCACCGAGGTCGCCCGCCGGGCGGGCGTATCCCGGATGACCATCTACCGCGCCTGGCCGGACATGTCGCGCCTGCTGGGCGACCTGATGACCCGGGAGTGGGGTTCGGTCGTGGCCGCGAGCGCCACGGGGGACGAGGGTGGTGACCTCGCCGACCGGGTGGTGCGCACGGTGCACGCACTCCGGGACAACGAGCTCTTCACGCGCATCGTCGAGCTCGACCCCGAGCTCCTGCTCCCCTACCTGCTCTCGCGGCGCGGCCGGTCGCAGGAGGCGATCCTCGTCCTCTTCGCCGCCGCGATCCGGAAGGGCCAGGAGGCCGGCGTGCTCCGCGACGGCGACCCGGTCGTGATGGCGCGCACGCTCGTGCTCGCCCTCCACGGCGCCGTGCTCTCGTCCCAGACCATGCTCGACGACCACGTGAGCGAGGACGACCTGGACGCCGAGCTGCGCGAGCTGGTGCGGAGGTTCCTCGCCCGATGAGCCTCCCCAGCACCCGGATCACACCCGGCCTGGCCGGCGCCCCGACCCACGTGGACGTCGTCGTCATCGGCCTCGGCATCACCGGCGCCGGCGTCGCCCTCGACGCCGTGACGCGCGGCCTGTCGGTGCTCGCCGTCGACGCCCACGACCTCGCCTTCGGCACCTCGCGCTGGTCGTCCAAGCTCGTGCACGGCGGCCTGCGCTACCTCGCCAGGGGCCAGGTCGGCGTCGCCCACGAGAGCGCCGTCGAGCGCGGCATCCTGATGGAGGTCACGGCGCCCCACCTCACCCGGGCGATGCCGATGCTGGTGCCCCTGATGTCCAGCGTGACGCCGCTCCAGGCGGGCCTCGCCCGCGCCGGGCTCGCGGCCGGTGACGTGCTCCGGCGCACGGCCCGCACGTCGCGCGGCACCCTGCCCGCCCCGCGCAAGGTCTCCGCTGCGGAGGCGCTGGCGCTCGCACCCGGCCTGCGCGCCGACGGTCTCCGCGGCGGCCTGCTCGGCTGGGACGGCCAGCTCGAAGACGACGCCCGACTGGTGACCACGGTGGCCCGCACGGCCGCCGCGCACGGCGCCCACGTCCGCAACAGGGCCAGCGTCCTGTCGGCCACCGGCGGCGGCGTACTGCTGCGCGACCAGCTCACTTCCGCCATGTCGACCGTGACCGCGGCCGCCGTCGTCAACGCCGCGGGCGTCTGGGCCGGCGACCTCGTGGACGAGATCACCCTGCGGCCGAGCCGCGGCACCCACCTGGTGCTGCGCGCCGACAGCCTCCCCGGCCTGCGCGCCACGGTCACCGCGCCGATCCCGGGAGAGGCCAACCGCTACGTGATGGTGCTCCCGCAGCCCGACGGCACGATCTACGTCGGGCTCACCGACGAGGAGGTCGACGCGGTCGAGGACGTGCCGACGCCGTCAGAGGGCGAGATCGGCTTCCTGCTCGACGTCGTGGCCGCTGCCTTCGCCCGGCCCCTGCGCCGCCGCGACGTCGTCGGCGCCTTTGCCGGCCTGCGCCCCCTCCTCCAGGTGCCCGGGGCCACCGACAGCACGGCCGACCTCTCCCGCCAGCACGCGGTGCTCACGAGCAGGACCGGCGTCACGACGATCGTCGGCGGCAAGCTGACGACCTACCGGCGGATGGCGCAGGACACCGTCGACGCGCTCGCCCTCACGTCCTCCCCGTGCGTCACGGCGTCGACGCCGCTGCTGGGGGCCGCCCCCCGCACCGAGCTCGCCCGCCTGGAGCAGCCGGCCCGGCTCGTACGCCGCTTCGGCACCGACGCCGCGCTGGTGCTCGACGACGCCCGCACCGTGACCGGGCTGTCCGACGACGTCCTCCTGGCGCCGGCGTCCGACCAGGTGCCAGTCACGCTCGCCGAGCTCGTCTTCGGGGTCACCCACGAGGGCGCGCACGACGTCGGCGACCTGCTGGACCGGCGTACGCGCGTCGGGCTGGTGCCCGCCGACCGCGAGGTGGCCCTTCCCCTCGCCGAGCGGGCCCTCGACCTCGCTTCGGCCCACTCCTCGGGGTAGTCCGTGACGTTCGGACCTCTCACGAGCCCGGGAGGTGTCCGATCGTCGCGGACTATCCCCCGGGCAGGGAGACGTAGGTGAGGTCGAGGTATTCCTCGATCCCCTCGAAGCCGCCCTCGCGGCCGAAGCCGCTGGCCTTCACCCCACCGAACGGAGCGGCGGGGTTGGAGACCAGGCCGGTGTTGACGCCGACCATGCCGAAGGCCAGCGACTCGGAGAGCCTGATGGTGCGGCCCAGGTCGCGGGTCCAGACGTAGGCGACGAGGCCGTAGTCGGTGGAGTTGGCCGAGGCGATCGCCTCGTCCTCGTCGGTGAACGTGGTGACCGGTGCGACCGGGCCGAAGATCTCCTCCTTGTTGATCTGGGCCTCCGGCGGCACGTCGACCAGGACGGTCGGGGAGTAGAAGTGGCCGGGCCCGTCGACCGGAGCGCCCCCGGTGAGCAGCCGCGCGCCGTCGTGGACGGCGTCGGTGACCAGCTGGCCCACCGACTCGACCGCGTCCGCGTCGACCAGCGGACCGACGTCGACGCCGTCGTCCTGGCCGCGGCCGACGCTGAGCGCCGCCATCCGCTCGGCCAACCGGGCGGAGAACTGCGGGGCAACCTTCTCGTGCACCAGGAACCGGTTGGCGGCCGTGCACGCCTCGCCCATGTTGCGCATCTTGGCGATCATCGCGCCGTCCACGGCGGCGTCGAGGTCGGCGTCCTCGAAGACCACGAACGGCGCGTTGCCACCCAGCTCCATGCTCACCCGCTGGAGGTTGTCGGCGGACTGGCGCACCAGGATCCGGCCCACCTCGGTCGACCCGGTGAAGCTCACCTTCCGGAGCCGGTCGTCGCCCATCAGCGTCTTCACGACGCCCGAGGAGTCGCTCGACGTGATCACGTTGACGACGCCGTGCGGCACACCGACCTCGTGGAGCACGTCGGCGAGGAGCAGCATGGTGAGCGGCGTCTGCGACGCGGGCTTGACCACCATCGTGCAGCCGGCAGCGAGCGCCGGGCCGATCTTGCGGGTGCCCATCGCGATCGGGAAGTTCCACGGCGTCACGAACAGGCATGGCCCGACCGGCTTCTTCACGGTGAGCAGCCGGCTCTTCCCGTCGGGAGCGACCAGCCAGCGGCCGTCGATGCGGACCGCCTCCTCGGAGAACCACCGGAGGAACTCGGCGCCGTAGGTCACCTCGCCCTTCGCCTCCACCAGCGGCTTGCCCATCTCCAGGCTGATCACGCGCGCGAACTCGTCCGCCCGGGCGACGACGGCCGCGTACGCCGCGCGGAGCAGCTCGCCGCGCTCGCGCGGCGCGGTCGCGGCCCACCCGGCCTGCGCCGCGACGGCCGCCTCCAGGGCGTCGTGCGCGTCGGTCTCGCCGGCGTCGGCGACCTCGGCGAGCGTCGTACCGTCTGCGGGGTCCTCGACCGCGAAGCGCCGGCCGTCGGCCGCCTCTCGCCACTCGCCGTCGATGAAGAGCTGGTCGCGGAAGTCGCCCATGCAGCCATAGTGACAGGCGTCCCAGACTCTTTGCCGACGAGTTGTCGCGATCTGCGGACACCGCTGCACCCACCTGTCACGATTTCGGCAACGAGCTCCTTGCTGACCCCATGCAGCAAGGAGCTCGTTCGTCTCTGTGGCTGGTGTGACCTTGCGAGGCTTTCGGTGCTGGTGTGACAGCGATCCGAGCCACGCTCCGTCTCACAGGTGGAGCGAGCCCCCGATGCCAAGCCGCGAGCGACCCCGCGAGTGGAGCATCGGCGTTGATTTGGGCGATCCGGTGGCGCCGTCGTGGGGACGTGTTACCTTGGGTGAACGGAAGGTGAACAGGAGGTGTCACATGAGGGACCAGAAGACCAACGAGCTCGTCTGCACCTGGGTTTCCGTCACGGATGAGTCCGGGCGCACCCACATGGAGGCACGCTGGGCCACGCCGTGCGCGGCGCGACAGCCCCACGCCGCCTGACGAGGCCAGAGAGCCCCACGGGGAAGTCTTCCTCGGACGAGCCGCATCCCACCGGGGTGCGGCTCGTCCGCATTTCTCGCTGGGTGGGAATGGATCTGGAAGCCGCCACGTTCAAGTGGTTGAATCCTGAACGACCCCGTACCCACCATGAGGAGTCCCATGACCACCGACCAGCAGTTCGACACGCCCACCACCGTCCTCGACGACATCTCCGGCGACTACACCCTCGACGTGGCCCACAGCCGCATCGGGTTCGTCGCCCGCCACGCGATGGTGACCAAGGTGCGCGGCCAGTTCGCCGACTTCGAGGGCACCGCCCAGATCGACGCGGCCAACCCGTCGGCGTCGAAGGTCGACCTGACCATCCAGGTCGCGTCCGTCGACACCCGCAACGCCGACCGCGACGGCCACCTCAAGTCCGGCGACTTCTTCGACGCCGAGACCTACCCGACGATGCGCTTCGTCTCCACCGACGTCGCCCGGGACGGTGACGAGTGGACGATCACCGGCGACCTCACGATCAAGGACGTGACCAAGCCCGTCACCGTCGTCTTCGAGCAGACCGGCTCCGCCAAGGACCCGTTCGGCAACACCCGCGTCGGCTTCGAGGGCGAGACCGCCGTCAACCGCAAGGACTGGGGCCTGAGCTGGAACGCCGCGCTCGAGACCGGCGGCGTGCTCGTCTCCGAGAAGATCAAGCTCGAGTTCGACATCTCGGCGATCCGCAACGCCTGAGCCCACGTTCACCCTTCCCGCCGGGTAGCAGGAGCCCCGCCAGCACCTGTGCTGGCGGGGCTTCTACGTTGCGCTGACAGCGGTCAGGAGCGCTCGCGCGGCTTCTTCGCGCCGGCGTAGCTGCTCCGGCGCGGCGGCCCGGCGTCAGGGCGGATCTCGATCAGCTTGCCGGAGATCCGGGTGCCGGCGAGGCGGTCCAGGGTGCCCGTCGGCAGCTGGGCCGGCAGCTCGACGAGCGAGAAGTCGGGCTTGATGTCGATGTGGCCGAAGTCGGCGCGGCCCAGGCCGCCCTCGTTGGCGAGCGCCCCGACGATCTGGCGCGGCTCGACCTTGTGGCGCTTGCCGACGGCGATGCGGTAGGTCGCCATCGGGACGTCGCTGCGCCCGCGCTGCTTGCGCTCGGGGCGCTGCTTGCCGGCGGCGCGGTCGTCGAAGTCGCGCGCGGCCGGCCGGTCGGCAGAGGCGTCGAGGAGCAGCGGCTCGTCGCGCTGCGCCACCACGGCAAGCGCCGCGGCGACGTCGAGCTCGGGCACGTCGTGCTCGGCGACGTAGTGGGCGACGATGTCGCGGAACATCTCGACCTTCTCGCCCGAGGCGAGCGCCGCCGTGATCGCGTCGTCGAAGCGCGAGAGCCGGGTGACGTTGACGTCCTCGACGGTGGGCATCTGCATCTGGGTCAGCGGCTGACGGTTCGCCTTCTCGATGGCGCGCAGCAGGTGGCGCTCGCGCGGAGTGACGAAGGCGATGGAGTCACCCTTGCGGCCGGCCCGGCCGGTGCGGCCGATGCGGTGCACGTAGGACTCGGTGTCGGTGGGGATGTCGTAGTTGACGACATGGCTGATCCGCTCGACGTCGAGACCGCGGGCGGCCACGTCGGTGGCGACCAGGATGTCGAGCTTCCCCGCCTTGAGCTGGTTGACGGTGCGCTCGCGCACGGCCTGGGGCACGTCGCCGTTGATCGCCATCGCGGAGTAGCCGCGGGCGCGCAGCTTCTCGGCCAGCGTCTCGGTCTCGTTCTTGGTGCGGACGAAGACGATCATCGCCTCGAAGTTCTCGACCTCGAGGATGCGGGTGAGCGCGTCCACCTTCTGCGGGTAGGACACGATCAGGTAGCGCTGCGTGATGTTGGCCGACGTCTGGGTCTTGCCCTTGACGATGATCTCGACCGGGTCGGTGAGGTATTTCTCCGCCAGCCGCCGGATCTGCCTGGGCATGGTCGCCGAGAACAGCGCGACCTGCTTGGTGTCGGGGGTGTCGGCGAGGATGGTCTCGACGTCCTCGGCGAACCCCATGTTGAGCATCTCGTCGGCCTCGTCGAGCACCAGGAAGCGCAGCTCGCTCAGGTCGAGCGTGCCCTTCTCCAGGTGGTCCATGATCCGGCCGGGCGTGCCGACGACGACGTGTACGCCGCGGCGCAGCGCCGACAGTTGCACGCCGTAGCCCTGGCCGCCGTAGATCGGGAGCACGTGCACGCCACGCATCCGCGCGGCGTACCGCTCGAAGGCCTCGGAGACCTGGAGGGCGAGCTCGCGGGTGGGCGCGAGCACGAGCGCCTGCGGCGTCTTTTGGGAGGTGTCGAGCTGAGACAGGATCGGCAGCGCGAACGCCGCGGTCTTGCCGGTGCCGGTCTGGGCGAGGCCGACGACGTGCCGGCCCTCGAGGAGTGGCGGGATCGTCTGTGCCTGGATGGCGGACGGGGTCTCGTAGCCGACGTCCGAGAGCACCTTGAGCACCTCGGGCGTGAGCCCCAGCCCGTCGAAGGTCATGGCGGTCAGGTCGGGCGCGGAGTCGTCTTGCACGCGTCCACGGTAGTGCTCCGCCCGCCCGTGCGTGGATTCGCGGACGCGGCGACGTGCGTCACCGATCGAAAATTCGAGGACAGGACGGGCGTCCAGGGCGCACCATCCTCGGGTGACCATGCAGAGCCGTCCCGATCTCGGCGTCCCGCTCCCCGAGGGCCTCACCACCCGCCCGCTCACCCGCGCGGACTCGCGGGCCGTCTACGAGCTGATGGCGGCCCAGGAGGTCGAGGACATCGGCGAGGCCTTCATCGAGGAAGCCGACCTGATCTGCGACTGGGCCAAGCCCAGCCACGACCAGTCCGCCCGCAGCGTCGCCGTCTTCGACGGCGAGCTGATGGTGGCGTACGCCGAGCTGGCGGGCGCCGACCGCGCGGACACCGCCGTGCTGCCCGCTTACCGCGGGCGTGGCATCGGCACCTGGCTCGCCGCCTGGCTGCAGGACTGCGGACGCCGCCACGGCTCGAGCATCGTCGGGATGCCGGTGCCTGTGGGCTCCGCGGGCGACCGGCTGCTGGAGGCGCTGGGCTTCGAGGTGCGCTGGAACAGCTGGGTGCTGCAGCTGCCCGACGGCTTCGAGATCCAGCCGCGCGAGCTGCCCTCGGGCTACACCGTCGGCGAAGCGGGCGAGGCCGACCGGCCGGCGGCGCACGAGGTCCTCGAGGACGCCTTCCTGGAGTGGTCCGAGCGCGACCGCGAGCCGTGGGAGGACTTCGCCGCCCAGGTGATGGGTCGCCCGGGCTTCGAGCCGTGGAACATCCGCGTCGTCAAGGACGCCGGCGGTGTCGTCGTCGGCGCGGCGATCGTGCAGCTCGCGCTGCCGACCGCCTACATCGCGCGCCTCGGCGTACGGAAGGACCAGCGCGGCCGCGGCCTCGCGCAGGCCCTGCTCGTCGACGCGTTCGCCCTCGCCCGCGAGCACGGTGCCACCGTCTCGGAGCTGGCCACCGACTCCCGCACCGGTGCGTTGCCGCTCTACGAGAAGGTCGGGATGGTCGTCACCTCCAGCTGGGTCAACCGGGCGATCCGTCTCTGACCTCTGCCCGATCGCCGGGGTAGTCCAGCCGGGCTAGCCCAGCTGGGAGCGGCGGCGGGAGAGCCAGGCGCGCTCGGCCGGGTTGTCGGTCGCCGCGATCGCCGCGTCGTAGGCCGCCTTGGCCTCCTCGCTGCGACCCAGCCGGCGCAGCAGGTCGGCCCGCGTGGCGTGCCAGGCGTGGTACGACGAGAGGTCGAGGCGGTCGACGAGCGCGAGGGCGACCTCGGGCCCGTCGAGCTCGGCGACCGCGACCGCCCGGTTGAGCGCGACGACCGGCGTCGGGGACACGGCGTACAGCTGGTCGTAGAGCTGGGCGATCTGGGACCAGTCGGTGGCGGCGGCCTCGGGGGCGTCGGTGTGCACGGCGTTGATGGCGGCGAGCAGCTGGTAGTGGCCGGGCCGGTTGCGGGCCAGGCACTCCCGGACGAGGGCGTGGCCCTCGGCGATCAGCTCGCGGTCCCAGCGGCCGCGGTCCTGGTCGGGCAGGGTCACCAGCTCGCCTCCCGCGACGCGGGTGTCGCGCCGGGCGTCGGTGAGCAGCATCAGCGCCAGCAGCCCGGCGACCTCCGGCTCCTCGGGCAGCAGCTGGCGCAGCAGCCGGCCCAGGCGGATGGCCTCGGCGCAGAGCTCGCCGCGGATCGGCGCCTCGCCGGCGGAGGCGAGATAGCCCTCGTTGAAGACGAGGTAGACGACCGCAAGGACCGCGGAGAGACGGGCGGGCAGGTCCTCGCGCTCGGGGACCCGGTAGGGGATGCGGGCGTCGGCGATCTTCCGCTTGGCCCGGGTGATCCGCTGCCCCATGGTCGTCTCCTGGACGAGGAAGGCCGAGGCGATCTCGCCGACGGTGAGGCCGCCGACGAGCTTGAGGGTGAGTGCCACCCGCGCCTCGGGCGCGAGAGCCGGGTGGCAGCAGGTGAAGACCAGCCGGAGCCGGTCGTCCTCCACCGCGCCGGTGGGCTCGGGGGGTGTGGGGTCGTGGAGCATCGCGGCCGCCTTGTGCTTGGCGTCCCGGTGCGACTCGCGACGGATCCGGTCGAGCGCCTTGCGCGTCGCCGTCGTGGTCAGCCAGCCACCAGGGTTGGGCGGTATGCCGTCCTGGGGCCACCGCTCGAGCGCGGCGACGAAGGCCTCGCCGGCGGCGTCCTCGGCGAGGTCGAGGTCGCCGAAGCGCCGCGCCAGCGAGGCCACCACGCGGCCGTACTCCTCCCGGTGGATCCGGGTGAGCTCGGCCTGGAGTCCGTCGTGGTCGCTCAGGACGGCTCCTCCTGGAACGGGCGGACCTCGACCTTGCCCCGGCAGGCCGCGGAGCCCTCGGCGGCCCACTTCAGGGCGGCGTCGAGGTCGGGGGCCTCGATGATCCAGAAGCCACCGAGGTACTCCTTGGACTCGGCGAAGGGACCGTCGGTCACGACCGGGGCACCGTCGCCGGTCCCGTCGACCGTGGTGGCGGACTCGATGCCCTGCAGGCCGCCGCCGAACACCCAGGCGCCCGCGTCCCGCACCTTCTGGTTGAACGCGTCCACCGCGTCGAAGATCGGCTGTAGCTCCTCCATCGAGGTCGGCATGTCGTCACCTTCGGCCTGGTGGACCGAGAGCAGGTACTGCGTCATGAATTCCTCCAATGTGTCGGTGGGCCAGCATCTCCGGCCCTACCATCTTCTCCACGAACGGCGTGCGGTGGTTACGACACTGTCACGAGGATTTCTTGCGGCGGGGGGACACGGAGCGTGACGCCGGCAGACATCGACCGTTAGTCGTGCAGATGGGCATCAGCGTTCAGCCTGGGTGTTGCGGCTGTTCTCGGGACGTTGTTTGATCACGAGGACACAGGGGGAAGCTGATGGCAGAACGACGTGCGGTGGTCGTCGAGGACGACCCGTCGATCGCGGAGCTCGTCTCGGAGGTGCTGGGCCGCGCCGGCTTCGCCGTCACGCGCGTCGCCGACGGCTCCCAAGCCCTTGCCGTCATCGCCGAGACCAACCCCGACCTGGTCACCCTGGACCTCTCCCTGCCCGGCATGGACGGCGTCGAGGTGTGCCGGCGGATCCGTGACACCAGCGACTGCTACGTCGTGATGCTCACCGCCCGCGCCCAGGAGATCGACGTCCTGATCGGCCTCGAAGTCGGTGCCGACGACTACATCGCCAAGCCGTTCTCCCCCCGCGAGCTGACGGCCCGCGTCGCGGCCCTCTTCCGCCGCCCCCGCGGGGCCCCCGACCAGACCCGGGCGGCCTCGCCCGCCAGCCCCGCCGTGATCGACGGCGGCGCCGGCCTCCTCGTCGACCGGAACGCCCACCTCGTCACCATCGACGGCGACGTGGTCGACCTGACCCGCACCGAGTACGACCTGCTCTGCCACCTGGCCACCCGCTCGGGCACCGTCGTGCCGCGCGGTGAGCTGCTCCGCGAGGTGTGGGACACCGAGTTCACCGGCGACAGCCACGTCGTCGACGTGCACGTGGCCAACCTCCGCCGCAAGCTGCGCCTGCACTCGACGACCTCATGGATCCGCACCGTCCGCGGCGTCGGCTTCCGCTTCGACGGGGCCTGAGGCGCCTCAGCGGGCGTTCTCCCGCAGCGTCGCTCCCCGGGCGCCGCGCACGGCGAGCAGGGCGCTGACGTACGCCGCGAGGCCGAGCGCTACGACGGCGATCACCCCGAGCGCCATCAGCCGGGACGGCGAGATCGCCGCCACCACCCGTGGTGACGAGAGCGCCTCGACGTGGCCCAGGGTGAGCGAGCGCAGCACCACCCACTGGGCCAGCGCCCCGGCGGCGATCCCTGCCGCCGCCGCCGCCCCGAGCACGCTGGCGAACTCGCGCGCCACCGCCGCCATCACCGCGCGCCGGGGCACGCCGACGACTCGCAGCGCCGCAGCGTCACGGCGGCGGGCGGGCAGCTGAACGGCGGTGCTGACGGCCAGGCCGGCGAGCGCCATCAGGAGCACGAGCACCGCGACCAGGCCGTAGAGGCGCAGGGCCAGCGCGTAGGCGCTCTGGTCGAGCAGCCGGCGCTCGGCCGCGAGGGTGGTCTCCACGGTGAGCCCGGCGTCCGCGAGGGCCTCCCGCATCGCAGCGGGCGCGCCCTCGCGCATCAGCACCCGCGTGTCCAGCACCGACTCATAGACGGGCCGGTCGGTCAGCAGCGCCGTGTGGTCGACCAGCAGGCCCGCCGGACCGGCGAACGGCATCCCGTCGAGCCGGCCGCGGACGTCGAGGGCAGGGTAGGCGGAGCCGTCGAACTGCAGCAGTGCGTCGTCGACCACGTCCAGCCCGCGCAGGGCGGGACGCTTCGCGGTGAACCCGCCGGAGGTCAGCCGGGCCATGGCGGGCTGGCCGCCGGTGTCGAAGGTGAGGTCGAGGGACTCCCCGACCTGCATGTCGGCGATCGCCGAGCGAGAGCTGTCGGTGGACGACGACGACCAGCCAGCACCCTCGAACGGGATGCGGCGGCCGTCGACCTCGAGGGCGAGGATCCGCGCCCGGCCGGCCATCACGGCCGCCGTGCCCGCGCTGCCGCCGAGCGTCATCCCCTCGAGCGGGCAGCCGTCGTCGCAGTCGCGGAGCCGGGCCGACAGGGTGGACGTGCCGGACTCGAAGGGCCCGAGGTAGAGCCGGCGCAGGCGGCTGCCCTGCTGGCCCAGGCGCAGCTCGAGGGTCAGCCCGGTCGACGTGGCGACCTGGTTGTCGAGGGTGACCGAGACCCTGCGGCCGGCCACGGACGGCACGTGGCCGTCGGCCCCGAGCGCGTCCACCACGTCCTCGACCGACCGGCCGGGGCTCCAGGTCGGCGGCCACGCCGCCACGCTCGCCAGGCGGTCCCTGTCCACGACGGCCAAGCCCGCCCCCGGCAGGGCGGCCGACGCGGCCGTCATCAGCCACTCCCCCTCCGGGTCGAGCTGGCGAGTCATGGCGACCGTCCCGGTCAGCCCCAGCGGCGAGTGCCAGGTGGTGTGCGCCGGCGACACCGTGGCCGCGACGCTGGCGCGCCAGGTCGCGGCGGAGTCGTGCACCCCTGCGGAGAACACGGCTACCGCGACCGCCGCCGTGATCGGGAGGATCACCAGGGTGCCCTCCTGCCGGCGGGAGACCGCCCGCGAGGACACGAAGCCCGACAGCGAGCGACCGCGCGAGCGGCGGGTCCACCAGGCGGCCAGCCAGGCGGCGACGCGCGTCGCCCCCAGGCCGGCGACCACCGCGAGCAGCACCGGCAGCACCAGGTCGGTCGCGTCGGGCTCCGCCTGCCGGCCGCCGGCGATCCGGCTGGCCAGCACGGTGAGCGCCAGCGCCACCAGGACCAGCTGGGCGACGAGAGCCCAGCGGTGCGACCGGTGCGGGCGGCGTACGCCCGACAGCTGCGCCGACAGCGACCTGCGCACCACGAGGCCCACCGCGACGCAGGCGACGGCCACCGCGCCCGCCAGGACCAGCGCGACCGCCACCCAGCTCACCGCCGGCACCGCGAGCGGCAGCCCCGGCACCAGCCAGGCGCGGGTCAGGACAGCCCGCGCCACCAGTCCGAGGGCGACGCCGAAGGGTGCGGCCAGGGTGAGTACGACGAGTGGCTCGGCGAGGCCGAGGGCCCAGAGACGTCGGGTGCCGACTCCCCGCAGCGACGCCAGGGCGAGCTCGGGGACGCGCAGCTCGCTGGCTGCCATGAGCAGACGCAGGAGCAGGGCGAACGCGACCAGCACGAGGGACAGCAGGGCGGGGGCGATGGTCCGGCGGGCGGTGCCCTCCTGGGCCCGGACCTCCTCCTCGATGGCCGTCAGGTCGTTGAGGTCGCCCTCGGCCACACCCGTTAGTGTGCCGCCGTCGACCGCTTCGTCCAGGTCGGCCAGGGTGGCGGCCGCGGCGCGGGCCGCCTGCAGGTCGTCGGCGCCCAGGTCGGCGGGCACGTCCAGCCGGGTCTCGATGCGCACCCACCAGTCGCCGGGCGGGAACGCCTCGAACGTGGAGACCCCGGTGACCAGCGGCGCGGGCCGGTAGGGCACGAAGGGCGGGCCGGGGCGCTCGGGGCCGCTGCTCAGCGTGCCGGGCTGGAACCAGTGGCGGTCGTCGGCCGGCGTGGCGTAGGTGCCGACCAGCCTGACCGTGTCGATCGGCGGCCGGGGCAGCTGCCCTGCGATGGCGGGCGGCTCGGGGGCGAGCAGCCGCACGCGGTCACCGACCTCGGCGCCGGCGCGGTCGGCGTCGACGCCGAACATCAGCACCTCGCCCGGTGCGCGGGGGCATCGGCCGACGACCTCCAGCCGCTTGCAGGCACCGGGCACTCCCCAGAAGAGCGCCTCGCCGCCGAGGGCGCTGTAGGACTGCGACTCGGTGATGGCCTGCGGCGCCTGCCAGGGGCCGATGTCGCGCGCGGAGGCGGCGTCGGTCGCGTGCGCCACCGCATCACCGGGCGCGACCCCCGGGTCTGGCAGGAGGCGGCGCACCAGCCCGGTCTGGGCCGCGGGCGCCTCCCGGAGCCGGGTCACGACGAAGGAGTCGGTGACCGCCTCGGAGAAGGCGGGCCCGAGCACCGCGCTGGCCACGGCGAGCGCGGTCAGCAGCAGCGAGCCGGCGGTCAGGAGCGCGCGGGCCCTGAGCCCACGCAGGACGGCGCCGAGGAGCTGTCGCATCAGCCCTCCTCGTTCCGGAGGATGGCCGGCCGGGTCTCCGAGGCGCGCACGGCCCGGGCCCGGCCGCCCACCAGCAGCACCGCCGCCGCCGCGAGGGCGGCGGGCACGAGCAGCCAGACGACCGCCGGGGAGGTGTCCAGGGGAGTCGAGGCGATGGGCGGTGAGAGCAGGGGCAGGCCCGCGAGCAGCAGCCGGGCGGCCAGCCAGCCTCCGGCGACCACGGCCACGACGACCAGGCCGGCCACGAGGGCGAGCTCGGCGCGGCCGGCGCGTCGGGCGGTGCCGAGCCCGATGCCGAGCACCCGGAGTGCAGCGACGTCGTGGCGGTAGCCGCGGAGCTGGCGGGCCACCTCCGCGGCCAGCGCCAGCAGCGCGACGAGCGCGGCGGCCACGGCCATCAGCGCCTGGGCACGGGCCTGGTCGGCGCCGGACGCCGCCCACACGTCGCGGTGGGCGTCGGCCGGGGTGCGCGGGCGCGTGCCCACGGCGGTGGTGAGCTCGGCCACCAGGGCGTCGGGCGTGCCTGCGGCCGCGAGCACCGCGACCTGCCCGGTGGAGACGGTGGGGCCAGACCCGGCGAGGGCGCTCGGGAGGTCGGCGAGCGTGCCGACGGAGCCGACCAGGGGCAGCGTGCCGGCCGTGGCCACGCGGGCCAGCGGCCGCTCGTCGCCTCCCGGCGTGCGGACCACCCCTCGTGGGTCCGTGCCGGCGGCCACGAGCGCCGCGAGCGGCCGGGTCGACGCCTCGGGCACGACCGTGGTGATCGCATCGGGCTCCGGCGCGATCTCCATGCCGTCGGGGCGGTTGACGAGGAGCCGGCCGCCGTCGAGGTCGTCGACGGGCTCGGCGTCGGGGCCCGGCACCCACGCCTGCCGGGCGAGGTCGAGGCCGCCGAGCTCCGCCCTGCGCAGCAGCACCCGCAGGTCCGCGTCGCCGGGCCCCCGCTCGACCGCGAGGCTGGTCACCGAGCACGCGGCCTCACAGTCGGCCGCCTCGGTCCGGGCCCGGACCACGCCGTCGCCGGCTGCCACCCGGACGGGGAGGCTGACGGTGGTGGTGTAGTCGCCGCCTGCGACGTAGGTCAGGTGGAGCACCAGGCGCCCGGGGGCCGCGAGGTCGGAGAGGGTCTGCAGCTCCACGTGGAGCTCGATCACCCGCGCGCCGGCCTCGGTGACCAGGGGCGGCGTCTCCGTGGCCAGCGCGGCGACCGCCGGGCCCACCCCCGCCGCCGGAGTGCCGTCGAGGAAGTCGCCGACCACCGCGTCGTACCGCGCGGCGTCCACGAACGCGCGCCGCTCGCCGGGGCGGCCCTCGCTCGGCACGGTCGCCGCGGCCATCAGCCACCGCCCCTCCGGGTCGAGCCGGTGCGTGAGCGCCAGCGCCTGTGCGGCGCCGCCGTCGACGCGGAAGGCGAGTGGGGCGCCGGCGTCCAGCCGGGCCTGGTCGTCGGCCCAGCGCCCGACGGCGACGGCGCCGGTGAGGGCGAGGGCACCCACGACGGCGGCCGCCACCACGAGCCGCACGGGCGTGGCGAGGTCGTCGGTGCGGGCGAGCCGGCGGGCCACGAGCATCGGCGCGAGGCCGCGCGCGGCCGTCGGCCCGGTGGCCACCCTCGCGAGCACCCGAAGCAGCCAGACGGCGACCTGGCCGAGGGCCAGGCCGACCAGCGCCGGGCCCAGGAGCACCACCGCGTCGGGCTCGGCGGTGGTGGCGGCGCGGGCGCGGTACGCCGCGACGCCGGCGCCGACGATGACGAGCACGCCGAGGAACAGCGCGGCCGTCGTGGCGGCACGGGGGCGACGGGCCGGGGCCACCTGCAGGGCCAACGGCTCGCGGAGCGCGAGCGCGGACCCGACCATCACGAGCGCGAGGGCGCCCGCGGCGATGCCCAGCGCCACGCCCAGCGTCGACCCGCACAGCATCGGCGCCGCCTCGCCGAGCCAGGCGGTCGTCACGAGCCGGCCGGCGAGCCACCCCACGCCGGCGCCTGCCAGGGTGCCGAGCACCACGGCGAGCAGGGGCTCCGCGAGCAGGAAGCGCCACAGCCGTCCCCCGTGCACGCCGCGCAGCCGGGCCAGGCCGATCTCCTCGCGGCGCGCGGTGGCCAGCTCGCGGCCGATGCTGGGCACGGCGACGGCGCCGAGGAGGAGCAACGGCGCGGTGAGCAGGGCCGACGTGCCGGCTGCTCGGGCGAAGCCGAGCACCACCACCGTGCCGCCGACGACCACGGCGGTCATCGCGACCAGCGTGCCCAGCGCGCCCCGGCGGCTCCAGGCACCGCGCAGGACGCGGGTCATCGCAGCCGGCCTTCGTCCAGCGCGTGGTGGAGGTCGCAGGCCTCGACGACGGCGGGGTCGTGGGTGGCGACCACGACCACCGATCCCCGCTCGGCCTCCGCGTGGAGCTCCGCGAGCACGAGGGCGCGGTTGGTCTCGTCGAGCTCCGAGGTCGGCTCGTCGGCCAGCAGCACCTCGGCCCCCACCACGAAGCCGCGGGCACAGGCGACGCGCTGCAGCTGGCCGCCGGAGAGCTCCTCGACCTGCCGGTCGGTGAGGTCGGCGACGCCGAAGCGGGCGAGGGCCGCGGCGGCACGGTCGTCCGCCTCGGCCGGCGCGACGCCGCGGGCGCGCAGGGCGATCGACACGTTCTCGCCCGCGGAGAGGATCGGCACCAGGCCGTAGACCTGCAGCACGAACGCCACCTCTGGACGCGGATCACCGCTGCCGGTCCACGTCGGCCGGCCGGCGTACGTCGCGGTGCCCGACGTGGGCTCGAGCAGCCCGCCGGCGACGGAGAGCAGCGTGGTCTTGCCCGAGCCGCTCGGGCCGGAGAGGGCCGTCACCTTGCCGGCAGGGAAGGTGACGCTGACGTCGTCCAGCAGGGCGCGGCCGACCCAGAAGGTGACGCTGCGGACCTCGAGGCCGGCGGCGTCCGCGCGGCGGGTCTCGACTTCGCTCGACCGGCGGGGGCCGGGGTCGCTCGTTCGCTCCCGCTCCTGGGTGCGGCGCTGGTAGTCGGCGTCGGTCACTGGCGGCACGCCCCAGGGGCTGGTCACGGCTGTGCGCCCTCCTGCGTGACCCTCTCGTGCGTGGCCCGGGTGAGGACGAGCCGACCGTCGCCGTCGTCCTCGAACCGCACCAGCGTGCCCGCCGGCCAGTCGGCCGCGACGTGGCCGGGGAGGTGCAGGACGCCGTCCTCGCCGACCACGGCGTACTCCGAGCCCTCGCGGCCCTCCGCGCCCACCCGGCCGCCCAGCATCTTGACCGAGCGCGGGAAGGTCTCGGCCACCTCCGGCTGGTGGGTGACGACGACGATCGTGGTCCCGAAGTCGTCGCCGAGGGAGTGGATCAGGTGGAGGACGTGGTCGCGGTCCTCGTGGCCGAGCTGGCTGGTGGGCTCGTCGGCTAGCAGCAGCCGCGGCGCCGTGGCGACCGCGCAGGCCAGGGCGAGTCGCTGGCGCTGTCCGCCTGACATGGTCGAGACGACCTGGTCGACCTGCTCCTCCAGTCCGACCCGGCGCAGCAGCTCGCGGTCGACGAGGGCCTCGCGCTTCTCCTCCGCCGTGAGGGAGAGGCGGGCGAAGGCGATGTTCTGCCGGGCGGTCGCGTAGGGGAGCAGGTTGCGGGTCGCGCCCTGCAGCATGGTGGAGACCTGGCGGGAGCGGATCCGCGAGAGCTGGCGCTCCCCCATCCGGGAGATCTCGGCGTCGCCGAGGAAGATGCGGCCCGCGCTGGGCTTCTGGATGCCGCCGAGGAGGGTCAGCAGCGTCGACTTGCCGGAGCCGCTCGGGCCGAGGAAGGCCACCCGCTCGCCTGGGGCGATCACCAGGTCGACGCCCCGGAGCGCGACCACGTCGTGGCCGCCGAAGGTGCGGTAGAGGTGTACGACGCCCTCGCACCGCACTCCCAGTCCGGTGGCCTCCACGCGGTCACGATACGTGACCGGGCTCACCCCCCGTCGTTGACTCGGCATGCCACTGCAGCGCACCCTCGTGTCCCTGGTCTCGGCCCTGGCGCTCCTCCTCTCCAGCGGGACTCCCACCCCGGCCTCCCCGGCCCCCACGGCCCCCGCCGCGGCTCCGCCGAAGGCGGGCAGAATCGTCCTCCAGGTGCTCTCCAACCGGGCCGACCTGGTGTCGGGCGGCGACGTGCTGCTGAAGGTCCGGCTGCCCCGGCAGGTCAGGCGCCGGCACCTCGTCATCACCGTCGGCGGTCGTGTGGTCACCAAGCACTTCCGGCACACGGCGCCGCAGACGTACGTCGGCCTGGTCCGCCGCCTGAAGAACGGCCGCAACCTCGTGGTGGCCAGCGCGAAGGGCGCCCGGACCACGAAGGCCGTGGTCACCAACCACGACCAGGGCGGGCCGGTGCTCACCGGCCCGGTGCACGTGGCCTACGACTGCCAGGACACCGCCCGCGACGCCCGGTGCAACGAGCCGCCGCGCTACTCCTGGCTCTACCAGCCGAGCGGCGGGCCGGCCGGCCTGAAGCCCTACTCGAGGAAGAACTCGCCGACCGACGTCGCCACCACGACCACCGACCGGGGCGTCCGCGTGCCGTTCATCGTGCGGCGCGAGGACGGCTACGCCGACCGCGACCGCTACTCGATCCTCACCCTCTTCCGACCGGGCAAGCGCTGGCACGCGTGGCGGCCGCAGGACCAGTGGAACCACAAGCTGCTGGTCACCCACGGCGGCGGGTGCGGCGCGTCGTACCACCCGGAGGATCCGAACCTGCAGGACTCCGCCGGCACCCTGCGGGTCGCCGGGGCCAAGGACACCTACGTCGAGGCGCTCAGCCGCGGGTTCGCGGTGATGGCCACCTCGCTGAGCAACACCGGCCACAACTGCAACGTGGCCTACAACGCCGAGTCGCTGATGATGGCCAAGGAGCGGGTGGTCGAGCGCTACGGCACCCTGCGCTACACCATCGGCACCGGCTGCAGCGGCGGCTCGGTCGCCCAGCACACCATCGCCAACGCCTACCCGGGCATCTACCAGGGCCTGGTCGTCACCTGCTCCTACCCCGACGTGATGAGCCCCGGCGCCCAGTTCGCCGACTACCACCTGATGCGCCTCTACTTCGAGCACCCGTCGCGCTGGGGCGCGGGCGTGCTGTGGTCGCCGACCCAGATGGCGGACGTCGAGGGACACCTCACGCACGCCAACGCCGTCACGGCCGACGAACTGCTCTTCAAGAAGGCCTTCGACCCCGAGCTGCCGTGCGGAGGCGTGCCCCACCCGGTGCCCGGTGACCGCACGACCCGCTACGACTCCGAGACCAACCCCGGTGGGGTCCGGTGCTCGGTGCTGGACCTGATGGTCAACCAGCTCGGCCGCCGGCCGCAGTCGGTGTGGAGCGCGCAGGAGAAGGCGGCAGGGCACGGGTTCGCCGGCTTCCCCGTCGGCAACGCCGGCATCCAGTACGGGCTCAACGCGCTGCTCGGTGGTCGGATCACGCCGGCGCAGTTCGTGGACCTCAACGCCAAGCTCGGCGGCCTGGACGTCAACAACGAGCTCACCGCCGGCCGCCTGCTCGGCGACCCGGCCTCGGTCGCGCGGGCCTACCGCACCGGCCTGCTCAACGAGTTCACGCACACCGACGAGGTGGCGATGATCAACCACGGCGGCCCCGACCCGGGGGTCGCCCACGACTACTCGCACGCGGTGTGGAGCCACCTGAGGCTGCAGCGCGACCAGGGCCACACCGACAACCGGGTCGAGTGGTTCGGCCCGACGCCGCTGGTCGGGGACCTCGCCTGGCCGGTCGAGGCGTTCGACCGGATGGACGAGTGGCTGGCGGCCGTGGAGAAGGACCGCCGGCCGGTGCCGCTCGCGCAGAAGATCGTCGAGGACCGGCCTGCCACCCTCACCGACCGGTGCCACGCCGACGGCGTGCCCGGCGTGCTCTGCGAGAACGACCTCGCCCGCACCCACCTCTCGACCCCGCGCCAGGAGGCCGGCGGACCCGCGACCAACGACGTGCTGGCCTGCCGGCTGGTGCCGCTCGACCGCGCCGCCTACACCTACGTCGGCGGCCACCCCATCCCGTTCACCGACGCCGAGTGGGCCACGCTCCAGGCCACCTTCCCCGGCGGTGTCTGCGACTGGTTGCAGCCCGGCCTCGGGCAGGGCGTCGCCGAGACCTGGCTGACCTACTCCGACGCCTCCGGCAAGGTGGCGTACGGCGGTCGCGCGCTGCCGAGGGTCCCGCGCCGGTCGATGACGGGCTGGCAGGGGAAGGCCTTCAGGGAGATCGTCCGCCAGTGAGGTCCCCGGCCGGGCGCGGTCATACCCTTCTCCGGTGAACGACGCTCCTGCACCACCGCCTCCTGGCATCGACCCCGGCGAGCTCGCCATCGCCCTCAAGGTGCTGCGCGAGCTGCCGAGCCTGCCGCCGGACCACCCGGACATCCGGACGGTCAAGCGTGAGGCGTCCTTCATGTACAAGCTGATCAAGAAGGCGCGCCGGGCGGAGATCCGCGAGGAGCGGCAGCGCCACGACCAGCAGATCATCGAGCGGACCGCCACCGGATCGCCGATGCGGATCGACGACGAGACCGCCGGCATCCCGCTGGTCTCCACGGCGCAGGGCGCGTTCGCGGGTGAGCTGATCACCGCCCGCGGGTGCTACATCTGCAAGGAGGACTTCACCCTCGTCGACGCGTTCTACCACTGGCTCTGCCCCCGCTGCGCCACGAAGTCGCACGCCAAGCGCGACCAGCGCACCGACCTCACCGGCAAGCGCGCCCTGCTGACCGGTGGCCGCGCCAAGATCGGGATGTACATCGCGCTGCGCCTGCTGCGCGACGGCGCCCACACCACGATCACGACGCGGTTCCCGCGTGATGCCGTACGCCGCTTCAGCTCCCTGGAGGACAGCGGCGACTGGCTGCACCGGCTCAAGGTGGTCGGCATCGACCTGCGCGACCCGACCCAGGTGATCTCCCTGGCGGACGACGTCGCGGCCGCGGGCCCGCTCGACATCCTGGTCAACAACGCCTGCCAGACGGTGCGCCGCACGCCCGGCGCCTACGCCCCGCTCGTCGAGGGAGAGTCCGCGCCGCTGCCCTCCGACCTCGTTCCCGGGGGCATGGAGCTCCCGGAGATGGTCACCTTCGACCGGATCAGCGAGGCCCACCCGGCCGTCATCGCCGGCGCGCTGGCCGACGTCGCCGTCGCCCACCACGAAGGCGAGTCGGCCGAGCACGCGCTGGCCGTGCACAACGCCGCCACCCTGACGGCGCTCTCCCTCTCCAGGCAGGCGCTGAAGGCCGGCTCGGCCTCGCTGGAGGCCCACGTCGCGGGCACGGCCGTGGACGCCGGCGGCCTGCTCCCCGACGTACAGACCAACAACTCCTGGACCCAGACCGTCGGCGAGGTCGACCCGCTGGAGCTCCTCGAGGTGCAGCTGTGCAACTCGATCGCGCCGTTCCTGCTGGTCTCGCGGCTGCGCCCGGCCCTGGCCGAGGCCGCGCGGCGGGCGCCGTCGAAGCGCGCCTACGTCGTCAACGTCTCGGCGATGGAGGGCCAGTTCTCCCGGCGCTACAAGGGTGCCGGCCATCCGCACACCAACATGGCCAAGGCGGCGCTCAACATGCTCACGCGCACCAGCGCGGGCGAGATGTTCGAGACCGACGGGATCCTGATGACCGCGGTCGACACCGGCTGGATCACCGACGAGCGGCCGCACCAGGAGAAGCTGCGGATCGCCGCCGAAGGGTGGCACGCGCCGCTCGACCTGGTCGACGGCGCTGCCCGGGTCTATGACCCGATCGTCCGCGGCGAGGCGGGCGACGACCTCTTCGGCTGCTTCGTGAAGGACTACGAGCCGTCGCCCTGGTGACGCCCGACGCCGGCGCCGCGTGGCGATCTCTCATCAGCGCTACGAGGGGTGCTCAGACCCCGGCGGGTGCGCCCTCGGCGGGCGTCTCGTAGATGTCGACGAGCCAGTTGATCCCGTACTTGTCGACGCAGGCGCCGAACACGTCGCCCCAGGCCTGCTTGTCCAACGGCATCGTCACCGTGCCGCCGTCGGAGAGCTTCTCGAAGTAGCCCTGGAGCAGATCGAGCTCGTCGCCGCTGATCGACACCGAGACGTTGTTGCCGACGGTCACCTGGACCATCCCCTCGGGGGCGTCGGCACCCATCAGGGTGAAGCCCGCGTCGGTCTGCAGCTGCGCGTGCATCACCTGGGAGCCGACGTCGCCCTCCATGCCCATGTCGCCGAAGGTCATCACCGTGAGGTCGCCCCCGAGGATGGACTGGTAGAACTCCATCGCCTCCCGCGCCTTCCCGTCGAGGAAGTTGAGGTAGGGGTTGAGGGTCGTGGTCATCGCACTGCCTTCCTCACGGGACTTCCTGGATGGGAGTCGGTGCACCCCACGCTAGTGAGGCGCACCGACCCCGTGAAGGCCCTCAGCCCGCGTGCCCGCGCAGGAGCGACTCGAAGGGCGTGACCTCGGCCGCGACCCCGTTGCCGTCCGTACGCCGCCGGCCGTCCGTACGCCGCCTGGCGGCAGTCAGGTCCGGCGCGAAACCGGCGACGTGGTCGGACTCGGCGACGACGAGGTTGGCCAGCTCGGCCGCCGCGCGGGCGACCCGCTCGGTGAGTCCGGACGCGCCGAAGTCCTCGGTGGCCGCGAAGACGCCGGTCGGCACGACGACGGCCCGCAGGTAGGTGAAGAGCGGGCGCATCGCGAAGTCGAGCACCAGCGAGTGGCGCGCCGTGCCAGCGGTGGCGGCGATCAGCACCGGCATCCCGTTGAGCGCGCCGGTCTCGGAGGTGCCCGGGTCGAGGGCGTCGAAGAACATCTTGAACAGCCCGGAGTAGCTGGCGCTGAACACCGGAGTGACGGCGATCAGGCCGTCGGCCGCCGAGACCAGCTCGCGCGCCCGGGCGAGGGCGGGCGTCGGCATGCCGCCCGTGGTCATGAACGAGGCGAGGTCAGCGGCCAGCTCACGCAGCTCGATGACGTCGTACGCGACCGCCTCACCGCGCGCCGTGACCTGGGCGGAGACGGCGTCGGCGAGCTGGTCGGCGAGCAGCCGGGTGGACGAGGGGACGCTGAGGCCGGCGGAGACGACGACGATGCGACGGGTCACTGCTGGGCTCCTTCCTGGGCGGACTCCTGGGCGGACTCCTGGGCGAGGGCCTCCGCGCGGGCGCGGGCGGGCTCGACGAGGTGGTGCGGCGCCTCGGGGCCGGCGGCCACGAGACTGGCATGGGTGGGCGGATCGCTGGGCACGTGGGCGGGGCGGCGGCGCTCGAACTCGGCGCGCAGCACCGGCACGACCTCCTTGCCGAGGATCTCGAGCTGCTCGAGCACGACCGGGAGCGGCAGGCCGGCGTGGTCCATCAGGAACAGCTGGCGCTGGTAGTCACCGACGTTGTCGGCGAACGCGAGGGTGCGCTCGATGACCATCTCCGGCGTGCCGACGGTCAGCGGCGTGGCGGCCGTGAACTCCTCCAGCGAGGGACCGTGGCCGTAGACCGGGGCGTTGTCGAAGTAAGGACGGAAGAACCGCTTGGCCTCGGCCTCGGTCTCGGCCATGAACGCCTGGCCGCCGAGGCCGACGATCGCCTGGTCGGCCGAGCCGTGGCCGTAGTGCTCGAAACGGCGGCGGTAGAGCGCGACCATCTGGGCGGTGTGCTCGGGGTTCCAGAAGATGTTGTTGTGGAAGAACCCGTCGCCGTAGTAGGCCGCCTGCTCGGCGATCTCGGTCGAGCGGATCGAGCCGTGCCACACGAACGGCGGGGTGCCGTCGAGCGGCGCGGGCGTGGAGGTGAAGCCCTGCAGCGGCGTGCGGAACTGGCCCTGCCAGGTGACGACCGGCTCGCGCCACAGCTTGCGCAGCAGGTGGTAGCTCTCCACCGCGAGCTTGATGCCGTCGCGGATGTCCTTGCCGAACCAGGGATAGACCGGACCGGTGTTGCCGCGCCCCATCATCAGGTCGACGCGGCCGCCGGAGAGGTGCTGGAGGAAGGCGTAGTCCTCCGCGATCCGGACCGGGTCGGTGGTCGTGATCAGGGTGGTCGCGGTCGAGAGGAGCAGCCGCTCCGTCTTCGCGGCGATGAAGGCCAGGTGGGTGGTGGGCGCGCTCGGCACGAACGGCGGGTTGTGGTGCTCGCCGGTGGCGAACACGTCGAGCCCGACCTCCTCGGCCTTGAGCGCGATCTGGGTCATCGCCTCGATGCGCTCGTGCTCGCTGGGGGTCTTGCCCGTCGTCGGGTCGGGAGTCACGTCGCCGACGCTGAAGATGCCGATCTGCATGAGTGCTCCTGCTGGTAGTTGAAGATTCTATCACTCTGAACCGGCGTTGGTCCCCCGATATTCCGGGAATCAGAGCGCACCATGGGCGTGTTGGCATCGGCGAGAGGAGTCACTGCGATGACCGACTTCACGCCCTTCGAGGAGCTGCTGCGCGGCCACGCCGGCATGCTCGGGGACAGTCCCCACGACCGCTGGCGCCGCGCCCAGGCCCTGTTCGACCAGCGCGCCTACCGAGAGGCCGCAGTGATGCTCCGCGATCTCATCGACTCGCCGGAGGCCGCGGACTTCGGTCACGCCCTGATCGACGTCCGACTCCTCCTGGCTCGCGCCTACTTCCACTCCGCCCAGCTGAACCGCACCATCGAGACGGCCGAGTCGCTGCTCGAGGACGAGCCGGGCGAGGCCTACGCCCACCTGCTCGTCGGGCGGGCGCTGCAGCGGCAGGGCAAGAAGGACGAGGCCCGCGGCCACCTCAAGCTCGCCGAGCTGCTCGGCGGCTACCGCGCCTGAGATGACGGCGCATGAGCAGTGCGGCGCGCGCTGGGCGGCCGCCGGAGACATGGATGACGCCCTGGCCGCCCACGCGGTGGCGCTCCTGGGTCCGGGCGACGTGACGACCGGTCGACTCTGCCCCGTCTGCGGCTCCTCGGAGCACGGGCGGCCGTGGCTGCGCCACGGCGGGGCGCCGCAGCACGTCTCGGCGTCCCGGTCCGGGCCCTACCTCGTGACGGTGCTCGCCCGCGCGCCCGTCGGGGTCGACGTCGAGTCAATTGCCGCCGTCGCGGCCCGCTGGGACCCCTCGCTGGTCCTCGCGGACGGGGAGGTCGCCGAGTCGCCCCTCGACCGGGCGCGCGCGTGGGCGCGCAAGGAGGCGGTCCTCAAGGCAAGGGGCACCGGCCTGGCGACGCCCATGGGCGCCGTACGTCTCGAGGACGAGCACTGGGTCGACCTGACCGCGCCCCGTGGCTTCGTCGCCGCCGTCTCGATGAGGGCCTCGTCCCTCGTCCCTACTCGATCAGCGGATTGAGGGCGGCAGGGCCTCTGACCGCAGCCAGGCGTCGAACAGCCCGCCGAGCGGCCGGCCCGACACCTCCTCGGCGAGCGCCTCGAAGTCGGCGCTGGTGACGTTGTGGCCCGAGAAGCGCTTCACCCACAGCCGCAGCAGCACGAAGAAGTCGTCGTCACCGATCTCACGGCGCAGGGCATGCAGCGTGAGGGCGCCGCGCTTGTAGACGCGGTCGTCGAACATCAGCTCCACGCCGGGGTCGGCGAGCAGCAGGTCCTGGGGCAGCTCCGAGAGCTTGTCGTGGTAGTGCTCGGCCCACTCCTCGGCCGAGCGCCCGCCGGACTCCTGCGACCACAGCCACTCGGCGTAGCAGGCGAAGCCCTCGTGCAGCCAGATGTCCTTCCACTCCGTGAGGGTGACGGCGTTGCCGAACCACTGGTGCGCCAGCTCGTGGGCCACGAGCCGCACGGCGCCCCAGTCGGCGGAGGCGAAGTTGCGGCCGAAGGTGGACAGCGACTGCGACTCGAGCGGGATCTCGAGGTCGTCGTCGGTCACGACGCAGGTGTAGGAGTCGAAGGGGTAGTCGCCGAAGCAGCCTTCGAAGAAGACCATCATCTCCGGCTGGCGCCCGAGGGAGGCGTCGTAGCCGTCGCCCTTGAGGTCGGGCGGCGCGACCACGAGGACACCGTGGTCGAGCTCGCGGGCCTCGTAGCGGCCGATCTGGCAGGTCGCGAGGTACGACGCCATCGGGGAGGTCATCTCGTAGGTCCACTCGACGCTCGAGCCGCGCCGCACGGACTCGACGAGCTCGCCCGACATCGCGACGTAGTAGTCGCTTGGGGCGGCCATCGTGATCGAGTAGGTCGCCTTGTCCGAGGGCCGGTCGTTGCAGGGGAACCACGTCGGGGCGCCCTGCGGCTGGGCCGCCACGATGACGCCGTCGGCCAGCTCTTCCCAGCCCGCCGGGTCGTGGCCCTCGACGCTCAACGGCCCCGGGCTCCCGGCGTACCTGACCCGCACCTCGAACTCCGCACCGGCCGCCGCGGTGACCGGCAGGGTGAGGCGGGTGCCGCGGTGGGTGAAGCGCACGGGCCGGCCGTCGACCCAGGCCTTGGCGACGCGCAGCCCGGCGAGGTCGAGGGCGATCGAGCGGACATCCTGCTTCGCGACGCAGGAGAGCCGCGCGTCGCCGTCGAGCCGGTTGCCGACCACCTTGTAGCCCAGCCACAGCTGGTAGTGCCGGACGCCGTACGACGGGTCGCCGTGGCCCGGCAAGTACGGATCGGGGACTGCGGGGTCGGTCATTCAGGTGCCTCCCAGGGACCGATGGGGTTGCCGATCCAGCACGTGCGGGCAGGCACCGCCTCCCCGCGCATCACGAGCGAGACCGGGCCCACGGTCGCATGGCGGCCGAGCGTCGCGGCGGGCAGGATAACGCTGTTGGGGCCGAGCGTCGCACCCGCCTTGAGCGTCACCTCGTCCATGCTGAGCACGCGGTCGTGGAAGAGGTGGGTCTGCACGACGCAGCCGCGGTTGACCGTCGCCCCGTCTGCCAGCGTGACCAGGTCGGTCTCGGGCAGCCAGTAGCTGTCGCACCACACGCCGCGGCCGATGTGCGCGCCCAGCATCCGCAGCCAGACGTTGAGCGCGTAGGTGCCCTGCGCCGGCGCGGCGAACCACGGCGCCGCCAGCACCTCGGTGAAGGTGTCGGCGAGCTCGTTGCGCCAGACGAACGACGACCACAGCGGGTGGTCGCCCACTCGGTGCCGGCCCACCAGGAGCAGCTTGGCGGAGACAGTGACGAGGGCGGCCAGCACCCCTGCGGCGATCAGGACAGGGCCCGCGAGGAGCACGGCGAGCAGCAGCGAGGCGTCGAGGAGCGCGAGCAGCGTCGCCCCGACGCCGGCGACCAGCGCCACGAGCAGCAACATCGGTACCACCCGGCAGGCCTCCACGAACGAGCGCGCCACCTTCAGCCGGCGAGACGGTGTATACGTGCGCGAGTCGTCGACGTCGCTGGCGGTCCGTCGGAGCTTGGTGGGCGGGCTGCCGACCCAGGAGGAGCGAGCCTTGGCGCGCTCGCGGCTCGGCGCCGCGGACAGCACTGCGACCAAGGACTCCTTCGGCACCTTGCGGCCGGGCGCTGCCATGCCGGAGTTGCCGACGAAGGCCCGCTTGCCGATCTTCACGTGGCCCACCCGGATCCGCCCGCCGCCGAGCTCGTAGCAGCCCACGAGCGTGTCGTCTGCCAGGAAGGCGTCGTCGCCGACGGTGGTGAACTTCGGGATCAGCAGCACCGTCGAGGCCTCCACACTCTTGCCGACCCTGGCCCCGAGCAGCCGCAGCCAGACCGGCGTGAGGGCGCTGGAGTAGAGCGGGAAGAGCCAGGTGCGCGCCTCGTCAAGCACCCGCAGCGTGCCCCAGATCCTCACCCCGGTCCCCGAGCGGACCGGGAAGTGGCCGGCCTCCATCCCGGCACCGAGGGCACGGACCAGCAGCCAGACCATGGCCGCCAGCGTGGCGTACCCGGTGAACGCGGCGAGTGGCAGCCAGGGCAGGGCGGCGAGCACGGCCTCGCCGAGCGAGTCGGCGTCCAGGAGGACGGGGAGCACGACCAGGCCGCTGAGGAACACCGCGACCGCGGGCAGCGAGGCGATCAGCCAGGCCATCACGCCGTAGGCGCCCAGCCAGGCGCTGTCCTGCCCGTCGGGCGTGTCCTCGAGCCACGGGCCACGGGCCTGGTCGGCCTGTCGCTCGGCGGGCGCGCCCGACCAGTACTCCCCGGTCGGCACCTCGCCGTCGACGTACGACCCGGGAGCCACCTCCGCGTCCTTGCCGACCACCGAGCCGGGGGCGAGCGTGCAGCGCGCGCCGACGCGGGCGTGCGCTCCCACCGTGACCGGGCCGACGTGGAGGAGGTCGCCGTCGATCCAGTGGCCGGCCAGGTCGACCTCGGGCTCGATCGCCGCGCCGTTGCCGAGGGTGAGCAGGCCGGTGACGGTGGGCAGGGTGTGGAGGTCGACGCCCTTGCCGATGCGGTTGCCGAGCAGCCGCGCGTAGTAGGGGAACCACGGCGCGCCCGCGAGCCCGGTGGCCGCGAGCTCGTCCTGGATCCGCTCGGCCAGCCAGATGCGCAGGTGCACCTTGCCGCCGCGCGGGTGGCTGCCGGGAGTGACGCCGCGGAGGACGAGCCGTGCGAGCAGGGCCGCGAGCGTCATCCGGCCCGGCGGCACGAGGAAGAACCAGGTAGTCAGGATCAGCAGCCAGATGGAGTACGCCGGCAGCCAGGGGAGGCCGGGCAGGCGACCGCCGAGGGTCGAGGCGAGCATCAGCCAGGACAGCCAGCGCAGGCCCGCCAGCGCCCGGAGCGGGACGAGCGCGGCGAGCTGGCCGGCCTGGGTCTTGCGCGGGAGCGGCGCGACCTCGCGGTCGGTGGCCATCGCGCCGGTCGAGATGCCGGGCAGGGCAGCGGCCAGGGTGGCGATCGTGTGGTGCTCGTAGACGTCGCCGACCACGACCTCGGGGTAGCGCTCCCGGACCCGGCTGACCACCTGCGCAGCGGTGAGGGAGCCGCCGCCGAACGCGAAGAAGTCGTCGCCCGGGCCGGTCACGTCAGCACCGAGCACGTCGGCCCAGATCCCCGCGAGCCAGGCCTGCGTCTCGTCGAGCCCTCGTCCCTGGCCCGCTGAGCGGGGCAGCGGCCAGGGCAGGGCGTCGCGGTCGACCTTGCCGGACGTGCGGGTGGGCATGTCCTCGACGACCGCGAGGCGCGGCACCAGGGCAGTCGGGAGCCGGTGCCGGAGCAGCTCGGCGGCCGTCGTCGCGTCGTACCGCCCGTCGACCGTGAGGTAGCCGACCAGCAGCTTGTTGCCCGACTTCGTCGAGCGCACCGCGGCAGCCGCGCTCACGACGCCCGGGAGGCGCAGCAGCTGGTCGTCGAGCTCCCCGAGCTCGATCCGCCGCCCGCCGACCTTCACCTGGTCGTCGGCCCGACCGGCGAAGACCAGGCCGACGGGGTCGTTGCGCACCACGTCTCCGGAGCGGTAGGCGCGGTCCCAGCCGAGGGTCGGCATCGGGGCGTACTTCTCGGCGTCCTTGGCGGGGTCGAGGTAGCGGGCCAGGCCGGCTCCGCCGATGATCAGCTCGCCCGACTCGCCCTCGGCGACCGGGCTGCCCTCTGCGTCGACGACGGCGAGGTCCCAGCCGTCGAGCGGCAGGCCGATGCGCACCGGGTCGGTGCCATCGAGCAAGGCGCCGCACGCGACGACCGTGGCCTCGGTGGGGCCATAGGTGTTCCAGACCTCGCGGCCGGGCTTCTGCAGGCGCCCCGCCAGCTCCGGCGGGCATGCCTCGCCGCCCATGATCAGCAGCCGCACCCGGTCGAGCGAGCTCGCCGGCCACAGCGAGACCAGCGTCGGCACGGTGCTCACGATGGTGATGTCGTTGGCGACCAGCCACGGACCGACGTCGACGCCGGATCTGACCAGGCTGCGCGGCGCGGGGACCAGGCACGCGCCGTAGGCCCAGGCCAACCACATCTCCTCGCAGCTGGCGTCGAAGGCCACGCTGAGGCCGGCCATCACCCGGTCGCCGGGGCCGATCGGCTCCTTCTGGAGGAACATCCGGCTCTCCGCGTCGACGAAGGCCGCCGCGTTGCGGTGGGTGACCGCCACGCCTTTGGGCGTGCCCGTCGAGCCGGAGGTGAAGATGACCCAGGCATCGTCGTCCGGCGTCGGGTCCCCGCCCGCGTCCGCTCGCTGGTCGAGTAGCCCCGCGAGGGACGAGCGGGGCGTATCGAGACCCGTCGCCGCCACCGCCAGGTCGTTGCCGACGACGGCGACCGCACCGGACTCCCGCGTCACCACGCGCGCCCGCTCGTCGGGGTCGTCGGCGTCGACCGGCACGTAGGCCGCGCCGGCGCACAGCACGCCCAGGATCGCGACGTAGAGGTCGGTGGTCCCCGAGCGCACGCGGACAGCGACCTTGTCGCCGCGGCGTACGCCGATCGCCGCCAGCTCCCCGGCCAGCGTCTCGGCCGCTTCGACCATCTCCTCGTAGGTCAGCACGGCGACGCCGCTGTCGATCGCGGGCGCCTGGGGGTGCTCGGCCGCCGTGGCGCGGAGGATGTCGACCAGCGTGCGCGGCTGGGGTGCCCGGTCGCCGGCGAGCAGCGAGGGCAGCAGGGGGTGCGTCACCCGGGGCATTGTGGCGGACCCGGGCGACCGCGAGGTGAACGACGGCGCCCGGCGGACCGTCGGCGGCTACTCGACCACCGGGTGTGGTGCTCCAGGAGAAGGGTCGGTGAACACTCCCGCGCACGGGCCCGGTCTGGTCATCGGGCGGCCGCGAGCCGCCCATGCTGGAGCACGTGACGACCTACGGCGAGGAGAGCGGACCTCTCGCGATCGCCCACCGCGGTGGGATGGCGCTGGGTCCGGAGAACACGCTGGCCACGTTCGCCAGGGCGACCGCCCTGGGGTTCCGCTATTTCGAGACCGACGTGCACACCACGCGCGACGGCCACCTGGTCCTCTTCCACGACACCTCACTCAAGCGCCTGACGGGTGTCCCGGGCACCGTCGGCGAGGCCGACCTCGGCTGGCTGCGCCGGCTGCGCGTCGCCGGGTCGGAGACCATCCCGACGCTCGCCGAGGCGATGCACTCCTTCCCCGACACCCGCTTCACGATCGACCTCAAGGACGCGCGCTCGGTCGTGGCGATGGCCGACCTCCTGCTGCACAACCCCGGCTGGGCGCCGCGGATCTGCGTGGCCGGAGCGTGGACCCGCTGGCTGCTGCGCCTCCAGGGCCAGGTGCCGGAGCTGACCACTGCGCTCGGCTGGCGCTCGCTCACCACGCTGATCGCGTGCTCGCGCTCCTACGCCCGTCCGCCGGCCGGGGTGGCCAGCGGCAGCTTCGCCCACGTGCCGTTCCGGCTCGGCCGGTTCCCGGTGTACGCCGAGCGCGTGGTCGCCCAGGCGCACCGGCTCGGGATCCGGGTCAACGTCTGGACGGTCAACGACGCATCCACCATGCACACGCTGCTCGACGCAGGCGTCGACGGCATCATCACCGACCACCCCGACGTGCTGCGCGAGGTGCTGATCGCGCGCGGCCAGTGGTCGCCGCTCCCCGCGCCGCGGCGTACGAGCCCTCGACAGACTCCGGCTGGGTACAGGTAACGCGTGCGAGACTCGCCCGCACGCACCCGGAACGAGAGGGATCCCGATGGGCCTGTTCGACATGTTCACGCCGAAGGATGACCAGGTGAAGGACACGCGGTCCGCACTGGAGGCGGCCGCCGACCCCACCGTCCTCGGCGGCGACGGCCGCCTGGACCAGGCGATGAGCAAGCTGGTGACGATGCTGCTGGACCTCGGCCTCGACGGGAAGGGGCCGATCGACTCGGCCACGCAGGTCGCTGAGGAGGCCCTTCTGAAGGCCGGCTCGCCCGAGGCCGCGGTGCACAGGGTCGCCCGCGGCGCGATGACGCGCGGCGCCATCGGCGGCTTCGTGACGGGTGTGGGCGGGTTCGTGACGATGCCGGTCGCGCTGCCGGCCAACGTGCTCGAGTTCTACGTGCAGGCCACCCGGATGGTGGGGGCGATCGCGACCCTGCGCGGCTACGACGTCGACGACCCGCAGATCCGCACCGCCGTCCTGCTGACCCTGGTGGGCTCGAGGTCCGACGAGGTGCTCCGGAAGGCCGGCATGGCGACGGGTGGTAGCCGCCTTGTGACGATCGCGCTCCGCAACGTGCCGCCGGCGGCCCTGATGGTGATCAACAAGGCCGTCGGCTTCAACCTGATGAAGGGTGTCGGCACCAAGGCGCTCGGCAAGCTCGGCCGCGGCGTACCCCTCGTCGGCGGTGTCATCGGCGGCGGCGTGGACGGCTTCATGATGAAGAAGATCGCCGACCACGCGATGCAGGAGTTCCCCCGCAGGGTCACCGCGCCGGGCGCCTGACCGGCCGGGGGCCCGGGCCGGCCTCAGGAGCGCAGCCGCGGGAGCACGTCCCGCCCCCACCGCTCGACGAAGCGCTCCTGGTCGGGCCCGACCTGGTGGATCGCCAGCCGCTCGAAGCCGAGCTCCAGCAGCTCGGCGAGGCGGGCGACGTGCTGGTCGAGGTCCGCCGAGACCACCAGCGAGGCAAGCACCTGCTGGGGATCGCTGTGTGCGGCGGCCTCGACGAGCGCCTCCGGCGTGGGCAGTGACTCGGCGAGCTCCGGCGGCAGCGCGTTGCTCGCCCACTGCTCCAGCGCCTGCGTGCGGGCCGTCTCCTCGTCGTCGGCCCACGACACGTGCACCTGCAGGTGCACCGGCTTGCCCTCGCCGCCACCCTCGCGGAAGGCCGCCACCACCTCGCCGACCACCCTCGGGTCGCTGCCGACGGTGATCAGCCCCTCGGCCCAGGCGGCCACCTCGCGGGCGGTGCCCGGCGTGATCGCAGCGGCGAAGAGTCGCGGCGGCACGTCGGGGCGCGACCAGATCCGGCCGTCGTGCACCCGGAGCTCGGGGGACTCCACCGTCTCGCCGGCGAGCATCCGCCGGATCAGGTCGGCGCACTGCGCCAGCCGGGCGTTGCGCGCCGGCTTGGCCGGCCACGACTCCCCGGTCACGTGCTCGTTGATCGCCTGCCCCGAGCCGAGCGCCACCGTGAGCCGCCCGGGGAACATCTCCCCGAGGGTGGCGATCCGCTGGGCGTGTACGACGGGGTGGTAGCGCTGGCCGGGCGCCGTCACCACGCCGAAGGGCACCCGGGTCCGGGCCATCGCGGCGCCGAGGAAGGCCCACGCATAGCCCGAGTGGCCGTCGGGACGCCAGGGCGCGAGGTGGTCGGCGGAGTGGATGCCGTCGAACCCGGCGTCCTCGGCCCGCACGGCCAGGTCCAGCAGCCGGGACGGCGGGAACTGCTCGTGGGAGCAGTGGAAGCACAGCTCGGTCATGCCAGGCGCACCTCCCCGTCGTGCAGCACCCGCCACCAGGCGTATCCGTAGGGCGGCAGCGTGAGGTCGAGCCGGCCGCTCGCCCCGGCCGTGGTGCGGTCGGGGACCCCGGGGCTCAGCAGGTCGACCAGCGACGTGCCGCGGGGTACGCCCGGGACCGGCACGGAGACCTCGACGGGCTCGTCGCCGAAGTTGTGCAGCGCCACCATCGCCCACTCGTCCTTGCGCAGGACGTGGACCAGCACGCGTGGGTCGGAGTGGTCGAGCACCTCGACGCCGGACCAGCCGATCTCCGGCGACTGGCGATAGCGGTTGACGAGCAGCTTGATGAAGGAGAGCAGCGAGTCGGGATCGTTGCGCTGGTCGCTCACGTTGACGTGCTCGGGGCCCCACATGCCCGTCACCGCGGGACGCCTGAGCCTGCGGCGGTCGGAGGTGGTGAAGCCGCCGTGCGGGCCCGGGGACCACTGCATCGGCGACCGCACGGCGTTGCGGCCCGGGATGTCGAGGTTCTCCCCCATGCCGATCTCCTCGCCGTAGAAGAGCACGGGAGTGCCGGGCAGGGAGAACATCAGCGAGTAGGCCATCCGGATCCGCCGCTGGTCGCCGCCCAGCATGGTCGGGAGCCGGCGTCGCAGCCCGCGGTCGAAGATCTGCATCTCCGGGTCGGGGCCGAAGGCGTCGAACACCTCGTGGCGCTCCTGCTTGCTGAGCTTGTCCAGGGTGAGCTCGTCGTGGTTGCGCAGGAAGTTGCCCCACTGGCTCGACGGGTCGACCGGCGGCCGCTGGCGCAGGGCGTCGGCGAGCGGCCGGCAGTCGCCCCGGGCGAGGGAGAGCCACGTGGCCTGCATCCCGATGAAGTCGAACTGCACGGTGAGCTCGTCGCCGTCGCCCCCGCCGAAGAACTGCCGCTGCTCCTCGTAGGGGAGGTTGTTCTCGCCGAGCAGGATCGAGTCACCGACGCGCCGGCCGGACTGCGAGCGCAGCGAGCGGAGATAGGCGTGGGTGTCGAAGTCGGGGAACCGCCGCTCCCGCTTCGGCAGCTGGTCGACCTGGAACATGAACGGGATGGCGTCCACCCGGAAGCCCGAGACGCCCAGCTGGAGCCAGTAGCCCATCGTGCGCACCACCTCGTCGCGCACCTCCGGGTTGGCGAGGTTGAGGTCCGGCTGGGTCTTGTAGAAGTTGTGCAGGTAGTACTCGCCCGTGCGCTCGTCGAGCTCCCAGATGCTGTCCTCGACGTCGGGGAAGACCACCTGCTTGGACGTGTCGGGGGGCGTCGAGCCGCGCCAGACATACCAGTGGCGCATCGGGTTGTCGGGGCTCTTCCGCGCCTCCACGAACCACGGGTGCCTCTCCGAGGTGTGGTTCATGACCAGGTCGACGATGACGCGGATGCCCCGGGAGCGGCAGGTGTGCACGAGCTCGACGAAGTCACCGGCGGACCCGACGCGCGGGTCGACGCCGTAGAAGTCGGTGACGTCGTAGCCGTCGTCCTTGTCGGTCGTCGGGTAGAACGGCATCAGCCACAGGCAGGTGATGCCCAGCTCGGCGAGGTAGTCGACCCGGTGCTGCATGCCCCGCAGGTCGCCGTGGCCGTCGCGATCGAGGTCGAGGAACGTCTGCACGTCCGCGCAGTAGATGACCGCCGTCTTCCACCAGAGGTCCGCGGTGTCCGTCAGATTCATCCGTTCCCTTCCCTGGCTCCCGCCAGAGAGGTACCCAGAACGGTGCTGGGCCTACGACCTCGCGTGGCTCCCGCGCGTCCGAACCAGCCAGCCGAGGCCGACGAAGGGCAGCACGAGGGGGAAGTAGCCGTAGCCCTGCCCGAAGGCCGACCAGACGGTCGCGTCGGGGAAGAGGTCTGGGTCGGCCACCGTGAGCGTGCCCACGACCAGGACACCCACGAGCTCGAAGCCGCAGGCGGCCCACGCGAGTCGCCGCGGGCTCGGACCGACCTCCGCCAGGCCGAGGGTCGCCGCGATGTAGACCAGCGCCGCGACCGCCGAGAGCGAGTAGGCCAGCGGCGCCTCGCCGGCCTTGGTGGCCAGCTGGACGAGGGACCGCCCGGTCGCCGACAGCGCGAACACGGCGTACACGGCGATCAGCGCACGGCCCAGCCCGCTGCGGGTCGAGGTGCTCACACCGACCAGATCTGGTCGAGGCGGACGACCAGGAAGGCCACGGTCAGTGCCGCCACGACGAGTACGGCGGTCGCGCCACGGCTCCGCTCGGCGAGTGACCACAGCACGCCGGCCGGAAGGACGACGAGGGCGGCCAGCAGGTAGCCGACGAAGGTCACGACGCTGACGCCGCGGGAGTCGCCGACGACCTGGGCGATCCCGACGACTGCCTGCACGAGCAGGCCGACCTCGACGAGCGCGGCCAGCCCGATCAGCACGAGGTCGGGGCTGCGGTCGAGGGCGACGTAGACGCCGGTGGCGACGGCGAGGAGCAGGGCGGCCCCGATCAGGGCCGTCTGGAGCGGGTCGATCACGCGTGGCAGCCTAGGCGCCATGAGCGAGCCAGTCGTCACCCAGGAGTCCGACCGCTTCTCCATCGCCCTCGAGGGCCAGCCAGCGGGCTTCACCCAGTTCGTCGAGTCCGAGGGCCGCCGGATCTTCTTCCACACGGTGGTCGACCCGGCCTTCGAGGGCAAGGGCCTCGCGGGCCGCCTGGTCCGGCAGGCGCTCGATGCGACCCGCGCCGCCGGCCTGCGCGTCGTGCCGGTGTGTCCCTACGTGAAGAGCTACGTCGAGGAGCACGAGGACTGGGCCGACCTCCTCGAGCGGCCGACCCGGGCCGACATGGCCGCCGTGGAGTCCGTCACTCAGTGACCAGCCGGACGGGGCGGGTTGGGGCCAGACAACGACATCTGTCAATATTGATGCATGTCGAAGTTGCTCCCGCTCGCTGACCCCGTGGAGTCGGTGGCCTGCTGCTCGCCCCTGGTCTCGCGGCCGATGACCGCCGACGAGGCGGAGGCGGCGGCGCCGCTGCTCAAGGCCCTCGCCGACCCCGTGCGCCTGCGCCTGGTCTCGCTGATCGCCTCGCACGCCGACGGGGAGGCCTGCGTGTGCGACCTCAACGACGCCTTCGACCTCTCGCAGCCCACGATCAGCCACCACCTCAAGACCCTCCATGAGGCCGGCCTGCTCGACCGCTCGAAGGAGGGTGTCTGGGTCTACTACCGGATCCGTCCCGCCGCCTTCGACGCGATCGGCGCACTGCTCGCCACCTCGGGCACTGCGACCTCGGGGAGCCGCTCGTGACGCTGCTCGCCCGCAAGGCGGTGGCGGAGCTGGTCGGCACGGCGTTCCTCGTCGCTGCGGTGATCGGCTCGGGCGTGATGGCGACCCGCCTCAGCCCCGACGACGTCGGCCTCCAGCTCCTGCAGAACAGCATCGCCACCGGAGCCGTCCTGGTCGCGCTGATCCTCGCCCTCCAGCCGGTGTCCGCGGCGTTCAACCCCGTCGTCACCCTGATCGAGCGGGTGCTCGGGCTGCTCACGACCCGGGCGGCGCTGGTGCTGGTCGCCGCGCAGCTGGTCGGCGGCGTGCTCGGCGCCGTCGTGGCCAACCTGATGTTCGAGCTCGACGCCGTCTCGTTCGCCACCACGGAGCGCGGGGGCACCGGCCAGTGGCTCGGCGAGGTCGTGGCCACGCTGGGCCTGGTGCTCGTCATCTTCGGCTCCGTGCGCGCCGGCCGGGTGGACTCCGTCGCGTTCGCCGTCGGCGGCTACATCGCCGCGGGGTACTGGTTCACCAGCTCCACCAGCGTCGCCAACCCGGCCGTCACGGTCGCCCGGCTCTTCTCCGACACCTTCGCCGGCATCTCGCCGGCGTCGGTGCCGATGTTCGTGCTCATGCAGCTGCTCGGCGGAGTGCTCGCGCTCGGCCTGCTGCTGGTGCTCCACCCCTCCGACCCCCGCCCGACCGACGCCCCTGCTGAAGAGGTCTCCCATGGCTGACAAGCCCACCGTCCTGTTCGTCTGCGTGCACAACGCCGGCCGCTCCCAGATGGCGGCCGGGTGGCTGCAGCACCTCGCGGGCGACCGCATCCAGGTGCTCTCCGCCGGCTCCGCACCCGCCGACTCGATCAACCCGGCCGCCGTCGCGGCGATGGCCGAGGAGGGCGTCGACATCTCCGCCAACCAGCCGAAGGTGCTCACCACCGAGGCGGTGCAGGAGTCCGACGTGGTCATCACGATGGGCTGCGGAGACGAGTGCCCCTACTTCCCCGGCAAGCGCTACGAGGACTGGGTGCTCGAGGACCCGGCCGGCCAGGGCATCGAGGCCGTCCGCCCGATCCGCGACAAGATTCGCACCCGCGTGGAGGAGCTCATCGCTAGCCTGAGCTGAGGAGGCTGAACATGATCCGTCCCACCCTTGCCGCGACTCTCGCGCTGACCCTGCTCTCACCCACCGCTGTGCTCGCCGCAGCCGACGCCGCGCCCGCCGTCGAGAGACGCGCGGCCACCGTGCTGATGGCCCATCTCCACGGCGACGACCCCGATGGCACCGGGATGGCGACGCTGCGGCTGGCGCCGGCCCGCGGCCGGGTCTGCGCGCGGATCACCTGGAGCGACATCGACAAGCCCACGGCCGCCCACGTCCACAGGGTCTCCGACGGCAGCGTGGTCGTGGACCTCACCGGCGCCGTGACCGGCGGCTCGCGTTGTACGACGGGGGTGTCGGCGCGCACGGTCCGCCGGATCGCCCGCCGGCCGGGTCGCTTCTACGTCAACGTTCACACCGCGGCGTACCCCGGCGGCGCCATCTCCGGCCGCCTGCACCGCTGACGCGAAGGGTGATCGCGGCTCAGCCCAGGTCGACGGGCATCTGCTTGGGCAGCTTCTTGACCCGCTGGCGCTTCCGGCGCTGGGGGATCATCGAGCGCATCTCCTCGAGCTTGCCGAAGCACAGCAGCCGGTCCTCGGCCTCCAGCACGGTCTTGAGGCGCGGGTTGGGGATCACCTGCGTGCCGCGGTGCAGCGTGAGCACGGTGATGTCGCGGTCGTCGAGACCCGAGTCGCTGAGCTTCTTGCCGACCATGTCCGAGCCGCCGTGGACGACGATCTCGGCGACGCCGTAGCCGGTCGAGACCGACAGCCGCTGGCGCACGTCGATCTCGGGGAAGGCGACCTGGTTGTCGATGAAGTCGATGATCGCGCCGGCGACGTCGAGCTTGGTGGCCGTCTCGATCCCCTCGAGGCCGGGCGAGGAGTTGACCTCCATCACCAGCGGCCCGTCCGCGCCCTCGAGCATGTCGACGCCGGCCACCCGCAGGCCCATGATCTGCGCCGAGCGTACGGCGACCCGCTCGAACTCCTCGTCGAGCTGCACGGCCTCGACCGACCCGCCACGGTGCACGTTGGACCGGAACTCGTCGCCCTGCGCCACCCGCCGCATCGCGGCGACCACGCGGTCGCCGACGACGAGGGCCCGGATGTCGCGGCCCTTGCTCTCCTTGACGAAGCGCTGGATCAGCACGTTCTGCCGGGTGCTCTGCAGCGTCTCCACGATCGCCTCGGCGACCTTGAGCTCCGGCGCCAGGATGACGCCGATGCCCTGGGTGCCCTCCAGCAGCTTGATGACCACGGGCGCGCCGCCGACCCGCTCGATCGCAGGGATCACGTCGGCGCGGTCGCGCACGAACGTGGTCGCCGGCATCTCGATGCGGTGCCGCGACAGGATCTGGGTCGCCCGCAGCTTGTCGCGCGAGTTGGCGATGCCGTACGACGTGTTGGGGGTGTAGACGTCCATCTGCTCGAACTGCCGCACGACCGCCGTACCGAAGTAGGTGATCGAGCTGCCGACCCGCGGCAGGACCGCGTCGTACGCCGAGAGCTGGCGGCCGCGGAAGAGCAGGTCGGGCTCGTCGCCGGACAGGTCGATGCCGAACCGCAGGGTGTTGAGCACCTTGACCTCGTGGCCGCGGTCGACGGCCGCGTGCCGGAGGCGCTGGGTGCTGTAGGACCGCGGGGCGCGGGAGAGGATGGCCAGCTTCATCGCTGTCTTCCTAGGCAGGAGGTGGGGACGAGCGCCCCATTCAAGCACCAGGCGCGGGGCCCGCTGGGCGGCAGGTTGCCGCCACGCCGCTGGGCACCTGAGAGGATGCGCGCGTGCCCCAGCAGCCCCACGAGACCACGGATGCCACCCGGGCGGGGTGGCGGGAGTGGGTGGCGCTGCCGGGCGCCGGAGTGCCCTGGATCAAGGCCAAGCTCGACACCGGAGCACGCTCCTCGGCCATGCACGCCTTCGACCTGGAGCAGTACGAGGTGGACGGCGAGGCCTGGGTGCGGTTCTCGATCCACCCGTGGCAGCGGTCCACCGACGACGCGGTGCTCACCGAGCTGCCCGTGCTCGACCGGCGCCGGGTGCGCAGCTCGTCGGGCCACACGGTGGAGCGGCCGGTCGTGCTCATGGACATCGAGCTGGTCGGCCGCGTCGTCACGGCGGAGATGACCCTCACGCGCCGCGACGAGATGGGCTTCCGGATGCTGATCGGCCGCGAGGCACTGCGCCAGGGCTTTCTCGTCGACCCCGCTCGCTCCTACCTCGGCGGCCGCCCCAAGCGGCGTACGCGCCGGAAGAACCGGGGGGCCTAATGGCGCGCGAGTCCTTCGCGATCGGCTCCTGGCGGGTGCGCGCCGGTCAGGCGCGCGAGCTCGAGCTGCCGATCACCCGCCTGGTGACCGGCGCCGACGTCAGCCTGCCGGTGCGGATCGTGCACGGCCGCGAGGAGGGCCCGGCCGTGTGGCTGGCAGCCGCGATCCACGGCGACGAGGTGGTGGGCGTCGAGGTCATCCGCCGGGTGCTCGAGGGGCTCTCGCCGCGGCAGCTGCGCGGCACGGTGATCGCCGTGCCGGTCGTCAACGTGCTGGGCTTCATGAACGGCACCCGCTACCTCCCCGACCGGCGCGACCTCAACCGCTCCTTCCCCGGCTCGGCCCGCGGCTCGCTGGCCGCCCGGATCGCCCACCTCTTCATGACCGAGGTGGTCGCCAAGTGCGAGGTCGGCATCGACCTCCACACCGGCTCGGACGCGCGCAGCAACCTGCCGCAGGTCCGGGCCGACCTCGACGACCCGCAGACCCGCGCGCTGGCCCAGGCCTTCGGCGCGCCGGTGATGCTGCACGCCCGCATCCGGGACGGCTCGCTGCGGCACGCGGCCCGCGAGCGCGGCACCAAGGTGCTGCTCTACGAGGCCGGCGAGCCCCTCCGCTTCGACGACTTCGCGATCGAGCCCGGCGTCGTGGGCGTACGCCGCGTGCTCGCGGCGCTCGGGATGGTCGACCCGGTCGAGCCACCCGAGCAGCAGAGCCTGGTCTCGCGCAGCTCCAGCTGGGTGCGCGCCAAGAGCACCGGCATCCTGCATCTGGAGGCCCACCTCGGGCAGGTCGTGGAGACCGGCCAGCGGCTCGGCGGCCTCTCCGACACCTTCGGCCGCCGGCTGCGGCTGGTGCACGCCCACCGGCCCGGCATCGTCATCGGCCGCACCCAGGCGCCGCTGGTCAACTCCGGCGACGCCCTGGTGCACATCGCCGGCCTCGAGGATGTCGCCCTCACCGAGCAGGCTGCCGAGGACGTCGTGCACGATGAGCTCTCGGACGACCACCCCGCATGAGGTCCGGCGAGGTGCACGAGCTGACCCGGGACGACGCCCGGCGGATCGCCGTACACGCGCAGCTGTTGTCCGCCGAGCGGCCCACCGACCTGCTCGGCCTCGTCCGCCACCTCACGATCCTGCAGGACGACCCGACGAAGGCGGTCGCGCCGAGCGCCGACCTCGTCGCCTGGAGCCGGCTCGGCGGCGGCTACGACCCCCGCGAGCTCGAGCAGGCACTCGCCGTGGGGACGCTCGTCGAGCTGCACAGCATGATCCGGCCGGCGGAGGACATCGCGCTCTTCCGCGCGGAGATGGCCGCCTGGCCCGGGCCCGGCCCGCTCACGGAGTGGCAGGTCGACATGCGCGACTGGGTGGCGGCCAACGACCACTGCCGCCGCGACATCCTCGACCGGCTGTACGACGAGGGGCCGCTGCCGGCGAGCGCCTTCCCCGACACCACGGCGGTGCCGTGGGAGTCGAGCGGGTGGAACAACGACCGCAACATCCGGATGCTCCTGGACCGGATGGTGCAGCGCGGCGAGATCGCGATGGCCGGCCGGGAGGGGCGCGAGCGGCTGTGGGACCTGGCCGAGCGGGTCTATCCCGACGTCGAGCCGGTGCCCCTGGAGGAGGCGCTGAGGATCCGCGCCGAGCGCCGGCTCCGCTCCCTCGGGCTGGCGCGGGCCCGGAGCTCGAAGGTGCCCGGCGAGCCGGCCGACGTCGGCGAGGTCGGTGAGCCCGCGGTGGTCGAGGGGGTGCGCGGCAAGTGGCGCGTCGACCTGGCATACCTCGACGCGCCGCCCCTCGACCTGGCGACGGGCGGCCGCGTCGCGCTGCTCTCGCCGCTCGACCGCCTGGCTTACGACCGCAAGCGGGTGGCCGAGCTGTTCTGCTTCGACTACCAGCTGGAGATGTACAAGCCGGCCGCGAAGCGGCGGTGGGGCTACTGGGCGCTGCCCGTCCTCGCCGGCGACCGCCTCGTCGGCAAGCTCGACGCCACCGCCGAGCGCGACGCCGGCGTGCTTCGCGTCGACGCGGTGCACGAGGACGAGCCCTGGCCGCGCGACGTACGCGTCGCCGTCGAGGCCGAGATCTCCGCGCTCAGCGAGTGGCTCGGCTTCGAGGAGGTCGTCCGCCCGGACTGACGCCCGGCCGCACGGCGGGCGCTAGCGTTGTCCCGCATGCTGTCGCCGTAGATCCGAGGACGTGCCATGGACGAGTTCGACGTGATCGTGATCGGCGGCGGCCCCGCGGGGGAGAACGCCGCGCAGTACGCCGTGCAGGGCACGGACCGCACGGCCGCGATCGTCGAGGCGGAGCTGCTCGGCGGGGAGTGCTCCTACTGGGCGTGCATGCCGAGCAAGGCGCTGCTGCGGCCGCTGGACGTGCGGCGCACGGCCCGGCACCTGGAGGGCGTCACCGACCCCGACGTCGACGTGGCCGGGCTGCTCGCCCGCCGCGACGTGTGGGTCTCCCGCTACTCCGACTCCGGCCAGGTCTCCTGGGCCGAGGGCGCGGGCCTGACGGTCGTGCGCGGGCGCGGCCGGCTCGCGGGCAAGCGCGAGGTCGAGGTGGTCTCGGGGGCGGAGACCCGGCTGCTGCGGGCCCGCGAGGCCGTCGTGATCGCCACCGGCAGCGTCGCCGTGGTGCCGGACGAGCTGGCCGCGGTCGCACCGTGGACGTCGCGGGACGCGACCGGCGTGAAGGAGGTGCCCCCGTCGCTCGCGATCGTCGGCGGCGGGGTCGTCGCGTCGGAGGCGGCGCAGTGGATGGCCGACCTGGGCTGCCGCGTGACCGTGCTGGTGCGCGGCGACCGGCTGCTGGGGCGCACCGAGCCCTTCGCCGGCGAGCTCGTCGCCGAGGGCCTGCGCAGCGCCGGCGTCGACGTGCGGCTGGGCGTGTCCGTCACCTCGGCGAGCCGGGACCAGGCCGCCGGCGCCCCGGAGCTCGGCCGCCCGCACGGCGGTCCGGTCACCCTGACGCTGTCCGACGGCTCCACGCTGGAGGTCGCCGAGGTGCTCGCCGCCACGGGGCGGCGCCCCGCCACCGACGAGCTCGGGCTGGACGAGGTGGGCGACCCGCTGCCCGACTGGCTGCACACCGTCGGCGACGCGAGCGGTGAGGCGCCGCTGACCCACTGGGGCAAGTACCAGGCGCGGCAGGCCGGCGCGCTCATCCAGGCCCGCGCCCGCGGCGAGTCGCCGCCCAGCCCCCCGGAGACCGTGCCCGTGCCGCAGGTCGTCTTCACCGACCCACAGGTCGCGGCCGTCGGCCTCCGGGCGGACGAGGCCGGTCCCGGCGCCACGGTGCTGGACGCCGACCTTTCGGGCGTGGCCGGCGCCTCCCTCCTGCGCGACGACCTGTCCGGGCAGGTCCGGCTGGTGGTCGAGGACGGCCTGCTGGTCGGCGCGACCTTCGTCGGCCCCGAGGTGGCCGAGCTCGTGCACGCGGCGACCGTCGCGATCGTGGGCCGGGTGCCGGTCGAGGTGCTGCGGCATGCCGTGCCGTCGTATCCCACCGCCAGCGAGATCTGGCTGCGCCTGCTGGAGCAGTGACGCAGCGCAGGGACTACTGCTGCCAGCGGGTGCGGCTGCTCGGCACCCGCGCGGCCGGGTCCGGCGGCGGGCCGACCTGCAGCTCCGCGCCGTACTGCCAGCCCTTGCGCAGCGGGAGGTAGGCGCCGCTCCAGAAGGTGCCGGGGTCGAACCAGTGCGCCTTGCGGTCGTCCTGCAGGATGCCCATCTCCTGGAGCGTGATCGCCACGGTCTCGGCGCAGAAGGCGTCCTCGGGGCGCACTTTCTCGCCCCGCTTGCGGCGCGGCAGGTAGGAGTCCCGGCCCGCCAGCCAGCGCCAGCCGGCCTTGACGGTGCTCGGGAAGGACACCCCGTCCAGCCGCGCGATCGTGCGCAGCAGCGCGTCCTCCTCGGCCCTGCCGACCTCGGGCGTGAGCTGCCTCAGCCAGGCCGCCTGCCCGTAGGTCACCCGCCAGCGGCGGACGGACTCGCCCAGGTCGTGCAGCTGCACTCCCCGGTGGTGGCCGCCCGTCCAGACGTCCTGGACCGACTTGCTGAGCTCCGCGTGCCACATCAGCGGTGGCAGGTCGTCGACCACGACCGCCATGCCAACGTGGTTGACCGGCGCGTTGGTGAGGACCCGGATGGCGCGGTCGGCCACGGTGCGGCCACGGAAGAGCCACAGGTCGCCCGTGCGGGTCAGGCCGATCGCCTCGTCGATGTCGAGCATGGCCGAAGTCTGCCCGGTCGCCGTCTGGTTAGGCTTCCCCGCGTGCGCGCATTCTGGAAGTGGCTGGGCCTGGCCGGCGTCGTCGGCGTCGCGGTGACGGGCGCCGCGGTCGCCCGGCAGGAGCGCGTACGCCGCGCCTACACGCCCGAGCAGGTGCGCGAGCGGTTGCACCAGAGACTGGCCGAGGCCGAGGAGCGCCGGGATTCCTCCGCGACCCCTGGGTGAAGCCCCCGGTAGGACCCGTCGCCGGCTCTACTCCTACGGAGTCCGCGTGGAGGTCAGGGCGTCGAGGTCACGCTCGGCGTAGACGCGGTGCTGCCACTCCTCGTTGAGCACGATCGACAGCACCTCGATCACCGGGTAGGCGTCGGCAGGTGGCCATGAGGGCCCCTCCACCGGGGTGGTGCGCTCGCCGAGTCGCTCGTCGGTGAGGTCGGCGACCACCCGGCGTACCGTCGCCATCCGCTCGGCACGCACCGCGAGCACCTCGTCCAGGGTGGGCCGCGCCTCGCGGTCCCAGGGCATCTCCGGGTGCGGGTCGGCCCCGTCGAAGGGCAGCCCCAGCGGGTGCCACGGCCGTGGGTCGCCCAGGAGCACGCGGTTGATCCACACGTCGGTGGCGTGGACGAGGTGCCGCAGGGTCTGGATGAACGACCACTCCCCGTCGACCGACGCGTGCAGCAGCTCGGGATCGAGGCCGCGGGCCCGCTCGACGGTCTCGGCCCAGCGCCGTTCGACGATGTCCCACGCCTGGCGGAAGCCGGCCGCGTCGGTCGGCCGCATCCGCGCCCGGTCGGGGTCGCGGCGGTCGAGCTCCGCCTCGACCAGGGGCGCCACGTCCACGCCGTTGATCCGCAGGTCGGCGACCTCGCCGTCGATGTCCACGTGCGCGAGCAGCACGCCGCGCATCACCACGTCGCGCATATCGGCCTCACGGAACCGGGCACCGCGCAGGTTCACCTCCCGGAACATCGCGCCGGCGAGGTTGCGGTGCTCGAAGATCTCTTCCCCCATGGATCCACGCTAGGCCTGTCGTCGCCGCCCGCGCAGCGTTCGCGGTGCGCTGATGCCGCCCGGACCGTGGACCGCCGGGGCATGCTGGGGCGATGAACGACTTCGACAAGGCCTCCTGGGACGAGCACTACCGGCATCCCGGGCACGACCACCACGGGCACGGCCGGCCCCACCCGCAGCTCGTCGCGGCCGCCTCGACGCTGACCCCCGGCTCGGCGCTCGACTCGGGCTGCGGCGAGGGAGCGGACGCCCTGTGGCTGGCCGAGCAGGGCTGGCGGGTCACTGCCGTCGACATCTCGACGACCGCGCTCGCACGCGCGCGCACCCGGCCCGGCGCCGACCGGGTCGAATGGGTCGAGGCCGACCTGGCCGCATGGGCGCCGGACGCGGCGTACGACCTGGTCTCCTCCCAGTTCGTCCACGTGCCCGAGGGTGGCTACGACAGCTACTACCGGGCGCTCGCGGGCGCCGTCGCTCCGGGCGGCACGCTGCTCGTCGCCGGCCACGGGGCGGGCGGGCACGATCACTCCGGGACCGCACAGCCCGCGTTCGATCCCGCCGCGGTGATCTCCGTGCTCGACCCGCACGGCTGGGAGGCGCTGGCCAGCGAGGAGGGCGATGCCGTCGTGCTGCGAGCCCTCCGGCTCCGGTGAGTGTCCCTGGTCGCGTCTAGGGTCCGTCTCGGGGTCGCTCGACGAAGAGGAGAAGTGAAGATGGCCGAGGTGCTGCTGTTCCACCATGCGCAGGGACTGACCGAGGGGGTCCGGGCCTTTGCCCAGGAGCTGCGCGACGCGGGCCACGAGGTCCACGTGCCGGATCTCTACGACGGGGAGATCTTCGCCACCACCGACGAGGGTGTCGCCCACGCACAGGCGATCGGGTTCGACATGATCCAACAACGGGCCGCCGAGGTCGCCGCGGTGCTGCCGGAGACGCTGGTCTACGCGGGGATGTCGCTCGGCGCGGCCCCGGCGCAGCAGCTCACCCAGACCCGCCCAGGAGCCAGGGGAGCCCTGCTGCTGCACGGATGTATCCCGACGGAGGCCTTCGGCGCCTGGCCGAACGGCGTGCCGGTGCAGGTGCACGGGATGGCCGACGACCCGTGGATGGCCGAGGGCGACCTCGACGCCGCCCGGGCGCTCGCGGCACAGGTGGAGGGAGCCGAGCTGTTCGTCTACCCCGGCGACGGCCACCTGTTCACCGACTCGAGCGTGCCTGACTACGACGCGGAGGCCGCCACCCTGCTGACCCGCCGCGTGCTGGAGTTCCTGACCCGGCTGGCATGATGCGGGCATGGCGCAGGCGGCTCGCGAGGACGTGATCCCCCTCCGCGACGCGACGCGCGCATGGTTCTCGATCTCGCTGCAGACCTTCGGGGGTCCGGCCGGCCAGATCGCGGTGATGCAGCACAAGCTCGTCGACGAGAAGCGGTGGATCGGGCAGCAGCGGTTCCTGCACGCGCTCAACTACTGCATGCTCCTGCCCGGGCCGGAGGCCCAGCAGCTGGCGATCTACACCGGCTGGCTGCTCAACGGCACCCGCGGCGGGCTGATCGCCGGCAGCCTCTTCGTGCTGCCCGGCATGCTCGCGCTGCTGGTGCTCTCCGCGATCTACGTCGCGTTCGGCGAGACCGACCTCGTCGCGGCGCTCTTCGCCGGCGTCGCCCCGGCGGTCATCGCGATCGTCGTCCAGGCCGTGCACAAGGTGGGCAAGCGCACCCTCCACCACGTCGCGCTCACCGGCCTCGCGGTCGCGTCGTTCCTCGCGCTGACCCTCTTCGCGGTCCCCTTCCCGGTGGTCGTGCTCGCCGCCGGAGTGATCGGCTGGCTGCTCAGCCGCCGGTGGCCGATCGTGCAGGACGGCGCCGGCCACGGTGCCCAGGACGGTCCGCAGCCGCTCATCAGCGACGAGGCGCTCCACCACGAGCTGCCTTCGAGACGGCGGTCGTTGGGGGTCGTGACAGTCGGCCTCCTGCTCTGGTTCACCCCGGTGGCCGCCTGCGCCCTCTTCCTCGCCTCGACACCGGTGCTGCTCGACCAGGGGCTCTTCTTCTCCGGCACGGCGGTGGTCACCTTCGGTGGCGCCTACGCGGTCCTCGCCTTCGTCGCCCAGCAGGCGGTCGGCGTCTACGGCTGGCTCACGCCAGGCGAGATGGTGCGCGGGCTCGCGCTCGCCGAGACGACGCCGGGGCCGCTCATCATGGTCGTGCAGTTCGTCGCCTTCGTCGGCGCCTTCCGCTCCCCGGGGGCGCTCGACCCGTGGGTCGCGGCGTTGGTCGCCTCGCTGCTGGTCACCTGGGTGACCTTCGTGCCCTGCTTCCTCTTCGTGCTGCTGGGAGCGCCCTACGTCGAGCGGCTCCGCCACAACCAGCACCTCTCTGCTGCCCTCACCGGCATCACCGCGGCCGTCGTCGGGGTGATCGCCAACCTCGCGGTCTTCTTCGCGCTGCACAACCTCTTCGACGAGAGCCACACCGTCACCTCCGGCCCGGTCCGGCTCGATGTCCCGGTGATCTCGAGCTGGGACCCCTTTGCCTTCGCGCTCACGGCCGTGGCGCTGTTCGTGATGTTCAGTCGCGGCTGGAGCCCGCTGCGGACCCTCGGGCTGTGCGCGCTCGTGGGGCTGTGCGCCTACCCCGTCCAGCAGCTCCTCGGATGACCGAGCCGGTCCGGGTCCACGCGATCCACGTCGCCAAGGCGCGGCGGCTGCCGACGCGGGCGGTGGAGTCGGTGTACGCCGAGGCGGGCGCCGGCCTGGTCGGCGACCGCTACCACGGCACCCGCCACCGCCACGTGACGCTGCAGTCGCTCACCGACCTCGCCGACGCCTCTGCGGAGCTCGGCACCGAGATCGACCCCGGCGCCACGCGGCGCAACGTCACGATCACCCAGGGTCCGGTGCCGACCACGCCGGGCGACCGGCTCTGGATCGGCGACGTCGAGCTCGAGGTGGTGCGCCAGTCCGCGCCTTGCCGACTGCTCGACGACTGGATCGCGCCCGGCGCGATGAAGGCCCTGCACCGCCGGGGCGGCACGGTCTGCCGGCTCCTCGGCTCGGGCGAGATCCGCGTCGGCGACCCCGTCATACTGCCCGGCGCGTCGAGCGGGACGAAGTAGCGCCCAGGCCCTCCTCAGGCCCGGCCGCGCTCCTGGGCGCGCGCGCTCACGTCGGAGTCGGAGCAGAAGCCGGTGCCGCTGCGCTTGAGGCACAGCAGACCCAGCAGGGTGAGGTCGTCGTCCACGACCGCGAGCCGCCGGCCGCCGTCGGCGGCCATCCGCTGCCGTGTGGCGGTCAGGTCGGTGTCCGGCGCGACCAGCCGGTCGTCCAGGGAGCCCAGGGCCGCGGCAAGGGTGTCGCCGGACAGCTCCTCCAGCAGGTCGTCGCGGTCGACCACCGAGACCAGCCGGCCCCCGTCGACGACGAGGGCGAGGTGCACGTGGTCGTCCTCGAAGAACCTGCGGAGGTCGGCGACCGTCGCCTGCACGCCGTGGACCTTCGGGTGGTGGATCATCGCGTCCGCGACGACACGCGGCGGTGCAGCAGCCTCTGCACTCCGGGGGTGGCATTCGGTCGTCATGGGTCCATCATCCCGATCCGTTCGGGGGCGGTGTAGATGTTGAGCGAGGAGCCGCGCAGGAACCCGACGAGCGTCATCCCGCGCTCGGCGGCGAGGTCCACGGCGAGCGAGGAGGGCGCCGACACCGCGGCGAGCATGGGGATCCCGGCCATCACCGCCTTCTGGACGAGCTCGAACGAGGCCCGGCCACTGACCATCAGGACGGTGCTCCGCAGCGGCAGCAGCCCGGACTGGAGCGCGTCGCCGACGACCTTGTCCACGGCGTTGTGCCGGCCGACGTCCTCACGGAGGGTGAGCAGCTCGCCCTCGGCCGAGAACAGCCCGGCTGCGTGCAGTCCACCCGTGACGTCGAAGACGCGCTGGGCCGCGCGGAGCCGATCAGGCAGTGACGTGAGGAGCTCGGGAGACACGACCAGCGGGTCGTCGGCGACCGACCACCGCGCCGAGGTCTCCACGGCCTCCAGGCTCGCCTTGCCGCACAGCCCGCAGGACGAGGTGGTGTAGAAGTTGCGCTCGAGGGTCAGCTCCGGCAGCACCACGCCCGGCGCCAGCGACACATCGACGACGTTGTAGGTGTTGCCTCCGTCCGCGGTCGCCCCTGCGCAGTAGCGGACGGCTCTGACCTGGTCGGCCGACCACACGACGCCTTCGCCCACGAGGAAGCCCGCTGCGAGGTCGAAGTCGTGGCCAGGGGTGCGCATGGTGACGGTGAGGGCGCGCCCGTCGACCCGGAGCTCCATCGGCTCCTCGACGGTCATCGTGTCCGGGCGGCGCGTCACCATCCCGTCGCGGATGCGCACCACGGGTCGCCGCGTCGTCACGCGTCCCATCGGGGTCCCCTCATCGTGAGGTCGCTTCCGCGACGCGCTCGAGGCGCACGATGACGCCCTTGGAGGTGGGGGTGTTGCTGATGTCCGCCACGCTGTCGAGCGGCACCAGGACGTTGGTCTCCGGGTAGTAGGCAGCCGCCGAGCCCCGCGCCGCCGGGTAGGCCACTGCACGGAAGCCCCGTGCCCGGCGCTCGACGCCGTCCTCCCACACGCTCACGAGGTCCACCAGCTCACGGTCGGCGACGCCCAGCTCTGCCAGGTCCAGGGGGTTGACCAGCACCACCCGGCGGGCCTGATGGATCCCGCGGTAGCGGTCGTCCATGGCGTAGGGGATGGTGTTCCACTGGTCGTGCGAGCGCAGTGACTGCAGCACCAGATGGCCCGGCGGGGCGTCCAGGCTGACGAAGTCGTTGCAGGAGAAGACCGCCCTGCCGCTCGGCGTACGGAAGACGTGGGAGTTGATCGGGTTGGCAAGCCGGAAGCCGCCCGGCGCGGTGACCCGTGCGTTGAAGTCCTCGAAGCCAGGTACGACGCGCGCGATGCGGTCGCGGACCAGGCTGTAGTCGCGCTCGAACTCGCGCCACGGGATCGCCGGGCCGTCCGCGCCCAGCGTGCGCTCCGCCAGCCGGCAGATGATCGCCACCTCACTGAGGAGTGCCGGGGAGGCAGGGTCGAGGCGGCCGTGCGAGGCGTGCACCTCGCTCATCGAGTCCTCGACGGTGACGAACTGCTCGCCGGTCGCCTGGACGTCGCGGTCGCTGCGCCCGAGGGTCGGCAGGATCAGGGCAGCCTCGCCGCACACGGTGTGCGAGCGGTTCAGCTTGGTGGAGATCTGGACGGTGAGGCTGCAGCGGCGCAGCGCGGCCTCGGTGACCTCGCTGTCCGACATGGCGCGGACGAAGTTGCCGGCCGCCGCGACGAAGACCCTGGCCCTGCCGTCCCGCATCGCCCGGATCGCCTCCACGGAGTCGAGGCCGTGCCGGGTCGGCGGCGTGAAGCCGAACTCGGCCTCGAGCGCGTCGATGAACCACGGGGGCACCCGCTCCCAGATGCCCATCGTGCGGTCGCCCTGCACGTTGCTGTGCCCGCGCACGGGGCAGACCCCGGCGCCGGGCCGGCCCAGGTTGCCGCGCAGCAGGAGGAAGTTGACCATCTCGCGGACCGTGGGCACGCCGTGCTTCTGCTGGGTGAGGCCCATCGCCCAGCAGACGATGACCTTCTTGCTGGACAGCACCGTCCGGTGGACCTGCTCGATCTCCTCGCGGGAGAGCCCGGTCGCGTGCAGCACCTCGTCCCAGCCGACCGCCCTGACGTGCTCGGCGAACTTCTCGAAGCCGGTCGTGTGGGCCTCGATGAAGTCCCGGTCCAGCACCGTCCCCGGCGCGGCCTCCTCGGCCTCCAGCAGGAGCCGGTTGAGCATCTGGAAGAGGGCGAGGTCGCCGCCGGGCCGGATCTTGAGGAACTGGTCGGCGATCGCGGTGCCGCGGCCGATCACGCCGCGCGCGTGCTGCGGGTTCTTGAAGCGGATCAGCCCCGCCTCGGGCAGCGGGTTGACCGCGATCACCTTGCCGCCGTTGCGCTTGGTCTGCTCGAGGGCGGTGAGCATCCGGGGGTGGTTGGAGCCGGGGTTCTGGCCGACGACCAACACCAGGTCGGCCTCGTAGATGTCCTCCAGCGACACGCTCCCCTTGCCGGTGCCCAGCGTCTCCATGAGCGCGGAGCCGCTCGACTCATGGCACATGTTCGAGCAGTCGGGGAGGTTGTTGGTGCCGTAGGCGCGGGCGAAGAGCTGGAGCAGGAAGGCTGCCTCGTTGTTGAGCCGCCCCGAGGTGTAGAACAAGGCCTGGTCGGGTGACTCGAGCCCGCGGAGCTCGTCCGCGACGAGGCCGAACGCGTCGTCCCAGCTGATCGGCTCGTAGTGGGTGCCGCCCGGCCGCTTGACCATGGGCTCGGTGAGGCGGCCCTGCTGGTTGAGCCAGTAGTCGGACTTGCCGTCGAGCTCCTCGACCGAGTGCGCACGGAAGAAGCCGGGCGTCACCCGGCGAGTCGTCGCCTCGTCGTTGACGTGCTTGGCGCCGTTCTCGCAGTACTCGTTCTTGTGCCGGTGCCGCGGCTCGGGCCAGGCGCAGCCGGGACAGTCGAAGCCCTTGGTCTGGTTCACGCTCAGCAGGGACAGGGTGGTCCGCCCGACCGAGTTCTCGCCGAGGGCGTACTTCATCGCATGTGCCACCGCAGGTACGCCGGCGGCCCAGGTCTTGGGTGGGCTCACCTCCAGCTCGTCGACCGGGTCGACGTCCGGGCCGTCCTTCGTGCTCATGGCTCCATCGTGCCTTGCCGGTGCCCGGAGCGCTCCCCCGCTCCAGATGGCGGCACGTGATGGCAGAGTGGGGCCATGGAGGCCGACGTGCTCGCGCGCCTGGTCGATGCCCTCCCGGAAGGCGTGGTGGTCACCGGCGCGGCCGAGATGGAGAAGTACCGCGAGGACTTCGCCCGGGACGGCTCGGCCGGGACGCCGGCTGCGGTGGTGCGGGCCGAGGACGCCGCCCAGGTGCAGGTGGCGGTGCGGTGGGCAGCCGAGCACCGGGTGCCCGTAGTCCCCCGCGGCGCCGGCACCGGCCTCTCGGGCGGGTCCTCCGCCGTCGAGGGCGGCATCACGATCTCGCTCGAGCGGATGCGCGCGGTCGAGATCGACCAAGCGTGCCAGGTCGCGATCGTCGAGCCCGGCGCCCTCAACGTCGACGTCAAGATCGCCGCCGCCGAGCACGGCTTGTGGTACCCGCCCGACCCCTCGTCGTACGAGATCTGCTCGATCGGCGGCAACCTCGCGACCAACGCGGGCGGCCTGTGCTGCGTGAAGTACGGCGTGACCACCGACTACGTGCTCGGCATGGACGTGGTGCTCGCCGACGGCACCCTGGTCAGGCTGGGCGGCAAGCAGATCAAGGACGTCGCCGGGCTGCCGCTGCTCAAGCTCTTCGTCGGCAGCGAGGGCACCCTCGGCATCATCACCCGCGCGGTCCTCCGGCTCGTGCCGGTGCAGGTCGCCGGTGCGACGCTGGTCAGCGCGTTCCCGACGATGACCGCCGCGTCGCGGGCGGTCGTGGCGATCCGCCAGCGGGTGCGTGCCTCGATGCTGGAGCTGATGGACAACACCGCCATCAACGCCGTCGAGGACTGGCGCTCCCACGGGCTCGACCGCGCCACCGGCGCGCTGCTGCTCGCCCAGTCCGACGCGACGGGCGCCGCCTGCGAGGCGGAGATCGAGATGATCCGGGAGTGCTGCGAGCGCGAGGGCGCGGCCGCCGTCTTCACGACCACCGACCCCGAGGAGGCGGAGCTGTTCGTCGCCGCCCGGCGCAACGCCTTCCTTGCGCTCGAGCAGCGAGGCAGCGTGCTCTTCGAGGACGTCGGCGTCCCGGTGCCGCTGCTGCCTGCGCTGGTGGACGGGGTCGCCGGCATCGCCGAGCGGTGCGGGGTCGAGATCGCCGTCGTGGCCCACGCGGGCGACGGCAACACCCACCCGCTCATCGTCTACGACGCCGCAGACCCCGGCTCCGACGAGCGCGCCAGGAAGGCCTTCCACGAGGTGATGGCGCTGGCCATCGAGCTCGGCGGCACCATCACCGGAGAGCACGGCGTCGGGCGGGCGAAGAAGCCCGCGCTGCCCGACCAGCTCGGCGACGACGTGATGGCGCTGACCCGGCGCATCAAGGACGCCCTCGACCCCGACGGGATCCTCAATCCGGGGGCGATTCTGTAGGTTCGGGCGCATGACGCAGGTCGTGCAGCGGCACCTCTTCGGGCCAGGCCCCACCAACCCCTACCCCGAGGCGACCGAGGCGCTGGCCCGCCCGCTGCTCGGCCACCTCGACCCTGCGTTCCTCGCGCTCATGGACGAGACGTGCGACCGGCTCCGCGAGGTGTGGGGCACCGCCAACGCGCGCACCCTGCCGCTGTCGGCGACGGGGTCGGCCGGCATGGAGGCCGCCTTCGTCAACACGGTGCACCCCGGTGACGTGGTGGTCGTGGCGGTCAACGGGCTCTTCGGCCAGCGCATGTGCGAGGTCGCCTCGCGGTGCGGCGCCGAGGTGGTGCCGGTCAAGCACGAGTGGGGCTCGCCGGTCGACCCCGAGCGGGTGCTCGCCGCGCACCCCTCGCCGGCGATCGTGGCAGCCGTGCACGCCGAGACGTCGACCGGCGTGCGCTCCGACATCGCGGCGCTCGGCGCCGCGGTGCGCGAGGCCGGGGACGCGCTCCTGGTCGTCGACGCGGTGACCTCCATCGGGGGCATCGAGCTGCGGGCCGACGACTGGGGCATCGACGTGGGCTACGCCGGCACCCAGAAGTGCCTGGGGGTCGCGCCCGGCCTGGCACCCTTCACGATCAACGACCGGGCCTTCGAGCGGCGCGTCGAGCGTCCGCAGTCGTGGTACCTCGACCTCGGCCTGCTCGGTGGGTACGTCGGCGAGGCGGGCGGCCGGCCGGGTGCCCGGACCTACCACCACACCGCCCCGGTGGCGATGGTCGGCTCGCTGCACGCTGGCCTGGGCCGGGTCCTCGACGAGGGGCTCGAGCAGGTGTGGGCTCGGCACGCCGCCGCGGGGCAGGCGCTGCAGGACGGGCTCGAGGCGATGGACCTGGAGCTCTTCGCGGAGAAGGGCTCGCGGCTGCCGGAGCTGACCGCGGTCCGGGTGCCCGACGGGGTCGACTCGGCCGCCGTGCGCCGCATCCTGCTGGAGCGCTACGACATCGAGATCGGCGCGGGCGTCGGCGACTACGCCGCGTCGGTGTGGCGGATCGGCCTGATGGGTCCCAACGCCCGGCCCGACGCAGTCGCGCTCGTCCTCGGTGCGCTGGCGGAGACCCTCGGTCGCTGAGGCCGGCCCTCACAGGTCCAGCTCGTAGTAGAGCGCCAGCGGCCCCGCGCCCCTGCCCTCGTGGCAGTCGAAGCCGAAGCGCTCGTAGAGCGCGCGGGCGGCGGTGTCGTCCTCGCTGGTGTTGAGGTCCAGGTACGTCGCGCCGCGGGCCCGCGCCTCGTCGATGACTGCCCGGAGCAGCCTGGCCCCGAGGCCCCGGCCGCGGAGCCGGGGCACGACGTAGAGCTCCGCGAGGTAGCCCTCGAGCTCGTTGACTGTGCTCTGCAGCCGGAACCGCACGATCGCGTGCCCGACCGGGGGGTCCCCGATCAGGACCACCGCGGTGTCGCCCTGCGCGACCAGCCGCTCCAGGTGCTCGGCGAGCCCGGCCACATCGAGGACGGGCGTGTCGTACTCGGCGTCGAAGTCGACCTGGAGCTGCGCGGCGCGCGCGAAGTCCTCTGCGGTCGAGGCGATCCGGGTGTCCATGCCCGTCACTGTGCACCGATCGGCGTGCGTCGCACCAGAGGCGCGTGACTCGGGTGGAGGAGGACGAAGTCCCGTGACGAAACCACCGGTCACGCGACGGCGCGGCTGACGACCAGCCGGATCTCCTCCCTGGTCAGCCTCGAGGTCGAGAGCGTCTTGTGCATGACCAGGCCCTCGATCAGCGCGTCCACGCCGCGGGCGGTGGTGGGGTCCATGAAGCGCTCGAGCACCGAGCGACTGGTCCGCATCCAGGTCTCGGTGATCACACGCAGCGCCGGGTCGCGCAGGGCGGCGGTGTAGAGCTCGTAGGCGATCACCCAGTCGCGCGCCTCCGCGGAGGCGTTGCCGTGGATGAGGTCGGTCACGGCGTCGACGAGCTGCGTGCGGTCCTCCACGGCCTCGAAGTGCGCGGCGTACAGCACGGACATGCGCTCGGCGTGCCTCCCGAACGCCTGCGCCAGGAGGTCGCCGAGACCGGCGAAGTGGTAGGTCATCGAGCCCAGCGGCACGTCGGCCCGCGCCGCGACCGCCCGGTGCGTGGTGGCGGCGACGCCGCGTTCGGCGATCACGTCGAGCGCTGCGTCGATGATGCGGTCCCTGCGGTCGGGGTCCGTACGACGGGGCATCAGGCTGTCACAGCTCGCGCACCACCCGGGCGGGCGACCCGACAGCGACGACGCCGGCCGGAAGGTCCCGGGTGACCACTGACCCGGCCCACGACGGTGTCGGCCCCGATCGTGACGCCGGGGCAGACGATCACGCCGCCGCCGAGCCAGACGTTGTCGCCGATCACGATCGGCTCGGCCGCCTCCCACTTGTCCCGGCGCGGCCCTGGCTCGAGGGGGTGGGTCGCGGTGAGCAGCTGCACGTTCGGGCCGATCTGCACGTCGTCGCCGATGGTGACGGTCGCGACGTCGAGGCTCACGAGGCCCCAGTTGGCGAAGCTGCGGGCACCGAAGGAGGTCTGGTAGCCGTAGTCGCACCGGAAGGGCGGCCGGATCTCGCTGTGCTCCCCGAAGGCCCCCAGCAGCTCGGTGAACAGCTCCCGACGTCGTCGGTGGTCGGTCGGGTCCATCGTGTTGATCAGGTGGGTGAGTCGCTGCGCGCGCCGCGAGTCCCGCGTCAGGGCGGGGTCGTCCGCCAGGTACGGCTCGCCCGCCAGCATCCGGTCGCGCATGCTCTTCTCGTCGCTCATGCGTACAAACGTACACATGCGCTGGCTCGCTGAACCGCGCAATCCCGTGCACGGATGCTCCCGCGGGAGCATCCTGAGTGCATGAGCGACCGTGACGACTTCCTGGCGTGGGTGAGGACCGCGCTCTACGAGGCGGAGCTCGCAGTCCACAACGGTGACGCCGCCCCTCGCCGGGCGCTCTGGTCACGCAACGAGCCCGTCAGCGTCCTCGGCGCCTGGCGCAACGCCCACGGGCAGGAAGAGGTCGACGAGCTCTTCACCGCGCTCGGGCAGATGTTCTCCGACTGCACGTCCTACGAGTTCGAGCTGCTCGCGTACGACGTCGTCGGCGACATGGCGTACAGAGCCGGACTCGAGCACACCTCGGCGTGACGGACTGACTGACGCCTGCCGTGCGGGCAACGGATCCATCTCATCGGGAGGAGCACACCCATCATGGCGGTCACTGCGGACCTGTCGGTCTCCCTGGACCTCGTCGCGGCGGGAGAGGACCAGTCGCTGGAGCATCCATTCGGGCGCCGGGTCGGAGCCGGCGAGCGCCTGCACACCTGGATGTTCGACCACCGCGACGAGAATGCCGACGAGGTCTCGGCCATCACGGCGGCAGGCGCCTTCATCATGGGCCGGCACATGTTCAGCCCCGACCGAGGCGAGTGGGACCTCGAGTGGCGCGGCTGGTGGGGCCCCGAGCCGCCGTACCACGCGCCGGTGTTCGTCCTCTGCTCCCGACCGCGGGACCCTCTCGAGATGGAGGGCGGCACGACGTTCCACTTCGTCACCGACGGAATCGAGGCCGCTCTCCGGCGGGCGCTGGACGGGGCGGGCGACCAGGACGTCGCGATCGCCGGTGGGCCCACCACGATCAACGCCTATCTCCGGGCGGGACTCCTCGACGAGCTCCGGCTGCACATCGTGCCGATCACGTTCGGCGAGGGACTGCGGATCTTCGACGGGACGCCGGACCTCGAGCTGGTGCCGGTATCGAGCCGCACGACTCCACATGTCACGCACGTGACCTGGCGGCGCTGACTCCTGAGTTGGCCTCCCGGCTGCGGAGTTGCGAGACTTCTCTGCAGAGTCCCTACGGGGCTCCCGGACGAGCGGTGCCGTACCCGGTGTGCGACAAGACGGCGCCAAGGAGACTTCCATGTCCTGGCTCGTGCTCGTCCTGTCCGGTGTGCTCGAGGCTGTCTGGGCCACCGCCCTGGGACGGTCCGAAGGGCTCACCCGCCTCGGGCCGTCGCTCACGTTCGCGATCTCGCTGGCCCTCAGCATGGCCGGGCTCGCCTACGCGATGCGGGAGCTGCCGGTCGGCACGTCGTACGCCGTGTGGGTCGGCATCGGCGCGTCCCTGACCGTCGTCCATGCCATGCTCACCGGCACCGAGCCGGCGTCGCTCGCGAAGGTGCTGCTCGTCGCGGGGATCGTCAGCTGCGTCGTCGGGCTCAAGGTCCTCCACTGAGTCCCTCGTCGTCCGCGGCGATCAGGCGGCGTGCGGTCCGGACGTCCGGCCCGAGCCGGGTGAGGTGCGTAGCCAGGTCGTCCGCGGCGGCCTGGAGCGCCTCGTCGGTCATCGGCTCGAGCGCGTCGAGGATGAACAGCGCCGTGGTGGTGCCGTCGGTGAGCTGGGTCCGGCGGGCCTGTCGCCAGTTCCACCGCCGGCAGGTGACGCCGGTGTCGTCGCACCACACCACCTCGCCGGGGTCCGGGTGCTCGACCACCGACGTCCCCTCCGCCACGGTGTCGAAGGGCTCCGTGCCACTGGCGCGCACCAACCGGGCCGGCCCGGCGTACCGCGTCAGGTCCTCTCCGCCGAGCGGCACCTGGTGGAGCACCGACACCGCGTTGTAGACGTCGGTCAGCCTGTTCACCCGTGGGAGCCCCGACGCCGCGCGACGCAGCAGCGCCTCGAGGCTGTTGCGGGTCCGCTGGGGCTTGGCCCCGAAGGCCCGGTAGGCCTCCCGCCACGCTGCGATGTGGGGGAGCTCCTCCACGGCCCGGTCACGGAGCAGCTCTGCAGCCGCGGCCTCTGCGGTCTGCAGCAGCACGTCACTGGCCTCGTCGCTCGGTCCGGGGACGATCCCGTCGACGGCGAGGAGCATGGCCCGGTAGTCCGGGCGCAGTGCGAAGACGTCGTCCTCGACCTGGGCGCCGGTCAGGAGCTCCTCGATCAGCTCAGGCATGGGCGGCCTCCTTCACGGACGCCGAGCCCACGCCCGGCTCGAACACGGCGAGCGAGAAGGTGACCTTCCGCTTGCCCCGGTTCGCGTAGGAGTGCTCCACGTCGCCGTGGAAGCTGACCGCATCGCCTGCCTCCAGGGTCACCTCCTGGTCGGCGACCACCAGGGCCAGGCGGCCCTGGTGCACCTGCAGCAGCTCCTTGGTGCCAGCGGCGTGCGCGTCGCTCCCGTGCTGGTCCCCCGGGAGAAGCGTCCAGTCCCACAGCTCGACCACGTCGCGCGACTCCGTGCTTGCGACCAGCACGCCACGGCCCCCGGACTCCCCCGTCCACAGGGCCGCGCCCTCGCCGCAGCGGGTGACCTTCACCGCCTTGCGCTGGGGCGGCTCGACCAGCGCAGGCAGGCCGACACCCAGCGCGTCACTGATCCTCAGCAGGGTGCCGACGCTCGGGTTGGCGGCGCCCTGCTCGACGTTGACCAGCATCCTCCGGCTCACCCCGGAAGCCTCCGCGAGCTGGTCGAGCGTCCACCGCCGGGCCTGGCGTTCATGTCTGACGCGATCGCCGATGGCGGCCGCGAGCCGCGTGGCACTGTCGTCCATGAGTGCATGATAGTGCACATCTGGTGCACCACCTCACTGCCCCTCACGCGTCGGGTCGGAGGTGGCGGGTGGGCTACTGCCGTTCTCCGGCCGGAGCCGGTTGCACCAGTCCTGCTCGACTTCGGCCAGGTGACGGAGGAGTCCGTGGGGTGCTCAGGCAGGGTCGCGTCGCAGGATCAGGACCGCCCGGTCGTCCTCACCGCGCGTGAGATCGGTGAGGATCCGGCCGGGGGCGCCGACGAATCCGTCGGCGACCGCCTCCCGCGCGAGGTCCCGCAGCATGAGGATGCCGTCGCCGATGTCAGTGCCGCGGGCCTCCACGACGCCGTCCGTGTAGAACATCAGCGCCTCGCCGGGCGCCAGCACGCCCTCGGTGATCAGCATGGCCGGGCACTCGGTGACGCCGAGCGCGGTGCCCCGCGCGTTGTCGACGATCCACTCCGCCGCCGTCGCGCACCAGCGCATCACCGGTGGATGCCCCGCGGTGCAGATCCGGTAGCCACCGGTACTGAACCTGACCGACAGCTGCACGGCCGTCGTGAAGCCGTCGGGACGCCCACGCCGCAACAGATAGGTGTTGGCGGCGCTCATCACGTCCTCGGGGGGAAGCGCGAGCACCAGCGCCCCGAGTGCGCCCGCGAACTGGACGGCGTCCGGCACGGCGGAGGGTCCGTGGCCACACGCGTCGACCAGGACCATCTGCAGGGCGTCGCCGACCATGTCGGCGACGAAGAAGTCACCACCGTACTCGAAGCCGTCGGCCGCCAGCATGGCCGACTCCGAGTGCCAGCCAGACGGCAACGGCGGCACCTGGCTCTGGTGCTGCAGGCGCTCGCGGAGCGCGGCGAGGAAAGCCTCGCTGCGCTCGTCGGACGCCAGTTGCGCCCACCGCTCCAACACCACGGCTCACCCTAATCAGCGGTGGACACCGGGGTGGGGCTTTCCCGACAACAGCGTCTCAGGCGTCCTGTCGGGGTGTGCGCTTCGGGTCGGTCGGGTGGAGCACGGCTCCCATCCTGCATCGGGTGGCTTGATATCCGGGACCTGCGTAGTGGAATGGAAGGAAAGGAGTGATGCCTCATGGCCATCGCCACCGCCATCCTGTTGGTGCTCATCTTCGCCGGCGCGGTCCTTGCAGTCGGCTGGGGTCTGCGTTCCTACAACGCCAGGGAGTCGGCCACCGATGCCCGGTTGCACTCCACAGGCACTCCGACGGTCACCTATGCCGTGCCCCTCGGCGTCGATCCGGCGGTCATCGAGGCCGCACTCGCCCACGCCGGCTTCACCAGCATGCTGGATCGGGTCGCCCCCGCACCGAGCCTGATCATCGAGTGTGACCCGGAGGACCGCGAGCTGGTGCGTGGCCTCATCGAGGACGTCTACGTCAAGGAGTACGGCGCCAGCGGGCTCAGCCTCGGCCCCGCGACGTTCCAGGACGAGCCGCGCTAAGCCGACGACTACCAGGTCGACGCACCGGCGACGGTGGAGTCGAGTGACTCGTACAGCGGGCTGGCCCAGCATGCTCGGCATCTGCCAGCTGCGCAGAGCAGGGTGCCTGGTCCTCGGGACTCACCGACAGCGCGGGCGTGGAGGTTGCTGCCATGCGGTCGTCCTCGCGTCCCGTGGGTAAAGGTTCTGGATTCTCATGACAAGCCCATTCGAGCCGGTCCACGATAGTGCGCAAGCCCCGCAGGTGACCCGAGACGCCTGCGGGGCCTCTTCGTGTCACAGCCGGGTTTCAGCCGGTCAGGCCTCCCAGACCCGGACCCAGTCGACCTTCATCGTCTGCGGCAGCGCCCAGTCGCCGCTGTGCGACAGCTCGTAGTCCGAGGACAGCAGGGACAGGATCAGGTACTCCGGCTGGCCGGAGACGCCGACCTTGGTGCGCCACGTCTCCTTGCCGTCGATCCGGAAGATGTAGCGCTGGGGGGTCCACTCGACCGAGAACACGTGGAAGCTCTTCGACCAGCCGTCGCTGCGGTTCTTGAGGAACCCACGCGAGCGCTTGATCCAGCCGCCGGTCTTGACCTGTCCGCCGGTGGAGTCCTGGGAGTAGGTGAACGAGGCCAGACCGCCCTCGGGGTGCCTGTTGCCGAAGTACTCGACCACGTCGACCTCCGCGCCGGTCAGCGCCGGGCGCGTCTCCCCGGGAACCGAGGTCTGGGGCAGCATCCAGAAGCCGCCGTGCTGGCCGCGGGCTGAGTGCATCTTCACGCGTGCGGCAGCGAAGCCGTAGCTGAAGGAGAACTTGCCCATGGTGCCGATGTGGCCGTTGATCCGGTAGGCGTAGCGGCCGGTGGGCCTGCCCCTGATGTAGGCGGTGCACCGGTCGGTCCGGTCCGGGTCGGGCAGGACCGAGAGGCGGGCGACGCCGTCGGCGACGGTCGTGGCGCGCGGGTCGCCCTTGGAGCAGGCGCGCCGTGACTTGGGGGCGTAGATGGTGCCGCGATGGCCCCACGCGTCGCCGAGGCTGGTGCCGGAGAACTCGTCGACCCAGGTGTCCGTGAGCCAGGGGCTTGCCTTGGGCTGGCTCCTGACTTTCCCGAGGCCCTGGTAGCGCTGGGCAGTGACCCGGTAGGTCAGCGGCGTGCCGTCTCTGGCCGCGGGGGCGGCGAACTCGGCGCTCCCACGGCCATTCGTGCGCCCCTTGTCCACGGTCCTCCAGAGCTCGCCCTCGGCGACCTGCAACGCCACCGGGCGGCCCTTGACGTTGGGCTTCAAGGTGGTCACGAAGGCGGCCCGCGCGTGCGCGGCGGGCGCCCGGGTCGTGCCCTGCTGGACGATCTGCGGCAGCACCCGGAGACGGGCGCTCTGGGCGACCCGCTCGGCAGCAGCGGGGCGCCCTGCGGGTGCGACGCCCGCGGTGCCCGGCCCCGCGGTGGCCAGCACGGTGGACGGAAGGAACGCCGCGGCGGCGAGCCCGGCCACGACGAGACGGGGAGAAGAAGTCACGGGACTGATCCGATTCGGAGGAACAGGAGGCGAAGACCGAAATCGGAGTGAACCGTGGCCGTAGGAACCACCACGGCGCCGCGCATACCGGGCAGCCCGCGGTACGGAAACGCTATCACCCGGTAGCCCAGCGGTCTGCTGGTCGCTGGGCCGCGCGCTGGACCTTGCTCAGGTCGCGGCCCAGAGGACGACGACCGCGGCGATCGAGCCGACCACGGCAGCTCCGTAGCAGAGCACCGCCACCATTCGCTTCCTCTTGAGCTGGAGGCCGTCGTAGAGCGTGTACCGGAAACGGTGGGCGCTGTGGACCAGGAGGACCACGAACATGCCCAGGAGGAAGAGGAAGGTCACCGGGTGGCCGACGACGGCGAGCAGGTGGTCGTGGTCGGGCGGGGAGATCCAGCCCAGTGGGAAGGCCAGGGCGAACAGGAACACGAGCACTGGCAGGAACACGGCGGCCATCACCCCGCCGCCGCTGAACATCAGCCACACGAGCGGCTCGATCCGGCGCTTTCTCGGGCGGCGGGCGGTCATGGGTGCGGTGCTCACCGGGTCACCAGCCAGAGCACGAAGGCGGACACGACCGCCAGGCCGACGTACTGCGAGGCGACGACGAGCGAGGCGGGCGCCTTCTGACCGCGGATCCGCACGTCCATCGCCTGGGGGGTGAGGTTGAACCAGGTGACGACGTGCAGCACGAGGAACAGTGACGCGACGACGTTCAGGACCACCACCCACGGCGTCGCCGCCCAGGCGAGGAAGTCCTCGTACGCCGCCTCGCCCCGCCCGACGGCGTACACGAGCATCAGCAGGTAGACCACGAACCAGGCCACGAAGATGCTGCTCAGCTCGCGCATCACGAAGACGAAGTAGGTCGGCTTCCGCGTCCACCACCAGGTCGAGATCGGGCGGTGGTGGACGCGCACCTCGGTCATCGGGGTCCCCGCGGAAGCGGGAGCGCAGCGAGCGGTTTCGTGGGGTGAGTCATCGCGCCCCCCTCGGCAGCAGGAACGCCATCACGTTCTCCTTCGCCGCCTTCAGCTTGTACCGCTGGATGGCGCCGGCCGGGTCGACGTGCTTGGGGCACACGCGCGTGCACTCGCCGACGAACGTGCAGCCCCAGACGCCCTCGTGCTCGATGAGCACGTCGAGGCGCTCCCGCGCACCCCGGTCACGCGAGTCGAGGTCGTACCGCTCGGCCAGGGCGATGGCGGCCGGCCCGATGAACTCCGGGTCGAGCCCGTAGACGGGGCAGGCCGCGTAGCAGAGCATGCAGTTGATGCACATGCTGAACTGCTTGTACGCGTCGAGCTCCTCGGGTGTCTGGAGGTACTCACCGTCGATCACGGTCAGGTCGTCGTCGCGGATGATCCATGGCTTGACCCGCGGCAGCTTCTCCATGAAGTCGTAGAGGTCGACGACGAGGTCACGGACGATCGGGAAGTTGGCGAGTGGCTCGACCCGCACCGGCCCGGGCGCGTAGTCGCTCAGGAACGTCGCGCAGGTCAGCTTGGGTTCGCCGTCGACGTTCATCCCGCAGCTGCCGCAGATGCCCATCCGGCACGACCAGCGGAACGCCAGCGTGGTGTCCACCTCGTCCTTGACGTGGTTGAGCCCGTCGAGGACCGTCCACTCCTTGCGGAGCGGTACGTCGTACTCCTGGACCTCTGGTCCGGAGTCACCCTCGGGCCGGTACCTGGTGACCTCGAGCCGGATGCTGTCCGCCATGGCTACCTTCCGTAGATCCGTTCGCCCGGAGGCCAGCGGGTGATGGTCACCGGCAAGGACTCGACGCGCACCGTCCCGTCGGCGTTCCGATACGCCAGCTGGTGGCTGAGGAAGCGCTCGTCGTCGCGGCCCGGGAAGTCCGTGCGCTGGTGCGCCCCTCTCGACTCCTCACGCTGCAGCCCCGACTGGAGGATGCACTCGCCGATGTCGAGCATGTTGGCCAGCTCCAGGGCCGCGAGCAGCTCGGTGTTGAACGACCGGCTCGTATCCGCGATCCCGACCCTCCCGACCCGGTCCTGCAGCTCGCGGAGCCGGTCCAGGCCCTTGGTCAGGGCGGGGCCCGTCCGGTAGATGCCGGCGGCGTCCTCCATCGTCGCCTGCATTTCCTGCCGGATCGTCGAGGTGCGCTCGGCCCCCGGCTCCGCCGCGAGCAGGTCCCGCTCGAGGCGGCGGACCTCATCGGCTGCCTGGGCCTCGACGACAGCCGGTGCCGGACCGGCGGTGGAGGCGAACTCCGCGGCCGCTCTCCCGGCGCGAGCGCCGAAGACCAGGCACTCCGGCAACGAGTTGGACCCGAGCCGGTTGGCGCCGTTGATGCTGACGCAGGCCGTCTCGCCCGCGGCGTACAACCCTTCGAGCGGCGTCGCCCCGTCGATGTCGGTGTGGACCCCACCCATCATGTAGTGCACGACCGGGCGGACCGGGATCAGCTCGTGCACGGGGTCGATGCGCTCGTACTTCAGGCACAGCTCGCGCACGAACGGAAGCTTCGCGTCGATGAGCTCCGCGCCGAGATGTCGCAGGTCGAGGTGGACGATCGGACCCCAGGGCGAGTCCGACGTGCGGCCCTTCTCGACCTCGTGCACGAAGGCTTGCGACAGTCGATCGCGAGGACCGAGCTCCATGCTGCGCAGCTCCGGAGTCGGCGAGGGCTTCCCGAGGTCGTAGTCCTGCAGGTAGCGGTAGCCGTCCTTGTTCAGCAGCCAGCCGCCCTCGGCCCGCGCGGCCTCGGTCATCAGGATGCCGGTGAACGGCAGGCCGGTCGGGTGGTACTGGACGAACTCCATGTCCTTGAGCGGCGCGCCCGCGCGGTAGGCGAGGGACATGCCGTCGCCCGTGTTGATGTTGGCGTTCGTGGTGAACGGGAAGACCTTGCCGCAGCCGCCCGTGCACAGGATGACCGCCTTCGCAGTGACCGCCTGGATCTTCCCCGTGAACAGGCCGATCGCGACGACGCCGTGCACCCGGCCGTCGTCGACCAGCAGCCGGGTGACGAACACCTCGTCGTAGCGCGTGACCGCGTCGTACTTCAGGGTCGTCTGGAACAGGGAGTGCAGCATGTGGAAGCCGGTCTTGTCGGCCGCGAACCAGGTGCGCTTCTTCTTCATGCCGCCGAACGCACGGACCGCGATGTGGCCGTCCGGCTGCCGGCTCCACGGGCAGCCCCAGTGCTCGAGCTGCAGCAGCTCGCGGGGAGCCTCGTGGACGAACGCCTCGATGGCGTCCTGGTCGCCGAGCCAGTCGCTGCCCGAGATCGTGTCGTAGATGTGCTCGTCGAGGGTGTCGTCGTCGGCGATGACGCCGGCCGCTCCGCCCTCGGCGGAGACCGTGTGGCTGCGCATCGGGTAGACCTTGGAGACCACCGCCACGTCGAGGCGCGGATTGGTCTCGGCGATCGCGATCGCCGCGCGCAGGCCTGCGGCCCCGCCGCCCACGATCAGTACGTCGTGGGCGGCGCGTACGAGGCCCTCACTCACCTCGGAGCTCCTCGTCCACGAGCACCTTGCCGTGGTGGTTCACGACCGTGCGGTGGACGCTGCCGTCATGGAACTCCTCCTTGCTGATGCGGCATCCGCACGAGTAGCGGCGATCCTCGGTGACCAGGCCCTGCAGGTCCTCGGTCGTCAGGGACTCGCCGTCGTGCGACTTGCCGCAGGGCGCAAGCTGGGCCTCGAAGCGGCTGACGGTGGTCGTCACAGCGCATCTCCCTCACGAAGGGCTGTTTCCTGTCAGGGTGCTCCGTCGCGGGCCGAATGTGAAGGGGTCGGCCTGCCGTCTACGCGATGAGAGCGCTGGCTCCCGCCGAGACTGTCTGGGGGAACACCCGGAACCGTCCCCGAGACGGCCCTGGAACCTGGCCGTTCTCGTTGAGCGTGCAGGGGCCCCGCCCGAGGGTGGGGGACATGACTCTCGTGGACCCACTCGGACGACCGATCACGCAGCCTCGCCGCCGCACCCGGTGGCTGCGGTGGCTGGCCATCCCCGTCGCCCTGGTGCTGCTCCCCGTCGCGGCGCTGGTGACGGCGTTCGCCGTCACCTATACGACCGCCGACATCGACACCGTCGGCGAGGTCGACTTCGACCGGCCGCTGACGATCCCGCCGCTGGCCGAGTCGCACGTCGACGAGGGCACGCGCGTCTTCGACCTGACCATGCAGCAGGGCGAGACCGATCTGGGCCGACCGGAGCCGACGCCGACCTGGGGCGTGAACGGCAGCTATCTCGGGCCGACGCTCCGAGCAGAGCGCGGCGAGCAGGTGCTCGTCAACGTGCACAACGACCTCGGCGAGGAGTCCACCCTCCACTGGCACGGCATGCACCTCCCGGCCGCGATGGACGGCGGGCCGCACCAGATGGTCGGCGACGGCGACACCGTGTCCCCGACGTGGCAGGTCGACCAGCCGGCGGCGACGTTGTGGTACCACCCGCATCCCCACGGTGAGACCGCTGAGCACGTCTACCGCGGCGTCGCCGGGATGTTCATCCTCGACGACCCGCAGGAGGCGGAGCTCCCGCTTCCCCGGACGTACGGCGTCGACGACGTCCCCGTGATCGTCCAGGACAAGAAGTTCGAGGGTAGCGAGCTCGACGACTCCGACGGGATGTTCCGCAACAACGGGATCCTCGGCGACCAGGTCCTCGTCAACGGCACACCCGGTCCCTACCTCGACGTGACGACCGAGCTGGTCCGGCTGCGGCTTCTCAACGCGTCCAACGCCCGCGTCTACAACTTCCACTTCGACGACCACCGGCGATACCAGCTGATCGCCACCGACGGCGGGCTGCTGCCGAGGCCGGTCGAGCTCACCCATCTGGAGCTGTCTCCCGGGGAGCGCGCCGAGGTCGTGGTCGCCGTCGAACCCGGTGAGACGACCGTGCTCCGCAGCGCGCCGTCGGAGCTCTCCGGCAACCGGTTCGCTGGCGCGGACGACAGACTCGACGTACTTCAGCTCCGCGCCGCCGACCACCTCTCCCCGTCGCCGCCCCTGCCCGACCGGATCGCGGACGCGCCGACCCTCGACCCTGACGACGTCGTGAGGACCCGCGAGTTCCGGCTGTCCGGCACCACCATCAACGGCCAGGACATGGCGATGGACCGCACCGACGCCACCGTCGAGGTCGACACCACGGAGCGGTGGGTCGTGCGCAACGCGGACGGTGACCCGCACAACTTCCACATCCACGACGTCCAGTTCGTCGTCGAGTCCGTCGACGGTCGGGAGCCACCGCCGGAGCTCGCGGGCTGGAAGGACACCGTCTTCATGCCCGAGGGCCGAGAGGTGGAGCTGCTGGTGCGGTTCTCCGACTACACCGATCCGGAGACGCCATACATGTTCCACTGCCACGTGTTGCGACACGAGGACCGCGGCATGATGGGCCAGTTCGTCGTGGTGAAGCCGGACGAGCAGGCCGGCGATCCCTCGCACGACCACCACGAGGCCCACGACCACTGAAGGGCCCACGGGTCGGGGACTAGGATGAACGGCATGGGGCAGCCCGTGGAGGGTGCGACCTCCGGCCGGTTCCTGGCTTTGAGCAGCTTCGTCGGCCGTCGACATGACGTGGCCGAGGTCAGGGGATTGCTCTCCACCTCCCGCCTGGTGACCCTGACCGGACCCGGCGGCGTGGGCAAGACTCGCCTCGCGCGCGAGGTGGCGAATGCCGTACGCCGAGGCTTTCCCGATGGCACGGTCCTCGTGGAGCTGGACCAGGTGAGCGACCCGGCGCTCGTCGCGAGCACGGTCGCCGTCGCGGTCGGGCTCCGGGAGCAGGGCGGCCGCACACCGATCGAGATGCTGACCGACTACCTGGCCTCGCGGCAGGTGTTGCTCGTGCTCGACAACTCCGAACATGTGGTCGAGGCGATCGGAGAGCTCGCCGGGGCCCTCCTGCGTGCGTGTCCGGGGCTGCGCATCCTGGCCACGAGCCGCGAGTGGCTGGGCATCACGGGCGAGGTGGTCTACCCGGTGGCGCCGCTCGGGCTGCCCGAGGCCGAACGGCCCGGCACTGACCAGCCCGAGAGCCACAACCTCCTCCAGTACGGCGCCGTGGAGCTGTTCGTCGACCGGGCCACTGCGGTCGTGAACGACTATCACCTGACCGAGCGCAACAGGTCCGAGGTTGCCGAGATCTGCCGGCGACTCGACGGGCTTCCGCTGGCCATCGAGCTCGCCGCGGCGCGGTTGCGCGCCTTCTCGGAGAAGGAGGTGTTGGCCAGGCTGTCGAAACACCCCCACCTGCTGACCTCCACACTCAGCACCGCCCCGAGCCGGCAGCGGACGCTGCGCTCCTGCATCGAGTGGAGCCACGGCCTGTGCTCGGAGCAGGAGCAGCTCCTGTGGGCGCGGCTCTCGGTCTTCACCGGAGGCTTCGAGCTGGACACCGCCGAAGAGGTCTGTTCCGGAGACGGCCTGGACGTCGCCGAAGTGCCGGAGATCCTGGCGCACCTGATCGACAAGTCGATCCTGGTCGGGGAACGGCATGCCGATGTCGTCCGCTACCGCATGCTGGACACCATCCGGGAGTTCGGCCGCGAGCAGCTCGAACAGACCAGCGAGCGGGAGCGACTACGCCGCAGGCACCGCGACGCATACCTGCGCATGGTCGAGCAGGCGGATGCCGACTGGGTCAGTCCTCGGCAGGTGGAGTGGTTCGCCCGGCTGGACCGGGAGCACGTCAACGTCCAGGCGGCGGTGGACTATTGCCTGACCGAGCCCGGTGAGCTGGAGTCCGCGATGCGGATCCTGACGGCGGTCTTCCACTTCTACTGGTGGGGACGCGGCTGGGCCCGCGAGGGCCGCATCTGGCTGGCGCGGGCGCTCGACAGGCCGAGTCCGCCGACTGTGGTGCGGGCACGGGCACTGCTGACCGACGCCTCCCTGGCCCTGGCCGACGGCGAGTTCGACGTCGGCGGCCAGCGGCTGGCGGCCGCCCGCGCCATCGACGCCACGGCCGGCGATCCCGGGACCGAAGCGCTGGCCTACTGGATCGAGGGGTCAGTGGCGCTCTACAGCGGAGACCTCGCCGCCGCGACCACCGCCTTCGAGGCGGGCCTCGCCCTGCTCGAGCCCGGGCGCGACCTCACCGTGCGCCTCGACCTGCTGTTGTCGTACTCGTCCGCCGTGGCGCTGCTCGGTGACGCGGACCGCGCGACGTGGTGCCATGAGGAGTTTCTCCGGATCACCGAGCACGCCGGCGAGTGCTTCCATCGTGCCTACGCGCTGTGGACATTCGGATTGTTCGTGATGCAGCAGAGGGATCTTCCGCGGGCGGTGGAGCTGATCCAGCACAGCATCCAGCTTCGACGAGAGCTCCGAGACCTGACGGGTCTCGGGTGGTCGATGGAGTCGCTGGCCTGGGCGGAGTCCGCCCTCGAGCACCATGAACGAGCCGCGACGCTGCTGGGCGCGGCCGACCGCCTCTGGGAGATCATGGGCCGCCCCCTGGAGACCTATCAGCACATGTATCCCTTCCACGAAGCATGCGTCCAGCGCGGCCGCGAGCGGCTGGGCGACGGGAGGTTCGAGGCTGCCTTCCAGAGGGGCCGGGCGGCCAGTCTCGACGACGGCATCGGCTATGCCCTCGGCGAGCAAACCCCTCCAGCCACGGCCGTGTCGTCGACGCCGGACACGGTGCTCACGGGTCGCGAGCTCGAGACCGCCGAGCTGATCGCAGAGGGCCTGAGCAACAGAGAGATCGCGACCCGGCTGACGATCTCCGTGCGCACCGCCGAGACCCATGCGCAGCGCATCCTGACCAAGCTCGGCTTTCGCTCCCGAGCGCAGATCGCCGCCTGGGTCGCCCAGCAGCACGCTATTGGTCAAGCGCCTCCGCAGAGTGGTCCCGAGAGCTGAGGTCAGCGCGACCTTGCGGCGCGAGGAGCTCGTCGCGCCCGTCGACGGAGCGACGGCTACGGCCGTCGTCCGAACGCGTCGAGGAGCCGGAGCTGAGGCGACGCAGTGGACGGCATGCTGTCGCTCGTACCGGCGCCGTAGGCGCCGTAGGCGAGCATCTCGTCCAGGTGCCGCTCGACGAGGCTCCACAGTCCGTCGACGACTGCGGGATCGAGCGTCTCATCGAGGTCGGCAGCCCGAAGCAGGTCCCAGGCGTGGACGACGAGATCGACGAGTCGAAAGCGGAGGAAGGCGCTGGCGGGGATGTCGCCCCTCGGACCCGGGACGGTCTGATCGGGTGACGCGGCGGCGAACGCTTCCGCCTGGTTGCGCGCCGACTCGACCACTGCCGTGACGGCATCGTCTCCGAGCTGCTCAGTGCAGAGTACGGCGCGGGCGTCGTCTCGACCCACGCCTGCCAGCAGCAGGGCGGTGAACCTGTTCCCGAAGACGACGTGCTCGACCAGCTCTCGCACCGACATCTCCGACGGGGTCGGACGGTCCCACGAGGACTCCGGCAGCCGACGAACGGCGCGCTCGAACTCGGCGGACGCGGCCTCGATCAACTCCATGGCCACACGGTAATGCTGAGTCGGGCGACGCCATTGTCGGCGTGTTTCGGCGAGGACCGTGGGGTCGGGTTAGAGGTCCAGCATCGCCAGCGCGACCTGATCGGCGGCTGCGTCGGGGATCGCCGTCGAGGCCCGTTCGAGTACAAGGAGCCGTGCACCGGGGATCTCGCGTGCGAGCGCTTTGCCGCTGCCGACCGGGAAGAACGGGTCGCGACGACCGTGCACCACCAGCGTCGGCATCGCGAGCTCGGCCAGCCGCTCGCGCCAGCGCGGCTTGCAGTCGAGCCTGGCGAACACGATGCCCAGCTGGTTGGCCATCTGCACTGCGGGCACCGTGCCCGGTGTGCGGTCCCATGTGCGGGCGGCGACCGCTCGGGTGACGGCCGGGTCGTTTCCGAGGATCTCAGCGCCTTCGGCGGCGTACTCCGTCACCGCGTCGCGGTCGGACCAGTCAGGCATCGAGCGCGAGAACAGCCGGCCCATCGTCGCCGCGTCATGGTCAGGCAGGTCGTCGTCGACCGGGCCGGGGGCGACGGGTCGCGTTGCGGCGAGGGTCAGAGCCGAGAACGCCTCCGGGTGGTCGAGCGCGGCAACTTGGGCGACCATCCCGCCGACGCCGATGCCCGCCAGGTGGGCCGGCCGGTCGTCGAGTTCGCGGGCGAGTGCCGCGGCGTCGGCGGCAAGATCGCGCAGTGTGTACGCCGGCGCCTCGGGATCGACAGTGATCGACGCACCGGAATCGCGCAGGTCGTACCGCACGACGTGACGCCCGCCGCGCGCGAGGGACTCGCAGAGCGTGTCGGGCCACGAGAGCATGGTCGTGCCCCCCGCGCAAAGAACGAGCGGCGCCGCCGCGTCGCCGAAGTGCTCGACGCCGAGCGTGACGCCGTTAGCCTCGACCGTCGTCATCACAACAACTCCTCCGCGATGCCACCGGAGGCGTGGTACGAGCAGATCCTCGGATACATCGTGGCCTCCAGGACAGCGTCGTGGACGGTGGCGGGAACGACGGCCAAGCAGCGCATTCCCGACGAGTCTCGTCGCGAAGAACGTTCCCGAACTTATCGGTCCGCCCTATGGGGGACGCCCATCGAACGCACGGCACTGACGCAACCGACCTGACCTCGATTCACCAGAGGTCGGAAATCCGACGACAGACATCGGCCGAGAAGCCCAATTTCCGTGGGAGTGCTTCGGTGCCACGCCCTAGCCTGTGGCGCGTGACCACCACCGAGCGCGCCAAGCTGGCCGTCGCCGCCGTCTTCATCCTCAACGGCCTGGCGTTCGCCTCATGGGTGTCGCGGGTCCCGGCGATCAGGGACAGCCTCGACCTCACCCCGGGCCGCGTCGGCCTGCTGCTGCTCTGCCTGTCCGCCGGCACGGCGGTCGCACTCCCCCTGTCCGGCGCAGTCGTGTCGCGCATCGGACCGGCGCGAACCATCCTCCTCACGTCGCTGATGGGGGCCGTCGGTCTCGTCGTGATGGCGGCGGGGCTCGCGGCCACCGCCATCCCCGTGGTCGGGGTCGGCATGCTCGTCTACGGCATGGGCACGTCCGCCTGGGACGTCGCGATGAATGTCGAAGGGGCCGACGTCGAGCGACGCCTCGACCGCACCCTCATGCCCCGGTTCCACGCGGGCTTCAGCGCCGGCACGGTGATCGGCGCCCTCGCCGGCGCCGGCTGCGCCCGGCTCAACATCGGCCTGCCGACGCAACTGGTCGGCACCGCCGTGGTGGTGCTGGCGGCCGTACCGGTAGCCGTCCGGTCCTTCACCCCGGTCGAGACCGAGGACCCAGACGCCGAACCCTCCCCCAGCGTGCTGACCGCCTGGCGGGAGCCGCGCACCCTGATGATCGGACTCGTCGTCCTCGCCTTCGCGCTTTGTGAGGGCATCGCCAACGACTGGGTGGCGTTGGCGCTCGTCGACGGGTACGACGCCGGGGAGTCCCTGGCTGCGGCCGGGTTCGCCGTGTTCGTCAGCGCCATGACTCTCGGCCGGATCTTCGGCGGATCGGTCGTCGAGCGGCTCGGGCGCGTCACCACGCTGCGCATCACCGGTGTCCTGGTGGCTCTCGGGGTCGCCGGCGTGGTCTGGTCCCCGGGTCTTCCCGGTGCCCTGGCGGGAGCTGCGCTGTGGGGCGTCGGGGCGTCCCTCGGCTTCCCACTCGGGATGAGTGCGGCCGCCGACGACGAACGCCGTTCGGCCGGACGGGTAGCGGTGGTGAGCTCGATCGGCTACACAGCCTTCCTCGGCGGTCCACCGCTCGTCGGGCTTCTGGCCGACAGCATCGGTGTGCGCCAGGCCATCGTGGTGGCGGCGGTGGCCGGGCTGGCCGGCGCCCTCGTGGCCTGGGCCACTGCTCCGCAGCGGGTGCCCGCGGTGGCCAGCGGTTACGGTGACCGTCAAGCGCCTGCCCGTCCCCGGTCCTCATGACGTGTGGCAGCTGGTCGAACGTGGCGACGACACCCTCGAGCAGCGCCCTGTTGTACAAGATCGTCGTCGAGGCGAACACGCCGCGCTTGCGAACCCCGCTGTTGACGAGATGCAGGAAGCATTACGGCGGTCCCGCGAGCTACTTTGACGAATTCGGCTCGATCGCCCGCCGCTGGACGGATCCGGTCCATGAGAAGCAGCTGGGCAAGGTACCGAGCGGCTGATCGACTCTTGCCCGCTCAGCGGCAGGTCCGGGCGATTTCCAGTGGTCCAGAAGGACGCACATGGCTGAACGGATACCTCCGGTTGACGCATGCCGATATCAGAATATGATGGCGCCCATGGCACGGGCTGCGACGACGTCGGACGTCTTCAACGCGATCGCCGAGCCGCAGCGCCGGGAGATCCTGGTGCTGCTGCGGGCGGGTGAGCGGCCGGTGACCGAGTTGGCCAAGGAGCTGGGGATGACCCAGCCGGGGGCGTCCAAACACCTTCGGGTGCTCCGGGAGGTCGGGCTGGTGCGGGACCGCAAGGCAGGCAAGCAGCGCCTGTACGGCCTTGACGCCCGCGGCCTGCGACCGGTCCACGAGTGGACCGGCGGGTTCGAGCGGTTCTGGAACGAGAGCTTCGACCGGCTGAACGCGTACGTGCAGGATCTCAAGCAGGCACGGCAGGAGGAGTGACCGATGGCAGGGGCAAGGCAAGAAGCGCGGGCGGAGCCGGCGGCGGCCGACCGGGAGATCGTGATCTCCCGGGTCATCGACGCCCCGCGGGAGCTGGTGTTCGAGGCGTTCACCGAGGTCCGGCACCTGTCGCGGTGGTGGGGACCGGAGGGGTTCACCACCACCACGCGGGCGTTCGAGTTCCGCGTCGGCGGGGAGTGGGACTTCGTGCTGCACGGACCGGACGGGACGGACTACACCGAGTGGATCTCCTGGACGGTGATCGCCCCGCCGGAGCGGATCGCACTGCTCCACGGTGAGTCCCGCGGCGACCCGAACGCCTTCGAGTCGGTCTTGACGTTCGAGCCCGACGGCGCGGCGACCCGGATCGAGATGTGCACGGTGTTTCCCACCAAGGAGCTGCGCGACGAGGCGGTCGCGAAGTACCACGCGATCGAGGGCGGCCAGCAGACCCTGAGCAACCTGGCTGCCTACGTCACCGAGGTCGCTCGGTCGGGAGCGGAGGGCTGATGGCCGGGAAGGTGTTCTTCAGCGTGTCGATGTCGCTGGACGGGTTCATCGCGCCCGAGTCCCTCGAGGACTTGATGGGGCAGCAGTGGATGGAGCTGCAGCAGTGGATCTTCCCGCAGCGCTTCTTCCGGGAGAACCTGTTGCTCGGCGAGGGCGGCGAGGAGGGGCGCGACAACGACATCGCCCGGGAGACGTTCGAGCGCACCGGCGCGAGCGTGATGGGCAAGCGCATGTTCGACGCCGGCGAGCAGGCGTGGCCGGAGGAGGCGCCGTTCCGCACGCCGGTGTTCGTCGTGACGCACGAGAAGCGTGACCCCTGGGAGCGGCCCGGCGGGACCACCTTCCACTTCGTCAACGACGGCATCGAGCCCGCGCTCGACCAGGCGCGCGAGGCCGCCGGCGACCGCGACGTCCGCATCGCAGGCGGCGGCGCAACGATCCTGGAGTACGTCAACGCCGGCCTGATCGACGAGTTCTCGATCGCGCTGTCACCCGTGCTGTTCGGCTCCGGGATCCGCCTGTTCGAGGGCGTGGACGCGGACCGCGTGGCCCTGGAGCAGGTCCGCGCGGAGCCGACGCAGCGGGTGACCCACTTGACCTACGCAGTCCGGGAGCGGGAACTGTCTCGAACTCAGCCCTGATCCACCGAGGTGGATCAGGGCTGAGGGCGCGGGCAACGAACGCACTCGGCCGAGCCATGCTGGCTCACCCCCAGGATGGCGAGCGAATGCCCGGACGCGGAATGTTTGAAGCCGCGTACGCGAAGCGCATACGTGCCGCTGTCGCCGCCTCTCTCGCGTCCTTCCGGCGGACCTTCGTACGAAGGTGAACCGCGTCGCCGGCCGACGTCCACCTTCGCCCCGTAGGCACACCAGAGAGCCGGCCTCAGTGGTGGTGGGTTGGGCCATTCGGTCGCTCGAAACGGTGCCCGACCCACCGCCCGGGTGGGCGTCACCCCCCGCCCAGGCCGGCGGCGCGAGCGCGGGCGATTGCCTCTGACCGGTCTTCGGCGCCGAGCTTGGTGAGCACGTTGGAGACGTGGTTGCGCACGGTCTTGTCGGATAGGTAGAGCTCACGGGCAATCCGCCGGTTCTCCAGGCCGCGCGCCATCAGGTCGAGTACCTCCCGCTCCCGCTGGGTGAGCTGGGGGAACGCCTCCCGACTGCTGCCCACCGCCATGCCGGTGAAGAACCGGCCGAGCCGGTCCGCGACGGTCGGGCTGAAGACCGCTCCCCCGGCCGCAACAGTACGGATCGCGTGCAGCAGGTCGTTGCGCCCTGCGCCCTTCACGACGTACCCCCGGGCGCCGGCGCGCATCGCCGCGACCACGGCGTCGTCGTCGGCGCTCATCGTCATCATCAGGACGCGGGTGTCCGGCGCGGCGGCCAGGATCTGGGCGGTCGCCTCGACCCCGGAGAGGTCCGGCAGGTTGAGGTCCATCAGTACGACGTCGGGCCTGTGATCACGCGCGAGGGTCACGCCGCTGCCCCCGTCGTGCGCCTCGGCGACGACCTGCAGGTCCATGGCACCGGTGAGCGCCGCGCGGACTCCGTCTAGGAAGAGAGGATGGTCGTCGACGAGCAGGATCCGGGTCATCGGGCCTCCGCGGGCAGGTCTGCCTCGACCCGGGTGCCGTCCTGGCCACTGATGATCATCAGGGCGCCGCCGATTTCCTCGGCGCGCTGGCGCATCGAGGCCAGCCCGAGCGCGCCGGGACGGACGCGCTCCGGCAGTCCCGAGCCGTCGTCGACCACCGAAACCGACAGGCGGGCCGCCGTCCCCGTCACGCGGAGCGTGACCCGTCGCGCACCGGAGTGGCGGACCGCGTTGGCGAGCGCCTCGGCCGCGATCCGGTAGGCAGCCACCTCGACCGCCGCGGGCAGCGACGCGGCGAGGTTGACCTCGGCACCAACGGTGATCACCGGGGTCGACACGCGCTCGGCCAGGCCCCGCAGCGCGGGCCCGAAACCGAGGTCGTCGAGGGCGGCCGGACGGAGGTCCTCGGTGATACCGCGCAGGTCGTCGACGGCGGAGGCGAGACCGGAGGCGGCCGAGCGCAGGAGCCCGCTCACCGCCGGGTCGGCGGCCAGGTCCTGGGCCGTCTCGACCTGGAGCCGTACTCCGGCCAGTGCCGCGCCGACACCGTCGTGCAGGTCGCGGCGCAGCCGGCGTCGCTCCTCCTCGCGGGCCGTGACCAGCGAGGCCCGGCTCTGCTGGAGCCGATCGGAGAGCCGCACCGCGGCGACCGCCGGGGCCACCTGGTCGCAAACCACCGTAAGCAGGTCGGCGTCCCGCTCCCCCAGGCCAACCTCTCCGGGGCGGGCGGTCACGCGCAGCGCACCGACGACGTCGCCGCGATGCCGCATCGGCAACTCGGTCACCGGGCCGACTGGCACACCGAGGGTCGCCACGACGCGCGCGTCGGCACCATCGCCGAGGGCAAGCGCCGCGGAGCCGAGCCGCAGCGAGTCGACGACGACCCGGCAGACCTCATCGGGGAGGCCACCGAGGTCCATGCCCTCCCGGATCCCGACCGCGATCGCCTGCAGCACCCGGGCCGGCTCGGCGCGGTCGCCATAGAACATCCGGTCCACGCCGCGGTTGAGCCGGACGCCCAGAGGGTGCAGGAGAAGGCCGCACGCCGCCGCCGCGGTGACCGCGCCGACCGTCGGACCGCCCGGCAGCAGCGCGGAGACGACGAAGAACAGCGAAAGGTAGACACCAACGAGGCAGGCAGCGAGGCTCGCGCCACCGATGGCGCGGCAGACCACCAGGTCGAGGTCGTACAGCCGGTGCCGCGTGACAGCGATCCCGATCGCCACCGGCACCAGGGCGACCGCGACCGCCTGGGTGAGCGCACCGACCGGCCACGGCAGCAGCGGCTGCGCGGCGGTGTCGGCGGCCAACACGGCGGCCACGACCAGCAGCACGTTCAACTGCCTCCGGCCCAGGCCGTCGGCCCGGCGCCAGCGCACCACGGCTGCGGCCAGACCGGCGACGACGGAGGGGAGCAGGAGCACGGCGGCTCCGAGGTGAAGCGCCTTGGCCGGACCCTCGGCGTACTCGAACAGCGCGGAGCCGGCCGCCAGCATCGTCATGCCGACAACGGAGGCGACTGCGACCCAACGCCAGCGCGGGCCGGGCAGCCGCCCGTCTGGGTAAAGGAGTGGCACGAGGGTGAGCAGCGGCACGAAGCCGGGCACCCAGATCCAACTCTGCACGAACTCCCCGGCCGAGGCCACCCCCGACGCCCCCGCTACGAGGGCGGTGGCGGAGCCGGCCGTGGCGCCAGCTCCCGCCACCCCGATCACCAGGAGGAGCCACCCCATCCGACGGCCTTCGGTGCCGGAGAGGACCAACAGCGACGCGGCTGCGAAGGAGACGCCGACCGCCGCGTCGACCGGCAAGTCGCGGGCAGCGCGCTGGCCCCACGCGCCGACGGCGGTCACGGCCGCCACCCCGCCGAGGGTGGCGGCGGCCGCGACCAGCGCCAGGCCCACCGCCACGACGAAGACGACGGCGGAGCTGGCACGCGGCGCCGCGCGCCCGGCGCTACCCGGGCGCGCGACGGTGCTCGACATGGCGCGGATCCTAGATCACCGACGGACCCTGGAGGCGAGGATCAGCGCAGCACCCGAGGCGAGGGCGACCGGCGTCCACGGGAAGTCCGCGCCGAGGGCCACACCCGCGGTCCCGAGGGCGGCCAGCCCTGCACCACCGACGACCACGAGCCTGCGGACGGCCGGAAGCAGCGCACCAAGGACGGTCGACGCGAGCAGGACGCAGACCAACCACGCCATGTCGAAGTGGTGCGGGTTGTCGGCGTGGTAGCCGGTCGCGGCGTCCTGGAGCGCGATCTGGTCGAGCACGTACGGCGTGAGCGCGGCCACCGCGCCAAGGGCCAACGGCGTCAGCAGCGGGTGCACCCGGACCGGAAGCCTCAGCCGCGGCCGCTGCGGGATGCTAAGCCAGACCAGCGCACCGGGAACCGCGATGACGACCATCAGCATCGGCGCACCCCCGCCAGGCGTGACGACCGCACACAAGATGCCGGCGAGGACGAAGCTCAGGTGCAGCAGGCCGGCCGCTGAGGACGGTCGACGTCCGGCCCAGCCGGCGCGCAGCAGCGGGACCAGGCCACCGAGCCACAGGGACGTGAGGATGAGGCCCTGGCCGGTGAGCTGGTGGAACCGATGGCTGGACTCGGTCCCCGTCAGGAGCATCACGCTGATCGTGACCGTGAAGACGACGGGAATCGCGCAGGCCAAGATGCCACTGGCGGTGATGGCGACGCGTCGAAGGGCGCGCGGCCTGCGTACCGGCTCGAGAACAGGAACGGTGTACATGGTTGTGTCAGTCAGGTTTGTCATGCCATGACCGTCGCGCGCCCAGTGTCCCGGCCACATCGCCGGGATGTCCCGACTGTGTCCCGGGGTCTCCTCGGTACGTGGTCAGGAGCAGTTGCCCGGACCGGCGGGCGAGCTGGTTCTCGGTCGTCGTGTTCGTCACCGTCACCGGCGTCGTCTCAAGCCGGGGATCGTTCCGTGGCACCCGAGGCGCGCAGGCAGTCGTGGACGGCGGCCCTCACGGCGTCGGTCTGCATCTCGACAAGAACAGTCGCATCGCCTCAGTGAGCCATGTCGACGAACCGCGAGTAGTGCCCCTGGAACGCAACGGTGAGGTCCCGAGTTGGGCCGTTGCGGTGCTTGGCCACGATCAGGTCGGCCTCGCCAGGACGCGTCGACTCCTTCTCGTAGACGTCGTCGCGGTGCAGCAGGATCACCATGTCGGCGTCCTGCTCCAACGAGTTGTGGGCGGCGATCCCGTTGACCACGAAGTTGTGCGTCCCCATCACCGTCGCGTCATAGACGTCCATCTCGCCGATCGGCTCGATCGAGGTGACGGAGTCCCAGAAGACGTCGTTGGTGGCCATCACCTCGAGCTCGGCGTCACCGAGGACCTCCGCGACCCGCGCCATCCGTTGCCGGCTCGGTGAGTGCTTCCACATCGTCGACCCGCAGAACTGTGTGCCCATCGCGGCAGCGAACTGCCGGTGCGTCATCCGCTGCTCGACCAGCACCTCGCGGACCCTGCCCCATACCTCGCTGGGGACGGTGTCGAGGTTGGTGTTGCTCCGGACGTCCCGCAGCTTCTCGGCGACGAGGGCCGCCAGCTCGCCGCGGGCGCCGTGCACCCCGATCTCGTCGCAGAACCTCAACTGGTTCTCCGCACCGTAGATGTAGAGGTGCCATCCGTCGCGGTAGCCGGACTTCCTCACCCGCTTGATCCGCGAGAAGACGTTGTAGCGCAGGAGCAGGCGGGCGAGGTCATCGACGAGGCGACGGCTCGTGGAGGCGTAGTAGATCCGGCCGAGGTTGCGCTTCTGGTCGTAGGTGACCGAGCCATCGGTCGCCCAGATGTGCTTCAGGAAGAGGCCGACCTGGGCCTTCGGCAGCCCGAAGACCCACTCCGGCACGAACTTCTCGTGGCTCCGCAGGCCGAAGAGCCCGTCCTGGTCCAGCCAGGCGGCGATCGGATTCCGCTTGCCCCGCGCGAGTCGGTAGGGCGCGGGAAGTCGCAGCGTCGTCACCCGGGCTGCGGCGTAGTCGTCGCGGATCGGGGTGATCCCGAACCGGCGCGCCGCAGCCTCACCGACGGCTCCCAGGTTGGCCTCGTCGATGCTGGCGTAGCGGATCGGCTGTCGCTTCACGAACGAGCCGTCGCCCAGCAGGTGCGCCAGCAGGACGACCTCGTCCTCGTCCCGTGCTTTCACATCGAGCGGGGGCGGCACGTGCCGCAGGGACCCGATGCGCGACCCAGGAGCCAGCTCGGACAGCGACATCCACCCGTCGTACGTCAGGAACTTGTGGTTGCCCGTCGCCCTGATGCGGCGCCCGGACGCGAGCGTGAGCTCGAAGACCGGCTTCACCCCCGACGGAAACGCGTACGTCAGCGTGCGCGGCACCAGCTTGAGCCGGTCGTCGAGCGACCAGACCGGAATGTCGCGCGCGCCCGACTCCATCAGCTCGCCGAGCGTGATCTCGGAATTGGTGTCGGCGCGCATCAGCCGGGTGTCGGCCGTCAGGCAGCCCGACTCGCGAAGGTCGCTCATCATCGGCCGCTTGTCACCACGCTGCTCGGGACCACGGTTGAGCTGGGACAGCGCGATGATCGGCACCTCGAGCTCCTTGGCCAGGAGCTTGATGTTGCGGGAGAACTCCGAGACCTCGAGCTGGCGGCTCTCGACCTTCCGGCCGGACGTCATCAGCTGCATGTAGTCGATGACGATGAGCTTGAGGTCGTGGCGCTGCTTGAGCCGCCGCGCCTTCGCCCGGATCTCCATCATCGTCATGTTGGGCGAGTCATCGATGAACATCGGCGCCCCGGACACCTGGCCCATCTTGCGGGCCAGCTTGTCCCAGTCGGCGTCCCCCATGTTTCCGTTGCGGATGTGGTTGAGCGGCACCTTCGCCTCGGCGGAGAGGAGGCGCATCATGATCTCCGAGCGCGTCATCTCCAGGCTGAAGAAGACGCTCGTGAGGTTGTTGTGGATCGACGCCGCGCGACAGAAGTCCAGAGCCAACGTTGACTTGCCCATGGCCGGGCGCGCCGCGACGATGATCATCTGCCCGGCGTGGAGCCCGTTGGTCAGCTCGTCGAGGTCGGCGAAGCCGGTGGGCACGCCGTAGAGGCCGGCCTCGCGGTTGCCGATCGCCTCGATCTCGTCGAGGACCGGGTTCATGATGTCCGACAGCGGGGCGTAGTCCTCGCTCGTGCGGCCGTCGGTGATCTTGTAGACTTCGGCCTGGGCGCTGTCGACCACGTCGTCGACCGTGCCCTCGCCGGCGTAGCCCATCTGCACGATCCGGGTGCCGGCATCAACCAGGCGACGCAGGATCGACTTCTCGCGGACGATCTCGGCGTAGTAGCCCGCGTTGGCGGCGATCGGGACGTTGGCGGTCAGGGTGTGGAGGTATGGCGCGCCACCGATCCGCTGGAGCTCGCCCTTGCGCTGGAGCTCGGCCGACACGGTGACCGCGTCGGCGGGCTCGCCGCGCCCGTAGAGGTCGATGATCGCCTCGTGGATGACCTCGTGCGCCGGGCGATAGTAGTCGGAGCCCTTGAGCACCTCGACGACGTCGGCGATCGCATCCTTGGAGATGAGCATGGCGCCCAGCACCGACTGCTCGGCCGCGTTGTCCTGGGGCGGGGTGCGGCCCTCCGGGCCGCGGGGCGCCTGACCCGGCTCGTAGGCCGCAGGGCCGTCGCCCCAGTCGTAGTCCGGATCGGTCGGACCGCGCCCGTGCTCCGTGATGCTCACCCGAGGACTCCCCACTCGTCACCGTCGACCGACCCCTGACAGGCACAGTAGGAACGACCACCGACATCCGTGCCCCACTGCGTCCGTGACCGTATGTCCGGGGACGGCGACACGCCGAACCCTGGGAGCCTCGTTATCCACAGGCGGCTGGGGATAACTGGCCCAGGCAGGTGGACGACACCCGGTGTCGTGTGCACGAGTCGTGGACAGAGCTGTGGACAACTGCGGTGACATCCCCGCGTCTTCGTCGCTGACCTGCGGAAACGCTCTTCACAGGCTGTGGGGAAAAATCCCTCGCTCGAGGAGCCGGTCCACCTGTCCGTCATCTGGATGTCGCCCATCGGTTTTGTCGACATAGCGCCCGAAGACCCGGCTACCCACAAGCTCATACACAGGCAGCCCCGCCCTTGTCCGCGGATTTCCCATGTATGAGGCACTTTCCGGTGTACTCGTTACGCTGGTCGACGTGTCCGCGACCGACCGGGAGATCCTGCGCCTCGCCGTGCCCGCCTTCCTGGCACTCATCGCCGAGCCGCTCTTCCTGCTCTCCGACGCGGCGATCGTCGGCCACCTCGGCACTCCGGAGCTGGCCGGACTCGGCATCGCCGCCGTCGTCCTGCAGACCGCCGTCGGCCTGTGCGTCTTCCTGGCCTTCGGCACCACGGCCAGCGTCGCCCGCCACCTCGGCGCCGGCGACCGGCGTGGCGCCCTTGCCCAGGGCATCGACGGGGTCTGGCTCGCCGTCCTGATCGGCACCGTCACCACTGTCCTGGGCGTCGTCCTGACCGGCCCGCTGGTCGCGGCCTTCGGCGTCGGCGGCGAGACGGCCCGGCACGCCGAGACCTACCTCCGCCTCGCGTTCCTCGGCACCACCCCGCTCCTGGTGATGCTTGCGACCACCGGCATCCTCCGCGGCCTCCAGGACACCCGCACCCCGCTGGTGGTCGCGGTCGCCGGCAACGCGCTCAACATCGCCCTCAACCTCCTCCTCGTGTACGGGGCGGGGCCGGTGCCCGGCCTCGGCATCGCCGGGTCCGCCATCGGCTCGGTGATCGCGCAGGTCGCGAGCGCTGCCGCCCTCCTCGCCGTGGTCGTCCGCGCGGCACGCCGCGAGGGTGCTCCCCTCTCCCCCGACCTCTCCGGGATCAAGGCGGCGGCCCACGCAGCCGTCGCCCTCGTCATCCGCACGCTCACCCTGCGGGCCGCGCTCCTGGTCGGCACCTACGCCGTCACCCTCACGGCCAGCGGCCACGGCACCGAGGTCGACCTGGCCGCCCACCAGGTGGCCTTCACCGTCTGGACCTTCCTGGCCTTCGCGCTCGACGCCATCGCCATCGCCGCCCAGGCCCTGACCGGCCGCAGCCTGGGCGCCGGCGACGTGGAGACCACCCGCGCCCTGACCGCCACGATGATGAGGTGGGGCCTACGGAGCGGCATCGCGACCGGACTCGCCCTCGCCCTGGCCAGCCCGCTGCTCGGTCCGCTCTTCACCGAGGACCAGGCCGTCCGCGACCTGCTCGTCCCGGTCCTCCTGGTCGCGGCCCTGGGCCAGCCGGTCACGGGCCTGGTCTTCGTCCTCGACGGCGTCCTCATCGGCGCCGGCGACGGCACCTACCTCGCCTGGGCCGGCCTCGCCGTCCTCGCGGCCTACGCCCCGGTCGTCCTGCTCGCCGCGATCCTCGGCGGTTCGATCGTCTGGGTGTGGGTCGCGATGCAGGTGGCCTTCATCGGCTCCCGCGCCGTGCTGCTGACCCTTCGCGCCCGCGGCGATGCGTGGCTGGTTACCGGCACTGCCACGCGCGCCCGTCGGCGCTGAGCCGCCTGCGGTGCCGGCCCGATAGGTTCGGCCGCCATGAAGCCGCTGCAGCCGATCGCCCTCGGCCTCGCGATCGTGATGCTGGTCGTCGGGTTCAAGGGCTACGACGTCCTGGCGGACTCCGCCGGCTGGCTGCTCGTCCTCCTCGGCGTCCGCGACCTGGCCGTCGAGCGTCGCGGCGCCCTCCTCCTCACCGCCGGCGTCTGCCTGGTGGTGTCGGCAGGCCTGTGGTGGCCCAGCGTGCTCGACTGGTTCGACGACCGGCACGAGTCGCTGCTCTGGGCGGTCAACCTCCCCCAGGCGCTGTTCGCCGGGCTGCTCGCCCACGAGCTGTCGCGACGGGCCCGCGCGGAGGGCGACTCCGCGGCCGCCGTGTGGCTGCGGATCGTGGTGGTCGCGACCGTCGTCGTGGCGGTGCTGCCGATCGTCGTGTTCGGCGCGGGAGTCCGTGACCTCGAGCCGGCGGCGTACGTCATCGCCTCGCTCAGCCTGCTCACCCTGGTCGTGCTGCTGCTGACGTATGCCGGTCGCCCGTGGGCGCGGTCACGGCACGTCTCGTAGCCTTCCGGAGTGCTCGGGCGTTGCCCGCAGGGGCTGGAGGACGCTGAGCGACAAGGACTACTTCCACGGCGACTGGGACGCAGCACGGCCCGCCACCCCGGAGGGGCAGCGGGCCGTGGTGGTGCGCCGAGGCGCGGGAGGTGCGTCAGGCAGGCACCACGTTGAGGGCCACCGTGGCGGAGACCTCGTCGTGCAGCTTGATGGTGACCTCGTGCGCGCCCAGCGACTTGATCGGGTTGGCGACCACGATCGTGCGGCGGTCGACCGCCTCGCCCGAGGCCGCGGACAGCGCGTCGGCGATCTCGGCGGTGGTGACGGCGCCGAACAGGCGACCACCCTCACCGGCGCGGACCTGCACGTTGACCTGGGCGGCCTCGAGCTTGGTCTTGATCTCGGCGGCGTGGCCCTCGTCGCGAGCGGCACGGGCCGCGCGGGCGGCCTTGATCGACTCGATGGTCTTCTCGCCACCACGGGTCCAGCGGATGCCGAGGCCACGGGGCACGAGGTAGTTGCGGCCGTAGCCGTCCTTGACCTCGACCACGTCGCCGGGGGCGCCGAGGCCGTCGACTTCCTGCGTCAGGATGAGCTTCATGTCTTCGATCTCCTCGCTACCTGATCAACGACCGGTGGACGTGTAGGGCAGCAGAGCGACCTCGCGGGCGTTCTTGACGGCCGTGGCCACGTCGCGCTGGTGCTGGACGCAGTTGCCGGTCACCCGACGGGCACGGATCTTGCCGCGGTCGGAGATGAACTTGCGGAGCAGCGTGGTGTCCTTGTAGTCGACACCGGACGCCTTCTCCTTGCAGAACTGGCAAACCTTCTTCTTCGGCTTGCGAATCACTGCCTTGGCCATTGTGGTGCTTCCTTCCTAGAAGCCCGGCCCCCTGGCGGGGTTGTGCCGGAATGGTTGAGGTGAATTCGGTTAGTACTGGATCTCGATACGCGCGTCACGGCTTCGCAGGCTCAGCCGTGGCGCTACTCGATCTGCCCGCCCCTTCGGTGCCTCGCAGGCTCGGCACCGGGCGGTCAGAAGGGAGGCTCTTCGGACGAGACACCCGGGGTGGCCCACGGGTCGTTGGCCGGAGCGGACTGCGGCTGGCCCTGCGGAGGACCACCCCAGCCACCCTGGCCGCCGCCCTGCTGCGGCGCGCCCTGCGGCGCGCCGTAGCCACCCTGCTGCGGAGCAGCGGGCGTGGCCCACGGGTCGTCCGCGGGAGCGCCGCCGCCGGAGAAACCGCCGCCGCCACCCTGACGGGTGGTGCGGGAGACCTTGGCAGTCGCATACTTCAGCGACGGCCCGACCTCCTCGACCTCGATCTCGAACACGGTGCGCTTCTCGCCCTCGCGGGTCTCGTACTGGCGGGACTTCAGGCGCCCCTGCACCACCACGCGCATCCCCTTCTGGAGGGACTCCGCGACGTTCTCCGCGGCCTGCCGCCAGACCGAGCAGGAGAGGAACAGCGCGTCGCCGTCCTTCCACTCGTTGGTCTGCCGGTCGAAGGTGCGCGGCGTCGACGCGATCCGGAAGTTGGCCACGGCCGCACCCGAGGGGGTGAAGCGCAGCTCCGGGTCGTCGACGAGGTTGCCGACGACGGTGATGACGGTCTCGCCTGCCATGTCAGGTCTCCCTTTGATCCAAGAGTGTTGTCCTTGTCGTCGACATCGTGTCCGACGCCGGGGACAACGGGTAGTGGGTCATCCACACCCCTCAGGAGGGGCGCAGCACCTTGGTGCGCAGGATCGACTCGTTGAGCGTGAGCTGGCGGTCGAACTCCTTGACCGTGGCCGGCTCGGCCTGCAGCTGGATGACGGCGTAGATGCCCTCGGCGTTCTTCTTGATCTCGTACGCGAGGCGACGACGGCCCCAGACATCGACGGACTCGACGGTCCCGCCGTCCTTGCGGATCACGTTGAGGTACTTGTCGAGCGAAGGCTCGATGGTGCGCTCTTCGAGACTCGGGTCGAGGATGACCATGACTTCATAGGCACGCATAGCGGTCTCCACCTCCTCTGGACTCAGGCGGCCACGGACTTTCCGTGGCAGGAGGGCTGTGCGTTCGGCAGGGGCTTTACGCCGCCTGCCGCTGTCTCCTGGCCGGGCACCCGTCGGTCGGGGCCGGACAAGGACAGTGCAGGTTATCAGCGCGCCCGGGCGCCCGCGGAATCGCCGGCCTGTGGATGGCCCGGAGCGGCCGGCGGCGTACTCGCCTAGCGTCGAGGCCGTGCTCCGCCCGCAGCCCACCGCCACCGTCGCCGGCCGCTACCTGCTGCTCGAGCAGATCGGCGTGGGCGGGATGGGCTCGGTCTGGCGGGCCCGCGACACCCGCGCCCGCCGGGAGGTCGCCGTCAAGGTGCTGGGGCAGCACAGCGGGGCCCTGCTGGTCCGGTTCGTCCGCGAGCAGTCCGTGCGGATCCGGCACCCGCACGTCGTCGCGCCGACGGGCTGGGCCGCAGAGGACGACCTCGTCGTGCTGTCGATGGACCTGGTGTCCGGCGGCTCGGTCAAGGAGCTCGTCGACCGGCACGGGCCGCTGCCCGCCGGCTTCGCGGCGCTGCTGCTCGAGCAGCTGCTGCTCGGGCTCGCCGCCGTCCACGGGGCCGGGCTCGTCCACCGGGACGTGAAGCCCGCCAACCTGCTGCTCGAGGCGACCGGCACCGGCACCCCCCACCTGCGGCTGGCCGACCTCGGAGTGGCCGCGCCGATCGCCGACCAGCGCTACACCACCGTCCCGGGGGCGATCGGCACCGACGGCTACATGGCGCCGGAGCAGGCGCAGGGCGCGCTGCCGGACCCGCGCCAGGACCTCTACGCCGTGGGCCGGGTGGGGCTCCAGCTGGTCACCGGCCTCCCGCCGGCCCGGCAGGTGGAGGTGCCGTCCCACCCGCTGCGCCCGCTGCTCGAGCCGCTGCTCGTCACCGACCCCGAGCAGCGGCTGCCCACCGCCGACGCGGCGCTCCGCCTCCTGCGCCGCCTCGACGTGCCCCCGGAGCCCGGCCCCCCGATCCACGACCGCCTCGGCCCGGCGCCGCGCGGACCGGTCGACTGGGGTGGCTGGGCCGCCGTCGCCGCGTGCGTCGCGGTGGTGCTCGGCTGCCTGGTGGTCGGGCTCGCCGCTCTGGTCTGAGGTCTCGATACGGGTCTCGATACGCTCGCTAGCGCTCGCTACTCGACCTCCGAGATCGCCAGCGCTCGCTACTCGACCACCGAAGGACTGTCATGAGCATCCGCATCGGCGCCCACGTCGACCAGGCCGACCCGATCGCCGAGGCCAAGGCCCGCAACGCCTCGCACGTGCAGTTCTTCCTCGGTGACCCGCAGGGCTACAAGGGGCCCGAGATCCGGTACGCCGGCGGCGCGGCCGCCCTGCGCGCCGACGCCGAGGCCGCGGGCATCGACCTCTACGTCCACGCCCCGTACATCGTCAACGTCGCCACCACGAACAACCGGATCCGCATCCCGAGCCGCAAGCTCCTCCAGCAGCACGTCGACGCCGCCGCCGAGATCGGCGCGAAGGGCCTCATCGTCCACGGCGGCCACGTCAACAAGGCCGACGACCCCGCGGTGGGCTTCGACAACTGGCGCAAGGCCGTCGAGGCGACCGACCTCAAGGTCCCGCTGCTGATCGAGAACACCGCGGGCGGCGACAACGCCATGACCCGCTACCTCGACCGCATCGCCGGCGTGTGGGCCGCCATCGAGAATGCCGAGCAGGCCGAGATGGTCGGCTTCTGCCTGGACACCTGCCACGCGCACGCGGGTGGCAACGCGCTGGAGACGGTGGTCGCCGACGTGCTGGCCATCACGGGGCGCATCGACCTGGTGCACTGCAACGACAGCCGCGACGCGTTCGACTCGGGCGCCGACCGGCACGCCAACCTGGGCGCCGGCCAGATCGACCCCGACCTGCTCGCCGCGGTCGTCCGCGACGCAGGAGCCCCGGTGATGCTCGAGACGCCGGGCGGCGCCGCCGACCACGGCGCCGACATCGCCTGGCTCCGCGAGCGCGTCTGAGGGTCTCGACTCCGCTCGACCATCCGGCTCGCGAACATTTTGCGGTTTGCGGGCAACCGTTCGAGGGCATGGTGCGTCATAGCGGGGGAGAGCAGGGACCAGACAGGGACGGGGGTCTTGTCTGGTCCCTCCTCCGTGTCCGGGGACGACAGTCCCGCTGTGTAGCCTCGGGGCCGTGACGACTCCCCTGACCGTCCGGGCCATCTCCGTCGATGAGCACCGCGACTTCATCGCGAGCCAGTCCTCCGCCAGCTTCCTCCAGACCCCGGCGTGGGCGGCGGTCAAGCCGGGGTGGCGGGCCGAGTCGCTCGGCTGGTTCAGCGGCGAACGCCTCGTGGGCGGTGCGCTCGTCCTCTACCGCCAGCTGCCGAAGGTCAGGCGCTACCTCGCCTACCTCCCCGAGGGCCCCGTGATCGACTGGGAGTCCGACGACCTCGCGGCGTGGCTGGCACCGATGGCGGCGCACCTCGAGGCCAGGGGCGCCTTCGCGGTGCGGATGGGCCCGCCGGTGGTCACCCGTCGATGGTCGGCCGAGCAGGTCAAGGCCGGGGTAGCGGACGAGGCGGTGCGCCGGCTGGGCGACGTACCTCCTCTCGAGCGCACCCGGACCGGCGCGGCCGTCGCCGCGCAGCTGCACGAGCTCGGCTGGCGGCCGCAGGCCGTCGAGGGCGGCTTCGCCGCCGGGCAGCCGCAGTTCAACTTCGTGATCCCGTTGGTCGACGAGGACGGCAAGCCCCGGTCGGAGGACGACGTCCTCAAGGGCATGAACCAGCTCTGGCGCCGCAACATCAAGAAGGCCGACAAGGAGGGCGTCCACGTCACCCGAGGCACCCGCGACGACCTGGCCGACTTCCACGCCCTCTACGCCCACACCGCCGAGCGCGACCACTTCACCCCGCGTCCGCTCTCCTACTTCCAGACGATGTACGACGCGCTGTCGGCCGAGGCGGAGGGGCGCATCTCGCTCTGGCTGGCCCGGCACGGGGGCGACCTGGTGGCCAGCACCATCGGCATCCGCGTCGGCACGCACGCCTGGTACTCCTACGGCGCCTCGTCGACCGAGAAGCGCGAGGTGCGCGGCTCCAACGCGATCCAGTGGGCGATGATCCGCGACGCCCTCGCCCAGGGCGCTGAGGTCTACGACCTGCGCGGCATCACCGAGACCCTCGACGCCGACGACCCGCATGTGGGGCTGATCCAGTTCAAGGTCGGCACGGGCGGCGAGGCGATGGAGTACGTCGGCGAGTGGGACCTCCCGCTCAACCGGGCGCTCTACAAGGCGTTCGAGGTGTACATGAAGAGGCGCTCATGATGGTCGAAGCGAGAGCCCGCATCGGCTCGCACCCACCCGCCGACCGCAAGGTCGCGGACGAACTGCGGGACCATCGGGGTGGACAGTGAGCCTCGTCCTCACGGTCGATGGCGACTGCTGGCGCCGCCACCTGCTCGAGACCGCCCGCGCCCAGCCCGGCCTGGTGCCCGTCGCGAAGGGCAACGGCTACGGCTTCGGCCTCGGTCGCCTGGCACGGCGCTGCCAGTGGCTGGCCGACCACGCCGAGGAGACGGGCGCCGCGCTCGACCTGATGGCCGTCGGCACCTACTCCGAGCTGCCCGAGGTGGCAACGCGCTACGCCGGCGACCTCCTGGTGCTCACTCCGTGGCGCCCGTTCGGCCCCGCCCTGGAGCAGCACGACGCACGCGTCGTGCACACCGTCAGCCGGCTCGACGACGTCGCCGCCCTGGCCGGCCACCAGCCAGGGGCCCGCTTCGTGCTCGAGCAGCTGACCTCGATGCTCCGCCACGGCATGCAGCGCCGCGAGCTCGCCGCTGCGGCGACCCTCCTGGGCGAGCAGGGGATCCGCGGCCTCGTCGGGGTCGCCGTACACCTCCCGCTCAACACCGCCTCCCACCTCGGCGAGGTCAACCGCCTGGTCAACGAGGTCGTCGCCTCCGGGCTGCCGACACGCACCGTCTTCGTCAGCCACCTCACCGCGGACGAGCTGGAGCGGCTGCGCGCCGGCTGGCCGGACTTCACCTTCCGGCCGCGCATCGGCACCGACCTGTGGCTGGGCGAGCGCGGCGCACTGAAGGTGACCGCGACCGTCCTCGACGTGCACCAGGTCGAGCGCGGCGACCTCTACGGCTACCGCGGCCGCCACGCCCCCCGCGCGGGGCACCTGCTGGTCGTCAGCGGCGGCACCGCCCACGGCATCGGCCTCGAGGCGCCGACCGGCGACCAGTCGCTGCGCTCGCGCGCCGCCACCCTGGCGCGCGGCGGCCTGGACGCGGTCGGCCTGGTGCGCTCGCCGTTCAGCATCGACGGCACGCAGCGGCTCTTCGCCGAGCCGCCGCACATGCAGGCGTCGATGCTGTTCCTGCCGGCGGGGGCGCGGGTGCCCGCCGTCGGCGACGAGGTCGACGTCCGGGTGCGCTACACCGCGACGGCGTTCGACTCCGTCGTGGTCTCCTGAGCCGGCCACCACAGGTCGCGCACCACGACACCGACGAGCCACAGCAGCCCGATCAGCCGGACGATGATCGCGAGCCAGTAGGCCTTGGCGTCGCCACCGGCCCCCGGAGCGAGCTCGGCGCCCAGGTAGAACCCGGTCATCACCAGGTGGAAGACCTCGCAGCCCTGCCACACCAGCAGGTCGCGCCAGCGGGGCACCGCCGCGGCGGCAAGCGGCAGCAGGACGAGGGGGTACGACGGGGAGCCGGCGTCGCCGAGCAGCAGGGCCGCGGCGACGGCGAGCAGCCCGAGCTGGGCCAGCCGGGGCGGTGACGGCGCGCGGAGGGCGAGGACGACGAGCGCGACGGAGTAGCCGAGCATCAGCGCCAGGGTCAGGCCGGCCGGGTGCAGTTCGATGTCGCGCACCTGCTCCACCAGCAGCCAGACCGAGCCGATCTCGGGCCGGGAGTCCCACGCCTGGGACCAGTGGGTGCGCCAGGTCGAGGGGCCCGTGGCCCACGCGGGCAGCTGCACGACGACGAAGGCAACCACTCCGGCCGCGACCGCGAGGGCGAGGTCGCGCCACTGGCGCGCCCGGGCCGCGACGCCGACGACCGCGACGAGCACCATGGCCGCCGGGAGCGACACCGACGCGGCGAGCGCGACGCACAGCCCGGCGAGCGCGGGCCTGCCGCGCGACCACGCCCACAGGGCGCCGGCCACGCCGGCGGCCGCCGCGAGCTGCCACGAGGTCAGCCACGCCAGCGCCAGCAGCGGTGCGGCAGCGAAGGCCGCGCCGTCCCACGGGCGGCGCCGGTCGAGCAGGGTGACCGCCGCGGCGGCCAGCAGCCCGAGCGCCGCGAGCAGCAGGCCGTTGATGACCGTGAAGAGCCGCGCCTCCCGCTTGACCTCGGGCCGCTCGCTCACCTCCGCCACGGTCAGCGCCGAGCGCGCCGCAAGGTCCGGAGAGCCCGAGAGGGAGTGCGTGACCCGCGCCGCCAGCCACGCGGCGTACGACGTGAGTGCGGGCTGCGTGCCGACGGGGTAGCGGAGGCGGATCTGCTCGTCCTCCGTCCACGGCCAGATGCCCTCGGCGTAGCCCGCGCCGGTGTAGGTCGAGGCGACGTCGCTCCAGCACAGCTCGGTGAACCGCTGGTCCCCGACGAGCCACTGGCCGCCGGTGCACGGCGCCTTCCCCAGCATGCCGACGGCCATCACGACCGCGGCCACGACCAGCACGACCCTCAGCGGCGACCACCACGGGTGGCGGCTCGCGTGCTCGCCGACGGGCCCGCCGACCACCTCGCTGAGTCCGCGGACGAGCGAGTCGTCCCGGGTCGGGGAGACCGGTCCCGGGTCGCTGGCCCGGGACCCCCGGCGCGGCGGCTGGACCGTCACCGTCGTGCCGGCACTCGCGAGGCTGTCGGCGACGGCGACGGCGGCGGTGTGCAGCCGGTGGGCGGGCACTGCGGCTCCGTCGGAGTCGGAGTCGGAGTGGGCGTCGGCACCAGCGTGTCCGTCGGCGTCGGCGTGACGGTCTCCGTCGGCGTGGGCGTCGGGGTCTTGGTCGGCTTCTGCTTGACCGTCGCGCTGGGCTTGGGCTTCCTCGTCGGCTGCGGCTGCGACGTCGAGGGCGGCGGGGGCGGCGGCACGTACTCGTGACCCTCCTCGGGGGCCTCGCCGTCGACGTACGCCGGCGGCGGGAACTCCTCGATGTCGTAGCCCTCCATCACCCGCTGCATGATCGCCGTCCAGGTGTCGGCGGGGTAGTCCGCGCCGAAGTAGGACGGCAGCCAGCCGTCGAGACCGTTGTCGCCGTCCCCGCGGACGTACATCACCGCGGTGGCGAGCTGGGGGGTGATGCCGGCGAACCAGGCCGAGGACACCTCGTCCTTGTCGTTGGTCGCGGTGCCGGTCTTGCCCCCTGCGGGCCGGCCGAGGGCGAGCGCCGCCTGGCCCGTGCCGCTCTCCACCACCTGCTGCAGGGCGTACGTCGTGTCCGCGGCGATGTCCTCGTCGAGGACCCGCTCGGTGGACTGCTTCCAGGAGTAGAGCACCTCGCCGGCGGCGTCCTCGACCCGCTCGACGACGTGGACGTTCGCGCGCTCGCCCCCGGCGGCCAAGGAGGCGTAGGCGTTGGCCATGTTGATGGGGCTGACCCGGGCGCGGCCCAGGGTGACCAGGGCGTCGTCGGCCGAGAAGTCGACGGACCGTGGCGGGATGCCGGGATTCTTCTTCGAGGGCCCGGATCCCGGGATGCCCAGGGCGCGGGCCATCTCGTAGATCTTCTCCGGACCGTCGTCCATCGAGTCGGACATGTCGACGAAGGCGGTGTTGATCGACTCCTCGAGGGCGTCGAGCATCGAGACCGACGAGCCGTAGTCGTTGCCCAGGCCGTCGGTGCCGGTGCCCTCGTTGCGGACCGCGAGCCCGTCGGGGAACTCGAAGGGCGAGTTGCCCTCGAAGGTGTCGGTGAGCTCGAAGCCCTCCTTGATGGCGGCGGCGACGGTGAAGCCCTTCATCGTCGACCCCGCCATGCCTCCGGTGGCGGCCCAGTTGATCTGGGAGTCGAGGTAGTCCTGGCCGCCGTAGAAGCCGCGCAGGGCGCCGGTGCCCACCTCGACGGTGGCCGCGCCGACGTGCAGCTCCTTGTCGCCGAATCCCTCGGGCCTGGCCTCGAGCACGCCCTGCTCCGCGGCGGCCATCGCCCTGGGGGTCAGCGTCGTGGTGATCCGCAGGCCTCCGCTGTTGATCTGCTCCTCGGTGAACTTGCCGGTCGCGAGCAGCTCGTTCTTGACCAGCTGGAGGGCGTGGCCGCGCTGACCGCCGAACTGGCTCTCCTGCTCGACCTCGGGGAACGCGGGAAGGTGCTTGTGCGCGCGGGTGGCCTGCTGGGCGGTGATGGTGCCCATGTCGGCCATGCCGTCGATGACGTAGTGGTAACGCTCGCGCAGCGCCTGCCGGGCCTCCCGGCCGTTCTCCGGGTCCATCCCCGAGGGGTTGTTGAGCACGCTGGCCAGCACGACGCTCTCGCGGAGGTTGAGGTCCTTGGCCTCCTTGGCGAAGAACGCCTTCGCGGCGGCCTGGATGCCGTAGGCGCCGCGGCCGAAGTAGATGGTGTTGAGGTAGCCCTCGAGGATCTCGGGCTTGCTCATCTCCTGGACGATCTTGAGCGCGACGACCGCTTCCTTGATCTTGCGCTTGTAGGTCGTCTCGCTGCTCAGGTAGAGGATCTTCACGTACTGCTGGGTGATCGTCGACGCGCCCTGTCGCGGCCCGCCGCCGGCGTTGTTGAACGCGGCGCGGAGGATGCCGACGGGGTCGATGCCGCGGTCGGTCCAGAAGGAGCGGTTCTCCGAGGCCACCACCGCGTCCTTGACGGTCTGCGGCATCTCGGAGAGCGGGATCGACTCCCTGTTCTGCTCGTCGTAGTAGGTGCCGAGCTGGTCCTTGCCGCCGGAGTAGTAGACGAACGTCGTCTGCGCCTTGAAGGCCTCGTTGGCCTGCGGGATCGGGATCGCCTTGTAGAGGACGAAGAAGCCGAGCGCACCCACGACGAAGAGGACGAGGCTGACCACGAGCAGTCGCCTGGTCCAGGAGACCAGGCGCTCGCGGCCCGTGGGCGGCCGGGTGGATCGCCGGGTCACGGCCGGGCCCGAGGCCCTTCGCTTCGCACTCACGGCCGTTAGGGTACGGCGCCGCCCGCCGACGAGCCGAAGTCACGACTCGTTCGCCACGAGTTCACGTGTGGTGGATATATCGTTACGATAGGTCGTATGGCACGTCGTCGTGGTGAGAACATCGAGCTGGCAGTCCTCGGACTGCTGCACGAGGGACCCATGCACGGCTACGAGCTGCGCAAGCGTCTCAACCTGATGCTGGGGTGGGGGCGGGTGCTGTCCTACGGCTCCCTCTATCCCGCGCTGAAGAAGATGCTCCGGGGCGGTCTCATCGAGGAGACAGCCGAGACCACTCCGGTGACCCGGCGGCCGCGGATCGTCTACCAGGTGACCGAGGCCGGGCACGCCGAGTTCGAGCGGCTGATGTCCGAGGTCGGCCCGACGGCGTGGGAGGACGACAACTTCGACATCCGGTTCGCCTTCTTCGGGCGCACCGACATGGAGATCCGCCTCCGCGTGCTCGAGGGGCGGCGCACCCGCCTCCAGGAGCGCCTCACGCGCGTCCAGCAGGAGCTCGAGCGCACGCAGGCAGAAGTCAACCGCTACGCCGCAGAGCTCCAGCGGCACGGGGTGGAGTCGGTCGAGCGCGAGGTGCGCTGGCTCTCCGACCTCATCCAGGCCGAGCGTGGCTCGGCCGATACCGGCATCCAGACCGACCAGCACCCGAGTAGCTAGAAGGAGACCCCGATGGGTTCCGTACGAGTCGCAATCGTGGGGGTGGGCAACTGCGCCACCTCCCTCATCCAGGGCGTGACCTACTACAAGGACGCCGACCCGGCGGGCACCGTCCCTGGTCTCATGCACGTCGTGTTCGGCGACTACCACGTCCGCGACGTGGAGTTCGTCGCCGCGTTCGACGTCGACGACAAGAAGGTCGGCAAGGACCTCTCCGAGGCCATCAACGCCTCGGAGAACAACACGATCAAGATCTGCGACGTCCCGACGCTCGGCGTGGAGGTGCAGCGCGGCCCGACGCTCGACGGCCTCGGCAAGTACTACCGGGCGACCATCGAGGAGTCCGGTGCCGAGCCGGTCGACGTCGTCCAGGTGCTCAAGGACAAGCAGGTCGACGTGCTCGTCTCCTACTTGCCGGTGGGCTCGGAGGAGGCCGACAAGTTCTACGCCCAGTGCGCCATCGACGCGAAGGTCGCCTTCGTCAACGCGCTGCCCGTCTTCATCGCCTCCGACCCGGTCTGGGCGAAGAAGTTCGAGGACGCCGGCGTCCCGATCGTCGGTGACGACATCAAGAGCCAGGTGGGGGCCACCATCACCCACCGCGTGATGGCGAAGCTGTTCGAGGACCGCGGCGTCGCGCTGGACCGCACCTACCAGCTCAACGTCGGCGGCAACATGGACTTCAAGAACATGCTCGAGCGGGAGCGCCTGGAGTCCAAGAAGGTCTCCAAGACCCAGGCCGTCACGTCCAACCTGTCGGGCGAGCTGGCCGACAAGATCGACAGCCGCAACGTGCACATCGGTCCGTCCGACTACGTGGCGTGGCTCGACGACCGCAAGTGGGCCTACGTCCGCCTCGAGGGCCGCGCCTTCGGTGACGTCCCGCTCAGCCTGGAGTACAAGCTCGAGGTGTGGGACTCCCCCAACTCCGCGGGCATCATCATCGACGCCGTCCGCGCGGCGAAGATCGCCAAGGACCGCGGTCTCGGCGGCCCGATCCTCCCCGCCTCGGCGTACCTGATGAAGTCCCCGCCGGTGCAGATGGAGGACTCGCACGGCCGCGAGGAGCTGGAGAAGTTCATCCGCGGCGAGTGACCTCGCGCTGACCGACGACCCGGCAGGAGCCGCAGGCTCCTGCCGGGTCGCTGCATTGCGCGCCGGCCGGAGCGTGCGGCTTCACCAGGAGATGCACCTACGGGCGCTCGGCGTCGGCCTTGATCTTCGCCAGCGTCTCCTCCAGGCCCGCCTGCAGCTCGGCCGTGAAGGTGTCGACGCCGCCGAGCACGGTCTTCGTCAGCCCGACGGACAGGTCGGAGATGCCCTGGGGCGCCTCGCGCCGGGAGACCAGGCGGGTGCCGCCGGTGCCGGTCGGCTCGAGGGTGTAGGACCAGATCGTCCAGTTCTCCTTGATCCGGAAGGCGATCCGTCGGGGCGCCTCGTACTCCACGACCATCCCCTGGGTCGGCCAGACGAGCAGCCCGCGGCGGTTGATGTTGACGAACTTCGCGCCGTTCCTCGTCTCGCCGCCGAGGACGATCGTGCGGCGGTTCTGCGGGCTCCAGCGGCGCATGTTGGTCAGGTCGGAGACCAGCGACCAGACCCGGGCGGGCGGGGCGTCGATCGCGATGGTGGCCTCGAGCGGGGCGACGTCGGTGAGCGGCATGAGACTCCTCGGAGGACGGATGTGCGGCGCACGCTACCTGCGGGTACCCGCCTCGTCAGCGCGAGGTGGCGCTCGTCACTTCGCGGTCGCGGGGCCGCCGCCGGTCCGCTCGGCCCACCACTCGAGCAGCGCAGCCTTCGCCTCCTCCGGCGTCGCCGGGCCGTGCTCGAGGCGCAGGTCGAGGAGGTGCTTGTAGGCCTCGCCCACCTCGCGCCCGGGGCCGATCCCCAGGATCTGCATGATCTGGTTGCCGTCGAGGTCGGGGCGCAGCGCCGCGAGCTCCTCCTCCTCCGAGAGCCGGGCGATGCGGGTCTCGAGGTCGTCATAGGTACGCCGGAGGCGCTCGGCCTTGCGGCGGTTGCGCGTGGTGCAGTCGGCCCGGGTCAGGATGTGCAGCCGCTCGAGCTGGTCGCCCGCGTCGCGGACGTAGCGGCGTACGGCCGAGTCGGTCCACTCGCCCGTGCCGTAGCCGTGGAATCGCAGGTGCAGCTCGACGAGCTTGCTGACCGCGTCGATCTCGGCGTTGGAGAAGCGCAGCGCCTGCATCCGCTTGTGGGTGAGCTTGGCGCCGACCACGTCGTGGTGGTGGAAGGTGACGATGCCGCCGGCCTCGAAGCGGCGGGTGCGCGGCTTGCCGACGTCGTGCATGAGCGCCGCGAAGCGGGAGATGAAGTCCGGACCGCCGCCGAGCCGGTCCTCCAGCGCGATCGACTGCTCCAGGACGGTGAGCGTGTGCTCGTAGACGTCCTTGTGGCGGTGGTGCTCGTCGCGCTCCAGCGCCAGCGCCGGCAGCTCCGGCAGCACGTGGTCGGCGAGCCCGGTCTGGACCAGCAGGGTGAGCCCGAGCCGCGGGTGGGGTGCGCACACCAGCTTGACCAGCTCGTCGCGCACCCGCTCGGCGGAGATGATCTCGATCCGGCCGGCCATCGCGGTCATCGCCTCGACGACCTCGGGGGCGACCCCGAAGCCGAGCTGGGCGGCGAAGCGCGCGGCCCGCATCATCCGCAGTGGGTCGTCGGAGAAGGAGTCCTCGGGACGGCCCGGGGTGCGGAGCACCCGGTGCGCGAGGTCGAGCAGGCCGCCGAAGGGGTCCTCGAAGCCGCGGTCGGGCAGCGTCACCGCCATCGCGTTGACCGTGAAGTCACGCCGGCCGAGGTCGCCGGCCAGCGTGTCGCCGTACTCCACGTCGGGCTTGCGCGACGTCGGGTCGTAGGTGTCCGCACGGAAGGTGGTGATCTCGACCTGCCAGGGGCCCTTGCGGCAGCCGATCGTGCCGAAGGCGCGGCCCATGTCCCACACGGCGTCGGCCCAGCCGGCGATCAGCCGCTCGGTGGTCTCCGGCCGCGCCGACGTGGTGAAGTCGAGGTCGTTCTGCAGGCGGCCGAGCATCGCGTCGCGCACGGGGCCTCCGACCAGGGCCAGCTGCTCCCCCGCCGACGCGAACCGCTCGCCGAGCTCGTCGATGACCGGGCCGATCCGGTCCAGCTCCGCGCCCACACGGCGCTGCACCTCGGCGATCTGCAGCGGCGGCAGCCCGGGAGGCTGCGCCGCGGGGCGATCGAGGGAGGTGCGGGGGGCGTCGGACACGACAGGCCACTCTAGTGCGTGCCCCCCGGGGGCCGTGTGTGTGGAAACAACTACAGTCGGTGCGTGCCCCGCCCGTCCTCGTCCTCGCCTGCCCGGAGGGTCGTGGTGGCGGTCCTCGCGGGGCTCGTCGTGGTGCTGTCCCTCGGCCTGGCCCGGGCCCCGGCACACGCGGCGCCGCGGGCCGAGGACGACCCCCTCGTCGTACGCATCGACGCCCTCCTGCCGAGCACCCTGCAGCCCGGCGAGCCCGTCGTCGTGGGCGGCACGGTGACCAACGCCAGCGACGAGACCTGGACCGACGTCAACCTCCACGCCTTCCGCTCCACCACTCCGATCACCGACACCGGCTCGCTGGCTGCCTCGGCGGCCATCGACCCGCTGGAGTATGTCGGCGAGCGGGTCATCACGCCCAGCACCTGGACCACCGTCGACGTCCTCGAGCCCGGCCAGTCGGCGCCGTTCACCCTCTCCATCCCGTGGGAGGAGCTCACGATCGACGCGGCGGCGCCCGGCGTCTACTGGTTCGGCGTGCACGCGCTCGGGGCGGTCGACGGAGTGCGTCCCGAGTACGCCGTGGGGCGGGCGCGCACCTTCCTGCCGCTCGTCGCCGAGACGGACAGCCAGGTCGAGGCGGCGTTCGTGGTGCCCGTGCGGGGCACGGTCTGGCACGAGCCCGACGGCCAGATCGCCCGCGTCCCGCAGTGGACCCGGTCGCTGTCCGAGGGCGGGCGCCTGGAGTCGCTCCTCGACGTGGCCGACGCGGCGGGCGCCTCCCGGCTCTCCTGGCTGGTCGACCCGGCCGTCCTCGTCGCGGTCGACCGGCTCGCCAAGGGCAACCCGCCTCGCAGCCTCGCCCCCGACCCGGCCAAGCTCCCGGCCGAGGGCGCGGAGGGCGACGGTGAGGCCGAGCCCGACGGCGGCGAGACGGGAGCCGGCCAGGAGGGCGAGTCCCCCTCCCCCTTCGTCTCCGAGGAGCCGGACCACGAGACGACCGACGAGCAGGCGGCCGCCCAGGCCGCCGCGACCGCGTGGCTCGAGCGCTTCCGGACCGCCATGGCCGGCCAGGACGTGCTGGCCCTGCCCTACGGCGACATCGACGCGTCCGCGGCCCTGGCCCACGACCGGGAGCTGTTCGACCGGAGCGTCACCCGGTCGCGCGTGGTGATGGAGGCCACGGGCGTGTTCGCCACCCCCGCGCTCGCCCCGCGCGACGGGATCCTCAGTGCTGCCGCGGTCGAGGCCGCGGCTCCCGAGTCGACGGTGCTGCTGGGCGACACCGCGTTCGCCGTACCGCCGGCCAGCCCCACCTCGATGGTGCGGATGCTGGGCCACAAGGTGATCGTCACCAGCACGGCCGCCGCGGCCGGCGGTCCCGCACCCGCCCCGGACGGCGACCCGATCGCCGTCCGCCAGCGGCTGCTCAGCGAGGCGTCCCTGCGGCTCGCCGCCGGCGACACCGCTCCCGTGGTCGTGATGCTGCCCGCCGACTGGCACCCCCGCGACCCGGCCGACCTCTTCGGGCCGCTGGAGCTGCCGTGGCTGCGCGCCGTCGGCATCAACGAGGTCGTCGATCGGCCGGCCGTCTCGGCGACCGCCCGTGACCTGGTCTACACCGAGGAGGACCTGCAGGGCGAGCTCGACCGGCCGGCGTTCGCCGCGGCCCGCGAGATGATCGCGGCCGCCAGCCAGCTGGAGAAGGTGCTCACCGCGGTGACCACGGTCGAGGCGCAGGTCGCGGACGAGGCTCTCACGACGCTCTCCTCCGCCCACCGCGAACGCCCTGGCCGGGGCGTGGCCGCCGCCGAGGCCACCACGAGATACCTCCGCGGACAGCTCGCCTCCATCGAGGTCGAGGCGCCCAGCAAGGTCACCCTGTCCAGCCAGACCGGCCGGTTCGGCGCCACCCTCGTCAACGGCCTCGACCAGATCGTGACCGTGCGGGTGGCCGCCGAGTCGGAGGACGAGGTCAGTCTCGAGGACCTCGGCCCGATCACGCTCGCGCCGGCGTCCCGCACGCGCATCCGTCCCGACATCACGACCGACCGGCTCGGCATCCACGACGTGCGGCTCGTCGTCACCGACGTCGACGGCAGGCCGCTCGGCGGGAGCGACGTGCTCCCCGTCCGGGCCGCGCAGGCCAGCCGGATCATCTGGGTGGTGATGGGGCTCGGTGCCGCCATCCTCGTCGGCGCCATGGCCCTGCGCCTGCGCCGCCGCCTCGTCGCCGCCCGCGAGGCCACCGCGTGACCGACCAGCGGATCCTCGCCTCGAGCGCCGTGATGGCCGCGGGCACGGTGGTGTCACGGCTCAGCGGCTACGTGCGCAGCATGCTGCTGGTGGCGGCCCTTGGCGTGCTGCTGCACGGCGACCTCTTCTCGATCGCCAACACGCTGCCCAACATGGTCTACATCCTGGTCGCGGGCGGCGTGTTCAACGCGGTGCTGGTGCCCCAGCTGGTGCGGGCGATGAAGGAGGACCCCGACGGCGGCGACGCCTACGCCAGCCGGGTGATCACGCTCTCGGCGCTCTTCCTGGCCGCCGTCACGCTCGTCCTGGTTGTCGCGGCACCGGCGCTGCTGCGCCTCTACCTCCACCCGGGGTACTTCGAGCCCGCACGTGCCGCCCACCTGGAGTCCATGGTCGACCTGACCCGCTGGTGCCTGCCGCAGGTGTTCTTCTACGGCATGTTCGTGCTGGTCGGACAGGTGCTCAACGCCCGCGGCCGGTTCGGCCCGATGATGTGGGCGCCGATCGCCAACAACCTGATCGCGGTCGTGATGCTCACGGCCTACCTCGTGCTCTACGGCAAGGCCACCGGCGCCGGGAAGTACGCGGCGTACGCCCCCGACCAGGAGGTCCTGCTCGGACTCGGCTCGACGCTCGGCATCGTCGCCCAGCTGCTCATCCTGGTGCCCTACCTCAAGGCCGCGGGCTTCCACTACCGGCCGCGGTTCGACTTCCGCGACCCCGGCCTGGCCCGCACCCTGCGGCTGGGCCTGTGGACCGTGCTGTTCGTCGTCGTCAACCAGGTCGCCTACCTCGTCGTGGTGTGGCTGGCGTCCGGCGGCACCGTGCACGGGGGCGAGGGCACCGGCTACACGGTCTACTCCAGCGCCTTCCTGCTGGTGATGGTGCCGCACTCGATCGTCACCGTCTCGCTCGCCACCGCGATCCTGCCCCGGATCTCCGACCAGGCCCACGACGGCCGGCTGGCCGACCTGGGGCACACCCTGGCGAGCACCCTGCGCACCTGCCTGGTGCTGGTGCTGCCCTTCGCCGCCCTGCTGCCGGTGGTTGCCCCCGACGTCGCCAACGCGATGTTCGGCTGGGGCGCGGGCCGCGACGACGTGCACCTGATCGTGCCCTCGCTCGCGATCTTCGGCCCGGCCCTCGTCTTCTTCACCGTGCACTACCTGATGCTGCGCGGCTTCTACGCCCTCGAGCTGACCCGGCGGGTCTTCGTCATCCAGTGCGCCATCGCCGCGACCAACGTGGTCGTCGCCGTCACGCTCGTCTCCCGGGCCCCCGCCGAGCACACGTCGCCGGCCCTGGCCCTGGCCTACCTCGCGGCGTACGCCGTGGGCTCCCTGCTCAGCTATGGCGCGCTCCGACGCCTCGTCGGCGGCCTCGACACGCCGGTGCTGGTGCGCTTCCTGGTCCGCATGGTGGTCGCCGTCGGCCTCGCGACGCTGGCCGCGTGGGCCGTCACCCGGGGCCTGGCGGGGCTGGGCGACCAGCCGCACCCGGTCGTCTCCGCCGTGCGCGGCGGCCTCGCCGGCACCGCGGCCCTCGTCGTGCTGGTCGCGTTGGCCAGGGCGTTGCGGATCCGTGAGGTAACCGTGCTGCTGGACACCCTCGTGGGACGCCTGCGGCGATCATGACGCGTCCTAGGATGGGAGCGCATCCGCGCCGGGAGGAGAGTGAGAGCACCCGTGGCTGACTCCACGCGCGCCGGCGACGTCCTGGGTGCCCGCTACCAGCTCGAGGACCTGCTCTCGGAGGCTGGTGGCGGCCGCTTCTGGCGCGCCTACGACCGGGTGCTGTCGCGGCACGTGGCCGTGCACCTCATCCCCGCGGGCGACGAGCGGGTGCCGCTGATGCTCGACGCCGCGAAGCGGTCGGCGCGGGTCGTCGACCGCCGGATCCTCCGGGTGCTGGACGCCGAGTGCCTCGACGACCGCTGCTACGTCGTCAACGAGTGGGGCCAGGGCACCTCTCTCGACGTCATGCTGTCCGGCGAGGGACCGCTCGCGCCCCGCCGGGCCGCCTGGCTGGTCGCCGAGGTCGCCGAGACCATCGCCCGGGCGCACGCCGTGGGGATCGCGCACGGTCGGCTCAACCCGGAGAACGTGCTCGTCGACGTCAACGGAGAGGTGCGGCTGATCGGCCTCGAGGTCGACGCCGCGCTGCACGGCCTGCCCCCGGGCCGGCTCACCGCCGACGTCGTCGACCTGGCCGGCCTGCTGTACGCCGCGCTCACGGGCCGCTGGGCCGGCGTCTCCGGCTCCCGGGTGCCGCCGGCGCTGCAGGACCACGGGTGGGTGCTCCGGCCCCGGCGCGTCAGGGCCGGCATCCCGCGCGCGCTCGACCTGCTCTGCGACCAGGTGCTCAACCCCGCCAAGGACCAGCCGCAGCGCAGCGAGCACGACCTGACGACCGCGGCAGGGATCGCGACGGCACTGGGGGCCTTCCTCGGCGACCGCGCGCCCGAGCCCGAGCCCGCACGCGCGCACCGCCCGCTCCCGCCGGCGCCGGCTCGGTGGATCGTGACAGCGCCCGAGCGGGAGCCTGGGCAGGAGGCAGGGCCCGCCCCCGAGCCGGAGCCCCCGGCCGAGCCGACACCCGAACCCGTTGACGAGCCCACGGTCCAGGCGCCGGTCGACCCCACCCTCCGGGTCCAGCTCGAGGCGCCGACCCGGGCGAAGCCGGCGGCGCCGGAGCCTGGCGCCGGGGTAGTCCGTGACGATCGGACCCTCGAGACGCCCGGTTCAGGGTCCGTTCGTCACGGACTACCCCCGCGAGCGGGCACACCGGGCCAGCCGGTCACCGCGGCAGAGCTGCCGACCGAGGCCGGGATGCCGGTCTTCCACGACGACACCGACGAGGTCGACTGGCACCGGCTGCGCACGGAGAAGCCCGCTCCTCCGCCACCGCTGGCAGAGCCCGAGGCCAAGCCGCTCTTCGCCCCCGACCCGCCCGAGGGTGAGCCAGTCCGCCGGCCCAAGCCCGGCAGCCGCGCGGCCGCCGCGCCGGACTACTGGCCATGGGAGGCGAGCGGCAGCGGACCGCTGAGTGCGTCCTCGGCCGGGAGCGGCTCGTGGCCCTCCTGGGAGGAGACCACGGGCGACGTCGTGCCCGGGCGCAGCTGGATCCGGCTGGCGATGCTGGTCGCCCTGTGCATGCTCGTCCTGGTGGCCGCCGTGGCGGCGTACCAGCTCGGCACGCCCGACAGCCCCGACCCCGGCACCACCAACCAGGGCGGCGTGGCGCCCGCCGAGCCGAGGCCGCTGGCCGGGATCACTGCGGACGACTTCGATCCGCAGGGCGCGGAGCCGAAGGACGAGTATCCCGAGCTCGTGCCGCTCGTCCTCGACGGCAATGACCAGACGTCGTGGCAGACGGCGGGCTACGACGACAACCTCGGCCCCGCCGTGCCCGCGCTGAAGAAGGGCGTCGGCCTCATCCTCGACCTGCAGGGCACCAAGGGCGTCCGCGAGGTCGACGTCACCACGCTCGGCGGACCGACGTCGGTGTCGATCTATGTGACGACCCAGCGACCCACGACCGTGGACGGGCTCACGCCGGTCGGCGAGCAGACAGGCACGGGCAGGCTCACCTTCACGCTGGAGGAGGCGGTGTCGGGCCAGTTCGTCACCGTCTGGCTCACCTCGCTGCCCCAGGACCAGGAGGACGGGCGCTACCGAGGCCACGTCGCCGAGGTCGAGGTGCGCGGGTGAGCGAACGGTCCGACGACGAGCTGCTCAGCGCCCACGTGGCGGGAGACGCGGACGCGTTCGGCGAGCTGTTCGCCCGCCACCGCGACCGGCTCTGGGCCGTCGCGCTGCGCACGATGGGCAACCCCGAGGACGCCGCCGACGGGCTCCAGGACGGCATGGTCGCGGCGTTCCGGCGCGCCGGCTCCTTCCGCGGCGAGGCCGCCGTCACCACCTGGCTGCACCGGGTCGTCGTCAACGCCTGCCTCGACCGGCTGCGCGCCGCCAAGGTGCGTGCAGCCGACGCCCTGCCCGACGACCTCGACGACCGCGGGTCGCTCGTGGCGGCCGCGACGCCCGTGGACGACCCGGCGGAGGTCGCCGTCGCCGACGAGCGCCGGCACCTGGTGCTCACCGCCCTGGCCTCGCTGCCGGCGGAGCAGCGGGCGGCGCTCGTGCTGGTCGACATGGAGGGCTACTCCGTGGCCGAGGTCGCGCAGATCCTCGACTGCGCCGAGGGCACGGTGAAGTCGCGCTGCTCCCGCGGCCGCGTCCGGCTCGCGACCCTGCTCGGCGTGCTTCGCCCCGACCGGGCCGACCCGGCCGACCCGGGGAACCCTCCGGCCGCTGAGGACGTCCCAACCACGAGCCCGCCACGCGGTCCCCCACGCCCCGCGACCTGACCCCCGCGCTCCCCGCCCTGCGCGCCCACCGCTGCCCCGAAGGAGGTGCCCCATGACCGATCCCGAGCTGACCCCGGCCCAGGAGGAGTCCGTGCGCGCCCTCCTGCGCGGCGCCCGCCACACCGAGCCGACCCCGGAGCACGTCGTCGCCCGGCTCGACGCGCGGCTCGCCGAGCTGACTGCCCCCCGCGACGACAGCCCGGCCGCGACCGTCGTACCCCTGGCCGCGCGGCGTCGCCGCCGGGCCGCCTCCCTCCTCGTCGCGGCGGCCGCCCTCGTCGCCGGCGGCGTGGCGCTCCCCCAGCTGCTTCCGCCCGACGGGTTCGACGCGGCGACCGACACGGGTGGCACCGTGGCCGAGGGCCAGGCCGACGACTCGGGCGAGGGCAATTCCGAGGCCGGCGAGGACCCCCACGCGACCTCCGGGGAGGCTGCCCCCAGAGAGTCGCCGCTGAGCGGCGGGGCCCAGCTGCGGACCGACAAGGACAGCGGCCTCCCCCGCCTGTCCAGCGACGGCTCGCTGGAGCGCCAGGCCGCCGAGGCCCTCGGCTCCCTGCCTCCGGCCGACGCCACCACCGACAACGCCGCCGGGTGCGTGGTGCCGACCACGGTCCCCGGTCGCCGGGTGCCCGTGACGTACGACGGGGCGCGGGCCGTGATGCTCGTGCGCGACGTCTCCCCGGGCCGGCAGCGGGTAGCGGTCTACCTGTGCGGCGCGACCCTGCCCGTGGACTCCGTCACGCTCACGCGCCCCTGAGCGACGGCCGCCGTGGGCGCGTCGCGCGTCGGGAACATCGCTCGCCTACGATCGGTTGCGTCGTCGTACGCCTGATCTGTGCCGAGCCATACCGAGGAGCCCCGTCGTGACCCCTGAGACCCCCGCAGATGACCAGACCCGCAACGTCATCATCATCGGGTCGGGCCCGTCGGGCTACACGGCGGCGGTCTACGCCGCGCGCGCCTCGCTGAAGCCGCTGGTCTTCGAGGGCTCGGTCACCGCGGGCGGTGCGCTGATGAACACCACCGAGGTGGAGAACTTCCCGGGTTTCCGCGACGGCATCATGGGTCCGGCCCTGATGGACGAGATGCGCGCGCAGGCGGAGCGGTTCGGCGCCGAGCTGGTCACCGACGACGTGGTCGAGGTCGACCTGACCGGCGACATCAAGGTCGTGAGGACCGCCACCGACACCTACACGGCCCGGTCCGTGGTCCTCGCGATGGGCTCCGGCTACCGCAAGCTCGGCCTGCCCGGCGAGGAGGAGCTCTCCGGCCGCGGCGTCTCCTGGTGCGCGACGTGCGACGGCTTCTTCTTCCGCGACCAGGCGATCGCGGTCATCGGCGGCGGCGACTCCGCGGTGGAGGAGGCCACCTTCCTGACCCGCTTCGCCTCGAAGGTCTACCTGGTGCACCGCCGCGACGAGCTGCGCGCCTCCAAGATCATGCAGGAGCGCGCCTTCGCCGACCCCAAGCTCGAGATGGTGTGGAACTCCGAGGTCGCCGCGATCAACGGCGACGACCGCCTCGAGTCGATCACCCTGCGCGACACGGTCACCGGCGAGCAGCGCCAGCTCGACGTCACCGGCCTGTTCATCGCGATCGGCCACGACCCGCGCTCGGAGCTGCTGACCGGCCAGGTCGACCTCGACGACGACGGCTACGTGCTGGTCAACCACCCCTTCACGACCACCAACATCCCCGGTGTCTTCGCGGCCGGCGACCTGGTCGACCACCACTACCGCCAGGCCGTCACTGCCGCCGGCACCGGCTGCGCGGCCGCGCTCGACGCGGAGCGCTACATCGCGATGCTCGACCACCACGCCTCGACGGCCGGCTCGGCCGAGGAGACGGCGGCCGTCGTCATCGCCGAGGTGTCTGCGGGCGCCTGACCCGCAGCCGGGCGGCGACCTCCCGCGGCTCGTCCACCCACAGGCCCACCCGGCTCACCGTGACCGTGCCGTGGGGCAGCCGCAGCGCCGTCGGCTCGCGCATCGTGAGCTCGAGGTTGGTGCGGCTGCTCACGCCGACGAGCAGCAGGTCGTCCTCGACGTGGACCGCCTTGATGACGCCCGGTAGCTCGTGCTCGACCGTCCGCACCGACTCGACGGCCTCCAGGGGTACGACGACCTCGGTGCGGCCGCCGTTGCGCACCCGCAGCACGGTGTCGGTGAGCAGGTGAGGTCGCACGCGGTAGGACGCCAGCAAGCCGAGCATCCACAGCAGGCCCCAGATCCCGACCACCAGCAGCGGCATCCGCAGCCACGGCAGCCAGCGGTGCAGCACCACGTCGAGGACGACGACCTCCACGGCCGAGCCGAAGATCCACAGCCAGATCATCGGTCCCGCGAGCCGGGAGTAGCCGACCGGAGTGCTGCCGGCCGGGACGTCGGGGCGGCGCAGCAGCCAGCGCAGCAGAGCCTTGTAGAGCGCGAGCTCGAGCAGCACGGCGTCCTTCAGCAGCGGGGCGGCGCGTCGTACGACGGTCATGATGCGGTCCCTTCCTGCTCGCCTGTCTCCCCCATCAGCCCGGCGAAGCGCTCGAGCGTCTCGTCCAGGACGGCCACGAAGGCCACGAGCCGGTCTTCCGGCAGGTCGCCGAAGAGTCGGTCGGCCAGGTCCTGATGGCTGCGCTGCAGCTCGGTGACGAAGCGGCTGCCGGCCGCGGTGAGGGTGACCTGCGTGGCGCGGCGGTCGCCGGGGTGCGGCTCGCGGGTCACGTGGCCCGAGCCGACGAGGCCGTCGACCAGGCCGGTGACGTTGCGCGGGGTGACCCGCAGCGCCTCGGCCAGGTCACGCTGGGTGCTCGGACCGGCGGCTCCGAGCTGCCAGAGCAGGTGGACGCGCGCGGTGGTGAGGCCGTGCTCGCGCTCGAAGCGCTGTATGTCGGTGGTCATCAGGGCGCTCAGGGCCAGCAGGCCGTCCAGTGCCCTGGTGGGCGGCATCGTGCTTCCTGACATGTAGTGAAGGTACTTCACTATGTGGTGGCATCACCAGTCCCGGACGCCTCCGGTGCTGGGAACAAACTGTCCGTGCGGTGGTGTTGACTGGGACGTACTAAGCCTCTGCGCTGACACCCCGCCACCGGGCGGGACCTACGAAAGGGAAATGCTGTGGGCAACATCGCCGCCGTGACCGACGCCGAGTTCGAAGCTCAGGTCCTCAAGTCCGACAAGCCTGTCCTGGTCGACTTCTGGGCCGAGTGGTGCGGCCCGTGCCGCCAGGTCGCCCCGATCCTCGACGAGATCAACGCCGAGCACGGCGAGAAGATCACGCTCCTGAAGATGAACGTGGACGAAAACCCGGTCACCCCGTCGAACTACCGCGTGACGGGCATCCCGACGATCAACGTCTACCAGAACGGCGAGGTCGTGAAGTCCATCGTCGGCGCGAAGCCCAAGGCCGCGCTCCTCAAGGAGCTCGAGGGCTTCATCTGAGAGCTTCACCCCGCTCGATCGACCGACTCGGCTCGATCCACCGGATGAGTCGAGTCGTCGGAGCTCGGCACGGACGGGCGCACGACCCATCGGGTCGTGCGCCCGTCTGCACTCTCCGGCGAAGATGTCCATGAATCCTCGAGCCGGGATGTCGAGACGTGCCCGGTGGCTTCGTCCCCGGTGCGAACGCGGCCACCAGGGGCCGCACCGCACAAGGAGATGAACCATGGCCAAGTACCTGCTTCTCAAGCACTACCGCGGCGCCCCGGCTCCGGTGAACGACGTGCCGATGGACCAGTGGACCCCTGAGGAGATCTCGGCCCACTTCCAGTTCATGGAGGACTTCGCCGCCCGGCTCCAGGACACCGGCGAGTTCGTCGACGGGCAGGCCCTGTCCCCGGAGGGCAGCTGGGTCCGGTACGACGGGGAGGGCCGGCCGCCGGTCACGGACGGTCCCTTCGCCGAGACCAAGGACCTGATCGCGGGCTGGATGGTGATCGACGTCGACAGCCACGACCGGGCGGTCGAGCTCGCGGGCGAGCTTTCGGCGGCTCCCGGAGCCGGCGGCAAGCCCATCCACGAGTGGCTCGAGGTGCGGCCCTTCCTGGCCGCGCCGCCGACCGTCACGGAGTGACGGGCGGTGGACGAGGCGCTGCTCCGGTCCCTCACGCCCAGCGTGATCGGGGTCCTCGTCCGCCGCGGAGCTGACTTCGCGGCGGCCGAGGACGCCGTGCAGGACGCCCTGCTCGAGGCGCTGCGCGTGTGGCCTGAGCAGCCGCCGCGGGAGCCGAAGAGCTGGCTGGTCACCGTGGCGTGGCGCAAGTTCCTCGATACCGTCCGTGCCGACACCTCGCGGAGGCGGCGCGAGGCGCGCGTCGGGGAGGAGCCCGGTCCGGGGCCGGGCGAGGCGGCCGACGACACCCTGCAGCTCTACTTCCTCTGCGCCCATCCGTCCCTCACGCCCGCCTCGGCCGTGGCGCTCACGCTCCGCGCGGTGGGAGGACTCACGACGCGGCAGATCGCCCAGGCCTACCTCGTGCCGGAGCCGACGATGGCCCAGCGCATCAGCCGTGCCAAGCGCACGGTCGCCGAGGTCCGGTTCGACCAGCCCGGTGACGTGCGGACGGTGCTGCGGGTCCTCTACCTCGTGTTCAACGAGGGCTACTCCGGCGACGTCGACCTCGCGGCCGAGGCCATCCGGCTGACCCGCGAGCTCGCGGCGAGGATCGACCACGAGGAGGTCGCGGGCCTGCTCGCCCTGATGCTGCTCCATCACGCGCGGCGGCCCGCCCGCTGGGGCGCGGACGGCAGTCTCGTGCCCCTGGCCGAGCAGGACCGCAGCCGGTGGGACACCCGGATGATCGCCGAGGGCGTCGACATCCTCCAGGCCGCGCTCGCCCGGGACCGGCTCGGCGAGTTCCAGGCGCAGGCCGCGATCGCGGCGCTGCACGCGGACGCGGCGCGAGCCGACGAGACCGACTGGCCGCAGATCGTCGAGTGGTACGACGAGCTCGTCCGCCTCACCGGCAGCCCCGTCGCCCGCCTCAACCGGGCGGTCGCCGTGGGCGAGGCCGATGGCGCGCGGGCCGGCCTCGCGGCCCTGGCCGGGCTCGATCCCGGCCTGCCCCGCCACACCGCCGTCTCGGCGTACCTCCGCGAGCGCGACGGCGACGCGGTGACGGCGGCGCGCCTCTACGCCGAGGCGGCCCGGGCCGCGCCCAACCTCGCCGAGCGCGACCACCTGCTGCGCCAGGCGGCGCGGCTCAACGCGGCGCTGCGTGCCTGACCGAGCCGTGGGTGGCACCCGGGCGGGCTGCCGAGGGGCGCACGGCACCCCAGAGGCGCTCCAAGGCCTGCTCCACCTCGTCCTTCCACGAGATGGCCGACCGGAGCTCCATCCGCATCCGCGGCGTCGTGGGGTGCGCGCGCTGGGTCTTGAAGCCGACGCGGCCGAGGAACTCCGCCGGCAGCACGCAGCCTACCGCCCGCCCGCGGGTGTCACCGAACGCCTCGACGGCGCCGAATCCGCGCTGGACCAGGTCGCGGGCCATCCCCTGCACCAGCAGGCGGCCCAGTCCGCCGCGTCGGTGCTCGGGCGCCACCCAGGCGGTGGTGAGCAGCACGGCGTCCGGCGAGGGCGGTGCGGTCGGGATCGACCCGGCTCCCGGCACGAAGGCGGCCGGCGCGTAGGCGACGTACCCGACCGGGACGCCGTCGACCATGGCGACCCGGCCGCAGGAGCCCCACTCGCGCAGCACCTCGGAGAGCCAGGCCTCCTTCTCGCGCTCGGGCTCCTCGCCGTCGAGCCGCGCGCGACTGACCGCGTCGAGCTCCCAGAACAGGCAGGAGCGGCAGGGCGCGCGGAGCTCCTCGAGGTGGTCGAGGGTCAGGTGCACTGTCCGGCGCGCCATATCCCCATGCTAGGGGCGCGGTGCGCCTGAGAGGATGGCTTTCGTGCGCCGCATCCGACAGAGCAAGAAGCTGCAGGGAGTCCGCTACGACGTGCGCGGACCGATCCTCGTCGAGGCCCAGCGGCTGGAGGCAGAGGGCCACCGCATCCTGAAGCTGAACATCGGCAACACCGCGCCGTTCGGCTTCGAGGCGCCGGAGCAGATCATCGCCGACATGATCCACCACCTGCCCGAGTCGCAGGGCTACAGCGAGTCGCAGGGCATCTGGTCGGCCCGCACCGCGGTGATGCACTACTACCAGTCCCACGGCCTCCGCGACGTCGGCGTCGAGGACGTCTTCATCGGCAACGGTGTCTCCGAGCTGATCACGATGGTGCTGCAGGCGTTCCTCGACGACGGCAACGAGATCCTGGTGCCGGCGCCGGACTACCCGCTATGGACCGGCGCCATCACGCTGTCGGGCGGCACGGCCGTGCACTACGAGTGCGACGAGTCCAACGGCTGGTGCCCCGACCTCGCCGACATCGAGTCGAAGATCACCGAGAACACGCACGGCCTGGTGATCATCAACCCCAACAACCCGACCGGGGCGGTCTACAGCGAGGAGGTCGTCAAGGGCCTCATCGACATCGCGCGGCGCCACCAGCTCGTCGTCTTCGCCGACGAGATCTACGAGAAGATCATCTTCGACGACTCGCGGCATCACCACGCGGCCACCTTCGCCGGCAACGACGTCCTCTGCCTGACCTTCAGCGGCCTCTCCAAGGCCTACCGGGTCTGTGGCTACCGCGCCGGCTGGCTGATGGTCTCGGGTCCCAAGGAGCTCGCCACCGACTTCCTCGAGGGCCTCACCCTGATCGCCAACATGCGGATGTGTCCCAACGTGCCCGCCCAGCACGCGATCCAGACGGCGCTCGGCGGCTACCAGTCGGTCGAGGAGCTGATCGTCCCCGGCGGCCGCTTCTACGAGCAGTCGATGCTCGCCAACCGGCTGCTCAACGAGATCCCCGGCGTCTCCAACGTCCGCCCCCGCGGCGCGCTCTACTGCTTCCCCCGCCTCGACCCCGAGGTCTACGAGATCGAGGACGACCAGGAGTTCGTGCTCGACCTGCTGCGCGCCAAGAAGATCCTGGTCACCCACGGCACCGGCTTCAACTGGACGCGCCCCGACCACTTCCGTCTCGTCACGCTGCCCGAGGCGAGCATCCTCGAGGAGGCGATCGGCCGGATCGCCGACTTCCTGGCGACTCGTCGCTGATACGGGCACTCCCCGCGCCGCGGCGTACGCCCTAGGCTCCCCGACATGCGCGACCTCACCTATCCCCCCGTCATCCTCACCGCGAAGGCGGCCTTCAGGGCCCTCGGCCAGCGGTTCACCATGACCGGCACCGAGCACGTGCCGCGCACGGGCGGCGTGCTGCTCGTCTACAACCACATCGGCTACGTCGACTTCGTGTACGGCGGGCTGGCGGCCAACCCGTCGAAGCGGCTCGTGCGCTTCATGGCCAAGCGGGAGATCTTCGACCACGTGGTCGGCGGCCCGTTCATGCGCTCGCTGCACCACATCCAGGTGGACCGCGGCGACGGACTGGCGTCCTATCACGCCGCAGTGGAGGCGCTGCGCGCCGGCGAGGCCGTCGGGATCTTCCCGGAGGCGACGATCTCGCGGGCGATGGAGCTCAAGGAGTTCAAGACCGGCGCCGTGCGCATCGCCGCTGCGGCGGGCGTCCCCATCGTCCCGGTGATCCTGTGGGGCACCCAGCGGATGCTGACCAAGGACCACCCCAAGGACTTCTCGCGCGGCAAGACCATCTCGATCACCGTCGGGGAGCCGTTCCACCCCACCGGTGCCGACCCGATGGCAGAGACGGCCGAGCTGAAGGCCCGGATGTCGGCGATGCTCGACGACGCGATCGCGCGCTATCCCGCCGACGAGCAGCCCCCCGGCGCCTGGTGGGTGCCGGCCCGCCTGGGCGGCTCCGCGCCGACGCTGGAGGAGGCCGCCCGGATGGACGTCGAGGAGAAGCGCGAGCGCGCCCGCCGCAAGGCTGCCCGCGCCGCCAAGGCTGGGTGACTCGGCGATACGTCGCTCTATCGACATGTCGTTTTATCGACATATGGCCTTGGGGCCGTGCGGCTTCGGCTCTGCCAACCGGCGATGCCGCCGCTTACGACGTCCCGCGGGCCGTCGCATGTCGGTGCACACCGTTCGACCACCTCGGCCGCCCGAGCGTCGTACGCACCTGCATCAGCCCCGGTCCCGGCCCAACGTCTGACGTCCCGCGGACAGCGGCCGTGGGAGCCGACTCAGATGGGGCGGTCGATGCGGTTGCGCGGGTCGATGATGTCGATGATGCGGCGCAGGTCGTCGAGGGAGGCGAACTCGACGGTCACCTTGCCCTTGGACTTCCCGAGGTCGATCTTGACCCGGGTCTCCAGCCGGTCGGAGAGCCGCTCGGCCAGGTCGGTGAGCCCCGGGGCCACCGGCTTGTTGCGCGGGGAGCGGCTGGACGAGGACTGGCTGGGGCCGGTGGAGACGATCTCCTCCAGGCCGCGCACGCTGATGCCCTCGGCGACGACGCGGGAGGCGAGCCGGTCCTGGAGGTCGGCGTCATCGATGGACAGCAGGGCCCGGGCGTGCCCGGCCGACAGCACGCCTGCGGCGACCCGGCGCTGGACGGCCGGGGAGAGCTTCAGCAGGCGCAGGGTGTTGCTGATCTGGGGGCGCGAGCGGCCGATCCGCTGGGCGAGCTCGTCGTGGGTGCAGCCGAAGTCCTCCAGGAGCTGGCCGTAGGCGGCCGCCTCCTCGAGCGGGTTGAGCTGGGAGCGGTGCAGGTTCTCCAGGAGCGCGTCCCGGAGCATGTCGGTGTCCTCGGTGTCGCGGACGATCGCCGGGATGGTCGCGAGACCGGCCTGCTGGGAGGCGCGCCACCGGCGCTCACCCATGATCAGCTCGTAGTCGTCGTCTCCCGAGCGGCGTACGACGACCGGCTGGAGGAGACCCACCTCGCGGATCGAGTGGACCAGCTCGGCGAGGGCCTCCTCGTCGAAGACCTGGCGGGGCTGGCGGGCGTTCGGCCGCACCGACGCGATGGGCAGCTCTGCGAAGTAGGACCCGTCCACCTGACCGGCGTGCGCAGGAGTCGCGGGGCCCGTGCCGTCAGCACCCGGGGCTGGGGCCTCCGTCGTGCCGGTCGCCTCACGGGACGTGCCATCGACCGGGAGGCCGCCGGCGGGTCCGGTGCCGTTCGTCGGCTCGCCCTCGGGCGGCGCGACCCGCTGCGGGGGCGCCGTGGGGATCAGGGAGCCGAGGCCACGACCGAGGCCACGACGGGGCGGGGTGGGGCTGGTCATCGGGGTGCTCCCTTGCGTGCGATCTCCCGGGCTGCCTCGAGATAGCTGAGCGCGCCGGCCGACGCAGGATCGTAGGTCATGACCGTCTGCCCGTAGGAGGGGGCCTCCGAGACGCGCACCGAGCGGGGCACGGCCGTGGCCAGCACCTGGTCACCGAAGTGGCTGCGCACCTCCTCGGAGACGCCTGCCGCGAGCCTGGTGCGCGCGTCGTACATCGTGAGCAGGATCGTGGAGACGGTCAGCGCCGGGTTGAGGTGCTGGCGCACCATCTCGACGGTCTCGAGCAGCTGGCCGAGACCCTCGAGCGCGTAGTACTCCGCCTGGATCGGGATGAACATCTCCCGGCCGGCCACCAGGGCATTCAGGGTGAGCAGGCCGAGGGAGGGCGGGCAGTCGACGAAGACGTAGTCGAAGCGCTCCTCCCCTGCCTCGGCCGCGCTGCCGATCCACGGGTGTCCGGCCAGCGCCTTCTGCAGCCGGCTCTCCCGGGCCACCACGCTGACGAGCTCGATCTCCGCGCCGGCGAGGTCGATCGTCGCGGGCACGGCCCACAGGTTCGCCACCTCCGCGCAGGTGGACACCACGTCGGTCAGCGGGACGCCGTCGACGAGCATGTCGTACGTCGAGGGCACGCCACGGTGGTGCTCGACGCTGAGCGCGGTCGAGGCGTTGCCCTGCGGGTCGAGGTCGATGACCAGGACTCGCTGCCCCAGCTGCGCCAGGCCGGCCGCGACGTTCACCGCGGACGTGGTCTTCCCGACCCCGCCCTTCTGGTTCGCGACCACGAAGACCCGGGTCGCGTCCGGTCGTGGGACCGGGCTGCCACGGTGCAGTCCGCCGGTCCGCGCCATCACAGAGTGCTGGGCCGCGCGCGCCAGGGGCGTCGTGTCGTCGTCGAAGGACGGTATCGACTCGGCCAGCTCGCCGGCCGTCCGCACCGCGAAGGGCCGCGCCGTTTCACGTGAAACACCGGCACTCAGGGAGGTTTCACGTGAAACAGAGTCTCCAGAACCGGGTCCCGCGGTCCCCCGGTCACCGGCACCCGCCTCGTCCCCGATCTGTGGAGAACCAGGGCCATCCTGTGGAGAAGTGCGCTCAACCCCCTTGTCGACATCGGTGGAAAACGTGTGGGCGGGCTGCCCCGGGACGGTGCCGGAGGTCAGTTCCTCGTTCACGACCAGAACCTTTCGCGTCAGGCGCGGGGGGTGCGGCGACGACGTCGCTGGGAGCCACGAGTGGGCGGGAAGGGCCAACCTACCTGCGCCGGGTCAGCCCAAGCCACTCGGAGGGCGTGGGTGACATCGTCCAGGACATCCTGGCCCAGCGGCAGCACCTCCGGGGGCGCGCAACGGAACTTGTGGAGAACAGCCTCGGCGGCCTGGATCTCCTCGTGGACGGAGGAACCCTTCATCGCCACCAGGATCCCGGTCGGCGCGACGAGGGGCATCGACCAACCCAGCAGCCGCTCCAGGGGCGCAACGGCGCGCGAGGTGACCACGTCGAACGTCCGGGAGCCGTGCAGCTCCTCAGCACGGCCGCGCACCACCTCGACGTGGGAGAGCCCGAACTCCTCCACCACTTCGGAGAGGAAGGTCGTGCGCCGCAGGAGCGGCTCGACGAGCGTCACTGTGAGGTCGGGCCGGGCCAGCGCGAGCACCAGCCCGGGGAGCCCGGCACCGCTGCCGATGTCACACAGCGTGCTGCCGTCCGGCACCACGGTGCCCAGCACCCCACAGTTGAGGAGGTGGCGCTCCCAGAGCCGAGGCGCCTCGCGCGGTCCGATGAGACCGCGCACGACGCCCTCGGTGGCCAGCAGCTCGGCATACCTCTCCACCAGGGGAAGCCGCTCAGAGGCGAACACCCTCCGCGCCACAGCGGGCGTGGAGGGTGTCGAAGAGGGCTCTCGCGACCCCTCTGTTTCACGTGAAACGAAGTCGCTCACGCCGGCAGGATCACCACGTGGCGGCGCGGCTCGGCGCCCTCGGACTCGGAGGAGAGACCGGCGGCTGCAACGGCGTCGTGGACGACCTTGCGCTCGAACGCAGACATCGGCTCGAGGGAGAGAGGGGCGCCGGAGGACTTGACCTTCTCGATCGAGACCTCGGCCAGCTCGAGGAGGCGCTTGCGCTGCTCGGCACGGTAGCCCGAGATGTCCAGCATCAGGCGCGAGCGCTCACCGGTCTCGCGGTAGACCGCCAGGCGGGTCAGCTCCTGGAGCGCCTCGAGCACCTCGCCGTTGCGGCCGACGAGCTGGGAGAGGTCGGCACCCACGATCGAGACGGCGGCACGGTCACCCTCGACGTCCATGTCGAGGTCGCCGTCGAGGTCGGCGATGTCGAGCAGCTCCTCGAGGTAGTCGGCGGCGATGTCGCCCTCCTGCTCGAGCCGCTGCACCTTGGACGGTCGCGTGGGGCCCTCCGGCTGCTCGTTCTGCTCGTCGGTCTGCTCGTCGGTGGTCTCCGGAGCCTCGGACACCTCATCGGCCTCGGGCTGCTGCCCGGTGTTCGCCACAACGTCGCGGGTCTCGGTCACTTCGTCGGTCACGTGTCACTCCTGCGTGGATGGGAATCGCCGGGCTGGCCGGCGGGACAATCGAGGGTCAGCGCTTCTTACGCTGGCTGCGGGTCTGCCGCTTGGGCTGCGTCCGGTGGGCCTGCCGCTCCTGGCGCTCCGCCTCGGCCTCCGCAGCGAGGCGCTCCTGCTCCAGCTCGGCCGGTGTCTTCTGCCCCTTGCGGTGCGCCTTGTCGCGGTCGCGCTGCTCCTTGGCCGCGGCCGCCGGCGTACCGGGGGCCGGGTTGTTGCGGATCACGTAGAACTGCTGGCCCATGGTCCACAGGTTCGAGGTGGTCCAGTAGATGAGGACACCGATCGGGAAGGCGATGCCGCCGACCGCGAAGACCACGGGGAGCACGTAGAGCAGCATCTTCTGCTGCTGGGCGTAGGGACCGGTCAGGGCGTCGGCCGGCATGTTCTTGCTCATCAGCTGCCGCTGGGTGAGGAACGTGGTGACCGTCATCGCGACGACCAGGACCGCGGCCAGCACCATCACGCCGACGTCTCCGTCGGCGCGCATGAACGTCTGCGAGATCGGCACGCCCCACAGCTCCGCCTCGCCGAACTGGTCGGCCTGGGTCTGGGTCAGGATGCCCTTCGGGTCTCCGTGGGACGCCCGGTCGAGCAGGCGGAAGAGCGCCAGGAAGATCGGCATCTGCAACAGGATCGGCAGGCACGACGCGAACGGGTTGGTGCCCGACTCGCGGTAGAGCTTCATCGTCTCCTGGGCGAGCTTCTCCCGGTCGTGGCCGTACTTCTTCTGCAGCTCCTTCACCTTCGGCTGGATGAGCTGCATGTTGCGGCTGGACTTGATCTGCTTGACGAACAGCGGGATCAGTGCGGCGCGGATGACGAGGGTGAGACCGACGATCGAGAGTGCCCAGGCGGCACCACCGGTGGGGTCGAGCCCGATGGCGCTGAAGAGGTTGTGGAAGCCGATCAGGACGACCGAGATCACGTAGTAGAGCGGCGTCATGATGAAGCTGCCGATGGCACCGAAGAAGTCGAGCACTCAAGCTCCTCGAGTAAGGGACGGATCCGCGACCACGTCGGTGGCCTGCTGCGGAGTGGTACGGCGGGGTGGGACGGGGTCGTAGCCTCCGGCGGCCCACGGGTGGCATCGGCCGAGGCGGCGCGCGGCGAGCCAGCTGCCGCGCAGCGCGCCGTACTCACGCACCGCGTCGAGCGCGTACGCCGAGCACGACGGGTGGTAGCGGCAGACCTGCCCGTAGAGCGGGCTGATCACCGCGCGGTAGGCCTTCAACAGGCCGATGAGCAGATACTTCACGCCGTCACCCTGGCCAGACAACGGCCCAGGTCGCGGCCGAGTTCCTCGTACGACGCGTGCGCGGCGGCGGGCAGCGCGCGGACCACGAGCACGACAGGACCCGGGAGCCCGCCCAGTTGGGCGAGGTGCTCCCGGGTCAGGTGTCGGAGACGACGCTTCACGCGGTTGCGGACCACGGCGATGCCCACGGCCTTGCTGACCACGAACCCCACCTGGGCCGGCGTGTCGTCACCCGGCCCGGTGAGGAGGTGGACCACCACGGTGGTCGACCCGCTGCGGCGGCCGGAGCGCACGGCGACCCGGAAGGAGTCAGCGTCGGTGAGACGGTGTGCGGCCGGCAGCACGGGCGTGGTCGCCGCGGGCGCTGGCCTCAGACGGCCAGGCTCTTGCGGCCCTTGCGTCGGCGGGACGACAGGATCGCGCGGCCGGCGCGGGTGCGCATCCGCAGGCGGAAGCCGTGCACCTTGTGACGGCGGCGGTTGTTCGGCTGGTACGTACGCTTGCTCACGAGCTTCTCTTCTCAGTGCGGGATCTCGGGTCTCACTCCACTGCGGGATCCAGTGCGCTCCCCGCTGATGCTGCGGAGGGCTGCCTCTTCGGCTGGCACCGCCCACCCACGCGCTCGCCCCGGGGAGCGAGTCATGGACATGCGGCACCCGTCGACTCAATGTGACGGCGTGATCCCCCGTGACATGGCTCGGCCACGAGGAGTGACCGGCCAACGGTACGCGGCACCGAGGAGGGGGGTCAAACCAGCGCGATCCCACGCCGGCCACAACCTGTGGAGAAACGCTTGCCGGTGCCTGGGGCGCTTGTTACGTTGCGAGCTCCCGCACTCTCGGTCGAGGCTGGTCTCTCAGGCTGTGCAGGGCCCTTGTGGTCTGGCTCACATCGTTCGTTCACAGGCCTGTGACCTGCGCAAATACCGGGCAAGCGGGGACGGCGGCCAGTGCCTTGCGGGCTTTCTCCACACCGATGACCCTTGGTTCACAGATTGTGGAAAACTCTGTGGAGACGCGGTCGGCGACGAGGACCGGCGTGAGCGTGGCACGACCTGCGAGCAGAGGTGGACCCTGTGGACGACCGAACGACCGATCTCGGGACGGCCTGGCGCGTGATCGTCGGTGAGCTCCAGCCCAACCAGCGGGCATGGCTGCGCGCCAGCGAGCCCGTCACCCTCCACGAGAGCACGGCCATCATCGCCGTGCCCAACGACTTCACCCGCGGCCAGCTCGAGGGCCGGCTCCGCGGCCAGCTCGAGGACTCCCTCAGCGAGGCGTTCGGCCGCGAGATCCGGCTCGCGGTCTCGGTCAATCCGGCGCTCGAGGAGCGTGCCGCCGCGCACGTGGACGAGCCGATCCATCGACAAGACGACTTGTCGACAAATCCACAGGCAGCTGGCGACCTCACCATGGCTGCGCCGGTCGCCGACCCGGGCGCCATCCCCGGCCCGATGCCGGGCACGGACCCGGCCGACCGCCGCGGCCCCTCGGCTCTCGAAACCCGGCTCAACCCCAAGTACACGTTCGAGACCTTCGTCATCGGCTCGTCCAACCGGTTTCCCCACGCGGCCGCGGTCGCCGTGGCCGAGGCGCCCGGCAAGGCCTACAACCCGTTGCTCGTCTACGGCGAGTCCGGGCTCGGCAAGACCCACCTGCTCCACGCCATCGGCCACTACGTGCGCAGCCTCTACACCGGCGCCAAGGTCCGCTACGTGTCGAGCGAGGAGTTCACCAACGAATTCATCAACGCGATCCGCGACGACCGGCAGGACCGGTTCAAGCGGCGCTACCGCGACGTCGACGTGCTCCTCATCGACGACATCCAGTTCCTGGAGGGCAAGACCCAGACCCAGGAGGAGTTCTTCCACACGTTCAACACGCTGCACAACGCCAACAAGCAGATCGTCCTCACCTCCGACCGGGCGCCCAAGCGGCTGGAGGCGCTCGAGGACCGGCTCCGCAACAGGTTCGAGTGGGGCCTGATCACCGACGTGCAGCCGCCGGACCTCGAGACCCGCATCGCGATCCTGCGCAAGAAGGCCGCCATGGACCGGCTCACCGCGCCGCCGGACGTGCTCGAGTTCATCGCCAGCAAGATCCAGACCAACATCCGCGAGCTCGAGGGTGCGCTCATCCGGGTGACCGCCTTCGCCAACCTCAACCGCCAGGAGGTCGACATGACCCTGGCCGAGATCGTGCTCAAGGACCTGATCCCCGAGGGCGGCGAGCCCGAGATCACCCCGGCGCTCATCATCGCGCAGACCGCGGCCTACTTCGGGGTATCGATCGACGACCTCACCGGCCCCAGCCGCGGCCGCCACCTGGTGATGGCCCGCCAGATCGGCATGTACCTGTGCCGTGAGCTCACCGACCTGTCCCTGCCGAAGATCGGCGCCCAGTTCGGCAACCGCGACCACACCACGGTCATGTACGCCGATCGCAAGATCAACCAGCTGCTCGCCGAGCGCCGCGCGGTCTTCAACCAGGTGAGCGAGCTGACCAACCGGATCAAGATGCACGCGCGCCAAGGCTGAGGTCTCGATACGCAGATGCGCCGACCCGCCTGTGGAAAACGTGTGGGCCCGCCCGGTGCGTCGTCCACAGCACCTGTGCGCAGTCCGCGCCGACGCACCGCCGCACCCCTCGCCGTACACACGCACCACAGTGGGCCGACAGCCCGGCGCACAGCCCCTGTGCACCACGACTTCCGCGACTGACCTGCGACAACGGGAGTTCTCCACAGTCTCCACAGACGCTATGACTCCCACGGACCTCTCCATGGAACGATCCCCCGAAAACGACACCCACGCCCTGAGCTGGGGACAACCCCTCCCGAGCACTCGACACGGCATGGCAGGATGCACACCCCACGGGCGTGCGTGCCCTGGTCCCAGACGACACCGCCCTGACGAAACCTGCTCGAGGAGCCATCCGTGAAGTTCCGCGTCGACCGCGACGTCTTCGCCGACGCCGTCGCCTGGGCGGCCCGCAGCCTGCCGGTGCGCCCCAGCGCTCCGGTGCTCGCCGGCCTCCTGATCGAGGCGAACAACGACGGCCTGGTCCTCTCGACCTTCGACTACGAGACCTCCGCCCGCGCGGACCTCAAGGCCGAGGTCAGCGACGAGGGCAGCGCCCTGGTCAGCGGCCGACTGCTCGCCGACATCTGCCGGAGCCTCCCGGCCAAGCCTGTCGAGGTGAAGCACGAGGGTCCGCGGGTCTCGATCACGTGTGGTTCTGCGCGCTTCAGCCTGCAGACCATGCCCGTCGAGGACTACCCCAAGCTGCCCGAGATGCCGGCGCCGAGCGGCACGGTCGCGAGCAGCGAGTTCGCGCACGCCGTCGCCCAGGCAGTCACCGCCGCGGGTCGCGACGACATGCTGCCCGTGCTCACCGGCGTACGCATCGAGATCGAGGGCTCGACGATGGCCCTGCTGGCCACCGACCGCTTCCGCCTTTCCCACCGCGAGCTGACCTGGCAGCCCGCCGTCCCCGATGCGTCCATCGCCGCGCTGGTGCCGGCCAAGGTGCTCGGCGACACTGCCAAGTCCCTCACCTCCGGCCCCGAGATCACGATCGCCCTGAGCACGTCCGGCAGCGGCGAGGGGCTGATCGGGTTCGAGGGCACCGGCCAGGGAGGCATCCGGCGCACCACCACCCGGCTCCTCGACGGCGAGTTCCCCAAGGTCCGCTCGCTGTTCCCCAGCGAGCACCTCACCGTCGCGAAGGTCAACCGCAACGAGCTCGTCGAGACCGTGAAGCGCGTCGCCCTGGTGGCGGAGCGCAACACCGCGGTGCAGCTGAAGTTCGAGGACCAGCAGCTCGTCCTCGACGCCGGCTCCGGCGACGAGGCCCAGGCGACCGAGGTCATCGACGCCGAGATCGACGGCGACGCGCTCACCACCGGCTTCAACCCCCAGTTCCTGCTGGACGGCCTCACGGCCCTGGAGGGCGAATACGTCGATCTCGCCTTCACGCAGGCCACCAAGCCCGTCGTCATCTCCAACACCTTGGGCGAGGGCTCGGAGGAGACCGGCGACTTCCGCTACCTGCTGATGCCGCGGCGCCTGCTCTCCTAGCCTTCTCCGCCGCGCAGCCGCGTGGTTGAGTGGCAACGACACCGCACCCGCCAGCTGGAGGGCAACGTATGGACATCGGACTCGTCGGCCTGGGCAAGATGGGCGGCAACATGCGCGAGCGGATGCGCCGCGCCGGGGTCAACGTGGTCGGCTACGACCACAACCCCGAGGTCAGCGACGTCGGCTCGCTGGCCGAGCTGGTCGACAAGCTGCCCACGCCGAAGGTCGTCTGGGTGATGGTGCCTGCGGGTGAGCCCACCCGTGCCACGGTCGCCGAGCTCAAGGAGCTCCTCGACGAGGGCGACCTCGTCGTCGACGGCGGCAACTCCCGCTGGACCGACGACCTCGCCAACGCCGCCTCGCTCGCCGAGAAGGGCATCGGCTACGTCGACTGCGGTGTCTCCGGTGGCGTCTGGGGCCTGGAGAACGGCTACGCCCTGATGTATGGCGGCGACGCGGCCGACATCGAGAAGGTGCAGCCGGCCTTCGACGCCCTCAAGCCGGAGGGCGAGTTCGGCTCCGTGCACGCCGGCAAGGTCGGCGCCGGTCACTTCTCCAAGATGGTCCACAACGGCATCGAGTACGCGATCATGCAGGCCTACGCCGAGGGCTGGGAGCTGCTCGAGACCGTCGATCTGGTCGACAACGTGACCGAGGTCTTCCGGTCCTGGCGTGAGGGCACCGTCATCCGGTCGTGGCTGCTCGACCTGATGGTGGCGGCGCTGGACGCCGATCCCGGCCTGTCCCAGATCGCCGGCTACGCCGAGGACTCGGGCGAGGGCCGGTGGACCGTCGAGGCCGGCATCGAGCACGCCGTCGCCACCCCCGCGATCACGGCCGCGCTCTACGCCCGCTTCGTCTCCCGGCAGGACGACTCGCCGACGATGAAGGCGGTCGCCGCGATGCGCAACCAGTTCGGTGGCCACGCCGTGCGCACCGCACCGCCCGCGGGCGGCGACGTCGCGGCCGCCACCCCTGTGGAGCAGCCGGCCACCAGCCACCCCGAGCAGTCCGGCGCCGCGGAGGAGGCCGGCGCGGGCAGTGGCTTCGAGCCCGGCGAGAGCTAGGTCGTCCTTGCACGTCGCGCACCTCACGCTCCACGACTTCCGCTCCTACGCCGACCTCGACCTCGAGCTGGAGCCGGGCGCGACAGCGTTCCTGGGACGCAACGGCCAGGGCAAGACCAACCTGGTCGAGGCCATCGACTACCTCTCCCGGCTCTCGTCCCACCGGGTCGCGTCCGATGCGCCGCTCGTCCGGGCGGGCGCCGACCAGGCTCTGGTGCGGGCCGCGGTCGTGCGCGACGGGCGTACGGCGGTGCTCGAGGTGGAGCTCAACCCGGGCCGCGCCAACCGGGCCCGGGTCAACAGGTCGCCGCTCGCGCGTCCGCGCGACCTGATCGGCCTGGTCCGCACGGTGGTCTTCGCACCCGACGACCTGACCCTGGTCAAGGGCGACCCGACCGACCGGCGCCGCTTCCTCGACGACCTGCTGGTGCTGCGGGCGCCCCGCTTCGCCGGCGTGCGCAGCGACTACGACCGGGTGCTCAGGCAGCGCAACTCGCTGCTCAAGACCGCCGGCCTGGCGCGCGGCTCGTCGCGCGAGTCCGCGCTCTCGACGCTGACGGTCTGGGACTCGCACCTGGCCCGGGTCGGCGCGGAGATCCTCGGCGCGCGGCTCGAGCTGGTCGCGGATCTGCGGCCTTACCTCGGCAAGGCCTACGAGGCGGTCGCCCGTGGTGCCGGGCGGGACGACGCGGAGATCGACTACAAGGCGAGCCTCGACCTGGACCTCTCGGTGGTGGAGGAGCGAGGCGCGCAAGCGACGAGCCTCGACACCACCCTCGAGCAGCGCCTCCTCGAGGAGCTCGAGGCCCGCCGCTCCGACGAGCTCGACCGCGGCATCACCCTCGTCGGGCCGCACCGGGACGACCTCCTCTGCTCGCTCGGCAACGGCGAGCTGCGGCTGCCGGTGAAGGGCTACGCCTCGCACGGCGAGTCGTGGTCCTTCGCGCTCGCCCTGCGGCTGGCGTCCTACGACCTGCTCCGCGCCGACGGCGACGACCCGATCCTGGTGCTCGACGACGTCTTCGCCGAGCTGGACACGGGTCGTCGCGAGCAGCTCGCCCACCTGGTCGCCGGCGCCGAGCAGGTGCTGGTCACGGCCGCGGTGGCCGAGGACGTGCCGGCGGCGCTCCGCGGGGTGCGGTACGTCGTCTCCGAGGGCACGGTCGTGCGCGATGACTGAGGAAGAGCCGGAGGTCTCGACTCCGCTCGACCGGCCGGACTCGCTCGACCGGCCGGACTCGCTCGACCGGCCGGTGCCTGAGGAGGCCGAGGAGCACCGCCCCGACGGGCTCGACCTGGCGAAGGCGGCCCGGAGGGCGGCCGGCGCCGCGCCCGGCCGGCCCGCCCGCAAGGGCAAGGCGGGCGGCGACCTGTGGCGGCGGCGTACGCGCGCCAAGGCGAGCGGCGCGCACCCGGACGACCGCGACCCGCAGCTGCTCGAGACGGCGCTGGAGCGGCTGGTCGCCAGTCACGGCTGGGAGCTCGACCTCAAGGTGCAGGGCGTCTTCGGCCGCTGGGCCGAGCTGGTCGGCGGCGAGGTGGCGGGCCACTGCACGCCGGAGTCGTTCGCCGACGGCACCCTCGTGGTGCGCACCGACTCGACCGCGTGGGCCACCCAGCTCAAGCTGCTCGCCCCCCAGGTCGTCAGGCGGCTCAACCAGGAGCTCGGCGACGGCACGGTGCTGCGCATCGAGGTCCTCGGCCCGCACCTGCCGACGTGGAAGAAGGGCCGGTTCTCCTCCCGCGACGGCCGGGGTCCCCGCGACACCTACGGGTGACCGGTGACCCGGGCGGCCTGCCCCGATCTGGACGATCTGCGGGCCTCCCGCCCATATCGGGACCTGTCCGGCCCCCTGTGCGGGGCTTCCCGAGGCCTTTCCGGAGCCCTCAGGGGCCTGTTTCCTCCACAGATGTCCCCCCGGGCGGGTGGGTGAGTGGATTCTGGGCCCCTGACGGCTAGACTGGCGCGCGGGTCGCCGACTCCTCGCAGTCGCGACCCTCGTCATGCCCCGAACCATGTCCCTGCGCTCCGTCACCACCCAGACGGGGCCGGCAGAAGAGGTCAGTGTTGAGCCAGCAGACCCCGCCCGAGCCCCCGAACGGCGTCGCCTACGACGCATCCGCGATCCAGGTGCTCGAGGGCCTGGAGGCGGTGCGCAAGCGTCCCGGCATGTACATCGGATCCACCGGCGAGCGCGGCCTCCACCACCTGATCTGGGAGATCGTCGACAACGCCGTGGACGAGGCGCTCGCGGGCTACTGCGACCGCATCGTCGTCACGTTGCAGCGCGACGGGAGCGTCAAGGTCGAGGACAACGGCCGCGGCATCCCGACCGACACCGCGCCCGGGCAGGACATGCCCGCCGTCACGATGGCGCTCACGATGCTGCACGCCGGTGGCAAGTTCGGCGGCGGCGGCTACAAGGTCTCCGGCGGTCTCCACGGCGTCGGCGTCTCGGTCGTCAACGCGCTCTCGACGCACCTCAAGGTCGAGGTGAAGAACCGCGGCAAGCTGTGGGAGCAGGAGTTCTCCCTCGGCGTCCCCGACTACGAGCTGCGCGAGGTGCGCGACCTCGAGGAGGGTGAGGGCACGGGCACGACGGTGACCTGGTTCGCCTCGCCCGACATCTTCGAGACCACGACGTACAACCTCGAGACGATCACCACCCGCATCCGCGAGATGGCCTTCCTCAACAAGGGCCTGGAGATCGTGGTCCGCGACGAGCGGGAGATCGCCGACGAGATCGCGGCGGCCGTCGAGGACGGCACCATCGACGCGAGCGTCGACCAGGCCAGCTCCGACGCGATCCATCGCATCGACAAGGGCCTCGAGCGCGTCTTCAAGTACGACCGCGGCCTCGTCGACTACGTGGAGCACCTCAACCGCCGCAAGGACAAGGCCCACCCGACCGTCATCTCGTTCGAGGCGGAGGCCGCGGCCACGGACTCGACCCAGCATATGAGCCTCGAGGTGGCGATGCAGTGGAACACCTCGTTCACCGAGTCGGTGCACACCTTCGCCAACACGATCAACACCCACGAGGGCGGCACCCACGAGGAGGGCTTCCGGGCGGCGCTCACCTCCCTGGTCAACAACTGGGGCGAGGAGTGGGGCCTGATCAAGAAGAAGGAGGACCGTGTCTCGGGTGACGACGTCCGCGAGGGCCTCACGGCGATCATCTCGATCAAGCTCGGCGACCCCCAGTTCGAGGGCCAGACCAAGACCAAGCTCGGCAACACCGAGGCCAAGGGCTTCACCCAGCGCATCGTCAACGACCAGCTCGGCGCCTGGCTGGAGCAGAACCCGGCCGAGGGCAGGGACATCGTGCGCAAGGCCCAGGCGGCGGCGAGCGCCCGGATCGCGGCCCGCAAGGCGCGCGACCTGGCCCGCAGCCGGAAGGGGCTGCTCGGTGGCGGAGGCCTCCCCGGCAAGCTCAGCGACTGCCAGTCGACCAACCCGGAGGAGTGCGAGGTCTTCATCGTCGAGGGTGACTCGGCCGGTGGCTCCGCGCGCCAGGGCCGCGACCCGCGCGTGCAGGCGATCCTCCCGATCCGGGGCAAGATCCTCAACGTCGAGAAGGCGCGCATCGACAAGGTGCTCGCCAACAGCGAGGTCCAGGCGATCATCTCGGCGCTCGGCACCGGCATCCACGAGGAGTTCAGCATCGAGAAGCTGCGCTACCACAAGGTCGTGCTGATGGCCGACGCCGACGTCGACGGCCACCACATCAACACCCTGCTGCTCACCCTGCTGTTCCGCTTCATGAAGCCGCTCATCGAGCACGGCTACGTCTACATGGCTCAGCCGCCGCTCTACCGCCTGCGGTGGAACAAGCCGCACGAGCACGAGTTCGTCTACTCCGACGCCGAGCGCGACGCCCTGATGAAGGACGGCCTGGCCCAGGGCAAGAAGCTGCCCAAGGAGATGCCGGTCCAGCGCTACAAGGGTCTCGGCGAGATGAACGCCGACGAGCTGTGGGAGACCACGATGGACCCCAACGGCCGGATCCTCCTGCAGGTGACCCTCGAGGACGCCGCCCAGGCCGACGAGATCTTCTCGATCCTGATGGGCGAGGACGTCGAGCAGCGGCGGTCCTTCATCCAGCGCAACGCCAAGGACGTGAGGTTCCTGGACATCTAGTGGCGCGGTGGCTTCGAGACGGCGCTGGCGCGCCTCCTCGACCACCGATGCACAACTATCCAGGAATCTAGGACACGAGCTAGAGAGCCCGAGAGGCACGCAGAATGACTGAGACGACCGGCAACCTGATCGGCGACGGCGGGGGCGGCGGCCGCATCGAGCCCATCGACCTCCAGCAGTCGATGCAGCGCTCCTACATCGACTACGCGATGGCGGTCATCGTCGGCCGCGCGCTGCCCGACGTGCGCGACGGCCTCAAGCCCGTGCACCGCCGCATCCTCTACGCGATGTACGACGGGGGCTACCGGCCCGACCGCGGGTTCAACAAGTGCTCCCGCGTCGTCGGCGACGTCATGGGTCAGTACCACCCCCACGGCGACTCGGCCATCTACGACACCATGGTCCGCCTCGCCCAGCCCTGGGTGATGCGCGCGCCGCTGATCAACGGCCAGGGCAACTTCGGCTCGCCGGGCAACGACTCCGCGGCCGCCATGCGATACACCGAGTGCCGGATGGCGCCGCTGGCCATGGAGATGGTCCGCGACATCGACGAGGACACCGTCGACTTCCAGCCCAACTACGACGGCAAGTCGACCGAGCCCACGATCCTGCCCAGCCGGTTCCCCAACCTGCTGGTCAACGGGTCCGCCGGCATCGCGGTCGGCATGGCCACCAACATCCCGCCCCACAACCTCCGCGAGGTCGCCGAGGGCGCGATCTGGGCCCTCGAGCACCCCGACGCCACCCGCGAGGAGCTGCAGGACGCCCTGGTCGAGCGGATCAAGGGCCCCGACTTCCCGATGGGCTCGCTCATCGTGGGCCGCCAGGGCATCGAGCAGGCCTACCGCACCGGCCGCGGCTCGATCCCCCAGCGGGCAGTCGTCGAGATCGACGAGGACTCCAAGGGCCGCACCTGCCTGATGATCTCCGAGCTGCCCTACATGGTGAACCCGGACAACCTGGCGCTCAAGATCGCCGAGCTCGCCGACAACGGCCGCATCCAGGGCATCGCCGACGTGCGCGACGACACCTCCTCGCGCACCGGCCAGCGCCTGGTCGTCGTGCTCAAGCGCGACGCCGTGGCGCGCGTCGTACTGAACAACCTCTTCAAGCACACCGAGCTGCAAACCAACTTCTCGGCCAACATGCTCGCGCTCGTCGACGGCGTGCCGCGCACGCTGACGATCGACCAGTTCATCAGCAACTGGGTCGCGCACCAGGTCGACGTCATCCAGCGCCGGACCCGCTACCGGCTCCGCAAGGCGGAGGAGCAGGCGCACATCTACCGCGGCCTGGTGAAGGCGCTCGACATGCTCGACGAGGTGATCGCCCTGATCCGGCGCTCGCCCGACGTCAGCGAGGCGCGCCAGGGCCTGATCCAGCTGCTCGACATCGACGAGCTGCAGGCCAACGCCATCCTCGAGATGCAGCTGCGCCAGCTCGCGGCGCTGCAGCGGCAGAAGATCATCGACGAGCTCGCCCGCCTCGAGACGGTCATCGCCGACCTGCAGGACATCCTCGCCAACGAGACCCGCCAGCGGCAGATCATCACCGATGAGCTCGGCGAGGTCGTCGCGAAGTACGGCAACGAGCGGCGCACCCAGATCATCGCGGCCGACGGCGACCTCTCGATGGAGGACCTGATCCCCGACGAGGACCTCGTCGTGTCGATCACCCGAGGCGGCTACGCCAAGCGCACCTCCCGCCAGCAGTACCGCCTCCAGAAGCGGGGCGGCAAGGGCGTGCGCGGCGCGACCCTGCGCGGCGACGACGTGGTGGAGCACTTCATCGCCACGACCAACCATCACTGGCTGCTGTTCTTCACGACGGCCGGCCGGGTCTACCGCACCAAGGCCTACAACCTCCCCGAGGCGCAGCGCGACGCCAAGGGCGGCCACGTCGCCGGGCTGCTGTCCTTCCAGCCCGACGAGTCGATCGCGCAGGTGCTGGCGATCCGCGACTACGAGCAGGCCCCCTACCTCGTGCTCGCGACGAAGAACGGCCTGGTCAAGAAGACCCGCCTCGCCGACTACAACAGCCCCCGGCAGGCCGGCGTCATCGCGATCAACTTCCGCGAGGACGACGACGAGCTGATCGGCGCCGAGCTGGTCAACGCCGAGGACGACATCCTGCTCGTCTCCCGCAAGGGCCAGGCGATCCGCTTCAAGGCCGACGACACCCAGCTCCGGCCGATGGGCCGCGCCACGTCGGGCGTCACCGGCATGAAGTTCCGCGACAGCGACCAGCTGCTCTCGATGTCGGTCATCCGCGCGGCCCAGGTCGCGGCCGAGGAGGCCGCCGAGGCTGCCCTGGCCGCTGACGCCTCTGCCGAGGACGAGGCAGACGGGCTTCCGGGCGTGAAGGAGCAGTACGTCTTCACCATCACCGACGGCGGCTTCGCCAAGCGCACCCGCATCAACGACTACCGGCTGCAGTCCCGTGGCGGCATCGGCATCAAGGCGATGTCGCTGGCCAACGAGGACCGCGGCGGGCTCGTCGGCGCCTTCATCGTCGAGGAGGGCGACGAGGTCCTCTCGATCACCCAGGCCGGCCAGGTCGTGCGCAGCCCGATCAACGCCGACTTCCGCCCGATGGGCCGGTCCACGATGGGCGTCAAGTTCGTCGCGCCCAAGGCCGGGGACGCCGTCGCCGTCGTCGCCCGTTCGGTCGAGGCGCGCGAGGAGGAGGGCGTCGAGGACGAGCCTCCGTCCGCGGACCCGACCGACACCGAGGCGTCGCCGTACGCCGCCGGCGAGGACGCCGCGGAGCCGACCGCCGACGCGGGCGAATCGCCCGAGGAGGCCGAGGGTGCAACAATCGAGAGCCAGGACGACACCGAGACGGAGGAGTGATCCATGTCGGAGCGCACCGCGACCTCCCCTGAGAGAGCAGCGGACCGTCCGTCGCTGGCCGAGCGCCTCCAGTCCCGGCTCGCCGGTGCTGCCCGCGAGCACGCTGCCAACGCCAAGCCGGAGGCGTCCCCGCGCCGCCCCGGTCCCCGGGCACCCCGCCGGGCCCGGCTCCGGCTGACCCGGGTCGACCCGTGGTCGGTGATGAAGACGGCCTTCCTGCTGTCGGTCGCCTTCGGCGTCGTCACCTTCGTGGCGGTCTTCATGGTGTGGTCGGTGCTGGGCGCTGCCGGCGTCTGGGACTCGATCAACTCGGCCGTCGCCAGCGTGGTCGAGGGCGACAACAACACCAGCACCTTCGACGTGACCAACTACGTCGGCATGTCGCGGGTGCTCGGCTTCACCCTCCTGGTCAGCGTCATCGACGTGGTGCTGCTGACCGCGATCGCGACCCTCGGGGCGTTCCTCTACAACATGGCAGCGGCCCTGCTCGGCGGCATCGAGGTCACCCTCGCCGAGGACGAGCACTGACGTTTTGTTGGCACGTCTCGGCTTGTTGTAGTGTTCCCCCTCGGCGAATCCGCCGGTGCGGGCCTATAGCTCAGACGGTTAGAGCGCTTCCCTGATAAGGAAGAGGTCACAGGTTCAAGTCCTGTTAGGCCCACCAACCCCCGCAAGGCCAGCCCCCGGACGGCCCGCCGTGAGCAGGCCATAGGAGCGAACATGAAGAAGATCCTGCTCGTCCTGATCGCCGCCGCGGGCGCCGCGATCGCGAAGAAGAAGTTCGACGAGGGCCGCACCGAGCAGGCGCTGTGGGCCGAGGCGACCGACCCGGTCGACAAGGCCTGACCACAGCGCTTGGTGGACGCAGCCTGATCCACACCCTGGCCGGCTCGTCCGGCCACCCGGGGCCTTGGCGCAATTGGTAGCGCACCTGCTTTGCAAGCAGGGGGTTAGGGGTTCGAGTCCCCTAGGCTCCACCACGAGAAACCGCAGGTCAGCCTGCGGTTTCTGGCATTCTCGGGCCTATCCCCCTGCTGACCTTGCGCTCGGTAGGGGACTGGTGGGGAAGCGAGCCCCGTGGCTGCGCAGCTCGTCGCTCCACTCGGTGCCCGGCGTTCACCGCACTCACCGCGGTGCACGGTGAGGGATGCGGCATGGCGTGGCGAGCAATGCATCGTCGAACGCGGTGACGACCAGGATGGGCTTCGTCCGCGCTACGAGGCTGCACCGGAGTCGTCGTGCCCCCCACGTCGATCGAGAACGCCTCGCCGTTCCTGGGTTACTACCCGCGTGCAGTCCTGAGGCCGCCTCACACCGGCCGCGGCGACTCTTGACATGCCGGCCCGAAGACGGCAGAGTCCTACTATAGTCTCAGTCTGAGAATGAGACACAACAACGACTGAACCGAGATCGACCCTCAGTTCCTCTCCGAGCCCCCGATCAGAAGGCATCCCATGAGCAACCCCTCCTTCCGTCCGAAGTACGTCTCGTTCGACTGCTACGGCACCCTGATCAGCTGGCCGATGACGCCGATCACCAAGGAGCTGGTCGGCGACCAGATCCCCGCCGAGAAGTGGGACCGGTTCGTGGCGGAGTTCCGCGGCTACCGCTACGACCAAGTCCACGGGGAGTACTACCCCTACGAGCAGGTGCTGCAGGACTCCTTCGACCGGGTCTGCCGCAAGTGGGGGATCGAGTCGGACCCGAGCGCGGGGAAGCGGTTCGCCGACGGCGTCCGGAGCTGGGGCCCGCACCCGGACGTGCCGGCGCCGCTGAAGAAGATGGGCGAGCACTACAAGCTGGTGATCCTCTCCAACGCCGACGACTCCTTCCTTGCCGAGAGCGTGCCGCGGCTGGGTGCGGACTTCCACGCGGTCTTCACTGCCGAGCAGGCCGGCTACTACAAGCCCCGGTACGGCGCGTTCGAGTACATGCTCGACCAGCTGGACGCCACACCCGAGGACTTCGTGCACGTCGCCTCGCACACCCGCTACGACCACATGCCGATGCACGACATGGGCTTCCGCAACCTGGTGCTGCTGGACCGTGGCTACGACCCGGTGCCGCCGGGCTACGACCTCACGGTGGTGAAGTCCCTGGACGAGCTGAACACGATGCTCGGGATCTGAGCAGTTGGCACCCCAGAACGCAGGTCCAGCCCCCGAGACTCGGCCCAACCGATCAAACAAGAGTGAAGGTGACCCCCCGATGACATCGACCCTGAGTCGAGCGATCGTCAACTACCCCAACCGGTTCGACCCAGGTGTACTGAGCGAGCTCCCCGAGCATCTCCAGGAGACCATCCAGCGCCGGAACAACGTGCTGGGTCCCGGCTACACGCTCATCTACAAGGAGCCGGTCGAGTTCGTCGCAGGCCATGGCGCGCACCTGGTGGACCGTGACGGCAACGACTACCTCGACGCGTACAACAACGTTCCGTGCGTCGGGCACGCCCACCCGCACGTCGTCGAAGCCGTCGCCCGCCAGATGGCGGCAGTCAACACCAACACCCGCTACGTCCAGGAGTCCCTGGTCGACTACGCAGAGCGCCTGCTCGCGACCTTCCCCGAGGAGCTCTCGAAGATCAGCCTGGCCTGCAGCGGGTCGGAGGCCAACGACCTCGCGGTGCGGGTGGCGAGGTACCACACCGGTGGTGAGGGAATCATCGTGACCCGATGGGCCTACCACGGCATCACCCGCGAAGTTGCGAGCTTCTCGCCGCATCTCGGCACAGGGTCACCACTGGGTCCGAACGTGCGGCTCATCGACCCTCCTGACCCGCGACTCGCGGCGCCCGGATCAACTCTGGCCGAGCACATGCGCAAGCAGGTGCGCGACGCGATCGATGACCTCGAGCGCCACGGCTACCGGCTCGCGGCGCTGGTCACCGACTGTGCCTACACCAGTGACGGGATCTTCACGGACCCGGTCGGCTACATGCACGGGGTGGTGGAGGAGGTCCATGGGGCGGGCGGTGTCTACATCGCCGACGAGGTGCAGTCGGGATTCGCCCGGCTCGGAGACTCGATGTGGGGCTTCAGCCGGCACGGCGTGCTGCCGGACATCGTCACCATGGGCAAGCCGATGGGCAACGGGCTGCCGCTCTCCGGTGTGGTCTTCCGTCCCGAGGTCTCCGACGAGTTCGGACGGAACGTGCGCTACTTCAACACCTTCGGTGGCAGCTCGATCCCGGTGGCCGCCGGCGCTGCGGTGCTGGACGTCTTCGAAATGGAGAACGTGCAGCAGCGCGTCCTCGAGAACGGCACGGCGCTGCGCGCCGGACTCGAGGAGATCACCAAGGACTCCGCCTACGTCGCTGAGGTGCGTGGCAGCGGTCTGTACGTCGGTGTGGAGATCGTCAAGGACCGGGCGACGCTCGAGCCCGACCGCGCCCGCACCGAGGACGTCATCAACGACCTTCGTGACCGTCGGATCCTCATCAACGGCACGGGCCAGTCGGCGAACGTCCTGAAGATCCGCCCGCCGCTGGCCTTCACCTCCGACGACGTGACCCGATTCCTGGAGACCTTCGCCGAAGTGGCGAAGGATCGCCTGTAGCGGGCGGGCAGAAGGGACTGACAGTGAGCGCCTCACCGCCCATGAGCCCCACCCATCAGCTCCTCCAGGAGAGCGGCCTGGGGTCGTCTCACCAGCCCATCGACGCGATGCTGGTGGGCCTCCTCCTGGAACGCCACTACGACGTCAGCGGAGATCTCGAGCCACTGGCCACGGAGAAGGACGACACGTTCCGAATCAGCACCGACTCGTCGGGCTACCTGGTGAAGGTCTCACCACCTGACGAGCCAGAGTTGGTGGTCGCGCTCCAGACGGCCGCGATGCGCTTCCTCGAAGGCAACGCTCCGGAACTGCCGGTCCAGCGGGTGAAGCTGACCGTCGACGGAGACGACCACGTCAACATCGATCTGAACGACGGCAGGACGCGAGTCCTTCGGGTGTTCACCTTCGTGGATGGGCCCGTCCTGGCCGGGACGAACCCGGACCAGGATCAGCTCGCCAAGGTGGGCGAGATGCTCGGGCGAGTTGACGTGGCGCTCGCGGGGTTCGCGCACCCTGCCGACCAGCGGGTCCTGGTGTGGGACATCCGGCATTTCCACCAGCTGACAGGACTCGTCGAGCACACGCCGAACGCCGAGCACCGTCACCTGGCACAGGAGGTCTTCCGGCTCTTCGAGGAAGCAGTCGTTCCGAGGCTGGGTGATCTCGAGACGCAGGTGATCCACGGTGACTACAGCCCTCACAACGTGGTCGTGGACCCGCGGCGCCACGACTTCGTCACCGGCATCATCGACTTCGGTGACACCGTGCGCAGTGCCGTGATCTTCGACCCGGCCGTCACGCTGGCGAACCTGCTGGGACGGGCGCCCGACGGCCCGTGGCGGGAGGCCTGCAGCTTCGTCGCCGGCTACGAGCAGGCACGGCCGATCCAGGAATCGGAGCTTCCCCTGCTGCCGGTTGCGGCGCTGGCTCGTCTCACGCTGCGCGCGCTGATCACCAACTGGCGTGCCGGGCGTGTCCCAGCACGCCGCGACTACCTGCTGGCCCATGCCAAGGACGACTGGACGAACGTGGCTCGGGCCATGGCCGTACCCCTGGACGACGTCATCGCGCAACTCCGGGAGCCCCCTTCATGAAGTTGGTCCGAACGGACCCGGAAGCTGGCCGATCGACGACCCGATCGGCCCCGACCAGTGAAACGCCATCTGGCTGCGAAGTACCTCGACACCAAGACTGACGCGGGTGAGCGTGATCCCGCCCACGAACGAAGGACCAAGTACATGACTCGATTGCGTTTGGCAGGTGGCCTGGCGGTTCTCGCGCTGACCGCCTCGGCATGCGGCATGAGCGGTGGCGACGCCGGACAGACCAACGAGGGCGAAGGCACCGGCAACGGGCACGTGGCCTATGCCGAGTTCTACCCGCCGATCGCTGCGTGGGCGCTGGAGACGGACGACTCCTTCACGCTCGCCCGGACGGGTTGCCTGGAACCGCTCGTGCAGTACGAGTCCGACGGGTCCCTGGGAGAGAAGCTGGCGACGACGTGGGAGCAGGTGGAGCCGACAGCGTGGGAGTTCCAGCTGCGCGAGGGCGTGCAGTTCCAGGACGGCACGCCGATGGACGCCGAGGCGGTGGCCGGAGCGCTGACGCACCTGCTGGAGCGCAAGACGCCTGCCCGCTCCTTCAACTCCGACGTGGTGGCCGGGGTGGAGGCGGTGGACGAGACCGCGATCCGGATCAGGACCAAGCAGCCCGACGTGCTGCTCCCATACCGGATGGCCACCCCCAACACCGGCATCCTCGCCCCGAAGGCCTACGAGGGGAAGCAGCTAGACGTCAAAGGCACCTGCACCGGCCCGTTTGAGATCGTCGAGGAGATCCCCCAGCAGTCGCTCAGCCTGGAGCGCAACGAGGACTATTGGGGTGGCACCCCGGCGCTCGCCACCGCGGAGGTCAGGTACATCGTCGACGGCGCCGTACGAGCCACCCAGCTGCAGACTGGGGAGGTGGACATCGCCCCCGTCCTGCCGGTGGTCAGCATGGCCGAGCTCGAGGGCAACGACGACGTCGAGGTCAGCACGGTCGAGATGCCCCGGACGACCGCGATGATGCTCAACAACTCCCGGCCGCCGTTCGACGACCCGCTGGTGCGTCAGGCGATCCAGAAGGCGATCGACACCGAGGCCATCTCCGGGAGCATCTACGAAGGCGTGATGACGCCCGCGACCGGCCCGTTCTCGCCGGAGCTGCCGTGGGCGCCCGAAGGCGCCGCCCCGGTCTCGCGTGACCTCGATGAGGCCAGGCGTCTCCTCGACGAGGCCGGCGTGGACCCGAGCACGCTGTCGATCGAGCTGCTGGCCTACAACTCCCGGCCGGAGTTCGGCGACCTCGCCACGGTGATCCAGGACCAGCTCGGCGAGCTGGGCGTCGAGGTGAAGGTCAAGTCCGGTGAATACGCATCGTTCGAGCCCGATGTCTTGGCCGGCGACTACGACGCCTTTCTGCTCTCGCGCGGCTACCTGATCGACCTGGGCGATCCGGCTGGGTACCTGGCTGCGGACTACACCTGCAAGGGCAGCTACAACCTCGCGCACTACTGCGATGCGGAGACCGACGCCTCCATCAACCAGGCCCTCCAGGAGGAGGACCAGGACGCCCGGTTCCAGACCTACGCCGAGCTCGCGGAGCGGCTCCAGTCCGAGGCGGTCAACGTGTTCCTTGTGCACGAGTCCGCAGTAGTGGGTACGACGGCTCGAGTCGAGAACTTCGAGCAGCACCCGCTCAACTTCTACGCGCTCACCTCAGAGCTCACTGTCAGCTAGCGCCCCGGCATGCCCGCTGAGACCACGCGGGTCGACGAGTACTGGAGAAACCACCGATGAAGCTCACGCCGTACTGGCTCGACACCTCCTGTCAGGGACCGGACCGGTCCACCACCGAGGTCGGCGGCGATGTGGACCTGCCGGTGGTCGGGGCAGGGTTGACCGGCCTGTCGGCAGCCCTGCCCCTGGCAAGTAAGCCGCAGCGAGGCGTCCTTGTCCCGGTCCTCACCGATCAGGACGTCGCCGACGGCTACCTTGCCCGCGGCGCGCTCGAGTCAGCGGCAATCCGGGCGATCATCGCTCGAGGCCTCATGGAGACGGCGTACGAAGCGTTGGACAAGTACGTCACCCAGATGGAGACGGCCGCAGCGGCCGGCGACTGGGCAGCGGTCGGCACGTTCGACATCGAGTTCCACACGGCGCTCGTCGCAGCCACGGGGAGCCCGCGGCTGCAGCGCATGTTCACCACCGTCGTCTCCCCCGAGATGCGGGTCTGTCTCGGCATGGTCTCCGCCGGACGGACTCGCGAGGACGTCGTCGCGGGACACCGCAAGATCGCCCATGCCGTCCGCCAAGGCGACGCAGATCAGGCGCTGTCGTCAGCAGCCAGGGAACTGTGATGACTGAGCGGACGACGCTCGTGCCCGGACCCGGGAAGTGAGCGATGCCGGCAGGCCCGGATCGGCTCACTCGGCGAATCGGGCTCGCTAGGGTGATGCGGTGAGCAGCAACCCCACGTCACGGGACTACACCAAGGCGTCGGTCCTTGACGTGGTCCTCTCCCGGGCGCCCGTGACGCGCAACGAGCTCATCGAGCTGACGGGCTTGAGCAAGGCCACGGTGTACAGGGCGGTGGAGGATGTTCGCGCCGATGGCTTCGTCATCGACGGCGGAGTCGATGCGATCAGCGGCCGCGGCCGTCGATCCACGTATGTCGACGTGCCCCGGACGGCCGGCCACGTCGTTGGTGTCAGTTTCGGCGCGCAGACCACGGGCGCCATGGTGACAGACCTCAGGGGTCGCGAGATCGAGCACGTGATTGTCCCGACGGTCGACCACCCCGACGTCAGGAGCGCCGCCGTATGGCTGGTCGACCTGATCGCGCGGGCCTGCGAGTCAGCGGAGGGGCCCTTACGACAGATTGTCGTCGCGGTCCCCGGCCGTGTCCGCGACGGCAGGGAAATCTTCGGTCCCGCGGAGTCGATGAAGATCTTCGCGGGCGCCGAGCTGCATCGGAGCCTCGAAGACCTGGTCGACGCTCCGATGCTGCTCGAGAGTGACGCCAATTCCGCCTTGCTGGGCATCATGATCGATGACGCCACCATCAGGAACGCCGCGCTCTTCAACGTCAGCAGCATCCTGAACTTCGCAAGTTGCACGGATCACGAGCTCGTCCGTGGGCGCACCTCTTTCTTCGGGGACTTCGGCGTGCTCTTCTCCGGGGTCGACAACGAGACCCTGGACGGGCTGCTGAGCACGAGCGGGCTTCTACGGTTCGCTCGCGGGCGGGGGCTCAACCTTCAGCGCATCGACGATCTCTGGCTGGAGCCGCACAACGAGGTGGCGCGCGCCGAGGTGCTGGAGGCGTTCACCACGGCGCTCGTGACTGCTGTCAGTGCCGTTGCCGTGACGCTAGACCCTGAATCGGTGTACTTCGTGGGCCGATTGCGCCCGCTCGTCGACGAGGTACTGCCCGAGCTGCGCGGAAGACTCGACAAGAGCCATCCAACAGTCCCAGAGATCAAAGCGGTGACACACGTCCTCGGTCTGTCGACGGCTCGAGGCGCCGCGTACGCGGGCCTGACGTTGGCTCGGGACCGGCTACGAGCCGCGGTACTCGAGGCACGTCGTCGAGGCCAGCCTGCAGAACAATCCGTGCCTGCCTTCTGATGGGAGATGCGGCGGCGGGGAGGGCCGCCGCATCCGCGGCTACTCATGGGTGCGCCTCACCGCGGGTCCCCTGGGCTCCCCCACGTGAGACCGCAGGTCACCCTCCGGTACCTGGCACTTCCAGGGGCCTCCCCTCCTGATCTCTGGTCCCTGACGGTGACTGGTGCGGCCACGATCACGAGATCCGCCCGCCTTGGGCATTGACACGTGATCGCAGTCACATCTACCTTTGCCTAAACGTTTAGCCTAAACGATTAGGCAACCTCCTCGGGCACACAGATAAGGGCAATGCGATGGGACATGGACTTCCGGAAGTAGCGCTTCGGCCGAGGTTCGGCCGCACGATGGGAGCCGCGGCAACAGCGCTCGTGATGGCGGCTGGGATGGCTGCCTGCGGCGCAGGCGGGAACGCGTCGTCGAGTGACGGGGCCGAGACGGTCACGGTCCTGGTCGAGGGCGGCGGCAAGGCCGAGCTCGAACCGGTGGCCGAGGCGTTCACTGAGGAGACCGGCACGAAGGTCTCGCTGGTCGAGCTGCCCTACGACGGGTTGTACGACCGGCTCTCGAGTGAGTTCTCCTCGGGGTCGGTGTCGTTCGACGTCGCGGCCCTGGACGCCATCTGGCTGACCGGGTTCGCGGACGGGGTCGAGCCCCTGGACGACATGTTCACCGACGAGGTCCAGGCGGACCTCTTCCCGGCGCTGGTCGAAGAGGCCCAGGTCGACGGCACGTTCGTCGGGATGCCGGTGTGGACCAACGCGGAGATCCTGTTCTACCGCACCGACCTGTTCGAGGACCCCAAGCAGCAGGCTGCCTTCGAGAAGGAGTACGGTTACCCGCTGGCGCCCCCGACCGACTGGCAGCAGTTCCAGGACATGGCGGCGTTCTTCACCCAGGACACCGACGGCGACGGCACGACCGACCTCTACGGCACCGACGTCAAGGGTGCGGTCGAGACGGAGTGGCTGGCACATGTCGCGCAGGCTGGCTCGCCCGGCATGGTTCTCGACGCGGACGGCAACGTCATCATCGACAACGCCGAGCACCTGGCCGCCCTGGACTTCTACACCGAGGCCGTGGCGGATGCGCCCGAGGGTGCGTCCCAGGTCGACTGGGCTGCAGCGCAGAACCTGTTCAACCAGGGCCAGGTGGCGATGACGAAGTTCTGGGCACACGCGTATCCCCAGATCCCTGAAGACTCGAAGGTCAAGGGCAAGGTGGGCGCCGCGCCGATGATCGCAGGAGATGCTGGTATCGGCGCCGTGCCGGGCAACTGGTACCTCTCGATCCCCAAGGCGGGGGACAACAAGGAGCTCGCCCAGGAGTTCATCCAGTTCGCCTATGACCACAACGACCTGAGCATCGACTCCGCGCTGGGGCTCGCGGCACGCAAGTCGGCCTTCGAGAAGTACGCCGACCAGCCGGGCTACGAGCACTTCGAGGCGCTGATCGCCACCCTCGAGGGTCCTGCCACCATGCCGCGGCCGGCCAACGCCAAGTGGCAGCAGATCGTCGACACGGCACTGATCCCGATGCTCCAGAAGGCTGTGGAGCCGGGAGCCGACAACCAGGCCCTGCTCGACGAGGCCAAGGCCCAGATCGAGGAAATCCTCGGCTGACCACTCCCGGTCGGCGCCCGCCTCCGTCAAGGCGGGCGTCGACCGGACACCCCATTCCCGCTCGTTCCGCCCCTGAGAGGAGAGACATGAGCGTCAGCGAACCAGGGCAGGTCACCACCCTGCCCCGCCCGACCCGCGCGGAGCACGGCAGGCGACCTGGCAAGGGCTCCCGCATCGATGACCGGCGCTTCGCGCTCCTGCTGATGATCCCGGCCGCACTGTTCATGCTCGCGTTCGTGGCCTGGCCGCTCGTCAAGCTGGTCGTCGACAGCTTCTTCGAGATCTCCCCGATTGCCGGCGGCCCGCGCACCTTCGTCGGTCTCGACAACTATGTCGATGTCCTCGGCTCGTCGGCGTTCCAGGCGGCCGCGGCCCGAACCCTCGGCTACACCACGCTCGTGGTCACCTTCGAGTTCGTGCTCGGCCTGGCCGCCGCACTCCTCTTCAACAGCCTGGGCAATCGATCCCGCATCCTGCGCACGGCGTTCCTGTACCCGCTGATGATCGCGCCCATCGTCGCCGGCTTGCTGTGGCGCTTCCTGCTCATCGACAACTTCGGCATCGTCAACGAGCTTCTCTTCCGCCTCGGCATCCTGAACGACCGCAACGACATCGGCTGGCTCAGCGACTCCTCGATCGCCCTGTTCGCGGTCGCGGTGCCCGACATCTGGCTGACCACGTCGTTCATGACCCTCGTCCTCTTCGCGGGACTGCAGAACATCCCCGGGGACATCATCGAGGCCGCCCGGATCGACGGCGCCGGCCCCGTCTCAACCCTGTTCCGCATCATCCTGCCGCTGCTGCGGCCGGTGATCGCCGTGGCCCTCGTGGTGCGCGGCGTCGACGCCGCGAAGGCGTTCGACATCATCCTGATCCAGACCGGGGGCGGGCCGCAGAACTCCACCGAGACCCTCAGCCTGCTGATCTACCAGACCATGGTTCGTTTCGGGGAGCCCGGCACCGCCAGCGCCATGGGCACCCTCTATCTCGTCGCGATGCTCGTGGTGGCCGTCGTCGCGGTCGGACTCATCTGGCGACCCGGTGGGAGGCAAGCATGAGCACGCTCGAGGTACGCAAGACCCCAACCCGCCTGCTGCTGTGGTTCCTCCTCGGCTCGATGGTGGTCCTCTACGCCTTCCCGTTCCTCTACCTGCTGCTCACCTCGTTCAAGACCCCGCTGGATGCGCTCGCCGTCCCGCCCAAGGTCCTCCCGGATGAGTGGACGCTGGCCAACTACGAGAGGGCGCTGAGCCGAGAAGGGGTCCTCGCCTCCTTCATCAACAGCGTCAGTGCCGCCACGATCAGCACTGTGCTCTCCCTGGTCCTGGCAGTGCCGGCGGCGTACGGCGTGACCAGGTTCCGCACCGTCAGCGGCCGCGTCTTCGTGATGGCGGCCCTCGTGACGCGGATGATCCCTCCCGTCGCCATCGGGGTCCCGATGGTGGGCATGATGCGGGCGTTGGGGCTGACCGACACCCCCACCGGGGTTGCGATCGCGCACACGACCATCTCACTGCCACTCTCGATCTGGCTGATGTCGAGCTTCCTCGAGTCGGTTCCCGACGAGCTGGACGAGGCGGCACGGGTGGACGGCGCGGGCCGGCTCGCCGCGCTGTGGTACATCATCCTCCCCGTGGTCCGGGGCGGGGTCGCGGTCACCGCCATCTTCGCCTTCCTGGCTTCGTGGAACGAGTTCCTCTTCGCCCTGCTGCTCACCGCCATCCGGGCACAGACCACGCCGCTGGTGATCGCGAACTTCCAGACCCAGTTCGGTCTGGAGTGGGGAGCGATGACAGCGCTCGCCACGGTCTACTCACTCCCAGTGATCCTGCTGACCCTTCTCCTCCAGCGCTACATCGTGGCCGGGATGACCCTGGGTGCAGTCAAGGGCTGACCCGCGCACTTCGAGACAACACACAACCCAGAAAGCAGAATCCTCGTGGACTTCCGGACCCCAACAGCCCTCTCGGAGGACGAGTGACATGAGTCGACCAGAGGGGACCGACCCGCAGGGGCGCTCCGCAAAGCCGCCGGGCATCAAGGACGTCGCTCGGCTGGCCGGAGTGTCCGCAGCAACCGTCTCGCAGGTGCTCAACGAGGTGCCCGGCTCCCGGATCAGCGTCGAGACCCGGCAACGGATCCATCGGGCCGCGGCCGACCTCGGCTACGTCCCCAACCGGCTGGCCCGCGGGATGCGCACCGGGCGATCCGGAATGCTGGGGCTGATCAGCGACACGATCGCGACCACCCCATTTGCCGGCAGCATCGTGGTCGGTGCCCAGGACACCGCGCTGAAGCACGGCTGCACGCTCGTCCTGGTCAGCACCGACGGCGACCCGACGGTGGAGCAGGAGTCGGCCAACGCGCTCCTGAGGCACCAGGTGGACGGGTTCCTCTACGCGACCATGTTCCACCGCCGGGTGGACCTGCCACCGGCGCTGGAGCGTGTCCCGACGGTGCTCCTGGACGCGGCCTCGGACCGGGCCGAGCTGCCGTCGGTGGTCCCCGACGAGGTCGGCGGAGCCGAGGCAGCGGTCGGGGAGCTGCTCGCCCACGGTCACCGACGGATCGGGTTCCTCACCAACCAGGACGACGTACCTGCGACCCACGGCCGTCTCGAGGGGTATCGCAACTCACTGACCCGCGCGGGCATCGACTTCGATCCCGGCCTGGTCCTCGATGATGAGTCCGTCACAGCGGGTGGGTACCGCACCGCCCGCCAGATGCTCGACCGCGAGGATCGTCCGACCGCGCTGTTCTGCTACAACGACCGGATGGCGATGGGTGCCTACCGCGCCGCCGCCGAGCTGGGGCTCCGGATCCCCGAGGACCTGTCCGTGGTGGGCTTCGACAACCAGCTCCTCCTGGCCGAGGGTCTCTATCCGGAGCTGACGACGGTGGCCCTGCCCCACTACGAGATGGGCGCGTGGGCGGTCGAAGCACTCATCGCACTCCTCGATGGGCGCCCAGTGGCCGACGACGGAGTCACCTTCCCCGTAGCCCTTCCCTGCCCGCTCGTGCGCCGATCCTCCGTCGCCGCGCCGTCCTGAGCCGCCAACCGTTGCACTGAGAACGAAGGACACTACCTTGCTGAGACTCCCCGCCTCCTGGACCTGGGACTTCTGGCTGGCGAAGGACCAGGAGACCTACCACCTGTTCTTCCTCAAGGCCTCGCGTGCCCTGCACGACCCCGACCAACGCCATTGGCGAGCGACCATTGGACACGCCGTCAGCGACGACCTGCGCTCGTGGACGGAAGTGGCCGACGCGCTCGTGCCTTCGGACAGCCCAGCGCCAGACGACCTCGCCACCTGGACGGGCTCCGTGGTCCGGGACGACACCGGCCGCTGGTGGATGTTCTACACCGGCGTCGACCGGTTGGATCAAGGCCAGGTCCAGCGGATCCGCGCCGCCACCTCGACCGACCTGATGACCTGGCACAAGCACGCCGACCTCATCCTCGAGAGCGACCCCCGCTGGTACGAGAACCTCGCCGACGACAACTGGCAGGACGAGGCCTTCCGCGACCCGTGGGTCTTCCGCGAGACGCCCGACGGGCCGTGGCACATGCTGATCACCGCACGAGCCCGCACCGGCCCGAAGTACGACCGGGGGGTCGTGGGACACGCCACGTCGCCTGACCTCGAGCGCTGGGCGTTGCAGCCCCCGCTGAGTCAACCGGATGCCGGGTTCGGCCAGCTGGAGGTGCTCCAGATCGCGGAGGTCGACGGGCGGCGGGTGCTGTTGTTCTCATGCCTGCACACCGAGATGTCCCACGAGCGACGCACCGCAGGCCAGCTCGGCGGCGTCTGGTCCGTCCCGATTGACAGGGCAACGGGGCCATTCGACATCACCAAGGCCCGGCGCCTGACCACCGAGGCCGCCTACAGCGGGCGGGTCCTCCAGGACCCGTCGGGCCGGTGGGTGATGCTGGCGTTCCGCCACGTCGACGGCGACGGCTCGTTCGTGGGTGAGATCGCCGACCCCGTCCCGGTCGCCTGGAACGCGGACGGGACGGCACTTCGACTGGTCGATCCCCCCGCGGAGTGGGTCCCGGAGGAGCACGAGGTTGTGCTGGGTGCGACCCGCTACCCGACTGGCTCCTGAACGGGACTGCCGGGACTTGCTGCGAAACCCCAAACGTAAGAGGAAGAATATGTCAAGCAGCAACTATTACGACGTCACCACCTGGCCCGTGGGCAACCCGTCTCAGGACGTCGGTGAAGTAATCAACAGCATGATCGCTGACATCAAGTGTCGGCAGACCGTTGCCGACGCGAGCAACGGGGGAAAGCCAGGCGCGGTGATCTACATTCCCCCCGGGGATTACCGTCTCCGTACGCAGGTAGTGATCGACGTCAGCTTCCTCAGGATCCAGGGCTCCGGACACGGCTTCACGTCGTCGAGCATCCGCTTCAACGTTCCCGAAGAAGAATGGCCCGACTTACATGAGCTGTGGCCCGGAGGGAGCCGCATCCTGGTCGACCTTCCGCTCGAGGTAGACGAAGATGAGTCCAAGGGGGCTGCCTTTTACGTCGAGCGAAACGGGAGCCCGCGACTCAGCTCGGTCGAGTTCTCCGACTTCTGCATCGACGGATTGCACTTCAAGCCGGATGGCTCCGGGATGCATCCCGAGAACACGTACGTCAACGGCAAGACCGGTATCTATGTCGCCAGCTCCAATGACTCATTCCGCGTTACTGGCATGGGCTTCGTCTACCTGGAGAACGCCCTCACCATCTACCACGCAGACGCGCTTTCCGTTCATGACAATTTCATTGCTGAATGCGGAAGTTGCATAGAGCTCCGCGGGTGGGGACAGGCATCAAAGATCAGCGACAACCTGATCGGGGCAGGGTTCCGGGGCCACTCGATCTACGCCGAGAACCATGGCGGGCTCCTGATAACCGCGAACAACGTCTTCCCTCGAGGGGCGAGCAGCGTCCGACTCGACGGCGTCACGCGTTCAAGCGTCACCAACAACCGTTTGCATTCCTTCTACCCCGGGATGCTGATCCTCGGAGGGGGCAGTTCGGAGAACCTCGTGGCCACCAATCATTTCTTGCGTGACCACGAGCCTTGGACACCCTTCCTGGGAATCGACAACGGGCTGGATGACCTCAACGGGCTTCTCTGTGTCAGCGGCACCAACAACTCTGTCATCGGCAACCACTTCTCCCAGATCATCGACTCACAGAGCATCCAGCCGGCCGGTGCGACGCCTGTCATCATTCGGCTGAGGGCTGGCGCTGGCAACTTTGTCTCCAATAACCACGTGGTCGCGATGGACGTTCACCCCAAGTCAGGTGACTCCTGCTTCTCGGCTCAGGTGGACGCGCTGTTGACGACTGAGGCTTCGGTCAGACTCTCCGTTACGAGCGTCCTGGTCGACCCCGAATCATCTGGGAATACGATCCTTGATTCCGGAAGCGACACCCAAGTTGTCGCAGACAGAGCTGCTAACGCCTTCAGGCCTACTCCTACGGTCGGCTTCTAGGCGAACCCAGGTCTAGCAACCAACGAGTCCGTCGTCGCTCACGGGTCGAAGCGGTAGCCCATGCCGGGCTCGGTGCGGAAGTACGCCGGCCGCGAGGGATCCGGCTCGAGCTTGCTGCGGAGCTGCGCCATGTAGAGGCGCAGATTGCCTTGGGCGGTCTCGTAGCCGGGGCCCCACACCTCGAGGAGCAACTGGCGCTGGCTCATCAGCTTCCCGGGGTTGCGCGCGAGTACGGCGAGCAGGTGCCACTCCGTGGGAGTCAGTCGGATCTCCTCGCCACGCACCGTGACCCGCGTGGCGGCCAGGTCGACGACCACGTCGCCGAAGGCGATGAGTGGCTCGTCGTCCACGCTGCCTGCCCGACGCAGCATCGCCCGCAGGCGTGCGAGCAGCTCGTCCATGCCGAACGGTTTGGTGACGTAGTCGTCGGCGCCGGCATCGAGGGCATCGACCTTGTCCGTGCTGTCGGTCCGACCGGACAGGACCAGGATCGGAACGCTCGTCCATCCGCGGAGCCCAGCGATGACCTCGGCACCGTCGATGTCGGGCAGTCCGAGGTCGAGGACGACCAGGTCGGGAGGGTCCTCTGCCGCGGCACGGAGCGCACCCGCACCGTCCGATGCGGTGATCACGTCGTAGCCGCGCGCCGCGAGGTTTATCCGGAGCGCCCGGAGGATCCGGGGTTCGTCGTCTACCACGAGGACCCGGATCATGCCGGCCTCCCGGTGGGCAGGGTGACGACCATCGTCAGGCCACCGCCGGGGGTCTCCGTGGGCGTCACGGAGCCACCCATCGCCTCGACCAGTCCGCGGGCGAGCGCCAGCCCGAGGCCGAGGCCGGTCCCGGTGTCGCCGAGGCGTTGGAAGGGCTGGAAGACCTCCTCACGGGCCGCCTCGGGGATCCCGCGACCGCGGTCGATGACCCGCAGCCGCACCGTGTCGCCATCGAGGTCGACCCGGACCACCGGCGGTTCGCCGATCGGGGCGAAGCGCTGTGCGTTCGCAACGAGATTGGCGACCGCCCGCTCGAGCAGTCCGGCGTCCACGACGACGTCCGGGAGTCCTTCCTCCACCTCCAGCACGACGGCCCGTGGCTCGACACCGAGATTGTCCAGCGCGCGGGCGAGCACGTCCTCGACCGCCGTCGGACGGGGATGGACTGGCAGCGCGCCAGCCTGCAGACGACTCATGTCGAGCAGGTTGTCGACGAGGCCCGCGAGCCGGTCGAGCGCGCCGTCGGCGGCTTCGAGCAGCTCGCGCCGGTCGCGTTCGTCGAGGGTGATGTCCTCGGCCCGCAAGCCCGAGACCACGGCCTTCGCGGCTGCGAGCGGTGAGCGCAGGTCGTGGCCGACCGCGGTGAGGATCGCCGCACGGAGCCGGTCCGCGGCCTCGATCTCTGCGGCCGCCGCCGCCGCGGCCGCCCGACGCTCGGCCACGTCGACGAGCCAGCTCACCATCACGCCCACCAGGACGAACGCACAGAGCGCGACGACGTTGTCGGGGTCGCTGATCGTGAGCCTGTGGTAGGGACGGGTGAAGAAGAAGTTGAGCACGCCAGCCGACACCGCGGACGCGACGAGGGCGGGCCCGAGGCCCCCGACCAGCGAGGCGGCCACGACGAGCACCAGGTAGACCGCGACGTCACCGGCGAGGTTGACCGTGCCTCGGAGCGGGACGAGGGCGGGCAGCAGCGCGACGGGCCCGGCGACCGCGACGCCGTAGCCCCAGGCCCGACGGCGCGCGCTGAGGTTTCCCGACCGCATGTCGGTCATTGTGCCGGGAACCGCTCGCCACCGAGGAGCAGCGCACACGCCCCCAGCCAAGCGGGCGACCGTCGCGTCCAGCGTCGCGCTGACAAGATCCTCACAACCGCCCACCGATCCCTGACGATCCCCTCACGAGGTGTGACCCAGGTCGCGTTAGGGAGTCGTTAGGTCCACCGGAATGACCACGATCCAGGGCTTTCATGGCCTGCGTGACTCTCGCATTGGACATCGTGGAGGAGGCACCCGCCGACCTTCCGCCCTCCGATCAGCCGCAGCCGTGGTGGCGGGTCATGTGCCTGACCGGCGTCGACTACTTCTCGACCCTCGGCTACCAGCCTGGCATCGCCTTCCTCGCCGCTGGCCTGCTCAGTCCGCTCGCGACGCTGATCCTGGTCCTGCTCACCCTTTTCGGAGCGCTGCCGGTCTATCGCCGGGTGGCGGCCGAGAGCCCGCACGGACAGGGCTCGATCGCGATGCTCGAGCGGCTGCTGCCGTTCTGGCGGGGCAAGCTCTTCGTGCTCGGTCTGATCGGCTTCGCCCTGACCGACTTCATCATCACGATCACGCTGTCCGCCGCTGACGCGAGCGTGCACATCGTGGAGAACCCGCACGTACCCGCGGCGCTGCACGGACAGGAGCTGTGGATCACCCTAGGCCTGATCGCGCTGCTGGGAGCCGTGTTCCTGAAGGGGTTTCGTGAGGCGATCGGCGTCGCCGTGGTGCTGGTGGTGCTCTACCTGGCCTTGAACGCCGTGGTCATCGTCGTGGCCGCGGCCCACGTCCTCGAGGACGGCCACCTGGTGACGGACTGGAGCAGTGCCCTCACCGCCGAGCACGGCAACATCGCGCTGATGATCGCGGTCTCGCTCACCCTGTTCCCCAAGCTGGCCCTGGGGATGTCCGGGTTCGAGACCGGAGTTGCCGTGATGAGCCACGTCGAGGGCGACCCCGGTGACGACGCGGAGCGGCCTGCGGGAAGGATCCGCAACACGAAGCGCCTGCTCACGGTCGCCGCCTGCATCATGAGCTGCTACCTGATCGCGTCCAGCCTGGTGACCACCCTGCTGATCCCGGCGCACGAGTTCGAGGACGGTGGCAGCGCCAACGGGCGCGCGCTGGCGTACCTGGCACATCTCTACCTCGGCGAGGGCTTCGGCACGTTGTACGACGTCTCGACGATCCTGATCCTGTGGTTCGCCGGCGCTTCGGCCATGGCGGGCATGCTGAACCTGATCCCCCGCTACCTGCCGCGCTACGGCATGTCACCGGAGTGGGCGGGCGCCGTCCGACCGCTGGTCGTCGTCCTCACCCTGACCGCGTTCCTCATCACCTGGATCTTCGACGCCGACGTTGACGCGCAGGGCGGCGCGTACGCCACGGGCGTCCTGGTGCTGATGACGTCGGCTGCCGTCGCGGTGACGCTCGCCGCTCGTCGGGCCGGGCAGCGCAAGCTGACGGTCGCGTTCGGGCTGATCTGCCTGGTCTTCGTCTACACGACTGCCGACAACGTCCTCGAGCGTCCGGACGGCGCGAAGATCGGTGCCTGCTTCATCGCCGCGATCATCACCGTCTCCCTGCTGTCCAGGATCTCGCGCGCGCTCGAGCTGCGCGCCATCGAGATCTCCTACGACGCACGTGCGGAGTCATTCCTGCGGGACTGCGCACGCCGCACGATCCGGCTCGTTGCCAACGCGCCTGACGCACGGGACGAGGCCGAGTACGAGGAGAAGATCGCCCAGCTCGTCGACGACCACGACCTCCCCGACTCCGGCGACATCATCTTCGTCGAGGTCACCGTCCCGGACTACTCCGACTTCGAGAGCAGCATCCAGGTGCGCGGCGTGTCCCTGCACGGGCGGTATCGCGTGCTCACCGTCGAGGCGTCTTCGATCCCCAACGCGCTGGCCGCACTCGTCCTCGACATCCGGGACCGGACCGGTGTTCGGCCGCACATCTACTTCGAGTGGACCGAGGGCAACCCCTTGATGCACGTGCTGCGGTTCCTGCTGTTCGGCGTCGGTGACGTCGCACCGGTCACCCGTGAGGTCATCAGACGTGCCGAGTCGAACCGGGCCAGCCGGCCCCATGTCCACGTGGGCTGACCGCTGTCAGGGGATCCGCAGCCACGCGCCGACGCTCGGGGTGCCGTACTGGTCGAGCGCGAACAGGAGCCACGGGCCGGGGACGGTCGTGCCGCGGTCAGCCGGGATCGTCACCTGGTAGGCGTTCTGCCCGGCCGGGGCCGAGCTCAGCGCCACGCGGCGCTGGTCGGAGTTGATCGAATGCGTCGACGTCCCCACCCGGACCAGCGCGAACGACGCGACCGGCCTGTCCGTGGTGACGGTGAGGGTGGCACCCGCTGAGACCTGGGCGGGGACGCCTCCCGTCATGGCGGGCCGGGTGCGGAGAGTGCCGTCGGACTTGAGCAGGTATGGCGGAGTGAGGATCTCGACATCGGGGTGGTTGGTCTCGCAGCCCCAGCACAACCCGCCGCCACCTGCCATCACGCGGCCGTCGGCGAGCAGCAGCGAGAACGAGTGGTACGTACGCGGGATGGCCTCGGTGGCCAGCTCGGTGAACAGCCCGGTCACTGGGTCCCACAGCTCGGCCACCCTGACCCCTTCGGTGTCCGTGAACTGCCACGCGCGCCGCTGACCCCCGGTGACCACGACCGAGCCGTCGGGCAGCACGACGCTGTTGGCGTAGGTCCGCGGCTCCGACATGTCCCCGACCCGGCGTACACCGACCGGCTGGCCGAACCCGGCGGAGATGTCAACCGTGTAGGCCCGCGGCGTGGCCCATCGCGCGGAGTCGTCGTGGTTCTCCACGTAGTTGGGGGCACCCCCGACGGCGAGGATCTTGCCGGCGTCGTACATCACGGCGTTGCCGTTCATCATCACCGGCGCGTCTGCCCGATGGCCTGCAAGGGTCGTCGTGCCCTCACCCGAGGTGCCGAACCAGTTCATCTGGGTGCTGGGGCCGGCGTGGAAGACCCCACCGCCCGACGTCGAGAAGAGCCAGGCGTGGTTGTCCTGGCGCGACCAGCCTTGCCAGTCTGGGGTCAGGATGGAATCGGCCGTTGTCCCTGGGAGGCGGCGCCAGGAGGTCCCGGCAGCGGCCATCACCTCGCCGTCCTTGTCGGTCTCGCCGCCGCTCCACGAGCCTCCGAGGGCGAAGACCCGCCCGTCGGAGAGGGTCACCGACGTGTGGTAGCCCCGCGGGATCGCCATCTGGGGCCCGGTGCTGAACGTGTCGGTCCGGGGGTCGTAGACCGTGGTGTTGGAACCGCCGGAACCGCCGGTGATCACGACCCGGCCGTCGGCCAGGATCGAGAGGCCCGTGCAGAACATCTCGTGGCCCGTCTCGGCGACCTCACGCCTGCCGGCGTGGACACCCTTGCCGACGTCGAGGATCGAGACCTGGGTCTTGCCGCCGTTGGTGGTGTCGGTCGTGAATCCGTCCGCGGCCACGCCCGAGAACGTCAGCACCTTGTCGTTCGGCAGCAGAATGGCCGACGCGGGAACGATCGGCAGCCCGATCGGGGCACTCCACTGCCCCGGGTGGAAGCCCGGCGGTGGCTCGGAGGACGGTGGAGGTGGCGGCGGGGGGAGCGCGGACGGTGGAGGTGGCGGTGGGGGCGGCGGGGGCGGTGGGGGCGGTGGGGGCGGTGGCTCGACCGGCGGCATCCCGAGGAGCTCGATCTCGGCCGCGCTCACCACCCGGTTGCCGCCACTGGGCCTGGCACTGAGCCGGACGCGGGCGGCCGGGACGGGAGCGAACGTGGCCGTCTTGGTGCGCGAGGTGTTCGCCCAGCGGCCGTGGGTGACCCGTTGCCACGTCCGCCCCTCGAAGCTGACGTGGATGGCGTAGCGCTCGATCCGCCCGAGAGGCCTGCGCCCTGGGGTGTAGCGCAGCGCCGAGACCATGGCCGGGCCGTGCAGATCGATCGTGAGCCGGTGCAGGCGGAGGATGGTGGCGCGACTCGCACCCGGAAGCGGCTCGGCCGGGCGCCACGCCGTGCTCCGGCGGTCGTCGAGCACCTTCATCGCCCTCTTCCTCGCCTCGGCGCGAGCGCGCCGCCCCGGCCGGCCCGGCGGCGACATGGCGGTCCAGTCCGATCGGTCGAGGGTCGGCGCGACGGGTGCGTACGCCGCTGCCGGCACGGCCACCATCGGCATGGAACCGTGCGCTTGCCGATGGTGCCCGTGGAGCGATCCCTGCCCGGGCGCATCGAGGGTGGCTCCGTGCGGCTCCGTGACGGCGCCTGCGATTGCCAGGGCCACGGCGAGACCTGCCGGCCACACGGCCCAGCGTCTGAGCGCACCCCACATCACGGCCCCTTGGCTTGTGTGGTTTGAACGCTAGGCGAGGCACTGCATCACAGGCATGCCCCATTTGCGGGAGGATCGAGCGGCCCTCCCGCGGGCGTTCGGCCACGCGTGGGGGAGACTTCCCTCTGTGTCCAGGCTGCCCACGCTCACCCGGCTCGCCTCGGCGGCGGTGCTGCTGGGTGCTGCTGCCTGCGGCGGCGAGCCCGAGCTCCGGCCCGCCCCGGTCGTCCCGACGCCGGAGCCCACCATCGCGGCGTACGACGCGAAGACGGCGCAGCCCGCCGCGGAAGCCGCCCTCTCCCTCGTCCCGGCGGACGCCGCCGTCGTGACCGTGACCGACTTCGACGAGTCGCGTGCGCAGCTGGGCGTGCCGGACCTGACCAGTGACGACCTGATGACCGACCGCAGCGCCTACTGGGAGCAGGCGCCCCGCACGACGGTGCTGCTGGCCGGCGGGATGCTCCGGGAGGACAGCTCCGAGCTCTGGCTCGACCACGGCTTCACCCAGGACGACGTGGACTGGGAGGCGCGGTTCACCACGCCGGAGGGCGCGGGCTGGATCCTCGGCTTCCGGCCCGACCTGGACATGGCGCGGGTGGCGGGCGCCGTGAAGGCGGGGGTCGCCGGGCTGGGCGGCGCCGAGGTCGACCGGAAGCGCCACCTCGTCTCCGTGGGGATGGCCGAGGCGGGCGAGGACACCTGGGGCGAGCGGCCGGGGATCTCCGAGCTGGTGCCCGACGCCGCCGCGGAGTCGGCGTACTACCGCGCCGGCTGCGTGCCGCTCGGCGACGTCCTCGGGCCGGATGCCGGCGTCGAGGACCAGGACGCCGTGCTGGCCGCGCACGACGTGGCGCACTTCGGCGGCCTCGAGGCGTTCTCGATCTCCTTCGTGGACGGCAAGGCGACGGCCCGGCTGGGACTGGACCGCACCGACGTTTTCGCGCGGGCGGCGCTGGTGAAGTCCATGTCCTCGACGACTGGCCCGATGAGCGGCTCGATCGGCTGGGCCGACGGCTTCACCCGGCAGGTGTCCGACCCCTCGACCGGGCGGATCGGTTGGGACGTCGCCGACCCGGCCGCCGCCGCCACTCTCGTGCTCACCGACGTGCTGCCGTTCGCGGTGTGCCCCGAGGTGACGCCGATGGAGGAGCCGACGGGCCTGTGACGTCCTTGCTGAGGCGGCTGGTCGCCGCGACGCTCGTCGCGCTCGTGCTCGTCGGCGCCGCCGGCGCCCTGGGCTGGTGGCAGCTCGAGGCGTGGCAGGCGCGGCGGGCGGCCGAGGCGCGCGACCTCACCAGCGCCGAGCCGGTGCCGTTGACGTCGGTGATGGGCGCCGACGACCCGTTCCCGGGCGGGGACGTCGGCCGGCCGGTGACGGTCTCCGGCACCTGGCTGCCCGAGGGCTCCTTCCTGGTGCCACGCTCCGACGCGGGCCGGGACGGCTACTGGGCTGTGACGCCGCTGGCGCTCGGGGCCGCGGACGCGGCGGTGCTCGTGGTGCGCGGCTGGGCCCCGACGACCGAGGTGCCGGCGCCGTCCGGGGCCGGCGAGGTGACCGGCTGGCTGCAGCCGCCGGAGGGCAGCGGTACGGCGGTCGACGAAGACCCGTCTGACGACGTGCTGCCCGAGCTCCGCGTCGCCGACGCCGTGCAGCGCGTCGACACGGACCTCTACTCGGCGTACGTCGTTGCCGACGCCGCTGGCACCGGGCTGGAGCCGGCGTCGCTCGCCTCGCTGCCGGAGGCCGGCCGGTTCACGGCGCTGCGCAACCTGCTCTACGCCATCGAGTGGTGGGTCTTCGGGGGCTTCGCCGCCTTCATCTGGTGGCGCTGGGTGCGGGACACCCGCGCCGAGGCGGCCGCCGACGCCGTGACAGACTCGCCGGCGTGAAGCTCTTCCCCGCCTACCGGATCCTGGCGCTCGTGGTCGGTGTCCTGCTCGTCGTGGGCAGCATCGGCTCGCTGATGAAGTACCTGCTCGCCGAGGGCAGCACCCTGCAGCAGCTCGGCGAGTCGCTGAGCATCATCTGGCTGATCCACGGGTGGGTCTACATCGCCTACGTCGTCGTCGCTTTCCTGCTCGCGCGGCGGGCCAACTGGTCGATGCAGTTCATGGGCCTGATGCTGCTCGCCGGCCTCGTGCCGCTGCTCATCTTCTGGGTCGAGGCCAGGGTCGCCGGCCGGCTGCGGGTGGAGCACCCCGAGCTCGTCTGAGCAGTCGACGGCCAGCCCGCACGGGGTCAGGGCCGCGGGGCGCCCGGGTCGGTGACGTCGACGCTCTCGGCCGGGTCGTCGGGCGTGGTCGCACGGTGCGGGTGCTCGGCGGCGTCACTGAGCGCCTCGCCGGGCTCGGCGCCGCCGATGTCGTCGCTCACGGTCTCCCCACCGTAGGTGCCCCCCGAGGGCGGGAGCGGGTCGGTCAGCGGGTCCTCGAGCGCGTCCGTGCCGCCGGGCGCGGTCCCGGTAACCGCGGCGCCGGGCGCGGTCGAGGGAGTCGAGGAGCCGGCGGACGACGGCGGTGGGGTCGGGGTGTAGGACGACTGCCAGGAGTTGCTGTGCTGCTGGCCGCGGAGCTTGGCGTACACCGCGCCGCCGATCGCCAGCAGGCCACCGAGGAGGAGCAACTTCTTCAGCTTGCCGCCGCTGGGCTCGGGCTCGCCCCCCTTGATCTCCGCGACCTTCGCGGCTGCGAGGTCGCGGCCGGCCGCGGCCTTCTCGGCGGCCAGGGCGGCGCCGGTCGACGCGAGTGCAGCGCCGGTGGCGGCCTTGTCGGCGGCCTTCGCCTTGCCCTCGGCGAGGATCGGGGCGGCCTTGTCGCGGGCGTCAGCGATGGCCGGACCGGCCTTCTCGATCGCCGACTCGATTGCGGCCTCGAGCTGGGGGATGACCGACTCGACGTAGTCCTGAGCCCGGTCCATGAACGTCTGCTTCCGGCGGATGTGCATGCGTGCCTCCTGGTCGCCACTGATGTCGCCTGGTCCCACCATCCCACCATGGGTACCCAACCGGGGCCAGCCCGACGCCCGGCGGCATCAACTCCTGCGGAGGGGCCGGCGTCTGCACACATGGGGTCGTGGCAGGATCGACGCGACACGCACGACGTACGCGAGAGAGGCACACCATGGCTGAGCCGAAGGCCACCCTGAAGACCAACCGGGGCGACATCGTCATCAATCTCTTCCCCAACCACGCGCCCGAGACGGTCGACAACTTCGTCGGTCTCGCCGAGGGCACCAAGTCCTACGACGCCGGCGACGGCAGGACCGGCCCGTTCTACGACGGCCTGGGCTTCCACCGCGTGATCGACGGGTTCATGATCCAGGGCGGCTGCCCGCAGGGCACCGGCACCGGCGGCCCGGGCTACACCTTCAAGGACGAGATCCACCCCGAGCTCGTCTTCGACAAGCCCTACCTGCTCGCGATGGCCAACGCCGGCCCGGGGACCAACGGCTCGCAGTTCTTCATCACGGTGGCGCCGACGCCGTGGCTGAACCGCAAGCACACGATCTTCGGCGAGGTGGCCGACCAGGCCTCGCGCGACGTCGTCGACGCCATCGCCACGACCCGCACCGGCCAGATGGACCGCCCGGTCGACCCGGTCGTCATCGAGTCGGTCACGATCGAGCGCTGACCTCACGCACATGACGGTGCCCCCCTCCCAGCACGGCCCCTCCGCGGGAGGGGAGCCGCCCGCCGGCGTGCCGACCTGCTACCGGCACGCCGGCCGGGAGACCTGGATCCGGTGTCAGCGCTGCGAACGCCCGATCTGCCCCGACTGCATGCGCGACGCGGCCGTCGGCTTCCAGTGCCCCAGCTGCGTCGCGGAGGGCGCGAAGTCCACGCGGCAGGGACGCGCGGCGTACGGCGGGGCGCGCAGCGCCAATCCCGCGCTCACCTCGCTCGTCCTGATCGGCATCAACCTCGCGGTGTGGCTGGGGGTGCTGACGAGTGGCTGGCGAAACAGCCGGCTGATCGAGCTGCTCGGGCTCCGGGCCGACGGGGCGTGCGCGCCGGGTGACGGCTACGTCTACGACCTGCCCGAGGGGACGTGCGTGGCCGAGGGCGCCGTGTGGCTGCCCGGGGTCGTCGACGGCGCCTGGTGGCAGCTGGTGTCCAGCGCCTTCCTGCACGTCGAGCTCTGGCACATCGCCGGCAACATGCTGGCCCTCTACATGCTCGGCCCGCAGCTCGAGGCGGTGCTCGGCCGGGTGCGGTTCCTCGCGCTCTACCTGATCGCCGGGCTCGCCGGGTCGGTCGCGGCCTTCTGGCTCGCGTCGCCGCTGCAGCTCACCCTCGGCGCCTCGGGCGCGATCTACGGGCTCTTCGGCGCCCTGCTGGTGCTCGTGATCAAGGTGGGCGCCGACCTCCGCCCGATGCTCGGGCTGCTCGCCGTGAACCTCTTCATCACCTTCGCCGTGCCCAACATCTCCTGGCAGGGCCACCTCGGCGGCTTCCTCGCCGGCCTCGCGGTGACGGCCATCCTGGTCTACGCGCCGCGCGCCCGGCGGTCCCAGCTGCAGCTGCTCGGCGTCGGCGGGCTGGGCGCCGCGCTGCTCGTGCTCACCGCGGTCCGCGCCGCCGCGCTGACGTGACGGCTGTCCTCGGCTGGGCTGTCCCGCCTGAGTTGTCCCCAGCTTGTGGACTCACCTGTGGAGAACTACACGTGTGTAACTCTCCACAGGTTCCTCCCCAACCTGTGGAGGACGGACCGGGTGATCTACCCACTTTTGGGCATGACCGAACCGTCTCGACGGCGAAGACTGGACGGTCGATTTCTGCCTCGGCGCGTTCATCCCGCCCGCGAGTCGATGGGGGTCGCGGACGCGCTCGGTCTTGCCCCGGCTCAGCGGGGGCAAGACCGAGCGGTGCTGGGAGTCGCCTGCGCTCGGCGCCGTGCGCGCCTGTCAGCCGTCGGGGAGCTCGCGCAGGACGTAGAGCTGGGCCTCGACGACGTCCCCGCCCTGGCGCGTGACCGAGGTGAGCACCCGCGCGTAGCCGGGACCCTCGAACTCGTCGAGCCGATCCCAGAGCTCGCGCAGCCGCTCGGAGCTGAAGAGGTAGCCCGCGACCTCGGGGGCGCGGTCGTCGAGGACGAGGGCGGGGTAGCCGATCGCGGCGCCCCAGCCGTGGGGCAGCAGCCGGCCCCGGACCGTCGCCGGCTCCCACTCGCCGGACACCTCCGCGAGGATGTGGTGGTTGGGGCGACCCGGGGCGAGGGTGCCGTAGACGAAGAGGCGCTCGGTCACTCCCAGCGCGTGGCGAAGGTGAAGCCGACGGCCATGAAGGCGATGCCGACGACGAGGTTCCACTGGCCCAGGTCGTTGAGGACCCACAGGGCGGAGAGGTCGTCGGAGAAGACGTAGAACGTGCAGATCCACAGCAGGCCGGCCAGGAAGCAGCCGAGCATGCCGATCACGACGCCGCGGCCGCGGCCGAAGGGCGTCGAGGGGTGCGCCGAGAGCGCCAGGCCCACCATGAACGCGCCGAAGCCGATGGCGTAGTTCCACAGGCCGAGGTCGGCGATCGCCTTCGGCTTGCCCTCGACGGGCGGGAAGGCGGTGGGGTCGGGGCGAACGAACGTGTAGTACCAGGCGATCCAGCCGATGCCGGCGACGATGAGCAGGAGGGCCACCAGGAAGCGGATGGACCAGGTCTTGGGGCCGGGGCCGGCGCCCACCGAGCTGGACACGGACGAGCTGGACTTGGACACAGGGGTTCTCCCTCTTCGCGGATCGTCGGCGGCAGCTAGCAGTCGCCACCGGGGGGCTAGCGTAGTCGTCGTGGCACGCGGCAGGGCACTCGCATGGCGGATCGGCACCCCGGTGGTGGTGCTGGCCAGTGGCGCGCTCTTCGCGGTGAGTGCCGAGCACAGCGAGGGCACCGACCTGCGCGGCGGCCGCTACGGCGACCTCGCGTCTGTCGTGCGGGAGGAGCGTGAGGAGACCGAGGAGCTCACCTGGCAGGTCGCCCAGCTCGACGCTGAGGTCGAGCAGCTGAGCGCCGAGCTGGGCGGCCGCGACGTCAACCGCTACCAGGAGGAGATCGAGGTCCTGGAGGACCGAGCCGGCATGGTGCCGAAGACCGGCCCTGCGGTGCAGGTGACGCTGACCGACGCCACGGCGGAGGAGGCGGCGGCCGCCAAGGCGCTGGCCGATACCGACCCGGACGACGACCTGGAGTACGACCCGAACCTCTACGTCGTGCACCAGCAGGACATCCAGGCCGTGGTCAACGCGATGTGGCGTGCCGGCGCCACCGCGGTCACGCTGCAGGGCCAGCGACTGATCTCGACCACCGGCATCAAGTGCGACGGCACCTCGGTCAGCCTGCACGGCGTGCCCTACTCCCCGCCGTACGTCATCGTCGGCATCGGCGACCAGGGGGAGCTCCTGTCCTCGATCGAGGGCGACCGCTACCTCGACATCTACCGCGAGGACGCAGCCGACCCGACGGGCGGCGTCGGCTGGGACGTGCAGGTGCTGGCCGAGGCCACGGCTCCGGCGTACGACGGCCTGCTCGACCTTCGCTACGCCGCCCCGCTCGAGGAGCCCGGCCGGCAGCAGGGCTGAGGCAGGCTCAGCGCCGGCGCTGGACCGGCGTCGTCGGCGTCTCCGTCGGCGGCACCGTCTCGGTGGGCGTCGGCGTCTCCGTCGGCAGCGGCGTCTCCGTCGGGGTCGGCGTCGGTGTCTCGGTGGGAGGCTCGTAGACGGAGACGAAGATGATCACCGTGGCGCCGGAGTCGGCCGTGCTGCCGCCCTCCGGGTTCTGCCGGACGACCGTGCCCCGCGGCTCGGTCGAGGCCAGGTCGGGAGCGACCTCCACCGCGAAGCCGCGCCTCTCCAGCGCCCGGATCGCGAACTGCTCCTTCTTGCCCACGACCGAGGGCACGGTCTCGGGCCCGTCGGAGACGAAGACCTCGACCGTGGCACCCTCTGCGACACTCTGGCCCGCCGCCGGGTCGGTGCGCAGCACCTCGTCCGCCGGCTCGTCGGACTCCTCCCGGGTGACCTGGACCCGCAGCTCGAGCGCCTCGAGCTGCTGCCGGGCCACGTCGACCGGCTGCCCGGCGACGACGGGGATCTCCACCTGCTGTCGACCGGTCGACACCACGAAATCGACCGCCGTGTCCGGCGCGACGTAGATGTCCCGGTTGGGGTCCTGCTCGATCACCTGGTCGACCGGCACGGTGTCCGACGGCTCGCGGCGGACGTTGCCGACCGTGAGCTCCGCGTCGGCGATCGCGAGCCGCGCGTCGGCCTCGGTGAGGCCGATCAGGTTGGGGACGGGGACCTCCTCGGGCTCCTGCTCGAACATCCTCGGCAGGAGGTACGCCGCGAGCGCGATGCCGCCGATGAGCAGCAGCGCGAGCAGGACGACCAGGCCGGTGCGGCCGCCCCGCGACTCGGGCTCGTCCGGGGTCGGCGCGAGGCTGGGCGCGGCCGCCATGGTGGTGGTGCGCTCGGAGGCGTCCTCGTCGGGGGGCACCACAGGCGCCGTGCCGGCCTGGATGGGGTGGCCCGCGAGGTAGCGCTCGATGTCGGCGCGCATCGCGGCGGCACTCTGGTAGCGGTCCTCGACCCGCTTGGCCAGGGCGCGCAGCACGATCGCGTCGATCTCGGGGTCGAGCTGGTCGTCGAAGTCCGACGGCGGGACGGGCTGCTCGCGGACGTGCTGGTAGGCCACGGCGACGGGCGAGTCACCGACGAAGGGCGGGCGGCCGGTGAGCAGCTCGAAGAGCAGGCAGCCGGTGGAGTAGACGTCGGAGCGGGAGTCGACGGTCTCGCCGCGCGCCTGCTCGGGGGAGAGGTACTGCGCGGTCCCGACCACGGCGGCCGTCTGGGTCATCGTCGACGAGGCGTCGGAGACGGCCCGGGCGATGCCGAAGTCCATCACCTTCACGTCGCCCGTCGGCGTGAGCATGACGTTGGCGGGCTTGATGTCGCGGTGGATGATCCCTGCGCGGTGGCTGTAGTCGAGCGCCGAGAGCACGCCGCTGGTGATCTCCAGGGCGCGCTCGGGAAGGATCTTGCGGCCCTCGCGGAGGATGTCGCGCAGGGTACGCCCGGTGACGCACTCCATCACGATGTAGGGCTGCGCGACGTCGGACCCGTCGGTGGCCATCTCCTCGCCGGTGTCGTAGACCGACACGATGGCGGGGTGGTTCAGCGAGGCCGACGACTGCGCCTCCCGGCGGAACCGGGCCTGGAACGTCGCGTCGCTGGCGAGGTCGGTGCGCAGCCGCTTGACCGCGACCGTCCGGCCGAGCCGGGTGTCCACGCCCTTGCGCACCTCGGCCATGCCGCCGCGGCCCAGCAGCTCGCCGAGCTGGTAGCGCCCGCCGATGATGGTCGGCTCGGACTGGCTCATCATCGCCCTCTCACTCGTCACTCACTCGTCGTTGCCCTGGCCCTGGTCCTGGCCGTTGCCCTGGCCCTCGTTGCCCGAGCTGCCGTCGCCCTCGCCCTCCCCCTCGGACCCCTCGCCGGAGCTGTCGTCGGGCGCTTTGCCGTAGTAGGTGACCGTCACGGTGGAGCCCACCTCGACCTGTCCCGTCGGCTCCACCGACGCCACGAGGCCCTCGCCCTGGTCGCCCGGGTTCTCGATCTCCACCTCGTCGACCAGGAGGCCGAGCTCCTCGAGCTCCTTCTCCACGTCCTTGTGGTCGCGGCCGACGTAGGCGTCCGGGTCGACGTCGACCGTCGCCGGCTCCTCCGTGGTGGGAGACGGGGACTCCGGGGTCTCGGTCGCCGTCTCGGTCGGCGTCTCGGTCGGCGACTGTGACTGCGTCGGCTGCTGCGGCGTGTTGTCGTCGCCCGGGTCGTCCCGGCCGGCGATGACGCCCTGCCAGACGGCGAAGGCGATCAACAGCAGCAGGGCGATCCCGACCCACGGTAGCCAGGCCATGGGAGTGCGCCGTGACGGTGGTCTCGACTCCGCTCGACCGACCGACTCCGCTCGACCGACCGACTCCGTTCGACCGACCGACTCCGCTCGATCGGCCGGCTCCGCTCGGGTGACGGGCGCGGCGGGGAGCACGGTGGTGGGTCTCGACTCCGTTGGACCAGACGACTCCAGTCCTCCAGCCGCCACGGCGGCGGGCTGGCGCAGCGCAGCCGCGAAGGCCGACCCGTCGGCGTACCGCTCCCCCGGCGCCTTCGACAGGGCCCGCTGGACCACCGCCGCCAGGTCGGCGGGCACACTGGCGGGAAGGTCGGGGACCGGCTGGCGCACGTGTGCGATGGCGGTGGCGATCGGCGTCTCGGCCGAGAAGGGCGGCCGGCCGGCGAGGCACTCGAAGGCCACGACGCCGAGCGAATAGACGTCGGAGGCCGGCGTGGCGCGGTGGCCCTCGGCCTGCTCGGGGGAGATGTACTGCGGCGTGCCCATCACCTGGCCGGTCTCGGTGAGCGCCATCCCCTCGGCGGCGCGGGCGATCCCGAAGTCGGTGACCTTGACCCGGCGGTCGGGCGTGACGATCAGGTTGGCCGGCTTGACGTCGCGGTGCACCAGGCCACGCGCGTGGGCGACGCCGAGAGCCTCGGCCGCCTGCGCGAGCAGGTCACGCACCGCGGTGGCGTCCATGGGCGCCGACGGCCGGAGCAGCACCGACAGCGGCTGGCCGTCGACGAGCTCCATCACGAGGTAGGGGACCGGGGTGGTGGAGCCGGCCACGGGGGAGGCCTCGCCGAAGTCGAAGACGGCCGCGACGCCCGGGTGGTGCAGCGAGGCGGCGTGCCGGGCCTCGGTCTCGAAGCGGGTGCGGAAGCGCGAGTCGTCGGCATACTCCGCCTTGAGCAGCTTCACCGCGACGTCTCGGTGCAGCACCGTGTCGGTGGCCCGCCAGACCTCGCCCATGCCACCGGTGGCGATCCGCGAGACCAGCTCGTAGCGCTGCGCGTCGTCGACGAAGACGCCGGGCGCGAGGGGGGTCACGGGGTGATCACCGCCTCCATCACGGCCTTCGCGATCGGGCCGCCGAGCGTGCCGCCGGCGATCTCGTCGCGCGCCGTCTCGCTCGCCTCCACCATCACCGCCACGGCGACCCGCGGGTCGTCGGCCGGGGCGAAGGAGACGAACCAGGCGTACGGCGGGCGGTCCGGCGTCGACTGGGCCGTGCCTGTCTTGCCGGCGACCTGGTAGCCGGGGATCTGCGCGGGCGTCGCCGTGCCGCTCTCCACGGTCGCGACCAGCATGTCGGTGAGCTCGTCGGCGGTCGCCCGCGAGACGGCCTGCGAGAGCTCCTCGGGCTGGCTCTGGTCGAGCACGTCGAGGTTGGGGGCGCGCACCTCGTCGACGAGATAGGGGCGCATCACGGTGCCGCCGTTGGCGATGCCCGCGGCGACCATCGCCATCTGCAGCGGGGTCGCGGTCACCGACGCCTGGCCGATGCCCGACATCGCGGTCTGCGGCGGGTCCATCGTCGGCGGGTAGAGCGACCGGGCCTGGCCGCCGAGGTCCTCCAGCGCCGTGCTGTTGAAGCCGAACGCCTCGGCCTGCGCGGTCATCTTCTCGATGCCCAGCTCGTTGGCCAGGGTCAGGAACGTGACGTTGCAGGAGACCTGCATCGCCTGGGTCAGGGTGATCCGGTTGCCGCCGCAGTTGCCGCCGTCGTGGTTGCCGATCCGCGACGTCGACTGCGGCAGCTGGAAGGACGAGCCGCCGGGCACCATCGAGCTGGCGTCGTAGTTGCCCGACTCGATCGCCGCCGCGGCGGTGACCAGCTTGAACGTCGAGCCGGGCGGCAGCGTCGTGCCGATCCCGCGGTTGATGAGCGGGTCGGCCAAGTCCGCCTCCAGCTGCTCGTAGGCCTTGGTGACGGCGGAGAAGTCGTGGGAGGCCAGCACGTTCGGGTCGTACGTCGGGTTGGAGACCATCGCGAGCACGCGACCCGTCGTCGGCTCCAGGGCCACCACGGCGCCACGGGCGTCACCCGGCAGCGCCTGCAGGCCGTCCCAGGCCGCCTGCTGCGCCTCGGGGTCGAGGGTCAGCTCGACGTTGCCGCCCTTGGGCTCGGCGTTGCTGAGCATGTCGACGAGCCGGGTCACGAAGAGGCGCGAGTCGTCGCCGGAGAGCACGTCGTTCTGCGAGCGCTCGATGCCGGACTGGCTGTAGTAGGAGAAGAAGCCGGTGATCGGGGCGTACATGAACGGCTTGGGATAGCGGCGCTGGAAGTCGTACTCGTCGTCCGAGGGCACGCTGCGCGCCACCGGCTCCTTGCCGACCAGGATCGCCCCGCGCTCGCGGGAGAACGCGGCGGTGATCACCCGGCGGTTCTTGGCGTCGGCGTTGAGGTCGCCGGCGTCGACGTACATCAGGTAGGTCGCGTTGCCCAGCAGTGCGAGGAACAGCAGCAGGCAGAAGACGGCGATCGTGCGGATCGGCTTGTTCACAGGACTCGCACCACCTGGGTGGTCTCGCTGTCGGGCTCGGGCTCCTCGAGCCGGGGCACCGGCCGGCGGGCCTGCTCGGAGATGCGCAGCAGCAGGGCCACGACGACCCAGTTGGCCACCAGCGAGGAGCCGCCGTAGGAGAGGAACGGGGTGGTCAGGCCGGTCAGCGGGATCAGGCCGGTGACGCCGCCGATGACGACGAAGACCTGCAGCGCGAAGATGCTGCCCAGGCCGACGGCGAGCAGCTTGCCGAAGCCGTCGCGGGAGATCAGCGCGATGCGCAGGGCGCGCTCGACGATCAGGCCGTAGCAGACGATGACGGCCATCACCGCGGTCAGGCCGAGCTCCTCGCCGATGGCGGAGAGGATGAAGTCGGACTCGGCGTACGGCACCCGGTCGGGCATCCCGTTGCCGAAGCCGCGGCCGATCAGCCCGCCCCACGCCATCCCGAACATCGACTCCACCAGCTGGCCGCTGCCCGGGCTCTGGTCGTAGTAGGCCATCGGGTCGAGCCAGAAGTTGAAGCGGTTGCGCACGTTGCCGACGGCGAAGTACGCCGCGGTCGCGCCGCCCGCGAACAGCAGCCCCCCGACCACCAGCCAGCCGGGGCGCTCGGTCGCGACGTAGAGCATCGCCAGGAAGAGGCAGAAGAACAGCAGCGAGGAGCCCAGGTCGTTCTGGAAGACCAGCACCATCATGGCGATGGCGAACATCGCCAGGATCGGGCCGAGGTCGCGTCCCCGCGGCAGGTCGACGAACAGGACCCGCGTGCCGGCGAGGGCGAGCGCGTCACGGTGGAGCACGAGGTAGCCGGCGAACGCGATCACCAGCAGCACCTTGGCGACCTCGCCGGGCTGGAAGCTGAAGCCGGCGAAGGAGATCCAGATGTTGGCGCCGTTGATCTCGCGGCCGAGGAACGGCAGGAACGGCAGGAGCAGCAGCACAACCGCGGCGAGCCCCGAGGTGTAGGTGAACCGCTGCAGCGTCCGGTGGTCGCGCAGGAAGAACAGCGTGCCGATGAAGAGCACCACCCCGAGCGTCATCCAGATCAGCTGCTGCTGGGCGAAGTCGTGGTTGTCGCGGCCCTTGGCCTCGTAGGCCAGGTCGAGCCGGTGGATCACCGCAAGGCCGAGGCCGTTGAGGGCCGCGACGAGCGGGAGGAGCACGGGGTCGGCGTACGGCGCCGTGAGCCGCACCGCGATGTGGGCCGCCACCACCAGGGCGGTGAGCCAACCGCCGTACGCCGCGATGTCGGCGGGAATGGTGCCCTCGACCCCGAGGCCCACGGCGGCATAGGCGCCGATGCCGACGACGAGGGCGAGGAGCAGTAGGAACAGCTCCGCGCCCCGACGCCGTCGGTGCACGAAGTCCATCAGGGAGCCGGTCTGGGTCACTGCGTCGTCTCTTGGAGAGCTGCGTAGTTGTCGACCGTGGCGCGCGCGTCGTCGAGGTCGGTGGCCTCGATGCCCTCGGTGACCTGCTCGGCGTAGATCTCGCTGAGGTTGTCGACGGCGACGTCGGTGGTCTCGTAGGGGTGCGAGAGCGGGATGCCCGGGATCTCCGCGTTGACACCGCGGAAGATGGCCACCTGGCCGTCGTGGACGCCGACGTAGAACTGCTGCTGGCTCCAGGTCCAGGCCGCGGCGAGCGCCACCCAGGCCAGGCCACCGAGCAGGGCGAGCACCATCACCCGCTTGAGCCGCGGGTGTCGGCCGGGGGGACGCGGCGCGTAGCGGGCGGTCTCCGGGTCGATCGGGTCGGCCGGGATGGCGTGCACGTCGGCAGGGATGTCGTCGGGGATCGGCTCCATCTCGCCGGTGTCGCCCGAGCGGTGGCCGCGGAACAGCCCGCCCACCCCGCCGGAGAGCGGCATCCGGCGGGGCAGCTCGGCCGCGGCGCCGACCAGGAGCGGCTGCAGCGACGGATCGGGCTCGGTGTCGACGACCTCGGCCACCACGCAGGTCACGTTGTCGGTGCTGCCGGCCTCGAGGCTCGCGCGCACCAGCTCGACCGCGGCGTAGTCGGGAGTGCCGGTGCCGAGGATGTCGGCGATGCGCAGGTCGTCGAGGAAGCCCGAGGCGCCGTCACTGCACACCAGCACCCGGTCGCCCAGCCGGGCGGGCACCTCGAAGAGGTCGGGCTCCTCGTGCCGGACACCGTCGAGCGCCTTGAGGATCAGGTTGCGGTGCGGGTGGGTGCGCGACTGCTCCTCGCTGATGCGCCCCTCGTCGATGAGGCTCTGCACGAAGGTGTGGTCGTGGGTGAGCTGGCGCAGCTCGCCGTCGCGGAGGAGGTAGGCGCGGCTGTCGCCGAGGTGGCCGAAGGCGAACTTCGTGCCGTCGAAGAGCGCGACCGTCGCGGTGGTGCTGGTGCCGCTGATCGACGGATCCTCGTCGACCAGCTCGCCGATCCGGTCGTCGGCGCGGTGGATCGCTCCGGCGACCTGGCCGAGCACGTCGTCGCTGGGCTGGGTGTCGAGGCGGCGGAGCTGCTGGACCGCCGTACTGGAGGCGAGGTCGCCCCGCGCCGCACCGCCCACGCCGTCGCAGACGGTCAGCAGCCAGGGGCCCGCGTAGCCCGAGTCCTGGTTGTCCCGGCGCACTCGCCCGACGTCGCTGATCGCGGCGTACTGCAGACGGAGCTCGGTCATGTCCGGGTGCCTACTTCCGCAGCTCGAGGACGGTCTTGCCGATGCGCACCTGCACGCCGAGGCCGATCGTGGTCGGCTGGGTGATCCGCACGGACCCGATGTAGGTGCCGTTGGTGGAGCCGAGGTCCTCCACGAACCACTCCTCGCCGCTGGCGGCGACTCGGGCGTGTCGCGTGGAGACGTAGTCGTCGTCGAGCTTGATCGCGGCGTCGGCACCGCGACCGATGATGAGGGGCGCGTCGGCCAGCTCGGCGCGGGCGCCGGAGTTCTCCCCCTCCACCACGATCAGGTGGGTCGGGGACCCGCGGCGCCGGCTGGGCGACTTGCCCTTGCCGCGGGCCGCGGGCTTGGGGGCCGCGCCCCGCGCGGTCTCGGGCACCCGGGCGCCGAACATGTCGGACCGGATCACCGAGATCGCCGAGAGGACGAAGATCCACAGGATCGCGAGGTAGGCGAAGCGGATCAGGAAGAGCGTCAGCTCAGACATCGCCACCTCGTTCGAGCCGGACGGTCATCTCGGTGTGGCCGATCTTCACGGTCGAGCCGTCCCTGAGCCTCGCTCGGGTGGTCTTGGCGCCATCGACGGCCATCCCGTTGGTCGAGCCCAGGTCGACGACGTGCACGGTCTCGCCCTCCACGGTGAACTCCACGTGGCGGCGGCTCACGCCGGGGTCGTTGATGCGCAGGTCGGCCTCCGTGCCGCGGCCCACCACCAGGCCCGGCGGGCGCAGCGGGTGGCGGGTCCCGTTGACCTCGAGGAACGCGGACGCCGCCCGCGCCCTGGTGCGCTGGTCGTTGTCCGTGACCTGCGCCAGCGCGCGGCTGCGGATCCGGAACCGGCCGGTGGTCAGGTCGTCGGCCGCCTCCAGCGCGATGGACACCGGGCCCGGGAAGACGTAGCCCTGCTGCTCGGCGTGGTCCTGCAGCTGGTCGGCGAGGTCCTTCTGGAGTGCCGAGTCGTAGTCGCGCAGCCGCTCGAGGTCGACGTCGGACAGCTCGACGTGGAAGTCGTTGGGGACCAGCCGCCGGTCCCGGCTGAGGATCTGCGCGTTGTTGTCGCACTCGCGCTGCAGGGCGGCCGCGATCTCGACCGGCTGCACCGCGCTGCGGAAGGCTCGTGCGAACACGCCGCTGATCAGCTGCTCGAGCCTGTGCTCGAAGCGTTGAAGCCCGTTCACGCGCACCTCCTCGTCGACTGGTCCGCCCCGGTGGTCCCGCCCGATCGTACTGTCAGCGGGGGCATCGAGGTTTCGCCGGTTGAGCAGCGGGCGGAGCGAGCGTGTCGAGACTCGAGGCAGTGATTGGGAAGTCGCCGACGTCGTGGGATAACGTTGCCCACGCTTCACGCGCGAGTGGCGGAATAGGCAGACGCGCACGGTTCAGGTCCGTGTGTCCGAAAGGACGTGGGGGTTCAACTCCCCCCTCGCGCACGTGAGTGACTGGCCCCGGGTCCTCGGATCCGGGGCTTCGTCCATTCCGGCCGAACGCTGTGTCGCCGGGGGCTTGGAGTGCCTCACGATGTTCGGTTGGCGCCGTTGCTGCGGCGTGGCCCTCCTGGTGTGGTTGTGGGCTCGTTCCAGTCACCTAAGTCGAAGTGCTGGCATTGGGCGATCACTCCACGGCAACTTTCTGGACAGATGACGGCGATCTCCGAATCGACGTGCACCCTCAGGGGTGCACGCGCGTTGGCCCGCGGGACGGCGCTGGGAGGGACAGGGCCTCGGCTCCGTCGATCACCTCGGGCACGTCGTCGCGAGTTGCGCACGTGGCCCCGATGACAACGGTTGCCGGCTCAGCTCAGGAACACGCCGAGCGGTGCTCGTCGACGGGTGTGGCGAGCCGCCGCACTCGCAGCGGTTGGACGCACCGCGTGGGCGAAATCGGGCGGTGATGTTGTCTGGCGAGACCTAGCCCCACGCTTTGAGCGTGGAGCTGCACACTGCCCATGTTGGCCTGCAGCCGCTTCCCCTGCAGTGTGTGCGAAAGCGGGGGAGAGGGGAGCCCGGTTCAACGGGGCAACCGAGCACGGCCACGCCGGACCGACGCCCCTCTACGGCTTGACAGTCATAGGCGGCGCTGTGACGCGCCGACTCTTGATGCCATCAGCGTAGGAGCGTCGTCGCCAGTCGCGCGATGTCCGCGGGTCCGACCCGGCAACAGCCGCCGATCAGACGTGCCCCCGCTTCCACCCAGGTGGTAGCGAGCGCGGGGTCGAACGCTCCCTGCCCCGCCCAGGAGTGCGACCGGGCGTCCCACGCCTCGCCGCGGTTGGGATAGGCGACACCTGGCTTCCCGGTGACCGAGACCGCCGTCTCGACGGCGGTGAGGACGTCGGCGGGCGCGGAGCAGTTGACCCCGGCGGCGACGACCGCCGTACTCCCGGCGAGGACCTCGTACGCCGCGAGCAGCGGCTGCCCCGCGCGCGTCTCGCCGCCGCTGACGGAGTAGGAGAACCAAGCCGGCACGCCGAGCGCGTCCAGCAGCGGCACCAGGACCTCGGCTTCGTCGAGGTCTGGGATGGTCTCGACCGCCAGTAGGTCCGGAGCCGCCGAGGCGAGGAGCTCGAGCCGCGGCGCGTGGAAGTCGCGGAGGGTGGCCGCGGAGACGCCGTACCTGCCGCGGTACTCAGAGCCGTCCGCCAGCGCGGCACCGTAGGGCCCGACCGAGGCTGCGACCAGCAGCTCCCGACCGGTCGACGCGGCGACCGCTTCCGCCGCCTCCCGGGCACGGTGGACGCTGCTCCGGATCAGTCCGGCCGCGGCCTCATCGGAGAGACCGGCGCGGATCAGGCCGGGCATGCTGGCCTGGTAGCTCGCCGTCGTCGCGACGTCGGCGCCCGCCTCGAAGTACGCGCGGTGCACAGCGACGATCTCAGCGGGGTCATCACGGAGCAGCCGCGCGGTCCACAGGTCGTCGGAGAGATCGTGACCTCGGTCCTCCAGGGCGTTGGACATCCCGCCGTCGAGGATCACAACTCTGCGCTTGAGGACCTCGGCGAACAGCGGCACGGTTCAAGTGTGCAGCCCGTGGTCCGTGGACTGACCGGAGACCGCGCCGAAAGGCGGCGGAACGGGGCACCTTGGTGGCGAGCGGATCGCGCTAGGTCCGGATGCCGCAACGCACGTCGCAGCGCGTCTAGTTCCGAGGCGCCGGCCGAGTCGCCTCTCGGTCGGCACCCCGGCGCATGACGACCGCCACGCTCGTCGTCAGCGGTCCTCGCCCCAGTTGGCAATGACCACGGCGATCGGTGGAAGCACAGCAGCGACGACTGACATGACCACGGCTGCCGTCGTCGACCACAACCGGACCAGGTTCCAGGCCAGCAGGATCAGCACCAGGCAAACGCCCATCAGGGCGAAGTACCACCGCTGACGCCGGCGCAGCCGCTCGCTCTGCGGCCAGCGCACCCCGCTGGCTGTGACGTGCTGGTGTCGTCTCATCGCCTCCACCATCCCACGCCGGCCGCCGGGAACGCGGGGCGGCAACGAACTCGCTCATCCGAAAAATCCTGTGTCCAGCTCGCCTCGGAACGTCGCGTCTGGCCGGGACTGCGAGCCGAGTGATCATGCTCCGTCGTCATGGTCGACTGGGGACCGCGGGTCCAGCGTGGTCGGTAGCCTCGAATCGTGACGGGCGAGCCCTCCAGCATGTTCGAGGCGATCTACGCAGGCGCGGAGGCCGGTGAAGCCAAGCCGCCCTGGGACTACGGCGCCCCTCGTCCACAGCTCGTGGAGTGGGCCGAGGCGCGAGACCTAGCGGGCGGGGACCGCGAGGCGCTGGTGGTGGGATGCGGCTACGGCGCCGACGCCGAGTTCCTAGCGCGGTTGGGATTTCGCACCACGGGCTTTGACTTCGCGCCGACCGCGATTGCTGCAGCGCGGCGAAAGTATCCCGCCAGCAAGGTGAACTACCTCGTTGCCGACGTCTTGGACCTTCCGCGTGAGTGGCATCGTAGGTTCGACCTGGTTGTAGAGAGTCTTACCGTGCAGTCGATGCCGCCTGAGCAGCACACGGCAGCCGCGCAGAACATAGCCGCTCTAGTGGCTCCAGAAGGCACTCTGCTGGTCCTCGCGACCACACGGGACGAAGGGTCCGAGGTGAAGGGACCGCCGTGGCCGCTGACCCGTGCAGAGCTCGAGGAGTTTGCGAGCGGCGGCCTCATCCTGCGGGGCGTCGAACGGATCGAGAGCGGCACCTGGTGGCGAGCCGAACTGTCACGAGGAGCGGGAGGTTCGACGAGTCATGCGCCCCAGTTCTAGATTCGCTCCCGCCCATGGTCGTCTCGCGGCGAATTGACGCACCTCAAGACCAGTTGACGTGGTCTTCCGATTCGTTGCCCTTGGCCGTGCTGAGCTGGCCGCCACCTACCATGGATGAATGACGACGGTACTTGGTCGAGGCCCTGCGGGTGGGTGCCCGCAGTGACCGGCGCTCGGGGCCGAGACCGGGACGATGCTGGTCGGCCACGGCAGGCACGCCCTCGGGATGCTCTTGGCCGCCCGCTGCCCTATGGGGCTGCCGGCGTCGAGCCGGTCCCGGAAGAGGCGCTGCCGCCGGTGGAGACAGTGGACCTGGCCCGGAAGCTCGTGCAGGAAGGCCGGCCGTTCGCTGCGCATGAGGTCTTGGAGGCCCGCTGGAAGGCTGGTCCGGACGAGGAAAGCGACTTGTGGCAAGGTCTCGCGCAGGTCTGTGTCGGCCTGACGCACGCCGCCCGCGGTAATAGCACCGGAGCTGCCCGACTCCTCGAGCGAGGTGCGGCCCGAGTCGAACAGTACGACGCTGGCCACGGTCCGGCGTACGGCCTCGACCTGACCGCGGTCATTGCCTGTGCGCGAGAGCACGCGGCCGCAGAGCGCTGAGACATCCGGGATTCTCACGCGGCGAAGTAACGCACACCGCGCCAACAACCAGTGCGGAGTTCCATGCGTCACAAGCCGGGAGATTGATCAGTTCGTCGGTAGCGTGGTCGAGATGCTGCTCCTCGACTCCCTCGACTTCGAAGGGCAGCTCAGCCGGGAGGAATCGTGCACCAGCGTTCAACCGCCCTTGTAGTCATCACGCTCTTCGGCGGAGCGCTGCTGATGTGGGCGCCTGCCACGGCGGTCGGTGAGAGTTGCCAAGGCAGGCCGGCCACGATCGTGGGCACCGGCGCTGACATCCAGGGCACCGACGGGGACGACGTGATCGTCACCGGGACCTCCACCGTGGCCTACACCCATGCCGGGAACGACTTGGTGTGCGTCACGCCCTCGGCTGCCGACCAGATCTGGGTGGACACCGGACCAGGCGACGACGTCGTTGACGCCTCCGCGTCGACCGCTCGAAGGACTGCCGCTGACCTGGGTCTGGGAGTCGACCGCTACCTCGGATCGCCCGGACTGGACAGCGTCTCCGCCAATGGCGCAGATGACACCTTTGATGCAGCAGGGGGTTCCAACGGTATGACCCTCGAGATCACCGGGCCCGCCGGAAGTGTCACGGGTTCTTACAGGGGTTCCGGTGTCGACTTCATTGGAGTGCGAAGCACGGACCGGGACGTCACAGTCGAGCTGGACGGGCAGGTGGTCGTTGACGGCGTTCCCGCTGCCGAGATCACGGGCTTCCACTTCGCCCACGTGCAGGCACCCGGCGCGGTGCTGCGTGGAAACAGCGACGACAACTATCTGGCCGTGCGAGGGTGCAGCCTCCGGATCGACGGCGCGGGCGGCGATGACAGGATCATCTCCAATCCCTACGCCGGCGACGACACGCTGATCTTCGAGTGCGAAACGAAGTCCCGCCTGTCCGGCGGCCAGGGCGACGACAAGATCCGCGGACGAGGCGGGCACGACCGTCTGGCAGGCAACCGCGGCAACGACCTCCTGCAGGGCGGCGCCGACGCGGATCTGATGCTCGGAGGCGCGGGCAACGACGAACTGGAGGGCGGCGCCAGTCGAGACCTCCTGCGGGGCAACGGAGGCAACGACACGTTGAAAGGCAATCCTGGACCCGACACTCTGTTGGGTAACCGAGGGCGCGACAGGGCGGACGGCCATCAAGGCCGCGACCGGTGCGCTGCGGAACTGGACCGCCACTGCGAACGCTGATTCGCCGGTAACGACAATCTGCGTACAGCGGCACCGACAGGAGGCGGAATGGGCGCCTCGCGCCCTCCCAAAAAGGCGGATCGTCAAGCGAATCCACAAAGCAGGACCGAGCTGCCAACTCCGGCCTGCCACGGCTGATGCGCGGTACTTCTCTAGGCGCTCCAGCGCATCCAGGGCAGCGTCCTTTGGGACTACGGGACCGTCCAGTTCGCCCAGCCATTTCAGGAGCTGTCGACCGGACACGAACCTGACGCCTTCGATGACGGCGTCGTCGGGCACGGTCCGATGAGCTGCCCCACAGCACGACCACGGGTGTGACGGTAAGGGACGGGATATTGGCGCGGTGTCGGGCGCCGCGTTCGTTCTTCAGTAGCGTCCGCGCCAGTCCCTCGGCTCTGGTCTTTGCCTTGCGGGCGGCATGCGCCATGTCGGCGGTGTCATGTGCCGTCACTTCGTTCCGCCACTTCGAGTCGAGCGCGACGAGCCCACCTCGCCGAGCGATCACGACGTGGTCGAGGTCGCCGGCTTGGAGGCTGATGCTGTCGACCCAGCCCCAGGTCAAGCGCCTCCGTTTCGCGCGCTGCAGCCCGCTGCGGGTGTTGTCCTCGCCCCAGGCACCGCGGACGTGCCAGAGGGCTTCTCGGTCGTGCGCGAGGAAAGCCGAGTGCATTAGGTGCATGCCGGCTGCGATCAGGCCGGCATGAATTAGACCGAGCATGTACCACCTGAAGGCGCCCGGCATCAGTGTGACGACAGCCGATGTGAACGCGACCATCACAGCCTGCAGTGGATTTCTTCACTGCGGTCAACATCCGCAAGTAAGCCGCATGAGGCCCCCATCCACCTAAGGCGTCGACGGGTTCCGGTGCGATCAACCGGCGCCACAAAACTTTGATGCCTGTTCTTCGGCGGCAGCTCTCCCGTGCAGATCGACGCTGGCAGCAGGGGGAGCGGCGTACTAGATCCCGGCATCTCACCCACGCCCCATGGCGGTGGATAGACGCGGTGCTAAGCGCGCGGTCATGGGCGGCACGTCCGTGCGTAAACGGGCGGCACGCTCATCGGTCGATGTGGCAGACGGGTTCAGTGGGTCCGCCCCATGGGACGAGCTGGGCCTGCGTGAGGGTGAGGAGAGCTCCTGGCTGCCACGAGGGACGGACCCCGTGCGACGTGCCGTTGCTTCCGAGGAGCACGGCGACGGCTGTGGAGCCTGTGTGCTTGACGTCACACGAGAGGGGCCCTATCGTCTGCTTAAGCGGTTAACTAAAGCGCTTAAGCAGAGAGGCGTCACTCGTGCCACTACAGGGCAAGCAGGTCTTCTATTCGCCGCAGGACGGCTTCGTCGGCGACGTCATTCCGTTCTGGCATGACGGCGAGTTCTGGTTGTACTACCTGCTGGATCGGCATCCGGGTGAGGGAACGCCGTGGCGGCTGGTGCGAACCGGGGACTTCGTCGACTTCGTCGAGGCAGGCACGGGACTCGCGAATGGCGACGCGGCGGCGGACGATTTCAACGCCTACACCGGCAGCATCGTCGAGGCCGATGGCAAGCATCATCTCTTCTACACCGGGCAGAACCCGAAGATCCTCGACGAGCGCACCGGCGTCCCGCGCCAGGTCGTCATGCACGCGATCAGCCACGATGGAATGGCGACGTGGGTGAAGCAGCCGGAGGACACCTTCACGGCGCCGGCCGACCGGTATGACCTGGCCGACTGGCGCGACCCGTTCGTGTTCCGGCCGGATCCGCAGGGCCCATGGCGAATGTTGATCGCCTCTCGGCACCTGACGGGTCCCAGCCGTCGACGAGGCCTCATCGCCCAGTGCGTGTCCTGGGACCTGCACAACTGGGAGGTGACCGAGCCGTTTTGGGATCCGGCCCTGTACGTCACCCATGAGTGTCCGGACGTCTTCTCGATGGGTGAGTGGTGGTACCTGGTGTACTCGGAGTTCTCCGAGCGCTTCACCACTCGTTACCGAATGAGCCACAGCCCCCTCGGCCCGTGGCAGCTTCCTCCCGGAAGCGACGGCTCCGTCGATGCCCGCGCCTTCTATGCTGCCAAGACAGCGGCCGACGAGCGGGGTGTCCGGTATGCCTTCGGCTGGATACCGACACGGCTCGGTCTCAGCGATGACGGAGCCTGGGAGTGGGCGGGAGAGCTGGCCGTCCATCAGGTCGTCCAGCGCCAGGACGGGACGCTCGACTTTCGTCTCCCGGCGACGATCAGGGACTCGTTCACCGAGACGGTCGAAGTGGGGTTCACGGCTGTGCTCGGGGCATGGTCCAGCCACGACGAGGGATTGCGCGTGTCGGTGCCGGACGGACACGCCTGCGCGGTCGCAGAAGATTTGCCGGACCAGTTCCTGCTCTCGGCTGACATCGAAGTCGCCGCGGGAACCAGTGCGGTGGGGGTCCTTCTCCGCGCGAGCGACGATGGCGACGAGGGCTACGCGGTCCGGCTCGAACCACGAGACGGGCGAATCACATTCGACCGTTGGCCGCGGCAGCACACAGGTGAGGCTCAGTGGCAGATCGGCGGCGATGTGCCGCAGGTCCTTGAGCTGGAACGTGCCGCGGACCTGACGCCCGGCACCCATCGGCTGGAGGTGCTGGTCGACGGCACCGCCTTCGTCGCCTACCTGGACGAACGGGTCGCCATGAGCGGCCGCATGTACGACCGACGCGACGGCGGGCTCGGGCTGTTCGTCACCGAGGGTCAGGCGACCTTCACGGACGTCAGCGTGCGGCTGCGCCCCTTGACCCGGTCTACGCGCCGACCCGGCGTGCCACTTGTGAGAGAACTGATGGAGGAAACGACATGAAGCACACGCGATGGGCGCTGGCGGCCGCGATGGCCCTGGCCCTCTCGGCCTGCAATGGGGCGGGAGCGGGCGGGGAGACCGATCCGAGCAAGGTCACGGGGGAGATCGAGCCGCGCGAGGTCTCGTGGCTGCTGTCCCGCCCCGCCGATGGCGCGGTCATTGCCACGATCGAGGAGATCGCCGCCGACTACGCCGAGGAGCATCCGGGCTTCTCCCTGAACCTGATCACGACGCCCGACAGGCCCTCATACCTGCAGAAGTTCGAGACCCTCGCCACCGCCAACAAGCTGCCGGACTTCTTCGACACCGACGCCACGCCGTTCGCCGACAAGCTGCGGCAGCGGGGTGACATGGTCGACGTCGAGGCATTGCTGGAGTCGCTCGACATGCTCGACGACTATCGGCCGCTCGCCCTTGACTACCAGCGCTTCGACGACGGTGGCCTGTTCATGTTGCCCTTCGAGTTCGAGGCGGAGTTCTTCTGGTACAACACCAAGCTCTTCGAGAAGGCCGGCGTGGAGGTTCCCGCGACGCTCGACGACCTCGTGGATGTCTGTGGCCCGCTGCGGGACGCAGGGGTGGTCCCCATAGCTCTGGATGGCCAGGACCAGTGGCCGCTGGAGCGCTACCTGTCCTACTACCCGTTCCGCCTTGCCGGGCCGGATTACGTCAAGGAGCTGAAGAAGGGGGAGGCGTCGATCACCGAGGAGCCCGGCCGGGCCGCTGCTGAGTGGATCTACGAGCTTGGCCAGGCGGGCTGTTTCCCCGAGGGCTTCTCGTCAACCGGCTACACCGACGCACGCGACCTGTTCACGACGGGGAAGGCAGCGATCTACCAGATCGGCACCTGGGAGCTGCCGACGCTGGCGGGGCCACTGCCCCCTGAGACCGAGGGAGCCGTGGACTACTTCACGCTGCCCACCGTCGACGGTGCCGTGACCGACGACAACGACTACACCGTCGTCTCCGGTATCGGCACGGCACTCAGCTCCCGCACCTTCGACCCGCTCGTCAAGGACTTCGTCACCTACGTGCTGCAGGAGTACCCGGAGCGTTACGCCGCGCAGGGCCGGTTCAGTCCGACGACGAATGTGGAGACGACGAAGCCTGAGGGTGCCTCGCCGCTGTACGACAAGGTGGTCGCGGAGCTGGACAATCTCGGCGACGAGACCGCCATGCCGTGGGACACGCAGCTCGATCCCACGTCCAACACCCGCCTGCAGCAGGAGCTGACCCTCCTTGCCCAAGGTGAGATCACGGCGGAGGAGTTCCTGACGATCGTCGACGAGACGATCAAGGAGAACGCGGAATAGCTCGCCCGGCTCACGGACGTCTGGAGCGGGCGACCGCAACTCGCCCGCCCCAGACGCCGGAGCGTACGCCTTACGCCTCGATCCCGAAGGGAACGAAAACGATGCTCAGGACCAAGCAGCGAACTGCCGTGGTCGTGTTCCTACTGCCGCCGCTCGGGCTGTACCTTCTCGCTGTCGTCGGACCGATCCTGTACTCACTCGTTCTCAGCCTGTTCGAGTGGGACGGACTGTCGGACATGCGCTTTGTTGGACTGGACAACTACCGACAGATGCTCTTCAGCGACGACATCTTCTGGACCGCAACCGGTCACGGGCTTGTCTACCTGGCGGTCAGCCTCTTCTTCCAGCTCGTCGTGGCGCTCATGCTGGCCAACCTGTTGACGTACATCAGCCGTGGGCGCGAGCTGGTGAAGACGGTCTACCTGCTGCCGGCGATCGTCTCGACGGTGGCGATCGCGTTGATGTTCCGTCGCATCTACTCGCTGGAGCCGCTCGGCCTCGTGAACGCAGCACTCGGGGCCGTGGGCCTCGACGTCCTGCAGCGCCCCTTCTTGTCGGACCTGGACACCGTCCTGGTGGCCGTCTCCGCGCCGGAGGGATGGCGGTTCGCGGGTCTGTACATGCTCATCCTGTACGCCGCGCTGATCGCCGTGCCGAAAGAGCTCGAGGAGGCCGCGAGGCTTGACGGCGCCTCAGAGTGGCGGGTCTTCACCCAGATCCGGTTTCCCTACATCCGGCCGGTGTTCCTGACCACGGCCATCATGGCCGCGACGTACAGCCTCCGCGGATTCGACATCCCGTACCTGCTCACCAACGGCGGCCCCGGTCACGCGTCGGAGCTCCTGACGACTTACATGTACAAGACGGCATTCACGAACACTGACTTCGGCTATGCCAGCACGTTGTCAGTCTTCATCGTGCTGCAGTGCATCGTCGCGGTCGCCCTCATTCTTGGTGTCCGCCGCACCGGAAGGGATGCATCGTGAGCGTCCAGGTCGCCCCCTCAGCCTCCCTGCGGAGCGAGACACGCGTGCCGGTGCCGGCCGGTCGCAGGCGTCTCCACGTGGCGCGCCGAGCAGCGCCGGCGCTGGTCACTGCCATCGTTCTGGTGCAGATCTACCCATTGGTGTGGGTCTTCCTGACGAGCCTCCGGCCAGCCGGTGAATTCGCGGCGGGCAACCCATTCTCGCTGCCCACGGACCTGACGCTGGAGAACTACCGCCGCGCGTGGGAGATGGCGCCGCTGCCGACCTTCATCATCAACAGCCTGGTCGTGACCGTCGTGTCGAACGTGCTCATCGTGGGCCTGGGGATGATGGCGGCCTATGCCCTGACCGTGCTCGGGTTCCGCGGCAGCAAGGTGGTCCTGGGCCTGTTCCTTATCGGCATCATCGTGCCGGTGCACGTCGCGCTCGTGCCGCTCTTCATCACCTACTCACGGGTGGGCCTGCTTGACACCTATCAATCGATGATCCTGCCGTTGGCCGGGTTCTCGTTGCCGATGTCGGTGTACCTCTTCTCGTCCTTCTACTCCTACATTCCGCGCGAGACCTACGAGGCGGCGGAGCTGGACGGTGCCGGGCCGTATCGGATCTTTCTGCAGATCACCGCGCCGCTGTCGTCCAACACCGTCATCACGGTGGTGTTCGTCAACAGCATCTTCATCTGGAACGACTTCGTATTTGCCAACACCTTCGTGCTGAGCGAGAACCTGAAGACGATCCCCCTGGGGTTGCAGAACTACATGGGCGCGATGGGATCGATGGACTGGACGGCGACGTTCGCGGCAGTGTGTGTCACCGTCACGCCCCTGCTGCTCATCTTCCTGGTGCTGAACAAGGCGATCATCTACGGCCTCGAGAGCGGTGCGACCAAAGGATGATCCAACATGTCCCCGGACGCCGCATGGGAGGGTGGAGGCGATGACGAACGCTGAATCGTCGGGGAGTGGCAAGGCCCAGGACGGTCACCACACCCGCCGCGCAACTATCGCCGACGTAGCAAGGTTGGCCGAGGTCTCCTCGGCCACGGTCTCGTTCGTCATCAACAACAAGCACGCCATGCGGATCAGCGCCGCCACACGCGAGCGGGTCTGGGCCGCTGTCCGCGAGCTGGGATACCGACCCAATGCGCTGGCCAAGAGCCTGAGCTCTGGCAGCTCACGCTTCATCGGGGTGGTAGCCGACGCCATCGCAACCACACCCTTCGCCGGCCAGCTGATCCAGGGCGCGCAGGATGAGGCCTGGCGGCACGGCTACGTACTGCTGGTGACTAACACCGACGAGGAACCCGAGGTCGAGGTGCAGGCGCTGCGCATGCTGCTCGAGCACCAGGTCGCCGGCATTCTCTACTCGACCTACTACCACCGGGAAGTGGAGCTGCCCCCATCCCTAGGGAACGCGTCGGTGGTGCTGGCAAACTGCTATGCGGAGGGCGCGGTCGCGCCGTGCGTGGTTCCCGACGAGGTCCAAGGCGGGCGGACTGCGACCGAAGTGCTGCTCGCCGCCGGACACCGCCGGGTTGCGTTCGTAAACTCCGTCGAGGACGCCCCAGCGACCAAGGGCCGACTCCAGGGGTACCGCATCGCATTGGAGGCCGCCGGCATCCCATTCGACGAGAACCTGGTCCTCACACTGGGGAGCCACCAAGAGAGCGGCTCGATTGCAGGGGACAAGCTGGTCGAGATTGAACAGCGGCCCACGGCGGTGTTCTGCTACAACGACCGAGTTGCCATGGGCCTGTACGACGCCCTGCGTGAGCGGGGCCTCCGAGTGCCGACGGACATGGCGGTCGTGGGATTCGACAACCAGGAGATCATTTCCGGTCATCTCCGGCCCCCACTGACGACCGTGGCGCTTCCCCACTACGAGATCGGCGTGCGCGCCGTCCAGGTGCTGCTCGGGATCGACACCGGTGAGCCACCAGGACTGCTTCGCCACGTCATCGAATGCCCGATCATCATCCGGGAGTCAGTGTGAGCGGCAGCAACCGCCCACGCTTCCACTTCACGCCGACCAGTGGCTGGATCAACGATCCCTACGGCGTGACCTGGCACGACGGCCGCTACCACCTGTTCTTCCAGCACCTTCCCGGGCAAGTGAGCTGGGCACCCGAACAGCACTGGGGCCACGCCGTCAGCGACGACCTCCTGCGTTGGACCGAGCACGAGGTCGTCCTGTCGCCAGATGACATCGACGGTGGCATCTGGTCGGGAAGCGTCGTGCGCACCGACTCCGGTGACGGCCGCATGTTCTACACGGCCGTACGAGTCGACCACCCGCAGATCGGCGTCGTGAGAGCGGCACGTCCCGCCGACCCTTCCTGGAACGTGTGGCACAAGGAGGCCACGGTCGCAGCACCGCCCGAGGGCCTACGACTTGCTGCCTTCCGCGATCCGTATGTGCTGCATGACGGTCACCAGTGGCGGATGCTTGTCGGCGCAGGCACGCCCGACGGCACGGCCCTGGCGCTGAGCTGGACCTCGCCGGACCTTGATACGTGGAGTTACGTCGGCGTCCTTGCGTCCCGGCCGAGCAGCAGCGTTGACCCGGTGTGGACGGGCACAGTCTGGGAGTGCCCGCAGCTGTTCCAAGTCGGGAGCGCCTGGGTGCTGGTCGTGTCCGTGTGGGCGGAACACCAGACCCGCTATGAGGCGTACGCCGTGGGAGACCTGGTCGACGGGAAATTCATGCCTAGGGCGTGGCGCCGACTGACCTACGGACCCGGTCACTACGCAGGCTCGGCCTTCACAGATAACGACGGCCGGCCCTGCCTGCTCCACTGGCTCCGCGACGTCGTGGACCCCGAGCGAGGCTGGGCCGGAGCCCATTCGGTCTCCCATGTCCTCAGCTTGCAGGGCGACCGGCTGCTCGCAGAGCCGCATCCCGTTGTCGCGTTCGCCGCCGAGCCCCTGCCCCCCGGCACAGCCCGCAGGATCGGCCGCGCAAACCTCCAGCTCGACGACGACGTCCTGGCTGTCGAGATCGACTCGCAGCGCTGGACTATGCCCTGCAGGGGAGGACCGGTGCGTCTCCTGGTGGACGGACCGGTCGTGGAAATCTTCGGCCCCGAGGGCGTGGCGGCCTTCGCTGTCGGACCGCGAACAGATCCTGCCCTCTCAACTGGATCACCGAGTGTCCGCGCCGCAAGGACCTAGTCACGCAAGGACCTAGTCAGTGGCGAACTGACGCGGAGTTCCTTACGCCCCCGGGGCGCTGGAGGCCCAACGCATGCGAGGGGCGGCTCGAGACTCGGCGCCGGATCGGGTGCACTCTGGCGAGCGTTCTTGCAGTTCCAGCAAGAGTGGTTTTCTTCACCGCGGTCAACATCCGCAAGGGGCCGGATGAGGCCCTTATCGACCTAAGGCATCGACGGTTTCCGGTGCGGTCAACCGGGTCCGAAATCCTGACGCCTGTGGTATCGGCGGTAGCTCGTTCACGTAGACCCGTCCGAGGCAAAGCGGGGGAGCGAGTAACAGACTCCGGCACCTCTACCACGCCCAATGGCGGTGATATGGGCGCACCGGACGGTAGTCGCGGACATGCATTGCCGCGTCTCCGGGACGGTATACGCGGCACCTTGTTGTCTTCTCCTACGGCTCCGATCCGGGCAGGCTGGTGTTGAGGTGCTCGATGAGGACGCTGCGAACGCCGAGCCACGCGTGTTGGAGATTAACCAAGAATGCAGGTCGGAGTTGATCGAGCCCCGGGGGAAATTCTCCGGCGGCGAGGGGCGGGAGGTGTCAGGCTGAGGTCGTGCCTCAGGGGGCGGGCGGGATGTTCTGGTTGAGTCGGAAGACGTTGTCGGGGTCGTACCGGCGCTTGAGCGTCGTCAGCCGGTCGTACTTCGCCGGCCCGTACGCCTCACGCACCCGCCCCTTGCCCTCGTCCATCAGGAAATTGACGTAGACGCTGGAGTGGTACGGCGCGAGCGCCGACCAGTAGTCGCGCGCCCACTCTCGCTCGGCGTCGAAGCCGTCCGCTGTGTAGCTGTTCCCGTTGATGTTGAACGTGAAGCCGGCTCCGCGGCCGTTGAAGGCGGTGTCCTCGTCGCGGACGCGGGCGACCGCTCCGCCCATCTGCCACAGACCGATACTCGAGATCGGTGAAACGATCCGCCGGCCGTGTTCGGCCATGATGTCGATCACGTCGTTGGTGAGCTCGGCGACGTCGCAGGCTCGGACGTAGTACCACCAGCCGTGCGGGTAGCTGGGATCGAACATCGACTGGTGGACCAGGTACGGCTTGGGCTGGCAGAGGTCGAGCAGCGGCCGGCCGAAGGACTTCAGCGGGCGCATAACCCGTTCGCCGTCGTTCACCGTGCCCACGTGGCAGGCCACAACGGCGATCATGTGCCGCCCCACTAGGTCGCGGGGGATGACGGGCAGGTCGGGGGCCCGCCGCTGCACGACGATCGTCATCAACTCGTCTGGGCAATCCGCGATCCAGTCGCGGTAGAACCGCAGCACCTCCGGCGCATCCTCCATCGCCCAGAAGACCGGCCCCGCGAAGATGTCGGGCCCGACCGGGTGCAGCCGGAACTCGAACTCGGTCGCGATGCCGAAGTTGCCGCCGCCTCCGCGCAGGCCCCAGAACAGGTCGGCGTTGCGCGACTGGCTTGCCGTCACGAACTCGCCGTCCGCGGTGACCACGTCGACCGAGAGCAGGTTGTCGATCATCAGCCCGTGCTTGCGCTGCAACCAACCGAGGCCGCCGCCCAGGGTCAGGCCGGCGACGCCGGTGTGGGTGACGATGCCCGTGGTGACGGCGAGCCCGAACTCTTGTGTCTCCCGGTCCAGCTCGCCTAGCAGCGCCCCGGCCTGGACGCGCGCGGTACGAGCCTCGGGATCGACCCGGATCCCCTTCATCAGGGACAGGTCGATCACCATGCCGCCGTCACAGACCGAGTAACCGGGAAAGCTGTGCCCTCCACCTCGTACGGCGACCAGCAGCCCTTGCTCCCGGGCGAACCGGATGGCCGACCGGACATCAGCGATGCCGGCGCAGCGCGCAATCAGACCGGGATGCCGGTCGATGGAGCCGTTCCAGACCCTGCGGTGTTGCTCGTAGCTGGGGTCACCTGGGGGGATGAGCTCACCGCGGAGCGTCGTCGCGAACACATCGACGGCAAGCGGCTCGAGGAGGACTTGCTGGGGCCTGGTCGATGTGATCATGGACCGAGTGTCGGCCCGCGGGGCAGAGGTTGTCAGGAACCTGGGTTCCATCCCTGCATTGCCACGAGCCGTGCCGGGTGGAGGATCACGATCTGGTCGCGCTCGGTCCGTACTAGGCCCTCTTGGCGCAGTTCCCGCAGCACTCTCACGACGACCTCGCGCACCGTCCCCACGGCATCGGCCAACTCCTGCTGGCTGACCGGGACGATGATCTGGGTTCCGCGGTCGCGTCCCGGTTCCCGCTGGACGGCGAGGTCGAGCAGGTGCCGGGACACCCGCTGCCGCACGGTTGCGAAGGCGCTGCCGGGGATCTCGTGGATGAAGCTCATGACCCTCTCGCTGAGCTCGCCGAGGAAGGCCAGTGCCACCCGCACATCACGCTCCGCCATTCGGCGCGCCATGGTCGAAGACATCCTGAGAACCTCGGTGTCCACCAGCGGCTGGATCGCGGCCGGCAGCGCAAACCCGGCCGCGAACAAGGACGCGACGCCGATCAGTGCGCCCGGCCGGCAGTAGCGGACGGTCATGGTGCGACCGTCCGGCGCGGTGACGAAGACCCGGACGAGACCGGAGATCACCAACTCGAGGTGCGCGCCCTGCTCGCCTTCCCGGTGGGTGACCGACCCGGCCGGAATCCTGGTACGAACCGCCCCGGCCATCAGCCCTTCCAGTACGTCGGGTGCCAGCGCGTGCAGGTGCGACTTGGCCACGGCCGCGCGTAGGTCAGCATCCACAATCCACACGATACGGACATCTGATCCCCACGACTTCAGGCCCAGCCATGTGCGCCGGGACCAGGGGCGGGCCCCTGGGAATGGCACCGATGAACGGCGCCAAGTCTTTCTGAGTGGGGTACGGCATCATTCTGGAGTGGGCGCAGCAGTTTCAGTCACGGAACCGGCGTGCGGGGCGCCCAGCCGTGCGACGCGGTGGGAGGTGCCCCGCGCAGGCCGTCCCGCAAGGGATCCCCTGCGGGACGACGGCCAAGCGCAGTTCCGAGCGTGATCGAGGGTCCTGCAGAGGTTCCGCATGCGGGACGAACGGACCGGAGTGCCGGGCCGGGTGGCCTCTCGCGCTTGACAGTCACACGCGGCGGTAGGACGCACCTCGGTGGCGTCAGGTGCACTCGCTCGAAGGGACACCCCTTCTAGGTGACGTTGTTGAGGAGTCTGTCAGCACTGTTGACGGCTCCTGGCCTTTCGGTTCTGCCGAGTGGCGGAAATGACGCACTCGGTCCGCGTCATTTGCGGCAGACACCGAGTTGGGGCGCACGCATTCTGGCCATCAAGAACGCAGGATTCATCCAGGCCAAGGAGTGATGACGATGAAGCCGAACCCTCGTCCGCGCTGGCTGTCTGCCGCAGCAGTCGGTGCTGTGATTGCCCTCGGCGCCGCGATGCTGACCGCACCGGTCGCAGCCCACCCTCGATCAGATGAGTCCGGTTCGTCACCTCGCGAGTCCAACCCTGCGGTGTACATCATCGGCGACCGCGTCGTGGCCATCCGGCGAGATCGGGTGCCACCCGGTGCCTACGGAGGTCACGGAGTCGACTACTCCCCCAACCTGACCGCGTGGATTCTCGACAGCGGCTGTGCGGATCATGGATCGGTTGGCACGCACTGAACCCGGAAACCTCCGGATGCACTACTACGCTGACCAGGTGGCCATTGCGGCGTCTGTTGACCACCGCTCGTTCCTCGGCATGCTCGACACGGCCGACCGGGAGTTCCTGCTTTCGCTCGGTGAGCCCAGGACCTTCCGTGCAGGAGCCAGGCCGATCGTGCAGGGGGATCACAGCGACACGGTGTTCCTCGTGATCTCGGGCCTGGTCAAGGTCACCGTCGACACTCCGGAGGGCCGCGAGGTCGTTCTGTCGTTGTTAGGCCCGGGTGACCTCCTCGGTGAGTTCGAGATCATCGAGGGCGGCGCGTCGGTTCGGATGGCGGGCAACGTTGCCGTCCAGAGACTGGATTGTCTGGTCATCGCTGGAGAGAGATTCATGACCGCGCTGACCTCCCATCCCGCCTTGGCGCTGGCGCTGATGCGGGTTCTGGTCGGCCGGTTGATCTCGGCGGATCGTCGTCGCGAGGCCTCCGCGTCCATGGACGTGGGACGCAGTCTCGCAAGTTATCTCATCGAGCTCGCCGACCGGTATGGCATGGCAGGCGAATCCGGCATCGACGTCGCCTTCCCGTTGACGCAGGAGGAGCTGGCAGGGCTGATCTCCTGCTCGCGCGACTCGGCTGTTCGAGGATTGGGGACACTACGAACCAGAGGCCTGATCAGGACGATGCGCCGCAGGATCGTTGTGACCGACCTCGACGGGCTCCGCCGCTTCGCCTCGGGCCAGGGTCACGCGCGCTTGCGCTAGGAATAGTGAGGGGCGCGGGCGCGACCGGGGTAACCCAAACCAAGTCGTCGCTTGCTGGCCGCTTGCATGCAGCCTGACACCAGAGTGCTGAAGCCCGATCAGTGCGCTCTCCTGAGGGAGCTCGACCCGGGCGCCACGCGACATCGGATGACGAATCCGATCCCGCTTTCACGCGCGATCGCGGCATGAGGCGGGCCGCCGCCTTGGGCGACACCCTTCCCGGCGAATGAACACCGGCAGGGCTGTTACCAGGCAGGCACTGATGGTTATGCAAGCACAACCAGTATCCGAGCTTCGCGTCGTTCTACGCCCGCCGGGCAGAACCTGCGTTCGAGTTGCTCATCGACGACCTCAAGGCACGCGAGCTCATCCTCGCCGACGACGTGGGCAACCCGAGCGACCCGATCGAGGAGGGGAAGTTGAAGTTCGCCCTCCGAACGGTCGCCGGCGTCGCCCGGCAGGTGTCCCTCAGCGAGAGCCGCTGGGGGTGGTAGCCGGAATCCGAGAGGTTCGCCGAATACCTCCGGTCCGAGTAACGGCACGCTGCGCCACGTTGCCGATCATCGCTCACAAGCGGGCGGCCTTTCGGGATGTTCTGCGGCCCCACGACAGGCTACAAAGGCGATAGAACCAGCAAACGCAGCACTTCGCCCTAGGCGATGCGACACTCTGGGCTACTAGACGATTCCCGTAGGGCCGGTGTCTGGCCAGACTCGGTCCAGGTGCCCGGCGGGTTCGCTCTCTATTGGGCTGCCCACCCGTTTCCGGGTGTGGCTCGCCATCGGTCTGCCGCCTGCCGGGCACCGTGACGAGGTGTGGCCCAAGAAGGGACTGCCCTGCTCGTAGTAGCAATGCCCGCCTCGACGTCCACTCCGGAGCGAACACAGGCGGGAGCAGCACATGAGCC